>NZ_CP162385.1:305000-3012452 GCF_040931655.1 Dehalobacter sp. TBBPA1 | reverse complement strand
AGAGAACCCCCTTATTGATAGTTCAAAGTCATCAGTAAAAAAAAATTATTCACAAATATCAGGTTATTTGTGGATAACACCCCGGATAAAGAAGAAAAAATTATACACATCCGATCATCAAAATATGAGCGAACATGTACATTTATCATAACAACTTTTCATTTCGTTATCAACAGTTAATTCAGAGTATCCAGGAAACTTCACAAACAATCCGGAACTTCTTCATATTATATTCACATAGTTATTAACCAGTTATTTTCTTGACATAATAAAAATAATTGGAGTATAATTTTCTGTAGTCTGTCTTTCGTTTTTTGTTAGTTCTATCAGAAATGCTCTAACATCTTTTCGATAGATCTAAGTGCAGCTAAGGTTGCCGCTAATAGCTTGGCGCCAGCTGAGTTTTTATTCTTGGAATTATAAGGGGGTGTTTGCTTTGAAAAGAACATATCAGCCTAAATCCCGTCGCCATAAAAGAGTTCATGGATTCTTAGAACGGATGAAAAGTACTGGCGGTAGAAACGTTTTAAGACGTCGTCGTTTGAAAGGTCGTAAGAAGTTAGCAGTATAGGGCCGCAAGTTTGTGGCCTTTTTTGTACTGAACGCCCTTTAGCAAAGCAAGGAGGGCCATATGCTGCTGAAGTCTTACAGGTTGAAAAAAAAGACCGATTTTCAAAGTGTCTTTACCAATGGAAAAAGTTATGCCTCAAGACAAGTTGTCATATACATCTTTCGAGGACATAATAAAAAATTTGGATTTATTGCTTCTAAAAAAGTTGGTAATGCAGTGAAGCGCAACCGGGCGAAGAGGCTTATGCGCGAAGCTGTTCGTTTGAATATAGACGGATTGAAGATGGACTGTGAAATGATTTTGATTGCCCGTGCGGCAATCAACAAAGCAACCTTGCAGGAAGTTGAAAAATCTGTACTATATATTTGGAGAAAAGCGGGAATTTATGATGGAAAGAATGCGTAAAATCATGGAAACTGTTTTTGTTTCCATCATCGTTTTCTATCAACGATTTGTCTCACCTCTGAAAGGACGAACCTGCAGATTTTATCCTACATGTTCGGATTATGCGATTCAATCAGTTAAAAAGTACGGGATCATCAAAGGGATTGGCAAATCGCTCATACGAATTACCAAATGCCACCCTTTTCATCCCGGCGGATATGACCCAGTTTAAGGAGGGTTCTTGTGGATATCGTTTATCAGGGAATGGCCGCGATCTTAAAGTGGCTGTTTGATCTCTCGTCCATGATCGGATTGCCATATTGGGGTATGGCAATTATCATCTTTACCATCATCATTAAGATTGTTCTTTACCCGTTGACCTGGAAACAGATGCAGTCCATGCGCAAAATGACGGATTTGCAGCCAAAAATGAAAGTGCTGCAGAAAAAGTATGCCAATGACAAGCAGAAGATGAATCAGAAGATCATGGAACTGTATAGTGAAGAAAAGGTGAATCCTTATTCGGGGTGCTTGCCGATTTTGGTACAGCTTCCTATCTTGTGGATATTTTATAGAACGTTGGCAAATTTCCCTTACGGCAATGATGCCAGTGTCTGGTTTTTAGGTTTCAATATTACTGTGGCATACGGCTTTCAATTGTCCTATCATTTAATCTTACCGATTCTCGCTGGGGTGACGTCTTTCTTAATGACAAAGGTCTCGATGGCAACAAGCCCCAACAAGAATCAGCCTGGTGCGAAAAAAGATACAGCTGAGGCTACTGCCGAACAGACTCAGAAAATGATGTTGTATGTCATGCCGTTCTTTATGGCTTATATCGTAATTACGCTTCCTTCTGGCTTAGGTTTCTATCTTATAACGATGAACATTGTGTCGATCCTGCAAACTGTCTATATCAATAAGAAGTTGTCGGCAGAGAAAAAAGAAGCCTCTGTTGACTGAGGAGGTACACGAATGAAGGTTGCAGATAAAACTGCAAAAACGGTTGAAGAGGCTATTGAATTGGGATTAGCCGAACTTGGCGTCAGCAGAGATCAGGTTACTGTTCAAGTGCTGGAAGAACCGGGAAAAAAAGGACTCCTTGGACTTTTTGGCAGTAAAATGGCTAGAGTCAGAATCAATTTTGAGGATGATCCGGGAGCACTGGCCTGTGAATTTCTGAAAGGGTTGACCAAGGCAATGTCTGTCAATGCCGACTTCGAAGTATTTAATCGTGATGAACAGGTCAAAATAAATATTACCGGTTTAGACCTTGGCATACTGATTGGCCGCAGAGGGGATACTTTGGAATCCATACAGTTTCTGACAAATTTAGCCGTCGCAAAAAAATTGTCTAATAAGACGAGAATCGTGATTGATGTTGAGGGTTATCGTAAGCGCAGGGAAGAAACGCTGATTGTTCTTGCTAAAAGACTGGCTGAAAAGGTTAAGAAAAGCGGCAATAGAATTGTTTTAGAACCGATGAGTCCTCAAGAACGGCGGATTATTCATACGGCCCTGCAAAATGAATTGAAAGTAACGACTTTTAGTGAAGGGGAAGAGCCTCACCGAAGAGTTGTCCTTGATTTAAAACGGAATCATATAGAAAAGGCATAATTATGTAGAAGGGGGCAACCCCTTTTACTTTTCTGTCAGAAAGGTTTATTATTTTCAGATAGAACGCTAAGTTTTACTATTTCTGGAGTTGAGAAAAATGGATGATACGATTGTCGGCTTGGCTACACCGGCCGGAGAAGGGGCCATTCATGTTATTCGTTTAAGCGGAAAGCAAGCCCAAAAAATATTGGATGTTTGTTTTTGTCCCGTCCATCAAGACAAATGGCTGTCCGACACAACATTTACGCTTCATTTAGGGAACTTTTATGATGGTGCGATGCAGCTTGATCAAGTCCTAATCAGCAGGATGAAAGGGCCTCATTCTTTTACGGGTGAGGATGTTTATGAAATAAATTGTCATGGTGGATTAATACCCGCAAGAAGAATCATTGAAACCTGTCTTCGGCAGGGAGCGCGTTTGGCAGAACCCGGTGAATTCAGCAAAAGGGCTTTTTTGAATGGAAAAATGGATCTTGTTCAGGCCGAAGCGTTAATTGACTTGATTTCCTCTAGGACAGAGCTATCTGCGGACTTGGCTTTGCTTCAGCTCGGAGGGAGATTGTCCTCCAGAATTAATGAAGTCAGACAGGATATTTTGGATATCCTGTCCTATATTGAAGCAACCATTGATTTTCCGGAAGATGAAATTGATGATTTGGCACTGAAAGAACTGTCTGAAAAAATATTAAATGCTAAAGAAAATTCTTTAGAAATTTTCAAAGGAAGTAAGACCGGTAAAATTATCAGGGAAGGTCTTTCCACGGTAATTGCTGGTAGGCCGAATGTTGGAAAATCCAGTCTGCTGAATGCACTTTTGCACGAAGAAAGAGCGATTGTCACGGATATTCCAGGAACAACCCGGGATGAGATTCATGAATATATCAAGATTGGTGAAGTACTGCTTCATCTTACCGATACTGCCGGAATCCGAGAAAGTGATGATCCAGTCGAAATGATTGGCATTGAGAGAGCCTGGAAAGCGCTTAGTATGGCAGATGTCATTCTGCTCTTGCTCGATGCCTCCGAGATTCGTTCTGGGAGGCTCACGAACGAAGAAAAAACAATTCTTGAGGAATACGCCAATAAAACTATTGTTTTGATTAATAAAATTGATCTTTTGTCTTCTTATGAATTTAAGGATACCTTTCTTTCTCCTGAAGTTTTTGCGCTGGCGTTTTCTGTAAAAAACAGGATTGGCTTTGCTGAACTAGAAAAGGAAATCCTAAGCAGGGTTTTTGAAGGAGAGATATCCGTCACAATTGATCCGTTATTATCGAATATCCGTCAAATTCAAGCTCTGGAAAATTGCATTCACTCTCTGGAAAAAGCCCTTGAAGCTGTCTATGCGAATGTCCCATTTGATCTGGTATCGATCGATGTCCGTTCAGCCCTCGAAGAAATCTCTTTGATTACGGGGCATCAGGTTCAGGAAGAGTTGCTTAATAATATTTTTTCCCGATTCTGTATTGGAAAGTAGGTTAATTGTGGATTATTTTGCTGGAAAATATGATGTGATTGTTGTCGGGGCGGGACATGCCGGATGTGAGGCTGCTCTCGCCTCTGCCCGTATGGGATGCGATACACTGCTGCTTACGATTAATTTAGATAAAGTTGCGCATATGCCGTGCAATCCGTCCGTAGGCGGTCCGGCGAAAGGCCATCTGGTGCGGGAGATTGATGCGCTAGGTGGTCAGATGGGAATTGTTGCCGATGAAACAGCACTTCAGGTCAGGCTGCTGAATACGGGCAAAGGGCCGGCTGTCCATGCACTAAGAGTTCAATCAGATAAAAAAGCTTATCACCATCGGATGTTAAACAACCTATACAATCAGGCCAAGATTACCTTGATACAGGCTTTGGTCGAGCGGCTCCATTTTGATGGGGATAAACTTAAAGGTGTTGTCACGCGTACAGGCGCAGTCTTTGAGGCAGGCAGTATTGTTCTGACGGGCGGAACATACCTCAGAAGCAGGATAATAATTGGGGAAGCGCTTTATGAAGGCGGACCGGCCGGAGAAATCACCTCGGGGTCCCTGTCTGAGGATCTGAAACTACGCGGCATAGAACTTGGCCGGTTTAAAACCGGAACGCCTCCTCGGATTCTGAAGAGCTCAGTAGATTTCTCTAAGTTCGTAATTCAGCCGGGTGACAGCGAGCCAAAATATTTTTCATTTATGCCGACTAGAAGCATGTTTTGGGGAAATAACCCGGAAAATCAGCTTCCTTGCTGGCTGGGCTACACGACGGAAACAACGCATGGTATTATCCGAGATAATCTGCATCGCGCACCGCTGTATACCGGCGTGGTGGAAGGCGTTGGCCCGAGGTATTGTCCTTCTATTGAAGATAAGGTTGTGCGTTTTGCGCAGCGGCAGGCCCATCAGCTTTTTCTTGAACCAGAAGGCAAAGATAGTGAGGAATTATATGTTGCCGGGCTGTCAACCAGCCTGCCGGAAGAAATCCAGCATATGTTTTTCCGTAGCATTCCCGGTTTGGAAAATGTTCAGATTTTGCGTCCCGGATATGCGATTGAATACGATTATGTCAAACCGTATCAGCTCTCTCTGACGCTGGAAGTACGAAATCTCCCGGGACTCTTTACAGCGGGACAGCTTAACGGAACATCCGGGTATGAGGAAGCGGCCGGGCAGGGCTTAATGGCCGGAATCAACGCAGCGCTTAAAGCTTTACGCCGAGAACCTTTTATTTTAAAGCGTTCCGACGGATATCTCGGTGTACTAATTGATGACCTGGTCAATAAAGAGATTTGTGAGCCGTACAGGCTTTTGACCTCAAGGGCGGAATACCGTTTGCTGCTGCGTCAGGACAACGCTGATCTGCGTTTGACTGAGAAGGGTAGAAAACTGGGACTAGTTGCAGATGACAGGTGGAAGATTTTTGAGCAGAAGCTGAACAATCTGGAGAAAATCTTTCAGCAATGGAAGACGATTACTTTTTCTCCCGCCAGTGCAGATATTCAGGAATTGCTGATCCAGGCGGGGTCTACTCCGCTCCGAAGCGGAATTAAAGCGGAGGAACTTGTGAAGAGGCCGGAAATTATACCAGATCTGCTGCCACGTTTTATGCCAGAGATGGGGACGTATGACGCTGAAGTATTAGAAGAAGCATCAATCCAAATTAAATACGAAGGGTACATTCAGAAACAACAGGAAGAAGTAAACCGATTTATCAAACTTGAAGAAAAAGTCCTGCCTGTTAATCTGGATTATTTGAAAATCAAAGGTCTATCCAATGAAGCCAGACAGCGGCTTAACGGCGTGCAGCCGATCAACGTCGGACAGGCATCGAGAATCAGCGGAGTGAGTCCTGCGGATATTTCGGTTTTATTGATTTATCTGGAACAAAGGCGGAGGAACATTTCTGATGAATGATCAATTTCTGGAAATGGATCTTAAGGAACCGCTTAGCGTCTTGCACGATAAGGTCCGGGATGTCTTGAGTCTGGAACTCTCCGCCGAACATCTTGAAAAGTTTGAACAATATACAGTACTGTTACTCCAGAGGAACGAACAAATGAACTTAACAGCCATTACCGATCCGGCAGAAATGGTGATTAAGCATTATCTGGATTCTCTGGTGTTTGTCAAGTGGATAATGCATTATTATCCCAATGGACAAATTGTTATTGCGGATCTTGGTACCGGCGCTGGATTTCCAGGTATTCCTATTAAAATACTTTTGCCGCAAATTAAAGTCGTCCTTGTCGATGCGCTAGCCAAAAGAATTCATTTTTTGCAGGAGGTCTGCGATAGCCTTGGCTTGAAGGTCGAAACCTGCCATGCACGAGCTGAAGATATTGGCCGCAGCAAGGCGTACCGGCAGCGATTTGATATTACGGTGGCCAGAGCAGTCGCGGAGTTGCCGGTACTACTGGAATATGCAACTCCTTTGCTGAAAGTTGGCGGAAGATTTATTGCAGCGAAGGGAATCGATCCTGAAAATGAAATAACTTTGGCTAAGAACGCCTTGCGGATCCTAAACTGTGAAGTTGAGCATGTCGAAAAATATTCATTGGCGGAAGGCGCGGATAACCGTTCTCTGATTATTGTTAAAAAAATATTGAACACACCTGCTCAATATCCGCGTCAAGCTGGGAAACCGAAAAAAACCCCTCTCTAGTAATCATCTGCTGAAATGATCAAGAATGATTAAATAAGTAGTTTTTAAATATTTTATAGTATAATTTTGTAGTATAATAATATAAATAAATTTTTTTACAGACCAAGTTCCATGTCAACCCTAAATTTTATATAACTGTCGGCATATTTTATGTAATACTGTGTTTTCTTGTAGCTTCGTGCTGTCCATGGCATCGCTGCATTAGTTCACCCGTGGACGTTAATTGCCATATGGCTGGTATACCTTAATTTTTCGCCTTGTCTTACAAAAATCTGCTCGTCATTATATTATTATTTTAAGGTTGACTAGGTACTAATTGATCAAGTCTGTGAGGAAGGAGATACAAGATTGGCCAGAATCATTGCTATAGCAAATCAAAAAGGAGGAGTCGCCAAAACAACGACTGCTGTGAATCTCTCCTCCAGTCTGGTTGAGAAAGGAAAAAAAGTTCTCCTCATTGATCTTGATCCACAGGGAAATGCCACCAGCGGTTGTGGTATTATGAAACATCGGTTGTCCCGCTGTATTTATGATGTAATTATCAATGAAGAAAACATTCAAAGTGTGATCGCCGATACAGAGCTGAAAAACTTAAAGGTTGCGCCTGCCCGTATTGAACTGGCCGGTGCTGAGATTGAGCTAGTCTCCCAGCTGTACCGTGAAGGAAAGCTTGCAACTGCTTTGCAAGGAATAAAGGATGAATTTGATTTTATCATTATTGATTGTCCCCCTTCCCTGGGACTTCTTACGTTGAATGCACTTTGTGCGGCAACAGATGTTTTGATTCCTATTCAATGTGAGTATTATGCATTGGAAGGTTTAAGCTTGCTGGTCAATACGCTTGATAAGGTCAAACGTTCCATTAATAGAGACCTTCAAGTTATCGGCGTACTTTTGACCATGTTTGATGCGAGGACAAATTTATCGATTCAGGTCGTCGATGAGGTTAAGAAATATTTTAGAGATAAAGTCTTCAGAACCATTATTCCCCGGAATGTTCGGCTTAGTGAGGCCCCGAGCCATGGTCAGCCGATCATTCTATATGATAGCAAGTCGCGTGGAGCTGAAGTATATCGAGATTTAGCCGAGGAGGTCTTGGAACGTGTCTAAAAAAGGTTTAGGCCGAGGGCTTGGCGCTTTAATTACGGAAAGAGAAACGGAAAGCAGTGAAATTAAAGAAATAATGCTGGCGGATATTGTACCAAATCCTGGCCAGCCGAGACGGGAGTTTGACCGTGAAAAACTTCAAGAGCTTGCGGATTCTATTCAAGAACATGGATTACTGCAGCCTATCCTTGTAAAGCCTGAAGGAAGTAGATACATCATCATTGCGGGAGAGAGGCGTTTTCGAGCTACACAGCTTGCAGGGATCGACAGAATTAACTGTATTGTGAGAGACTGCACTGAGCAGGAAATGACGGAAAAGGCTTTAATCGAAAATATCCAGCGCGCGGACTTATCTCCTGTAGAAGAAGGCCTTGCATATGCACGCTTAATTCAAGATTATGGACTAACTCAGGAACAGGTTGCCAGACGCGTCGGTAAGGGCAGGCCTACTGTAGCCAACTTACTTCGAATTATTCAGCTGCCTGCTGAAGTCTTGGAACTGATTAATAAAGAAGCAATTTCTTTGGGACATGCCAAGGTGATACTTTCTTTAGAAAATAAAGAGCAGCAGATTTCTCTCGCGAAACGGGCCGTTGAGGGATTATTATCTGTAAGGGAAACGGAAACGATTGTTCAGAATAGTGAAAAGAAAGAGCAGCCTGCCAAAAATGCTGTGAAGACACTGAAAAACAAGAGCTATAGTTCTTTAAATGATCTTGAAGAAAAACTGCGGCACAGTTTTCAGACCAAGGTAGCTGTATCAGGAAGTGAAGAAAAAGGAAAAATTGAGATTAATTATTATTCCCGGGATGAACTTAACCGGCTTTTAGAACGTTGGGAGATTGAAGTTTAATATGTTCCACGTGGAACATGTTATTACATTCTTTAGGAGGGATCATTTTTGTTTTCTATTTTAGAACCCGAGTTGATTATCGTCTTGGCAGTATCGGTTGTAGCCTTGATCGTTATCGTGATTGCGATTGTTATGACCAATGCTCTACGTGTCCGTATGAGTAAATTTGAAAAATCCTATATCAGCCTGCAGACGTTCTTATCCGGAACACAGCTGGAAGAACTGCTGAGCGCCAATTTAAAAGAAGTTGCTGAATTAAGCCGTATTGCTGCAGAGCATGGGCAAAGGCTTAAGCTTGCCGAAGATAAAGCCCGCAACGGAATTGACCGCGCGGAACTGGTCCGATTTAATTCTTTCGAAAATATGGGTGCCGACCTGAGCTTCGCCCTTGCTTTGCTGAATCAGGAAAAGACCGGCGTCGTCCTTACAGGAATTCATAGTGTTGAAGAGTGCAGAATCTATGCCAAAGGGATCGAAAAAGGGCAGGCCAATGTTAAACTTAGCCCTGAGGAGAAGCTCGCTATTGAAAAAGCCTCGAAGAATGAGCTAACTATTTAAATTCAAGATTGATTCAACAAGAAGTAAGTCCGCTGGAACAAATTACATAGTACCTCAGACATTTGCCATACGATACTCAATCTGGTGTTTTGCAGCACCATGTATTGCATAAAACCGTTGATATTGACAATGCCGGTAAGGTGGATTTCTCCTACCTCCGGCAGTTCTTTTTTTACGGCGGTTCCTGGTTTTAAAGGGCCTTCTGCCAAGCTGATGTAGCCGACGGAGTCAAGTTGACCCAGGCAGGCATCCAGGGCAATAATATAGGGATTGCAATACTTGGCAAACAAGTTTTTCAGGGTGGATTCAAGGTTTTCTGCATGAACGGGCTTTTCGAGCGTTCCGACAACCGTCAATCCTGAAAGACCTTTTCCATCTAGTTTTGTGCCGGTTAAAGGCCCCAGAGAATCACCGGTAGAACGATCCGTCCCTATACATAATAGAACCACCGGTCTACCGGCAGCAGCTTTCAGATATTTTTTCAACCTTAGCTGAAGCTGGTAAAGACCGGGACGATCTGTGTAATGGGCACGCAGATGCTCTTTTTCTCGAATTCCTGGCAATGGGTTCAATGCGGATACCTCCGGAGGTTAAATGAAATAGAGTCGCTGCAATTTCCATCCATGGCATTGCAATCGTATGATTGTTTATGTGAGTCAATATGCAAAATAATAATTTTTAGAGTACTTTGCTATTATTTCCACAATCAGTAATATTTATGCGTAACAAATCAAAATCAGAATATGAAAAAATCCAAACCCATATTATAATTAGAGTCAGGAATATCCGCAATAAATATAAGGTATAAGTACCATGTCAACGCTATCATCAAAATATGGGGTTGACCTGTACTTTAGGTATTAGCTATGGAAAGATATCTAATTATTGGAACAGCAGGCCATGTGGATCATGGGAAAACCCACCTTATTCAAGCCTTGACAGGTATAAGCACAGACCGGCTTAAGGAAGAGAAGGAAAGAGGAATTTCGATCGAGCTTGGGTTTGCTTATCTGACACTCCCGGACGGTCGCAAAGCAGGAATCATTGATGTACCGGGTCATGAAAAATTTGTCCGTCAAATGTTAGCCGGCGCGAGTGGAATGGATATTGTTCTACTGATTATTGCTGCCGATGAAGGCGTGATGCCTCAAACCCAGGAACATCTGGATATATTAAACATGTTAAATGTAGAAAAAGGAATTGTTGTACTGTCAAAAATTGACCTGGT
Organism: Dehalobacter sp. TBBPA1; assembly: GCF_040931655.1. Classification (NCBI taxonomy): domain Bacteria; kingdom Bacillati; phylum Bacillota; class Clostridia; order Eubacteriales; family Desulfitobacteriaceae; genus Dehalobacter; species Dehalobacter sp. TBBPA1. Next base: position 3,001,994 of record NZ_CP162385.1, on the reverse strand, counting down.
TGATCAGGAATGGCTTTCCATGATTGAACTGGATACCAGAGAAAAACTCCGAGACAGTTTTTTGCGGGATGCTCCGTACTGCAAAGTATCTTCTGTTACTGGCCAGGGAATTTCGGAGTTACTGCAGACAATTATGACTGTACTCCAAACAACTGAAGGGAAACGTTCGGATCTTCCGTCAAGAATGCCGATTGACAGAGTTTTTACGATTCGGGGGTTTGGAACAGTGGTTACAGGGACTTTAAACACAGGGACGATTCAGAAGGGACAGGAAGTATGCCTGGAACCGGGGGGACAAACCGTGAAAATTAGAAATATTCAAGTTCATGGCGAACACGTCTCCGAAGCTTATGCCGGACAGCGGGTTGCGATAAACATAGCCGGACTGGCTGTAAGTGATATTCCCAAGGGGGCAAGCCTTGTTGATCCCGGATATTATAACGCAGGACAAATTTTAGACGTAGAACTATTTAACCTCGCGTCAGAGCAAAGAACGATCAAACAAAGGCAGAGGATACATTTTCATTTAGGAACGGCCGAAACACTGGGACGGGTTCATCTTCTGGCCCAGGAAGAATTGGCTCCCGGGGAGAAAGGGTTTGCCCAAATCATTCTGGAGGAACCGGTTGTCGCAGCAAAAGGGGACCGGTTTGTAATCAGGTACTATTCACCTGTCGCGACGATCGGCGGAGGAGTTGTACTGAGCCTGGCAAATGCCAAACAAAAACGTTTTCGAGAAAAGGTCATAACCGAATTTCGGTCTAAAGCAGAAGGCGGCTTAACCGATCAAATAAAAAAAGAGCTTACTATTCCTTTATCTTCCGATGAAGTCAGGAAAAAGTCTGCTCTTGGGCAGGACGAAGTTCAGCTGGCTTTGGATCGTCTCAAAAATGATCAGACTGTTGTGATCTTAGCTGAGGATGGATTATCATTATTCTGGCTTAAAAGTACAGCAGAAGAATGGGCTCTTAAAGCAAATGCGGAAGCAATGAAATATCAAAAGACATATCCGCTGCGCGGAGGAATTGGCAGAGAGGAATTAAAAAGAATCCTGAAAACGGCTGTCTCCCATAAACGCTGGCAGTTGATTTTGGAATGGGGAGCAGATCATCAGTATTTCAGGCTAAGCAGCAGTCTGGTCCAGGCAGTATCTGAAATCGGGATGCCTGAGGATATCAGGCAAAAGCTTGACGCTTTGCAAAAAATCTGGGAAAAGGCAGGGCTAAATCCTCCGGGGCAGGAAACTGCGGTTGCAGAATGCGGGGTACCCGCTGCAAAATTTCCGGAATATGCCGAATATCTTAAAACAAATAACGTCTGGAAACAGGTAGGAGAATTCTATATTGCAGCAAGTGCAATAGAAAAAGCTAAAATAATATTGGAAAAGCACCTGCAAGAAAATGGACAGATTACGGTTTCTGAAGCACGGGACTGCTGGCAGACTAGCCGTAAATTTGCGGTGCCTTTACTGGAATATTTTGATTCAATTCATGTTACAGAAAGAAACGGAGACATCAGGGTAAAACCAAGATCTGCCCAAAATCCAGGCTAAGTTTTCTTTATTCCCTTTAGAGAATATTGATTTGGCTGCTCATGATCAACTTCGACCCGATATCCGGCAACTCTCAAAAACCGTTCAACGTTAATTTTGGATGTCTCATTATCGACAATGACCATGATTTCTGAAGGATCATCCGCTAAAGCTCTTTTGGTAAAAATTACGGGTTCCGGACAGGAATATCCTCTGGCATCAACATATTTCAACACATCTAGCCTCCTTTTATATTCTATCCTATTGTACCATAAGCAGAGATCTCAACAATATCATATAATTTTATAATAAGAAATACAGAATATAAATATGTTAAATATATGACACAATATTTACACAAAGATTGTAATTATATTCTATATAATATTTACATTAAAATATACATGTGAATATGCATAAAAATACAAATGTAATTATGCATGTAAATGGTTATGTAAATAATATAAGATTTTTCTTTGTGTTTATATGCTTATTAGATTGGACACGACGTTCAGGATCCGCAGCAGGTGCATTATATTTATATATTCAGTCTTTTTGTTGTATTACTGATAGATTTTAAAGTCAGTACTATTTAATAGAACTATAAAGTACAGTATATTTACATGCAAATATTAATGAATAAAGACACTAATATTTTATTAGTATTTAAGTGTAAATATTATAATGAATTTGGATGAACAAGAAAAATAATTTTAAGAGCGTCAAAGAATTGCCAAAGAATAAGACAAAGGTTCACATTCGAAGCATTAAGTGTTAAAATGATTCAGCAGACTCTAAAAGGTCTTGGGGATATATAGCGGCTGGTGTCGCTCCCGGACTTCAAATCCGTGTGTCGGGACGCAGAACGTTCCGAGGTGTGTTCGATTCGCACATATCCCCGCCATTCTGTAAAGGAGAGCGTAGCGTGAATACATTTGATTATGTAATGCTGGCGCTGCTGGTTCTGGGAGGCCTAATCGGGTTTCGGAAGGGCCTTATTACCGGTTTATCAAGATTTATCGGAAAGATCGCTGCGATAGGCATTGCGGTGTTTTTTTACAAACCATTTCTGAACCTATTGGAACCCGTTTTAGGGCTTGAAGCAAAACTGGAGCCCAAAATCGGAAATTTTTTGACCAAAATTGCTGAAAGCAAAGCATCCGGGACAGATCCCTACGGTGCCGCTGACAGCATCAGGCAATCCATGATTGGTCAGGCCACACCTGTTTTGACAGATTATGTCCTGAAGATTGGTGCTGTCCTGCTCTTGTTTATTTTAGCAGCATGTATCATTAATCTTATCATCGCTTTGGTCATTACCCCTATAGCAAAAAACTTAAGTTTTATCAACAGAGGGGGAGGACTGCTTTTTGGTTTACTGAGTACCTTTGTCGTGATTTCTCTGGTCCTGGGGTTGTTTTCACCGTTGTTAAGCACTGGTGACTCCGGATTGCTTAAGACGGGTAGCTCCATGTTTTATCCCTGGTTTATGCAAGGATACGATCTGATTTTATCAGGGATTTCTGTTTTTGCGGGGGATATTCTGAATAATCCTCTGGATTCTATACCTTTGCTGAATGGGCTGGTTTGAAAGAGAGGCTGAATGACTATGGATCTTAATGTAGGAGATATTGTCAGGCTCAAAAAGGCCCATCCCTGTGGCAATACAGAATTTAAGATCATGAGAACAGGTATGGATTTTCGGATTGAATGTCTGAAGTGCGGGCATCAGACCTGGATAACCAGGGCAAAGCTGGAAAGGAATATTAAAAAAATCCTGACGGCAGAAAACAGTCAGGGGATCTCGGACTGATTTAACTAGAATTTGAGGGGGAAAAACATGTCTCTGCATGTAGGAATAGTTGGGCTGCCCAATGTCGGCAAGTCAACACTATTTAATGCGATAACGAAAGCCGGAGCAGAATCGGCCAATTACCCGTTCTGTACTATTGATCCGAATGTCGGAATTGTACAGGTACCGGATTTTCGGTTAAAAGCACTGGCTAAAATTGTGAACCCGCAGCAAATCGTTCCGGCAGTTGTCGAATTTGTCGATATTGCCGGTCTGGTAAGGGGTGCAAGTAAAGGTGAAGGACTAGGCAACCAATTTCTTTCCCATATACGGGAAGTGGATGCCATTGTTCATGTTGTACGTTGTTTTGAAGATGATAACGTTGTTCACGTCGAAGGTAAAATTGACCCGGAACGGGATATTGAAACGATCCGGATGGAATTGATCCTGGCAGATATGGAAACCGTATACCGCCGTCAGGCCAAGCTGGTCGGAATGATCAAATCCGGGGATAAGAAGGCCAAATTCGAAGCTGAGGTATTAGAAAAGCTCGTGAAAAAATTTGACCAGGGGATACCGGCTAATTTGGTTGGTTTCTCTGAAGAAGAAAAAGAATTGCTGAACAGTGTCAGTCTGTTGACCCTAAAACCGGTGATTTATGCCGCGAATGTTTCTGAAGCGGAAGCTTCTAACGGGGAAAATAACGCCAATGTCCAAAAAGTACAGGAAATAGCCAGACTCGAAAATGCTGAAGTCATTCCTGTTTGCGCCAAGATTGAAGCAGAAATAGCAGAACTTGAAGAAGATGAGAAAGAAATCTTTATGGAGGAACTTGGGCTCACGGAATCTGGACTTGATCGGCTGATCAGGAGCGCATTCAAGCTGCTTGGACTGATAACTTTTTTTACGGCAGGTCCTAAAGAGGTAAAGGCTTGGACGATCCGCCGGGAAACCAAAGCGCCTCAGGCGGCAGGTACGATTCATTCCGACTTTGAGCGGGGTTTTATTCGGGCAGAGGTCGTCAAATATGAACATTTTATGGAAAATAACGGTCTGAATGGAGCCAAGGACAAGGGCTTGGTTCGGTTAGAGGGCAAAGAATATGTCGTTCAGGACGGCGATATTATGCATTTCAGATTTAATGTCTAGATGAAAGGTTCTCAGAACTAGCAAAATCATCATTATTTGCAAATGACATAAGGAAGTGTTATAATATCATGTTGTAGCATAATAACCCTGCTCCACACTCGAGGTGGGGCCATTTAGTCCGAGGGGAGGTGCATTTATGCAAGCGTACGAAGTGATGTACATTATAAGACCGGATCTCGATGATGAGGCTTCAAAAGCAAATGTTCAAAGATTTGAAGAGATCGTCAATGCCAATGGTGGTACAGACCTCAAGGTTGATATTTGGGGTAAAAGACGCCTGGCTTACGAGGTTAAGAAGTTCAATGAAGGTGTTTATGTCCTGATGAACTTCAACGGTGAAGCACGTACGGTTGATGAACTGGAAAGGCTGATGAAAATTTCTGATGCTGTGATCCGGTTTATGACAACCAAGAAGGAATAACGATGCGGAGGGTTTAAGATGTTGAATCGTGTAGTACTTATCGGGCGATTAACGAAAGACCCTGAGCTACGCTATACACCAAACGGTGTAGCTGTTGCATCTTTTACGCTAGCCGTCGACAGGAATTACAAGAACAGCCAGGGCGAGAAAGAAACGGATTTTATTCCATGCGTTGTTTTTCGCCAGTTAGCTGAACTCTGCGCGAACTATTTGGCGAAAGGAAAACTGGCTGCAGTAGATGGCAGGATTCAGGTCCGCTCTTATGACGGTCAGGATGGGCAAAAAAGATGGGTGACAGAGGTCTTGGGAGAGAACGTCAGATTTTTGAGTCCCAAAGACAATAATGCCGGAGCATCTTCAGCTCAAAATGATTTTGGTTCTTTTGCTCATGAAGTTAGTCTAGATGATGATATACCATTTTAGTTTGAAGGGAGGAGCGTTCATTGGCAAACGCTGCCGTAAAAAAGGAACGGGGACGCCGTCCGCGTAAAAGAGTATGCAGTTTTTGTGTTGATAAAGTTGAGAGCATTGACTACAAAGATACACAAAAATTACGTAAATATATTACTGAGAGAGGCAAAATTCTGCCCCGTAGAATCTCAGGCAATTGCGCTAAACACCAGAGGCAAGTCACGATTGCCGTTAAACGGGCTCGCAGCATCGCGTTGCTGCCCTACATGATTGACTAGTAAAAAGGGAGCAACGCTCCCTTTTTTTATTTTATTTCCTTAATTTAGGCAACAGGGCAAGTTTTCTTTGTTCTGGGAAAAGTAGAAGAAGGAGTTTCAGCTTGATTTCGCGAAATCTTACATTACTTTTTTGCAGGAGGTATTGTTGTGGAGTCTGTTGCTGCGATCAATATTGATATCGTAAAATCCTCGAAAGCCATAGAGGAATTAAAAGTGGAGCTTCTCAAAGCTCAGTGGCTGGTCCAGCAGGGGACTTTAAGTGCTTCCCAGGAACAGCTTCTCGATAGTATGGCCGGTCTGGTCGGTTTAAGCTATTTGCTTACCCGCAGGCTTGGCTTTGACTATTCCCGTTTGGACAGGGTTTTGTTTAATAAAATGTCCCGGTGGCAGCGGGAAGATTTCCTTAGTCTCGAAACTGAATGGGGTGACCTGAGTCTTTTGCTTGGTTATCTTGTTCCCGAGGAAGACTGAACAGGAGAAAATTAAATGGTTATAAGTGATAAGGATGCACTTCGGTATGTATCCGGATTGATCGTATTGTTTCTTCCCTTACTTGCGTCTTTATTTGACTTCTGGAGCTGGATCGTCGAGGTATTATTGATTTTTTCCGTTTTATTTCAGACCAGAAGTACCGGCTGTCGAAAAACGGCTATTTTTTTAGGAATTGGTTATATTTTAGCTTTTATTCCAGTTGGAATCAGTGGAATCTCCCTGATTGGATTTACTCCCTGGGCAGGGATTTTGTTGGTTGTCATAAAAGAAAAAGGGTTTTCTACCAGTCAGAGTGTATTCTGGAGTTTGCTGCTGGCTGCGCTCATTGGGGCATTACCGGTCATTCCTTCAGTCAACCAGGCCCTTCAGCCCGAGAATCTGGAAAAGGAAATTGCGTTGAGCACGCAGTTTTATCAGCAGTCTCTCCAGCTTATTCAGCAGTTCGGCTGGCCTAGCGCGATTCAAAATCAGATGGTCAGTATTGAGCAATATAAATCCAACCTTCAGGTCATCATGCCCGTCTATTATCAATTGATGCCGTCTTTTGCCGGGATATCTGCGATGATTGAGATTGCATTGGTCTACATGTTGTACAGAATTTTTTTGGGCGGAGGAAAACTTAAGCCTTTTTCTTTATGGAGGATGCCCTGGTATGCGGTGTGGTTGGCGATTATTGGAATTGCTGCCTATTTGGGCGGAGACTACTTTGCCAACAGTATTCTGAGAATAACCGGAATGAATGTGATGGCCGTTGCAGTTTCGATAACCAGTATGATTGGGCTGTCCTGCCTGGCTTATTTGATCAAAAGCTTGAAGTTTTCCCATCTGCTGATCTGGATTATTGTAATTATGGTGGCTTTCGTTTCACCGTTCTTTTTCATATGTCTAATATTTACGGGGCTTTTTGATTTAGTATTTAATTTCCGAAAGATCCCTGAAAAAATGGAGGAACAAAAACCGTGAAGGTAATATTAAAAGAAGATGTCAAGGCACTCGGTAAAAAGGGTAAAGTATGCGAAGTCTCAGATGGCTATGCCCGTAATTTTCTGATCCCGCGCGGACTCGCAGTTGAGGCAACTCAGGGAAATGTTCAGGACCTGGTGCATAAACAAAAACAGGAAGAACTGCGCAAACAGAAAGAAAAACAAGCGGCGCTGGATCTTTCCCAAAAAATCGAGAACATGGATATCATTGTCAAAGTGAAAGTCGGTGAAAAAGGCCGTTTATTCGGTTCGGTAACGAATAAAGAGATCGCCGAGGTATTGGAAAAGGAATATCAACTCAAACTAGATAAAAGAAAAATTGAAGTCAAGGAACCTATCAAAGGATTGGGAGAATATCAGGTTACGGTAAAGCTTCATTTTGAAGTAACAGCAAATCTGAAGATAAAGATAGAAGCTCAGTAAGACCGAAGAGTAAAGCACAAGGATGTGACCAGCGTGAAAGGCTTATTTAAGAAATTTTTACAACAGGAGGGGCAGGAAAATCACGAGAAATATACTGCGGAGATTGCGGACGGACAGTTAAAACTGGAGATAGACGCGCTGTATGTCGTGCTTTCCAACCTATACGGAACAGATAAATTAATTTTAAAGGCGAGCAAGCTGGAGGCTCTTACCCTGATGCGTTCCGAAAAGCTCGAGGAACGGGTATTGGGCTTGCAAAAGCTTGTCAACGATGATCCCACGGACAAACCGGCGCCGGACCTGCAAGATATTCCGGCAATTCTGACGGAGGTTGAAGAGCAGATTGCCGAGACGGTTGCGAAGCGTTCCGTAGAAGACCGTTTAAATCAGGCGGTTGCCGAGAAAATGCAGGAGCGACACGAAGAATATATCAAAGAGATCAAGACCCAGGTTCTGAAAGAGACAGGAGGTCCTGAAAATGCGCAAACACTCCGAAAGCTTGCGCAGCTGGAAAAGATGAAAGCAACAAAGCCGGTATCCTCCGCAATTGAAATCCTGAGACCGCAGACGACGGAAGAAATTGTCGGACAGGAAAGCGCCTTGCAGGCCCTGCTGGCAAAGCTCGCGACGCCTTTCCCCCAGCACATTCTGATTTATGGTCCGCCGGGAGTCGGCAAAACATCAGCAGCCAGGGTTGCACTGGAAACCGTCAAAAATTTTCCGGATTCTCCTTTCAGTAAGGATGCGCCGTTTATTGAAGTTGACGGTACGACGCTGCGCTGGGATCCGCGAGATGTCACCAATCCTTTGCTTGGTTCAGTTCACGATCCGATTTATCAGGGTGCGAAAAGAGATTTGGCTGAGACCGGTATCCCCGAGCCCAAACTGGGCTTGGTCAACGATGCTCATACTGGCGTTTTGTTTATCGATGAAATTGGAGAGATGGATCCAACGTTGCTGAATAAGCTGCTGAAGGTCCTGGAAGATAAGCGGGTTCATTTTGAGTCTTCCTATTATGATCCGCATGATCCTCAGATTCCTTTATATATCAAGAAGATTTTTGATGAAGGAGTTCCCGCGGATTTTGTACTGATTGGGGCCACTACGAGAGAGCCGCAGGATCTGAACCCGGCCTTGCGCTCCCGCTGTGCCGAAGTCTATTTTGAGCCTTTGGAACCGGCCCATATCACCCATATTATCAGACAGGCAGCCCTGAAACTAAATGTGCAGTTGGAAGAGAATGTACCGGAAATTATCAGTGAATATATGATTGAGGGACGAAAAGCGAACAGCATCCTTTTGGATGCGTATGGTCTGGCCAGGTTTAGGAATCCCGGCAAGAAGGAAGTCTTGATTTCGGAAGACGATATCAGAGAAGTGCTCAGGTCAGCCAGACTGACTCCTTTTGTTCAAAAACGGGTAACTGCCGGCAAGGATACCGGCAGAATACTCGGACTGGGGGTATCGGGATTTCTTGGCTCGGTTCTGGAGATTGAGGTGAAAGTATTCAACGGGGAGACCGGCAAAGGAAGTATCCGCTTTAATGAGACGGCAGGTTCAATGGCCAGGGACGCAGTGTTTAATGCCGCAGCTGTAATTCGGAGCCTGACAGGAGAAGACTTGAAGAACTATGACCTCCATGTCAATGTGGTTGGTGGTGGCAGAATAGACGGGCCCTCGGCCGGACTTGCCACGACCATGGCGATTTACAGCGCCTTGAAGCAACAGCCTCTGAGAGGAGATGTAGCCGTGACCGGTGAAATCTCAATCCAGGGAAAAGTCAAACCAGTTGGTGGCATTTACGAAAAAATATTTGGGGCCAAACAGGCCGGTGTAAAAACAGTGATCATTCCGACGGAGAATCGCGGAGAAGTTCCTGCGGGATTAAAAGGAATTGAAGTCCTTGCTGTTGAAAATATAGAGGAAGCTATAAAAATTGCACAAGCCTAGCAAACGAGGAGAAATGAGCATGGAACTTTTGAAAGTTCCTCCCCATAATCTTGAGGCTGAACAGGCTGTTCTGGGCGCGCTGATGCTTGATCCCCAGAAGGGCAGTGCTGTATTCGAGATTCTACGTCCGGAGGATTTCTACCGCGATAATCATAAAAATATTTACCTGGTCATCAGGGATATCTTTGAAAAAGGGGACCCTGTTGATTTGGTTACAGTGGCTGAGAACTTAAGGCAGGCAGGCAGGCTGGAGAGCATCGGGGGAATTGGAACAATCTCTCAGATCGCCGGATCTGTGCCTTCAGCGGCCAACGTGGAACATTATGCCCGGATTGTGGCGGAAAAAGCCCTGCTCCGTCAGCTGATCCGCATTGCCGGCTATATTGAAGAAAAAGGGTACGAAGCGGGAGAAGAAGCCCTTAGTTTATTGGAGGAAGCCGAAAGACTGATCGTAGAAATCTCTCAAAGACAGTCCAAGGAAGGTTTCGTTACGATCCGAAGCATTCTCCTGAAGACATTTGACAAGATCGAATACCTCTATTCCAATAAAGGAAACCTGACAGGGGTTCCGACCCATTTTCGGGAGTTGGACCGGATCACTTCCGGCTGGCAGGCTTCCGACCTGGTTATTATTGCCGCCAGACCATCGATGGGAAAAACGGCACTTGTCCTGAATATGGCACAGAATGCTGCGGTAAAATCCAAGGTTCCTGTAGCGTTATTCAGCCTGGAAATGTCCAAAGAGCAGCTTGTCCAGCGTATTCTTTGTTCGGAAGCGATGGTAGATCAGCAGCGGGTCAGGACCGGCGAACTATTGGACTCAGACTGGCCAAAGCTTACCCAGGCCGTAGGTCCGCTGTCCGAGGCACCAATCTTTATTGATGATACCGTTGGGATATCCCTGGCAGAGCTTCGGTCCAAAGCTAGAAGATTAAAAATGGAACAAGGACTTGGACTGATTATTATTGATTATCTGCAGTTAATGACCGTCGGCAAGAAGGTAGAAAGCCGCCAGCAGGAAGTCGCCCAGATTTCCAGAGGCTTAAAAGGCGTTGCACGTGAACTATCCGTGCCGGTTATTGCCCTGTCTCAGCTTAACCGCGGTGTTGAGCAGCGTCAGGACAAGCGGCCACTGATGTCCGACCTTCTGGAATCCGGATCGATCGAGGCTGATGCCGATCTTATTTCTTTTATTTACAGGGATGAATACTATCACCCTGATTCGGAGAAAAAAGGTATTGCTGAGATTATTATTGCCAAGCACCGCAATGGTCCTGTAGGTACAGTTGAGCTTGGGTATTTGAAGGAATTTACGAAATTTGTTAACCTCGATAAGAATTATGGTTAATACACGATAAGATTATCGTTTATATTTGGTTGTATCAAATATTCGAACATTTAGCCTAGGAATACAGCAAATGTTCGGATTTTATTGACAAACAGGGGCGATCGTTGTTAAGATGAAGTTTGGATTGAAGTCGTGATGGAATGGGGGATTTGCATTGGCGGCAGTCATACTGATCGGCACCCAGTGGGGTGACGAAGGAAAAGGTAAAATAACAGACTTTCTGGCTGAAAAAGCCGACATGGTAGTCAGATATCAAGGAGGAAACAACGCCGGACATACGGTTGTAATTAATAAGGAGACTTATAAACTCCATCTGATCCCTTCCGGGATTTTTTATCCTGAAAAGGTCTGCGTAATTGGCAATGGCCTGGTTATTGACCCGAAGGTATTGATTGAAGAACTTGAGTATCTCAAGGACAAGGGCGTAAGCACAGACAACCTTAGAGTCAGCGGTAATGCCCACGTGATCATGCCCTACCATCGCATTCTCGATGTGCTTGAGGAAGAGTATAAGGGAGACCAAAAAATTGGAACAACCAAACGCGGTATCGGCCCCGCTTACAAGGATAAAGCTTCCCGTACTGGAATCAGGGTGTTGGATTTCCTGGATAAGGACGAGCTGGCAGCGAAGCTGCAATATAACCTTAAAGAAAAAAATTTGTTGATTACAAAGGTGTATGGACAGGAAGCGCTCAGCTATGAAGCTGTGCTTCAGGAATGCCTGGAATATGCGGAGAGGATCCGGCCTTATGTCGGCGATTCTTCTCTGGAAATTAACCATTTCTTAAGTGACGGGAAAAAGGTTCTGTTTGAAGGCGCTCAGGGAACGCTTTTGGATTTGGATCATGGAACGTATCCGTATGTCACTTCTTCCAACCCTGTGGCCGGGGGAGCCTGCATTGGTGCAGGAGTAGGACCAACCCGGATCAACAAGGTTGTCGGTGTTGTTAAAGCCTATACGACCAGGGTCGGCGAAGGACCGTTCCCAACGGAATTGACCTGCCAGACAGGGGAACTTATCCGGGAAAAAGGCGGAGAGTATGGGACAACAACCGGACGGCCGCGGCGCTGCGGCTGGTTAGACGCTGTCATTACCCGTTATGCGGTGCGGATCAGCGGCATTTCTGATTTTGCATTTACCAAATTGGATGTCCTGACAGGAATGGACACGTTAAAGATATGTACAGCTTATCGCTACAAAGGTGAAGTCCTTCATGATTTCCCGCAAAGTTTGAAAGTCCTCTCCGAATGTGAAGCGATTTATGAAGAAATGCCGGGCTGGCAGGAAGATCTGACGGGAATCAGCGAATATAGCCAACTGCCGGAGCAGGCCAAGAATTATATCCAGCGCTTGGAAGAGCTGACCGGTGTTCCGGTTACCATGCTCGCTGTTGGGCCTGGCCGCAATCAAACGATTACGCGGGGTAATATCTTTTAAGGATTTTGATAATGAATCTGAATGTACTTTAATTTTTTCGGATTAATTTCTGGTTCCGAGATGTCAAGGATTATTAAAGTTTTACTTGACAGTCCGGGGACTGAAATGATAGAATCATGAATTGTGGCCTGGGCCATTAGCTCAGTCGGTAGAGCACCTGACTTTTAATCAGGGTGTCCCGCGTTCGAGTCGCGGATGGCTCACCATTTATGTTGAAAATGCTTGTATCCGTAAAGGGTACAGGCTTTTTGCATTTTTTGGACGCAGACACCATGACTCGGGGAAGAGACGCTGACGAATAAAGACCATGTTTTTTCGCTTGCGAATTTGAAAGGATCGTGGTTACAACGTTCTTTAAATAAGCAAATATATGCAGCCCATAAGTATCTAGGGTTGGTCTGGGTGTCACACAATTCCCCTTTCGGCAGATAGCGCCCTCCATGACGCTAACAGCCGCGCTCCGCATCCATGCTCCGCTTGACGCTGGAACTTGTGGCACCCAGACCTAATATGGGGTAATCAGGCTTGAATGAAATTATTTGAGCAATGAATTTAAGAATGTTGTACTAGATAATAATGATATAAGGGAGTATTCGATGCATCTGCTTAAGGAATAAATAGGGCTTGCAAGCTCTAACTAAATTTGGTATTTAGAAGTTTAACAAATCAGAACAAGCTATAAAATAGGTGATTGCGGCAAGAGCCAAGGCGATTTTGATAGGTTTATACCCAAGTCTTCACCATCCGAAGCCCGTCTACGTATGCTGTAATTAAAGCTACCAAAAAGGCGGGAATCAAAATGAATGAACCAATCACTGAACGCACGCCGCTTGTCATCACGGCTGAGATTAATAGGATAAAACAACAGACTTGTAAAATCATGCTTACCAGTGCCATCGAGGTTGGCAAGCGACTGAAGGAGGCCAAGGCACTGCTCCCGCATGGAGAATGGGGAAAATGGCTGGTCGAATCGGTGAGCTATTCCCAGCGTACAGCCAACAGGCTGATGCAGCTCTTTGAAGAATATGATATAAACTGTTCGCTTCCACCGGTGACAGCGGCAGGTTAAATTCGTCAGCGCTGAAGAATTTAACCTGCTACCAGGCTCTTCTCCTTTTGGGGATTTCGGAAGATGAGCGGGAGAAAAGAAAGAGCAGGCTCAAGTCACGCCTATACCAAATAATCCTGGGGAAATCAAAATAGAATATGTAACCGTCAAAAAAATGGACAAACCAAGAAACAGGCCAACAACTGCAGCCTCCCAAACCTTTACCACGAAGTATGAAGAAAAATGCACCGCTTGCTGCCAAACGATCGCCGATATATTCTACGAACTGCTGACAGCGCTCGGTCAACTGGCCAGACTTGATCCGGCGGTAAAGGAAAAATGCAGTAAAGACGCGAGCCGGCTTTGGCCTGCTTCACCACCGGATATGCATTTCCGGAGCGTAAGAAAAAAACAATAAAAACCTAAAAAAGTTCTTTACTATTTGTCATATTATCTGTATAATACAGAAACGTGAGCGAAAAAATTGGGTGAAACCATCATAGATGGTTCACGAACGTATCGCCTATGGCCCGTTGGTCAAGCGGCCTAAGACACCGCCCTTTCACGGCGGTAACACGGGTTCGAATCCCGTACGGGTCACCATATTTCAAAATTAAGCTGAGTTTTGATAGATTGGTAATCGATCACGCCTCGGTAGCTCAGTCGGTAGAGCAGAGGACTGAAAATCCTCGTGTCGGCGGTTCGATTCCGTCCTGAGGCACCATACGTCCTGTAAAGCGAGTTATAACGGTTTTTTACTGTTAAGGGCTCGTTTTTGTTTTTGCCGCAACCCTACACACATCCTTTCGAATCCCCATAGATTATAACAACGAACATAGATGGGGGGATTTAGGTGCGCGTACTTAAGATCGGAGTCAGAGGAAATGATGTGATGGAAGTTCAAGCTTTGCTCAAAAAGCTGGGCTATGATCCGGGGACGGTAGACGGAGTATTCGGAACAAATACAGAGCGAGCGGTGAAGCAGTTTCAGGCAGCCAGTGGTCTCCAAGTAGATGGAATCATTGGTCCAATCACTTATCAAAAGCTCTTGCCGTTACTGAACGGCTACATAATGGTTACGGTTGCTGCGGGAGATACGTTATATCAGATTGCCAACCGTTATAAAATCAATACTCAGCGGCTTCTGGCAGCAAATCCCGGGGTCAGTTCTGACAATATAAGATTAGGACAACAGTTGACCGTGCCCTATGCTTTTGATGTTGTCGATACAGACCTCAATTATACCTACGAAATCATGCAGCGGGATATTGCCGGGTTACAGAAACGCTATCCTTTCCTGGAAACCGGGGTTGCCGGGAAAAGTGTTCTCGGGCGGAATCTTTACTATCTGAGGCTGGGTAATGGACCGAATCAGGTATTCTATAATGCGTCGCATCATTCACTGGAGTGGATCACAACGGTTATGCTAATGAAGTTCTGTGAAAATTATCTGAAAAACTATGTGGACGGAACTTCGGTCAGGGGATACAACATAAGAGAGATATGGAGCCAAAGCTCAATTTATTTAATTCCTATGGTGAATCCAGATGGTATTGATCTGGTTTTAAACGGACTTGAGATAAATCACCCTTTCTACACGTCTCTTCTGAAATGGAATGAAGGCCGGATGAATTTTGGCCAGGTTTGGCAGGCCAATATTCGTGGCGTAGATCTGAACCACAATTATGATGCATCCTGGCAGTTGTCGAAACAAGCGGAAGCCAGTCATGGGATAACCGGGCCCGGCCCGACCAGATTTTCAGGGACAGGTCCGGAATCCGAGCCTGAATCCAAAGCAGTTGCAGACTTTACGAGAAATCATAATTATAGACTTGTCCTGGCCTACCACAGCCAAGGCAGGGTGATTTACTGGAATTACAGAGGTCTGGCTTCGGCCAGGGACCGGCTAATTGCACTCAGTTTAGCAGAAAAAAGTGGCTATGCGCTGGAAGAAGCGACCGGAATAACATCGTATGCAGGCTATAAGGACTGGTTTATCGAAAAATACCGGAGACCGGGCTATACGGTTGAGGTTGGGCTTGGCCGAAATCCTTTGCCGATTTCTCAATTCGCGCAGATCTATCGGGAGAATGAGGGAATGCTGTTACTGGCGTCGCTTGTTACTGCAGGCTAAGAAAAAGGATGGTGAAGTGCTGAAACTGGTGGTGAAGGATGGAGACATGATGGTGTAGGATAGAAAAATGATGGCCTCTTGACGAATGAGAGGATAATAAATATAATAATAGTTACCTGAAAAAATACCTTATGCGGAAGTGGCTCAGCGGTAGAGCATTGGCTTCCCAAGCCGAGGGTCGCGGGTTCGAATCCCGTCTTCCGCTCCAATTTAAGAATATAAGGCCAGTTTTAAGCTGGTTTTTTTATCGAAAAAGCTAATTAATGGTATTTTAGCGGGACGCGATGTATAATAAAAATCACATGAGGCTTTAGTGAGGCGTTAAGCCGAAAGGAGCTGAAAGGAAAAGAATGTTATCTGACTCTGATAGCCGAATGTTTTGCAAGAAGGGCAAGTTCAAGAAAATTGTGGCAATATTGACCATTGTGATCATGACAGCAGTATTAGGCGGATGTAATTCATTGGATGATGCGGTAGCGAAAGCGAAGCCGCTTATTCCCAAAGGATATGACTTGGTAAAAGTTGAACAAGTCAGTGATAATTCCGGGATTGTATTTTACACGTTTGAAGAAGAATTAAGCACAGGAATATTCACAAAAAACAGTTTTGGCTGGAAATGGACAGGAAGTGCGGTTGGCAAGCTTGTCACTTATCCCGACGGCCTACAGTGGCGATATGCGGATCTTGGAGAAGATGGCACCCAATATTCGGTCTATTACGGCAAGATAACGAATAAGGATATTGTACGTGTAACTGTTACGACGATCGACGGGGAAAAGGTCCAGGGGAAAATTGTTAACACCGATCAGCTGAGATTATGGTATGCGTTTGTCAGTGAACCGCAGGTCCCATCGGTAAGCGCAGATATCACCGGATACTCCGCTGAAGGAAAGGTCATCTACTTGTTCAGTCAGCCTAAACAATAATAAGGAGGATACGCATGGCTAAACATATTCAGACAGTCATTAAGGGGAACTTAGCCTCAACAGCCAAAACCGGAGGATGCGGAAAATGCCAGACATCTTGTCAATCGGCTTGTAAGACATCTTGTACAGTTGGCAATCAGGTTTGTGAAAAATAACAGGAACATCATAGAAGACAGACAGACGGTTATTTATAAAGGGGTTCTGTAAAAAAGCTTGGCGTCAGCCAAGTTTTCTTTTTTCATAAAGGTATTTCAATGGTATAATTGTTCTGAAAACTATTACGATGGGCAGAGGATACAGAAACATGAAATTGACGAACTACAATATAGCAAAAAATGTACATGTGTATACGCAAGGGAAACTTCAGATTGCCTACGATGTCAATTCGGGGTCGCTTCATGTGATTGATGACAAGACATATGCTTTTATTCAGGAATTGATAACATATCAGCAAAAGAACAGTTTGGAAGATTCAGAAGAGATGCTGGACAGTTGCGGGTATAATCTTTCTTCTGAAGAAAAGCAGGAAATCCTGGTAGAATTGAAAGTGCTTCAGGATCAAAAGCTGTTGTTTTCCTGCGAGCCCGAAGAAACAATACTACCGTTTTCTGACCGGCCGGTGATCAAGGCGATGTGCCTGCACGTTGCGCATGACTGCAACCTGCGCTGCAAATATTGTTTCGCGGGAACAGGACCTTTCGGCGGTAACCGCGAATTGATGAACGTTAAGACAGGCAAGAAAGCGTTGAAATTTTTATTGGACCACAGCGGAGACCGGGGACATTGCGAGGTTGATTTCTTTGGCGGCGAACCGCTGATGAATTTGCCGGTTATCAGGGAATTGATTGTTTACGGCCGGGAAATAGCCGCTCAGGCCGGTAAAAAGATCAAGTTTACACTGACGACGAATGCGGTTCTGATGGATGAAGAGACAGCCAGATTTTTGGAAGACGAAGGAATCAGTGTTGTACTGAGTCTGGACGGACGCAAGGAAGTAAACGATAGAATGCGGCCTTTCCTGAACGGAGCCGGAAGTTATGACCGGATTATGCCGCAGATCCTTAAATTTACGGAAATGCGGCCGGAGACGTCGCGTTATGCTGTCGGCAATTATTTTTATGTCCGGGGAACCTATACACATTTCAATAAAGACTTCTACAAGGATGTCCTGCATATGGCGGACAGCGGCATCCGAAGGATCTCTGTGGAGCCGGTGGTAGCTTCTCCGCAGGAAGTGTATGCTTTTAGAGAGGAAGATCTGGCAGAAATCAAAGAAAGCTACGATATTTTAGGAGAAAAAGTGCTGGAATATCGCGAGGCAGGGAAAGAATTTGTCTTTTTTCACTTCAATGCAGGCCTTGATGAAGGACCTTGCCTGATTAAGAGACTGTCGGGCTGCGGGGCCGGACATGAGTATGTAGCCGTCTCGCCGGAGGGGGATATTTACCCCTGTCACCAGTTTGTCGGACAGGAAAAATATAAAATGGGATCTGTGAATGATCTGAACTGTGAACTGAAGGAAGAAATTGTTCAGTCCTTCCGCCAGGCGCAGGTCTATACGAAGGAAGAATGCCGCGTCTGCTGGGCACGCTTCTCATGCAGCGGCGGATGCCATGCAGCCAATGTAGCTTTCAGCGGGGAACTGACAAAAGTGTATCCGATGGGATGCGAGCTGCAGAAAAAAAGGCTTGAAGTCGCGTACTATCTTAAAATCATGGAAGCCAAGCAAAGGGTTCTTATTTAACAAGAGAACCCTGGCACAAAGGAAGAGTTTCTTTGACTCTTTTGTTTCTAAGGAAAGATTAATTAAACCTTCCTATTGTTGATAATAGGAAGGTCGCAGGTTAGGAGAAAAAATGCAAAAAAAAGTTCAAAAGATCACCGTAGGGTTTATCATAGGGATAATCTGCATTTCCCTTATTGGATCAACATTTTATGCAATTTCCCTTCCAGGGTCTGATAATACGGAAGATACCCAGGGCCAAGAAGCGTTGGAGCAGGAATACAATCAGCGGAAGCAAGCCGTCGTGGAACTCAGCGCAGCACTCGAAAAGAGCCCGGAAGACGTCGAAGCGCAGCTGGCTCTGGCCGACGCTTATTATAGTAAAGCGAGTACAACAATTGAGCTTAACGATGAAGAATACCAGGAAGATCTGCAGAATGCGATAACGTATTACCAAAAAGTCCTGGCACAGAAAGACGACAATGATGTAAGGTTAAAACTTGCAATATCCGCATTCCTTTCACGTGATTCTAATCTTGCGAATGAAACATACAAGGAATTAATTGAAAAGGAACCGCAAAATGTGGATGTGCTATATTGGTATGGGATGTTCCAGTTTTACAGCAAAGAAGATTACAAGAAGGCCGAGCAGTACTGGCAGACGGCGTTAAAATACAATACGGATGAAAAGATGAAGACTAAGCTCGAGGAAATGATTGCAAGAGCTCAGGACATTGAACCTTAGACAAACGAACCTGAGACAAGTAACGGCAGACATGTTAATAACAGGATGAGTAAGCGCCTGAATCACAGATTGGGAAGGTGAACAGATGTATTTTGCAACACTGGCCAGCGGCAGTTCCGGTAATGCCATATTTGTAGGGGAAGAGAACAGGAGTCTGCTTGTGGATTGCGGCATTGCGGCCAAGAGGGTGCTTACGAACCTCGAGATGATTGATATCGCCGCTCCTCAGCTGGAAGGGATCATCATTACCCATGAACATTCCGACCATGTCAAGGGGGCCGGCGTGCTGGCCCGCAAGCTGAAGATTCCCGTCTATGCGACAGCCGGAATTTGGCAGGAAATTGAAACGGTGCTTGGGGATATTAATTCTGAACAGAAAAGAATTATCGACCGGGACATCTATCTTGCGGGTATGGATGTGAAACTCTTCCCGACTTCCCACGACAGCAGGGAAAGCTACGGTCTTAAAATAACAGGTAAAACGCATACGCTTGGCATAGCGACTGACAGCGGCATTGTTACAGAAGAGATGCATCGGAATCTTCGGGGCTGTGATGCCTACGTCGTCGAGGCAAACCACGATTTGGAAACATTATGGCACGGAAGGTATCCGTACTATTTGAAGAAAAGAGTCAGCGGAAATGCTGGACATTTGAGCAATGTCCAGCTTGCTGAGGCCTTGACGGAATGGCTCGATGAAAACACGCAAAAAGTCGTGCTTGCTCACTTAAGCGAAGAAAATAATACGCCGCAAATGGCGCTCAGTACAGTCGTGGAGATGCTTCGGGATTCGCAGGCTAAGAAAAAATGCGCGAATCTAAAAATCAGGGTCGCACCGAGACATTATCCGCACGAACTTATTACACTGGGATAGTATGTCAAGAGAGCATAACTGACAGACTAAATTTAAGGTAGACATGATACATACTGGATAGGAGGGATGTCAGATGGATGATTATGATGACCGGGACAATTTCGGACGAAGGAGTGGGAAACCCCGTATTGTTTCAACGGTTTTGCTTGCTGTCATCAGCGCAGTTCTGGGCGGCTTGATTGCTGTCATTCTTGTTCCGGCGGCATATCCTCAAGGCAATTCTTTGGAAGGCGGTAATAAGGTTGTCGTTCAACAGGGAGAAAATCCCCCGATTACATCCTCAGGTGCTACCGGTGGGGAGTCACCGGTGATTAATATTGCCAGCACAGTAGGGCCTGCTGTCGTAGGTGTGGCCAACTTTCAGTATAGCGGGAATATTTTTGCCGGCAGCAGTGATGGACTCAGTGAGGCAGGAAGCGGTTCCGGCTTTATCATCAATGCTGCCCATGGCTATATTGTTACCAACTACCATGTCATTGGAGATGCTGAAAAAATTATGATTTCGCTTGCCGATGGTCGGGATGTTCCTGGAACGCTTGTCGGCGGTGATCCGCGGACCGATCTTGCCGTGCTCAAAATTGACGGTACGAAGGAACTTGCGGCTGTCCAGCTCGGAGATTCCGCAGCCTTAAAAGTCGGAGAATCCGTCGTTGCGATCGGGAATCCAGGAGGCCAGGATTTTGCCCGTACAGTCACAGCCGGTGTGGTATCAGCGACAGACAGGTTTCTTCAGCTGCAGGGGGAAGCCAGCTTCAATCTGATTCAGACGGATGCGGCGATTAACCCAGGCAACAGTGGCGGACCGCTCGTCAATTACAGCGGCCAGGTTGTCGGAATAAATTCAGCCAAAAATGATACCCAGGGCTTTGAAGGTATGGGGTTTGCGATCCCAATTTCCGATGCCCTGCCTGTAATTCAGCAGCTCATTGAAAAAGGGTTTGCGAGCCATCCGGCTTTGCAGATCAATATCGACGACCGTTACACGGAGGAATACGCTTCATTCAAAGACTGGCCGGCAGGCTGCTATATCGCCAGTGCCGAAAACGGCGAGGCGGCAGCTAAAGCCGGTATCCAGGCCGGAGATATCATTACGGCCATTAACGGAACAGCCATAACCAATTCTCTGGAGCTGACACACGAACTCTTTAAATACAAGCCGGGAGATAAAGTATCTGTCAGCTATTTCCGGGGCGGCAGCACGTATAAAACGGATGCGGTACTCGGAGAAATCAGATCAGAATAGAACAACCGGAAACTAGAAAGATCGAACGAATCGGCTATAGGAAGACCTTCGCACTATGTCAGCTAAAGACTGCCGCCAAAAGCTTGGCGGCAGCCACATTTTCTATAGGGATAGGCACTTTTCCCGGCATTCTCATACAATAATACGGACGAGATACTAAGCAGGACGAGACACAGGGCCGGACAGAAAAAGTTGCTATTTTGTTACACAGATGAAACCTGATATAATAGAGTCTGATGCTAAAGGATTAAAACGCTGTTTTTTATAGATTGAGCAGGCTGTTTAAATAGAAGGAGACAGGTGAATGACGAAACAAATGCATATCGGACTGGATGTCGGTTCGACCACCGTTAAAATTGCAATACTTGATGAAAAAGATAACTTGGTTTTCAGTAGTTACCAAAGGCATTTTTCAGATGTCCAGCATACAGTCAGCAACCTTCTGCAAAAGATTTACAGTCAGTTCCGCAATGAAAAAGTCACCATGAACGTGACAGGTTCAAGCGGTATGTCCACTTCCGAACAGGTTGGGATTCCTTTTATTCAAGAGGTTATTGCCTGCCAAAAAGCTGTTGAACGATTTATTTCGGATACGGATGTCGCGATAGAACTGGGCGGCGAAGATGCCAAGATCACATATTTTGGGGAATCGCCCGAACTCAGGATGAACGGTACATGCGCCGGCGGGACAGGTGCGTTTATTGATCAAATGGCTATCTTGCTGAAAACCGACGCTGCGGGTCTCAATGAACTGGCTTCGCATCATCGGGAGATTTATCCGATCGCTTCGCGCTGCGGGGTTTTTGCTAAAACAGATATTCAACCGCTCTTAAACGAAGGTGCGGCCAAGGAAGATATTGCCGCCTCAATTTTTCAGGCGGTCGTGAATCAGACCATTGCGGGTTTAGCCTGCGGCAAACCAATCCGGGGCAATGTGGCATTTCTGGGCGGACCGCTTTCTTTCCTGCCTGAACTGCGCCAGCGCTTTATTGAAACCTTGAAGCTTAAACCGGAAAATATTATCGCGCCAGATAATGCTCAGTTTTTTGTGGCGATTGGGGCAGCCTTGGCTTCGAAACAGAGCGAAGTCTGTGATCTTCACGTGATCTATGAGAACATCCCGAATCTGCATAATTCGGATTCAGCCACTACCCTGCTCCAGCCTTTGTTTGCCAGTGAAGAAGAGTATGAAGCCTTCAGTCAGAGGCACCGGGGAAATTCCGTCGCGAAGAAACTGCTGGCTGAAGCCAGTGGAACCTGCTTTTTGGGCATCGATGCCGGATCGACCACGACGAAACTTGCCCTGATTGATGGAGATGGCAATTTGCTTTATTCCCATTATGGAAGCAACGGAGGAAGTCCGTTAAAATCTACGGTTTCTGCTCTGCAAAAGCTTTATCAGGCTTTGCCGTCCGGAGCCACGATTGGCGGTTCCGTCGTGACCGGTTATGGAGAAGCCCTGCTAAAGGCTGCCCTCAAAGTTGATCACGGAGAAATAGAAACGGTTGCCCACCTTAAGGGCGCCGAATATTTTCTGCCCGGTGTTGACTTTATCCTCGATATCGGTGGCCAGGACATGAAATGCATGCAGATCCGCGACGGCGTTATTCATAATATCATGCTGAATGAAGCATGTTCTTCGGGCTGTGGGTCATTTATCGAGACGCTGGCCCAGTCCCTAAGTTTATCTCTCTTGGAATTTGTGCAAAGAGGTTTATTTTCCAAGACCCCGGTCGATTTGGGTACCCGCTGCACCGTATTTATGAATTCCAAAATCAAACAGGTCCAAAAAGAAGGCGCGGATATCGGCAGCATCGCGGCCGGGATCTCGTATTCAGTTGTCAAAAATGCGTTATACAAAGTCATCCGCCTGCACAATTCTTCCGAAGTTGGTAAGAAAATTGTTGTTCAGGGCGGAACGTTTAATAATGATGCTGTTTTAAGAAGTTTTGAACGTGTCACGGGCCGCCAGGTCATTCGTCCGGACATTGCCGGGATCATGGGCGCGTTCGGAGCGGCTCTTATTGCCCGGGACCATTATCAGGCCGGAGAACAGACCACCTTGCTAGGAGAACAAGAGCTGGGGGATTTCCATACCGAGACCAGTACGCGCCACTGTGGCCTATGCGGCAATAATTGCCTGTTGACGGTCAACCAATTCTCGGACGGCAGGGAGTTTCTGACAGGAAACCGCTGCGAGCGCGGAGCCGGACTGGAAAACACCTCTGAGGATATTCCGAACCTTTTTGCCTATAAATATGAGCGTCTATTTGCCTATAAACCACTCAAAAAGGAAGAAGCAACCCGTGGCGAAATCGGGATTCCACGGGTCCTGAATATGTATGAACATTATCCGTTCTGGTTTACGCTGCTAACGGAGCTCGGTTTCAGAGTTATTTTGTCCGGCCGCTCCTCAAAAAAGATATTTGAGCTCGGCATGGAGACCGTAGCTTCTGAGTCGCTGTGCTATCCGGCCAAACTGGCCAACGGGCATATTAAGGACCTTCTGAACAAAGGGGTCAAGCGGATTTTCTATCCGTGCCTTCCGAGAGATGAAAAAGAGCTAGCTGGCGCCAATAATAATTACAACTGCCCGATTGTCACTTCTTATCCGGAATCCCTTCATGCCAATGTGGATGAAATAAGGAACAAAGAAGTTGCATTTATTTTCCCGTTCCTGCCGATTGATGATATGGCGCGTTTAAAAGTTCGGATCTATGAAGAATTTAAAGCGATGGGTATAACACGACAAGAGGCAGCAAGTGCTGTAGATAAGGCTTTTGCCGAAAGAGATGCTGTTCGCCAGGACCTCAGAAACAAAGCGGAAGAAGTATTGGACTATTTGCAAAAGAACAACCTGAAAGGCATCGTACTTGCCGGTCGGCCGTATCATACCGATCCGGAGATTAACCACGGGATTCCAGAGATGATTACCGGTCTGGGGATCGCTGTGCTGACTGAAGATTCTGTCGCTCATCTTGGTCAGGTGGAAAGGCCTCTGCGCGTCCTCGACCAATGGGTCTACCACTCCAGGCTGTATGCGGCAGCAAGTTTTGTGACAACCAGGGATGACTTGGAACTTGTCCAATTGAATTCGTTTGGCTGCGGACTGGATGCAGTCACCACGGATCAGGTTCAGGAGATACTGCACCAGTACAGAAAGACCTATACCTTGGTTAAAATTGATGAGATCAATAATCTGGGCGCTATTCGTATCCGGATACGGTCATTGCTCGCTGCAATGAAGGAAAGAGACAAAAAAGAAATTCATGCGCATAAGCTTTTTGAGACACCTAAAAGAGTCATGTTTACAGAAGAAATGAAGCATGAGTATACGATTCTTTCTCCGCAGATGGCACCGATCCATTTTGAACTGATTGAAGAAGCCACCCGTTTGGAAGGCTATAAGATAGAGATTCTGCCTGATGTGGAAATGGATGTCGTCGAACAGGGACTGCTGCATGTGCATAACGATGCCTGCTATCCGTCAATCTTAGTTGTCGGTCAAATTATGGCGGCACTGAAATCGGGTCGTTACGACCTAAACAAGACGGCAGTTATCATGTCGCAAACAGGCGGCGGCTGCCGGGCCAGCAATTATATTGGCTTTATCCGTAAAGCCTTAAAAGATGCCGGCATGGAACAGATTCCGGTTATTTCCCTTAATGCCGGCGGTCTGGAGTCCAATCCCGGGTTCAAACTTTCCATGAAGATGATCAAGCGTTGCGTCATGGCTACGGTTTATGGCGATCTGCTGATGCGCGTAACCAATGCCATACGACCCTATGAGAAAAATAAAGGAGAAACGAATGATCTCCTGGCCAAATGGCTGAAGAAACTGAAGCCGACCCTGGCTGCGATGAACCTACGGGAATATCACCGAAATATCCGCCGAATTATCAAGGACTTTGATCATATTGAGATCCTAGATGTTAAGAAACCAAAGGTCGGGGTGGTTGGGGAGATCCTCGTCAAATTTCATCCATTTGCCAATAATTTTATTGTGGATGTTCTGGAAAAGGAAGGCGCCGAAGCCGTTCTGCCGGATCTGATGGATTTCTTTATGTACTGTGCGTATGGAACAATATTCAGAAGAAAAGAACTCGCTGGCTCACTGAAAAGCGAGCTTATCAGCCGCTATATTATCTGGCGATTGGAAAACTACCGCCGGGTAATGAAACGCACTTTGGCAAAGAGCAACCGTTTCCATCCTCCCAAATCGATTTATGAGTTGGCCGATATGGCCGGCAAGATCATGCATCTCGGACATCAGACCGGTGAAGGCTGGTTCCTGACCGCAGAAATGCTGGAACTGATAGAAAGCGGAGCAACAAACGTTGCCTGTCTGCAGCCGTTTGCCTGCCTGCCAAATCATATCACGGGTAAAGGGATGGTCCGCGAACTTAAACGGCACTACCCGCTGGCGAATATTGTGCCAATCGATTACGATCCGGGTGCCAGCCAGGTGAATCAGATCAACAGAATTAAACTGATGCTTTCAGTCGCTTTCAAAAATATGGAGAGGTCGGAAGCAGTCAATAATGCCAATACGAACAATAGAAACAAAATGAATAACAACGCCGGGCAAATGCAATCTGCACCCAGCGAGGAAGCGGCAGCTTTGCATAACACTGAAGAAGGTACAGAGCAGTCGTATTCCGAACAGAAGATTATATAACAAAAAACCTCTTCAGTATTGTAGGCTGAAGAAGTTTTGAATATTTATTGAAGTAGATTAGGAATACTAAATGAGTCCGTTATTCTATTTCATCTGCTGTTTGGCATAGGCGATCATTTTTTTGACCATCTGGCCGCCGATCGGGCCTCCTTCCAGACCATTCTGTCTGGCAGTAACATCGCCTTTATAGTGGTCGTTATTTTCCCTTACAAAATCAAGATGGCCGATTTCAGCCGCAGCCTCCATTTTTAGATTCTGCAGCAGCTTTTTTTTGCTTTCATTTGTTTTGCTCATTTTTTTTCACCTCCATCAATATTATTGACACTTTTGAAAAAAATCTTCATTGTAAATAATCCAATATCAGAGAGATTTAACCTTCAAGTTTTTGATTGCAAATGTTTGGACGCAAACATAGTGACTGGAGTTGGAGAAAACATGCTGCAGATCAAAGTTCTAGCGGTAGGGAAAATCAAAGAAAAATATTTAAAAGAAGGGCTGAAGGAATACGCCAAGCGTCTTGGCGCGTACATCCGGCTTGAGATGATTGAAGTTGAGGACGAACCATGCCCCGAAAGGGCATCAGCTGCCGATGAAGCAAGAGTAAAACAGAAAGAAACTGAAAAGGTTCTTAAATTAATTTCACCTCAGGATTATGTGGTTTTGCTGGATCTTCTGGGAAAGGAACTTTCTTCACCCGAACTTGCCGTTTTGTTTGATGAAAGAGGGCTTTCAGGCCAGAGCCGGATCACTTTTGTGATTGGCGGATCTCTTGGTACGGCAGATGAAATCCGAAAACGCGCCGATTACCGGTGGTCGTTCTCGAAGCTTACCTTTCCGCACCAGATGATCAGGCTTATCCTGCTGGAGCAGATTTACCGGGCGTGCAAGATCAGCAAAGGGGAACCCTACCACAAATAGAATTGATGGAGGTAAAGATACTTCAATTAATATATTGATTCCTTGTCGAAAGAGCGATATAATGAATCAGGATTAAAACTGAATAGACAGAACAGGTGTTGAATGGAACTGATAAGCGTACCATTCAATGAATAAGGAAAGTCGGGTAGAAGCCCGCGCGGTCACGCCGCTGTGAAAGTGGAGTTCTTCAGGTATACCACTGGGAAACTGGGAAGGTCTGAAGATCGATGATGCTTAAGCCAGAAGACCTACCTGTTTTAGTGTCTCACCATATACTCTACGAGTGATAGAGAGGGGGATGTATGTGCAAGACTACCGAGGAAAACTTCCTAGCATATGAGCCTCTCGACGTAAGATGTTGAGAGGTTTTTTGTTTCATATCTTATATAGGAGAGTTTGACGATGATAAATAAAAAGATTTGGATAATGGGTTTCGTACTTATGTTTATGTTCTTGCCCCAGCAGACATATGCCATGCATATCATGGAGGGCTTCCTTCCTGCGGGTTGGTGTATTACTTGGGGTGCTTTGGCAATACCTTTTGTTCTGGCTGGTTTTTTTTCTATCAGAAGAACTGTTGGAGAGCATCCCAAAACATTAATGCTTTTGGCGATGGCAGGTGCCTTTGCTTTTGTTTTGTCTTCCCTGAAGATTCCTTCCGTTACAGGAAGCAGTTCGCATCCTACGGGGGTTGGCTTTGGCGCTATCTTGTTCGGACCGACCGCAATGGCCGTAATTGGCTTGATCATACTGCTGTTTCAGGCTGTTTTACTGGCTCATGGCGGATTGACAACATTGGGAGCAAATACTTTTTCGATGGGCATTGTGGGGCCGCTGGTGGCTTTTGCTACATACAAAATTGTGAAGAAAGCAAATGGACCGCAGTGGCTTGCCGTGTTTCTCGCTGCCGCACTTGGGGATTTATTAACTTACGTCACGACATCGGTGCAGCTTGCACTGGCGTTTCCTGCTGAAACAGGCGGCGTTATGGCATCACTTACCAAGTTTTTAGGTATTTTTGCCTTAACGCAAGTACCATTGGCGATCAGTGAAGGTATTTTGACTGTGCTGATATTTAAGGCGATTTTATCCTATGCAGGGGATGAGCTTAAAGACTTAAAAATACTTTCAAAGGAGGTCTGAAAATGTCTGTAGAAACGATGAAACCGAAGAATAAAAATCGGGTTATTATCACAAATATTATTTTAATTACGATTGTCATAGCGCTTGCCGTTATGCCCCTCATTGTGCAAAAAAATGCGGAATTTGCTGGGGCTGACAGCCAAGCTGAACAAGCTATAACAGAACTTAACGGGAATTACCAGGCCTGGTTCTCACCGATTTGGGAGCCGCCTAGCGGAGAAATTGAAAGCTTGTTATTTGCGCTTCAGGCAGCTGTCGGAGCAGGTGTTTTGGGCTACGGGTTAGGTTATCTGCGGGGTCGTAAGAAAAAGGAAGAACCGGTAAACAATGATTTACATCGATAAATACGCTTATTTATCCAGGCTTAAACAAACGAATCCATTAAAAAAGCTGGTCTTAGCCGTTTCGGTTTTGGGGGTCTGTCTCTGGGCTGATTCCGTTGCGGTGTCAATCTTGACGCTCCTGATCATGGGTTGGTATACCGTTTGCAAAGGCGGTACACCTGTTAGAATTTTTATTAGACTGATGCTTGTCCCACTTTCCTTTTTAGTGATCGGCGTTTTAACCATTGCGGTCAATGTTTCAGGGGACAAAGATGTTTTTGTATTCTCTGTATATGCATTTGGCATGTATATCGGGGTGTCGCAGTCCGGTATTCTAAGTGCGGCAAATTTGTTTTTTAAAGCGCTTGGCGCGGTTTCCTGTCTGTATTATTTATCGCTGAGTACACCAATGGTAGACCTGTTGGCAGTTCTTCGGAAGCTTAAAGTTCCAAGACTGATGGTTGAATTGATGGGACTGATCTACCGGTTTATTTTTGTATTTTTGGAAATGGCAGACACCATGTTTACGGCGCAAAATTCCCGCTTGGGCTATGCGGGGCTTTCTTCCGGATACCGTTCATTGGCGGCTCTGGCTTCGTCACTTTTTATCCGGTCTTATCAGAGGGCGGATGAACTGTATATTGCGCTTGAAGCCAGGGGATATGACGGTGAGCTCAGTGTGATCCATGAGCAGGCGGAGACTCATTGGACAGAATATATTCCGATTATGCTGATTAACCTATTCCTGATTGCAGTTGCGCTGTTTTCCAAACAATGGACAGGAGGCTTACTATAATGGCCGAAAATGGCTTGATTGAAAATGTGGAGGCTAAAAATATCTTGGAAGTCAGAAATCTCCACTACATCTACAGTGATGGAACCCAGGCCTTAAAGGCCCTGTCACTCGGGATTAAACAGGGGAAAACGACAGCAGTCCTCGGAAGCAACGGTGCTGGAAAATCAACGTTGCTGGAAAATCAACGTTGCTGCTTTCCTTTAACGGCATCAATAAGCCTTCAGGCGGCGAAGTTCTATTCAAGGGCCTGCCGCTGGATTATTCAGTAAAAGGTCTCAAACAGCTTCGAAAATCTGTTGGCATTGTTTTTCAGGATCCGGATAAGCAGTTGTTTTCAGCCAGTGTCTATCAGGATATCTCCTTTGGAGCGATGAATCTAAAGCTGCCTGAGGAGGAAGTCCGCAGAAGGGTGGATCTAGCCATGAAGAGAACCGGGATATCCCACCTGAAAGACAAGCCCACACACAGCCTCAGTTTTGGCCAGAAAAAACGTGTAGCCATTGCCGGCGTTCTGGTGATGGAGCCGGAAGTGCTTATTTTGGATGAACCGACTGCAGGGCTTGACCCACTCGGAGTCAGTGAGTTAATGAAGCTGCTCAGAAAATTGCAAATTGAGCTGAATTTGTCCGTTGTGATCTCAACGCATGACATTGATATTGTACCGCTTTACTGCGATTATGCGTATGTCATCGATGACGGCAGGCTTGTAATGGAAGGTACGCCTCAGGAAGTGTTTTCGCATCCGGAGGAAATCAGAAGGATTAA
Organism: Dehalobacter sp. TBBPA1; assembly: GCF_040931655.1. Taxonomy (NCBI): domain Bacteria; kingdom Bacillati; phylum Bacillota; class Clostridia; order Eubacteriales; family Desulfitobacteriaceae; genus Dehalobacter; species Dehalobacter sp. TBBPA1. The sequence continues at coordinate 2,972,462 of NZ_CP162385.1, read as the reverse complement.
TCTCAGACTCCCAAGAATTGGGCATCTTATGGAAATCTTGCACGATAAAGATGGCTTTGAATTTGCCCAGCCTGCCAATACCATATCTGAGGCCAGAAAAGCTTTAATTAACTGGAAAGATACAAACTGATTGAAGGAATATAAAAATGATGAATCATGACATCCACCATCTAAACGATGAACAAAACAGTCCACAAAACAGTCAATCCGGTGAACTCTTTGTCATCAAACAGAATAAAAGACTGAGATGCGGCTTTACTACGGGATCCTGTGCGGCTGCTGCTGCCAAGGCTGGGGCGGTAATGCTACTCTCAGGAGACCTGTGCACAGAAATAGCCATTGCGACACCGAAGGGGATACCGGTTGCGATGCAGGTGCTGGAAGTTCGGAGAGACATGAACCAGGTGACGTGTGCTGTAAAAAAGGACAGCGGCGATGACCCAGATGTGACCAACGGCATCCTTATTTTTGCGACGGTCGCCAGAGCGAACCATAATAATATTCAGATCGATGGCGGCCAGGGCGTCGGCAGAATCACTAAGCCCGGGCTTGCCTGTTCTATAGGAGAACCGGCCATCAATCCTGTTCCCAGAAGCATGATTATGTCGGAAGTGGCGAAAGTCTGTGCCGAGTACGGTTATGAGGGAGGCCTGGAAATTACGATATCAGTTCCGGAAGGGGAGGCCATTGCCAGAAGAACCTTTAACCCACGGCTGGGCATTGTTGGCGGAATCTCTATTCTGGGAACAATAGGAATTGTCGAGCCGATGAGCGAAAAGGCCCTGATCGATACGATTCGACTGGAGATGAATCAGCAGAAAGAAAAGGGCTGCAGAGATCTGCTGGTCTGCCCTGGAAATTACGGTGAAACTTTTGCCCGCAGTACGCTGGGGCTGGAGAGTTCTCTGATCCACTGCAGCAATTATATCGGTGAAATGCTGGATTTTACCTTGGAATTAGGCTTTGACGGCCTGCTGCTGATTGGACATGCCGGAAAATTGGTCAAGCTGGCAGCGGGCATTATGAATACCCACTCCCGCTATGCGGACTGCCGCATGGAAGTTATCGCCGTACATGCTGCCTTACACGGTGCCGGGAAGGAGATAGTCAAAGAAATTATGGCTAGCCTGACAGCACCGCAGGCCGTTACGGTATTAGACCGGCACGGGCTTAGAAACCAGGTATTTGAGTCCATCATGTTAAAAATTGATGAATATGTGAATTACCGCCTGCAGAATAAGGTGAAAGCCGGTGTGATCCTGTATTCCAATGAACAGGGTATCCTGGGCAAAACACCGCAGGCGGATGAAATAGTCAATAAAATAAAAAGGATGAAGCCATCATGAAAGCAGCATTATACGGAATAGGCGTAGGTCCGGGAGACTTTGAACTGATGACCTTAAAGGCCGTCCGAATCATCAGCGAGGCAGATCTTATTGCTGTTCCGCGGACGGATGAAAAAGAAATGACCGCCTGGAATATTGCCAAGCAGGCTGTGGACCTCTCCAAAAAAGAAATACTGGAACTTTACATGCCGATGACACGGGATGCCCAAATGCTGGAGCAAAGCCATCAGGAAGCAGCTGAACAGATCATCGACCAGCTCAAACAAAACAAATCTGTGGCTTTTCTTACGCTAGGGGATCCATCGATCTATTCCACATACATTTATCTGCATAACCGGGTTTTGGAAGCAGGCTATGATGCCCGGCTGATTCCGGGGGTCCCGTCCTTCTGTGCTGTAGCAGCAAGACTTAATGTGCCTCTCTGCGAGGGTGCCCAGCCGTTGCACATTATCCCCGCATCCTATGAAGGGTCCTTTGATTACCTGGACTGGGGCGGAACCAAGGTGCTGATGAAATCAGGAAGGGAATTTGGCAAGGTTAAGGAAGAGCTTATCAGCAAAGATCTGGTTAAGCATACCCAGATGGTGGAATGTTGCGGGATGCCGTCAGAGAGAGTTATAAAAGATATCAGTGCAGCCGAGGGGAAAGCAAGCTATTTTTCCACGATCATTGTGAAAGAAAAGGAGATTGTCAGATGATTTATTTTATTGGGGCCGGTCCGGGCGCGGTAGATTTAATCACGGTTCGCGGAAAGACGCTTTTGGAACAGGCCGATGTTGTGATTTATGCAGGCTCGCTGGTCAACCCGGAGCTATTGAATGTTACGAAGAAGGAATGCACCGTTTACGACAGTGCCGGGATGACACTGGAAGAGGTGCTTGCTGTGATGGTTCCTGCCACCCGGGCAGGTAAACTGGTCGTGCGTCTGCATACCGGCGATCCAAGCATTTACGGAGCGATCCGTGAGCAGATGGATCTGCTTGATGCCGAGGGCCTGTATTACGAAGTCGTACCTGGAGTCAGCTCGTTTTTCGGAGCTGCTGCCTCCTTGAAGAAGGAGTATACATTGCCGGATATCAGCCAAACTGTAATTATTACCCGCATGGAAGGAAGAACCCCGGTACCGCCTAAGGAAGACATTGCTCTCCTGGCGTCGCATCAGGCGACCATGGCAATTTTCTTAAGTACAGGGATGCTGGAGAACTTAAGTGCCAAGCTTATGGAAGGCGGTTACGCCGCTGACACTCCGGCAGCGATTGTTTATAAGGCAACCTGGCCGGATGAGAAGCAGTTCCGCTGTACGGTAGGGACATTGGCGAGGACAGCTAAAGAGAACCATATCACCAAAACGGCCTTGATTCTAGTGGGCAGATTTTTGGGAAACGACTTCGAAAGATCTAAACTTTACGATCCGGCATTTACGCATGAATTCCGGGAAGGAATCGATCCACTGCCTTCTTGGACTGAGGATTTGAAATGAAGATAAGCATCCTGGCTTTTACCGCCAATGGAGTCGCTCTCAGCCTGAAAATAAAAGAGCTGTTGGATGCTCAAGGTAATCATACGGCTTGCTATCAGCCGGAAAAACTTACCGGGGCCATCAATACAGCCGGCATGGCAGAGCCCATTGCCCCGGATTTAAAGGTGTTCACAGGCAGACAGTTTGCAGAAAAAGATGCGCTAATTTTTGTTGGGGCCTGCGGGATTGCCGTCAGGGCAATCGCCTCCTTTGTTCAGGACAAGACGAAAGATCCGGCCGTTTTGTGTATTGACGAAAAGGGACGGTTCGTTATACCGCTCCTCTCCGGCCACATCGGCGGCGCCAACATGCTGGCGGACAGGATATCCGAAGCGCTAAACGCAATCCCTGTGATAACGACTGCAACGGATATAAACAGGCTTTTTTCGGTCGATGAATGGGCAGCTTTCCATGACGCTTGGATTTCGGATCTGAAAGCAGCGAAAGAAATTTCGGCACGACTATTGGCAGAAAAGCCGGTCGGGTTTTATAGCGAGCTGGACATAGAAGGAGAGATGCCGCGTTTATTGGAGAAGAATGAAAACAGCATGGGTATTGGCATTTGTGTTTCTCTGAATGACAAATTAAAACCCTATCCCATAACGCTGAATATCGTTCCCCGGACGGTGTATCTCGGAATTGGCTGCCGAAGGGGTACGCCGCTGCAGCGTATTGAGGATCTTGTCCTTGAGCAGTTGAGCAAGAACAGCATCAGCTTTCAGGCCATCGCGGGTATTGCCAGTATTGACCTCAAAACAAAAGAACAGGGGTTGCTTGATTTTGCCGCAAAAAATAATCTGCCACTGCATTTTTTTAGTTCAGATGAACTTCTTTCCGTACCAGGCAAGTATACAGAATCGGAATTTGTAAGTAGTATTACCGGTGTCGGCAATGTCTGCGAGCGGGCTGCCTTAATGGTAAGCGCAGGCGGAGGGCTGATTAGCCGAAAAGTATCCGGGAATGGGGTAACAATAGCTCTTGCTCAGAAGGAATGGAGGGTTAGCTTTGAATATTAGAATGATCGGGATCGATCATGAAAAAGCATCATTAAAGGAACGCGAAATGTTTGCCTTTACACCGATTCAAAGCAGACAGGCCATGGAGGCTGCTGTAAATAATTATGGTGTGGAAGGCGCAGTAATTATATCCACCTGCAACCGTACGGAGCTATGGGTCAGCGAAAATGAAGGATCTCTAGTTAATTTGAAAGAAATTCTCTACGGTCTGAAGCGAATTGAGAAGGAAGACAGGGATAAATATGAGCGCTTATTTGTTATTCGGCAGTCCCGTGAGGCCTTTGTTCACCTCTTTCAAACTGCCTGCGGATTGAAGTCTCAGATTTGGGGAGAAAGCCAAATTTTATCCCAAATTAAAAAAGCCATTGAAGAGGCCAGAGAAACAGGTACTGCTGACCTTTATCTGGAAAAACTTTTTCAGATGGCCATAACCTCAGCGAAGAAGGTAAAAACACAGATTCAGCTGACGACGACGGATGTATCGGTAGCAACGAAAGCTCTGGAGCGGATCCAGGAAGTCTTTCCTGACTTGGGGGAAAAGCGGTGTCTGGTCATTGGCAACGGCGAAATGGGAAAGATTGTCGCCGCACAGCTTGCAGATTGCGGGGCGGAGGTTTTGATCACCTTAAGACAGCGTAAACACGGAGCTTATTTATTGCCGAAACAATGTACGGGCGTGGATTACGAAAAACGCCATACGGTGATAGCCGACATGGATGTAGTGGTAAGCGTGACGTCCAGCCCACATTATACGATTAAAGCGGATGCCTTAATTCCAGCTCTGGCGCAGAATCATAGGCCAAGAATCTTTTGTGATCTGGCAGTACCGAGGGATATCGAACCGAAAGTCGGAGATATGGAGAATATTACATTACTGGATATGGACAATTTGGGTCTAGGGAAGGCAGAGCTCAGAAACCAGAATGCTTTAGCAGCGGCTTATGAAATTATTGATGAACATATCGACAAATTTATAGAATCATTTGAAATCCGCAGTTATCTGCCGCTACTGCAAAGCATATCCAATTCAACATCGGAAAGGATATGCCGGAATTTGCAAAAAGATCTTGCGTACCTGAATTTAAGCGACCAAGACAAGGCATTCTTTGAAAACAGGCTGGCGCAAGTGGCAGAAAAGGCAGTAAGTTCGGTGCTGTTTGGGTTTAGGGACAGCATTGACCGGGATCTGTGGGATGAATGTTTTACAAATTTAGAGAAAGTGGTTAGGTAAGAAGGGCAATGAAAATATATGTCGTAGGATTAGGGCCAGGCGGACCGGAACAAATGACAAACCGTGCGCAGGAAGCGCTTAAGGCCAGTGATATTTTAGTCGGATATACGCTTTATATCGATTTAATCAAGGATCAGTTCCCGGATAAAAAGTTAATTGCTACGCCGATGAAGAAAGAGGTGGATCGCTGCAGGACCGCGGTTGAAAAGGCGCTGGAAGGCGCAACGGTTGCTGTGGTCTCGAGCGGGGATGCCGGGGTCTATGGCATGGCAGGAATTGTGCTGGAGCTTGCAGAGCCGTATCCTTTCCTCGAGGTCGAAGTAATACCAGGAATCACAGCGGCCTGCAGCGGTGCAGCTGTTCTCGGAGCGCCGCTCATTCATGACTTTGCAGTCATCAGCCTCAGTGATCTATTAACGCCGTGGGAGAAGATCGAAGCCAGGCTTGCAGCGGCAGCCCAGGGAGATTTTGTCATTGTACTATACAACCCATCGAGTATCAAAAGGCACGATTATTTGAAAAAGGCTTGCGATATTGTGATGCGCCATCAGAATGCTAACCTGCCGTCCGGTATTGTCCGCAGCATCGGCAGAGAGGGCGAGAATTATGAAATTGTCTCCAGCCTGACTGAATTGAGAGAGAAGAAAGTTGATATGTTTACGACTGTCATTATCGGAAATTCACAGACAAGGGTAATCAACAACAAACTGGTCACACCGAGAGGATATAGGAAATGATGAAAATGCCGGTATTTTGGATCATTGCCGGGACAACTGAAGGCAGGGAGCTGATTGATGAGCTGCGGCGAAGTAACGCAAAAGTGTATGTTTCAGTGGCCACGGATTATGGCAGGGAGCTGATCGAACCGGATCAAAATCTTCACATCCAAGCGCGACGTTTGGGCCGGGAAGAAATGGCCGCCTTCATTCGGGAGGTTCAGCCGGACTGTGTCATTGATACAACACATCCTTACGCCCAAATTGTTACGGACAATATCTGCGAAGCTTGCCGCGAAACCGCAACGGACTATATCCGTCTGCAAAGGGAACCGGGCAGATTGGTCTCGAATAATCCGTCATTTAACACGAATATATTGGAAAACATGATTTATGCGGACAACAGCGAGGATGCGGTACGGGTATTAAATGATAAGACCGGGAACGTCTTTCTGAGCTGCGGAAGCAAGGAGATTGAAACGTTTACCGGAATCAAGGACTATCAGGAGCGGGTATTTGCCAGGGTCCTTCCGATGCAGGATGTAATGGAGAAGTGTGAAAAGCTGGGCTTTAAGAAGTCTAATATAAGCTATATGCAGGGCCCATTTTCCAAAGAGCTGAACATTGCCATGCTGAAAGCATCCCAAGCAAGATTTCTGGTGACAAAAGACTCCGGAGAGACCGGAGGATTCCAGGAAAAAATTGAAGCAGCACGCGAGCTGGGAATTACAGTGATTCTAATCAGGCGGCCGGAACAACCAGAGACACTGGAACATCCAGGTAAAATAGATGAGAAAGATGATGCGCAACAGCATACGTTTTACAACAAGGAACAGGTTTTGCACAAGCTTGCCTGGGACTATTCTCTGGAACAGCGTCCGAATCAGCCTTGGTTTCCGCTTTTTGTTTCTCTTCAGAATAAAAAGATTGTTGTCTTCGGGGGCGGAAAGATTGCGGCAAGAAGAATCAGAACATTACTGCCGTTTGATGCCAACATTACCGTGATTACGCCTGAACTTGTCCCGGAGCTTAAACAAGAATTGGCAGGTAATGAAAAAGTCACTTTGCTCTGTCGCAAGTATCAGGAAGGGGACTGTAATGGGGCTGACCTGGTTCTGGCAGTAACCAATGAAACACAAGTAAACCGTCAAATTGCCGAAGAATGCACCCGGTATGGAATCCCTGTCAGTGTCGCAGATCGTAAGGAACTATGTACGTTCTATTTCCCGGCAGTGGTCAGGAAGGGAAATGTGGTGATCGGGCTCACGGCCAGCGGGGAAGACCACACGAAGGCTAAGAAGACAGCAGAGAAGCTGAGGCTATACGTGAATGAACACTTGGACGAATGAATAATGACAAATAAATAACGTAATGAATAAAACAAACAATAAAAGTAACTTTGACTAAATGAGAATAGAGGTAGCCGAATGGGAAAAAGGAAAATAATTGTCGGCAGCCGGGAAAGCAGGCTGGCGGTGATCCAGTCACAATTTGTTATGGAGCAGATCCGAAAAAACCATCCTGAATGGGAACTTGAGCTTATTACCATGAAGACCACAGGGGACGTTATTTTGGAACAGACGTTGGACAAAATAGGAGGAAAAGGCCTTTTTGTGAAAGAACTGGACAGGGCGCTCTGTCAAGGTGTAATTGATATCGCTGTTCACAGTTTAAAGGATATGCCGGCAGAAATACCGGAGGACCTGCCGATTACGGCATTTTCTAAAAGAGAAGATCCTCGGGACGTACTGGTTCTGCCGCAGGGGACAGGATCTATAGAAAATCTAGACAAAGAAAAGGCTGTTGGCTGTTCCAGCGCACGCCGAACAATCCAGTTTTTAGATCTGTATCCCGGTTTAGATGTCAAGCCTGTGCGGGGCAACGTACTTACCCGGCTCAAAAAGCTGGACGAGGGTGAATTCAGTTCTCTGCTGCTGGCTTTCGCCGGACTTAAGCGGCTGTCACTGGAAAACCGTATCAGTAGGGTGTTTTCCACTGAGGAAATGATCCCCTCTGCCGGACAGGGAATCCTGGCGATTCAGGGCAGAAAAGACGAGGATCTCAACTTTTTGGCGTGTATCAACGACAAAGATGCTCAGACAGCAGCCCTGGCTGAAAGAGCCTTTATTCAAAAACTTGACGGCGGGTGCAGTTCACCTGCTGCAGCATTTGCCGAAGTGCATGGTACAGAAGTCAGGATCACCGGCCTCTATGTCGATGTTGAAACCGGTGAAAAGGCCAAAGGCAGCATGACCGGCGACCGCAGGGATGCGGCGGAAATAGGATACAGATTGGCAACGAGACTACTTGCGGAGGTAAGATAAATGGAGCAAAAGAGAACGGGAAAAGTTTGGCTGGTTGGGGCAGGCCCGTCTGATGCAGGACTGCTCACCGTAAAAGGGCTGCGTGTTCTTCAGAATGCAGAGGTTGTCATCTACGACAAGCTCGTAGGTATTGAAATCCTCAATTTAATCCCTAAAGACGCAAAAAAAATAGATGTCGGCAAGCTGCCGACCTATCATCGTATCCCGCAGGACGAGATCAACCGGATTCTGCTGGAAGAAGCCCTGGAAGGCAGGACAGTCGTTCGTCTGAAGGGCGGAGATCCGTTTATGTTCGGACGTGGCGGAGAGGAATTGGAACTGCTTCATGAACATCAGGTTCCGTTCGAGGTAGTACCGGGGGTAACATCGGCCATCGCGGTTCCTGCTTATGCAGGAATTCCGGTAACCCACAGGGACTTTTGTTCTTCCCTGCATATCATTACAGGACATACAAAAGAGGGCGAGACTCCGAATATTGATTTTCAGGCTGCTGTAAACATGAAAGGAACATTGGTGTTCCTGATGGGAGTATCGGCGATCGAAAGTATTTCCGAAGGGCTGCTGGATGCTGGAATGGCTTCGGATATGCCGGCGGCGGTCATAGAAAGAGGGACGACAGCAAGACAGCGCAAGCTTCTGACGACAGTCGGCAACCTGCCGGGTGACGCTGCAAAGGCGGAAATCCGCAATCCATCTGTTATCGTAATCGGCCAGGTCTGTTCCTTGTCCGAGAATTTTGAATGGGCAGGGAAGCGTCCGCTTGCAGGTAAACGTGTCGTGGTAACACGTCCGGAAAAGCTTAATTCCGTCCTTAGTCAGAAGGTCCGAGATTTTGGCGGGGAAGCTTTGGAATTCCCATGTATCCAAACCAGACCAATAAGCGACAATAAAGCATTTAATGCTGCACTGGAGCGGATCAAAGAATATAACTGGCTTGTTTTTTCCAGCGCGGCCGGCGTAGAAGCTCTCTTTGACAGAATGCTCGAAACGGGGAGAGACATCCGCGACCTGTACGGGATTAAGATCGCGGTTATCGGAGCCGGAACGGCCAAGGCGTTTACCCAGCGCGGCATTCGCATTGAGTATATGCCGGAAAGCTATAACGTCGCCAGCCTTGCTAGCGGCCTCGTCAACGTTCTGGCACCTGGAGAAAAAGTGTTGGTCTTACGGGCCAGGGAAGGATCGGAAGATCTAAACCGCATTTTTGATCAAGCAGGAATCTGCTATGAAGATATTCCGGTTTATGACACGTTCTACGAATCAGACAGCAGTATTTTTTCAAAAGAAATAATCCTGTCTTATGATTTTGATTATGCGGCATTTACAAGTGCTTCGACAGTAGGCGGATTTGTCAGCGCCCTGCCGCAGCTGGATTTTACAAAGGTGACGGCAGTTTGCATTGGTGAAGAAACAGCTAAGGTGGCCCGAAGCCACGGGATGAAGTGTATTATTGCCGAAAAAGCTACTTTGGACAGTATGGTTGAGGCAATCTCGCAGTAGCAGTAAATGGCGGCCAAAGGAGGTACCGATGGAAGCAATCAGACCGAGAAGATTGAGAAAAGACAACGTTACCCGGGAGTTGGTACGTGAAACTCGTCTTTCTAAAAGTGCCCTGATCTACCCGATATTTATCAAGGAAGGCAGTGCAATTGAAGAAAATATCGCAGCGATGGACGGCCAGAAGCGCTACAGCCCGGACCGGGTTGAACATGCGGTGGAGACCGTCATCAAGGCTGGTATCGGCAGTGTTCTGCTTTTCGGGGTACCGGAGCACAGTCGCAAGGATGAGACCGGAAGTGAGGCCTATAACGAAAACGGTGCCCTGCAGCAGGCTGTTCGGAAAATCAAGTCGAGCTTTCCACAGATTAATGTCATTACAGATGTATGCCTTTGCGAATATACCAGTCACGGACATTGCGGCCTATTAAAAGGCAAGGAAGTGGATAATGACGGTACTCTGTCAATACTGGCCAAAGTAGCAGTATCCCATGTCCAGGCCGGTGCAGATATGGTAGCGCCATCCGATATGATGGACGGACGGGTGCAGGCCATCCGCGAAGCGTTGGACCAACATCATTTCACGAATATACCGATTATGTCCTATTCGGCCAAGTATGCATCCTCCTTCTACGGACCTTTTCGAGAGGCAGCCGGATGCGCACCGTCTTTCGGAGACCGGAAAACTTATCAAATGGATTACCATAATTTGCGGGAAGCCGTCCGGGAATCTGAACTTGATATGCTGGAAGGGGCGGACATTTTGATGGTCAAACCAGCTCTGGCTTATCTGGATGTGATCGCCAAGCTCAAAGAGACGTTTGACCTTCCCCTGGCTGCTTACAGTGTCAGCGGAGAGTACAGTATGATCAAGGCTGCAGCCAAGGCCGGACTGATTGATGAAGCCGCGATGATCTGCGAAACGACCGTGGGTTTTTTCCGGGCTGGAACCGATATGCTGATCACATATTTTGCACCGGAGATTGCGGCGTATATCAGTGAAGGAAGAATTGGTTAAGATTTAACAGTTAAAAGGCAGGTACAAGCTATGAAATCGGAAATATTATATGAAAAGGCTAAACAGTTGATGCCCGGCGGAGTCAACAGTCCTGTGCGTAATTTTCAGTCTGTCGGCGATACGCCGCGCTTTATCAGCCGTGCCAAAGGGGCAAGACTCTATGATGTAGACGGTAACGAGTATATCGATTATATCGGCTCTTGGGGGCCGATGATCCTCGGACATGCCAACCCGGAAGTGCTCAAAGCAGTGACGGCAGTGGCTGAAAATGGCTTGAGCTTCGGAGCTGCCACAGAAGCTGAGGTCAGGATGGCCCAATTGATCTGTGACTTGGTTCCGTCAATTGAAATGATCCGGATGGTCAATTCAGGAACAGAAGCAACGATGAGCGCAGTACGTGCAGCCCGCGGTTTTACCGGCAGAAATAAAATCATAAAATTTGAAGGCTGTTACCATGGACACAGCGACGCAATGCTGGTCAAGGCAGGATCGGGGGTTATGTCCTCCGGCGTACCGAGCAGCCTCGGGGTTCCTCCTGGATGCGCCGCTGATACCCTGACGGCGGTATTTAATGATATTGGCAGTGTGCAGGCCTTATTTGAAAACAATAAAGATCAGGTTGCAGCAGTGATTGTTGAGCTTGTACCTGCCAATATGGGTGTTGTCCTGCCGAAGCCGGGTTTTCTGCAGGAACTGCAAAAGCTTTGTACTGAAAACAGCACATTGCTCATTGCCGATGAGGTTATTACCGGATTCAGGCTTGGTCTAGGCGGAGCCCAGGAACTGTTTGGCATTAAGCCGGATTTAACGGCTTACGGAAAAATTATTGGCGGCGGCATGCCGGTCGGGGCATACGGTGGAAGAAAAGAAATTATGCAGCAGGTCGCACCCTGCGGAGGAGTCTATCAGGCAGGAACCTTAAGCGGAAACCCTGTGGCCATGGCTGCAGGTATTGCGCAACTGTCTATTCTTAAAAACAACCCGCAGATCTATACGCATATTGATAGTCTCTCAGCAAGACTAAGCAACGGATTACGGGAACTGATCAAAGCTAGAGGCCTAAAGGCGAAGGTAAACAGTATCGGCTCGCTTTCAACGCTGTTGTTTACCGAACGGGAAGTCTATAATTATACCGATGCCTTGACCAGTGATACAAAGATGTATGGACGATTCTTCAGTGCCATGCTGAATCAGGGAATTTATCTTGCCCCTGCGCAATTCGAAGCGGTATTTATCTCTAATTCCCATACGGAAGTGGATATTGACCGGACGCTGGAGTGTGCAGAGAAGGCCTTAAGATCTCTCTAAATTTGAATAACCGATTTCATTAGAATACCAGGTAATGGAGTTAGAATTTTCAATTTAAGGAATTATTTTTTTGGAAAGGGAAGAGTGCGATGACGGGAATTTTAATCTTAGCTCACGGCAGCAGACAAAGTGAAACCGAAAATACGCTGCAGAAAATCATTGAGATGGTTAAGGAAGAACTGAAGTTTGGACTCAATACTAATTTAATTGAATATGCGTTCTTACAATTCTCCGCTAACAATCTGGAAACAGGCCTGAAAAAACTTGTTGACCGGGGAGTTACAGAGATCAAGGTCATTCCGTATTTCCTGTTTGCCGGTGTTCATATTCTGGAGGATATTCCGGCTGAGATTGATGAATTCTTGAAAGAATACCCCAATGTAAAAATCAGCTTTGGACAAACTTTGGGGGCAGATAAGAGACTTGCACAAATTGTTGTCGATCGGATAAAGGAAATGAGCGGTGACGCAAAATGCTGCAGCTGAACATCATTGGCATGGGCCCAGGCAATCTCCTGCAGCTGACTCGTGAGGCAGCGGAGGCAATAGAACGAAGCCAATGTCTAATTGGTGATAAGCGTATCCTGGCAGGATTGATGAACTTAGCAGATGGAAAAGACTTATATTATGCGACCCAGGATCGGCAGATCAGGGAACTTCTGCATACGCTGCAATCGGCCGGCACATGCTCCTATGAAGTTTCTATTCTGGTGTCTGGGGATGTTGGCTTCTACAGCCTGGCAAAGTCGCTCCTCGGTACTCTGGAATCCGAAAACCTCGTGGCTTCACCAAACATCCGCTTGATTTGCGGAATTGGATCACTTCAGTATTTTGCCTCGAAGCTCAGAACTGCCTGGGATGATGCCGTGATCTGCAGCCTGCATGGCAGAGCCAATAATATCGTTGGAAAAGTGACAAATAACAAGAAGGTATTTGTTCTGACAGGTGGAGACCAGAATCCGGCATCCATCTGTAGGAGACTCTGTGATTTCGGCTTAGCTCATGTCAAAGTCAGTATTGGTGAAAACCTATCTTATTCGGATGAGAGGATTTGCACCGGAAAGGCCCAAGAATTTATTGAACAGCCTTTCGCCTCACTGAGCGTCATGATAATCGAAAATGTTACGCCGCTGGACCGGGCCTGCATCACGCACGGGCTTCCAGATGAATGGTTTGTGCGTGGTGATGTGCCGATGACCAAGCAGGAGGTCCGGGCAGTTTCTCTCTCTAAGCTACGTCTCCGCCAGGGCGATATCACCTACGATATTGGTGCCGGGACCGGTTCTGTTGCACTTGAAATGGCACTGCAGCAGTCGGATGGATTTGTCTATGCGATCGAAAAAAAGGATCAGGCGGTAGAGCTCATCCAAAGGAATAAAGAGAAATTCGGTGTAAAAAATCTTGTTGTTATCAAAAATACGGCACCGGACGGTATTGCAGAGCTTCCGCCCCCGGATAGGGTTTTTATCGGCGGCAGCAGCGGTAATTTGAAGGAAATACTCGATATGGTTTATGCCAAAAACCCGGTTGCGGGAATTGTTATCAATGCAATTACGCTGGAAACCCTGAATGAAGCCATGGATTACTATAACGATCAGACTGTTTATGACGTAGAGATTATTCAAGTAATGGTCTCCAAAGCCAGAAAACTGGCGAATTATCATCTCTTTACGGGACAGAACCCAGTGTTTGTGTTATCGGTCTGGCCTGTTGGAGTAAGCATAGCGCATAAAGAAAGCTAAAATAAGCCATGGATCAAAATGCGCCCCCAAATATTAACCCAGAAAAAGTAGGAAGGTAAACAATCATGGAGTATCGATTTGAAAATGTACTGCCAGAGGAGATTGAAAAAAGAAGCTTTGAGATCATCACGGAAGAGCTTGGGGATATTCAACTGGATATGGAGAAAGCCCCAATCATCAAGCGGGTGATCCATACTTCGGCGGATTTTGATTATGTCCATAACTTGTGTTTTTCCGACAATGTCGTGCAGATTGCGCTTAATGCCATTAAAAATGGAGCGTCGATATTAACAGATACAAAAATGGCCAGCGTTGGAATCAATGTCGGCAAACTAGGCACTTATGGTGGAAAGGTTTACTGCTTTATATCCGATCAGGACGTAGCACAGGAAGCAAAAGAAAAGGGCAGCACACGCGCGGCTGTTTGCATGGAGAAGGCCAGTACCATTCCGGAACCGTTGATCATCGCCGTCGGAAATGCACCTACAGCACTGATCAGACTGGACCAGCTTATTCGGTCAGGACAGATTAAGCCGGTGCTGGTGATTGGAGTTCCTGTCGGCTTTGTCAACGTTGTGCAGTCTAAAGAGCTGATCATGCTTTCCGGCGTTCCCTACATCGTAGCCAGAGGCCGAAAAGGCGGAAGCAATGTTGCTGCAGCCATTTGCAATGCACTTCTTTATTCGCTCTAAATTTTGACCTATGGTCAAACGACACCTACACCTTGACAATTTGACATTGTAAGCCGTTAGGTGTGCCCGCGTATACGCCACGAAGCAAGAAACTTAAAGAAATCTCCGATATTGGACATTAGATGACATCAGAATAAATAAAAGACTTGTTCCCAGAAATTTAATAATAGAGACTAAAAAACGTCCGGGCATTTAAGCAATGTGCCGGATGTTTTTAATTTATCTTAAGAATCCTTTTTTTCGAAATTCTAGCGGGGTCATCCCAACTATGCCTTTAAAAATAGAATTAAAATGGTTTTGATAGTTATACCCCACCGCATCAGCAATCTCCTTAATGGGCTTATTGGAATTCAGCAAAAGATCCTTGCTTTGCTCAATCCGGATTTTATTAATATTGCCTGCAAGTGTTAAGTGTGTTTCTTTGTTTATTTGACTGGAAAGATATGAAGGGTTTAAGCCAAGATACCCGGACAGCTGATTTAAAGTGATCTTTTCAGCATAATAACGTTTGATATACTGTAAAGCCCGGTTTATATGGATCGAATATTCCTTATAGGTTAAGACAGAAACGGCGTGTGTAAACACTTTAGAGATTTCTACCATTTGAATAATAATTTCTTCAGGTGAACTCTGTTTATTTATCTTGACAATAAAACGCTCCAGCAGAGACATCATCCGTTCATAGGGAGCATTTCCCTTAATGGCGTAAAGACAGCAGATGCTGCCTGTAATGATGCAATTTAATTTTAGGGAAGAAATATATTGCTCATCGTAGGCCCGTGTTTGCCATAGCAAGTCCCCGGATTTTCTGAGAAGCAGTTGTATTCCTTTTTCATCTCCGCGGATGATGTTATCTCTAGCACTCTTAAGAAAAAAATAAATCATGTCATAATGGCTTTTTCTATCCTCCTCCAGACAGGGATTAAGCAAATTCTTATATCCTGCCTTGGGATCTCTTTCTTTCCAGCAGTGAAAATTTTGCTTCGAGCCGACTAATGTCTTGATATTGGGTTTACATAACACAAGGAGAAATCTTCCTAGGTAATCAATACGTTTTAAAGTGGCCAAAGGCACTGTTTTCAATGCGGTCTTGAACTCCTGCTTTTTCTGAAAGGATAATAATTGAGACCTGAGAATATTATCCAGAACTATTTCTGGAGGATCATGAACGATGAGCGGCCCAGAAACCACCGCTCCTATTTTTCTTGTTTTGTACCCGATCATCACAATGTTATAGACAAAGAAGTTCTTGGTAATAACAGTATGATAAGTATTCAAGTCAAAAGAGTCTTGTTCAAACAAAGCTGTAAGAAAATTGATGATTTCACCAAACTCAAAATAGTCCATCAAGAATGTATAGTTGGATCCTCTTAGAATTGAAGGGCGATTAACCAGTGTTAACGGGACGTACAAGGTTGTAATTTCTGTAGCACCATAAAACGTTTCGACAATTTTTCTGACTATTTCTTTCTGCTGCATCACATTTTTCTCCTTTCCTTCGTTTGTCTAGTACGTTTAGCCAAATATTGTTTCAATTATCTAAATATTTTATCAATATTAATTATTTATAAAGCTATAATAATATTTGTTCTTTTTTCTCATTTTTTAAAGATATTTTAATTTATTAAAAAAGTTTTTGTTTGGGATTATTAGCTTTAGTCTATCATTTTGATATAACCCATTTAAACGATAGCATAAAAAATACGATATAAATAACTATAAAAAAGGAGGTGATATTTTGAAAAATATTCAAATGGTGGTGTTTGCTGTGGGCAAAGAATATTACGGCATTGACATTTTTTGTGCCCAGGAAATAATCCGAATTCCCAAGAACATTACCAAAATGCCGAACATGCCTCCTTTCATAGAAGGTATGTTAAACCTTAGAGATCAGGTTATTCCCGTGGTAGACCTTAGAAAAAGATTTGGTCTTGAAAACACGGAAACAGAAAATGACAGCCGGTTGCTGGTACTTAATCTGGAAGGAATGCTTTTAGGCAACATTGTGGATGATGTTTCCGAGGTTCTGAGTGTAGGTGAAGAGTCCATCGAAAGTTTATATGTCGAAATCGCTTATTTAGGCAATAGCTGCATCAAAGGAATCTGTAAAGTAGAGGATCGCTTGATTATGCTTCTGGATGTCACGAAATTAAAAAACGAAATATTTGCATCTGTTAGTTAAAAATGGAGGAACAAATATGATTAAATTTTCGGCTTTAGATTCATGCAAATCCTTGGCAGAAACTCTAGGCCATCTGGTTCCGGGCGGAATTATGTTTTGCGTAACGGAAGGAGATACAATTGTTTGGAGATTTTCTTCAGATTCTTTTCACTTAGATTCGTTTGAGGTTGGGTATCATGTTGAGAGCAACGGCGTGATGATGAATGCAGTGCGTAATAAAAAAACAGTCTCACAGAATGTTCCCCGAACCGTCTATGGTCAACGGCTCATCATTGTCGCTATGCCAATTATTGATGATACCGACAATGTTTTCGGTACATTTTCTGTTTTTCTACCAAAATTACACCCTGTGGCTGCTGCCTTTAAGGATTTTGCCCCTGTTTTGGCTGAAATGTTCGATGAAGGTTCGGTTATTTACATGACGGATTTAACTCAGGTTGTTTACCGGCAGGCTTCTCGAAAATTTGATATATCGTCTCTTCCTGTTGGCCATGTTATTCAGGAAGAAGATGTTGCTTCCCGGACCATCAAAACGAAAAAGCCTATTTCAGAAGAAGGTGGAGCAGAGATATACGGTTTCCCTGTTTTAGAAACAAATTACCCGCTCTTTGACGAAGACAATCCTGACGAAATAGTCGCTTCTCTGGGAGTCATTATCCCCAAAAAAACAGCAGCACACCTGCGCATTATTTCAGGAAATCTTGAAGACGGCTTGTCTGCAATTTCTGCAGCGATTGAAGAGCTCGCAGCGGAGGCTACGAGTATTCACTCCAACGAACAAAATCTGAACAACAATATTAAGGAGATTATCGGCCTTTCTGAAGAAATTAATAAGGTTTCTGTCTTCATAAAAGAAATAGCGGACGAGACAAAAATGCTTGGTCTGAACGCAGCAATTGAAGCCGCCCGAGCCGGGGAATCAGGCAGAGGCTTTGGTGTTGTGGCGGAAGAAATAAGAAAGCTTTCAGAACAATCTAAGAGCACTGTTCCCCGGATCCAGGAATTAACGGATACCATCAAAGCCAAAGTGAATGATGCTGGAGATATGAGTAAAAGTTCATTGCATGCCAGCCAGGAACAGGCCGCAGCAACGGAACAAGTCACAGCCAGTATTGAGGAAATTACCGCAATGTGCGGAGAATTAAATGAGATGGCAAAGACTTTATAAGCTCAATTTATAAATGTTCCACATAGAACAAACCCTAAGCAAGTAGAGGCTTAGGGTTTGTTAATATTATTATTCATTTTTCTTCGGTTCTTTTTTGGAGAGGCATATTTGTCGTGCAGGGCATATGTCTGCCGTCTGCTAAGAGCTTCCTATGTTTATTACACTGATTGACGCAGATCCGGCCGCTGTAGGGGCCTATGATTACCGATTACGGGATTATTTTTTCTAATGGGATATTTTTAAGCGAAGATATTTTGTATAATAAGATTCAAAGAGGGTATTAGAATGTTGGACTTGTTCATCCTGGGGCTGATTATTTCAGTACTCATTCCGGCGGTAAATATGATCCGGAAAACAATTTTACAGGGGATACAATCCCGGGCCTATGCAGCCTGTCCGGTGTTATTCTGGTTGTATATTGCTGAGAGCGAGTCGCTTCGCAGCGGTTTTCTGCGTCAAATGTGGTGCGGAAGTCTGGTTCTTTTCACGGCCTTTTTTGCGATTGCTTCGAACCACTTTACCCTATCTTTGGATATTGTCTTTTTCTTCACGCTGATGCTGCTTATTATGTTCCATCTTCTGAAACTTGTCAGGAACCTTTCTTTGTAATGATCCAGGATGGCTGTCGGTATTAATTCCTGACAGTGGAATTTCTGTATATTTATAAGGAGAGGTATTTTTATGTTTAAATCTCTTACGGATAGACTTAATCCAGCCGGATTCAAAGCGAAGATGGAACAAATCAGCCGATTTATGAGGCAGCGGGAGTATGCGCTGACCTATAATTTGAAAGCCTATGATGCCATACTGGAACAGATCGAACAGTACCGACTTGCGCAGGCAGACGAGACACAGATAAAAGAAATTAGGAAGCGTTTAGAATTCCGGGCCGCAAGCGGAAGTTCGCTTGATTTGCTGCTGCCGGAAGCTTTTGCACTGGCCAGGGAGGCATCACGCCGGGCCTTGGGCCTGTTTCCTTTTACGGAACAACTGATTGCGGGGATTGTATTGCATGAGGGGAAGATTGCTGAGATGCAGACTGGAGAAGGTAAGACCCTGTCAGCAGTCATGCCAGCTTATCTGAACGCTTTAGCCGGAAAAGGTGTACATATCCTCACATTCAGCGATTATCTGGCAGCCCGGGATGCCAGCTGGATGGGACCGGTCTATGAATTTCTTGGACTGTCGGTTGGATGTGTCAGGGAAGGCATGGCTTTAGCGGAACGGCAAAAGGCTTATTCGGCGGATATAACCTATGTCTCGGCTAAAGAAGCCGGTTTTGATTATCTGCGGGATTGCCTTTGTTTGGAGCAGAAGGAGCTGGTTCAGCGCCCGTTTCATTATGCAATTATTGACGAGGCCGATTCAATTTTAATTGATGAAGCACGGATTCCGCTGGTGATTGCCGGAGAAAAGAGCGGGGGCAGAGAGGATCTGTCCCACCTCGCCGGACTGGTGAAAGAATTACGGCCTTTTCTGGATTTTGAATTGAACCAGAACGGCAATCATGTCTTTTTAACTGACAGCGGACTTCAGCATATAGAAAAAATGCTGAACAAAAGTAATCTTTACCAGGCTCAAGATCTTCAGCTGCTGGCTAGGATAAACTGTGCGTTGCATGCAGAGGTCTTGCTCAAAAGGGATACGGACTATATTCTCCGAAACGACAGGATCGAACTGATTGATCCATACACGGGACGTATTGCCGACAAACGCCACTGGCCCGAGGACATTCAGGCAGCCGTGGAGGCCAAAGAAGGTATAAATTCGGGGAAGAACGGGATGATTTTGGGATCAGTCACGCTGCAGCATTTTTTAAGCTTATATCCGAAAATTTCTGGAATGACAGGAACGGCTGTAACCTCAGCCGGTGAATTCAACGAATTTTACGGCATGGAGGTTGTTGTCATTCCTACCCATAGGCCGTGTATCCGTGCAGATCATCCTGACTGGATATTTACAAGCCGGGAAGCCAAGCAAAAAGCATTACTCGAAGAGATTAACAGGGTACACCTCCGGGGCAGGCCTATACTGGTCGGAACAGGAAGCGTCGCAGAGTCGGAGTCTTTGGCGGCTGACCTCCGTCAGGCGGGAATCGCGTGCAGGGTCTTAAATGCCAAAAACGATGAAATGGAAGCCGGAGTCATTGCGCAGGCCGGCGAACCCGGAGTGGTTACGGTTTCCACCAATATGGCCGGCAGAGGCATTGATATTAAGCTGGGCGGAGCCAGGGAGGAACAAAAAGAAAAAGTGATGACTGCCGAAGGCTTATATGTCATCGGGACAAGCCTTTTTGAAAGCCGCAGGGTGAACAATCAACTCAGGGGAAGAGCTGGAAGACAGGGTGAACCGGGAGAAAGCAGATTCTTTATCAGTCTGGAAGATGAACTGATCAAGAATTATCAGCTTGCCCGCTTTATTCCGAAAGACCATTGTCCTCAGGATCAGGAAGGTCCCGTTTCAGATCCTGTTGTCAGACTCGAAATAACGAGAGGAATCAGAATGATTGAGGGATATCATGAAGATATCCGGAGACAGTTATGGGAGTATTCCTCGATAATTGAGCACCAGCGGCGGATCGTTGTTGAGAAAAGATTTCGGATCCTGAGAGATGAAACGGTGTTGAATCATTTGCAGCTTCAAGCTACGGAAAGATATCTGTCTTTGTCTGAGAAATATGGAACAAAGCTTATGCAAAAGATTGAAAAACAGCTTACGCTTCATTATCTGGATAAATGCTGGGCGGAATATCTTGCCTATATCTCCGATGTCCGGGAGAGCATTTATTTGGTAGCGCTGGGCAAAAAAAATCCGCTGACGGAGTTTAACCGCATTGCTATGGAAGGCTTTCGAGAATTGTCCGATAAAATTAAGACAGAAATTGTCAGTGCGTTTCATACCGTTCAAATTGATCAGAACGGAATTGTGCACGAAAAAGAAGTCCTGCAAACTCCTTCAGTAACCTGGACTTATCTTCTGAATGAGAGCGGGAACAACTTTTTATGGTTCTGGCGGCACAATTCTGCGAGAAATCACAAGGATTATTCAAATGAATGTTGAATTGAGTATTTAGGATCTTACGCAACGCCCAGCTGGTTATGGACAGAGCAACGGTTATTGCTGGCGCGGGATTTTTTGGGAATAAATGTAGTGGCAACTGTAAAAAGAGGTGGCTGATGAAAGTTATCTATTATGACTGTTTCAGCGGCATAAGTGGAGATATGAATCTCGGAGCGATGCTCGATCTTGGCGTCCCAAAGGATCATCTACTCACTGAGCTGGCTAAACTTCAAATCAATGAGCAATATACAATATACATCCGTTCTGAAAGCAAGCATGGAATTGAAGGCACACGCGTAGAGATAACGGTTGAAGATCCCGTGAACCGCCATTCCACCCAGCAGGCGAGAACGTTAGCTGATATCACTAAAATGATCAGGGAAAGTGATTTATCAGCAGCTGTGAAAGACAGAAGCATCCGGACATTTGCCATTCTGGCGGATGCGGAAGCAAGGGTTCATGGAATAAAGGCCGATCAGGTCCATTTTCATGAGGTCGGGGCTGTGGATGCGATTCTCGATATTGTCGGGTCGGCTGTTTGTCTGGAATATTTGCAAGCTGACAGGATCGTTGCTTCCAGTGTGGAACTTGGTGGTGGATTTGTGCGCTGTGAACACGGCCTGCTTCCGGTTCCTGCACCAGCCGTAACAGAGCTGCTCCAGGGTGTCCCGGTAAAGACCGGAATCGTGCCTTATGAGACAACGACGCCTACAGGAGCGGCTATTCTGGCTGCGAATGTTCAAGAATATACAGACAATGCGGATATAATCATTCACCGGACCGGTTATGGGATTGGCCGGCGGGATTTGGAAATACCCAATATTCTACGGGTATATCTTGGGGAGAGAGCGGAAAAGACTGCTCCCGGATTCAGACAGCAGGAAAGACAGTGGATGCTGGAAACGAATATTGATGATATGAATCCGGAATTCTATGAATATATTGAAGAAAAGATGGTTGCTGCCGGAGCCCTGGACGTCTTTAAAACCCCGGTGATCATGAAGAAGGGGCGACCGGGGTCAAAATTAAGCGCTTTAGTCAATAAGGAAGCGATTTCAGCTGTCAGGGAAGTTATTTTGCGGGAAACATCGGCGATTGGCTTACGCAGCTATCCAGTTGAAAAAACGATGCTCCGCCGGGAGAATATGCTGGTGCAGACCCGGTACGGTCCGGTCAATGTAAAATGTTCTTATTTGGATGCGGAAAGAATCAAATCGAAACCTGAATATGAAGACTGTAAAAGACTTGCCATGGAGCATGACCTTCCCTTAAGCGAAATCTATGCCGAAGTTTACAGGCTGCTATCCAAAGGCAATCGATCCGGAGCTTTAGATCAAGAGAGGAAGAACTGAACGTGTTTTCATTATCTGCGGTCCTGCTGTTTATTACCTCGTCCATTGTACTGATCTTGGCACCCGGTCCGGACATTGTATTTTTGATAACCCAGGGTATAGCCAAGGGAAAGAAGGCAGGCATTTTTACCTCAATCGGGCTGACGCTGGGTAATTCGGTTCATACGTTGGCCGCGGCGCTGGGGCTATCTGTCATATTTAAGACGTCAGAAGTCGCCTTTGTTCTGTTTAAAACCTGCGGGGCGCTTTATCTTTTTTATTTGGCATATAAAGCGATCAAACATCGGAATGACCCGCTGACTGCCGATGTTGACCAACAAGGGTCCGATCACCGCGGCCTGCTGCTGCGAGGTTTCTATATGAATGTTTTCAATCCGAAAGTTGCCCTTTTTTTCCTGGCATTCCTGCCGCAGTTTGTCAATTCTGAATTTGGCAGCGTTCCTTTGCAGATGATTTTCTTAGGGCTTATCTTTATGGGGCTTGTTGCGCTGATTTTTGGATTTATCGGTTACTCGGCCGGTTCTCTAGGAAATTGGATTTTAAAGAAGCCCGGGTTTTCCAAGGTTATAAATATTGTCTCGGCGACCATTTTTGGAGCACTCGGCTTTAAGCTTCTGACCAGCGCGAGATAAAACACGAACTTCGAATGAATGATGAAGAAATGAATAAATCATAGACTAAATCAAAGGAGCAATCATAATGGAGACGAAATCATCCCCTTCGGGGGCCAAGATGCAATCAAATCGCAGGAAGGTTTTATGGCGGCTATTTCGTCCACACACCCTTACGGCCTCATTCATACCGGTTCTGATTGGCTCGGTGCTGGCTTGGCAGATCAGAAACGGCTTAAACTGGGGACTGGTAGCGGCAATGCTGATTGCTTCAATCTTAATCCAGGCAGCCACGAATATGTTTAATGAGTATTACGATTTTATCCGGGGACTGGATACAGCGGAATCCGTTGGCATTGCCGGTGCGATAACCAGGGACGGAATAAAAGCAGGGACAGTTCTGAGTCTGGCTTTGGTTTGTTTGCTGATTGCGTCACTGCTGGGTATTTACATCTGCAGTAGCAGCAGTTGGTGGCTGGCCCTGATTGGCCTGGGCTGTATGGCTGTCGGTTATTTGTACACAGGTGGGCCTTACCCGATTGCCTATACGCCTTTTGGAGAATTGCTGGCCGGGCTCTTTATGGGATCAGGAATTATTTTGATTGCCTATTTTGTTCAGACCGGCAGCATTAACTGGGACGTCTTTTTAATTTCTGTTCCGAATCTGATTCTAATCGGAGCAATCATGATGTCCAACAACATACGTGACCGGGAAGGGGATCAGATGAACGGGCGTCATACGCTCGCCATTTTGTTGGGACACCGCAGGGCTGTACAATTCATGGCGGGAATGTTCCTGGTGGCCAATCTTTGGGTAGTTGTACTTACCCTGGCAGATGTTCTGCCTGTCTGGGCACTATTGGTCCTGCTGAGTATTCCGAATGCTCTTCAGGCCTTGAACGGATTCCGTAATAAAAAATTCCCGGCTGAAATGATGCCGGGAATGAAAAGTGTGGCTCAGACCAATACACTTTTTGGGATTCTGCTTACCATTGGTTTGTTAATTGAAGTAGGCGTAAGTCAACTGTAATAGAACGAAAAGCGAAAGTTAGTGGTACTGGTTCAGAGGCATAACAGTGCTATCATGGAGCAGAGACTCTATACCTCTCCACAGTGCTCAGTAAGGAAGCGGCGAGTTCCGCTTCGACGTGGGTAACTTGTTCGTCATAGACGACTTCAAGAACTTTCGTATTCGCATATAGCCAGGCCAAGGCGGCTCCATCGGAAACAGGAATTTCTAGACTAACCCGAATGTGGTCACTGAACAGTTCTTTCTCGATGGCCTGTTTCAGTTCTTCTAACCCGCTCCTCTGCAAAGCAGAAATTTCTACAACAGGCCGAGTTTCGCGCCACAAGCTGATCCGGTTGTCCGGATGCAAACGGTCAACTTTATTGAGGACAATCAGGGTCGGTTTACTGCCTGCACCAAGTTCTGCCAGGATTTCATCGACAATCCGGATGTGGTCTTCGACCTGAGGATCAGCAGCATCAGCCACAATCAAAATCTGGTCGGATAATACGACTTCCTCCAGGGTTGATTTAAAGGCATCGAGCAAATTAGGCGGAAGTCTTCGAATAAAGCCTACCGTATCGGAAAGCAGGACCGTACTGCCGTTATTTAAGGGAAGCTTGCGGGTTGTCGGATCAAGCGTAGCAAACAGTTTGTCCTCGGCCAAGACATCTGAGCCGCACAACGCATTTAAAAGGGTAGATTTCCCGGCATTGGTATAACCGACAATGGACAGAACCGGGATATTGTTTTTTTGGCGGTTTCCGCGGAGAACGCCACGTTGTCTACGGATATCGTCAAGGCGTTCTCTCAGATGAACGATCTGGGAGCGGATATGACGACGGTCGGTTTCCAGTTTTGTTTCACCCGGTCCCCTTGTTCCGATACCGCCTCCAAGACGGGAAAGCGCCACACCGGTTCCTGTCAGGCGGGGGAGTCTATATTCGAGCTGGGCGAGCTCTACTTGCAGGATTCCTTCCCTGGAACGGGCATGCTGGGCGAATATATCCAGAATCAGGCCTGTACGGGACAGAACTTTCAACCCCAGCTTTTCTTCGAGGATGCGCTGCTGGGTGCCGGTTAATTCTTCGTCGAAGATAACCAGATCAGCCTGGCGTGTCTGAATCATTTGCTGAAGTTCTTCGAGCTTGCCCGGGCCGATGATCGTTGAGGAATCGCGGGTTTCTTTTTTTTGCATTAAATGGCCAACAATCAAAGCCCCAGCTGTTTTGGCCAGCTCTTCAAGCTCGGCAAACGAGACTTCCGCTTCGCTGATTCCGTACAAGTCTCTGCTGTACCGTGTCTGCAGTCCAACCAGTATGGCACGTTCACTTGTTTTGGCTTTTTCTGCAGGCAATTTCCTGAGTATATTGTCGGCATCTTCGATATTTTGAAAGAGAAACGCAAAGTCATCTATATCAGCCGCAAGGGGTCCGAAAATATTGACCTCCTCAATGTTCGTGGCTGACAGAATGCCAACATAAAGGTCTTCAGCCCGGTTATTCCGGATCCCGATGGCGATCATTGCATCGAGATTCAACTGCTTTAGAGAACTGATGTCCATGGAAGACAATAAACCGCTGCTCTTCGGATGGGTGTGAATACAGCGGGTGCCTGAAAGGCGCTGCAGGCTACGTTTCTGCTCCACTTCAGCCAGCTTCACGGTACTGTGATTTCCTATGCTGACATCGGTAATGCGGCCTTTGCGGTCGGCATACACGGCAATTTCCTTGTTCACCTGCGAAGAGATTTCGGCAAGTTGTTCAATGAGTTCCTGTGTCCACAACTGGTCCCTAGGAATTTGGTAAGTATAGAACCCGTTTAATTTCTCAAGAATACTGTTTTTTATACCTTCTATTTCACCGTTAACCTGTAGCAAAGGCAATTCCTCCCTGTGGTAAGATTAGGAAAGACATTGATCATGTATAATAACAGTATTATATCACTGAATCCAATCATTCCCTAAAAGATCGGAGAAACGGCCGGGGTGGAGGACGTTGTAAACAAAATCAGTGATTTTCGACAGATATGGAATCCAGGGTCAAACGAATGATGCTGCTCGTGCTGTCCGGGAAAAAAGCCTGATCGGTAAAAAAGGAGATTCTGACAACTTCGTTGTTGTCGTTCAATTCCAGCCAGTATTCCTGCGAGCTGATAACATTTTCGCCAAAATCAGCTGACCAGCTTTCTTCAAATCCGTTCCAATGATTTAAGGACGTACGTTTTAGAACATAACTTATAAAGTTATAAGTACTTCTGGCTTTGCTGTCTTGAAGGAAATGCTCAAGGTCGGCTGCCCGCCAGATCTGGAGATATCCCCTGAAGCTGAGTTTACTGTCCGTAAAATAGATGTTCAGACGCATTTCCTCTCCTTTGTCGGGAGTCAAATGCACTTCAGTTGTAGCTGGAAATTGTGCTTTGACTGCATAATTATCCACCTGATATTCATACGTCCGGTCGTTTTGGAAGGATGCAATTGCCGGCCCTTCCAGATATAGATATTGGATTAGCAAGGCAACAACCACGGCGCATGCAGTCTTTAATAATGTTTTTATCTGCATAGCTACTCCTTTCCGGCATAGTCTTACATATCTTTTTATTAGTGCCTTTTGAAGCGGTTATTGAATTTTATGAAAAAAACGGACAATAAAGAATCATTGACAAGATACATAAGTGGAGAACCGATCTATCAGCAAATCATTAATCAAATCAAAACATTGATACTGGCGGGAGATACAAAGACGTTGTCAAGGAAAGCAGGCTTCTAAATTTAGGCCTTGCTGAAATCACAGTATACTAAAAGATTATAGAAAAAAAGGCATTAATTTTGCCTTTTTTGCGTATTATGGTTATTATTGACTTGATACCTTTTCCGATATATCAATCATGTGCAAACTCTGTTTGGAATTTAAGCAGGATAGAGTGAAGAATCGCAATGATTGATTGCGTGATGCTTGATAACGTCAAGAACCGTATTAATTTTAAACGGTTTCTGGATAATCCCCTTGAAATTTGTGGTTTTCGGCAGCTTCCTTTCTTCAATATCTGAACCGGAAATCATAATTACCGGGATATCTTTCAGATTTTTTTGAGCTGAAATCTTCTCAATAAATTCGCAGCCATTGAGTATAGGCATGGAATAGTCTGTGAGAATCAAATTTGGGTGAGGGCAGCTCTTCAGCATAGTAAGAGCTGAATATCCATTTGACGCGATAATTGGAGTATAGCCGTTGCCAATTAGCATTGTTGACAGAAGATTGGCTATACTTGTGTCGTCGTCGATGACCATTACAACAGGCCTCAACTGTCGTTCCTCCTTCTAAAATTTTCTTATTTTGCAACCTTTATCAGTATACACTACAATAAGGAAGAAAAATGTTGATGCCTGTCAAAGGCCGAAAAAAAATAATTTGACTGTTTTTTAGAAGAAAATCGTTTATTTCCAATGGTTTTAAAGCCTGTCCATTTATTTTGGTTACAGAAAGAAATGTCATTTATCGTAAAAAAGTTAGTAAATATTGTATTTTTTTGATCTGTAGATTATGCGTAAAATTTAGCTTTACTGGAGTGTTTGCATGGCAAGGGTTGAACTGGTCGCAGTAACGGCATTTGGGCTTGAAGCTGTCGTTGCGCGGGAACTTAAAAATCTGGGGTATGAAAATACAGAGGTTCAGAACGGTAAGATATCATGGACAACAAATGAAGAAGGGATTTGCCGGGCCAATCTGTGGCTGAGGTGTGCGGACCGTATCAGTTTGAAGATGGGTGAGTTTGAAGCCCGGAGCTTTGAGGAATTATTCCAGCAAACGAAAGCATTGCCCTGGGAAGAATGGTTGCCGGTGGACGCCTGTTTTCCGGTGACCGGAAAATCGGTTAAATCTCAGCTGCATAGTGTTCCAGACTGCCAAGCGATCGTTAAGAAAGCGATTGTGGAGAGACTGAAGGATACCTATGGCGTCAGCTGGTTTGAAGAGACAGGAGCCCTCTATGCCGTGCAGGTCTCTATTCTGAAAGATACTGTTACGCTGACCATCGATACTTCCGGTAAGGGATTAAACAAACGCGGCTATAGGCAAATGGCCGGGGAGGCTCCATTAAAAGAAACACTTGCTGCCGCAATGGCCTATCTTAGCTACTGGAAACCCGACCGTGTTTTTCTGGATCCTTTTTGCGGGACAGGAACGATTCCGATTGAAGCGGCTTTTATCGGACAGAATCGGGCACCTGGTCTGGCCAGGGCATTTTCAGCTGAACGATGGACGAACATTGCGGAAAAACATTGGCGAAAAGCAAGAGAAGAAGCAGAAGATCTCTGGCAAAGAAATGAGGAACTTGCAATCTATGGTTCGGATATTGATCCAGCTGCTTTACGCTTAGCCAGGGAACACACCAGAGAAGCAGGTCTGGAAGGAAAAATATTTTTTCAGAGGCTGCCGGTCAAAGAAGTCCGCTCCAGATTTAAATATGGCTGTATCATTACGAATCCTCCATATGGGCAAAGGCTTGGAACAGCAGAAGAAGCTGAAACTGCTTATCAGGAACTTGGCGAGGTTCTGGAGAGACTCGAAGATTGGTCCCTGCATATGCTCACTTCGCTGCCAAAACCAGAAAGGTTCATTAAAAAAAGGTGGGATAAAAGCCGGAAATTATATAATGGAAGAATTGAGTGCCATTATTATCAGTTTTTTGGGCCCAAACCTCCAAAAGACGCGAAAAATAACCTATAGATTATTTCTAAAAAAAGAATAAAATATGGATAGGATAATTTTAAAGATGAGAAGGAAATATAAGGATTATGATGGATAAAAAGGATATAACTGAAAAGCTCGAGCCTCTCTACGACAAAAAGGTCGAATGCCTTTTATGCGGTCAGGAATTCGTGACCAAGAAAATCCGGTCAAGGTTCATTAAGCCGCGCAAGGTCGACAGCGATTTTGGTCAGATATTTGAGCAAGATGACAATAGTCCGTTATTCTACTATGTCATGGTCTGCCCTCATTGCGGTTTTTCTTTCACAGAGGATTTTTCCAAAATCATGGCACAAAATGTTCGCAAAAAAACCCTCGAGGAGATCTCCGGCAAGATGGACCACAGTAAAGACTTCTGCGGAGAGCGGGATTATCAGATGGCAGTCAGAACGTTTAAGCTAGCGATCTACTTTGCCCAGCTGATTAAAGAAAAACATGTTGTGCTGGCAAGGATCTGTCACCGCCTGGCGTGGATTTACCGCGGAGCCGGAATTGCTGAAGAAGAGATGAGATTTATGAACCTGGCCTGTACCGAATATGAACAATCTTTTCTTTATACGGATTTCAATCCGGAATTGACTCCGGAAATCCAGATTTTATATTTGATCGGTGAATTAAACCGTAGACTAGGAAAATACAATGAAGCTGTCAAATATTTTTCTACAGTCAGTGAACATCCTGACAAAAGCCGGTACATGAAATATGTCAATATGGCCAGAAATCAGTGGAGCGAAGCTGTCCAGGAATATCGGGAGAGCAAGAACAAACAGCAAATACAGCCAAACGTAAAATCAGAATAACTGAAGGGTGTATCAATTATAAACAGGAGTTAATGATGAACAGTATAGCTGTAAAGCAAATTTATGAGGCAACAGAGGCTAAGATTGGGGAGCGTCTGCAAATCTCAGGCTGGGTAAGGACGGTCAGAGCATCCAAAGAATTTGGTTTTATCGAATTCAATGACGGCAGTTGCTTCAGAAACCTACAAATCGTCTATGGTCAGGATCTGCTAAATTTTTCAGAAGTCAGCCGACTCGGAGCCGGTTCTGCCATAACTGCGGAAGGGGTACTGGTTTCCTCTCCGGGGACAAACCAGGCTTTTGAGCTAAAAGCCGAGAAGATCCAAATCGAAAATGCCTGTCCGGCTGATTATCCGCTGCAGAAGAAAAAGCATAGTCTGGAATTTCTTAGAACGATTGCGCACCTCCGTCCCCGGACCAATACATTCTCGGCTGTATTCAGACTCAGGTCTGTCATTTCAATGGCCGTGCATCAGTTTTTTCAGGATAAAGGCTTTGTCTATGTGCATACGCCAATCATCACGGGAAGTGATGCCGAGGGAGCGGGAGAAATGTTTCGGATATCCACACTCAAGCTTGATCATCTGCCGCGTGATGACCGGGGAGTAGTGGATTACCGTCAGGATTTTTTTGGTAAGGAGACAAATCTTACGGTAAGCGGACAGCTGAATGCTGAAAGTTTTTGCCTTGCGTTTAAAGATGTCTACACATTTGGACCGACTTTCAGGGCAGAAAACTCCAATACGGCCAGGCATGCAGCCGAATTTTGGATGATTGAGCCGGAAATTGCCTTTGCAGAGTTAAACGATATCCAAAATCTCGCCGAGGAAATGATGAAGTATCTGATTGCTTATGCGCTGGAACATTGCCCGGACGAAATGGCGTTTTTTAGTAAGTTTATCGA
Organism: Dehalobacter sp. TBBPA1; assembly: GCF_040931655.1. Taxonomy (NCBI): domain Bacteria; kingdom Bacillati; phylum Bacillota; class Clostridia; order Eubacteriales; family Desulfitobacteriaceae; genus Dehalobacter; species Dehalobacter sp. TBBPA1. Next base: position 2,942,220 of record NZ_CP162385.1, on the reverse strand, counting down.
TAAAGAACTGCTGGCCCGGCTGAACAATGTTTTAGATTCGGAATTTGGCCGTCTGTCCTACAGCGACGCCATCGAGATTTTAAAGAAAGCCAATACGGATTTTGCTTATCCTGTGGAATGGGGATTAGACCTCCAAACTGAGCACGAACGTTTTTTAACCGAAAAGGTATTTGGAAAACCACTTTTCATTACAGATTACCCCAAGGAGATTAAGGCTTTTTACATGAGGCAAAACGATGATCAGCAGACGGTGGCTGCGATGGACCTGCTTGTTCCGGGTGTCGGTGAAATCATTGGCGGCAGTCAGAGAGAAGAAAGAACAGATTTACTGACAAAACGAATTGCTCAGCTTGGAATGAGTGCGGAGCATTATGGTTGGTACCTTGAACTCAGAAAATATGGCGGGGTAAAACATGCAGGCTTCGGCCTCGGCTTTGAGCGCCTGATCATGTATTTAAGCGGGATTTCCAATATCCGTGATGTCATCCCGTTCCCGAGAACCGTTAAGTCCGCAGATTTTTAGCAAAAATTATTTTTAAATATTTACCCAAATGAGACATTACAGATTTACTAGTCCTAAAATAATAATTATTGCGGCATTAATGGAAAATATTCTGACAGAATTAGCCGTAGAGACTAAATTAATGATATAATCCCTAATTGGAGTACAATTTTTTTAATGTTCTATTTTCAAGGAGGAAATTCCCAATGCCCAATAAAGAAATGCTCTTAATTCCCGGCCCGACACCTGTAGTCGACGAAATTTATGAGGCGCTTTCCCGGGAAACAATGTCCCATACGGATATGCGTTTTGCAGGTATTTTCAGCGAAGCTCTCGCTCAGACCAGAAAAATGTTTAATACGAATGGCGAAGTTTTTGTTATCGCCGGATCCGGAACACTAGCCATGGAAATGGCACTGGCCAATACGGTTGCCCGCGGTGAGAAGCTGCTCATCGTAAGCCATGGCTATTTTGGAGACCGCTTTATCGGAGTTGCGAAAGCTTTAGGGATTGAAGCTGAAGTACTGGCTGCTGAGTGGGGCAAACAAATTGAACCGAGTCAGATCGAAGAAAAGCTGCAGCAAGGCGGATATAAAGCTGTTACGGTAACCCACGCGGATACATCAACGGGAGTAGCTGCTAATCTGGACAAAGTTGTTCCGACAGTCAAAAAGTATGGCGCGCTCTTTATTTTAGACGGTGTATGTGCTTCCGGCGGACTTGAAGAAGATATGGGCAAAGCCTATGGTACTGACGATTATAAGATTGACGTTGTTTTGACCGCATCTCAGAAAGCGATCGGGGTTCCTCCTGGACTTGCGATTGTGGCCTTTGGACCGAAAGCCCTAGAATCCAGAGCGAAAATGGATGGTGTCAACAGTTACTATATGGATATCAACAACTGGAGCCCGGTCATGAAAGAGCCCCAGAAATATTTTGCGACCCACCCGATCAATATGATCTATGGCTATGCAGAAGCTATGAAAATCATTGCGGCAGAAGGAACGGCAGCGCGTTATCGTCGGCATGCAGCGATTGGCAAAGCAATCCGTGCGGCGGTCAGATCCATGGGCATGAATATTTTTGCTGCGGAAGAAGTCGCTGCTCCGACTTTAAGCTGCATTCTTTATCCAGAAGGAGTCAACGATGCCGAATTCAGAGCCGTACTCGCGAAGAAAGGGCTGATCGTAGCCGGATTACTCGCTTCTCTGGCCGGAAAAGGCTTCAGATTGGGACATATGGGGAACGCCACGAATGATATTTTCTGCAAAGCGCTCGAAATCATTGGTGAAACACTCGGAGAAATGGGATTCCCGGTGGACAGCGCGAAAGCCGTCCAGGTGTTCAAGGACGTTTTTGCTGAGAATAATAAATAAACCACTAAATTGCTCAAAAGTAAGAGATTTGAGGCTCTATGTAAAAGGTTCGGGTGAACCCCTAAACAAGAGTAACTCTAAACCGATATGATGCTGATAGTAGTTTTTGACTGTTATCAGCATTTTTTTGAGCTAAGCTAAGGTTGACGACATGGTGCCATCCGCTTTTCGGCTGTTTATTCTACTGAATGCCCCAAACCGCAGCGTCAAGACATGCTAATGGTTCACGTGCTGAAAAACCCAGTGGTTCTAGCATGTTAGCAAGGATTTGAGCGAGTAGACACGAAAACGTGCGAGCGGAATATAGGCTTTATTTCCCTCTCAAATAATCCGCCATTTTCGGCATGAAGTACGGGATGATCTCGTCTAGCATTTTAGGCATGAGTACCTCCATCGTTTTGGGCATCAGGTTTGGCATCTGTTCTTCGAGGTACTCCGGCATCGGGATGGCTTCGCTTACTTTCTCAAGCATTCGCGGCATGACTTTATCCATGATGGCCGGGAGCAATCCGGGGAATAAGGAAGGCATCACGCTTTTCATCATGGAGATCATTGGCTCTTTGAACACTTCCGGCGCGTTCATCACCATTTTCATCATGTTCCTGTATGTGTCCGGCATGGCTTCAATCATCTCCGGAATTAGACCGGCCATCATATCGGCCATTCCCCAGGGGGTCATCATCCGGATCATCCCGTCAAAGACAGCCCACTTCTCATCGATGACCGGATCTGAGCACGGAATGTCATAGCCAAGGCTTTCGGCTGCCAGCGTAGATAAATCGCGGATCTTAATTGGCAGATGGTTATCCTCGGCCGAGATTTTTAACTGGACCCTGCAGCAGGGACAGGCGGTAATAATCGTATCTGCACCGCACCCTATCGCTTCCTCAATCCGGGAAGCACCAATCTCAGAGGCGACCTTCGGATCAGCCACTAGGGAGATCACGGCGCCGCAGCAGTGCGCATCATAATGGTGAAAACGCATTTCCCTGAAGTTTGAGCCGGGGATTGCGTTGATCAGCGTACGTGGACCTTCAAACCTGGCTCCGGCCCGTCCCATATGACAAGGATCATGGTAGGTTGCCTGAAGGTTAAGTTCTTTGGCAAGCTTAAACTCTCCCGCTTCAATCTTTTCGGCCAAAACATCCGCATAATGTTTGGCATGCAGATCATATTCAATATTGTTGTCTTTGGCCCAATGGCGGTAATAGATTTCCCAGACCAGCCAGCAGGCCGGACAGGTTGTAATAACGGTCTTGGCCCCGGTCTGTTTCATCGCGGCAATATTTTTAGCTGCTGTTTCATTGAAGACTTCCCAGCGTCCGGATACGAGCATCGGTATGCCGCAGCACTGTTCTTTGTTGGCGAGATAAGCATATTTGATCCCTGCTTCCTTTAACAGCAAAGCAGTAGACTGGGCAATATCCTGTTCGACGAAGGATGAGGTACAGCCAGGGAAAAAGGCGTATTCGGCTTTTTCCTGGATACTGTCCCGAACCTCGTCAATGATCCATTTATCCCTGTCCTTAGCGTATCCGCCCCAAATATTGCCCTGCTGGCGCATCGTATTGGCCATGATTTCAAAAGGAGGAAATGTCCTGTACCCGAGTCCGTCTACCAGCAGCCCCCGCAGTTTTAGCCAGGAAGATTCATTCGGCAAATCCAGCTGACAGGTCCTGTTGCATAATTCACACGTCGTGCAGGCCAAGAAAGTGTCAACAACACGCTGGGTAAATTCGACTTCCCCTTCCAGAAGAAGTTTTAAAAACGTCCATTTGCCGCGCGGGGATTGGGACTCCCAACCCCGGCCGTAATATTGATCACATTGATCAACACAGTAGCCACATTGCGAACAGGCGTAGGCATACCAGACAATGTCACCTGGAATGCCTTTTCTCTCCTTGAATACTTCACCGGGATCTTTGGTTTTGGCCAAATTACCGAATATTTTGAGGATCGGGTCAAACGTACCTGCAAGTTCAATTCCCCTGGACAAAAAACTGTTGTCCAGGACTTTGCCCGGATTCATCATTTTATTCGGGTCAACCTGCTTTTTGAATGCGGTCAGTTTTTTGACCCTGTCCTTGCCTAAGATCTTTTCGACGAACCCGATAAAATATAAGCCGGACGCATACGGTCTGCCCTGGTATTTCTGAGCGGTGTTCAGAATAGACAGAGAAAGCGCATAAGCAAGATTGAAGTTAAACTGCCTTTCATCATGCAGGATGAAACCCAGCAGAACAAATTCCTGGGAATTTGTCGCGAAGCCCTCCAGAATAAATGGGTGCTTAACTTCGGCCGTAATCTCTTGAATGACTTTATCGAGGTTTTCCAGCGGGATAATAATCTCGCTTGGAATCAGGGAAGGGGCAATCCTCTTGGCCCTGACGGGTTCAAAACGGGCATCCCATTCATGCCGGGCGATTTCGGCGGAGAGAAATTCTCCGTTGTTTTTTTGGGCGATTTCCATCACAACGGCCTGAACAAGATCGCAACGGTCGTTGGTACAAGACAGAATCGCTATATATTTTTCGGGCAGAATCGGTCTGTGCTCATCCGTGACTGGCTCCCCGTGATGATAATGCGGCGGCAGATTATTCTTTAACCTCGCAGCATCTGGGTTGATAAACGATACCGACCATAAAGGCACTTTGCGGGAAAACAGATCTTTCATGAATCCTGCAAGATGGTCCGGATTGCCAAAAGCGATGGCTTTGACATGCATTGGTTTCAGCATTTTAACCCGGATGCTGATCTCGCTGATTAAACCAGTGATTCCATTAACGTCCGAAACCAGATCCAGACCCGAACCCTGCATGAATTTGACAGAGCCATCTGGCAAGACAACTCTGGCAGACAGTACATTGTCTCGGAAGTAGCCGAATTCATAACTGCCGATTCCAGCACCGCCCTGCGCAAGCCATCCGCCGACCGTCGAAGAAGGAGCACTTGTCGGGTATAACGCCAGCGTCAGGTTCTTTTGGTTCAGGTGATACTCGAGTTCATTCCAGACAACGCCCGGCTGTATAGTTGCACTGCTTTCCTGTTCGGAGATATCGAGGATTTTTTTCATCCGGTTAAATTCGACGATTAGCCCACCGTCAACCGGCAGTACGCCGCCATAACCGGATGTTGCTTTCCCCCTTGGAATTAAACTGATTTGATGACGGTTCGCATAGGTCACGAGGTGAACAAGTTCATCTTCGGATGATGGTTGAACAATACCGTCCGGAATAGGATTACCGGCAAAGGGTTTGATCATGGAGGGCATTACCCCCATATCGTGGGCATAAATTTTTCTTTCCAGGGCGTTAAAGTTTATCCGGTCTCCCCAGATTGACTTCAAATCTTCAATGACTTCTTTCTGAATGGTCAAGGCCATACACTCCTTTCGGATCATTGATTGACAATGCGAAATCAGAGATAAAAAAGTCAAATAATATCCCACTGTGTCAGAATGTTCTTCATTTTTAGAGATTTACCTCTCTCTAAACAAGCCAAATATAGAAATATTTATAAGAGTTTGAGAAAGTAATATCCTTATATTCTTTGTAATAATCATAGAAATTTATTAATAAGCTGGCTGTAAAAATTTGGACTGGCAGAACAGATGATTTTTAGCGGATAAACCGCTGCTAACCAAGCCAGAATAAGAAGAAAGCTGAATCGGAGCTGGCATGAAAAACAGCAAAGAAATGCGGTGCAATAGAAATAACTTCGGGTGAGGTGAAAGCATGGATCAGAATTCCAATGAAAAAAAACAAAAAAAAATATTCAGTATTATAACGGTAAGTCTTATTCTGTGTCTGGTTCTTTCTGCTGCCAGTCAGGCTGCTCTTGGAGACCGGGCACTGTCCAAGGGTTCCAGAGGTTCTGAAGTCAAAGCCTTGCAGAGCAAACTGGTCCAACTCGGGTATCAGGTCGGAAAAGTTGACGGTATTTATGGAAAGTCAACCGTGGCTGCCGTCAAAAGATTTCAAAAAAGCAGAGGATTAAAAGCTGACGGCATAGCCGGAGACAAAACGATTCGGGAGTTAAAAAGACTGACAGGTGAAAGTACTACCTCTTCCGGGAAACAGGTCGGTTTTAAGAACGCCGATTTTCAGCTGCTGGCTCGGTGTGTTTATGCGGAAGGCCGCGGTGAACCGTATATTGGTCAGGTCGCGATCGGGGCCTGTATCATGAATAGAATTAAAAGTTCCTCCTTCCCAAAAACCATCGCCGGTGTCATTTACGAGCCAAAGGCCTTTTCGGCAGTAGATGACGGTCAGATCAACCTTCAACCTGATGAAACCGCCATTAAGGCAGCCAGGGAAGCGATGAACGGATCTGATCCGACCAATGGAGCGGTTTATTATTTTAATCCCGACAAGACCACCAATAAATTTGTCTGGTCAAGACCGCAGATCAAAAAAATTGGCAAACATATTTTTACACGTTAGGGGGGGTACCGATGAACGCTGAATCAAAAAAAAAGCTGCTTTCCTGGCTGTCCTTGACGTTAGGGATTGCGCTGATTTTCTCTCTGGGCTGGGGTTATTATGAGTTCAGGGAACTTAAAGAGTATAAGACGGAAACAGAAAACCAGTATTCGAGGGCTTTTACGGATCTTGTGACGTCGTTAAACGAAGTGGAAACAAGTATAGCCAAAGCCAAGGTTGCGGGTAGCACGGCCCAAAGGGTGCTTTATCTCGGAGAAACTTGGAAGGGAAGCGAAAGTGCGGTCAGCCGCCTTGGCCAGCTGCCGGCAGACGAGGTCGGGATTAGCTATGTTGACACGTTTATCAACCAGGTCGGCGATTTCAGCAAGGCCATGACTCGCAAGACGGCTGCTGCCGCCGTGATGAGTGCTGAGGAGCAGGCTACATTAAACAAAATGCATGAAAGAGTGATAGAAATCAACCGCTCAGTTCAGCAAGTTTACAATCAGTTTAATTCCGAGAACCTCGCCTGGGTGGACAAACCCAAAGGATTGCTGCAAAAAATCGGTTTCGGAAAATCCATTCAGACCGCTGCTCAGGGTGATGAAAACAGCGGAAAGACCAATCAGCAAAATCAACAGGCAGCTGCCCAAACGCCAACTTCTGTCAGAGGCGGATTGAAGCAGCTCGATGTCAGCCTTCAGAAATATCCTCCATTCACATATCAGGGAGAACTGGACAAGCATTATGTGGATAAGCCGCTTGGTTTACCGGAAGGAGAAATTAATGAAAGCAAAGCCGTGGAGGTTGGCAAGCGTTTTCTTGAAGATTTGGGGCAGACAGGTGCGGCTCCACAATTAAGCGGTTTAAGCGACAACCTCCTCGGAGGATTTAATCTTACGTATAAGGACAGCTATTTGGAGGTCAGCAAAAAAGGCGGTGTCGTCACGTTTTACCGGGATCAGCGTGAATTAAACGATCGCCAGCTCGATGTCAAAAAAACCTTGGATAGTGCCTATGCCTCCCTGGCCAGGATAGGATGGGATCTGGTCGTAACTTCTTCCGAGGATCTCGGGTCCTATGTTTTGGTTGATGCAGTTCCGCGGGAGAACGGGACACTGCTGTATCCTGACAAGATCAGGCTGACCATAGCGACAGATAACGGTCAGATCATTGGCTTTGACGCTAACCCCTACTATGCGTATCATCATCAACGAAATCTGAATCGCGTGCTTACACTGGAGCAGGCCAAGGCAAAACTCAAGAAAGAATTTAAGATCATCGAAACAAAAATGGCGGTGATCTCAAAATTAGGGACAAATGAAGCCTTTTGTTATGAATTCAGAGGGACGGCATTTGGGGAGGAGTATATGGTTTATATCAATGCGCTGAATGGGACGGAAGAAAAAATTAGCAGGGTTGTCAATACGCCTGCCGGAAAATTAATCCAGTAAGGATTAAGATAAGAATTAACAAAATAAGTATTGAAAAAAAATGCATTTCCAATATAATTGGTAAATGTAAAATAATTAAGCAGAGAAAGACCTTCTTTTTCTGCTTAATTATTTGGGCGCTGGTATTTTTACTGAAAATGTATTAAAATTTATTTTAGTTATGTACATTTCCAGCGGTCCTATGAAGGAGGAGCTTCAGGTTTGAGCGTTTATGAGAAAATCAGGGAAAATGTCAGTAAAAAATTAGAACAGGCGATCCTCTGTGCACGCGAAAAAGGAGCGTTGGCTTTTCAGGAAATACCTTCTTACGTTTTAGAAGAACCAAGAGAACGTGAGCATGGTGATTTGGCGACCAACCTTGCTATGCTGTTAACCAAACAGGCAAAAAGAGCTCCGCGGGATATAGCAGCAATCATTATTGATAATCTGGATACGGCAGATACCTGGATTACCTCAAGTGAAATAGCCGGACCCGGATTTATTAATTTCCGCCTGGATCCTGCCTGGCTGACAGGCGTAATTCCTGAAATATCTGCCCAGGGTGAAAAATACGGGTTTGTCAACATCGGCCAGGGTGAAAAAATTCAGGTTGAGTTTGTCAGTGCGAATCCGACAGGCCTTTTGCATATGGGGAATGCCAGAGGAGCTGCTTTGGGGGACAGTTTGGCCTCACTGCTGGCGATGGCCGGGTACGAGGTCAGCAGGGAATTTTATATCAATGATGCAGGCAATCAGATTCATAATTTTGCGCTATCGCTGGAAGCCAGATATCTCCAGCTTATGGGGGTTGAAGTACCTTTCCCGGAGGCCGGGTATCATGGTGAAGATTTGATTGATACCGTCAAAAATATCATTGAAAAAGACGGAGATCAATATGTCCGGATGGAAGAACAGACCCGCCGGGATATTCTTGTCAGTTATGCTCTTAAAGAAAAAATCAATGATATCAAAGAAACGCTGGCGGATTTTGGCGTTTTCTATGATGTATGGTTCAGTGAAAAGTCTTTGCATGAGTCCGGCTATATTCGTGAGACGATGAAGTGGCTGGAAGACAAAGAATATATTTATGAAAAGGAAGGTGCTCTCTGGCTGAAAGCAATCCTTCCGGGAGATGAAAAAGACGAAGTCATTGTGCGCGGCAATGGGGTTCCGACTTATTTTGCAGCGGATATTGCGTATCACCGCAATAAGTTCGAACGGGGTTTTAAAAAGGTTATCAATATCTGGGGAGCAGACCACCATGGACATGTCGCCCGCATGAAAGGCGCAATGCAGGCTCTGGGATACAGCCCTGATTCTCTTCAGGTCATCCTCATGCAGCTCGTAAGGCTGATTCAGGACGGTGATATCGTCAAGATGTCAAAGCGTTCCGGTCAGTATATCACGCTGAGGGAACTGATTGATGAAGTTGGCAAAGATGCAGCCAGGTTCTTCTTCCTGCTGCGTGACCCGGATTCTACGGTTGAGTTTGACCTTGACCTGGCAAAATCCCAGTCCGCCGATAACCCGGTTTACTATGTGCAGTATGCGCATGCTCGGTTGTGCAGTATCTTAAGACAGGCGGAAGAACAGGGTTTCGAATCGCAGCTGATTCCTGGTGAATATCAGCTGGCGCTTCTTGTTTCTGCGGAGGAAAGAGATCTATTGAAGAAATTGGCGGATCTGCCTGGGGAAATTGTGCTGGCAGCAAAGCTAACCGAACCGCACAGGCTTGCAAGGTATGTGCTTGACTTGGCGGCGCTATTCCATACTTTTTACAATAGTCAGCGTGTTCTGATTGAGGATCCCGATTTGCGGACAGCCCGGCTGGGACTGATTCGCTCAACCAGACAGGTATTGGCGAATGTCTTGAAGATACTGGGTGTATCAGCCCCGGAAAGAATGTAAACTTATCTTTGGAAGTTAATTAATTTGACATACAACGTAGCACAGGACTCTAGACTTTAGAATTTTATGAGATAAGGAAAGGGTAGAAAAGGATGACGAAATTTATATTTGTTACCGGAGGCGTAGTAAGTTCCCTGGGTAAAGGAATAACAGCCGCTTCTTTGGGATGTTTATTGAAGAAAAGGGGACTCAAGGTCGCGATCCAAAAATTTGACCCCTATATTAATGTCGATCCTGGAACAATGAGCCCTTACCAGCATGGAGAAGTGTTTGTTACCGATGACGGAGCGGAAACCGATCTTGACCTCGGGCACTACGAAAGATTTATTGATGTTCCGTTATCAAAAAACAGCAATGTGACTGCAGGAAAGATTTACTGGTCGGTCATCACCAAGGAACGCAAAGGTGACTATCTTGGCGGCACGGTTCAAGTGATTCCTCATATTACGAATGAGATTAAAGAACGTATTTACCGGGTTGCCAGAGAGAGTAATCCCGATGTTGTGATTACTGAAATTGGCGGGACTGTCGGCGATATGGAGTCACTGCCATTTTTGGAAGCCATTCGTCAGGTCCGTGGAGATATGGGCAAAGAGAATGTCTGTTATATCCACGTCACCCTTCTTCCTTATCTGTCGGCTTCCGGTGAGGTTAAGACCAAACCGACGCAGCATTCGGTCAAGGAACTCAGAGGTATCGGAATTCAGCCCAATATTTTGGTTTGCCGGGCTGACAAAGCAATTGACGATGATCTCAAAGAAAAACTAGCTTTATTATGTGATATTGACAAAGAAGCTATCATAACTAATACCACAGCTCCGACGATTTATGAGGTTCCGCTTCGTCTTCAGGAAGAAGGTATGGATGATATCGTTCTGTGCTGTTTGGGTATTAAAGCCCCCAAAGCGGATATGTCAACGTGGGAAAAAATGGTCTTGAAGATTAAGTCTCCATGCAGGTATACAGAAATTGCGATTGTCGGTAAATATGTCACTTTACCCGACGCCTACCTCAGCGTAGCAGAAGCCTTGCGCCATGCCGGCATCGATCAGGGGGCCGGTGTAAAAATCCGCTGGATTAATTCTGAGGAGCTTGAGGTTCCAGGGGCAGATTTGGGGCAGATATTTACCGGAATTAAAGGCATCCTGGTACCGGGAGGATTCGGAAACAGAGGGATTGAAGGGAAGCTCAAGGCGATCCAGTATGCCAGAGAGAACAAAGTACCGTATTTAGGCATTTGTCTCGGGATGCAGTGTGCCATCATTGAATTTGCCAGAAACGTCTGTGGGCTAAAAGGCGCGAATAGTACAGAATTTAACCCTGATACTGAGTATCCCGTGATCGATTTGCTGCCGGAACAAAAAGATATTGAAGATATGGGCGGGACGATGCGTTTGGGGATTTCTCCGGTCAGGGTCAAACCGAATACCCTTGCCAACTCGGCGTATTCCAGTGAAGTGATTTATGAGCGGCATCGTCACCGCTATGAAGTGAACAATTATTACCGGGAAATCCTCGAGAAGAACGGCATGGTATTCTCGGGCACATCCCCGGACGACAGACTCGTTGAAATATCGGAATATCCGGATCATCCCTGGTTTGTGGCTTCTCAGTTTCATCCTGAATTTAAGTCCAGACCGAACCGGCCGCATCCACTCTTCAAAAACTTTGTCACTGCAACACTGAAGGAAATATAAGACAGCAAACAACAGATGTTTAAGATCATATGATTACGTTTAAAATTAATAGGATAACAGGATGAAGAAAAAAACGTTTATTGCCAGTCAACCGGTTCACGTCGAACAGGGTGATTGGTATTTCTATGAATTGTATTTCCGCAGATGATAGAATGGAATGTCTTTGGGAGGAGTGAAAAAATGGAATTTACGGCAAGGTGGCTCGCAATTGAAGATAAAGCAAAGTTTAATTCCTTTATTTGTAAGCATCCCAAAGGGCATGCGATGCAATTATGGGAATGGGGAGACATTAAAGGAAGAACGGGCTGGAGACCCTGGAGGCTTGCAGTGGAAAAAGATGGTGAGATTTTTGCTGCTGCAACAATTCTCGAAAGAAAACTACCGTTGCTGGGGACCCCCATTTTTTACTGTCCGCGCGGTCCGGTCGTTGATATGCACGACAGCGAAAAAATGGCAGCCGTCCTGGAAGCAATCAGGAAGCTGGCGCAAAAACGCAAGGCGATTCTCTTAAAGATTGATCCTGATGTATCTTCAACCGATCAGGTTCTGGCAGGTATTTTGAAAGCCCAGGGCTTTAATAAAATGGATACAGGAAAGAATTTTGAAGGTGTTCAGCCGAAGTTTGTATTTCGTCTGGACATTTCGCCGGATGAAGAGACCTTGCTCACGAATATGCATCAAAAAACCCGCTATAATATCCGCCTTTCCTCTAAAAAAGGTGTCGTGATCCGGAAAGGATTAAGAGAGGATCTACCGGAATTTTTCCGTGTACTCAAGGAAACGACCGAACGGGATAATTTCCTGGTGAGGTCTTATACCTATTTTGAAGATCTGTATGATACGCTGGTGCCGGCAGGTTTTGCCGAACTTTTTGTTGCCGAATATGAAGGAAAAATTGTTGCAGGAACGCTGGCTTTCATCACAGGGGACAAAGCCTGGTATATCTATGGGGCATCATCAAATTCTTATCGCAATGTCATGCCCAACTATTTGATTCAGTGGGAAATGATTTGCTGGGCCAAAGCAAATGGTTGTACGCTCTATGATTTCAGAGGAGTATCCGGGGATTTGGACGAGAGTAACCCGCTGTATGGACTGTATAAATTTAAAAAAGGTTTTAATGGCGAGTTTACAGAATTCATCGGGGAATGGGACTATGTTTACAGGCCTGTCCTGTATGTGATTTGGCAGATTGCTGAAAAAGCTTACTCCGGGAAACTGAAAGGAATGCTTGCCCGGATGCGCAGGCCGCGGAATAAATAATTCATTCCTTGTAATTTCTTAAATGATCTCTTAAATAATTTTTAAAATCATTTGTTAAAGAGGGGCTTGTCATGTCAGATCTATGGATCGAAGTAGATATGGATGCCATTATCCATAATTACCGACAAATCATGGCCGGGCTTTCTGCCGGATGCCGGCTCATGGCGGTTGTTAAGGCAGATGCCTACGGCCTCGGGGCCGCGGAAGTAGCAGGAGCTTTGCAGGGAGAAGGATGTACGGCCTTTGCTGTCACCACCATCTCTGAAGCGTTGCTGCTGCGAAACCAGGGTGTTGACGGTACAATCCTGGTGCTCGGTCCGTCGAGCCCGGAATACTGGCAGGCGGCAATCCAGGCCCATATTGAACTAACGGTATCACAGCTGGACTGGATACCGGCACTGAACAAACTCGCCGAAACGTTGGGAACTAAAGCCGGGATTCAGCTGAAGCTGGAAACGGGTATGGGACGTACCGGTTTTACGGGCGATCAGCTGCAGGAATTAGCTGCAGCGTTGCGAGAAGCTCCTCAGCTGGAAATAACCGGGGTGTACACGCACTTTGCCCGGGGAGCTCAGCGTGATCGTGCCTATACCAGAGCGCAGAATGAAAAATATCTGGCTTATGTTCAAACGTTGGAACAGGCAGGCATTCGGATCCCGCTGAAGCACGTCTGCAACAGCGCCGCCTATTTGGATTTTCCGGAGTATCATTACAATATGGTCAGAGTCGGGACACTCCTGATTGGTCATTGTCCGGCGCCGGCATTTGAAGGCAGGCTGCGATTAAAAGACCCTTGGCTGGTCAAAGCAAGAATTGTTCACCTGCAAAAGGCGGCAAAAGGTACCTTTGTCGGCTACCAGAGTATTTACAAGGCTAAAAAAGACACGACTCTGGCAGTGGTGCCGGTAGGTTATGCCGATGGCTTTGGGATTGAGCCCCGACTTGTGCCTCAAAACATTGTGGATCTCGCGAAAATAATTGTCAAAAATATGGCAGCTCTGATGGGCATTCAGCTGGGCCGGGAAAAACTGTTTTGCAACGGGCAAACCGTCAGGATTGCAGGGAAAATTGGGATGCAGCTTACGGTACTCGATGTCGGCAGCGCGCCTTGCTCAGCCGGTGACGAGATTATGATTCCTTTACGAAGGACTCAGGCCAATCCCAGGATTCTGCGGATGTATAAAAAAAATGGAGAAATAATGAGAATAAGGATAATTAATGAAGGATTTTTGTCTCCCAGCGAAGAACAATTGTCAAATAAAAGGTAGTATGGCGATCTTTGTAAAATCATATTGCCTTTTAGCGCGATAGATGTTTTTAAAATCTATTGACAACTGCAAATCTAGCTATAAAAAGGGGGACTTTGATGCTGAAGATGTTGATTGTGGATGACCAAAATGGGATCAGAAGACTTCTAACCGAGGTTTTTTTAGAATATGGTTATGAGATTGAATCGTGCGGCAGCGGAATAAAAGCGCTTGAGATTATTCCGGAATTTCAGCCGGATCTGATAATCATGGATGTTAAGATGCCTGGAATGAGTGGAATTGAGGTTCTAACGAAACTCAGGGAGACAAATTGTAAAAGCCGGGTCATCATGATGACAGCATATGGCGATCAGATTTTTTATAGACAGGCTGAGGAATTAGGAGTATCCGGCTTTGTTGTTAAACCTTTTGACTTAAATGAATTAAAAAAACAGGTTGGAGAAATTATCAGTGTGGATCATGTTTCTGAGGATTGAAATGGTGGCTTAAAATAATGGCTTGAATGATCAACAGATTAACCGGCCAGACTTTAACGAAAGTCTGGCTTTTTGGCGGCCATGTAGGATCTAATTCCACGGTGCCATGAATGGTAAGAAGCGGCAATTCTAATATTCTAAAAAATCTAAGGCAGGAATAATATTTTACTTGGAGAACTATAAGCTATACGGCATACGTAAACCGATGTGATCCGCTGACTTGAGACGGCCATGGGCAGCCTAATGCCGCGGTGCCACGGATGGCAAAGAGCGGCAAGGCCACGGAGCCTAATACCGTGATTTCATGGAGTGGAAAGACCCAATAGCTGACAGTGTGGGAGGTGAGCCTAAAGAATGATTATTCAGGCAGTCTCAACCATTGGGATGCTTTGTTCCCACTGCGGGAAACTTCAGCTTAAAACATTATCAGTGTTTTCTTTTGTTCACTTGGGAAAGAACAGTTTCATTTGTACGTGTGGTACTCCATTGTTGACGCTCATCAGTTTTGAGAGCAAGAAAATCGGCATAGAATATTCTTGTATTTACTGCGGGACGCCACATCACTTGGTTACCAGAAGGGAGTTGATCTGGGGAGAACAACCTTTGCGTCTGGGATGCAGCGACAAGGAACTACCAGTAGGCTATATCGGGCCTGAATCACGTGTCATGGAATTGTGCACAGAAATTAAAAAGAACTTTGTCCGACTGGCTTCGGAGTTAACAAGCGATCAGGAAGATCTTGATGTAATGACAGATGATTTTTTTGTTGTCTATGGCGTTATAGAGATACTTGGCAGGCTGGTTGAACGGAAAAAGCTTGGCTGCAAATGCGGAAATCATAACCTAACTGTAGAAATATTACCTGAAAGTGTAGAATTGATTTGCGATTTATGCAAGGCAATGGGTATTATTTATACGGATAATAAAGACATTTTGCGCATACTAGAACAAATGGGAGCAATTACTTTAGAGGAAAACGAGATGTGGATCATCAACGATTCTCTGAAGGGAAATCATAGAAAGAATATCATTACGGAGGTCGAGTAGGTTTTTTACTATGGCCGGATATTATTGAAGGAGGAATTTGATCTATGCGTTTTTTCCTTGATTCAGCCAATACAGAAGAGATTTCCCGGGCATGGGACATGGGAGTCATCGCCGGTGTTACGACGAATCCTTCTTTGGTAGCCAGAGAAAAAGAGGACTTTCATACCCTGATCCATAAAATTGCCGGGATTGTCGATGGGCCGATTAGTGCGGAAGTCATAGCGCTCAATTATGAGGGTATGCTTCAGGAAGCCCGGCGGCTCGCAGATATTCATTCAAATATTGTCGTCAAAATTCCAATGACGCTTGACGGTTTGAAAGCCGTCAAGACGCTGCGGGAAGAAGATATCCAGACGAACGTTACATTGGTGTTCAGCCCTGTTCAGGCACTGATGGCAGCAAGGGCGGGAGCCGCTTATGTCAGCCCTTTTTTAGGAAGACTTGACGATATCGGGGAGGTTGGCATGAATGTCCTGGCCGATATCTGCGAAATTTTTGAGGTCCATGATCTGGACTGCGGGGTGATTGCCGCCAGTATCCGTCATCCTGTTCACGTCCTTGAAGCGGCTAAGATCGGCGCGGATTTTGCGACAATACCTTTTGGCGTTTTGAGCAAATTATCCGAGCATCCCTTGACAAGTGCAGGAATTAATAAATTTTTGGATGACTGGAAGAAGTTAAGTTAAGAAGGGTGAAAAAGAGATGGAAAGAGAATTAACCATGGAATTTGCCCGGGTGACGGAAGCGGCAGCACTTGCTTCAGCGCGCTGGGTAGGAATGGGACAGAAGAATGAAGCCGATGATGCGGCAGTGGAAGCTATGAGATCTTTGTTTGATACCGTACACATGGATGGGACGGTCGTGATCGGCGAAGGAGAAATGGACGAAGCCCCGATGCTTTACATTGGGGAGAAACTTGGCACGGGCGAAAAGCCCGAGGTTGATGTTGCCGTTGATCCCCTCGAGGGAACAAATCTTGTTGCCAAAGGAATGCCAGGAGCCATAGCGGTTTTAGCTGTGACCAAAAGATATGGACTTCTGCATGCCCCGGATATGTATATGGATAAAATTGCTGTTGGTCCCAAGGCTGCAGGACGTATCCATCTGGATGCTCCAGTTGCGGAAAATCTCGAGAACATAGCCAAGGGACTCAATAAGAAAATTCAGGAACTTACGGTGGTTATTCTCGACAGGCCCCGCCACAGTGAGATCATCCGTCAGGTAAGAGAATGCGGCTCTAGAATACGCCTGATTACCGACGGTGATGTCGCTCCGGCTGTCGCCTGCGGGCTGGAAGGCAGCGGAGTTGATGTGATGATGGGGGTCGGCGGAGCTCCTGAGGGAGTGCTTGCCGCTGCTGCCCTGCGCTGTATGGGCGGGGAAATGCAGGGGAGACTTTGGCCGGAGAATGAAGAAGATGTTGAAAGAGCCCGGAAACTGGGTATAATGGATATCAATAAACTGCTGACACTCGATGATCTGGTCAATACGGATGACATCTTTTTTGCGGCAACCGGAATTACAGAAGGACCGCTGCTTAAAGGCGTGATATACAGCAGTGAGGGTGCCACGACGCACACTGTGGTGATGAGAGGCAAGACTGGTACGGTCCGTTTTATTGAAGCCAAACATTGTTTTGCCAAAAAGCCCAAATATGCAATTAAAGGAGCCTGCTAAAACGCTGCGAAAAGAAGCTTTCTGAATTGTTTTTTTCTTGACCGAAAGGCAAAGAATGTGCTAAAATATTCAGAGTTGACTGTATTTGATTGAGACGGATCTGATTGGGAAGGAAGGTGACGGGTCATGAAAGAGAAAATTCATCCGAAATATGAACAAACTACCATTAGCTGCGCTTGCGGCAATATTATAGAAACAGGTAGTACGAAGAAGGATATCAAGGTCGAAATTTGTTCCAAGTGTCATCCTTTTTACACTGGAGTTCAGCGATTTGTTGACGCTGGTGGACGAGTCGATCGTTTCAAAAAGAAATACGGTTTGCAATAACAACGGTATGAAACCGTTGCCTGTAGAAAACAAGGAGCAGAGCGTAAGCTCTGCTTTTCGGTTATTAGGCCTTGGAGGTTTGAAATTATGGAAAAACCTGTTCAATATGGAGGGCAAGCGCTGATTGAAGGCGTAATGATGCGTGGGCCGCGGGCGATTGCGATGGCCGTTCGCTTGCAGAACGGAGAAATTGAAGTAACGACCCAAGATATTCATCCCTGGTCTCAGAAGCCAGTTCTTAAATTGCCGATCATTCGGGGTTTTGTTGCACTGCTTGAATCTTTGGTAATCGGAACCAAAGCTTTGATGTTTTCCGCCGACCGCGCTGTCGGCGAAGAAGAAGGAGAGGAGCTTGGCTTTTGGGCGATGGTGTTAACAATCGTTATTGCCTTTGCTGCCGGACTCCTGTTATTTGTCGGAATACCGACAGCTTCCGCTCATTTATTGACAGATATTTTTCCGGGTACCGTACTGCAAAATATTGTCGAAGGCCTCATTCGTCTTATTGTGTTATTTCTATATATCCTTCTGATATCTAGATTAAAGGATATTCAGAGGGTATTTCAATACCATGGGGCAGAACATAAAGCAATATTTGCGCATGAAGCTGGCGTGGAACTGAATCCGGAAAACATCCGGAAATACTCCAGACTGCATCCCCGGTGCGGGACGAGCTTCTTGCTTATTGTTGTTGTCGTCAGTATCTTTGTTTTTGCCTTTTTGGGCGTGGATCCTCTGTGGTGGCGTATCGTTTCCCGAATCATCCTGATGCCGCTGGTAGCCGGAATTTCGTACGAGCTTTTAAAGCTGTCAGGGAGATTTTCCAAATCGGTATTTTTAAAGTGGATCATTGTTCCCGGCCTTCTGCTGCAGAAACTTACGACCAGGGAACCGGACGACTCCCAACTTGAGGTTGCGATTGCTGCGCTTAACGGGGTACTCGCGACTGGACAGGAACTTTCATAATAAAATTCATTTGGGAGAGGTTAAAACATGCTAAACAGGCTCGAAGAGATTGAAAAAAAATATGACGACCTGACAGAGCTCCTGGCCAAGCCGGAGATCATCGCCAATCAGGCTGATTTTCAGAAATATGCCAAAAGCCAGTCAGCGCTTACAGATACAGTCGCAGTATTTCGGGAATATAAAGAAATAAACCGGCAGATCGAGGATCTTAAAGTTCTGCTTGCCGAGGAACGCGATCCGGAAATGAGAGAGATGGCCGAGGCCGAACAGGATGAATTAACAAAGAGCAAAAAGAAGCTGGAGGAGGATTTGAAAATCTTGCTCCTGCCGAAGGATGCGAATGATGAGAAAAACGTCATTATGGAGATCAGAGCCGGTGCCGGTGGAGATGAAGCGGCTTTGTTTGCAGGTGATTTATACAAGATGTATACAAAATATGCCGAAAGTCAGAACTGGAAGACCGAACCCTTAAGTGCCAGTTTCACGGATATTGGAGGCTTTAAAGAAATTATTTTTATGATCGAAGGACAGGGTGCTTATAGCAGACTTAAATATGAAAGCGGTGTTCACCGTGTTCAGCGGATTCCTGCGACCGAATCCGGCGGCAGGATCCATACGTCGACCGTGACGGTTGCCGTACTGCCTGAGGCCGAGGAAGTCGATGTTGCGATTAACCCGAACGATATCAGGATCGATATTTTTTGTTCCAGCGGTCCTGGCGGTCAATCTGTAAATACGACACAGTCGGCAGTCCGCATTACCCACTTGCCGACGGGGATCGTGGTCTCCTGCCAGGATGAAAAATCCCAGCACAAGAATAAGGATAAAGCTTTAAAAGTGCTCAGAGCCAGGCTCTTAGAGAAAGCCCAGGAAGCAGCAGCCGGCGAGATTGCCCAAGAACGTAAAAGCCAGGTAGGGACAGGTGACCGCAGTGAGCGCATCCGAACCTACAACTATCCTCAGGGCAGGGTTTCCGATCATCGTATCGGGCTTACGCTGCATAAACTGGACAGCATTTTGTTGGGTGACATCGAAGAAATTATTACGGCATTGATTTCAGCCGATCATGCCGAAAAACTCAAAGCTTCGGTCTAATGGAAAAGGATGAAACCAGGAGTTTACCAGGTATGACAGATAGACTTGATGCTCATCAGCCAATGGAGCTGCTGCGGCAAGGTGCGCAGTATTTAGCGCAGTGCGGGGTACCTGACGCCCGGGCGGAGGCGGATCTTATCCTGGCCTTTGTGCTTAAAACGACCAGAGACAAACTATATGCCGAGTGTGACAGGGTAGTCGCTTCTCCGGAAAGAGAGATCTATAATGATTTTCTGAAACGACGTGGTCAGAGGGAACCGCTTGCTTATCTGCTTAAGACCCGTGAATTTATGGGTCTTGATTTCTTTGTGGACCCAAGCGTTCTGATCCCGAGACCAGAAACGGAACTTCTAGTTGAGAAAGTCCTGGAATTGGGCAAGAATATGGGTAGAGAACGAGAAAATTCGGAAATTCCTTCGAAGGTTCTTGATCTTTGCACAGGCAGTGGGGCAATTGCCGTTGCTGTGGCCTATTATTGGAAGCAGGCGGCCGTTGTCGCTGTTGATGTGTCTTCTGAAGCGTTGACTGTCGCCAAAATTAATGCGGCCAATATGAACGTGAATATTGATTTTCGTCAGGGAGATCTCTTTGCACCGGTGCAGGGAGAAAAATTTAGCCTGATTGTTTCCAATCCTCCGTACGTCTCAGAACATGAAATTCTGAAGTGTCCGCCAGAAGTTAGGAAAGAGCCTGTCTTAGCTCTGCTGGCTGGAAAAGATGGCCTCGATTTTTACCGGAGGATTGCTATGAACGCAACAGAATTCTTGAGCCATGAGGGAATAATCCTGGTGGAAATCGGGTATTCCCAGGGAACCCGGGTTCGGGAATTATTTACGGCCGCCGGATATCAAACCGAATTGTTTTCTGATTACGCTGGTCTGGATAGAATAGTCCTGGCCCGCAAGGAATAGTATTTCGTTAATAACCGGTTGGAAACCGCCGTTTGTATAAGGCCACGAAGGAGCTGTCATGGAGACAAAAAGAATTCGGCTGAGGTCGGACAGCATCATACAGGATAAAGAATTGCAGGAAGCAGCAGCTTTGCTCCGACAGGGTGAAGTCGTGGCATTTCCTACCGAGACCGTTTATGGGCTTGGCGCCAATGCGCTGGACAGCGAAGCCTGTGCTAAAATATATGCGGTAAAAGGACGACCTTCGGATAATCCGCTGATTGTTCATGTTGCTGCCTTGGACGAAGCACAGCAGCTTGTCCGTGTTTGGCCGCCGCAGGCTGAAGTCTGCGCGCGGAATTTCTGGCCAGGACCTTTAACGCTGGTACTGCCCAAGAGAGCGCATATTCCGGAAATCGTCAGCGGAGGACTGGACACGGTGGCGGTCAGAATGCCGAGTCACCCTGTTGCCCTGGCCCTGATTGAAGCAGCGGGTTGTCCATTGGCCGCGCCGAGTGCGAATATATCGGGAAAGCCCAGTCCGACCAATGCGGAGCATGTTTGGCGGGATCTGAAAGGGAAGATTCCGTTGCTGATTGATGCCGGATCTTGTACAGTGGGCCTTGAATCGACTGTGCTTGATTTGACCGGGGAACTACCAACGATTTTGCGCCCGGGAGGAATTACGCTTGAACAGCTTCGGGCAGTGCTGGGGAAGGTCGAACTGGACCGCAGTGCTGATCAAGGACAACCGACCGTAGAGCCCAGGTCGCCTGGTATGAAATATAGACATTACGCACCGGAAGGTGAAATCATTTTATTCAGTGGTAGTACCTCTGAAAAAGCTGAAAAAATGACGAAATATCTGAGGAACAAAAACAACGCGGTAAGGACTGCAGTACTGTGTTTGGAAGAAACGGTCGCCAGACTGACCGGAGATACGGCCGGCAAGGCCGATATGATATTTACACTTGGTTCCAGGAATAATCTTGACTCAGCTGCCAGCCGTCTGTTTGAAGGACTGAGACTGTGTGACGAGCAAAACATCGACACCATTCTGGCGGAGGAGATTGCAGAAGAAGGAATAGGACTTGCATTTATGAACCGTTTGAAGAAAGCAGCTGGCAAAAAAAATTTTGGTCCAGGGAGCAGGTATCCCAATCTGACCGAAACTAAGGAGGAAAACACTTGGAATTAATATGGATTATAGCGGTATCGATAGCACTAGGGATGGATGCCTTTTCCTTCTCGCTTGCTTTAGGAATGATTGGGATCGACAATAAAATAGCGCTGCGGTTGAGTGCTGTCGTGGCAGTGTTTCATGTTTTCATGCCGCTTTTGGGTTTGTGGATTGGACAGAAACTTGGATTGCTGTTTGGCAATGTTGCAGTTGGGATTGGAGCTGTCATTTTACTCTGGCTTGGCAGTAAAATGATTCTGGGAGCCATTCGGGGATCGGGAGAAAAAAATATCCCGAGTTTAAAAGGATTCGGAATCTTCGTTTTGGCAGGAAGCGTCAGCCTTGACGCGCTGAGTGTCGGATTTTCTCTGGGTACGTTTGTCAGTATGATCCTGCCGGCGACCCTAATCATGGGTTTTACCGCAGGCATCATGACAGGAGGCGGCATTCTTCTTGGTCGAAGAATCGGGACCTGGGCCGGCAGCAAAGCGGAAGCCGTCGGTGGCGGCATCTTGTTTCTGATTGGCCTGAGAATGGCCTTCGGTCTTGTTTTCTAAGTTAATTGAATTTTAATTTACTAGTCCGGAAAAGAGGGTATAATGATATCTATGAAAATCTTGTTTGTTTGCACAGGAAATACATGCCGCAGTCCGATGGCAGAAGGTCTTGCCCGCTTATATTTTCCGGAAGGGTATGAGCTTTTTTCGGCCGGTATTCAGGCTTTGGATGGCGATCCTGTCAGCCCGTATGCAGGGGAGATTCTCCAGAAAAAGGGAATTGATGCCCGGCGGCATCGGGCGGTCAGGCTGCAAAAAGATACGCTCGCTGCTGCTGATCTGATCCTGACAATGACCAAAGCTCAGAAAAAAGTATTGTTCGGTATTTATCCGGAATATCAGGATAAAATCATGCAACTCGGAGAATGGGCTGGTTTGGATAAAGAAATTTCCGACCCATGGCTGGGATCTCTGGAAACATACAGGTTCTGTGCGGAAGAAATTGAAGAAATGATCAAAGCCGGAGTACGGCGGTATCGAGGGAATAGTTAGCCCTGTAAATGCTAGATAAAAAAATGATGATAAAAACTACGGAGTTCAGGAGGCAGAAATGAAAATTGCATTGGGTGCAGATCATGCAGGATATCAGCTTAAGGAGTGCATCAAAGAATTTCTTGCGGAAAAAGGCCACGAGATTCTAGATTGCGGTACAGACAGCGACATTTCCGTTGATTATCCGGAGTATGGCTTCAATGTCGGGAAAGCAGTGATCGAAAATAAAGCGGATTCAGGAATCGTGGTCTGCGGCACCGGAATAGGGATTTCCATTGCAGCCAATAAAGTCAAGGGAATCCGGGCTGCCCTTTGTACCGACAGTTATATGGCCAAGATGGCGAGGCAGCATAATAACGCCAATATCTTAGCACTCGGAGCAAGAGTAATTGGTCAGGGCGTTGCGCTGGATATTGTCGAGACTTTTTTGACAACATCCTTCAGCGGGTGGAAACATGCCAGAAGAGTAGATATGATCAGCGGTTTTGAACAGCGATCTTAATTTTTTAGGCTGAGGATACTGGCCCAAAAAATAAGAAAGGCGTGAGGGTACTATGACAGATAAGAAGGAAATGCTTCGGCAAATCAAAGATGAGTGGGAGCATATTCTTCAGGCATTTGAGGATACAGCTGGACTAACGCCTGGACAGCTGCTGGTTGTAGGCTGCAGCACGAGTGAGATTATCGGGGAGAAGATTGGCAAAGCCGGTAGCAAAGAAGTGGCTGATATTCTGTTCGAACCACTTCGGAGATGGGCGGACAAGCTTGGGATTTTTCTGGCGATTCAATGCTGTGAGCATTTAAACCGAGTGCTTATCGTGGAAAGAAAGGCGGCGGACAGGCTGAATTTTGAACCCGTCGTGGTGATACCGTCGCTTTCAGCAGGCGGGGCAATGTCCCTGACTGCCTGGGGGAATTTTTCCGATCCCGTTGCTGTCGAACAGGTTAGGGCTGATGCCGGGATCGATATCGGAGACACGTTGATTGGTATGCATCTTCGTCCGGTCGCCGTTCCGCTAAGGATTGGTGTCCGAAACCTCGGTGCGGCTCATCTTAACCTTGCCAAAACGCGGCCGAAATATGTCGGCGGCCCGAGAGCTTCTTATCCCTGCGACTGAGGAGGCCAGGACAGAAGTTTATATGGCAGCATATGCTAAACAGAATAATTCTAAGGTTGACAAGATACCAGAAAAGGAAACGATATCCTAGTTATTTATGATAGAGGTGGATATTCAGATGGATTACATTCGGAAATATTTAGCGTCCCAGGACCCTGAGGCAGCAAAAGCCATAGAGCTGGAAGAAAACAGACAGGAAAATAAAATTGAACTCATTGCTTCGGAAAACTTTGTCAGCAGGGCAGTTATGGCTGCTCAGGGTTCGGTCCTGACAAACAAATACGCTGAAGGATATCCGGGAAAGCGTTATTACGGCGGATGCGAGTATGTTGATATTGTTGAAAATCTGGCCAGGGAAAGGGTCAAAAAACTGTTTAATGCGGAACACGCTAATGTTCAGCCCCATTCAGGAGCACAGGCCAATACAGCAGTTTATTTTGCCATGCTGAATCCTGGGGACACGGTTCTGGGCATGAACTTGTCGCATGGAGGGCATCTTACACACGGGAGTCAGGTCAACATCTCGGGAAAGTATTTCAATTTTATTGAATATGGCGTTGATAAGGAAACAGAACGGATCGATTACGACAATCTGCATAAACTGGCGCTTGCCCATAAACCAAAGATGATTGTCGGCGGAGCGAGTGCTTACCCTCGCCAGATCGATTTTAAACGGATCAGAGAAATCGCCGATGAAGTTGGCGCTTACGTGATGATTGATATGGCGCATATTGCAGGTCTGGTAGCAGTCGGTCTTCATCCGAGCCCCATTCCCTATGCGCATTTTGTAACCAGCACAACCCATAAGACCTTAAGGGGGCCAAGAGGCGGGCTTATTCTC
This sequence comes from Dehalobacter sp. TBBPA1, assembly GCF_040931655.1. Lineage (NCBI taxonomy): Bacteria > Bacillati > Bacillota > Clostridia > Eubacteriales > Desulfitobacteriaceae > Dehalobacter > Dehalobacter sp. TBBPA1. Next base: position 2,917,686 of record NZ_CP162385.1, on the reverse strand, counting down.
TGTAAAGAGGAATTCGGGCCAAAGATCGATAAAGCGATATTCCCCGGAATTCAGGGTGGCCCGCTGATGCATGTGATTGCAGCCAAGGCCGTTGCTTTCGGTGAAGCTCTTCAGCCGGGATTTGTTGAATACCAGCAGCAGATTTTGCAAAATGCCCGGGCATTAGCCAAAGGATTTCTGGCAAGAGGATTTCGTTTGGTTTCAGGCGGTACGGACAACCATTTGCTGCTGCTGGATGTCAGACGCAAGGGGCTGACAGGCAAAGAAGCTGAAACACGGCTGGACAGTGTCGGCATTACCGTGAATAAAAATACGATCCCGTTTGATCCTCAGGGGGCCAATGTAACGAGCGGTATACGGATCGGTTCGCCTGCGGTCACGACCAGAGGGTTGAAGGAAGCCGAGATGGATCTGATCACTGAGGCGATTGACCTGACGCTGACTGCCGGCAGTGATGCTTCAAGAATTGCCCGGGCCGAAGCGATTGTCAAAGATATTTGCGGAAGATTTCCTTTGTATAAGTAACCTAACCTACGTTACGGCTATTGATCAATGCTTAAACGAATCCACCTATATCGTTCCAGGAGTCGGAGATGCTGGGGACAGACTGTTTGGAACAAAAGAATAAACAACAGAGAAGAAACAGAAAATGAACAGAAAAAGATCCTAACAGATATAATGACAGCAGAGTCTGGCACGAGTATACTAAAAATAGAGAATTATCTTAGCAGACAAAAATTCAATGTACTTTTTGGCGAAGGAAAGCGGAATGCGGGGAGTAGTGTGATGAAAAATCAAACCAGGCCAGCGTGGGACGAATATTTCCTTGATCTTGCCCAGCTGGTGGCCAGGCGGTCAACCTGCTTAAGGCGCAATTATGGCGCAGTGATTGTCAAAGACAATATTATTGTTAGCACAGGTTACAACGGCGCTGCCAGAGGGGAACCCAACTGCATTGACATCGGGGAATGTGTCAGGGAACGGTATAATGTTCCCAAAGGGGAAAGATATGAGTTGTGTATGGCGGTTCACGCTGAACAAAATGCGATTATTGCCGGTGATCCCGTAAAAATGCAGGGAGCCACAATTTACATATCCGGTTATGAATTTAATGGGGAACAAGCATCGGGGGAACCCTGTCTGCTGTGCCGGAGAATGATTAAAAATGCAATGATCAAACGGGTTGCTTATCTTGATGAAAACGGTAAAAAAAAGAATATTCGCTTCGAAACAAGCGAGTAATAAACCATGGGATGATGGAGCTGTATGCGAATAGTTCACACAAACTATTTGCATCATTTTTTTACGCTCAGTTATTTACTCCATATTAGGTATCCATACCACGATTCCAGCATCAAGCGTAGCATGGCGACGGGACAGGAGGCGTGAAGGCGTTTAGATAGCCTTCACCGGGTCAAATAATCACGGATGACATGGCAATGTTGACAAGGAACGTGGCGCACGACGGCCAAGGATGGCCTAGTGCCATGGTGCCATGAGTAGCTTGGAGCATTCTGAAAAATAAGTAGATATATCCCTAGTAATCAACAAAATAAGGACAATCGTGTATATAGTTGTATATATTTGCGAAAAATGCCTTGGGCGTGTATAATATTTAAGATTAAAGGTCTTTGCGGTCAACGCCTTCAGGCATTGCCCAACAGTGGGGGAAATATTGTGGAATTGAAGCAAAGAAATTATAAGGTCATGACTGTATTTGGAACCAGACCTGAGGCTATTAAGATGGCACCTGTCGTAAAAGCATTAGAAAAGCGGGACGACGTTGACAGCCTGGTTGTTGTTACTGCCCAGCATCGTGAGATGCTGGATCAGGTTGTTAAACTCTTTGATATTGTACCTGATTATGATCTTGATTTAATGAAGCATGGACAGACTCTTGCCACCCTTACCACTGGAGTGCTGACAGGAATAGCTGAGATATTGATCAAGGAAAAACCGAATTTGATCTTGGTACAAGGGGATACTACAACTACTTTTGCATCAGCCCTAACAGCTTTTTATCATAAGATCCCGATCGGCCATATCGAGGCTGGTTTGCGAACTGGCCAGAAATATTCTCCCTGGCCGGAGGAAATCAATCGGAAACTTACCAGCGGTTTAGCAGACCTGCATTTTGCACCCACCGAAGTATCGAGAAGGAATCTGCTGCGCGAAGGGGTCGACCCGGAGAATATATTTGTTACAGGCAACACAGTAATCGATGCCTTATTAAGTACCGTTAAGCCGGAATATCAGTTTGCGGATATAGACTTAAACAGGATTCTAGAAGCAAATAAAGATAAACGAATGATCCTAATGACAACGCACCGCCGGGAGAATTGGGGAGAACCCATGCGGCAGATCTATCAGGCGCTGGAAACAGTCCTGCGGGAATTTCCGGATACCTATGTTATATTCCCGATGCATAAGAACCCTACGGTCAGGAAAGTAGTCACGGAGGTCTTAGGCGGCAATGAAAAGGTCCATTTAATTGAACCTTTGGATTACGAACCGTTTGTAAATCTAATGGCGAAGGCCTATCTGATCCTGTCAGACTCCGGGGGGATCCAAGAAGAGGCTCCTTCACTGGGCAAGCCCGTTCTAGTGGTCAGGGATACGACTGAACGGCCTGAAGCTGTCGATTCAGGAACCGTATTGCTGGTTGGGACACAATACAATAAAGTCGTTGAGAGCATTCAGCAGCTGTTAACCGACCAGGATGCTTATGAAAAAATGTCTCAAGCGACAAATCCATACGGGGACGGCAGATCAAGCGCAAGAATCACCCAAATTATTATTGAAAAATTTTCTGATCAAAAGATTTTCAGCATCTGATCACGATCACAAGAATTTCTTAATAAAATGAAAAATAATTAAAAAAAATGCAAAATGAAAACTCATGATTATGTGAAGGAACGATCAATCCTGATTCTATGCGGTATTTGACGGCAAGTGCAATTGGCATAAATCTTGCAATACATATTAGGATGTCATATTATGTTGTCTACGAAAAACCAAAAGATTTGAGGGAACCAGATGGCTGACAAATTTGCAGGTGATGTTGTCAAGTATATGCTATGGGGATCATCAAGTGCCTCTGCTCTTGTTGGCTTGGAAGTAGGAGGATATTTTTTCGGAAATTATTTGGACACTCGTTTTGGCACTGACCCTTTATTTAAGGCAGTTTTGATGATTCTAGGCATTTTGTTCAGTATATTATCTCTAATATTAATTTATTTAAAGTTAGGTAAAACGGATGGAAAATAGCAGGTTTATTCAGATCTTGACGGTTATTCTTTGCATCACTGTTTTAATCGTAATATGGCGAACAGAATTTTATCCCCTTGTCGGTTTATTGATCGGCTATTACACGGGCATAATTAATGTTAAGTGGCTACTTAGGGATGCTCGAAAAGCAATGGACAAAGATAAGAAAGCAGCCCTAAAAACATACTACAAAAGCTTAGTATTCAGGTTGGTAATCATTACATTGGTATTTGCTATTACCGCAAGGTTCCAACCGGAATGGCTTTATTATGTGGCTATAGGAATGATGATTGGTATTGTTATCCCTATAATTGTAGCAAGACATCAACTAAGGAAAATGAAAGGTGGTGAAAATTAAATGCATGATACCGTACTATGGGTATTGGGAAATGGCACTGTGCATGCGAAGACACTGATTATGACTTGGGTCACGATGATACTTCTTTTGGGTTTTGTCTTTCTTTGTAAGCGCAATCTGACAAGTGGAACGCCCGGAAAACTTCAAAATCTTTTGGAATGGATCATTGATTTTGTCAGGGGCCTTATCTCTGATAATATGAACTATAAAAAAGGATCGTCATTGCTCGGGTATCTTCTTTCACTTATTTTGTTTGTATTTTTTGCGAACATGATTGGCTTGATTCCCAATATATTTGCACCCTTACTCGATCACGTACACTTTGCTAGAATCAATGAGATGTTTGGCGGAGCAATTTTCAGTGCGCGAACAACAACGTTTTCGTCGCCGACAGCAGATGTTAATACGACCTTTGCGTTGTCTACAATAACGATTGTTTTAGTATTGGTCTATGGACTCAAATATAAAGGTGCGCACTATTTCAAACACTTTCTTGAACCCTATCCGCCTTTTGCGATCCTTCATATTATTGACTTTGTCGCCAAGCCTTTGACCTTAGCTTTCCGGCTATTCGGCAATATTTATGCTGGAGAAATCCTGATTGCAGTCATTCTCATGATCCCGGGTATATTTGCCTTTGGCGGAGTTATTCCGATGCCATTCTGGCTTGTTTTCTGCGTATTTATCGCAGTAATCCAATCCTATGTTTTTACAATATTAACGGTGGCCTATGTCGGCCAAGCTATCGAAGAGTCTCACTAACAACGGTATTATTTCAGAGCTAAAAAGAAGCAATCTGAAATCAATAAATACAAAATGAATTAATTTAAGGAGGAAATTTAATATGGATATCACTGCTGCTGCGTTGATAGGTACTGGTATTGCTGCCGCGGGTGCGGCCATTGGAGCTGCTATGGGTAATGGAAACGTTGTTGCCAGCACAATTGATGGAATTGCACGTCAACCTGAAGCCAGAGGAACTTTAATGAGCACCATGTTTATTGGTATTGCGCTGGTTGAGATTCTTCCCCTCTTGTCCATCATCATGGCTCTGTTAATGTTCTTTACGAAGTCCTGAGGTGTACTTCAGTAAAATGCAACAATTGAATGACGTTAATGTATTAATCTACTGCTCAAAATAGAGAGGAGGGGGAATATCGCTTGAATCCCTTCGTAATAGGTTTTACCAATTCGATTGCCTCAGCGGCTGCTGGTCCTACGACAAATAGCCCGTTACATTTTGACTACACATATTTTGTTCAGCTTCTTTCATTTTTGCTTTTAGTTTGGATCCTGAAAAAGTTTGCTTGGACACCAATCATGAATATGATGGAAAAACGCCGTCAGGGTATTGAAAATAACCTGGCCCAAGCCGAACAGGAGAGAAAAGAAGCTGAAAGAATCCGGCTGGAATACCAACAGGAAATGCGTCAAGCCCGTCAGCAAGCTCAGGAAATTATTGAGAAGGCTACCAAGAGCAGCGAGCTGCGTGCGGAAGAAATTATCCTGGAAGCCCGTAAGGAAACCGAAAAGCTCAAACAGTCGGCCTTGGCCGACATTGGACGGGAACGCGACAGGGCAATTGCTGATGTTAAAGCTCAGGTAGCCGATATGTCTGTAGCCGTTGCTGAAAAAATCATTCGCCACAAACTGGATATCACGGGTCAGGAAGCTCTCATTGAACAATTTATTCAAGAGGTAGGGGATCGGCCATGTTAAACGGCGCTCTCGCACATCGCTATGCGCAGGCTCTTTTTGAATTAGCTATTGAGATGTCTGTCCTCGATCAAATCGATAAAGAGCTGCATGATTTGGCGGAAATTGTAGCCCAAAATAGTGAGCTGAAAGTTTTGCTGAACCATCCCAATATTGAAGCAGAAACCAAAAAGAAGGTCCTGGCGAAGATACTTGATGACACTGTTTCTGACATGACCAGTCATTTTGTTTATCTGTTGATTGATCGCAGGAGACAGAATCTCCTCAGCCTGGTTCAGCGTGAATTTGCACGTCTGGCCAATGAAGCACGCAACTTAATCGAAGCAAAAGTTACCAGTGCCACAGCACTGACTCCGGCGCAAGAGGAAAAACTCAAAGAAATGATTGCCAGATCTACTGGCAAGAATGTTCGTTTACTTTCCGAAGTAAATCCGACATTGATCGGTGGAGCCAAACTTCAAGTGGGAGATCGAGTGATGGATGGCTCAATTACAACCGCATTGTCTAAAATACGTGATGAATTGAAAAAAACATCGTTAAAACCTCAGCAGGAAGTAGGGGTGAACTAAAAGGATGAATTTACGTCCCGAAGAAATTAGCTCTATTATTAAACAGCAAATCGAGCGTTATGAATCAGCCCTCGAAGTCGTTGATGTTGGTACCGTTATCCAGGTAGGTGATGGTATTGCGCGTGTTTATGGCTTGGAGAAGGCGATGTCCGGTGAGCTTCTGGAGTTCCCTGGCGGTATATATGGAATGGCCATGAACCTGGAAGAGGACAACATCGGCTGCGTTATCCTGGGACCTTATGCTGCGATTAAAGAAGGCGACCAGGTCAAGCGTACCGGCAGGATCGTGGAAGTACCGGTAGGAGAAAGCTTAATTGGCCGCGTTGTCAACGTTCTTGGACAACCTGTCGATGGCAAAGGGGAGATCGTTCCAGCCGGATATCGTCCGATAGAATCAGATGCTCCCGGTGTAGTCGACAGAAAAAGAGTAAATGAACCGCTGCAGACCGGTCTGAAGTCGATTGACTCCATGGTGCCAATCGGCCGCGGACAACGTGAGCTGATTATTGGTGACCGCCAGACAGGTAAGACCGCGCTGGCCGTAGACACCATTATTAATCAAAAAGGACAGAATTGTATCTGTATTTATGTGGCTATCGGTCAGAAACAGTCGACCGTAGCCAGTGTTGTGAAGAAGCTGGAAGAGCATGGCGCGATGGAATATTCGATCGTTGTCATGGCGACAGCTTCCGACCCGGCTCCGATGCTTTATATTGCACCGTATTCTGGTTGTGCGATTGGCGAGTATTTTCGGGACAAAGGTCAGCATGTTCTGGTGGTCTATGATGATCTGTCCAAACAGGCGGTTGCTTATCGCGAACTGTCGCTCTTGTTGAAACGTCCGCCCGGACGTGAAGCTTATCCCGGCGACGTTTTCTATCTCCATTCCCGTTTGCTGGAACGTGCGGCTAAGCTGTCCCCAGAAAAGGGAAGCGGCTCACTGACAGCGCTGCCGATCATTGAGACTCAGGCCGGTGACGTTTCTGCGTATATCCCGACGAACGTTATTTCCATCACCGACGGTCAGATATTCTTGGAATCAGACCTGTTCTTTTCCGGTTTCCGTCCTGCCATTAACGTCGGTATCTCGGTATCGCGCGTTGGAGGAGACGCTCAGATCAAGGCCATGAAACAGGTAGCCGGTCAGCTCCGTCTGGATCTGGCAGCTTATCGCGAATTAGCGGCTTTTGCCCAATTTGGATCTGATCTGGACAAAGCGACTCAAGCCAGACTTAACCGCGGCCAAAAAACCATGGAGATCCTGAAGCAGGGACAATATCAGCCGATGCCGGTCGAAGAGCAGATCATCGTCATCTTCGCGGCGACTAAAGGTTATATCGATGATGTCCCAATGGAAAGAATGAAAGAATTCGAACAGGAACTTCTCCGCTTCATGCGTACGACTCAGATCCCTGAGAAAATCCGTACGGAGAAAGCTCTTTCCAACGAGCTCATGAAAGAAATCGGCGATGCCATCAATGAGTTCAAGCAAGGCTTTTTAGCTTAGAAAGAGTAGGTGAATGAAGTGGCAGGAGTACGCGATATTCGCAGACGGATCCGTAGTGTAGCCAATATGCAGCAGATTACCAAAGCCATGAAGATGGTAGCTGCCGCCAAATTACGGAAGTCTCAGGAAAAAGTCATCGCTTCCCGCCCATATGCCAAACAGCTTCAGAGTGTCCTAGCCCGTCTTGTTCAGAACCAGGCGGAGGCAAGGCATCCGCTTCTGGAAAAACGTCCGGTGGAGAAAGTGGGATATATCCTCGTAACGTCAGACCGAGGTCTGTGCGGAGGGTTTAATACCAACTTGAATCGTATGACCAGGAGTCTGCTTGATGAAAAGACGGACGTTCAAGCCGGTTTGGTAGCAGTAGGCCGGAAAGGCATTGATTTTTTTACCAGACGTAATATTGAAATCATTACACAGTTTACTGGATTGGGCGATAGCCCCAATTATAGCCAAGCCAAAGGCATTGCTAAAGATGTCATTGGGTTATATACCCGCGGCGAATTAGATGAGGTTTACCTCGTTTATTCCAAATTCATTTCGGTTCTGTCTCAGGAACCAACCGCTATCAAATTACTGCCGATTGAACCATCCGCAGAAAAGGCCAGTGGCAGCTATATCTTCGAGCCTGAACCCCAGCAAATGTTGGATAAATTACTCCCCAGCTATGTTGAAAGTCAGATTTTCAGTGCCCTCCTGGAAAGCAAGGCGAGTGAAATGGGGGCAAAAATGACGGCGATGGATTCAGCAACGGAAAATGCCAAAGAAATGATTGGCAAGTTGACTTTAATGATGAACAGAGCCCGTCAGGCAGCGATTACCAAGGAAATTTCTGAAATTGTAGGGGGAGCTGCGGCTCTGGAGTAGCTGCTTTTCGTACCTTATCAAAGGAGGTTGCAAGCTTGTGTCAAAAATAGGTAAAGTAATTCAAGTCATGGGTCCGGTTGTTGACATCGAATTTGATTCCGATGCCTTGCCGGAAATTTATAGTGCGATTGTCATTCAAAACGAAGTAAAGAACTCCAAACTGACTTTGGAAGTTGCCCAGCATCTAGGCAACGACACCGTGCGTTGTATTGCGATGTCGTCCACCGACGGTCTGACCAGGGGTGTAGAAGCCGTGAACACCGGTGCACCGATCACTGTCAGCGTCGGTACTGAAACATTGGGGAGAATGTTCAATGTCTTGGGAGAACCAATCGACAATCTACCCGATGTGAACACGGAACTAAAATTCCCGATTCATCGTAAAGCACCACCGTTTGTCGATCAGGAAACCACAGATACGATGCTGGAAACAGGGATTAAAGTAGTCGATCTGCTGGCACCATATGCTAAAGGCGGTAAGATTGGTCTGTTCGGCGGTGCCGGCGTAGGCAAGACCGTTCTGATCCAGGAGCTCATTAATAATATCGCAACCCAGCACGGCGGTATTTCCGTATTTGCCGGCGTTGGTGAACGTACCCGTGAAGGGAATGACCTCTGGAATGAAATGAAGGAATCCGGCGTTATTAACAAGATGACCATGGTGTTCGGTCAGATGAACGAACCCCCCGGTGCCCGCTTAAGAGTAGGACTGACCGGTCTTACCCAGGCTGAATTTTTCCGTGATGAACAGGGACAGGACGTGCTCCTCTTCGTCGATAACATTTTCCGCTTTACCCAAGCCGGATCTGAGGTGTCCGCACTCTTGGGCCGTATGCCGTCGGCGGTAGGCTATCAGCCGACCCTGGCTACGGAAATGGGCAACCTGCAGGAACGCATCACTTCAACGAAGAAAGGTTCCATCACCTCCGTTCAGGCTATTTATGTGCCGGCGGATGACTTGACGGACCCCGCACCGGCTACGGCCTTTGCGCATTTGGATGCCAAAACGGTTCTTTCCCGTTCGATTTCTGAAATGGGTATTTACCCGGCGGTGGACCCGCTGGATTCCAGTTCCCAGATCATGACCCCGGACATCGTTGGCCAGGAGCATTACGAAGTTGCCCGCGAAGTGCAGAAGATCCTGCAGCGTTATAAAGAGCTTCAGGATATTATTGCGATTCTTGGTATGGACGAGCTCAGCGAAGATGACAAACTTCTTGTTAACCGAGCCCGCCGCATTCAGATTTTCCTTTCCCAGCCGTTTAGTGTAGCCGAGGCCTTCACCGGCATGAAAGGCAAATACGTACCGGTCAAAGATACGATTCGGAGCTTTAAAGAAATCTGCGAAGGTAAGCACGATAGTCTGCCTGAAGAAGCGTTCCGGTATGTCGGAACGATCGAAGAGGCGGTTGAAAAAGCGAAACAGTTGGGAGCTGTATAACCATGGCTGGAACGTTTAACTTTGTTGTCGTGGCACCTGCCGGCGAAGTTCTGAATACGGAAGTTGAATTTATCCTGGCACCCGGAGCGGAAGGAGAACTCGGTATCTTAGCCAACCATTCTCCACTCATTGCCAACCTGGTAATCGGGGTCGTCCGCTATACGCAAAACGGCAAAGTGGAAAAAATGGCAATTGGCGGCGGATTTTTGGAAGTTGTCCAGAACAAGGCAACGATCCTGGCTGACACCGCCGAGCTTGCGGAATCCATCGACGTCGCGAGAGCAGAGGCGGCCAAAGAGCGCGCTGAAAAACGCCTCGGTGAAAAACAGGCCGAGACGGACATCATCCGAGCGGAGGTTGCCTTGAAAAGAGCTGTCACTAGGCTCAGAGCGACAGAAAAATAGCCTTGGGTTCAAAAGTAAAAAGGATGCAGCGATCATATTGCTGCATCCTTTTCTTATCTTGTCTTATCTGGTCATAATCTATTCCGCATTTATTTTAGAAATTTGTCAATAGCATCATTCAGTTTGTCGATGACTTCGGTATTGTTTTCCTCATAAGCATGAACCAAACAGTGATTGATATGGTCACTCAAGATGACTTTACCGGTATTGTTAAGTGCGGAGCGGACAGCCGACAGTTGTATCAGTATTTCACTGCAGTCTACTTCATCGTCAACCATTCTCTTTATGCCTTCCAGATGGCCGATTACTCTGGCCAAGCGATTTAAGACATTTTTCTTGTTTGGATGGGAATGGGCATGGAGATGCTCATTCTCAAGGCTGTTGTTTTCCATTGGAGTGGCTCCCTTCTGATGAGTACCTGTCAGAAAATTGATATATAACATTTTACCATGAAAAGGCTTCTGGCAACATAGCTAGAAGAATCTAAAAAATCTAAAAAAATCTCTTATGTTTTGGGAATCTCCACTTTGGTCAAACTATTAATAGTTGATGACATTTGAATTAAAGACAGGAATGACAACTAAAAATCAGTAAGCTGGAGTGAGAGAGCGTGTCTGGAAAAAAGACCTTGCTTTGTTTGTTCATATCCCTGACCATTATCGTCTTATCAGGATCAGCAGCCGGGATTGCCAGTAGCATTAAAGCCCAAAGCAATCCTGACAGAAATCTTGTGCTGCTTCTTCATTCGGGACTTGCATCTTGCCAAAATGCCCGGGTAAAATATATTATCTGGACGGAAGATAGCAGCAGTCAGAAGGAAATAGAAAATGTTTTGCAGTCAAGCGGCTTGCTGTGGAATAAAGCTGTCCTGAGCGACTTTGCCAACAGAACGGCCTATCAGTACAGCGCAGAGCTGGAAATTAATCAAGACCAGGAAAGTGATGTTCTCAACACGTATGAAGTACTGAACCTTCGATTATCCAGCCGGGAAACAAAAGTATACCTTGAAGAAAGCGTTGATCAGGAAATTGATATCCAACGTTATTTTAAAATGAACATTGTCAGCATTATTCAACAAACGGATATTCCATCGCTGTATGCTCTGTCCGGTTATACCTGGGGATCAGGCCAGGGTATTAAAGCCGGGAAGGATACAATCAATATACAGGCGGTGACCAGAAAATCCGGAGATAATGGTGGAAGGACTGTACTTGCGCTGCCGGCACTCCTCGAGGAAGTATAGTATACAATAACTTTAAGGTTGACATAGTACGAATAAGTTTTCTTTCCTGCTTGCAGGAAAACAGACCGGTAGAAAAGAACTATTACTGTTGAAATGGAAAACCGGATATGGGATGATTAATACTGGATTGTTTGGACCGGATCATGATATAATCGTAGTTTAGAAATAGGTCAGGAGATGACAATAATTTGAGCAAATTTGTTGTGACAGGCGGAAGAGAACTGGAAGGGAAAGTGGATGTCAGCGGGGCAAAGAACGCCATATTACCGATCATTGCAGCAAGTCTGCTGACTTCAGATAAGATTATTTTGGAGGAAGCCCCCGATCTGCTCGACGTTCAAGTCATGGGGCAGGTTATCGAATCTCTGGGGGGAAAGGTTAAAAGAAAGAACAAGAAATTACATATTGAAAACAGGGATATCGAAAACATAGAGGCTCCTTACGATCTTATATCCAAAATGCGAGCATCCATATTTATTATGGGTCCTTTGCTTGCTCGCAAGGGCAGAATCAGGATTTCTCATCCCGGTGGATGCGCAATCGGGTCCAGACCGATCAACTGGCATATTAAAGGTTTGGAGCTGCTGGGAGCCCAGGTCCGTATGGATAATGGTTTTTTGGACGTTTCGGCCTCCAGACTGAAAGCGGCAAGAATATATCTGGATTTTCCGAGCGTTGGAGCAACCGAGAATATCATGATGGCTGCAGTAAACGCTGAGGGTACGACCATTGTTGAGAATGCTGCTCAGGAACCCGAAATTGTTGATCTCGCCAATTTTATCAATGAAATGGGTGGTAAAATCCGCGGCGCAGGCACAAATATCATTAACATTGAAGGGGTCAAAGAACTTCATGGAACCACGCATACGATTATACCGGACAGGATCGAAGCAGGAACATACATCTTGATGGCTGCGGCCTGCGGCGGTGAAGTCTTGGTGCGGAACGTCATCCCTGTCCACTTGACTTCGCTTTTGGCCAAACTTGATGAAGCCGGCGTGGTATATAAAGAGGAAGATGACGGCATAAGAGTCATTGGCAAAGGGAACTATCATGCCGTAGACATTAAGACCCAAGTGCATCCGGGGTTTTCAACCGATTTGCAGGCGCCGATCATGGCGATGCTTACACGGGCCCATGGGACTTCAATGGTTACAGAGACCGTTTTTGAAAACAGATTCATGCATGTCGAAGAACTGAAAAGAATGGGCGCAGATATCCGGATTGAGGGCAGAAGTGCGATTGTCCAGGGAGTGGAAAACCTTCATCCCGCTACCGTAAGTGCGAGTGATTTGCGGGCCGGAGCGGGCCTTGTTCTGGCAGCACTGACGGCCAATGGCACCTCGGAAATCAGAGAGATCCATCATATTGAAAGAGGTTATGAATACCTTGAAGTTAAATTAAGGGGTATTGGTGCCAATATCACGAAAGAAGAATAACCGACTTCGTTTGTATCATATCGCTGCCCTCCTGTGCATACAAATAGGATATGCTTGTACTGCGCAGGAGGCCAAAACGTGAGTAAAAGAATGAAAACAATAACGGCCGCTGTCATGGCCGTTATCTTTTTTGTAGGAATACTGCCCGTGCTTATCAGTTGGTTTGGGGGTGGAGACCAGGACGATCCGGGAATACCGGTAAGGGTTAAACTGGCAGACGGCCAGATCAGAGCAATACCCATAGAGGAATACCTGGTCGGGGTAGTTGCAGCCGAAATGCCTGCCCAGTTTGAAGCAGAGGCGTTAAAGGCCCAGGCTGTTGCCGCCAGGACCTATGTACTGAAAAGGATGGAATCCGCTGCGGGCAGCGACTTTGATGTGGACACCACTGTCAATACGCAGGCCTGGAATACCAATGAAGAAATGCGGACAAAATGGGGAATCATCAACTACTGGAAATACCAGCGCAAAATTGCAGATGCGGTTAAAGCTACACGGGGGAAGGTTGTTACGTATCAGGGAAAAATGATTAATGCGTTTTTCTACAGCAGCTGCGGCCGGAAAAAGACTGAGCTGGCTGGAGACGTTTGGAGTACTGATCTGGATTATCTCAAAAATGTGCCGTCCGGCGAAAGTGATTCACTACGGTTCGTCAAACATCAGATCTTTCAGTGTGCTGAATTTTACCAGCTTCTTGGTTTCACCCAGATCCCGGAAAAGTTTTCGGACAGCGATGTCATCTTGATTGAAAGGACGAAAGCCGGACGGGTAAAGACACTGGCTGTCAGAAACAAAGTTTTCAAGGGAACGGAACTGCGGAGCAAGCTTCAGCTTTCCTCAACCGATTTTGAATGGGAGACCAGCGGAACAGAAATTGAGTTTGTTACGTACGGCAAAGGACACGGAGTCGGAATGTCACAATACGGGGCCAATGACCTGGCTCTAAAAGGCGAATCGTACATGGAAATCCTGGGACATTATTATCAAGGGACAAAACTTGAAAAGATTTACTGATACCGGACCGGAGACTGCACAGTTCATCCCCGTTTGGGATTCAGACACAAAGTGGATGCCGTCACTACCGATTTGCTGCTAGCTCCGGATAAACCAATAGATCTCGGGCTTCTGGACTTCTGCAGGATCTGCAAAAAATGTGCTGAAAATTGCCCAAGCCCAAGCAATTACCCTGGACGCGGATCAATCGAGCATAACGGTTACCTTCGCGGGAATGGTGATATGAAGAAGTGTACTATATTCAGGGCAACCAACGAAGATGGTGTTTTCTACGGGCGTTGCATGAAGGTCTATCCGTGGAACTCGAAAGAGGATTCCTGGTTCCACGAAGCAGGAATTTATATTGGAAGCCATGGCGAGGCTTCTACCAAATTCCTTAAGTCAATTGATGATATGTTTGAATATGGAACAATTTTCAGCGGTAAATAAATTTCTACCGCTGGAATTCTTTTTCCATTGAACACTGTTAAAAAAGATTCTATGCGGTCGGTTGCTCGGAATCTCAGGTCAAAATAGTAAATGGTGCAATACCAAAGGCATAAATACCTTCTTGTTTAATGCTTTTCTCAAAGATCAGAAGCAGGGGAAGACCATACTGAAAGGCCATAGCGGGCTTGATTTAGGAAAAAGGCGGCCTGCCTGCAAATCAGTGTACATTATTTACCAGTAAGGGACATCCTCTTTAGGATGTCTTTTTCATTTGTACCAGCATATAAATGAACTAAAACATTGCAGGTACAAAGGGGAGAGGGAGAGTGCAGGAACATATCAAAAGAAGAGCTTTGGACATTGGCAACTATATTATAGAATCGAGCTGTACAGTGCGGCAGACCGCGCAAATATTTGGGGTATCCAAGTCGACGGTACATAAAGATGTAACGGAAAGATTGCCGTTGATTAACAAACGACTTTCCTCTCAGGTCAAGCATGTCCTTGAAAGCAATAAAGCCGAGAGGCATATTCGGGGAGGAGAAGCAACCAAGAAGAAATATATGCATACGGAGGATTAGCTCCTAAAAGACAGACAGAAAATATAGGTCGCAAAAAACGGAAAGAAAGAGGAAAACATAAAATTACATCGAATAATATGAGCAAAGTTATAAAAAGAATCTCCCCTCCAGGGAGATTCAATTTTGGCTGCCGCCCGGCATGTAAAAGCTTGGCGTCTGCCAGGTTTTTCTTATTTTCATGGGACAAGCCAATAGAA
The DNA here is from genome assembly GCF_040931655.1 of Dehalobacter sp. TBBPA1. Classification (NCBI taxonomy): domain Bacteria; kingdom Bacillati; phylum Bacillota; class Clostridia; order Eubacteriales; family Desulfitobacteriaceae; genus Dehalobacter; species Dehalobacter sp. TBBPA1. The sequence goes on along the minus strand of NZ_CP162385.1, from coordinate 2,902,654 downwards.
TCGTGAAGTGAAAGGGGCAGCACCTGATGTTTGGGACTGATCTTGGGATCGATTTAGGCACGGCGAGTGTTCTGGTCTATGCACAAGGCAGGGGTATCGTTTTGCACGAGCCTTCGGTCGTTGCGATTGATAAGAACACAGGTAGAAGAATTGCGGTCGGTGAAGAGGCCAGAATGATGCTTGGCAGGACTCCCGGAAGCATTATGGTCATCAGGCCGATGAGGGATGGCGTCATTGCAGATTATCAGACCACCGAAATCATGCTGAAATATTTACTCAAAAAAGCGGGAATAAAAAACTGGCCTTTTTTAAAAAATAGAGTTGTTGTCTGTATACCGTCCGGAGTCACCGAAGTTGAAGAAAGGGCTGTAAAACAAGCCGCTATGAAAGCCGGTGCCGGACAGGTCAAAGTAATTGAGGAACCTTATGCAGCTGCCCTGGGGGCCGGTATGGACATATACGGACCCGAAGGAAACATGGTCGTCGATATCGGCGGTGGAACGACAGATATTGCAGTAATCAGCCTGGGAGGGGTCGTAACCAAAAAAAGCATCCGCATGGGCGGGGATAAACTGGATGAATCGATTATCAGGTTTATTCGCAGAGAATTCAATTTGATGATCGGAGAAAGAACGGCGGAAGATATCAAGATCAAAGTCGGCTGCGCCGTTCAGGAAGGAAAAGCAGACGACGCGGAGATCGATGTCAGAGGAAGAGATCTCATCACCGGACTCCCGAAGACCATCACGGTAGATTCAAAAATGACGTATAAAGCGATGGAAGAATCGCTGGAAGTGATTGTAGCCGGAGTTAAAGATGTTTTAGAGCGTACACCGCCGGAACTTGCTGCGGATATTATGAACAGGGGAATCGTACTTACCGGCGGAGGATCGATGGTAAATTCCCTGGATCTGAGGATTTCTAAGGAGACGGGACTCATTGTGACCCTTGCCGATCATCCGATTTCCTGTGTCGCTTTAGGGACAGGCAAAGTCCTTAAAAACAGTTTCAAGTGAGAATCCCGGGGACAAAAATGAAACAATTGGAAATATTGGGAACGCGTATTGATCCGGCTAGTTTGCAGGACTGCCTTGAAACTATCAAAAATACGATTTTGCTGGGGCAGCAACTCCGGATTGTGACCGCAAATCCCGAATTAATTTACAAAGCTGAACATGACGCCAATCTCCTAGCAGTCATCAATTCAGCCGGTCTTGTCGTACCGGATGGGGTCGGCGTAGTTTGGGCTGCCCAGAAACTTGGCCGTCCAGTCAAAGAAAGAGTAACCGGCATCGACCTGACAGCAGGGATTTTAAGGGAAAGCAACCGTCACGGATGGAGAGTATTTCTGTTGGGCGCGAAGCCGGGCATTGCAGAAAAAGTTATTCGGCAGCAGAGCCTGCGGTACCCGGGGATAGCGTTGGCGTGTCATCATGGTTTTTTTACGCAGGCAGAAGAGCCGGAGGTCATCCGGCAGATCCGTCACTTTGCACCGGATATTCTTTTGGTTGGCTTGGGTGCCCCCAAACAGGAATACTGGAATCATGAACACGCAGGGCTGGCTAAAGTAAGTATGGGTATCGGGGGGTCATTCGACGTACTGTCCGGAGAAGTGAAACGTGCCCCCGGGGCATTTCGGGAATCCGGACTGGAATGGCTTTACCGGCTGATCAGCGAACCGGGCCGGATAAAAAGGCAAGTTGTACTTCCACTGTACCTTCTAAGGGTTCTGAAACAGAAATATTTCCCGGAATCTGATAAATAAAAACGGTTCATATCGGTTAATCTTGACCGGATGATTCTAATAGGGAATAATTCTAATCGATTAGGAAAATAACTCACTCAGATAATATACGAAGCTAAGTGACCGTTTACAGCGCACTTAGCTTATTATTTTTTCATAAAAAGTTATTGTATCCTGAACCATTTTTTCAATGGAAAACAGGCTGGCCTTTTGCCTAGCCCTGGCAGTCATTTCGGCAGAAAAAGCCCTGTCCTTGAGCACCTTGCTGCAGGCCAGCGCCATCGCCGCAGGGTCAGCCGGGGGAACGAGCAGGGCTTCCTTGTGGTCTTCCAGAAGTTCAGGGATCCCGCCGACCTTGGAAGCTATAATCGGGATTCCGGCTTGAGCGGCTTCCAGTAAAACTAGTCCCATTCCTTCGCTCAGAGAAGGAAATATAAACAGATCCATTGCCGGCAGGGCCTGCCAGGCTGAAGGCAGGTAGCCGGTCAGCGTAAATGAAAGTCCGGAAAGCTTCAGTTGTTCGGTCAGTTGATTATGAAGAGGACCTTCACCAATGATGAGCAGATGAAGGTCAGGGATTTCCGCAGTCAGCAGTTTCATCGCTTCAATCAGGTAAAACTGCCCTTTCACCGGGTGCAGACGACCAATCGTTCCGATGACAAGACAATGATCCGGGATTGACCATTGTTCACGGAAGGCTTTGAGCATTTGGTCTGGTTGAGTGAATGAAAATATTTCACTACCGTTATAGATCACGTTCACCGGCAAAGTTAATCCTTTCCTGTTCAGTCGGATGGCAGCGGATTGGCTGAGACTGACGGATACCGCAATAATGCCGGCAGACCAGTGCAGGGTGAGATTATCGACCCAGAGAGAAATCCTGCCTTTGAGGGAAGACGGATAATCGTATTCCGGCAGGCTGTGGATGGTTGAAATGCAGGGGATCTTGGTGAGTCTCGCGACGGTCCGCCCCAGAAGGTTAGCCCTTGTGCCATGGGCATGGATTAACGCAATCTTATGTTTGCGGCAGAAAGCAATAATGGTAGGCAAAGGGGAGAGGTCAAAAGGGAACTGCATGGGGAATATTTCAGACGGGATGCCGAAAGACTGTGCGCATGGTGCCAGCGCGGAGCCCTTGGTCAGACAACCCAGAAAAGGATTTACGCTTTGCCTGTCCAGATTTTTCAGGAGATTCAGAACGTTCTGCTCAGCCCCTCCGATCTCGCCGCCTCCAATCAGATGAAGAACATTAATCGACATAGATTGCCTCCTCCAAAGCCTTTGGCATAATATTTCTCTGCTGTTATAAATATGATAAAGAAATATGATTGGACTTGCAAGTCCTGCGGAGGATTAAGGTGAATTATGGGAGGACAGAAAATTTCCTAAGTGTGTTTATGTTTTTGGGTATGATATGCCACGGGATTTTTTTTATCCGAGAGTGGCTTGTCCTGGGTGCTGTCTTGATATTCTACACGATTGCTCACTGGAAACAAGTTTGTCTTACAACTATCGCCGCCAAAAAAAAATTTCGGAATCCGGTGAGCATTTTTTTGCTGCTGAGCCTTTTTTCGCTGGTGGGACTATTCAGTCCAGTCAGGGCAATTGATGGCTGGCTGGAAGCGTTCCGCTGGCTGGTATATTTATCTGCCTATTTGTGGGGAATACAGCTGGCGGCTGCCGGGGGGGCAAATAGGTTTTTAAACAGAATGATATGGTTGACAATTTTGGCGGTGGTACTGTCCTGGCTGCCCGGAAGTGAGAATATCTGGCTGCCGCCTGGCCCGCCGGAAGAAGGGCGCTATGCCTTCTGTTTCGGATATCCGAATTCTGCTGCAGCTTTTCTTGGGTGCCAATTAATGGTAATATTGATAAAAAGGGAATTTAACCCATTTTTCTTGCTGCTGCTGGGAATAAGTATCCTATCCACTGGATCAAGGGCTTCGATGCTGCTGCTTTTGTTGTTTATCCCGATTCTATTGCTAAAAAAAAGAGCTTTAACTCAAAAGAATATTATAAATATGGATAGCATCAGAACTGTAACCGAAAAGCGTTTTCAGGCGTCAGTCAGAATAATACTTCTTGCTTGTTTGATCATTGTCCTATACCCTGCAGTTTCGAGTATACAGGTGCCATTCAGTCATTTATGTTCTTGGACGGATACCAGCATGGCGGAAAGAATTACGTATTATGCTGATAGTATCCGGCTTGCCAGAGATGCATATTTTCTGCCGCGGGCGGGAGGATGGCTCGGTTTTCCCTTTATTCAGACCACACCTTATTGGACATTGGATACCCATTCTTCATTTTGCCGGGTGCTTTTAAATCAGGGGATCATTGCTCTTTTGTTATTAATGCTTTGGGCACGGCAAGGATTCAGGAGTTTTGTCCAGGATCTTTGGAATGGAGATGACCTTGGAACGATCTGTACGAAAGCAGCAGCTCTATTTTTGGGACTGCACAGCCTGATTGATGTGGATATGTCTTTTGGGATTGTCGGCATCTTATTCTGGCTGCTGGTCGGGCTGAATACCGGGGAAAAAGCAGAAAATCAGGACAAGATCAGAACCGCCTTGCTTAGCTGAAGCATATGATAGAAATAATCAGAAGAATTAATGATTATACGGCAAAGGCAGGTCAGGCACATGATGCTTATTTATGGTGTATTGGCGGTAGGTTTGATTATTCTTTGGTTATGGGCAGGACAATATGAGTGGGAGCTTCCGGATGCCCTGTCTGAACGGATTGGGGCCTTTAGAACAAACAACACGCGGCAGGTGAAGACAATCACTGACAATGCGGTTTTGGCTATTGAGGCCAAGGAATTTGACCATGAGGATATTGAAAAAGAAATTTATATGGTCAGAAAAACACGAAACAGGAAGGAGGGAATAATTGTCAGCATAGATCTGTCGCAGGAGAATGCCAATCTTCCTAAAGACGAGCAGGAAAGAACCAAGACCCGTCTGGAAAGACGTTTTCCTGGCCTGACGGTTCAATATACTCAGAAAGGATAAGGACAAAAGCGTGCTTTTTTACATATTAGCCAAAGACAATGGAGAATTCTGTTTTTCTCCGCTGCCTTCTGCGGGCCTAATCCTGGGAGGGTGGACGAGATATTTGAGCCCGGGGTTACCGCTAGGAAAGCTGCTGGCCGTCACTGCAGGGCTGCCTGATAAAAAACCAACGACACAACCAGCCACGCAGCCATTTTCACCAGCTCTGCCATCAGCACCAGTTATAGACAGGGACTTTGAAAACAGGCTTGCCCAAAAGCTAACAAATCGAATGAAAAAAGAAAATATGGGCGTTCAAGAAAAGGTTCAGTGGCAGGATACCAGCCGGGAGGCCTTGCCGGAGGCATTCAATATCGAAGTGCTACAGAATGAAACCGTGTACCAAAAATTCCTGAGAATAGCGGAGGGCAGGCAACTCGCCGAAAATGAGTTTCGGATTGTGGAGAAGAAGCTCGCCGTTAGTACGAAGGAAGTTCTGGGCTTCATGCAAAAAGCTGTGCAGAGCGGAAATGCAGAGTGGCTGCCGATTTTTGAACAGGTTCGATCCAGGTATTTCTGTCGGCGCTGCGGAAGCAGTCATTATGAAGAATGGCCATCACTGTATGGCGATACATATACCTGCCTTGACTGTCGGGAAATTGGACCGCTCAATTCTCTGCAAATTCTTTTTAGGCTCCATTCCGTCGATGTTCCGGGTCAAACACAGGTGGATACGGATAAGTGTAAACCAGATCAAACTGTCCGGAGTTATAGCCTGGAATTTACTTTTGCGCAGGAAAAGGCAGCCGAAGAGCTTTGGCAGCAGGTGCACCGGCAAAAAGCACAAGAAACGCTGCTTTGGGCTGCCTGTGGCGCTGGAAAAACAGAGGTTTGTTTCCCTTTGATCGACAGTTTTTTGCGTCAGAATAAAAAGGTTCTTTTTGCGGCACCCAGACAGGACGTTGTGCACGATGTTCAGCCTCGTTTGCAGAAAAATTTTCCGGAATACAATATCAAAATTTTAAGCGGAGCGCTGCCGCAGGATATGGAGCCCTCAAAGCTAACCGTCGCAACAACGCATCAAGTTCTGAGATTTTATCAGGCTTTTCACCTGATTATCCTTGATGAGACTGACGCCTATCCGTATGAAGGAAGCAGCGTCCTGGAATATGGGATCAGACAGGCTTTAAGACCAGATGGACAAATTATCTGTCTTACAGCGACACCGTCAGCAGAAATCCTGTTACGGGTCAAGAGCCAGAAATGTGCGATCGTCAGACTCCCTGTAAGACATCATGGATTTCCTGTTCCGGTCCCCGAATGGCAAAAAAATAAACTGACCAGGGATCGTTCGCTGGTTGAATTGAAAAAAGTATTGCTGAAATTGATTGCGGACGGTCCGATTCTGGTCTTTGTCCCCACAGTTGCGTTGGTTAAAGAATGGACGGGTGTGCTGAAAATGGCTTTTGGTGATCTGCGCGTGGAGGGAAGCTGGAGCTCGGATGCTGCGAGGAGAGAAAAGACCGTACTTTTCAAGCAGGGCGATATTAATATTTTTGTCTGTACATCCATTTTAGAAAGAGGCATAACCATTAAAGGTGTACAGGTTGCAGTTTTATTTGCGGATCATACGCTCTATGATGCGAGGGCTTTGGTCCAGATGGCCGGCAGAACAGGCCGGAGCGCAGAATGTCCGTTTGGAAGAGCCGTCTTTATTTATGCCGAACAAACCCCGGCCATGATCCAGGCCAACCGCTGGATTCAGGACCAGAACAGGCTGGCTGAAGAATGGGGATGTCTGAATGGTTGATTTATTCTTGAGACTTAAAGAAAACGCAGCGCTTTTGTGGTATGAGAAGACAACGTATTGTCTGCTTTGCGGCAATGTATCAGAAGAAGCGGTCTGTCTGATTTGTCAGCAGGCGTATTTCTTTCCGAATCTGCCTCGCTGTGGTTCCTGCGGCAAAATTCTTGCAGAGACCAAAACACGTTGCCGAAATTGTGAAGCAGGAAAGGGGCCGGAAGGATTGGATAAAGTAACCTGTCTGGGTTATTACAAAGGTGCCTGGAAAGAATTGGTCCAGCAAATTAAATATAAGGGACAGCCATATCTGGTAACGTCTCTGGCAGAAGTGATCATTCCATGGGTTATCCGCTGCTTGCCTCCTCCTGACGCAGTAGTTCCGGTGCCGATGCATCCAGACAGGCTGGCCCAAAGAGGATTCAATCAAGCAGAGGTGCTGGCCTCAATCATCAGCAGGCAGCTGGCAATTCCTTATCAGAATCTGCTTGACCGAATGAAGGATACAATTCCTCAGACTACCCTGGGACGCAGGCAAAGGCTGCGGAATCTCCGGGATGCCTTCTCAGTCAAACCTGGTTACAGTGATCTCAGGGAAATTGTCTGGCTGGTTGATGATGTTGTGACGACAGGCTCGACGCTAGAAGAATGTGCCGGGGTACTGAAAAAGAATGGGGTAAAGAAAGTCTATGCTTTTTGTCTTGGCGCGGGTAAAGAAGAATGAGACAATTTGCCGCAGAAGAATCATTTTTTGCAGAAAATTGCAGAATGAAGACAAAAATAGGACCTTCGTACTAATCGATGGACTGCTCACAATTTTATCCACCAATAAAAATGAAAATATACGCCAAAAAGTAAAGTTATCAACATTATCCACAATTTGTTGTGTATAACTTCAACAAACCGAAACGCTAGTATCATGTTAACCCTAAATCTCATATATCCTGACAGCAGATTTTTCGCAATACTGCGTTGTCTTGCAGAAAATCTGCTGCCATCATATAAAATTTTAAGGTTAACAAGATACTGCTTCTCAGGATGTTTTCAGTTCGTTGAGGTAATAATATCACTGAACAAAGATAAAATATGGCAGGAATTTAATAAGAAAAGATGAATTATAATACTATATCAGGCGAAAGGGGTTGAGACTATGAATATCAATGTTCGAGGCAAACAAATGAAAATGACGGACGCGTTAAAGGATTATGTAGAAAAAAGAGTCCGTAAGCTGGAGAAGTACTCCGATGATTTTCTCGATATTCAAGTCATGCTGTCCGTAGAAAAAGAACGTCAGAGAGTTGAAGTTACTGCCCCGCTAAACGGATTTCTTCTCAGAGGTGAGGAAGAAACAGATGATATGTATTCCTCCATCGACCTGGTAGTGGATAAGTTGGAACGCCAAATGGAAAAATACCGCAAGCGTATTGGGAAAAAAAGAATAAAATCCACGAAGGAGGAGCCGAGCTATATCCTCGAGGATGATGAAGAAATCTTTGACAATAACAGCATCGTTAAAACAAAAAAGTTTTCAGCTAAGCTTATGTCGGTTGACGAGGCAGCGATGCAGATGGACCTGATCGGGCATAATTTTTTTGTATTTGCCAATGCAGATACGGGGCAGATAAATGTTGTTTACCGGCGTAAACACGGCGGCTACGGCCTACTGGAGCCAGAATACTAAAACGGCTGAACAACTCAGGTTTATTAATCGCATATCCTGAGCAAAAAAGTGTCCCGCCTAAGCGGGACATCTTTTTGCTTAGATTGAACCTTCAGTAAGACAGTGATAAAATAATCATATTAAGCACACCGCGCAAGGTGAAAGGTGGACCAAAATGGGTTTTTTAAAGGATTTGATTGATGACAACGCCAGAGATATAAAAAAGTACCAAAAGAAAGTTGAAAAAATTAATCAGTTGGAACCTTCCATACAGGTACTCTCTGATGACGAACTCAGAGCAAAGACAGTGGAATTCAAAGAAAGACTGGAACAGGGTGAGACGCTGGATGATCTTTTGCCGGAAGCTTTTGCTGTCGTCAGGGAAGCTTCGAAAAGAGTTCTCGGACAGCGGCACTATGATGTTCAGCTTATAGGCGGAATGGTCCTTCACGATGGAAGGATCGCCGAAATGAAGACCGGGGAAGGCAAAACGCTGGTTGCAACCTTGCCTACGTATTTAAATGCCTTAACTGGCTTGGGCGTCCATGTTGTGACGGTTAACGATTATCTTGCCACCCGTGACGCCAATTGGATGGGCCAGGTGTATGATTTTCTCGGTTTGTCCGTCGGGCTGATTGTTCATGGTCTGACACACGAACAGCGGCGGACAAGCTATAACGCCGACATTACGTACGGCACGAACAATGAATTCGGATTTGACTATCTGAGAGACAATATGTCCGTCAATCCTGCCGCTGTCGTCCAGCGGGAGCTCCATTATGCGATCGTGGACGAAGTAGACTCGATTCTGATAGATGAAGCGAGGACGCCATTAATCATTTCCGGAGAAGCTGATAAGCCCACTGAACTGTACTTCCGGGTTGCGAAGGTTGTCCCCCGCCTTAAGCCGGAGGAAGACTATCATGTCAATGAAAAGGACAGAGTTGTAACGCTGACGGAGAATGGGGTATCTAGGGTTGAAACAATGCTCGGGGTGGATAACTTATACGATGACCTACACAATGAAGTTGCGCATCACGTCAATCAGGCTTTGAAAGCGCATACCCTGTTCAAGCTTGACCGCGACTATGTGGTGAAAGACGGTCAGGTCATTATTGTCGATGAATTTACGGGCCGCTTAATGTTCGGGCGCAGGTACAGCGAGGGGCTCCACCAGGCGATTGAAGCCAAGGAAAATGTCAAGATTGAGCGGGAATCTCAGACGCTGGCAACAATTACGTTTCAAAACTTTTTCCGGATGTTTAAGAAACTTGGTGGCATGACCGGTACCGCGAAGACGGAAGAACAGGAATTTATTAATATTTACAGGTTGGACGTCGTAGAAGTCCCCACGAATCTTCCGATGGTCAGACAGGATCTGCCTGATGTTATCTATAGGACGGAAGAAGGCAAGTTTGACGCCGTAGTCAACGATATTTCGGAAAAGAATGCCAAAGGCCAGCCAGTACTTGTTGGAACGATTTCGATTGAAAAATCCGAGAAGCTCAGCGACATGCTGAAAAAGAAAGGTGTTCCGCATCAGGTGTTGAACGCGAAGTTTCATGAACTTGAAGCCCAGATCGTCGCCAAGGCGGGGGAACAGGGTATGGTAACCATTGCAACCAATATGGCAGGCAGAGGAACAGATATTGTTCTTGGGGAAGGCGTAAAGGAACTTGGCGGACTGCATATCATTGGCACGGAAAGACATGAATCCCGCCGGATTGACAATCAGCTGAGAGGACGTTCCGGCCGTCAAGGCGATCCGGGGTCTTCCCAGTTCTATATTTCACTTGATGATGATTTGATGCGGCTTTTCGGCGGTGACAATATTGCCGGGCTAATGGACAAACTGGGTATGGACGACAGTGTTCCTGTCGAATCCAAAATTGTCAGCCGCAGTATTGAAACAGCCCAGAAGAGAGTCGAGGGCAGAAACTTTGACATCCGCAAACACGTGCTGAATTATGACGATGTTATGAACAAGCAGCGTGAGATTATTTACTCGCAGCGCAGATCCGTTCTGACAGGAGAAAACCTGAAAGAACAGGTAATGGATATGATCGAAAAAGTCATAGCCGACACCACAGCGCGTTACAGCGGAAATAGCCCGTATCCGGAAGAATGGGATCTGGTCAGTTTTCTGGACTATGTCGACAATGTTATTCTTCCTGATCATGACTTTACCCCCGAACAGATTAGCAATTTAGCCAAAGAAGAAGTTGAAGAACTATTGACCGACAGGGTGCATGAACTGTACGAGATCAGGGAATCCCAGTTCGGTTCGGACCTGATGCGCCAAATTGAAAGAGCAGTGGCTCTGCAGGTTGTAGATACCCGCTGGAAGGAACATCTTGACGCGATGGACAGCCTCCGGGAAGGGATTGGCTTAAGAGCTTACGGACAGCGCGATCCGCTCCTTGAATACAAGAATGAAGCCTTTGATATGTTCCAGGGTATGGTAGAATCCATCCAGGAAGACGTTTCGACTTATATCTTAAGAGTAACACCTCGGATTACGACGCAAGTTCCGGAACAGGCGCAAAAAGTCTCCGAGAACCGTTATGAGGAAGAACAGGAACAGGTCAAGAAGCCCCGCAAAATTGGGGAACATATTGGCCGCAATGATCCCTGCCCGTGCGGAAGTGGGAAGAAATATAAGAAATGTTGCGGAATCAACAGCTAAATAAAATATTGACAAAACAGATTTGTTTTACTTTAATAAGCAGTGGAAAAAATAATCTAGGGGTGGAAAAATGCTTGCCGATTGGAAAAAAGAAATTGAGAATCTAAAAATGCGTTTAGCAGATTTGAGGGTTTCCCTTTGACGTTGCTGGCCGTCAGATAAAGATTGCCAAGCTTGAGGACGAACTCAACAAACCCGGTTTCTGGGATGATCCTTCTTCAGCGCAAAAAGTCATGCAGGAATTGACCCGTGAGAAGGATAAGGTGACGGTCCATCAACAGCTCCAGGATCAGATCGAGGACATCGCTGCACTTTGGGAGTTGGCTGTGGAGGAAGACGATATTTCTTTTGAATCGGAAATTGAAAACACCATTGTTAAATTGAAAAACCAGTTTGCTGATTTGGAACTAGAGATTTTGCTCAGCGGACCTTATGACCGTAATAATGCGATCATTACCCTGCACTCCGGCGCAGGCGGAACCGAATCCCAGGATTGGGTGCAAATGCTGTACAGGATGTATGTACGCTGGGGTGAACGCCGGGGATTTAAAGTCGAGACACTCGATCTTCTCCCGGGAGAAGAAGCAGGAATTAAAAGTGTAACATTTTCCTTGGTCGGGGAGAATGCCTACGGCTACGCCAAATGTGAGAAAGGGGTACACCGTCTGGTTCGTATCTCTCCTTTTGATGCCTCCGGACGGCGGCATACTTCCTTTGCCTCTGTCGATGTGATTCCTGAAGTCACTGATGATGCAGAGATAACCATTGATGCGGAAGATTTAAAGGTTGACACGTACCGTTCAGGAGGAGCCGGCGGACAGCATGTCAATAAGACGGATTCTGCTGTACGGATCACACACCTGCCTACCGGAATTATTGTTCAATGTCAGAGCGAGCGCTCACAGATTCAGAACAGGGCTTATTGCATGCGGGTTCTTCAGGCCAAGCTTTTGGAATTAAAGCGAAAACAACAGGAAGAGGAAATATCTGAGGTTCGTGGGGAGCAAAATGATATTGCCTGGGGGAGCCAGATCCGGTCCTATGTCTTTCATCCTTACAGCATGGTTAAAGACCATCGGACCAGCTATGAAACAGGGAATGTCAATGCGGTGATGGATGGGGAAATTGATCCGTATATTTCGGCTTATCTTCAGCAAATTGTCGGACAGAATAAATAAATTGTGACCAAGCAAAGGAGGAAGCTTTATACCATGTCAGATTTAAAAGAAATCGCCTGCAGGATACGTCAGGACATCATCGAAATGCTGGAAAAAGCTAAATCAGGGCATCCAGGCGGCAGCCTTTCGGCCGCAGATATCCTTGCCGTCTTATACTTCCGGATCATGAATATTGATCCGGCCAATCCTGGATGGCCTGAGCGGGACCGCTTTGTGCTCAGTAAGGGGCATGCTGCCCCTGTACTTTATGCAGCTCTGGCTGAAAAGGGATATTTCCCGCGCGAGGAGCTGCAGCACTTACGGCAGACCGGACACTTTCTTCAAGGGCATCCGGATATGAAAAAGGTTCCGGGAGTCGATATGTCCACTGGTTCTTTGGGACAGGGCATTTCAGCTGCAGTTGGGATGGCGCTTGCCGGCAAGATTGATCAAAAAACATACAAAGTATATTGTCTCGTAGGTGATGGGGAAATGAATGAGGGCCTGGTTTGGGAAGCGGCAATGGCAGCAGCCCATTATAAGCTCGATAATCTGATTGGCATCCTGGACTTTAACGGTCTTCAAATTGACGGGGAGACGGAAAAAGTCATGAATTCTTCTCCGCTCTCCGACAAATGGGGAGCCTTTGGATGGAATGTCCTGGAGGTTGACGGCCACGACATTTCAGCATTGACGGATACCCTGGAAGCAGCGAAGCAGGTCCAGGGCAAACCGACGATGATTATCGCCAAAACCATTAAAGGGAAAGGGGTATCTTTTATGGAAAACCAGGCGGGGTGGCATGGAAATGCACCCAGCCCTGAACAAGCGGAAGCTGCCCTGGCTGAACTGAGAGGTGAAAACTAATGGCTGAGATGTTTGATCTGATTAAAGCGGAAAAAATAGCGACGAGAGATGCCTATGGCAAAACACTTGTGCAGCTTGGCGGAGAAAACAAGGATATTGTGGTTCTGGATGCCGACTTGTCCAAGTCAACTAAAACAGCCGATTTTGCCAAGGTATTTCCGAAACGTTTCATCAATATAGGCATTGCCGAACAAAATTTAATGGGAGTCTCGGCCGGGCTGGCAGCAGCGGGCAAAATTCCCTTTGCGAGCACTTTTGCAATCTTTGCAACAGGAAGAGCTTTTGAACAGATCCGGAATTCCATTGCATATCCGAAGCTCAATGTGAAGATTGCGGCTACCCATGCGGGGATCAGTGTAGGTGAAGACGGTGCCTCCCACCAGGCTGTGGAGGATGTGGCGCTGATGCGTTCCGTGCCAAATATGACGGTATTGGTTCCTGCTGATGCGGAGGAAACAAGTCAGGTCATCAAAGCTGCTGCAGCATACCAGGGACCTGTCTATATCCGGCTCGGAAGACTGGCACTGCCCGTGCTCTTTGATTCATCTTCCTATCAGTTCGAGATTGGCAAGGCCAATGTCCTGAAAGACGGCAAAGATGCTGTCATTATCGCAAACGGGCTCATGGTAGCGGAAGCGCTGAAGGCTGCGAATGAACTCAGCGGGCAGGGCTGCGATGTCGCGGTTGTCAATTGTGCCTCTGTTAAACCACTGGACAAACAGACCATTATTCAGATCGCGCAACAAACAGGAGCAGTTGTCACGGCGGAGGAACACAGCATTATCGGCGGACTCGGAAGTGCAGTGGCAGAAGTATTAAGCGAAAATTGTCCTGTCCCGCTCTGCCGGGTTGGGATCAATGATGTTTTCGGAGAGTCCGGACGCCCGGATGAACTGCTGGTGAAGTATCATCTTACAGCGAAAGACATTGTTGAAGCTGTAAGACGAGTGATTGCCAAAAAATAAAGAGCTGCAGGATAAATAAAAGCAGGATATTCCCCAAAAGGGTATTCTGCTTTTTACTTTTGCTCAATTTGTTCTTTTAATTGCCGATGAAAATAGTAAGAAGATTTGGATCAGAAAATAGCCTAAAGAAATCAAATATATTTCTGTTGTTATTTGTCAATATATTTATTTTTTACACTATCGTTTAATAATTGTGGAATGCATTCCTGAGATCTTGCCATTTTTCAGGAAATGTTTAATTTTTTTAGCTGTCTTAGACAGGAAAATAACACAAAATGTCGAAGAGATAAATGTTAATAGGTCTTCCGGAGGACAATGAATGATTAAGCTAAAGAATGTTTCTAAAATTTATCCGAATGGTGCCCGCGCTCTGTTCGGCGTCAACCTTGACGTCGCTAAGGGAGATTTTGTATTTCTGGTTGGGGCCAGCGGGGCCGGCAAATCGACACTGATCAAACTGCTCTACCGGGAAGAAATTGCTACGAGGGGACAGGTACTCATCGATAATGTCAATCTTGTCAGAATGTCTTCCAGCCATGTGCCATTGGTCAGAAGAAAAATTGGTGTTATTTTTCAGGATTTCAAGCTGCTTCCGGCAAAGACCGTGTTTGAAAACGTCGCTTTTGCCCAGCAGGTTATTGGTAAAAGTATGAAAGAAACCAGAGAGAATACGAATACGATTTTGGATTTGGTTGGACTTGCTAAGAAAAAGAATGCCTTTCCTTCCGAGCTTTCAGGAGGCGAACAACAGCGCGCCTGCATTGCCAGGGCGCTGGTCAACAAACCCGCTTTGCTGGTTGCGGACGAACCGACAGGGAATCTTGATGTTGATACTTCCTGGAGTATCATGGAACTGCTTAACCACGTCAACAAGCTGGGTACCACGGTCGTTATGGCAACACATGCCAGGTACATTATTGAACAAATGAATAAGAGGGTAATAAGGATTGAAGAAGGCAAGATTGTTGATGACAGCATAGAGGGGGCATACAGAATTGTCACTTAACTCAGCAAAATATGTTCTAACCCAGTCTCTGGTATCATTGAAAAGAAACTTCTGGCTCAGTGCCGCATCCATTTTAACGGTGATGATTTCTTTAACAATCGTTGGGTATTCGGTTTTCTTTTTAGTCAACACATCGAACATTGCCGAGACCTTTGAATCCCAGGTAGAAATTGCCGTGTTTTTAAATGATCATCTGGAGACATCACAAATTACCGATTTGAAAAGTCAGATTCAAAAACTTGAAGGTGTCGCAACCGTTGCCGTTACCACTAAAGATCAGGCTATTATAGAGTTTCAGGAATCCATGGGTTCCGACTCTCTTCTGGAGGATTTGGGCGGAGTGAACCCATTTCCGGATAAGATTACAATTACAACGACCGATGCCCGTCTCGTTGAAGAGATTACTTCCCAGGTAAGCGGGCTGACCGGAGTCGAGAAAGTCCGTTATGGGCAGGGCTTTGTTGAGAAACTGATTGTCTTTACTCAGTGGCTTCGCTGGGTCGGGATTGGCGTTGTTGCCGCATTTGCTTGTGCCTCTTTCCTCTTAATTGTTTTAAATATTAAAACCAATGTAAATTCCAGAGAGAAAGAGATTCAAATCATGCGCCTGGTTGGCGCCAGCAAATCCTTTGTCCGTTGGCCTTTTATCATCGAAGGGATCGTCATCGGTATGGTCGGGGCAATCCTAGCTGTTGCGCTGGTTGGGGCTACCTATACCTGGCTCCTGCAGTATATTATCTCGACCTTGAGTTTCCTGCCTGTTGTCAGCAGTCAACAGTTCATTATCAATGTGCTTCTGCTGATGGTTCTGGGCGGGGTTGCCATGGGATTTCTGGCAAGCGCGTTCTCTGTACGAAAATTTTTGAACCTTTAAAATCAGTTTTTTATGATTTTAGACGTCGAGGTTAACGAACTTTGAGTTCTATGGGGGGGAATGGCGTAAAATATGATTAAAATGACAAGACCGGTTGTTTTGCTGATTGTTTTAACTCTAATGGTTACCTTCAATTTTCCTGTGACCGCGGATGAACTGTCTGATGCGCTTAAGCAGCAGGAAAAGATCCTGAATCAGCAGAAAAACGCGGAAGGAAACCTGAATAGCCTGACGACAAAGGCGCAACAGATGGAGAAACAGATTCGGCAACTGACGACGCAAATTTCTGACGCTGAGGTGGATCTGGATCAGAAAGAAAACGCCCATGCGAAGGCCCAGGAAGAAGTAACGGCGATTCAAACGGAAGTGACAGCCAAACAGCAGGAACTGAAAGGGAGACAGGATACTCTGCGCAGTCGGGTACGCGCGATCTATGAAGAAGGTCAGGTAAACTATCTGGAAGTTCTATTCCAATCCACAGATTTATCCGACTTCATTTCCAGAGTAGAATATCTAAGCTGCCTAGTTGAAAATGATCAAACCATTTTAAGTGATATCCGTGTTCAAAAACAGGATTTAGATGAAAAGAAGGAACTCCTAGTCGCTAAAATGGATGAGGCGGAGAGCTTAAAACAACAGGCGGAAGCAGCTAAGAATTATTTGGACAGCAGCAAGTCAAAAAAAGAAGTAGCACTCGCTGAGAATAAAGAGGATCAGGAAGCGCTGCTCGAACAAATTGACAAGCTGGAGAGAGACTCTAAAGCACTTGAGTCAAAAATCCGTGAATTGCAGAAGAACAACACCGGAGGAGTTACTGGGACAGTTAGTGTCTGGCCTGCTCCAGGATACAAGTATATTACCAGTACTTTCGGATACAGGGTTCATCCGATAACAAAACAGTATAAACTGCACACCGGAGTCGATATCGGTGCACCATACGGGGCGAAGATTGTAGCAGCAGGATCCGGTACGGTGATCTTTTCCGGTTGGTACGGCGCCTATGGAAATGCCATTATTATCGACCACGGCAATGGAATTTCAACGCTTTACGGCCATATGTCTTCAAGGGCGGTTGCAGTCAAGACAACAGTGGCAGCCGGCCAAACAATCGGTTATGTTGGATCAACGGGATGGAGTACTGGGGCTCACCTGCACTTTGAAGTACGTAAAGACGGCACCCCGACGAACCCGATGGCCTATTTTTAATCAATTGGACTTAACTTGTACAAGTCTGCATATACTAACAGAGAATAATGAGTTTGATAGGGAAGTGGACGTTTGTTCAACCGTGTGAATTGGAAAAAAGCTTTTATACAGGCCGCCGCAGTCGGCCTGATATTTTGTCTGGGGCTGGCACTTGTTGTTGGCGGGTTTGTACTGGTCAATTATGATCACCTTGGAAGATTTATGCGGGTGGTCTATCTTATTGACACCCAGTATTTAAATGGAACATCCCGTGCTGGACTCGTTGACGGGGCAATCGACGGGATGGTGGGCTCGCTGGACCCGTATTCATCCTTCCAGGATGCTGAGGAAAACAAAGTACTGATGAATTCGATTCAGGGCACCTTTGGAGGGATCGGTGTACATTTAAGTACGGCAGATCCGGAAAAATTGGTTGTTATGCGTCCAATCAAAGGTTCCCCGGCTGAAAGGGCAGGACTCGAAGCGGGGGATATTATCACAAAAATTGACGAGACCGATGTCTCCACGATCAGCCAGGATGAAGCAGTTGCGATCTTAAGAGGAGAGCCCGGGAGCAAGGTGACGGTTAAAATTTACCGGCCGAAGACGAAGACAGAATTTACCGTAAGTCTTATTCGTGACTATATCAATGTTCCGACGGTTGAAGGGATCTCCCTGCCGGGAAGGTCAGATATTGGGCTGATTGATATTTCCAGTTTTAACATTAATACCGGGGATGAACTTGAGAAGGTTTTACGGGAGATGGATCTGACCAAATATAAGGGTCTGATTATTGATCTTCGTTATAATTACGGAGGAGAAGTCAATGCCGCGATTAAAGTAGCAAGTTTTTTGGTGCCGGAAGGGTCGATCGTTCACATTGTGAATAGGAACGGCGTCGTAGATACAAAAGAATCGACTGCTGAATATATCGACATGCCCATTGTCATTTTAACCAACGAATATACGGCCTCAGCAGCAGAAATCGTATCGGGGGCAGTCAAGGATTACGGAAGCGGGGCCCTGGTCGGGACGAAGACGTATGGCAAGGGTGTCGTGCAGACCGTGTTTACCCTTGATGGCAACACCAGCGTAAAGCTGACGACGGACAAATATCTTACACCGAAGAAAAATGATATTAATAAATTGGGAATCAAGCCCGATGTTGAAGTCGAACTTAAAGAAGGAGAAAAGCCTACCATCCTTCCGACCGAGCCTGTCTTCGACAGTCAGCTGAGCAAGGCGGTTGAAGTCCTGCTGCAGAAAATCCAGTAGGATAGAAAAGGATACAGTATCTTTATTCAGTCAAATGGAAGACGTCTTTCTCTAAATAGAATCCGCAGCGGAACGAATGATTAAACCCATTCTGCTGCGGATTTATTTAATGAGC
Source organism: Dehalobacter sp. TBBPA1 (assembly GCF_040931655.1). Taxonomy (NCBI): domain Bacteria; kingdom Bacillati; phylum Bacillota; class Clostridia; order Eubacteriales; family Desulfitobacteriaceae; genus Dehalobacter; species Dehalobacter sp. TBBPA1. The sequence continues at coordinate 2,884,323 of NZ_CP162385.1, read as the reverse complement.
AATCTCATCCTAGTACTACATTCTTAGAATAGACATACACATCGAGAGTTAATTCCTGATAAGAAGATCTTCTTATTATCCCTATGATCAGTCTAAGGGACACAGTTTCGCTGTGAGGAGTATTGTAATGGACATTGCATTTCTGTTTTGACGGGAGAACGCCGGCTGTTCCATTTGCATAGAATATCTCACAGACATTATTGAACTGGAGGAATCATCGTGGGGAATACAAGTGGGATTCGTCATTATTATATTGAGGCATTCACGCCTTACGGTTACGTATCGCTGCTGCCTGAACTGCTGAAAGAAATTAAATATACATATCTTCTCACGGGCGGCCCGGGTACCGGAAAATCAACCATGATGAAGCTCATCGGCATCCAGATGATTGATCGTGGGAATGATGTTGATTATATCAGGTCGATCAGGGAAGCCGATTCAGTTGCCGGTCTGTACCTGCCCAAGCATAAAATATGCTTACTCGATAAGGATGAATTTAACTGGCAAATAAATTTCTGCGGCCCGTACCACCGTGAAATTGATTTTTCTTCCTTCTGCCGCCAGAGCAGACTGGAAGAACACAGCCCTAAAATCAGTCAGCTCGGAGCAAGTCTTGCTGACATTGAGCAGGACATCATTGCCCAGCTCAGAAAAGACTATATGCCGAAAAAAGAAGAGGAATCTGAGGAAGATGGGCACGCCTGTCAAAACAAAACCAGGAATCTGGACGCTGTCCTGTCTTTGGCCTGGGAAGGCGATCAGCAAGGTGATGATTCGCCGCATATTGATGAGATCACGCGAATCCTTTCTAGAATAAAAGCAAATAATCTGTCGTTTTATTTTCTCCATAGCCTTCAATTAGAAGGGTGGCTAAATCTTGCTCCAAGATATATTCGGGATTTTGACCGGATTTGCCTGGACGGTGAAGAGTCTGCTCACCTTCTGCGGGTACTGCTCGAAGAGGTTAAATGCCTGGGGCAGGCCATGGAAATCATTGTTCATCCGCTAAAACCGTACACAATCGTCGGTTTGCTCTTTCCGGAAAAGAATCTGGCTGTCTGGAAAGGCAATCCCTGCCGGATTGAAGAGCAGGGTTTCCGGATGGGTCACAGTACGGAGCTGATAGCTATTCTCGAACAATACAGAAAAAACCGCCTCGAATTAAAAAATCTAATTAATGACTCCGTGAATTTCAGGGGATTGGACCATTTCCGCAGCGAGCTCCTGAGCAGTATTTTGACGGACCTCCATCAAGGATGAAACAAAAATGCGGGAATGAGAACAAAATGATATAATAAATATACTGTCTTTGATGGAGGGATATTCTATGGAATTTCGACTGCGGGCACCTTATAGTCTTTCTGGAGATCAGCCCCAGGCAGTGGACAAGCTTACTGAAGGCATTCTAGCCGGTAATAAGCACCAAACGCTGCTGGGTGTTACCGGATCGGGTAAAACATTTACAATGGCCAGCATCATTGAACGCATTCAAAAACCGACCCTGGTCTTTGCACACAATAAGACGCTGGCCGGACAGCTGTATTGCGAGTTTAAGGAATTTTTTCCGGAGAATGCGGTTGAATATTTTGTCAGTTATTATGATTATTATCAGCCGGAAGCTTATGTTCCATCCAATGACCTCTACATTGAAAAAGACGCTTCCATCAATGAGGAAATAGAAAAATTGCGGCACTCGGCCACAGCTGCGTTGTTTGAAAGAAGAGATGTCATTGTTATCGCAAGTGTTTCCTGTATCTATGGTATGGGGTCTCCGGATGAGTACCGGGATATGGTTCTGTCTTTGAGGCAGGGCCAGGAAATAGAACGCAATCAGATGCTGCGCAAGCTGGTTGAAATCCAGTACGACCGGAATGATACCGCCTTTTATCGCGGAACTTTCCGGGTAAGAGGGGATGTCGTCGAGGTATGTCCTGCTTCTACGGATGAAAAGGCAGTTCGGATTGAAATGTTCGGCGATGAAATCGAACATCTTTATGAGGTGAATCTTCTGACCGGTGAAATCCTGGGAGAACGAAAACATATCTCGATTTTTCCAAACTCCCACTATGTGACCGAACGTGATAAATTAATGCTGGCAGCTGAAAATATTGAGCAGGAGCTTGAAGAGCGCCTGGAATATTTCCGTTCCAGGGAAAAGCTGCTGGAGGCTCAGCGCCTCGAACAGAGAACCCGCTACGATATTGAAATGCTTCGGGAGATGGAATTTTGCAACGGTATTGAAAATTATTCCAGGCATCTTACCTTCCGCAAACCAGGAGAAACACCCTATACTTTGCTGCACTTTTTCCCGAAGGATTTTCTGATGTTCATTGATGAATCACATCAGACTCTACCGCAGGTCAGAGGCATGTTTGAGGGAGACCGTTCCAGGAAAAGCACGCTGGTGGAGCATGGTTTCCGCCTGCCCTCTGCCATGGATAACCGGCCGCTGCGTTTTTCTGAATTTGAAATAGTTGTACCCCAAAGGGTCTATGTCAGTGCGACTCCCGGACCATACGAAATGGAGCACTGCCGCGAGGTTGTGGAACAGATTATCCGGCCCACAGGTTTGATTGACCCGGAGATCATTGTGAAACCCACCCAGGGACAGATTGATGACCTGATCGGCGAGATCCGGCAGCGGATTGCCAGGGACGAAAGAATCCTCGTGACCACACTGACCAAGAGAATGTCCGAAGACCTGACAGACTATCTGAAACAGCTGAATATTAGTGTCAGATATCTTCATTCTGATATTCAGACCCTTGAGAGGCTGGAAATCTTAAGAGAACTCCGTCTTGGAGAAATAGATGTGATTGTCGGGATTAACCTTTTAAGAGAAGGCCTTGATTTGCCTGAGGTATCGCTGGTGGCGATCCTTGATGCTGATAAGGAAGGATTCTTAAGATCGGAAAGGTCTTTGATCCAGACTGTGGGCCGGGCGGCCCGAAATGTCAACGGAAAAGTCATCATGTATGCGGACAATATGACGGAATCTATGAAAGCCGCGATTGGTGAGACCAACCGTCGCCGAGCGATCCAGGAAGAATATAACAGGGCACACGGGATTATCCCGCAGACCATTCGCAAGCAGATCTATGAAGTGCCTGAAGCGACGAAAGTTGCGGAGAAAAAGACGGCTTATGGGGAAAAAGGTGGCAAGCTGACACCTGAGGAACAGGAAAAAACCATTCAGGTTCTGGAAGAAGAGATGCTTAAGGCTGCCAGGGAACTGGATTTTGAACGCGCAGCTGATTTGAGGGATGCGATCATTGAACTGAAGGGAGAATATGCTGGTATGACACGGAGCAGCCGCTCTAAATCCGGCAAAAACTATTCTTCCGAGAAACAGAACAGATCCCGTAAAAAAAGAAGGTAAATGAATGCGAACAAATGTTCCCTTTTGCTGTTTTTTGGTGTAAGATAAGATCGTGGCAATTATGGAAGAATAGATGTTAAATAAGGAATAGAATCAAGCAAAAAATATAGCCTTATCATCTTTAGAAGCCTTATGGAGGAAATGTATGACCCAGGATTATATCAAGGTACGGGGTGCCCGTGTCCATAACCTCAAAAACATTGATGTCGATATTCCGCGGGATAAGCTCGTTGTTATTACCGGCCTGTCCGGTTCAGGAAAATCATCTCTAGCTTTTGACACCATTTACGCTGAAGGTCAAAGACGCTATGTTGAGTCCCTCTCAGCTTATGCCCGCCAGTTCCTGGGGCAGATGGACAAACCGGATGTCGATTATATTGAAGGGCTATCACCCGCAATCTCCATTGATCAGAAGACGACAAATCGCAATCCACGATCAACCGTAGGAACGGTAACGGAAATCTATGATTATCTCAGACTCCTTTATGCAAGGGTCGGTCATCCGCATTGTCCGAACTGCGGCAAGGAGATTAGCCAGCAGACCGTCCAGCAGATGGTGGATCAATTACTGACCTATCCGGAGAAAACCCGTTTACAGATTCTAGCACCGGTGATCAAAGGAAAAAAAGGAGAGCACGTCCGGACACTCGAACAGGTCAGAAAAAGCGGCTACGTTCGGGTGAGGGTGGATGGAGAAGTCAGAGATCTCAGTGAGGAAATACTTCTTGAAAAAAACAAAAAACACTCCATTGATGTGGTTGTCGACAGAATTTCCCTGAAGCCCGACAGCACCGCTCGGCTCGCCGACTCAATCGAGACTGCGCTGAAGCTCGCCGAAGGCACGGTCCTGGTCGACATCGCGGGTCAGGAAGAGATTCTATTCAGCGAAAATTTTGCGTGCCCGGACTGCGGAATTGCAATCGACGAGATTGCTCCAAGACTGTTTTCCTTCAACAGCCCATTCGGGGCCTGTCCGTCGTGTACCGGACTCGGGGCGAATTTGGAAGCAGATATCGATTTGATTATCTCCGACCGCGGCAAGTCGATCAATGAAGGTGCAATCGTGCCGTGGGCGAAATCGAATTCGAGCTATTATCCTGCCTTGCTGCAGGGGCTGGCCGAAAAATTCGGGTTCAATCTGGATTGCCCGGTGAAAAATCTGACACCGGAGCAGTGGCAGGCCCTGGTCTATGGCTCTGATTCACCGATTAAATTCAGTTACTACAATATCTTTGATGAATTAAAAAATTGGAAAGCGCCTTTTGAAGGACTGGTGCCGTATTTTAACCGCCGATATAAGGAATCGACCTCGGACTATGTCCGGAATGAAATAGAAGGTTTGATGACAGAGAGACCGTGCCCGGTCTGTCAGGGCAAGAGGCTGAAACCCGAAGCGCTGGCTGTGAAGATTAATCGTTTATCCATCTATGAGCTGACCCGGCTTACCGTGATGGAGTTCCTGGACTTTTTTAAAAAGATCGTTCTAAGTGAAAAGGAACAGATGATTGCGCGTCAGGTTTTGAAAGAAATCAAAGAAAGGCTTGGTTTTCTTGTTAATGTCGGGCTGGACTACCTGACTCTGGATCGTGCCGCCGGGACACTTTCAGGCGGGGAGGCCCAGCGGATCCGTCTGGCCACGCAGATTGGCTCGAGTCTCACCGGCGTGCTTTATGTGCTGGATGAGCCAAGCATCGGTCTGCACCAGCGCGATAACGCTAAACTGCTGGACACGTTGAAAAAACTGCGGGACTTGGGGAACACGCTTTTGGTCGTGGAACATGATGAGGATACTCTTTTGGAGGCCGACCATATCATTGATATCGGCCCTGGCGCCGGAACCCATGGCGGGCATATTGTGGCGCAGGGAGATCTGGAAGCGATCAAGGCGTGTGAAGCTTCGATTACCGGGCAGTATCAGACCGGTCGTAAAAAGATTGAAGTCCCGGCTCAACGTCGCCAGCCGAACGGAAAATGGCTTGAAGTAGTCGGCGCAGCCCAGAACAACCTGAAACAGCTCCATGCCAAATTCCCTTTGGGTGTGATGACTTGTGTAACAGGAGTGTCCGGATCGGGCAAAAGCACGCTGGTCAACGAAATATTATTTAAAGGGCTTCAGATGGAACTCAAAATCAGCAGCAAAGTCCGTCCCGGGGTTTACCGGGAGCTCAAAGGACTGGAGTATGTCGACAAGGTTATCGACATTGATCAGTCTCCGATCGGGCGTACACCGCGATCCAATCCAGCCACGTACACCGGGCTATTTGATTTTATCCGGGACCTCTTTTCCCAGACGCCGGAAGCGAAAATCAGAGGCTATAAACAAGGCCGGTTCAGCTTCAATGTCAAAGGCGGACGCTGTGAGGCATGCCGGGGAGACGGAATCATAAAAATTGAAATGCATTTTCTTCCGGATGTCTATGTCCCGTGTGAGGTATGCCGCGGGCAGCGTTACAACCGTGAGACCCTGGAGGTAAGCTTTAAAGGAAAAAATATTGCGGAGATCCTCGACATGACGGTTGCTGAAGCGGTTGAATTTTTCGCGGCTGTACCTCGGATTGCTCGAAAACTGCAGACCCTGCAGGATGTTGGCTTAGGCTACATCAAGCTTGGGCAGCCGGCTACGACCCTTTCCGGGGGAGAGGCCCAGCGCGTTAAGTTGGCTACGGAGCTCAGCCGCCGCAGTACGGGGAAAACGCTGTATATTTTGGATGAACCGACGACCGGTTTGCACGTCGCCGATGTGGATAAGCTGTTAAAGGTCTTACAGCGCCTCGTTGAGGCGGGCGATTCCGTTCTGATCATTGAGCACAATCTGGACGTGATCAAAACCGCCGATTATATCATCGACCTCGGTCCAGAAGGCGGCAGTCGGGGAGGCGAGATTGTCGCAATTGGTACGCCCGAGGAAATCGCCGCGGTTCCGGCCTCGTATACTGGACAGTTTTTAGGAAAACATCTGGGAATTTAGGACAATGGGTTAAATTCATTAATTTTTACAAGCTGGCGTCGTTTTATACGGTGTCAGCTTTTCTGATTTTTCGACAATGTCATTAATTGGTGTACTCCCCTTGTGGAAAAGTGTCGGCAGGGGGTAGACAATTGAAGGCAGATGGTATATATTATATTGTAAATAATTTTAAGGAATCGTTCCTATATTTTTGGAGGGAAAGAGAAAAATGCGATCGAAAGTCAACATCAATGCGTTGCAGAACAAAGTGAATTTAAGTGAAAAAATTACCATGCTCACGTGTTATGACTATCCAATGGCCCTTCTTGAAGAGAAGGCTGGTATCGATATTATACTTGTCGGAGATTCTATGGCAATGACCGTTCTGGGAGAAGAGACAACCCTGGGCATGGACCTGGATACCATGGTCACACATGCCAAGGCAGTCCGTAAAGGTGCACCTACGGCGTACTTAGTCGGCGATATGCCTTATATGACCTATCAGATCAGCAAAAAAGAAGCCATTCGCAATGCAAGCCGTTTTATGGCAGAGGCTGGCTGCGATGCTGTCAAGCTGGAAGGCGGATCCAATATGGCGGATACCGTCGAAGCTATGGTCAAAGCGACCATTCCTGTCATGGGACATCTTGGCTTAACCCCGCAATCGATGGCTCAATTAGGTGGATTCAAATCCCAGGGACGCGATTGTGCAGGCGCCTTAAAGATTATTGAAGATGCCAGAATTCTTGAGGAAGCCGGTATTAGCCTGTTGCTGCTGGAAGCTATTCCGCCTGAAGTCGGCAAGATTGTTACTGAAAGAGCAAATATCCCGGTTATTGGAATCGGAGCAGGTCCATATGTTCATGGACAGCTGATGATTGTTCACGATGCGCTGGGTTTCTTTGACGCTTTCACCCCCAAATTTGTCAAGAAGTATGTGAATCTGAATTCGATCATTTTGGATGCTTTGGAAAGCTACAAGAATGATGTAGTTGGGGAACAGTACCCGGAAGACGGGCATAATTATAACTTTATGAATGGGGAATTGGAAAAGCTTCTCAGGCAAGCATAAAAATCATACAGTAATATGAAGGTTTAATATTAGATACTGCTGACCGTTGTTGGCAGTATTTTTGTTTCTTATTCAGTACAAACAAATGAATTACACGAATTTCTGGATATTGTTTTCCCGGGCGAACCGGTACACTGCAATTAGGAAGAAAGCCACGGCAAAAGCAATCAAGATAGCAATATTCATCAGGATTTCTGACAGACTGCTGCCGGACTGCATTTTTCGAATCGCATCCAAAGCCCACCATTGCGGCATAAAATGGGCGATTTTCTGCATGGTTTCGGGCATCAGGCTAACCGGCCAGAAACATCCTCCCAGCATGCAGGTCGGTGTCAGGATAAGCGTAGAAAGCGTGCCTGCCATGTAGGACGAACTGGAAAACGCTGTTGTAATAAGTCCGATCCCGATCGAAACAAGGCCGAACAGCAGAAGGATAAAGAACAGAAGGATTGCAGGCACATAGGTTTCAATACGGAACAGATATTGTAAAGCCACGATGATAAAGAGTGTTTGAACGGTAACGATGATCAGGCTGCTTAGCGCATTTGCACTGAGATATTCCTTTGGCGATACGGGACTCGCACAAATTCTGTGATAGGTCCTGGTTTTTTTTTCATTCAGGATAGCATGGGATGTCAAGCCTGCTCCGAACATAACAAACATCAGCAGGAAGCCGAAGCTTGTCAGGGTAATATCCTTGCTGACACTTTCGTCCTGCAGTTCGACAGCAGATACCTGGAGCGGATGGCTGCTGTATTCCTGAAACAGTCCCCGGAAAGCTGTCTCGTCCCCGCCGGCAGCGGCAGCCAGATCTTTCAGATTCCGGGTCTGCAGATTGAAAAACTGCTCCAGCCAGGCCGTTGTATCCTGTCCCTTTAACGAGATGATTTTGATTGCTGCCGGAGAACCGGCAACAATACTTTTTTCATATCCACCGGGGATGATGACAGCTGCCTCCAGGGTTTGATCCAGAAGGTTGTTTTTTATTTCTGTTTCTTGGAGGGGAGTAAGCGTATAGTTTCCCGCTTTAGCAGTTTCCTGGACAAGGTAGGCGGAAAGGGCAGTTTGGTCTTTGTCAATCAGCCCGATTTGGACGGGTTCTGACTTGGCCCCGCTGTAGATCGCCAGTGCAAAGACAATACCGAGCAGTGGAAGAAGCAGATAGACAATATAATTCCCCTTTTTTCTAAAGGTGACCTTTAAGGTGTTCCGGACTAAAAATAGAATGTTTTTCATTCAGACCGCCTCCTTTCTGGACAGGAATGCTGAGACCATTAAAAATGTCGCGGCGACAGCCAGATTGATCAGAATAGCAGGAAGCATGATCGTATAGTCCTGATCATAGATCAATCTGAAAATTGCCTCATTTGTCCACTTAAGCGGAGATAGCGCAGTGATGGCAGTGAGTGGACCATTCAGCGAGGATAACGGGACATACCCGCCGCCGAGGAAAGCAATAATTGGGATCAAAACATTTAGACAAGCGGCACCTGTACCGTCATTGCGAATCAGGTAAGCAATTCCTGTGCCTAGACCGATTGCCAGAACAGCTTCAGAGAAAATGATCAGCAGGACCGATAGCAGGTCTGATCCCCAGTACACTTTAAAGAAAAGCGAGCTGAACAGAAGAACGACCGCTGCCTGCACGATGGTTACCAGGAGGCCGCCGAGCGTTTTGCCTGTGAGTAGTTCAATTTTGGTGACAGGACTGCAAAGTATCCGGTTTCCGGTTTTAAAATTCTGTTCATTTTTAACAGACCAGAATCCGGTCAGCGAAGCGTACAGTAAAAAAAGTGTCAGCATGGTTACCGCGTAGTAATCCAGTGAACCGGGTTCTCTTTTTTTGTCTATGGATTCGGACTGAACATAATCTTCTTCAGGACTAGCCATAATGCCCGCTAATGCGGAAGGATTTGTTTGGGCAATCAGCTTAACGGCATCGTATCTGGCGGCAAACACTTTAACGGATGATTCAACAAGATTGGCCTCAAAGTTAAAACGCGCATTTTTATAGACGCGAATTTCCGGAGGGGCGCTCGTCAGCAAAATAAAACAGGAATACTGGTCATTTTTAATACTGCTTAGACCTTCCTCTGGGTCTGTCGTTTCGGTAAAAGTAATTCCCAGCTGTTTCTGCAGCTCATCCTGAAAGGAATGAAAACTTTCGGTAAGTGCCGGATCTCCTTGAACAGAATAAAGGACACGTATATCGTCCAATACAATATCATTGGAAAATACACCGGAAAAGGCCGTACCCAGAATGACAATCAAGACAATCGGGAAAAGGACCATCATAATATTCGCTTTGAAATCCCGAATGTTCTGTTTGAATTCCTTTAAAATAATATGGATAATTCTCATGGTAGCCACCTAATCCCTTAGACTGCGGCCGGTCAGCGACAGAAATACAGTTTCCAGGTCCGGTGTTCTGCTCTCAACACTTTTGATTGAGAACTTGTTTTCGGTAAAGTAACAGATAATTTTATCAAGGTTGTGGACTTCTTTGGCAGTGCTTATTTTTAGCGTATTTTCTTCAATGTCCATCTGAAGAACCCCGGGTATTTCCCTGATCTTGTCTTCGACAACTTTCGTGATCGAGTCGTTAACGGTAATCCAGACAATATTGGAGTCGGTTAACAGCGCTTTCAACTCTTCTTTGCTGCCCAGGGCGATCACTTTGCCGTGATCCATGATCGCGATTCGGGAACAGATTTCTTCGACTTCTTCCATGTAATGACTGGTATAAATAATTGTACAGCCCATCTGATTTAATTTCTTAACAGATTGCAGGATATGATTCCGGGATTGTGGATCGATACCTACGGTAGGCTCATCCATGATAATCAATTTCGGTTTGTGGGTAATCGCACAGGCGATATTCAGCCGTCTTTTCATGCCCCCGGAAAAGCTTTTCGGATAACTGTTTGCTTTATCGCTTAATTCGGTAAATTCTAGTGCCTCAGCCGCTGCTTTATGCAGCTCATCCCCTCGCAGACCGTAAAGTCCCGCAAAAAATTTGACATTTTCCAGCGTGGTCAGATCTTCATAAATGGCAATATCCTGGGGAACTATGCCTGTATTTTTCTTCGAAAAGGCTTTGTTTCTTTTCGTATCTTTATTCAGAATAGAGATCGTCCCTTTATCGATGGATAATAAGCCAATAATCATGTTAATAGCGGTGCTCTTACCTGCACCGTTCGGTCCTAAAAGTCCAAATATTTCTCCCTTCGCAATGCTGATATTCATGTTATCTACAGCAATGACATCACCGAATTTTTTCGTAACATTTTCCATCACCAGGATGCTCATAATGAATTGCCCCTTTCATTTTCCTACCCATCCCTCTGATTCATCTAAAGAAAACTTGGCTGGCGCCAAGTTTTCTGGCGGCAGCCTTAGCTGCACTTAGATATATAAGAAAGTAACGTATACTTTCTTATATACTAATAAAAAAAGGAACCTTTCGTTAGTAGAAAAGGTCACCAGTTTGTATGACAAAAGTCATTTGTTTATGATGATTGAGTTACATTCTTTTTATTATGTAACGTTTTTATGATTTGGAACCGGTCAGGTAATAAATCGCAATTTGGGTTCGGTGTTCAAGTCCCGTTTTATTCAGGATGGAAGTGATATAATTTTTAACTGTGCCTTCCGAGACATAGAGCTTCTTTGCTATTTCGCGATTAGCCAGACCTTTGGAAATAAGTTTGATGATATCCATTTCCCTGTCAGAAAAAAGATCTTCGGCAATTTTGACTTTGGGATTCGTGACCAGCTCCTCCCGAATTTTTTTCATCACACTGTCCTGCATCACAATGCCGCCCTCATATACCATTTTTATCGCGTCCATGATCCGGTCAGGGGAACTGTTCTTCAGCAAATACCCTCTTGAGCCGTTTTTTACGGCCGTCAGAATAAAATCATCGTCGTCAAATGTGGTCAGGATCAGTGGCTTGACGGTCGTTTTTTCAGATATTTCTCTGGAAGCCTGCAGGCCGTCCATGACAGGCATCCTGACATCAAGCAGCGCGATATCGACTTTCTGGGATTCGCAGTATTGGATGGCCTGCAGGCCATTTTCCACACAGGCGGTTACTTCAAAACGTTCGTCGTTTTGAAGTATGATTTTAAGCCCTTCCCGGATCAGGATATCGTCATCGGTAATAAGTACTTTAATCGGCATTTTCTGCTCCTTTCACAGGCAGTAAGGTAATGACGGAAAAACCGTCTGAACTGTCCAGAATAAGTTTGCCCCCGCAGCTTTCCGTTCTTTCTTCCATCCCTTCCAGTCCCAATCCCTTCTTAATCGATATGGCACCGACTCCATTATCTTTTATTTCGACCTTAATAAGTTTATTCATTATTTCAAGTTTTATTTTCACTTCTCCGGCGGATGAATATTTCAATGTATTTGTCAGTGCTTCCCGGACATTTTCCAGGATGATTCTCCATTGTGAATGGGTAATGCAGTTCAGATTACCCTGGTAGTTCAAATGTGTTTTCATTTGGCTGTTAAATGAATGTTCATCCAGAATCGCTTTCAAACGATTAATGCCAAGCTGCTCAGGAGCTGGTTTGATAGTTCTGAGTGTGGAACGGATATCCTCCATGCCTTCTTTCAAGACATGGATAACATTGGCAATAATCTCCTTTGATCTGTTCTGGTCCCGGTCAATCACCAGGCGGGCGGCTTCAAGCTGGATCAGGCTTCCGGCAAGGACATGCCCAATTTTATCGTGAATATTTTGCGCAAGCGTATTTCTTTCTTCCAGTTGGCTTAAATACTTGACCTGGTTTTCATATTCGGTACCGGAGTGCAAACGGCCGTAAAGAGAATGGTTCTTTTCTCTTAAGAAATCGTTGTCCGCGGCCAGGCGGGCAATGCGCATCGAAGATTTTAGGGACAATTCATAAATCATGGCACTCAAAAGACTGATCAGCAGATATTCCGGGATAATATTCCCCGCAAGCAAGAAAAGAGGAAGAGCTGTAGGGATCAGGGCATATAATGGATTCTTCCCGAACTGGTGAAACAATTCCAACAAGTTTAACGGCAAAAGAAAAACAAAGAGATTAGAGGCATAGAAAGCAGAGAGAATCAGAAAAACACATATCAAAACCATCCATGTTTTTTTTACGGATTCCCTGGAGGAAATAATATGAAACATGCTCACAATGATATAGATAAGTAGAAGTAACAGCACCAGGGGCAAATTGGTCATCCCAGTCAGTACATAGCAAAAAATACTATATAGAATAATCACTAATTTCGTGCCCAAAAGCCAGCTGGTCATCAGATTACCTCGTTCATCCTATTTCGTATATCAGATTTCGGTGAAAAAACCTAGGTGCTTTTTGATATATCTATGGGCAACTAAGGCTTACGCCTGTGCCAAAAGGCTGGCGTAAGCCAAGTTTTCTATATAATCCTACTATAGTTTTTCTACCGGGACCATGTCAACCCTAATTCTGGTATGTTATACGTATACGTCTGACTACCTTGCCTAAAAATCAAAAAGGCTACGGCCCTGAAGTTCTATGGTATAATAGTATCAATTTGTTCGTGTAATCTGCCAAAGGAGTGAAATAGATTGATCCGACTTGTTGCCATAGATTTGGATGAAACACTGCTTAACGATGCGTGGCAAATTTCTGAAGGGAATATCAAGGCCATCCGCCGCGCAGTGGCCAAAGGCGTAATGGTTACGCTTGCTACAGGAAGGATGGCTGTATCTGCCAGAAAATACGCCAGCCAGCTGGGTCTGGATGTTCCGATTATTACATGCAATGGAGCCTTGATCGAGCACTCCCTGAGCAGGGAAATCATCTGCCATAAAGTGATTCCGTCAGGATTAGCTATGGAGATTATTCAGCGTCTCCAGTCGAAAGAAGTCTACACACAGGTGTTTATCAAAGATGAAGTCTTTACAAATAAATGGAATCAATATTCCAAAGCCTATGAGGAAATGACCGGAATAAAGGTCCAGGAAACGGATGTGCTGCAAATTTTGCACACTGAGCCGGAAGGTGCTGAAAAAATATTGTGCATTTCCGGGGAGGATTATCTCCAGACTGCTACGGCAGAACTGCGGCAGATCTATGCCGACAGGCTTCATTTTACGCGTTCCAAGCCAATTTTTCTGGATATGATCGATAAAGAGGTCAACAAAGGCAGCGCGCTTAGGGCGTTAGCCGCGAATTTCGGCATCTTGCCGGAAGAAATTATCGCGATTGGGGATAATTTCAATGACCGGGAAATGCTGATGTTTGCCGGTATCGGTGTGGCTATGGGCAATGCCCATCAGGAACTCAAAGAAATTGCGGATTATATTACAGCTTCAAATAAAGAAGACGGAGTAGCCAAAGTTTTCGAGAAATTTGTTCTGTAAGGTCCATCATAAATCAAAAAAAATCCAGCCTAAGAATTCAGGTAAGGAGTTTTAATGTGAAGATCCTGCTCGTTGGCATAAATACCCGGTATGTACATACAAATCTGGCCATTCGCTGTCTGCGTGAAGTCTTGAAGACACAGGGAAACGCCGAATGGGAAATCTGTATCCGCGAGTTTTCGATTAATGAGCATCTGGACAAAATTGCCGGAGAAATATTTGAAGAGAAACCGGATGTCCTTGGTTTCTCATGCTATATCTGGAACATTGTCTCCGTTAAGGCCTTGGTGCGCAGGTTGAGGCCTGTCTTGCCCGATACCTTCATTCTGGCCGGGGGGCCGGAAGTATCTTTTGACTGTGATCGTCTTATGAATGAGGTCCCCCAGCTCGATGCGGTCGTTGCCGGGGAAGCCGAACGGGTTCTGCCTGTGCTGCTTAAAGGTTGGTCCGAAGGCAGCCTTCCCCGGGATGTCGCCGGTGTTGTCTGGCGACTGCGGAGAGAGGCCGGCGGTCCCCAGGGCCTGGACAGCATGACTGCCTCGGATGGTTTCCAGGGAATGACCAGCACGGATGCATGTGGCATGGTAGTGACGAATGCAGCGACACCGGATACCGTGGATCTGAATTTTCTGCCAAACCCCTACGCGGTGCAAGAGGATTTTCGCGGGAAACTGGTTTATGTCGAGACAAGCAGGGGCTGTCCGTATAACTGTGAATTTTGTATTTCGTCCACTTTCAAGGGTGTCCGGTTTTTGCAGCCGGAGCGTTTTCGTCCTATTTTGCGGCAGCTTTTTGCGAACGGGGCACGGACGATTAAATTTGTGGACAGAACATTCAACGCATCCAAAACGCACGGGTTTCAAGTTCTTGACCTATTTAAAGAGGAAGCTGAACGGGAGTACGAGAAAACAGGACCGGAGGGCACATATGGATTGTCTGGGGACATTCCACGGGCCCATTGCGAGATAGCCGGAGATTTGCTGGATCAGGACTGGCTGCAGTACTTGCAGAACTATCCGACAGGAATGATTCAATTAGAGATAGGAGTCCAGTCCACCCATCCACCTGCTTTGAAAGCGATCCGCCGATCCCAGAATTTTGCGGACTGGAAAGATAAGGTTCGTTATTTGCAGCACGATTGCGGGATACCGGTTCATTTGGATCTTATTGCAGGCTTGCCCCATGAGGGGTGGGCAGAATTCCGCAAGTCATTTGATGAAGTTTTTAATCTCAGACCGAATCATTTGCAGCTTGGTTTTCTGAAGGTATTGAAGGGTTCGGGAATCCGCAGGCAATGCACCCAATACGGGCTGAAATACTGCCCGGATCCGCCCTATACGGTCCTGAAAACACGGGAGTTGAGCCACGAACAGGTTTTGGACCTGGCCCGAATAGAAGAAACTCTGGAAAGGTACTATAATTCTGGAAGGTTTAAGTTTTCACTCGAAGTTGTTCTTGCTGACCGGCAAAGCCCGTTTGATTTTTTTGATGCTCTGGCCAGATACTGGCACGGTAAGGGCTGGTTCCAAAGAGAATGGAGTTCCAGGTCACTCTTCGAGAATATCTGGGAATTTTTGATGGAACAGCCGGCCGGCCGGACCGCACTGAATCGGAAACTTTGGCGCGAAGCACTGCGTTTTGATTATTTTGTCGCTGAACGTCCCGGGCAAATCCCTGATTTTCTACAGAGAGCAGAAGAGACTGTCCAGGATAAAAGTTGGAAAGAAGAGATAAGGAAGGACCCGATTTGGCAGAACCGGATTCCTGAGTCTGAGGGCATGGATAAAAGGCAGTGGATCAGAGCTACGGCTATCGAATATTTTGAGCGGGATATTCCAACAGGGACTACAGAACATTCCCCGGGAAAAGGCGGCTGGTATTTGTTCTACTACGGTCGAAAGCCGACCCAGTATTTTAAAGTTGAAAGTTCAAGCTCCTAAAAGCATATAGAAAATTAATTGACAAAAACAGTCTCAGAAAGTAGTATTTGTAACTTTCCAGCGGACGGATTAGAATAAGGGGAGAAGAAACGAATATTTGCTCGGGTTAGTCTCCGTAATGGATGCGCAACAGCCGAGAAACGGTATTATGGTCTTTAGACTTGCCCTAATGGTTTTTGAATATTTTAGTAATATTGTATCAGGTATGAGGAGAGGAAATCGCTCTGAATGGAAAAAAGGCTGAAAGCACTTCTGTGTATTATGATAATAATATTGAGCTTAACGGCTTTAACAGCTTGTTCCAAGGGACCCTCTCCGGGGAAACCCGGCGGAGATGCCCCTGCGGTAATCTCTGTCTGGTATTCGTTGGACGGCAAAGAAGAACAGGCTTTACTTGCGCAGTTTGCCAGAATCAATAAGGAATATCCCGAAGTATCGGTTAAAGGTGAAAAAATTGCTGAGGCAGATATTGTCCAGCAGGTCTGGAACTACCAAGCCGGAGCAGAGGGGCCGGAAATTGTGATTGCTAGAAGACAGATCCTCGATGCGCTCTATAAAAAAGGGGCGGTCTCACCTGTTCTGGCGGATATCGACTCAGCCTATCCGGCGGCGAGAGCGGTTTTTACGTATAATAAACAAGCATTTGCAGCACCCTGGCTTACGGATGTACCACTGCTCTACTACCGCAAAGATAAAGTACCGGTGCCCCCGGCAAGTCTGGCGGAAATCTGGGAGAAACATTCCGTCATCGCAGTTCCGGGTCTGAATGCGTCGCTGCTCAGTCCGTGGTGGAGGGCTGAGGGAGGAACGTTAAGCGCCAACGGTGTTCCAACCCTGGATTCGCAGAAGAATCGGGCTTTTATCAACAATTTTGCAGCGCTTCGTCAGCAAAATCAAGTGCTTTTGGACAGTGCAGCCTTAGCCCGGTTTGCCGGGGGTGAGACCGGTTACCTGCTGACCTGGGCCAGTGACAGTACCAGACTGACGAACATAGGTGGAAACTGGGACTGTCTGTCCTTCTATTCTTTACTGGGAGCCAAGGGACAGGTTTTGCTGGATCATACGATCGGAATCGCTAATTCATCCATAAAGACCATTCCTGTCATGGAAAGCGCCATTCGGCTGGTTGAAGAAGAACTGCTGAAGCCGGCGGCGGAAGAGGCGATGTTTCAAGCCGGCGGCAGGCTGCCTGTTAACAGTGCGTATTACGAATCGGCGACGAAGCGTTTTCAGTCAGAGGTTGCTTTGTCTTTGCAGTCTGCCTGGTATTTGGAGGGTTCGGTGAACGACTGGACGTATTTGGACCTCCTAAATTCCAGCTGGCAGAATATTGCAGGAGGGGCCAATATGGAAAGTGAACTCGCTCGTATTCAGCAGGATGCGTCGAATATTGGCAAGCAAACGAAATAATCAGGAAAGGAACAATTCAGGTGGGGGAAAAGGCTATGAAAAGAGAAGCATTGAAACTGGTGATTATTACCGGTTTGTCCGGGGCTGGGAAAACGCAAGCCCTGCAAAGTATGGAAGACCTTGGATTTTTTTGCGTTGACAATCTTCCGCCGAGCCTTATTGAAAAGTTCGTTGACTTGTGTGCCCAATCCCAAGGAAAAATAGACAAAGCTGCCATTGTCTGTGACTTACGCGGCGGAGATTTTTTTTCTTCTTTAAACCAGGCGCTCGAGGATCTGCAGGAGGCGGGATATCAATACGAAATTCTATTCCTAGAGGCTTCGGACGATGTTCTGGTCAACCGTTATAAAGAATCAAGAAGAAGGCATCCCGTATCTCCGAAGGGAAATGTGCTGGAAGGCATTCACAAAGAGCGGCAATATCTTGCCGATTTACGCGGGGATGCAAGCAAGATCATTGACAGTTCAGACCTGACAACCGTACAGATGAAGGAAAAAATCAGGAATCTGTTTGGAAAGGAATACGATCCGGCCAGGATGTCCGTATCGGTCGTTTCTTTCGGGTTTAAATTTGGGATACCGCTGGATGCCGATACAATTATCGATGTCCGTTTTCTGCCTAATCCGTATTATTTAAAGGAACTTAAACCGCTGAACGGCAAAGATAAAGAGGTCAGGGATTATGTTTTACTGAATCCTACCACGGCTGATTTTATCGGCAGGTTTTTTCATATGCTGGAATTTATTTTGCCGTTATATCTCAAAGAAGGTAAAAGCCACCTGGTCATTGGCATAGGATGTACAGGGGGGCAGCACCGTTCCGTGGCAATTGCCGAGAAAACAGCGGAGTTCCTTCAGATGAACAATTACTCCTGTGTTATAAACCACAGAGATATCAAAGGATAGGAATGGTTTGACGAGATGGAACTTCCGAAAAAATATTTGGAAATGTGCAAATGGTTCTATCCAAATTTAGGTGTAAAAAGATATTTTCTGTTGGCAATCCTCGGTTTATTTCTTGTCGCCGGCGGACTTTCGGTCATCAGCTCCGGGGAAACCCTCGGATTTATTGAAGTGCAGTTTCGGGAGATCATCTATCAGCTGGCCGGCAAAGATACCGTAATGGTGGGTCCGGCGGGGGTCGTTACCTGCCTGGCAGGTATGGCTATCGTTTTTATCGCGTTTAAAAAAATGATCAGCTCTATCATTTCCGTGCTGATTCCGGAAAATGAAGATAGAATTCTCGATGTGATTTATTCCCGCCGTCAATTGAAGCGAGGACCTAAAATTGTTGTTATCGGTGGAGGTACCGGGCTGTCGGCGTTGCTGAAAGGGCTAAAAGAATATACCAGCAATCTGACGGCTATCGTTACCGTTGGGGATGATGGCGGAAGCTCGGGGCGTCTGCGTCGAGAGCTTGGGATTCTGCCTCCCGGGGATATCCGTAACTGTCTGGTTGCTCTGGCTGAAAAAGAAGATATCATGGAAGAACTTTTTTCCTATCGCTTTGATACCGGGACGCTGGCCGGGCACAGCCTCGGGAATTTGTTTCTTGCAGGTCTGGCCGGAAGATTCGGTGATTTTCAGAAAGGCATCGAGCAAATTGGCAAAGTATTCGCCTTGCGCGGGGAAGTATATCCGTCAACGCTTTCTCAAATCACCCTGAATGCTTATTTTGAAGACGGTAGATTCATTAACGGCGAGACAGCCATCCGGACGACGCCTGGAAAGATCAAAGTTCTCAATATTATGCCCCAGGACTGTCGGCCCTTGCCCGGAGCTTTAGCGGCGCTTGAAGATGCCGACCTGATTGTTCTTGGGCCGGGGAGTCTTTATACCAGTATCATTCCGAATCTATTGGTGAAAGGGCTTCGCGACAAGATTGCTTCGGCCAAGGCTCCGTGCATTTATGTCTGCAACATTATGACGGAACCTGGAGAGACTGACCATTATGCGGTCGCCGACCATTTGAAGGTGATTATCGAGCATGTTGGGAAGGATCTGGTTGATGCGGTGCTGGCTGCCAGAGAAAATATATCTCAGCAAGTCAGGGAACGCTATCAGGCAGAAGGAGCTGAGGTTGTGGACGGTGATGCCGCTGAGGTCGAAAAACTGGGTGTTCGTTACTTTGAAGGCAGTTTTTACACCGGCGGGGAAGTTGTCCGGCATAATCCGGATAAGCTGGCTAAAGAAATTTTGCGTCTGTTATTCCGTCTCAAGCCCGTGAATGAGAGAGTCGCCATGGTTGATTCGTATCTGCTAAATCGGAAAATTAAATCGATATAAATATAAGCCGCTGTTGACGAAAAAGGATATTATTTTGAAGGGCCGGAGTTGATGGTATGTCGTTTAGTGCCATAACCAAAGAGGAACTAGCCAGACTGGAGTTGCAGAAGGATTGTTGTGAGCTGGCGGAGCTGGCTTCGCTTATCCGCATGGATGGAACACTGCAGATCAGCGCGAATCAGAAATATTCCCTGAACGTGATCACTGAAAGCGCTCCTGTGGCGCGAAAAATATATAACCTGGCCAAAGAATCGCTGCATCTGCCAGCCGATATTGTGGTCAGGCGGAAATTAAGACTGAAGAAAAACAATTCTTACCTGGTGAAGATTTACCCCAGAGAGATGAGTGATCTTCAAAGACTTGGGTTGTTTAATGAAGAGGGAGAAATCCAGGCCGGAATTGATAAGAAACTTATTGCCAAGAAATGTGACCAGAAGGCTTACCTCCGCGGGGCATTTCTGGCCGGAGGCTCGATCAGCAACCCTGAGGGGAATTATCATATGGAGATTATCACGAATGATCCGGTTCTGGCAGGAGACCTGAGCGAACTTTTGAACAAATTCGATCTAAAGGCGAAGGTCAGTACCCGTAAGAATTTCCATGTGGTTTATTTAAAGGAGAGCGAACATATCGTCGAGTTTCTTGCGCTGATTGGTGCCCACCAGGCGTTATTTGAGTTTGAAAATATCCGGATCATCAAAGAAATGCGCAACCAAGTTAACCGGATCGTTAATTGTGAGACTGCCAATCTGAATAAGACGGTGGACGCCGCAGTACGTCAGTTAGAAAACATTCGGCTGATTGAAAGGACCATCGGACTCAAAGCCCTGCCGGAAAATCTGCAGGAGATTGCTTGCCTGCGTCTGGAATTTCCGGATTATACCTTGAAAGAACTGGGTGAAATTCTGATCCCGAAAGTCGGTAAATCGGGCGTCAATCACAGACTGCGCAAGATTGAAGAGATTGCCGAAAAGATTCAGACGGATAAGAACAAACCACAGCCTGGCAAAGGAAAGAGTTAAAGCAAATGTTTTCGATCACGATGGTAATGCAATTTCTAGGCGGACTGGGACTGTTCCTGTACGGGGTTAATGTTACTTCGGAAGGGCTGCAGAAAATTGCCGCGAAAAAGTTGAAAAACATCCTGGCCTCTTTAACTAGAAAGCCTTGGGCAGCGACCCTATTCGGAATTGTGATGACAGTCGCGCTGCAAAGCAGTACCGCGACAACGGTCATGATCGTCGAATTTGTCAATTCAGGCCTGATGACGCTGACCCAGGCGCTTGGTGTTGTTCTAGGGTCAGCGGTCGGGACCTCGATCGTCATTCAATTAATCTCTTTCCCAATCCTGGATTTTGCACTTTTGCTGCTTTTCATCGGATTTATCATGTTTTTTCTTGTCAGAACCACGCTGGCCAAAAGCATCGGACAAGCGCTGATCGGTTTTGGCTGTATTTTTGTTGGCATGTCTTTGCTTTCTGGAGCATTTTCACCGTTGAAAAGCTCGCCTGATGTCGATGCGTTCCTCTCCCAGTTCGGGACAAACCCGATTCTCGGTATAGCCATAAGTATGGTTGTGACAGCATTACTGCAGAGCAGTGCTGCGTTTCTGGCAATTCTTATTTCCCTCTCCACACACGGACTGCTGTCTGTGGAATCGGTCATCCCGCTGGTCATGGGGGCTCACATCGGGGGGACGCTGACGACTTTGTTTTCCTCTCTCAGCGCTGAACGGGCCGATGCGGTCAGGGTAGCCGCAGCCAACACGCTTTATCGTCTTGCTGCAGCGTTAATCTTACTGCCGTTTTTTCCGTACTTTACTCGGTTTATCGAATGGAGTGCTGCGGACCTGCCCCGGCAGGTAGCGAATACGCATCTTTTTTCGGCAGTCTTAATGGTGATTCTATTTCTGCCTTTAAACAAAATCTTAAGCAAATGGCTGATTAAGCTGATCCCGCAGCGAAGGGACGAAGGCAAAAAACCAAGGCTTATTTATATTACCAAGGCAGCTCCTGAACTGCCGGCTGTTGCCTTGACCCAGGCAAGACAGGAAATCCGTTGGGTGGCGAATAAGATCCTTGAGAATATGGTTCAAATACTGCCGCGTATCATCTTTTACGGGGATACAAAAATACTTCAGGAGCTGGAACGGACGGAGCGGGAAGTAGACTGGCACTATCAGGAACTGTCGAAATTCTTTACGGAATTATTCCGTCGGAATATGACTCGGGAACAAATTGTCGAGAGCCACAGCTACCAGTTAATAATTAAGGAACTTGAATATATTGCCGACAGCCTGATTGTGATGGCCAGGCTGGGGGCCAGGATTCATGCTGCCCAGATAATGGTTGAAGAGACTGATCAGGAAAAGGCCGGAGAATTATACATCGCTGTATCCAGCAATTTTTTAACCCTGCTGCGCTATTTGGAAAGAGGTGATCAGGCTCTTGCTTTGCTGATCATCGAAGCCCATCAGGGTATTATCGAAATCTATAATCAAGTTCAGAACAGCCTGACTTGCCGGATCTCCAAAGATGATCAAGGTATGCAGGAATTGAACAGCTGGCTGTATAAAATTGGGGAGCATATTGTCCGGATCGCCAAGATATTGCAGGATTAGATGTAAATTAATTTCGCAAATCATGAGAAAACACTGTTGAAAATCTTTGGTTTGTGCTATATTGTAGCTCTAAAACAGTAATAGGAACCGGAGGGGTTAACGTGCGGGTAGTCATTGTGGGAGCTGGAAAGGTTGGTTTTAGTCTGGCGCAGTACCTCGTTGATGAAGACCATGATGTCATTGTTATTGAGGAAGATGAAACACGCCGGAATATTATCCAGAACAGCCTTGACGTCATGACTATTCAAGGGAATGGAGCGAGCCCCAGGGTCTTGATGAACGCGGATGTTCGGTCGGCAGACTTGATGATTGCTGTCACCGACAGTGATGAAGTGAACATGGTGGCGTGTATGGCAGCGAAACAGGCTGGAATACATCAAACAATCGCCCGAATCCGCAATAGCGAATATATTGGTAAAGAGGAAGCCGAATTCCATCGTTCTTTGGGGATCGATCTGACGATTAACCCTGAACATGTTACCGCGGTTGAAATAAGCAGGATCTTATTTATTCCGGCAGCACTGGAGGTCGAGGACTTTGCCGATGGTAAAGTCAGGTTGTTGGAAGTAAGGATCCGGCCAGAATCACCGCATACAAATATCCCGATTTCCGAACTGGATCTTCCGAAAGATATTTTGATTGTTGGTATCCTGCGTAAAAACAGGATGATTATACCGAACGGCGCGGAGATGCTGAAGCCAAGCGACAATGTTTTTCTTGTCGGCGATCCGCAAGCGTTAAATGAGATCCAGGATGAGTTTACCGAAAAGATGGTCCCGGTCAAGAAAGTCATGCTCATCGGAGCCGGCCGAATTGGCCGCAATCTGGCCGTTCTGCTCGAAAAGGCAGGTATGATCGTCAAGGTGATCGACAAGAATCCGGAACGGTGTCAGGCTTTGGCCAAAAGCCTCAAAAAGGGAACTGTGTACTGCGGAGAAGGAACCGATGTTGATCTGCTGATGGAAGAAGGGGTCGGAGATGCCGATGCCGTAGTCTGTCTGACAGATGACGATAAGCTGAATCTGCTTCTGGCCCTGATGGCCAAAGATCTGGGTGCCCAGAAAACAATTTGCCGGGTAGGAAGAACGGAGTATATTCCCCTGATGGAAAAGGTAGGCGTGGATTCTGTCTTATCGCCAAGATTGATCACAGCCGGTTTTATTCTGAGCCAGGTCCGCAGGGGTAAATTTATTTCCGTGGCTCTGCTGGAAGGCGCCAAAGCGCAGGCTATGGAAATCGGCATATCTCCGACGTCCAAAGTTGCCGGCAAGAAGCTGAAAGAGGTCAGGTTTCCCTACAATTGTCTGGTTGGAGCAGTCCTGCATCAAGGTCGGGTTTACGTGCCAAACGGTGAATCCGTTCTGATGCCCGGTGACCAGGTGATAATCTTTGCACTGCCTGATACGATCATTAAGGTCAATAAATTCTTTTAACGGAGAATCAGGATCATGAATTTTACGCTGCTGGAAAATATCTTGGGAAGGTTCTTGATTGCCTACAGTTTTGCCATGGTTATTCCGATTGCTGTTGCGCTGTTCTTTCAAGAGAAGGTCGGCTGGGCTTTTCTAATTTCTTTTTGCATTACCGTCATTGTCGGAACAGTTATGCGCTTCCATGGAAAAGTTGAAGGCAAAATTAGCGTGCGGGAAGGCTTTGCAGTTGTCGGGGGAGCCTGGATTTTTGCGTCGCTGTTTGGGGCGCTACCTTTTATTATTTCCGGCGTCGTTCCAACCTATATTGATGCGTTATTCGAAGTGGTTTCCGGCCTGACAACGACGGGATCAAGCGTATTGAGTAATCTGGAGGTTCTGCCCAGGAGTATTCTTTTCTGGCGTAGCCTGACCCACTGGATGGGCGGGATGGGGATCATCGTGATGTTTATTGTACTCCTCCCGAACCTTGGCATTGGGGCAGTCCACATCTTTAACTCCGAAGTCCCTGGACCGATTTCCGAGAAGATTGTTCCGAGAATCAAAGATACCGCGCTGATTCTCTGGGGGATCTACGCAGGGCTTACAGTGGTGACGATTGTGCTGCTGTTGTTCGCGGGGATGTCCCTTTTTGATGCGGTGAACCATGCCTTTGCCACTGTGGCGACAGGCGGCTTCTCCACGCGCTCGGCAAGTATTGCTGCCTACAATTCTTTCCCTATTGAGCTTGTTCTGACCATTTCCATGTTTATCGCAGGTTCAAACTTCAGTCTTTTCGTCCAGGCTTGGCGGAAACGTTCTTTGCGTCCGCTCAAAGATACGGAATTGAAATATTATTTTTTAATAGTTGTTGTGTCTACGCTCATTATCACCGGTTCACTTGTCATCCAGCAGGGCTGGGGATCACTTGCTGCTCTGAGACATTCCGTCTTTCAAGTGGTAACGCTGATGACGACTACCGGATTTGCATCTACTGATTTTGACCAGTGGTCGGGGCTGGCGAAATTGATTTTATTTTTTTTAATGTTCATCGGCGCGAGTGCCGGATCCACTGCCGGTGGTTTAAAAGTGTCCAGAGTGATCTTATTGGTCAAAATGGGTCTGGCTCAGCTCAGACAAGCGATCCATCCGCGCCTGGTAGTCAATATTGTTGTTCAGGATAAAGTAATTGACACGACAGTGCTGAGTAATGTGGGACGGTTTTTCTTCGTTTACTTCCTGACGTTTGCTATCGGGTCTATTCTTTTGGCCGGTACAGGTCTGGAGCCTTTTGATGCGATGTCGGCAGTTATTGCGAATCTCAGCAACGTTGGACCAGGGTTTGGCGTCGTCGGACCGATGTTTACCTATGCACCGATCGAACCTTTCGGGAAAATTGTTTTGACAGCGTGTATGCTGCTGGGCAGGCTGGAACTCTTTACCCTGCTGGTCTTTCTAACGCCGGAGTTTTGGAAATCGAAAAAAAGCTGGTAAGCTTATCTCAAAAAACTGGCTACGGCCAGTTTTTTTGATGGTGGCCTAATGCCGAACGAAGATTCTGTGAATATGAATTGCCTAATGAAAAAAACATGCGCAAACAAACAAAAACATGTTAAAATAAAACATAAAAACAAACAAATATGTTCATTCGAACAGAAGGAATCCGGGAAATGATATTCTGAGCATACGACCGAATAAGAAAATAAGGGAAAAGGGAAACTAAACCTGTTCTCCAAACATATGAAAGAAAAAGAGGGAGATATAACGATGAATAAAATCGGAATCGATGAAATAGACGTAAAGGGAAAGCGTGTTTTCGTACGCGTAGATTTTAATGTGCCGATGGACGATCAGCAAAATATTACGGATGATACCAGAATCAGGGCTGCACTTCCGACGATCCGTTATCTGAAAGAAAACGGTGCTAAAGTCATTTTGGCTTCCCACCTCGGAAGACCCAAAGGCAAAGTCAATCCCAAATATTCACTGGCACCTGCAGCAGCCCATTTAAGCATTCTGTTGGACACCGAAGTGAAGCTCGCTCCTGATTGCAGCGGGCCCAAGGTTGCAGCGCTGGTTGAACATATGGAAGATGGGCAGGTTCTGCTTCTGGAAAATGTCAGATTTCATGAGGAAGAGGAAAAGAATGACCCTGATTTTGCACGCAGCCTGGCCGGCTTAGCCGATATCTACGTGAATGACGCGTTTGGAGCGGCGCACCGGGCGCATGCCTCAACTGAAGGGATAGCCCAATATATACCTGCTTATGCCGGATTCTTGATGAAAAAAGAAGTGGACATCCTTGGCCAGGTGCTCGGTCAGCCAACCAGACCATTTGCTGCGATTATTGGTGGAGCGAAGGTCAGTGATAAAATCGGTGTCATAGAAAATCTGCTGAAAAAGGTGGATGTTCTGATCATCGGAGGCGGGATGGCCAATACGTTCCTGAAGGCCCAGGGGCTGGAAGTCGGGAAATCACTAATTGAAGAGGACAAGGTGGAACTGGCCGCCGAACTTCTCCGGCAGGCCGAAAGTACCGGCGTAAAATTGATGCTCCCGCAGGATGTAGTCGTTACGCTGGAGTTCAAAGCGGACGCCCCGTTCAGAGTTACAGAGGTCTCCAACATTCTTCCGGAAGAAATGGCTTTGGATATTGGCCCGGCAAGTGCTGAATTATTTGCAGAGGCGATTTTGCCTGCGAAGACTGTCATATGGAACGGCCCCATGGGCGTATTTGAAATGGAAAACTTTGCGCGGGGCACGGAACAAATCGCGCTGGCGCTGGCTAGATGCCAGGGAACAACGATTGTCGGAGGTGGGGACTCTGTTGCTGCTGTGGAAAAAGTAGGTGTGGCAGAAAAAATGACGCATATTTCTACCGGAGGGGGCGCTTCGCTCGAATTCCTGGAAGGAAAGATTCTGCCGGGTGTAGCAGTACTAAAAGAAAAAACTGAAAACTGAAATTGACTCAATTTCAGGTATTAGCGGAATTTAAAGAATCAGTCTACGAGATATGAATATCACAAAATAAGATATAAAAATATCAGGCATAGGAATATATTACAGATAAAAAAGCTATGGGAGGGGTCTCTGATGACAAGAAAGCCGATCATTGCAGGTAATTGGAAGATGTATAAGACGGTGCAGGAAGCCAAAGATTTTGCCGCGGGACTGTTGGAAAGTTTGGAGAAACTGGAAAATGGAACAAACGCGGAAATGGTAATTTGTGCACCGTTTACTGCGCTGGCAGCCTTAAAGGATGAACTTGAAGAGAGCATCATCCATATTGGCGCCCAAAATATGTATTATGAGACACAGGGTGCGTATACCGGGGAGATATCGCCGCTTATGCTGACAGAGCTAGCTTGTACCTATGTGATTATCGGCCACTCGGAACGCAGGGAATATTTTAAAGAAGATGACGCGCTTATAGCAAAAAAAGTCAAGACCGCACTGGACTTTGGACTGACGCCAATTCTGTGTGTCGGTGAGAACCTGGCTTTGAGAGAAGCAGGTCAGGCCCTAGTCTTTGTACAAGGGCAGGTTGAGAATGCCCTCAGGGAGTTGAGTCCCGAAGAAATCAGAAAGATTGTTGTTGCATATGAACCCATTTGGGCTATCGGAACAGGCAGGACAGCATCTCCGCAGGATGCCCAGGAAATGTGTGTCGCAATCCGTGCCACCCTGGCGAGGCTCGCCGCTGAAGCTGCTCAGGAAATACGAATTTTATACGGTGGAAGTGTCAAGGCTTCCAATATCGCCGAACTGATGGATCAGCCGGATATTGATGGCGCGCTGGTCGGTGGAGCAAGTCTGGACTTCCTTGGATTTACTGAACTGATTGGCAGCGTGAGGTGATTTTGATGTCCGAGGCAACAGGGAGGCCGCTCCTGCTGATGATCCTGGACGGTTGGGGCTGTAGCAAAGAAAAGAATGGAAATGCAACGCTGCTTGCAAAGATCCCGAATTTTTCCCGTTTGCAGGAAAGTTATCCACATACGCTGCTTAACGCTTCGGGTGCTGCAGTGGGATTGCCGGAAGGACAAATGGGCAATTCGGAGGTCGGTCACTTAAACATTGGCGCCGGCCGAGTCGTCTATCAGGAACTGACACGGATCTTCAAGGCAATGGACGAAGGAGACCTTGTCAAGAATGAAGTGCTGCGCGAAGCAATGACCCGAGCCAGGGATTCCGGAAAAGCTTTTCACTTGCTGGGGCTGCTTTCGGACGGTGGTGTCCATTCCCATATCCGTCATTTGTTTGCATTACTGGACATGGCGGTTGAGGCCGGTGTAGAGAAGCTTTATATTCATCCGGTTCTTGACGGCAGAGATGTTCTTCCCCAAAGCGCCAAGGAATTTATCCGGCAGCTGGAAAATAAACTGAAACAGCTTGGCAGAGGGAAAATTGCTACAGTTAGTGGGCGTTATTATGTGATGGACAGGGATAAGCGCTGGGACAGAGTCGAGAAAGCATATAAAGCCCTTGTAGCGGGAGAGGGGCCGATGGCCTGTAATGCTCTGGCAGCTGTAGAGAATGCTTATGACAAAAAGATTGTCGATGAGTTTGTTGACCCGACCGTAATCACGGATGAATCAGGCCGTCCAGTGGCGGTAATTGAAGACGACGACAGTGTGCTTTTCTTTAATTTTCGGGCAGACCGGGCCAGAGAAATTACCCGGGCGTTTATTGAAGAAAATTTTGAAGGTTTTATACGGACAAACCGTCCCCGGGTGCATTATGTCTGCCTTACCGAGTACGATGCCAGCTTTGACTGTCCGGTGGTTTTTCCGCCGCAAAACCTCGAAAATACACTTGGCGAGGCTCTGGCAGCCAAAGGTCTAAGGCAGCTTCGCATCGCTGAAACAGAAAAATATGCGCATGTAACATTCTTTTTCAATGGTGGGATAGAGGAACCTGAAGATGGAGAAGACCGCTGTCTGATTCCGTCACCGGGAGTGCCTACCTACAACCTGCAGCCGGAAATGAGCGCCTATGGCATCACCGAGGCCCTGCTTAGCAAAGTGCGGGACGATCAATATGATGTAATTGTTTTAAATTTTGCTAACGCCGATATGGTCGGGCATACCGGATATCTTCTAGCGGCAGTCAAGGCCTTGGAAGCTGTCGATGTTTGTATCGGGAAGATCGTTGATGCAGTTCAGGCCAAAGGCGGGACTGTGTTAATTACTTCGGACCATGGAAATGCTGAGTGCATGATTGATCAGGAAACAAATTCACCGTTTACAGCGCATACGACCAATAAGGTACCGTTCATTCTGGTGAATGATACGTATAAAGACCGCACCCTCCGGGAGGGAGGAAGTCTCTGCGATATTGCACCGACGATGCTGAAGTTGCTGAAGCTTGATATTCCGGCGGAAATGACTGGTAAATCCTTGCTTTTATACTAGTATCCATGGCAAACAAACCCAGGTGTATACCCAGTACCAAGGTACTGGCAATAACGTATACCCAAAAAAATCAAAAAAAATGAAGGAGTGACTATGATGAGTTTTATTGACCAGGTAATTGCACGGGAAATCCTTGATTCCAGAGGTTTTCCGACTGTTGAAGTAGATGTTGTGCTGGAAGATGGCACCATGGGGCGGGCTGCTGTGCCGTCCGGCGCTTCCACCGGAGCTTTTGAGGCTTTGGAACTGCGCGACGGGGACAAGAACCGTTATCTTGGCAAAGGCGTTCTTCAGGCTGTTGACAATGTCAATGACGTGATTGGTCTGGAAATGGAAGGACTCAATGTCTTTGATCAGCCGGGGATCGACCGGACGCTTCAAGAGATCGACGGAACGGAAACCAAGAGTAAGCTTGGAGCTAATGCCATTCTGGGCGTATCGTTGGCTGCAGCCAGAGCGGCTTCTCTTTATCTCGGCCTGCCGTTCTACCAGTATATCGGCGGCATTAATGCCAAGGAGCTTCCCGTGCCGATGATGAATATCCTGAACGGAGGCAAACATGCCGACAACAATGTGGATATTCAGGAATTTATGATTATGCCGGTCGGAGCAGCCAGCTTTGCCGAAGCGATGAGAATGGGCTCGGAAATATACCATACCCTTAAGAGCGTCTTAAAGGGGAAAGGTCTGGTAACCGCAATCGGAGATGAAGGCGGCTTTGCGCCGAACCTTGCTTCCAACGCCGAAGCTTTGGAAGTCATTGTCGATGCCATTCAAAAAGCCGGCTACAAACCGGGCGAAGAAGTAATGTTAGCCATTGATGCTGCGGCTACCGAAATGTATAAAGACGGCCTTTATGTTCTCGAAGGTGAAGGGTTGACGAAAACCGCAGACGAAATGATCGCCTATTATGAAGACTTATGCAGCAGATTCCCGATTGTCTCGATAGAAGACGGTCTGTCAGAGGAAGACTGGGACGGCTGGGCTAAACTCACCCAACGGCTCGGCAACAGAATCCAGCTTGTCGGGGACGATTTGTTTGTTACGAATCCAACACGGCTTAGCCGGGGAATTCAGGCGAAGTGCGGGAATTCCATCTTAATCAAGCTGAATCAGATCGGCACCCTGACCGAAACCCTCGATACGATCGAGATAGCTAAAAGAGCCGGCTATACCACGGTTATTTCCCATCGGTCCGGAGAAACAGAAGATGTCTCCTTGGCCCATATTGCCGTAGCAGTCAATGCTGGACAGCTGAAAACAGGCGCGCCGGCTCGTACGGACCGTTTGGTTAAATATAATGAACTTCTCCGGATTGAGGAAGAACTCGGGTTAACCGCTATCTACAAAGGCAGAGCCGTGCTGAAATAATCAGTCCTGGGTCCATCCACAATCGGCTATGGGCATTCCATCCGCAATAATCGGCCATTCAGGCCGTATTCCCTTGCGTCAACACTGGGGCTGTGCTAAAATAGCAATACTGACCATAATCAGACAAACATGCTATTTTATGCCGACCAGGGAAACATATGCTGTAAATAGTTAAAGCCGGGTAAAATAACGGTTTAAACCTTTGAGGGAGGTGAAAATATGACAATAGCAATCGTTGTAATTTTAATCATCAGTTCTCTCGGGTTAATCGCCACAGTTCTGCTGCAGCCAGGAAAAAGCGCTGGTCTTTCCGGTTCGATCACCGGAGCGGGTGAGCAATTTTTCGGTAAGGCTGCCAAAGGAAAGGAAGGCTTATTCGCCAAACTTGGTGTTGTATTTGCCGTTTTGTTCCTTGTAAGTTCGCTAGGGCTGACTTTGTTTTTAAAATAAGATAACAGCAAGATCCCGTGCCCTGCAGATTTATCCGTAATTGTGCGGATTATTCGGTATGAAATAAGGTCAACACACCAGGCTGCGTGGAACATACTTCGTGTGGTTATTTATTAGGAGGTAGTAGGAATGGATTTCTCACAGATACCCTTAGTGGGTGTAGGAGCAGGAATTGTCGGACTGCTCGCGGCATTGTTTTTTGCAAAAAGTGTACTTAAGGAGAGCGCCGGAAATGACAAAATGAAAGAAATTTCCAAAGCCATTCAAGTCGGCGCGATGGCTTATCTGAACCGTCAATACAGAACGCTTATTCCGATTGTTATCATTATTTTTATTGCTTTATTTGCGTTAAAAGGTAACGCTGCGGCACCACTGTCCTTCTTGGTTGGTGCAGTAGCTTCAGGTGCTGCAGGTTATGTCGGCATGGGGATTACGACCAGAGCCAATGCCCGTACAACAGAAGCTGCCCGTACCAGTTTGAACAAAGCACTCGGCGTGTCATTCCGTGCAGGCGCAGTTATGGGATTTTCGGTGGCTGGTCTGGGTCTGTTAGGTGTTGCCGGGCTGTTTATGATCTTTGGTGATGCTGAAACAATCAACTCCTTCGCTTTTGGCGCAAGTGCGATTGCACTGTTTGCCCGTGTCGGTGGAGGTATCTTTACCAAGGCTGCTGACGTTGGAGCTGATCTTGTAGGGAAGGTTGAAGCCGGAATTCCAGAAGATGATCCGCGTAACCCGGCAGTTATTGCTGATAATGTCGGTGACAACGTTGGCGATACAGCTGGTATGGGTGCCGACTTGTTTGAATCTTATGCTGCAACCGCCATTTCCGGCATGCTGATCGGCTATTCGGTCTTCGGCGGTCATGGCATTGGGGAGTCTATTTTCCTGATTATCGGTGCGATCGGTATTCTTGCCTCGATTATTGCCAGCTTCTTTGTGCGCACAGGAGAAAAGGCCAATCCACAGATGGCTCTGAACATGGGCCTTTGGGGAACAAATGTGATTACAGCTATTGGTTCTTTTGCCGCAGT
Organism: Dehalobacter sp. TBBPA1; assembly: GCF_040931655.1. Taxonomy (NCBI): domain Bacteria; kingdom Bacillati; phylum Bacillota; class Clostridia; order Eubacteriales; family Desulfitobacteriaceae; genus Dehalobacter; species Dehalobacter sp. TBBPA1. Next base: position 2,852,603 of record NZ_CP162385.1, on the reverse strand, counting down.
CCATCTGCTGATGCCGGCAACTTATGTCACAGAATCCGGACTCGTACTCACACCAAACAGGATATTTTTAGCCATTATCTGTGGTCTTGCAGTAAATATTATCATTGGTTTGATCACGGAGTACTACACATCCAATGAAAAGAAACCGGCCCAGTCGATTGCCAAGGCCTCCGAAACCGGAGCAGCTACGAACATCATCACGGGTTTGGCTGTCGGTCTAAAAAGTACAGCTTTGCCGGTCATTACGATTTGTGCTGCGATCCTGGTGGCTTATCAGGTTGCGGGTATATATGGCATTGCGATGGCTGCAATGGCGATGCTTTCCACAGCGGGAATCATCGTTGCGATTGACTCTTTCGGACCGGTGGCTGACAATGCCGGCGGTATTGCCGAAATGGCTGAACTCGATCCGAGTGTGCGTAAAACAACAGATAAACTTGACGCTGTTGGAAATACCACAGCTGCCGTAGCTAAAGGCTTCGCGATTGGATCAGCTGCAATTACCGCGCTGGCTCTGTTCAACGCGTTTGCTGAACTTGCCGACCTTCAGACCATTGACATTCTTGTGCCGACGACGATTATCGGTCTATTTATTGGTGCTGCCCTGCCGTTCCTGTTCTCCGCTTTTGCGATGCAGGCGGTCGGAAGAGCTGCGTTTGACATGATTGCTGAAGTCCGCCGTCAGTTCAGAGAAATCCCCGGACTGATGGAAGGCAAAGCGAAACCTGATTATGCAGCCTGCGTTGATATTTCGACCAAAGCGGCAATCAGACAAATGATCGCTCCTGGTTTACTGGCCGTATGCACACCGGTACTTGTTGGATTTATTTTAGGCAAGAGTGCCATGGGTGGAATGCTCGCAGGCGGTACATTTGCCGGATTCCTGATGGCCGTATTCATGGCCAACGCCGGCGGGGCCTGGGACAATGCCAAGAAATATATTGAATCCGGACACCATGGCGGCAAGGGGACTCCTGCTCACGCTGCAGCTGTTATCGGCGACACCGTTGGCGATCCGTTCAAAGATACTGCCGGTCCTTCCCTGAATGCTTTGATTAAAGTTATGGGAACGATTTCCCTGATCATTGCTCCTTTCCTTCACTAAGAGGTTAGGTCCGTCCAAACATCGTTTTCAAGTGAAATATATGGAGATGCCTTTAAAGCATCTCCATTTCTATTTTTGTATGAATTTTATTTATCCTAAATCTTTTTATTTATTCTTTAAGATAAAGGTACTGTCAATAATTTTTCGCAAAATTGATTTTCTGCTTGGTATAGATTTATATATATTGACCCCAGAGCAAGACTTGATATGGGGGCGGCGGATGCTACCCTAAATCAGGGGATGGGGCTTACCCAAAAGGAATACATCATTTGAGCCACATCCCGCGACCCATTGAAGCATCCGACGTAGGGTCCCATGTCAAGTCTACCCCAGAGATTTCTAGTTAAATGTCGGCATTAACCAGCTAAGCTATTTTCCTTGTTCATTTCTTCAAGATGCCTCATGCTCATATAAAGTTTAGTTCCCCAAGCTTTACTAGCCACATGTCGGAGTCGCGCACAGACCAGCATCAATGCAGAGTTGCCATCCGGGAAGGTACCAACTACGCGGGTTCTTCGGCGGATCTCCCGATTCAGCCGTTCAATAACATTGTTGCTGCGCAGTTTTGTCCAGTGAGCTTGAGGAAAATCCATATAGGTCAAGGTTTCTGAGATACTATCCTCAACCTTCTTGGCTGCTTCTTTTAATTTCATGTCTTTAAGTTTCTTTGCTACAGCGATAGCTTTCTCTTTGGCCGCCTCTTTATCTTCCTGAGCATGAATAGCTTTAAGCATCGCAGCGACTTCTTTCATCTTAGATCGCGGGGTCACTGAGAATACATTCCGGTAAAAATGAACATGACAACGTTGAAATTTAGCTTCCGGAAAGGTTTCGGTCACTGCTTCTAAAAGTCCTAAACACTTGTCGCCGATGAATAATTGTGTTCCTGTGAGTCCGCGGTCTTTTAGGCTTTTGAGAAATTCCTGCCAACTGGCTTTGTCTTCCTTCATTCCTTCAGCAGCACCAATAACCTCTCTATATCCGTCTTCATTGACGGCCAAAGCAATGAGAATCGCGACGTTCTCGTATTCACCGCCCCAATTGCGCTTGAGATAAATCCCGTCAACATACACGTACGGATATTTGCCCTTCAATGGCCGGTTCCGCCAGGTTTCGATGTGACCGTAGACTTTCTTGTTTAACTGGCTGACCGTTCCGGCGGATACCTTCGTCCCCCAGAGTGCTTCGGTGATGTCCTCCACACGACGGACGGATACACCAGCTAAATACATCTCAATTAGGGCTTCTTCTACGGAGCTTTCGCGGCGTCGATAACGCTCAATGATTGCTGTTTCAAAGGCAACGCCTTTCAGTTTGGGCATCTTCAATTTGACCTCTCCAGAAGTTGTGGTCAGATTCCGCTCATAATGGCCGGATCGATAACCTTTTCGTTCTTCTGATCGCTCATACCGGCCGGCATTCGTTAGCTCAGCGGCTTCCTGATCAAGTAATTTATTCAGGGTTTCCTCCACACTGTGACGGACTAATTCTTTCAACTCCTGCTTTATTGCACCTTCATTTAAGTGTATAATTTTCTCAGACATATTCGCAGCTCCTTCCTGGTAGATTTTGTGTGGTAACTTTATCATACCAAGCAGTTGCGTTTATGTCCTTATTTTTAGGACAATTTATGAATTTGCGAAATTAATGATACCTTATCAAGATAAAATCAAAGACATTGCATTCGGCAAAAAAATCTGTTTAAATAAACCGATAAGGACATTATTGCCTGATGTTGGCAAGTGGAAGGGAGAAGCATGTTTACACGAGAAGAGCTGGTCAAACCTTTTTACTTTTCAGGCGGAAGCACGGCGATCCTTCTGATTCACGGCTTTACAGCCTGCCCGATTGATATGAAGCCACTTGGTGAGAGATTGAAAAATTGGGGATATACAGTCCAGGCCCCGCTTCTGCCCGGCCATGGAACTTCAATAGAAGACTTGAAGAAGACATCCTGGCAGGATTGGGAGCGAGCTGTTGCCGAAGCAGCTGAGCAATTAAAGAAAACGTATCAGAAAGTCCTTGCCGTCGGACATTCCATGGGCGGATTGCTGGCACTGTCTCTGGCTGCTCAGGGCAGGATCGACGGTGCAGTCTCCATCAATGCCCCGATTATTTATGTTGATGAAAAGCTGCATCAGGCCGAAAGCTTGATAGGGGAAATAGAATATGTTGGCAAGCCGCATAAAACCGCTGAGATCAGCCTGAACAGCGAGGGACTCCCCCATTTTTCCTATATTCAGGTACCGGTGATATCATTTATTTCTTTAAACCAAGCCATTGAACGAATGAAAGGAAAATTGCCCCAAATCAGCTGTCCGACGCTTATGGTCCAGAGCATGGCTGACGGGACAGTCCATCCGTCCAGCGGTGAATTTATTCAGAAGAACATCGGAGACCGCTATTGCGATGCAGTTTACTGGAAAGATGAGGATCACTATCTGCCGTTGAGCGCAGCGCGGGACGAATTGGCCCAAAAAATACGGGAATTTATAGAAAGGCGTCAGCTACTGGTCCCATAGGTCGGTTTACTGATTTTTTTTCAAAATAATCTAAAGGAAATACCCATTGCCTGAGCGGTCAACAACGGGTAATATTATTAATAGATAAAGCAGCGAGGTGGAAATAGATTGGCTGAGGGAATTAAGGTCATCGCTGAAAACAGAAAAGCCAGGCACGATTTCTTTGTCGAGGACAGTTATGAAGCCGGGATCATCTTAACGGGGACCGAGATAAAGTCAATCCGGGCCGGCCGTGTGAATCTCAAAGACAGTTATGCTGAAATTATCAAGGGTGAGGTCTGGCTGAATCAGATGCATATCAGCCCGTATGAACAAGGGAACAGGTTCAACCATGATCCGCTGCGGAAGAGAAAACTGCTGCTTAATCGCACCGAGATTATTAAGATGGGGGATAAGGTCAAACTACAGGGAATGACCCTTGTCCCGTTAAAGATTTATCTCAAGCACGGCATGGCCAAAATTGAACTTGGGCTGTGTAAAGGCAAAAAAACTTATGACAAGCGGGATGATCTGGCCGAGCGGGATGCCAAAAGGCAAATGGAACGGGATTTAAGAGACAGAAACAAGGGTTAGTTCGCGGGAAAGGGGATGGGGAAATGGACAGTAATCTTCGGAAAAAAGCTGAAAATCTGATCAGCATCTATCAGCAGGTTGCCAAGGACTTTCGCTGGAAAAATTCAAGCAGTATCAATACGCTGATTGCTTTGTCTTATGTAGCCAAAGACAAGGTTTATGACAGGAAAGAAATCGAAAGGGTCAATGACTATATCAAAAAGAATTTGGGTTCTTTTTCGAGTTTCAGACAAAGATCCATTCTGTATTCAGCCTTGCTGCTCGTCAATTCTCCCGATCCGGAAACAAAACTGGATATCCTTCTTGCTTATGATGAAAAACTTAAAGAAAACGGGTTTCGCAGTTACACATACAGGCCTGTGACCGCCTATACACTGCTCTTGAATTGCGAACCGCGCAAAGCCGATATTCGGATTGCCAAAGCCTATGAGATTTTCACCGAAATGAAGAAACATCACCCCTGGCTGACTTCCGGTGACGACTATGCTGTCTCAATCCTGCTTGCAGCTTCGGATAAACCCGTACAGAGTATCATAGCTAAAATGGAAGAGCTGTACAAAGAACTTCATGAATGTGGTTTTAGCCGTGGAAACGGACTCCAATTCTTGTCGCACATCTTAAGTCTGAGTGAGGAGAACAGTAAGGCTAAAGCTGCAAGATGCCGCATCCTGTATGATTTCTTCGGTCAAAATAAATTAAAAGTCTACGCCAATAACTATGGAACACTCGGTCTGCTTACCTTGCTTGAAGATAAAAGCCAGAGAGCTGCACGTGAGGTGCTCGGAATGAGTGAAGTTCTCCGAGAAGACCGAAATATCCGCTGGTTGGGCAAGGAGACTATTTTTCTTACAGCAGCGTCGCTCGTTTCTTGCACGATGTTGGAAAGCCTCAAAAACAGCAATGATGTGATCTATACCAATGCTTTTGTGACGATTGAAGCACTCATCGCAGCTCAAAACGCAGCAATGATCGGCGCTGCGTGTGCCGCAACGGCTGCATCCAGCGGCAGCTAGCGTGTATCGATCATCCGCCAGGCAGTTTTGTCTATCAGGTGGTTATTAAACGCGGACTCCGCATCCATAAAGACATGATCATAATGGCCAAATTCTAATTGCTGAAATGCTGATTGATTAATAATAAGATGAGACATACCGCCCTGATTTGAAACACAAATATTTACAGTCTCCCTTGTGATTGTATTTGTAGTTGGGTCCTGCGCATAGACCTCATTTCCTTTGACGATGAGGGTCAGGTGCGAGGATTTTTCTTTATTAATAAAGACCAGATTATAACGATATTCATTTAATTCCTTAATCATTTTTTGATCTGTTTGTATAATAAGATGCAAATTGCCTTCCTTGGAGATTTCTGCATGGACAGCTAAGATATCGCCTCCTTTGTCTACATCCAAAAGCAGTTTATCCTGAACCGGGTCCTGAATCAATATATTGCCGGCATTTGGCGTAATGTCCGAATCCATACGCATGCCGCTGATTAGTTTAGCATCTGTATACTGACCGAATAATTCGCTCTGCTTTTCAAAACAGGACATCTGGAATCCCAGTGTTTTTTGCTGCGAATGATACAGCTTGATCGCTTCGGTCTTTAATCTTATTTCCTGATCAGTTAGATCGAGCGTATACCACTTGGTGCCGGTTTTAAGCAGTTTGGCCGGTGGCGCAAGATCCTTTTTATGCTGTGAGCCGGCTTCCGGGCTAGGCCATAGACCGCGGTGAATTAGATAAAGCCACTCTTTCTGCGGAGAATAGTTCAGCACAGTCAGCGTATATTTCGTGAAAGCATTGGTAGCCCAATGATCCGGATGTTTATCATTCGGGTGCGGCATGACAATATCGGTTGGCTGAAAATCGTGAATAATCTGTGATAAATCAGCGACAACATTTTGCCCGCAATACAGGCGGTTTTTCTTAAAACTCTCGGTATAGGGTGACCGGTCTGCTTGGGTATAGGGACTGGTGTACGGATTCGTTGAATTCCAGTTGGAAGACCATAATGAGGCAAGTCCGCCGTCAGGATAACCCAGGAAGATAATATCGCTTTCAGAAACTCCCGATGATGCCAAAGCTTTCACTGATTCCTGCTGGCGTGTATAGCCAAAATTGATATATTCTTTTGGTGTAAGCGTTATTTTTGTATAGTCTAAATGGGCTGCAACCCTATAACCATCACCATTGGTCATAAGGACCACTTTTACTTTACCTCCGTTAGCCAGCGTCTTTTTGATGAGCATACCCGCCCCCAGCGTCTCGTCATCGGGGTGCGGCGCAATGATTAGGACCCGGGAGCCCGCCCCAGGCGCATCGATATGCTCCGGAGTTGTGTCGACCATATAATTGGCAACCATCTGATCCGATATGGTAAATACAAATGCCAATACAATGATCAGAGTCGAAGCAGCCAGAAAAATTCTTCTTTTCAAGATCTTTTTCATATTACCTCAGTTAAGCTCAGCAAAATGTGTTTTTAAGAATTTTTGCTCGAGTAATTTTATACAAATTCATAGTCTCTATGGTTAAATTGCCACCTAATATTATACCTTAAAATAAGATGCTTAAGATAGCATGAGATGACAAAAATAAAAATCTAACAATTAAGATCGTTTTTTAAATTAATTATTAAGTAAAGAATTAAATTAAAATTAAAAATAAAGTTCTATAGGCTGAATCATGCTTCTTAAGAAAGATATTTGTATTTTCTGTAAACATTAAATAAGATTTTCAAGTTGATACTAGTCAAAATGTAGAGATATGGTATAATGATATCGCTACACTTTCTCGGGGGCGTTTTAGACTCGCTCGGGGGAGCAATGGCAAGAGTCGCGTGTCGAGATCCCGCTTGACCTCGTTAAACAGCGGACAAACAATAACTGACAAAACAAATTACGCTTTAGCAGCTTAAGCTGCTACATCCTGCCTTCTTAACCTGCGGGGAAGGGCCAGGGTGTCAAATTAGCAGGAAAACTTGTGCGGCCACCGTCTGAGGCCAAAACAAGGATTAACCAGACTGGCTTCAAAGGAATCCCGCTTTCAGGAGTCCCGCGAAGCGAGAATTAAAATGAGAGCTACACACGTAGATGCTTTTGGTATTGTCTTTCGATACAGGGGTGCAAGTCCCCTCGCCTCCACCAAAATTCGTCCAAAAACCCGCTATTCATGCGGGTTTGAGAATTTTCCGGAGCAAATTTTTAACGGTTTTCTGACCGTTTTTTTGTTTATAGTTAGAAAAATACAAAAAAAAGAAGGCCATCAAGCCTTCATTGCTGCCACTAATTTCTTTGTTCCTACCATATTAATTGCCCTTTTCAAATTATATGCAAGGAAACTAAGCCCCAGCTCGCCTGTGGTTTTTTCTATACCCTTGCATAAAAGATAATGGGCTCCATGGTACCACTTAACCGTACCAAAAGGATGTTCTGAGAGGCATACAAGCATTGAAAAGCCTTTAGAAACCCTTACTGAAATAGTTTCGAAACGATTCCCGGAAGGGTTCCCGAATAAAGAACCAGAAACCAGAAATCAGGATTCCGAACCAGAAGAAGAATGTTTGCACGGAGCGGAAGCCGCTCCATGCCGGCCGGCGCCTGATCACGTTATTTCCTTGATCTTAAATGATAAGAGCGAATACGGGATCGCGGAAGCAAAAATCGCGGAATGGTCGAAGCTGTATCCTGCCGTAGATGTTCAACAGGAGCTTCGGAAAATGAAGGGATGGCTGGACGCCAATCCTTCAAAGAGAAAGACCAGAAGCGGGATTCTTAGGTTTGTAAATAACTGGCTGTCAAAGGAACGGGATCGCGGCGGCTATAAAGCAACAAAGACAGCCGTTCCCATATTTAAGGACTATGACGACGACGAAGACTTCCTGGGGTCAGGTGGTGCTTCACCATAAACAGGAAGGGGGTCGGGATCGTGAAAACTATCTGACGAACGAAGAACTGGTCAAGCTGTACCATGATGGCGATCCTTCCGCCCTGGAAGCTCTGTATTTGCAAAATCATAGACTGATTCGCTATACTGTCCGCCGTTTATGTCGCGGTCGTGAACAAGATTTTGATGATGAAATGCAGGAAGCCTTTTTTATGATGATAAAAAAGGTAAACAAATTCCGTGAAGAAGGTTCGGCCAGCCTGGCGACATACATCGTTAAACAAATTATATGGGGTTATAAAGACCGCCGCAGAACCGCACAAAGCCAACACGAAAAGGGTATGATCAGCCTTGACACCCCCATAAACAGGAACGACGGAAATACAATTCTGCTTATTGATACGCTTCCGGACCCGACAGCCAATTTCGAAGATGAAATCAGTGACGAAATGGTCAGAAATCAGCTAAAGGTTGTACTACATGAGATCATTTCAACGCTTCCGGAACGACAGCGCGCGGTTATACAGGCAAGGCTTGAAGGGTATTCTCAACTCGAGCAACCGGCAACCATGGCCTTGATATTGATCAGTACACCCAGAGCGTAAAGTCTAGTATGATGAGAACTAGACAGGAAGGAAAATATGTTGAGATAACCGGTCAATTATCGAATATTGATAGTAGTGGTAAATATTTTTCCATTGGCCCTTTGGATGATAGTTATTCGTTATTCAATGTCATGTGTTACATAACTGAAGAACAGAAAGCTACAGTAGCCAAATTTACAAACAAACAAAAAGTCACCGTGATTGGAACTATTACCGATGTTGGAGAAGTAATTGGTTATTCATTAGATGTTGAAAGCATAAAATAAGATATTACAGCCCTAAATGTAGCCATAAACGCAAAAAAGCCCCGAAGGATCTCTCCCTCGAGGCTTTTTTTACTTCTACTCTGGCTGTTCCAAAGCTGTACTCTTTCCGCCACTTTCAACCCTGAAGGATGAGCCGCCTTTGTCTTCATTGCCGACTTCTTCAAAGAGGTACCCGTCACTCGCTTTAAGCTTCTCAAGCTGTTCATTCAGCCCGAGGATGGTCTCCCCGTCCAATTTAATAAGAGACATGTCCAGAGCCGCCTTGGCCAGCTTCGGATTCTTGGTCTTTGCGGCCATTAGAGCTCGTTCGACCGCATCGTCCAACCTCAGCTTATTAAGCTCTTTGTCTGCTTCTGTCTTGGAAGTCTCATACTTGGTTTTCCACTCGTCAGCTGCACCCTTAATGCCCTCAATATCCATGCCCTTAAAGGCCTCAATTTGTTTATTGGCATCGGCCAGATTGGCAAAGGATGTCCAGCGGGTGCTTCTCCTGGATCACCTGCATGATCTCCAGTGTCTCATCCGGGAGGTATTTACTAAAAAAACCATGAGTCTCCGCATTCTTGTTTTTGACCGGAGCCCCATGGCCTTTGGCGTTTTTATTTTTCGGCTGGCCGCCGTGCTTACATTTTGTAGTACTACAGTTTTTTGAAATTGAAGTACTACAACCTATTTGATCGTTCCATTTGTCCCGTAGCTTCCATACGCTGACGGTACGTTCGGGTATCTCAAGTATATTTGCAATCTCACGATTGGTTATATTTCCTTCAGACTCTTGGAATATCTCAAGAGCTTTACCTCTTAGAGGATTTTTTTCTTTTGCCACACCTTCACCACCAATTAATGCTATTATCAACGTAGTATGAGTTATCCAATTAAGGAGGTTCCATTATGCCTAAAATGTTTTCCCAAAAGTTTATCGCTGTAGTTTTAACTCTTATATTCACACTTTCTATACCTTGTTTTGCAAGTGCACAAACTGTTGATACGTCATCAAAACATGCAGTCTTAACACAAGATCAAGTTACTCAATTAGTAGAAGATTACTCCAAGACAAAAGACCGTAAAGTATTAAAGAAGTATGGACTAGATCCCAACGAAGGGTTAGCCCTTATTGTTGAAAAAGACACAACAACATCAACTAATTCGTTAGAGTCTAGCGATCCAGTAAAATCTCTTGCCTCGCTACCGTTAAGTGGAGTAAGAGGATATGTTACCGGAGGCATGACTCACTCTGGCAGAACCGTGAATTGTAACATTACAGCTCATTTTTTCATTGATATGGTAAGTTACGCGGAATGGGCTGCTACCTTCTATTATGTAAATCCTAACTTAGAACTTGAAATACCATTAGTAACAAGAGCTAATACTTTATGGTTTAATCCATCTGTGTCTCAATTTTTAGACCAAGTATCAACCACGGTATCATCAGGAGGATATTACACAGCGACATTTGGTGGTATAGCTATGGGTAGGTATGCTAATTATGAGTTAATCCAACTGGTAGATTTAAGTCCCGTTTACGTCAATTAATAGTATATACTTATACTACGTGGATATAATTTTTGCCAGGCTAGATTAATATCCTAGCCTGGCAGATTGCGGAGGTTTAATTATATGAGTTGGACAGTTGAGATAGACAAAGAAACTCTTATGAAAAACGTAATTAATACTAGCGATTCCAGAGATCTAGTTGACTTAGCAATTAATCAAAATGAAGTACCAGAATTCTTCTCTCCTTTTTGTCAATTTTTTCTCGGCCCAACTGCAGCTGGTATATTAAATTTATATACGTCTGTCCCAGTTCCTGACGAGGAAATTTGTCAGTATGTTTTGACGGAATTGGCGCCTCATTATGAAAAGGTTCAAGCAATAAAAAGTAAACAAGGAGAGATCAGAACTTTAATTTTTCGGCAAGTGAAGCCCGATTCTGCCCAATTAATGCAATTATTATTTAAAAATAGCAATTTAGAACCGACTATTTTGGACTTGTATCTGGATAATCCAGCCTATCCTGATCCGCCTACCGAAGGCTCACTTTGTTATAAAGTTAATCCTGAGATGATAAAACCTATCAATTGCCCATCCTTTGATTCAACTTGGGATCTTTTACTGAGATGTTATGCGAGAGAACGAAAAATTTGCCTCACTCCATATGGTTGGACATACACAGACAAGTTACGTGAATCAATTGCAATAAGGTATTTTATTAAAAAATGCGACGATATAATCTTAATTAAAAACAAAAAAAATAATCAAATAATTGGTATAGATTTGATATTAAACTAATTACCATTCGATTTATTCAAAAAGATTTCATTCGTTAGTATATTAATATTTATAATTTAATACTGTATCTCTGAGGTCTTCGTTTGTTTTGGAGAAATAAAATAAGAGCCCGAAAGCTCTTATTTTCCGTTTAGGTTTCAGTTGTTTTTATGCTTCGAATAATCGCCGACATAATTCCGCTTAATGAAACAAAATCTTTTGAACCTTCAGTCTTAAATCTTATCTCGAGTTGATGATTTGGGTTTTGCACAAACTCCATTTCGATAGCATCATTTTTTAGCATACCTGCGAAGATTACTGCGGCAGCGTCAAAATAATCTTTTTCGCACAACAAGATAAATCCCTCCCTTGTTCTGTTAATATTCGATGAAAGGAAGTATTTTCCTGCAATAAAAAGACCGTCCCAATTGATATGCTCCCTTCGTAGTAGACAGTTCAAATAACAAAAACTGTTTAGTGCAAGGAGGAGCATATCAAAATTGGCCGGGGTTCTGCTTCATTAATAAGTAGAAACTAAGCCCTCACCATCTGAAGCCTATCTGCGTATGCTGTATTTAGACGAATAATAAAAGGATGGGCGGTATGGATAATCCGGTCACCGAACGCACGCCGCTTATCATTGCGGCTGAAATAAATATGATAACCTGCCAAACCAAAAAAATCCTGCTTGCCGGCGCCATTGAAATCGGGTGTCGTTTGCAGGAAGCCAAGGCTCTGGTTAAACACGGGGAATGGGGTAAGTGGCTGGAGTCTGTGAGCTATTCCCAGAAAACTGCCGAAAGACTGATAAAGCTCTACCAAGAGTACGGGCCTAAATTTTCTGACGGATCCGACACGTCAAAATCGACATCAATGTCGAATATGACTTACACCCAGGCCCTCCTCCTTCTGGGTTTACCAGAAGAGGAGCGGGAGGAATTCATCGAGCAGAATGATGTCGGCGGTATGACCACCAAGAAGCTGCAGCAGGCACTTCAGGACAGAGATAAGGCCAATCAGGAAAAGGAACAGGCGCTTCAGGAGAATCAAGCATTTAAAAAAGGACTGAAGGCGATCGACAGCACAATCTCCGAATTAAAAAAGGAGCAGGCTAAGGCTGCGTCAATGCCAACAAATCCGGAAAATGTCAAAGCAGAAGCCTTCTCTGCCGGTCAACCCGCCCTGCCGACCCACAACCTTAAAACCGAACATGACCCCGACGCTCACATCAAGCATGTAGAAAAATGCGACACTTGCTGCAAAACAATCGCCGATACCTTCTTCGATCTGACGACAGCGCTCACCAATCTGGCGCATATCGATCCGAACCTGAAAGAAGAAAAAAGAAAAGAAGCCAACCGGCTGATTGAATACATGGCAGAGACGATTAAAGAGTGGCCGCCCCCCAAGAAGCCGCTTAGATTTAATTCCTGATTTTTTTTGGGAACCTTTGGACAAGCCAAGCATAGTATGTACAAGACAGCCGTAAGCTGTCCAATAAAAGGGAAAGGAGATGATTGGAATGGCCGTTGTTTCAGCGCCATCCGGCGCCGCTCTGGTATTGGTTTATCAGACCGGAGTCAGCACCTCCGGTGCTCCGATAACCAAACAGCGAACCCTTAACAATATTGTTTACAATGCTTCGAATCAAGCTGTCTATGAGGCGGCTCACGCCATCTTCGGTCTGTCGGAATATACGCTGCTTGACGTTTACTTCAGAAGAACGGATGAATTGACAAACGAAGAGTAAAGCGGAGGGCAATTTCAGGCGTCAAGGAGGTGATTCAATTGGCTGTGACCACCAACCGAACAGCAAGATTAACTTTCGCGACCACCGGAGGGAACACGTTTTCCCTAACGGTTCCCCAACCGCGAGAGGATATTCAGCTGACTGAAGCCATGGACGTTATGAACTCACTTATAGCAGGCGGAATATTCCTTACGGCAAACGGTGCTCTTACAGGGGTGAAGGATATAAAGGTCATCGAAACAACAACCAATGACCTTTATGATCCTCCGCAAGTGTAAGCAGGCAGTACCGGCCTAAAAGATGAAGAGAGGGGGCGGGCCGCGGCAATCAGGATTTGCCGGCGACCTCGCCTCCGTCTCATCTTTTGCCTGATCACCGGTAATAGTATTATATGAACCTTAGATCAGAACAGTTCGGCCATATTGTTATTGACAATGATCAAGCGCTCCATAATAAAAGATATTATTTGGTTGTTTTTTTCAAGGCGAGGGCTATGTGCCATCTATTCTTTGGAAGGCTTAACCTGATAATATTCATAATATAATGATTTATTGTCTAGGACGTGGTAAAATGTAACATAAAATGGAGGATATGCCAATTGCATTAAGAAGTTGTTGCGGTCGGTTGCCGTCCATGGCAACCTAGCTTGAGGGTGCCACACGCGGCAGATAACACGCCGTTCCCAAAACTTAGAATATATAAATGTAATATGACGCTTCGGGAACGGCTGGACATTAGACGACATTCCGGAGGTATGAAATATGAATGTTTTGATTATTGGTGGAACAGGTTATTTAGGAAGGAACTTAACCAAGGAGTTAATGTCTAGTGGTTATAAAGTATCTGTTATAACAAGAAATCGGCAATTCACAGCAGACAAAGTTGAAAGTAATGTTGATTTAATAGAGTGGGATAACATTTCTCCGCTATCTTCAATTTATGATTTTAAGGAATTTGATGTAGTTATTAATTTTGCAGGAGAATCAATCGGTAACCGTCGTTGGTCCAATTTAGTTAAGCAAGAGATATTGAATAGTAGGATAAATACTACTCGTTCCATTGTTAACGCTATAAACGATGGGACTATGAATCCAAAAGTTCTAATAAATGCTTCAGCTGTAGGATACTATGGGCCTCGTCAGGATGATAAGATAGCCGAGAGTGAAGGTCCTGGACAGGATTTTCTTGCGGAAGTTTGCAAGAAATGGGAAGATGAAGCTTACAAGGTCCAAAATGAATTTACACGAGTCGTTACTATTCGTATTGGGGTAGTATTGGGTAGTCAAGGTGCTCTTACAAGAATGGTTATACCCTTTAAATATTACATCGGTGGTCCATTAGGTAAAGGAAATCAGTGGCTTCCGTGGATTTACATTCAAGATCTAATCAGGATGTTTAGATTTATAATCGAACATGATGAGGTTACTGGTCCTGTAAATGGAACAGCACCAGAACCAGTAAGAATGAAAGGCTTTTCAAAGATTTTAGGAGAAGTCTTAAAGAGACCATCATGGTTTCCAGTTCCCGAATTTGTATTGAAAATCGCATTAGGCCAGATGTCTGAAATGTTATTACATGGTCAAAGGGCTATTCCCCAAAAAATTAGTGATATTGGTTTCGAGTTTAAATTTCCTGATTTAAAGTCTGCTCTAGAGGATGCTTTGGGGAACCGGAACGTCGTCTAACACGGCATTACCTCGACTTTGCCGATATGCATGCGGTTGGGACGCTGCGGGAATGCCTGAACGTTCTACGACATATCGTGCAAAACCGCGCCCTCCTGGTGCGGACGAAAATAGTCGAATATTTCTTCGCATTAGTAGAATATTATAACTTCAAGAGGTAAAATTATGAGGGATATTTAAATTTCGGAGGTGTAACGGTATGGCCTTGGGTATTATTCTTATTGTAGCTTCGCTTACAGGTTTAATTTACGGAATAATAAATAAGAAAAAACCCCTAATGGTATCTTCAGTTATTGCATTGATTATTATTGCAATCATTTGGATAGTATATTCGTATTTATACTCGATAAATCCTTATTAAAGCAAGGCAGCGCTGCGATGTTGACTTCCTCCATCCGAGTGATGAATTCTCATAGGATCGGCTATTGCCCATTGTCCAATTGTCCATTTTAATAACCACTAAATGCTATGTTACAGCATTTAGTGGTTTTGATTTTTGTGGTATATCGGTCAGAACACCGCTGGACGTTAAAAATATATCGTTGGCAATAATGGCGCTGAATATTATAACGAACTGAACATGACCCGGTTAAACTCTCATCCGTAGTTAAGAAGGGCTAACATTAATAGAGACGTGAGTAGATTTCTAGAGATAATGGAATAAATAAGTTCTTTTAAAAATACGTTTTAGCGTAAGCGTTAACGAAGGAGGGGTTTAATTGAAAGCAATATTACTGCCTGGAGATTTTGTGTCAACACCAGTGCAAAATTCCTCAAAAACAACGGTTGAAAATTCCCCAATTAGCCGGCAGAAGTTGATTCAAATTTACTTGAATCATAGAAACCAGCTTTTTTCTTTTCTTTTACCCTATAGCTGTCTCCCTTAATATTGATGGTTGTAGAGTGGTGCAGCAAGCGGTCAAGAATAGCCGTAGCTACAACGTTATTGCCGAATACATCACCCCATTCTCCATAAGATTTATTTGAAGTCAGGATAATCGATCCCTTTTCGTAACGACTGGAGATGATCTGAAAGAAATAATGCGCTGTTTCATCATCCATCGCTGCATACCCGACTTCATCAATAACCAAGATGCCGGGTTTACACAAGGTCTTAATCTTACGATGAATCCGCCCCGAGATGATGTTCTCCTTAATCATCGCAATCAGCTCATGGGCGCTTAGAAAGTAAGCCGTGTACCCATTTTTAATAGCTTCTACCGCAAGTCCTACTGCTAGGTGGGTTTTGCCAACACCAGGCGGACCAAGGAATACCACGTTTTCAGATCGGGCTACAAATCCTAAGGTTTTTAGTTCATTTATTTTTCTGGCATTTGCACTGGGTTGGAAGTCAAAATCAAACTTTTCAAGTGTTTTTACGTATGGCAGTTTAGCCATTTTCATATTTGCTTTCGCAGCCCGTTCACGCTTGGCTTCAATCTCAGCCCACAACAACTTGTCCAGAAACTCAAGATAAGATATACTACCCTTGGAAGCTTCTTCCGCGTGGTGATCATACACGGCATCCATATGGATCAGGCCGAGGATTTCGCAAGCCTCATGCATACGCTCGTGAATCATTGTGTCACCTCGCTTATGAGCGAATCATAGACCTGTAGTGGTCTTTGATACACTTTGGGTGGTTGTTCTGGTATCAGAATCGGTGCTGTGGCGGCAACTTTATTCTGAGACCATGTCTGTAATCCCTCAAAGTGTTTTTTATTGTGCAGAGCATGGTATTTACCGGAAAGTTTTACATGCGACGTAATACAGATACCGGTTTCATCGTAGATTTCCAGATGCCCGTTGTTTAAGTCCCGAATTCCAACGCGTCGGCCCACAAAACGGTACGGAACGGAGTAGAAATTTGCTTCGTAGCTAACGGTGCAGTCATTCATTACTTTTCGGGATTGCAGATCATGAAGTAAGAATGACTCAGGATTCATAGGTTTAAGATTCTCACGTTTGAAAGCTTCGAATGGAATTTCACGAGTTGTTTGATGTAGTCGGACATTGCAGACTGTATCCAGCCATAACCTAACTGCTCCATTCAAATCGGCCAGACTCGATACGGTTCGAATTCTCGGCCAAAAGTTCTTACGCAGATATTTGACGCCGTTTTCTACCTTGCCTTTCGTACGAGGATGATAGGGACGGCAGCGCAACGGATTGAATTCCTGATGCTTAGCAAAACGCAAAAACTTGTCGTTCCATTTATTTGTGCCAGTCTGGTGACTGTGTTTAACTACAGTTTTCATGTTATCGTAAAGTATGGTTTCCGGTACACCACCAAAGAAGGTAAAAGCCCGTTCGTGACAACCGATAAGTGTCTCAATACGTTCGTTCTCGGTAAATTCAACAAATTGTTTCCGGGAGTGTCCCATGATCATAATGAAAGCATGAACTTTAATAAACGTTCCATCTTCCTTCAAGATCTTAAATTCACCCCAATCAACCTGGGCTTGTTTACCTGGTGGGGTTTCAAAGCGTATGGAGGCTTTACCTCTCATTTGCTCTCGATGCGGTTTCATGAAATCTCGGAGAATTGTCATCCGGCCTTGATAGCCCATAGCCTTGATTTCATCAAATAAGATCATGGCATTGACGCAGCCTTCGTTCATTCTCTGAGCAATGTAAGTCGTGTAATTATCCAGTTTGCTTTTGGATCGGGCTCTCTTCCGATATGCTGGAAGCTCATTGCTTTTTATCCACTTAGATACTGTTTTTCGATCTAAGTCTAGTTCTCTAGCGATTTGAGTGACATTCATTCCTTTGCTTTTTAAGTCTCTGATCATAAAAAATTCCTCACTTTGTACCATTAATTGCCTCTCCTCCTGTGGAGAAGAGTACGTTGTTTGTGGGGAATTTTCAACCGTTTATTATGGGTATTTTAGCATCGTTCTTTTCATTTGTTCGGGAGTCCTTGGAATTACACCTGTTTTTTGGACGAATTATGAAGGAGCATTCTATATTCCTCGAAGCTGGTTTTGTGACGAAGGATGCAGCATTTGCGCAACAAGCGGATATGTTTAAGACCCAATTTGCTGAAGTATTAAGGGAGGCTGTATTTTTGGCAAACGGGGTTGTCAGCGAAGAAACATTAAGATCAGGGGAATCCATAACAGATAAAACGCTACGAGCTGAACAAGTTACTGAGGAGCTATCTGGGATCACTATTGAATCAGTTATTACTAATGAAGAATTCGGACTAACCCCAAATGGCGGAGTAAATCCAGCACAACTTGAGGCACAAGTCACTGCCTTAAATCAGAAAGCCATTGGTTTGACCAATGCTTTGGTCCAGTTTAAAACCAACATACTTAACGGAATGCTTCAATGTAAATTGTTCACTTTTAATTTTCCTTTATTAATAATCCATATCCGAAGAGAAGCATTATTTTACATAAATCATTTAGAGAGATTGCAAAGGCACATGGCGGTTGATTTTATTCAGGAGGCTATTGAAGAAGAAAAGTTCTGGAACAGGCAAATGGCGGAACACGCACAGTTTATTCGTCAATTATTAGATCCAACTGAATCTGGCCTAATTGTTAAAGCAGAAGGCTTTGACAAGCAATTCAATACACTTGAACAAAAGGTGCCGGAAGCATCCTTAACTAAAACAGATATCAGTGGTTTAACACGGTCAACGATTACGGCGACCCGAGCATTTAGAGATTTTAAAGCAGCCGGTACAGAAGGGATACTAACGTGTAAGATAAAATCAATAATCATTCCACTCTTAGCAGATCATGTATTGAGAGAAGCTAATCATTACCTAAGAATATTAAACAGGTTAAAACGGGATTTACAGTTATAACACATTAGAATATTTCTTTTCGCCCTTGCTCGCGCTAAAAGGGAAGAGTTCATTAACTCTTCCCTTAATTGACATTCAAATATTATCGAGCTGAATGAGAATTACAGCACATTCTAGATCGTCAGGCTATTTTGAAAAATATAGTTTGTTCAGGAATCTTCGTCCGGTTTCAGTCTTGAATATTTTCTCAGAAACATTTTGAATGGCGATCTCTGACAGGTCATCTTCAAAAGCATTAACAATAAAATCAGCCTCTATCAATATCTGGTGATCAAGTTCGTCAATCTTATCATAGGTATGGTGATGCGCAATCAACCAGCAAATCCTATCAATGACCGCGGGATCAAAGTTCAAATCTTCCAATAGCTTTCTGGCTTCAGGAGGTCCTTCGACTTGTTGATGACTTCCGGAAGCACTGTTGTATTTTTTTTCACTGTTTTTTATCCCAATGTCATGAGTAACAGCCGCAATTTCAAGAATTTCCTGCGTGCTTTCATCCAGCCCTTCCAGCACGCCAATGGTCTTGGCAAAGCCATAGACCTTAATAAAATGGTTGATGCGCCGCGCGTCGCCCATAAAATAATGGATCATAGCGTTGATAACCTGCCCGATATCATTCATTCCGCACCTCCAGATTAAGCTGCCATGGTATTGGCCGCTGTCTTAGTTAATTCTACTATAAAATACATGTAAAGGAACTATTTCGAATAGGCAACTTTATAATTGCAGAACATTCTGTTTTCCCTTGACGGCCAGTCTTTTCGAATTATACTAATACTTAACGAATATATTCGACTCAATATGCACAGCCATTCGGTATTTATGCTGCGGATCACAAAATCGACGCAGTGGGTCTACCAATAAAACAGGTATTGTGATATGGACTGCATGAGCGTAAAATGTACAAGACAGAAGTTAGAATTATGTTGCACACCAGAAATGGAGGTACTATATTTTGTTACAAGCTGTAAAAAGATTGTATGTGGAGAAAAAACAGGGGTTCAATATCGAAGCTCAGGGACTTTTTGCAGATCTTCGGGATAATTTAAGCATTGCAGGACTGCAGGGGGTCAGAACGATCAACCGCTATGATATTTCCGGGATTACCGATGAAGAATATGAGAAATCCCGTACGATTATTTTTGCCGAGCCTCCCTTGGATATCCTTTACGAGGAAACGCTGGACATCTCGTCAGGGGACAGGGTCTTTGCGATGGAGTATCTGCCAGGTCAGTACGATCAACGGGCGGATTCGGCAGCCCAATGTATCCAGATGCTGACCCAGAAAGAGCGTCCGCTGATTGCTTCAGCTAAAGTGATTATCCTGGAAGGAAAACTATCTGATCAGGACTTTGCAAGAATCAAACAATACTGCATTAACCCGGTCGAATCGCGGGAAGCTTCGCTGGCAAAACCGCAGGGTCTAGAATTTGAAGCAGCAGAACCGGCCGACGTTGAAACGATGGAAGGATTTATCACCAAAACACCGGAAGAAATTACTGCGATGCAGCAGCACATGAATCTCGCCATGAGCGTCGAAGACTTGCTGTTCTGTCAGTCCTATTTCCGGGATACGGAAAAAAGAAACCCGACCATGACTGAAATTAAAACGATTGACACTTACTGGTCCGATCACTGCCGGCACACGACATTCCAGACTGAAATTGAAGAAGTCGATATTAAGGATGGAATTTTTTCCGGGCCTATCAAAACGGCTTTCGATTGCTATAAGGCTTCCAGAGCTAAGGTATATCGGGACAAGCTGCCCACTAAGGACATTTGTCTGATGGATATCGCTACAATAGGGATGAAAGAGCTTAAAATGGCAGGCCTCCTTGATGATCTGGATGAATCCGATGAAATCAATGCCTGCAGTATTGTTGTGACTGCCGAGGTGAACGGCCGGGAAGAAGAATGGCTGGTAATGTTTAAAAACGAAACGCATAATCATCCGACAGAAATCGAACCGTTTGGCGGTGCTGCCACCTGTCTGGGCGGTGCGATCCGAGACCCGTTGTCAGGCCGGACCTATGTCTATCAGGCGATGCGGGTCACCGGCAGCGGCGATCCGCGGGCAAAGGTCGAAGATACTTTATCCGGTAAACTGCCTCAAAGAAAGATTACCACCGTTGCTGCCGCCGGATATAGTTCTTACGGCAATCAAATCGGACTGGCGACAGGTCAGGTCGCCGAAGTCTATGACGAAGGCTTTATCGCTAAAAGAATGGAGATCGGTGCGGTCATCGGTGCTGCCCCCAGAAAAAACGTCATCCGCAAACCTCCTGAAGAAGGTGACGTGATCGTGCTGGTTGGCGGCAGGACAGGCCGGGACGGCTGCGGCGGAGCGACGGGTTCTTCCAAAGAACATACGCTGGAATCGCTGACCAGCTGCGGCGCCGAAGTTCAGAAGGGCAATCCGCCGAATGAAAGAAAGATCCAGCGGCTGTTCCGCAACCCGGAAGTCAGTACGCTTATTAAAAAATGCAACGATTTTGGTGCCGGCGGTGTCTCTGTTGCCGTGGGGGAACTGACTGACGGCCTTGATATCTGTTTGGATGCCGTGCCAAAAAAATACGAAAGCCTGGATGGGACAGAACTGGCGATTTCCGAATCCCAGGAGCGCATGGCTGTCGTCCTGGCAGCTGAGGATTGGGACAAATTTAAAAGCCTGGCAGCCGAAGAAAATCTTGAAGCAACCGTTATTGCCCGGGTAACCGGCGATCATCGGCTTAAAATGTCCTGGCGGGGCAAGACGATCCTGGATCTCAACCGTGACTTTCTGAATACCAACGGGGTCAAACAAAAGACGAAGGTTGAAGTGGCAGTACCGTTGGAAACGCAAAATTACTTTAACGCTATCCCCAGCCCAGTGGCCCAGGAACTGCCGGATTTACATAAAGCCTGGAATGCTAATTTAGGCGATTTGAATGTCTGCAGTAAAAAGGGACTGATCGAGAGATTTGACAGTACGATCGGCGCGGCATCGGTACTCATGCCGTTAGGCGGGAAATACCAGCTGACCCCGGCTGAAGGCATGGTTGCCAAACTGCCGGTACTTGAAGGTGATACGACGACAGCTACGATCATGACGTATGGCTATAACCCGCAACTGGCCAAATGGAGCCCGTTTCACGGGGCTTTATATGCGGTGCTGGATGCCGTTGCGAAAGCAGTGGCGTTAGGCGGAGATTACCGCAAGATACGCCTTACCTTGCAGGAGTATTTCGGCAAACTCAACGACGCCGGCAAGTGGGGGCATCCTTTCAGTGCTTTATTGGGCGCTTATTATGCTCAAAAGCAGCTGGGTATTCCCGCTATAGGCGGAAAAGACAGTATGTCGGGCAGCTTTATGGAGCTGAATGTCCCGCCCACCCTGGTCGCATTTGCCGTTTGTACGGCAGATGCCCGCAAGGTTGTATCCCAGGAATTCAAACAGGCCGGAAGCAATGTGGTCCTGCTGAAACTGACCCGGGACGAACAGGAAATCCCTGACTTTGCCATGGCGGCGAAAAACTTTGTAAAAGTCTCGGACTTGATTCAGTCAGGCTGTGTGCGCTCTTCGCGCACGGTTAGAATGGGCGGGATTGCCGGTGCTGTCAGCGAGATGGCTTTCGGCAATATGATTGGTTTCCATTTCAGCAGACAAATAGAGTCTTCAGACCTGTTTCGGACAGATTATGGTTCGATTCTGTTGGAATTGGATGAGAAAGCTGACCTGCCTGCTTTGTTTGGCGATGTCGAATACGAATTACTCGGCTGCACGCAGGAGAAACCAGCAATCGCTGTCAACGGAGTCGAGTTGCTGCTGACGGATATGCTGAGCCAATGGGAAATGCCGCTGGAAAAAATCTTTCCAAGCAAGGTTGAGAATGCCGAAAATACCGAAAAACCTCGGACAGTCAGCTTTGACAAGCGCAGTACTTTCAGACCGGCGATTAAAGCAGCAAAACCGCGAGTATTTATCCCTGTTTTTCCAGGGACAAACTGTGAATATGATTCTGCCAAAGCTTTCACGAAAGCCGGTGGTCTGGTCGAAACCATGGTTATTCGAAATCTCAGCGCCGCAGATATTGAAGGCTCGATCAAAGAAATGGTCAAAATCATCAATAACTCCCAGATCATCATGCTTCCGGGTGGTTTTAGCGCCGGAGACGAACCGGACGGATCGGGAAAATTTATTGCCACCTTGTTTAATAACCCGCGCATCAAAGATGCCGTCATGAACCTTCTGAAACAGCGGGACGGTCTGATGCTCGGAATATGCAACGGCTTCCAGGCTTTGATCAAGCTGGGACTGGTCCCCTACGGGGAAATCAAAGAAATAAACGCAGAAGATCCTACGTTGACCTATAACAAGATCGGACGCCACGTTTCCTGCATGGCTCGGACCAAGGTTGTTTCCACACTTTCCCCCTGGTTTAGCGGTATTGAATTGGGCGAGACACATACCATTCCGGTTTCGCATGGCGAAGGAAGATTTGTCGCGAGTCCTGAAGTCATCAGCAAGCTGATCCAGAACGGGCAGATCGCTACCCAATATGTCGATCTGAATGGAACACCAAGCAACGATAGCAAGGATAATTCGAATGGTTCCTTTGACGCCATTGAAGGGATCACCAGCCCTGACGGACGGGTATTGGGCAAAATGGCGCATTCCGAACGGACCGGAACCGGTGTTGCTGTAAACGTCCCCGGCAACAAATACCAGCCCATTTTTGAGGGCGGCATCCATTATTTCAAGTAAAAGTTCCTATTCAAATCATACACCCCCAGTCCTTTGGCTGGGGGTGTTATTGTCGTGTTATTGCATTTATTCCGGTAGATGAACGCAAGTTTAGTTCTCAGTAATATTGACAATTGCCTTATTGGGCAGACAAACAGCATAATCCCCTGGGTTTTCCAGCCAGCCTGTCCGGACACAAATCTGGTCGGGACAGTTGGTCTCTTTAAATCTGATGCGGCCTTTTTCCACCAGAACAATCTCATGGTATTTGCCTGGAAGGGTAATTTCCCGCGGTTCCTGAACCGCATTTAAATCAATACGTTCGATAAGCACGTTATTCTGTGTGATTTCGGCAAACCTGAGGTCTTTTTCATTTTGGGATTGATAGAATTTTATTCTACCTAAACCGATGAGCACGATTAAGATAATGATGCCAACTAGGATAATATCATGTTTCTTCATGGTATTTGTAGGTCCTCCTTGAGCATTCTCCTTATGGATGTCTGACTGAACAGCACAAGAAAAACAGAACATAACTTTCTTCATTCAAACATACTATAATTGATCAAGCAAAACAGTGTCAAGATGTCAAAGGGAAAGCATGATATGACATATCGATATAATGAAAATGTAGGCAAATGATGTCGAATGAATAAGTAAGTTTATAAGGACTATTGAAGTTTTCAGGCAATTAATATAAACTAAAGCCGTCACTAAAACGGTAAAAATAATTTTTCAACTGGGTAATACTATACAAAAGCATACATATAAAAAATATCTGGAGGGAATTAATATGCCACTGGTAACTTCTGCTGAAATGTTTAAAAAAGTCTATGGAAAATGTGCTGTCGGAGCATTTAACGTTAACAATATGGAAATTATTCAGGGAATTGTTGATGCTGCGAAGGAAGAAAAAGCACCTTTAATTTTACAGGTTTCTGCGGGTGCCCGGAAATATGCCAAACATATTTACTTAATGAAGCTGGTAGAGGCTGCAGTGGAGGATACGGGTTTGCCGATCTGCCTGCATTTGGATCACGGGGAAGACTTTGAGATTTGTAAGGCTTGTGTTGACGGCGGTTTCACATCGGTGATGATCGATGGTTCTAAGCTGTCTTTTGCCGAAAATATTGCGGTTACCAAAAAGGTTGTAGAGTACGCCCATGCGAAAGGCGTCGTCGTGGAAGCCGAATTAGGCAGACTTGCCGGCATTGAAGATGCAGTAAATGTCAGTGCTAAGGACAGCAGCTATACGGATCCGGAGCAGGCTGCCGAATTTGTCCATAAAACTGGCTGTGATTCCCTGGCTGTTGCGATTGGCACCAGTCACGGAGCGTATAAGTTCAAGGGAGAAGCGATGCTTGATTTTGAGCGTCTTGAAAAGATAGCCTCTCTGCTTCCTGGCTTCCCATTAGTTTTACACGGCGCGTCTACGGTACTGCCGGAATTTGTGGCAAAATGCAACGAATACGGAGGAGATATCAAGGGAGCGCAGGGTGTCCCCGAAGACATGCTTCATAAGGCTGGGACCATGGGAGTCTGCAAAATAAATATTGATACCGATCTGCGCCTTGCCATGACGGCTTCAATCCGCGAGTATTTGGCGAATAGTCCTGCTGATTTTGATCCCCGTCAGTATCTAAAACCGGCTAGAGAAGCCATCAAAAATATGGTTAAGCATAAGATTGCTAATGTCTTAAACTGCAGTAATCAGCTCTAAGAATAGTATAGTGAGCGAACGACAAATAAAAGAGTATACTTAGTGGAAATACGAAATATTGCGAAAAAAGTAGACAGTTTAAGTCTGCTTTTTTATTTGATATAATGGAAAAAGGTATTTTGTAGATTTATGTAGAATTTTCCCAGAAACAATTTTTATAAGTAGGGATATTAATTGGAAAATAATCGGAGAAGACTGGCAAGAACGGTTAACGTTCTTATTCTTGCTTTGCTGGTATTAATTCAAATTCTCTTGATCAGGTCCTGGTATAATAAGACCCTTGATGATATCGGCATCAACGCGATGACCATCTCTCGGGTTGTTGCTGACAGTGTTAATATTGCTGAATATGAAAAGTTACTTGCGGAGAAAGAGCCTAATGATTATTTTAGAGAGATGCAGGCATATTTTCAGCGTATTCAAGCTGAAACCGGAGTAAAGTATGTATATGTCGAGCATCGAATATCACCCAGCCAAATTGAATACATTTTCGATTCGGAGAAGGTGTCTTTAGGAGAGACCGATGAACTGTCTACACCGGCAGCACATACGCATACCAAAGCTTTTCACACGAGAGCGCAGACTTCAACGCTTTGGGGTACTTTGATTACCGGCTATGCACCATTGGTCAATGCCGAGGGTCAGGTCATAGGCGCAGTCGGAACAGATGTAGATATCCAATATATTTATCAGGAATTGGCCAAACGCGTCGGGCAGATCATTCTTTATACAGCAGCTATGGTCGTTCTCTTCGGCTTGCTTATTTATTTCACGCTCAGTGAAGAAATACGAAGACGGCGCGTCGTCGAAAAAAATCTTAAACAAAGTATGCAGTCTGTGAAAAATTTACTCAATAATGCCGGGCAGGGCTTCCTGTCTTTTGGATCAGACCTGTGTATTGAACCTGAATACAGCATTGAATGCCAGAGATTATTGGGTCCTGACTTAGATAAACGTAACTTTTCGGACTTAATTTATCCGGAGGACCAGGAACAAAGAGACTTTGTGAACAAAGTTCTTCTGGAATGTTTTCAGGAGAATGACCCGGTACGCAGGGAGGTATTCCTTTCTTTTCTGCCGGATGTCATTTTCCTGAATAACTACTATATAAAAATCGAATACAAGTTTATCGCGGATAAGTGTCAGGAAGAAACACAAGCTTTGATGGTTATCTTAACGGATGCTACGGAAAAACGCGCTTTGCAGGAACAAATGGAAAATGAACGGAAAACACTTAAAATGATTGTTAAGGCTGTTATCAGCCGTAATGACCTTTTGGAACTTATTTCAGATTACCAGCGTTTTTGCCAGATGACCGTATCGCAGCTGGTTATTTGCAAAGAACCGCTTCAGCGGGTAATTGTCGATGTCAAACGAAGGATTCATACCTTTAAAGGGGAATTTGGCCAGTTTGAGATGATGCATATGGTTCGTTCTCTTCACCATCTTGAAGAAGAGATCAAATCTTTTGAACAAAGGGATTCAGCAACCAGTACTGGTTTAGGTATGCTCCTGCAAAATTTGAATCTTGAACATGCTCTGAATGAAGGTTTGCGTATTCTGCAGTCAACACTAGGGGAGAATTTTATTGTCAGAGATAAAATCATCGAGATTCCGGAAGCAAAACTGCTTGAATTGGAAGATCAAATAGCGACACTTATTCCATCGCAGGAGGCCAATATTTTGATTACCAAAGTCAGGCAATTGCGTTACCGCTCGTTCAAAGAGCTTTTAGCTGCTTACCCTAATACTATAGAAGGCTTAGCTCAGGGCTTGGAGAAATCGTTGTATCCTCTTGAACTAGAAGGCGGAGAGTTTCCTGTAGATACAAAAAGGTATCAGGCCTTTACCAAATCACTGATTCATATTTTTGCGAACTGCGTAGATCATGGCATTGAAAACAGGGAAGACAGAATCAAAGCCGGAAAAGAAGAAAAGGGCCGCGTTGTCTGCGAAATGAAATTAGTTCAAGATCAAATATTATTAAAGATCGCTGATGACGGCAAAGGCTTAGACTTGGAAGGAATCAAACAAAAAGCGCTTGAGCTTGGGGTATTTACCGCAGAACAACTGGCAGAGCTGGACGATAAAGATATTATCCCACTTATTTTTGAAGACGGGCTTTCCAGCAAAGACAGTGCATCGATGATTTCGGGACGCGGCATCGGCATGGCGATCGTTAAACAAGAACTTGAAAAAATAGGCGGTCATTTGGATATTGTTACAAATCCTGACACTGGAACAGAATTCAATTTTCTGCTGCCAATTGGAACCGGCACTCATAGTTACGACTGAGGAGGAAAAATGGCTAAGGTATTAATCGTTGATGACTCTGCAATTATGAGGAGAAATTTAGCTGCTATCATGGGGAGAGGCGGGCATGAAGTCATAGGCGAAGCGCTCAATGGCATGCAGGCTCTGGCTGAATATGGAAATTTGCATCCGGATATTGTGACAATGGATATTACGATGCCTCTGTCAGACGGCATCGAGGCGCTTGGTAAATTGCTCGGCAGGTACCCTGATGCCAGGGTGGTTATGATAAGCGCAATTAACCAAAAAGACAGGGTCTTCGAGGCAATTAAATTGGGCGCCAAGAATTACATTATTAAACCTTTTGAGGAAGACAGGGTAATCAATATTATAAACCAGGTCCTGGGTTTAAAATAATAGTCATGTGAATCAAAAATGATGTAAGGCCGACGAAGAGAGGCGGTTCTTTCTTTGTTGGCCTTCTTGTTAGGGTAAATAAATGATATTTACAACAAACAACCCTGATAGTATAATAAAGTTGTTTGAAAGAACGGCCATATCCTATTTTAAGGATAATCAATCAATAAGGTAAATGAGACAGGATTAACTAAGAATCGGAGGAGAAAATGACGAGCAATAAAAAGGAAACAATTGATTCTTTTACACATAAGTACAGCAAGATCTGTCAGGAAAACAGCTGGATTGATCCAAGCCTCTATAATGAGTATGGCGTAAAACGCGGCTTAAGAGATAAGAACGGGGAAGGGGTACTTGCCGGGTTAACCAATATCTCTTTAATCAAGTCTCATGACGAAATTGATGGAAAACGGATTCCCTGTGATGGAAAACTCCTTTACCGGGGATACAATATCACCGATTTGGTCAAAGGATTTGCACATAATCAGCAATATGGCTTTGAAGAAACAACGTATCTGCTTCTGTTTGGATCACTGCCTAATGAAGAACAATTAGCCCACTTTAAAGACATTTTAGTGGAAAGCAGAAATCTTCCTAAAAATTTTGTGCGTGATGTGATTATGAAAGCACCGAGCAGGGACATCATGAATTCTCTGACAAAGAGTGTTCTTACCCTGGCATCCTATGATGAGACCATAGACGATGTGTCTTTAGATAATGTTTTGCGGCAATGTCTGATGCTGATCAGCATTTTTCCGATGCTGTGCGTGTACGGGTATCATGCCTATAATCATTATGAATGCAACGAAAGCTTTTATATCCACAGACCTGATGACCAGCTCTCCACAGCTCAAAATATCCTGAAAATGTTAAGACCGGATAAACAATTTACAGAACTAGAGGCCAAGGTGCTTGATATCGCGCTTGTGCTGCATATGGAACATGGCGGGGGAAATAATTCTACGTTTACGACCAGAGTTGTTTCTTCTTCCGGCTCGGATACGTATTCCGTCATTGCGGCGGCCTTATCCTCTCTGAAAGGGCCAAAACATGGCGGAGCAAATATCAAAGTTGTCGAGATGGTGGCTGATATCAAATCCCACGTTGCCAACCCTAGGGATGAAGAAGAGGTCAAAAGCTATTTAACGAAGATTTTGAACAAGGAAGTGTTTGACCGAAGAGGTCTTATCTATGGGATGGGACATGCTGTTTATTCCATTTCCGACCCAAGGGCCCAAATCTTCAAAGGCTTTGTCGAGAAGCTGGCGGATGACAGAGACCGAAGAAGTGATTTTGAATTATATGCAATGATTGAGAGACTCGCTCCTCAGGTCATCGCTGAGGAACGGAAAATTTATAAAGGTGTCAGTGCCAATGTGGATTTTTACAGCGGCTTTGTTTACAGTATGCTGGATATTCCGCTGGAACTGTATACGCCGCTGTTTGCGATGGCCAGAATTGTCGGGTGGAGTGCTCACCGTTTGGAAGAACTGGTCAATGCAGATAAAATCATCAGACCGGCCTATGAAAGTCCCCTTATTGATAAGGATTATAGGGTAATGCAGGAACGGTAAGCCCTCTATTCGATTGATAAGCATTGGAAGGAGACAGTGTATAATTGCGGCTTAGGAGAAAACGGAGCGCAAAGCCCGAACTAGAGAAAGACACCAAGACCATTTTAGCCCCTGCGGAATGCAAAGGGAAGTGGAATGAAGTATTCGACAATAATGATCCGGTTCATTTGGAACTGGGCTGCGGCCGGGGGGATTTTATCGCATCTCTTGCAGGCAAAACTAAAAATATCAATTATATTGCAATTGATTCCTACCCGGAAGTGCTGGTTTGTGTGTTAAGGAAACTTAATCAAAGCAAGCTGCCTAACGTCAGATTGGTTTCCATGCGTATTGAAGATACCGACAGTATTTTCGGACAGGATGAAATTAATAAAATCTATATTAATTTCTGCAATCCATGGCCCAGCAAACGGCACCATAAACGCAGGTTGACGCATCCTAACTTTCTGAGGAAGTACCAGACCTTTGTAAAGAAAGGATCCGAGGTTTGGTTCAAAACGGACGATGAACTACTTTTTGAGGATAGTTTGCAGTATTTTCAGGAGACCGGTTTTCAGGAATTATACCGGACATACGATTTGCATCAAAGTGGTTTTGAAGAAAATATCATGACCGAATACGAAACAAAATTTACAGGTCAGGGGATCAAGATTAAGTTTGCCGTTTTTAAGTATGAATAAATAGGATTCGCACAATTTGCACCTATTTTTGGGAGAATGGACTGAAACCATGATTAAGCTTCCGATCAGACAGCTGGTTGAATTAATAATGCGCTGCGGGGACATTGACAGCAGGTATGCTTCCAAGGACAGGATGGCGGAAGGGGCTAAAGCGCACCGGATCCTGCAGAAGAGGAACCGTGAAACCTATGAGGACTATCGAAGCGAAGTTCCGCTTTCTGAAGCATATTGTTACAATGGCATTGATTATACGTTGGAGGGACGTGCTGACGGCATTTTCAGCTGTGAAGGCCGGACCGTTATTGAAGAAATAAAAACCACGGTACTGCCATTGGATTCTATTGACAAGGATTTCAGCGGCGCTCATTGGGCGCAGGCTAAGTGCTATGCGTATATTTACGCTGTCCAGAACGCTCTGACAGAAGCCGTCGTTCAACTGACGTATTTCAATCTGGAGACCAATGAAACCAAACAATGGCTTAATTTTTTTGCAATCAGTGAACTGACGGAATTTATCGGCAGTCTTATTCAAAAGTATTCGGTATGGGCAAGCTTTTCTGCCGAATGGGCAGAGATTCGGGACCCCTCGATCAAGGCGCTTCAGTTTCCTTTCCCGGTCTACCGGCAGGGGCAGCGGGAGCTGGCTGTACAGGCCTACCGGGCCATAGCCGGACGAAAGAAGCTGTTTGTGCAGGCCCCGACAGGAACCGGAAAAACCATCTCGGTGCTGTTTCCAGCCATCAAAGCGATGGGAGAGGCGAAAACCTCTAAACTATTCTATTTGACGGCCAAAACGATAACGCGTCAGGTTGCGGAAGAGGCATTCGAAAGAATGCGCCAAGGCGGTCTGAAAATGAAGACCTTGACGCTGACTGCTAAAGAAAAAATCTGCTTTTGTGAAAAGTCGGTCTGCCATCCCGAGTATTGTAAATATGCCAAAGGGCATTACGACCGAATTAATGCAGCCATTTTAGATGCGATCAAAGAGTCTGATGATTTGTCCAGAAGTGTAATCGAGAAATACGCCCAGAAGCATACAGTTTGTCCGTTTGAACTTTCCCTGGATCTTTCGCTTTTGGCGGACTGCGTCATTTGTGACTACAACTATGTTTTTGATCCGAGAGCACATCTCAGACGCTTTTTTGCAGACAACAGCGGCGATTATGTGTTTCTGATCGATGAAGCCCACAACCTTGTGGACAGAGCGCGGGAAATGTTCTCAGCAAAGCTTGACAAAACTGCTTTTTACCAGGTGAAAAAAGCGTATAAGGGTAGAAATAAAGCGTTGGATAAAATCCTGAACCGCATCAATAAAAAGATGATTGACCTGCGTCATCAATGCGGGGAGCAGGGCTATCTGATTACGACGGAAATGCCCGCGGATTTTCTGAGCCTTCTTCAGCAATACACCGGAACTTGTGAATTGATGCTTAAGGAAAACAGAAGCTTAAGCGAGGATAGTGCTTTTCTTCAGCTCTATTTTGATGTGCTGGGTTTTACAGCAATCGCTGAATTTTACGATGAAAGATACGTTACTTTTGTGGAAACCAAGCGGGATGAGGTAACCGTGAAGCTTTTCTGCCTTGATCCATCGTTTTTGCTGGGAGAGGCTCTTAAAAGAGGCAGTTCGGCGGTGATGTTTTCAGCGACGCTGTCTCCGCTGGAATATTTCCGGGAGGTACTTGGCGGAGGTGAAGCAGACCATATTCTCTCTCTCGATTCCCCATTTGATCATCGGAAGCTTTGCGTGCTGACGGCTGACTCTGTTTCGACCAAGTATAAAGAAAGAGAACAAAGCGCTCACCAGATTACCCGGATGATTGGTTCCTTTGTCGCCCAGAAAACGGGGAATTACATTGTTTATTTTCCATCGTATAAATATATGAACGATGTTTTTGCCGAGTTTGCTTCGGCCTGTCCCGATATCACCGCTGTGGCCCAGGAAGCTTCAATGGCTGAAGAAGAACGGGAACGTTTCCTGCTAAGTTTCAAAGAGAATCCTGAGAAAACCTATGTAGCTTTCTGCGTGCTCGGCGGAATATTCTCCGAAGGCATTGATCTGAAGGGAAGCAGGCTGATTGGTACGGCGATTGTAAGCGTGGGACTGCCCCAGCTAAGTGTTCAGCAGAATATCATTCGGGATTACTTTAACAGCAAAAACGGTCTCGGCTATGAATATGCGTATATGTATCCCGGAATGAACAAGGTGATGCAGGCTGCCGGCAGGGTGATTCGCAGCGAAAACGATATCGGTGCCGTTTTGCTTATTGACGAGCGGTACAGCAACAACAAATATATAAAGCTGTTTCCAAAACACTGGATGCGGCGCAGAAACATCAAAGACAGCAAGTCTCTTGAGAAAAACCTCGGATTGTTCTGGCAGACAGGCAGTAAAGGTAATCCCTAAAAAGCGGGAAAGAATGAGAGAAGTAATAAGACATAAATATAGGACATAATAAAGATGCCTCAGAATAAATCGGAGGCATCTTTTTTATGTAATATTTACAGAATCGTTACAATTACGCAAAGTCTACGCAATAATAAATTGTTATTGTATATATAGCAAAAACATTGGAGGAGATCAGTTTATACTGAAAACTTTAATAATGAGAGGAAGAATTGAAAAATGAAAAAACTGTTTACGCTTATATTGGTAGGTATTCTGGCTTTAGCTTTCACCGGCTGCGGAAGCAAAGACAGCACTTCCCAATCCGACCAACAGCAGGCACAGACTGAGTCCGCAGAAATTACCATCGCAGGGTCCACCTCGGTTCAGCCGATTTCTGAAGCACTCACAGAAGCATTCATGGCGAAAAACCCGAACATTAAAGTTAACGTCCAGGGAGGCGGTTCCGGAGCAGGAATCAAAGCTGCCCAGGAAGGCACCGCGGATATCGGATCTTCTTCCCGTGAGCTGAAACCCGAAGAGACCGGTCTGACGGAAACCATTATCTGTAAGGATGGCGTTGCTATCGTAGTCAATTCTAAAAACGCAGTCAAAGATCTGAGCATCGAGCAGATTAAAAAGATTTATAGCGGCAAAATCACCAACTGGAAAGAAGTTGGCGGAGCTAACCAGACAATCAATGTGATTACCAGAGAAGCGGGTTCCGGAACACGCGGAGCATTTGAAGAACTGGTCATGGGCAAAGATAATCCGATCAGTGACAAAGCGATTGTCCAGAACTCCACTGGTGCTGCGAGAACTTCTGTAGCCGGTGATGTGAATGCGATTGCCTATATTTCGATGGCAAGCATTGATGACACGGTGAAAGCAGTAACCGTAGAAGGTATTGAGGCCAATGCGGAGAATGTCCTGAATGACTCGTACAAAATCCAGCGTCCGTTCCTCTATCTGACCAAAGCGGCGCCTGCGGGTGCAGTTAAAACCTATATTGACTTTGTCATGTCGGATGAAGGACAAAGCATCATTCAAAAAGAAGGTCTTGTATTGGTCAAATAACTAATTTGGCAAAAAAATATGAAGATAGTTCATTTTGATTAAACAGGGTTGGCTTACCACCCTGTTTAATTGGTTTTGCCAGAAAGATGAAATACCTATTACTCTGTTATATAATATGAAATAAACACAGCTTGTACTTATTGGAGTGACATTAATTTTTGAGTAAAAAAGGTTTTCCTAAGGGAGGACGATATGAGCAAAAGAATTATGGTTGTGGAAGATGAAGAAGCGATTGCCCGCTTGATCAGTTATAATCTTCAAAAAGAAGGATATGAAGTTCAGGTTTCAGGAGATGGACTTGACGCACTGCGGAAAATTCGCTCTGAAAAACCCGATTTGCTTATCCTTGATATTATGCTTCCTGGAATGGATGGCTATGAAATTTGCCAAGCAGTCAGGAAAGAAGACAGTTCTCTCCCTGTTATTATGTTGTCGGCGAGAGATGATGAGCTGGATAAAATTCTTGGTCTGGAACTTGGCGGGGATGACTATCTGACAAAACCATTCAGTCCGAGAGAGCTTATTGCCCGGGTACGCGCTTTATTGCGGCGGGCCCAAACGACTCATGCAGCACCTGACCACGAGACTTTTTTGATCGACAGGCTGGCTGTTGATTTTTCCGGACGTGAAATTAGCGTGAATGATCAGATTGTACCGCTTACGCCAAAGGAGTTTGAACTGCTGGAGTATTTAATCCGCCATCGAGGAAAAGTGGTAAGTCGAGATCAGCTGTTAGACAGAGTATGGAACTATGATTTCGCGGGTGATACCAGGATTGTTGATGTTCATATCAGCAGGCTTCGAGAAAAAATTGAGCCCGACCCTAAAAATCCGTCTTATATCCAGACGGTTCGCGGGGTCGGATACAGGTTTAAGGAGCGAGGCTGATGTTGAAAAGTCTGAAAATGAAATTCACAGTTGGCTTTATTGCACTAGCACTGCTTTCAATGCTTGTATCAGGCGTTTATCTTATCAAGGTGCTCGATAACTATTTTATTGAAAATCTGCAGGCCAAACTTTTGGTTGAGGCGAAATTGGTCAGAGAAATGGTTATTGATGAATTTGGTTCGCTGAATATGGTCTCGGATATTGAAAAAATTACCGGTGATCTTGCAAACGTTACTAGCACCAGGGTTACGGTGATCGATGCAAATGGCGTTGTTCTGGGTGATTCTGAGCAGCTGCCGACGCTTATGGAGAACCATCTCGGGCGTCCCGAAATCCACCAGGCGATCAGCGAAGGTGTCGGGATAGCGGAGAGAGAAAGTACAACGCTTAATACGCAAATGATGTATCTGGCGCTGCCTGTTGAGAAAGACGGGGAAATTAAGGGCTTTGTTCGCCTGGCGCTTCCGATGCCCGAAATTACGACGGCCCTATCCAAACTGTGGAGCATGCTGTTCATAGCTCTCTTAATGGCTACAGTAATCGCCGGCATCTTAGGGTTTAAGCTATCGCAGCGTCTGACAAAGCCGATTCAGGAAATGACAGCCGCAGCTCAAAATATTGCTGGGGGTGATTTCAGCCTGCGCACCTACACGACCAGTCAGGATGAGATCGGGAAACTTGGGCAGGCTTTAAATCAAATGGCCCAGCAGTTGAAAGAAATGATTGACGAAGTCTCAACCGGGAAAAGCAAGCTTGAAACGGTCTTAGCGAATATGGTCAGTGGCGTCATTTTTCTCAGAGAAGATGGTAAGATCGATTTGATTAATCCGGCGGCACTGAGGATTTTAGAGATCGAACCGAAAAATGTCAATCGGCATCAGATTGAGATTATCAACAATTACCAATTAAGTACACTGATTGATACGGCACTAAAAACACACAAGGCCGCCAAGGATGATTTATTAATATTATCCCCGCACGAGAAAAATATTGAAGTTAATATTACGCCGATTCTCGGAAAGGGGAATACCAACATCGGGGCCGTCATGGTGCTTCATGATATTACGGATCTCCGGAAACTGGAAACAATGCGCAGGGATTTTGTTGCCAATGTATCCCATGAATTAAGAACGCCTGTCACTTCACTCAAAGGATATGCGGAAACGCTGCTCGATGGTGCGCTTGATGACCCTGAGACGGCCAGAGAATTTGTCAGAATCATCTTGACAGAATCAGAACGGCTGCGGATGCTCGTTGATGACCTGCTGGAATTATCCAGAATTGAATCCGGGAAAGATTCGGTGGAATGGCAGAAAATTGATGTGAGTGCTTTACTGCACTCACTGGAGGTAAAGTTAAGGCCTCAGCTTGAAACCAGGCAGATCGAACTTACTGTCGTTTGTCCAGAGAAGTTGCCATATGCCTGGGGAGATTACAGCATGATCGAGCAGGTGTTGACAAATTTGACGGACAACGCTATAAAATATTCCGCAATAGGGGAAAAGGTCAAAATTGTCGCTTCCCGAAAGTCTGACGGAATACTGTTTGAGGTGATTGATTCCGGGCCTGGAATTCCGGAGCATGATTTACCCCGGGTTTTTGAAAGGTTTTACCGGGTTGATAAAGGCAGGAATCGTAAACAAGGGGGGACGGGGCTCGGATTGGCGATTGTCAAACATATTCTGGAGACCCATGGCACGAGGATACAAGTGGAGAGTACGCTGGGGCGGGGCTCACGATTCTATTTTATGCTGAGGAACAAGCTATGACTATTAAGTTTTAATAAAATCAAATATATCGAAAATAATAGAGATGTCTTGATTATTAAGGCATCTCTTGTTATTTAATGGGGATATTTCGATAGCATACATTTACAAAATCGTTACAATTCCGCAAAGTCTTCTCAACAAATAATTGCTATTGTATAACTAGGAAAATCGTCGGAGGAGACCAATCCATGCAGAAAAGCATTCACCTTAAAAAAAGTGAAATCATCGTTGAAAAAATACTCCTTCTCAGTGCTGTTGCTGCCATTTTTATCATTGCGCTGATCGCTGTATTTGTCATCATTTCGGGTTGGCCTGTTTTGCAGAAAACAGGATTTTTCAATTTTGTCCTCGGAACAACATGGGATCCAACCCATGGTATTTATGGGATCCTGCCAATGGTGGTCGGGTCCATACTTGTAACCTTGGGAGCGCTTGTCCTGGGAATTCCTTTCGGGGTCGCAGGAGCCATCTTTATGGCTGAGATTGCCCCGCCTAAAGCTGCTAAACTGATAAGACCTGCAATCGAACTGCTGGCTGGGATTCCATCGGTTGTCTACGGTTTTTATGGCCTGGCAGTCATCGTTCCTTTAATCCGGAACCATTTTGGCGGAACAGGTTTTAGCATTTTGGCAGGATCCCTGATTCTGGCCATCATGATCCTGCCGACCATCCTGAATCTCTCCGAGACTGCGCTGCGCGCGGTCCCCAACGAATATAAAGACGGATCCTATGCGCTGGGGGCCAATTACTGGCAGACTATCAAATGGATATCACTGCCTGTAGCCCGTTCAGGCATCATCACAGGGGTCGTCCTAGGCATGTCAAGAGCAATCGGGGAGACCATGGCTGTCATCATGGTCACAGGCAATGTGACGCGTATACCCGGAACTTTATTTGACCCGATCCGTACGCTCACTGGAAATATCGTGATGGAAATGGGATATGCCTCAGGGGAACATCAACAAGCGCTATTTGCCACCGGTATCATCCTATTTATCTTTATCATGATCTTAAACCTAATCGTACAGTTTGGTGCAAAAGGCAGGTGGCAATAATGAAAGCATCAGCCCGTATGGAAGAAAAAATAGCAAAATTATTACTCTGGTTGTTTGCGATTTGTACGCTTCTGGTTTTGTTCAGTATTATCGCGCATATTCTGATCAACGGAATCAGCGGGCTAAGCTGGGATTTTATCACCCAGGAACCAAAGCGAATGGGCAAGGAAGGCGGGATTTTTTCCATCATTATCGGCACCATCTACCTGACAGTAGCAGGCATTGTTCTGGCAACACCTATAGGAGTTGGGGCAGCCATCTACCTGACGGAGTACGTAAAAAAGGGCCGGCTGGTACAAATCATCCGTTTTGCCACAGAAGCACTGGCTGCTGTACCTTCAATTATTTTCGGTTTATTTGGATTTGTCCTGTTCGTCATTACCCTGAAGATGGGATGGTCCATTCTATCAGGTGCGCTGACACTGGCTTTTATGGTCCTGCCGACCATTATCAGAGCTGCTGAAGAAGGCATTAAAACAGTGCCGGACTCATACCGTGAAGGCAGTCTTGCGCTTGGCGCAACCAAATGGTATACCATACGAAAAGTTGTTTTGCCTTCGGCGCTTCCCGGAATTGCAACCGGTGTTATCTTGGGGATTGGGAGGGCAATCGGAGAAACAGCGGCAGTCATCCTGACCGCAGGCAGTTCCTTAGGATTGCCGACTTCAATACTTGAACCAACCCGGACGCTTTCCGTTCATCTCTATATTTTAGCGTCGGAAGGAATATCAACCAAGAATGCCTATGCAAGTGCTACCGTGCTCATTATCGTGATCGTTATCATAAATTTTCTGGCCAATAGTCTTATGGGGAAGCTTGCAGGGCGAAACAGCCAGAGTCACTGACAGAGAGAGGTGGTAATCAATGTTAGCTAACTTAACAGAAACAAATAATAAAATGGTAACCAAAGACCTAGAATTGTATTATGGAAGCTTTCATGCTTTACACGCAATAAGCTTACCAATCCTTGCGAATCAGGTTACTGCGCTGATTGGACCCTCAGGGTGCGGCAAATCCAGCTTCCTGAAAACGCTAAACCGTATGAATGACCTGGTCGAAGGAGCAACCGTCAAAGGAAATGTTTATCTCGACAATAAAGATATTTATACCTCGGATATTGATCCGGTAACACTCCGCAAACGAATTGGAATGGTTTTTCAAAAGCCGAATCCGTTCCCGATGTCGATCTTTGATAATGTTGCCTATGGACCGAGGGCCCATGGCCTGAAAGATAAGCAGAAACTGAGTGAAATTGTTGAGAAGAGCCTTAAGGAAGCAGCTCTCTGGGATGAAGTCAAGGACCGGCTGAACCGTTCAGGGCTGCAATTATCCGGCGGGCAGCAGCAGCGGCTTGTCATTGCGCGTTTACTGGCTGTGCAGCCTGAAGTACTGCTGATGGATGAACCGGCATCGGCTTTGGATCCGATTTCCACGGCAAAGCTGGAAGACCTGATCCTTGATCT
The DNA here is from genome assembly GCF_040931655.1 of Dehalobacter sp. TBBPA1. Lineage (NCBI taxonomy): Bacteria > Bacillati > Bacillota > Clostridia > Eubacteriales > Desulfitobacteriaceae > Dehalobacter > Dehalobacter sp. TBBPA1. The sequence continues at coordinate 2,814,117 of NZ_CP162385.1, read as the reverse complement.
TAAAGAACAATACACCATCGTTATTGTTACCCATAACATGCAGCAGGCCGCCAGGATTTCAGACTACACGGCATTTTTCCTGAACGGGGAAGTCATAGAATACGGCGTTACGAAAGAACTGTTTACCAAGCCTCTGGACAAAAGGACTGAGGACTATGTCACTGGAAGATTCGGATAAGGAGGAAATGTATTATGACCCGAAATTCATTTGCAACATCGTTGGAAGAACTGAGCCATGATGTCCTCATGATGGGTAATCTCGTGGAAAACGTCATCAGCTCCGCAATGAAATCACTTGAGGAAAGAGACTTGAAACTGGCAGAGAAGGTTCTGGCGGACGATGATATTGTGGATAATTTTCAGCTTGAGATCGAAGACAAATGTTTAACCATGCTAGCCCTGCAGCAGCCTATGGCCGGTGATTTGAGAACCATCGGGACCGCGCTGAAGATTGTTACCGACCTCGAACGCATCGCCGACCACGCTGTCGATATCGCGGAAGTAACGATTAAATTAAGCGATGAGCCTTTGGTGAAGCCGCTGGTCGATATTCCTAAGATGGCAAAACTGGCGCGGGAGATGCTCAGAGACAGTATCATTGCGTATACGAATAAAGATTTAAAAATGGCGCAAAGCCTGGCAGTGAAAGAAAAAGAGGTAGACCAACTATACAGGTTGGTCTATGAAGATCTATTGAATTTAATGCAAAAAGACCAAAAAAATATTTCACAGGGTATCAATCTGCTGCTCGTTGCGCTTTCCTTAGAAAGGGTAGCCGACCATGTGACAAACCTGGGTGAATGGACCATCTATCTGGCTAGCGGCAAAAGAAAAGACCTGAATGATGATAATCTTCTTGATATGGAATGATATAATAAATCTTCCCGTATAAAACGGGAAGATTTTGCTTTCTGAATCAATTTGCATAGAGGGATATTTTTCCACAAAGTTATCCACAGCCTACACACAATTGTGAATAAGTGTATATACAGGTATATAGTTTTACATCAATAACGCTGTCCTAAAGCGAGAGATTCCATGTATTCATCCTGGAAAAGCTCTTCGGTGGACAGCTCGATATGTTCGGCATCCCGGGCGAGACGATTTGCTCTGCTCATTTCAATGGTCGAAAGCAGGGCCATCTGGGCACCGTTGCCTGCAGCGTTGCCGATAGATTGGATTTTTTCGGCGGGGACCTGCGGCAGGAGGCCAATGCCAAGGGCGCTTTCTTTGGCGATATAGTTGCCAAACGCACCTGCCAAATGAATCATTTCAAGATCGTCCGGTTTGACACCGAGATGGATCATCAGGATCCGGACCCCTGCGAGCACGGCACCTTTGGCCAGCTGAAGTGCGCGGATATCCATTTGGGTGATCGTGATATTTTCCCCAGTGGCCGATTCTTTCCAGGCCAGGACAAACTCTCGAATCCCATTGTCATTCAGGATTCTGTCCCGAAGTACCGGTGGTAGTTCCGAGGCGCTTGCTTGGTCGATGATGCGTCCCTGCGAATTGATAATCCCGGCTTTGTGCATTTCGGAAATAGCATCAATCAAACCGGAGCCGCAGATGCCGCGTACAGATTCATTTTCTTTGCCGATGACCCCAAGTTCCACGTCGTCCGTAATCTTAACACGTTCGATTGCTCCGTCGGCAGCTCGCATGCCAAATTTGATTCCGGCACCTTCAAAGGCCGGACCGGCTGCAGTAGAACAGGTCAGAATTCTTCCCTTTCCAGCTAAAACCATTTCCCCATTCGTTCCGATATCGATAAAGAGATGAATGCCTTTCAATTGGTCAATCTTCCCCGAAAGCATGACACCGACCGTATCGGAACCGACATAGCCTGCGACAATCGGCAGGACGGTGACTGGTGCATCGCTTAGAATCCGGAGTCCCAGCTCGGAAGCCTTGACGGTGGCCGCCTGGCGGAAACCCGGGATAAAAGGTGCAGGACCCAGATAGGTTGGGTCAATACCGAGGAATAAATGGCTCATTGTGGTATTGCCGACGACAACAGCTTGGTAAATCTCCTCGGAGGCAATGCCTTTCTGCCTGCACATATTGGCGATGATCTGATTTAAACCTTCGACAACCTGTATCTGCAGTTGAACCAAGCCGTCGGGGTGATCTGAGGCATAGTTGATTCTGGAAATGACATCAGCTCCCGCGCCCTGCTGAGGATTGGTTATTGCCTCACGTGCAATAATTTTTCCGTTGTTTAGATTCATCAAATAAGCCACCACGGTCGTAGTTCCAATGTCAATGGCCAAGCCGAAGGTTCGGTCCAGCGTATTTCCGGATTCGACAGCCAGCAGGTCATTTCCGGCAGTAACAGCCGTAACCTGGAAAGAAGCATCACGCAGAATTCTGGGCAATTTGGCGGCAATCCCGCGGTTAAAACGCAGCGAAGCAGCCGATGCGGGAAGCCCTGCGGCCAAACGTTCCCAATCGGAACGCTGATCTGAAGTGCTTGGAACACTCACGTGTACAGCATGTTTGTGTACCAGCGGTACAAGTTCAAAGACACGGTTGTCATCTTCAAGTCGTGTTTTGCGGTCAAACACATCTTTTTGTTCGATCAGGATGATCTGCCTGTCGGATTCGACAGTTCGTTTGCAGGCCAGGACAACACCAGCGTCAATTTGTTCAGCACTTAAGAATTTTTTTTCTTCCGGCAGCGGTTCAGTACGGTCTTCCGGGGGCAGGATGACGCGGCATTTGCCGCAGGTTCCTTTGCCGCCGCAGGCACTATGAAGATCTACGCCGGCAGTGATTGCCGCTTGAAGTATGGTACTGCCGGATGGAACTTTCACGACGCATTCGTCCGCTTGGCAGGCGGATTTTTGAAAAGTGACATTGACCATTTTCACCATGTTGGAACGATGCTTATCCTGACTCATTTGCTGAAACCCTCCCCAGTTATTGAGTGTATTTCTTTACTGGTATTTATCCCCGCTGCAATTTTCTTCATTGATTGAAATAATATTGATATGGATTCGGTGAGATACCCTCAAATGGTATAGAACGCAGCCTGATACCCCAAGGGGGTATATAAGAAGTATACGTTAAATTCCCTTTGTTTGTCAACAATTATAGGCTGTACAATTATAGCTATACAAATAATTGAATAATCGCTAAAATATACATTGGTATTGCGAATCCGTACTTATTTATTCCAATTTATTTAAGAGGAGAATCATCAATGAATCTAATTCAAATTGCAGCAGGCCCGGTTATCGGCGCTATCATCGGTTATGTCACAAACTACATTGCGGTTAAGATGCTCTTTCGGCCCATCAACCCAATTAAAATTGGGAATTGGGCATTGCCGTTTACTCCCGGCATTTTTCCAAAGAGAAAGGGGCAGCTTGCCAAAGCATTGGGCAATGCGGTCGGGAACAACCTTTTAACCAGTAAAGATGTAGAGAATATGTTCTTGTCAGAAAACATAAAAAACGCAATCGTTCAGGAAATTGGCAGCTCACTTTATGAAATGGATGAGCATCATACCCTAAAAAATATCTTCGCTGGGTTTGTTTCACAGGATGCCTATCAGGTTCTGAGAGAACAAGCCGAAAACATCATTTGCAGCAAGATCATGTCCGGAGTCTCTAAGATGGATATCGGCACAGTCATTGTGCGGGAGGGCAGACGCGCGATTAAGGAAAAGGTTCATGGCACAATGCTCGCGCTGATGGTCAATGACCAATTAATTATGTCTGTGGCTGCTCCGATCGGAGCAAAGGTTGACGCATACATCCAGGAAAACGGCCAGGATATGATCCAGTCCATCGTGAGAGAAGAACTGGCGGTTCTTGAGAATCAACCCTTAGCGGCATTCATGCAAAAAATTGAGATTGAGGAAAGACATCTTACCGGTATGGTTGACAGAATCTATTCGGTATTCGTGCAGAAAAAGCTTGGAGGCTATATCCAACAGTTTGATATAGCCGGTGTTGTCGAAAAAAAGGTAAATGATATGGACGTTCTGGAGATTGAGAGACTTGTGCTTTCGGTAATGAAAAACGAGTTGAACGCCGTTGTTAATCTGGGAGCCTTGATTGGTTTCGTGATTGGGCTGTTGAACTTATTGTTAAAATAAATCATTTGTCAACAGCCGCTGAAATTAAAGGAACAACCTGTTTCTTTCTGGAAACTATGCCGGGCAGGCAAACGCTGTTTTCACCCAGATCAACGTTAAAAGCAAGCGAGATTAATTCTTTTTCTTCTCCGGAAAATAAGACTTCTGAGGTCTGGTCAAGAATATCGGTCACAAAAAGCATCAGCAAATGATAGCCTTTTTCGGCACAAAGCTGTTTCATGAACGCAATCAGCGAATCTTCCATCTCCGAGATCTTTTCCCTGTCCATGGTGAAGACCTGCCCGATTCCAACCCTGTATTTGCCAAAGGTATAATCTTTAAAATCCTGATAAAATATCTCCTTTAGTGTTTTTCCCTGCAGAGAAGAGCCTTCTTTGAACATTTGATTGGCGTACTTGTCCATATCGTCAATCCCGGCTATTTCGGCCAGCTTTTCGGCCGTCATCTTGTCGACGTAGGTACTGGTCGGAGATTTGAATTTCAGCGTATCGGACAGGATGGCGGAGCAAAGAATTCCGGCGATGCTCTTCGAAGGACGAATTCCCATCTCAAAAAACATATTGGCAACAATGGTCGAGGTACTGCCTACAGGTTCGTTTCGAAGGAAAATCGGACTGGCCGTCTGAATATCACCGAGTCGATGGTGATCGATAATCTCAAGGATTTCTGCCTCTTCAATGCCATTGACAGTCTGGGATTTTTCGTTGTGATCCACCAGAATAACGTTTTTCTTTCTCTGTGAAATCAAATGATATCTGGAGATGAATCCTTGGATCCGGTTGTTGTCATCAACAATTGGATAGCTCCGGTATCTGGTTTTTAACATTTTATCCTGAATATCATCAATAAAGTCATCAATGTTAAACGATATAAGGTTCTGGCTGGTCATGACGGCACCTACCGGTATGCTCTGATTCACCAGCCTTACGGTCGTATAGGTGTCAATCGGAGTCGTCAACAAAACAATATTCCTGCTGCGGGCTTCTTCAATCAGCTCTTGTGACGGATCCCCGCCGCAGGTGAGGATCAGGCAGGTGGTACCGTATTCCAGAGCTTTCAACTGGATATCCAGCCGGTTTCCCGTGATCACAATATCACCCGGCTCAACAAACGAATGCAAGTCATCGGGTTCAACAGCAGCAACCACAACCTTGCCGGTCGTCTCGAAATCTTCCTGGGAACCGCAGATCAATGTCGCATTCAGCGTTTCGGCTATATTGCGCAGGGTCGTTCTCGTTGAAGCGATGGTGTTGTTGTCCAAGGCATCCATATAATTATTGGTAATATCGGATAGGGTTACAATTCCTAAAAGTCGCTCATGATCATCAATAACGGGAATCGTTTTGATATTGTTTTTCTTCATAAGGTGCCAGGCTGTTTTAATCGAAATATCCGATGATACGGGAAAAGCCTGATCAACGTTTAAATCTGTCACCTGGGTTTTGACTGTAAAAAGATGTTCCGGAATTTCGACGCCGAAATGCTTCAAAACAAATTCAGTTTCACGGTTAATATCACCGAGCCTTTTGGGCACAGCATTCACACCGAGCTTTTTTTTGAGTTCCGCGTAGGCGATTGCAGAACATATGGAATCTGTATCCGGATTCTTATGCCCGGTGACAAATACTAATTTATCCATCCTTTATTCTCCTATTCTTTATCCGAACCTATTTCCCTAATTCTATCCTATCATTGTATAATAAAAAGTGTAAATTCAAAAGAAGCAATCTTCAAAAGCCGTCTTCCCCAAATACCAACAAAACGCATTTACAGATCAACGTTGGCATGATATGCTTGATTTATGAATAAAATAAAGACAGTTCGGAATCCATCCTGTCTCTAAACAAAACTAGGACCACTACCGTCTTGGGTAGTTTTTTGTTTGAAGAGCAGTAGCTCTTTTTTTGTTTCTTGGGGAGGTTGCATGATATGTACATGTTGAAGGTGGAAAACAGTTTTGACAGCGCGCACTTTCTGGCAGGCCATCCAGGCAAGTGTCGGAACATTCATGGCCACAGCTGGCGAGTGGTTGTGGAAATCGAATCTGAAACACTCGCAGATGAGGGAGAAGCCAGAGGGATGATTGTTGATTTCAGCCAGCTGAAAGCGGATCTCAAGCAGCTGGCGGATGACTACGATCATGCTTTGCTTGTGGAAAACGGAACGCTGCGAAAAAGTACGCTGGAACATCTTATTCAGGATGGATTCCGGGTCATTGAGGTGCCTTTCAGGACAACAGCCGAAAATTTTGCCAGGTGCTTTTACGAGGCTTTGGCCGATAAAGGATATCAAATGACCAGGGTCAGTGTATTCGAAACGCCCGCGAATTGCGCGGTCTATGAAGGCAGATGGTGATTTAAGATGAAATACAGGGTTGCAGAAATTTTTTCAAGCATTAACGGAGAGGGACCGCGGGCAGGAGAAGTGGCTGTTTTTGTTAGATTTGTCGGGTGCAATCTGCAATGTACTTACTGTGACACCCGCTGGGCTAATGAAGCGGATGTTTCTTACCGGGAAATGACGGGAGCGGAGCTCTATAAACAGGTCCTGGCCACAGGTATAAAGAACGTCACGCTGACAGGCGGGGAGCCGTTGATACAACCTGGTATTGCAGCGCTGACCGACTTAATGTGCCAGGATCCGGCACTTTCCGTCGAGATTGAAACGAATGGCAGTGTCAGTCTTAAGCCCTTTTGCACAGAGGCTAATCGCCGTCCGGGATTTACGATGGACTACAAGCTTGCTTCGAGCGGTATGGAGGACAAGATGGTTTTAGCGAATTTTGAGGTTCTGACATGCCGGGATGCCGTGAAATTCGTGGTTGGCGATCAAAACGATCTGGCAAGGGCGTGCGAAATCATAAGTACCTACGGCCTGATCAAAAAAACTGCGGTATTTATCAGTCCTGTTTTTGCACAAATTGCGCCGTCTGAAATCGTTAAATTTATGATTATGCATCAAATGAATGGAGTGCGCTTGCAGCTTCAGCTACATAAAGTGATCTGGAATCCGGAAAAGAGAGGAGTATAAGCTCATGCAAAAAAATGAAAAAGCTTTGGTCATTTTTAGCGGCGGCCAGGACAGTACGACCTGTCTTTTTTGGGCCAGACAGTTATTTGCAGAAGTCATTGCCCTGTCCTTTGATTATGGGCAAAAACACCGGCTGGAATTGGATTGTGCCAGAGAAATATGTGCTAAGCACCAGATTGAGCATCATCTGCTGGATCTCAGTTTATTAAATCAGCTTGCACCGAATTCGTTGACCAGGCCGGAGATTGAAGTTGAGAAAAATTCGCCGCCCGACCGGTTACCGAACACATTTGTGGACGGCAGGAATATGCTTTTTCTGTCGTTTGCAGCTGTTTTTGCCAAACAGAGGGGAGTAAGACATTTGATCACCGGCGTTTCTCAGAGTGATTACAGCGGTTATCCGGACTGTCGGGATATTTTTGTTAAGTCCCTGAATGTAACCCTTAATCTCGCCATGGATTACGAATTTGTGATTCATACCCCTCTGATGTGGATCGACAAGGCGGAAACCTGGAAACTGGCTGACGATCTCGGTGTGCTTGCAATGATTCAAGAAGAGACATTGACCTGTTATAACGGTATCAAAGGTGATGGGTGTGGGGAATGTCCTGCGTGTCTACTGCGGAAAAAGGGATATCAAAGATATTGCAGCGGAATGAAATAAATGAGCTTTTGACACGACAAATTGCGCAATACTTTTTCATTCATTTCAGCTATAATTAAAATATTATGCCTCACATCGTGCGAGGTATAGAATCGGAATGTCCAGGGTAGAGTATCATTACCAGCGGGTGAGGTGATTGTATTGTGACGTCACAATGGCAGAAATTCCGGGAATACTTTTATTTCGATAATGAACTGGGAATCCAGGTGGATGTTAGCCGTTCAGGATTTCCGGATACGTATCTGGATGACATGGAAATACGCCTGCAGGACATGTATTGCCAGATTCAGGCCTTGGAACAGGGAGCGGTTGCCAACCCGGACGAGCAGCGGATGGTTGGGCATTATTGGCTGAGTGATCCGGAATTAGCTCCGCAGCCGGAAATAGGCGCGGCAATCAAAGATACCCTGCGCCGTATTCTATACTTTGCGCAGGATGTTCATGCGGGTACTATATGTGGTCAAAAAGGACGCCCTTTCCGGAACGTCATTATTGTTGGCATTGGCGGATCTTCCTTAGGACCGCGTTTTGTTTCCGAGACGCTCGGAAACAAAGGTGATCCCTGTTCGCTGTACTTTATCGATAACACAGATCCTGACGGTATGGATCGTATTTTTGCTGAGCTGGATGCTAAGGCGGATGCAACATTAACGATCGTAATCTCCAAAAGCGGCGGCACGGTTGAAACCCGCAACGGAATGGAAGAAGTTCGTCATTTTTACGTAAGCCGGGGGTTGGACTTCAGCCGTCATGCGGTCAGTATCACCCAGCCAGGAAGCAGACTGGATCAGATACGGATTAAAGAGGATTGGCTGGACGCTTTCCCGGTTTGGGAATGGGTTGGCGGGCGGACTTCTGTCTTGTCCGCTGTGGGGCTGCTGCCGCTGGCTTTACAGGGAATTGATATTTGTGGCCTTTTGGACGGGGCCAAGAAATGCAACTCCCTAACCAGGAACACGGATACGAAAAGCAACCCTGCAGCCCTGACTGCCTTGGCGTGGTACGTTCTGACAGGCGGCAAAGGCGGGCAGCAGATGGTTATCCTTCCTTATAAAGACCGTTTGGAGCTTTTCCCGAAATATCTTCAGCAATTGATCATGGAGTCTCTGGGAAAAGAAAAGGACTTGGACGGAAATATTGTCCATCAGGGAATTACAGTACTTGGAAATAAAGGAACAAGTGATCAGCATTCCTATATCCAGCAGCTGCTGGATGGGCCCAGTAACTTTTTTGTGACCTTCATAGAAGTACTGAAGGACAGGGATGGAGACTCAATCCAGATTGCCGAGGAGAGCACCAGCGGTGATTATTTGCAGGCTTTTCTGCTCGGGACGAGGAATGCCCTGTCAAACAAGGGCCGAAAATCAATTACGCTGACAGTGAGAGACCTCAGCCCCGTAACGATCGGAGTATTAATTGCCCTATACGAACGTACGGTGAGTATGTATGCCCAGCTTGTGCATGTTAATGCTTATCACCAACCGGCTGTAGAAATGGCTAAAAAAGGTGCGCAGGAGATGATTCAATTAAAGAACCTGGCCCTGCGTGTTCTAAAGGCATGTAAAACCGGAGGGTTAACGGTTGAAGAAATTGCATTGGAAATTGAAGCAGACGGGTCTGTAGTAGACCGCGAAATGCTCTATAAAATTCTTAAGCATCTTGAAGCGAATCGGGGAAACAGGATTATAAGTCAAAAGAGCGGCAGTGAATTTGAGGCTTTATACCAGGTTGCGTCTGATCAACAGTGAGGAGAAAAGTAACATGTATTCAGAGCAAAAGTATGACAGCACCTTGAAATTTTGGATGGAGAATGATTACTTTGACGAACTCAGCAGAAGGGAACTGGCGGAAATAACCGACCTGAAGGAGCTGGAGGACCGATTCTATACGACTCTGGAGTTTGGAACCGGCGGCATCAGAGGGGTTCTCGGCGCAGGAACCAATCGCCTGAATCGTTATGTTATTCGCAAAGTTACACAGGGATTGGCCGACACGATCTTGGAGCATGGACCAGAGGCGTGTCAGCGAGGGGTTGTCATTGCGTATGACAGCCGCTATTTTTCCGAAGATTTTGCACTGGAAGCAGCGTTGGTACTGGCAGTGAATCAGATTAAAGTCTATCTGTTTGAAGGTCTGCGGCCGACGCCTGAGCTTTCATTTGCTGTCAGGTATCTTCAGACAATTGCCGGCGTAAATATCACGGCCAGCCATAATCCAAAGGAATACAACGGCTATAAGGTCTACTGGGAGGATGGCGGGCAGCTGCCGCCTGCTCCTGCTAAGCAGATCATTACCAAGATGGCTGAAAGAGAAGACTGGAGAATTGTGCCGGCAGACCGAATCAAAGCCCTGGAGAAAGGGATGGTTCAGATGGTAGGAGATCAGGTGGATGCTGCCTATCAGGCTGAGATACTTCATAGTCTACTGAATACAGAACTAACACAAACTTACGGTACAAAGCTGAACATTGTCTGCACGCCGCTTCATGGAACCGGCGGCAGCCCTGTTCAAAGCATCCTTAACAAAATGGGCTTTACGGCTTTCCGGATGGTTGCAGAACAGGAACAACCTGATCCGGAATTCCCGACGGTGAAATCCCCGAATCCGGAAGATCCGGAGTCGTTTGAGCTTGCTTTGACACTGGCAAAGAAGACACAGGCGGACCTGGTACTGGCCACAGATCCGGATGCAGACCGCCTCGGAGCATATGCCCTGGACAGAAATGGTCAGTATTGCCGTTTTACCGGTAATCAGATTGGCGTAATCCTGGCGTATTATATCCTGGATCAAAGAAGACGAAACCACAGACTGCCGGACAATGGCGTGATCGTCAAGACGATAGCCTCTACGGACCTGGCCGAAGCAGTTGCGGCTGATTTTGGCGTCAAAACAGTGAATGTGCTGGTCGGCTTTAAATATATCGGAGAAAAGATCAAAGAGATGGACGTACAGGGCTGGGGGACATTTTTGTTTGGCTTTGAAGAAAGCCATGGTTACCTGGCCGGTACGTATGCCAGAGATAAGGATGCAGTCCAGGCTTCTGCGCTGCTGGCTGAGGCGGCATTGTATTACAAGCAGATAGAGAACAAAACCTTACCGGATATACTGGCGGAACTTTTTGCGCGTTACGGCACTTTCCTCGATGAACAGGTCGCTTTTGCGCTGAGCGGCAAAGAAGGCCGGGAACGGATTGCCGCTGTAATGGACAGACTGCGGATGGCAAAGCCGCTTTCTGTTGCGGGGCTCAGCGTACGGTTTATTGATGACTATCAGCAAAATGTCCGATGGGATGCGCTGGAGAAAAAGACGGAAGAAACCAATCTTCCTCGGGAGAATGCGCTTCGCTTTTCCTTTGAAGGGGGAGGATATGTCATGGCAAGACCTTCCGGTACGGAGCCAAAAATACGTTTTTATTTCTGTATCAAAGGTTCTACCAGAGCTGAAGCGGATGCTGCCTTGGCACGTGTCAAAGCGGAAGTCTTCGCCCTGATTAATGACCTGATGGTTTGATTGTGCTAGAATACAGGAAAGACAGGAATGAACAATTACTATACATGAACCATGTTCGGATATACCTGGTGAAGGAACGAATCAGGGTAAGAATGGTCTAAAAAAGTCTGAATGGAATTTGTCGGCGGGATGCCGTCGTATCTTTGGTTTGCTCTGAATACGGCAGCGGCTGAAATGGATAAATCGAAGGCCATGAATAGAATTACAATCCATGTCACAAGGGTACTCCTCTTCATGGGAAAGTTTTCGATTCTTTTACTGATAAATGGGTAAATATACTTAATGAAGACAACGCCCAAGATCCCCCAGAAAAATGAGTATACCAGCGATGTCCTGCCAAAGATATCGAGCATAGAATAACTGTAGTCCCAGGATATAAAACCAAAAGCATATTCCTGTATCAGACTGCAGATAAGTTCATACAAGCATCCTATAAAAGCGCTTATAAAAAATAAGGACCATTTATTTTTGAAATTCGTTCTCTGCAGCAGCAAAATAACAATAACGGCTGCAAAACCGTAGATCTGACTGAAAGGACCATAAATCAGACCTGACCTGCTTTCGATATATCCATGCAGAATAAAACAGTAGATGGATTCAAAAACAAAACCAAGGATAGAAGCAATAAAAAATATCCAAACCATTTTGTGAAAATGATAGGGTGTTTTCTTCATATCAAACGCTCCTAACGTTAGGTAATGTGTTACAGGAGTCATTCAACAAGAAATTTGGAGAACCGAAAATCTGGAATTAATTATAGCATTTCATTACATAAATTGTAAGAATGATATAACCGTGGTTAGCCGATGATCAGTTTACAGAGAATTGTCAAGTGAAGGGAGGTAAAGGGCTTGCAACACTATCTTGTCTCTCCGGAAGGCCTGAAAGAAATAGAATCACAACAGATTCCGGCAGAGGGAAAGTTTAGCATAACCCTCTTCAATGCTGAGGAATGGAAGCTCCTGAATGGGCACTTGGCATTTGCCGGATCTGCAGAGATCGACCGTGTTCTGGGAAATCTGAATCCGCAGGGGAATAGCTTTAATCAAAGATTTGAACGTCTGCACCCTTCTCTGTTTTTTATTGGTTACAGCGATTTTGCTGATGACACCAAAGAATTTGCGATCTACTTTTTTCTGTCGGCAAATGATATGACGATACTGCGCAATGACCGGCTTGAGCTGTCGCAGATCAATGACTGGGCCCGGAGAGGGCTGCTTACGACACCTTCCGATCTGGCGCAGCTCCTCGGCATGGAAATACTGGAACATCATCAGCGCCAGCTGGAATTACTGGAAGATGATGTGGACCGGATTGAAGAAAATATCCTGGAAACTCCTGAAAGATGGCAAAGAAGTGAAATAATTAACCTTCACAAAAAAATACTCGGATTAAAGAAGTCACTGAATGCGCATCAGACGATTTTCAGCAGACTGGCAGCCATGGATAATCATGATCAGGGGAAGCCATCATGGAAAGACCTGGTTGCCGATACCCAGCAGAAACTTGAGAATGCACGGCAGACTCATGAGCTGATTGAAATCCTAATGGAAGCCTACCAGCAGGCCATTGACAACCGGGCCAATGATATCATGAAAGTTCTGACGCTTCTGGCCACGATCCTGCTGCCGATTAATCTGGTTACCTCCTTCTTTGGAATGAATTTTGAAGCAATGCCGCTGATCCACTCGCCTTTGGGGATGCCGCTCTTTTTCGGTGTATCCGTGTTAATTGTGACAGCAGTACTTATCCTGTTTTGGCGTAAACACTGGCTGAGATGAAATCCGATGCACGCATGGAAAACCAAATCCATTCATTGAGAAAAAACAACCATTGAGGTTGTTTTTTTTACATTCTGTAGAAGATTCTCCCAACAAAAGACTTAATGAGATAATCTTATGTTATCGCAATGTAATTGAAAGAATCATACAACGGCTTTTGCTGAAAAGTAAGGTTTATATAGGGGGTCATATAATGAATTTAGTTAATCGAAAAGATGATCATGATTTTTTAGACAAACATAGACTGAGTCAGAAAAACAAATTTATCATCTGCTTGTTATTTATTGGGATCCTGGTTTTGGTGCTGTTTTTTGGTAATTTAAATACAGCTCCGGGAATTATTATAGGGAGTATAATGGCTGTCGTCACGTTGCTGATGCCGCTGATCTTTGGGTATACCGGCCTTATGGTTACGCTGATATACAGCATCATAGGGATCACTGCTCCATTCAGATTCGGAATAATACAAGGTGACCCATATTATTTTGCTATTGCCGTGTTCATCCTGGCTAACTTTTTGGGATCTGCGATTATTGCCATTGAAGTTGAACGCAATAAAAAGACCCAGAAAGTACTTGAGAACCTTTCTGTAACAGACGGTCTGACAGAGATCTACAATCACAGGTATTTTCAGCAAAGGCTTGACGAAGAGATTGCGAGGGCGACCAGAGCCAATCGTACGCTTGTCTTGTGTATGATCGATATTGATAACTTTAAGATGTACAATGATTCCTATGGCCATTATTTCGGTGATGAAATACTAAGAAAAACAGCCGGGCTGATCCAAAACACAACGAGAAAGTCAGATATTGCCTGCCGCTACGGCGGGGACGAATTTGCAGTAATTTTGCCTGATTCCAGCGTCGAAGAAGTCCATTTTGTCATGGAAAGACTTAAAGAAGCATTTTACAGTCTGCGATTTTCTTTCCCGGATTGTCACGTTACAAGAACTTTAACGCTTTCGGTCGGTTTCTCAATTTTTCCTGATCTGGCGGAAAATAAAGATCAACTGATTACCCAGGCTGATGCTGCCCTTTACCAGGCCAAATATCAGGGCAGAAACACAATCCAGCTTTATAAAAATTAATATAAAGCATACTGTATATGTTGCCCATTTATTTAAAATACGCAGTACTAGAATGAATATTTGCCATTGGTCGTTTAAGATGAAAAGGGAAATAAATAAAGCTAAAAAAAGAACTCAAAAAAGGAATAAAAAAGAAAATGTCGAATATACCCGAGAATAAAAAGGAAAATTATTTATTTTCTGGTCCGGACAGATAAAATAGAAAGGAAGATATGGCAAGAATACTTTTGGTTGATGATGAACCGATGGTGCTCAACGCTTTAAAGCGTATCCTACATTCCCGGGGATACGAGCTGTTTGCCGCAACGAACTCGGAAGAAGCGCTGGATTTTCTGCAAAAAAGCGCGATAGACGTGATCATTTGTGACCAAAATATGCCGGGAATGCTGGGTATTGATCTGTTAAGACGTTCAAGAGAAGAGTACCCGGATGCCGTCAGAATTTTGATCACTGGTTCGTCAGACATTAATGTTGCAATTTCAGCGATTAATGAAGGCAGTATTTATTATTACCTCACCAAGCCTTGGGAAAACGAAGAAGTTATTTCAGTGGTCGAAAAAGCCCTTGCCGATAAACCTGAACACTTCTATCCGGAACGCAAAATGGAACAGGAGATCAAAAAAATCCCTGTATGGGAAGATGAAACCATTATTCTGATTGACCTGTCGGAGGTTATTTATTTAACGGCAGTTGAAGGTGATGTCGTTATTATCACCGAAAAAGGAAAATATCAAAGTCCTGACTCTTTAAATTCGTGGGAGAAGAAGCTTGGATCCGGCAGCTTTTTTCGGTGCCATCGAAGCTATATTGTCAATATCGATAAAATTGAAAAAATCAGTCCCTGGTTCAACAGTGCGTATAATTTGAAGTTGAAGGACACGAAAGAAACTATTCCTGTCAGCAGAAACTCCACTAAAAAACTGAAAAATTTATTTGGGTTATAAAATAGCCAGAAACGGGAACGACTATGAACCAATACTCTAAAATGAGAACGATACCTGATGTTCTGTCCTCGCTTCGCGAAACGCAAGATGCAAATCTGATGAGCTATTATGAAAATATCATAGTCAGTATGTATACTTCTGTGCTGCTCTTATTGGCAGCACTTGTTAATTTTGTTTTCCGTTATTTCTATCTTGCCAGCGACTGGCAGGCATGTTCCATAGATAGTCTGGTCTTGCTGGTTTTAGCGCTGGGATTTCACGTTGTCCCGAAAATGGACTTGGATATGGAGCGGGTAACCTGGATGATCTCGGGGCTGTCCTCTGTGACACTTCTGTTCTTAACTGTCAGACTATATGATATTATTGGACAGGCTTTATTAACATTTGCTTATATTCTGCTCATGCTGGCTATGATGAGGGTTACCCGCATCATGATGGCTACGACTACCGTTACAGTATTACTATCCATGGTCTATATCATTTTTCATTCTTATCTTGCTGGATATTATCAGATGACGATGTTGTCTTATGTGATCCAGCTGTTTTTATTTGTAGTCTTAACGATCGTTATGGCGGCTGTATATAGTGTCAATATCGGCCGTTACCGCAAACTGGGAATACAGCTTCAGGAAGCAGTCTGCCAGAATGAGAAAATTACCGGATTGTATCAGCAAAATATTGCCTCAGATGAAGAATTGAAAAACACAATCAGCCGCCTGAACCGGACACAGGAACAGCTGGTCCAACAAGAGAAGCTTGCTGCGATTGGACAGCTTGCTGCCGGGGTTGCCCATGAAATCAATAATCCGCTTGGTTATATTTCCAGTAATTTTGAGACATCCCGTCTTTATTTTGATCAGTATACCAATATGATCAGTGCCTATCACAGCTTCTTGGAGAAGCTGCCGCCAAGTGAGAGGGATAGGCTTGCCCCGCAGATAGAGAATTTGAGAAAGCTTGAAGAAACCAGCAACCTGAAACATATCTCAACAGACCTGGAAGATTTATTTTATGATATTGAGGATGGTCTTAAACGGATCAGTGAAATTGTAGCCGGACTTAAAACGTTTTCCAGAGCGGATCAAGGCAATGAGTTTGAAGATTATGATCTGAATAACGGTTTGAGGAATACACTTTTGGTGGCTAGAAATGAGATTAAACACCATGCCAGGGTGATCGAACTGTTTGGGGAGCTTCCTTTGATCCAGGCGAAGGGTAATCAGGTCAATCAAGTGCTCTTGAACATTGTCCTAAATGCAGTTTACGCCATCAAAACAAAAAAACCGGAGACGCTTGGCTCTATCATGGTTAGTACAGAAGTCGCCGGTGATTTTGTACAGTGTCAGATCGAAGACAATGGGACAGGGATCCATAAGGAAAACCTGAAAGAAATATTCAATCCGTTTTTTACGACAAAACCTGTGGGGCAGGGTACGGGGCTTGGGCTCAGTATTGCCTACGATATTGTTGTTAATACGCACGGAGGACAGATTTCAGTTCAAAGTACGCCGGGTGTAAGTACGAGGTTTATGATCCAGCTACCCATCAAGCAGCAGCTGGAAGCTGGAACAGGTGAAGAAAATGAATGAAGCCATTTTATTTGTTGATGATGAAAAAGCAATATTACGGGCGCTGAACAGGGCCTTTTTGGGCAGCAGCTATGAAATCCTTACTGCAGAAAGCGGTGAAGCGGCTCTGGAAATTCTTCAAAGAAAAAAAATTGATCTGATTGTAACGGATGTCAATATGCAGGGGATGGACGGCTTTGAGCTTTTGACACGGGTCAAAGAAAAATATCCGTCGACGATCAGACTCGTTTTAAGCGGGCATGTCGATAAAAGCATGCTTTTGAAAATACAGCAGAATTGTTTGGCAAAACATTATCTGTTTAAGCCGTGGCAAAACAAGGACCTGCTCAGGACCATTGAACAGGTTTTGGAAGTGGAAAAGATTTTGAAAAACCGAAATCTTCTTGAAATGATCAACAAAATCGAATTTCTGCCATCCCCACAGAATGTCTTCAATAAATTTAATTCTCTGATCGAACAGGATGCGGGCATGAAGGAAATTGCAAAAACAATCGAAAGTGATCCTTCCATAACCGCGAAAGTATTACAGGTAGCAAACTCTGCCCACTTAGGGGTAAAAACAGGTTCGGTCATCCAGGCTATTAATTATTTGGGGCTAACGGATGTCAAAAATATTGTTTTAAGCGCCTGTCTGCATCAGGAAACCAAAGGAGAAAAGAATGCGCGTTACCAAAGAGATATCGCGATGCTTTGGCTTCATGCCGTAACGACCAATACCATTCTGAATGTTTTTTACCAGAAGATCCATCACAAGAAAATGCCAGAATCGAGTTCAATGGCCGGATTACTGCATGATGTCGGCAAAGTGGTTCTGCTGAATAATTTTTGGGACGAATATATGCGGGCAGTTGAGAAGAACATGGGTAACCGGGATTTATTCCACTATTATGAGCAAATCGAATTTACGGATGTATCCCATGGGGAGATTGGCGGCCATTTGTTGGATTGGTGGGAGCTTCCGTATTCGATTGTGGAGTCCGCTCTATTTCACCACTGTCCGCTTGATGAAAAGGTTATCGACAAGGAAATGGTTGCCTTAGTGCATATTGCCGATATTTATTCCTGGAAAAGCATCCACAAGGCGGAGTCTGCACAAGTCGATCCACAGGTGCTTGGTTTCCTGGGTATTAACATAGACGATCCTGATCGTTTTTTGGACGAGGCTGGGATCCGCCATCCATCGTAAAAAAACAACCATTCAGGTTGTTTTTTTACATTTTGCGGCAAATTGTCCATCAGAACAAAATGCCATGGTATGCTATTGACAGAAGCGAGTTACAAGGAAAGGCGGGAGAAGTTCTAAATGAGCTGCGTTCATGATGTCGTCATCTATTTTGAAGAGGGAAGCGGAACACAAGATTATAAAGCTCTAGCCGTGATTTTCAGCTTGAAAAAGATCGCAAACATCATTGAGTTTTATCCGAAAGATATCGGCAGCAATCATCAGAGTGCAGGAATCATCAAGGAAGAAGGGTTAAGAATCAGGTTTTCTACGGAATGCAATCTCGAAAAAATCCAAAAATTCTTCTTTGAAACCATCTCCCTGAAAGATTACGAATTGGGGACTTCAGACCACTAGGATGCGTTATCCCGCAATATCCGTGTCTTCTGAGAACTGGCTGTTATATAATTCGGCGTAGAATCCGCCTTTAGCCAGCAGTTCTTTGTGATTGCCTGTTTCAATGATACTGCCGTTATTCATGACTAGAATAAGTTCAGCATCGCGTATGGTGGAAAGCCTGTGCGCAATTACAAAATTCGTTCGGCCTTTCATCAGGTTCTTCATTGCTTTCTGGATCAATACTTCAGTCCGGGTGTCCACGCTGCTGGTTGCTTCATCGAGAATCAATATTGCCGGATCGGCCAAAATAGCCCGGGCGATAGTGAGCAGCTGCTTCTGTCCCTGCGAGATATTGGTCGCTTCCTCATTCAGAATCGTATCATAGCCATCAGGAAGTGTCCGGATAAAATGGTCGGCATGGGCTGCTTTGGCCGCGCGGACGATTTGCTCCATCGTCGCGCCTTCTTTGGAGTAGGTGATATTATCTTTAATGCTGCCGTTAAACAGCCAAGTATCCTGAAGGACCATCCCAAAGAGTTTACGCAGCTCGCTGCGCGGCATATCCTTGATGTCCACACCGTCAATACTGATTTTGCCTGAGCTGATCTCGTAAAACCGCATCAGGAGGTTGACCAGAGTAGTTTTACCTGCACCGGTCGGTCCGACGATAGCGATGGTATCTCCCTGCCTCACTTCAAGGTTCATATCTTCAATTAGCGGGACATCTTCTGTATAGCGGAAGCTGACATGGTCGATGCGGATATTTCCTTTGGGCATATCCAGAATCACAGCTTCAGGACTGTCAGGAATTTCTTCCTGTTCGTCTAGAACTTCAAAGACGCGTTCAGCGCAGGCAATAGTAGACTGGATAACGTTGGCGATATTGGCAGTTTGGATGATCGGCATAGTAAATGAACGTGAATATTGGATAAAGGCCAGGATATCACCTAATCCTAACAGATTGCGCGTGATCCAGATGCCCCCGACAATGCTGATGCCGACATAACTGAGATTACTAATAAAGTTCATCAGCGGGAACATAATCCCGGAAACGAACTGGGCTTTCCAACCTGCGCCATAAAGCCGGTTATTGATGGATTCAAATTTTTCGATGGCATCCTTTTCATGGCCAAAAGCCTTAACGATCTTATGCCCGGTGTACATCTCTTCGACATGGCTGCTGAGGTCCCCCAGCTCTTTTTGCTGGACGGCAAAGTATTTTTGGGATTTCTTGGCGATCATTGTGGTGGACAGCATATACAGCGGCAATGAGGCGATAATAATCAGGGTGAGAACCGGACTGATTGTGAGCATCATGATAATATAACCTATGATTGTTATCACGGAGGTAATGATTTGGGTTAAGCTTTGCTGTAGGGTAGTGGCAATGGTGTCGATATCGTTGGTCACGCGGCTTAAGATATCACCATAAGGGTGCATATCGTAATATTTTAAGGGCAATTTGGCCAGCTTGTTATCTACTACCCGGCGTAGATCCCGGACTGTACGCTGGGAAACGCCTGACATCACAAGACCCATGATCAGGCTGAACAAGGCGCTGATGAGATACATGCCAATCAGGATCAAGGCGATCATGCCGATATAATGGAAATCGTATTCACCGTTCGTTTCTCTGATCGCTGTAATGGCGCCATTGATTTGATCATCGGTAAACTCGACATTTTGCTGGGTATTCGGCATATCCAAGCCTGTCGCGCTGGTTGCGGACATCTTTTCCCCTAAATCAATAATCTTTTGGCAAACAACCGCTTTTTCTTCGGCATTCGTCACCGAACTCAGCATCGGTAATTGCAGGAAGGTTTTGATTGTACTCATACTTTCCGCATCGATCTTTTTCACCGTTCCGTTCTGAGTGTTGTTGTCGGTGCTGTTCCCCCCCATATTTGGCAGTGCATTGAGGAGATCCAACATTTTAATGACGGTATTGGCTTTTTCCTGCGGATCTTGGAGCGTATTAATTGCAGGCAGCGCGATCAGTGCTTTGACTGTATTCAAAGATTCAGGGTTAGTTGGTTTACTGGTTCCGGCGTCCGCCATCTGCTGGCTGATCTGGTCGACGGCCTTCAGCTGGGCATCGGCCATCTGGGTATAAATGCTGTCAACGCCCTTTTCCTGCGCCTCAGACATTTTTTGCAGCATCATTCTCGCCATATAAGCATCCTGCAGTTTGTTGATTGCTTTACTGCTTACCTTAGGAGCTGCAATTGTAAAAGATGTACTGGCGATTGCAAAGATCAATACAACAATTAAATGGACTTTATGCGGTTTTAAATACCGAAGGAGCCTTGCCAGACTTCCGCGGAAATTCTTAGCTTTTTCTACGGGAGCACCAAAGTGGCTGCCCGGTCCCCCCGGTCCCCCCGGTCCCCCCGGCCCTCTTTGGCCCTGCCGATTGCGCATCGTGTTTTGGTTTTTATTTTCGCCGCTCATGCGATTTCCTCCTCTGACAGCTGGGATGAGACAATTTCACGATAGACTTCGCAGCTATTCAACAGTTCCTTATGCGTCCCAATGCCTGCGATTTGACCATTGTCCAGGACAATGATTCGATCCGCGTCCATGACGGTGCCTACTCTTTGGGCGATAATAAGGATGGTTGCCTCGGCAATCTCCTGTTTCAGCGCTGCTCGCAGACGCGCATCCGTTTTAAAATCCAGGGCAGAAAAACTATCGTCAAAAATATAGATTTCCGGCTTGCGGACCAAGGCCCGCGCAATAGCCAACCGCTGTTTCTGACCACCGGAAACATTGGTGCCGCCTTGGGCGATGACATGGTCATACCCACCGTCCATTTTGGTGATAAATTCAGCGGCTTGGGCAACTTCTGCAGCATGCTGAATTTCTTCTTCAGTGGCCTGTTTGCCGCCAAACTGGATATTCTCGGCAATCGTTCCCGAAAAGAGGACCGCTTTTTGCGGCACAAAACCAATTTTCTGACGAAGGTTTTCCTGGGATATATCCCGGACATCCACACCGTCGATCAGGACGGAGCCGCTGTCGACATCATAAAACCTTGGTATTAGGTTGATAAGCGTTGATTTCCCTGAACCGGTGCTGCCAATGATCGCTGTGAATTCACCAGGCCGTGCGGCGAAAGATATATCTCGGATAGCGGGTTCTTCTGCGCCGTGGTAACTAAAGGTGACATCTTTGAATTCCACATAGCCTTTACCGGTGAAAGTATCCTTCAGGTCCTTGGCATCTTCAATTTCAGGTACGGTTTCCAGGACTTCATTGATTCTGACAGCTGCAGCCTGAGACCGGGGAACCATAATGAACATCATGGCTAGCATCAACATGGACATCATGATCTGCATCGCATACTGCGTAAATGCGGAAAGGGCTCCCAGGTCCATATCGCCGATACTGATGCGGATGCCTCCAAACCAAAGAATTGCCAGTGAAGTTAAGTTCATAATCAGCATAATCGTCGGCATCATAAATGCCATGATTTTATTTACTTTAATGTAGTTGTCTGTGAGATCGACGTTGGCGGCATCAAAACGCTTTTTTCATGTTCAATCGTATTAAAGGCGCGGATGACCCGGACGCCGGTAAGTTTTTCCCTGAGTACCAGGTTGATCCTGTCAATTTTTCCCTGGACCAATCGAAACAGCGGTATCATTTTGGAAGCAATCATCACAATGACAATTGCTAGAACCGGTATGGCGACAGCAAATACCCAAGTAAGGGCCTTATCTTCCCGGTAAGCCAGGATGATTCCGCCGATTGCCATGATCGGGGCGCTGATCATCATGCGCATAATCATGATGGTAACCGTCTGGACCTGGTTGATGTCATTTGTCGTCCGGGTAATGAGCGTCGCGGTGCCGATTTTATCAAATTCATGTAAAGAAAAACTTTCGATTCTCCCAAAAAGTTTGCTCCGCAAAACAGTTCCTAACCCTACGGCAGCCTTGGCGGATAAAAAACTGGCCAGGATGGAAAATACAGCGGCTGCTCCGGCGACCAGAAGCATGACTCCTCCTATATGCAAAATCTTCTGCGTATCACCATTCATGACGCCGTCATTGATGATATCTGACATCAGCGTAGGCAGATACAGATCACCGAGCGTTTGGAGAAAAATGAGGATGAATACGCCGTAAACCAGATGTCTAAAAGGTTTTAAATAACGGTATAATTTCAGCATAACCAAAAATCCTTTCTCACTTATAATGTTTAGAGTGTCTTTTGTTTAAGAAGATCAGGTACATCATTGACCCAGGATCTTCTTTAAAGCAGTCAAACCCTCTAATATTTTTCTCATATCTTCAGGGGTAGCTCTGCTCAGTATTTTCTGCAAGTCTTTTTCGGCTTGGTGATGAAATTCCCGGTGAAAGTCAACATACTTTGGACTCACTTTAACATAGACAATGCGTCTGTCCTGTTCGCTTCTGGTCCGAATGACCAAATCATGCTTTTCCAGACGGTCAATAATACCTGAGATCGTGCTGTTGGAAAGATGCAGTTCGCTGCTTATTTCGGATATCTTCATTTCACCGCGTTTTATCAGGGTGCTCATCACCATGCTTTGCGGCATCGTTAAACCGTTGCATTCAAAACTTTTACGCATTGTCTTCTTCAGAGATCTGCCAATTTCGGAAAAAAGTTGTACAATTTCCACTTCGCTGGGGTTATTTTGCATAGAAACAGGCCTCCTTAAACCCGTATAAAAATACTGATATTTCTCATGCAAATGTTTCGCATGAAAATTATTATATTGATCCGGGAAAACGTTGTCAACTATATTTCGAAGACTATTTTGTCTTATTTTGATGTCCATGGTTGAACGAATGCCGAACGAAGATCATTCATGAGCGAAGTGCCTTGTTTATACCATAACCATAATACTGTGTATGCAAAACTCTAATCAAGTTTTAATCCTGAATTAAGCGCAGTCTCATCTGACGTTATTACAATAGAGCTATAGTTTAGAAATGGAGATGAAAATTATGAGTATCAGCATGGAACAAATTGATGAGATGAGAAAAAGGACCAACTGCAGTTATCAGGAAGCCAAAGAACTATTAGAAAAGTATGACGGGGATTTGATTGATGCGATCATTGCCTTTGAAAAAATGCATGGGAATAAATCAAATTCAAGTTCCAATCAGAAAACCTGTCCAAAAGAACAGAGCTTTGGCAAAAAAGTGAAGGCATTGATTCAAAAAGGCTGCGTCACAAGATTTATAATTGAAAAGGATCAGAACATTATCCTAAATATACCGATCATTATTCTGATTGTGGCGGTGTTGATCACAATGCCGATCATAGGGCTGTATGTTGCAGCTTTTATCCTGCTGTACGTAATGGGCTACCGGATTAGGATCAGAAAGGAAAAGGGGCAGGACGTTAATATCAACGAGTTTGTCGACGGTATTGGCAGCAAAGTGAGAACCGCGGCTGATAAAATGAGGGAAAAGCCGGCTACAGAACAAGAAAACAGTCCGCAGGCCGAAGCCGGCCCCAAGAATGAAGATAAAAAAGAAGACGGCTACAATGAGATCACGATTGGTTAGTACCGATAAATGGACTGGGTGCCAGTGATGAGATAGGAGCTGATGAGAAATGAACCTGTGTTGTTTACAGGTTCATTTCCGATTATAATGGAGTCGTCGTAATACTTTGATTGAGGGCGGAGGAAAGGATGAAAACCAGAATTCTGGTCATTGAAGATGAAGTAAAAATAGCCAGGTTCCTGGAACTAGAGCTTGCCCATGAAGGTTATGAGGTAGAACTTGCTCACGACGGAAGGGAAGGCTATGAAAAAGCAGTCTCGGGAAAGGCAGATTTGATCATTCTGGACCTTATGCTTCCCGGCCT
This sequence comes from Dehalobacter sp. TBBPA1, assembly GCF_040931655.1. NCBI lineage: Bacteria > Bacillati > Bacillota > Clostridia > Eubacteriales > Desulfitobacteriaceae > Dehalobacter > Dehalobacter sp. TBBPA1. The sequence continues at coordinate 2,789,999 of NZ_CP162385.1, read as the reverse complement.
CAGTGGTATTGAAATTTGCCGGAGAGTAAGGCGTGAATCGGACATCCCGATCATCATGCTGACTGCCAAAGATGATGTTTCCGATAAAGTAATGGGGCTTGACAGCGGGGCCGATGACTATATGACCAAGTCATTTGCAATTGAAGAGTTGCTTGCCAGGATCAGAGTGATCCTGAAGCGTAGAGGGAAAAAGGAAGATCAAAATAATGTGATCGCAGCCGGGCCGTTGATTTTGTATAAGGATGAATATCGGGTTACCTATCAGGGGATAGACATATCCCTCTCCAAGAAAGAATTTGAACTTCTGAAATATTTGATGGAGAATAAAGGCATTGTATTGTCGCGCGAAAAAATCCTCGACCATGTCTGGGGATATGACTACTATGGAGACACCAATGTCACCGATGTCTATATTAAGTATCTGCGCAATAAAATTGACCAAAGATATGATGTGGTACTTATTCATACCGTAAGAGGGGTCGGGTATCTTTTAAAATATGATGACCAAAAATAAAACGGATAAGGACATGTTCAAAAACATCTTAAAGGTGATCTTTTTCCCGGTTTATCTTTTTATGCTTCTTTATGCGTTTATCCAGAAAAGGATCGCTTATTCAATTCGCTTAAAGCTTTCCTTGGGGTATACAGGCATACTTTTGCGGACAGTGTTGGGAGCGGGCCTTATCGTCATTTTGGTCTATGGTGGATTTAGAATCCAGGAAACGGTTAAGCAGGATTATTTGGAAATCCAGAAGATTCTCAGCACGGAAAGCAGGATTTATTTCGAACTGGAAACCTACTCTCGGGAGCATCAGACCCCGCTTCGTATCTTTGAACGGGGCCAGCAGACGCTCATGGCTACGGACCAGAATTTGAGGGAATATGGTTCTGAGTACTGGCTCGGATTGGCCAAGGATCAAGGAAACATCTACATATCCGTTAACAGGGATTTTGAAACAGCCGGAACTTCAGGCAGAATGATTATCTTTTCCAACATTCAGGATGAAATTACAGATATCCTGTTCATCGCCAGGATTATGCTCTTTGTCTTTTTACCGGCCTTGTTCCTGGCTCTGATTGCGATTGCCTTATCAGGGAGAGGAATTTTCGAACCGATACGCGAAATGACCCAGACGGTAAAGGGAATTTCAGAACAGAATCTGAATTTAAGGCTGAATGTAGGCGGGTCAAAAAATGAACTGAAGGAACTGGCGCTTACCTTTAATGAAATGATGAACAGAATAGAGGACCAATATAATAGGCAGAAACAGTTTGTATCCGATGCTTCGCATGAGCTAAGGACACCGATTGCCGTGATACAGGGCTATGCAGTTATGCTGGATCGCTGGGGAAAAAACGATCAGGAAGTTCTTCAGGAATCAATAACGGCTATCAAAAATGAAGCCGGGAATATGCAGGAGCTGATTGACAAACTGCTGTTTCTTGCCAGGCATGACAACAGTACGCTCGCCTATCAAAAGGAAGAATTCAGCCTCACGGAAATGCTCCTGGAAGTCATCAAAGAGACCCAGATCATCGATTCCGGGCATCAAATCAATAATGAGCTCAATCAGGAAATCTCTATGTTTGGGGATCGAAACCTAATGAAACAGGCCTGTCGGATCTTTATGGACAATGCGATGAAATATACACCGGCTGGCGGACAGATTACGGTCCGTCTTAGCAAAGAAGGGGAGTCCATTGCGATAAGTATTAAGGATACCGGCGCAGGTATGACAAATGAAGAGTTGAAGCACATCTTTGACCGTTTCTACCGCTCCGACCAGTCCAGAACGAAGGACCGGGGCGGTTATGGCTTGGGACTCGCGATTGCCAAGATCATTATCCTGGGCCACAATGGTAGAATCACAGTCCGAAGCAAAGTCGGAGAAGGTTCTGAATTTATTATTCTGCTCTCCTAGCACAACAATACGTGATTTACAATAGTACGAACCCGGGAGATAGGGGGAGACATATGTCTTTCCTTTTTTGCTATGCATAAAGTAATTAATAGAAATATTGGAAAATTAAGGTTGCAATTTGCCTGGCTTCTGAATAAGATATCTCGAAATCAGTTCTTATGAAGTTAAGATATGAGGAGGGGGAAAAAATATGTACAGTTCTTATGGTTATGGCCGCGGCTGCGGAATGGGTGCCGGTGTTGGCATAATCGCTATTGCAGTACTGATCCTGATTGCTCTGGGCGTTATCTTCTAAATCAATTTTTGGCATGCAGCATTTATCAGGTATAGTATTCTTTGACCGGGAGGTGAAAAACATGGCAGTTGGAGCAGGTACTTTCGGCGGAACATTTGGCGGCGGCGGTTGCCTCTGCGGCATCGCGATCGTAGTGGTTATCATTCTCCTCTTAATTGCAATGGGGATCGTTTTCTAAATGATCTGAATAACATTTTTCTTATTCAATCTAAGATGGTTGGGCAATCAACGATTCTTCGATAGACAGAAAGACAGCATGAGCCATAAGCGCCACGTTGTCTTTCTGACCTTCTGCAGCAAATTCAAGGAAAATGTAAAAAATGCCTTATATTGTCGAAAAAAATTGCTTATCACATTTTCAAATGTTAGAATATGACTCAGGGTGTCCTATTTTTTTGATTTACAGGTTTTTAGAAAGTTTACTACCTAATTATATGACTTAAAAATTACACCTAATATGGATTTTGTTAAAGGAATTTCCGGAAAAATAAAGAATTAATGTTCCATGATTAACCTATTTGGTTGTAATTTAGCATGTATCTGCGAAAATGAGATTAATGCCTATACGCAATTGATCTCGGGAAAAAGAAAAAGCAGTTTGGCCAGGTTGAAGTACATAGATGATGTAAAAAGATCTTTACTGGGAGAACTGCTCATTCGCAAAATCGTCAGGGAAAATTATTTTCGAGGAAATGCTGAAATTTCTTTTGGTGTAAACGATTATGGCAAGCCTTATGTCAAAGACCTGGATGCATTTCATTTCAGTGTTGCCCATTCCGGAGAATGGGTTGTTTGTGCGATAAGCAGTCAAGAAGTAGGTGTTGATCTCGAACGAATCAGACCGGTTGACCCAGAGATCGCCAGGCAGCATTTTACCGAACAAGAGAACATTTTCTTAACGGGGCTTAGCCTGGACAGGAAAAAAGAATACTTTTTTAAACTTTGGACGCTTAAAGAAAGCTATTTTAAAGCAAAGGGTACAGGCCTTGCGGGTAATCTTAAAGAAGCTGATTTTTCCAGCATGGCCGGAGCCAGTTTTTCTTATCCGAATGAAGGGCTGTACTTTCATATTTATCCATTTGATCCGGGTTACGCTGTGGCAGCATGCGGCTGCGAAAAAGAATTCAGTCCCAAGATTCATGTAGTAAACATCCAATATTCAGACTTTTGAGCTTCTCTGAATACATGTACCTGGGTTGATCAAGTCGACAGGGTATGGGAAAATTTGCAGATCTATGGAGGGCCGCTGTTTTATGGTCGAGTATTATCCGTTATCAATCCCGCAAAGAAGTATTTGGTATTTAGAGAAACTTCATCCAGGAACCAGTATCGGCAATATTGCTTCAACCCTGAAAATTAAAGACAGCATAGATCTCAGGCTTCTCGAAAAGTCCATCAACCTTGTGATCGAGAAAAATGAAGCGCTCAGGCTCAGGTTTAAGGAAAAGGACGGACAGGTATTCCAATATGTTGCCGAATTTGCATATACGAAAATAGATTTATTCGATTTCAGCGAAAGCGGCGGCCTCAAACGGCTGTATGCCTGGGATCAGGAGGAAACCAAAAAACCATTTACCATTAACGACAGCCCACTGGTTTATTTTTCTATTATTAAAATCAGCGGAAAAGAGAATGTGATATACTGCAAAATCCACCATCTGATTTCTGATGGGTGGACTGTTGTTTATATAGGCAATAAAATTATGGAGAATTACAATATGCTGGAAGAAGGCGTTTCCTATGAACAGGAAAATGATCCTTCTTATTTAGAATATGTCAATAGTGAGCTTGAATATCTGCATTCTCCCAGGTATATCAAAGATAAGGAATACTGGGAGAATGTCTTTACGGATACACCAGAAATGACCACGCTGAAAAGCAAAGCAGCCAAGATTAGCCATACTGAAGCTGTTAGAAAAACGTTTAAAATTCCAAATAAATTGTCCAGAGAAATTTCTCAATACTGCCTGGAAAATAAAACATCGATTTTTACCCTTTATATTTCCGCGCTCTGTATTTATATCAACAGAATATCCAATAAAGAAGATATTGTTCTTGGGGTGCCAGTACTGAACCGAGCCAATGCTCGGGAAAAGAAAACAGTCGGAATGTTCATCAGCACGATACCGCTTAGGGTTAATATCGATAATGATACGAATTTTCAGGATTTCTGCCATAAGCTGACCAGAAACTGGATGGATATCCTGAGGCATCAAAAATATCCGTATGATGAAATTTTAAAACATGTCAGAAAACACAACAGAAGTATCGAAAAATTATATGAAATTGCCGTATCTTACCAAAATGCCAAATTTATTAAGAATAGTGATATCAATAGCTGTGAGGGCAGATGGCATTTTTGCGGTCACCAGACAGAATCACTTTATATTCATATTAACGAACGCGAAGACGACGGCAATATCATTATTGACTATGACTATCTGACGGATCTTTTCTATAGCAAGGAAATTGAATTTATTCATGACCATGTGCTGAGAATTCTTTGGCATGCGCTGGACAATTCCGTGAAAAAAATCTCCAGACTAGAGATGATTTCAGAAAAGGAAAAGCAGAGAATCCTGTGTGAGTTCAATGACACCGGATTATTCTTTCCTCACAATAAAACGGTTGCCCAGTTATTCGAAGAACAAGCAGAAAAAACGCCTGCCAAGACAGCATTGATTTTTGAGGAGAGCAGTATTTCCTACTATGAGTTGAATCAAAGAGCGAACCGGCTTGCTAAAGTGCTCAGGGACAAAGGTGTTGGGCCTAACAAATTTGTAGGAATCTTTGTTCCACGTTCTCTGGAGATGATGATAGCGATCCTGGCAGTACTGAAAGCAGGCGGTGCTTACCTGCCGATTGATCCGGACTATCCGTCCCAGCGAATCGATTACATGCTCGAGGATAGCCATACTGCTATTCTGTTGACCTGTCAGAAACTCATGAAAGAGATCCATTTCAACGGGGAAATTATCGACGTTTTTAGTAACAATGAACAGCTGACCGGATTAGCTAACCTGCAGAAAGTCAATACACCACAGGATATTGCCTATCTAATTTATACCTCCGGTTCGACTGGAAAGCCCAAGGGTGTCATGGTCCAGCATTCAGCCGTCGTGAATCTGATTTCGGGAATAACGGCAAAGATTGACTTTTCTCCCGAGAAGGTCATGCTGTCAGTCACAACGATTTCGTTTGACATATTTGTTCTTGAATCACTGCTGCCGCTGAGTAAAGGGTTGACTGTAGTCGTCGCAAATGAAAAACAGCAGATCATACCGAAAGAATTGAATGATGTAATACTTAAAAATAACGTCAAGATGTTTCAAGTAACTCCTTCAAGAATCCAGTTACTCTTAAACAGCGAACTAGAGTTAGCTAGTTTAATGAATCTTTCGGAAATTATGATCGGTGGTGAGGTTTTTACTCCTACGCTATTAAATAATCTTAAGAGTGTTTGCAGAGCAAAAATTTATAATATGTACGGACCAACGGAGACAACAGTATGGTCAACAGTTGCTGATCTTACTGCTGAAGGCCGTCCCCATATTGGCAAACCTATTGCCAATACGAAAATTTATATCCTTGACCGGTATTTGAATTTACTGCCTATCGGAATTCCCGGAGACCTATATATTGGTGGGATGGGTGTTTCCAAGGGGTATTTTGAGAAGGAAGGATTAACCGTTGAACGATTTATTGAGAATCCATTTGATGAAGGCGGTACAATATATAAAACGGGCGATCTTGCCAGATGGTATCCGGAAGGGGATATTGAATTTCTGGGAAGAACTGATTATCAAATTAAAATCAGGGGATATAGAATTGAACTTGGAGAGATTGAGGACAGGCTCCTTAAACATCCTCATATCAGAGAGGCAGTTGCGGTTGTCAAAGAGAATTCAAACAATAGCAAAGTAATATGTGCTTATATTGTTGCAGACACCGATATAGGCAGTACCGAGGTAAAAGCCTATTTAGCTCAGTATCTGCCTGACTATATGGTTCCGGGCCATATTATCCCGGTCGATTTCATACCTAAAACTCCGAATAATAAGATAGACAGAAATGCGCTGCCAGAGTATGAAGAAAAAGCAGTCAAACCTGTTCCACCAAGAAATCCAACTGAACGTAAAATCGCTAAAGTATGGTGTTCGTTGTTGAGCAGAAAATCCGTCGGTATTGATGATAATTTCTTTGATTTAGGTGGAGACTCACTGACGATTGTTCAGCTTCAAGTCCTGTTAATGAAAAAAGGAATTGATATCGGAATTCAGGAGCTTTATGAATATCAGACGATCAGACAAATATCTGACGGCATGGAATCAGCTAAAAACACCATAGATAGCATGAAAATCAAGGATGATCCTGTCAAAGATATTGCACTTGATTATGATATTAAGCCCTGCCTAAAGAAGGCACAACATGTCCTGCTTACTGGAGCTACCGGCTTTCTAGGTATACATTTGCTCGAACAGCTTCTTAAGCAAAAAGACTGTAATATCTACTGTCTACTGCGAGGGAAAACGATTTGTGAAGCAGAAGATAAACTGCGCAAACAACTGGATTTCTATTTCAACGGAAAATACAGTCAGGAATTAGATGAACGGATTATCATTATTCCCGGTGACGTCACGCAGGTTCAGCTGGGGCTGGATAGTAATATTTATCAATACCTTCTGGATAAGATCGATCTAGTCATTCATTCAGCCGCAATCGTAAAGCATTACGGTTTATATGAGGACTATCTGGATGTCAACATTAAAGGTACAGAAAGAGTAGCTGACTTTTGTCTGCAGGGGGATATTCGTCTGAACTATGTATCTTCGATCACAGTCTCCGGAAATTATCTTACAAATAATATTCACGAGGAAAAGGTAGATTTTACAGAATCAGACTTGTATATCGGACAGGATTACAGTGGGAATGTTTACGTAAAAAGCAAGTTTGAATCGGAACGCTTCATTTACCAGAACGTCAAAAATGGTTTGAAGGCGGATGTTTATCGCATCGGCGTTTTGACCGGTCGTTACAATGACGGACAGTTTCAGAAAAACATTCAGGAAAATGGTTTCTATGAGAGGATCAAAGCAATTATTGAGCTTGGTTTTGTTCCGGAAATCTGGGCGGATGAACAATTGGAATTTACTCCGGTTGATTGTTGCAGTGAAGCGATAGCCAAGTTAATCAATTTATCTGCCGGAACACGTATTTTCCATTTGTTTAATCATAAAACTGTCAGTCTGGCCAAAGTAGTTGAGATTTTAAACAGTCTTGGTACTGATATTGAAGTTGTTCCGAATGATATCTTTGTCCAAATCGTTGAAAAGAATATGAAAGACCATAACATCAGTCCTGCTGTCAACGAGCTGCTTAAAGGAAGATTTTCTGCTTATTCACAAACGGTCAATGTTAAATCAGAATTGACTCAAAAAGTATTGAATAACGAGAACTTTGCTTGGCCGGAAATCAGCAAGGAATACATTTCCCAAATTCTGCAATACATGTTCAGAATAAATTACTTGAAAGAAAACCAAGGTAAAAGGGATGTCGTATGTTAAATAAACATAGGGAATATTTTAATAAAAGTATTAGTCTTCAGATAACCTTGATTTATAATTTTGTTATTTTATGTACTGTCATTGTTATCTATTTTCTGATACCTTTTATATTTAATTATGCACCTGGTTCAATTAATACAAATTTTGATGTAAAGGTATCCTACATCTCCTATATGGCACAGTTTTCGATAATAACAATCTTAATTCTTGTTCCAAGCTTTATTTTTCTCAAAAAAACATTGTCAGATATTGATGAATGGGCAATTTTGCTTAATGATAATTCTCCTGATTCACAAAATAAATTGCTGAAGATTCGTAAAAAGTGTTTAAATCTGCCCTATATCATCTATATGGGGCAAATTGTGGTTTCTATGCTGGTTATTATCTTAATTTTAGTTTTTACCGGCAGTCATCCTGCCGTTATGATTTATAAGATTCTGATCTTAAGTTTTTCATTTGCTACGCTCGCTGCACTTTTTTCGTTTATATTCTCTAAAAGAATTTTTACAAAAATATTGTTAAACACTTCTCGGTACAACGAACTCCAGGGAATAAAATTAAGTGTCCGCGGAAAAATTCTGCTTCATGTTTTACCAACAATTATCCTGGCTATTTTATTTACTTCTTTGGTAGGGTATTCAAGATTAATAACCGAAAAAGGCGATTTAATCTTTGATGTCTATAAGGATCAGCTTCAGCAGTATGAAGTAAGCAGCATTTATGATGAAGCAAAGGCGAGAGAGGTTTTAAGTCATATCAAGCTGTTAAATGAGAAAACGGATTCCAGATTTTTGATTACACCGAGTGGAAAATATATTTCCTTGGACAACATGGACGCGAATGACTTTTTTATTCAATATGCTATTGATGTGTCAGATAAGTATGGCGGAAGAATATTTGAGGGTTATGGACTCGATTCCCAAGGGGCTTCTATTAAAGTAAATGGTCAAGACGGATCTTATATTTTGGGGATCAAATATGATATATCTTCCAATAATACTGTACTCTATTTTATTGTTAGTTTCATTGCACTGTTTATTTTAAACTTTATCGTCTTAAACTACTTCTCCAGGTCCCTCGGTGAAGACGTTTCAAGGGTGGCCAAAAACCTCTCCGACATTTCGCATGGCGTTAACGTTGACCTCGATCAGAAGCTGGCGATCACCTCCAATGACGAAATTGGAGATCTGATTATTGCCTTCAATAAAATCCAGGAAAAAGAAAAAGCGAATATTGAATCGATGAAAGAAAATCAGGCTATCATTCTGGAACAGGAGAGGCTGGCTTCGCTTGGCCAGCTGATCGGCGGAATCGCCCATAACCTGAAAACACCGATCATGTCGATTGCCGGAGGTATCGAAGCACTCAAGGATTTAACGAATGAATACAAGGAATCTATTGAAGATCAAGCTGTATCACCAGCCGATCATTATGAGATTGCGAAAGAGATGCAGGAATGGCTCGATAAGATGAAGCCATACTGTTCCTATATGACAGACATTATCAGTGCAGTTAAAGGTCAGGCGGTACAGATGAACTACGCAGGCTCAGATAAGTTTACCGTGGAAGATTTGGTCAAAAGAATTGATGTTTTGATGAAGCATGAGCTGAAAAAATACCACTGCAAGCTTAAACCTGATTTTCAAATTGATCTGCAGACAGAAATACGAGGAGAACTGAACAGCCTGGTACAAGTATTTGACAATCTGATTATCAACGCAATGCATGCCTATGAAGGGCAAACCGGAGAAATCGGTTTCAGCATTTACAAAGAAAGACATAACCTCAAATTTGCTTTAAGCGATCATGGTAAGGGTATCCCTGAGGAAGTGCAGAAAAGACTGTTCAAGGAAATGTTTACGACCAAAGGTAAAAATGGAACAGGTCTTGGACTATACATGTCGTATTCTACAATTAAAGGACGATTTTCGGGCAATATGAAGTTTGAATCGCAGGAAGGCGTTGGCACTACATTCTATATCACGATTCCTTATCTATCCGCACACATACAGGAGGCTAACGATGAGACGTTCAACTAATCGCGTTAATCTGGACTACAAAATCTTAATTGTTGATGACGAACCAGGAATCATTGATTCGCTGTCCGTCGTCCTGAAAAGAAGCGGCTACCAATTCGTCGGACTGACCGATCCACTGGAGGCTATCGAAAAAGTCCGTGAAGAGAAGTACGATTTGTTGATTCTTGACTATTTAATGTATCCGATCCATGGAGACAAGGTCGTAGAGAGAATCAGAGAATTCAACAACGAACTGTATATTCTTTTGCTGACAGGACACAAGGATCTTGCTCCGCCGCTGGAAACCATCAAAGCGTTGGAAATCCAAGGTTACTGTGAAAAAGGTGACCGCTTTGACCAGCTGCTCCTGCTCGTTGAATCCGGGATCAAATCGATTTCCCAAATGCGGACGATCAAGAAGTTCCAGGAAGGCCTGAACAAAATTCTGCAGTCTGTTCCAAAAATCTATCAGCTTCAGCCGATAGATAACATTCTGGAGGATATCCTGGCTGAAATCCTGCCTTTGGTCAACAGCAAGAATGCTTTTATTCTGATCGATGATATCACCAGGATCAGTTCCGGCAATAACAGCATCTTTAAAGGGATCGGAAAATATAAGAAAAAAGTGGCCGATTTCATGGAAATGCTTGATCCGGAACTGATGGAGTTTATCGGCAGCGCCAGGATCAATAAAAAGGTCGTTAAGCTTGATAAAAAAGTAATTATTCCTCTGATCAACGAATATCTTCAGGACATTGGCATTATTTTTGTAGAAGGGGACGATCTTGAGGATGGACTGAAACTGCTTGAGCTCTATTCCAACCAGGCCTCCTCATCCATCAATAATGCGTTTCTGCATTCCCTGGTGAATATTAAAAATGATGAGCTGAATAAAACATATGATCAGCTCAGAGAAACCTACATGGATACGATTGAAGCCCTAAGAATGGTCGTCGATGCAAAGGATATTTATACCCGCGGTCATTCCGACAGAGTAGCCTATTTTGCCGTTAAGATCGGTGAGGCTTTCCATTTCTCCAAGGAGGAGCTCGAATTGCTGCGGATCAGCGGTATTTTCCATGATGTGGGGAAAATCGGTACTTCAGATGATATTTTATTTAAGTCCCAGAAGCTGAACGAGAAAGAGTATGAAGAAATTAAAAAACACCCCTTGAAAGGGGCGAGAATCCTGTCGGCTGTATCGATGTTCAAAGAGGTGGTTCCGATTGTCAAATGCCACCATGAACGCATCGACGGCAAAGGATATCCGGAAGGGCTGACAAAAGATGAAATCCCGTTCCTGGCGAGAATTATTTCTGTTGCCGATGCTTTTGATGCGATGATTTCCGACCGCCGCTACCGCTCCAGACTGAAGTTTGAGGAAGCTAGGAATCAGCTCATTCAGGGATCCGGGACCCAATTCGATGTGGAAGTGGTTGAAAAATTCATCCACCAGCTGTCTGATTTCGAACAAATGGCTAAGGAAGTTGCTTCAACATTTGAATAAAATCATTCGAGCATACTCGAAAAAGGTATGGCGTTCACTATTGTTTTACCAATGATATTGATGTTTGAATTCATAAAACCGTAATTGAAAGTTCACGAAACGGACATAATGAATCCTTACAATAATAGATATAATCGTGCAGTAATGTAAGGAGGAAATTCGATGACGATACTTATACCAGCCTATGAACCGGATGAACGGCTTCTCAGGTTGATAGAGAATATAAAAGAAAAGTGCGATTTTCAGATTGTGATTGTAGACGACGGCAGCGGTAAGCCTTATAGCAGGATATTCCAGGACGCAGGCAAATTGGGCTGCACCGTATTAACACATCCGACCAATGAAGGCAAAGGGGCTGCCCTGAAGACGGGATTCCGATATATCAAGGAAAAAGGTGAAAAAGAAGGGGTTATCTGTGCCGACAGTGACGGACAGCATTTGCCTGAAGATATCATCAGAGTTGCCCAGGTTGCCAAAGAACGCCGCGAATTTATCGTTCTTGGCTCCCGGAAGTTTTGCGGCAAAGTTCCTCCGCGCAGCCGTTTCGGAAATACGGTAACCCGGGCAGTATTTTCTGTTTCTTCGGGTTCGCATTTGACGGATACGCAAACAGGTCTAAGAGGGTATTCAGCCGATATGCTGGACTGGTTAGGCAGTATCCAGGGAAAAAGATTCGAATATGAAATGAACATTCTGCTCGAAGCGAAGGCAGCAGGCTATTCGTTCTACGAAGTATGGATCAATACAGTATATGACGAAAAAAACAGGTCTTCCCATTTTCGGACCTTTTCAGATTCAGCCAGAGTATATTACCCGATCCTTAAATTTTGTACCTCTTCTTTGATGTCCGGAGCGCTTGACTTTGCTCTGCTGCTGTTGTTTCAATTCGCTACATCAAATCTGCTGATCGCAGTAGTCGGGGCAAGAGTCTGCAGTTCTATTTTCAATTACAGCATGAATCATTACTTTGTCTTTTCCCGGAACAAAAGCACGGAACATCATAAATCCGCCCCGAAATATTTTTCACTCGTCATATTTATCATGGCCTGCAATTACGGGCTGATGTATCTCTTTCACATTCTGATCGGCGCACCATTAGTCTTTGCCAAAATTATCACCGAATTAACACTTTTCTTATTCAGTTACTGGTCTCAGCGCAACTTTGTGTTTAGTTCGGAAAAAAAACCCCTGATCACGGTAAATAAAAAATAACACTGACCCACTGACGAATGTTCATAAAAAGGAAAAAGAAGATTTGCTTTGAAGTCCGTGGCCACGCCCGGTTTTTTGTTTTGTGCAAGGTTTGATACCTTAATGGGCATTGGTTTGAACATAGGACCTCCTGCCGTAGTTAATTGAACAGCTGGATATAGGGTTTATTCTTAGTTCAACGCACAAATAGAATAAATGATGAAGAAGATATGCGATGTATCCCCCCTACCAGGATTGTAAAAATTGAAGAGTAATTTATAATTGATCTAAGCAAGATTGCTTTTCGATTACAAAGCAGAAATTGATGCCTTGTTGAAAAGTCTGTGAAAAATATACAGAAATATAGAGGTGTTGGGGAATGCATATGGCAGATGCTTTGATTTCGCCGGTTATTGGTGGAACCATGTGGGTTGCTACCGCAGGGGTAGCGGCTTATTCGATAAAAAAAATTCAAGACGATATGGAGGAAAAAAAGGTTCCTTTGATGGGAGTTATGGGAGCTTTTGTTTTTGCAGCCCAGATGATTAATTTTTCGATTCCAGGAACGGGTTCCAGCGGACATCTTGGAGGAGGGCTGATTCTAGCTGCTATGCTTGGGCCGTACGCCGGGTTCCTGGCCATGGCATCAATATTGTTGATACAGGCCTTGTTTTTTGGCGATGGCGGACTTTTGGCCTACGGCTGCAATGTATTCAACCTGGGATTCTATACCTGTTTTATTGCTTATCCGCTGATATCCAAGTGGTTTATTAAGAAAGGGATTTCGGCTAAACGTATTATGGCTGGCTCGATGATTGCAGCAGTTGTCGGGCTTCAGTTGGGAGCTTTCAGCGTTGTCTTGGAGACGTTTTTTTCTGGAAAGACTGAGCTTCCGTTTTCAACTTTTGTACTTATGATGCAGCCTATTCATCTTGCAATCGGGATTGTAGAAGGGTTGGTTACCGCCGCAGTGCTCACTTTTGTATGGAAAGCGAGGCCTGAACTTATTGAGAAGCAGGTATCGGGAAAAATCTCAGGCAATACTTCCATGAAAAGGATTATATACGGACTTGCTATTGCAGCAGTCATTATCGGTGGAGGACTTTCCTGGTTTGCATCGTCAAATCCGGACGGCTTGGAATGGTCTATGGAAAAGACCGCCGGGATCACGGAACTGGCAGAGTCTGGCGGAATTTATGGCATATTGGCCGATATTCAAAGTAAAACAGCATTTTTGCCGGATTACAGTTTTAAAAATGATAGCAGCGTGAGCGAAGAACAGGTCTCAGAGACAAGCGCTGAGGTCGCATGGCCAGCTGTAGATGCAGGAACAACCGTATCCGGATTGGTGGGCGGCGCGATGACACTCGTATTGGCAGTCATGATAGGGTTCTTTATCCGTTCCGTGAAGAGAAGGAAGAAGAAAGTTACTGCATGAACCATCTTGAGGCGGGGAACGATATCCTTGCCTTGAATTACTCTGTTCCGGAAGTAGGATTGAAAAGCAATAATGGCTGACTTTACAAGTTCGTTGTACAACATGAGGCTTATGGATGAGCTGGCCTATAAGGACACGTTTGTCCATAAGCTTCATCCGCTGATTAAGATATTGACGACTATCGCCTACTTATTCGTCGTGGTCTCATATGACAGGCACGAAATTATCGGTTTGCTGCCCTTGATTTTCTATCCGGTGGTAGTATTTTTTCTTGCAGAGCTGCCGGTCAAACAGGTGCTGGCAAGATTACTCCTGATCGAACCGTTTATTATTGCAATCGGTATTTTAAACCCGTTTTTTGATTCTCAAGTCATTACAGTGGGCGGACTTGCATTGTCCAGAGGGTGGATTACTTTTGCTTCAATCCTGCTGAAGAGTCTCTTAACGATCACAGCTGCCCTGATTCTTATTTGTACGACAGGAATGGATAAACTTGCTGCAGGTTTGCGTATGCTGAAAGTTCCGCGGCTTTTTGTTTTGCAGCTTCTACTGACATACAGGTATATTTCCGTATTAATCGAAGAAGTATCCAGAAGCATAAGGGCATATAAGCTTCGGGCCCCCCAACAAAAAGGCATTCACCCCAGTGCTTGGGGAACGCTCGTTGGTCAGCTGCTCCTGCGGACCATTGACAGGGCGGAGAGAGTGTATCAGGCAATGTGTGTACGTGGTTTTACAGGAGAATACTATGCAGGAGCCGACATCAGGATAACTGTAAGGGACAGAGCTTATTTTGGCGGCTGGCTGTTGTTTTTCATTTTTGCTAGAATGATTAATATCCCATTGATGATCGGTCTATTAATATCAGGAGTGATAAGCTAAATGAGCCATCATAAGTTAGAGGCCAGAACAATTAATTATGTTTATCCGGACGGTAACAAGGCGGTTAAGGATATCTCGTTCACGATTCATCATGGGGAGTCGGTCGGCATTGTCGGTGCAAACGGCGCAGGAAAATCCACCCTACTCATGCTACTGATGGGCGTTCTTTTTCCGAGCAGCGGAGAGGTGTTGGTAGGCGATATTCACATTACCAAAAAAACACTGCCGTTAATCCGCCAAAGACTCGGAATGGTTTTCCAGGACCCGGATGACCAGCTTTTTATGTCGACGGTCTATGACGATGTGGCCTTTGGTCCCCGGAATTACCGTTATGATGAAAAGGAAGTAGAAAGCAGGGTTCTTCAAGCTTTGGAAATGGTCGGCATCCTACATCTGAAAGACCGGCCGCCTTTTAAACTGTCCGGCGGCGAAAAAAGGGCAGCGGCGATTGCGTCTGTTCTTTCCATGCAGCCCGATGTTCTGATCATGGACGAGCCGACTGCATCGCTTGACCCGAGATCCCGCCGCAGAGTCATCAATCTACTGAATTGTTTTGAGCATACCAAAATCATTACGAGCCACGATCTCGATATGATCCTGGACATCAGCCAGAGAGTCATCGTGATCAAAGACGGCGAAATTGCTGCCGACGGAGAGGCTGCCGAGATATTGGCGGATGCTGAGCTGCTTAACCAATGCGGGCTTGAGGTGCCGATTTCATTGCAAAGATGTCCGAAATGCGGAGAACGGTACTTTACGGGCAGGTCATAAGATGAGATGTGATGTAAGCAGAAAAAATTAAGAACGGATTTTTAGGGGCCATTTTTCACAATTCTGTAAACAAAAGTTCACAGGATTGTCATAAATAATGATTACAATAATAAATAATCTGTAACCCGATTATTTTGCATAAGTAAGTTTAATTTAAAAAGGTGGGGAATGACGTGGACTTTAACAACAATAACCATTATAAAGACTATAACGCTTATCATGACTATCCGTACAATGGAGAGCGGCCGCAGAGAAAGAAACCGGGGATCATGGTTATTGCGGTTGTCGCGATCATCAGCGCCTTGTTGGGCGGGACGGCCTCTCTCACTTTAGCCCCGGTAATCTATCCGGAAATCATGAGTATCCAGAACCAGAGCGGCAGTTCGGCTAACACGAATTCACTCGTCACAACCTCGGCGGTCGCGAATACTTCGACGAGTACAGACGGTAATGGCAACACGTATCCGGTGGTAGAAATTTCGAAAAAAATAGGTCCGGCTGTCGTGGGGATTGCCAATTTCCAGAGCGGCGGTAATATATTTGGCCGGTCAAGTGAGCTTGCCGAAGTAGCCAGCGGATCGGGCTTTATTATCGATGCGCAGAAAGGGCTTATTGTGACCAACAATCACGTTATTGAAGGCGCCGAGAAACTGGTGGTAAGTCTTGCTGACGGGCGTAATATCACAGGTAAACTCGTGGGAGGAGATGCGCGGACAGATCTGGCCGTTGTTCAAATATCCGCCGACAAACTGACTGCAGTCAGTCTCGGAGATTCCAGCACACTTCAAGTCGGAGAACCTGTGGTTGCGATTGGGAATCCAGGTGGAGAAGATTTTGCCCGCTCTGTGACGACGGGTGTGATTTCAGCGACGAACCGTTTTTTGGAACTGCAGGGAGAAGCAAGTTTTAATCTGATTCAGACCGATGCGGCGATCAACCCCGGAAACAGCGGAGGACCGCTGGTAGATTATCATGGAAAGGTCGTTGGCATTAATGCGGCGAAGAATCAAGACACCGGCTATGAAGGAATGGGCTTTGCGATTCCGATTACGGATGCCTGGCCGACGATCCAACAGCTGATCAAGAAAGGCTATGCTGCTCATCCAGGCATTCTGGTCTCGATCGATGAACGGTATACTGTTGAATGGGCTTCTCAGCAGAGCTGGCCTGCTGGCGCCTATATCTCAGCGGTCTCAACCGGAGGGCCTGCCTATAAAGCCGGGATTCGTGCCGGAGATGTCATTACCAAAGTCAATGGTGTTGAGATCACCAGTTCTCTTGAAATGACCCATGAATTGTTTAAATTTGAGGTCGGAGATACGGTCACCATTACCTATTACCGTCAGGAGAACACAAAAGACGTTAAGGTTACACTGGCAGAATTAAAATCCTGAGCAGCCGGCCTTAAGCTTCACAAATTCTCTTTTATCGATTTGAGCAGAAAGTCCCTCACTTTTTCTTGATACATGGCGTGCGCGTCCGGATTCTTGGCGGCAAACCGCGTCATCTCATAGGCCAGTTCCTTAAATGTTTTGTTCAGGGTGTCGTATAAAAATGCGATTTTGTTGGCTTCCGCCTTGTTATGCGCTTCCGTAAGCCCAGCGCTCATTTTTTCGATATTTTTATAACCGATCCTTTCCTTGAGCTTATCATAGGCAGCCTTCCCGTTCTCAATCTCCTGTTCGAGTTTCTGTTTGGTCTGCTTCAGATGATTCGTTTCAGCCTTCAACTTGTCGCGCTCTGCGGTTAACTCAACATTCTTGCCTTTTTCGTCATCCAGCTTTTGACGGACATCCTCTTTTTCCTGTAGGGCCTGATCCCGTTCCTCAAAGGCCCTGTCTTTGTCCTGCCGGGCTAGTTTCCAGTCATCAACAGCCTTTTTTAACGCTCGCGTGCTCAGGCCTTCGGCATCCATTTCGACAAGGAACTGAGCCCGGTTTTCCGGCGGGAGTCCCAGAAGAATCAGAGCCTGAGAGGAGGTCAAATTCGGCAGTTCCTGCGCCTGCGCGTAGTAAAGAGGGCTGATTGCTCCCGTAGACGCTATAAATACGCATAAGCCGATCAGCCGTAATCTGGGAGTAGCTCACCGACTCTTCCAGCCACTTGCCCCATCCGCCATGCGGAAGCAGGTCTTTGGCTTCCTTCAGCCGCCGCCCGATCTCGATCGCGTGAACCAGAAAAATTTTTTCCATCTGGCGTTTAATCGTATTGATTTCAGCCGCGATAACGAGCGGCGTCCGGTCTGTCACCGAATCGACCATGATAGTTGTCAGCCCTTTCTGCTCTTTGCTTACATCATGTGGGGCTCGGCCGAAAATGTTGACAACCTCAGACAACGCATGTCCCAAATTATTCAACGTTGAATAATTTGGGACATGCTTCATTTTAATGGTAACTTTTGGACAAGCAAAATCATAAAGTATAGGGACATGCCGGTAAGCACGGCTTGTCCATACGAAAGAAAGGTGGCGAAAGGAATGGCAGTTGTAGCGGTACCTTTGAATTCGGCGCTGGTCGTAGCCTACCAGGAGGGTACTAATTCCGCTGGCGCCCCGATCAGCAGGCAGAAAAGCCTGAGTTATGTACGGCCCGACGCTACGGAACAGGCGCTTTTTTTCGAGGTTGCGCAGGCTTTATTCGGACTGTCACTGCATCCGGTGCTCGACGTGATACTGCGCAAGAACTTTGAGCTGATCATGGAGTGACCGGCAGGAAAATCCAGGGAGAGGGGGTAAGAAGCCCATGGCCATTACCACAAGCAAAGTGGCAAGGTTAAGTTTTGCCACCGCCGGCATCAAAGCCAGCCCTGATGCGACCGCATTAAACAGGATTTTTGATATTCTGGTGTTACCAAATCAACTGTAAAAGGAGCATCGCTGAATACGAATTCAAGTAATTAGCGATGCTCCTAAATAAGCAATTCTTTTACAAGAGCTCGTTTCGATCAGCTATCAGGATCGGAATTCCTGTACCAGTTTTTCAAACGCAGGAATGGAATTTACAATGGTATCCATACTTACGCAGTAGGAGATCCTGATATGACCGGGACAGCCAAATCCGCTTCCGGGGACAAGCAGTAAATTATATTTAACGGCTCTTTTGACAAATTCAACATCGTCCTCAATCAGTGCTTTGGGGAAAAGGTAAAAGGCTCCCTGTGGTTTGACACATTCAAAACCAAGCGCAGTCAGATGCTCATATAAATAATCTCTTTTCTTTTGATAATCTGCGGTATCTGTTTTGACGTCCAGAGAATCACCGATAACTTTCTGGAACAATCCGGGAGCATTGACAAACCCCAGCGTTCGGTTGCAAAAGCTTAAGGCGTTATTCAGCACGTCAGCGTCTTTAATTCTGCTGCTCGCTGCAATATATCCTATTCTCTCTCCGGCAAGGCCGAGTGATTTACTGAAGGAATTGACAATAATGCTGTTTTCAAAAATCGACAGGATGTTCGGAATTTTCATCCCGTCATAGACAATCTGGTCGTAGGGCTGATCGGAGATAATATAGATGATCGTACTGTATTCGTTTTCTTTTTTCTGCAGGATTTCTTTGATTTGTTCCAGCTTCTCCTTGCTGTAGACAATGCCGGTTGGATTATTCGGGGTATTGATGACGATCGCCTTTGTTTTGGGCGAAACCGCTTTTTCTAGGGCATCCAGGTCCGGCTCGAGTGTCCGGGGATCCGGCGGCACAATGACAGGTTTCCCACCATGGTTATCCGTATAGAAAATATATTCCACAAAATAAGGTGCAAAGATAATTACTTCTTCACCGGGATTCAGAAGTGCTTTCAGGACAACATTCAGCCCACCGGCAGCCCCGACAGTCATAATGATATTATCTTGTGTAAGTCCGATCTGGCTGTCACTCCGGAGCGACTGAGCAATTTTTTCTCTGACTTCGGGATAGCCGGCATTGTTCATGTATTTATGAATTCCTTTATAATTCCCGGTGACATAATTTTTCAGAGATTCAATGACCTCTTCTGGCGGCTCAGAAAAGGGATTGCCCAAACTGAAGTCATAGACGTTTTCGCGTCCATAAATTTTGGCGAGCCTTTCGCCTTCCTCAAACATTGCTCTAATCCAGGAGGCATTCTTTAAATTATTGATTACTTTTTCCGAAAACACGCACATTTCTCCTTTAGGACATTCATATTGTTACTGGTATTATTTTACCTCATTTCATCTTGACAAAAAAGTCTATTTGTTGAAGTCCGGCAAAATGTCCGTATCGATGAAAAAAATGTCAAGAATAAACGAAAACAGGAATATAGAAGAAAATGTCGAATTTTACAGTTAATCAGACGAGAAAAGATTAGAGGGATTAAAATGTTCTATGCCTATTTAAATGATCAGGCTGCAGTCATTATTATTTTATGTTTTTCTTTTCTGAATTTGGCATTTGTATTTACCATGAACAAGGAGAAGAGTTTTTCGGCTCTTTTTGGATTCAGTTTTATTGCGCCGTTTCTCTTGGCGCTGCTTAGTATAGCATATCCTGATATGGTACTGCGTATAAAAGTGCTTCATCATACAAATTTTGCTTTTCTCTGCTTGTTGCTTATACTGATATTATCGTGGCGGTGGAAGAATTACGCTGCATCTGCGGCTTTGAGCGTGATTTTCCCGTTTCTGGTACTTTTCACGGTCATGAATGCGGACCACCTGCCGGTTATTCTGACGATGACGGAATTCTTAGGCGGAGCGGCTGTCGTCCTGGCCGCCGGCATTATTATATTGCTGCATAGATTCCTCGGTGAAAAGCAGATATCATTGACCTGGGGAGTCATATTTATGGGTTTTGGACAGCTGCTCCAATATGAGTTTCCTACCAATTCCTCTTTCTTGATTCCGTTATGTCAGTTTGCCGGGTACCTGCTGTTTTACTGTTATATCCAAAAAACATTAAAGGAGCCGTATCGTTTAAAATTGGCGAACGCTGAAGAGAAGCTAGTGAACATCAATAAAACCATCAACTACGAAGTAAAGAGAAAAATGCTGGAAATGGAATTACACAATGAACACCTGCTCAACATGGTCCAGAGAGATCCTCTGGTCGATGCATATAATAAAAAGGGAATTATGAATTATTTTAAAAACCTGATTGATGATCCCAAGACAGGCGAATTCACTCTCATGCTTTTTGACATTGATAATTTTAAAAGCATTAATGATAACCGGGGACATGTCGTCGGGGACATGGTTCTCAAAAAGGTCGTAAGTATTGCCAAGGAAAATATCAGGGAGTTTGACATACTTGGTCGTTACGGCGGAGATGAGTTCCTGGTCATTTTGCCGAAAACTAAAATAACGGATGCCCTGATTATCGCCGAACGGTTCAGAAAGAGAGTCAGTGAAGAACCGGATATTTCGGTTTCTATTGGATTGGCTGCTTATCCGGAAGATGGCAGGACAGTCCAGAATCTGATTGAGACCGCCGATGCTGGCCTGTATCAGTCCAAAAGGGTCGGTAAGAACGCAATAAGCCATGTCGGCTCAAAGATCTGAATTTTCACAGAATATTAATCGATTGTTCACGAAATGTACACATTCATTCCTTAGAATATCATCCAGGGATACAATCCCTCCTGAAACAAATAGAATCATGGACTGTTGGGAAAACCTAAAGGGGGTTAGGCAATGAATGCAGGGAATATACTTATCGCAGACGATGAAGCCAGAATGAGGAAACTGGTTGCTGATTTTTTAAAAAAGGAAGGGTATACCGTCATCGAAGCGGAAGATGGGAAACAGGCCCTGGATATTATTCATTCTGGACAGCATATCAGCCTGGCTATCCTGGATGTCATGATGCCCGAGACGGATGGATGGACGGTATGCAGGGAAATCCGAAAGAGCGGCCAGACTCCGGTCATCATGCTGACGGCAAGATCTGAGGAATCGGATGAGCTGTTCGGTTTTGATCTGGGCGCAGATGAATATATTACGAAACCTTTCAGTCCGCTGATCCTGGTCGCGCGGGTGCAGGCCCTTCTTCGCAGAACCAGCGATCCGAAGGCTAGCGTTAAAAACCTTGACGGCCTGGAGATTGATAAAAACAGGCGAGTTGTAAGTATTGACGGAGAACGGGTAGATTTAAGCCCGAAGGAATATGAACTGCTTTTATATCTGGTAGACAATGAAAGCCTGGCTGTATCGAGGGAACAGATCTTGAATTCAGTCTGGGATTACGATTATTATGGCGACGCCAGAACTGTGGACACCCACATCAAACGGTTAAGGTACAAATTAGGGATCAAAGGAGACTTTATTCAAACCGTCAGAGGACTGGGATACAGATTTGAGATAATCTGAATTTGAGGTAATTCTAATGAAATCATCAATCAAACTAAAACTATTCACTGCCATAAGTTGTCTGACTGTATTGTATGTTTTGCTTTCGTGGTTTTTAAATGACCAGTTTCTTGCGAAGTATTACTACTTGAACAAGGAAAGCACCTTGAAGGAGTACTACCATGAGATCAATGAAAACTATGATGGCGAGCCGTTCGATATTTTACTCAATCTGGAGAAAATTGAGAGGACCGAGGGCCTGAACATTACGATTCTTGATTCATCCATGTATATCAAATATATTTCTTCATTAAAAGAAGAAGAATTTTTTCATGAGCCATTCAAAAAGCCTGGAGGCTCGGATTATTCGTTTATTCCTGATATTTCAATCCTTAAAGATGCCCAGAATTCCACGCAGCCTGTGATTGTTAAATCCACTGACCGCAGACTGAATTCCGATTTTATTAATCTGGTTGGACGGTTAAATAACGGAGACTATCTGTACCTAAACACTCCGGTCGTCGCGATCGAGGAAAGTGCGGCAATTGCCAATAAGTTTTCTCTTATTACGGGTTTGTTTATTATGGTTATCGGGGTGCTGATCGTATTTTTCTTTACAGATAGATTTACCAAACCCATCCTTCGTCTGAATGAGATCGCCCAGGCCATGGTCAAACTGGATTTTGGCAAAAAATACCCAGTGCGGACCTTCGACGAAATTGGCGAACTTGGGTCAAGTATTAACTCGCTTTCCACCCAATTGGAGAAATCGATCAATGAACTCCGGCAGGCCAATGAAAAGCTCATGGAGGATATCGAAAGAGAAAGAAAAATAGACGACATGAGAAAAGAATTTATTTCCAATGTTTCACATGAACTAAAGACGCCGATTGCACTGATCCAGGGTTATGCCGAGGGACTCAAGGTTAATGTCAATGAAAGTGAAGAGGATAAAGACTTCTATTGTAATGTGATCATTGATGAAAGCGCCAAGATGAATAAGCTTGTCAAACAGCTCCTGGAGTTATCGCAGATCGATGCGGGCTACACCCGGCTGGAAAAAACAGATTTTGACTTAAACGAACTGGTTGAATTTGTCCTCAGAAAGAATATGCTGCTGATCAAAGAGAAAAATATTCAGCTGACCCAGGAGATTCAGGATAAATTTACGGTTAATGCCGATATCGACAGGATTGAACAGATCATCGTGAACTATCTGGTCAATGCGATCAATCATGCAGACCAGCGCAAAGAAATTAATGTCAAGCTCGAAAAAACAGGACAAAAAGCCAGAGTAAGCGTTTTCAACTCCGGCACTCCCATTCCTGAAGAAGCTCTGGATAAGATTTGGACCAGCTTTTATAAGGTGGACAAAGCAAGAACCCGCTCTTATGGCGGCACAGGCCTTGGCTTGTCGATCGTCCGGGCCACTCAGGAACAGCATGGTAATGCATATGGGGTTCAAAACGTGGAAAATGGCGTCGAGTTTTGGTTTGAAGTAGATCTAGCGGAATAACCAAGAAAAGAGGAATTTGTGAGTGAAAAAGAAGTTATTGGTTGTGGGACTTGTTACCTTACTGATCGTGTTGACAGGGTGTTCGGCAAGTACTTCTTCGACGGCGACGGACGACACGGTAACAGCACAGATGGAAAGCACACAGACCGAGGGAGTCCGGCCAACCCGGCAGATGGATTTACTCGGAAAAGTGGTCAGTGTGGGTGAAAAACAACTGATCGTCGCAGAACTGCAATCTTCGGATTCTTCACAAAGCGAACAGAAAGCAGCTCCGCTGGAACAAGGAGATACGAGTGCAGGAACTTCGCCGGCACGGGAAATGAATGATAAGGCGACCGGAATGAACTATACAATTGTCATTGCTAAAGATACACCAATTTTCAGTAGAACGGCGGGCGCAGATAGCGCTCAGGAAACCAGCATTAATCTGAGTGATTTAAAAGCAGGCGATATCCTGAGAATATGGGTGAAAGAACTGAATACTTCAGAAGAATCCAACGCAGTATACGTGGAATTAACGTCGCAGCAAACGACGTAAGTCAGAATATGCTTTGCGAGAAGGATTTTGGTTTGTTTGAATCAAAAAACTGAGGGATGTATCCAATCAGAAGGATGCATCCCTTTTGACACCGATTTATCCCAAACGGATTGCTTGCTTTTAAAGGGATAATGGCGGAATATAGAGAATAATACAAACGGACAAACGTATGAGCTTAGAGGTGCCCAGGTCGGGGAATCCGATGTTGCGGCAGTGAATCTTCCGTGATTGATATATTGGGATGATATGGAGAGATATTAGAAGAGACATATAAAGAGTTGGAACAGATTATATTTCAAGAGAGAGTAGGATGAAGTATGAAAAAAATTGCTTTGGTCACTGACAGCACTGCGGATTTGCCGGACGAACTATCGAAAAAATGTCTGGCCCATGTTATTCCTCTTAAAATTCTATTTGGGGAAAAAAGTTTTGTGGATGGAGAAATTAGCCCCAAAGAATTTTATCGATGTCTAGAACAGGAAGAAGAGCTTCCGAAAACCTCTCAGCCTTCCCCGGAACAGTTTGTTTCGTTATACTCGATGCTTCTTGAAGAATATCAGGAGGTTATTTCCATTCATATTTCTTCCGGCTTAAGCGGTACGTTGAACGCGGCCCATCTGGCCAAAGAGAAAATAAAAGGTGCCATTCATCTAGTGGATTCTAAGACCATAAGCCTCGGTCTGGGCTTGATGGTAATGGAGGCATCCAAAGCTATCAAAGAGGGTTTGGAATCAGTTCAAGTTTTGGATAAGCTTCAACAGGCCAGAAATAGCATTGAAACGCTTTTTACCTTAAATACGCTGGAATACCTCCAAAAAGGCGGAAGAATCGGCAGGGTATCAGGGTTTATGGGGACACTGCTGAATATCAAACCGGTAATCCGGGTAGGTGATGACGGAGTTTACCAGAATTTTGGCAAAGTCCGGAGTCAGGAGAAAGCTTTAAAAAGCATTGTCAAGGCATTTCAGGACTTCGCTGGGAAAAGGACAAATATTAAATTTGCCGTTGCGCATGGAGCGGCTCCCCAGGCAGGACTATATTTGAAAGAAGAACTGGAGAATGCTTTTCAAAAACCGGCTGAGATGTTTGCGCAGGTTGGAGCCGTAATAGGTGCCCATACAGGACCGGGAACAGTTGGAGCAGCTATCCAGCTGGAGTAACCGGGTGACAATACGACATCTGTTTAGTAAATTTTCAAGAGAAAAGACTTCCTGCTGCCTTTTCGAAAGGCAGCAGGAAGTCTTTTCTCTTTTTTTATATGTTTTGACTACTCCATCATTTCGCCCATCCGCGAGACATCATAGCCGCCTAATCCCTTGACTTCCTTGCGGTAGGCTTCAGAACGGATAATAGCCAGCAGGGCCTGGAAATGTGGTTTATTCAGGTCTTCCTGGCGCATCACGAGGTCATATCTTTCCGTTTTTAGTGGAATAAAGTCAAGACCTGACACCTGCATAGCTGCTTTTTCAATGCCAAGCCCTACATCGGCTTCTCCCCGCGCAACTTTGCTGGCCACGGCTATATGGCTCATTTCTTCATCGTAGTAGCCATTGATCAAGTGATGTGGGATACTCTCAATACGCAATTTTTCATCAAGCAAGACTCGGGCTCCCGACCCGCGTTCGCGGTTAATAAACCGGACGTCCGGTCTGATCAGGTCTTTCCAGGATGTAATATCTTTAGGATTGCCGCGGGAAATATAAAAGCCTTCCTGGCGATAGACCAGATTAATCACGATTGTTTGGTGTCCGGGCATAAGTCTTCGGATATAAGGAAGATTATAATCATCGGCATCACTGTCCCAGAGATGGACAGTAGCAATGTTGGCTTCCCCCCTGTAGAGTGCCAGCAGACCATCAATGCTGCCGATACAGCTTCTTAAGAATTTGATATTCGGGTATTGTTTCAAAAGGTGACGGGTTAGAATATCCAGTATGATATCTTGGCCGCAAATAACGACCGTATCCGATATAGAGACATCCGGAGAACGGACGGGTTCTGAAGGGCGCTCTAAGACTGGATATGGATAAGTAAAAGCGTCAGTCGTCATTGAGGCACCTTTGCTTTTCTGAATATAGGCTTCGATATCCTTGTCCTCTACTCTTACCTTACGTCCAACCCGGTATGCAGCAAGATCCCCGCGTTTGATCAATTCATAGACGGTATACTTGGATATTTTAAGTTTCTGGGCTACTTCTTCAGGGGTATAGGAAGTGCTTTCAAGCAATGCCAGTCACCTCAATTTTAAAATAATATTGTTTTATTATATCACAGGACAAAACAGTACTCAAAATAAAAGAACGAAACAATACTAAACACCGAAGAGTTCAGAGTCGTACAGATGAAAAAAATTACGCCTATTATACAAATTTGGCGCATTATAACGTAATATAACAACGGCATAAGACAAGGAACAATGGGATGTTAGGTTATGTTAAATAATTATATTGATCTATATTGGTTTTCAATTAATATTGAAGGGCCGAGTTATATATTGTATAATCATTTATATTAGTTTAATTGGCTTATGTTTGTTTATCTTGGATGGAGATAGGAAAGCAAACATATCATTTATTTTTAGGAGGAAAATTTAATGAAAAAAATGGGTGGAATTCTGATTGCGGTTTTGGTTTCATGTTTGGTACTTGTTGGCTGCAGCAGTTCGGGTAGTTCAGCAAATCGTACTGAACAAAAAGAAACGGTTCCGGTGGAGATTCTTGTATCAGCAGCAGCCAGTTTAAAAGATGCCATGACGGAAATAGAAACACAGTACGAAGGAAAAAACGCAGGGATTAATCTGACGATTAACTATGGTTCATCTGGTTCTTTGCAGCAGCAGATTGAGCAAGGCGCGCCGACTGATTTATTTATTTCAGCAGGAAAAAAACAAATGGATGCATTGGAAAAAGGGAATCTTTTAGCGGAAGAGACCCGGATTGACCTGCTTGGGAACGATCTTGTGCTGATTGCAGGGAAAGATAATAAAAATATTACCAGTTTTCAGGATCTTGCCAAGGCAAACAAAATCAGTATTGGTACTCCGGACAGTGTACCGGCAGGGAAATATGCTCAGGAAGCTTTAACCAGTATGAAATTATGGGACACGCTGCAAGCCAAATTGGTTCTGGCCAAAGATGTCACACAAGTACTGACATACGTAGAAAGCGGGAACGTTGATGCTGGTATTGTCTATCAATCTGATGCTCAGGGATCTGATAAAGTAAAAGTCGTTGCAGTTGCGCCGGCTGACAGCCATAGCACCATTGTTTATCCTGCGGCTGTAATTGCCGGTACCAAGAATCTGACTGAAGTGAAGGATTTCTTAAGTTACTTAAGCAGTGGTGATGCTCAACAAATTTTTGGAAAATACGGTTTCAAAATAAGCAAATAAGAAGAATCATCAACATTCAGTGGAATTTGACAGCATGATAAATATTTAGTTGTTGATATTTAGTTGTTTTATATCTAAATAATAGGTATGATAATACATGCCCGAAATAAACATATTAAATTATCAAATTATGGCGAGCAGATTTTTAGTAGTAAAGGAGCGGTATGTTAACGCAGTATTGCTTAAAATCTGCTGTCATGTATTTCATATTTTGGCTTGATAGAGTACAGTAAATAGGATATTTGTTCTGCACGGATCAGGAGAGACGCTAATGAGCTTTGACTACACACCAATTATCTTATCCCTAAAAGTTGCAACGGCAGCAGTAATCATTGTTGTCTTGTTGGGGATCCCTTTAGCCGGTCATATGGCCAGACGAAATTTTCCGGGGAAGGATCTGGTAGAGGCTTTTGTCACTTTGCCGCTGGTTCTTCCTCCTTCGGTCGTTGGCTTTATCCTGCTTTGGCTGTTCGGTAAGAATGGGCCTTTAGGTCAATTTTTGACCGGTGTTTTTCATGTCAGTGTCGTGTTCAATCTGGCAGGAGCAGTCATTGCTGCGGCTGTGGTGTCATTTCCTATGATGTATCAATCCGCCAAAGCGGCAATGGAGGGAGTCGACAAAACGCTGGAGAATGCTGCCCGTACTTTGGGTGCAGGTGAACTGCGCGTTTTTCTTACCATCACGATCCCGCTTTCCTGGCCGGGTATTGTCTCGGGGTTCATCCTATCCTTTGCGCGTTCTCTTGGAGAATTCGGAGCCACACTAATGATCGCAGGCAATATTCCCGGAAAAACACAAACCATGCCGATTGCGATTTATATGGCTAATGAAGGCGGGGATACTGCAACGGCGATGATTCTGGTTGTGATCATGACGGTATTCAGCTTCTTAGTGATCTTTTGGCTGAACCGTTGGTCAAAAAGGCAGCAAAAAGGATTTATTCAGGAAGAGGGGAGTGAGTAAGTAAGATGCTAAAGGCTAAATTTAATTTAACGCTTCGCCATTTTGAGCTTGAGGCCGAATTAGAAGCTGAAAATGAAATTCTGGTCCTTGTTGGACCCTCAGGCTCGGGAAAAACGACGATCTTAAAATGCCTGGCCGGACTGAAAGCTCCTTCCCAGGGGATCATTCAAATCAACGATCGTATCGTCTACTTCTCGGAGAATAAAATTAATTGTCCTTCAAAAGAGAGAAGGGTGGGATACGTATTCCAGGAGTATGCCTTGTTTCCTCATATGTCGGTCAGAAGAAATATCTTGTACGGAGTAAGCAAGGAAAAGCGTCATGCCAAACCGCGGGCTGCTGAGGAGATGATGGAGATGCTTGGTATTCTTCACCTCCAGAACCGTTATCCTCAGCATATTTCGGGAGGAGAAAAGCAACGGGTCGCTTTGGCCAGGGCATTAATGACCGAACCTGAGATCATGCTGCTTGATGAGCCTTTGTCAGCTCTTGACCAGGAAACGAGAAGCGGGCTGCAGCAGGAGCTAAAGAAAATCCAAAGCCAGTGGAAAATTCCTTTTGTTTTGGTTACCCATGATCTTGCTGAAGCAGAACTGCTGGGGGATCAGATCATCCGCATAGACAGGGGAAAACTTGCTTCACTGAAAAAGCCTCCAGTCACAGAGAACAAATATGTAATTAACATCGGAATTTCTGGCGGATAAAGTTAAACCCGGCATGATCAGGTTAGATTTGCCTATTTTCTGTCAATACACCTAGTTGTTTTATCATATACGATTAAGTCTTGGATTTATGCCAAGGCTTTTTTGTGATTGCCAAATATAAGTTATACAATATAAACATAGTTTATGTTGTATAATGTTTGTTTATATTGTGTATTGCACAAATTTATTGATCATATTATAATTATTATGCTTTGTTATATTAGTTTATGTTAGCTTATCTTTGTTGGTGTACTTTGATTTTCTGGAGGCGACAGAATGAGCAACCTTCGCTCTTTGTTAGTTCTCGATGATAACGAGCTATTTCGGTTGGCCAGTGAGTCAGGGGCCAAGAAAAAAAAGTCTATTGGGCCCCTGTAGTCTTTGATGCAGGCTGTAGGACTTCGCCTTGCTGCAAGCAGGCGCTACTTATCTGCTCGCTGCTTCCGGCTGGATGGGATACGAAATCCCCGATTCGTTTTGTGAATATATGCGAGCAATAAAAACCCGTTTTGACGCGGAGGTATACGGGTTGTTCAGAGCTATTAGCGGCACTGCGCTAACGGCTCTTCAAGATGCCGGCATGGACGGCTATCAATGTGGGCTGGAGTCGCCGGACGAACGGATCTACCGCAGTTTTCGCCCGGGCGGAGATTCACTGAGTGACCGCAGAAAGACGTTGCAGTGCGTAAAAACGGCTGGGTTGAAAATATGGAGCGGTTTCTTGCTGGGTTTCGGTCTATCGGATGAAGGTTTTTTAGAAGGTCTGGAATTCCTGAAGGGTCTTTCCTTGGATTGGATCGGCATTCAGCCTTTTGTGCCGTTTCCGCATACCAGGATGCAGGCGGAGGATCCTACGAATCCTTATTGCTGGCCACGAGCCATGGCGATTGCACGGCTGTATGCTGATGAGGGGTGTAACATCGTTGCGACGGAAAATGCCGGGGCCTATGCCAATTTCCTTTCATTGACCGGCGCTAATGGTTTCTTCATATTTCCGTCTCAGCAGCGGTAGTATTCCAGAAGTTAAAAGCTTCTGCAATATAAAATAAAATAATTAAATAAAGGAGAAATCAGAGAAAATGAGATCAAAGAAGTTTACAAAAGTTTTGGTGTTGAGCATCTGTATGGTCCTTGTGCTGCTAACGGCCGTAGGCTGCTCATCCACCACGTCCTCGGCTGACAAGCCGTCGATTGCATCACAAGCTGCGACAACCCAGTTAACCAAGGTTGTCGACGGGAAGCGGCAGTTTACCGATATGATGGGCAAAGAAGTCAGCATCCCGGCAGAAGTCATGAAAGTATATTGTACCAGTCCTATCGGCACTTATATGGTTTATACGCTTGCTCCTGCTAAACTGATCGGATGGAACTCAAAAATGACCGAAGACGCCATGCAGTATATCAATGCTCAGTATAAAGACCTGCCTGTGCTCGGCGGCAACATGGGTGGAAAAAATACCTATAATACGGAATATATTATTAGTCTTAAACCTGACATCATTTTAAGTGTTGGCCAACAGGGGCAGAACGTCGCCAGTATTGATAAACTATCGGAGCAGACCGGTATCCCTGTTGTTAACCTTGATTATTCTATCACCGCAACAGAACAGTCCTACCGTCTGCTTGGCGAGATCCTCGGCGACTCAACACGCGGGAATATGCTAGCCGACTATATCAAGAATTCGTTAGACAAAACGAAATCAATGGTTGCAAAGGTCCCCGACAACAAAAAAGTTAAAGTCTACTACGCCGAGAGTGCGGACGGACTCAGTACTGACGGAGCGGATTCCATGCATACGGAATTGCTCAGCTTTGTGAATGCGACAAACGTTGTCACGCTGGAAACATCAGCATCAGGTATGGGCACGGAGGTTTCTATGGAACAGGTACTTAACTGGAACCCTGATGTCATTATCGTCAATTCTATGATGGGCGGTGACGATTTCCTGAAAACGGTATACAACGATTCCAAGTGGTCAAGCATCTCGGCTGTCAAAAACAAGAAGATCTACAAACCGGCTTCCTTGCCTTTCAATTGGTTTGACCGGCCACCATGTGTGGCGAGGGTTCTTGGAGCAGAGTGGCTTGCCAGCACGCTTTATCCCGATTATGTCAACGTCGATCTGAAGAGTGATGTGAAGGACTTTTATAAGACCTTCTATCAGGTTGATATTACTGATGAACAGGCTACCGCCCTGATAAACGGAGGCGGAGGAAAATAATGCGGGACACTCTGAAATCGGCAGCCGGCATTCCTTCCATAACGGGGTGGAGAAACCGGCTGCCGGGCCTCCCCGTAATGACGGCACTTATACTCATACTTGTTATCGTTTTTTTGATTTCACTGACCATTGGCAGGTACGGGATTCCGTTTGAGCAATTGATGCAAATCTTTTTTGCCAAGATTTTCGGCGTGACAGGTCAGGGGACGGTGGAGACAGTCCTATTCAATGTGCGTATTCCCCGTATCTTATGCGGGGTTATGATTGGCGCTGCGTTGGCCGGCTCGGGAGCAGCTTATCAGGGAATTTTCAAAAATCCCATGGTTTCTCCTGATATCCTTGGAGCTTCTGCGGGTGCCGGCTTCGGGGCAGCTTTTGCCATCCTGAATTCCTTCAACATCATATCGATAGAAATTACAGCCTTTATATTCGGCCTTGCTGCGGTGGGCCTGACTTATGCACTGAGCAGCGTCATTGGGCGCAATAGTAACGCCGTCCTGGTTTTGGTACTCACGGGCATGGTGGTACAAAGTCTATTCTCGGCATTCACCTCGATTTCAAAATTTGTAGCAGACCCGAATAACAAGCTGCAGGAAATTACTTTCTGGCTGATGGGTGGGCTGAATTCGATTACAAACAGGGAGGTACTGATGATGTTTGTCCCGTTTGTGATTGGTCTTATACCGCTTTTCCTATTTCGCTGGAAGATCAACGTCCTCTCTTTCGGGGAAGAAGAGGCGAAGGCCATGGGGGTGGATACAGGAAGAGTACGTTTGATCCTGATATTGGCTTCGACGCTGCTGACATCGTCCGCTATCTCCGTTGCCGGCATGGTTGGCTGGGTTGGGCTTATCATTCCGCATTTTGCCCGACTGATCGTTGGCCCCGATTATAAAAAACTTATGCCTGCCTCAGTACTGATTGGAGGTACTTTTCTGCTCATCGTGGACAACGTGGCGCGTACTGTCTTTGCGACTGAAATTCCTCTCGGAATACTCACTGCCATTATCGGAGCACCATTTTTTCTCTATCTGCTGTTGAAAGGAAGGAGCGCGTGGTGATGCAACTGGAAGTTTGCTCGGCTGTTTGCGGTTATGAAAATAGAAAGGTTATTGACAGGATATCATTTTCAGTATCCTCTCATGAGATTCTTTGCCTATTGGGACCGAATGGTGTAGGGAAGACCACGTTGTTTAAAAGCATTCTCGGATTTCTTAAGCTCATAGACGGGTCCATCCGGGTAGACGGCGAGGATGTCAGTCATTGGAAACGCAAACGTTTTGCCCAGGTCATTGGTTATGTACCGCAGAACCACACACCACCATTTCCATTCACTGCCCTGGATGTCGTTACAATGGGGCGGACAGCCCACCTGGGCGCATTTTCCACACCTTCAAAAGAAGACAGGAGGATTGCGGTGGAGTCCATGGAAACGCTCAGTATCGATTTATTAAAAGACAGAGTGTATACAGAAATAAGTGGCGGCGAACGGCAAATGGTACTTATAGCCAGAGCCCTTGCCCAGCAGCCGGAAATTCTCGTTATGGACGAGCCTACTTCTAACCTTGATTACGGTAATCAAATGAAGGTATTGGGGAAGATTAAAAAACTGGCAGAAAACGGTCTTGGCGTCGTCATGACTTCCCATTGTCCGGACCATGCGTTTTTATGCTGCTCACGCGTGGTACTGTTGCATGAAGGCGGTTTTGAAATTGGAGAACCTGATGAAATTGTGACAGAAGAAAACCTGCGTGAAGTGTATGGTGTCGACGTAAAGATAACCAGCATGCCCACCGGCGACGGCAGGCTGGCCAAAACCTGCACACCTGTTCTGCCTTAAGGGCACGTTCAATCAGGGATGTATGGTGATAATTATTTTTTTAAAATACAGAAGGAGCGTATAGTGAGAAATGGATATTATCAATATTCATCCAATCGAAATCAATCCGATCGGAATCGTTCATTCCTTGCAGCAGGACACAGCAGGCATGCCAATCAATGGACAGCAGGCCAGCATTGAAATATTTCCGGAATACGCCGGCGGACTCAAAAGAATTGAAGAGCACTCCCATCTCTGGATCCTGTCGTGGTTTCATCAGGCCAACCAAAAGGTGATAGAAACCGTGCCGCGCAAGGTCAATCCTAATGCACCGGTCTACGGAGTTTTTGGTATTCGCACACCTGGTAGGCCGAACCCGATTGGATTGTCCCTTGTTAAACTGGATCAGATTCAAGGGAATCAGCTAATTGTCCAAAACCTAGATGCCATTGATGGTTCGCCTGTACTGGATATCAAGCCGTATTATGAGCAGGATATTATTTTCTCACCGCGGGCTCCCTATATAAGACCCCAGCAAAAAGAAATGCGTCGGCAGATCTTTCGCACGGAAGCACTGCTTCATCATCAGGAAGAATGTGAGGGCTTGCTTCTCGCTATACGTATGGCCTTAATTGTGGAAGAAGAACTAGGCAAGCTGAATTCGCCAGACCTTTTAGTATCTGTTGCCGGTTCAGCCTGTTTGGCCGACACGATCCAAGGATTGACACGGGCCAGAGTAGCTAATCCGCCGAGGTTTCACTTCGTGGAATCCGAGGATAATATGCTTGTCAGATGGAAAAAGGGAGCCAGGGAACTGAAATTTGTTCCGAAGCATACTTCCTTCACAAAGGAAGAGCTGAACATTCTGTCGGATGAAGAGCTATTTAATATTGACTGTTCTTCGCATTTCATTTTCTGATTTTATTTTTAAATCTTGGGATATAATCACCAACTCCATCCTCGCCCGAGAGCAGCCGGTCATATCTGACCGGAAAGCAAAAGAATATTTTCAATACTGATGTCAAGGGTCTTCGGCTTTGTCCTCGGTGAACGAGCTTCGTTCGCCCTTGACCTCAATCAAACGGTAGTAAACAAAAATTGGAATTTATAAAATTTTGTTTAAAAAAATTATATGAGGAGAATTAGGAATGAGAACGTATGAAGAAGATTTGAAGGCTGCAGCTGCTTATCACGGCCACCTGTGTACAGGAATGTTTTTGGGAGTCAGAATGTCCCGTTTCGGATTAAAGCTTCTGAAAATAGAGGAACCGCTGACCTATAAAGATTTGATTGTTTATGTGGAAATCGACCGGTGTGCTGCGGACGCAGTTTGCGTAGTTACCGGGTGTACACTCGGACGTAAGCGTCTGAAACTGGTTAACTACGGTAAAATGGCAGCTACGTTTGTGAATCTGGCGACAAATGAAGCAGTACGCCTCTCTCCGGTCAGTGATATCAAAATGCCGGACGATGCTGATCCGTATCAGTTTTGGGATCAGTATTCAGATCAGGAACTGTTTAAGATCGAGCACGTTACGGTAGATATTATGCCGAGGGACTTGCCCGGGAAACCCCAGCATAAGGCTCGTTGCAGCAAGTGCGGAGAAAGTATCCTTGATGGCCGGGAAGTAAAGCAGGAAGGGACTGCCCTTTGCTTGGGATGCGCCGAACAGCCCTATTACCAAAAACGATAAAAGGAATGTTAGGACAGGAATTATACAATGTGGAAAATTTATGATGAACTGATTGCAGCGGTTCCGTCTGAGTTGAGAGTCACCGATTGTATGGTAGGAATCAATTGGATCCTGGTTCGCTCTCTGACTACGGGGATTGCCATGACAATGGAGAACGGGATGGGAGCAGTGAAGGACTGCGGGTCGCTTGTTGGCAAACAAGTCAGAGAAATTGCTGAATATGTAAAATCTTGGAATAGTTTAGAGGCAGGACTTGGTTTAGCCGCTATTAATTCGGCTATAAATACTGTGGCTAGAGTAGAAAGCCTGACAAATAAAAGTCTGGACTGCCAGGAACAAGATAACGTTTTTAATTCTTTTCGACCGGAGATTAAAGGAAAGAAAGTTGCAGTGATTGGACATTTTCCGGATTTGGAGAGATTGAGAGACTGGTGCACACTTTCTGTGCTTGAACGCAATCCACAGCCAGGGGATATCCCTGATCCTGCCTGTGAATATATTTTGCCTGGGCAGGACTATGTATTTATTACTGGTACGACCTTGATCAACAAGACGCTGCCTCGTCTGCTTGAACTTTGCAAGAAAGCCCGGGTTGTTATAGTCGGACCGAGTACGCCGCTACATCCGGTACTATTTAAGAAAGGCGCCGATATTTTGGCGGGATCGGTTGTCGAGAATGACAAAATTTGGACGTATGTTCAGCAGGGAGGAATGGGGCAAAGAATATTTAAAGAAGGCTGCAGGATGGTCAAAATCCACAGGCCGTTTGAATAACGATAATGAGGTAGAGAGGTAATGATGGCTATGAACTATATGTTTAATTACCTGTAAAGCGTATGGGTTACTGGATTGTAATCTTTCCTGTTATCCGTATATTAATGATAGAGCGAAATGCCCAGTTCGTTTCTTCGGGTGGTAAAAAAACAGAATAACAGCAAGATGTGTTTTGTATGTGGAATGCAGAATGAAAATGGACTGAAAGCTGCTTTTTACGAATTGGAGAATGAGGAGATCATCGCGATATTCTCTCCGCTCGAAGAGCATCAAAGTTATCCGGAAAGGCTGCATGGCGGAGTGGCCACGGCGGTTCTGGACGAGACGATCGGCAGGGCCGTCAACATTAGACATGGCGGGATATGGGGTGTGACTGTGGAACTGAACCTAAAGTACAGAAAACCCATTCCGCTGGATCAGGAGCTCAGGGTAGTAGCGCGTATAACCAGGGATACCAGCAGGATCTTTGAGGGGACCGGAGAGATTCTGCTTCCGAACGGTGAAATTGCGGCAACGGCTAGCGGCAAATATATGAAGCTTCCGATAGAGAAAATCGCCAATTTCGGGACAGAAGAGGAATGGAAAGTTATTCTCTCCGTGAATGATCCGGACTTTGTCGACTATTAAACAACACGATACAATAAAAATCCTTCCCGGTTGAACGGGAAGGATTTTATTGGTGTATTCGGTTAGAATTTGCGTTTCGGAAACCTTGAAGGATATTTGCTGTTATCACGGTTTCGGTGGAATCCTTGCTGCTGGTCAAACCTGCGGGGCTGCCTACTGCGCAAAGGCGCTTCCTCGGTCAGCACGATCGGAGCAGTACTTGGCTCCTTTGTCAGCAGCTTCAGTGCAGCGGATAACAAAGTGATGGAATCGTTGTCCTCTAACAGTTCCTCCGCCATTTCCTTGTAGCGTAAAATATCTTCGTCCTCGGCCGCTTTAAGAATTTTATCCATGGTCAGGCGCTGCTGACCGACCAGTACGTCATTAAAGGTTGGCAAGGGCTTGCGCGTAATTCTTCTTTTGGCGACCTGCTCAATCAGTCTTAAATGGCCGATCTCTCTTGGAGTAACAAATGTAATCGCCTGTCCGCCTTTGCCGGCCCTGCCAGTACGTCCGATTCTGTGGACATAACTTTCTGGATCCTGGGGAACGTCAAAATTGTAGACGTGCGTCACGCCGCTAATATCGAGACCTCTGGCCGCAACGTCCGTAGCAACCAGAATCTCCGTTAAACCTTCTTTAAAATGACGCATTACCATATCGCGCCTGGCCTGGGTCAGGTCGCCGTGGATTCCCTCCGCGGAATAACCTCTTTTGCTTAAAGCCTCAAACAGCTCATCGACCCGCCGCTTTGTCCGTCCAAAGACAATGGCCAGATCGGGAGACTGAATATCCAACAGGCGGCAGAGTACATCAAACTTTTGTTTTTCCTGGACTTCCACGTAACACTGTTCGATTTGAGGAACTATGATCTCTTTGGTTTTCATGCTGATATATTCCGGATTCTGCATAAAGCGCTGGGCCAGATCCAGAATCGATTTTGGCATCGTTGCAGAGAAAAGCAGCGTCTGCCTTTGTTCGGGAACTTCCTTCAGAATGTTTTCAATATCTTCCACGAAACCCATACTGAGCATTTCGTCTGCTTCATCAAGCACGACCGTTTCAACCTGTTGAAGACGGATGGTTCTTCTTCTCATATGGTCCATCAGCCGTCCGGGAGTCCCCACAATAATCTGCGGCCGGTTCCGCAGAGACCGGATCTGCCGGTCAATATCCTGTCCGCCGTAAATTGGCAGGGACCGGACATCTTTAAACTGACCAATACGGTTCAGTTCTTCAGCTACCTGGATAGCTAGTTCCCGGGTTGGTGTGACCACAAGGGCTTTGATACTTTCCCTGTCAGGATTCATACGCTCAATCATCGGAATTCCGAAAGCGGCTGTCTTGCCAGTTCCGGTCTGAGCCTGCCCGATAATATCCTTGCCTTCCAGCACAAGCGGAATCGTTCTCTCCTGAATCGGTGTGGTCTCTTCAAAGCCCATTTCAGAAATAGCTTTGGTCAGTACACTACTAAGGCCTATTTCAAAGAAATTTGACATGTAAATGGTTCTCCTTTTTTATCGCGTTTACTATTTTATTATGACAAAAACTGCTTCATATCATTTATTCATTTTTATAAATAATAAATGAAAAAGCAATCGTTATAATATCTAATCAAATCTATCTAAACATTTTAACACATAACTGAAAAACAGGGAAGTTAAATACAACTGTAGAAAGAAATAGGAAACAGAATTACATAAAAATAGAAGTATAAAAGAATAGAGAACTGCTTTCTTTCATTACTCTATCTATAATTACGTTCACAAATTTCCTTTATTGAAGATCCACGCGAGCAGCAAATACTTTTTGGCCTCCCACAAACTTCAAGATGGCAGCACTTTTCTCAGGATTATGGGTTGCAGGATTCACGGTGATTGTACCGGTGATTCCTTGAAAATCTGTCAGGTTCTCGAGGGCTTCCCTGATCTTTTCCGTATCCATGCTGTTCGCCTGCTCAATGGCTGTGATGATCATGTTCGCAGCGTCGTAACCAAGTGCGGCAAACATATCAGCATCCTGACCGTATTCCTTTTTGTAAGCAGCTGCAAAGTCTGCCAGGACTGGATCATCCAAAGCGACCTGATCTACATAATAAGCGTTGTTCAGCGCGGTTTTGCCGGCAATATCGCTAATCGGCCCTGTTCCCCAGCCATCACCGCCGAGGAAGACCGTGTCAAGTCCCATTTCACGGGCCTGCTTTATGATGGCTCCGGCTTGATTGGCCCATCCGGGGACAAAGATCACATCAGGGTCTTGAGCTTTAATTTCTGCAAGCATGACCCGGAAATCTGTATCCTGGCCGAAAGTGTATTCTTTGGAAGCGACAATTTGTTTGCCTGCTTTTTCAAAAGTATCCTGAAAACCTACTGCCAGACTCTTGGCATAGGTGCCGTTCTGATCAATAATCAGCGCGGCTTTGGAAGCATTCAGTGTGTTCAGCATATAGGATGCAGCGATTTCCCCCTGGAAAGTGTTGATAAAGCAGCTCCGGAACACCCATTTGTTCAGCCCTTCATCGCTGACGGTAATGCTTTCGTCTGTGCTGGTCGGCGTAATCAGCAGTACATTGTTGGCGGACGCAACAGGGATTGCTGCAAGCGTATTCGCATTCGTCATCGGACCGATGATCGCGATGACTTTATCCTGTGTAACCAGTTTGGTGGTCGCTGCGGTTGATTCGGCAGCATTGGACTGGTTGTCGGTACTGATGTATTCAATTTGACGTTTAAGTACGCCGCCATTTTCATTCGCTTCTTTGATTGCCAGCTTCGCCCCGTTTTCACCCATGATTCCAAACTCGGCAATTTCTCCGGTTAATTCAAAATTGCCGCCGATTTTTATTTTTGCTGTTTTTTGAGCATTGCAGCCGGATACAAGCATCAGACATAGTCCTGTAATCAAGGTGGCAGAACAGATTTGTTTAAATTTCATATCTTCTGATCCTCCTACGTTTCCAACCATTTTAATCGTATAGTTTATTGAGGAAAGTGTCAATAAGAGAATCATTTTAACAATGAAGTTGCTTTTTGCGATGTTCCTCAGCGCACAAGCAAAATTTAAGCTATTACTTTGTCGAGCAGGTTTTTTGTTTTTTCCATTGTCCAACCAGCAAAACTCCGGCAGTAATCAAAGCAATTAAACTATATTCAAGTACCGGATCGCTTACAAAGCTTGCAAGCAAAGGCTCATTGGTAATCATTTTCCCTGCAGTAAAAGCAATGACGGCTGCACCCAGACTAATAATAAACGGAAAACGGTCCATCAGCTTAATAATTAACTTGCTGCCGAATACCATAATGGGTATGCTGATCATTAAGCCAAGTACGACCATGATATAGCTTCCATGAGAAGCTCCAGCAATTGCCAAGACATTGTCGATACCCATGACCGCGTCGGCAATGATAATTGTACAAACAGCCGAAAGTAAAGTATCCTGACATTTTACTTTGTCGTGGTCTTTCTGTTTGGACAACAGTTTAAAGGCGATAAATACCAGAAGGATACCTCCGCCTAGCATCAGCCCTTTGATTTGAAGAAGCCATACAATGGCGATTGTAGCCAAGATTCTGATAATGACAGCCCCCCCGGTTCCCAAAAAAATCGCTTTATTTTGAATGTTTTTGGGTAAATTGCGACAGGCAAGCCCAATGACAATCGCATTGTCTCCGGCTAGAACAAGGTCAATCATCACAATAGATAATAGGCTTGTTAAGAACTGAGTAATAGATAAACCTAGTATTTCCATTTATCTTACACCTTTCAATTTAGTTTATTTAATTCCTTTAAAATCACGGGGATCAATTTCGTTAACCTTAAAAGCAAAATAAAAAGAGACTTTAACCAAAGTTAAAGTCTCGCTAACAACTAAGTTGCCTCAGAACCGGGACATCATCTGTCCGTAATGACGGTCTTGAGTATTAAGCTACTCCCTATAACAAAACTATTATAGCAAAGCTACTTGAAATTCGCAAGAATATTTTGATTGTCTCTTAGCTGTTTCAGATAAGCCTGGGCTTCATTTTCTGTCAAGAATACTTCAACCCGGTCGTCCCCGATTTCAGCATCATCCCAGGTAAGAAATCTATCCTGCGAGAGTTTGGTGATATTCCAGTAAGTATCAGCATCGTTGTCCTTAAAGACAGTTGTTGTACTTGCAAGCATATGGCCATAATCCTCGAAGCCAAATGTTCTTGCAAAGGTGTCCTTCGTCATCACAACACTCCTTCAGGTATCGTTTAAATCAACAACTTCATTCGCTAAATTTTTTTAAAACCTCATAATCTTTTATTTTAACCGTTGTACTGTGGAAATCGATCATTCCTTCGTCTCTCATTTTGCAGAGTTCACGGGAAAGGGAAGGGCGGGAGACGTTAATGAAATCGGCCAAATCATTCCGGTTGAGGTTTAATTGAAAGGTATGATTGCCGGTCTTCTCGTACTCGTCGAGTAAATAGGTGCTGACCTTGCCCCGGAGACTCTTGATTGAAAGGTACTCTACCTTTTTATTGAGCATTAATGCCCTGGTCGATAAGACCTTCAGCATATTCATGATCAATTTCTTATGGCTGATGCATACTTTCTCACAGCAGCCGACAATTTTGTCCTGTGGAAAAAACATCACCGTACAGCTCGATTGGGCGATGACTGTGACCGGCCAGGACTTTGTACCGGAATAGGCGGCCATTTCTCCGAACATTTCTCCGGGGCCAAGAACACTGATTAAAACCCTGTTCCCGGAAACCGTTTCTTTGGTGGAGGAAACATTCCCGCTCAAAACTACACCAATTTTGGAGAGCGTTTCCCCAGCTAAGGTCAGGCATTCATTCTTTTTATAATCATGAATTTTTATATTCATACAATGA
Source organism: Dehalobacter sp. TBBPA1 (assembly GCF_040931655.1). Classification (NCBI taxonomy): domain Bacteria; kingdom Bacillati; phylum Bacillota; class Clostridia; order Eubacteriales; family Desulfitobacteriaceae; genus Dehalobacter; species Dehalobacter sp. TBBPA1. Next base: position 2,749,016 of record NZ_CP162385.1, on the reverse strand, counting down.
AGAATACCAAGAATTTCGCTGGGTTCAATCTTGTCAAACAGCGCACAGCTGCTCAACGGCTTCAGCCATTTTTCATACATGTCCCACACACCTCTGAATCGATATCCTTTAGCGCATCTTTCATTTTTGTCAGGATTTCTGTAACCATACCGGCGGATTCTTTGCTTTGGGTTGCCGGTTTGCGCATTTTTTTATACAAGAATTATAACCTTTTTGGCGGTGTATTTCCAGTGATTTACCTTACTCCAGATATTCTCCTCGTGGAGTTTGGATAACCCGCTGGATTTTTTCCTCGTACCCACTGACCGCATTGATATAGATCATGAATTCCTCCCCGCCTTTTTTTACTCGGAATTCATAACAGAAAGCTTCGGGCCAGCCGGGAAGGGATATGACGACCAGCCTGTACTCCTGGATGGAGACGTCAGAACGAAGACGAGATTTGGCCTGATCCATCGTGATTTCAGGCAGAAGCGTGCGTTTATGGTGAAACAGCCAGTACGATGTTGCATCATAACCTATTATTCTGCCGTTGTCTTTGGCAACAATCAGCCGGATTTTATCAGGATAGATTCGAATGCCTTGTTCTTCAACGACTGCGTCCAGCTGTATCGTTCCGCCAAAATCATTGACTGAAGTCTGAACAAGATTCTTCCATCCAAGATTTTGTAAAGTTTTCAAGGCCCGAGATGCTGTATTGTCTGCATCAAATCGCTGCAGACCAAGCGCTCTTTCATCCCGGAAGTACGTGATCACACCGCCTTTTTTAGCCACGTCGACCGTAGTGCTGCTAAATTTGAAAACATAAACGCTGAAAGTACCGTTGGAGATGCCGGAAGACTGCGGATCAACGTTCGTATAGCCAAGGGTCTGCAAAAAATCAGTGGCTGCAGCTTTTGCTTCCGTCTCTGTTACGGTCTTTTCAGGCAGACCAAGCGGTTCCGACACAAAATGCGTATCCGCCTGACCCTCATAAGAATATGGGGGGTATTTCTGCAGGCTGGAATCAAGCTGCTCAAGACCAGAGCTGACTGAGTCAGGGACTGTAGCAGCACCTTCTTCTCCAATGGCTGAGGCAGGAGCAGCATTGGAAAAATTAGTTGAAGCACTCCGCTTATTTTTACTGAGCCAGGAAATATTTTCTGTACTAAGACTGACGTTGAGTTCTTGAACGGTCCGGTTAACAGAAATAAGCCTTTCCTGCATATTGGTCAGCGTTTTTTCCTGAGAAGCATTCATCTGATCACCTTTGGCAATCTGCTGCGTCATCAGATGGGCATATTCGCCGATTTGATTCAGAAACTGATCGACATAATTTAACCCGTATTCATCTGACGGCAGCAGAGAGAGATCCTTCACGGCCGTTTCACTCTGCTGCCAGGATTGGCTTAAATACAATACCTGCTGGGTCGGGGTCCCTGCAGCCCCGCTTTTAGCCAGAGTGGTTTCCAAACCGTCAAGGTGAGTCACCAGGTCGGCAAAAGATCTTTGATATTGGTTCTCGGCGGCGAGGTCCAAACTTTCAGCTCTTTGGAATTGATTCACCCCCCAGATCAGAGAGAGTGCGAGTCCCGCAGCTAAAGCCCACGGCCAAAATCTTTTCTTCATATTTTTCCTCCTAACGACAAAAGATGTGTTTGCCAATTTGAATAATTTGAGGTCGTGACCAGATATAATTGTTGCTTGTTTTGGCAGGGTTAAAAAAGAATAATGCTCCGTAGGCAGGGTCTGTTCCGTGTAACGCTTCATATACTGCGTTATAGGCCGAAGGAACAGGCTCATTCCAAATGGACCCGTCTGCTACTGGAGAAAAAGCACCGGGTTGGTAAATAACATCTGGAATCGTATTTGGAAATGAGGAGCTTTGGATACGGTTTAACACAACAGAGGCAACGGCAATTTGTCCACGATAGGGCTCTCCTTTAGCTTCGGCACTGACCAGACGGGCTAAAAGATTAATATCCGAATTCTTATATCCAATCGCTGTGCCGCCGACTGTCACACTTTCCCCTGTCAAGCGTTTGAGCTCACGTATGGTTCTGGTTCCGGCTATACCATCTGCGCCTAGTCCGTGTTCTTTTTGAAACAAACGGACCCTGGCCTCGGTTTGACGTCCATAGATTCCGTCAATTGGACCGATCACATATCCCAGCATAGACAGTCTTTTTTGGAGTTCCGCTACCTCCGGCCCGCGGGATCCGCGTGAAAGATTGCGGTCTCCCAAGGCAGCATTGCTCAAGGAGGATGCACACAGCATGAGGGTCATCACTACAACAAGAATTCTTTTATACGTTGGATGGGGAGATAATGACATACAACCACCTCATGATTCTTTTTTTCCATAGTCTGGCTTAAGATACCGAATATTATCCGCTTTCCCATATTTTGAAGTCATATGTTATAATACAATCGTATAACTATATTTTGTCGGATACCTGTGAGGGAGTATGGGCATGGATATCAAGCCGATCAAGAGCAGGAGAACTACAGAGATTATTCTTGAGCAGATCAAAAACTTTATGATTCAGGGTCAGCTGAATCCGGGTGATAAGCTACCGACAGAAAGTATTCTTGCCGAAAAGTTTGAAGTAAGCAGAACTTCGGTCAGGGAGGCATTATCAGCGCTGAGCCTGACAGGGATTCTCGATATCCGGCAGGGAGAAGGAATTTTTGTCAAACGTTCTCCATCCAATGCAGTGATTGAACCTCTAAGTTTTATTTTTTTGCTGGAAAACGATTTCGAAAAAATTATTGATATCTGTATTGCTCTGGAGACCCAAGCCGTTGATCTTGTTGCCCGAAACAGGGATAACAGCGATATTGCCGCCATGCACATATTGTTTGAAAAGATGAAACAGGATCTGCCGGAAGGCAAAAATGTCCAGAAGGATGATGTCTCTTTTCATCTCGCTTTAGCCGGGATGTGCAAAAACCCGCTTCTGGAACGAATGATCAATACCGCTCTGGATATATCCGGTCAGGTTTTACGATCGACGTATCAGCAGTGGGTGCGGACCTATTATTTTGAAAACAGACAGATGCTTTATCAGGAACATCTGGAGATCTTTCAGGCTGTGGAGAATAAGGATAACGAATCAGCTAACCGGCTGATGAATGCCCATCTTTCCAAAGCCCAACAGGAACTGAAAAGATTTGAAAGAATTAGGGATATCCTGGAGTATTAGTATGCCTGGTATGCATCTATTTCCTGATTGTAGTGCTGCTGTTTTACAAGCTGGATAAAGAGTATCCGCAAATCGTTCAGGATTTATGGACCGCCGCGCAGCTAAGAGAGTGCAGGAATAACCGCGAAAATTCAGTGAATATTTTAGCTGAAAGCCTCTTGTTTTCAAGAAAACCTGCGGTTATAATGAAAAAAATTGACAAAGGAGGCGCTTTGAATGCAAAAGTACGAATGTACAGTATGTGGTTATGTTTATGATCCGGCTGAAGGAGATCCGGATGGTGGGATTGCTCCCGGTACAGCTTTTGAAGATCTGCCCGATAGTTGGGTTTGTCCTTTGTGTGGGGCCGGGAAAGACGAATTCGAAGTTGCTGTTGAATAGAAGAATTGCGATTATTTTTTCACTTTGATTTTAAATAAAGATTGACCAGAGAGGATGTTATTCGGCATCCTCTTTTCATTTGAAAAACCATGACAGAATTGGAAAAAAACTGATATAATAGCATCAGGTATAGTTGTCTGGTCTATTGGCAACTTATTTTTCCTTTCCGAAGTGTGGGGGTGAACGATGGATGACAAGCATACTTGTCGTTGATGATGATCACAATATCTGCCAGCTGTTGGAACTTTATCTTTTGAATGAGGGATACCAGCTTTATATGGTTCATGATGGAAGCAGTGCGCTCGATGTCCTGCGAACAGAAAAAACAGATTTAGTGATTCTCGATATCATGCTGCCGGTCATTAACGGGTGGGAAGTCTGTAAAATGATCAGGCAGATCAGCTCTGTTCCGATCATTATGCTGACTGCCTGTGATTTGATGGAAGATAAGATTCAGGGGTTTGAACTTGGTGTCGATGATTATATTGTGAAGCCTTTTGAACCGAGGGAACTAGTGGCCAGGGTCAAAGCCAGACTAAAAAACGTTCAAGGATATGAAACGAAGGATAGAGCAGATCAACAAGCTGAAACCAATGTTCTGAATATCGGAAATATCCAGGTGGATATGAACCGTTATGAGGCCAGACTGGAAGGCGAAAAAATAGAACTGAAGCCGAAAGAGATCCAGCTGCTGTATTTCCTTCTCAAGAACAGAAATATGGTTTTTACCAGAGACCAGCTGCTGGAAAAAGTATGGGGCTACTCATATGAAGGAGATACCCGGACTGTTGATGTTCATATCAACAAACTGAGAGAAAAACTGGAGGGTGTTTGTTCTAACTGCCGGATCAGTACCGTCTGGGGAGTAGGATACAAGCTGGAGATTGATGGTTAAGAAAACAATTTTCTCAAAACTGTTTTTTACCTATCTGATCTTGATCATTGCGGTGATGGCTGTCATTGCCGTTCTTCTCTCCTATGCGTTTAACAACTATGTATTCGGGGAAAAGCAGCAAGAAATGCGTGCTGCGGCAGCCGAAACGGTTCTGCTGCTTGGGAAGTATGAACAGGCCGAAATAACCTATTCGGAACTAAATGATTCGCTGGATATCCTGGGTTCGATGACGGGTTCACGGATTTATGCAATCCGGCTGAATCCGGAGGTTCTTGCGAATAAGAATCTGGTACTGGATAAGAAACTGCTGGATGCGTACCTGTTTGAAGATTTAAAAAGCATCCTGCAGGGCAAGGAAGTTTCCCGGAAAAAGCAATACTCGGACAGGTTTGCCGCAGATGTAGCCTTTTTAGGGATCCCCTACGGCCAGGGCAATATGATTGAAGGAGCTATTTTGTTTTTTGCTCCACTTGACGAAATCTACGCTTATATTCAAAAGATCAATATGATCATATGGTGTTCTGCACTGGCGGCAGTTATCTTAAGTGGTATCATGATTTATCTGGCAGCCCTTAAAATTACCAGGCCATTGAAAATCATGGAAGAGGGAGCGATACAACTGGCCGCCGGAGAGCAGATCAATGATTTGGCAGTTCATTCAGGTGATGAGCTGGAAAAGATGGCAAAAGCCTTCAATAATATGAAAAACCAAATCAGTACGGCCGAAAATATGCGGCGGGATTTTATGGCAAGTGTGTCTCATGATCTGAGAACTCCGCTGACATCGATCAACGGTTTTGTCCAGGGAATGCTGGATGGATTGGTAAAACCTCAGGACTATCCAAAGTATTTGAATATTATTAAAACGGAAACAAACCGTTTAATGGGGCTGACAGGTGAAATCCTGGAATCAGCGAAAATTCAGTCAGGGGAGATTACACTCGCTAGGAAGTATTTCCTGGTCGGGAATACCCTGGAGGAGATTCTGGAAAGCACAGGGATGAGGGAAAATCCTAAAAACATAGAGCTGATGATGGATTGTCCGGACGGACTGGAATTATACGCGGATCAGCATCGTTTTAAACAGATCCTGATCAATATCCTGGATAATGCGCTGAAATATACCGGAAAGAACGGAAAAATCAAACTGACTGTAACGCCGGAAGACGGCGGGATCAAATTGAGTGTTCAGGATAACGGGAAGGGAATCGCACCACAGGATCTGCCATTTATTTTTGAGAAATTCTACCGGGCAGATAAATCCCGGCAGGAGGTGGAAGGCGGAACCGGTCTTGGTCTTAACATCACCAAGATGCTGGTTGAGCAGCACGGCGGTAGAATTAGCGCTTCCAGCACCTATGGGCAGGGAACGGAGATTGTGATTTTTTTCCCTGGCTAAGCTAATACCTAGAATTTTAAAAAGTACGGTCATAATTTTACGTATTATTTACAACTCATCTGTTTTGCTTTGATATTTTTTCTTTAAAATAAGGCTGTAGACCGATGGTCTGCCTGCCTGAAGTACCAGGAGGGTAGTGATGAAAGGTAGAGTGTTCTTAACGACATTCCTAATTCTTTCCTTTTTTGTCACGCTGAGCGGCTGCTCGGGCCAAACGGATCAATCGAAGAATTCCGAAGTGCCGCGAAACGGTGTTCAGACTGAAGACCAGCAATCCGCGAACAAAGACGATCAGGTACAAAGTGATGGAGCAGGAATCGATGGAGCGGGAATTAACGGAACGGAAACAGACGGGACAGAAAACAAGGAGTCCGATAATCAAGAAATTTCGGTGGTTGCAAAATCAGGTACACGGTCGGCAGATGAAGAAAAAGAAGCTGTATTGGACGAGATTTCCAGAGAGCTTGATGAAATCATCAACACTGTGAATGCGATGGATGATATTGAAGAAAATGATCTGAAATAACATTGTGGGGAGGAAGCAATATGAAAAGAATAAAAGTTGTGCTGTTGGCTGTTATGAGTGTTTGCTTAATCCTTAACAGTGCGCTGGTTTTTGCCAAGACAGACAAAACAACGGATGGCACATCAAGTAAACAGAATTCCGAAAGCAACAAGCAGATGAATACTGAAGATAAGGGTATTACTGTCCAGCAATGGCAGAAGGAACTCAAGCCCTTATTTGATGAAATCCGTGCCAATAAAACAGAGACGATTCATTTGCGCAATCAATTGATTCAGCTTCGCAATAATGCAGTTGCCAAGATTAATGATCTTAGACAACAGAATGAGAATCTGACCGATGAACAGATGGAAGCCCTGCTTGCTCCGCTGAAGAACTTTTTGCAGACGCTCAAGGAAGATAAAACTGAGATCGAAGGCCAGTTGGGCGACGTTCAGCAGCAAGTCGTTGATCTCAGAAAGACAAAAAAAGAACTGGATATTGCTCAGGCCAAAATAACACTGCATAATATTATTATGGCACAAGAACAAAGGATTACGGCGCTGAAAGCGACGATTGAAGATTTAGAGGATTTTCTGGATTAGACATTCTCAGTAATGTCTGATGAAAGATCAAAAATGAGATTAACAATAAGCCTTTGAGATACTGCTAATAGTAACACACTATTGGCAGTGTTTTTTTGTAATTCTTGCAAAATTGATTGGTTTGCACTTCTGTGCATTTTTCGCTGGAAAGTATCAATAATATAGATCATAAAGCTTAGTACCGAGTTGACGAGGTACTGGATCATCAATTTAATAATGGATCACAAATATGGATCAAACTTAAGCTAAAAGGAGGTCTTTTGATGCCAATGAAAACGGCCACGATGGATGGCAATGAAGCTGCAGCGCTGGCGTCCTACGCCCTGACTGAAGTTGCCGCCATCTTTCCGATCACTCCGTCATCTCCGATGGCCGAAGGTATTGATGAATGGTCGGCGCACGGCAAAAAGAATATTTTTGGGCAGCCTGTAAAAGTTGTGGAAATGGAATCTGAGGCTGGTGCTGCGGGAGCCGTTCACGGATCACTCGCTTCAGGAGCGCTGACCACCACTTACACCGCTTCTCAGGGGCTGCTGCTGATGATTCCGAATATGTACAAGCTTGCCGGGGAACTGCTGCCGGCCGTGTTTCATGTCAGTGCCAGAGCACTGGCAACCCATGCGCTGTCCATCTTCGGCGACCATCAGGATGTCATGGCCTGCAGGCAGACAGGTTTTGCGCTGTTGGCATCAACCAACGTCCAGGAAGCACATGATTTTGGATATGTTGCTCATCTGAGCGCTATCCAATCCAGAATTCCGTTTCTTCATTTCTTTGACGGATTTCGTACGTCGCATGAGTATCAAAAAATCAGCTTAATTGAACAGGAAGAGATCCGAAAAATTGTAGACGATCAGGCGCTTCAGGATTTCAGGGATCATTCCTTATGTCCTGAACACCCCGTTGTAAAAGGATCAACGCAGAATCCGGATGTCTACTTTCAGTTCAGGGAGGTTTCCAATCCGTTTTATGAGAAGGTCCCGGATATTGTAGAAGGCTATCTGCGGGAAATAGAAAGAATTTCAGGACGGGTCTATCACCCTTTTAATTATTACGGAGCACCGGATGCTGAAAATGTCATTGTGGCAATGGGGTCAGTCTGTGACACGGTTGAAGAGACGATTGACGTTCTGCAGAAGAGAGGGGAAAAGGTCGGGATGGTGATCGTTCATCTTTACCGGCCATTCTCGGCAAAATATTTCTTTAATGTATTACCCGCTTCCGTCAAAAAAATCGCGGTTTTGGACCGCACCAAGGAGCCGGGAGCTTTAGGCGAACCGCTCTACCTCGATATTCTAGAATTATTCAGGCACACCTCGGATGGGACTCCGGAACAAATAGCCTATCAGCCGGTTATCGTGGGGGGGAGGTATGGGCTAGGATCCAAAGACACAACGCCTTCTCAGATCCTGGCGGTATACCAGAATCTGAAACAGGACAAACCAAAAAATCATTTTACCATCGGGATTGTGGATGATGTCTCCGGTACTTCTTTACCGGAGGGTGAATGGCTGGATACAACCCCGGAAGGGACCATCAATTGCAAGTTCTGGGGGCTTGGTTCCGATGGGACTGTCGGGGCAAACAAATCGGCGGTAAAGATTATAGGGGACAATACCGACCTTAACGCCCAGGCCTATTTTTCCTATGACAGCAAAAAATCAGGAGGGACAACGGTTTCCCACCTCAGATTTGGCAGAAGTCCGATTAAGTCCCGCTATTTGGTCTTCAGCGCGGATTACATTGCCTGCCATAATCAATCGTTCATTTACCATTATGATCTCCTGAAAGGAATCAAAAAAAATGGCACTTTTGTTTTGAATTGCCCGTGGAAGAGCCTTCATGAACTTGAAGAGCATCTTCCGGCATACCTGAAGAAAACGATCTTTCAAAACAACATCCATTTCTATGTCATAGACGCAATTGATATTGCTTCGCAGATTGGCCTGGGCGGACGGATCAATATGGTGATGCAGGCCGCATTCTTTAAGCTGGCGAATGTCATACCGATTGAAGATGCCGTTCGGTATCTGAAAAATTCGATTGAAAAAACCTACGGCCGGAAAGGGCAGAAGATCGTTGAAATGAACAAAGCCGCCGTAGATCAAGGCATCAGCCGGCTTATCCGTATTGAGGCGCCTGCTTCCTGGGAGAGTGCCCAGGATCAAAAAACGGAGCTCAAAGAAGAACCCGAATTTATCAAGAAAATTCAGCGGCCGATTGCGCGCTCTGAGGGAGATGAGCTTCCTGTCAGTACCTTTTTGGGGATGGAGGACGGGAGCACGCCTCTCGGGACAACAGCCTATGAAAAACGCGGTATTGCAGTCCAGATTCCAGAATGGCAGATAGACAAATGTACTCAGTGCAATCAGTGCGCCTATATTTGTCCGCATGCGACGGTCAGACCCTTTTTATTGGATGATCAGGAAAAAGCCCAGGCACCGGAGACATTTATAACGAAGGAAGCTGCCGGAAAAGGACTGGAGGGCCTGCATTACCGTATACAGATTGCCCCTCTGGACTGTACAGGCTGTATGAACTGTGCCGACATTTGTCCTGCTCCGGGAAAAGCATTAATCATGAAACCGGCCGAACACGAAATCGAAATGGAAGCGGAAAACTGGGAATATGCGTTATCCATTCGGCCCAAGGAAGACCGTATGGAACGTAATACCTTAAAAGGAAGCCAGTTTATCCGTCCACTTCTGGAGTTTAACGGTGCCTGCCCGGGCTGCGGGGAAACGCCGTATGTTAAACTGCTGACCCAGCTCTTTGGGGAACGTATGATGATCGCCAATGCGACAGGCTGTTCCTCAATTTGGGGGGGAAGTTACCCTTCCATTCCGTATACGACCAATGCCGAGGGCAGAGGACCGGCCTGGGCCAACTCACTTTTTGAAAATAACGCGGAGTACGGATACGGCATGTACCTCGGCGCTTTGCAGATCAGAGAAAGAATTTCTGCCCTGATGCAGGAAGCCCTGGCGATGGAGCTGTCCGAAGAAATCAAGACAGCTTTCAGAGAATGGCTCGATGCGTACCAGGACGGGGAAAGGTCGCTGACCGCTTCCGCCAAAGTGCTTCAGGCATTGAACGGCAACGCTGCCTTGGGTCTTCCTGTCATCCGTGAAATACTGAAGAGGAAGGACTATCTCGTCAAACGCTCAGTTTGGGCAATCGGCGGGGACGGCTGGGCGTATGATATTGGGTATAATGGTGTCGATCATGTCCTGGCCAGCGGGGACGATGTCAACCTGTTTGTAATGGATACGGAGGTCTATTCCAATACAGGCGGGCAGTCCTCCAAAGCGACCCCGACAGCCGCGATTGCCAAGTTTGCCGCCGCAGGCAAAAAGATCCGGAAAAAGGACCTTGGCATGATGGCGATATCCTATGGCTATGTTTACGTCGCTCAGATTGCAATGGGAGCGAATATGATGCAGACGATCAAAGCGATTACAGAGGCTGAAAGATATCACGGACCGTCCCTGATCATTGCCTATTCCACCTGCTTCAATCATGGTCTTAAGAACGGGATGGGGATGAGCCTGGCCCAGCAAAAAAAAGCAGTAGAGGCAGGATACTGGCATCTTTACAGGTACAATCCGGATCTTAAGCAGCAGGGTAAAAATCCGTTTAGTCTTGATTCCAAAGAACCCAAAGGAAACTTTAAAGAATTCCTGGAAAGCGAGATCCGTTATGCTTCTTTGAAAAACGTTTTCCCTGAGATTGCCGAAGACATGTTTAGCTTGGCGGAAAGACATGCGGCTGAACGTTATGAGAGCTACAGGAAGATGGCAACCTCCCAATCCTAATCTACAATTATTCGGCTATAGAATTATATGGGGCTGTTACAGACGAATTTACTTTCATTCGTTCTGCAACGGCCCCTTCGATTATTGAAAGAAGATGACCTACTGTCTATGAAACAACGGTCATTTCAACAGCGGATTTTTCCCTTTGCTTTTTCGTTGCTCTGATGCTCAGCAGTAGATTTACTGCAAAAATTACAACTGTGATGCCTCCCAATATAGACAGATTCTCATACAGAAAGCTGTAGTTGACGCCGGATATTACTTCTTTAAGTGCATTGATTGCGTATGTCATTGGTAAATATGGATATGCGTTATCAAAGAATTTCGGTACAAGCTCCAGTGGGAAGGTTCCTCCGCAAGCCGTAAGCTGAAGGATCAGTAAAAAAAGTGCCAAAAATTTGCCGACATCCTTGAGGTTCGCGATCAAAAAATCCACAATGGCGGTGAAGCATAAAGCAATCAGAATGCACACGACATAAAACATGAAAACATTCTTCACCACCAGATGCAATCCGTTCTGTAAAACAAGAGCTAATGCCACCGCTTGAACTGCAGCTACCAGTGAGAATCCAATAAACCTTGGATCCGCAGGCAGATATCTTGAAAGACGGCGTTCAAAATTGATTTCCGGATCAAGGTAAATAACAATTAGCATGAGGATTGCTCCGATCCATAATGACAACGAAATAAAATACGGTGAAAATGCTGTTCCATAATTCGGCACTGGATCAATGCTCAGCTGATTAAGCTCAACAGGTGTTGCTGCGTAGGTATCGAGTCCAGCAAAATTCGCCGTTTTGTCATTTGCTGTTGTGATTGAATCCGCAACCGCAGTCTTTGCCTCGTTGATGCCATCATTCAAGGTCTGACTACCGTTTAGAAGCCGCTGTTCGCCATCCGGAAACTTAGCCGCACTGGCGTTCAGTTCACTGCTTCCTTGGGCAGCTGCCGCTATATCCATGGCAGCCGTCTGGATACCGGAATTTAGTTGTGGATACGCAGCTGCCAATTCTGCGGAACCTTCCGCCAACTGTCCTACACCACCAGATAGCTGATTTAAGCCGGCCCCTAACTGATTTGCCCCGCTTGCCAATTGCGTTGCACCATTCATGAGTTCTTTTGACTTGCTATCGATTAATGCGATGCCGTCATTCAATTGTTTACTTCCTGCCTGCAGCTGTTGGGCACGGCTGACTAAAGTGGCGGTGTTGCTTTTCAGTGTGTCAGAAGCAGTGTTTAGCTGATCCAGGGAGCCTTGTGATTCTTTGTATGTTGCCAAGATACTCTGCATATTTTTATCTGCCAATGCTTCAGGATGTGCTGTTACGTATGATGTCAGAGAATCAGCGATACTTTGATCGGTAGATGTTAAGCTTTTAACGCTTGCCAGGTACTGGCCCATACCATCGGCGTATTTTTGCATATTTGCAGCATAATCTGTTGTTCCTTGGTATATCTGCGCTGAACCAGCTTTGGCTTGATCGAAACCGCTTGTAAATTGTTGAAGCCCTTGAGCAAAGCTAAGTGAACTCATGGCGAAAGTCGAAAGCCCTGATTGTGATTGTGTAAGACTTGCATTCAATGTTGTCAGTCCAATGTTAAATTGCGCCCAATTAGCATAAAACAGGTTGGAACCCTCAGCCAATTTGTTAAACGCCAGGGTGCCTGCATTTAAACCATCATTTAGTTCAATGATGCCGGTATTCAGTTTTTCCTGATTATTTTTCAGCACACTGATTTCATTTGACAGTTGACTGGAACCAGCAGATATTTTCCCGAGCCCATCATTCAGTTCACCTAAATCCTCAGGAACCGTTTTCATTTCGGTCGTCATTTCACTGACGATTTCTTTGGTCACCTTTTGTGAAACCTTATCTTTAAATTCGAGCATGACTCTGTTCAGAACCTGGACAGCAAGGAAATTTCTTTTCTCTTCCGGCTGATAGATGATGATGCCCTCATTCTTATCTGATTTATCTGCCGAAGCTATTTTTTCTGAGAAATCGGCCGGTATCGAAACTTCAGCATAATATTCTCTGTTTTGTATTCCTGTCTTTGCTTCTGCGTCCGTAGTCAAAACCCATTTGATGTTTTCATCGGATTTTAGTTCTTCAGTGATCTCATTTCCTAAATTTCTTGACTTACCATTGATAACTGCGCCCTGGTCCTGATTGACAAAGGCCACAGGAAGCTTCTCTAATTTGCTGTACGGATCCCAGAACGCTGAAAGAAAAAATACACTGTATATGAGGGGAAGAATGATTACAGCTGCAATAACTGCTCGTTTTCTCCAACGTTTTTTCTCTAATGCCATGACATTTCCTCCAAATTGCTATTTATAACTAATTAGCTACTGCAGCTTCTATTGTTTTTTCAAAGATTTTCTGATAATTTGATCCCAGTTAACCAATACCCTTTGATTTCTTCTACGGTGGCTTCGTAAGAGATCTTCTGATTGGATAATAGGATACGAAGACTTGCTGCCGCTGTCATGCCAAATATGGAGACAGCCAGAAGTTCCGGGCCCAAAGGCCTGATTTCCTTCTTTTCTATTCCTTCCTGAATAATTTTTTCAATGAATTGCAAATATTCTCTTAAACTTTCACGCAGCAGGAGTTGCCTGTCTTGTCTTCCCCAAACTTCGCTTAAAAGTACTTTTGCAAACTCAGGATGTTCAAAGGAAAGCTTTGTTTGAACCTCAATTAACTTTTCTAACTGTTGGATTGCTCCTTCTACATTTTCGGCTGATTCTTTAACTGTTGCGACAAATTGGTCGATAGTCCAGCGAATCATACTGACAAATAATTCTTCTTTGCTTTTGTGCCGGTAAAATAATGTCCCTTTGGCAACTTTTGCCTGAGAGGCAATGTCTTCCATTGTCGTTCGTTCAAACCCATTGACAGCGAATAATTGAAGTGCAGCCTGAAATATTGCTTTATCTTTTTGGTTTGTCATCCCTTTCTCCTTTACATTTTAAACTGACTAGTCAGTCTAAATACTATGCCTTAAGGATTTATTTGTCAAGAGAAAAAGTTTATCATTCACAAGAAGAAAGCATTTTTCTACATTAAAGTAATTAACAATAGGAAAGGAGCTGCTGCATGCGAATGATTATTATTCGCTTTGCAACAGCCCCTTAACCCAAATTGTTTATTTTTCGTTGGAATCCACATATTCTTTGGCATTGCGAACTTCAAGTTCTCCGGGAATGCCTACATTCGATACAGGCTTCTTTGTTTCAAAGCGGCTGTCCCAGGCAGCGGTAGTATGTTTCTCAACAGGGTTCGCCATAAAAGTTTCCTTCTTTTTATTATTGGCCACTTTTCTATTCCTCCGCTACGCTTTATCCGGGGACCGTCTTCTATCTTCAGCCATCCGGCCAATCGCCTGCGGACTGGCAAAAGCAATCGAGCCTGCCGGCATCGGATGAGTGTTGTTCAGGTGACCCCAAGCAAGCGAGTTATTGGTTGTCAATACTTCTTTGACTTTGCGTCTGTCTTTCGCCATCGCGTGATTCACCTCACCAAGAATTATTTGCTGCCTGTAGTTTTTGATATTTATTAAAAAAAAATACACAGTCATTAATGGAAAATGATGACTGTGCATTGACTGTGCATTTTCAAAAGTCGTTATTTTACCCGCATTTGGAATAGCCGCAGTGGATGCAGACCATGCAGCCGCCTTCGTGATTCACAGGCATTCCGCATTCAGGGCAGGCATTGTCGATCGCGACGGCGGCCTGAGCTTTTTTAATTACAGCTTTTTCAGTTTTCTTCAAATCATCCGAAAGGACAGGTTCTTCCGTTTTATTGCGATTGATAATCGCAGAATTACCGTTTACGCCGATGTCCTTATACTTCTTGATTACCCGCGAGATTGCATCCGGGCACGAGGTGACATTGACACCTTCTCTTCGGATGCAGGCGGGGCAGCGGATTCCACGGATCTGCTCTATGATAGCATCAACAGAGATGCCCGAACGCATCGCGATCGAGATTAGGCGGGAGGTTGCTTCCGATTGGGAAGAACAGCCACCGGCTCTTCCCGTATTGGTAAACACTTCACAGATACTGGTTTCATCGGCGTTTACGCTAACATAGAGATTACCGCAACCAATTTTAATCTTTTCAGTGACGCCGACAGTCACCGGCGGGCGGGGCCTCGGCTTGATGGTAGGCATCGGTGCAGAAGCGGTTGTTTCAGATTCAGTGGTGGTCTCGGGCTTTGCAGTCGTCTCAGGTTCAGCTGTGGCTTTGAAATCAGCCGCCGGATTGGCAGTTTCTTTCGTTCCGGCAGACAGCACCTGCTGTTCACGGCTGCCGTCCCGATAGACCGTAATTCCTTTGCAGCCAAGCTCAAAGGCTAGGCGAAACGCTTCGGCAACATCTTCGCAGGTAGCTGTATTTGCAAAATTAATAGTTTTGGAAACCGCATTATCCGTATATTTTTGAAAAGCAGCCTGAATTCGGATATGCCATTCAGGAGTGATCTCCTGCGCGGTAACAAAGACCTTCTGTACCCATTCCGGGACTTCCGGCAAACCGAAGACGTTACCTCGTTCGGCAATTTTGGCCATAAGCTCCTTTGAGTAAAAGCCATACTTATGCGCATAATCTTCAAAAAGCGGGTTGACCTCAATCAGTGCCGTACCGTCCATGACCGTTTTAGTATAGGCCACGGCAAAGAGCGGCTCCACGCCGCTGGAAGCACCGCAGATCATCGATATCGTCCCTGTCGGGGCAACTGTAGTCAGTGTAGCATTGCGTAATTCGATCTTGCCGTCATAAATGGAACCCTGATAATTAGGAAAGGTACCGCGTTCCTTGGCCAGTCGCTGGGACTCTATACGGGATTCGGTACGGATGAATTCCATAATCTTTTCGGCGAAGGCTGTACTTTCTTCGGAAATATAGGATGTCTGCAGAAGAATCATCAAATCTGCAAAACCCATAACACCCAGGCCAATTTTCCGGTTTCCTTTGACCATTTCTTCGATTACGGGAAGAGGATATTGGTTGACATCAATCACATCATCAAGAAAACGGGTCGCGAGCCTTGTGACATAGCCTAAACGCTCCCAGTCAATTACGGTCTTTCCATCCTTTTCCGCCGCCATAAGCTTTAAATTAATGGAGCCAAGATTACATGCTTCATTGGGGAGTAAGGGTTGTTCGCCACAGGGGTTGGTAGCCTCAATCACGCCAATATGCGGCGTCGGATTATCGCGGTTCATCCGGTCAATAAAGATCATGCCTGGTTCGCCGTTCCGCCAAGCGTGGTCAACAATTTTAGCGAAGACTTGTTTGGCAGGGAGCTTGCCTGCCGACTTTCCAGAATGAGGGTCAATCAGGTCATATTCCGTGTCATTTTCCACAGCTTTCATAAATGATTCCGTTACAGCAACCGAAACATTGAAGTTGTTAATATCTCGGTTATCTTCTTTGCAGCTGATAAATTCCAGAATATCCGGGTGGTCGATCCGAAGAATGCCCATGTTGGCGCCGCGTCTTGTTCCTCCTTGTTTGACAGCCTCCGTAGCGGCATTAAAGACTTTCATAAACGAAACCGGACCGGAAGCAACCCCTCCGGTGGAACGCACCATGCTGTTCTTCTGGCGCAGCCGGGAAAAGTTAAAGCCTGTTCCGCCGCCTGACTTATGTATAATTGCTGCATGTTTCAGTGCATCAAATATATCCTCCATACTGTCCCCGACCGGCAAAACAAAGCAGGCACTTAACTGTCCAAGGTCACGCCCGGCATTCATCAGTGTCGGCGAATTCGGCATAAACTCCAAATTAGCCATGACGGTGTAAAATTCTTTGGTCAAATCCTCAATTTCCTGCGGATTCTTACCATACTTTTCTTCAGAGCCGGCAATGACCGAAGCAACCCGGTAAAACATCGCTTCCGGCGTCTCGCATTTTTGGTCATTTTCCTGCTTCAAATATCTCCGTTCCAGGACAACTCTGGCATTCGGCGAAAGATTGGCTTTGGGCCACTTTTTCCAAACTTCCGTATTGTTACGCAACGTTTATACCTCCAAAATTCATTCGGACTGTAAATCCGGTTAGTAAACTACAAGTAGTGCTATATAAAGTTTACAGATACTATATCTGGTAGTCAAGGGGTCAAATGGAAAAATTAATCATAATAAATAGGCTCTCAAAACAAAAACCCCCCCGGGTAAGATACCCGGAAGGGTCTGATAACAATTAAATTACCAGTTGTTTCTGGAGCGGGGTTGGTAGCAATCCCGGCAATAAACAGGTTTGTCACCAGTAGGTTGGAAAGGTACTGTGGTTTCTTTGCCACAAGCAGAACAAACAGCAGGGAACATTTCACGTTGAGGGCGCGAATAGCCACCATTTCTGCTCTGTGCTTTTCTTGCTGAACGGCATTCGGGGCAGCGGCCTGGTTCGTTCGTGAATCCTTTTTCAGCGTAGAATTCCTGCTCGGATGCAGAAAAAGTGAATTCACGGCCACAGTCTTTACAACTTAGTGTTTTGTCATTATACATAAATGACCTCCTAGATTTATTACCCGCCTCATTGGAAGTTGATTCGACATCTTCCCTGAGCCTGAGGCAGTCGAGAAGGTCTTCTAATCCCTCAAATATTAACGAGCAATACTTAGTATAACTAAAAAAATACAAATTGTCAAAACAAAGTATAAAGTATTCTGGCTAATTTTTCAAACTTCTCAGCATTTTTTCTATTAATCTTTATGTTTTGTCCTATATCTTTATATTTTGTCCTATTTAGTCCTAATATCTTTTCAAGCATTTCTCTGCGTATTTTTTTCCTGTCTCATTCATGGTATGATTTTGGTCATAAATGGTTTTTAAATGAGCAAGGAGGCTGCAGATATGGAATATATCTGGCTTATATGGGGATACATTGTCCTTGTAAATATTTATGGTTTTTCCGTTATGGGGTGGGATAAATATAAGGCCAAACGGGGAGGCCGGCGGGTCCCTGAACGCCGTTTCTTTCTTACAGGACTGATATTTGGTGCTCCGGGGATCTATCTGGCCATGCGTTTCTTTCGGCACAAAACCAAGCATAAGGCCTTTGTATACGGTATCCCTGTTCTGATCATATTGAATATATCTGTTCTTGTTTATTTTCTGCAAAAATTTTAAAAAAATTTGTAGAGATTCCAAGGATAAACATTTTTTATCTAGAATTTCCCATAAGAATAAGGTATATTAAGATATAGTGGCCGGCTGACCGGAAATTTCCTCATTAATAAGCAGTTGATTTGTGAAAGATTGGGAGGCGGATGAAGATAAATACTGATAGTATTTCAAGGGCCAGAATACTGATCGTCGACGATAATTCTGTAAATATTTTGTTACTTGAAAAACTGTTAAAAATGTCGGGATACAGCAATATCATGTCCACCACTGATTCCAGGGAAACCCTGTCCTTATATCGGGAGCATAATCCCGATCTGATTTTAATGGATTTAAGGATGCCTTACCTTGATGGATTTGAGGTAATGGAGCAGTTGAATGCAGTCAAAGAGGATGACTTTCTTCCGATCATTGCCATTACAGCTTACAACGATCAGGAGCACAGACTGAAAGCCTTGACACTCGGCGCCAAAGATTTTATTGGGAAGCCCTTCGATTATGCTGAAGTTCTGATGCGAATCAAAAATATACTGGAAATACGTTTACTGAACAACGAAATCAAAAAGAACAACCGCAGACTGGTCAATAAAGTCCAGGAGAGAACAAAAGAACTGGAAGATTTGCAGGTTGAACTGATCCACAGGCTGGCGAGAGCCGCAGAATTTCGCGACAGCGAGACAGGAAATCACATTCTGCGAATGAGCAAATACACGTATGAACTTGGTAAAGCCTTCGGACTGCCGGAAAAAGACTGTGAACTAATGTTTCATGCCAGTACGCTGCATGACATTGGGAAAATTGGCATTCCCGACGAAGTACTGCTGACACCAGGAAAACTCACTCCCGATGATTGGGAAAAAATGAAAACCCATACCGTTAAAGGGGCTCAGATCCTGGCCGGCAGTTCAGCGGAAATGATTAAGCTTGCTGAGCAGATTGCGCTGTATCATCATGAAAAATGGGATGGAAACGGTTATCCGAACGGGCTTCAAGGAGAGGAAATCCCGTTGGTGGGACGAATCACCGCCATTTGTGATGTGTTTGATGCTTTGATTTCGGAGCGTCCTTACAAGAAGGCGTGGGAAATCGACGAAGCCTCAGCTGAGATAGAAAAAGGCAGAGGCACACACTTCGATCCTTCTCTTGTCGATCATTTTCTGAAAATTATGCCGGTAATCAGGGAAATTACGGAAATCTATAAATAACAAGTTCTGCCCATGGTCATCGAATGTAATAAACGGCGGTGTTGGAATGAGGTCAAAAGAGTTAAAGAAAAAGCTACCGCTTTTACAGTGGACTTGGCGCACCTATGTTTGTGAAGCACTCATTCCATTGATTATCATGGGATTGGTGTTTATTGCTATTTTCATTCTCGCGCACTTCTGGCTGCATAAAGAAGTATCAGGTATGTCGATTGCTGATCAGGGAGAAAAGCTCTATGCCGCGCTGAACGGGTTAAGCGATCAATTGTACCGTATTGGCCGTTTTATCATTGTAGGTCTTCTTATTTTCTATAGTATATTTATCATCATGTTTTACCGGAAAGCCCATCGAATAAACAAGGCGATCTCGGAGCCTCTGGCCAGGATTAAGCAGATGGTCCTTGATATCGGCACAGGACAGTACCTTCAGGAACAACCGGATTTCTTCATTGAAGAGCTGCAGGATACTGCAGTCTCAGTCGTACAATTAGGTAAACGGCTGTATCATCTCGACGCCAATCTGACAGTTTACCAGTCTGAAATCAGAAAAAAGGAAGAAAATTTGCAGGCCCTGGTCAAATCTATTGATGATGCTATTTTTGAAGTAGATGAATCCGGAATCGTTCGGAATGCTTGGACAAATGATCAGAGTATTCTGATTAGACCGGCTGCTGAAATCATTGGTTCCTCCTTTTATTCCGTTATGGATGAGGAGACCGTAAAAATCAACATGACCTTGATCAGCCGTGCTATTCAAGGCAAGGAACCGGAGGTATTTGAATATTTCCTGAACACTTCAAAAGGCGTCCGTTGGTATCAGGCACGGATAGCCCTTATTGACAATGATAGGCATAGTGTTTCCATCTCCGTAAGGAATATTACCGATAGGAAGGCCCTGGAGAATTCGCTTATTTCAGCCAAGATGGAGGCTGAACGGGCCAGCCTGGCCAAATCGGAATTCCTCTCGAGTATGAGCCACGAATTTAAAACACCCCTGAATGCGATTATGGGCTTTGCCCAACTCCTGGAGATCGATACGGAGGCTCCTTTAAACGAATTTCAAAAGCAGAGTGTCAAAGAAATCTATAAAGCAGGGAACCACTTACTTGACCTGATTAATAAAGTCCTTGATCTCGCGAAGATTGAAACAGGCAAATTTGATGTCGTGATTAAACCGGTAGAAATAAAACCTGTCGTAGAAGCTTCGATCAATTTAGTCAAGCCTCTGGCTGATCTAAAAGGAATTGTGATCATGGCAGCGTATTCCGGGTGTGAAAATTATTGTGTGGCGGCAGATCAGATCCGTTTGAAACAAGTGCTGCTGAATATTTTTTCGAATGCAATTAAATATAGTTTTGATAATGGAATGATTGAATCCAGCTGTCAGGAGTTAGATGGGTGGCTGCGGTTCAGCATCATCGATAGTGGTTTAGGCATTCCGTTGGAAGAACAGGGTAAGATATTTGATCCTTTTTTCAGGGCATCGAATATCAACCATTTAATCGAAGGTACCGGGATTGGGTTGCCGGTTGCCAGAGAATTGATTGAACTGATGGGCGGAAATCTTGGATTTGACAGTCAAGAGGGAAAGGGAAGCCATTTCTGGTTTGAACTTCCTTTGGTTCATGCCGGCTCGGCAGAAAGGATGACAATATGGATAACATATTAGAGGAAATGGGTAAGGATATTTTTGCAAAATATGTTGGGATAGAAATACTCAAAGCCGAAGCCGGAACAGCTGAGGCCAGGTTAAAGATAGACGAGCGCCATTTAAATGCGCTTGGGATCGCTCAGGGCGGAGCCATTTTCACGCTGGCGGATTCGACACTCGCTGCAGCGTCGAATTCTCGGGAGGGTACGGCAATTGCCGTAAATGTCAGTATTACCTATTGTCAAGCTGCCGGTCTGGGAATACTCACCGCCAGGGCCAAAGAAGTATCCCTAAACCGGAAAATAGCGACCTATCTGGTTGAAGTCACGGATGAGAAAGACAATCTCATCGCCATGTTTCAGGGAACGGTTTACAGAAAACAATAAAATAGAAAGCTCATGTTCGTACCATACTAACGGTGACATGGTACGAACATGGGCTCTGGAATTTCATACGTCTGGCATTCATTACTTCTGAGGTTTGAAGGTATCACACTGTGTCTCTTCCGAGCCTTGGGAATACTTGACCCCTCTGTGATTCACCTGAATCATCGGCGCATCGCACATGACATCTTTATTGTAATGACACTCGGTGACTGTACATTTAATTGAACCCATTTTTTTCACCTCCTTGGGCGAGTATCTTATTAACGCTAAAGCTTTGGCGTTTATACCTCTTATTATTATGAACAAAAATTAATTTACTATGTGGTTAGCAAAATCAATAAATTTCTAAAGACGCCTCGGCGTCTTTTTTTATAAGGCTTGCATAAATGGAAAATTATTGAAGAAGGCCGCATATATTATTATTGCCATGATCATTTTTTGGAATGGGGTGACTCACACGAATGATTTTAATTACAGATATGCCGTAAACCACAGCAATCCGGTAAATTATTATCAACCGCAGCCAGGCAATCCCAGAAAGCTTTGGGGCTGTCCAATGCAGCAAAATAGCTGGAATAACGGCATCCATCCTCTCTTTGAACCTTCGATTCCGTCCAGAGCCAATCTGATTTTGCTTACGCCGGCAATTTTTGGAGCTGCGGCCGCGCTTACGGTCGGATTTAGTTTGTACGGCCGCAGTTTCAGCAGAGGATATTCAAAATTTATTTTTTTTGTTAATATCTATGCGATCATTGCTTCTCTGGGTGCCGGGACTTATATCTTCGAAACGTTAACCCTCGAGGAAAGGAAAGACGCCAAACTAAAGGATATTATTCTTCCGCTGATAACAGTCATTTTGTTTTTTGCACTGCTCTTTAATCTGGTCTACTCGCTTTATCCGTCTTCCTTTTCCGGGACAATCGGAAAAACGCGTGTAACTCAGTTTATTTCGTTTCTTTCTTTAAGCATTGGTAGTATTTCAGTGGGGGAAACTTTTAATGTGACACCGGAAAAAAGCGGGACGCAAATCATGGCTGCTGTGGAATCCTTCTGGAATTTATTTGTTCTGTCACTTCTTATATCTTTGATCACATAGTCCTCAGTGGGACCTTCTCCGTCTCTTGACAGGAAGACAGATCATCTGGCCGATCCGCAGGTTCGTGGGATCAACTCCGGGGTTCAGTGAGATAAGCGAAGCTGTTGAAAGGTGGTATTTACCAGCCAATTTGGAAAAGGTATCACCTGCTTTGATAACATAACGGTTCGCTGGTGGACATGAAACAACGCTCCTCCTGATTGGAATGCAGATCAAGACCCCCGGTTTCAGGTTATTTGGGTTTACTCCTGTGTTCACCGATGCAATTGCCTCTGCAGTTGTATTGAATTTGCGGGCAAGGCTATAAAAAGTATCACCCGGCTTGATTTGATATGAGATTGTTCCTTTCGGACAGGTCATGAAAGCTCACTCCCAGCAGATATTTTTTCTCTTCTCATTGTATGAAAGGATTACCTGTCTGCCGGACAGAAGGACAAACCCAACCCCAAATTTTTTTCGCCTTAAAGGTTCGAATAAGAAAATACATAAAGGAATGTGAAAATCCTTCTAAAATATTCAGATTAAAGCAGGAGATGTACAAGTTGGTTTGAATACTAAAATATTTGACAACCAAATTAAAAATAAGGTAAACTTTGATTATGCGCTGAGAGGAAGTGAAAGGTTGGAAACAAATTTTCGTACTGTTTTAAATGAACTTCTGATTGGAACATTTAATCAAATTCTAGATGTAGAGCAGAATGAGATTAAGAAAGGACCATTAAATAATCTGTCTATCTCAGAACTGCATGCGATTGAAGCGATTGGAATGTATCAGGATAGGACAATGTCTCAGGTTGCCGCTGATCTGGGTATCACTGTCGGAGCGCTTACTTCTTTCATCAATAACCTCGTTAAAAAGGAGTACGTTTCCAGACAAAGGGATGAGGCAGACCGGAGAATTGTCAGGATCAGTCTGACCCGAAGGGGAAAGCTTGCCTACAGGATTCATGAAAAATTCCATCTGGATATGGTCAAGCATATGCTTCTCGGATTAGGGGAACAGGAGAATATTTTAATCGAATCATTGCAGAAACTCACCGAATTTTTTGATTCGAAGTATTCCTTTAACCATTAACAAGAGATACACAAAAGATATATGAAAAAGGTAAACGAACAGAAGATTCGTAATGGATGATAATAAACGAAATAATATGAGAGAAAAGGAAATTTGGAAATATGTATGACGTTGAGATAATTGGCACTGGCAGCTATGTTCCTGAAAACAGGGTGACGAATGATGATCTGTCTAAGATTGTTGACACAAGCGATGAATGGATCCGTACCCGGACAGGGATCAAAGAACGTAGAATTTCACTGACGGAAACCACAGCGGATCTGGCAGTTGCAGCCGCCCGCAGAGCGCTTGATGATGCCGGAGTTGCCGCTGAGGAGCTTGATCTGATTATTGTGGCCACGGTTACACCGGACTATTTTTTCCCGTCAACGGCATGTTTTGTCCAGAATAGTCTCGGAGCCAGCCGGGCAGCTTGTTTTGATATCAGTGCGGCTTGCACCGGTTTTATTTTTGGACTCAGCATTGCCTCCCAGTTTATCAGAACAGGGATGTATCAGAAGGCACTGATCATTGGTGCCGAGGCCCTTTCCAAAATAACGAACTGGGAAGACCGCGGCACTTGTGTCCTGTTTGCAGACGGGGCTGGCGCGGCGGTTATCAAAAGAGGAGATCAGGGCATCATTTCCGAAGTAATCGGTTCTGATGGGAGCAAAGGTGAATGTTTGGAATGTCCTGCCCTTCCGCTCAAGAACGTCTTTATTGAGGCCGAGGAAGCAAAGCCCCCACATGCCAAAATGAACGGACGGGAAGTTTTTAAATTTGCAGTCAATATTTTACCTGAGTGTATTTTGAAGATACTTGAAAATACACCTTATACGCTGGAAGACATTAACCATATCATACCGCACCAGGCGAACCTGCGGATCATCGATTCAGCGGCCAAAAAGCTGCAGGTGGATCAGGCGAAGTTTTATGTCAACCTTCCCAGTTATGGAAATACCTCGAGTGCGAGTATCCCAATTGCCTTGGATGAAATGGCCAAAGGGAAGTTAATCCATAAAGAGGATCTGCTCGTTCTTGTCGGATTTGGAGGAGGACTCACCTATGGCGCGATGCTGATTAAATGGACCATAGGGGGTAAGTGATGCCTTTTGACACGATTTGCAGGATTATTGCCTCCCAGATTGAGATTGAACCGGAGAAAATACAGCTGTCCACCAAGTTCCAGCAAGACCTCGGGATTGACTCTCTAAGCATTTTTGAAATTGTTATGGAGCTGGAAGATGTATACAGGATTGAAATTCCGACTGAAGATCTTGAAGAATTAATCAGCGTAGCAGATCTGGTTGACTATATGAGTAAGCGAACGAATTGAAGGAGAGAGTGGCATGAATAACTTTGATTTTTTTTATAAGCTGGGCGTAAAATACCCGCTGATTCAAGGCGGTATGGCCTGGATTTCGGACAGCTCACTTGCATCGGCTGTATCAAACGCCGGCGGAATCGGTATCATTGCGGGGGCCAATGCACCTGTCGAATATGTCAAAGAAGAGATTAGGAAGGCCAAAGCTCTGACAGACAAGCCTTTTGGCGTAAATATCATGCTGTTAAGTGAAAATGCCGGAGCCATTGCCCACCTCGTCTGTGAAGAAGGGGTAAAAGTAGTGACGACAGGCGCCGGAAGTCCCGGGAAATATATTAAAATGTGGAAAGAAAACGGCATTACGGTCATTCCCGTAGTTCCTTCCGTTGCGATGGCCCGCAGGATGGAGAAGGAAGGGGCAGATGCCGTTGTGGCGGAAGGCGGAGAGTCCGGCGGACATGTCGGTGAACTTACGACCATGGCCTTGCTTCCTCAGGTGATTGACGCTGTAAATATTCCGGTGATTGCTGCTGGGGGAATCGGTGACGGCAGAGGGATTGCCGCAGCTTTTATGTTGGGTGCAAGTGGTGTCCAGGTTGGCACAAGGTTCCTAACTGCCGAAGAATGTACCGTGCATCAAAACTATAAGGATAGAATCCTGAAAGCTAAAGATATCGATTCAGTCGTTACAGGCAGGCCAACTGGTCATCCGGTCAGAGTCCTCAGAAATAAACTTACCCGGCAGTTTGAAGAGCTGGAAAGGACGGGGGCACCTCTGGAGCAGTATGAGACGCTTGGTGCCGGTGCGCTGCGCAAGGCTGTAAAAGAGGGAGATACGGATTACGGATCGGTAATGGCCGGGCAAATTGCAGGTCTGATTAAAAAAGAACAGACCTGCAAAGAGATTATTGAAGAAATGTTTGCCCAGGCAGAGGAACGTCTGAAAGCTATTAAGCTTGACAGTATTACCCGCTAAAGGGATACGTATGGGGGACGAAAGAACCATCCCTTTGTCCCCCATATTCGGATGATTATCGGATGATTATTGGAGGATACGGAAAGAATGGATAGAAAGACAGCGTTTATTTTTGCGGGCCAGGGTTCACAGTATGTTGGCATGGGCAAAGAACTTTATCAGCATAACGATGTTTCGTGGGCAGTTTTTGACCTGGCGGATCAGGAACTTGGATATTCGCTGAGTGGCCTGTGTTTTAACGGACCCAAAGAGGAACTGGATAAAACTGAACATACACAGCCGGCCATTCTTACGGTCAGTGTGGCAGCCGCAAGGGCGCTGATGAATCAGGGGATCAACCCTGATCTGACAGCCGGATTCAGTCTGGGTGAATATTCTGCCTTGGTCCTGAGCGGTGTATTGCCATTTGAGGCGGCTGTGAAACTGGTCCGGAACAGAGGCAGGTATATGCAGGAGGCTGTGTCTCAGGGTGTTGGAGGAATGGCTGCAGTCCTCGGTTTGGAAACATCCGGGGTCGAGCAGGCTTGTCTTGCGGCTGAAAGCCTCGGGATTGTACGGATTGCCAATTATAACTGCCCAGGTCAGGTTGTGATATCCGGGGAAAACAAGGCCTTGGAAGCTGCTTCGGCCAGGGCTATGGAGCTCGGAGCTAAAAGGGTGATCCCGCTTGAAGTCAGTGGACCGTTTCATACGGGCTTACTCGAACCGGCGGCCCGGAAATTGGCTGACGAGCTGGCAGACATTGAATTTTCTGATCCCTGGATTCCGGTGATTTCCAATGTTACTGCAGATTATATGGCGGATAAGTCGGCCATCAAGGAACTATTGCCACAACAAGTCATGCGTTCCGTCCTTTGGGAGATGTCCTTCAGAAGGATGCTTGCCGACGGCGTAGATACCTTTGTGGAACTGGGACCTGGAAGTGTCTTAAAGGGCTTTGCGAGAAAGATTGACAAAAACGTGAAGGTTCTGAATGTCGAAGACCCGACATCTCTCGAAGCTGTGGTGAAATACTTTAACGATTAAGAACGTACTTGAAATCTAGAGTGCATGTCATGGTTTCTATCAATATTGAGTTCCAGAAGGAGGTAGGATATGCTAAAGGGGAAAACAGCAGTTGTTACAGGTGCCAGCAGGGGTATTGGCAGAGCCATCGCTTTAAAGCTTGCTGAACAAGGCGCGAATATCGCGGTGAATTACGTAAGCAGCGAGCAGGAAGGGTTAAAGCTTGCCCAAGAAATCGAAAATCTCGGAGGGCGGGCCTTGGTCTTAAAAGCGGACGTCAGTGTATTCAGTGAAGCGGAACAATTGATTGCGATGGCCAAAGCAGAATTTGGAACCATAGACATTCTGGTCAATAACGCAGGGATAACCCGCGACGGTTTACTCATGAGGATGTCGGAAGACGATTTTGATCGAGTCGTAGAAGTAGATCTCAAAGGGGTGTTCAATTGTACCCGGCATGCCGTTCCTATCATGGTCAAACAAAGAAGTGGCAGGATCGTCAATATCACTTCTGTTGTTGGAATTCTTGGAAATGCAGGGCAGGTTAATTATGCAGCGGCCAAAGCCGGTGTTATTGGACTTACTAAATCCCTGGCCAAGGAAATCGGCAGCAGAAACATCACGGTGAATGCTGTAGCCCCTGGCTTTATTGAGACAGATATGACGTCAGGGTTATCGGATAAAGTGAGAGAACTGACCAAAGAGAGCATTGCTTTAAAGCGGTTTGGTAAACCGGAGAATATCGCCGATACGGTTTTATTTCTAGCTTCAGACGCCGGTGAATACATTACCGGCCAGGTTATAAGCGTTGACGGCGGAATGGCATTTTAGGAGGAGACCAACAATATGAGAACACGCGTAGTTATTACTGGAATTGGGGCAGTTACTCCGCTTGGCAACGATGCAGCCACATTCTGGCAGGGCATCAAAGAAGGAAAATGCGGGATAGGCCCGATCACAGCCTTTGATACGACGGACCATAAAGTAAAAATTGGTGCCGAGATCAAAGATTTTGATCCTGAAACGCTTTTGGATAAGAAAGAAGCCAAACGTATGGACCGCTACTGCCAGCTGGCAGTGGTGGCGGCAGAACACGCTTATGAAGATGCGGGTCTGAAAGAAGCCGAGATCGACCCGGAAAGATTAGGTGTTTTGGTTGGATCGGGGATAGGCGGTCTGCTAACGATCGAAGAACAGCACAGCAGACTGACCGAGAAAGGGCCCGGCAGGGTTTCCCCTTTCTTTATTCCGATGGCGATCAGTAATATGGCTTCAGGGAATATTGCGATCAAGCTCGGCGCTAAGGGTATTTGCTTTAGTATTGTCACAGCCTGCGCTTCAGCAACGCATTCCATGGGTGAAGCTTTCTGGAAGATCAGAGACGGTCAGGCGGATATGATTGTTACCGGTGGCGCCGAAGCCCCGATTACGCCTCTGGCGGTAGCCGGATTTACTTCCATGACCGCTTTGAGCAACAGCAATGATGTCAACAGGGCTTCCATCCCGTTTGACAAGGAGCGGGACGGGTTTGTGATTGGTGAAGGTGCGGGTATTTTAGTTCTGGAATCTTTGGAGCATGCTAGAAAGAGGAATGCAAGAATCTATGGCGAAGTAGTTGGTTATGGAGCTAGCTGTGATGCCTACCATATGACCGCACCTGCACCGGGAGGGGAAGGCGCGGCCAGAGCGATGAAGCTTGCCTTAGCTGATGCCGGGATTGGTTCGGACGAAATATCCTATATCAATCCGCATGGAACAGGTACACCGTACAACGACAAGTTTGAGACGGAAGCGATCAAAGCCATATTTGGAGAAAAAGCTTATCAAATACCGGTGAGTTCGACTAAATCAATGACCGGTCATCTACTGGGAGCAGCAGGAGCTATAGAGGCGATTATCTGCGCCAAAGCACTTCAGGAGGGCTTTGTACCACCAACGATTGGCTATCAGGTTAAAGATGAGGAATGTGACCTGGATTATGTACCAAATTGCGGGCGTAACATGGATTTGACCTACGCCCTATCCAATTCGCTTGGATTTGGCGGCCATAATGCTACCATTATCTTAAAAAAATGGTTAGAGGGATAAAGTGATGGATTTAAAAGAAATTCAAGAACTGATAAAAATGGTGGATGAGTCCGGGCTGACTGAATTTGAGCTTAAGCAAGAGGATTATAAAATTGTTTTGAAGAAAGAAAAGCTTCAGCCCATGTTTCAGCCTGCACTTCAACCCATACAGAGCTTTATGCCCGGGGCTGCAGCCGGAAAAGAGGCGGTGACTCCGGAACATCTAAGTTCTAAAACTGAAGCGCTGCAGACGATCAATGCACCGATTGTTGGAACCTTTTATCTGGCACCGTCGCCCGGAGAGAAACCCTTTGTCAGCGCGGGTAGCAAAGTCAAAAAAGGAGATACGCTTTGTATTGTCGAGGCGATGAAGCTGATGAATGAGATTGAAGCTGAA
Organism: Dehalobacter sp. TBBPA1; assembly: GCF_040931655.1. Classification (NCBI taxonomy): domain Bacteria; kingdom Bacillati; phylum Bacillota; class Clostridia; order Eubacteriales; family Desulfitobacteriaceae; genus Dehalobacter; species Dehalobacter sp. TBBPA1. Next base: position 2,719,941 of record NZ_CP162385.1, on the reverse strand, counting down.
GAAGACCTGCAAATTCTCAGCATTTTGGTTAATGACGGGCAAATGGTCGAATTTGGCCAACCGCTGTTTGAAATTAATACCAAGTAGCGGCAAGGATGCAAGCGGAACTATTGTGGAGGTAAAGATGCTGAACATCAAAGAGATTCAGGAGATCATTCCGCATCGGTACCCATTCCTTCTTCTGGACCGAGTCGAAGATCTTGAAGAAGGTAAAAGGGTTGTTGCTTATAAAAATGTTACGATCAATGAGTACTTTTTTCAGGGACATTTTCCGCAAGAACCGGTAATGCCCGGTGTACTCATTATTGAAGCGCTGGCTCAGGCCGGTGCGGTAGCTTTATTAAAAATGGAAAAATATCAGGGTAAGCTCGCTTACTTTACCGGAATTGACAAGGCCAAGTTCCGAAGGAAGGTATTTCCTGGTGATGTGCTGAGGCTGGAAGTAGAGATCATAAAAATCAAAGGCCCTGCCGGCATCGGCAAAGCCCTTGCTACGGTTGACGGGGAAAAAGCTGCCGAAGCCGAAATCAAGTTTTTTATCAGTTAATAAAGTTGGTGGGTGAAAACTTGTTCAAAAAAATACTCATTGCCAACAGAGGCGAAATAGCGGTCCGGATTATTCGGGCCTGCCGAGAAATCGGAGTTGCAACAGTTGCAGTTTATTCGGAAGCCGACCGGAACTCCCTACATGTGGATCTTGCTGATGAGACGGTTTGTATCGGACCGGCCAGAGCAAGGGACAGCTATCTGAATACCAAGAATATTATCAGTGCAACGGTTCTGACGGGCGCGGAAGCCATTCATCCGGGATTTGGCTTTTTGGCGGAAAACAGCAAATTTGCCGAGATGTGCAAAGCGTGCCATATCGCATTTATCGGTCCTGACCCGGAAGTGATTGAAATGATGGGGAATAAAGCGAAGGCCCGGCAGATCATGGGCCAGGCGGGTGTCCCTATCGTTCCCGGTATCGAAGGTGTGTTGGCTAATTTTAAACAGGCAGAGGCTTCTGCGGAGCGTATTGGCTATCCGATCATGCTGAAGGCATCGGCAGGCGGCGGAGGTAAGGGTATCCGGATTGTCTGGAGCCGGGATGAACTGAAGAAAGCTTATGATATGGCCAAAAAAGAAGCGCAGGCTGCCTTTGATGATGATTCAATGTATTTGGAGAAATATCTGGTGGAGCCGAGACATATCGAATTTCAGATCCTGGCCGACCACTATGGAAATGTCATTCACCTCGGAGAAAGAGACTGTTCAATCCAGCGCAGAAATCAAAAAGTTATTGAAGAGGCTCCTTCAACCGTCCTGAGTGACGAGCTTAGGTGGAAAATGGGGGATACAGCTGTTCGAGCTGCTCAAGCAGTAGGTTATAAGAGCGCCGGGACCATCGAATTTTTAGTTGACAACAACGGCGGCTATTACTTTATGGAAATGAATACCCGTATCCAGGTCGAGCATCCCGTAACCGAACTGGTTACAGGAATTGATATTGTGAAGGAACAACTGAAAATTGCCTCGGGAGAACAGCTAAACATCCGGCAGGACGACGTGCATATTCAAGGCCATGCCATAGAATGCCGAATCAATGCGGAAAATCCCGCACTTGGGTTCAGGCCGTCTCCCGGCAAAGTGAATATCCTTCTCTGGCCCGGAGGAAATGGCGTAAGACTGGACAGCGCGCTCTACAGTGGCTATGATATCCCGCCGACCTATGATTCGATGATCGCGAAACTGATTACGCACGGCCAGGACAGGAATGAAGCCATCAGTAAAATGCGCAGGGCTCTTGATGAGTTTATCATTGAAGGCATTGACACGAATATTGAATTTCTGTTTCAGATTTTGAATAACCCGAAATTTAGGTGCGCAGAAATTGACACATCCTTCATTGCCAAAGAATTTGACTATGGAGCGTAATGACAACCAATAAAAAAATGATTACGGTTGGTGCTCATGTTTAAATTAAACAGGGTTTTTAAGAAACCGCGTTATCTAACCATACAACAGAATAATAGTCAGCCGTTGCCGGCAGAGATAGAGGGGCAGGGGGAAAAGAATGTTTTGCCTGCCATTCCGAACGGGCTGTGGACAAAATGCCAGAATTGCGGAGAGACAGTTTACACGAAGGATCTCAGTAATAATAACAAGGTCTGTGTTCGCTGCGGCTACCATTTCAGGATGGGAGCCTGGGAAAGAGTCGATCTGATCATGGACACCGGTACATTTAAAGAAATTAATCAGGAGATGAAAAGCGTCAATCCGCTGGACTTTGAAGGCTATGCAGAGAAAGTCAGCGCTGGCCAGGAGAAAACGGGCCTTTCGGAAGCTGTACTGACAGGGTATGGCAAGATTCATGGCCAGGATGCTGTGATTATGGTGATGGACAGTAACTTTATGATGGGCAGCATGGGTTCGGTCGTTGGCGAGAAAGTGACCCGGGCTTTTGAATTTGCTGCTGAAAGGAAAATGCCGATCATTGCTTTTACTGCTTCAGGTGGGGCCAGGATGCAGGAAGGAATGTTTTCCCTGATGCAGATGGCGAAAACATCTGCAGCCGTTGGCAGACACAGCCGGCAGGGAGGACTGTATATCGCGGTTTTGACCGACCCGACAACGGGCGGCGTCACGGCCAGCTTCCCAATGCTGGGAGATATCATTTTGGCGGAACCCGACGCGCTGATCGGCTTTGCCGGCAAGCGGGTCATTCAACAGACCATCAGGCAGGAGTTGCCGGAAGGTTTTCAGAAAGCAGAATTTCTGCTGGAACACGGTTTTATTGATAAAATCGTGGCCAGAGAGGACCTCAAACTAACCTTGTCTCGCCTGATTAAGCTTCATTACAGGCGTTAAGCAAAAAGACGGAGTGTGGCTATGCTCGAGCGGGAAAAAGAATTAGCGGAACTGAATAATAAGCTCAGTGATTTAAGGAAGCTTGCTGAAGATAAGCAAGCCGACTTTTCATCAGAGATTGAGGGATTAGAAGAGAAGCTTACCAGGATGAAAAAGGAAGCATTCTTGAATTTGACGGCGATGGATAAGCTGGCCCTGTCCCGAATGGTGGAAAGACCCACCACGCTCGATTATATCGAGAGAATTTTTCACTCCTTTATTGAGCTGCATGGAGACCGGATGTACCGGGATGACCCCTGCATTGTCGGCGGCGTTGCCAGACTGGGCGATTTGCCGATAACGGTCATTGGCCAGCAAAAAGGCAGAAATACCAAAGAAAATGTCAAAAGAAATTTCGGGATGACAAATCCCGAAGGTTACCGTAAAGCGTTAAGGCTCATGAAGCAGGCGGAAAAATTTCACCGGCCCGTGGTTTGCTTTATTGATACACCAGGGGCTGATCCTGGTATCGGAGCGGAGGAACGGGGCCAGGGAGAAGCGATTGCACGCAACCTGATGGAAATGGTCAGTTTGCGGACGCCTGTCATTTCCATTGTTCTGGGAGAAGGAGGCAGCGGCGGGGCGTTGGCCCTGTCGATCGCAGACGAGATCTGGATGCTGGAGCATTCGATCTATTCCATACTGTCTCCTGAAGGTTTTGCCAGTATTCTTTGGAAGGATTCCTCCAGAGCAAAAGAGGCAGCCCAGATCATGAAGATTACTGCTCAGGATTTGCAGCAAATGGGCCTGATCGACAAGGTTCTGCCGGAGCCTTTGGGCGGTGCCCATCATGATCCCGAGGCGATGGCTGCCGTGATCAAGGAACATTTGTTAAAGGTCCCGTTCAGAACCATGCTGGAGCAACTCGATGATGTTCTTGAAAGGCGTTATCAGAAATACCGCAGGATAGGGGCTTATACCGAGTAATGAACGAATCTCTCAGCCCTGAAAAAATAACACAATATCTCCGGACAACTTTTCTGGGGAGAAAGATCCTCTGTTTTGACGTGCTGGACTCCACCAACTGTGAAGCAGCCCGCAGAGCTTTGGCTGAAGAAGAAGGAACTGTGATCATCAGTGAACAGCAGACGACCGGCCGGGGACGTTTTGGCCGAAAGTGGCAGTCACCGGGAGGCAAGGGGATCTGGATGTCAATCATTTTGAAACCTCAACTTCCGCCGGATGTGATACCCCAGCTGACGCTGGCCGGCGCAGCGGCAGTATGTCTGGCAGTGGACGAAGCAGCTATTTCTTTCCCTGGAAGAGGAATCACCATCAAATGGCCAAATGATCTATTCCTGAACGGAAAGAAAGCCGGAGGGATTCTGACGGAAATGTCGGTCAGCAGCAGGCGGACCCCGGTAGTGGTGATCGGCATCGGTCTGAATGTGAACCTTGCTGAAACGGATTTTCCTGATGAACTGAAATCCACAGCGACTTCTTTACGTCTCGAGACGGGCAGGGAACACGACAGGACCAGGCTGACAGCCGGAATCCTAAATGGATTTGAACCGCTTTACCTGGAATACCTCAGCACGGTTGATCTAGGCAGGACCTTAACCATCTGCAGGGAGCGTTCCGAAGTCATAGGCAGAAAAGTGGTTCTCGAAAACAGGGAGGGGCCGGTGCAGACCGCTGAGGTAATCGACCTCGGGCCTAAAGGGGAACTAGTCGTAAGGCTGGCGCAGACCGGGGAGATCAAAGCGATCATTTCGGGAGAAATTTCTGTGGCCCTACACGATTAAACGAGAAGTACGGTCGCGGCTTCCAAAATGAATACAGTATTTACATGGAAAATGGCATTGAAAACGAAGCGTCCTAATGATATAGTACTGAGAATATAGTTTATCACATGAAAGAACAGAACGGAGGAATGATGATGAATCAAAATTTGCATACGCTCGAAGTTTACCGTCAAAAACGTTTGTCCTATTTCCAATGGCGCACGCAGTCAACGACGTTTGCCAAAATTGCTCTGGCAGTAAGTCTGGCCTGCCTGACCGGCCTGCTTGCTCAGGTGAAAATCTACCTGCCATTTACTCCTGTGCCTTTGGTGGCTTCCCAGATTGGGGTGATCCTGGCTGCTGTGCTGCTGGGTAGAAAATGGGGCGGTATCAGTATGGCAATCTATGCTGTCGGTGGTTTGGCAGGAATTCCGTGGTTTGCGGGTTTCAAAGGCGGAGTGGCGGCGCTTGCCGGGCCCACAATTGGTTATGTGTTTGGTTTTATCCTTGCAGCGCTGTTTATCGGCGGTATGATTGATTCCAGAACCCAAAACCGTAAAGCTTTGCCACTGACCGGCATCATCCTTTTTGCCCAGCTTGTCCTTGTCTATGTTCCGGGGTTAATATCCCTGGCCATATGGCTTTGGTCGACCGGACAGACAGTCACCCTGGCCGGAGTCATCTGGATGGGTTATATACCCTTTATTGTCGGAGATATTCTGAAGTCACTCGTCGGAGCAGCAGCTGCCAAAGCCATTGTTCCGATGGAAAAATACTAGCACAGCATCGACTTGGGTTAATATTGAACTAAAGCAGCACTTCAAGAATAATAAGTACCAGAATAATGACAACAAAGAATGCTGCACGCTGACCATATTTAAATGTATAGGCGTACATGCCGGATCCCCCCCGCAGGCTGATTTGTAAGATGTTTGATTTGTTTTATTCTATGAAGTCCAGGGAGGCAAGGTGATAAAGGAATAAACCTATGGACATATGAACATATGCGCATAGGTTTATTTTTGCGGTTCTAACCCTTTTATTTCAGTTGGATTGGGATTTGAATTCTTTTCCTGTTTCTGGAATTAGTTTCTGCACAGTGTCCCTGCAGAACCGGATCCGTTCCAGATCTGCATCCTTTAGAAGGGGATACAGTCCCGGATTGTCCAGAGCAGCTTTGGCTGGTATAACCTCATAAATCAATTGATTATTCAGGCGTTTTTTATTCACCCAAGTAGGAACGGCGTCCGCCTGGAGAACATGATGGGTATGATCTGGATATACCCTGATCGTCACATCGGCGATGATTCCCTGTTCGGTATAAATGTTATCGACGGTTTCCTGACGCTGATCTGAGATGAAATTTCCCTGAGAATAAAAAACCGGAACAATTCCATTGTTGTCTGTGGCCAAAAATACGAAGGGCTGGAGCACATGCGGATGGCCCCCAAAAATCACATCTGCGCCGCAGTCAGCCAGTACGGAGGCCAAGTCCTGCTGAAAAGTACTAGGCAGTCGCTGATATTCATCTCCCCAGTGCATACACAAAATGACAATTTCCGCACCGGCCTGTCTTGCTTCAGTGATTCTCGCCTTAATGGTTTGCGCAGAACTGTCAAAATCCTGCGGGTCAAAGGTATCCATCAGTCCGGTCATGTTGACGGGAAGGATAAGACCATTGATGCTCAGGCTGCCGTCATATTGCGGATAGCCGTAGCCAAAATTGACAAATGCCACTTTAACACCTTTGATGTCCTTGATGACATAGGTGGTTTCCTTTTCGGCAGCCTTGACACCGATAATATCCAGTCCCTTGTTTTTGACAACATCGATCGTCCGGTAGAATCCGGTGATATCCTGATCTAAACGGTGGTTGTTGGCTGCGGTAACAATGTCAACGCCCGATTCCTTCAGAGCATCAACGATTGAATCGGGGGTATTGAATTTGGGATAACCGGAATAGCCCTGTTCAGGCCCGGCCAGTGAGGTCTCCAGGTTGGCCACGGTAATATCGGCATTTTCAAGATAGGATTTAACATACTGAAACTGGCTGCTGAAATCATATAAACCTGTTGAAGAATCGTAAGCGGCCATATAGACCGTGTTATGAATCAGGATGTCGCCGACGGAAGCGATAGAGATATCCACATAGGAAGGCACCGGCTCCGATTCCGGAAGCGGCGAAGGATCCGGAGGATTTTGAGAAAAAATCTGGTTGGTATATTGGTAGGCGATCATACCGCCCGCAATGAATACGGCAGCGACTGTGCAGAGGAGGATAATCAGGAGTCTTCTTTTCATAAGCTTGACCTCAAATGATAATTATATAATAATTTTTTGATCATAGAGTTTTTGATTTATAGTCTGGCTTTGTTAGACTTGTCTGCGAATAGGATGGTCGCTCTTAGTCATTATAATACATTTACTTCAAAGCGAAAACGAATTATAATGACAGGAAGAATAAATGGTGAATGTTATCGCTGAAGGCTTGGTGCCAGCCGAGCTTTCTTTATGATCCAGAGGAGGTAGGGAAATGGAACAAACAGAGTCCGTACAATTCGAACAATTTGAAACAAAAATGTTTAAAGAACTGACGCAGAAAGCGATAGACAGCAGTAAAATCAATCCTGAGCTATATAGTAAATATCAAGTAATGAGGGGCTTGCGTGATCTTGAAGGCAAGGGCGTACTCGTCGGTCTGACCGAGATTGGTGAAGTGCACTCCTATATTATAGACGAAGGAGAAAAGATTCCTGTTCCGGGAAGATTAACCTATAGAGGTATCGATATTAATGACATCGTCGACGGCTTTATCAAAGATGAAAGATACGGCTTTGAAGAAACGACCTATTTGCTTCTTTTCGGGCATCTTCCGAGCGCCAATGAGCTGAAGGACTTTGAACAGATGCTGTCGGCATATCAAAAACTGCCCGAGGACTTTGTCCGGGGTACTATCCTAAAAAGCCCGGGCAAGGATATCATGAATATGCTGGCCAGGAGCATCCTGAGCTTATATTCCTATGATGACAACCCCGATGATAATTCCATCGAAAATGTCCTGAAACAATGCATGAAACTGATTGCCTGGATGCCTTTGCTGGCCGTGTATGGCTATCACTCCTGTGCGCACTATCATGGAAACAAGAGCCTGTTTCTGCACAGTCCGCTGCCGCATCTCAGCACAGCGGAAAATATTCTTCACATGCTCCGGCCGGACAGCAAATACACGAAGCTTGAGGCTGCCCTGCTGGATATTTCCCTGGTCCTGCATGCCGAACACGGCGGTGGGAATAATTCGACCTTTGTTACGCATGTCATTACCTCGACCGGTTCGGACACTTATTCGGTCATGGCTGCTGCTATTGGTGCCTTAAAAGGTCCCAAGCATGGAGGCGCCAATATTAAAACCTACAATATGCTTGAAGACATTAAACAAAATGTCACAGACTGGCAGGATGAGGATGAAATCAAAGCTTATTTGATGAAGATTATGAATAAACAGGCTTTTGACAGGTCGGGTCTTATTTACGGGATCGGCCATGCGGTTTACTCGATTTCTGATCCGAGGGAAGTCCTGCTTAAAGAATATGCCGGGAAGCTCGCTCAGGAGAAAGGTCTGGCCGAAGAGTTTGATTTATTCTGTAGAGTGGAAAGACTTGCTCCGGATATTGTCCTGGGCCATAACAAGTCAGGCAAAGTCATCAGTGCCAATGTGGACTTTTATTCCGGTTTTGTATATAAAATGCTGGGACTTCCGCTGGAACTGTTTACCCCGATCTTTGCGATCTCCAGAATGTCAGGATGGAGTGCCCACCGGATCGAAGAGATCGTGAATAATGGGAAAATCGTCAGACCGGCCTATAAGAGCGTTGTTCCAAGACGGGAATATACTCCGCTTTCCAGCAGAAATTAGATAGAGATTTTAAATAAATACGCGGATGAAGACAAAAGGCGCTGTTGCCCACGAACATATCGTTCGTGGGCAACAACGCTTTTTGCTTAGAAATATTAACTTTGATGCGCTCTCTGATATTCTTTGACTTGAAGGCTTTCATACAGCAGCTGATCAGCCAACCCTACGATACTGCCCGGAGAAAGCTGTCGGGCCAAGTCCGAAGCATTCTCCCGCATTTCTTCAAGCAAACCGGGATTTAGACAGAAACTGTCGATCAGGGGATTAAGTTCGGAAATCCTTGATGTTCTGACAGCAACACCTGCTTTAACTAGAATCTCGGTATTTTCTTCTTCTTGTCCCGGAATAAAAAATGGAATAATGATGGGGATATTTTTGTTGATCGCTTCCGAGGCAGTCAGACCGCCGGGTTTTGTGATAATCACATCGGACTGGTCCATCAGGTCATAGATGTTCGATGTGAAACCGTAAATGACGACATCTTTGTCGTTAAAGGTACCTTCGTACTTTTTCGCAAGATCAGTCCAAAGCTTGCGATTGCTTCCGCATACGACCAGGATGCGAAGATGATGCCGGTTTTCCATAAGCGTTTTCAGGCATTTTCTGATATAGGGGATGCCCATGCTCCCGCCCATGATCAACAGTGTAAATACATCATTGTTTCTGACAAGGCGGGGCTGGCGGAATTCTTCCCGTACCGGAATGCCGAAAATGTGTATTTTGTTTTCAGGAACACCTTTTTCCGTAAGCGTATCCTTGGTGTAAGGTGAACCAACAATGTAGGCATCAACAAAACTATTCACATAAAACTGATGGGCCATATAATCTGTAACCAGCGAAATAAAAGGCAGATTTAAGCGTCCGGATGCTTTTAAATAGGAAACAACACCGACATGAAGAGGATGGGTGGTAATAAGCAGGTCGGGCTTGTACTCCTGAATCAGCTGTTCGATGACACTATCCATGGCCCTGTTTAAAATTCTTTTGACATTTTTATTTAAGAACTCATTATAGGTAATCTTATATAGTTTACCGTACATTTTCGGTAATCTTGTTGCGAGTATATGATAACCGTCATCGATAAGGGCTTCCATGATCCAGCTTTCTTCTTTTTTTAAGGGTTCTACAATCCGGACGGAATAGCCTGAAGCTTCAAGCTCCTTTTTCAGACAGTCTGCGGCCTGATTGTGTCCGTGTCCTGTAGACGCAGAGAAGATCATTACTTTAGGCACAAATATTCTCCCTTCAAATAAAAGCATAAGATGCTGAAAGTTATCCTTATACATTATAACAGCTTATGGTCCATAACCAACAAAAATTTATTTATTATTTTTTGGCAACACAAGCAATCTTCTGGCAGGAAGACATACTTAAACGACCTTATGATAGTCTATGGGCCACAGTTTCGGGATCTATTAATGCTGAAACTCAATCTGCACAGACTTTTTCTCTCTGCTGTCTGTCTTGGGCAGGAATACATTCAAAACACCGTTTTTATAAATTGCCCTAACATTATCAATGGAAACGGCCGCCGGAAGAGAGACCGAGCGGCGGAATTGACCGGTATACCTTTCTTTTTTGTGTAGGCGATCTTCCTGAATCACGTGCTGTTCGCGATTTAAAGTGCCGCTGATGGTTATCAAGTTGTTTTCAATCTGAATGCTTACATCTTCTCTTCTCTGCAGTCCTGGCAGATCACAGGAAACAATGATCTCTTCGTCGGTTTCATAGACGTCGGTAAATGGAACGGCCAAGCGGGGAGCGAACTCGTCTTCGAAAAGATTAAACGGTAAACTATAAAGCCTATTGATTTCACGGCGTAATTGATCTGCATTCCGCATTGGATGGAACGGTAAAAGATTCATACTTTCAAGCCTCCAGTACATATAAATACTCAAATAGATGATTGCGTTAAACTCCCGGGATTTCCTGTGCGCCACAATTCCGCTTTCGGCTGTTGCGCCATCCGTGGCGCAAACAGCAGCGTTCCGCCTCCATGCTCCGCTTGACGCTGGAATTGTGGCCCCCAGACCTCATTTAGGGTAATCAAGCTTGTATAAATGATTTGAGCAGGGAATTTGAGAACGTCGTACTAGGATTATTTTAACCGGAAAGATGATATGTATTCTGTTCGGATGTTTAGACAAATGCACGATTGGTAATTAATTAAAATATGAAAAAATCATCATAAGAAAGAAATCATTATACGAAAGAAATCAATGATAGAACATAAGCAAAGAAATGACCAAAATTTGCCCAAATTATTTGACCTTTATTGACCTTTGTAATAAAATAGAGACATATCAAAATTAACAATCAATGATGGAGGGAATAAATATGAGTTATCTTATCCCGATGGTAGTTGAACAAACGAATCGCGGTGAACGTTCTTACGACATCTATTCTAGGCTCCTCAAAGACCGTATTATCTTCCTGGGCGGAGCAATCGATGATAACGTTGCCAATGTTGTCGTTGCGCAATTGCTTTTCCTGGAAGCGGAAGATCCTGAAAAGGACGTTTTCCTCTATATCAACAGCCCCGGAGGGTCAATTACTGCCGGGATGGCCATCTACGACACGATGCAGTACATCAGGTCTGATGTACAGACCATTTGTATTGGAATGGCCGCCAGTATGGGTGCCTTCCTGCTTGCCGCCGGCACGAAAGGAAAGCGTACTGCCCTGCCGAATGCTGAGATCCTGATCCACCAGCCGTTAATTGCCGGGGGAGGTTTATCAGGGCAGGCTACAGAAATTGAAATTCACGCCAAACAGTTGCTGAAAACAAAAAACAAAATGAACAGGATTCTCGCTGAAAGAACCGGCCAGCCTTTGGACAAAGTCCAGCAGGATACGGACCGTGACTACTATATGTCCGCTGAAGAAGCCAAAGAATACGGAATTGTTGACCGGGTACTGGAAAAAGCAGCGTTGCTCGAGCAAAAAAAGAAAAACCCACTAAAATAGAATCTCTTAAAAAAACCTTTATTTTCATAAAAAAATTTGAAGAAAATTCTGGATATCGAAAACGCCTCGTTTGAGTCAATCATTTGAGGCGTTTGACGTCCACGGATGAACGAATGCCGCGGTTCCATGGAGGGAAAGGAGCGCGGCCATTCAGAAAAAAACATAAAAGTTAGATAAATTCGGCATACTAAACTCGGATTGTTCAAAAACAACCAAAGCAACAACAAAAAAAGGAGGAAAAATCTTGCAGAAAATTCGTAAAGCAGTCATACCCGCGGCTGGATTGGGTACAAGATTTCTTCCTGCGACCAAAGCTCAACCCAAAGAAATGCTGCCGATCGTTGACAAACCGACCATTCAGTACATCATTGAAGAAGCGGTTCAATCCGGTATTGAAGATGTCATTATTGTCACAGGAAGAAACAAAAGAGCCATTGAGGATCATTTTGACCGTTCTGTAGAACTTGAACTATTTCTAAAGAACGGAGAAAAGTCCGAACTGCTCGATATGGTCAAACATATTGCTGAGATGGTAGATATCCATTATGTCCGCCAAAAAGAAGCTCTGGGGCTTGGTCATGCCGTCTACAGTGCCAGAAGATTTATTGGCAATGAGCCGTTTGCCGTTCTTTTGGGAGACGACGTGATCTATTCGGATGAGCCTTGTCTGAAACAAATGATCAGGTACTACGAGCTGTATAACAGCAATCTGATTGGCGTACAGGAAGTACTGCCGGCAGAAGTGTCCAAATACGGGATTATTGATGGCAGCAGAATATCCCCGAGACTGTACAAGGCGGAAACTATGTTTGAAAAGCCGGCCCCGGAGGAAGCGCCTGATATTCCGCTTGCGATCATGGGCCGGTATATTCTTAATCCGGAAATTTTTGATATCCTCGCGGAATTGCCTCCGGGAAGAAATGGAGAAATTCAGCTGACGGATGCGATTGCGCAGTTGAGCAAGGTTCAGGACGTGTATGCCTACAATTTTGAGGGAAAAAGATATGATGTGGGGGACAAACTTGGTTTTGTCAGAGCAACCATTGAATTTGCGTTAAGACATGAAGAAATTGGCGAAAGCCTGATGGATTATCTGACTGATATCGTCAGCCGGTATCAAAAAGAGGGTCAGGAGCTCCGCCTGCTTTCAGCAGGCAATAATTTGGACAAACTTTATGATATTAAGAAGAATTACAGTTAACCGGGTAGGTAAATGGATGCTGCCCGAAAAAAACGGCGGAAAATAACGTACTTTCACAGAAAATAGGCTGTTTGATATCCTGAATGTGACAAGCTTTTCTCTTTGCTATTGGTAATATTATACAGAAAATACCTATAGTAAGGAGGAAAAAGGATGAATTTCAGCCGCAAAAGCATCCTAACTCTTGCAGGGGCTGTTGTTCTGGCGGGGGTAATCATTATTGGCGGAATTTATGGGCCCACTGCCTGGAAAGTATTTCGTGGCCAGGTAGTCGGACCAGAGGACCAAGTGGTTATCCAGACGCCGCCGGTCAATTATGCCGGTGGAGAGACGGATGCTGATCAGACCACTGCTCAGGGTGAAGACAGTACGGTTTCATCCAATACCGGGGGAACACCGGCTGCAGAAGGGACTGCAGGAGATACCGTTACAGCACCCAATCAGGCTGACGGCACAGACAATTCTGCCAGCAGCACGAATGAAGTCAAAAAGTACAGGGAACCGGATCTAAGTCTTTTGAATATTGCGCCTTCGCTTGAGGAGTATTTTGGCGAGGGAGCGCTCAGCGATTCATCCAGGACTCTTGCCTTCGGAGCCGCCTGGAACATCCATCAGTATACGGATGGTTATCTGTACGGTGTCACAGCAGGGCCTCAGATGAACGAAAAGGATATTAAGAAATACATTGTTTTCCATAAGACCTTATGGGAAAAGCAAATGGAAAATGAGGTCAATTCTAGTCAGGCGTCAACCTTTGATGTGTATCTCAGAAATCTTCTGAACAGAGGAATTGATGCCTTTGACAGTAAGGACAAAGTAAGAATTGAACAATTCCATCTCGAGATTCATGATTTGGACGCGCATCTGCTGCGGGATGATATGAGTTCCAAGGTTTACGGGGCAACTCCTTTTGCCACGAAACGTTCTGAATAGCAATTGATAGGCGCCTGAAACAACATTTGAAGCGCTTCTAAAAAAGTTATCCTGTCTCAAACCTCCATGAGATTAGGATAACTTTTTTGATTTTTAACCTTTGACAATGCTGACAGATCATGTATAATAATAGATACTTAGATGATTGTCTAAACATCTAAATATCTATTTAAATTAAGGAAGTGGATCACAAATGTCGCCGTATAATGATACGTTTAAAGCTTTGGCTGATCCGACCCGAAGAGAAATGATCCGCTTTTTGAAAGAACGAAATATGACGGCAGGGGAAATAGCAGATCAATTCAAAATCTCCAAACCAAGCATCTCCCATCATTTGAATATTTTGAAGCAGGCCGGGCTGGTTACAGATGAAAGAAAAGGGCAGACCATCGTCTATGCATTGGATACCTCTGTGTTTGAAGAAGTCATGCGGATGATGTTTGATTTGTTTTCCAGAAAAGAAGAATCAAAAGATAAACAAACAAATAAATAACACATAAATAAACAGACAGATGAATCATAAGAAAGGGTGCTGGTGCAATGTCGGAGAATAAAGAATTATGGATGCGCAGAATGCTTATCTTTGGCAGTCTGATGGTTCTCATAAGTTTGGCGGTTAGCTTGGTTGTTTATCCCCGTCTCCCGGATAAAGTTCCGGTGCACTGGAATGCAGCCGGAGAAATCGACGGCTGGGGCAGTGCTTTTCAGGGAGCTTTTCTGTTTCCGCTGATAATGGCAGCTATGCTGATCCTGCTCGTTTTCCTTCCCAAAGTGGATCCAAAGAAAAAGAACTATAGCCGGATGAGCAAACCGTATGCCATCATTGTGCTTGTCATAATGCTGTTTTTTATGTTGATTCATTTTGGCTCGCTGGGCACGGCGCTCGGGTATTTTGAGAGCTTCCCTTCTCTGATTCAATTGGGAGTCGGAGCCTTGTTCGTGGTTATCGGAAACTATATGGGCAAATTAAAGCATAATTACTTTGCCGGAATCAAGACTCCATGGACGCTGGCCAATGAGCAAGTCTGGTACAAAACGCACCGGATGGCAGGACCGCTCTGGGTCATTGGCGGACTGATCTTTATGGCGGCAAGCTTCCTGCCTTCCCAGTTTCTGACCGTCACAGTGATGATTGTCATTGCAGTCCTGCTTATCATTCCAATTGGATATTCTTATTGGATCTTTAAGAGATTGGATAAGGAAGAATAGGTAGAATAGGTCCACAATCCTGTAATAAAAATAGGCTGAAGTATGTTTAAAATCCCCGCAGAACGGATAAAATGGAAATAGTTACCATTCTATCCGTTATTGAGGGGATTGTGATTTTATGCGTAAAAAATTTTGGTTGATTACAGTACTGGTATTTGTTCTGGGGGTGTGCCTCGGCGCAGGGGGACACTTTTTATGGTCAACGACTCTGAACCCGGAAGTAAATTCTCCGGCTGAAAAGGACAACGCGGCCAAGGTAGGTACCGTTCAGAGCGGTGATGCTGTTCAGAATGCTCTTCCGGACCTGTTTGCCGAAGAAAATGGCATTGTTGACGGTATAGCTGATGGTACAAATGACGGTACAAATAACAGTACTGACGAAAGTACAAGCGCCTTGACTGAGGCAGAACAGGAAGCAATTATTGCACAGTATAAGCAGGGTCTGGGAATGCTCTTTGATGCCTGGAAAGCCAAAGATATGACTGCGTTCAGAACTGCGATCGCCAATGCTTACACTGGAGACTTGATGGAAAAGCATATCCAGAAGGCAGAAGAGTTCATTTCCAGAGGAATCGGACTGGATGTCAGCAACATCATTTTTGATGACGTGAAAATCGAATCTGCCGACAAATTTTCGGCGACAGTCAATGCTGTTTACCGTTATACGGCCAGAGATTACGACTTGGACGAGCAGTATCCTTTGGGGGAAGAGCAGGAACATCAGGTTCATGTCAGGGCGAATCTAATTAAAATTGGTCAGAGCTGGCTGATTACGGGCGAAACGGCAATATAGCCGGCAGAATATTGCAGGATTTAACTGAACGATGGCGAATTCTAGGAATTGAAAAGATTAAGTCTTAAAAAGATTAAGACGGGGAGAGGAACGGATGTTCAAGAGAAAGCCGGGAGCGCTTGCGGTTCTGATGATCGTATTATTGTTTTTGCCGGTCCATAGTTCCGGAGTATTTGGGGCAGAGATTCAGACGTACCAGAATCCTTCCCTGGAGGTCGTTGCTCAGAAGCTTGAGACGATTTCCAAAAGCAAAGGAATCCCGAGCGTGCTGCTAAAAACAATTGCCTATTGTGAATCGGGTTGGAGACAATTCGATCAAAGTGGTGAAGTAGTAACCGGAAGAACAGACGGTACCTCGAATCCTGCCCTCGGAATCATGCAGGTTACCAGTTATGATCCCGGAGATACCGAAGAAGTTAATAAACTTAAATATGATATCGACTATAATATTTCCCGCGGGGCTGATCTGCTGAATCAAAAATGGCAGATGGTGCCGAAGATTGGTGATGGGGACCGCAACAAATTGGAGAACTGGTATTTTGCGCTTTGGGCCTATCATGGCTGGTTGGCGTACAACAACCCGAATAATGCTGCTGCCAGAGGCGAGGTAGCTTATCAGGACGCGATCATTCGCAAAGCCGCGACAGCATATTTTCCGGGTCTTATCGTACCTGTCCAAATTACGCCGGTTCCCGCCGAACTTCTGCCGCTTGGCACGCTTCCAAGCAGCAGTCAGAGCTGGAATACACCTGAACCGTATACCCTGGGAGACTTAACTTCCAGCACAGTTGGTACAACCACCCGAATCTCAGGTCAGGACAGGATAGACACGGTCAATCAAATTGCCTTGAACGGATGGCCGAGTGGTGCCCAGACCGTCATTCTTACCCGTTCGGATGCATTTCCTGATGCTCTGGCCGGCGTGCCTCTGGCTAAAAAATATAATGCACCGATTTTGCTTACGAGCCCGGATCAACTTGATCAAGGTGTCATTGAGGTGTTGAATACCTTAAAGCCGACAAAAGTGATTATTCTGGGTGGAGAGAAGGCCGTCAGCAAATCAGCCGAGACTAGACTCAAGGCCGTTTTGACCTGGACCTCTGATGTTTCCCGGATTGCCGGGGCGGATCGTTATCAGACTGCGGTACTGATTGCCGCTGATTTCCCCAAAGATGCCAGCGTGGCTATTGCTACGGGTATGGATTTCCCGGATGCGTTAAGCCTGGCCACAGCTGCAGCTGCGAATGAAATGCCTCTGCTGCTGACTTCAACCCGGAGCCTGCCTGAGGTTACCAGACAGGACTTAAGCAAACGTTCACCGGGAAAAATCTATATTGGCGGCGGGGAAAAAGTCATTACTGCTGAAGTAGTGACAGCCCTGACGCAGACAACCGGATTGTCTGCGGGGAACATTATTCGTTTTGCCGGGAGCAACCGTTATGAGACTTCGGTGATGATTGCGGAAGCGTTCTTTCCCAGTACGCAGGAGATTTATATGGCTACTGGACTCGATTTTGCAGATCCTCTCGCCGCTGGCGCCCTGGCTGCAACGAAGAATGCCTGTCTATTGTTGATTTCTCCGCAGGGCTTCACGACAAACGGGCCAACAGAAAATTATCTAAAAAAGATGGCTTCTTCCACAAATGTTAAAGTGATCGGCCCGGAAGCTTCTATTTCTGAATATACGGTTACCCGTGTAAAATATTTACTCAGACAGATGTGATTGATAACATAAATCAATGATAGATTAGTCAAAAATCTGTTGGTAATTCGTCCATAACCAGCCAATTTGATGAGAAGGGTTTGCAAGCATCATCATTCATTAGATGGAATAATATTGACCTTTTCCGGCAAGCAGCACTTCTTGTCGGAATTTTGTTTATGAGCGTTCATGCGGCTTTCAGCGATTTGGAAAAATTTTGGGGAAGGAAAATCTGTCTCTAAGACGAATTTATTTACTCTAAACTTCTTTCAAGTTTTGTGACGGCTACGGAGATGGCATACGATGTGTCTAGTGTCGAATGCGTCAGGATGACAAAGCATTTGACTGGTCTAATGCCGCGATGTCCATGGGTAGACTCGTGCAGCGTTGCCACGGACGGCAAAGAGCTGCCGGTGCCATGGATAGCAAGGAGCGGCGGTTTCTGTGTTTCTGATTAGGAGGTAATTAATGCGTTTGAAAAAATATATCCGGTTATTCCTGACCGTGCTTTTCAGTATTTTGCTGCTGATTCCGGCCAGGCCGCTGCCTGTTCAGGCAGCAAACCAGAATCCTACGCCCGAGGAGATATCCCGGATCTTTGACCAGGTGGCCCTGGAGGAGAAAGTTCCTGCAGAGATTCTCAAAGCGATTGCGTTCAAAGAATCAGGCTGGCGTCAATGGAACAGTTCAGGCAATGTTGTGACGGGGGGCTCAGGCAGCAGGCCTTACCTCGGTATTATGCAGATTGGGGTATATGATCCTTCCGATTCGGAGACGATTAACCACCTGAAAACGGATATTGCCTATAATATTGCCTACGGGGCTGAAGTCCTGAAATCCAAGTGGAACATGACACCAACGATCGGAGACGGGGACCCCGGAAAACTGGAAAACTGGTATTTTGCGATTTGGGCTTACAACAGCTGGTCTACCGTCAATAATCCGAATACTGCGGCTGCTTCAGGCAGAGTAGCCTACCAAGATAAAATCCTGAAACTGATTGCCACCGATTATTATGAGGGTCTGACTGATCCTGTCAGTATCACACCGGTGTCGAAGTCGCTGCTGCCGGCGGGGACACTGCCGTCAAAGAATTCTGTCTGGAAGACGCCCGAACCGATTCACTATGCCGGTTACACCCTGGGCCTTCCCATGATCTCCAGAAGTCAAAACAATTTACTACTCTCAACTGTGAAAAGAATTTCTGGCATGGACAGGATTGATACTGCGATAAAAATCGCTTATGAAGGGTGGCCTTACGGCTGTGAGACGGTCATCATCGCGAGATCCGATGCTTTCGCAGACGCCTTGGCCGGTGTATCCCTGGCGAAACAGAATCATGCGCCCATTCTTCTTACTTCAAGGGACCAGCTTGACCAGCGGGTGGAAAACGCTTTAACAGTTCTGAAACCGCTGAAAGTGATTATTCTTGGCGGTGAAACTGCGTTGTCATCCGGGGTGGAAAACAGACTGAAGGAAGTTGTTTCCTGGACAGAAGATTTTGAGCGGATAGCGGGTCAGGACAGATATGAGACGGCAGCGCTCATTGCGTCCCATTTTCCTGAAGGCAGCGGAGTCGCCGTAGCGACCGGATCAAACTTCCCGGATGCTTTAGGTATTGCTTCAGCTGCCGCGGCCAAAGGATATCCGCTGCTGCTGACGGCAAAAGACAGCCTGCCGCAGGCAACCGCAGAACTTCTGCAGACCATGAAACCGTCTGAGTTATATATTGCCGGCGGGGAGGGCGCCGTATCTGCCGGGGTCGCCGGCAGCATCACCGGCATCACAGGTCTCTCAGCAGATAAAGTCCGGCGTTTTGCCGGTAATAACCGCTACAATACTTCGCTCACAGTTGTGCAATCCCTGTATCCCGATGCCCAAAAAATCTATCTGGCAACCGGGGAGGGTTTCCCGGATGCTTTAGCGGGAGCAGCGCTTGCTGCTAATATGGATACGCCGCTGCTGCTGATTCCGACGGAAGGGCCTGCAGCCGGTTCCGACACCGAGAAGTATTTTCAAAGTATCTCGCCGGACGTGGAACTGGTGGTTCTCGGAGGCAAATCCGTCATCAGTGACAATGCGATTATCCGGATCAAATACCAGATGGTTAAAATATAGCATGAGGGGGACAAGGAGACGGATCTTTGTCCCCCTTTTGAATTGTAAAATGAGGAAAACTGTAGTAAACTGATAAACGGTGAAAACGAATTACGTCCTGAAAGGTCGGAAAACGATAACGTGGCACATCCCAAACGCACCTTATTTTTAATGCTTACCGATGCTTTATTGATTAATCTTGCCCTTTTTTTAAGCTTCTACCTGCGTCTTTCCGAAGAGGCTGATCTGCAGGCGGAGTTTGTCAAATATTTGGGCACTTATTTGAATGCCGCGATCGTGTCAACCTTCGTGCTCATTGTGACGTTCCACTTTTTTGGGTTGTATAAAAATATTTGGCGATATGCCAGTGTCAGAGAACTTCTTTCTATTGTTTACGCTGTAACCGTCGGTGCGGCGCTCACAGTCATGGCGGTCTATTTTATTTCCCCGCTCAGACTTCCGCATTCGGTCAGCGTTTACTTCTGGCTGATGCTGATTGTTTTGATCGGCGGACTCCGGTTCAGCCAGAGGATGCGCCAGGAGAATACTATTTTTGCCGTATCCAACAAATCGCAGCGAAAAGTACTGATTATCGGAGCCGGTGACGCAGGCGTTCTTGCTTTAAGGGAACTCAAGAAAAGAGATTTTCAAGAAGGTGTACCCGTCGGTTTTATTGACGACAGCAAAAGTAAGATCAATCTTCATGTTCAAGGATTTCCGGTGTTGGGTTCCCGTGACGACATCCGGCGCATTGTTGAAAACTATGCTGTTGATGAGATTATCATTGCGATCCCTTCTGCCGATGGAGAGACTGTCAGGGAGATCGTGGAAATATGCAAAGAGACCCGGGCGGCCTTAAAGATTATGCCCGGCGTATACGACATCCTGAGCGGCAAGATTACGGTGAGTTCTTTAAGGGAAGTACAGGTCGAAGACCTGCTCGGGCGCGAACAGGTATCGGTGGATTTGGAAGAGGTGGCAGGCTACCTGAAAAACCAGGTTGTCCTGGTGACCGGTGCCGGAGGCTCCATCGGATCGGAGCTTTGCAGGCAGATTGTAAAATTTTTTCCCTCAAAGCTTATTCTGGCCGGACACGGGGAAAACTGTATTTTTGATATTGAGCAGGAATTGAAGAATTTTCCGATAGTGACGGAAATTTTTGATATTAAGGATGCCGGTAAGGTTAACCTTGTTTTTGAAAAGTACAAGCCTTACGTGGTTTTTCATGCAGCTGCGCACAAGCATGTGCCGCTGATGGAGGTAAATCCTGAGGAAGCATTAAAAAATAATGTTATGGGAACGAACAACCTTGCTGCAGCGGCAGACAAAAACGGAGTCAGAACATTTGTGCTGATCTCCACCGACAAGGCGGTCAATCCAACCAGCATCATGGGCGCATCTAAAAGGATGGCCGAGATGGTGATCCAGGACTATGATAAGAGATCTGAGACCAAGTTTGTCGCCGTACGCTTTGGCAATGTTCTCGGAAGCCGCGGAAGCGTCATCCCTACGTTTAAAAAGCAGATTATGGCGGGGGGACCGGTAACGGTGACGGACCCTAGGATGACCCGTTACTTTATGACCATCCCCGAAGCAAGCCAACTGGTCATTCAGGCCGGCGCGATGGCCTCAGGCGGAGAAATTTTTATTCTTGATATGGGCAAGCCTGTGAAGATCGTTGATCTGGCCAAGGACCTTATCCGTTTATCAGGTTTTGAACCGGGCAAAGATATGCAGATTGAGTTTACCGGCGTGAGACCCGGCGAGAAACTTTTTGAAGAAATTCTGACTTCGGAAGAAGGAACGACAGCAACCAAACATAAACGCATTTTCGTAGCAAGGCCCAACCATATTGATCATGAGGCGATTGAAGGACTGGTGCAGAAGATACGCGAGCGTGGCAGCTATATGGACAGGGAGGAAATCAACACTTCCATCAGGACACTTCTTCCT
This sequence comes from Dehalobacter sp. TBBPA1, assembly GCF_040931655.1. Taxonomy (NCBI): domain Bacteria; kingdom Bacillati; phylum Bacillota; class Clostridia; order Eubacteriales; family Desulfitobacteriaceae; genus Dehalobacter; species Dehalobacter sp. TBBPA1. Next base: position 2,698,560 of record NZ_CP162385.1, on the reverse strand, counting down.
GACTTTGGGAAGACCATAAAAACTTAGGCAGCGCAGTCTTGACCATCATGAACGCTTGCACCACAGATATAAGGAGGAACTTCTATGCTGGAAGTTAAAAATGTCATTACGCAGAATCATCCTGTTGCCCTGGAACTCAAAAAGAAAATTGAAAACCATACCGCCCGGATCGGCGTGATTGGTCTTGGTTATGTCGGCCTGCCGCTGGCAGTTGAGAAAGGTAAGGTTGGTTTCCCGGTTCTCGGATTTGATATTAATGCCGAGAAGGTCGCCATGGTATCAGCCGGAGAAAACTATATCGGAGATGTCAAGGACGAGGAGCTTAAAGAACTTGTCGATAAAAAGATCCTTCAGGCAACCACTGATTTTACCAAACTTGCCGACTGTGATGTGGTGATCATTTGTGTACCGACACCGCTGACCATTACCAGGGATCCGGATATTTCCTATATGAAGGCTTCCGCTGAGGAAGTCGGAAAAACCATTCGTCAGGGGCAGCTTGTAACACTTGAGAGCACGACATATCCTGGGACCACGCAAGAAGTGATCCTGCCGATTCTGGAACAGTCGGGGCTTAAAGTCGGGAAAGACTTTTTCCTGGCCTTCTCGCCGGAAAGAGTTGACCCCGGTAACAAACGTTTTTCAACGAAGAATACCTCCAAAGTTGTCGGCGGCGTAACGCCTTACTGCCTGGAGATTGCTTATACCTTATATGCACAGACCATTGTGAATGTCGTACCTGTCAGCTCACCGGCTGCAGCCGAACTCACCAAAGTATTTGAAAATACCTACCGCGCAGTCAATATCGCACTCGTGAATGAAATGATGCTGTTATGCGACCGGATGGGGCTTGATGTTTGGGAGATCGTCGAAGCTGCTTCGACGAAACCTTTTGGCATCCATACGTTTTATCCGGGACCGGGTGTTGGCGGCCACTGCATTCCGATTGATCCGTTCTACCTTACCTGGAAAGCCAGAGAGTATGACTTCCATACCCGCTTTATTGAACTGGCCGGCGAGATCAATGTTGAAGTCTCTTCCTATGTCGTCAATAAAGTATACCGGGCTTTAAATTCCCTGAATAAGAGCGTTAAGGATGCCAAAGTCCTGGTTGTAGGTGTGGCCTATAAAAAGGATATTGAGGATGTCCGCGAATCACCGGCCCTGATCATCATGGAACTCCTGCGTAAAGAAGGGGCCATCTTAAGCTACCATGACCCTTACGTACCGGTGATCGAGCCGCATGGCGGCAGTACGATGCATTTGGAAAGCATCGCGCTAACTCCGAATGTATTGCAGGAGGCTGACTGTGTCCTAATTATCACCGACCACAGCACGATAGACTATGATCAAATCGTCCAATATGCACCGTTAGTTGTCGATACACGCAATGCAACCAAAGACGTCCGGCAGATGCGTGAAAAAATATTCAAGATTTAAGCAAGACAGCGGGGACAAAGAGACAGTTCTTTTGTCCTCGCTGTATGATTGGAGCGTGTGGAATTTTGACAGAAGATAAAATAGTATTTGGCGTAATCGGATGCGGAAGAATTGCCCCGAAACATACGGAATCGATCATGGCTATTCCCGGCGCAGAGCTGGCTGCTGTCTGTGACATTGTGCCGGAAAGGGCTGAAGATTTTGCCAGCAAGTACAAGGCAAAGCCGTATCTGGATTATCACGATCTTTTGAAGAGAGAAGATATCGATATTGTCACGATCGCAACCCCGAGTGGAAGCCACGCGGAAATCGGGATTGCAGCGGCCAGGGCCGGCAAGCATGTGATGGTCGAGAAGCCTATGTCCATGACGCTCCGCGAAGCAGATCTGCTGATCAGGGCCTGCAGGGAGAACGGTGTCAAACTGGCGGTCATTCATCAGAATCGTTTTAATAAATCAATTAAATTACTGAAAAACGCTTTGGAAGCAGGACGTTTTGGGAAACTGACACATGGCCAGGCGACTGTCCGCTGGAACCGGGGCATGGACTATTATCTGCAGGCACCTTGGAGAGGGACCAAACTGCAGGACGGCGGCGTCCTGATGAATCAGTCCATTCATAACATTGATTTATTACAGTGGATGTTCGGTCCTGTAGAATCCGTTTTTGGCTATACCCATACCGCGTTAAGAAATATTGAAATGGAAGATGTCGCCGGAGCGGTACTGAAGTTTAAGAACGGCGCAATCGGGCTGATTGAGGCTGCTTCCACGATTTATCCAAAGAATATCGAGGAAACGCTTAACGTTTTTGGGGAAACAGGCTCAGCTGTGATCGGCGGGATTGCAGTGAACCGCGTCGAGGTTTGGGAATTCCCCGATAGTGAAGCAGAAAAAGAGCAGATCTTTGCTGCCCAGGAGACTGATCCGCCTAACGTATACGGATTTGGCCACCGGGAGATCATTGAGGATATGATCCAGGCCGTTCAAACCGATGGGACTCCCGCTGTACCCGGCGAAGAGGGACGGAAAGCACTTGAAATCATTTTATCCATCTATAAATGCCAGGAAACCGGGGTACCAGTTAAACTTCCGTTAATTGAAGATTAGAAAAAACCATGCACTTCCTTTTCGGTTGGCACATATTTGTATAGTACACTAAAACCGGAAAGGAGACAGAAAAATGAGACCTCCTTATGATGGACCGGGACCGGGAACATATTCGATGATGCCGGATTATCACCAGACAATGATGCAGGTCGAGCTTGCCGTCAGGCATGGAATGAGAGAAGCGGGGACTGTGAATGTTAGACATGGTGTTATGGAAACAGCCCTTATTGCTTACCTGCTAGGCAAAGGCTTTGACTATTATCAGGCAGTCCGGATCGTAGAATCCTGGGAACGGAATGAAACTTTCCCTATGTAAATGTTATTTATCAAGGTGGAAGTCACTACATGTGAGGATGTTTATAGCAAAGCGTCCTCATTTATTTGTTTCAGAAAGTATAAGGACTTTCTAATACACCTAAAGGAGACTAAGGCTTGGTGCAAGCTGAGTATTCTTAGTGACAGCTTGTTCTTAGAATATTGATAAATTAAATTGTATAGAAAGAAGGGTTTGATTTGGCAGCTGAAATTCATTCCGGAGCGGTTATCGCGGCTAGCGCTATGATTGGGAAACAGGTAAGTATCGCTCCTTTTTGCGTAATAGGGGAAAATGTCGTGATTGAAGACGGGGCAATACTGGAGCCGGGGTGTGTACTGGCGGATGGAGTGAAGGTTGGTAAAGATGTCAAACTTGGATGCCATGTCACCTTGGGAAATCAGGCAGTTTTGGAAGCCGGGGTCGCCGCAGGGGATCATACTGTGGTATATCCGGGGACAGTGATTGGAGAAGGTACGTTTGTCGGCAGCAATTCGTCAATAGGACGCCCGCCGCGCGCAGCGGCAACCAGTACGGTCAAAAACACGGAAGATCTGCCGCCGCTTATAATTGGTAGAAAGTGTACTATTGGCTGCTCCTCAGTGATTTATTCCGGTACGGAGCTCGGCGACGGGGTCTTTATCGGAGACAGGGCCTTGGTCCGGGAGCGTTGCACACTTGGTGAGAAAGTCGTTGTCGGCAGTGGCAGTGCTGTCGAGAATAATACCAGGATCGGATCTTTTACGAAGATTCAGACCGGCTCCTACATTACCGCATATATGGAGATTGAAGAAAATGTCTTCATTGCGCCGATGGTGACAACGACGAATGACAATTATATGGGGCGGACCGAAAAACGTTTTAAACATATCAAGGGAGCCGTAATCCGCAGGGCAGCGCGGATCGGAGGAGGAGCGATCCTGCTTCCGGGCATTGAAGTCGCGGAAGAGACATTTGTCGCGGCAGGTTCGCTCATTACAAAAGATACAGTAGCCGGGAAGGTCTACAAAGGATTTCCCGCCAAAGCCGTCCGGGATGTCCCAGAAGATGAGCTGATCTAGCTAATGTATTACCGAGACCTACCAGGATAAACAATATATTAATTCTTGAAATAAACTCGTGCAGGGTGTACCCTAAATATATTATTGTCTGCAGTTGCTCCATGCCATCCATGGAATAAGCGAAGCGCCAATTCTATTCAACGCTTACACGGTATGATGAACTCTAAACAAGGCAATTTGTATTTATAGGATATTTGTTCGACATTAGGCCATCCGTGGTCGTCAGAAAGGGAGGATGCATGTGTCAATTCCACTTTTGGATTTAAAGGCGCAGTACTTATCGATAAAAGAAGAGATTGATCAGGCGGTACTCGGGGTTCTGGACTCCTGTCATTTCATTCTCGGACCGAATGTGAAAGCAATGGAGGAAAAAACAGCAGCGTACTGCGGGACAAAGCACGCAGTTGCTGTTGCTAATGGTACGGATGCGCTTGTACTGGCTCTCAAAGCCTGCGGCATTGCACAGGGGGATGAAGTCATCACGACACCGTTTACCTTTTTTGCTTCGGCAGAGGCAGTTGCGAGTCTCGGGGCAACACCTGTATTCGTAGATATTGATCCGGTCACGCTGAATATGGATATTGACCAATTGGAAAGCAAAATTACCTCCAGGACAAAGGCGATTATTCCTGTTCATATTTTTGGCCAGATGGTCAATATGGATAAGGTCATGGACCTGGCCCAAAAATATGAGCTTAAGATTATAGAGGATGCAGCCCAGGCGATCGGGGCCGAATACAAGGGCAAAAGAGCCGGAGCCTACGGAACGGCCGGAACATTCAGCTTTTTTCCAACCAAGAATCTCGGCGGCTATGGCGATGGCGGCATGGTGGTGACCAACTGTGATGAAATTGCGGAAAAGGTCAGACTGTTCCGTTTCCATGGCTCCAAGACAAAATATTTCCATGAAGAGATTGGCTATAACAGCAGACTGGACGAGATCCAGGCTGCTATTCTCCGCGTCAAGTTTCAGTATCTGGATGAATGGAACAAAGCCCGCAGGCAAAAAGCCGAACTGTACGACAGTCTGCTTAAACCGCTGGCAGATCAGCAGAAACTAATTCTTCCCGGCAAAGACCCGGAGGCCTACCAGGTGTTCCATCTGTATGTCATGAGAGTCCAGCAGAGAGAAAAAGTCATGGAGAAATTGAAGGAAGCAGGCATCGCTTCGGCGATCTACTATCCGCTTCCGCTCCATCAGCAGAAAGCTTTTGCGTATTTGGGCTATAAGACCGGTGATTTCCCTGAGGCCGAAAAGGCCAGCGAACATGCACTGGCGATCCCGTGCTATCCCGAACTGACCCCGCAGCAGCAGGAAGAAATTGTACATGTGATTAACGATTGTTTAATACCTAGCTAAAACTGGCATGCAGACTTAGCGTAATAAACTTATAATCAGTCTGTAAGCCACAGTGCCGCTGTGAGCGGAGCATGGAGTGCGCAGCGCGGCTGTTTGAGCCATGGATGGCACAACAGTCGAAAAGCGGTATTGTGGCTTACAGACCAGCCCTAGGAAATAATTTAGCATTCATTACTAATTTCCGTATGTAAAACAGGAGGCACAATGTTTTGGAATAACGGCATTACGAGAAGGAATGATACCAGACTTTTTATTTTGGCGATGGTCATGCTTTCAGCAATGATCCTGCCTTCATTTCCTATTCATCCTTCTCTTCCTAATATTCGATTGGACGAGCTGCTGCTTTTCGGTACCTTTGGCCTGAACATCCTGCTGTTTGCAGCGAAAGGATTCCGCTTCATCCCTGAAGAAAAACAGCAGTTGCTGAAACGCAAACAAGAACATAAGTGGATTCTGCTGATTTTTGTTTTACTCGTATTCTCTTACGCCATTTCCAACATCTACGGCGTAATCATCAAAGGAGCAGGTTATTACGGTCTCCGGGATGTCATGGAACTGGTGACATTCTGCAAATATTATCTGGCTGTAACGCTTGCTTTGTCCATCGATCTGCGAAGAGAGGAATTTGACTTCCTGGGCAAAGCTTTTCTTGGCGGCCTTGCTTTTTTGATTATTTTCGGCTGGGGACAGCATTTTAACGTACTGAATATGAATACCTGGCTGTCGCCCTATTTTGACCAGCAGCACTGGCAGCTCCTTTTGGTCGGCAATCCGGCCAGGGTGCAGGGCACCTTTGACAACCCGAATTTCTTCGGGATATTTACTGTGATGACGCTTTCCTTTCTGACAGTGCGCTATTATTTCGGTGAAGATCACGGGAAATTTCCGGTCCTGCTGTTTATTTTGATCGGCTTTGTGATCAAACTGGAATTCCTGACGATATCCCGGACGGCTCTGGCCGGTATTGGGCTGCTTTTTCTGATTTTAAGCATTTGGGCTTTTGTCTATCACCGGCATAACAAAAAGGTTCTGATTAAAATAGCGGCGCTGTTTGTGCTGACGGCAGTTCTTTTCCTAACGGCTTCAGGCGATTTCTTCTACAGGCTGCAGGAAGGACTCGACTTTTCCAACAGTACTTCTTTCCAGGGCCACCTGGACCGCTGGGGAAAGGCAATCGGCAGCATTTGGGATTCTCCGATCTTTGGCTGGGGTACGCAGAAATATGTGATGACAACACTTGTAGACAATGAGTATGCATTGTATGCCAGAAGGTACGGTTTATTCGGGCTGGCGATCTATCTGAGCTTCTTTTTGCTTCCGTTTATTCTTGGCATCAGAAACCTTCGCTCTAAGATTGTTGCCTCTGGACGGGGGCTCACATTCAGCCAGCCGATGCAGTTTATGGCTGCGTATGCCGCAGTGCTGCCATCCATCTTTGTGTTTAACATTATGGCAGGTATATTCTATAATCTTCAGTTGATGACTTTCTTTGCAATTTGTATGGGTCTGGCTTATAATTCGTTTGCGGAGCAAAGGGGGATAAACGATACGTCCCTAAGACCCCTCAGTTCCTTTGAGTAAGGTGGTTTAACGGTGAAGATATTAGTGCTCTCTCATATGTATCCTTCATCTCAGAATCCGGCTTACGGCATTTTCATTCATAAGCAGGTTAAAGCGCTGCAGAATCAAGGCTGTGAGATTAAAGTCGTATCGCCTGTGCCTTATGCACCCTGGCCTCTGCCGGCACTCCAGCCGAAATGGCGGACCTATGCGTCCATACCCGATAAGGCAGTGGTGGACGGAGTTGAAGTATACTATCCGCGTTATCTCGAGTTTCCGCGCTCATACTTCCTGGATCAGTCGGGCTATTTCATGTACCGGGGAATCCGCAGACAGGTCGCGCAGATCCGCCGGGAGTTTCCATTTGATCTGATTCATGCCCATGTGGCCCTTCCCGACGGCTACGCGGCATTTTTACTGAAGAAAGACGATGATATTCCGCTTGTGGTTACCATCCACGGGCAGGACTTTCAGTCAACCCTGACCAAAAATGAAAAATGCCGCCAGAGACTTTTTGAGGTACTGGAAGGTACGGACAGAATCATTACAGTCAGCTCCAAACTGAAGAATATCACCAGGGACCAGGCTTTTTTCTCGAAGACAGAGGTTATCAATAATGGTATCGACTTGAATGACTGTGTACCGCCGCCGGATATTTCCGGTAATACCCGAAAAGAAATCAGGATCCTGAGTGTTTCGAATCTTAAGAAAACCAAGGGCATCGATCTGAATCTCCGGGCGGTTTCATCTCTGACCAAGAAATATCCTTCACTCAAATATTTTATTGCAGGTGACGGGGAAGAGCGAAAAGCCCTGGAGGATTTGACGGAAAGTCTGAACCTCAAAGATAAGGTGGTTTTTCTCGGAAAGCTTACCCATCCTGAAGTGATGAAAGAGATGGCAGAGGCCGATATTTTCTGTCTGCCAAGCTGGCAGGAAGGCTTCGGCGTCGTCTATATTGAAGCGATGGCCCAGGGGTTGCCGGCTATCGGTGTCCGCGGCGAAGGAATCGAAGATGCGCTGATCCATGGCCAAAACGGTCTGCTTGTCGCCCCCCGGAATGTCGAAGATCTTTCCGGAGCCCTCGATGTGCTGCTCAGAGACCCTGTTTACTGCCGGAGGCTCGGTGAGGCAGGCAGGCAAACGGTGCTAGATCAGTTTACCTGGTCAAATAATGCGGCCCAAACGGTCCGCGTCTATCAAACTTTAACAGGAGGCAGGACAGTTTGAAAATATGCATTCTTACAACGGGTCATCCGGCCCTCGATAACCGAATATTTTACAAGCAGGCTTTGTCTCTTAAGAAAAAATATGACGACATTACCCTGATTGTACCTGATGAGAGAACTGAATATAGGGAACAGGGGATCCGGATCATTGGCGTGCCAAGAGCGGGATCTCTTTACGGCCGTTTTAAGCTCGGGGATACCGTCGTTGCCAAAGCGATCGAACTTCAACCGGATATCTGCCATTTCCACGACTTTGAACTAATCTACAAAGTGTTAAAGATTAAAAAAGCGCTGCCTGCATGCAAGCTGATTTACGATGTCCACGAGCATTACCCGGATATGATGCGTATGTCCAGGAAGATCCCGCGGATCCTGAGGCCCTTGGCTACTTTTTTGGTCGATAAAAGTGAACTGTATTATGCTAAAAAATTTGACCAGATCATCACGGCAGATGATGCGGTCAAAGACCGGTTTGCCGGCAAAAATCCCAGAGTTGATGTGGTCTATAATTTTACGGAATTTATACCGCCGGAAGCTGACGCTTCGCCAAAAGAAACGGAACTCCCGGAAAAGGAATACGATGCCATTTACCAGGGGGATATTACCCTGGAGCGCGGCGTATATATGACTGTCCAGGCTATCAAGCTGCTGAAGGAGAAGTATCCGGACATTCGGATGATTTTTGTGGGGCCTTTTAATGACGTAGAAGGCAAAGAAATCGTCACCCAATACATTGAAGAAAATGATCTGAGCAAAAATATCCTTTTCACAGGACGGGTGCCCCATATCGAGGTCCAGGAGTATATCCGAAAGTCTAGGGTTGGCATTGTTACGCTGCTGCCGCTGCCCAAATATTTTAAGAACATACCGATTAAACAGTTTGAATACATGAGCTGCGGCATCCCTATTGTCGGCAGCAATCTTCCTCCGATCCAGCATTTTCTGACCAGCTATAACAGCGGGATCATTGTTGATCCGACCAAGCCTGAGGATATTGCCAAAGGTTTGGGCATCCTGCTGGCCGATCCGCGGCTCTGCAAAGAGATGGGCGATAACGGCATCAAGGCTGTCAGAGAAGAGTACAACTGGGGCAAGATGGAGGAAAAGCTGCTGAAGATTTACAGCAGATTTGAGAACTGAGACTTAAGAACATGCTGAAAAGATGGAAATAGATCGAAGCGTCCAAGAGAGACCGTAATGCCGAATGAAGAAAAGCTAAAGAAGAAGTGATAGAGTTTGGATACCCGCCTGATCGCTAAAAATGCTGCGGCCCTGGGAATATCAGGAGTACTTGCCAAGGCCATTGCCGCCGTGGTGGGTATATTTGTTACCCGCTATCTTGGCCCGGGACCATTTGGAGATTACTCCACAGCGTACGCGTTCGTCGGAACGTTTATCCTGTTTGCGGAGCTTGGAATCAGTCAGCTCATGGTGCAGGATTGTTCGAGGAACCTGACCGAATTGCCGCGGTATTTCGGCAACACACTGTTTGTCAAGACCGTAATCTCCATTGTATGCTTTCTATTAATGGTCATCTTTATGTTCCCGGCCGGATACAATACGTCGACCAAAGAAATGGTTGTCGTTTTGGGTGTTGCTGTATCATTCAATGCACTGAATCAGTCGGTCTATAACTATTATCAAGCCGTTCAGAAGCTCTACCTGGCTGCAGCCTTCCAGTTTTTGACCACCTTTCTGATCGGAGGACTGACCATTGCGGTGATCTTTGCCGGGATGGGAGTCGTTGCAATTACGTTTACCCATTTGTTTACGTATATACTGATTAGTGTACTCCTGTTTTTCGCCCTTAGAAGGGAAATCAGGCCGCGCGTTGAACGGAGCAGCCTGATGCTAATGGTCAGGAACGGATTGCCGTTTGGGATCCACAGGATATTCTATAACGTCTTTTTCCAGCTCAGCATTCTGGTTTTGTCACTGACGGCCAGCAATGTCGAGGTAGGGATTTATTCTGCGGCGTACAAGCTTGTCCTGATGCTGATCTTCCTGCCGAGCCTGATGACCAGTGCACTTTATCCTGTGCTGTATCAGCTCGGGGAAACGGATAAGGACGGTCATCGTCATACGACTGAAAAGGTATTTAAGCTGCTTTCCGGGATTGGGATCCCAGGCAGCATCCTGATTTTTGTCTTAGCGGGACCGCTGACAACATGGCTGTATGCCGGAAAATTTGATGAATCAATTCCGATCCTGATGATTGTGTCCTGGTTCTTTGCACTGGAATGCATGAGTTTTTCCCTCGGCGATGTCCTGACGACCACCAACCACCAGTGGCAGCGAACGATTGTACAGGGTGCCGCGCTTGTACTGATGTTTACTCTGATTATGGTTCTGAATCCGCTGTTTGGGATCAGCGGTACAGCGTATGCGCTGATCATTGTCGAGATCTTTATCTTTTGCGGATACTACCTGTTGGTCCGAAAAGGGGTTTATAAGATTCGGATCTGGCGCCAGCTCCCGTCAATCGTATTTGCTTCCTTGCTGATGGCAGGGACCGCCTGGTTGACAAACAGCTTTCATCCGCTGCTATCTGCTGTAACGGCTGGAATCATTTATTGCCTGGCGCTCGTGATATTGGACAGAGATTTCCGGAAGATCGGTGGATTTGTTATTCAGAAGGGTCTTCGAAAATAAGAACTGGGAGGAATCGAACATGCTTCAGTGGCCGGTATTCGTGTTGACCATCATACTTCTTGGTTACCTGGCTGTCAAAAAGCCGCTATGGCTTGTGCCGTCTCTGGCAGTGGCAGTTGCGCTGGAAATATCGATTAACTGGTATCCGAACCTTGGCTTTCTGGAAAAAATTTTGGGAGAGGTCTCCCTGACCAGGCTTACCAGTATCGTTCTGATCCTGGCGGCATTTTCCCGCGTGTTTTTTTCGGAGGAGATGCGCAAAAAGCTTAGGGTGGTTCTAAAAGATCCACTGACGCTTGTTTTATTGGCTTTTATCATTCTCGGTGGGATAAGTGTTGTATACTCCGCCAACTTTGGCAACACTGTTACTGAAACCATCCGGCTACTGATTTTGTTTGCCGTGTTTATCTCCATCGCACTTTTGATGGATAAAGAACGCGCCCTGCTGCCTTTCAAAGCCGTACATATCATGGCACTCCTGCTTGCGCTGGTCAGTTTCTATGAAGGAATTACGGGGAACCTGATCTGGCAGGGAGACAAATTGCTGGTTGAGCAGACGCTGCGTGTCAATGCTACCTTTGTCGACCCCAATATTTTTGCACGTTACATCATTCTGGGGGTTGCGTCGAATTTTGTTCTGCAGATTTATACCCGGGAAAGAAGCCATAAAATGATTTATATGGCGTGTCTCGCTGTCCTGCTGGCAGAATTAGTACTGACCGGTTCGCGCGGTGGATTTCTGACGCTTCTGGCGATTCTGATTGCCACGCTGATCTTCTTGCCGAACAAAAAGGCTGTTCTCTGGGTTCTCGGTTTAGGTGCCCTTTGCGGGGCGATCGTGATTTTCCTTCGTCCGGAAATCTGGGAGAGGATGCTGACGATAACGAAGGGTTTCGCATACTCGAGTGAGCAGCGCTTATACCTCTGGAAGGCCGCAATTGCAATATTCAAGGACCATCCGCTGATTGGCACCGGCCTTGGCACTTTCGAGACTGTGTTTAAACAGAGTTATTTTGATCTCATGAATATCCCCGGCGGAGCGACACGCTCCCACACCACCATTCTGACGATTGCTTCGGAACTGGGGGCCGTGGGGCTGACTGTACTCACGGCGATCTGGGCAGCTATCCTGTACAGGCTGGCCAAATTGTTCAGCCTCGGACATGACTATCTCGGTATGTTTCAGGAGCAAAACCAATACTTTGCCGGCACAGGCTATGTGCTGTGGGCTACAACCGTATTTATCAGCTCTCAAGCTGAGGGACGCTTCTTCGAGGATCCGATATTCTGGCTCAGCTGCGCGATGCTTGTTGTGTTGAAGCTTTCGCGGAAGTACCGGCTGGAGCTTGACTAATTTGTTAGAGCTAGTTCGTTGACTCAGATTAATCCGATTTTTTGGGCTTGTCTGTGGGCCACAGATTGAATGCATTTTTAGGGCCTGTCTGCGTGCCACAATTCCGCTTTCGGCCGTTGTGTCCTCCTTGACACAAAAGGCCGCGCTCCGCACTCCTGCTCCGCTTTTCGCGGAACCGTGGCACGCAGACCGATCATAAGCTTTTATAATTGTTCTGTAGCCCACAGACTGATTATAAGATCGTTTATATAAGTTTGCGTGTATTAGACCTTCTATGGTTTGCGTTCATGGTATCACGGCATTAAGCTATCCATGGCCGTCGCCACGTTCCGCATCAGCAGTCCAGCTGGACGCGCTTAGCACATCTTTTTATTACTAGCACAACGTTCTCAAATTCCCTGCTCGAATCATTCATACAAGCTTGATTACCCTAAATCAGGTCTGGGGGTCACAATTCCAGCGTTAAGCGGAGCATGGAGGCGGAGCGCGGCTGTTAACGTCCATGGATGGACTAATGTCGCGGTGCTATGGAGGGCAAGGAGCGACAAGCCACGGATGGCGCAACAGCCGAGAGCGGAATGTGGCGCGCAGACCAGACCCAAATGAACATATTTCTCAAACTATTTAAAGATCAATGTACTAGAAGAAGCAGCCAAAATAGGTTTAGTAAAGTAAGTTTAATCTAGGAGTAAAGATAAATATGCGTATTTTGCTTTTGACGCAGTATTTTCCGCCGGAGAAGGGGGCAGCTCAGGTAAGGCTCTGGGAGCTGGCCAAAGGTCTGCGGAACCAGGGGAATACCGTTACGGTCGTGACAGCCTTTCCGAACCATCCCGCAGGGATCATCCCAGATGAATACCGGGGGAAAGTGTTTACGCGTGAGGATATGGAAGGGATTGTTATTCTGAGAACCTGCATCTATCCGGTGAAGCGGGGCAGATTCTGGCTGCGTTTGTTGAACTATTTTTCTTTTGTGTTTTCCGCTTTTTTGGGAATCTGCCGCAGCGGTCCCCAGGACTTGATCGTTGTGGAATCTCCGCCGCTTTTTATCGGTTTTACAGCTGTCATTACTTCTTTCTTCAAAAGAGCACCCTATATCTTCAATGTCTCCGATCTGTGGCCGGAATCCGCGGTACAGCTCGGACTTGTCACGAATAAGCAGCTTATCGGCATGTGCGAGTGGCTGGAACGTTGTTTTTACCGCAAGGCATTTAAGCTTTCGGCCCAGACCCAGGGGATTGTGGAAGGGCTGAAAAAGAAAGGGGTCAAAGCTGAAGATATCTTATTTCTGCCTAACGGGGTCGATACCGAACTTTTTAAACCAAGGCCCAAAGACTCGGTGCTGGAACAGCAGCTTGGTCTGCAGGGGAAATACGTAATCCTGTATGCAGGGACGATGGGGTATGCCCATGGGATTGAGACAGCGCTTGAGGCTGCCGATCTGCTGCGCGCCGAGCCGGAAATATTTTTTCTGTTTGTCGGCGACGGGTCCGAAAGACCCCGGCTCGAACAGATTGCCCGGGAAAAGGATCTGCCCAATGTCCGCTTCATCGATTTCCAGCCGCTCGAAGAGATTCCGCGTTATTATTCGTTAAGCAGCATCAGTCTTTCGACCCTCAGACGCTATAAGCTCTCGGAAGGGGTAAGGCCTTCCAAAGTATTCCCGGCGATGGCCAGCGGTCAGCCGCTGATCTATGTCGGAGAGGGTGAAGGCGCCGAGATTGTCAAGGAGAGCGGCGGCGGAGTGGTGCTCGAACCCGAGAACCCCAAAGTCCTTGCCGAGACGGTCTTGCGCCTAAAGGCAGATCCGGAAACCTGCAGGGTACTCTCCGAAAAGGGCCGGGAATATGTCATCAGGCACTATTCCTGGGACAGTATCGTCAGAAACTGGCTTGAACAGCTTCATTTGAAGAAAGCCTGAAGTTGTTTTTTGGCCAAAGCGTAGTAAAATAAAGTAGTCAATAAAAAATTAGCCAATGAACAAGGAATTAAAAGTATTGAAGAATAAGCGAAGTATAAAAACAATTAATTGATAAATCAAAAAAACAAATCTAATAAGAACAACACGATAACATAATAACAGACACTGAAACTAAGAAAGAGGCGTAAGTTTATGAGTCCACGACGCGAACAGTTCCTTCCCTATGCGCTACCGCTGATTGAAGATGATGATATTGAAGCTGTTGTTGACAGCCTGAAATCAAATTGGATTTCCAAGGGTCCAAAGACCGGAGAATTTGAAAAGCGGTTTGCCGAATATATCGGTGTTAAACACGCCATTGCGCTGAATTCCTGTACCGCAGGCCTGCATATCGCCCTGCTGGCTGCCGGAGTCGGAGCAGGCGATGAGGTGATCACGACGGCCATGACTTTTGCAGCCTCATCAAATGTCATCATTCACTGCGGGGCGACTCCTGTTCTGGTGGATATTGACCCGCAAACCATGAATATCGATCCGGCAAAGATCGAAGAGAAGATTACAGCCAAGACCAAGGCAATTATTCCGGTTCATTTGACCGGGCTGCCGTGCGAGATGGATGAAATTATGCGGATTGCGAAAAGATACAACCTTTTTGTTTTGGAAGATGCGGCTCATGGCACGTATACGAAGTATAAAGACAGAATGGTCGGCACGATTGGTGATGCTGCGGCCTTTTCGTTCTATGCGACGAAGAACCTGGCAACCGGAGAGGGCGGCATGGTAACCACCAATGATGATGAGCTTGCCGGTAAAATGAGGGTCCTGAGCCTCCACGGCATGAGCCGTAACGCCTGGAACAGGTTTTCTGAAAAAGGCTCCTGGTACTATGAGATTGAATACCCGGGATACAAGTACAATATGACGGATATCCAGGCCGCGATGGGAATGACCCAGCTGGCTAAACTGGAATCCATGCAGGCCAGAAGAGAAATCATCTGGCAGCGTTATAACGCTGCTTTCAGCAAGCTTCCCGAAATAGAAGTTCCGACTGATTTCGCGTATGCCCGTCATGCCCGCCATTTGTATATGATCAGGCTGAATCTCGATAAACTTACGGTGGATCGGGCGGCATTTATTGAATTGCTCAAGGAAGAAAATATCGGCACCAGCGTTCACTATATTCCGCTTCCGTATCACCCGTATTACCGGGATACCTTTGGCTACAAACCCGGAGATTTTCCAAAGACGGAAGCGCTCTACGAGAGAATTATTTCCCTGCCGCTTTATCCCAGAATGAGTGATGCCGATGTTCAGGATGTTATTGAAGCCGTACAGCGTGTTATCGAAAAGGTCAGGTTATAAGAAGGAAGAACACACTTTCTCCTCCGTTTCTTATAGAATTTAGGAAATTGTTCGAAATCACCTACGAAAGATAGTAAGAATATTTGTAAGATGTGAAGGAGTAAAATCCCAAGGAGTGGTAATTTGTTTGCGAAAAGGGTTTTAGACCTGTTGATTTCCATCCCGCTGCTCATTGTGTTATCCCCATTGTGGCTGATGATTGTCCTTTGGATCAAAGCCGATTCCAAAGGCCCCGCGGTCTTCCGGCAGGAAAGAGTGGGGCGGAATGGAGCGCTCTTCACGATCTATAAATTCCGAACCATGGTTCCGAATGCAGATGCAGTGATGAAAGAAAAAATTGAGCAGCTGAAAAAAGAAGGCAAGTTTGATCCCGACAACTTCATCTTTCAGGATAAGGATGACCCGCGGATTACGAAGAGCGGCAGATTCTTAAGGAAAAGCAGCCTGGATGAGCTGCCCCAGCTTTTGAATATTATCAACGGTACGATGAGCATTGTTGGTCCGAGGCCGGAAGTTCCGGAAATCGTGGATCAGTATACGCCTGAACAGCGTCATCGTTTGGACATGCCGCCGGGAGTGACCGGTCTAGCCCAGGTCAATGGACGCAGTGAGCTGACACTCACGGAAACCCTGAAATATGACGTGGAATACGTCCAGAACTGGCGTTTAGGCCTTGATCTGAAGATACTTTGGAAGACCCTTTTTATTGTTATAAAGGGGAAGGGCGCATACTAATATTGGAATGGTTCAGCACGTTTCTATAATGACTTACGTACTCTTCATGTATGATAAAAGAAACTTTTCCCGTGAGGCGCTTCAGGTGTCTCTTCTTTTTTTGGGGGTATTGCTGATTTCGTTCCTTTCCTATTCCAGCAGTGCCGCAAATTGTCCGGCGCTTGTCTGGTCGAGCCAGGCCAGGGACCAGCAGCCTATCCCTCCGAGGTTGAATTCGTTAAGCAGGCAGAGTTTACCTGCCCAGCTCCGGCTATCATCGTAATACACGGTCCAGCGATGACCGTGTTCATCTGTATAGCAAAAAGTTGGTGTACCGATGGGATCGGAGGAAGAGGTCTTTCTCGTGCTTACTGCACGAAAGTGTTCAGCAGTCCGCGTGGCAGCGGAAAGACCTAGCGCTTTGGATAACCAGCGCGTACCGTCCTGCCGCCAGGTTCTACCGTAAAACGGTATACCCATCAGGATCTTCGAGGGAGGAATCCGCGTAACGGCATAAGCCATGACCCTGCGCACCCAATCCAGCGGTGCGATCGGACCCGGTGCAGAGGTTGCATAATGCAGGTCGTAGGACATGATCTGTACGTAGTCGGCATATCTGGCTAGCTCGGCGTAGTTATACTGAACGCACCAGGGCTCTGCTGTGTCGGAAGTCCGGGACATTACAGAGACGAGGATGAGCTTTCCTTCGGCGGATAACTGGGCATAGAGGGCTTCCATTAAAGCGGTAAGCCCCGGTCCGGTATCGGACGAGAGCGCTTCAAGATCGACCAGAATCCCGTCCGCTCCGGTATCCCGGATGAGCTTCAGGCAGCTTTCCTTGAAAATACTGCGTTTCAGAGGATCACGCAGCATATCCCCGGCAGTCTTGCCGCTGCCCAGCACCATCGGAACCACTTTGGCGCCGCTGCGCTGTCCGAGAGCGACCAGGTACTTCGGTATTTCAGGATCGGTGAAGACATAGCCAAAACTACCATCCGCTTGCAGCGGCCCTGCAAAATTTGGCGATAAGATCGAGGGGGTATCCGTTAAACCCGCTGGAACACAGGGCAGCTGTCTTTCGTAGGCAGCCTTGTTGCCGTAACCGTCCCAAAAATACAGGGATGTTTTCACGTTAACACCTCTCTTCAGTTAATTTAATTGCTCCTAGTCTTTGTTGTATTGTTATTTCAAAATACTCATGTACTATGATTATAGTATTCTGGAGGCGTTGATCGTGATTATAACTTCAATGCAATTTAGAAGAGCTGCAAGCAATATTTTGCCTGCAGCTCTTTGTCAGTTCTCATTTTACTGAGGAATCGTTTATTGAGCGAATATAACTACTAAATATGTTCTTTCAACAGGGGATATAATTCCGGTGCACTGACATCGTTGACCCAGGTCATGGACCAGCCGGCAATACCAGCGAGGTCGAATTCGTTCACTAAGTCCAGTTTCACGCCCCAGCTTAGCCTGTCATCAAAATAACAAGAATGTTTCCTATTGTTTTCATCGATATACGTAAAGGTCGGGACGCCTATCGGATCAATCAGTGTGTATGCTCTGGTTATCGTTGCTCCAGCTTCTGCAGCAGTTTTATTCGCTATAGTCCAGCCAAAAGTTTGAGATATTACCCATCCGTTACCGGTATTATTAACCCGCCAGTCCCGTCCGTAATAGGGAATACCCATTAGAATTTTTTCTGAAGGAACCTTTGTAACGGCGTAAGACATAACCTTGCGAACCCAATCGACTGGTGCGATCGGTCCCGGATTCGATGTAGAATAATCATAGCTCATGATTTGTAGATAATCTGCATACTGCGCCATATCGTGATAATTGAATTCAGCGTACCATGTTTGCGCATCAGATGTTTTGGACATTACTGAAGCAATTACCATCTTGCCCTGCGGATGCAAAGTGGAATAAAGCTGGGCCAGTAGGTCAGTAACTTCTTCTTCCAGATCATCATCTAGTATTTCAAAATCAACGTCGATGCCGTCTGCATTTGTTTCCTGAATCATCTTCACAGCGCTTGTCACAAATTTATTCCGTTTGGCAGGATCGCTCAGCATATTGTTCCCTAACTCCCCGTCAACCATAACCAGCGGGAGGACTTGGACGTTCTTGCTGTGCCCCAGGGATACGAGATACGTGGGAGTTTCGGCAGTGCTAAAGCGATAAGCAAAGCTGCCGTCGTCCTGTAAACCCCCGGCGAAATTCGGAACAAGGATATCGATATAGTCAGCAAAGCTATCGGGTACGTAGGTAAGCAACCGTTCATATTCAGACTTCACCCCATAGCCCGTCCAGAACTGAAGGGATATTTTAGAACGGGTGCTGCCGATCTGGACAATATTTTGTACTGCTGTGCTGATCACATCAAAACCGCCCAGAAAAAAGAAACTATTCACATTAGCTCTGTTAGTCCCAAGATAAACGGTCGTCGGAGTATTCAGCAGGGCATTTTCATCTTTTGGAACCAGCAGGATCGGATTATTGTTCCTGGCAGCAAGTACAGAGCCTGCCAGTGCATCCGGGAAGGAACCGCCTGTCGCCACGATCATCTTATCCATATTAAACGTAAGGTTCTTCAAGATGGCTACATTGGTCTTGTAGCGGTCCTGGTCACTCAGTCTGCTGACCGTATACCCGGCTGTCTGGAGCTGTTTTGCCACCGAAGCACTAATGGCGCTCTCACCGCCGATCAGGGTAATTTCAGTAACGCCGAGTTTCTGGAGCGCATTCAGGGTGGCTGTTGGGACTTTCTGCGTATCGGTCAGCAGCAGCGGGATTCCATTGGCTGCTGCGTAGGAAGAAATGCTCAGCGCATCGGCAAAGACTTTGCCTGAAGCTAGAAAAGCCCGGGTACTGTTTTCCACGGATGTCGTTGAAATATTAGCCGCCGTTTCATAGCGGTCGTTTCCTTGGATCCGATAGGTCGTCAAGCCGTTAGCCTTCAGTGCATTTTCTACGCCCGACGATATCGCGCCTGTTCCGCCAAGGATAAAGACCGAGGAAGCATTCAGCCGTTGGATTTCCTGAAGGACTTCCGGGCGCAGCCGGTTGGATTCGGTCAGCAGCAGGGGCCCACCGCCTACCACAGCGCTATTGGCCAGAACGGCACCGGCCAGTGCATCCGGAAAAGCATCTCCGCGGGTCAGGACGACGCTGCCGGCATTGGTCCAGTTATTTGAAGATATTTCGACTGCGGTCTCATATCTTGTTTCTCCGGCAAAACGGGTAAAGGAAGTGGTACTGCTGTCTGCAGCATAGGCGGACTTAGGCGTTTCTCCCGTCCCCATAAACAGGCTGCACGTAAAGAAAGAAGCCAGGGTCAGAGTTGCTATTCCTTTTCTAACCAGGCTTGTCGCTTGCTTTTTTCGATGACTATTCATTTTTAACTTGAACATAAAGATTCTCCTCCATTATTCTGTCTGGCAAAAAACTGGATATCTCTTTATTTCGCCATCAGACTCGAAAGTCCTGTTCAAAATGCAGGAAAATATAAGATCTTGCCGAATTTGTGAAAAACATACAAAAACACAAAAAATGTGAGGAAACAAAAATGCTGCCTATAAGCACCAGGAATGCGCAAAAACAAAAAACGATCGGATTGAAAATAAATTTCCTTCTAAACGTAAAAAGTTTTTCAGCACTTTTACTTTGTTTTATTCTGGTATTTCAGGGCATACCAGACGGCCTGGGGGAGGCCATAGCTGCTATAGAGATATCTGATTCTTCAACACTGCCGGCCCAATCTGAGCAAACGCCAAGCGGAAACAGCGAGCTGCTGTTTATATCGGAAGAATATGATCCGGCAGCCGTACGTTTGGTCGTTGAGACAACTCAGAACACCGATCTCCATACACTGGCTGAAGCTGTCGGAGGCGAGCTGGTAAGGACGGGGCCGCTTGATTATTGCACGCTGCAGTTCGAAGGAACCAAAGATACAAATGAAGCAGCGGATATCCTGCAAAAAACACTTCAGGTTCCGGGAGTTCTAAGTGCTTCCTGGAGTAAAAAATATCAGACGGAAGGCGCTGTAGATACGGAAGTTATCACTACAGCCGTCAGTGACCCCGAATACAGTTACCAGTGGGGGCTGCAAAGGGTAAGGGCCGACCAGGTCTGGCAAGAAGGTGTAACCGGCCAAGGGGTCGTGATTGCCGTGATTGACACCGGTGTAGACCTCGATCATCCGGATCTGGCGGATGCAAACGGCAGCAATCTTGTGAAAGGGTATAACGCGATTACGCGAAGTACCGCGACCTCAGCTGTACAGGACGACAATGGGCACGGCACTTCTGTGGCCGGACTGATCGCCGCCCGTAATAATAATAAAGGCATTATCGGAGTCGCCTATAATGCGAAAATCATGCCAATTAAGGCCATGGACAGAAACGGCGAAGGAGAGGATGCCGTCATCGCGGACGGTATTATCTGGGCCGTCGATAACGGTGCTAAGATCATCAATATGAGCCTCGGTTCCGATGAAGAAACCAAAATTCTTGACGATGCGCTGCAGTATGCAGCTGATAAAGGGTGCCTGCTGATCGGAGCTTCAGGTAATGTTTCCGGAAGCACTTCCCAGGTCTACAGCCACCAGACTACTGCGGGAACCAGCGAGGTGTCTTATCCTGCGGCGAATCCGAACGTTTTGGCTGTCTCGGCTTTGGATTCCTCTAATGTGATTACGGATTTTTCCCTGACAGGATCGGAGGTGCTGCTCTCCGCTCCGGGCAAAAGAATCCTTACCGATTACTGGTCAAATACAGAGACGGGCTACGCCTATATGACGGGGACCTCGATCGCGGCACCGTTTGTTACGGGTGCCGCAGCCCTGCTCTGGAGCAAATATCCAGGATTGATGGCCGATCAAATTAAGCAGGCCCTGATAGGATCCGCCTATGATCTCGGGCAGGAGGGCCGGGATAATGACTATGGTTATGGCAGACTGGATATCTATCGTGCCCTGAAGACATTTGGAACTCTGCAGAGATATGCCGCCCCGGCCGTTCTGGGCTGGGAAGGCGGCATCGTAGCTGCTGGAAACACCGGTGAGGAGCCCGCGGTCGAGCTGACCATCCCGACCGGAGCCTTTGCGTTGCAGGTCGATAGTACAGGAACGGAAAAAAAGATCAACATTTCCATATCTGAAGCAAAATCTCCAGCCAGTTTTCCTGAAGGGATCATTTCCGGCAGCGGGGTGTATGCAATCAGTTGGGGAGAAGTACTGCCTGAAAAAGTCCTTAACCTGACGGTCAAAGCAGAGCTGCCTGCCTCATATGCATACGGATCAGAAACCAACTATCTTGCCTATTTATATCGATGGAGCGGCTCGAGATGGATCAGGGCTGGCGGCGGGTTCTCAACAAACGCCGCAGAGGTAGAAGTCTCCATCTATGAGCCCGGTACTTACCGGGTTGGCTGGAGTCCGAATTCTAATACGGACAGGATCGCCGGATCGGACAGGATCACGACCGCGCTGGCCATTGCACGGGAAGCGTTCCCTACCGGCGCGGATACCGTCGTGATTGCCCGCGCTGATGACTTTCCTGATGCGCTGGCCGGAGCACCGCTCGCTTACAAATACCACGCGCCGATCCTGCTGACGTACCCTAACGAGCTGCCGCAGGAAGTCTATCAGGCAGTGCAGGACTTGAACCCAAATGAAATTATTATTCTCGGCGGTACGGGGGCTGTTTCAGCTGCCGTCGAAGCAAAGCTCGCCAATATTGCCGCTGTAAAGCGGCTGGCCGGAAACAACCGATATGACACTGCTGCGGCTGTTGCCGACACGCTTGGCACAAAAGGGCAGGCAGTCGTGGTCAGCGGGGTCAACTTTCCGGATGCAATTGCAGCGGCCTCTTTCGCAGCAGTAGAAGGCAAACCAATTTTGTTGACGTCTTCCGGGATCTTAAACAGCGAGACGCTGATTGCTCTGAAGAAAAGTGCCATTACCGCTACGGAAGTGATCGGCGGGAGCGGAGCAGTCTCCGGAAATGTACTGTCAGAGCTGCCATCCCCGGTCAGAATCGGCGGTGCGGATCGTTATGCAACGTCTGCAGGGGTTCTCCAAGAACATAAAACGGCAGGACAGGTACTATATATAGCTACAGGAATGAATTTTCCCGACGCACTGACCGGAGGAATATTGGCAGCGACAAGCTCATCCAATATTTTGCTCGTTTCCCAAAGCGGTCTGTCTGCCAGTCAAAAAGTTTTGCTGTCATCGTACAAAGGCAAAACGGTGATAGCGATCGGCGGGGCAAAAGCATTGCCGAGTAGTGTCTTGACGGAGATACGGCAGCTCGGATTACTGTAAAATAAGAAGCAATTTGTCTCCTGCGTCAGGTAAATGCCCCAAAAGCCGTCTTATAGAGGGACTGTGAACAGAATGTCACTAAAAAAACAGTGGAAATTTTTGCGCGAATATTGTAGAATAACATAGCGCGATTAATTTGGGTGATTATGTCAATTTCTTAAGGAATACCAATGTTTCCTGTGAAAAAAGTTGTGTGCTTTAGCAGGAATATTGAGTTCTTTAAAGAATAATATATGGAGGTATGAGAAGCTCATTACATAAGCTTCTCTTTACCCATAGAACGTCTAAAGGGATAACCGCCCCTGAGGAACGAGGCTCAGAGGGGGGACGCCCCCGGGTTGGGTGGTGCCTTTAGATATTGCGCAATGTCTAAGGATAATCTTTGCGACACTGTTAAGGGGGGTGAAGAAGGAGATTCCGCATCGAGTAAGGGAGACTGATTCAAAGACAGAAATTAAATTGAATCAGGTTTGCCCGAAGACAAAAAAACCCTTTTTAAAGAAAGAGAGGAGATTTGACTAAATGAGTAGAACGAAGAAGATAGCCGTATTAGCTATCATTGCTATGGTTCTGACCTTGATGCCTGCTGCTATGTTTGCTGCAACAGCTGACAGCACCAGACTTGCAGGTACAGACCGAATTGGAACATCTCTAGAAATTGCTGGCGCAGGCTGGACTACTGCTAGTACAGTAATCCTTGTTCCTGCCGATCAAGCCAACCTCGTTGACGCTCTGGCTGCCGCACCTTTAGCCGGCCAGGAAAACGCCCCGATCCTTTTAACAAGTAAAACAGCCCTCGATGCTAGCGTAAAAGCTAAAATCGCTGCCCTGGGTGCTACCAAAGTTTATGTTATCGGTGCTATTTCCGATGCAGTTGTTGCCGAAGTCAATGCGATTTCCGGCGTTACTGCTACGAAGCTTGCTGGTGCTGATCGCTGGGCTACTGCTAATGCAATCAACGCTAAACTGACCAGCCCTGCTGGTACTTTCGTTGTTGGTTACAATTCACTGGCAGATGCTCTTTCTGTGGCTTCCTACGCTGCAGCTAAGAACTTCGCTATCGTACTGACCAAAGCTGACGGTACTGTAGATTCCTCCAAGATTGTTGGATCCAAAACCTATCTTGTAGGCGGAACCAGTGTTGTTAAGGACTATGCAGGTGCTACCCGCCTTGCTGGTACTGACCGTTTCGACACCAATAAAGCTGTTGTAACAACTTTAGACTTTGAATATGGTAGAGTATATGTAGCTAATGGTTTGTCTCTGGTTGACGCTCTCGCAGCTTCTTCCCTGGCAGCTAATTACAATGCTCCTATCCTTCTTGCTAACGGTTCCAGTATTCCTGCTGGTTCCTCAGTAAGTGACAAAGTGGGCTTCGTAATTGCTCTTGGTGGAGCAAGTGCTGTATCTGACTCTGTGATAAATAGTCTTGTTCCTACTGGACCGATCGAAGTTAAATCAGTACAAGGTGTTGCAGGTAAATCCTATACTGCTGATGATGAAGACCAAACTCTGGCTTTCACCATTAACGGTGGCCGTGTAGTTACAATTGATCAATTGGATGAAAATGGTTATACTATTGAATTCCAAGCAACCGAGAACGTCCTTGATGATGGTTACACTAGCACAACCGGTGCGCTTGATACTACGAATATGGATGACTTCCTGAATGGCGCAGCCAGCGATACTTTCAAGTATGAAGTAATCATCTCCCAAGAAGGTCAAATTGTTGCTCAATCTGACAAAGTTTCTGCTACAGTCATTGAAGGCAATGCGACTGCTGCATCTTCCATTACAACGCTTAAGTTTGAAATAACTGGAGAAATTGCAAATCTAACCAGTAATACACTGGTTCAAGATGAAACTGCAACGATCTCGGAAGTTAGAGCAAATACTGTAAAAGGCAGCAAAAATGTTGATATTACAGATGCTGTTACCGTAACTTCCTCCGATCCTTTTGTAATCGATGTACAGAATGATTTAGATTTGTATGCTGCTGGCGCTGGAACGGCTGATATTACCGTTACTTCCGGTTCTGTCAGCAAGACTGTAACCTTTACAGTTAAAGCATCAACTGGAGAACGTAAACTTACCAAAGTAGTTGCCCCAGTAGGTACGATTAAAATTGCTGGCACAGCCAGAGATGCTTGCCCTGTCACTATGTTTGACCAGTATGGTGATACATTAGATACAACGGATGCTACTTTATACAAAATAGCAGCTACGGTTTCCGATCCTGATACCGATGATGTTATCGCCAATATTGCAGCAATAACAGCTCCGGTCTATCCAGATAAAGGACAATTGCTCCTTACATTTACAGGACAGGATGTCACGGGTAATGGAGCGCTCAAAATCCAGAAACCGACTGGAACAACACTTGCTACCATTGATGTTTACGCTTCAACGAATGATACCGTAAATTCCTATAAGATTCTACCTGTTGGTGGGGATAATGCCGATTTCTCAATCGACTTGAACCCAGAAGCAGCTGTAGTAAATGTTGACGAAGAAGTCGTTCTCAGAGTTGGAACCTATAACTCTGCCGGCTATTATTGCGGTGATGTTCTTACAGATGCTTTAGAGCTAGCTGCCGCAGATGTTGACGCCAATAATGACCTTGTGCTCGCCGTTGTTAATCCGACCGGCAAAGCGATCCTTGATACAACAATTACTGTAAATGCGAATAACACCTTCACCATTCAAGAAGGAACAGCCTATCTGACTGGTAGCGCAACGATTACAGCTAACAAGTATAGCTACGTTGCTGGACCTCCTATAGTCACAACGGATAAAGGTAAGGTTGCTTCCAAGACAGTTACAGTTAAGAATACTTCACCTGTAATTACCAGTGTTACATTTGAATCAAGCTTAGATGAAATCAGTGTAGCTTCAACAGATATCAGCGAAATTCTCCAAGCTAAGAATATCATTGTTGACGGATCTGCCGGCGACGGAGTTGTTAGAATTGGAGACGAGGGTGAAATCTACTTTGACACCGACTCTGATGAAACCTATGATCTTGGAATTGATGTTATCATTGGTCAGTTGGTTGCTGCTAAGGCTAGCGGTACAGTAACGCTTGGTGCTCCTGCGTTTGCTGCTGGTACCTTGGATGTAACTGCCGCTGATGGTAAGATTACCATTGGTGTTAAGAAGATGGGCGCAAGCTCTCCGTTCAAGACCATTACGGTTGACGCTAACGTCTAATTGAATGGCTCTTTGTAAGATATCAGGTAAGTCCTGAGTCTAGGCAAATAAGCTAACCGAGATGCTGTTAATAGTTTAATACTATTAACAGCATCTTTTTTAGGTTATCTGTCAAATGTGGCTCAATTTAATATGGATGACCCTACAAGAACAAATCGAACAAATAGACGATATTATGCAGGCAGTGGTAGACAAAACTCTTACAGTGGTATAAAATTAAAAATTAAGATTAAATTATTTGAGGAGTTAAACGTATGAAAAAACTCGCTATCCATGTTTTAATCCTTTTGTGCATATCACTTCTAATGATGCCGCAATATCTTTTCGCTGATGATTGGGAAGCAGATCCTAATACTATTTATAAAATAGATTTTGAACAAATAAAAACACTGATGATAGAACGTAATCTGACGATCCTTTCAACAAATGACAGCTATTATGCCCTGGCTAGTGCGGGAGTGGATATAGGTACAGCCGGGATTAACGCAGAGATGGCTAATATGCTCTTAATATACCAGAAGGATGCTGAGTATATTGCTTATAATACAATACAGAAACAAATTGAAGTACAGGCCCAACAGCTGGTCATAGCTGAAAAGGGTTATATATTAGCAAAAAAACAGCTTGAACTAGGGATGACAACGGAAACAGAAGTAGCCAAAGCGCAGAATGAACTAAATAATACAATGATGCAGTTAAGGAACCTTCAAGATACCCAGAAGAAGACGCTAAAGAGTTTCAACATGGCGATTGATCAGGACTGTGATGCTCCTTTGGTACTAGGGACAGTCCCTGTCGTCAAGGAAGAGAACATTTCGAAGATCAAAGTGGATGAAGATTATGAAAAAGCTAAAGTCTTAAGTTATAAAATACAGGTAGCTACTGATAATTATCAGGTAACAGATGCCGAGAGGAATTTTGAGAATGGATTTTACCAAACCTATCAGAACATCTTGGAAAAACAAAAACAGTTAAAGCTCGAACAAGATAAAATGACTGTTGCAGAAAATAAATGGCTATATACTCAGTATAAAGCAAACTTGGGTATGATCTCTAATATTCAACTTGAGACAGAAAAGCTTTCATATATGAGTCAGACATTATCCCTGGTAAGTGCCCAAAATGCACTGTTTTCAGCTTATAATGACTATCAGTGGGCTAAGGAAGGACTTGTTGTGTCGTCTTCTTCATCTGCATCATAAATTTTTTTAGGCGCCATTCATCAAGCATTTTAGCGAAAAGCTACAAAACGGAGAGTAAATAACCTTTAGAAGTCGTTGATTAAATCAATGACTTTTTGTTTAGCCAAGTACTAACTGAGACTAGGTAAACGGTGTTTCAGAGTGTATTGTTTAAGTGTCCACAAAGAAATGATTAAGTAACGTAGAACCCTGGCACGAAAGTACATCGTACCGGGTTTTTCTTTTTAACGAGGCACCTTATTAATCTTCACAGAATCGTACGAAATTGTTCATCAAAAGTTCACATTCATTAACTAGAATAATGAAGGGAATAATTTCCTAGGTAAATTAGAAAACATGTTTTAGTATAATTGTCAAAAACATGAAGAAGTTTATGCAATGATAACTAAGAAAGTTATATAAAAAAGGAGAATTGAAATGAGGAATAAACGGTTAAAAAAAACAGTATCAGTTCTAACGGTATTTCTTATATTGATCGTGTTAGTACCCGTACAAGTCTTTGGCTCTGACACGAGTGAAATGGTTACCACAGACTCCGAAGGAAGTATGAATACGTATATGATTCCATTTGATAAGATCCAAGAGGAAGTTCTAGCGAAAAGCCCGGATACGGAGGACAATCAGGAGGTATACAATGAAAGTGATAATGGTATAGTAGCCAATTATACATTGGATAAAGCAAATTTAAATGTAGTTTGGGAAGTGCAAAATGATTTTTTTGCGTATAATGACTTGCAAAAACAGCTGAAC
This sequence comes from Dehalobacter sp. TBBPA1, assembly GCF_040931655.1. Classification (NCBI taxonomy): domain Bacteria; kingdom Bacillati; phylum Bacillota; class Clostridia; order Eubacteriales; family Desulfitobacteriaceae; genus Dehalobacter; species Dehalobacter sp. TBBPA1. Next base: position 2,670,995 of record NZ_CP162385.1, on the reverse strand, counting down.
GCAAGCAAAGCGAAAAAAACACTACTTGAGTATGAATATAAGCTGATGGAGGTGAAAGCTTCTTACGGCGTTGCAACGAAAGAAGAACTTCTTGTAGCTGAAAAAAACGTGACCGATCAAAATAACACTATTGAATCCATTGAAAATCAAATTGATAATATTCTAGAAGATTTCAGATATCATCTAGATCTTGATAAGAAGGTTAACATTATTATCGGAAGTGTACCCTATCAATCTGTACAGTTCTCGAAGATTGATTATAATTCGGATTTATTTCAGGGGTTGAGCAATAGTTATGACGTCAGTATTGCAGCTTGGAATGATGATAATAGTAGTGTGTATTTTGATACGGTCAGCAGTTTTAAATCTTCATTTAAAACTGCTTATAACAATTTAAAATCAGCCGTCGAAAAGGTTGATTACGATGAGCGCTACTTTACTAATGATCAAAATGCATTTAAGCTGGCTGAAATTAAATATAAATATGGAACAATTACCAAGCTGGAGTATTTAACTGAAGAAAACAATTACCTAAATGCCCAGATCAGTAATGATCGGAATAAAAATGAACTTTATAAGGCCTACGTGAAATATGAATGGGCCAAAAAAGGCTTAATTGTAAACTAGTTAACAGTTGAAAAGTGGAGGAGTAGAAATGAAAAGACCAAAGAAAAAATGGATCGTTCTGATTGTTGTACTTATTATCTTAATAGTCACGGGCATTGCAGTAAAAACCTTTGTGTTTGCTAAAAATGAGACTGCGAGCACAGTGGTACCGATGCAGACAGCGACATTAAGCAAAGGAACGCTCATAGACAGCATCTCAGCCTCAGGAACGATCTATAGTGCGAAAGTAGAAAATGTCTGTTCAAGTGTAAGTGCTCCGATTGACAAGATCTATGTTGAGGTCGGAGACAAAGTCAAGGCAGGACAGCTCCTGGCTACACTGGATATGGAGGAGGTATACAATAACTGCGAAAAGGCCAAAGCAACGCTGAATGCAGCAAAAAGAGACTTGGATGCGAAAATCACTACATATGAAACAGATAAAGCGCTATACGAGTATGATGGGGTGACAGTCGAAGAACTAAAATCTGCCGAATCAGCGCTTGAAAGTGCCAAAGAAAGCTACGAAAATGCGCAAACAAGTTATAATACTTTGAGTAAAGACCTCAATGAAGGCAATATTACGGCACCAATAGATGGTACCGTGACAGAATCGAACGCGGAGGTCGGACTGCAGCCGCCGACCGATGATATCCTGTTTGTGGTCGAGAATATCAATGATTTATATGTAACGGCTAATGTCAGTGAGTATAATATTGCGAGTATTAAGGTTGGCCAGGATGTCCAAGTGACGACCAACGTCACTGGGAATACAATTTATCAAGGAAGATTATCCTATATCTCTCCTAAAGCCGTTAGTGAGTCTGGTTCAACTGATGTTGAATTCGAGGTTAGGGTGAAAATTCTGAAGCCTGATCCACTGATTAAGATTGGCATGAATGCTTTCCTCGAAATCATCCTCACATCAAAGGAGAACGTTTATTCTGTTCCTTTTGATGCAGTTGTTACTGCAAAAGACGGTACAAATTTCATTGATACAGTGAAAAATAATACCATTGTTCAAATCCCTGTCGAAACCGGTCTCGAAAACTCCACAAATGTTGAGATCTCAGGAGATGGCTTGGAAGATGGCTTGATTGTCGTTACCAATCCTACAAGTGTGACGGTCGGGCAGACGGTTGACCTGTCAGCAAACTCAAATGGCGCTGCGGTAAAAAAAGCTCGAAGTGGATCCGCACCATCTGGAACAGCTCCAAGCGGAGCAGCAGAGGGTACGGCTTCTGGGCAATCATCAACGAACGGAACTGCCTCAAAAGGCGCAACTGCGCAATGAACTATAACAAAATGATCAGTGAATCTATAGGGATAGGGTTGATGAGTTCATGATTGAAATTAATAATGCGATCAAAAAATACTATGTTGGAATGCCAAATGAACTGACTATTTTGAAAAATATCAATTTGAATATCAAGGAAGGTGAATTTGTCTCCATCGTAGGGGCTTCCGGTTCCGGCAAAAGTACCCTGATGAATATTATCGGAGCTTTGGACCGTCCAACCTCAGGAACCTATACCCTTGACGGGATATCCATTGAGGATATGAGCCAAAATGAGTTGTCAGAAATTCGCAATAAGAAAATAGGCTTTGTTTTTCAGACGTTTAATTTGATTCCCAGATCTACGGCTTTAAGCAATGTTGAATTGCCACTGTTTTATCTGGGGATCCATAAAGAAGAAAGAAGAAAAAAAGCCGTGGAGTTACTAGAACTTGTAGGAATGGGAGACCGGATGACACATATGCCCAATGAGCTTTCGGGGGGGCAAAAGCAAAGGGTTGCCATTGCCAGAGCTTTAGCTAACGATCCGGCAATCATTTTAGCAGATGAACCGACAGGTGCCCTTGATACCCAGACGGGGAAAATGGTGATGGATATTTTTTTAAAAATCCACCGTGAGGAACATAAAACGATTATTTTGATTACCCATAACCCTGAATTGGCCGAAGAGGCAGAGCGGCAGATTACGCTGAGTGATGGTATGATTACCGGAGATTTCTATAACAGCGATATTTCCCGCCTAAAGCGTGAAGCAATGGGGGTGAAGGCATGATCTGGGAGAATATCGTTTTGGCCTTGGCCTCCTTAAGAGCCAATAAAATGCGGGCATTGTTAACAATGCTTGGCATTATCATCGGGATCACCTCTGTTATCGCGATCGTGACCATTGGAAATGCCATGACAGCCTCCGTGAGTTCCAATATGTCATCTTTTGGCACGAATAATATTACCGTCATGGTTCGGGAAAAATCGGAGAAACAGCGGACGATGCCCGGAGGCATGATGATGATGACAGGCGGAGGCGGTGGAGCTCCTCCCGGAAGCGGAGAAAAAGGAATGCGCGGAAGCGGCAATACGTCTGAACCTCAGGATTCGGATTTGATTTCGGAAGAAATGATCACAAAAATGGAACAAACCTTTCCAGGGGAAATAGCAGGAGCTTCTCTGTCAGAATCAGTCGGGAGTGCGACAGCAAAAGACGGAGACCTCGATGCCAATGTGATAATCACAGGGACTAATACGGATTATCAACTGGCAAATGACTTAGAAATTCTTGAAGGGCGATATATTTCAGACAAAGATATAGAGAACTATCGCAATGTTGCCGTTGTCTCAGATAAATTCGTCGAAAACATGTTCCAGGATGGAACGGATCCGTTGTCCAAGGTAGTCAAGGTCTACACAGACAGCAAAATCGAATTATATACCATCATCGGCGTGTATAAATATGATGAATCAACGATGGGTCAGCAGAGTACCTCGTCTGAAGAGGACGTATCAACTAGCTTATATATTCCGGTCTCTATCGCTAAATTGGATTCAGATCAAAAAAATTACCAGAGTATTACAGTCATTGCGAGCAGTGGTACGGACGTACTGACATTTTCAGATGACTTACAAACTTACCTTGACAATGTCTATCGCACCAATACTGTCTGGGGTGCCAAGGTGAATAGCATGGAATCTGCACTGGAATCAATAACGAGTACTTTGAATACAATTAAGGCGGCGATTGCGTTTATAGCAGGCATATCCTTGCTTGTCGGTGGGATTGGCGTCATGAATATCATGCTGGTATCTGTAACGGAAAGGACAAGAGAAATTGGGACGCGGAAAGCTCTTGGCGCGAAAAACTTCCATATCCGACTTCAGTTTGTGACGGAGGCAGTGATTATTTCCGGCATAGGCGGTCTCATTGGAATCATCATCGGCACGACAGTCGGAGCCATCGTTTCGGTTACGCTCAATGCTCCTGTAACAATTTCTCTGTTGGTGACGATTATCAGCTTCCTATTCTCGATGGCTATCGGCGTATTCTTTGGTTATTACCCGGCCAATAAGGCAGCAAAGCTTGATCCGATCGAGGCGTTAAGGTATGAGTAGATTTTAAAAACAACCATTTGGAAGTCGTAGGGAAAGAAACACTAAGTAAAACAGTAGAAAACTTGACGCATAATGCACGATATTACTTTAAAGTTAGAGCCAAAGATTTGAAAGGGAACTGGTCGAACTATTCAACTGTTGTATATGCGATAGCCAAGGATCAAGTCGCTCCGGCTAGTCCAGTGGGTCTAGCTGCAGCGCCCAGCGATAAAAGTGCGATAATAAGCTGGACGGCAAATGCGGAGAGTGATATAGCCGGATACCAACTGGAGTATAAAGCAGAAGGGGCGGCCTATTGGACGATAAAAACTTTCACAAGCACAGCGACGAGTACAACAATTGGCAGTTTAAGTAATGGAGGGAACTATCAGTTCCGGCTAAAGGCCAAGGATAGTGCCGGAAACTTCTCAGGGTATACAGATACTGTAACTTGCGTTCCAGATCTGTAGATGAATCCTTAATTTATGATCCTACTCTAGAAATTGGAAAATTTGTAGGGATCAATTAAAAAGCGTCTTGACAAAGGTGAACCTCGGAACGATGTTATTTCGTGCCGGGGTTTAGCGTCATTTAATCATTCTTTTTACCGTCTATTTTGAGGTAACCATGAAAGCCTCTTATGCAGGTTTGCAACGTTAGTAATATCCTATATTTATCGATTGCGCAGTAATAATGGAAAAGTATAAAATTGAATCTCTTATAATATGAAAAAATTGGATATGATTATGGTATAATATGTAAGGATATGAGTATCGTACAATAGTTCTAAAAATCAATTTCGTATAATACAGTCGATAGAGGTCAAGAACATCATTCAGGAGGAATCAACATGAAAAAAAACAGATCTTTTTTTTCAGCCGCGATTATCCTTTGTTTCTTACTGGTAGCAACAGCATTGCCAACAAGTATTCAAGCAGCAACTGCACCTACAGTACCGACCAACTTAACTGCGGCTGCTGCAAGCTCCAGCTCAATTGACTTGACCTGGGATACTGTCGATGGGGCTACCTCATACTGGGTTTATCGGTCGCAGTCTTCAACAACAAACTTTCTGAAGATTGCAACGGTCACGGATGTATCTTATACCAATACAGGCTTATGCGCGAACACAACATACTATTACAAAATAAGAGCTTATAATAGCAGCGGGACAAGCACTTATACATCAGCCGTATCCGCAAAGACCTCTGCTCCCACTGGGGAACCGTTAACCCCAACCGGTCTGGAGGCAACAACGCTTAGTTCGAGTCAGATTGAGCTTGTCTGGGATCCGTCAACAGACGCAGAATCTTATTATGTCTTTAGAGATACTTCGGCTTCAGGCTCTTTTACTACAAAAATTGCCACAGTGAAGACGACCACGTATACCAGCACTGGGTTGACTGCAGGCAAACGGTATTATTTCAAGGTTCAGGCGTATAACAGCGGTTTTGGGACCAGCAGTAAATCATCTTACGCCTATGCTACGACGGAAACAGCAGTGCCTGATGTGCCAGATAATCTGGCTGCAACTTCAGTGAGTTCCAGCCAGATTAATCTGACCTGGAGTTCGGTGTCTGCAGCAACATCATATTATGTTTACCGAGCCACCAGTTCTTCCGGGACGTACTCCAAAATAGCAACAGTTACGGATGAAAGTTACAATAATACGGGACTTACTGCCAATACGACCTATTATTATAAAATTAAATCTTACAATAGCTATGGAACAAGCGATTATTCTTCGTATGCCTATGCGACAACTAAATCTGCAAGCAGTACTGGAGACACCTCGAATGCCTATCGACTGGCCGGTACAGACCGTTATGCTACTGCTGCCAAAATTGCAGAAGATGGTTGGGACTCTTCCTATTATGCAGTAATTGCCAGCGGAGAAGGTTTCTCGGATGCTTTATGCGGATCACCACTGGCGGCCAAATACGATGCGCCGATCTTACTGACATCGAGGTATGAACTGAATGCGCAGGCAAAAAATGAATTGGCCAGCCTTGGGGTAAAGCAAGTATTTATTATCGGAGGAACTGGAATAATATCTCCCTCGGTCGAACAGGCAATTAAAAACCTTGGTATCAGCGTTACCAGAATTGCCGGTACGGACCGCTATAATACATCCTTGCTGGTAGCGGAAAAGATAGGAACTTTCGACCAGGCAGTGGTTGCTACCGGGAGCAATTTCCCTGATGCATTGTCTATTGCTTCGATAGCCGGGATTAAAGGGTATCCGATTCTGCTAACGGACAAGTATTCGATCCAGTCTAATATTCTTTCCTACTTAAAAAGTAAAGTCACGACTACGATTGTGGTCGGAGGTACCGGTGCAATTAGCGACAGCATTTATAACAAGCTGCCTTCCCCTGTAAGACTGAACGGTGATAGCCGGTACACAACGAACCTCAGTATTATCAAATATTTTGCGAGTAGCTTGGATTTTAAAAACTGTTACGCTGCAACCGGCGAAAACTACCCGGATGCATTAACCGGCTCGGCACTCGCAGCTAAAAATAATGCGCCAGTCTTTCTGGTCAGCAGTTCGGTGAGCCTTTCTCTTTTAAACTATATTAAGGATCAAAATATATCGTCATTTACCGCATTTGGAAGTTCCAATGTCCTGTCATCATCTGTCTTAAACAGTATGGTCGCATCGGTGTCGGGAACAAGCAGCAAGATACCTGCCATACCGGATGATCTGACTGCTATTGCCTCAAGCCCGATCGAGATTGATCTGGACTGGGATGCGGTAACCGATGCGACAGGCTACTATGTTTATAGAGCGACATCATCTACCGGGACCTATACAAAAATTGATACCGTCCAAACGAGCTCTTACACGGATGATGGTCTCACAGCTGGAAAAACTTATTATTATAAAGTGAAAGCCTATAACAGCTATGGAGAGAGCGACTATTCCACAAGGGCGTATGACACAACAGATGCAGACTATGCGTTGGATACCCCTTCAAACCTTGAGGCAACTGCCTTGAATTCAAAAGAAATTCACCTGAGTTGGGATGACGTTGATGGTGCCAGTTATTACTATATCTACAGGTCGACCTCATCCTCAGATACTTACACCAAAATCAAAACTGTTTCGACCAATTCGTATACCGATACAGGGCTCACAGCGGAGAAAACCTATTATTACAAGATACAGGCATACGGAAGCGATGGTTTGAGCGCCTTTTCATCTGTGAAGTATGACAAGACAGACGCAGTAAGCGTACCTGCTACGTTGACAGCTACAGCATTGAGTTCCAGCCAGATCAAATTGACCTGGGAGACCGTCAGTGATGCCGAGTCCTATTATATTTACAGGGCAACCTCCGAGACCGGAACGTATACCAAGATTGCAACCGTAACCGCTCTTGAATATACAAATACTGGGCTCACTTCAGGAAAAACATACTATTACAAAATCAAGGCCTATAATGGCAGCAGTCTAAGTGATTATTCCTCAGTGGCTGAGGCAACGACCGAATAGATATGACCAAAGTCCTATTCTTTGTGCTCCATTGGTATCAAAATGCCTGTCAACAGTTGTATTAAGTTTTTTGGTGAATTATAATAACCATATTAACACGATAAGGGCAAATCCGTCGAAAGGCGGAGACGCAAAGCCACGGGTCTAAAGCCGAAAGGTTATGGCAGCCGGGTTGCCGAATGGGTAACTGAATTAACACTTAATTAGGGTACCTGTTCCAGAACTTGGAGCAGGTATTTTTTTCTCCCCAGACGGCAAGAACAACAAATTAAGGTTTTGAAAGGAGTAAAAAATGTTCAAAAAAAGGATTTTGGTATCGGTTCTGTGTTTACTTTTTACTTTTGCTGTTGCTCCAACTTATGTTTTTGCTGAAACAGTGACGGGTGACACTACAACAACTGAATCCGAGACCATAACAACTGGCGAGGATGCTACGAATACAACAGACGATACTGCTAACGAAACTACGAACGATGCTACAAATGATACCACAGCTGATACAGTCGATGAAGAAATTGCCGATGAAGCCGGTGTAACGCCGGACAGCTGGCTGTACTCACTCGAACAAATGATTGAAAGTGTTCAGGTGGCCGTGACCTTCTCTGCGGAAGGAAAAGCAGAACTGCTGGTCGAGTTTGCGAATGAAAGACTGGCTGAAGCGGAAATCATGTCCGAGCAAAACCAGTTGGATTTGATGGAACAGGTTCTGAAAGTCTATTCAGATACGATAAAGAAAGCCAATTTCCAGGTTCAACAGATCATTGAGGATACCGAAGCAGTTGACGGAACGGATACTACGGGTACAGATGCCACTACTGCCGAGGAAGAAACCACCGCAGCTACCACTGAAGAAACAACTACGGATGAAACAGCCACGGATGAAACGGCGGCAGTTGACACAGAAGAAAATACCGTCATCAGCAATCTACTCGCCAGCATTGAACTTGTCCAAAGTGATGCCGACAAGATCGTCCTTAAAATCACCGGAGGTCTGACAGAAGAACAGGCTGGAATCATGCAGAATATCATCCAAGCCGAAGTTCAGAACACCATTGCCATGAAAGCCTATGTAGCTGCGAAAGTAGCCTATGCTGAAGCTGTGCAAGAATTTGCAGCAGCCAAGGCGGAATTGGGACAAGCTCGTGCTTCAGGTGATGAGGCTGCCGTCGCAGCCGCTCTGGGAAAAGTAGCACAGGCTCAAGCATATAAAAGTGACATGCAGGACCTCAGAAAAGATGTTCAGAAAATCAAAGTTGAGACGATGAAAGAAACCAAAGAAGTCCTGAAAGAGCAAGCTCAGAACATAAAGGACTACAAGAAAGCCAATAAAGATCAGGCCGTAAGCGGCGAGGAAGAGAACCTGGAAGCGATCGAGGGGGATCAGGATGTGACTACGGCAGACGATCAATCTTCTACAGACGGAACAACTGTGGAAGAGATAGGCGATAACGCTGACGGAACGGTTGACGTACAGAACCTTCAGAATACTGCCCCGAATTCAGATTTAAATAATGGAGCTAAGGGCAAAGGAAAAGATAAGAGATAGGATTGAATAAGACAATTTATCTAATTCCTCTAACTAGGGCTTAGCTAAAAAAAAGCTAGTAATAACAAGGGTTTGACAGTACTTTTAGCGAATCTAAGTGTAAGGGAATAGAGACAAAACCCCTTAAACCTTGCACTTAGAGGAGAAAATATGTACCGCAAGGGTCACGTAACGTTCTTAGACGAGGGGGCATCAGTGATGTTGCCTCTTTAGTCGACAAGGTAAGAGAAAATACCGTCTAAACAGCGTCAGCTCAGAGTTCTTTCTGTCCAATTTTTGTAAATGCTCTGAAACGCCGATCGCCACAACTTTGGCGAGAAACTCAAAAGATGCAAGCCCTAAATACCTCCTTAAAAGAAACAGACAGCTATCAGGCAGATAAAAGTGCCAGGGCTGTCTGTTTTTGTGGTTTACAAGGAGAAGAACGCGTCTTTTGAAATAAGCTATCCATCCACAGCAGAAGGTCAGGAAACGACATGTACTATTTTTTAAATTTTTTATAGTTCAAACTTAATTAAGGTTTATATAATAATATTAACAGTGATCAGGCAAAAGATGAGCGGGGGCGGGGACGCCGGCAAATCTTGATTCCAATCATCTCCTTTCTCTTTTATTTGACAGCTTACGACTGTCTGGTACATACTATGCTTGGCTTGTCCAAAGGTTCCCAAAAAAAATCAGGAATGAACTCTAAGCGGCTTCTTAGGGGGCGGCCACTCTTTAATCGTCTCTGCCATGTATTCAATCAGACGATTGGCCTCTTTTCTTTTTTCTTCTTTCAGGTTCGGATCGATATGCGCCAGATTGGTGAGCGCTGTCGTCAGATCGAAGAAGGTATCGGCGATCGTTTTGCAGCAAGCGTCGCATTTTTCTACATACTTGATGTGAGCGTCCGGGTCATGTCCGGTTTTAAGGTTGTGGGTAAAAGGGGCTGTTGTTGCAGAAGGGTCGTTACCGGCAGAGGAGGCATTGTTGGCAGATTGCGCTTCTGCATTGACATTCTCCGGATTCGTTGGCCTTGATGCAGCCTTAGTGTGCTCATTCTTTAATTCGGAGAGGGTGCTGTCGATCGCCTTCAGTCCTTTTTTAAGTGCTTGATTCTCCTGAAGCGCCTGTTCCTTCGCCTGATTGGCCTGATCTCTGTCCTTAAGAGCCTGCTGCAGCTCCTGTTTCGTCATACTGCCGACGTTATTGTGCGCGATAAATTCCTCCCGCTCCTCTGCCGGGAAACCCAGTAAGAGGAGGGCCTGGGTATAAGTCAAATGGGACACTGGTGTCCCATTTGAGCTGTCGGATCCTTCAGGGAAGTTAGGCCCGTACTCTTCGTAGAGCTTTATCAGCCTGGAGGCAGTTCGGCGAGAATAGTTCACGGACTCTTCCAGCCACTTAATCCATTCCCCGTGTTTGAGCATGGCCTTGGCTTCCTGCAAATGACGGCCGATTTCAATGGCGCTGGTAAGCAATATTTTTTTAGTTTGGCAGGTTATCATCTTTATTTCAGCCGCTATGACAAGCGGTGTGCGTTCGGTGATCGGATTATCCATGCCGCCCGCCCTTTCATTATGAGTCTAATTACAGCATATGCAGATGGGCTTCGGATGGTGAGGGCTTGGTTTTGTGACGTAACAGACAGAAGTAATAGCAATGGCAAAAGATAGCTAAAGATAGCAGGAATAGCTATAGACAATAAACGCAGCGCAATAATAAATAAATCCCACGGGTTTTGAATCCGTGAGATTTTTAATATCAAAATGATTTGTTATTGAGACTTTGTTTTATACGGGCCTTCTCTGCAGGGATCTGATGGAAATTTCATGTTCGCCAAGTACCTGGATAATCGATTTTTGGTCATCTGAGATCTTGTCTAATTTATGATTGGTCTCTGTCCGAAATTCCATCAGTCCGGCTGTTTGCTCAACAACAACATCCAGTTTATGTTCAACCTTACAGAGTCGTTGATCCATGGAATCCAGTCGTTGGTCGATACCGTCGAATCGTTGGTCGATACCGTCGAATCGTTGATTAATACCATCGAATCGTTGATTAATACCATCGAATCGTTGAGAAATATCTTTCTTCATTTCTCTGATTTCACGAAGCACGATAGTCTGAAACTCATCATTGGACATAGCGGCTTCCCTCCAAAACAAAATGGATCCTTTGATAGATATTATGCAATATAAAAAAGAAAAAAACAACCATAAAATACCAAAAATTTACAAAATAATGTTGCCATTTATGGGAAGAAAATATTTGGTAATATCTAACTTGAACCCATTGACCCAAGGCACAAAGGAAGATAAGATAAGAGAGGTGACGTGCCGACTGACCAGTCGGTCGCGACGGCCACGGCCGCAACCACGACATTCATGAATATGTCCCAAAAAGAATAGACTTAGAAAGATATTGATTTACGGGGGAGTAGAAAAATGAAATTCAAAATGAAACGGTCTGAGCAGGGTGGCAGCCCGGACTTGAAAAAACCGATTGGGAAGAAGAAAATGATCATTACCGTGATTGCAATCCTGCTTGTCCTTCTGGTCGGGGTAAGAATCTACGGTGCGATACAATCTGCTGCTGAAAAGAAGGCAGCAGAACAAAACAGACAGAATTATGTCCCGGTGGAAGCGTTGACCTTACATAAACAGAGCATCTCTTCTGCGATTACCTTAAGCGGCAAAGTTGAAGCGGATAAAGAAGCTTCCGTGGTCGTCGGTACCCCGGCCAAAGTGGCGGCGGTCTATACCAAAGTTGGGGACCGGGTCAGCAAGGGCCAGGTACTTTTCAGCCTTGATAAAACCGATCTGATGTCCAGCTATAACCAGGCTTCAGCGGCCTATCAGCTGGCGCAGGCCGGCTATGAAACCAATATGGCCAATTATGAAAACAGTAAAAAGAATTATGAGAATATGAAACAGCTGTATGAAATCGGCGCGGTCAGCAAGTCGGAGCTTGATCAGGCTGCCGTGGCGGCTTCGGATGCGGTTCTGGAAACGTATAAAGGCCAGCTGGCTCAGGCCAAGGCTGCTTATGACGCGGCGCAGAAAGCCCTGAATGATATGGATGTCAAGGCGCCGATCGACGGTGTCCTTACAGCGCTCGATGTGAAAATTGGGTCGATGGTGATGAGCGCCGTTTCTCCGGCCAGGGTGGTAGATTTGAATAAAGTGTTTGTTACAGTAAGCCTCAGCGAGCAGGAGATCAACAGCGTGCACAGCGGCCAGTCGGTTCAGATTGAAGTGCCTGCGGCTTCAGTGAAAGTCAAAGGGGTTATTGACAGTGTAAGTATTGCAGCCAATGCCCAGGGCAAATACGCGCTCAGAACCTATATCGATAATAAAGACGGAATCATCAAACCCGGCATGTTTGCCAATGTGACCTTAAACATTGCCGGCAAAGATAATGTCCTGGCTGTGCCGACCGATGCGGTGATTTTTCACGGCGGAAAAGACGTCGTGTATGTTGCCAAAGATAATGCTGCAGCCGAGATGGAAGTAACGACAGGACTTGAGAGCGGCACCGAGACGGAGATCGTCGGCGGACTGACGGAAGGGGACATCGTCATTATCAAAGGGCAGAACTTTGTGCAGGATGGTACGGAAATCAAAGTCGTAACTGTTGACGGCAAGCAGGTTGCTCAGGAAACGACGGATACGGCAGCTTCGGCGCAAACAGGGGGAGGCGTTCAGAAGTGAAAATATCTGAAACGTCGGTAAAACGCCCTGTTACAGTCCTGATGCTTGTTTTTATTATCATCATTCTCGGATTTGTGTCCTTCACGCGTATTCCGCTGGACTTGATGCCCGAAATGGAATTGCCTTATGCAATCGTGAGTACATCCTACAATGGAGCAGGCCCTCAGGAGATTGAAAACCTGGTCACGCAGCCAATCGAAAAGGCTGTTTCCACAGCCCAGAATGTCAAAAATATCAGCTCCATCACTTCGGAAGGCAGTTCGCTCGTTATTCTGGAGTTTAATTATGGAGTCGATATGGATCAGGTTGCCCTCGACCTCAGAGAAAAAATTGACCTGATTAAAGATTACTTCCCCGACGGCGTCAGCAGCCCGATGGTCTTGAAACTCAATATGAATTCAACCCCGGTCTTGACGCTTTCTATTTCGTCATCGACGATGAGTCTCTCCGAACTGCAAACCCTGTCGGAAGATACGATCCAACCGAGACTGGAAAGAGCGGAAGGGGTTGCTTCCGTGTCCGTGACCGGCGGAACCAAGGATATTATTGAAATCCGGACAAAAAGTGAGAAATTAGCCGGTTATGGCATTAACCTCGCTTACCTTCAGGGAATCCTGGCTTCGGAGAATGTCAACCTGCCCGGAGGTACGGTCAAGAAAGGGACCCAGGAGCTGACTGTCAAAACGACCGGGGAATTCATGTCGGTAGCTGAGATCGAGCAGCTGCTTATTCCGCTGCCTACCGGCGGAAATGTTCAGCTGAAAGATTTAGCCGATATCGAATTAAAGCCGGATCAGCAGACAACCATTTCCAAAGCGAACGGCAATCCCGGTGTCAATATTTCGATCCAAAAACGTTCCGACGCCAATACAGTCCAAGTTGCGGAAGCAGCCTATGTAGAGATCGACAAAATCCAGGATGAACTAAAAGACGTCAAGATTACGGTGGTCATGGATAATGCAGCCTATATCAAGGCTTCATTGTATTCGGTCGCGGAGCATGGGGTTATCGGCGCTCTCCTGGCGGTACTGGTCCTGTACATTTTCTTGCGAAATATCCGTTCTACCCTGATTATTGCTTCAGCTATCCCGATTTCCATTATTGCGACGTTTTGTCTGTTATATTTTACCGGCATTACGCTGAATCTGATGACGCTGGGCGGATTAATGCTTGGTATTGGCCGTCTGGTTGACGATTCGGTCGTGGTGCTCGAAAATATCTACCGCTTCCGACAGAACGGCTATTCCAGGGTCGAAGCGGCAGTGAAAGGATCTTCGGAAGTAATCATCGCTGTCATGGCTTCCACGCTGACGACGGTCGCAGTCTTTTTGCCGATCGTCTTTGTCCAGGGATTAACCTCCACACTATTCCGGCAGTTTGCCTTGACGATCGCGTTTTCGCTCGGAGCATCGCTGGTCGTTTCGATGACGGTTGTCCCGATGCTCGCTTCCAAGCTGCTGAAAGTAGAGCGGAAGAATCAGACTGCTGGTTCTATTGATGCAGGGAAGACGGGGGAGACGGATAAAGCATATACACAGACCGAAACGGCTGAAGCATCCGAAACATCCGAAACATCCGAAACAGTGAAAGTAGCCAGAACGGATGCAGCGGAAGATGAAGAAAATGGCAGGGGATTCTTCCGTACGCCTGCGTTCTTGGCGAAAGCCCACGATAAATTTGACCAGGGCTATGAAGCGCTGCTCCAGGGGTATAAAAAACTGCTCAGATGGGCCCTGGGCCACCGGAAACGCGTTTTTATCGTTACAACCATTGTCTTTGTCGTTTCCATTGCCTCTGTTGCCGCTGTTGGGACGGAATTCTTCCCGACGACGGATGAAGGAATGCTCTCGATCAGCGTTACGCTTCCTGACGGGGCAAAGGTCGGCGATACCTCGGCGGTCATGCGTGAAATTGAAACGAAGATAGAAGATATTCCCGAGATCGATACCATCTTCCTGGATGCCGGATCATCCGGAACCATGAGCCTGACAGGTGCACAAGGCAACGTTGGTACCTTTACTGTGAAGCTGCTTCCTTTAACGGATCGGAAACGCGGCGTTGTGGAGATCTCCGATGAAATCCGGGACCGGATTAAGGACGTACCCGGGGCCAAAACCAGTGTCGCAGCAACCCAGTCCGTGATGAGTGCCGGTGATCCGATCAGCATCACCATCAAAGGTGAAAATCTGGATCAGCTGAAGAAGATCGGAGACAATTTTGTCACCGTGATTAAAAAAGTCCCGGGAACCCGCGAAGTTAAATCCAGTTATGAAGACGGAATACCGGAAGTTGAGATCAACGTGAACCGTAAGGCGGCCAGCCAGTATGGTCTGAGTGCCGGAACAATCGCCTCTGCGGTAAAAGCATCGATCAGCGGGGCAACCGCGACACAGTTCAAATACAATGGGACCGAAATCGATGTAAAGATCAAAGGGGACGAAACGTTTAACCGGAATCTCCAAGCCCTTGAGCAAATCCCGATTACCACGAGCCTCGGCTATACCGTTACGTTGGGCGAAGTGGCGGATGTTTCCGTCAGCCGCGGTCCTGTCAGCATCAGCAGGGACAACCAGGCGAGGACCCTGACGGTCTCCGGCCAGATCAGCGGCAGGGACGTCGGCAGTGTCTCCAAAGATATTCAGACGGCGCTGGCAGATTACCGGATGCCGAATAATTATACCTATGAAATGGGCGGACAGCAGCAGGAAATGGTCGATGCATTCAGTGACCTGTTCCTTGCGCTCGGACTTGCCGTGATTCTGGTCTATATGGTCATGGCTTCCCAATTTGAGTCGCTGGTTTATCCGTTTGTCATCATGTTTTCCATCCCGCTTGGATTTGCCGGAGCGTTTTTAGGATTATTCATCACCGGCAAACCGTTAAGCGTTATGGCGATTATCGGGGTGATCATGCTGGCCGGTATCGTTGTTTCCAATGCGATCGTTCTGGTCGACTATATCAATACACGACGAAGAACGTACAAGGAGGACGTGCATGAGGCAATCATCAATGCAGGACCAATCCGCTTGCGGCCGATCATCATGACGACGCTAACGACTGTTCTGGCCATGCTGCCGCTTTCACTCGGGATCGGGGAAGGCTCGGAGTTTCAGGCGCCGATGGCCATTGTCGTTATCACAGGTCTCCTATTTTCAACCCTGGTTACCCTGGTGCTGATTCCGGTCATGTATTCTTTCACGGATGATCTGTCCAACAAATTCAAACGCAAATTCAGAAAAGACAAAAAATCTAAACCGGTGATCGCAGTAAACACGGATCAGCATACCCTTTAACCTGTAATCAAGAGAAAAAGCTTTACTCAAAAAAGCTGCAATTAAAAGATGGAGAATTTGATTTTACAGGCATCGGATAAAGGGGGGAACAACGGTGACCAAGGAACGGAAAAAAACTGAAATCCTACGGGCAGCCAGCAAAGTATTTTATATCAAAGGCTTTGAAGGAACAAAAATGGACGATGTCGCCAAAGAAGCCGGGATCGGCAAAGGGACCGTCTATGAATATTTTGACAGCAAGCAACAGCTCTTTGAGGAGATGGCCGTTTATAACTGCGAAGAGCATGGACGCAATATTCAGGACATTTTGGAAAAAGGAGGCTCTTTCAAAGAAAAAATCAGAGTTCTGGCAAAATATCAGGCAGAGCTGGTCAAGGAGCATATGCCGATTGCCAGGATGATGTCCTGTTCCAAGATTATGGTCCGGGAAATGGGAGCGGTCTTTATCGAACAGAATATCCGGGTCGGAGAGATTATCAAAAAGCAAGTCGTGCAGGCCATAGACCAAGGGGAAGTCAGGGCTGATATTGATCCGGAATTTGCTTCGGCGGCAATCATGGGCACAATCATGCAGTATTGCGGCAAAAAAGTGATATTTGCTGAGGCCATGCCTGAGGAAGCGGACTACGATAAGATCGTTCAGGTCCTGATGTCGGGAATTGGAATAAAGCCGGATGATAACAGAAGATAGTAAGCAGATCATAAAAAATTAAAAACTAAAAAATTAAAAAAACAAGTACGTTTCCGATGAACTCAAGGCTTCGGGACGTACCTGTTTTTTATTAGGTAGAATGTTGACTCGAATATAGCTTCGTTATATCTTGAAATTCAGCTTGATGACGCCGACCTTGACAAGGGCCCTATAGAAAATACAGGCCAGCGGGAACAGGAATACGCCAAGGACCCCCATCACTTTGAAACCAATCCAGATACTGATCAGAGTCGTCAAAGCGCTTAAACCGATGCGCTCGCCCAGTATTTTGGGTTCAATCACTCTCCGTACGACAATGATAATGATATACAGAATGACCAGACCTGCGGCCAAGAACAGCCGATCCTGGAAAAGTGAGACAACAGCCCAGGGCATGAGCACGGATCCGGTACCGAGGATCGGCAGGATATCTACGATTACAATCAACAAAGAAATGACTGCCACGTATTTTACATGGAGGATAGCGAGACCGGCAAAAGCAATAATATAGGTGATTGTGCTCAAAATGATCTGCGCTTTAAAAAACCCTAATGTAGCATTGCGTAAATCACCCAAGACGTAAACAGCTTTCAGCTTGGAGGAATCTTTGAAAAAGGAGTAGAAGAAACGGTGGATATTGCTTAACTGGAATGTGAACAGGAAAACGGATACCAGGTAGATAATCGACAGGAAGAACATGTTCGGTATCGCCGTGGAGATACTAAGTGTTGAGGAACCGATCGCGGATACCAGGTTGATGTTAGCCAGGTCATTGATCCATTTCATGATCATATCGTTTATTTCGGGAGGCAGCAATCCGATCGTTTCCTGGATACGCCCCGTAAGGTTCAAAAACCAAACCTGAATTGCCGGGCCGTTCGATTGAATAAAGTCAAGCAGGTCCAAAAGCTGAACATAGAGCTTACTGATGATCAGATAGAGGAAAATAACAATACTGGCAAGAAAAAACAGGTAGGTCACAGACACGGAGAGTGTCTTGCTTTTAAATCTAGAGACCTTGCTCAACCATGCTGCTGCAGGTTCCAGAAAAAGGGCCGTGAAGTAAGCAAGGACAAATGGCATAAAATGCGGAAGAATCTTATAAAGGCCATATGGAATGACGAGGGTTGCAACAATGATTAATACGGCGATAAATACTTTTTTGGAGTAATCAAGAAGATTTGACATTGTCCGAACCTTTCTTATCAGCGATGATCAGAAAAATATTTTCTTAAAATAGTCCTGTTTAGATAATATTATCGGAAAAGCCTTGAATATGCAATCAAAGTCTGGGAAGCGCATGACAAATAATCCTGAAACGGAAAGGGGAATGCCCGTTTTCGTCGAATTATTGCTAAGATAGAAAAACTAAACGAAACTTAAACAAAGCTTGAACATGCAAGATCATTGAATTTAGGCCGAACCTGCAAATCATACAGGAGGGAAAAAAGAACGTGAAATTTGGCAAAAGTCTAAGGTTTTTGATGACAGTGCTTCTGGTATTCTGTCTGGGTTTGGGACTTCCGCTGCAGGCTTATGGCGCGGAAAACGAAGCCCTGGATGAAGTCAGAACAATTTTGCAGGAGCAATATGTCGATGTTGTTCCGGATGAGATACTGAACGCGCCGACGGTCGAAAAAATGCTTCAAAGGTTGGGTGATAAATACACCGAGTATATGACCGCGGCCGAATATGATGACATGATCAGTTCACTGAATATGTCCTTTTCCGGAATCGGGATAGAACTGGAAATGGTACAGCAGGGGGTTAAGGTTACCCGGGTCATTGAACGTTATGGGGCTGATAAGGCAGGAATCAAACAAGGGGACATTATTCTCGAAGCAGATGGCTATTCCCTGGCGGGAAAAACCTCGGAATATTGCGCCGGCAAACTCCGGGGACCGGAGGGAACCAAGGTTCGTATAAAAGTCAAAAGAAACGCTCAAATCCTAAGCTTCACTGTCGTACGGATGAAGATTGTGATGCCGCTGGCTGAAGGCCGGGTACTGGAAGGGCATATTGGCTATATCGCAGTTAATTCCTTCGGCGAGGATATTGCAACGCAGTTCGGCAAGCAGGCCCTGGCCCTGCAGGAAAAAGGCGTAGACTGCTGGATTATTGACCTGCGTAATAACTCCGGAGGGTATACAAAAGCGGCAATGGAGCTGTTGGGTTATTTTATCGGGGATAAAAGCGCGTATATCATGAAGGCAAGGGGAAACCTGGGTATTGTCGATACAGCCGTCAAGCAGGCTTTCACGTTGGAAGGGCCGATTGTCTTGCTGATCAATGAGTATACGGCAAGCGCTTCCGAGATTACATCAGCCGCGCTGAAGGACTATGACAAGGCGACCGTCATCGGGGAAACGACCTATGGTTCAGGCCGGGTTAAGGCTTTGATCCCATTAAGCAACGGGGACTATTTGAAAATGTCCGTTTACAGGTTTTTCTCTCCGTACGATAACCCGATTGATGAGATCGGAATCAAGCCTCATCTGGATTTGACCGGCGTCAATGAGCTGAATACGGCTGTTTTGATGCTTAAAAACTATAAGGCTGAAGATAAATCACAAGATAAATCAGGGTATATTCAGCTGGAGGCGGGCCCTTATGTTTATCCGCTTTCGGTAAAAGAGCTTCGTCAAACCGAAAATTGGGTACTTGGCAAGAAAATTCTGGATTCAGCTTATGTAACCACAACACTTAAACTCGGAGGCCCGAACGGTTGGGAACCATTTCCTGAAGAGGTTCTCCAGGACCGCTGGCAGATCTACTACCCGGGATATGAAAAGTCCGGAGATCTTAAGAATATCCCGCTCGATAAGGTGTTCAACGTGAGCTTTAACCGGGAAATGGATTGGAATTCCGTAACGGCAGACAGCATTGAGCTGATCAATACTGCTACAGGAGAAAGAGTCAAGTGCGCATACACGTTTGTCGATCAGCAGCGTATGACTGTGAAACCGGCAACGAAACTTCAGGACGATACCGGGTATTGGCTGGTGATTCATCCTACAATCAAGGATGCTAAGGGCCAGGCAATTACCGGGGGTGTAGCGTCAGCCACAACGGTGAAATAACTTTTCTTTGTGATTCTTATAACAAATAACGTATAAAAATCACCTTTTATGGGAAAGAATAGAAATAGATTAATCCCAAGAGGTGATTTTTTTTGGAAGACCGACGATGCCGGAAAGGTTTGGCAGTGATGCTGACCACGGCGATTATCCTGACTGCTACTGCCCAGACAGTATATGCTGTACCTGAAAAATCAAGAGAATTGCTCTATTCCCGGGTATTGGAAATCCAACAGACTGTCCTTGAGGATGTCATGTCAGATGCCAGAGACATTATTCTGACGAAAGCAAATGAGAATCGTATATTCCGGATTCTCTTGGACAGATTTTCCGGACAGCCGGAAAATCAGATTTCCTTTGTGATCGAACAGCTGCCTTTGGAAAAGAAGGCTATTACTACCGTAGACAAAGGATCAGATACGGTGATTGAGGCGGCTAAAATGGCCGAACCGGCTGATTCAGCAGATTTGACTAATTCAGTGGATTCAGCCCGGGAGCCTGAAAGGGTTACTTCGGATGTTTCCCGCAGCAGTCAAATGGTTTATGACCAGGAAGATGTGATACTTTTAGCAAAAATCATTTATGCGGAAGCCCGTGGAGAAAGCTTTGAAGGTCAGGTTGCCGTAGGGGCAGTGGTTCTGAACAGGGTGGAAAGCCCGAAGTTCCCGGATACGATCCGGGAAGTCATTTACCAGCCGGGACAGTTTTCTGCAGTTCTTGACAGGCAGATTGAACTGACACCGGGAGATGAGGCCTATCAGGCTGCGCTGGAAGCGCTTGAGGGGCAGGATCCAAGCGAGGGCGCTCTCTTCTATTACAATCCGCGGACAGCGACCGACGATTGGATCAAAACCCTAGATGTTGTAAAAAACATCGGAAACCATAATTTCTGCGTCTAACACAGGAAGATATATGGTTAATAAGATTAAATAAGGGTATATGGCTACAAAATTAAAGACTTAGGGTCCTTTCCTCAAAGGAAGGCAGCTGAAGCGAATCAAAAGATTTGTCTGCAGCTGCCTTCTGTCGTGAAGAACGCTTAAATAAGCCTGTGATAAGTCTGGGGGCCACAGTTCCGCTGTGAGCGGAGCATGGATTGCGTAGCGCGGCCTTTTGTGTCAAGGAGGACATAACGGCCGAAAGCGGAACTGTGGCCCCCAGACTTGCTCTAACAAAATGGTTTTATATATAAAAAGTTAAGTAAGCTTCACGGTGTCACAGCTGCAGCCTGCTTTTCATATTATGACATAGCACAACACAGCGCAATTTGTAAACATACGAGGAGGTTAAAAGATGTTCGGACATAACAAAGGGTTAGGAATCTTTCCCCAGGGTATTGGGGGTATGCCCGGAGAATCAATGATGGGTATGACGCCAAGACAGCTCAATTTGGTCGCTTCGGAAGGCTTTAGCGGAAACGGAATGGCAACAATCGGAACGGATAACAATTTTTCGGTCATTGCGCACCTACCGCCGGCTCATACATTTAGTCCTCATGCTCCGGCAGTTTATGCGGCTTATCTGGTTGACGGCAAGGGAAAAAACGGATTTTATGCCGGAACGCTAAGACCGGCCGGCAATGGAATGTATCAGGCCAATTTCAGGAGTCCTGTGCCGCTCGTACATTATGACAAAGTTGTCATTTCACTGGAGAGCCCGCAGTCCATCATGCAGTCCCCGCAGGGTCCTATTGTCATGAAAGTCAAAGAAGGCTTTTTCCCTGGGCTGGGACCGGTCAAAAAAGCCGGCAGCAATATGTGGGGAAAGGTGAGAGGCTTTGTCGGCAGCAGGTTCGGCAGCAAAGATGAAATCAGCCAGAATCAGCCTGCTCCCGGGCAAAATTCCGGGCAGATCCCTGCCCAGCCGCCAGTTCAGCAGTATTCCCAGCAGCCCCAACAGTCCCAGATTCCGCAATATTCACAGCAGCCTCAAAATCAACAGTATCCCAATTATTCGCAGAACCCTCAGTATCTTCGGAACTCACAGCAGCAGTATCCTCAGTATGCCGCTCAGCAACGCGCTTATCCGCAGCAGGGTTATCCGCAGTGGGGAGCGCAGATGCAGCCAAACAGGCAAAGATATGACCGACCGTATATGCCTCAGGGCGGATATCAGCAGGGACCGGTTTATGGGCAGAATCCTGCTTCACAAGTTTCAGCTATGCAAAGTCCGATGATGCAAACTCCAGCGTCTCCGGCGCCGGTTCAACCTATGGAATTTCAACCGACCGCTCAGGTCCCGGAACAACCCAAGAGCCAGCCAATACAGCAAGTATCGCCTGAGGAGCCGAAGGAATCATAACGGGCAGAAAAGTTCATCTCGCCGGGGTCCGGAAAAATAAATATTGATGATACTTGATAAGACGCGCGTGGCCGTAAAGGTCAGGTGCGTTTTAATGATTAACTGCCGTTTGCCGTATTCGCCGTGTCCGTCCTGCCAAAAATGGTCAGCAGGCCATAGAGAATAAGGGAAGCCAGCGGTACCACGTAACCCGGAACACTGTCGATGGATTTGAGTTTAAAAGCATATAAGGTGGAAGCACGGCTTTGCACAGGCGTAAAAGGGACACTCAAAGAAACATTGATTGTCATTCCTTCCTTCGGGATCAGCGGAGTCTGAGTCATCTTAAGCTGAAGTATTCTGTCCTCCCTTAAAGCACTGATGTCCGGCAGGGACTGACCGTATCCTCCCGGAAAAAATATTCGGGCTGAAACCGGAACAGCGGACCATTTATAAAATAGGGCCGTTGCAAGTTCCAGACCGATAATAATAAAATACCCATGCGGAATCATGATTTTGGTCAGCGGGATGATCAGGGTGCCGACTGGACTGTTGTTACTTGGATGGAGTGCGTTGGAGATCAGGAGGGAGATATAAAAAGGGACCTCTGCCTCTATTATTTTTTCCCCAGTCAAAGATTTGGCAGGAGCGGTGTTCTGATAAATTTGACTACGGTGATGGAATACGGCAGACATTTTTTGCATTGGCCCCCTTTTAATTATTCCGTATTACTCGGATCATTTTTGTATTTCGGGTAGAGAAGGAAGTAAATAAATAAGATAAGCAAGGGGATAAATGTCTTTGGGAGTTTCTTAATTTCAAACATTTCAATGCCATAAATCAATACAAATTTGGTGCCGATACTTTGAGGCACTACGGAGTAAGGCGTAACCAAAACCAAATTAAACGCCAAACCTCTCGGTTCCAACGGAGTTTCGGGTTCCTGCTGATTTCCTGTGTTATTACCACCTCCGGTAGCATTTGTCTGGGAAGATGATGGCAGGCCATCAAGGAATAGCCTGATATCCGGATAAGCCTGCTGATATTGACTCAAAGCAGAAATTCCTGAGAAAGCAGAAGACCACTTTGCCAGCAGAGAAGTTGCGAGTCCAAGAGCAATAATAATCAGGTAACTGAGGGGAATACTTAATATTTTCAGCGGTATCAGCAATGCTGCGGTGGGGCTGTATCTATTTTGCGGAAACAAACTGTCAGTCAGAAAAAGGGCAAACGTTAAAGGGATAGGTGTTAAGGGCGGGAACATTTCTGCAGAGGAAGAACTTCCAAAGTATTGATTATTCGGATATGGGTGGCTGTTCAAAAACGTCATTTAAAAAATCTCCTATCCCTTTATAATAAGAAAAGACTAAACGGCAGAATAAGACGTGATTTACTTGCTCTTGGGGTTTAACCGGCTTAGCAGTTCGGAAACATTGAGCCCTTCAGGGATCTGGAAGCCTTCCGGGATCGTCATGGCAGGGCCGTTTTTGTCGCCTCCGATCGTATCCAGAAGCTGCTGGGCAAGATTTTGGATTTCTTTGGGGAAAGGCAGCTGTTCGGCACTGGGCATACCGTAAATTGTGGTTGTGATCGTCAGGTTCACAGTTGCCATTATTTTCTCCAGATCCTGCTGA
Organism: Dehalobacter sp. TBBPA1; assembly: GCF_040931655.1. Classification (NCBI taxonomy): domain Bacteria; kingdom Bacillati; phylum Bacillota; class Clostridia; order Eubacteriales; family Desulfitobacteriaceae; genus Dehalobacter; species Dehalobacter sp. TBBPA1. Next base: position 2,647,295 of record NZ_CP162385.1, on the reverse strand, counting down.
ATGGAGAAGAAGCTTCGGATGGAAGGATATAGTTTAATCAGGCGCATTTTTAAGTCGATGAGCGCTAAGGTATCCTTTTCAGATACCACTTTGCTGAACATTTGAGCGGTCAGGATTTGGCGTTCTTTATCCTGATATGCCGCAAAAGCTTTGGCAGCTTCAGGGTCGTTTTGGATTTCGGCTTCTGCTTCTTTCAGCCTTTGTACTTCCGGCGTTTGCAGAAGCGCTTCGCCGAGTTCACGTGCTTTAACAATGTATTCCATAAGAATCAAGCACCTCCTTATGTATCAGGTTATGCAGTTCAAAATGCCGGAGTGCCTTAAAATACTAAACAAACTGTAATCAACAGGAAACGAAGAACGAAAAAAGTTTTATTCGGGAAGGATTTAAGGGAAATATGTAGAAAAATATTGCCATGAGGAGGAATGAACATTGCGCACTTACCGTTTAGAGATTAGGGTTATTCAGCTTTCCATATTGATGGCTGTTATTGTATTGGTTTTTGGGTTTGTGAATGTTTGGAACGGAGGAACACCGGAACAGTCTGCCAGCGGCAGCTCAACAGTCCAGAGCGGCGGAGCAAGTAATGAGGGCGGTGCAGAAAATGAAGCCGGCAATACCGACGGTGATGCTGTTTTGAATGGCAGCGGTACGACTGTCAATACCAAAATGGTGTGTCTGGGTGATTCATTTACATACGGTTACCCGGGTGAGCCAAGTAGTTCCTGGCCGCAGCATCTTGCGGATGTCCTGAAAGTGGAAGTGGTCAATGCCGGTCAGACTTATCAGAATGCATCCAGCCTGCTGGACCGCTTTGAAGAGGATGTAATTGCTGAGAAACCGGGCACAGTCATTATTTTTGCCGGCGTTGGAGATGCCATCCGCGGCACACCACTGGAAGAATACCAAAACAATATCAAAGCCATGGTCGAAAAAGCCACGGCCAATCAAATCAGGCCTGTCCTGGCGCTGCCGGTTCCTTTCCCTGACACGGATGAGCTCTATAAACAATACAGGGAATGGGAAACGGCTTATGCACAGGAACAAAAGATTACAGCACTTGATTTTAAAGGGGTGCTGTTTGGCAACGGGGACGAGATCCTCAGAAAATATTCCGATGACGGGAGATATCCGAATAAGGACGGCTATCAGGCCATGGGCGATTATGCCGCCACAGTCCTGCAGTAATATTTAGCGTATTAACAAAAGTTTGAGACAGCCTTCAGGCTGTCTTTTTGACGTCCACGGATGGACGAATGCCAAACAAAGATCCTGTGAATACCGGATTGCCATGTCTAGAGTCCTTCATACCGTGCATGCGTAGGATAGAGCTGGCGCTTCGCTTATACCATGGACGGCAAGAAACGGCAATATTAATGTGGTAAGAAGACGGAGATAAATCCAAAGAAAATAAATCCGCCCAGTCCTCCAATAAAGGCCCAGACCGGGTGGTCTTCCCGGGACAGCGGCCATAATTCGGCCAGAACCAGAAACACCATTGCCCCAGCAGCCAGGGCTACAAAAAAACAGAGCGAGGTATGGACAAGTTCCATGGCCACCCTGCCGAGCAAGGCACCAAGCGGAGTAAATATTGCAATCAGGAGAGTCAGTGCCAGAATCTTCGGTTTTCTGATCCCGGCCATTACCAGAGGTGTAGCAGTGGCCATTCCTTCAGGCAGGTTATGCAGAGCAATGCCAAGGGCGATGAATGTACCCAATTGACCGGCGGATTCGTGCCCCGCAGCAATGGCCATTCCTTCAGGTATATCATGAAGTGCTATGCCTGAGGCAATCAGGATGCCCATCCGTTTCAGACGGCTGTATCTATGATTGGGAAGCTGACGGTTTCTTGCTTTGAGTAGTCTGTCGGCAGTAGACATCAGTATCATACCGGCCAAAATCCCGCCCAGGAGGAGTCCCGGCTGTTTGAAGGATGCAGCCAGCGGCAAAAGATCAAAGGCCACCACAGCAAACATGACGCCTCCTGCTGCGGACAGCAGAACGGCCAGAACCCAATCCGGAGGGTCTCCCAGAAAAAGCACAATCAGGCAGCCGGCTGTTGTGGCCAGCCCGGCAATTGTGCTGATGTACAACAAATACAGCGGAGATTGGAAGTCCAGGAGCATTTTTTCACCCGATTCCTTCGGCAGATTGTCAGCAAATTTGACAGAGCCTTATGAATCTTATTTTCAGACTTCAATAAATATTCGCACTACCTAAAAAACTTCTGAGACGCACTGAATAGAAAACTTCTTTATTGGAAATAATTTACATAGAAAGAAGTCTTTTGTATATATGAATTTTAAGATTTACAAGGTACTGGGAGAGGGAAATTAAATGTTAATATTTGTGAATAAAAACATAATAAGATTAATTGTCTGCCTGGTCTTGTGTTTTAGTTTCTTGGCGATCAATCCTTGCGGCCAGTCAGCAAACAGCGCGGAAACCAAAGCGTATGACAGTACAAGTCTCATTCGATTTCATGTTATCGCGAACTCGGACAGTGAACAGGATCAGCTGCTGAAATATGCAGTGAGGGATGAAGTTTTGAAGGCTGCTTCCCCGAACCTGGCTGAATCACAATCCCTGGCCGAATCCAGAGAAATCCTTCTGAGCATGGAAGGCCAGTTGCTGGAGATTTCCAGGAGCGTGGTCAAAGAGTGGGGAAAAACTTATCCGGTCACCCTTGACTATGGTGTATTTGCTTTCCCGACAAAATCTTACGGCAATATTGTACTCCCGGCGGGAGACTACGAAGCGGTTGAGATCAAGATAGGAAATGCTGAAGGGGCTAATTGGTGGTGTGTTTTGTTCCCGCCTTTATGCTTTGTTAATGTTGAGGAATCCACATCACTTCCTGTTGACGGCAAGCCTGCTGTGCCGCTGAATACAGCGGCCAAACAAAAAAAGCCGACCTATCAGGGGAAAGAGATCGGCTTTTATCTGGAGCGTTTTTTCTAGTACTTTATTAACCCTATAATGATCATATTGTGGCAAACAATTTTTCGCAATAAAGCGTTGCCGTCAATATATGAAGATTAGGTTTTACATGGTACTATATCCCAAGGATCTCTTTGAGTCGGCGGGCCTGAGTGCGGCTGACTGGGACTTCGCTTTTGTCCTTGTCCTGCACGATCACAGTATACGTACCATTAAAGTAAGGGACGAGCTCCCTCATTTTTTTTATATTGACCAGATAGCAGCGGTGGGTTCTGAAAAAAGTTTTTGGATCGAGTCTGGATTCCAAATCCCGCAGCGTATAACGGGTCAGGTAGAAGTCGGCTTCTGTTTTGACGTAAACATTGTCCTTGTCTGTGGAAATATATATAATTTCTTCCGGCCGGATCAGGATGGTTTTCCCGTTATGTTCAGCAGCAATCACTTCCAGGGGTTTGAATTCAGGGATATCCTCCTTGACCGGTTCGGCTTTGGGTTGAACGGGAGCAGGTGTTCTGCGCTTCCTTACCGTATTTAAGGCTTCTTCCAGCCGCTTCGGATGAATCGGCTTAAGAAGATAATCGTAAGCATGAACACTGAACGCATCAAAAGCAAATTCCTCATGGGCGGTCGTAAAAATTACCGCCGGTTGTTTCGGGCTCTGGGAAAGCTTTCTGGCAAGTTCAATGCCGTTTAAGCCGGGCATATTAATATCGAGAAAAATGACGGAATAGTCGACACTATCAATCAGTTCCATGGCTTCAAGCGCGTTTTCTGCTTCCCCGACAATTAGCACGTCTTCAAATGATTTCAAGAGATAGCGTAGTTCTTTACGGGCCGGAGATTCATCATCAACCAGCAAGGCTCTTATTTTCATATTTTTTAACCTCCCTGAATTCTATTTCTTTGGGACAAAGCATATTATCTTTTTAGAAATTTCTTTTTAGCGGACATTTCTATATTCATTTTAGAAAGGAGAACTTCCTATGAGAAAAATACGGCTGCTGCTGACTTTCGTTCTGCTGATCGCAGCCATTACGCTTCTGGTCGGCTGCAATATCCTGAATGACCTGATCAAGGAAGGGGGCGGTGATGCTCCTTTAAGCAAACTTCTGGATAAGACTGCTCAGGAAGATACGGTCGAAGTGACTACAGATTCTCAGCAGACGGAACAAACTGTAAAGCTTTATTTCGCAGATGCTGACGGAAAAGTCTTAATCGAAGAGAACCGAACAATTCCCAAGACACTGAGCCTGGCTCGCGAAACAGTAAGCCAATGGCTGCTGGGGCCGGCCGGAAAATCAAGCGCTTATCCGATGGTAAACCCGCAGACGGTGTTATTGGACATTGGAATCAAAAACGGCATTGCCACAGTAGATCTTAGCAAGGAATTCCTTGAGCCTTACAGCAATGTCTCGGCCGAAACTGCTCTTTATGGTTTAGTCAACACCTTGACTCAGTTTCAAACTGCCCAAATCGTGAAGATCCGGGTCGAGGGGCAGGACATTCGAACCTATCGCGGAATCGGTCTGGAGAACTTAAGGTACCGTAATGATTTGATCGGCTACGCCTCAGGGACCGTGCAGGATGATGAAGTAACTGCTGAAGTATCCCCAAGCGGAATCAATCTTTTTGGACAATAACTTCAATATTTTACCATTTGTTGAAAGGATCAAGATACGTTATGATATTAATTATATAACACCTATCGTTAAAATCATCAATAATATTTGAATTATGAAAATTTTACTAGTGTTAATTTCCGGAATATGGTAAAATACTGTAAAAATGATATGTGCTAATATATACTTATATATAGGGGTTATCTATTTGATTTTTTGAGGTGGGGTGTTCGCATGTTAGAGAACAGAGAGTTAGCAGGTCATCTTGACCATTTGCTTCAGAGGCTCACCGTTTCTACCCAAAGGCAAAAGAGTGATTTTGCAGAAAAGTTTGGTATTTCCCGTCAGCAGTTTGAAGTTTTAACGATTATTTTTGAAAAGGGCCAGATTACGATGGGTGAGCTTTGCAAGGAAATTTCTTCAGCCTGCAGTACGGCAACGGATCTGGCTGACAAGCTGGAAAGAGCCGGCTATGTGGAGCGAATCAGGGAAAAACGGGATCGCAGGATCGTAAGGCTTAATATTTTACCCAAGGGAGAAAAACTGGTCAAATCGGTAATTGAGACAAGGACCGAAAGGCTTGAAAGTATTCTGGAATCTTTTGAACAGGAAGACCGGATGCGTATTATCGGCATTCTGGAAACCTTATCCGATAAATATGAGAGGCTTTCCAGAAAAGAATAAAAGTCGAATACAACGGTATCGAACATTTTTGTCGAAGTAAGATCTTCCTGACAAAGATGTTTTTTTTTGACGGCAAACCTTTTTTAAAAGTTATATTTCTTGAATCCCGTATTTGCGCTATACTGAATAAAAGTGTTCCGGACAAAAAGCGGAGGTAAATTGTGAAAGAGATTCATGTCAACGAGGTGATTTCCGCAGTGGAGAGACTGTGTATTGAGGCGAACTGTATTCTGAATCAGGATGTTATTGATGCTTTGAACAAGGCTCTTGGCATTGAGGAATCCTCACAGGGCAGAGAAGTGCTTCAGCAGCTTTTGGAAAATGCGGAGATTGCAGCCAAAGAGAATATACCGATATGTCAGGATACCGGGATGGCGGTATTGTTTGTAGAAGTCGGCCAGGACCTGCATATTATCGGCGGAGATTTGACGGGAGCCTTGAATGAGGGCGTACGTAGGGGCTATGAAAAGGGTTTTTTGCGTAAATCTATCGTCAAAGATCCTTTTAACAGGATCAATACCGGAGATAATACACCTGCGGTTATTCATTATGAAATCGTATCAGGGGACAAGATTGGGATTACGATTGCACCGAAAGGGTTTGGCAGCGAAAACATGGGTGCCTTGAAAATGTTTAAGCCTTCGGATGGTTTGCCTGCAGTAAAGAATTTTATTATGGAAACGGTGGATAAAGCCGGGCCTAATCCCTGTCCACCCATCGTGGTCGGAGTTGGACTCGGAGGCACGATGGAAAAGGCTGCCTATTTGGCTAAAAAGGCCCTGCTTCGTCCGATCGGGGAATCGAATCCGGTTGAGGAATATGCCCAGCTGGAACAGGAGCTTCTGACCAAAATTAATCATTTAGGGATAGGCCCCCAGGGTTTTGGCGGCCGGACGACAGCACTGGCCGTAAATATTGAGGTATTTCCGACGCATATTGCAGGGCTGCCCGCAGCTGTGAATATTAATTGTCATGTTACCCGACATCGTCAGGTAGTTTTGGAAGGGAGGGTTTCTTCCTGTGAGTAATGATAAAACGGTTGAAACCCGGAAAATTTCGGCACCGATGGATGATACGACTGCTGCTTCTCTCAGATGCGGTGAAAAGGTGCTGATCAGCGGAGTCGTCTATACCGGAAGAGATGCGGCTCATAAGAAAATGGTTGAGGCCTTAGCCCGGGGAGAGGGGCTGCCCTTTGATATTAAGGGACAGGTGATCTATTTTGTGGGACCCGCCCCGGCTTCTCCAGGTAAAGTTATCGGATCTGCCGGACCGACAACCAGTGGCAGAATGGATGCCTATTCTCCTAGTCTGCTGGCCAAAGGTTTAAAGGGGATGATCGGCAAAGGGCTTCGTTCTCCTGAGGTCATACAGGCCATCAGGGAAAACAGCGCAGTCTACTTTGGGGCGATCGGCGGTGCGGGAGCACTCCTGGCTTCCTGCATCAAGGAAGCTGAGGTCATTGCCTATCCGGAACTCGGAACGGAGGCGGTCCGGAGACTTGTTATCGAAGATTTTCCTGCCATTGTCCTGATTGACAGTCTCGGGCAGAATCTTTACGAGACAGGAAGGAAAGAATATCAAATATTGGGGTGATGGTTTGTTCTATCCTTTTGAACTAGAAAGGTACCTCGAAGAATTGCTTCCTGCCAGGGAAGGGCTGCTTCAAGAGATGGAAAGCGTTGCCTTGGAGGAAACAATCCCTGTGGTTACACCGGCGGTCGGTCACTTCCTTGAGCTAATGGTCAAGATGACGGATGCCAAACGTATTCTGGAGATCGGTACGGCGATCGGTTATTCCACCGTTTATCTGGCCAGAGGTGCAGCCGAAACCGGAGGCAAGGTTTATACGCTGGATATGAACAGAGGGAGACTCAACAGAGCAGAAGAATATCTAAAAAAGGCCGGGCTTGCCCATTTGGTTGATTTCAGCTGTGAGAATGCGCTGCACTGCCTGCCGAAACTGACGGAAACATATGATTTGATATTTGTAGATGCAGCCAAAGGGGAGTACCTGGATTACCTTGATCTTATCACACCGCTCATTTCCCCTGGCGGGGTTCTGGTGGCGGATAATGTTCTATTCAGAGGCTGGGTTGTGCCAGGTTCGGTTTTTGACCGGAAATATGATCGAATGGTCGGTTGTATGAGGGATTTCCTGCAGCACTTGGCCTGTCTGCCGGGATTTGAGGTAAGCGTACTTCCATTTGGCGACGGCATTGCGCTGGCCAGAAAAAACAAGTAGGAAATTCAGGCAAGATACGAAGTGAGGATTAACGTATTTAAATAAGATATTTGGTTAATGTATTTGGTGAGGATATTAGGATATTAGGATATATGAGGAGAAATAATGTCAGGTAAGAAGGCTGCGAACGGGTTTCTTGCAATTGTCAGCGGATTGATTCTAATCGCTGTCATGTTGCTGACGGTGATTGAACAATGCGTCTTTGATCTCAATTTCTTCCGGTCGGAATATAACAAACTGGACACGGTATCTGTGACCGGGATGCCGGAAAAAGATCTGATGCTGACGACCACGGAACTGCTGGCTTATATCCAGGGGGACAAGGATAACCTTGAAATCCGTGCAGAGATTAACGGTCAGGAAAGACAGGTGTTTAATCAGCGGGAAATCGTCCATATGGCAGATGTTCAAAGGTTGTACCTGAGCAGCCGCATGGTTCGCAACGCAGGTCTGATTGTCCTGTTTCTGTTTCTGATCTTACTAAGGATAAGCAACGGGAAGAAATACTTCCGTTCCTGGGCCAGCGGCTTTCTGGCCGCGGCAGTCATATTTCTCTGTATATTCGGGGCAGTAGGGATTGCGGTCTGGCGGGATTTTCAAGTGTTCTGGGACAGCTTTCACTATCTGATTTTTACGAATGACCTTTGGCTGCTTGATCCGGAGACCGATATCCTGATCCAAATGGTGCCGGAGCAGTTCTTCTTTGATCTGGTTATCAGAATTCTGGCTTTTTTTGGTTCTGCTGTACTGATCCTCGCTCTTATCGCTGCAAGAATCCGGTTCGTCTATCAGAAAGTATAAGTACCGTTGAGCTTGATGACCGGTTATACAATTGATAAATATTAATAATTTTTTAAGAACAGAAAGGAAGCTTGATAATATGCTAAGATTTGACGGAAGAAAGCCCGATGAAATCCGACCTGTGAAGATTACCAGGAAGTTTACGGACCTTCCCGAAGGCTCCGTCCTGATTGAGGTCGGGAAAACCAGGGTGATTTGTACGGCTACTGTTGAAGATAAAGTACCGCCATTTAAAAAGGGGACCGGCAGCGGCTGGGTTACAGCGGAATACTCTATGCTTCCGAGGGCGACGGCCGTGCGCAATCAGCGTGAGGCTTCCAAGGGAAAATTGGGCGGAAGGACAATGGAGATTCAGCGGTTGATCGGCAGGGCGCTGCGTTCCATTGTCGATCTGAGTAGACTTGGAGAAAGGACCATCTGGCTGGATTGTGATGTCCTTCAGGCAGACGGCGGGACCAGGACAGCTTCGATTACGGGTGCTTATGTTGCCCTGGCTGATGCTGTAAACTACCTGCTCAAAAATCAATTGATTAAGCAGGACCCTTTAATAGACAGTATTGCGGCCATTTCTGTAGGCAAAGTAGATGGGATACCTGTAGCCGATCTTGCCTATGAGGAGGATTCCAAAGCCGAAGTCGATATGAATATTGTGATGACCGGTTCGGGGCGTTTTGTAGAGATTCAGGGTACTGCAGAAGGTCAGCCGTTTGACCAAGAGGATCTGAATGCATTCTTAAACCTCGGGGAATCGGGTATTCAAAAACTCAGCGCTTTGCAGAAGGAAGCGCTGGCCAAAGAGCTTCCGGTAGCATAGTCCGAAGGAGGTTTGTAAGGATGCAGGTCTTGCTTGCGACAATGAATAAGGGCAAAGTAATGGAACTGGAGGAATTGCTTAACGACGAAAAAATCGAAATTCTGTCGTTAAGCGATCTTCCGGATTATCAGGAGGTTGAAGAGTCTGGCAGTACATTTGCCGAAAATGCTTTTATTAAGGCGCGGGCTGCCTGCGCCGCGGGAAAAATGATTACGCTGGCAGACGATTCAGGGCTTGAAGTGGATGCTCTGGCGGGAGCACCCGGCATTTTTTCGGCACGCTATGCCGGGGAACCGAAAAATGATGAGCATAATATAGAAAAACTTCTGACAGACCTGGAAGGCGTACCTGAGGAAAACAGGACTGCCCGCTTCCGCTGTGCACTGGCGATCATCTGTCCTGACGGCCAGGAATATTTGACGGAGGGATCGGTTGAAGGAAGAATACTGACCGAGAGAATTGGAACCGGTGGGTTCGGTTATGACCCTGTGTTTTACCTGCCTGACCTCCAGAAAACGATGGCCGAGCTTAGTCTGGATGAAAAAAATTGTCTCAGCCACAGAGCCCGGGCTTTTGCAAAAGCAGTTCCATTGCTGACAGCATTAATGAAATCATTTTGATCGTTATTTTGATAGTAAAATGACAATCTGAGGTATAAAAAGATCAATAGAAATTTGAAGAAATTTGAAATGCATAAAATTAAAATGTTTCTTGACTAGTTTTTTCTCTTGGGATATACTATTCATTGTCACAAAAAGCGGCGGGGTATAGCGCAGTTTGGTAGCGCGCCTGCCTTGGGAGCAGGAGGCCGGGGGTTCAAATCCCTCTGCCCCGACCATAATCAATGCTGCAGTGATTAAAACATGCGCCTGTAGCTCAGCCGGATAGAGCATCTGCCTTCTAAGCAGGTTGTCGGGGGTTCGAATCTCTCCAGGCGCACCATTTTTCATTTAAAAGTGTATTTCTCAAAAACAAAAAAATATTCATGGTGGATGTGGCGAAGTGGTTAACGCACCGGATTGTGGCTCCGGCACTCGTGGGTTCAAGTCCCATCATTCACCCCATATAAAAAGATTAGGCTTTATCGCAAGATAAAGCTTTATTATTAGGAATGATGGGACTTGAACAGGAAATGCGACCTATGGAAGCATTTACCCGCCCCGGCGTGATAGCCGCGAAGCGACGGAGCAAGTCCCATCATTCACCCATCAGTAATTCTCCTAATGGCTTCAATTGAATAATCCACTTCCTTGTTGGTATTATAGTGCCCAAATGAGAAGCGTAGAGTTCCAGTTGGATAAGTTTTCAATGTTTTATGAGCATTTGGAGCGCAATGCAAACCTACCCTTGTCATCACGCCATAGCGATTGTCAAGTTCAAACGAAATCTCGGCAAGATCGCGTTTGGTGGTCTGGATGGATACAACCGCTGTGCGATTGGTTATATCCGGCCTCCCAATAATCCGAATATCCGGTAATGATTTCAGCTTTTTCAAAAAACGGGCGGTCAATTCGAGTTCTTTTTCTCGAATCTTATCAATGCCTGTTTCCAATAGATACCGCAAAGCTGCATGAAGTCCGAAAATTCCCGGAAGATTCATCGTGCCTGCTTCAAATCGGTCCGGCATGAAGCCTGGTACTTCCTCTGTATGGGATAAACTCCCCGTTCCGCCGCTGATAAGGGGGTTTATTAACGGAAACATAGCTTCTGTCGTGATAAAGCCGCCGATCCCCTGTGGTCCCAGTAAACCCTTGTGTCCGGTAAAAGCGAGGACATCAATACCCATTGCCTGCATATCGATTGGAATAACTCCAGCCGTCTGGGCACTATCAATAATAAAAGCCAACCCCTGTTCTTTGCAAAAACTGCCTACTTTCTGAATAGGAAGAAGTGTCCCGCAAACGTTGGAAGCATGGGTCATGACGATCGCTTTAGTGTTCGGCCTGAGCAGCCTGGGTACTTCTTCGAACAATAACTCTCCATCCTCAGTACAGGGAATCCTGTCAAATTCTACTCCGGAAGTTTGAAGCTGGATCAAAGGCCGCATGACCGCGTTATGTTCCATTGCTGAAACAAGCACATGATCGCCATTATGCAAGAAGCCTTTTAAGATCATATTTAAACTAGTTGTGATATTTGGAGTGAAAATAACGTTTTTACAGTTGGGGTAATTGAATAACTCACAAATGAGTTCTCTGGTTTCAATCACAATTTCATCCGCTGTATAGGCACTTTCGTAGCCACCCCGACTGATATTTGCACCGATACTCTGCATGTAGTGCACTACTGCAGCAGAAACTGAAGCTGGTTTAGGAAAAGTTGTACAAGCATTATCAAAATATATTTTGGTGAGATTCATTTTTTCCCTTTCTAACTGATGTTATTCAGCTTATATTATAGCTCAATTTTGTTGCGTTAATATATTGGAATAATCTATTCATAAAGACTTTTATTATTGAAAATTTCAATTTTTTTTTATAAACCTATTATGGTAATATTATCTCCATATGTTAGACACATAATGTCTAAATAATGATATTACAGAAGGAGGTCATTGAAGAGTGATCAAAAACGAAAAGATTGTAATTGTTATCGCTGGAATTATCATTGGTATTATTTCTGTCACACTGGTGCTTCTAGGCAATCCAGCCAATATGGGCTTTTGTATTGCCTGCTTTGTCCGTGACACAGCAGGTGCGCTGGGTTTGCATCGGGCCACTGCCGTCCAATACATACGACCGGAAATTATTGGTTTGGTTTTGGGATCCTGTCTGATGGCTTTAAGTAAAAAAGAATTCTCACCGCGAGGTGGTTCTTCCCCTTTAACGCGGTTTATTCTTGGATTTTTTGTTATGATCGGAGCGCTGATGTTCCTGGGATGCCCCTTCCGGATGATTCTACGACTTGCCGGCGGAGACTTAAATGCTCTCGTTGGCTTGGTTGGATTCATCTGTGGCATTTTAGCAGGGATATTCTTCCTTAACAGGGGCTATACATTAAAAAGAACCTATAGTCTTCCGAAAATTGAGGGAGTCATATTCCCGGTGATACAAATTGTGTTTCTTTCTTTACTCTTGGCAGCGCCTGCCTTTATTTATTTTACGGAAGCAGGAGCCGGTCCCGGAGCCAAACATGCCGTGATCGCAATTTCTCTAGCTGCGGGTATCCTTGTCGGTATCTTAGCGCAAAGAACCCGACTTTGCATGGTTGGCGGCATTCGGGATCTAGTATTATTTAGAGAATGGAAATTGTTGCTTGGTTTTCTGGCTATCCTGGCATCTGCTTTTGTTATGAATACCGCTACCGGTAACTTATCCGTGGGATTTGCCAATCAACCCATTGCCCATACGGACGGTTTATGGAATTTTCTCGGTATGCTTACGGTTGGTTTTGGCTCGACACTCCTTGGAGGCTGTCCGCTTCGGCAAATGATTCTTGCCGGCGAAGGCAATACGGACTCCGTTATTACAGTGATTGGCCTATTTGCCGGCGCAGCCTTTGCGCACAATTTTTCTTTAGCTTCTTCAGCTAAAGGACCTACGACCAACGGCATGATCGCGGTCGCTATTGGTTTGGTTGTCATGCTGATAATCGCTGTGGTCAACACCCGGAAGGCCGCTGCAACTGTGAATAATTGACATACGCTTTGATATTTATTCAAATGTAAAAAATTACATTACATTGAGAGGAGAATTGACATGCTCGATGCAAGAGGCCGTTCATGTCCAGAGCCTGTTATCATGATCAAGAAAGCAATGGCTTCCAACGAGGATGAATATACCATACTGCTTGACAACCGTACCTCTTTGGAAAATGTCTCACGTTTTGCGAGAGTTGCAGGATATCATAGTGATTATACTGAAGAAAATAGGATCTTTACATTGAAAATAACAAAAAAATAATAATGCAGCACAAACATCGAAGGGAAATCCACTTATGGAATACATCGCAACCTTTTATTCGCATTATGGCGCGATGCGCTTTAAAAAAAAGTGTATAGCCAATAACCTTCATGCGGTCGTAATGCCTGTTCCCAGAAGTCTCAGCTCTTCTTGCGGCAGCTGCGTCAAGTATGAAGATCACCGGGACTTTGTTGCACCGGAAAATCCGGATGAAGAGATTGAACAAATAGTCTGCATTGAAACAACCGGGTACCGGCAGGTATATAAGGCTAAAGGAGCATAATTGCTTATAGTTTGTTTCTAACCCAAGTATAGTTATAAATACTAATTATAAAAATTAATTACTTGTATTCTGTAAAATAATTGGTTAAAATCCAGGTAGGTTAAGAAATCAAATACAGCATGAGAAACGGTGTTTTTTCAAAGGTAGAAGCCCGCAAACACGCATGGATTATGGCTTGTGGTATCGCGGCAGTCACAGAGTGATTGTGGCTCCGGCACTCGTGGGTTCAAGTCCCATCATTCACCCCATATAAAAAGATTAAGCTTTATCGCAAGATAAAGCTTTTTGATTACCCGCCCCGGCGTGATTGCCGCGAGGCAGCGGAGCAAGTCCCATCCTTTTTTTCATCATGGGGTTCGTCAGTAACCTGACCCCTTTAGGGTGGTGCAATTTTTTTTATGGTGATGCTGCCTGCGTCGTGGCGGATGCTTCCGCGGATAGACCGCTCTGGCCGCTGCTGTTTAATGCAATGATTTTATAATAATAGGTTATCTCCGAATCTAGGCCTGTATCCGTGTAAGGGAGCGCTGCCACATTTTCCGCTATCGTACTGTAGGTGCCCTCGGGAGAGGACGCCCTGTAAACAGCTTGATCTTGTAATAATAAGTATTGCCTGATGTCAGGCTGCCATCTGTATAATTGGTATATACCGTCGAGGCAATCTCTGTATAGGTCCCTGAATACGAAGCCGAGCGGTAGACCGCGTAAGAGGTCATTCCACTGATTAAATTCCAGGAAAGATAGATTTGCCCTGGTCCGGAGGATTTCGCTGAAAGGCTTGAGAAAGATGCAAGGGTCGTGGCGCCGGCATAGGAAGAAAGTGACCATGAAACAAGTATACCATTTTTTGGTTTATTATCTGTAAATTATTTGTAAATCCTTTGGAGTATTCAATTTAATTTTTTATTGTTATTCTTATTAAAATCAGCCATAATAGAAATCAGCAAGAAGATGGGAGGCCTGTTTGTGACAGAAAGATATGTTCAGACTGTGGAAAGAGCGCTGGATATATTGGAAGTGCTGGCCAGTTCTAGGGAATCATTCGGCGTGACTGAAATTGGCAGCAAGATAGGGCTGCATAAAAGCACGGTACATCGGATTATTCAGACTTTATGCTATCGGGGATATGTCGAAAAAGAGAAAGACAGGGAACGGTACCGTCTCGGGATAAAAATAGCCGAAGTTGGCAACGCATTTTTCAATCAGCTTGAAGTCCGGAAGGTTGCCGAACGCTATCTGGAAAGCCTGGCTAAAACCTTTGATGAAGTAGTTCATCTGGTCCTGCCCGACAACGGCGAAGTGGTGTTTATCGATCATAAGGAAAGTTCCCAGTTGATCGGCATGCACTCCAAGGTAGGCAGCAGAGGCTACATGCATTGTACGGCGGTTGGTAAAGCAATCCTTTCCACTTTGCCGGAAGAGGAAGTAAGGCTTATTCTGCAGAAAAAGGGTATGCCCCGTTTTACTCAGCAGACGATTACAGATCCGGAAAAACTGATCGAACAGCTGAAGGAAATAAGAAAAACAGGCATTGCAGTTGCCGCTGAAGAAACTGAAGTCGGGGTCATTAACATAGGAACGCCCATTTATGATTATTCGGGCGGAACTATTGGCGCGATCAGCATTTCCGGGCCAATTAACAGGCTGATGGAGAAAGGGATTGAAAAGGTCGGTCAGGAAATCAAGCGTGTTGGTCAGGATATATCCATCAGATTAGGATATTCTGGCCGCTGATATTACAATAATCTGCCAAAAGAAACGCTTGACGGAAGTAGAAAACTAGTACATAATATTAATACTACATTTTCAAATATTTCAGAATCTTTCTGTGTTAGTTTGCATAAAATAACCAAAAGATCAGAATCAAGCCTTCAGCAAAAAAAATCAAAAGATGGACACAAAAATAGGTTTAGATCAGATATGAAACGGTGTTTCAAAGAATAAAACAAACTTATTTTTATGCGTACAAAATGAAACAGTGTATCATGCAGTGAGACGAGAGTGGGGGGGTAATTGATTATGATGAGAATTTCATCAATAGCTTATAATCAGGATAGAGATTGTATAGGATGCGCTATCAGAGATGAAAAGCAAATATCCACCTATATTCTGTCTTTTCAGATTGCAGACCAGTTGCTGTCGCGGTATCAAGGAAAATGGGGTATTTCCGGCAACGGGATTACACTTCTTTTTACGGATCTAGACCATCCGCTGACGATTGATTATGATTCCGGGATCATTAATTACGGATCCCTTACGACAGCATTTTATCATCGCTATAACCCTGCCAAGGGGCTGACAGTGCTGGTTGAGGATATTTGTTCCGACCTTGCGATCCCGCAAAGTGAGCCCATTGAATATGAAGAATATTTTTTTAGATTGTTCGTCAAACTTGTGGAAATTTTCCATGCCCGATGCAATGTTCAGATCTTACCTGGTAAAAATGAAGGCGAATGGGAAATCCGTTTAGGCGAGGGGGAAGCTTCCGGCTGGATCGGAAAAGATGGAATTGCCGAAAACCGGTTTGGTGAAAAAATCGATATAAAACAATGGCAGAGTCTCAGGATTGAAAAAGCAGCGCTTTATGTCTTTGGTTTTAACTCTTTCTGCAAAAACTTCCAGTGTCCGATTAAATAAGGACACTATTTTTTTGTATTAATTTTTGTTTGACAGGGCAAAATTTTTTAAGTATAATACTGTTTGCGTGTTAGAACCGTCAGAATATTGCATAACCGGTTTTCATTCCAATGGGGTATCGCCAAGCGGTAAGGCATCGGACTCTGACTCCGACACCGGTGGTTCAAATCCATCTACCCCAGCCAACTTTTACATGCGGGAGTGGCGGAACTGGCAGACGCACTGGATTTAGGTTCCAGCGGGTAACTCCGTGCAGGTTCAAGTCCTGTCTCCCGCACCAAAATTGATGATTTCGAGGCAGTTGACCTATAAAGAAGGTTGACTGTCTTTTTTGTTTCTGCATTTCCAGCCTTAGATTTCGTTTCTTACGCACTAGATAATAAATCGGCAAAATGGAGGTGCCGCAACAAAGAAGTCGCAGAAGAGTAACACCAAATGTGAAAAAATCGAGAAAAAGTATTTAAATGTCGACCGGCAATTATTATAATATGGATGTAGCAGGAATAATCCCGGATTCTTGGACTAGAATATCTTTCATATATAATTATCTGATCCGGTTCATAATATAAATAGTAATGACACCAAATGAAGAGAGTGTTTGGAAGGGGAAAAAAGAAGTGTCGGGAGTTCTGATTTTTTCATCAAACTATGGTGAAGGACATTTCCAGGCAGGTGAAGCACTCGCCGAAGCTTTTCGTCATCAACTTTCGCCAATAGAGGTAAAGCACTTAGATTTTGGTTCTTTTTTTTACTTTAACACGGATTATTTTATGAGGAAAGCCTACGCAACAATGATCAAGAAGACGCCAAGACTCTGGAGAATACTCTTTGAAAAGACGGCAGGATTGACTGCCGAAGATTGCCGGAAGTTTGTGCGGGGATTGGAAACGAAGAAGCTGTTGGACTGCATCTGGAAGTTTAATCCTGATGTGATTGTAAGTACCCATTTTATACCGGCTGCCATATTGGGTGAACTGAAGCTGAAAGGGCTCCTTTCTGTTCCGCTGGTCACGGTGGTGACGGACTACCTTGTTCACGGCGTATGGATCCACTCCGGAACGGATAAGTATATTGTAGGTTGCAAGGATGCCTGTACCAGGCTCGTGGAGGCAGGAATAGCGCCCCAGAACGTGATTCAGTCCGGGATCCCTCTCCGGTTAAGATTTGAAGAACCCATGCAAAAAAGCGCTGCTAAACAAAAACTGCGGCTTGACCTGGACCGGAAGACGGTACTTATCATGGGTCTTAACGGTAAGCCCGTAAGCAATGTTTCAGAACTGAAGGATATTGTCCGGAACTTGGCTCAGGATATTTCGGCACAATTATTGGTGGTTTGCGGCTACAATAAAGAGCTGTACCATGCGCTTAACAGTGAAATTAGGGAAACGAATCTTTGCATCAGACTCTACGGTCATGTCGACAATGTTCAGGAATTGATGGCAGCTTCTGATCTTATGATCACTAAAGGAGGAGCATTGACAATTTCCGAAGCACTGACCATGGGACTTCCCTTGCTGATGTACAGACCCATCCCGGGGCATGAAAAAGGAAATGCTTATTTCGTTGAACAAGCGGGAGCGGGGAAGGCTTTCGGTACCCCAGATGAACTGATCCGCTACACAGTAGAACTGTTTAAGCATCCTGCCAGACTGGAAACAATGAGTTTAGCGGCACGGATGATACTGCCGGTCAATCCTTCACAAAATGCAGCTGCCTATATTTTGACACTCGGGAAAAACATCAAAACCAATCCGTTCAAAACAGAAGCGATATAATACCCGGCAGAAAATCTGCCCGTCATTGTATTTCAAAACAAGGGTTAACAAGGCACTAGATTTAAACAGAATATCAAGCGTTTTCCTTGATTCTTTGAAAAACTTCTGATAATATTAACTGGTCAATATCAGGTTTACTGGAAAGGGGAAACGGATGTTTCCTCTTTCTGAACTTGTTGCTTTTTTCCAGGGATTTACGCTTAAGCTAGGTTTGCATTTTTTTGAAAAAGGGCAGAATATCCTGGTGTGAAATGTTGATACTATTTAAATATAAAAAATAATGTAAGGTTAAATTCCAAGGAGGAGCGGACATGTCTGTCAAGATCGAAAAGAAGAACAATAACATCTACGAAATGGAAATTACGGTTGGGGTTGAAGAGGTTTCTGCAGCTTTTGACCGGGTGATGAAAAGAGCTGGCCAGGGACTCAGCATACCAGGTTTTCGCAAAGGAAAAGCCCCCAAGCATATAATAGAAAGGTATGTTGATAAAGACGCTGTGAAAAATGAAGTGATGGAGCAGGTCTCTTACCCGGCTTTATTTGAAGCCTATAAAGAGCATTCTATTACGCCAGTTTCCAGGCCGGCTATGCAGGTCGTCCAATTTGAGGCAGATAAAGATCTCATTTTTAAAGTTACGGTAGAGACCAAACCTGATGTAGAGCTGGGACAATATAAGAGTCTTGGCATCGAAAGACAGGCTGTTGAGGTTACAGACGAGCAGGTGGCCGAAGAACTGGAACGCCGTCAAAACAGACATGCTAAACTTATTCCGGTTGAAGACGGAGAAATCATTGACCAGGATATCGTCACGATTGACTTTGAAGGATTCCTGGGTGATGTGCCGTTTGAAGGAGGAAAAGGCGAGAATCACGAGTTAACCATCGGTTCCGGCACTTTTATCCCTGGATTTGAGGAACAATTAAAGGGTGCTAAGAGTGGTCAGGAACTCGAAATCAGTGTCAAGTTCCCGGAAGGCTATCACAGCGAAGAGCTTTCCGAAAAAGATGCCATGTTTAAAGTCAAGATCAACGGTATTAAGAGAAAAGAACTGGCGGCTCTGGACGACGAGTTTGCCAAAGACGTCAGCGAATTTGACACGTTGGAAGAATTGAAGCAGGATATCAGAGAAAAGATGATTTCAGCTGCAGAAGCCAGACGTGACAACGAATATAAGACCGAAGTTATTAAGAAGGTCGCTGAAAACGCAGTCTGTGAAATTCCTGAAGGAATGAAACAGGAGCGCATTGATGCGTTAATGGAAGACCTGCAGCAGAACATGTCCTATCAAGGAATTTCCATGGAGCAGTATTGCCAGTATGTCAATACCAGCAGAGAAGCGCTTCGCGAATCCTTCAGCCAACAGGCAACTGATGGACTAAAAACTGAACTTGTCCTCGAAGCAATTGCGGAAAAAGAAGGAATTACGGTTACCGATGAAGAAATTGAATCCGAGATTAATAGAATGGCTATGCAGTATGGCAGGACAGCTGAAGAACTGAAGTCAGCTCTTGAAGCTCGCGGCGAGATGCAGATGTTCAAAATGAGTTTAACATCAGAGCATACCGTTGATTTCCTGGTCAAGAACAATGGAGCAGGGCAGGAAAGTGCCGCAGCACAGAACACGGATTCAGAGAGTAATGTAACGGAGGAAAATGAATAAGATAGTTATTGCAACAGTGATAAGGGAATTCTCAGTAAAGGGGTGAGCATATGGCAAAGTTTAACGATGAAAAGAATCAACTGAAGTGTTCCTTTTGCGGTAAAACACAGGAACAGGTCAAGAAACTGGTAGCAGGTCCCGGGGTATACATTTGTGATGAATGCATCGAGCTCTGTAATGAAATCATAGAAGAGGAGCTCCAGGATGATGTAGGTTCAGAAATTGGAGAGATACCTAAACCAAAAGAAATCAGAAGTATTCTTGATCAATACGTTGTCGGTCAGGACGAAGCAAAAAAAGCATTATCTGTTGCAGTTTATAACCATTACAAGCGTATCAGCATTGGCATGAAGGTCGATGATGTCGAACTTCAGAAATCCAATATCATTATGCTCGGTCCAACAGGTTCCGGTAAGACGCTGCTTGCTTCTACACTGGCTAAAGTTCTTAATGTTCCATTTGCTATAGCGGATGCAACCTCACTGACGGAAGCCGGCTATGTGGGAGAAGATGTCGAGAATATTCTCCTCAAACTGATTCAGGCTGCTGATTATGATATTGAGAGGGCAGAGCGAGGGATCATCTATATTGATGAGATCGATAAGATTGCCCGGAAATCTGAGAATCCATCCATTACCAGGGATGTATCAGGTGAAGGTGTCCAGCAGGCACTGCTCAAAATTCTGGAAGGTACAGTAGCCAGTGTTCCTCCACAGGGAGGACGCAAGCATCCCCACCAGGAATTTATCCAGCTCGATACCACGAATATCCTGTTCATTGTTGGCGGGGCTTTTGATGGTATTGACAAACTGATTCAAAACCGTATCGGCAAGAAAGTGATGGGTTTTGGGGCGGAAATTCAAAAGAAAAATGAAAAGAACGTCGGGGAATTCTTAAGGCAGATCCTGCCGGTAGACCTCTTAAAATACGGATTAATCCCCGAGTTTGTCGGAAGACTTCCTGTCATTGTCACCTTGGATGCTCTGGATCAGGATGCGCTGGTCAGCATTTTGACCCAGCCCAAAAACGCCTTGGTCAAACAGTATGAAAAACTGCTGGAAATGGACGGCGTAGGGCTGGAATTCAAAGAAGATGCGCTTAAAGCCATTGCTGAAGAAGCGATTCGCCGTAATACGGGAGCGAGGGGCCTCAGGGCGATTATGGAAGAAATCATGCTGAATGTAATGTATGATATTCCAACCCGCTCGGATGTCACCAAGTGCATCGTTACCAAGGATACAATTCTTCAACGAATTGAGCCTGAGCTTATCACAGTGGATAGCAAGAAGGAAGAATCAGCTTAAACAGAATAAATCTAAACCTATGAGATACTGTTAATAGTTTTATGCTATTGGCAGTATTTTTTGTAAACTTAGGGTTTACGTCATGTACCCTAACCGCTCTTCGGCTATTGCGCCATCCTTGGCGCAATAGCCGAAAAGCGGTATTGTGGCTCACAGACTTACCCTCACATAATGGTAATGTAATATACAAAAATGAAAAAACAACAATTTGAGGATACTGTTCTAGTCGAACTTCGCTGCAGCAATGATTCTTACTGTCAGCACTGCAAAGCAATGGGACATTGCCGTTATGGCATCGTAAACGGAGCTGTAGGAAATTAAGAAATCATTCAGAAAATCATGTAAAAAATCATCCGGTAAATCATAATTTCTCCTGAGACGTTCAATGATGATTTTCCCTTCGGAGGCAGCCTGAGCAGGTGATAATAACTGCCAGTCCAATTGATCCATCAGATGGACATAGAGTGTAGCCGGGATCACAAGTTCCTCTTCGCATTCTATCTTTTTTAACCTGTTCAGGAACTTTTGCTTATCTAGTGATCCTGGTTTTCTCGATTCCGCTTGATTCGGAACTCCCGCTCGAGACTTAGATTCCTGACACAGGACACCGATACCCTTCTGGTATTCCTGCCAGAGGGTTTCTTCATTGATACCGAATCTTTTCAGGCGGTTCAGCAGACTGAACTGGTATTCCGGACAAAGACCGGTCTGCAGGAAAAGAGCCTCCTTCACAGCTTGTTTGACGGTAATTCCGATCAGTTCTCCCAATTTGCTGTGTTTGCCGGCATAGAAAAGCCGGGAGCCAGACTTGCTGTTGCAGATGATGACCGTCCCGTCTGTGCCTGATCCTGTGGCGATGCCTCTGGAGTAACAGCTGCCGGCCATAAGCTCCTGCAGGGCAGCCGTTTTGGCTTCTGTACAGGTCACAAGTGCTCGGGTCAGGGTCTCTTCCGGAAGATCGGCATTGATATACAGCAGAATATTAATCGTTCCAGCCGGAATGGTTACCGTTTCCCCCTGCCGTTCATGGAAGAAAGCGGGATCACAGATCCGGCCGCCGTTCATTTCGATGCCGCCGGTTACCACTGCGGTGACAGTTAGATCTTCGTAGCTTGCTGTCCGAATAGCCGCATTATTCATGGCAGCAGCCGTCAGAAGGCCTGCAGAGGCTTCAGGATCAAGACCCAATTCCGCGGCAATCAGCTTCATATGTTCCTCATAGACGGCTGGAGTGATGTCACACCTCAAACCCATCCCGGAATTAATATCGTGGTTAAAAACAAATTTCAGGTTTTCGCGGTAACCACCGTTTAAATGGGCGGTACTCAGGACCTTGCGGTCATCCTTGAAAGAAATAATGATACTGTCTTTATAGCGCTCAACAGTATCACCTGTTTCGTAAGTCCACAGAAGCAAATCATTTTCCTCCGATCCTACTTAATAGTTCCCGGATACTGCCGAACTTCTCTGCGCCGTGCTGCATCATGCCGGCAAGAAGGCTGTTAGCTTTGCCACCGGTAAAATCTCCTGTGTAATCCCACTGTTCTGATTCAGTTTCCACAATCATTACCTTTTTGTTTTTAAGGTGTAAGGCCACGGAAACCTGTTCTAAATTGACGATGTTCCCGTACCCGAAAGGGACAGACAAAACAATGATCAGGTCTGCTTCATTTAGAAGCTCTTCGTTCATGTTAAAGGCTTCGGCGGAGATGGGGGCAAAAGGAGCTTCTTCGGAAACGGCAATGCCGAGCTCTTTGGCTTTTTTCCAGTCCGAATCTCCAATGTTCAGGACGCCGCAGCTCACCTGATAACCGGCCTGAACCAATTGTTCCATCAGATAGACACCGCTTCCGCCACCGCAGAGTAAATGGATACGTATATCCCTGGCAGCCTCACTCCGGTCCTTTTTTTTACTTAACGGAATAATATTAAAGCGTCCGGTGATTTCATTCGTAGTAATCGCAACTTCGATATGGTAGCTATCCCGGATCTTCTGGGCTGTCAACACTTCAACAGGACTGCCATAAGCCACAATTCTGCCTTTATCGAGAAGAATGATTTTATGGCTGAACTGGGCAGCAAGGTTAAGGTCGTGCAAAACAGTAATCACGGTCAGGCCTTTGGTTTTATTCAAACGATCCAGAAGCTCCAGTAATTCGTATTGGTGCTGGATATCTAAATGAGAGGTGGGTTCATCGAGCAGCAGCACTTTGGGTTCCTGAGTTAAGGCTCTCGCCACAATGACTCTTTGCCGCTCGCCTCCGCTTAGTTCGTTCACAGAACGGTCCCTCAGATGCCAAACGTTTGTCAGTTCCATCCCCCATTGAGCAATCTCCATATCCTTTTCAGAATCGCCCTCAAATCTCTTTTGATGGGGCATTCTGCCCATCAGTACCGTCTCCATGACAGAAAAAGCAAAATCCCCTCCGGTATCCTGGGGGACCACTGCGATCGTTTTGGCAAGATCTTTTTTCCTAATCTTAAAAATATCCTGATCATCGAGCAGGACAACTCCTTTTTGGGGAGTAATTTCTGCGGTAATATTTTTCAGCAGGGTAGATTTGCCGGACCCGTTGGGGCCGATGATGGACACAAAGCTGCCCTTGCTGATTTCCAGACTTAAGTCTTCCAGAATATTTTTACTGCCATAGGTGAATGTAAGGTTGCTGGCAATGATTGAAGAATCCACTTATATTACTCTCTCTTTCTTTTTCTTCAGCAGATAGATGAAGAAGGGTCCGCCAAAAAGCGCAGTGATGACACCAACAGGGATTTCCTGTGAACCCAGGCATGTCCTGGCAATCGTATCGGTAATCACCAAAAAGGTCCCACCCACCAGAAAGGAGAGTGGAAGCAGAACCCGGTGATCCGGACCAACCATAATCCTGACAATATGCGGAACGATCAGTCCGACAAAACCAATGGAGCCGCAGGATGCCACGGCTCCCGCTGTTGTCAGGGAGGTGGCCATCAGCAGAATGATTTGCAGTTTCCCAAGATTGATGCCAAGATGCTGGGCGGTACTGTCGCCGAATACCATCGCATTCATTTCCTTCGCTAAAGCGAATAAGACAATTACGCCAATAAGGATAAACGGCGCGGCAAGTTGGATATGCTCCCAGCTCTTGTTGGCAAAACTGCCCATGAGCCATAGATAAATTTTATCGATATCATCCGTATTCAAAACCATCAGGAAAGACATGACTGCTGACAGGAACGCACTGAGTGCGACCCCTGCCAGCAGCAGTGTCGTGACAACGACTTTTTTCCCGACTTTGGCTAGGGAGTAGACAATCCAGGTTGTCAGAAAAGCACCGATAAAACTGAAAACAGGAATTTCGATCATGCCCAGGAAACCGCCTGCTCCGGTGATGATGGCGACCGTCGCACCCAAACCTGCTCCGGAGGATACACCCATTACGTAAGGATCGGCCATCGGGTTTTTGAAAAAACCCTGCAGGGTGCCTCCGATGACGCCCAGAGCTCCGCCAACCAAAGCTGCCAGAATGACCCTCGGAACACGCAGAGACCAGATAATCGTTTGATGGACATGGGAATAGTCTTCAGCATGAAACCAGTGATTCAATAAAGGTACTTTGCTCATGATAATTCCGGCGCTCTCTTTAAACGAAATATCTGCTGAGCCGACCGTTGTGCAAAAAATGCCCACAGCAATCAAAAACAAGGTGAAGCAGATCAGCAGGTACTTCCAACTTTTCCGGTTGTTTAAAACATTCATGATCAATAGCACCGTTAATTTCCAAAAACTTCAGGATGAATAATTTTTGCGATTTGCTCCAGACCGTCGATGACTCTTGGGCCTGAGCGGCTGATCAGGTTGTCGTCGACAGCATATACCTTGTTATCTTTCACCGCACTTAAGACTTCATAGCCGGTCCTGTTTTGGATATCCGCAGGGGTATGGGCATGAGTATTGATGATGTAATAATCCGGATCGGCTTGGAGCAGACTTTCCATGCTGTAATTATAAAATTTTTCAGTATTGCCGGCAGCAATATTGACGCCTCCGGCAACTTCGATAAGGTTATTGACAAAACTGGTTGAACCGGCCGACATTAGAGGATCGTCCCAAATTTCCACAAACACGGTCGGCTTGGCGACGTCTTTGAGTTTGGAGGTTATATTTGTCATTCTGGTTCTCATATCTGCAGCGACTTTCTTGGCTTCTGCTTCCTTACCGGTCAGAGAACCGGCCAATTCGATATTGCTGATAACCTGGTCGATCGTATCGGCATCGAGTACAACAACCGTCACCTTCAGCTCTTCAAGCTTCTTGATGACATCTTCCTGCACGCCGGCTGCAATAAAGACCATATCGGGCTCGGCGGCGACAATCGTTTCCAGATTCGGGTTCTTAAACCCGCCCATTTTTTCTTTAGTCAACGCTTGTTCGGGATAATCACAGTAATCGGTTACACCGATAATTTCCTGATCAAGGCCAATGGCAAAAAGTATTTCAGTAATAGCAGGGGCTAAAGAAATAATTTTCTGGGGGTAGGCGTCAAGGGTGATCTGTCTGCCCATCGTGTCTGTAAACGTTTTTCCCTTCAAGGCTTGCTCATTTTGCGCTGAGCAGCCTGTGGCCAGTCCAAGGGCCAGGGTAAGCACCAGGAGCAGAATCAGCAGTAGTGCAGTTGGTTTCTTCTTCATAATCATTTCTCCTTTGTTTCGATTCTTTTTAATAAACAAAATAAAAGTCTCTTATATTCTAAGAGACTTTCCCATTCTAAGTCGTTTAATCATTGAAGGAAGTGTTCTTACCATTACATCATCTTCCCAATCCTAGGCAGGTCTCCTGGCTTACGGGTCATTCTCCTCCCGGCCTTCCCAGATCATATCCAGTGGCATTCGGAATTCGTCTCCGCATACAGTGGTGGGTCCGCGCCGGTTTCCCGGTCTTCCCTATTCTCCTCATCCTGAGGCACCTGGGATTAATCATTCATTTCTCATTTCCCTACGCTAACAATATTGCATAGAAGAAACTTTTTGTCAATCTGAATTTTTTTTAGGAACCCTTCCGGCTTTTCGGACGCTTTCCCGCAGGAGATATTCAATGTGAGCGTTGACGCTCCGGAATTCGTCGGACGCCCATTCTTCAATAATGCTGAATAGCTTTGGATCGATACGCAGCGGAAAGTTCTTCTTGTCTGCCATTATCCTGCTCCTGCCGACGCTTTTTAATACAGGGTGCCGGTATTGAGTACTGGCTGAGCTGAACGGTCGGAGACAATTGCCACAAGTAGATTGTTGATCATTGCCATCTTGCGTTCGTCGTCAAGTTCAATTGTCCCGCTGTTTTCCAACTGCTGAATGGCCATCTGGGCCATTCCGACAGCACCTTCCACAATTTTCTGACGGGCGGCCAGGATTGCGTTGGCCTGTTGCCTCTGAAGCATGGCGCTCGCAATCTCGGTGGCATAGGCCAGGTGGGTCAGGCGGGCTTCAATTACTTCCACGCCGGCAAGTGTAAGGCGTTCCTGAAGTTCCTTCGCAATCTCTTCGGCTACTTCCTCGGTGTTGCCCCTTAAGGAAACGTCACCTTCTTCATAATTGTCATAAGGATATTTGGTTGCAACATGGCGCAATGCTGTCTCACTTTGGATTTCTACAAACTGTTCATAATTGTCAACATCAAATACAGCTTTAGCCGAGTCAACCACTTTGATGACGACAACCGCAGCAATTTCAATCGGATTACCGTCGACATCATTGACTTTCAAACGCTCACTGTTGAAGTTGCGGACTTTTAGAGAAATCTTTTTTGCGGCAACGAACGGAACCGTCATCCAGATGCCAGGTTCGCGAATGCTGCCGATATAGCTGCCGAAGAAGGTCAGTACTTTGGCTTGATTTGGCTGGACAATCTGGATGCCGGTTGAGACAATCAGTGCCAGAAGAAGCAGAATCACTGCCAGGACGATATTCGTGAATCCTGTTTCTTGGACTGAGGCGACAATATTAAATGTTGCAGCAGCCAAAAGGGCTAAAAAAATGAGAATGCCTAAGAACCCGTTAATTTTCCATACTTTTTTTTCGATCATAGTTTATCATCCTTTCTTGGAGAAAAATCCAGTCGATCGAACTGGACCAACCAACTGGATCAAACATTTAATTGATATAATAATGATATCACTTTAATATGATTAATGCAACTGGTTCCGCGGGTGACTTTGGCAATATGTTTTGAATCTTCCGATCTGGTAAATACTACATAGAGAGTCTTGAGCAGGAGGTACAGGAATGGAAGGTTTAGGGTTTGGGTCACTACTGGCGATGATTCAGCTGGCTTTTGTATTGGTTGTCGGAATTTATTTCTGGACGATGTTAAGGCAGCAGTACTCGACGAGATCTGCTGTGGAGAAGGAGTCCGTGAAACAAAAAGAAAAGCTGCAAAGAATGCGTAAAATATCTTTGACGATCCCGCTGTCGGAAAAGACCAGACCGGAAGTCTTTGCGGAGATCATTGGACAAAAAGAAGGCGTGAAAGCACTTCGGGCTGCTTTGTGCGGGCCGAATCCCCAGCATGTCCTGCTGTACGGGCCTCCGGGCGTTGGTAAAACAGCCGCAGCTAGGCTTGTCCTTCAAGAAGCTATGAAAAATTCGCTCTCACCGTTTAAAAGTGAGGCAAAATTTATTGAAATTGACGGTACGACGGCTAGATTCGATGAGAGAGGGATCGCTGACCCGCTGATTGGTTCTGTCCATGATCCGATTTATCAGGGAGCTGGCGCCATGGGGATGGCGGGAATACCGCAGCCTAAGATGGGTGCAGTCACCAAAGCCCACGGTGGGATTCTTTTTATTGATGAAATTGGTGAACTTCACACTATCCAAATTAATAAACTGCTTAAAGTAATGGAGGACCGCAAGGTTATTTTGGAAAGCTCGTACTACAGCTCTGAGGATAGCAATGTCCCTGAGCACATCCACGATATTTTCCAAAACGGCTTGCCGGCAGATTTTAGAATGATCGGTGCGACGACCAGAAGGCCGGAGGAAATACCGGCGGCAGTACGCTCACGCTGTATGGAAATTTTCTTCAGGGCGCTTCAGCCGGAAGAAATTGCAGTCATCGCCAAAAATGCTGCCGAAAAAATTGATATAGAGATCACAGACAAAGCATTGGAAGTTCTTAAAAAATACGCCACGAACGGCAGAGAAGCTGTCAATATCGTGCAGCTGGCGGCCGGAGTCGTTCAAAATGAAGGCCATCGCTGTATCGATGAGGAGAATATCGAATGGGTGGTTACAACCGGACAATACACGCCAAGACCGGAGAAAAAAATTCCGCCTTTCCCCCAGATAGGATTGGTCAATGGCCTAGCAATCTACGGAGCAAACCTTGGCATGCTCCTGGAAATCGAGGTCACAGCCTACCCGGTAAGGAACCGTAAGGGAGAGCTCTATGTAACCGGAATTGTTGAAGAGGAAGAATCAGGTTATGAGGGTAAAAAAACGCGCCGGAAAAGTATGGCGCGCTCCTCGCTGGAAAATGTTCTGACCGTGCTTTGCCGGGAGCATAGGATTGAACCGCGTCATTACGATATCCATGTCAATTTCCCCGGGGGAGTTCCAATGGATGGTCCGTCTGCAGGGACAGCAATGGCGACCGCGGTGTATTCAGCAATTAAGAAATGCAAGGTAGACAATACCGCAGCTATGACCGGGGAGTTATCGATCCGGGGCAGAGTAAAACCTGTTGGCGGGATCAGTGCCAAAATTGAGGCAGCCGTCCAGTCAGGGTGTAAAAAAGTATTTATTCCGCAGGAAAACTGGCAGGCCAGGTTTGCTCACTGGGAAAAGGACATCCAGATCATTCCGGTGGAAACGCTCGATGAGATATTGAATGCAGTACTGCAACCTGTTCTGCCGATCACCGACATGGTCGAAGTGGATTTGTCGGAAAAGGAGGTGTCGCTGAATAAAGTGCTGAAAAGGATAAAAATTCCATCCGGCAATTTGCATGAACAAGGTAAACCGTGTTAAAATATAGCACTGGCAAGTCTTTTGAGGGGAGATAAATTATGCAAGAAAGAGAGATACCGATCCTTCCGCTTAGAGGAATCCTTGTCTTTCCCTATATGGTGATTCACCTTGATGTTGGCAGGGAAAGATCCATGGCAGCTATTGAGGAAGCAATGCTCTTGGATCGCCAGATTCTTCTACTATCGCAAAAGGAAATGGAAATAGACAGTCCGACGATTGATGATCTGTATACAGTTGGCACAATTGTCGATATTAAACAGCTTTTGAGACTTCCCGGCGGGACAATGCGCGTTCTCGTCGAGGGGATCTGCCGTGCCGAGGTCAAAGAATTTTTGGCGGAAGATCCTTTCTTTAAAGCGCAGGTAGAAAGATTCTCCGGTAATGAGCGTATGACCCCCGAATTGGAGAATATGACCAGAAGTCTGACCCACCAGTTTGAGGAATATGCGCGTCTCAGCAAAAAAGTATCCCCCGAAGCGATTGGATCGGTGCTTGCTGTAAAAGAGCCCGGTCGGATGGCTGATTTGGTGGCTTCCCACCTGAATTTAAAGATAGAGGATAAACAGGTGGTTCTTGGCGCGATTGATGTAAGCGAACGTCTGGAAAAGCTCACCGAACTGATCATGCGTGAAATCGAGATTCTCGAGCTGGAAAGACGCATTGGGCTCAGGGTCCGAAAACAGATGGAAAAGGCCCAGAAAGAATATTACCTGCGGGAGCAGATTAAAGCGATCCAGAAAGAACTGGGCGACAAGGATGAAAAACAGGCTGAAATTGAAGAATATAAAGAGAAGATCGAAAAGGCGAATCTGACGGATGAGGCCAGGGAAAAGGCCTTGAAAGAACTGGATCGCCTCGAAAAAATGGCTGCAGCTTCCGCTGAAGGAACCGTTGTCCGGACGTATATTGACTGGATCATCGCACTCCCCTGGAATAAGGCGAGCAGGGACAAAGGGGATATGCATAAGGCTGAAAAAATATTGGAAGAAGACCACTATGGTCTGGAGAAAGTCAAAGAGCGGATCCTGGAGTATCTTTCTATCCGTAAACTCACGCCAAATATGCGCAGCCCGATACTTTGCTTTATCGGACCGCCCGGAGTAGGTAAAACCTCACTCGCGAAATCCATTGCGAGGTCTCTGGACCGCAAGTTCGTCAGAATGTCCTTGGGCGGCGTTCGCGATGAGGCGGAGATCAGAGGTCACCGCCGGACGTATATCGGCGCATTACCCGGCAGGGTGATCCAGGGGATACGCAAGGCGGAAACGAAAAATCCGGTCTTCCTATTTGATGAAATTGATAAAATGTCTTCAGACTTTCGCGGGGATCCTGCTTCTGCCATGCTTGAAGTGCTTGATCCGGAGCAGAACCATTCCTATGCGGACCACTATCTGGAGGTTCCATTTGATCTTTCCAAAGTGCTGTTTATCATGACAGCCAACTATATCGAAAATATCCCGCGTCCGCTTCTGGACAGGATGGAAGTCATTCATTTAAGCGGCTATACCGAAGATGAAAAAGTCAATATTGCGGTTCGGCACCTCGTACCGAAACAGATGAAAGTGCATGGGTTGAAAGAGATTGTTGTCCGGATGGATAGCGCCTGCGTCCTGAAGATTGTCCGGGGTTATACCAGGGAATCCGGAGTCAGGAATTTGGAACGCGAAATTGCTAATGTGTTGCGTAAAGTAGCGGTCCGTGTCGTGAAAAAGGAATGGGAGCCGAGGACGCTGACACCGGAAGATATTGAAACCCTGCTCGGAGCCCCCCGCTATTTTTACCGAACAGTGGGCTTCGAACCGGAGATCGGCGCTGCCGTCGGCCTGGCTTATACTGAAGTCGGAGGAGATGTACTGACCATTGAAGCTACGCCTCTGGCAGGCAAAGGAAGACTGACGCTGACTGGAAAACTCGGCGATGTGATGAAAGAATCGGCGCAGGCAGGATTGACATTTGTCCGTTCCCAGGCTGAGAGCTTAGGGATTAGCAAGGATTTTTACGATCAGCTTGATTTGCACATTCATGTGCCGGAGGGAGCTGTACCGAAGGACGGACCGTCCGCCGGCATCACGATGGCGACGGCAATGGCTTCGGCGCTTTCTTCCAGAGCTGTCCGTCAGGATGTTGCGATGACCGGAGAGATCACCCTACGCGGCAATGTGCTGCCGATTGGCGGACTGAAGGAAAAGGTGCTGGCCGCACACAGGGCGGGTATCAAAACGATTATTCTTCCCGAAAAGAACCTAAAGGACCTGGAAGAAATTCCGGAAGAAATCAGGAAAGAACTGGAATTCCGTTTTGTCAAACGAATGGAGGAAGTTCTGGATATAGCCCTTCTTCCGGTTTCTAAATCACAAGAATTCCTGCCGCAGCTGCCGGTCTATAACACGGATTTTACGCAGCCTGAAAGCAGGCCGTTGTAAGCAGCTCAAATAATCTGCTGCTAAACAGGTTTCAGTCTTATATACCGGCAGACGGGAGACAGAGGGGCGTTTTAGTATCTTGTTTCAGAGGAAACAAATAAAACGTCCCTCTGTGTTTTCCTTTGTTTTCTAACTGCTTAGTCGGTCTCCCGATGTATTTGTCTCCCTTGGATTTATCCCGATTTTGGAGTACAATATTAGCTGTTGATGTTTAAGGACATCGTTGGGACATAACATAATTGGGATATTGTACTCACGATGTTCCGTTGAGGTGATAGTGTGATTTTTCGTAAAGCTGAATTTATGATTTCGGCAGTGAAGCCGCAGCAGTATCCTGAGGGAACAAGGCCGGAGCTGGCTGTCTCAGGCCGTTCCAATGTAGGAAAGTCTTCTTTGATCAATAAACTTGTCAATCGAAAGGCACTGGCCAAGGTCGGCAAAACGCCCGGCAAAACGCAGACGATCAATTTTTTTAATATTAATGATGAATGGTATCTTGTTGATTTACCGGGTTATGGCTATGCAAAAGTGCCTCAGGAGACCCGAATGCAGTGGGGGAAGATGATGCAGACGTACTTTCGTCTGCGTGAAAATTTGAAAGGCGTCATTCAACTGGTTGATATCCGCCATCAGCCGACCGAGGAAGACAGGCTGATGATCGAAATGCTTAAGGTCAACAACATACCTGTTCTGGTGGTAGCGACAAAAGCAGATAAGATTGCGAGGGGACAACGACCCAAATATCTCAAAATCATTGCGGAATCTTTCAAAATGTCGGACTGGAAGACGATTATTCCTTTTTCTTCAGAGGACGGTACCGGCCTTCAGGAATTGAATCAGGCCATGGATGATATTATTTTTCCCGATACGGAAGACAAGCCCGGAGAGTGATCCGGAAGAATAATTGATGAAGAAGAGCAATAGATTTTGAAGAGTAATGCAAAATAAAACATAGAATAATTTAAGAATTATATGGAAAATAATAACATTAATAGCTTTGAAGTAATAGTTTAAGAAAAATAGTTTATTGAGCTAAACGGGAGAGAAAAAATGATCGATATAATTTTTTTGGTTGTCAGTCTGGGTATTATTCTTCTCGGTGCAGAAGTGTTTACAAACGGAATAGAGTGGCTTGGCAGGAAGCTCAATCTGGGTGAAGGGGCTGTTGGCAGTATCTTTGCCGCGGTAGGAACCGCTTTGCCTGAAACATTGATTCCAATTCTCGCGATTCTAACTTCCAGTGGTGCAAGCGGGCACGACATTGGAATAGGGGCAATTTTAGGAGCGCCGTTTATGCTTGGAACACTTGCTTTTTTCGTCACAGGGATTGCTGTGCTGATTTTCCGAAGAACAAACAGACCGATGTATATTCATCCGGAAGTCATTGAGCGGGATCTAAAGTTCTTTCTGATTGTCTATTTACTCGCAATCGTTGCTTCTTTTTTACCGACACACTCTTTGAAAATGCTGATCGTGATTGTTCTTGTGGGGGCTTATTGTGCCTATGTTTACCGGACAATTAAATCAAGCCATGGTGAAGCGAATTTAGAAGAGGAACTTCCTGTGTGCTACTTTTCCCGCAGGGGGGAGCCTAGACTGATTGTCATATTTGTTCAGATCATAGCTGCGCTTGCAATTATCATTGCAGGCGCGGAGCTGTTCATTAATTCTGTTCAGGCTGTATCGACGGCTGCCGGAGTCCCTGTGTTCATCCTGGCAATTATCATTACGCCGATTGCAACTGAACTGCCGGAGAAATTTAACAGTGTTCTCTGGGTGCGTCGTGGTAAGGACACATTGGCCATGGGAAATATCACCGGAGCAATGGTCTTCCAGAGCTCGGTCATTCCGGCAATTGGCATTTCGCTGACCTCCTGGGTTCTGGAACCGCTGGCCCTGGTCAGTGCGCTGCTTGCCCTAGCCTCCGCATCCCTTCAGTATTTCATCATCGTCAAAACAAAAACCCTCTATCCTGCAATCCTGATGATTGGCGGGGTATTCTATGCGGTCTTCTTATTCCTTTCCCTAAGAGCGATTTAATTCCGAGCGGAAGATATCACAGAAAAAAATAGACAAATGTTCCCAAAACTATGAATAAAGGTTATCCCGGTTTTAATATATTATAATAGGATAATATATGAAACCGGGTGATTTTTTATGGGAACAAGCATTCTAAAAGGCATTACCATAGGTCTGCTCGTCACGGTTCTGACCCTCCTGGCTGTACTGGTCACAACGCTGACTGGAATTGATGAAAAGATCATCGCCTATCTTGTGGATTTTGGTCTTTTGCTGAGTTGCCTGGTAGCCGGTTTTCGAGCCAGCAGAGACTCCGGCCGGCTGCTTCCTGCAGGACTGGCTGCCGGGGGATATGCTGTGGTTGGCATACTGCTTTTGGCTCTTTATTTTCCGATTGAAAGCCTTGGCGCCGTCAAAATCATTTCCGAGGGAATAGGTCTTGGATTGCTGGCAGGGGTACTCGGTACAGGTTTTCTTGGTTCCGAGCCTGTCTCTTATGAACGGCTAAACAGTATATCGCATCCAAACAGTCTGCGGCCATCTAAATGGCCGTTAGAGGAAGACCGGAAATCCACAACTGAGATTCGGAGAAATTCCAGTTGGTACGGTGAAGACCCGAATGCGGAAAGGGCCCGGATCTACGAACTGTGCAGCAAAAAACCGAAACTCACGGAGGAAGAAGAAGCTTTCAACTGGTGGGAAGTCGAAACCAAGAGGCAGCTTCGGCGACGGTAACTATACAATCTAAAAGCGTTGACTTCATTTAAGCTTCTTTTCCACTTGCATTGTTTCAGGGTGAACGAGCAAGAGGGAAGAGGTTTTTTCTTCATTGAAAGAAGTTTTAGTATAGGTAATCCATATACAGGAAAAGCTAAGCCGAATGATGAGTGCCGCGGCGGACAGAGTAAGAAATGAAAGCAATTGGATAGCTGAAAACAGGGGTGCCAGTGACAATGATGACGAAAAGAGAAAAAATCCTCCTATTTTTCTTATTGACTTTTATTCTTCTGCTCAGGCTCTATCACATAAATGTCGGTCCTGTTGAAATTGAGGAGAGCTGGCGGCAGGCTGACACAGCATCAATCGCCAGGAATTTCGCAGGTTATGACTTTCATCCGTTTCACCCCAATTTGAACTACGACGGGCCGTTTCCAAATATTCCGGCGTTGGAAATTCAAGTTACGACCTATCTGATCGCGATCCTGTACAAAGTATTCGGCTATCATTATTTTCTGGCAAGGGCTGTTCCGATTGCTTTTTTTTTGATCTCAGCCCTGTACCTGTATCTGCTGGCACGCCTGTATCTGGGGTGGAATGGAGCAGCTTACAGTCTCCTGATTTATGGGGTCCTACCGATTAATCTGTATTATTCCCGGGCGATTATGCCGGAGTCCGCAGCCCTGATGTTCTGGATCGGAGGATTTTACTATTTTAACCGATGGATTATCAAGCAAAATAATTGCAGGGAGCATCAAAGAAACGATCATCAGAATCACGGAAATAATAGGAATGGTGATGTAAATGATCACGGGTATAGCGATCTGATAAGCAAATACGGTTTGCTTATTTTAAGCTCATTTTTTTTAGCTCTGGCAATCATGACCAAACCACCTGTGATTTTTATTGGAATACCCATGATATATCTCTGTTTTAAGTATTATGGGCGGAAATGGCTGAAAATGCGTGTTTTTTGGATATACGGCTTCATTACGGCAGCGCTTCCAGCCTGCTATTACTATTTCAGTACTACCGCTGCGGAGTATAAATTTACGCTGGGCATTACCCGTAATATTATTTTTAAGCAAGCGGTTACCACCTTTTACAGTCCGGAAGCACTTGACTTTTACACGGTAAATTTGCCGAGGGCCCTTGGCATAAGCGGGTTGCTTCTTTGCCTCGCAGGAATATTTTTTTTGAGGGGAAAGCAAAAAGTATTTTTGGTCTGGTTTATCGCTATGATTTTCGAGGCAATCTTGATTGTAAGCGGGATCCGGGCATTTTATTACCTAATATTTTTGATGGTACCGTGCTGTTTGCTGGCCGGTAATCTTTTGGCCAGGGCGGCCGCGGGTCCAGTTGGAAAAATTGCAGGAGTGGTATTGGTACTGCTCTTAATGAAGGAAAGTTATGACCTGGTTAAACCGATGTTCACCATCAACACGGTGATGGCGCAACAAGTAAACGTAGTAAAGCAGCTGACGGTTCAGGACGATCTCCTTGTGGTCGGTTCTCTGGATCCGTGTCTGCTGGACTTAACGGACAGAAGAGGTTGGCGGTACAATCTTAGGCTGTATGCTGCAACACCCAAAGATCCTATTCAGGAACTGGATGATTATATTGCAAGAGGAGCCAAATATTTTGTGCCAATTCAGGGGAAAATATATGGGGATCAGGATGAGAAGCTGTTGAGCTATATTGAAGGAGAATATCCGAAGCTCGAGGTCGTACAGGGTTACCCAATTTATGTACTAAAGTGAGCGGTGATTACTTATCCGCAAACGTACATTTATCTTTTGGCAATACTGCCTGGAGGGGGCAAATGATATGAAGGTTCTGATTGGCCTACCCGCCTATAACGAAGCAGCCGGGATTACTCATTTATTTAACAGCATTGCATCCTACCGAGAGGTCAGCCGGTATAATATTCAGGTCCTGCTGGTGGATGACGGCAGCAACGATAATACTGCAAAAATTGTAAGCACTTACGCCCAGGATCATGGTTATGTAACGCTGGTCAGGCACCACGGAAACAAGGGCCTCGGAGAAGCCGTCAAAACAATTTTGCGTTATGCGCTGGAAAACCTGAAGGATGACGATGTCCTGGTTACCATGGATGCCGACAATACCCACAGCCCTTTGCTGATTGAGAGCATGATTGAAACGCTGAACAGTCGGGATCTTGACTTGGTTGTGGCCTCCAGATTTACTTCGGGAGGATATGAAATTGGGCTGAAAACCTTACGAAAGTTATTCAGCCGGGGTGCCAGGTGTTTCTTTAAATTGTTTTTCCGCATCAGAAACCTTAATGACTACTCATCTGGCTACAGGGCATACCGGGTGAGAATAATCAGAAAGGCGCAGGAACGCTGGAAAGAGCTGATTACGACCAACGGATTTGACTGCATGGCTGAGATCGCTGCTAAATTCAGCAGGATGGGGGTTAAAGCCGGGGAGGTACCGCTTATTCTTCATTATCAACAGAAAGAAGGGGCCAGCAAAATGCAGGTGTCAAAGACAGTAAGAGGTTACTTTGCGCTGCTGGCTAAGGTGAGATAAACGGATGATTTATTTGCTGGCCTTGATTTCCATTGCTTTGGGATCGACCGGGCAGTTTGTTCTTAAGCTGGCGGCAGGGGAACTTCGGCCGGCCAGCGGAATCTGGAACCTTATTTATTCGATGATCAGCCTGAAGATGGTCTTTGCTGTAAGCTGTTTTGTTTTCAGCATGCTGATGTGGATATTTGTCCTGAGAAAGCTGGAACTCAGTATTGCTTATCCAATGGTCAGTCTGGGCTATATCCTGGTGATGCTGCTTTCCTTTTTCTTTCTTCAGGAACAGGTTTCAGCCGCCAAGGTCGGCGGGACTTTATTGATTGTGGCAGGGGTCATCGTACTAAACATGAAGTAATGTCCCGCTTAAAGAATTTCTGATAAAAAGATTACCTGAGTCCATTGAACGGACTCAGGTAATCTTTTTATTGTCTGATGTGTTAAATCTATTCGTTTTCTAAATCTTTTTTTAAAAGGAATATCATGTTGGGGCTTGAATCTTAGGCTTCATTGTTCTTTTCGGACGCGCTTTTACGGCCATTTCCTTGTAGTTGGGCGGTTTGTTGGTTGCTTCTCTGGCAGCAGTGTCTTTCTTGTTTGCGTCCTTGATTGCTTCGCTGTTTACTTCCTGAATGATGACCAGAATCATTGGACGTCTGCCGGTTCTCTGATAGAGGTGTTTTCCAACGATATCTTTGACCTTGTTTTTAATTGGTGCCCATTGGTTAATACCCTTTTGCTGGCATTCCTGCATAGCCTCTCGGATCAGGTACCTGACTTCGCTGATAATTTCTTCCGACTCCCGCACATAAATAAACCCGCGGGTCACGACATCAGGTCCTGCAACCAATGCACCGGTCGGACGGCTGACAGTCAGAACAGCAATCAATATTCCATCCTGCGATAACTGTTTACGGTCACGCAGTACAATATTGCCGACATCACCAATCCCGAAACCATCGATCAGAACTCTGCCTGCTGGAATACTTTCGGCCATTTTAGCGCCCTCGTCCGTAAATTCCAGAACACTGCCGTTTTCGGCAATAAAGATATTTTCTTTAGGGATGCCGACCTGCTGCGCGAGTTCTGCGTGCTTGACAAGCATGCGGTACTC
This sequence comes from Dehalobacter sp. TBBPA1, assembly GCF_040931655.1. Lineage (NCBI taxonomy): Bacteria > Bacillati > Bacillota > Clostridia > Eubacteriales > Desulfitobacteriaceae > Dehalobacter > Dehalobacter sp. TBBPA1. Next base: position 2,609,797 of record NZ_CP162385.1, on the reverse strand, counting down.
ACCATGCACAGGAAGGAAGTATTTCGGTTTCACCATGCTGAACATTAGTTTAAGTTCTTCTTCGCTGGCATGCCCCGAAACGTGCATTCCTGAAATCTGCTCATAGATGACATGCGCACCGAGTTTGAGCAGTTGGTCGATATTGCGGGAAATGGCTTTCTCATTACCAGGAATCGCGCTGGCCGAAATAATGACCGTGTCGTTCTCACTGATTGAGATCTGGCGGTGGTCGCCGCTGGCTATTCTGCTTAAGGCTGACATCGGTTCCCCCTGGCTGCCTGTGGTCAGGATGCAGAGCTGGTTGCCGGGATAATCCATTGCCTTGTCTACCTCAATCAGGGTTCCCTCCGGTATATCAAGATAACCCAGATCCATCGCAATATTAATGACATTGACCATGCTTCGTCCGATCGCAGCAACTTTGCGTTGGCATTTGACGGCAGCGGAAATCGCCTGCTGCAGCCTGTTGATATTTGAAGCAAAACTAGCAAAGATAATCCGTCCTTCGGCGTGGAAAAAGGCTTCATCAATATTTTGGCCGACAGACCGCTCGGACATGGTAAAGCCAGGACGGTCGACATTCGTGCTGTCGGACATCAGGCACAGAACGCCGTGTTCCCCTAATTCGGTAAATTTGTGTATATCCAGGACATCGCCGCTGACAGGCGTATGGTCGAGCTTAAAGTCTCCAGTATGGACAATGGTGCCAATCGGTGTATGGATTGCCAGGCCGACAGAGCCCGGAATACTGTGGCTGATGTTGATGAATTCAACCCGGAAAGCGCCGAGCCGGACCGTGTCATTCGGATGAATGACGTTGAGTGTCGCTTTCGTAATATTTGCTTCCTTCAGCTTGGACTGAATCAGGCCAATTGTAAGGCGTGTCCCATAAACAGGGACATTAAGATCCTTCAATAGATAAGGGAGAGCCCCAATATGATCTTCATGGCCATGGGTAATGAGTATCCCTGCAACCATTGCCTGGTTCTCAACCAAATATGTATAGTCCGGAATCACGATGTCAATACCTAAGAGGTCTTCATTTGGAAATGTCAGACCCGCATCAACCAGGACAATTTTATTATTATACCGGATGACGGTCATGTTCTTGCCGATTTCCCCGAGACCTCCGAGGGGAATAATTTGCAGTTTGTTCTCTTTTGTCAAAAACTTTTACCTCCATATTTTGTGTTGTGTCAAACAAGCAGAAAACAAGCCAAAATACGGTTAAACCCAAACGCCCCGGTGTTTAAGCATATTTCAGCAATTTTTTATTAGCCGTTCTGAGGCACATTAATTATTATTATATCACGTATTTGTGTTTTTAAACAAACATTGCCTGGGAAACCTTTCAGCTAATACGAATTTGAATGGGATCCTTTACTTAAAACCTTTTGACTTTTTTTTACTGCCTCAGTATAATAAAGAAAACTTCGCCGGCACCAAGTCTTTGGTGGTCACTTCTTGCCATCCTCGGCATCACGACACTAAGCCATCCGTGGTTGTCGGCAGCATTAGCTGCACTTAGATGTAACAGAAAGTAAGTATTCATTCTGACATACTAAAGGAAACTTGGCTGTCACCAAACCTTTTGTTGTTGGCGGCGGCATAGAATTGCAGTATAGAATTTAGAGTGGAATTGGCAGAGGGGCTGAAAGATTTCCCGATTCATTGCCGGCTGGAACTGTACAATCGTATACTATTCCGGTATGAAGTATGTTATGTGAGTCTTTCGTCCTTTGGGCCGGAAGATTTTTTTGGTTCGAAAGGAGCCTTTTTATGAGTGAGGATCAACAGATGGCCAAAATATATGATCCTGGCCAGGTAGAGGAAAAATGGTATCAGTATTGGGAACAGAACGGATTTTTTACGCCAAAAGTTGAACCGGAGCAGAAACCTTTCAGCATTGTGATGCCGCCGCCGAACGTAACCGGGTCTTTGCATCTCGGACACGCGATGGATAACACGCTGCAGGATATTCTGGCCCGTTATAAAAGAATGCAGGGATATAATACGTTATGGCTTCCCGGGACAGACCACGCGGGCATTGCCACCCAGGCCAAAGTTGAGGAACAGCTGGCCAAAGAAGGAACGAACAGACACGAACTTGGAAGAGAGAAATTTCTGGAAAGAGTCTGGGCCTGGAAGGAACAGTATGGCGGTACAATTACCCGTCAGCTGCGCAAACTAGGTGCTTCCTGTGATTGGTCACGGGAACGGTTTACCATGGACGAAGGATGTTCCAAGGCTGTAAGAGAAGTCTTTGTCAACCTTTACAACAAAGGACTGATTTATAGAGGGAACTATATTGTTAACTGGTGCTCCAAGTGCCATACGACCATTTCGGATATTGAAGTCGAGCATAATGAACGGGAAGGAAACCTGTGGCATATCCGTTATCCGGCAGCGGATGGCGGAGAAGGCGTTGTTGTGGCGACGACCCGTCCGGAAACGATGCTCGGAGACGTGGCGGTTGCCGTTCACCCTGAGGATGAACGGTACCGGCATCTTGCAGGAAAGAATGTGATCCTTCCTTTAGTGAAAAGAGAGATTCCGGTGATTACCGATGAATATGTCGAGAAGGAATTTGGCACCGGCGCGGTCAAAATTACGCCTGCGCATGACCCAAATGACTTTGAGATGGGGCTCCGCCATAATCTGGAGCAGATTAATATCATGAACAGCGATGCCACCATCAACGAAAATGGCGGCAAATACCAGGGACTGGATCGTTACGAAGCACGCCGCCGGATTGTCAAAGATCTAGAAGAGCTTGGCCTTTTGGTTAAGATAGAACCGCATACCCATGCAGTGGGGGAGTGTTACCGCTGTTCCACAGTGGTTGAACCTCGAGTCAGCAGGCAGTGGTTTGTGAAGATGCAACCTTTGGCAGAACCGGCGATTAAAGTCGTGCAGGATGGCGATCTACAGTTTGTGCCCGACCGTTTTGCCAGGATCTATACAGGCTGGCTGGAAAATATTCGGGATTGGTGTATATCGCGGCAGCTCTGGTGGGGTCATCGTATTCCGGTTTGGTATTGTCAGGATTGCGGAGCTGAAATTTGCGTGAAAGAGGATCCGACGGCATGTCCGAAATGCGGAAGCCATCACCTGCAGCAGGATCCCGATGTTCTGGATACGTGGTTTTCTTCAGCACTCTGGCCATTCTCAACCATGGGATGGCCCGAAAATACCGCTGAACTGAAACAGTTTTATCCGACGAGTGTTCTGGTTACCGGCAGGGATATTATTTTCTTCTGGGTAGCCCGGATGATTTTTATGGGACTGGAATTCCGGGAAGATGTTCCGTTTCACAAGGTGATGATTCACGGGTTGATTCTTGACCCGCAGGGGCGCAAGATGAGTAAATCACTTGGCAACGGTGTCGACCCGATCGAAGTCATTAATCAATATGGCGCGGACACCCTGAGGTTTATGCTGATCACCGGCAACACCCCGGGTAATGATCTGAGATTCCATTTCGAAAAATTAGAGTCCACCAGAAACTTTTTGAATAAAATCTGGAATGCCTCCCGCTTTGTGCTGATGAATCTGGAGGACTATCAATCGGAAGCTAAGGAACAGCCTGCCGGACCGTACGTTGCTGAGCTTACCCTGGCAGACAAATGGATCCTGTCACGCTATGAAGATACGGTTCAGAATGTCACGGCTGCTTTAGAGCGCTTTGACCTTGGGGAAGCCGGCAGACTGCTCTATGAATTTATCTGGAATGAATATTGTGACTGGTACATCGAGCTGACTAAAAAACGACTTTATATGAAAGAAAACCAGTCTGAACGCCAGACCGCCCAGCGCATTCTCTTTGAAGTGCTGGAAGGTACAATGAGACTGATTCACCCGTTTATGCCGTTCTTAACTGAGGAGATATGGCAGCATCTGCCCATCAAAGGAAGGACGATTATGCTCAGCTCCTGGCCGCAGGTTGAAGGATATCGCAACGAGCAGGTTGAAAAAGATATGAATGTTCTGATGGATATTATCCGGGCAGTGCGCAATATCCGGGCGGAGATGGGTGTCGCTCCGGGCCGCAGGGCAGATATCCTGCTCGTAGCTCCCGAAAAAGATATGCTCTCGGTTCTACAAAGCGGTCTTGCGGATATCCGGCAGCTTGCAGTTGCGGAAAACATCACAATTTTACAGCAGATGGAGAATAAGCCGCCGCAGTCCGCCAGTACGGTTCTTACTGGTGTTACCGTTTATATACCACTGAAAGGGCTGCTTGATTTGGACAAAGAAGTGGCCAAGGTCCGCAAGGAAATCGAAAATATGATCAAGGAACAGAAAAGGCTGGAAGACAAGCTCGGCAATCCAGGGTTTACCTCGAAAGCGCCGGAAGTGGTCGTTCAAAACGAAAAAGAGAAACTGGATGATATCATGGTCAGAATGCGTTCTCTAAAACTCAGATTATCCGATTTAAGCGAAGAGCTTGAATAAATCTGCAAAGGATTAAGGATAATGACGGAATACGAAAAGACATTGGAATATATTAAGAATCTGACAAAGTTCGGTATTAACCTCGGACTAGAGCGGATTAAGGCTTTGCTGGATCGTCTGGATCACCCGGAAAAGAAATTGAAAGTGATTCATATCGGCGGCACCAACGGGAAAGGATCGACGACGGCAATGCTTCAGTCGATTATGAAGCAGGCCGGTTATTGCGCGGGAATGTTTACATCCCCCCACCTTCATGATTTTCGGGAAAGAATCACGATAAACGGAGAGATGATCTCACCGGAAGATGTGGTTTCAGGGATCAATAAGTTAAAACCCCATCTGGAGGAAATGGAGCGTCTCGGGATTGAACATCCGACCGAATTTGAAGTCTGTACGGCACTGGCCCTGTGTTATTTTGCCGAAAAACAACCCGATCTGGTCCTTCTGGAGGTTGGTCTCGGCGGTGAAATTGATTCCACCAACGTCGTTACCCCTTTAATATCTGTGCTGACCAGTATTGGCATGGATCACATGGATTATCTTGGAGATACGCTTCAAGCAATTACTGGGGTAAAGGCCGGTATTATTAAGGATGGCGTTCCAGTGGTCACTTCCTCGGACAAGCCGGAAGTTTTGAAGGTTATCGAGGAACGAGCTGCCCAAAAAGGATCCAGGATGATTGAGGTAGGCCGCGATGTACATTGGCGGCACCCGGGTGATGGTTCGCAGCGTTTTGGCTATGAAGGCTTGTACTGGTCTTATCCGGATCTGGAGCTCGCGCTTCTTGGGGAACACCAGTTTACCAATGCAGCGGCTGCACTAGCTGTCTGTGAAGTATTGGTTGGAACGTATTTGCTGAATATATCTGAAAGTGCCGTCAGGGAAGGTCTCAAAGCAGTCCGCTGGCCGGGCAGGCTGGAACTTTTGCTGCGGAATCCGAGAGTTCTTCTGGACGGAGCACATAATGCCGATGGGATGATGTCTCTGGCTAAGGCGCTGCAGCAGTACGCCGACGGACCTTTGAAAAGAAACAGGCTGTTGCTTTGTCTTGGCATGCTCAGGGACAAAGAAATAGAAAAAGCCGTTGAGATTATCGCACCGCTGGCCGATGAAATCATCGTGACCAAGCCGGATTCCCCAAGGGCTGGTGACTGGGAGTATGTAGCCAGAATCGCGGAGAAGTATCTAGTGCAGGAAAACGTATCGACGGTTGAAGATCCTGCGGGAGCAGTAAGAAAAGGGCTTGAAAGAATGAAGCCGGGTGATTTGCTTTGTGTCACCGGCTCCTTGTACATGATCTCCGGGGTAAGAAAATTTTTACTGGATCATTATACGCATCAGGAATAATCCCACTTCACGCAATTTCTGCCGTGTTTTTTGGCTTGGTACAAGCAGGCATCGGCTTTTTCCAATATGCTGTGACAGTATTCGTAATTGGCCGGTATCATACTGTATCCGCCCACACTGACGGTCAGAGCAGCGTGGCTGCCGGCGGGATTGTTGAACAGTTGGGATATACTGACATGGTAACGTATTTTTTCGGCAATTTCACTTCCGGCAGCAGCATCCGTATCCGGAAGAATCACCACAAATTCCTCTCCGCCATACCTGGCCAGAAATTCGTGAGGTTCATTCAAGCATGAGCGGATGATCTGGGCAACTTTAACAAGCGCTTCATCGCCTTTGGAGTGCCCATGCTGGTCGTTGAATTTCTTAAAGAAATCAACATCAATCATGATCAGCGAAAGCGGACGCTTGTTGGTGGCTGCAAAGCCAAATTCGGCAGCAAGTTTTTCTTCAAAAAATCGCCGGTTTGGGATCTCAGTAAGACCGTCCAGGTGAGACATTCTTTCCAAGAGTTTTTGCTGATGGATGAACCGTAAAGTGTTCTTGACCCGGGCCTGAATGATTGTTGGCTTAAAAGGTTTGGTGATATAATCTACAGCACCCAAATTAAACCCTTTTTCTTCATCTTCAATGGAGTCAAGGCTTGTCAGGAAAATAACGGGGATGTTCCTGGTCCGTTCATCGTATTTTAGCTGTCTGAGAACTTCATAACCATCCATTTCCGGCATTACGATATCCAGCAGGATCAGGTCAGGAGAGCACCTTCTTAGCAATTCCAGGGCTTGTCTGCCGTTTCTGGCAGAAAGAAACTGATATTCGGCTAAAGTTTTTTTAAGAAAAATAAGATTAAAGTCCTGATCATCCACTGCAAGAATCAAATATTCTTCCATATCGGCATATCCTTCCTTGGGATACTTATTTTTCCAGGAAATATTATAACATATTATGGAACTAAAATTTATTTTTTTTTTGCACAATATTTAAGCGCTGATCATATTACCATGTACTAATTATTGCCGCTCCTTCATATGATCGAAATAGAATGATTTGAAGGAGTTGCCTGATGGGAAAAAAATTTAGATCAGGTGTTTTTATTTCAATTATAATGGTAATACTAGGATTATCCGCTGTCGGCTGGTTTGTATGGTATACTGGAAAAATGTTTGTCGGGCTGGTTTCCTCACAGACCGCCGTTACCTCAGAAAACCTGCCAGAAACAAACAGCGAGATTCTCAATTTGACGGAAATCAAAATTTGGACCTGTCAAATCGGTGTTTATAAGGATAAAGAAAATGCCGAAGTATTGCTGCAGAATTTGCATAACAAGGGCTGGCAGGCCGTGATCATCAGTAAGGAGCCTTATCAGGTTGCGGTGGGTGCCTTTGGCTCCAATGAAGAGGCGCTTTTTTGTTACCAGGGCTTATTGGAAAACGGTATTGATTCATGGGTCAGGGAAGTGACGTATCCTGCTTTGCACTATAAGGTCAGCGGCAGCGAAACGGAAACGGTTCTGGAAATCCTCGAGCTGGCGAATTCATTATGTGCAGGTCTTGGACAAGGCATTGATCAAACCGATGCCACAGAGAGAATTCAGGATATTAAAGACAGCGATTATCCGGAAGATTTCAGGCATTTGCAGGATAATTTGAGCGCCCTTAATGCTTCCCTGGATGGTCAGGGGAATTTTCAATATAAGTATAATCAGCAGCTTCTTCAAGTCTTTGCTGAGTATAAATGGGTTACTTACAAGTATTTTGAACAAAATCCCTGATTATTTTGGGTAGGGTCAAAAAACATAATTAAACAGTGATATCTTGTATTTCCTTCGGTTTAATTGCATTTTCTTTAGGTAGTGATATAATTAATTATCTTTGAAGTAGACGAAATGGGGGATTTGGATTTGAAAACCTTGAAAATTCCTGAAGCAACGATTATACGGCTTTCCGTATATTCTCGTTATTTGACAGAGATAGACCGCAAAGGAATCATAACGATTTCTTCAGGTGATATTGCTGAAGGAGTAGGCGTAAGTCCTGCTCAGGTTCGTAAAGACCTTGCTTATTTTGGGGAGTTTGGGATTCGCGGAGTAGGTTACAATGTCAAAGACTTGCATAAAAATATTCTTCGGATCATGGGTCTCAGCAATGAGTGGAGCGTCTGCCTCGTAGGACTGGGCAACCTCGGACTGGCCCTGAGTACGTATAAGGGTTTTAAAGAACGCGGATTTTCAATCATCAATATTTTTGACAACGATCCCCAAAAAACTGGGATGAAGATTAACGATATCGAAGTATTGCCGATTGAAACGATGGAAGAAGTCGTCGCCCAAAACCAGATCCAGATCGGAGCAATAACTGTCCCAGCATCTGCAGCCCAGGAAATTGCCGATAAACTTATTAAAGGCGGAGTCCAGGCCATTTTGAATTTTGCACCTGTCGTTTTAAATGTTCCTCCCACTGTAGAACTCAGAAATGTGGATTTGTCTGTAAACCTTGAAGTGCTGACATTCAATCTGGGCGGAAAAATGGCTTAGAACCTAGAATCGATCATTTGTACATGAAGGAAGGTATTCCAGATACGCTAGCGCTGGATGCCTTCTTTTTTTGTTCTAAAATGGATTAAGGCTTTATTAATTTTGTATTTACAGGTAAAATGAGTTATTAAACATTTTTAAGAATTTTTTAGATGCACAGAGAGTTTTTGGGAGGGAAGAGAATGGCAGACAAGCGTATTTCAATTTACGACACGACGCTGAGGGACGGAGCTCAGGGAGAAGGCGTCCACTTCTCAGCCAAAGATAAGCTTTTCTATATGCAGAAAATGATTGAAGCCGGCATCGACTATGTGGAAGCCGGCTGGCCGGGTGCGAATCCCAAAGATGATGAGTTTTACCGTACGATGTCCTCCTGGGCGGATTCTGCCGAAAATCAGGACTGGCGTTTGCGGACGAGGGTCGTTGCATTCGGCAGCACCTGCAGAGTCGGCGAATCTCCGGAAAAAAGTGATTCATTGAACGGACTGATTGCTTCAGGAGCGAATCCCTTGACGATTTTTGGGAAGACATGGAAACTCCATGTTGAAACGGTCTTAAGAACAAGCCCACAGGAAAACTTAAGAATCATCAGAGAATCTGTTGAATATCTTGTGAAAGCCGGTAAGGAAGTCTTCTTTGATGCAGAACACTATTTTGACGGTTGGCAGGACGACCCTGCGTTTGCGTTAAGCTGTCTGGAAGCCGCCATGCTTGGTGGAGCGAAAGGACTTGTTCTCTGCGACACGAATGGTGGTACCTATACCAGGGACATCACGAACGGGGTGCAGATCGTCAGGCAGGAGCTTTCCCCTGCCATACTTGGTATTCATACTCACAATGATGGAGGGCTGGCTGTCGTAAATACGCTGGCGGCTGTTGAGGCAGGAGTGAATCAGATCCAGGGAACCTGGAACGGCTTCGGGGAACGCTGCGGCAATGCGAATTTAAGCACGCTGATACCCTGGTTGCAGCTGAAATTAGGCTATCAACTGCTTGAACCTGAGGTTCTGCACAATATTTCTTATTTAAGCAGGTATGTGGCGGAACTCGCCAATTATCCGTTTGATGAGAAACAGCCGTTTGTGGGCAGAAGCGCTTTTGCTCATAAAGCGGGTATGCATGTCGATGCGGTCATGAAGAATAACAGAACCTTTGAGCACATTGACCCTGCTTCGGTCGGGAATGAACGCCGGGTTCTGATCTCCGATCAATCCGGAAAAGCAAATTTGTGCTTGAAAATGCGCCGGTTCAAACCTGAGATTGAAAAAGATGATCCGCTCGTGGAACTGGCGATGGAAAGAATTAAGAATGCCGAAAACGAGGGATTCCAGTATGAGACGGCAGAGGGAAGCCTGGATCTGCTATTATTGGAGATCCTCGGCAAATACGAACAGCCGTTTACACTCGAAGATTATCACGTTTGGAGTGATCCGCTGCGCGGTGAGCTTGACTCTGTCGCGGTTGTGAAAGTGCAGGTCGGAGACAAGCAGGTTCATATTGCAGCCGAGGGAGACGGGCCGGTTCATGCGCTTGACCAAGCTCTCAGAAGCACTTTGGGTGCCTTTTTCCCGGCTATTGAAGAGAGTGAGCTGACAGACTATAAAGTTAGGGTTCTTGACGGTTCCCGGGGCACAGGTTCAGTTGTCCGAGTTGTGGTTGAAACAAAGCATGGCGTCAATACCTGGGGAACGATCGGGGTATCCAGCAATATTATTAAGGCCAGCGCCAAAGCATTGCTTGATGCGCTCTATCTGGTTATCTTGAGCTCTCAGGGCAAGGCATAGACTTTTCCATTTTTGTCGTAAAAGTGTCAATACACGCTGGACTTGTCAAAAAAAGGGAATAGTGCTAGACTGATAGAAGACTTAACAGCCGGGGGACGATAACCCGGCTTGTTTATCGTAGCTTACATTGATGATTTGAAGAACAGTAAGATGCCTAGGATGTGACAGAATGATGTTGATTTTGGCTTCGGCTTCGCCGCGAAGGCGTGAGCTTCTGGAGGAATGGGGATATGACTTCAGACTTGTCAGTGCTCCGGTCGACGAATATCTTCCGCCAGATGTTTGGCCTGAGACAGGCGTACAGGATCTTGCCAGACGCAAGGCGCTTTCCGGATTTGAAGCGTGGCTTGATTTAAGTGGTTCGGCTGATGATTTGGTTTTAGGTGCCGATACCATTGTGGTGCTGGACCATATTGTGCTCGGAAAGCCTGCTGACGAGGAGGAAGCGGAACGAATGCTTCTTAACTTAAGCGGAAAAACCCACCGGGTAATGACCGCGATTGCGTTAGCCGCAATGGACAAGGTTCGTCAGCAGATCAGCGTGGAGACTGCTGTTGAGATTACAACTGTGTCTTTTCGGGAGCTGAAGGTTCAGGAAATCAAGGATTATATTACGACAGGGGAACCAATGGATAAAGCAGCCGCTTACGGGATTCAGGGCGGAGCTGCCGGGTTTGTGACAGCAGTTAGCGGTTCCTGGTCGAATGTGGTCGGACTGCCGATGGAGCTTCTGGTGCGAAAGCTTGGGGATAAGGGGATTTCCCCTAAAAAATAAAAGATACCTTGAAGCATGAGGGAAAAGGGATGAATTACCGCCGTCTAAAGGACTTGCCTGAAGATTTAAAACCAAGGGAACGTCTTCATCAGCATGGTCCGGAAAACCTGTCCACCAAAGAAATACTGGCGATACTGCTGAGGACCGGTTCAAGAGGGGAAAATGTCCTGGAACTATCTGAACGAATCTTGACGGAAACGGGCGGACTGACTGGCCTGGCCAGATTATCCATTGATGAATTAAAACAGGTTCACGGCATAGGACCGGCCAAAGCGGCTCAAGTCAAGGCAGCCTTGGAAATCGGCAAACGGAGTGTCTGCGCTGATCCTATGTCACGCCCGGTGATCAACACGCCATCAGATGCGGCCGATCTGGTCATGGAGGAGATGCGGAAGCTCGACCGGGAACACTTCAGGATCATACACTTAAGCACTCGAAACAATGTACTGGGTATAAGTCCTGTATCGGTCGGGTCTCTCAATTCATCCATTGTGCATCCCAGGGAGTGTTTTAAGGATGCCATCCGGCGTAACACGAATACAATTATTTTGCTGCATAATCATCCGAGCGGCGATCCTTCGCCCAGCAGGGAAGACCTTGATATTACCAAAAGGCTTGCCGAAGGCGGAAAAATATTAGGGATTGAGGTATTGGATCATATCATCATCGGGGATAAAAAGTATGTCAGCCTGAAAGAACAGGGGATCATCTAGCCCGATCTTTAGCCTAACAGTACCACTGTCGAGAGATGACCACAAATATAAAAAAATATTGAAAAATAGGAAATATTCATTAATTTGATGCAAAAAAATGATATAATAAAACGATGCCATAGCAATACGAAATATGGTATGAAAAATTCCACTTTGTGGGAGACTGAGAAAAGACTGCCAGGCATCACTTGAAATTTGAAATGATTTATCTTGAAGGGAGATTTACAAAACATGGTTTTTTCCAAGGACCTCGGAATCGATCTGGGAACCGCCAATACCCTTGTACATATGAAAGGCAAAGGAATCATAGTACGGGAGCCTTCAGTGGTTGCTATGGATATAGAGAAGAACGAGCCTCTGGCGGTTGGAGACAGAGCCAAGGAGATGATCGGAAGAACTCCGGGAAATATTGTTGCAATCAGACCGTTGAAAGACGGCGTAATCTCGGATTTCAATGTTACTCAAAAAATGCTTAAATATTTTATCAACAGGGCTTTAGGATCAAAATTCTTATTTGCGCGGCCCCGGGTCGTCATTTGTGTGCCGTCCGGAGTTACCGCAGTTGAAAAAAGAGCTGTCAAGGAAGCAGCTCTTGCAGCCGGAGCAAAAGATCCGATCATTATGGAAGAGCCGATGGCTGCCGCCATCGGAGCAGGTCTGCCCGTGAGCGATCCTACCGGGAATATGATTGTAGATATCGGCGGAGGCACAACTGAAGTCGCCGTGATTTCGATGGGAGGCATCGTTACAGCCGGCTCGATCCGGGTAGCCGGAGATGAGATGGATGATGCCATTATTGCGTATATCAAGAAAACGTATAACCTCTCCGTCGGTTATCAGTCGGCTGAGAATATCAAAATGGAGATCGGAGCGGCCTATATGCCGGAAAAAGGTTTGACGTATGCCATCAAAGGACGCGATCTACTGACAGGTCTCCCCAAGAACGTTGAGATTACTTCCGAAGAAATTGTTGAAGCCTTAAATGAGCCGGTAAGTGCTATTGTTGATGCGGTAAAGAACTGCCTTGAGAAAACGCCTCCGGAACTGGCGGCAGATATCATGGACAGAGGCATTATTATGGCGGGAGGCGGATCACTGTTAAGAAATCTGGACAGGCTAATTGCCGATCAGACAGGGATACCCGTCCACCTTGCTGAGGACCCGCTTTCCTGTGTTGCACTGGGTACCGGTAAAGTGCTTGAGAATGAGGAAATTCTAAGAAGGATTGCCGCTATGCAGAAGAATTAAAAACGGGAGGAGAAATCGGTGGGGAAAAAAATAAATCCCATGGGTATAGCCGTTCTCGTTTTTGCTGTTCTGCTGATCACTTTGACGACGATCCATTTGACCGGACTCGGCAGTCAGTCTCCGAACCCTGTCGGGAACGCCATGCAAAGAGTACTTTCACCGATAGAAAGTGCGATTTGGAATCTGGGAGATGGGATTAAAGATAATTTTCGGGCGATTTTCAGTTTTCGGACTGTCAAAGCAGAAAATGAGGAACTTCGTAAACAGGTAGAAACGCTCACGGGAGACAATCTTCAGCTCAAACAACAGGTACTGGCTGCCCTGCGCTATCAGGAACTTGATGCTGTTTTTCAAAGTCCCTCGCTGGAGAGCTATGAGAAAATTGGTGCCACCATTATAAATCGTAATCCTTCAGCCTGGTATCAGACAGTCACCGTCAATAAAGGCAGTGATCACGGCGTAAAAGTGGATGATCCTGTTGTTGCCAATCTGGGTCTGGTCGGGAAGGTCATTTCTGTCACCCCGAAGACCTCGGATGTTTTACTGCTACTCGACGGAGAGGGACAGGTTGGCGCCTTTGCCAGGGGTAATAAAGGTGAGGCAATTTTTGGGATTGTCAAAGGTACGTATAAGAAAAACACCAGGCTGAATTCCTCAGGAGAACTCGAAATGAATTTCCGGCAGGACGATGAAGTCAATGCAGGAGATTTGGTATATACTTCGGGTTTAGGAGAGGTCTATCCCAAGGACATTCCGATTGGTGTTGTTACCGAGATTAAAATTGATGCGAAAGGCTTGCTGAAAGTAGCCGCGATCGAACCCATTGTTGATTTTGATTCTCTGGAGGAAGTCTATGTAGTGAGCATTCCGGAGGACAGTCGATGAAACGTTTTATCGTAATGTTACTGATTCTTATTGTCTGTCTCATCCTCCCGGGGACAATCTTCCATTATTGGTCATGGGCCGGCATAAAACCTGATTTGGCCATGCTCTGGGTTATTTATATCGCTCTGCATCACCGGCCGGCTCAGGGAATTGTGTATGGGTTTGTGATCGGCCTGATTGTGGATTTTTATCTCGGAAGGTATATCGGACTCTATGCGATCATTTTAGCTGTCGTTGCACTGCTGATCAGTATGCTTCAGCAGCGCTGGTACAGAGAAAACATTCCGCTTACCATGGTGCTCGTCTTTATCGTAACGGTTCTTGGGCAGACCCTGATGGCCTTGATTGCAACCACCGCTGGACTTAACTGGTACCTCGGCGATGCCGTAAAGGTCATTCTGGGCATTTCTTTCTACAACTGCCTATTGGTTCCGCTTACCTATCCCTTCGTCCACAAGTCTTTTACAGAAGGAATTTTGCAGCCTAAAAAGAAGATCGAACAACAATTATAGTGTTGGTTAAACATGATGCTTAATAGGAGATGAACACGATGGAAGAAAGGGAGAGACAACCCTATCAGAGGAGATTGACCTGGCTCAGTGTGGTTGTCATTCTTCTTTTTTTGATTTTAGGATTTAATCTATGGTGGCTGCAGATTGCCAAAGCGTCCTATTATTCGGACCTGGCGGCCGGTAATGTGATGAAAACGGTCACGACGTCCGCGGTCCGCGGAGAGATTGTGGACAGCAACAATATCGTTTTGGCCCAAAGCGTGCCGAGGTTTGCGCTGACCCTGGACTGGACTGACCTGCAGAAAGTGAACACCAACTGGAAAGATGTTGTTGCTAACCTCGCAGAATATATTAAACCGTACTGGCCTTATCCAAACCAATCAGTAGAATTGATTACCGAGGATCTTTTGGTGATGATTCGTAACCAGCAGTGGAAGAGCTACAAGACGGTTGTCATTCTGGAAGATATACCGAAAGAACTACAGGCGATTATCGCCGAGCACAGCAATGAGCTGCCCGGCGTCAGCATTGAACCAATAGCGGAAAGGGTTTATCCGCAAAAGACACTGCTTGGTCAGATCTTGGGTTATGTTAGGGAAATAAGCGAGAGTGAAATTGAACAATTCAATGAGCAGGCAGAGTCCAATGATGACGAATATCGCTACACGCAGGGTGACCTTGTAGGGAAAATGGGCGTGGAAAAAAGCTACGATACCTGGCTGCGCGGCAGTCATGGCGTAGAAATTGTCAGCGTCGACGGCAACGCGAGACCGATCGACAAAGAAACGCTCCAGGAAGCCCAGGCAGGTTGTACCCTGCAGCTGACCATCGACAGCAAGATGCAGCGTGTCGTGGAGAACGAACTGGACAGAGTGATCAAGGATATTCAGAAGACCCATCCCGATGCCCAGGCCGGCGCGGCGGTGGTCATCGATGTGAATACAGGCAAAATACTGGCCATGGCTTCCCGTCCTTTCATGGATCCGAATGACCTGATCGGGACAATTTCGGAGGAAACTGCTCAAAAGTATTTCAGCAGTGAAGATGCCGCATCATTCAACCGGGCGCTGACCGGTACGTATCCTCCCGGTTCGACTTTTAAGATGATTACGGGAATGGCTGCTCTGGAAGCAGGCGTTATTACACCGGAAGATACTTTTATGGATACCATGTCTTCGCTGGGGTCCCCGGATGTACAAAGTGCAGGGGTCGCCGAGTGGGGTGGAAATAACTTTGGCAGGGTGAACCTTTATAGCGGGCTTGCGCATTCTTCCAACATCTATTTCCAGATTGTTGGTCGCCGGGTTTATGAGAAAAATCCGGAGCTGATCAAGAAAATTGCCAATGAATTTGGCCTGGGGGTTACTAGCGGTGTAGATTTACCGTATGAAGCGGAAGGAAATGTGCCTTCCCCGGCCTGGAAGGAATCTTATTATAAACCCTACTACGATAAAAAAAGAGAAGAAAAGCTTCAGGAAATTGGGGATAAATATGCGCAGCTTCTGGCCAGTGCAAAAGATCAGGATGAAAAAAATACACTTCAGCATGATAAAGAAGATGAAATTGCTCAGGCCGAACAGGAGTATAAAAATAACATTAATGAGTATGTAAACTGGCGGTTGTACGATAGTTTCAACAGTTCGATTGGTCAAGGCGCAAACCACTATTCAATTCTTCAGATGGCTAACTATGTCGCGACCATTGTCAATGGCGGAAAACATTACAAGCCTTATGTTGTGAACAAAATTCTTGACCCTGTGACCGGGAAAGTCGTCCAGCAGAACCAGCCGGAAGTTCTAAACGAAGTTTCTGTTTCCCAACAAAATATTGAAACGATCAAAAAAGCAATGTCGGAAGTAACGAGCGGTGAGGGGACAGCGGCCTGGCTTTTCAGAGATATACCAGAGTTCACCGGCGGCGGCAAGACCGGTACGGCCCAGATCGGTTCGAAGGGAACATCCAAAGAAGAAGCTTATAACGGGATGTTTGTCGCGTTTGCACCGTATGACAATCCTCAGATCGCATTTGCCGGCGTGGTGGAATATGGCGGACACGGCAGTGAAACATCGGGTTATGTCGCGAAAGCAGCATTTAAATATCATTTTGGCTGGAAATAGTCATATAAATAAGAAATACCGGGGAATTTGATCCTCGGTTTTTTTTCTTTGCGAAAGGAAAAGCAAAAGGGATTGTAGAATCTTCTTACACAGAAACAGATCAAAGCTCACGCTGGGCTAATAAGGTACTGGTTGAAATTCTGAAGAGGGGATTTATTTTTTACTTGGCAATGGAAAATTATAACTGAAATGTAAGACAATGCATTAATCATTTATGATGAAAGGCAGGCTTGGTTATGGGTGAAACAATTGTAGTAACTTCAGGGAAAGGTGGCGTAGGGAAAACTACTACAACAGCAAATTTGGGGACAGCCCTGGCTTTTGCCGGATTTAAAGTTGCATTGGTCGACACGGATATCGGCCTTCGCAATCTTGATGTTGTTATGGGCCTCGAGAATAGGATCGTCTATGATATTGTCGATGTTACAAGCGGCAGCTGCAGGATCAAACAAGCACTTATTAAGGACAAGCGGTTCAACAGCCTGCATTTGCTTCCGGCTGCTCAGACGAAAGACAAAACAGCTGTAAGCCCCGATGAGATGGAGGTTCTCTGCGAAGAGCTGCGTGAAGAATTTGATTATACGCTGATCGATTGTCCGGCTGGGATTGAGCAGGGCTTTTACAATGCAATCGCCGGTGCGGACAAAGCAATTGTCGTTACGACGCCGGAGGTCAGTGCGGTCCGCGATGCCGACAGAATTATCGGACTATTGGAAAGTGCGGATCTGCGTAATCCAAAACTAATTATTAACAGAATCAGACCACGGATGGTTAAACAAGGGGACATGATGGACATTGAGGATATCGTTGATATCTTGGCTATTGATCTTCTCGGTGTGGTACCGGAGGACGAGAAGATTATTGTATCGACCAACAGAGGAGAACCCGCAGTCATGGACGGCGTTTCCAAAGCGGGCGAAGCTTACCGGAGGATTGCACAGAGGGTAAGAGGCGAAGAAGTCCCATTAATGAATCTGGATGTATCGAATTCCCTGATGGATAAACTGAAAAATTTAGTTGGCATACGCTAGCCCTGCACTGGGGGGAGGTAATTATGTTGTGGGAATTATTATATCGTGTGCTGGGCAAGGACAATTCCGGAAGCCGTAGTCAGGCCAAAGATCGGCTGCGGCTGGTTCTGGTTCATGACCGTGCCACGATATCGCCCTACCTGATGAATCGCTTAAAAGAAGATCTGGTCAAGGTGATATCGAATTATATGGTGATCAACGAAGAGGGGTTGGAGGTATACCTGAATCAAGATGAGAGGGAAGTCGCGCTGATGGCCAGTGTTCCTGTAAAGAAAATTAGAAGGGACTATATGGAGAGAACACAGTCGATTTCGTGAGTAAATCGCTCAAGTCAAACAAAAAGGAAGCATTAAGCTTCTTTTTTTGTGAACAAGACTTTACATCGATGTATGGGGATCAGGCCTGTCCCAAAATCGCCCTCGGAGGCGATTTTGAATGCGCATTCGAATTTAGGACAGGCTGTCTATATGAGGTTTGTCTCGTAAGCCTGGACGGCTGGAGTATGGAGTCGGGTCGGTATGAAGATGTTCAACATATTTTAGTAAGAAAAAACCTATACTTGTCAAGTTATCATTGTGAACGGAGAGATCTGTGATATAATCTTTGGTAGCAGCCGATATATGGAGTATTGTATGATAAAAGAAAAAAATTGGAATTTTATCAGAGGTCTCGATCTTGGAATGGTCCTGGCAGTTGTGCTGCTTTTAGGGGCGAGCCTGCTGATCTTAAGCACGGCTTCCATCAATGTTATGGCGTCAGACCCGTATCATTATGTGAAAACTCAGGTGGTCTGGATCGCTACAGGAATTGTTCTTGCAGTGATTGTTGCGTTTACTGATTATGAAAACTATAAAAAGATCGGTATCTGGATCTACGCTTTTAATATATTCCTGCTTCTTCTCGTTTTTGCTTTTGGTTCTGAAGCGAAGGGTGCGCAGCGCTGGATACCTATCACCTCTACGCAAAGCATTCAGCCCTCGGAATTTGCCAAAGTGCTGCTGATTGTTACGTTTGCCAGCTTTCTCAATGAGAGGGAAGGAAAGCTGAATAATGTAAAGGATTTTATTCTACCCCTGCTGTTTGTACTGCCGCCTACTTTATTAATATTTCTTCAGCCTGATTTGGGGACTGCGATGGTGTTCGGGGCGATTTTTATTGGAATGATGTTTGTTGCCGGAGCGAATCCGATTAAATTTGGGGCGGTGATTGTCGGCTGCATTGGGGCGGCCATTGGTGCTGTTGCATTGCACTTAGCCACGAACCTTCCCGGACCGCTGAAATTTCTGGAAGGATTGCCGTTGCCTTTGAAAGATTATCAGATTAACCGGTTTATTGCTTTTCTGGATCCCGCCAAGGATACTTCAGGGGATGGATATCATGTTATTCAGTCGGTTTGGGCCATAGGTTCCGGAGGCATTTGGGGCAAAGGGTACCAGCAAGGCACCCAGGCCCAGTATAATTTTTTACCTGAGCATCATACAGACTTTATTTTTTCAGTTGTGGGTGAGGAATTTGGCTTTATAGGAACATCGATACTGTTGTTTATATTCTGCATCCTGCTTTTGCGGATGGTTACCGTAGCCACCAAATCGAGAGACAGGTATGGGGTCCTGATTGTCTCCGGAGTCGTAGCAATGATTGTTTTCCATGTTTTCATCAATGTTGGGATGGCGTCAGGAATCATGCCTGTCACCGGAATTCCTCTGCCGTTTATTACTTCCGGCGGCAGCTCGATGTGGGCAAATATGCTAGCGGTCGGGCTTGTCTTAAGCGTAAGTCGCAGAGGAGAACGACGAATGTTCTGACATCTTCAACGATAAAAGTTTACAAGCCATTATTCAAATCTGTAAAGAAATTTCTAAAAGAACATTTTCGTCAGGAAGATGTTCTTTTTTGCGTATTTGTTCATATTCTTTATTAGGGTTGTCTCCCTGAAGGAAAACCTTTATAAGGCGGTGGATGAATGGATCCGTTTGAGCGCTGGGATGACTGGGAATTTGAAAAGGCTGCCCGGGAGATCGGACGTGGTTACAGGGATGATCAGGAATATGTCAGGAGCGACTGGAAAGATCATCGGACTTATTTCAATAAAAAACCTTCCGGAGGTCTTTTGGCCGATTGGAACGGCAGTCAGAAAAGAGTACTTCTTTCGGCTTTTTTGTTTTTAACGATTGTTTTCAGTGCCAGCGGAGAGGACTTTGTTTCCAAAGGTGTCTATGCTGTTTATCAAGGCGGTATGAGCAGTGGAAATATCTATGTGGCATTAAACACGATGGCAAAAGAAGCAATAGGCCTTCAAAACTCTGAAAGCCTGCCGGTGAATTCTGTAAAAGAAGAGATTTTTTATCCACCTGTAGCCGGAGCTGTCAAGGTAGCGTTTGAGAGTACAGATGAGGGTGGGACGATCAGCAGCGGAATTGAAATTGAAAGTGCGCTGGGGACTGCTGTGCTCTGCCCCCAGGAAGGAGTTGTACTCGAAGTCAGTGAAAATGAAAAACTCGGAAAAGTGATACGGATCAACTTTGGCAATGGCTGGGAAGGCCTTTTGGGGAATTTTGGCGATATTAATGTTGAACGGGGTGAACCTGTTTCGATGGGGAAAAAATTGGGGACAGTCGGAGTCAGTTCAGCACAGGAAAAACCCTGGCTCTACCTAGAACTACAAAAAGACGGTCAGCCGGTCGACCCCTTGACATACCTAATTCAGAACTAGTATATAAATTCAAAAATCCCGATTGTACTTAATACTTTTTAATCGATCTGCTAGGGATGGGGACAGAGGGGGATCAAGATGAAAGTTAAAGTTCACCCGACCTTTATCATCCTGTTAATCCTATGTATGCTTGCTGGTCAGGTTGTCAGGGCACTTCTAGTCTTTAGCCTGGTTATTGTTCATGAAGCCTGTCATATACTTGCTGCAAGAGGTTACGGGATCAGGTGTAGGAGTATCGAGCTCTATCCCTATGGGGGGACGGCCGTTCTTGACGACAGTTTTGAAGGGAAAAAGAAGGAGGAGACAATTATTGCTTTTGCTGGTCCGGCCGTCAATGTCGTGTTGTTCTTTTTTATTCAGATTCTTCGTGAAAACGGAATCTTAAGCGGAGCATGGGCGTTGGAATTTGCCAAAACGAATTTCTGGCTGGCAGCCTTTAACCTGCTTCCTGTTCTGCCGCTTGACGGTGGTAGAATTGTCCGTGGCTTGCTGGCGGGGTCTTTTGGTTTTGTCTCGACCACCCGGTTCCTGGCGGCAGCCGGTAAATGCCTTGGGGGTGCTTTTGTTTTTGCTGGTTTCCTAATGCAGGGAATGGGCTTCTATATTTATGAACCGGTTCTTTTTATTGTTCTTGGCATCTTTTTCTGGATTGGCAGCGGCAAAGAGCTGGACAATGCCAGAATTGTTTTTTTAAAGCAGCTCTGCCGCAAGAAAGAGCGTCTTTTGGCGCAGGGGCTGATGCCTGGAAGGAGTCTCGCGGTAAGTAGGGACACTGCGCTTAAACAGATTATTGATAAGTTTTCTGCTGATCATTTCAGTCTCGTCAGTGTAATGGGTAAAGACGATAAGATCGAAAGAATGCTAAGTGAGACTGAAGTTATCCAGGGCATGATGGATTTTGGACTCAATTGTATGGTCGGAAAATTAAAAGAAGAATAAAAAAAGATCATATAGAATGGAATACTGTGGTAATGATCCAAAAGCATGTAAATATCATGCACCGGTAAATATAGAGAAGCATTCAGACTGGGAAGCTCATTCGGTATTCCCTGATTAATGTGCTAAAACTTCCTGGGGCAGCACCCTGAAGGATCATAGCTTGGGACTTTTCAAAAAGGTGTTTGTGGACATCTTCTCTGTCACCCAGAAAGCGAATCATCTTTTTCAGACCAGGATCGCTGGTCATTGTCAAATGTGTGTCATAAAGCATTTTTGCGCGGATCTCAGCTTCAGCATCAGCCTGCAGCATCGCAACAGGATCAAGGCTTTGATCGACATAGGTCAGGTCCCAGGGTATACCCTCGGAATTGACGTAGCAAAGTGGTGGTCCTCCAAGTCTGTTGATCGCCTCAGCAATCATCTCCATATGGCTATGTTCTTCTGCTGCGATAAGACCCAATAACTCCCTTACAAAGTGGTTGGGCATATTAGCACGGTGATTCATATACTGGGTGGCTGCGGAGAACTCGCTATCTTTCCCGCCGTAATGTTCCAGCATGATCCGGCCGAACTGCGGGTCTGGATAATTGACTTCTACTGGAAATAACAGCGCATCGGCGTATTTGAACATAATTTCCCCTCCAATACTTCTTTTCGCTTGCTTTCATACGAGCAATTACTGTATTATATTATCCTATCTGAGAATTCGTCACTCTGTCTTTTCAGCTCGAAGAGGGTTGGACTGGCAGACCGGCTATTCAAATAGGTGAAGGGAGCTGGTACCCTGTCAACATGAAAACGAACATGACCTATACCTGCACTGTGAATACACCTCTTGGAAAAATGACAGCTGCGGCAGTCCAAGATAAGCTAAGCGGTTTATGGTTCATTGGCCAGAAGCATTATCCTGCCGTTACTTCCGAATGGACAGAGAATCGGGAATATCCTGTTTTTGAGACGCTGCGTCGGCGGCTGGATTTTTATTTTTCGGGACAAGAAGGACAAACTTGGGAAGAGGAACAGGCGGCAAGCACGGAAAGAAATGCGAAAGGTATCATGGCAGGTATTTCAGTTCCCAAAATGGATTTGTATCTGGCTCCTGTGGGGACCGACTTCCAGAAGGCTGTCTGGGAGATACTGCTGCAGATACCGTATGGGAAAGTCATAACTTACGGGGAAATTGCCCAACGTATTGCTCTGGCCCGGGGGTTAACAACGATGTCCGCTCAGGCGGTAGGCAGTGCAGTCGGGCATAATCCGATCTCCATTTTAATTCCGTGTCACCGTGTGATTGGCGGCAATGGAAAACTTACTGGTTATGCCGGCGGCCTGGACAAAAAGAAAGCCCTTCTGCGCCTGGAAGGTAGGTTTTTGCTTAAGAATAAGGTGCTGTGCTATAATAATTTATCCACAATTAAGTAATCCGTCTCCGTAATATATAGACAACGTCAAGCGGAACAGGGATGCTGAGCGCGGCACACGAGGGCTATGGATGGCCTAGTGTTACGATGCCATGGATGGCATAAAGGCAGGTCAAAGCCTTTATGCTGCCGAAAGCGTATATATTATGAAGACCTGCCTGGATAAATAGGCTCAAGGGGGAAATACATATGAATCAGAAGGATCGTGAATGGATTCGCCAGAAACTCGACCGGATTTTACCGCAGGTGATTAAGCCCGGTCGTTATGTCGGTGGTGAATGGAATATGGTAAAAAAAGACTGGGAAAAGACAGATGTACGGGTGGCATTTGTCTTTCCTGATGTATATGAAGTCGGCATGTCCAATCTTGCGTTACGTATCCTGTACGGCCGCATCAATTCTTATGAAGAGTTTCTCTGTGAAAGGGCCTTTGCTCCATGGCCGGATATGGAAGAAAAGTTAAAGCAGGGAGGAATCCCGCTTTACACACTGGAATCTTTTCGTCCTCTGCTGGATTTTGATGTGGTCGCTTTCACGCTGCAATATGAGCTCAGCTATACCAATTTATTAAATGTCCTAAAGCTCAGCGGGATACCGTTAAAATCCGAAGACAGAAAAAACGGGACGGAAAGTGGGGGTGCGTATCCCTTTATATTTGCCGGTGGTCCATGTGCCTACAATCCTGAACCTCTGGCGCCTTTTGTAGATTTCTTTTTCCTGGGGGAAGGGGAAGAGCAATTTCCCGCAGTTCTTCACGTGATTCAGCAAGCCAGGAAAAACGGAAAACTGAAGGAAGCTATTCTGGTCGAACTGGCCCAGATTCAGGGAATCTATGTGCCGGGTTTTTATGAGGCCGAATACAAACCTGATGGTTCAATCCAGCAAATCACAGTCAGGGAAGGAATTTCTGAGACGGTCAGAAAGGCGGTGTTGCGGGACTTCAGCTCGGCCTACTTCCCGGAAAAAGTGATTGTCCCGTATACGGAGGCTATTCATGACAGGGTAATGCTTGAGGTCATGAGGGGTTGCACCAGGGGATGCCGCTTTTGTCAGGCCGGAATGATCTACAGGCCGCTTCGGGAACGGTCTCCTGAAGCATTGCTGGAACAGGCGGAGAAATCCATCAAGGCCACCGGTTATGAAGAAATCTCACTTGTTTCGCTGTCGACCAGTGATTATACTTGCATCAACGGTGTCCTTAAAGGTCTGATGGCTAAAATGGAACCCAAAGGGGTCAGTGTATCCCTTCCCTCACTCCGCCTGGATTCATTTGATGTTGAGATTGCCGAACAGGTCCAAAAAGTACGCAAATCCGGACTGACCTTTGCACCGGAAGCCGGAACCCAGCGCTTAAGGGATGTTATCAATAAAGGCGTAACGGAAGAGGATCTTTTAAGGACGGCAGAAGCATCCTTTAAAGGAGGATGGAGCAGTATCAAGCTGTATTATATGATTGGACTTCCGACCGAAACCTATGAGGACTTGGACGGAATCGTCCAACAGGCCAGAAAAGTCCTAGAGTTGTCCAGAAAACTTGGGAAACGCGGCTGCAGGATCACAGTTTCGGCAAGTTCGTTTGTTCCCAAACCGCATACGCCTTTTCAATGGGCAGCACAGGATTCCATGGTGACTCTAAGAGAAAAACAGGAATACCTCCGCAAGAAACTGCGGGATTACCGGATCAAGTTTATCTACCACGATGTAGAAGCAAGCTTTCTGGAAGCCATATTTGCCAAGGGTGACCGCAAAGTTGCGGAGCTACTGGAATGGGCGGTTAACGCAGGTTGCAAATTTGACGGGTGGAGTGAGCATTTTCGGTATGATCTGTGGAAGCAGGGAATGGAGGAAATCGGCATTGACCCGCATTTCTATGCCAACAGGCGGATATCAGAGGATGAGATCCTTCCCTGGGACCATCTGAACTCAGGTGTCAAGAAATCCTACTTGCTTGAAGAATATAAAAAGGCCCTGACTGAAGCTGTCACACCTGATTGCCGGGAAAAATGCAGCCACTGCGGAGTCTGTCCGGATCTGGCCAGACCCGTAAAATTCAGTGCGCCTTAACTTTATACAGAACCTAGCCTTGACTGCAGATGGTCTGGGTGATCCCGATGAAATATTCAGATTCACGGATGATGTGTTTGATTACAGCTGCAGCAGTCGGATTCTTCTTGACTGCCTGACTCAAATCTAGAATTTCAAAAAGGAATTTTACAAACCGGCCGCTTTGTTCAAGAGAAAAGCTGATCAGACGAAGTGCCTGATCGGCGACAACCGGTTGCGTATTGCCATATCTGACCAATGTTTCAGTGAGCTGGACAACCTGGCTATGCGTCCTTGTCAGAGCCTGTTCCCATTCTTTAAGTTCTTCGACAAATTTTCTTTCCAGATCCGGCACGATTTCCCGGATGACGTTTGTATGCTCATATTCCTGGTGTTTCCAGAAGTTGGCCTCATCCAGCAATCTTAGCGGCGTCTGTTCGCCAGAAGAAAATTGCATTGAAATCCCTCCTCGTTTACAAGTAATGTATTCGGCTTTTTTACAAACATGCCGGAATAAAGAAAGGCTTTACAACAAAGCTTTGGAAGATAGCTCTGATATTTATATCTTGGAAAGATTGGAAAAGAGGCGGTTATGATGAAGATAAGGCTGGCCTACACCAAGAAAGGTGAAGCCCGGTATATTGCGCATCTGGATTTAACCAGAATGTTGGACAGGGCCCTGCGCAGAGCCCAAATTGAAGTGGCTTTTTCCGAAGGATTCAATCCTCATCCGAAGATTGCTTTTGGTCCCCCTTTGCCAGTCGGTGTGGAAGGAGAACAGGAATATGTCGATATCGAAGTCAAAGAGAATAAAGAACAAGAAAAGGACGCTATTCGGGAAGAAGCTGGAGAAGCAACAGAAGCCGGAGCATGTGATATTGGGAATATCGTCGAGCGGCTTCAGAGCCAGTTGCCCGAGGGCATAAAAATCATAGGCGCTGGGATCGCAGTAAAGGGAAGCAAGGCACTGATGGCTGTGATTAATCTTGCCAGATACCGGACCGAAGCGCCTCTCCTTCGTCCGGTCGAGGCAGAAGAACTCCGTAAAGCTTGCCGGAACTGGCTGAACAGGGACGAAGCAACAGGGATTCGCTATCAGCAGGGCAAAAAAATAGAGCGGAATATTCGTCCGTTTGTTAAAACCATAACACTGATTTCTGAAGAAGGGGTTATTTCTGCGGATGCTCAGAATTATCACGTACAACTGCGCCTGGATATTATTACCGGAAACGTTGGTTCAGTCCGGCCGGTTGAAATCCTGGAAAGTCTAAAAAACATGGAAGGACTTCCGGTAGATATTTCAGGCGTAACGACAACAAGGGAAGGCCTGTTTATCGAACAGTCCGACGGGATGCTCAGAAACCCACTCGAAGTGATCGCGACGATATAGTGTCATCTTAGAAATTTGGATTTGATACTAAGCCTGAAAGCAGGGATAAGATTGAAAGAGATTGTCATTACCACTGAGGATCATCGGATGAGGGCTGCGGTACTGGAAGAAGGCAGACTGGCAGAAGTCCTGGATGATTCCGGAAGAGAATCCCGTTTGGCCGGCAATATCTACAAGGGGAAGGTCAGTAATATTGTTACAGGCATACAGGCTGCTTTCATCGATATTGGGCTCGAGAAGAATGCCTTCCTCTATGCAGGGGATATTGTCAATCCAGAATATGTCCAGGTGCAAAATGTACCCGGATCGCCGGTGCCACCGATCGAGAGCCTCTTAAAAGAAGGCCAGGAGGTGATTGTTCAGGTCACCCGGGAAGCTGTCGGTAATAAAGGAGCAAGAGTTACGACCAATCTTTCACTGCCCGGGCGTTTTGTGGTACTCTTGCCCGGGAATCGCGGATATTTGGGGATTTCACGTAAAATAACGGATGAAACAGAAAGAGAACGTCTTAATCAACTTGCCCAGAATCTCAGCATTGAGAATGCTGGTCTGATTGTCCGGACGATGGCGGAAGGCGTTGCGGAAAAAGAACTGGCTGATGATATTGAAAAGATTTTAGAAATCAATCAGACCTTAACGGAAAGAATCAAAAGCAAGTCTGGCAAGGGACTGATTTACAGCAGCAGCGACCCATTGTCCCGTCTGTTAAGAGAAACGATCGACGAAGAGGTAACCAGGATTATTACCGATGACGGGGAAATGGCCGAGCTGCTACGGACAAAGCTCCGGGAAGTCAGATGCTCAGTTTCCGGGAAAATATGGACTGACTTTAAAGGGAATTTGTTTGAACGCTATCATATCGGTGATGAAATCCTGAAAGCATTAAAACCCAAGGTTCCGCTTGAAAGCGGAGGCTATCTGGTGATTGAACAGACTGAAGCCCTGACCGCCATTGACGTCAACTCCGGAAAATACACTGGAGAAAGCTCCCTGCAGCATACCCTGCAGAGTCTGAATATGGAGGCTGCTTCAGAAATATCCAGGCAGATAAGACTTAGAAACCTTAGCGGGATTATTATCGTCGATTTTATTGACATGGAACAAAATGAGGATTGGAATCAGCTGCTGGAAATGCTGGAAAAGTCTTTTAAACAGGATAAGGTCAAATGTAAAGTAGTGGGGCGCACCAGGCTGGGGCTCGTTGAGGTAACACGCAAAAAAGAAGGTCAGACCTTAGCTGCCAGGAACACCGAAAAATGCCGGGAGTGCGGCGGAAAAGGCTGGCACGAGAGACGAATGAATTGAACTGTAGGATCAACTGATTGACGAATATAAGGAAAAATGCTAAAATGTTAGAACGTGGTGGCTTCTCACCACAACCGCACTTATTAGGTATGAACTGGTTTCTTGCCGTTTATGCGGCAGCGGGCCGACCTACGCAGGCGAGTCTGGGACTGGGAGGTGTAGAAAAATGTATGTAATTATCGAAACAGGAGGCAAACAGTACAGAGTCAAGGAAGGCGATGTCGTCAATGTTGAAAAACTTGATGCAGCTGTCGGCCAGGTTCTCGACCTGAATCAGGTACTGCTTGTTGAAAAAGATGGTAATGTAACGGTTGGAGCTCCAGTTGTTGACGGCGTGACAGTTGTCGCAAAAGTTCTGGAACAGGGCAAAGGCGACAAAGTCATTGCATTCCGTTATAAACCCAAAAAACACGTTCGTGTTAAAAAAGGCCATCGTCAGCCTTACACGAAGCTTTCAATTGAAACAATCAATGCTTAATGGTTGAAAATTAGAATACGATCAGCATGTTCTTTTTAGGAGGTGATCTTCATGGCCCACAAGAAAGGTGTAGGAAGTACACGAAACGGCAGAGACAGTAATGCGCAAAGACTCGGAGTCAAACGCTCTGACGGACAGTACGTTTTGGCAGGAAATATTCTTGTTCGCCAACGTGGAACCAAACTCCATCCTGGCAAAAACTGCGGCATTGGCAAAGATGATACGCTGTTCGCGCTCACAGATGGTTACGTAAAGTTCGAACGCAAAGATAAATTCCGCAAGCAGGTAAGTGTTCATGCGGAAAACGGGATTACTCAAGCCCAATAACAGATTACACGTCATACCCCTGGGTTAGCCCGGGGGTATGTTTTATTGTTAATTATCTTTGGTGAGGAGAAGAAAAATGGTCAATCTTGATAAAAAGATCCTTTATGAGCAGTTGGATAATTTCCAGATCCTTCGGCATGATTTTCTGAATTATTTTCAGGTCATCAAGGGGTATTTGCAGCTGAATATGCCGGACAAAGCGTTGGCTTATATTGATGAAGTCCTGGTGGAGATTCGGCCGCAGCAAGATATTTACAAGATTGGCCAAAAAACACTGCTTGGTATTCTCCTGGGATGGTATTTTAAGCTGCGTCTGAAAGGTGCAGAATTTGTGTTGGATTTTCCTCCGGAAATGAAAAATGAAGAATTTTGGCTTGATCATTGGCAGGAAGAATATGCGCTGAGTTTTTCTGGATACACTAAAGACTGTTTAGACCTATTCGTGCAGGGAGATCAGGATGTTGAAACATTAACGGCAAAGATCCAGTTCGGCGTTGTCGGCGGAGGATTTTCCTGCGAATTCAGACTATATAAAGAAGACAATCTTTTTGAGCAGAATGTATATTCCCCAGTCTACCAGAAAGCATGAGTTACTTTCTGATAGGTCTAAGCGCAGCTAAGGCTGACGCCAAAGGCTTCGCGCCAGCCAAGTTTTCTTTAGAAAAATCCGAATGAAGGGGTTAACGAATGTTTTATGATCGCGCAAAAATATATGTAAAAGCTGGGGACGGCGGAGCAGGAGCTGTATCTTTCCGCAGGGAGAAGTATGTCCCGTTGGGAGGGCCTAATGGCGGAGACGGTGGCCGTGGCGGGGATATCATCCTCGAAGCGGATGAGGGCCTGCGGACCCTGGTGGATTTCCGCTATCGCCGCCATTATAAGGCAGACCGCGGCGAACACGGGCAAGGCAAGGATATGCACGGTAAAGGAGCAGAAAACCTGGTGTTGCGTATACCGGCGGGAACGATAATCAAAAATGAAGGTACAGGCGAAATTATGGCTGATCTTACCCGGCATGGGCAAAGGGTCACCATTGCCAAAGGCGGCCGCGGCGGCCGTGGAAATGCCCGTTTTATGAGTAATACAAACAAGGCTCCTACAGTGGCGGAGCGCGGAGAACCAGGGGAAGAGCTTTGGCTTCTGTTTGAACTGAAGCTTCTGGCAGATGTCGGCCTGGTCGGATTCCCAAACGTCGGAAAATCCACACTGATCTCGAGGGTATCGGCTGCCCGTCCGAAAATCGCAGACTATCATTTCACGACCCTGGTACCGAATCTTGGCGTCGTTCAGGTAGAGGATGAGAGTTTTGTCATGGCGGATATCCCGGGAATTATCGAAGGGGCTCATTCCGGCGCAGGACTTGGACATGAATTTCTGCGTCATATCGAGCGTACCAGACTGCTTCTTCATATCTTGGACATTTCAGGTTCCGAGGGCAGAGACCCGCTGGAAGACTTTAAAATCATCAATCAGGAACTCAAACTGCACAGCCCGGCTCTTGCTGAAAGGCCGATGCTGGTTGTTCCGAACAAAATTGATGTTAACGGTTCCGAGGAGAATCTCCGCCGTCTCCGCGAGGAATTTGGGGATGCCTATGAAATCTACCCAATTTCGGCGGTAACCGGAGAGGGAATCGATAAATTACTGCATAAGATGATACAAATTCTTCCTGAGGTACCGCTGATTGGACTTTCAGCTGATCCTGATGAACATCGCATGGTTCAGGTCCAAAGCGAGGACAGATTTGTCATTACGCGTGAAGACGGCATGTATATCATTACAGGCAAAGAGATTGAAAGACATGCGGCGATGGCCTACCTCGATACGGATGACGGTGTCATG
The DNA here is from genome assembly GCF_040931655.1 of Dehalobacter sp. TBBPA1. Classification (NCBI taxonomy): domain Bacteria; kingdom Bacillati; phylum Bacillota; class Clostridia; order Eubacteriales; family Desulfitobacteriaceae; genus Dehalobacter; species Dehalobacter sp. TBBPA1. The sequence continues at coordinate 2,579,939 of NZ_CP162385.1, read as the reverse complement.
CGCTTCCAGAATATCCTTAAAGTGATGGGAGTCGACGATGCACTGAAGGAACAGGGGATCAAAGAAGGCAATAAAGTATCGATCGGAAAGTTGGAGTTGGAATGGTCGGAGGGAGGACAATAGCATGCTGACAGGCAAACAGAAAAGGTTTCTAAGGGCTATGGGGAATGAAATGGAACCTATTTTAATGGTTGGCAAAGATGAAATTACAGATAATATGATTAAACAGGCCGCCGATGCGTTGGAGGCAAGAGAGCTGATTAAAGGACGGGTGCTCCAGAATTGTGCCGATGCCCCGAAAAATATCGCCTCCGGGCTGGCCGAAGCTACCCATTCAGAATTGGTTCAGGTGATCGGGCGGAATTTTCTGCTCTATCGGAAGGCCAGCGAAAAACCAAAAATAGAGCTGCCCTGACATATTTTCTTGGTAAATGAGGACAATTTGCAGGTGGGATATTTCTCAGCATATTTTACTTAAGTATTCTCCTGAGATCAGTCTCCGTTATAGACAGTGTTACGGAGACTTGCCTCATAATAAAAATTTAGGAGATAAATAATGGAACGGAGTGTTCGCGAGTCAATCGCCGGCGGATGCCGGATTGGCATCATGGGAGGAACGTTTAATCCAATTCATTACGGCCATCTGGTGGCTGCGGAGACTGCCAGGGTCGAATTTGCGCTTGACAAGGTCTTATTCATCCCCACAGGCATTCCTCCGCATAAAGTTGATTACCAGATTGCAGATTCGGATCTGCGTTTTGCGATGGTTGAAATATCTATTCGCGACAATGAGAATTTTATCGCATCCAGAATTGAGATTGACAGGGAAGGCCCTTCATACACCTATGACACTTTAAAAGCCCTGCATCGGTTGTTCCCTGAACAGGAACTTTTTTTTATCACCGGTTCGGATGCGCTCCGGGATATTTTGAATTGGCGGGAAGCAGAAGGAATTATTGGAATATCCAAAATTATCGGGGCTTCGAGACCGGGGTATGAAATTGGTGATTTTTTGGGAGAATTATTTGACAGATATCCTTATGCCCAAGACAGAATATTCGAGATGGAAATCCCCGCTCTGGCTATATCTTCGACAGATATCAGAAAAAGGATCTGGAATAACAAGTCTATTCGTTATTTGCTTCCAGAAGAAGTACGGCGTTTCATCATAGAAAATAATATTTACATCAGTAAATAAACATTTGACTTCCGATAGGATTGTATACTATAGTAATAGTTGTTTCATACTATAAACAAAATTATTTTAGAGGTGAATTCCATGACAAAAACCCTGTACGTGGGCAATCTCCCCTGGAGTACGACTTCAGAGGAACTGACTGAGTACTTTGCTCGGTTTGGCAATGTAATCGGCAGCAGAATCATTACCGACAGAGAAACCGGTCGCTCAAGAGGCTTTGGCTTTGTAGAAGTTGCTTCAGAGGATGCCGAGCGCTTAGCAGAAGAACTTAACGGTAGTGAGTTCAATGGCCGTTCATTGACAGTAAACGAAGCGAGACCTCGCCAAACTGTCTAATGTTTTTGGTTGGGGGTTTCTGTTAAGATAAATTCTGATCTTTAATGAGTCGTAGGACTCTATATAAATAGCATGAAGAATCCTGGTTTATCTTACATTCTCAGACCCTGGACCCGAGAGAATACGGTACAGCAAACTGTACCGTATTCTTGTATGACGCCCATGGTGGCAAGGAGCGGTAAAATAAGAGAGGTTGAACGTTGTGAACGACCGGCTGGAATATTTCAGAACTTTAGCCTCACAAAAACTTCCGCTGGAAAGATTTCAGCACACGCTTGGGGTAGAGGCTCTGGCCGTGGAACTTGCCCCGAGGTTCGGTGTAAAAGAAGGAGATGCGGGCTTAGCTGCCCTTACCCATGACCTGGCTAAGGAGTACACTTATTTGGAGCAGCTGAAAAAAGCCCGGGAATGGAACCTTATTCTATATCCGGAAGATATGGAAATTCCCCAGGTCATTCACGGAAGAGTCGCAGCTTATATGCTACGGAACCTTTACGCGATAAAAAACGAGGATGTCCTGAATGCGGTTGCGAATCATACCTTGGGGAGACCGGGGATGTCCCCTCTGGAAATGTTGATTTACAGTGCCGATCTCATGGAACCCGGGAGGAATTTCCCCGGTGTAGACAAGCTTCGTCAGAAGTTGTATCATGACCTTAAGACAGGTACACTGGCTTGTGTGGAGCATACCTTGTACTATCTGAAGGAGAACAATAAACCGATTCATCCGCTGACAATTCTGACGTATGAAGATTTGAAAAATGGAAAAGCGTCTAAAGGAGGTTAGAATTTGGAAATAAGTCATGACCAGCTGCAGAAAGTAGTTGACTTTATTGACGATAAAAGAGGCGGAAATATTCTGACCCTTGACTTAAAGGGAATATCCGTCATTGCAGATTATTTTATGATTGCCACGGGAAACAGCACGACTCAGACCAAAGCAATTATCGAGTACCTTGCAGAAAAATTGCCCGAGGTCGGGATTCCGGTTTTAAGGATAGAAGGGCTTCCTGAAGCTCAGTGGGTGCTGATCGACTGTGGTGATCTGGTTATACATATTATGACACCAGATACCAGAGAGTTTTATAGTCTGGAAAGACTGTGGGGCGATGCTCGGGAAGTTGTATTATATAATTAGATTTTAATTCTATATAGAATTAAAATCTAAACGATTGAATAATTAATTTGGATATCCAATCTAATATTTTTACGCTTTGATGGAAAGCAGTACCTGAAAGGGATGGATCAGAGAGACGGCGGTTGGTGTGAGCCGTTTTCACCAGGCGGGGAACTCGTTCCTGAGCAGTGTCCGGGCAGCAACGGATGCCGGTGAGAACCGTTATAATCTTTAAGCGCACAGAATTAGGGTGGTACCGCGGGAGCAAACTCTCGTCCCTTGGGGATGGGGGTTTTTATCTATTTTTGGACTAGTAATATCTACCAGAAGAATGAACGTTTGAAACATAAGGCAGGACAACTAAAGGCTGTTCTGTTGGAAAGAACTTTGGAGGTCGGATCTATGCAGGAAAGATATTTATTCAACGAGATTGAGTCAAAATGGCAGAAAGCCTGGCTGGAGAACAAAGCAGGAAAAACTGAGGAGAATAGCGGTAAAGAAAAGTTCTATGCACTTGCCATGTTTCCATACCCATCTGGAAACTTACATATGGGACATGTCCGCAATTATTCGATCGTTGATGTGATTGCCCGCTTCAAAAGGATGCAGGGCTATGATGTGCTGCACCCGATTGGCTGGGATGCCTTCGGCCTTCCCGCTGAAAACGCCGCGATCAAGCATCAGACACCGCCGGCAGAGTGGACCTGGAAAAATATTGCGAACATGAAGCGACAGCTTCAGGAAATGGGTATTTCTTACGATTGGGATAGAGAAGTTGCAACCTGCCACCCCGAGTATTACCGCTGGACGCAATGGATTTTTAATCAGTTCTATCAACATGGTCTGGTCTATAAGAAGAAAGCCGCTGTAAACTGGTGCCCGTCCTGCGCGACAGTATTGGCTAACGAACAGGTCGTGGACGGTGCCTGCGAGCGCTGCGACACACCTGTTACCAAAAAAGATCTTGAACAATGGTTTTTCAAGATTACGGATTATTCGGAACAGCTCTTAAACGACCTTGATAAGCTCACCGGCTGGCCGGAAAAAGTAAAAACCATGCAGCGCAACTGGATTGGCCGCTCTGAAGGGGCCGAAGCCAATTTTAAAATTGAAGGCACCACAGATATGATCACTGTATTCACAACCAGAGTCGATACGATTTTTGGCGTGAGCTATGTGGTTCTTGCCCCCGAACATCCGCTGGTTACACAGCTCGTCAAAGGAACACAGTATGAACAAGGCGTGCTCACTTTTATCGAGAAGATGAAAGGTTTGAACGAAATTGCGAGAACCTCATCGGAAGCAGAAAAAGAAGGGATGTTTATCGGACACTACTGCATCAACCCATTAAGCGGAGAAAGGATCCCGATCTGGATTGCCAATTACGTTCTTCTCGAATATGGAACCGGGGCTGTTATGGGGGTCCCGGGACATGATGAAAGAGATTTTGCCTTTGCCGGGAAGTACGGTCTGCCGATTGTGAGAGTCATTCTTGATCCTAAAGTTTCCGCTGCAGATAAAGATATGCCGATGAAAGAAGCTTATATTGAAGACGGGACCATGGTCAACTCCCTTGATTTTGACGGACTGGATAACCGGACGGCCTGGGGCAGGATGGCTGCCAAACTGGAAAAGCTGCAGCTTGGTGAGCGTAGAATCAATTACCGCCTTAGGGACTGGCTGATTTCCCGTCAGCGCTATTGGGGTGCGCCAATTCCGATGATTTACTGTGATACGTGCGGCGTTGTGCCTGTGCCGGATGATCAGCTGCCGGTGATGCTGCCCGATGATGTCGTGTTCAAGGCCGGTGAGAATCCGCTGACCACTTCCCAGAGCTTTGTGCAGACAACTTGTACGAAGTGCGGAGGCCCTGCCAGAAGAGAAACCGATACGATGGACACCTTCATGTGCTCTTCGTGGTACTATCTGAGGTATTGTGACCCGCGGAATCCGGATAAGGCTTTTGACGAGAAAAACACGGCCAAATGGATGAACGTCGACCAGTATGTCGGCGGTGTTGAGCATGCGATCCTGCATCTGCTCTATTCACGCTTTTTTACTAAAGCCCTGAGAGATTTTGGCTACCTCCAGGTGGATGAGCCGTTTGCAAATCTGCTTACCCAGGGAATGGTCTGCATGGACGGTTCCAAGATGTCCAAATCCAAAGGAAATGTCGTCAGCCCTGAGGAGATCATCAGCAAATATGGTGCAGACACGGCCAGAATGTTCATTCTGTTTGCTGCCCCGCCTGAACGGGATCTGGAGTGGAGTGACCAGGGTGTTGAAGGTTGCTACCGCTTTTTAAACCGTGTCTGGCGGCTTATTGTCCAGTATCAAGCTGCCTTGGCTTCTGCAGGAAATGGCAGTACTGCACGTGAATCCTTCACGGAGCTCGATGCCAAAGCCAAACAAATGCGTTTTACCACACACAGTGCCATCAGAAAGGTTACCAATGATGTCGGCAGCAGATTTAATTTCAATACCGCGATCAGTTCCATTATGGAATTGGTTAACGCACTTTACCTGTATAAAGAAGAAAAGGATGCCAACCTGGCCGTTGCCAGAGAAGGCATTGAAACACTGCTGAAGATCTTGGCACCGTTTGCCCCGCATATCACCGAAGAGCTCTGGGCAGAACTTGGAAACACCGAAAGCATTCATAAACAGGCCTGGCCCATTGAAGATGAGACGGTGCTGATCGAAGAGGAGATCACGATTATTCTCCAGGTAAACGGAAAAGTTCGCGACAAGGTTCAGGTCCCAGCCGAAATTTCTAAAGAGGAACTGGAAAAGATGATTCTGTCTTCAGAAAAAGTCAAACAGCACCTTGAAGGAAAAACCGTCATCAAAGTGATCACGGTTCTGGGTAAACTGGTGAATATCGTTGTGAGGTAAGACAGTTTAAGAAAATAGCTGTTCAAGAGGGACAGACAAGCCTTCAAAATATAGAGACTTGATCGTATCGCTGCTCTGATAAACGCGGTATTCCCTGATGTCCAGTTCGGCAAAGCAGTATAAATAGACTTCCTTGCGCCAGGGATTCACAATCCAATATTCCGATATACCGGCCTGCAGATATAAATTTAGTTTTTTCAGCAGGTCTTTTTTTTGTGTGGAATCGGACAATACTTCAAGAACTAGGGTAGGTACGCCGGTATACCTGCCTTTTTCATTGATATTTTCAGTATCGCAAATCACAATCATATCAGGCTGGACAACATTTTTATTGTCACTGACTGAAAGGGTTACGTCGAACGGAGAAGTCAGCGGACGGCATTTCTTGCCTTTGAAATAATTGTACAGGACATTGGATATTTCCATGATGATGCACTGGTGGTCATAAGTAGGTGAAGCCAAAAGGTAGACTTCTCCGTCAATATACTCGTAGCGGCTTTCACTTGATTCAGAAAGCATTAAAAAGTCTTCATACGTGATCTTCTCTTGGTCCCAGGAATAGCCTTCAGCTTTTTCAGCAACGACTGAAACATCTTTTCCGGGCTCCTTATAGCGTCTAACAACTACTGTTTTTTTGCCGTTTTTCGTGATGATAATGTCTTCAAACCAGGCTAGCTTCAGATAGCGGCCAAAATTATTCTGGGCTTCAGTTGAGGTAATTTCCATTAGAGCACCTCCGCGTTAGCTAATATAAAAAATTAGCTAATACAATTGTAACATATTTGCCAGTTGTGTCAAATTAAAATAATACAGTTAAAACCAGCCACGATTCGAATAGAGAATCGTGGCTGGTTTGCCACGGACAATGACACGAAGTGCCTGGTGTCAACACGTTAGGGATAACAAAGTGTTCAACTGGCCTAATGCTGCGGTGCAATTCAGAAGATCAGAATGAGAAATCAATAATAAGGGTATGGCCTGTAAGGCCCGTACGGGTAGGGGCCATAAGCAAAACGGGAACCGTAGGCCAGGCCTGCGCCGTAAGCAAAAGGAACACTTAGTGCTAAAGCGGCTATAGCCAGGAACGGAAGAAACAGAAATCCTGGGTTATTGGAATGAAACAGAATACCGTCCTGACGGACTTCAACAATTTGTCCGTGGTAGGTTTTACCGTCAAAGAGACTTACTGTGGCCTGATTCCCTGCATAAGGAGCAACAAGCTCATAATTCAGATGGGTTCCTCTAAATAATGTCATTGGGAGTAAGAGCACCTCCTTGTAAAAATTTGCCAGTTTCGGCTGATATATTCTATGTTTTGGAATAGAAATGGGAACATTCTCATGATCAGGTTTAAAGTTTAAGCGCGCTGATTAACTTGGAAACGGCAAAAAAGTAATCCACACAAAGGAATTTGAAAATAAATGGAGAATAATGGAAAAAGAGGGGGTATGGACGATTGGAGAAAAAGCTGAGGCTGCTTTGGTGGGGCATTTTGGGTGTATTACTGGTCCTGGCCGCTGTGAAACTGTTTTTGCCAGTAAACAGTCCGGTTGAAGTTAATCAGGCAGAAGAAAACAGGGAGATTGTAGTTTATATTTCGGGTGCAGTTGTGCATCCCGGTCTTTTGCACCTCCCTTTGAATGCCAGGTTGGATGATGCGCTGCAGGCAGCGGAACTGACAGCTGAAGCTGACCTTGAAGTATTGAATCCTGCCCAAAAGCTCAAGGATGGACAAAAAATAATTGTGGCCTCAAAGAGTACCGGAACGGGTCAATTAACCGGAAATGAGACCCAAAACAAGACTCAAAATAAGACCGAAAACAGCGCAGCTCAGCCGGGTACAACAGACGGATTATCGACAAAGGTCAATATCAATACCGCAGGTATTAATGAACTGGATACTATTCCGGGGATCGGTCCGGCCTTAGCCCAGCGAATTATTGATTATCGTACGGAAAACGGGTGGTTCTCCGCACCGGAAGAGATTCAAAATGTTTCGGGGATTGGTTCAAAGACCTATGAGAAAATGGAGAAGTATATCTCTATCAGTCCGTAACGTGATAAAGCAGTATGTCTGAGGCAAGTCTGCGGGCCACAATATTCGCGTGCCATGAATGGCACAATCCGCAAATAACTGCGCTGCGTTATCCTGTTCCGCTCATAGCGGAACTGTAGCTCTCGGACTGAGCATAGGGTGTTTGCATACCAAAATGAGAAAAAGGTCATGAAGGGGCATGAAAGCGTCATGAAAGATAAACTGGTCAGTCAGGCTATAGCTGTGCTGACAGGTGGATTGCTGGCCGTTCAAAGTGAAAAAGAAGCAAGAATATTCATATTGGCCATTTGCTTGCTTTTAGCTATAGGAATTGTGGTTATATGGAAACCGCTCGATTTTTTTGGCAGGGCTTCCAAACCTGAAGCGGTACTGCTGGCCTGCGGGCTTTTAACAGGTTTTTTGTATGGGATGCCGGCAGAGAACAATATCGCTTCTCCGCTGCTTATAGAAAGAATTGAGATACAGGGCAGATTATTGGATTGGCGGATTAATGATAAGACCGGCCAGGGTATTTTCATCCTGGAAGATGTCTATCCCGGAACGGAAGAACGCTTGGGGGAAAAATACAATTTTCGTGTTTATCCCGAAAAAAATGGGGTATATATGAAGGGATGGGATCGAGTTAAGCCCGGAGACACCATCTTGGTCACAGCCAGACTGGAACATCCCAAACCTCCGGGAACAGAGGGCGAATTTGACCTTCCGCTTTATTATGCCGTAAGAGGCTTAAGCGGTACGATTACAGCCTTCGGGGAAGCTGATGTACTGGAGGAAGGTGTTCCGGGTTTTACCTGAAGGATACGTCAGCATGTACATGATATTCTGACCGCATCCTGGCCGGAGCAAGCCGGTATTCTTGAAGGAATTTTGTTTGGGGATTCCAGCGGGATCTCTGCGAAAACACTGGAGATGTACAAGGCCGCAGGAGTCATGCATGTTTTTGCGGCTTCGGGATCTAATGTGGCCTTTGTGATGGCTTTGGCATGGCTGTTTCTGTTTGGCCTGCCCCGGAAAGCCAGGATTGTCGCAACGATTGGAGTTATCTTGTGTTATGCAGTCTTATGCAACGGTAATCCGCCTATCTTACGGGCAACCATTTTAGGAACCTCAGTCTTAATCGGCCGCTTAGGCAGTGGAAAGATGTCGTCGCTTAGATGGCTTCTCTTTGCTGCGTTGATTCTTTATTTATGGAATCCTTTATTTTTGCGTGATATAGGTTTTCAGCTTTCCTTTGCTGCTACTTGGGGAATGCTGGTTCTATCACCCCAGTTGATGAAAAATGCCTGGTTCGGCAGGCTGCCTGAATTACTGAGACTGCCTGCAGCAGTATCATTTGGGGCTCAGATTGCCGTGATACCCATTATGATGAATGTTTTTCACAAACTGTCTCTGGCTGGGCTGATCACCAATATATTCATCCTTTTTATGCTCGGCGCAGTTCTGCAGATCGGGCTTATTGGAACGGTACTGATTTTTGTTCCGGGTATCCCATCCGTTTTTTTTCAAGCTGCAGTATGGCTGCTTGAGATCTCTGACCGTATATTGACGCTGATTGCATCTTTCCCTTGGGCCTATTTCTGGGTATTAAACCCCGGCCTGGCCTTTTGGATAGCCTGGTATGGATTTTTGGCAGCGATGCTATTCGGTACAGAAAGAATACAATTCATTTCGAACGTACAGGTCAGAAGACTCAGAACGACAGCGAAGAGATTACAATTTCTGCCCTACCTGTACAGAATGGTTGACACGCTCCAACTTGGAAAGAACGAAAATAAGCCACACCATATGGGATATTCTAATCTGTGGTCTGCAAAGTTCCTAGATTCTGCCAAACAACTAATTCCTGCGAAACTGTTAAGTTTTATCAAATTTAGACATGTCTTTGCTTTGCTTATGATGCTGCTGCTCTGGCACCCCTGGTCGGCCGGCAATGCCCTGGAAATTTCGTTTATTGATGTGGGCCAGGGGGACTGTATCCTAATTCAGACAGCCCGAGAGAACCTGCTTGTCGATACCGGTCCCCGTAGGGAGAACTACAATGCAGCGGAAAAAATTGTGCTTCCTTATTTGATGGAAAAAAGGATAGGTCAACTGGATCTTCTTTTTATCACGCACGAGGATGCTGATCATTTGGGAGGGGCGCAATATCTGCTGGCCAATTTGCCTGTGGCAAAAGTCGCAGTACCCGAAGCGGGTGATAGAATAACAAATGAAGAATGGCAGTCGGGAATTCCAGCGGAATACTACCGGAACGAAGAAAAGTTTGTAACGCTCAAGGCAGGGGATTATATCCATTTTTCTTCCGGTTTGCAGATTGAGATTATAGCCCCGGTCGAAGAAATGAACAACACCGGCGCTGATTCGAATAATAATTCTCTGGTGATACAGATGGAATATCTGGGAAAGAAAATCCTATTGACGGGAGATATGGAAGCAGAAGAAATGGAATCCATCTCAGACAGAGGAACTGACTGGAATTCGAATTTTATAAAAGTTCCACATCATGGCGGAAAAGGCTCTCTGGATACAGCTTGGTTTGACAGTACCAATCCCCGGGCGGTGTTTGTTTCTGTAGGCAAAAACAGCTTTGGTCATCCTTCCCGGGAGGTTATCAACTACTGGGAAGAAAGAGGTGTACCTATATATCGGACAGATATGGACGGTACAATACAATTGATGATCAATAAAAAGGGCTATCAGATAACGACAGGCAGGTGACAGCTGCAAATTTCTTTTTTATCCAAATTTATGCTATAATCAACAACTGAACGAATAATTCACACGTTGAAAAGGAGTTATCGATCATGGAAAAACCGATTGTAACAATTGAAATGGCCAACGGGGATGTCATTAAGGCCGAGCTTTATCCTGAAATAGCCCCAAATACTGTCAATAATTTTATTTCATTAATTAAAAAGGGCTTCTATAACGGTCTGATTTTTCACAGAGTCATTCCTGGTTTTATGATTCAGGGAGGATGCCCGCAGGGTTCGGGAATGGGCAATCCAGGCTACAGTATTAAAGGGGAATTCTCCGGTAACGGCTTCAAGAATGATCTGAAACATAGCCGTGGAGTCCTGTCTATGGCCCGCTCCAGAATGGAAGATTCAGCCGGTTCTCAGTTCTTTGTCATGGTTAATGATGCACCTCATCTTGACGGTCAATATGCAGCTTTTGGCAAGGTGATCGAAGGCATGGAATCTGTTGATCATATTGTTTCTGTCGAAAGTAACTATCAGGACAGGCCCAATCAGGAACAGGTAATGAAAAGCGTAACCGTCGACACCAAAGGTGTAGATTACGCTGAACCAGAAACCGTCTAAATATTTTGGTCTGAAACATCAAATTAGTCCAGTAAAGACTAATTTTATACGGAAATACAAAAAATATCAAAGAACATGAATAAAAAGAGGAAGTGCATGGAAATAATACCAAATGAACATCTCTTTTCTCCTCCTCTTTCTTTCCCCTTCATCCGTTGAGGGGGACTTTTTTTGTTGTAAGATCCCAATGATCTTTGGTTGAAAAGTTATTTGTTCTGCGTTATAGTAGAGATAATTCAAAATAATTACTAAATAGGTCATTTTGGGAAGAGAGAGGAAGATATTTTAATGGATTTTGCAGAAAATCATGTAAAAAGCTATGAAGAAATCTTGGAAGCCTACGTGATGGTATTAGCCGATTTAAAAGAAATAATGCAGGAAGACATCATGGTGCTGATCACAAATAAGACGAACGCGCTCTGTCATTACTCCGGCTATAAACTTCATACGAAGGTGGATCCAAGTTTTAAGGTTAGTGATCACGCTCACCTTGTTGAAGCGATGAGAACAGGTAAAACCAGATCGGATATTATGTCCAAAGAGAGATACGGTATTCCGTTTGCGTCATTCACATACCCAATTAAAGCACCCGATGGAGAAATCATCGGCTGTGTCGGAATCGGTAAAAGCCTAGAAAAAGAGGGTAGAGTTGAAGAAATTTCTCAAGGTTTAGCAGCAACGCTTCAGCAAGCAAACGCTGGATTGCAAGAAGTTGCCTCAGGATCACAAGGGCTTTCTTTCAAAATCAGCAATGTGGTAAAATCCGCAAATGAATCCGCCGTGAAAATTAAAGAAATTAATAAGGTCATTAGCGCTATTTCGGATATATCCTCACATTCCAACCTGCTGGGTTTGAATGCCGCAATTGAAGCGGCTCGCGCCGGTGAACAAGGTCGCGGCTTTGCAGTGGTTGCAGAAGAAATGCGCAAACTTGCTGCCCAAAGTAACGACTCAGCTAAAATGGTTACCGAAATACTTACCCAGATGAGAGAATCTATTGAAGGCATTATTATGGAAATCAACCAAATTGGCGGTATTGCTGAAAATCAGGCCGCAGCGACTCAGGAAATCACCGCTGCAATTGAGGAAGTAAGTGAAAATTCACAAAACCTGGTTGAATTATCAAAAATCACATTGGGTGGCAAGTAAGAGAGTTTCTTCTTAACTTCAAGGAGAAAATAGGATATGACATTAGATATCATCAAACTGGATATAAAGAACCGCGATATCCCCTCCGTTTATCTCTGGTACGGCGAGGACCGCTATTCTCTAACCGAGGCTTTAAAACTGCTAAAAAACTATTATTTGCTGGATGATCCTTCCGGCAGCAATACAGAACTTCTTAACGGAAAAGAACAAACCCGAGAAGAAATGATCCAGGCTGCCAATATGACAGCCTTTTTTTCCGGAAAACTCGTGGTTGTTGATGATCTTCCATATTTCAGTACGGGCAGGAGCAAAGGCACTTCCGAATCGGAAAACAGCGCCGAAGAAACAGAACGATCCGATTCAGGGAGAGGCAGCGACCCGGATATCCTGCTGGAATACTGTCTGAACCCCAATCCGTCCACCTGCCTGGTCCTGATATCGGAAAAAGTGAACAGAGGCAGAAAACTGTTTAAGGAAATTAATAAAAATGGAAAAGCAGTGGAATTTGCATTTCCGAAGGGCCAGACGGAATGGACGGCCTGGTTGCAAAAAGAAGCGCTTCAAAACGGAAAGAACCTGAGTGTTCCCGCCGCTTTGTTTCTTCTGGAATGGGCTGGCCATCAGACGGGGGTACTCAGTCAGGAACTGGCCAAATTAGCTTTATATACTGGAGAAAAACAAAACATAGAAATTGAAGATATCCGGAAGATATGTCTGCCGATGATCGAGACGACGGTCTTTGCGATGCTGGATGCCATCGCGGCAGAGAATACCAAAGATGCCCTGACCAGGCTTTGTGAAGTGCTCAGTCAGGAACATTACCTCAAGGTGCATACCATGATCGTCCGCCATATCCGACTGTTGCTGGCAGCGAGCATTTGGCGGGCCCGCAGGGGCACAGTCAATGATTTTATGGACACTGCAGGGATCAGGACGTTCTTTGAAGGGAATAAGCTTTTTCAGCAAGCGGACTCTTTTTCAGCCAACAGATTGGCTGAAGCCATGGAAGATTGTCTTCAGACTGAACTGGCGTTAAAGAGCAGCGGAGGGAACCCTCAGCTACTGCTGGAAATAATGGTTATACGATTATGTAAGAAATAACGTAATGATAAAAAGAGGATGCCTCAGGGTTCTGAGATATCCTCTTCAATGTCTATGGAGCGTGAAGCGTTTAAATAGCCTTCACGGATGCTGCGACGTCCATGGAGGGACTAGTGCAGCGTTGTTAGCTGGCTTTATTATTCAAAGCCTGAAATTTTTTGGCCATTCTGGATTTTTTGCGAGCTGCTTTGTTTTTGTGGATCAAACCTTTGGCAGCAGCTTTATCAAGTGCACGGGAAGCTTTTTGCAGAGCTTCAACAGCATTTTCAGGATTATTGTTTACAACTTCCTCAAAACGACGAATAGCGGTTCGTAAGGAAGATCTGGCAGCAGTATTCTTGGCATTCTGTAATTTGCTTAGTTGGACCCTCTTAATTGCTGATTTAATATTTGGCATACAGTCACCCCCTTCGAAACATCTAACTACCGCACGTTTTTTAGACAAAAGTTATTTTATCATATTTTAGCAAGACTATGCAACTAAATTCTAAAAAAAGAATACCTTGCCTTTACTATTGCCATGTCAATCCTAAATCTTATACCATCCTGAAATATATTTTTACTTTTACTATAGTGATACAGAACAAATATATTTCTAATGATATTTCTAATTGACGAATCTCAAAGCCCTGTGATAATATAGATTCAAATCAACACCATTATTGTATAAAAGTAATGATGGGGTAAAGTAAACGGTATGAGCTTTCCAGGGAGGAAACGTCTTAGACTGAAAGCGTTTCTATCGCATTGATCGTTGAAGGTTCACCCCTGAACTTCCGGACTGAAACCTTTGGGTAAGTAGGTCTGGACGGAGGCTCCCGCCGTTAAAAGGGAGGGGGTATAAGGAAGAATAAAGTCCTGTACCTACTGAAAAGTGGGGTCTGCTTAGACCCAAATAGGGTGGTACCGCGAAGCACTTTCGTCCCTTCAGGGATGAGAAGTGCTTTTTTAATTGGCTGCAAGGAGCGGCTAGCAAGGCCACGGATGGCCACGGACCACACTAAGTTTCAGTAGGGAAAGATTTCTTTATTCGTACTCTTAAGAGAGGGTTGGAGTGATCCAGCTAACTGGGGTGGTACCGCGGAAGGCCACAGCTTTCGTCCCGGCGAAGGCTGTGGCTTGTTATTTTCTGGTGTATCAGAAAAATATGAATGTAGGAGTGAAGGATGATGAAAAGAAAGTTCAAAGGTTTCACAGGGAGTATGGTAGTAGCTTTATTATTGGCGGTCAGCCTGATATTGGGGGGGTGCAGCTCCGGGAAAAGCAGTAAGGCAGACAGTGAGGCAGCAGAACCTTACAAAGTGGGTGCGGTTCTCGATATCAGCGGGACTTCCTCTTCTTTGGGCACACCTGAACGCGATACGCTGCTAATGATGGTGGACAAAATCAATGCCGAAGGCGGTATTCAAGGCCATCCGATCGAACTGATCATTGAGGATAATAAAAGTGATGAAACTGAGGCTGTACTTGCTGCGAATAAGCTGATCGAAAAAGGCGTCCTTGCAGTTTTGGGCGGCAGCTCCAGCGGAACCTCGATGGCCATCATTAAAACTGTCCAGGATGCACAAATTCCGATGATTTCTCTGGCAGCAGCCAGCAGCATAGTTGAACCGGCGGCTGAAAGACAATGGGTATTTAAAACAGCCCAGAGCGATATCATCATGATCAATAAAATCATTGAATATCTCAAGAAGAATAACATGACGAAGATTGCCTTTATGTATATGAACAATGCTTATGGCGACAATGGCAAGAAAGCCATCAGCGCAGCAGCTCCCCAAAATGGGATCACCATCGTCGCCGAAGAAAAATTTGATGCGACAGACAATGATATGACACCGCAATTAACGAATGTTAAGAGCAGCGGGGCTCAGGCAGTCGTCGTATGGGCAATTCCGCCTTCGGCCTCCATCCTGACGAAGAACTATAAGGATCTTGGACTGACGATTCCGCTCATTCACAGCCATGGCGTCGGCAATCAGAAATTTATTGAACTTGCCCAGGACGCCGCTGACGGAGTGATCCTTCCAATCGGCAAGCTTCCAGTGACCGATCAGATTGCGGATTCTGATCCGCAGAAAGCAGTGCTTACAAGTTATATCAATGATTACCAAAACAAATACAATACCGCGCCCAATTCATTCGGCGGTTATGCGGCAGATGCTTTAAGTCTCCTGGTCAAGGCGATCGAAAAAGCTGGTCCGGATCGCAGCGTCATTCGGAATGAACTGGAAAAAACGCAGGGACTTGTCGGTGTATCCGGGGTATTTAATATGTCCGAACAGGATCATAATGGCTTAAGCGAAGATTCCGCCGTTTTGGTGCAGATCGAAGACGGCAAATGGAAAATATTACAGTAACGAGGGCAAAATTACAGTAACGGAGTGAAACCTGATGGGAGAACAACTACTGCAGCTATTATTCAGCGGGCTTACGCTTGGAAGTATTTATTCCATTATTGCCCTTATCCTGGTCATTACCTATAAAGTAACAGGCATATTAAATCTAGCCCTTGGGGAATTCCTGGTTATCGGGGCACTTTTGACGGTTAGTTTCAAATCGATGGGGATGCCGCTAATAGCGGCCTCCCTTCTTGCCATCATTATTGTCGCCTTGTTGGCGGGGGTACTCGAAAGGCTGACGGTCAACAAAGCCAGGGGAGCCAGCAGCCTGACGATGCTGATCATTACAATTGGTATTTCGATATCCTTAAGGGGACTGGCCCTTCTGATCTGGGGAACGGATACCTACTCTCTGCCCTCCTTTACGGCTAGTGGACCAATCATGGCAGGCGGGGCGGCACTCAATCCTCAGAGTATCTGGGTATTTTTGCTGGCAGCGGCAACACTGATCTGTGTCAACACTTTTTTTGGACGGACGTACTGGGGAAAAGCAGTTAAAGCTTCCGTCCTCAGTCCCATCGGAGCCCAGCTGCAGGGGATCAATCTGAGTACGATTTCCCTAGCCGCATTTGTTTTTTCAGGGGCTTTGGCTACCACCGCAGGAATCTGCATTGGACCGGTGACGATGGTCACGTATGATATGGGTTTTATGTTAGGCGTCAAAGGTTTTATCGCGGCAACAATTGGCGGATTGGGCAGTATATCCGGAGCTGTTCTGGGGGGATTAATCCTGGGGCTTTTGGAAGCCTACAGTTCAGGACTGATTTCCTCCGGGTTGAATGATGCGATCTCTATTGTGATTCTTCTTGCAGTCCTTTTAATCAGGCCGGAAGGGATCCTGGGTGCAATCAGCGAGCGTAAAATTTAATCTTAAAACAGGGTTTCCTTTTGGTATAGATTTGATTTCTTTTGAGTAAGATTTACAGCGTCATATGGTAAGGAGCGTATCTTTGGTGAAAAAGATTATATTTAAATTCAGCGGAGCTGTCATCATGCTGGTATTGTTGATTATCCCGCTCCTGCTTAACAGCAATTATCTTTATGGATCACTGATTGTTATCGGCCTGTATGCGATCGTTGTCCAGGGCTTGGGAATACTGATGGGTTATGCGGGGCAGGTGTCGTTCGGTCATGCGGCGTTTTTTGGTTTAGGCGCTTATACGGCCGCGATATTAACCACGCGTTTTCATTGGCCATCACTGTTAGCCCTTCTGGCAGCAATTCTTCTTCCCGGAATTGTTGCGGCCCTAATTGGCCGACAGACCCTTAAGTTACGCGAGCTATACCTTGCCCTCGCGACGCTCGGCTTTGGGATTTTAGTCCATATATTATTTACCGAAGGCGGAGAAATAACCGGAGGGCCATCCGGGATCAGCGGTATTCCGCATCTGGGCATTGGCAGTCTTATTTTAAACAGTGACAGGAAATTTTATATCCTGATCTGGATCATTCTGGTCCTGATACTGCTGGGAATACGAAATTTAGTTCGTTCCAGAACAGGCAGGGCCTTATGTGCGATCCGAGAGAGTGAGTATGCGGCAGAAAATGCCGGTATTGACTGTATTAGGCTTAAGCTGCAGGCCTTTATTTTCAGTGCGCTGCTTACGGGTTTGGCAGGGGGCCTTTATGCTTTTTATGTGACCTTTATCAGTCCGTCACCATTTACTTTTCATGCTTCCGTCCAGTTTGTACTGATGGCAGTGATTGGCGGCCTGGGTACCTTTTGGGGGCCTTTGCTTGGGGCTGTGGTCGTCGTGGCCTTAAACGAGATCTTAAAAGAGTTGATACCGCTCATCGTTCCCGGAGCCGGCGGTGAATACCAGATCATTATTTACGGAATCATCCTGGTTGCACTCATGATATACCGTCCGCAGGGGTTAAGCAGTATCGGGGAATTCTTTCAAAGTTCAAAAAAGAGTCTGGTTCAAGATGGAAATGAAGTCAATTAACCTATATACAGAACGATGATTCAAATATGAAATAAGAATTATAGATTGAGTATCAATCCTATAGAAGGAGGGAAAAGGCCATGCTTCTGGAGTTACACAGAATTACAAAACATTTTGGCGGCATTATGGCTGTCAAACATGTGTGCTTTGGGGTTGAAGAAGCAAAAATTACAGCGCTTATAGGACCTAACGGGGCAGGAAAAACGACGATTTTTAACTTGATTACCGGAACGTATCAACCGGATGAAGGTGAAGTGTTATTGGAAGGAAAAACGATCACTGGAATGAAGCCGTATAAGACAGCTCAGGCTGGAGTAACCAGAACTTTTCAGAACCTGCAGCTTTTCGGCAGCATGACCGTGCTGGAAAATGTTATGACTGGTGCTTACCTACAGGGGAAAAAGGGCTTTGTCAAGTCGTTTCTTTCTTCCCCTGAACGGTCTACCGAAGAAAAAAAAATCAGGGCTGAATCCCTGAAACTGCTTGAAGAGGTTGGTTTAGCGGAGTCAGCTGGTTTGCCGGCAGCAGTTTTGCCGTTCGGACAGCAAAGACTGTTGGAAATTGCCAGAGCCCTTGCTTCTCAGCCCAAACTGATCCTGCTTGATGAACCGGCTGCAGGATTAAATGCTGCTGAATCTGAAATCCTGACAGAATATTTGAAAAAACTTCGCAGTCAGGGTATGACCATGATAATGATTGAACATGATATGGAAACGGTCATGGAAGCTGCTGATGAGATTGTTGTCCTAAATTTCGGGGAGGTGATCACCCAGGGACCCCCGGCAGAAATTCAGGCTCACCCGGAAGTGATCAAAGCCTATCTCGGAGAGGATGAGCAAATTGCTTAGTGTAAATGGTCTCGATGTTTATCATGGCTATGTGCATGCGCTCAAAAATGTATCCCTGAATGTCAGGCAGGGAGAATTGCTGGCGGTTCTTGGAGCCAATGGTGCAGGCAAAAGTACCCTGCTAGGGACTCTCGCGGGGTTATACAAGCCTGCTGCAGGAGAAATCATTTTTCAGAACAAAAAAATAGCCGGCCAGTCACCGGAAAAAATCGTCAGAGCCGGTATTGCTCTTATACCGGAGAAAAGAGAGATATTCAGCGGGCTAAGCGTGATGGATAACCTGATGATGGGGGCTTTTCACCGTTATCGTCAGGACAAGGCGGATATCCCAAACGATGTGGAGGAAGTCTTGGAATTATTCCCTCTGCTGCAGGGAAGAGAAAAGGATTTGGCCGGTTCTTTAAGCGGTGGTCTACAGCAGATGCTGGCAATAGGCAGGGCCCTTATGGCCAGGCCCTCACTGCTGCTGCTCGACGAACCTTCCATCGGGCTGGCCCCGCTTGTCGTACGCGAGATCATGGCGATCCTGGTCGGGATGAAAGAGTCCGGCGTCACAGTCGTACTGGTCGAACAAAATACAAAAGCCGCCTTGAAAATGGCGGACAGTGTACTCGTCATGGAGCGGGGTAAAATTGTTCACCACGGAAGCTCCAAAGAAGCAATCTCGGATTCTCTGCTTCAGGAAGCTTATCTGGGCCGGACCCGGATGTGACCAGCCAATAATGCGGGATCTCGATCTTCTTTGACGATTCGTTTTTGTCGCCCCGAAACGTAAAATATGTCAGACTGGACTACGTTGATCTCGAATAAGATTCTGAAAAATATTCGTCTGGTTTTTCCTACGCCAGTATATAGCGGTACTTATAAATGATAGCAGAAAAATTAGATCTCAAATTCTTTACAGGATTGCTTAATGGACGAGATATTAACGGCATGGTGCTGTCCGCGCCAAGTGGAGCTGGATGCGGAACGCGGCTGTTTGTGCCATGGATGGCACAACAGCTGAAAAGCGGATGGCACCACGCCGTTAGCTTCAGCTTAAAAAAATAATGCTAATGACGGTCTGTGTTAACTATTATCAGCATTATTTCAGTTCAAGGTTACTTATTTTAAAAAATTCAGCTCAACGGAGCCAAAGCATTTAGATCCGTTCTACCCTGACGCCGGTATCGTGGTCATTCAGGTTCACCTTAGTCAGGTCTGCGGTACTCAGTGTTTTTTCGATGCTTTCAGCGAGCGTTTCTACTTTGATGTATTCCTGATAGCTTTGAATCGCACTCGTGACTTGGTCATCCCCATCGAAATAGATCCGGATGCGGTCCATCATTTCAAAATCATTGCTCTTGCGCATCTGCTGGACTTTGGAAACGAGCTCTCTGGCCAGACCTTCATCGATAAGCTCTCTGGTCAGCGTGGTATCAAGAATAACGAACAGGTTGTTTTCCATTGTGACCGTGAACCCTTCTTTGGCGGAAATCGATACGATGACATAGTCCTTGACGATATCTAGCTGTTCTCCATCCACATCCACTGAGAGCGATTCTCCAGCCTCCAGGGCAGCCGCAGCCGTTGAAGCCTCCAGGCTTTCCAGTGCTTTGCCAAGGAGTTTGATTTTCGAGCCGAAGACGGGTCCAGCAGTTTTGAAGTTAGGCTTCAGAATGAAATTCATGAAATCGCTTAAGTTATTCGCAAAAATAACTTCCTTTACATTGAGCTCTTCCTGAATCAGTGGAATTAAATCGGCGATCAGGACTTCATATTTCCCGTCAACTAGGATTTGCTGGATCGGCTGACGGACTTTGATCCTGACCTGTTCCCGGGCAGATCTGCCGAGGGTGACTAAATTCCTGACCAAATCCATTCTGGTTTCGACGTTCTCATCGATCATAGTCGAGACATATTCCGGATAATCTGCCAGGTGGACCGAAGTCTCACCGGTCAGGTTACGGTAGATTTCTTCCGCCAGATAAGGTGCGAACGGTGCTGAGATTTTTGCGATGCCGACCAGGATTTCATACGTGGTGTTATAAACGGCCTTCTTGTCGTCCGATAGGCCGGAATCCCAGAATCTGCGGCGGGAGCGCCGGATATACCAGTTGGAGAGATCCTCGCTGACAAATTCTTGTATTTTTCGGACCGCTTTAGTCAGATCATAGACAGCGAGATTGGTTTCAACGTCATTGATCAGGGCGTGATATTTGGAGAGGATCCACCTGTCGAGCTCCGGCCGCTTTTTGTATTCGATAAAGAAATCTCTCGGGTCGACCTCATCGGTATTCGCATAGAGCGCAAAAAAGGTATAGACGTTGCGGAGTGTCCCGAAGAACTTGCTCTGGACTTCCTTAAGGCCTTCAATGTCAAAGCGTTTAGGTGTCCAGGCCGGAGACACATAAAGCAAATACCATCTGAGCGTGTCGGCACCGTACTGGTCAAACAGTTCAAACGGGTCTACCGTGTTGCCTTTGGATTTGGACATTTTCTGTCCCTGCTTGTCTAAAACCAGATCGTTGACCAGAACCCGCTTATACGGGGAACGGCCCATCACAAAGGTCGAGATCGCGAGCAGGGAGTAGAACCAGCCGCGGGTCTGATCGATCCCTTCACAGATAAAATCAGCCGGGAACAGTTCATGGAAGTTCTCTTTGTTTTCAAACGGATAATGATGCTGAGCATAGGGCATCGCGCCGCTGTCAAACCAGCAGTCAATGACTTCACTGACCCGGGTCATCGGTTTGCCGCACTTTTCACAGCGGATATGAACATCATCGACGTAAGGTCGGTGCAGTTCGATGGTTTCATCAATCTTTTCGATTGCTTTTTCCACAAGTTCTTTGCGGGAGCCGACCGAAGCAGTATGGCCGCATTCGCAGCGCCAGATATTCAGCGGAGTCCCCCAGTAGCGGTTACGGGACAATGCCCAGTCATTGACATTTTCAAGCCAGTTGCCAAAACGTTTTTCACCGACAAAGTCGGGATACCATTCGACTGTTTTGTTATTGGCGACAAGCTGATCTTTTAGTTTGGTCATCGCAATGTACCAGCTTGGTTTGGCGTAGTACAGCAGAGGGGTCTGACAGCGCCAGCAGTGCGGGTAATTATGCTCCATCTTTTCCTTTTTAAACAGTTTGCCCTCGGCGTGCAGCCACTTGATGATATCCAGGTCGGCATCCATCACAAAGCTATCCTTCCAAGGTGTTGCGATAAATTTGCCCGATTCGTCTACCGGTTGAAAAACCGGCAGGTTGTAGCGCTTTCCGGTGTTATAATCGTCTTCACCAAAAGCGGGTGCGGTATGGACGATCCCGGTACCGTCCTCTGTCGTGACATAATCGGCAGTCGTTACAAAAAAAGCCTTTTTGTCGGCGGTTAAGAACGGCATCAGCTGCTCATACTCCATATATTCAAGCTCAGTGCCTTTTAATTCCTGCAGGACTTCATAATCGTCGCCGAGTACTTTCGGTGCGAGCGTCTTCGATAGATAATAAATCTCATCATTGCTGCGGACTTTGACGTAGGTTTCGGTCGGGCTTACCGTCAGTGCAGCATTGGAGGGCAAGGTCCATGGTGTGGTCGTCCAGGCCAGAAAATACTCGTCATATTCTTGGCGTTTGAATTTGACAATGACTGTATTCGTTTTAATTTCTTTATAGCCCAGCGCCACTTCGTGGGAAGCAAGTCCGGTTCCACATCTGGAGCAGTACGGAAGAATCTTGTGACCTTCGTACATATATCCTTCTCTGAAAAATTTGTCCAGAATCCACCAGACGCTTTCAATATAATTGTTATCCAGGGTAATATACGGATGATCCAGATCAATCGAATAACCCATCCGGATCGTCATTTCGCGCCACTGTTTTTCATACGTAAACACAGAGTCGCGGCATTTTTCATTGAACTGGGCGATCCCATACGCTTCTATACCTTGTTTGTCGGAAAGATTCAGCTGTTTTTCAACTTCGATTTCCACCGGCAGTCCGTGCGTATCCCATCCGGCCTTCCGTTTGACCTGAAAACCTTTCATGTTCTGATACCGGCAGACGGAATCCTTCAGGGTTCTCGCCATGACATGGTGAATACCCGGCTTGCCGTTGGCAGTCGGCGGACCCTCATAAAACACGAACGGTTCCGCGCCTTCGCGGTTTTCGATTGTCTTCTGCAGAATATCAATCGAATCCCAGTAATCTGATATTTGTTTTTCCCGTCCAGCAACGGGGTTTTCAGCTAAAGATTTAAATTTTTTCATAGAGATTCTCCTTTATCAATTCATTAATGACTGTTAGTTCCTCGTCAACCCTCAAGTTATCATATGAAAAAAGTAAAAATCCCTAAGTATAAATAACTTAGGGACGACTAAACCGCGGTACCACCCTGATTATATGTCTGAGGTACATGAAATTACGTCAAACACATCACTCTTACCCGTTAACGCAGGGCAGGCGAAACTTCTTACTGGAACCCTGTTAATTGATCACTTGGCAGTGACAAGGCACATATTTCTGAAGTTCAGCTCCCGGGTGATTTTCACTTGAAAGTCGGACGCAATCTCTCAGCATTTGATTGCTTTCTGTGGACTTCCTTTTAAGCTACTGTCCCATTCTTTGCTGTTTGATACTTGAATTGTCTTCAAATTATATCTATTATATGACATCTCATGCAAAAATGCCAAGTACATCTTAAAAATTCTGCACTGTATAAATTCAGCGTTAATGCAGGTGTAAAATATTAAGGGTATTTCAATGTTCTAAGACAGGTTTGTCCTTCATATTCCTAATTATGGAAAGGAGGAGATTATCCTGTTTTTTTGGAATACCCGTCTGAAAGCTATTGGGGTCATACTACTCTTGGCGCTGCTTGCATTTTCTGTTTACTTTTGCATTTCCAACGATAGTTTTCAGTATACCATAAAAATATTGTCTGAAAAAAGCTTTCCGTTTGAGCTTATACTTCTGGAAGGCGCCCCGGGGATGTCTTATCCACAACGAACCTATATCAGTGATACACGGAATGCTGCTGCAGGGATCGGAATGTATTTGCTGACCGGAGTCAACATATCCGACGCTCGGACGTATTTTTTAAGTTTCTATGCACCTCCTTCCGAAGGGCCGACCTGGCTGGGCTGGGCCTATTATCCCAATGATCCTGAAATGGAGGGACCACTGCTCGAACCCCTCGATAATCCGTTTTATCATGATCCTGAACCGATTAAAAGTGCGCAGGATGTCCTGGTAAGCATCTATCACACCCACAGTGCAGAGTCCTATTCGGGGGATGGCGGTGCAGACCGGTCAGCTGGAGGTGAAAACGGAGATATTGTGGAGATTGGACAGCTATTGACTGAAAAATTGAACCAGGCAGGAATCAATACGGCACATTCCGAGGAGGTTAATGATGCTGTCTATATCCAGGCCTACAATCATTCCTATCTCGCAGCAAAAAAAATGCTCGAGAAAAACCCAACAACCCGTTTGCTGATCGATCTTCACCGGGACGGACTTCCTTCCCAGGTGGGCAAAGATACTGCAAAGATTAACGGACAGGAGTGTGCCAGAGTCATGATTGTGATCGGTCAGAAAAATCAAAACTGGGAAAAGAATGATGCAATTGCGCGTGAAATTATTAAGATTGCGGAGAAAAAATACCCGGGACTGTTTTTCCCGAAAATCCGCTATGCCTCAGAAGCACGCTATAACCAGTATCTCACGGACGGAGCAATCCTGCTGGAAATTGGCAGTCAGCTAAACACGTTGGAGGAAGCACAGGCTGCAGCCGGACCGATAGCCGAAGTATTGAAGGAATATCTCGGTAAATGATATAATTTGCAGTGAGTGCATTTCTTTGTATATAGAAAGGTCCTTCAGCATCATTATGACAAACAATCAAAAAATGATGAAAGCGGCAGGCTTCATGATGGCTGCCAACCTTGTTTCCAGGCTTCTCGGTTTTGTCAGGGAATCCCTGATGGCAGGCCTGTTTGGGAAAACGGCGGCTACAGATGCATATAATACGGCTTTTATTCTTCCGGACCTGCTCTACTGGCTGTTGGTCGGAGGGGTGTTGAGTGCTGCCTTTATCCCTGTCCTATCCGAATATATTGCCAAAGAAAAGGAAAAAGAAGGATGGAAAGTCGTCAGCTCGGTAACCAATGCGACATTTCTTCTGCTCTGTATCCTGGTTATCGCAGGCATGCTGCTGACTCCGAAGTTTATTGAGATGCAGGTACCTGGATTCAGTCCGGCGAATAAGGAACTTACCATCTATCTTACCCGTATCTTACTGCTGCAGCCGGTCATTCTGGCTTTGAGCGGGATTACGATGGGTATCCTGAACTCGTACAAAATATTTTGGCCGTCCGCGCTGGGGACGGTCCTTTACAATGCCAGCGTCATCCTATTTGGGGCGCTTTTTGCTAATTCCGGTGAGGCCCGGAGTATCTCCGGTTTTGCGTTTGGGGTCGTGATCGGCGCTACGGTAAATTTTCTTGTCCAGGTCCCTTCCCTGCACAGGGTTGGCTTCCGCTACTATCCAATGATCGATTTGAAACATCCCGGGGTCCGGAAGATCATGGTCTTGGCTGTCCCGATGATTATCATGTACACCTTGAATCAATTCCAGGTCATTGTGAATTCCAACCTCGGTTCTGCTCTTGATCCGGGAAGCTTGACTGCGGTCTGGTACTCTTACCGTCTTTTCCAGGTCCCGGTCGGCATCTTCGCGCTGGCCATCGGTGTCGCTGTTTTTCCGACCTTAACAGAGCAGGCTACTCTGAAAAAGGCCAAAGACTTTCTGGAGACGATCTCGAGTGCAATTCGTCTGATTATCTTTATTACGGTTCCGATATCCATTGGGATGGTCGTCCTGCGCTTCCCTTTGATTCGGGTTCTGTTCCAGCATGGTGAATTCAGTGCAGGGGATACGGATATCATGGCTGTGCCGCTGCTGTATTTTTCGCTA
The DNA here is from genome assembly GCF_040931655.1 of Dehalobacter sp. TBBPA1. NCBI lineage: Bacteria > Bacillati > Bacillota > Clostridia > Eubacteriales > Desulfitobacteriaceae > Dehalobacter > Dehalobacter sp. TBBPA1. The sequence goes on along the minus strand of NZ_CP162385.1, from coordinate 2,554,614 downwards.
GGGATCACTGCTCAGGCTATTATTCAGATTCTGCCGCGTGCTTTTTATGCGATGCAGAACACCTGGATTCCGGTTATTCTTGGTCTTATCGCCATGGCTGCCAGCATAATCTGGATGTACATTTTAGTCGGGCCTTTGGCTTGCGGCGGCTTGGCCCTGGCTGTAACCCTCGGAGCCATTATGCAGATGCTCCTGCTGTTTATCGTACTGCGCCGCAAACTCGGCAAAATTGACGGGCGCAGAATCGCAGCCGTGTTTAGTAAAACACTGGCAGCCGCTTTGGCCATGGCAGCTGTCGTCATGATTTGGGCGAATCTGCTGACCCTTTGGGTCGGAATTGGCAAAATGGGCTCGACGATTGTTTTAATCAGCGGAGCACTCGTAGGCATGCTCGTGTTTTTTATAGTTGCCCGTCTGCTGAAGATGGAAGAGTACCAAATGGCCATCGAGATGCTGATCAAACGACGCAAATAAGGAGGGCTGGGGGGCAAAAGGACTCCCCCTGTCCCCCCGGCATTCCGGAGCCGCCTTGCTTTTCAAGGCGGTAGTTTGGTATAATGATATGCTGGCATTATATTCGGGGAGAGAAGAATATCCATGGCAAACGCTTCATCTAAAATCAGAAATTTTTCGATCATTGCCCATATCGATCACGGCAAATCTACTCTTGCCGATCGGCTGATTGAGTATACCGGAACCATGTCCACCCGGGAACTCAAGGAGCAGGTTCTCGACTCCATGGATTTGGAACGGGAGCGTGGTATTACCATCAAATTGCAGGCAGTTCGTTTGCGCTACAAGGCAAAAAACGGAGAGGTCTATGAGCTGAATCTGATCGATACTCCCGGACATGTTGACTTTTCTTACGAAGTTTCCCGGAGTCTGGCTGCCTGCGAAGGGGCTTTGTTGGTGGTCGATGCGGCCCAGGGTATTGAGGCGCAGACTCTTGCCAACGTCTATCTTGCATTGGAAAATGATCTGGAGATCATTCCGGTTATTAATAAAATAGATCTGCCAAGCGCAGAACCTGACAGAGTCAAACAGGAGATTGAAGATGTGATTGGGATTGACGCGAGTGAGGCGATCCTCGCATCGGCCAAAGTGGGGATTGGGGTCGAAGAGATCCTGGAAGCCATTGTCAAGAGGATTCCTCCGCCTAAGGGTGATGATGAAGAACCTTTAAAGTCATTGATTTTTGACTCAAAGTTTGATTCCTACAAAGGTGCGATCCCTTATATTCGATTATTTGACGGTAAAGTCTCCAAAGGAACGAACATCAGGATGATGTCCACCGGAAAAATGTTTGAAATCACCGAAGTTGGTGTTTTTACCCCAGGAATGACGATTGTCGATGAGCTGAGGGCAGGCCAGGTTGGCTATATCGCGGGCAGTATCAAGAATGTCGGGGATACCCGGGTCGGGGATACCGTGACGGATAACGACCATGCGGCGGCGGAACCGCTGTCGGGCTACCGCAAAGCGGTATCGATGGTTTTTTGCGGCCTTTATCCGGTTGAAACTTCCGACTTTGACAGGCTGAAGGATGCGCTGGAGAAACTTCAGTTGAATGATGCGAGTTTAATGTATGAAAATGAAACGTCCGCAGCGCTGGGTTTTGGTTTTCGCTGTGGTTTCCTGGGTCTCCTGCACATGGAAATTATCCAGGAGAGACTCGAGAGGGAATTTGGCCTCAGTATTATTACGACCGCACCGAGCGTTGTTTATAAAGTAAATACCACAGCCAAGGAACAGGTCTTTATCGATAACCCTGCGCTTCTGCCGCCTGAAGGAAAGATCGAATCGATTGAAGAGCCTGTGGTCAAGGCTACGATTATGGTACCCTCCGAGTACGTAGGCACCATCATGGAACTGAACCAGGAGAAAAGGGGTACGTTCCTGAACATGGATTACATCACCGCTTCGCGCGTAAGTCTCTATTATGAGCTTCCGTTAAGCGAAATTGTATATGATTATTTTGATCAGCTTAAATCCCGGACCAAAGGGTATGCGTCTCTGGACTATGAACTGATCGGATACAAGGAAGCGGATCTTGTGAAACTCGATATCATGCTGAACGCTGAAATTGTTGATGCACTCTCCTTCATTGTCCATAAAGACAAAGCATATTCTCGTGGACGCAAACTTGTTGAAAAGCTGCGCAGCCTGATTCCGCGGCAGATGTTTGAGATACCTGTTCAGGCCGTGATCGGTGCCAAGGTCATTGCCAGGGAGAATATCCGGGCTATGCGCAAAGATGTTCTGGCCAAATGCTACGGTGGTGACATTTCCCGGAAACGCAAACTGCTGGAAAAGCAAAAAGAAGGCAAGAAACGCATGAAACAAGTCGGCAGTGTGGAAATACCCCAGGATGCTTTCATGGCAGTGCTCAAGATGGACGATTAATTTTACTTTGCTCGGGTTAGACCCAAGGCAGCACCTCCTGCGCTGTGCTCCGCTTGGCGCTGGACATCCATTACGGTGACTTAGTCTGCAGCTTGGGAACGTAAATATTAAAAATCGCTGTATTAGGTGATTCGTATGACTTCTTTATATGTTCATGTTCCGTTTTGTGTAAAAAAATGTTCCTACTGCGCATTCTATTCGGTACCTTATACTGCTCCCATTATCGCAGACAGTAAAATATTCGGTAGCGTAGATGGGGCTGACCATATGTTATTATCAGACCCGGCCTCCGATTTGGTCTTCGTCTATTTGCGCGGACTGGAGCGGGAGCTTGAGTTGCGAGCTAAGGAAGCCTCCCAGGGGGTTTCTTCTCTTTTTATTGGGGGCGGAACGCCCACAGTTCTGAATGCCAGTCAGCTTGATCAGCTGCTGAATCTGATTTACCGGTATTATTTTAAGGCCCTGAGCCGGACAGACTCGACAGAACTATCTGATCCGATAAGGGATCCCCGTATCCATACTTCCAGGACCGGTCAGGTCCTAGAAAAAACAATTGAGTGTAATCCCGGCACACTTGACCGGGAGAAATTGATGCTCTGCCGGACGTACGGGATCAACCGGATATCGCTCGGCGCTCAGAGCTTTGATGACCGTCTGCTGAAAAGCATCGACAGAATCCATACCGTGGAGGATATTCACAGGAGCGTCACCCTTATCAGACAATCGGGGATAGATAACCTGAACCTTGACCTGATTTTTGGACTTCCGGGACAGAGAATGGGAGATTGGCAGGATACGCTTCGCCAGGCCATCGCATTGTCGCCTGAACACCTTTCACTCTATGCACTTACGCTTGAGGAAGATACCCCGCTGCATAAAGAATATGCATACAGTCAGGCAGGCAGTCCGGACTGCAAGGAAACCTTGGATGGCTTGAACAGCCGGAATCGCCTGGATCGTCTGCCGGATGACGACTTGCAGGCCGATATGTACGAATGGGCGGTTTCTTATCTTCAAAGCTGCGGCTATGGCCGCTATGAAGTTTCCAACTTTGCGAGGCCCGGTTTTGAATGCAAACATAACCGGTCTTATTGGCGAGGGCAGGATTATATAGGTCTTGGACCGGGGGCAGTCTCATGTCTGAACAACGTTAGAACCAGGAATCCAGAGGATATTGCCGGTTATACCCGGATATTGGAATCTGGACAAAGACCTTTGGACCCTTCGGCAACCGAAGTACTGACCAGAGAGCAGCAGATCTCTGAATTTATGATGCTGGGGCTGCGTACGGCAGATGGAATCGACACCGCAGAATTTTCTGCAAAATTTCAAACGGAAATTCAGGATATTTATGGACAAATTTTGCAAAACTATATTGATAGAGATATTTTCCGACTTGCCGAAGGCAGGTTGAAAATTAACCCTGCCTGCTTTTTCGTGCTCAATGCGGTTCTGGTGGATTTCATTTTGTAGCTAAATTTAACGATGATCTAAGCTGAATTGCAGCTACATTGTACACGATTCGATGATTATTCCTCTTGACATTATTTTACCATCATGCTAAATTATGTTCAGATGATTAGCACTCACCTTAGTAGAGTGCTAACAAATCAATCGGAGGTGGCACTTTGATGGAAATGGATGAAAGAAAACACAAGATTTTAAAAGCGATTGTGCAGGATTATATTGCCACCGCGGAGCCTGTCGGTTCCAGAACCGTTTCCAAAAAGTTTGAGCTGGGGGTGTCTCCGGCGACGATCCGCAATGAGATGGCAGATCTCGAAGAGTTGGGACTTATTGAACAGCCCCATACATCTGCAGGAAGGATTCCTTCCGACTCAGGCTATCGCTATTATGTCGATTATCTGATGGACCCTTTGAGCCTGAACCATGATGAAAAGAAAAATATCAACCAGGAGATCACCAGCAGACTCAGCGAAGTGCAGGAAGTCATCGAATACACCGGAAAGCTTATTTCCCAGGTGACGAACCTGACCAGTATTGTACTTGGACCAAAAAGCCGAAACGGTATTCTAAAGAATTTGTATTTTCTCCCCTACGAGCAGGGGAAGGCCATCATGGTGACCGTGAAAGAGAATGGTTCGGTAGAGAATAATATTGTCGATATCGGTTCGGATACAAGCCCGGAGGAACTTCAGATTCTGGCGAATATTTTCAACCAGAAAATGAGCGGAACCAGGGTACAGGATTTGAAAAAAGGCCTGATCAACGAAATATACAGCGAGCTTTCCAGAAAACGCCGCATTATTGATGGAATGATGGGTATTTTGGAAAGAATGTTTGATGATAAGGATGGAGAGTCCGAAGAACGGGTCTACCTTGGCGGGACATTAAATATGCTTGATCAGCCTGAATTCAGGGATATCAATAAAGTTCGAAGTCTCTTTTCCGTATTTGAGGAGAACAATAAGCTGAAGGAGCTTCTAAGTCATGATCAAAAGGGATTAAGTATCATGATCGGAGCGGAAAATGCTGATCAGGTATTTAAAAATTGCAGTATCATATCTGCAACCTACCAGATTAACGGGAAACAGATTGGTTCAGTGGGAGTTTTGGGTCCGACCAGAATGGATTACGGCAAAGCGATTGCGATTGTAGATTATATGACAAACAGCTTGACCGAATTGCTGACAGAGAGGCACCGGAGGACCCGGACTTAGATCAAGAAGGGAGGCAACTGCGTGAACAAAGAAAAAACAAATCAAGCGTCTGCAAACGCTCAGGAAGATAAAGAAAACCAGAACATTGGGCAGGAGAATGAAGAATGCCTGACTGAGGAGATTGATCCTGTCGATCATTTGCAGCGCCTGCGTGAGGAAATTGAAGAGCATAAGTTCAAAGCGGAAGACTATTATGCCCAGATGCAAAGACTGAAAGCTGAATTTGACAATTTCCGCAAAAGAACTCAGAAGGAAAAAGAAGACACTGCCCGATATGCTTCGGAAAGGGTCATTCAGTCCCTGCTGCCGGTCCTGGATAATTTTGAAAGAGCGATTGCTTCCAGTCGAAAAAACAAAGATTTTGAAGCATTATCCCAGGGTGTGGAAATGATCGAAAGAATGTTTGTGAAAGTTCTGGAAGATGAGGGGCTCAGAATCATTGAAACCGTCGGCCAGGAATTTGATCCGAATCTCCACGAAGCCCTGCTGAAAGAAGAATCCGACCAGCCGGAGAATATGATTCTGGAAGAACTTCAAAAGGGATATTATCTGAAGGATAAAGTGATCAGGCCTAGCCGGGTCAAAGTTTCAGGCTGATAGTATTAAGCTAAATCTCAGTCTGATCAAAGAGTATATGAGTTGAAAGAAACGAAAAATACGATATGAGAATTTGCAAGGAGGAAATCAAATGGGTAAAGTAATTGGTATTGACTTAGGAACCACCAACTCTTGTGTTGCAGTACTTGAAGGTGGTGAACCTGTTGTAATCCCTAATCCTGAAGGAGCACGTATTACACCTTCAGTCGTCGGCTTCTCCAAGAACGGCGAGAAACTGGTAGGTCAGGTGGCTAAACGCCAGGCTGTTTCCAATCCGGACAACACGGTTAGTTCAATTAAGCGTCATATGGGCACTAACTATAAAGTGACTTTGATGGATAAATCCTATACACCGCAGGAAGTATCTGCAATGATCCTGCAGAAGCTCAAAGCTGATGCGGAAGCTTATCTGGGGTCTTCAGTCACTCAGGCTGTCATCACCGTTCCGGCGTATTTTACCGACGCCCAGCGTCAGGCTACCAAAGATGCCGGCACGATCGCCGGTCTTGAAGTTCTGCGTATTATCAACGAACCTACTGCAGCAGCACTGGCTTATGGACTTGACAAAGAACATGACCAGACCGTACTCGTTTACGACCTTGGCGGCGGAACATTTGACGTCTCGATCCTCGAACTGAGTCAGGGAATGGTCGAAGTTAAAGCGACAAATGGGAACAACCTTCTCGGCGGTGACGACTTTGACCAGCGTTTAATGGATTACATTGTTGCCGAATTTAAAAAGAGCAACGGTGTTGATCTTGCCAAAGACCGGATGGCCCTGCAGCGTCTGAAGGAAGCTGCTGAAAAAGCCAAAATTGAGCTTTCCGGCGTTGCCCAGACTAATATTAACCTGCCGTTTATCACAATGTCTGCTGAAGGGCCGCTTCATCTGGATATGAATATCACCCGCGCCAAATTTGAAGAGCTTGTAGCAGATTTGATCGAAAAAACAATGGGACCTACCCGTCAAGCGATGGAAGATGCCAAACTTTCCTTCAACGAAATCGATCAGGTGATTCTTGTCGGGGGATCTAGCAGAATCCCTGCAGTCCAGGAAGCCATTAAGAGAATTAGTGGCAAGGAACCACATAAAGGTGTTAACCCGGATGAAGTCGTTGCGCTCGGCGCGGCTATCCAGGGCGGGGTTCTGGCCGGTGAAATGAAAGATATTGTTCTGGTTGACGTTGCCCCGCTTTCCCTCGGGATTGAGACCCTGGGCGGTGTATTCACCAGGATCATTGACCGGAACACGACCATTCCGACCACCAAATCTCAAGTCTTCTCGACTGCAGCCGACAGCCAGACTTCGGTAGATATCCATGTGCTTCAGGGTGAGCGCGAGATGGCTGCTTACAATAAGACACTCGGCCGCTTCCAGCTTACCGGAATTCCGCCTGCCCCAAGAGGTGTGCCGCAGATCGAAGTCAAATTTGATATTGACGTAAACGGTATTGTACACGTTTCGGCGAAAGATATGGCAACCGGTAACGAACAGAAAGTAACCATCACGGCTTCAACCGGCTTAAGCAAAGACGAAATTGAAAAGATGCGTCAGGATGCCGAGGCCAATGCTGAGAAAGACAAACAGGCCAGAGAATTGATTGATGCCAGAAATCAAGCAGATTCACTGGCATACCAGGCTGAAAAGACCCTGAAGGACTTTGAAGGCAAAGGCGACGCCACCGAGCGGGATGCGGTCAAGAAGGCTGCTGAAGAACTCAGAGCCACGGCCGGCAGCGATAATGTCCAGGAAATTAATGCAAAATCGGAAGCGCTGACCAAAATCCTCTATCCGTTTGTGGAAAAAATGTATCAACAGCAGGGAGCACCCGGTGCAGGTTCGCAGGGACCTGACGCAGGACCAAATCCAGGACAGCAGGATACCGGAGCCGGCAAGGAAGATGACAATGTTGTCGATGCTGAATATACCGAAGTGGACAAGGATAAATAAACAGAATCAGTATTAATCAGATCATTTATTTAATCGATTAATCATGAAGAGTCTGCAGATAATAACGATGTTGAAACACAAAAAGTACCGGTATTTAGCCTCAAAGCTAAATACCGGTACAACGCGCCTTGAATCTTAACATATTAATGATAATGGTAGTATAATGATACATTAGAAAGAGTCTATAGGTAATCAAAAGGGTCTAAGGGTGCAGCAGTATCTTTGGACCTGCTTCGGCATTCGGAGGAATGCAGGTCTTATTTATGTCTTATGCGTCTTGTATTGATATTTAGGGAGGAGTTTCGGCTTAAATTATGAAACGCGACTACCATGAAGTTCTGGGTGTCAGCAAATCTTCCAGCGTGGATGAAATTAAAAAAGCTTACAGGAAGATAGCAAAGGAAAACCATCCCGATGTCAAACCGGGAGATAAGCAAGCGGAAGAACGCTTTAAGGAAGCTACCGAGGCTTATGCGGTATTGAGCGATCCGGATAAGAAAGCAAAATATGACCAATATGGCCACTCCGGGGTGGACTTTAACGGACAGGGCTTTGGAGGATTTGGCGATTTCTCTGATTTTGCTGATTTCGGCCTTGGAGATGTTTTTGAAATGTTTTTCGGCGGTGGTATGGGCGGAGGTTCCAGAAGAAAAGGCCCGGTGAAAGGCGCCGATTTGAGATATGATCTGTCCATCACGCTGCATGAAGCTGCCTTTGGCATGAAGAAGCAGATCGAAGTTCCGATCTCAGTATACTGTACCGAGTGCGGAGGAAGCGGCGCGGCTCCCGGCACGAATCCGACCACATGTTCACAATGCGGCGGTACTGGGCAAATCAGGGCAACTCAGCGTACGCCGTTCGGGCAGATCGCTACGACCAAGACTTGTGTTGCTTGTGGCGGAAAAGGGACAATGATCAGCTCTCCGTGCAGCAAATGCAACGGCAAGGGTAAAGTGAAAGAAGTTAAAAAGATCGAAGTCAATATCCCGGCAGGCACTGAGGATGGATTAAGTCTGCGTTACAGCGGTTATGGCGAGGCTGGAGAAAGAGGAGGACCGTCCGGAGACCTATATGTTGTTCTGCTCGTTAAGAAGGATGAATTCTTCCAGAGAAACGGCAATGATATCTACGTTGAAATTCCGATCACTTTTGTTCAGGCCGCCCTGGGTGATGAAATCGACGTGCCTACCCTTCACGGAGATGTCAAAATAAAGATACCCGAAGGAACCCAGACATCGAAAGTCTTCAGAGTCAAAGGAATGGGTGTTCCTTACCGGAGGGGCAGCGGGTGCGGTGACCAGCATGTCAGGGTGATTGTAGCAACGCCTACCAAACTCACGGAACGTCAGAAAGAGCTGCTCAGCGAATTTGGAAAAATAACGACCGAAGGTCAGCAGCTTGGCAAAAAATCGCTTTGGGACAAGGTGAAGGATAATGTCCGGGATGCTATCGGTTAATTGCAGTTTAACGGTGAATAAGATCTGAGAAAAGGGAGTTTGCAATGAATTGGACTGAGATAGCGGTAACAGTATCATCTGAGGGAGAGGAGGCTGTTACCGATCTTTTTTATCGGATAGGCAGCAAGGGTGTGGTTGTCGAATCGCCTGAGCTGATTAAAGGGTATGTTGAATCCGGGATCTGGGATTATCACATCTATGCGGATTTAGAAGTAACGGGAAAGTGTGTGGTCAAGGGTTATTTTCCGGAGGATGAAAGCTTAAGTCCCAGGATCGCCTCCTTACGGGAAGAACTTCTGCTTTTCAAGGAATTATTTCCGGACTGGATGGTGGAGACGAATTCCGTGATGGTTAAGGAAGAAGACTGGGAGAATGAATGGAAGCAATACTTTAAACCAGTCCGAATCGGCAAACGCTTCCTGATCAAACCGACCTGGGAACAGGCGGACGCGCAGGATCAGGTGGTCATCATTGAGATTGATCCCGGGATGGCTTTTGGGACGGGTACCCATCCGACAACCGCTCTCTGCCTGGAGGCGCTGGAAGACTATATTCAGGAAGGTTCGGACGTCTTTGATATTGGCACCGGCTCCGGGATCCTGGCTGTGGCGGCCGCCAAGCTCGGGGCAAACGTCCAGGCCGGAGACATTGACTCCCTGGCTGTGCGGATTGCGCGGCAAAATGCAGCGCTGAATCACATGGAAGATAAAATTAAGGTTGAAACGGGAAACCTCGGTGAGGTCTTTACGGGGAAAGCTGATGTCGTCATCGCTAATATCATCGCGGATATAATCATTGAACTCCTGCCTTCCCTGCCTCAGCTGATGAAACCGGAGGGTATCCTTCTTGCTTCCGGCATCATTGATACCCGGGAAAACAATGTTCTGGAAAAAATGAATGCGGCAGGCCTCCGCTGTATTGGAAGGCTTGAAGATGCAGGCTGGGTACTGCTGAAAGCTACGTTTACTTGAGTGTATCGAGAGAGGGAATCCTATGCACCGTTTTAAAATCTCGTCCCGCGAAAAGGACACTTTTAACATAACCGGAGAAGAACTTCATCACCTGACTCATGTGGTGCGGCTTGAATGCGGCGCAAAAGTCATGGGCTTTGATAATTCCGGCGGTCAGTGGGTCGGGGTCATTGAAGAACTAGCCAGGGACTCAGCCTGCTGCAGAATTGTTGAAGAGGAATTCCCTGACGTGGAAGCAAAGGCAAGGGTATACCTTGTCATGGGACTGGCCAAGGGAGAAAAGATGGAGTGGGTCATCCAAAAAGGGACTGAGCTCGGAATGGCCGGACTTATCCCTTTAAGGACGAAACGGTCTGTCCTGCAACTGGAAGGAGCTAAAGCACGGGACAGGGTGGTCCGTTGGCAAAGAATCGCGGCTGAGGCTGTGAAACAATCTCACCGGGTTATCGAACCGGAAATTATGGAAGTTGCCGATTGGACGCAACTGAAGGGACTGCTGCCGGTAGAGACGCAGTGGCTGATTCCTTATGAAGATGAAAAGACGCACTCCTTAAGGGAAGTGCTTCAGGGATATGAACCCAGATACCCGATTGCCGTGCTTATCGGGGCTGAAGGGGGCTTTGCGCCGGAAGAGGTGGCCTGGGCCGAGGAAAAACTTCAGGCCAGGAGTGTCTCTTTGGGACCGCGTATTCTGCGGACAGAGACGGCAGCTCTGGCAGCCCTTGTAATGGCTCTCGCTTACTTCGGCGATCTTGGATAGATGCTTTGATCATATGGTCATTTATGTTAGTTCATAAGCCAGAAGAATTTTTATATTTTCTATTCGGGCAGTTATTTGATGGATGTTGTATTTGTTAAGAGGAAAAGAAGCCAAGCGTATGAATAAAGAAGATAAGCAGATGATAACCGAAAACATGAAAAACGCAGAAGGCTTGAAGGTAAGTTTTCTGACGCTTGGCTGCAAGGTCAACCAGACTGAAAGCGAAGCACTTTCTCAGCTGCTGGCCGGTGAAGGTTATAAGACCGTCCAGGAGGCCGATTCTGCCGACGTGATCATTATTAATACTTGCACCGTAACCGGTACAGGGAGCATGAAATCCCGCAAGCTCATCCGTAAGATGGTCAAGGATCATCCGGGTGCGATCATCGCTGTCATGGGCTGCTATGCCCAGCTAAGTCCTGATGAGGTTGCAGGGATCGATGGAGTTGGTCTGATCATGGGAACTCAGGACCGGAGTTCCCTGCTTCAGTTTTTACGCGATATTCAGGACGAACGTGCTGCCGGTGCTTCAGCAAAGAAGGCAGCCGAATCTTTAAGACCTCTCCGAAAGGTCAAAAGTTTTGAAGAAAGCGTGAAATATGAGGAGCTTCCGCTGATCAAAAGTGAGAGCCGGACACGGGCCATGCTGAAGATTCAGGATGGCTGCAGCCAGTTTTGTACATACTGCATCGTACCCTATACCAGGGGGCCGTCACGTAGCCGTGATCCTGAAAATATCTACCGGGAGGCCAGGGAACTTCTGAAGGCAGGATACAAGGAAATTGTACTGACCGGTATTCATATCGGCGCCTTTGGCAGGGACTTTGCCGATAAGAATATGAATCTGGGACTTCTGGTCAGTGAGCTGGTGAAACTACCGGGGATGAAGAGACTCCGGCTTGGCTCGATTGAACCGATGGAGTTTTCGCTGGAATTACTGGAGGTTATTGCTGCCAATGCAGCAGTTTGCCCCCATTTCCATATTCCGCTTCAGAGCGGTTCCAACAAGATCCTGGGAAAAATGAACAGACCTTATACGATAGAGGATTATGCTGCTTTGCTGAAGCAGATAAGGGCCAGAGTTCCAGACGTGGCAATCGCCACCGATATTATGGTCGGCTTTCCCGGAGAAACAGATCAGGATTATCAGGACGGCCTGCGTTTTATTGAGAGCTGCGAATTTTCCGGTATTCATGTTTTCCCTTATTCCCGGAGGCCCGGTACACCCGCGGCGGATATGCCGGAGCAGATACCCAACCGTATCAAAACAGCCAGGGTCAGGGAACTGATTCAGATCGGTGAAAAGAGCCGAAGAAAATACGAGAGAAAATTTATTGGAAAACAGCTTGAAGTACTTTTGGAGAATGTGGATCAAGACGGAAGAGCCCGCGGACATACCCGAAATTATCTGGAACTTCGAATTCCGTTCAGCCTGGCTGAGAGCGATCTCATCACTTATACTGTCCGTGAGGAGGATCTGGTTTCTGTCCCGGGAAACGCTGCTAGCAGGGAAATCAATGAAGCTGAATAAAGCACAATTTGTCAAATGGTGTTTAATCTTCTAATATTTTATAATATAATAATTAACAAATAATCCTCTAAATACAAGGAGCCACAATGAAGAAGATCGGGAATTGGAAGAAGCCCCTTATTATTGTTTTAATTGTAGTCATTGCGCTGGGTGTATTATTATTAAAAGCACCATTGTACGCACAAGTCCGAAGCTATGCGGTGATGTGGGCTTACACCAAATATGAAAATTCCAAGAGCCTAATGGATAAACAGCAAGTCTCTGTTCAGATCCCGGGCGGTTCCAGTACGGAAGAAAAAGACTGGTACCCATTTGTCATGGTATTTAACGATAATAAAGGTTTTTCGCAGTACACCGGAAGAGACCTTTCCCTGTCGATACTCTATAATTTTGGCGCGTTCAGCTGGAATTACGGTTCGTCCACGCTTTACAAGGATGACTCGCCTTATTATGCGAGCTTTTATGGCGGATATCTGATCAAGGACAACTCCGGGCAAAGCAAGTATGGTTTTTCGGCGGATGGGAAGCTGAATAACAACGAAATAATGGCTGTAGCGAAATATGATTATAAGAAGCTGGTCCTGGACGGCCTGGGATGCCCTGCCAAGCAGCAGAAAATGAATGTTCTTTCTTCCGAGGTTAAGAGCGGGGTTACGTATGCAGGTTATGAAGGCTGGGAACAAATCGATGCAATCATCTTGGTAAACAGTCCGGCCCACAAATATGAGGGCAGCCGCCGGGCTTACATTCAGTACGGTAATCCGCTCAAAAAAACCAGTCTGGAGGATTTCCCGCTGATTAAATCCCGTGCAAGAATTTATGCAAGATATTTTAAGGAGTTTGACAGTACAGTCTTTTTGTATATTTTGACTCCTTTTGCAGATACGCTGGAGCAATGCGACCAACAAATTCTCAGTAAGACAGTGATTGCAAAAAGCGAATAACCCGGAAGCAAAGGACATTAATCTAACCAGTAGGAACATGTAGGTTTAGAGTTGATAAGGTATTAAGGATACAAAATTGGAGGTTCGGTTCGTGGACAATTGTATTTTTTGCAAAATCGTGAACAAGGAAATTCCTTCAGCAATCGTCTTTGAAAACGAAGATATCCTGTGCTTTAAGGATATTAACCCCGTGGCGCCTGTTCACATTCTGGTTATTCCGAAAAAGCACTTAACCAGTCTGAATGATTTGACAGAAGATGACATGGCTGTGACCGGCAGGATTTTTGTCCTGATCAAGCAGCTTGCAGCAGAATTCGGGGTCGCGGAATCGGGCTACAGGATTGTTGTGAACTGCGGACCTGACGGAGGTCAGGAAGTCGGACATCTGCACTATCATCTGATCGGCGGCAAGCCGCTGGGCAAGAAAATCGGCTAAACATCTTTTGGAAAAACCGTCAGATTAGGACTGAGTTGTGTTTTGATATGCCAAAAAAGCAGGCTCCTTCCAGCTTGACGTGTCCATATTCATCCTTTATAATTATTTCGTATCATTTACCAGTGGAGGGAGGGATAAAAAATGAGTGAAGTCAGAGTCGGTAAAAATGAATCCCTGGATTCCGCACTCCGCCGGTTCAAGCGAAATTGTCAACGTTCGGGGGTATTATCGGAAGCTCGCAAACACGAGCATTACGAGAAGCCAAGCGTTAAGAGAAAAAAGAAATCTGAGGCTGCGCGGAAACGTAAATTCAAATAAGGGAGTTGGCTCCAATTGTCCCTGAAGGATCGTCTGATTGAGGATATGAAGACAGCTATGAAGGCCAAAGAGGAGGGGAAGGTTAGACTTTCTGTTATCCGAATGGTACGGGCTGCCATCAAATACGCTGAGATAGACAAGAAAATGGAGTTCAACGATGATAATCAGGTTATCGAGGTTCTTGCCCGCGAGTTAAAAATGCGGCGGGATGCGATGGAACAGTTTGCCAACGCGAACAGGCCCGACAAAGTTCAGGAGCTCGAAGAGGAAGTCGCCATCCTAATGGAATACTTACCTCAGCAGCTCACTGAAGGGGAAATCCGCGAAATAGCTAAAGAAATCATCGCTGAAACCGGTGCCCAAGGCCCCAAAGATCTGGGGAAAGTCATGGGAATTATTACGCCGAAGATAAAAGGAAGAGCCGAAGGGAAGCTTGTGAATCAAGTCGTGAGAGGACTCCTGGGTTCCTAAAAAAGAGTAGTGAAAAACTGCCGCTAAAACATAAGCGGCAGTTTTTTTGTTTTAATTGGCGTTAAATTTTAAGCTATCATATTAAAAGTGAGCGAGAATCTGCTCTTTTATTTTTCTTTGCTCTCCTTTGTTCCTCTGGGTTTCCCGCGAACTGCTTGGACTATTCTCTGCTCCTGATGCATAGACATGCTATGAAGGGAGTGGTAAGCGTGCTGAAAAGGCTTCAAAAACATGCTGGTGAGATCCTGGAATTTCCGACGGATGTCCTGAATAACGGACCTAAAATAACCATTATCGGACGCAGTGAGATCATCATAGAATATTTTGATGAAGTGGTCGGATTTTCGGATCAGGAGATTACTTTGCAAACTTCCGAGGGTAAACTCTGTCTTAACGGAGATAAATTCATCCTTACCACTGTGCAGGATCATGAGATCAATATCCGCGGCCGGTTAACCGGACTAGGCTTTGGGGAGGGCTGAAGGTGTTCGGAAAATTTGGCAGGTACCTGCACGGAAGGGTAACCATTCAAGCGCAGGGTAAGAATTTAGCCGGATTTATTAATGAGGCGCTTAAAGACAGGATTGAATTTTATAATGGAAAAAAATTGACGGATAGCTTTTTGGCCGAAATCAATGCTGCAGATTTCAGGCGTTTGCGTAAGGCAGCCAAAAAAGCAGGAATCAAAATCAATATCCGGAACAGGTACGGATTTCCGTTTGTAGCGCTACGCTGGCAAAAACGCAAGGGTCTGATTTTTGGTGTTTTTATCATCATTGCAGCACTCACGGTTCTTTCTCAGTATGTGCTTTCTATAAGTGTGGAAGGAAACAGCAGGGTGTCGGCGGATCAGATTATTGCCGAAGCCGGGAAAGCCGGCTTAAATAAATGGGTGCTGAAAAGTTCCCTTGACCTCGATCAGATGAGCAAACAAGTTCAGGAGAGCATGCCTGACCTGGTCTGGATGACGATGGAAGAGCGCGGAACGAATATTAAAATCAGAGTTGTCGAAAAAACCCTGCCGCAAACCGTTTTATTCCGGGGAGATCTCCTGGCAGCCAAAACAGGCTATGTGGAAGATGTCATCGTCATTCAGGGGCAGGCGCTAATTGCTGAAGGACAGCTGGTTACCGCCGGACAGGTTTTAATCAAGGCTGCAGGAGGAATGACGGAATACAGCTTTGACGTATCTGGTCAGAACAGAACCAAACAGAACGCGACCGATGCGCCGGCGGCCAAAGGGTTTGTCCGGGCAAGGGTCTGGTACAGCGCGGATAAGATTATTCCCATGGAAGAGGATAGGACGGAAAAGACGGCAAATAGGACCAATGGCTGGGGAATAAAAATAAATAATCGTGTAATAATGATAATGAATCAGGATAGCCCCTATTCCGATTCGATCCAAGAAACCTGCACATATGCATTGCCCAGTTGGAGGAATTGGCGTTTTCCTGTCGAATTGTTAAAAGTACATTATGAAGAAACTCAAAAAGTACATGTAAGCCGTACGGCAGCAGAAGCAAGGAAGCTTGCCGAGACCCTGGCCAGGGAGGAATTGAAACAAAAACTGCCTTCAGGGGTCAAAGTACTGCATGATAAGGTCCGGATCCTTTCATCCCAAAAAGGAACGGAACATGTCAGGGTTGAAGTTGAGACCTTTGAAGATATAGCGGTATATAAAAAATAAGCAAATATCTTTGCATTTGGAGGAACTCACATTTGCGTAATGAATCAAAACTCAACCTGAAAGATAAAGAAGAAGCATTAAACCTGTTTGGTCTCGAGGACGTCAACTTAAGATTTCTGGAAGAACGTCTCGGCTGTCAGATTGTTTTTCGCAGTGAAGAGATGACGATTTCAGGCGAAGAACAGCAGGTCAAGCTTGCCGAAGCAGTCCTCAAACAGCTTCTGGACTTAATTCAGAAAGGCAATACACTGACCCTGGCAGATGTAACGTATGTTGTTTCCCAGGTGGAAGAGGGCAGCGCGAAGGATATGGCTCAAAACCTCACCCATATAATCGCGACGACGCAAAGGGGGCGTCCGATCAAACCCAAGACGCTCGGACAGGCCAAGTATGTTAAAGCCATTGCTAAGGATTCACTCGTCTTTGGCATCGGACCCGCCGGCACAGGAAAGACCTATCTGGCGGTGGTCATGGCGGTCAAGGCGCTGAGGGCCAAAGAAGTGAACAGGATTGTTCTCACCCGGCCTGCGGTGGAAGCCGGAGAAAAACTCGGTTTTTTGCCCGGGGATTTGCAGGAGAAGGTCAATCCGTACCTCAGGCCGCTCTATGATGCGCTCTATGATCTTCTTGGACCGGAAACGACCGCGCGGTATATTGAGAAAGGTACGATTGAGATTGCTCCGCTGGCCTATATGCGCGGGCGTACGCTAGACGATTCCTTTATTATTCTGGATGAGGCCCAAAATACATCCCCGGAGCAAATGAAAATGTTTTTGACCAGACTCGGGTTTGCCTCGAAAGCAGTGGTTACCGGCGACATTACCCAGGTTGACCTTCCCCGCGGTAATTATTCAGGGCTGATTGAAGTACAACATATCCTGAAAGGTATCGGAGATATTTCCTTCCATTACTTTACTTTGGACGATATTGTACGTAACCCGCTTGTACAAAGCATTATTCACGCTTACGATGCGCAAGATATAAAAGAGGACAAGCAGTCCGGTAAGGATTGATGGGACTTGAATAAAAAATTGAAAACAATGCTTTTGCCTAAAGAGACCAAGAATGCTATGACAAAATACCAGATAGCATTATTTCTGCTGTTCTTTATTCTTTTAACCGCGATATTGGCCTCGGATCTTTTTCAGTCTAAATTAAATATTGAATCCGGTGAACCCAGTCCGGAATTGATTACGGCACCTTATGAAAAGAAAGTGACGGATCTTGCCAAGTTCCAGGAGGAACAGAAAGCAGCAGCGAATGCGGTCGAACCTGTTTATATGGCCGATGACGGTCAAATCTCCAACTTGTCAAAAGATTTGGATCGGACATTCGAGATTCTGGCGGATCAGAAAGATTCTAAGGACAGTCTTACTGAAAAAATGGACGAGCTCCGCAAGAGAGTCCCTTTCAGCGAATTATTGGACAGCACGCTTGGAGCGCTGCTGAATTTGTCTGATCACGAGATTGTAACTGCCTCTGGAACTGGTTCAGTTGTCATCCTTGGGATAGCAAGCAATGCCGAAAGCGGAGCGAGATCTCAGGCAGAAGTATCACTCTTGCAGGACCGAATGATTGAACAGATCAATAAATCTAGCATGACTGAACCTATGAAAGAACTTATAAATGAATTTATCGAGCAGTGTGTGATCAAACCGACACTGACCATCGATAAAGAAGCGACAAAGAAAATGCAGGATATTGCCATTTCCGACGTTAAACCATCCATCCGGACCTATCGAGAAAATGAAAAAATTATCGGACCGGGGGAAATTGTTGATGATCAGGTTTATCAGGCCTTGCAGGCGTATGGATTGATCAAAGTAAAATCTCCGTGGAAGCCGGCTTCCGGAATTGCAATTATTGTCTTGGTTTCAATGATCATTTTGATTTTGTTCGCCTACCAGTTCAGTCCAGACACGTTTACCCACTGGCAAAGGATGGTGCTGATCGGACTTCTGATGATTGTTGCACTGGCCATGGGTAAAGCCTTTATGGCGATCAGTCTTGGGGACAATGAATTAAATACTTTGACGGCTATCCTGATACCTGCGGCCTGGGTTACGATGACGGTAACACTCCTACTTGGCGTTAAGATTGCAGTTCTAGTAGGCGTCATTCTGGCTATTTTCACCGGAATGATGGCAGATCCAGGGAATATGGGAGCAGCAGGTTCGCTGGCAGCCTTATTTTCTTTGCTTAGCGGTATTGTCGGCATACAGGGTGTTGCCAAACTGGACCGCCGTTCTGAGCTGGCTAGGGCAGGATTGTTTGTGGCTTTGGTAAACATTGCCCTTGTAAGCGGTGTTGCCTTGATTCTTCAGATCAGCCCAACTGATTGGCTGATCGGCTGCATACTGAGCGTTGCCAACGGATTTTTGTCGTCTGTTCTTACCATGGGTATTTTGCCCTGGCTGGAACAGGGCTTCAACATTACATCGGCTGTAAGACTGTTGGAATTATCCAACCCGAATGCGCCACTATTGAAAAGCTTATTGATCGAAGCGCCAGGGACCTACCATCACAGCGTCCTGGTCGGGAATCTTGCTGAAACTGCCGCTGAGGAAATTAAAGCCGACCCTGTGCTGGTCAGAGTCGGCGCGCTCTATCATGATATCGGCAAGCTGAAAAGACCATACTTCTTTATAGAAAACCAGTTTTCCAAGGATAATCCCCACGAGAAGATTGCCCCGACGCTTAGTTCGCTGATTATCATTTCCCATATCAAAGACGGGCTAGAAATGGCCAAAGCGCATAAGCTTCCATCCAATATTCAAGATATTATTGCGCAGCACCACGGGGACAGCACGGCATCGTTCTTTTACCATAAAGCACTGGAAGAGAATCCGGATATTTCGGAAGAAGCTTTCAGGTATGACGGGCAGCGTCCCCAGTCTAAAGAGGCGGCGCTGGTTCTTCTGGCGGATAATGTTGAAGCAGCCGTTCGTTCCCAGAAGGACAGTTCGCCGGGAAAAATTGAAGGATTGGTGCGTAAGATTATTAAGGAGAAATTTGATGAGGGCCTGCTTGATCAATGTGACTTAACCTTTAAGGATCTGGATAAGATATCTATAGCTTTTGTTAAGGTTCTAAGCGGAATATTCCATTCAAGGATCGAGTACCCTGAATTACCGTCCGCCAAGACCAAAGTGGCAGAGGAAGCGGGCACTGATCAGAAACAGGAGGAACCCAAAACGCAAAAAGAGAATGAGTCTCCGACTAAGCAGGACAGCGAGCCTGGTTCGCCGTCTGAAAAAAATAATTCTCACGAATAGGGGGGAGAAAAAGACTTGCTCTTTAAAGGCAGGTCTTTTCTGAGAAAATGGAACTAGATATCAGTTGGGAAGAGGATTCTGTTGCAGAAGATGAACAAAATAAAATAGCAAAACTGCTTCGTACGGGCATTCAGAAAGCGCTTCTTGAGGGAGGCGGCCAGGATGACGCTGAGATCGGACTTGTCCTGACCAATGATGAATCCATTCATCTCCTGAATAAGACGTACCGCGGAATTGACAGCCCTACGGACGTCCTGTCTTTTGCCCTTCGGGAAAAGGGGGAAGGGGAGCCAGAGATTTATTTTAGTCCTCAGTCGGACAAAGATATGAAAGAACGGGTTGAGTATTCTCTCGAAGAAATTATCGACGAAGAAGATCAAGACCTTGACGAATACGAAGCAGATAATTTTGAGGAGTACGAAGAGGATGACGATGATTTGAGCTATTGCGATACAACTCTCGGTGATATCGTGATTTCTGTCGAAAGAGCCCGTTCTCAGGCCATTGCGTATGGACATTCCTTTGCCAGAGAGATTGTTTACCTGGCAGTGCACGGAACACTGCACCTTCTGGGGTACGATCATGGCAGTGAGGAGGATTCCAGTGTCATGAGGCGTCTGGAGGAACAGGTTATGGATCAGCTGAGCCTGCTGCGCTGACAAGGGGGAAGAATAATGCCGGATATCCATAAGCCTGCTGGTTTTATTGGCAGCTGCAGACGGTCTTTGCAAGGGATTGCTTACTCGCTGAGAACAGAAAAACACCTCAGATTTCATTTTTCTGTCGCTGCGGTTGTTGTTTTAGCCAGCGCTTACTTTCGTCTTTCAGGCGTTCACTGGCTATTTATTATTTATGCCATTGGCAGCGTTCTGGTGGCGGAATTGTTCAATACCGCGCTGGAAAGCGCGATTGATTTGGCTGAACCCGGGTACCATCCCCTTGCCGGCCTCGGCAAGGATGTTGCTTCCGGTGCCGTACTGGTTGCCGCCATCCAGGCTGTCGTTATTGGGATCATTATATTCGGATCTTATATTTTTTAGAGTAGACCTGTGGGACAAATACCGCTTTTCGGCTGTTGCGCCATCCTTGACTTGTCGCTCCTTGCCCTCCATGGCACCGCGACATTAGGCCATTCGTGGCCGTCAAAAGGCCGCGCTTTGCACTCCATGCTCCGCTCACAGCGGAACTGTAGCCCTCAGACTGATCTTAAGATTGTTTAAGGAAGTCTGCAAGTCGTAGCGTTGTTATTATCTAAGACGGGGGCGGAATGAGATGAAGAACGAACAGGTTTTGGACATCAACCAGGCTGCGGAGCTGATTCGCCAGGCGCATCAGGCTTGTGAAGATGCTTATGCCCCTTACTCTTGCTACAAGGTTGGAGCCGCCGTTCTCTGGGAATCCGGAAGAATTACTTCCGGTGTCAATGTCGAGAATGCTTCCTATGGCCTGACTGTCTGTGCGGAACGTAATGCTGTGTTCCATGGGATCGGTTTGGGGGAAAGGCGGATCAAAGCGGTTGCTGTCGCAGTTCCGCTCGAGGAGATGCCGCCTCCATGTGGTGCCTGCCGGCAGGTGATCCGGGAGTTTGCTTCGGACTGCCTTGTTTTGCTCAGCAATGGCAGCGGAGAAATCAGGAAAACCCGTTTGAAGGATCTTCTTCCTGATTCGTTTGGGCCGGACTTTTTAAAAAGCATTTAGGTAAGAGACCACATGATATACAGCTATAGGATAATATAACGATTAGGATACACAATTTTATGATACGAGACTTTATGATACAAGGAAGGTAAAGCATTTGAATAAACAAGAGAAAAAAGGTTTTCGATCGGGTTTTGTTGCGGTGATCGGACGACCCAATGCCGGGAAATCGACCTTGCTGAATACGCTTTTGGGTCAGAAAGTGCTGATTATATCCGACAAGCCGCAGGCAACCAGAAACAGAATCCGGTGTATCCTTACCGAAGAACGCGGGCAGATCATCTTTTTTGACACGCCCGGTATTCATAAACCGAAGCACCGTCTGGGTGAATACATGGTCGCGGCCGCCAAAAGCACTTTGCAGGGCGTCGATTTTGCGATATGCGTGGTCGATGCCTCTGTACCGTTTGGATCGGGGGATGAATACGTGCTTCAGGTCATTAAGGACAGCGGAGTCCCGTGCATTTTGGCCTTAAATAAAATTGACCTGATCTCCAAGGATCAGCTGCTGGAGAAAATAGCCGGCTTTGCCAAAATAGCAAATTTTAAAGAAATTGTTCCAATTTCAGCTTTACAGTCCGAGAATACCATAAAGTTAATGGATCTGATTTTTGAAGCGCTTCTGCCTGGTCCAATGTATTTTCCGGATGATGTCGTCATTGACCAGCCGGAGAAGTTTGTCGTTGCAGAGCTGATCAGAGAAAAGCTGATGAACCTGACCAGAGAAGAAGTCCCGCACTCCGTCGCGGTCGTGGTCGATAAGATGGAAGAGAAAAAATCCCTGATTAAGATAGAGGCTGTGATCCTTGTCGAGCGTGATTCCCAGAAAGGAATTGTGATTGGCAAGGAAGGAAATGTCTTAAAAGAAGTCGGAAGGCTCGCCCGGGAAGAAATTGAAACGCTGCTTGGCAGCAAGGTATTCCTTGAACTTTGGGTCAAAGTCAAGAAGGACTGGCGCAACCAGAATAACCAGCTCAGGGATCTGGGATATAATCTGAAGGACCTGAAAGAATAAATGCTGCGGGGTAAATTAAGCTTACAAAAAATAGGGTATCTTAGCATATTAGCGATACGGAAAGTATAAAAGAACGCTGAAGGGAAGGTAGACTTATGAATATCGCCGGAAGAATTGACCATACGCTTCTGAAACCTGAAGCGACGGAGAAGGATATCGTCGATCTTTGCCATGAGGCTGTCAAACACGGTTTTGCTTCCGTTTGTGTAAATCCCGTGTATATTTGTACCGCCGCACGCCTGCTGCACGGAACGAGTGTCATACCGTGCACGGTCATAGGTTTTCCACTTGGAGCTGCGTTTATCGAAATAAAGATGCAGGAGATTCTGGCAGCAAAAGCCCATGGTGCGCGGGAAGTTGATGCCGTGATGTGCATCGGCAAAGCCAAATCCGGCGATTGGAAGGCCGTACAGCGTGATGTGAATTTGATGGTTCAGACGGCACAGGGCTGCGGTCTAAAAATAAAAATAATTATTGAAACCGGGCTTTTAAACGAGGACGAAAAACAAAAAGCAGCTGAGATTGTCCGGGAAGCCGGAGCAGACTATATCAAAACATCGACCGGTTATTTTGGTGGCGCAACAGTTGAAGACGTCAAGAGCCTGAAAAATTGGGCAGGCCCTGGTGTTAAAGTCAAAGCATCCGGCGGAATCAAGACGAAAGAGTTTGCCTTGGAACTGATCAAAGCAGGTGCCGACAGACTCGGAACCAGTTCTGGGATCGTAATAATCCAGTAGTATTTAGTTCTTAGATGTATTAACTGTTTAGTCAATAGAAATTACATAAATAGGAATGCTACCCAAATAGATACCATCTATTGAAGATATAATAGGGAATAAAGACACGACCGGGGATGATGTTGGGAGATGGCAGTCTATCAGGCGGATGCGATTGTGATCCGCAGCAGGGAGTATGGTGAGTCGGACAGGCTTATCACGCTTTTTTCAAGGGAAAAAGGAAAACTGGAGGCTGTGGCCAAGGGGGTTCGGAAACCCAAAAGCACCCAGAGGGGCGGGACGCAGCTTTTCACGTATGCCGATTTTTTGCTGTACAGGGGGAAAACACTGGATACGGTGAATCAGGCTCAGCCCCGAGAAAACTTCATCCATCTCTGGGACGATTTTGATCGGACGATCACTGCGTCGGCAATGGTCGAACTGCTGGATATTTCTACTGTCAGGGAACAGCCTGATCCGGAACTGTTCACCCTTACCTTAAGCTTTCTTTTTTTGCTCAAACATCTTGACCCGTATATGGCTCAGGCCGCTTATGCGCTCAGGCTCATGCACCTGCAGGGGTATCTGCCGTCAATGGAGGGTTGTACCGAATGCGGCGGAGACCTTTCCGGCGAGCAGGTCTATTTAAGTGCGGAGGCCGGAGGTTTTCTTTGCGCGGCCTGTAAAAACAACCGGATCGTCATAGCGCTGAACCCGGGAAGCCTGGCCCTGATGCGCCAGCTGTACCAGGCCGATCTCGTGAAGATTGATCGACTGCGCTGGAACAAAAAAATGCGGCAGGAAATCCTCGAAAGCCTTTGCCATTACTGTGAACAGAAATTTGAACGCAAACTCCTGGCCTGGAGACAAGGCAGTGAGTTCTGGAACAAGTGAGTTCTGGAAGAATTGACAGTGAAGCTTTATTGGCATATAATATCTCAGATAAAGGTTATACTGCATATAAGTAGCTTCCTTTTTATGAAAATATTTTGTCCGCATAGATGGAAAAGATGCCTGCAATAGCCGCTAAGAGAGTCCGGGAGGGTGAGAGCCGGACAGGTGAAAACAGGTTGGGCAGTCTGGAGCGGATCAGGTTTAAAGAGGATTCCAAGTTACCTGACAAAGTTACGTAAGTATATTGGAATCAAGCAGGGTGGAACCGCGGGAAATACTCTCGTCCCTGCAGCAATTATTTGCTGTATGGATGGGGGTTTTTATTTTTGAACGGAGGAAATCATATGAAATTTCAAGATCTTATTCTGGCCCTTAACCAGTTTTGGGGGGAGCAGGGATGTATTATTGCTCAGCCCTATGATATTGAAAAAGGTGCAGGAACGATGAACCCGGCCACTTTTTTACGGGCGCTGGGACCGGAACCCTGGAATGTGGCTTATGTGGAGCCGTCCAGACGTCCGACCGACGGCAGATACGGTGAAAACCCGAACCGTCTACAGCACTATTTTCAGTACCAGGTCATTCTGAAGCCTTCGCCGGATAATGTTCAGGAGCTTTATTTGGAAAGCTTGGAGCGGCTCGGAATTAATCCGGCCGACCATGATATCCGGTTTGTGGAAGACAACTGGGAATCCCCTACACTGGGGGCCTGGGGCCTTGGTTGGGAAGTTTGGCTGGACGGCATGGAAGTCACGCAGTTCACCTACTTTCAGCAGTGCGGCGGCATTGACTGCAAACCCGTCTGCGCAGAAATTACGTATGGGATAGAAAGGCTGGCGACCTTTATTCAGGGCAAGGACAGCGTCTTTGATATTGAGTGGGTCGGAGACATTAGCTACGGTGATATTTATCTGCAGAATGAAATTGATTTTTCACGCTACAACTTTGAAGTGGCTGACATCGATGCGCTGCGGCAGTGGTTTGATATGTACGAGAAGGAATCAGAGCGGACCGTCCAGGCAGGCCTGGTCGTGCCGGCCTACGATTATGTACTGAAATGCTCTCACGCGTTTAACCTTCTGGAAGCCCGGGGGGCGATCAGTGTGACGGAAAGAACCGGGTACATTGCCAGAGTAAGACACCTGGCCCGTCTGTGTGCCCAGGCCTATGTCACCCAGAGGGAAACACTTGGGTTTCCTTTACTGAAAAAAAGGGGGGAATAAAAATGAGCAAGGACTTTTTATTGGAAATCGGCATGGAAGAAATGCCCGCCAAATTTGCACCAGGTGCAGTGGTCCAGCTGGAGAACAATGCCCGAAAAATGCTGGCGGAACTGCGTTTAGCGTATAAGAATCTGCAGTGCTATGTGACACCGAGGCGCCTGGCGCTCTATGTAGAAGCTCTGGCTGAGAAACAGCAGGATATCAGTGAGGAAGTCAAAGGACCTGCCCAGAAGGCAGCGTTTGATGCTGAAGGCAAACCGACCAAAGCTGCTGAAGGATTTGCGCGCGGACAGGGCGTCAACATCGAAGACTTTTTTTTGAAAGAAATCAATGGCGTGCCCTATGTGTATGCTGTAAAATACCAAAAAGGCGAAGAAACCGAAAAGCTGCTGTCACAGGTCTCACTGAATCTTGTTACGAGCCTCAACTTCCCGAAACCGATGCGCTGGGGAGATTATGAGATCCGTTTTGCACGCCCGATCCGCTGGCTTATCTCCTTGTTTGGCGACGAGGTAATCCCTTTCAGCTATGCCGGAATTCAGGCCGGAAGAACCTCACGTGGCCACCGTACGCTTGGCAGCTATATCCGGATCGTTCAGCCGGCTGAATATCTGAATGCGCTGGAATCGGTTTTTGTGCTGGCTGACCAGGAGAAAAGAAAACAGAATATCTGGAGCCAGATCCAACTGTTGGCCGCTAAGGTCGGCGGCAAAGTCGACCAGGACGAGAACCTGCTGACTGAGATCTGCCATCTGGTGGAATATCCGACCGCTCTTCTGGGCGAAGTCGATGTCAAATATATGGTCCTGCCGGGAGAAGTCATCACCACGCCGATGAAGGAACATCAGCGTTATTTTCCGGTCAAGGCGGAAGACGGCAAGCTGCTGCCGTACTTTATTACGGTACGGAACGGCGACAGAACCTCACTCGATATCGTGAAAGAAGGTAATAAGAAAGTGCTCAAAGCCCGTTTGGAAGATGCCGCTTTCTATTACCGGGAAGATCTGAAAAGTCCGCTGCATACCCTGATTCCGAAACTGGACAGGGTTGTGTATCACGAGAAACTTGGTACTGTCGGACAAAGGGTCGCCCGTCTTCAGAAACTGGCTGTTGCGATTGCGAACGAAATGGGTCTCGATACAAAAGAAGCAGAACTGGTCGACCGGACGGCCTATCTGGCTAAAGCAGATCTTGTGTCGCACATGGTTTACGATTTTCCTGAACTTCAGGGAATCATGGGTGCGTACTATGCCGGAAGCAATGGCGAAGTCCCGGCCGTTTGTGCTGGAATCCTTGAACATTACCGGCCGCGTCATGCCGGAGACGCGTTCCCTTCCTCTGTAACCGGGAAAGTGGTCAGTCTCGCTGATAAACTTGATGCGATCGTCGGTTCTTTCGGGATCGGCATCCAGCCGACCGGTTCGCAGGACCCGTATGCGCTAAGGCGTCAGGCGCTTGGAATTGTCGGCCTGATGGTTCAAGACGAACTGGACCTGTCTCTTCTGCGGCTAATCGAAGAGTCCTACAGTATATTCACCGTGCAGGGAATCACGCTGGAACCGCTGGAGAAGATCAGACCGGCCCTTCTGGACTTCTTCGTCCAAAGGGTCCGCTACCTGCTCCAGGAATCCGGACTGCGCTATGATACGATTGACGCTGTCATGGCCCACGAAACAGAAAAGCCTGCTCATCTGATGAAAAAGGCCGTAGTACTCGCCCAAGTCAGGGATGAAGCTGACTTTGCCTCCTACAGCAACGCCTATGTCCGTTGCGTGAACCTCTGCAAGAAAGCAGCTGCCGCTGCATGGCAGGTTTCCGATTTACAAGTAAGCTCGGAGCTGGCGCTCGCCGAATGTTTGCACGAAAAAGCTCCACTGATTCGGACGGCTGTGAACGATGCGGATTTCAGGAAAGCCTACGCGTTTGCTGCTGAGATCGTACCATTGATCGAAAAACTGTTTGAAGATGTCATGATCATGGTCGAAGATGAAAAGCTCAGAAATGCTCGTCTGGGATTGTTGAAGAGCTGTGTGGAAGCCCTGGGCTGTCTCGGAGACCTGACACTTCTTGCGTAGGTTTACCCTCGTTTTCAGAGGGATGACATTGATCGTCTGTATGTCTCTGTATGTCTGATTCTTCTGAGGGTTGATTTAGATTATTTCTGGAGGTATTTTGGATATTTTCCTAAAATATATTTTTTGTTTTTCTTTTTAATGATAAGGCTTTCCTTTTTTCGAATATGTTATATAATATAGTAATATGACATACTATATCATTGGATTACCGTCAATGTGCTACGATATTTGAACTTTAGTTTCTATTTTCCGGAGGGTGAGAAAAATGCAGCTTTCCGAGCGCCAGGAGAAGATCCTCGAACTTGTGAAAAAATCCAGCCCGATGACGGGAGAACAAATAGCCAGTCAGCTGAATTTGAACAGGGCGACGTTAAGACCTGATCTGACAATTCTGACCATGGCGGGTGTATTGGAGGCGCGTCCCCGAGTCGGCTATTTTTATAATGGAAATGCTGGACCTTCACCTATCGCCCAAAGGTTCAGGCAGCTCAGAGTCGGTGATTTCAAATCAATTGCAGCTGCGGTCAAGGAGAGCATCTCGATTTACGATGCAGTCGTATCCATGTTTACCAACAATGTCGGCAGCCTGATCGTGATTAATGATGAACGTGAGCTTAAGGGGATGGTTTCCCGCAAGGATATCCTGAAGGCTTCACTTGGCAATATGGATCTGCACGGGATGCCGATCAGTGTCATCATGACCAGGATGCCGAATATTATCATGGCTGCATCCGATGAATCCGTACTCGAGGCCGCCAGAAAGCTGGTACAGCACCAAATTGATACGCTTCCGGTCGTCGAAAGCTATATCAATGAGGGAGGCCGCGAAAGTTTTGAGGTAGTTGGCAGATTTACAAAGACCAATGTAACCAGCCTATTTGTAGAACTGGGCCAGGATAAATTTCCAAATACCGCAAAGTGGTTTTAGAGGAGAAAGCGAGGGGGTGTTTTGGTGACCGATCAAATCCCGGTAATTTATGTAATTTCCGATGCGCTGGGAGAGACGGCAGAGTTTGTCAGCAGAGCGGCAGCAGCACAGTTTAACGGAATAAAGACAAAAATTCGCCGGGTGCCTTATGTTCTGGACGAAACGCATATTGATGACATCCTGGAAGAAGCGGTAGAGGAACAGGCAATTCTCGTTTACACGCTGGTCCTGACAAATTTGAGGCTCTACATAGAACGACGGGCCAAGGAAAAAAATCTGATCACCATCGATATTTTGAGTCCGCTGATTTCGGCATTGGCTGATAAAACCGGACTTGATCCCAAAAATATACCCAATGTTACGCACCGACTGGATGAACAGTACTTTCGGAAGGTAGAGGCTGTGGAGTTTGCAGTTAAATATGACGATGGCAAGGACCCGCGAGGACTGCTGTATGCTGATGTCGTCCTAATAGGCGTGTCCCGGACCTCAAAAACACCGCTAAGCATGTACCTTGCCCATAAAGGGATTAAGGCTGCGAATATCCCGCTGGTGCCGGAAGTGACACCGCCCCGGGAACTGTATGAAGTTCCCCGGAATAAAGTCTTCGGGTTGATCTTAAGCCCGGAAAAACTGAACCAAATACGCAGTGAACGGCTGAAAACGCTGGGACTTGGAGCATCTGCCGATTATGCCAATCTGAACAGAATTATGGAAGAGCTCGACTATGCCAAACAGATCATGAAAAAGATTGGCTGTGTAATCATAGATACCACCAATAAAGCGGTCGAAGAAACCGCAAGTGTGATTCTGCAGAAAGTAACAATAAACGGGGAGTTGAGAAAAGATGGTTGACAAAAAATATGTGTACTTGTTTCGTGAAGGCAGTGCCGACATGAAAAACCTTCTTGGAGGCAAGGGAGCAAACCTGGCTGAAATGACCAACATCGGACTGAATGTCCCGCAAGGCTTTACGATTACCACGGAAGCCTGCCTCGAATACTATGACTGCGGCGAGCAGCTGCCCGGAGGATTATGGGAACAGATCCTTCCCGCAATCCAGGATGTCGAGAGGGCAAGCGGCAAGAAATTTGGCGATCCCGAAAATCCGCTTCTGGTTTCGGTCCGTTCCGGTGCGAGGGTTTCCATGCCTGGGATGATGGATACAATCCTGAACCTCGGTTTGAACGAAGGAACAGCCAGCGGCGTCAGCAAGGCAACAGGCAATGAGAGATTTGCTTTTGACTGCTACAGACGCTTTATCCAGATGTTTGGCGATGTCGTACTTGGAATTGCCAGCCACAAATTTGAGAATATCCTGGAAGAAGTCAAAGAAAAGCAGGGTGTGACGTTCGATTCCGAGCTTTCTCCGGAAAGCCTGAAAGGACTTGTGATCAAGTTTAAAGCGCTTGTTAAGCAGGAGACCGGCGTACCATTCCCTGATGATCCGTATGAACAGCTTAAGGAAGCGATCACCGCCGTTTTCAAATCCTGGAACAACCACCGGGCGATCGTGTACCGGAAAGCCAATGGTATTCCGGACAGCTACGGCACCGCCGTCAACGTCCAGTCGATGGTATTTGGCAACATGGGTAATGACTCCGGTACGGGCGTGGCCTTTACCCGGAACCCGTCAACCGGTGAAAAACACTTGTATGGGGAATATTTGATGAATGCCCAGGGTGAAGATGTCGTTGCAGGCATCCGTACACCACTTTCGATTGATAGCCTGCAAAGTGACAATCCGGAAATTTACCGCCAATTCAGTGAGATCGCCAAGAATCTGGAAAACCATTATAAAAACATGCAGGATATCGAGTTCACGATTGAGAAAGGCAGACTCTACATACTCCAGACCCGTAACGGAAAATGTACGATTTCTGCTGCGATCCGCATTGCTGTTGAACTTTGTCAGGAAGGCCTCATCACCAAAGAAGAAGCAGTCGAGAGAATTGATCCGCATCAGCTGGAAAAACTGCTGCACCGCAGAATCGATGATGCCGCGAAGCTCGATGTTGTAGCGACAGGACTGCCTGCCTCACCTGGAGCAGCTTCCGGCAAGATTATCTTCAGTGCGGATGAAGCCGAAAAGCTTGGCCAGGCCGGAGAAAAAGTCATCCTCGTTGGTACGGAAACCACCCCGGACGATATTCACGGCATGCTTGCAGCCCAAGGGATTCTGACCAGCAGAGGAGGCATGACCAGCCACGCTGCTGTTGTAGCCAGACATATGGGCAAACCTGCAGTCTGCGGTTGTGACGCTTTGAAAATCAACCTTGCCGACAAGATCTTTATGATTGGCGATGATGCTTATCCCGAAGGTACCGAGATTACGATCGACGGCGCAACAGGCAGGGTCATCAGAGGAACTGTTCCGATGAAGGATCCTGACTTAAGCGGTGAATTCCAAAAAATTCTGGAGTGGTCTGATGGAATCAGAAAGCTTCAGGTTATGGCCAATGCCGATAATCCACCTGATGCCGCCAAAGCAAGAGAATTCGGCGCCCAGGGCATCGGACTTTGCCGGACGGAGCACATGTTTATGGATCCTGCCCGTATCCCGATTGTCCAGAAGATGATTCTGGCTCAGACGCTTCCCGAAAGAGAAGCTGCCTTGGCTGAACTTCTGCCGATGCAGGAAGGCGATTTCTACGGCATTTTGAAGGCCATGCACGGACTGCCGGTGACGATTCGTCTGCTGGATCCGCCTCTCCATGAATTCCTGCCAAATGGCGAAGAACTTGCTCTCGAGATTCAGGAATTAAAACTCACGGCCAACCTGCAGGATGAAAAAGTCCAAAAGGAAATCAAGGCTAAAGAGGTTCTGCTGAAGAAAGTCCGCGGTCTCCAAGAGATGAATCCGATGCTCGGGCATCGCGGCTGCCGTCTTGGAATCTCGTATCCGGAAATCTACGCGATGCAGTCCAGAGCTATTTTTAAAGCTGCAGCTAGACTCGTGAAAGAAGGAGTTGACGTGCGTCCGCATGTCAAGATCCCGCTTGTCATTCATCATAAAGAACTTGAAATTCTGCGCAAGCAAACCGAGGAAATCGCTCAGGAAATCATCAAAACCGAAGGCGTCAAGATCAACTACCAAATCGGAACGATGATCGAAGTGCCGAGAGCGGCGCTTACCGCAGACGAAATTGCACCATTTGCCGAGTTCTTCTCGTTTGGAACCAATGACCTTACCCAGACTGTTTTAGGCTTCTCCCGTGACGACGCTGAAGGCAAATTCCTGCCCGACTATTTGAACCAGAATATCTTGGCCAATAACCCATTTGCAGTCTTAGACCGGGACGGCGTTGGCAGGATCATGAAGATCTGCGTCGATCTCGGACGTAAAACAAATCCGGGCATCAAAATCGGAATCTGCGGTGAACACGGCGGAGATCCTTCCTCAATCGAATTTTGCCAGGAAATCAACCTGGACTATGTCTCCTGTTCACCCTTCCGCGTACCAATTGCCCGCCTAGGCGCTGCGCAGGCTGCCTTAAAGAATCGGGCTTAAGCGGCACTGCACGATATCAAAACCTAGACCAATGGGAATGACGTCATCAATAACATTGAGGCGTCATTTTTTTTGTTTGGGTGGTTGTAGTTGTAGGCTGTATTATGGTACCCAGACCTACCTACCCGAATATTGAGAGGTCTTGTCAGTATAATGTCTTTACGTAATGTGGTAAGCAATCAGCCCCAGAGCGCAGTTAACTGACAATTTAACGTAAAAGATGACTTTTGCAGTATTTTGTAAATATTTTATTTTATGATACAATTTAATACTTTAAGCAGGATTTTTAAACTTAATGTTGAATTAAACAGTTAAAGAATTGAAAGAACGTCTGAAGGTTTTTTGTGAAAAATAAAAGACGAAGTACAAAGTCTTAGCTTATTCCGCCAGAAAGTGGCGGAATTGTGGCCTCAGGTGCTATTTCTTTTGTTTTCGCGTCTGATCCCTTTTGATTCTTGTGAAGAAGGTGGTTATAGATGTCCCAGTCGATCAGGTTAAGAACGGAGGAACATGAATTTCAGCGGCTCTCGCCTCTGGCAGCGAAAAGTGCCGAAGCAAGGAGAACGAGAGAAGAAGTCGAATGCAGCGTTCGAACCAGGTTTCAACGAGACAGGGACAGGATTTTGCACAGCAAGCCTTTTCGCCGTCTGAAACACAAAACGCAGGTCTATATTGCTCCTGTCGGAGATCACTATCGAACCAGGATGACGCACAGCCTGGAAGTCGCACAGATCTGCCGGACTATCGGCCGGGCGCTGAGCTTAAACGAAGATTTGATTGAGGCAATTTCCCTGGGGCATGATGTCGGTCATACACCTTTTGGACACGTCGGAGAAGAAACGCTGGCCTCCCTGATCGGCCATTTTGAACACAATGAACAGTCGGTCAGAATCTACACTGTCCTTACCGGAGACGGCGAGGGCCTAAACCTCACGGAGCAGGTTCTGGACGGAATTCTACACCATACCGGTCCTGGGATGCCCAAAACATTGGAGGGGCAGATTGTAAGGATTGGAGACAGGATTGCCTATCTCTGCCACGATTTTGACGATGCTTTGCGCGCTGAGATTCTGTCCGTGAACGATCTTCCGGCCACGATCAGAAAAGAGATCGGCTCCAGCACCAGCGAAATGATCACGACCATGGTCCTCGATATGATTCAGGCTTCCGAAGGCAAGGGCACGATTTGTCAGTCCGCAGAAATTTCCGCAATCATGAAAGAATTCCGCGACTTCATGTTTGAGAGAGTATACTACAGCAGCTCACTGCAGGAGGAACGCAGCAAAAGCCGATTGATTTTGGGAATTCTTTTCGATTACTACCTGCATCACCCGGAAATTCTGCCTGAAGATTATCTGAGATGGACAGGGGGAGATCTGAAACAAGCCATCACTGACTATGTTGCGGGTCTGACAGATAACTATGCCATCAGCATCTTCAAACATCTTTTTATTCCTAAAGAATAGCAGGGAGATAAAGTACTAAACAAAAAGTGCAAAAAATTGTCTCAAAATAAGAAGGAAAAATAAAAAGTTTATCGAAAAAGATAAAGACTTGTCAGAAAAACGTAAATCCATGAAGGGCGTGCTGGTATGGATTATAAAATATCTGAGGATTTTATTGAAGAAGTACGCCGCCAAGCTGACATTGTTGAAATTATCTCTGAACATGTGGTGCTGAAACGTACGGGCAAAAACTATCAAGGGCTTTGTCCGTTTCATTCTGAAAAGACACCGAGTTTCAATGTAAATCCCGATCGTCAGATGTTCTACTGTTTTGGCTGCCACACCGGCGGAAATGTTTTTTCTTTCCTGATGAAGAAAGAAGGCTTAGCCTTCATCGAAGCTTTGAAGAAGGTAGCCGGGAAGTATGGGATGGCGCTGCCGGAAAGAGAGCTTTCTTCGGAGGAAAGGAAGAACGAAGCCCAGCGCAGCCGCTGGCGGGAGATTCATGAGTGGGCTGCCTGCTACTACCACGACGTGCTTCTGCATCGTCCCGAAGGACAGGATGGACTGGCTTACTTTGAACACAGAGGGATTGGCCCCGAAGTCATCCGGGATTTCCGTCTTGGGTTTGCGCCGGACAGGTGGGATGGCTTGATCAGGGAGCTTGCAGACAAAGGAGTCGCACCGGAAGAACTGGCTGAATTCGGGCTCGCTGTCCGTAGGGAAACCAGTGAGCATGAAATCAGTTATTACGACAGGTTCCGCAACAGAGTGATTTATACCATCCTCGATGTCAAAGGGGCTCCGATTGCTTTTGGCGGAAGGGTGCTCGATGATTCTACACCTAAATATCTGAATTCACCGGAAACAAAATTTTTTCATAAAGGACGCAATCTTTACGGCATTCATCTGGCTTCCCGGGGAATCAGGGAGGCAGGGTATTCTTTACTCCTTGAAGGGTATATGGATACAATCGCAGCGCAGAGAGCAGGCTTCACAAATGCTGTCGCCTCACTCGGAACCGCCCTGACTAAGGATCAGTCCAGGCTGCTTAAAAAATATTCAGGCAAGATCGTAATCGGCTATGACTCGGATAAGGCAGGGATTCAGGCAGCCCTGCGCGCCGGTGAGATCCTTCTTGATGAAGGCCTGAACATTCAGGTGCTGCTGCTCGAGGATGCCAAGGATCCTGATGAATTCCTGAAAAAGCACACCGTCGCTGAATTCCGCAAGAAACTCGAAAATACCATTACTTTCATCGAGTTTAAATATAAAATGCTGATCCGGGACACCCCCCTGCGGACCATACCGGATAAAGCAGAGCTGATCAGAAAGCTTGCTCCCGATATCCTTAAAGTTTCAAGCGTAGTTGAGAAAGAAGGATATGAAAGATATCTAAGTCTGGAGCTCGGTCTCACGCTCGAAGCAGTTCAGCACGAGATCGACAGCTTGACGAAGAAAACCAGAGGAAACAGGGGCAATTCCGAAATTTTTTCGCAACAACAGGATATTTCTGTAAAAAAAAGAAATACTATAGAAGGGACGGACATTGACAGTTCTAACGAATCTTATGTCCATTTAGGAGTTTTCCGGGCCGAACAGACCATTCTCAGAATCATCCTGGAGAATCCCAATTATAAAAATCAAGTAGCCGACAACCTGGATAAGGAATTTTGGAGGCTGCAGGAACATAGATATATCTTCGAGAATTTCCCGGAAAACAGTTTGAATCTTATCAATGATGACAGCTGGTATGAGAAGGTTCAAAGGCGTCTTGCCGAAATATATGAATTGTCCATCGATTTCGATAAAGCCGATATGCTCCTTAAGGACTGCATTGCTTTGATTAAGGAGACAAAGAAGAAAGAGACGATCGAAGATTTGCAGGCCAAAATGATTTTGTTGGAAAAAACTGGAGATATGGCTGGGGCGCTTGTCCTGCTCCAGGAGATAGGAGAGCGGTTGAAACGTGGCGAGAAATAATAAGAAACAATTTGTTGCGAATTATCCGCTGGAAGGGGAGAATTCCGTGACCGTAGATGAAATGAAAAAGGAAAATGTCTCGACTTTAATTGAGCTGGGCAAAACCAAGGGTAATCTTACCTATGATGAGATTGCCAATGCTTTGCAGAAGGTCGACCTTTCTGAGGACCAGATTGAGGAGATCTATGACCAGCTGAGCGGGCTCGGCATTGATGTTGTTGACGACAGCGTCGAAGTGGTTATCGACAAAGAAACAAAAGATCTTGCCGACGAGATCGCTAATGAAACAGACATTGACCTTTCCATTCCTGAAGGTGTGGGGATCGACGATCCCGTCAGGATGTACCTGGAGGAGATCGGCCGGGTTCCTTTGCTGACAGCGGAAGATGAGATTGAACTGGCTCTCAAGATGGAGGCCGGGGATGAAATGGCCAAGCGCCGTCTGGCGGAAGCAAACCTGCGTCTGGTGGTCAGTATTGCCAAGCGCTATGTGGGCCGCGGCATGCTTTTCCTGGACCTGATCCAAGAGGGCAATCTTGGTCTGATTAAAGCTGTGGAAAAATTTGATTACCGCAAAGGCTTTAAATTCAGTACGTATGCAACCTGGTGGATCAGACAGGCCATCACGCGCGCGATCGCCGACCAGGCCAGAACGATCCGCATACCGGTTCATATGGTCGAAACGATTAATAAACTGATCCGGGTCAACAGACAGCTCCTGCAGGAACTGGGCCGCGATCCAACCCCGGATGAAACAGCCAAGGTCATGGAGATACCGGAAGAACGTGTGCGGGAGATCTTAAAGATCGCTCAGGAACCTGTTTCTTTGGAAACACCGATCGGGGAAGAGGAAGATTCCCACCTCGGAGATTTTATTCCCGACGAGGATGCTCCGGCTCCCTCTGAAGCCGCGTCATTCATCCTGCTCAAGGAACAGCTTGAAGAGGTCCTTGAGACGCTCACCCCAAGAGAAGAGAAAGTCCTCAGACTGCGTTTCGGACTCGATGACGGACGCACCAGGACTTTGGAGGAAGTCGGCCAGGAATTCGGCGTAACCAGAGAAAGAATCAGGCAGATCGAGGCCAAGGCGCTGCGCAAGCTCCGCCATCCAAGCCGCAGCAAAAAATTGAAGGATTATTTAGACTAAAAATCAGGATTTTCTTAAAAAATTCTTGTTATGCTAAAGACAATAAATAAGACTAAAAAGGATTAAGAAAAGTTGAGATAAATCCAGATAACGCAAGATAAAATTGATAAAACATGCTTGACCATCGCGCAATAATTCCGTATAATAAACGTCGCAGGCTTTCCTCGATAGCTCAACGGTAGAGCAATCGGCTGTTAACCGATAGGTTGCTGGTTCGAATCCAGCTCGGGGAGCCATATTTTTTGGGCCTATAGCTCAGCGGTAGAGCGGCCGGCTCATAACCGGTTGGTCCCTGGTTCGATCCCAGGTGGGCCCACCACCAAAAATAATGAATTTGAAATCAAAAACAAAACTCTGGTGCAAGCCGGAGTTTATTGTTATAGGGATGATAACATTGAGG
Organism: Dehalobacter sp. TBBPA1; assembly: GCF_040931655.1. NCBI lineage: Bacteria > Bacillati > Bacillota > Clostridia > Eubacteriales > Desulfitobacteriaceae > Dehalobacter > Dehalobacter sp. TBBPA1. Next base: position 2,518,097 of record NZ_CP162385.1, on the reverse strand, counting down.
AATACAATGGTTTCAGAACAGCAAGATAATAAGCTGGAAAATAAAACGGCCATAAAGCTTGGCTCCCGCCTGGAGACAATTGCGTCACTGGTGCCCGCCGGCGCCAGAATCGGGGATATCGGTACGGACCACGCCTATCTGCCTGTCTATCTGGTACAGGCCGGAGTGATTTGCCAGGCTGTCGGGGTAGATGTCCACAGAGGGCCTTATGAATCTGCTGTCGAAAATGTTAAAGCCTATGGATTACAGGACAACATCCAGATCCGGCACGGAGACGGACTGATTCCGCTGGAGTCCGGAGAAGTCGATACATTGGTCATTGCCGGTATGGGCGGCGTGACGATCCTCGAAATACTCGCCACGAAGCCGGACGTACTGCAGAGTGTTCAGACATTGATCCTTCAGCCGCAGGGCGCAGAAAACAGGGTCAGATTCGAACTGCTTTCTGAGGGTTGGAGGCTGAGCGAAGAATGTCTGACAGAAGAAGACGGCAGGCTGTATACCGTCATTTGCCTGTCCCGCTCAGAAGGTCTGGATAGAGAGGAAGTCGAACAGCGGATGAAGCAGGTCATTCAGGATATTGCCGCGGACTGTACCGGAGTGCCTGGGTTGGAAGCAGCAAAGGATCTGGAACAGACGCTGCGTAATTTCATCTGGCAGCTCGGACCGCTGATCATCGAACGCAAAGAACCCCGGTTAAACGACATCATTGCTGACACCACGAGCAATCTCAGAAGGGTCGTTCTGGAAATGATGCGCACAAACAGGGCTGCAGTTTCCCAGAGGGCAGAACAGATGAGGCAGGAAATCGCCATGATGGAGGTAATAAAAAGATGGCTGTATCAGTAGGCCAGGTTGAACAACTCATCGAAAAGATAGCGCCGCGTTCCTGGGCAGAAGACTGGGACAATCCCGGACTCCTGGTCGGCAGCAGCGCCCAGCGCGTCAATAAGATTTTACTGACGCTGGACGGAACCATGGAAGCCGTCGAAGAAGCTGTTTCGGAAAAAGCTGAACTGATTGTTTCCCACCACCCGCTGCTGTTTAAACCGCTGAAGAATCTCCGTATGGACAACCAGGCGGCCTTGGCCCCCCTATCGCTTTTCCGCAATGGGATATCATTTTATGCTGCCCACACGAATCTGGACCAGTCGTATCTGTCGTCGAGCCTGAAGTTTGCGAAAATGCTCGGACTGCAGAAAACAGAGTTCCTGGAAACCACCTCTGCTGAGAAACTGATTAAGATCGTCACTTTTGTTCCGGAAGAACACGTCGAGACCATCCGGAAGGCTCTGACCGCCGAAGGCGTCGGCAGTGGAATTACCGATGGCGAGCACAGTGATGCCTACAGCGAATGTTTCTTCCAGACGAACGGTGAAGGCATGTTCCGGGCGCTGGACGGAGCCGAGCCAACTATAGGAAAAGTTGGAGAGCTGACCAGAGTACCCGAGATCCGGCTCGAGAGCATTGTCGAAGAGCGCAGCCTTGGCAGGGCGATTAAGGCTTTGCATAAGGCACATCCGTATGAAGAACCCGCTTACGACCTGATACCACTCCGAAATACCGGGAAACCCAGAGGATACGGGGTGATCGGAACATTACTGAAACCTGTCAGACTAGCCGATTTGTGGGAAGGATTTCTGAAGCAGCTTACGGAGAAGTATGGCCATGACTGTTCTTCAGTGCGATTGGCAGGAGATCCTGACAGAAAGATCAAAAAAATTGCCATTTTAAATGGCAGCGGAAGCAGTTTTGTGGCGAAGGCTGCCTTTAAGGGTGCTGATTTATATATCACAGGAGAGATCGGCTACCATAACGTGCTGGATTGTCTCGAATCAGGTATGGCCGTCGGTGAGCTCGGGCATTTTCTTAGCGAAATCCCAATGATCCATGCACTTTACGATTATATTAGAGCCGATCGAACAATGGATGACGTAGAACTGGTTATCAGCGCGGCGAGCAAAATACCGTGGTTGAAGCGTTGATAAAGTTATCAACATGACTGAATTGTCTGAAAGATAAATCTATAGTTGGTTCCAATAGCGTCCTGGTTATTTTTGGGCGGATGATCATAAGAACTCAAAAGTTATGCACAATTTGTTCACAACTTGTGCATAACTAAGAATTAAAATAATTACAAAATTATAGGGAAAATTTGATTATAGTGTTATAAATTGTAGCTTGAATTTTGTTTTTGGAATGATATACTGTGATTACGCCGTAATTTGTCGAAGCAACTAATGTCGAAACAAATCATTGAATTCCTGATATACGCTATATGAAATAGGCAACAAATTGATTACGGCGATTTACTTTAGATACGCTTAAGAATTATTTGACCAAACACAAATAATCTAGTAAGATTGGATAGCGAAGTCAATCGGATGGTCGCGGGGACAAGTGCCGAAAGGTCGTCTCTGAGGAAAGTCCGAGCTCCACAGGGCAGGGTGCCGGGTAACGCCCGGCGGGGGGAGAATCCCTTCGAGGAAAGTGCAACAGAGATATACCGCCGCTGCCAAGCGGTAAGGGTGGAAAGGTGAGGTAAGAGCTCACCGGCAGTCAGGTAACTGGCTGGCCCTGCAAACCCCACCTGGAGCAAGACCAAATAGAGGAACGATGGAGCTGCCCGCTCTGTTCCCGGGTAAGGTCGCTTGAGACTGTCGGTAACGGCAGTCCTAGATAGATGATCATCACCTCGCAAGAGGTACAGAACTCGGCTTACAGGTTGACTTCGCTTACATAATTTGTTTATAAAAATTGAATGTTATACCGCACATCTTCAGTTTTGCTATGTCTTAGCGGAAGAGAGCAGGCTGGTTATTGACAAAAGGTAACATGTTACGTATACTAAAAAAGTAACATGTTACCTTTTTTGTGTTTATGGAGGTAAAAAATAATGAACGAACTGGAACAGCAGGCTGATATTTTCGGAACTATCTTTGTATTGTCAAACAAGCTGCAGGTACTTGGGGATGCTTTTGATCAGAATATTACCATTAAGCAGTGGCTTTTTTTAGTCAGTGTAGCCCGTTTTGAAGAACCGCCGACGGTTAGCGAAGCAGCTGATTATATCGGTTATTCCAGGCAGAATGCCAAACGCCTGGCAGCGACGCTCGAAGCAAGCGGATTTATAACTATCTCCAAAGACAAAAATGATGCCAGAGCTTTGAGAATTGCACTCACCCCCAAATTTAACACCTATTTTGGCGAACGGAGACACAGGGAATTAGCATTCATGCAGAAGCTTTTTAACGGATTTGAACCTGAATCAACAAATGGATTTTACCAAGGGCTAGTCAAGCTCGGCCGCAATATCGAAATGATGGAGAATGAAAATGAAAAGATTAAGGAGTAAAAAAATGATAACGTTAGGTGTTGTTACAGGTATTCTTGCAGCGATTATTTTGCTGGCCGTCGTTTACTTTATCCAACCCTATTCGTCTTTAAAATCAGACTTTAATAAGACGGCTGCCCAGCTTATTTCCGAGACCCGACCGGAAACAGAAATGTTTTCGCAGCAGGATATTGCCCATCTGCCTGAGCCTGTACAAAAATATTTTAATCACTGCGGCTATATCGGTACTTCCAAAATGTCCTGGATGAAAACCGAATTTAAAGATGTACCTTTCTCCACCGGCGTGGATAAAGCAACGCTTACCATTGACTATACGCAGTACAACTTTGTTGAAACGCCGAACCGCTTGGCTTTCATTGACAGTGCGATGTACGGAATACCTTTTCAGGGCTTCGACAGCTACAATCAGAGCGTGGGCTCCATGAAAGGCGTGATCGCCAAAGCCTTTACGCTGTTTGACCAAAAAGGTGTCGAAATGGATAAGGCCTGTCTGGTAACGGTTCTCGCAGAGAGTTTGTATGTACCGAACATTGCCTTACAAGACTACATCACTTGGGAAGCGATTGACGATACGCATGCCAAAGCGTCGATTACTTCCTTCAGTATAAGTGCGAGCGGCATCTTTACCTTCAATGAAGTGGGAAAAATGTTTGAATTTACCACCAATGACCGAATGGCTGTAGGTTTTGACGGCAGTAAGCAAAGCATCCCCTGGTCGGCGGTATATGAAGGTTATGAGAGGAATGAGAACGGCATTTTCAAACCGACCATTTTAAAGGCAGTCTGGCATTATCCAGAAGGTGACCTGACATATTTCAACGGAAAAATTTCTTCTTAATCAAGGCAAATTAAACGGTTATAAAAAGAAAAGACCTCATATAAAATTAAGAAAATAAATAAATTTAGAGAAAATATTTATCGTTTAGCTTCAAGCCGTTCTAGTCTTTCAGAAACACGTTGATTGGTTTCGATTTGACTCTCGCGGAAATCGAATAAAGCATTGACTTTTCCAGAAAGATCATGCTCCACACGCGCTTGGCTTTGGCGCGTATGGATGATGTCCCCCTTAATCGTTTGTATGTCCTGCTGCATCAGCTCTTGGCTAACAGCAATTGTATCTATACTCGTCCAGATTTGCTGCTGGCCTGCCTTGAGCTCTTGCTGATTAGAGTGAAGCTGCTGCTGACTTGCCTTGAGCTCTTGTTGATCAGAGTGAAGCTGCTGCTGACCGGTCTTGAGCTGTTGCTGATCAAAGTGAAGTTGCTGCAGCCCTTCTTCAAACCGATCCTGCCGGTTATCAAGTCGTTCCATTCTTTTCCCAAGAGAACCCAATTGATCCAGTACCAGTTCCTGAAATTGATCGTTATCCATCTGGTTTACCCCCTTTCAGTTGAGGTTACTTCCTACTGTCCTTATTATACCATATAATGGATGATATGAGAACGTATGTTTGCTTGAAGTATTTTTGTTTTTGCCTTTGGACAAAGATATAAGTATATTTTACAGTGTTTCTAGTGCAATGGAAATGGTCTGGATGACCAATTTATGTTGGCAACAGCATTGTCTAGGACAAATTATATAATCGAGTACCTTCAGGCTGGCTTTTCAGATTACCTGACTGAAGATCAAAACTTTTTATTTTGAAAATGGCACTAACAAAAGTTCTACTTGAGGTCCATAGATCTTTTGTTTAACTGCCTGAAATTGAAATCATTTAGATCAAACGCACATTCATATTCACGGTTGGATGATCTTCAACGGAATCTTGGATGAGATTATTACTATAGGATTTTTGGGATTTTTGGTGTTTTAGATACTGAGCATAGTGTTGCAGCCATAAGGCATGAAATTCCTTATCAATCTTAAAGTCTATGAGCTTATCTAATAAATCTGAATTTAGGTTTTCTTCTACTAAATCAGCGTATATTTCCAAAATCTGATTTTCTAAGGCAAACCCAATCTTACAGATATTTTCCTGCCCGGCTAATTCAATCGCCTCCCCGATAATGCTCCCTGCAATGTCAGCAATACTTGCTTTGATTAGCGGGATGTCTATGTTATGTTCACGAAAAAGCTCAGTAAAAAATTCAGCATGCATTTTATCAGCTTCGACGATTTTGAATAGAGCTTTGTCAAATATCGGGTCGTCGCTTTCGGACAATTGGGACTGATAATAATGGATCTGAAGGTTCTCCAGCTCGTAGATCCTTTTTAATTTTGCTGTTCGTTTTTCATCCATTTTTAATCTCCTATAGAAGAGTAAGTATTTATTTTAGAAGAGCAAGTATTCATTAGTTTTCTCTGGTTTTGTAAAAATTATTTGCCAACGATCTCTCAAATTGCATGCCGAGAATAATGGTACGATCTCAAAGATCAGATCAAATCGATTTCACTAAGCAAGAAATGTTGGATATTGCGATAAAATTTATTGCTTGGTTTGCAGAATAACAAAAAATTGGTATTGATACATGCGGTAATAAGTGGTATGTTTTTTATGGCACAAAATCAAAATGGGGTGAATGTATTGGTTGAAAAAAAGAGAAAGAAGAAAAAACTGAAAAAAGTTTTTATGATCATAGCACTGGTAATCGCAGGCATTGTTGCCGGGACGGCAGCATTTGCCTTCTATTTCGCTAAAGGAGGCAATCTGCCCGGCGACAGTGTGAATTTGAACAATCGGGTCAGTATTCTTTTGATCGGGACGGATAAAAGGCCAGGGGCAAGTTCTTACAATTCGGACTCGATCATTGTAGCCAGCTTTGACCCGAAGACGAAACTTATTTCCTTACTGTCCATTCCGAGAGACACCCGGGTAACACTCCCCGGATCAAAAAGCTATTGTAAGATCAATGCCGTTCCCATGTTAAAAGGGATTCCGGAGCTGGAAAAACAAGTTACCGAACTGACCGGTATTGAGCTGGATGGGTATGTCCTGACGAATTTTAATGGGTTCAAGGATATGATCGATACGCTGGACGGGATCACCATTGACGTGGAAAAAGACATGAAATATGAGACCGGGGATAAAGAGGACGGCTATATCAACCTAAAAGCCGGGGTACAGGAATTAGACGGGACAAAAGCGCTCCAATATGCCCGTTTCCGTCATGACGCAACCGCCGATATCGGGAGAACGGCCAGGCAGCAGAAAGTACTGACTGCTGTGGGTAAAAAAATGCTTCAGCCTGCCACCCTATTAAAATTGCCCGAGCTGATTCCGGAATTAATGAAGGCTGTGGAAACAGACTTGTCTCTGAAAGATCTCCTAAAACTCGCCGGGGCGGCCAAGTCTTTTGAAGACGCAACGATCGTGACCCAAACACTGCCCGGCGATGCAATTAATCTTGATGGGTTAAGCTACTGGGAGGTAAACAGAGACGCAGCCAAAGAAGTCGCTCAGAACCTTCTTTTAGGTAAAACCACTGATAAAGTCTGGGACAGCACGGTCCTTGCCTCCTTGGATCCGGAAGTTAAAGCCCACCTTGCGGCCCCGTCTACGGCAGCTGCGATTGATATACCGGAAATATCCGGCGTAACTGCACCTGAACCGGGGGCGATACCCGTGACAACGATCCAAACGGAGCAGTATTCAGGAACAATCACCTGGTCGCCTGCTGACAGTACCTTTGTTGACGGCCAGGAATACACGGCGACGATTACGCTTGTTCCTAAAGCAGGGTATACCTTAAAAGGCGTCGGTGCGAACTTTTTCACCGTACCGGGAGCAGCAGCGCATAATGCTGCAGGATCCGGGGTCATTACGGCAGTGTTCAAGGCGTTACCACCTATAACGTCAGCAGCCACCATCGACATTTCGGAAATAGCCGGGGTTACACCGCCTGCACCGGGAGCGGCACCTGTGACAGCGATCACCGTAACGGAGCAGTATACCGGGTCGGTCACCTGGACACCGGCCGACGCCCCCTTTGTGGAAGGCCAGCAATACACAGCGACCATCACGCTGGTTCCGAAAGAAGGATATACATTGGAAGGCATTAGCGCAAACTATTTCACAGTGCCGGGTGCAACAGCGACAAACGCGGCCGGATCGGGGGTCATAACAGCGGTATTTTTACTATGATGCCGTATACCAATACCGTATTAACCAGCCGGGGTTGTCCAACAAAACTGCCTTTGAAGTCAGGCTGAAGAGATCCTGATTACAAAGGCAGAATACCGCGTACGGCGGAACGGTTTTGGTCAAGTTTTGTTTATAATGGCAATTCGGGGGAGCGCAGCCTTTTGTCCGCTGCTGTTCTGAGTTACCGGGAAGATGGAGGTTATATTCATTTTTATATTAGCAGTAAATTTTCGCAAAACAAAATATTCGTAGTTGCATCAACATTTTCCTTCTGGTATAATTGCGTTATCGTAAATCAAAGGGGAGTAGCTGGATAATAAAGTCGTCAAGACGGATTTCGATCCCGGCTTTATTGCAATTGACTGATTGTAAGCGAGACCTTTGCCCTTGGGGGTGAAGGTTTTTTTATTTATATTTAAATAAGATATGAATGAAGTCAGGTGAAAAATATGTTCGGTTATGTCGTCGCCAATATCGATAAGCTAACTGCCGAAGAAAAACTCCACTATCGGTCGTGCTACTGCGGTTTATGCCAGACGCTGGGAGACCGTCACGGCATCCTTAGCCGTATCACACTAAACTATGACATGACTTTCCTCGTACTGTTCCTTTCCGCGCTTTATCAGAAAGATACCACCATTCAAACCGGGCGATGCATCATGCATCCCCACAAACCTCACTGTTATTGGCATAACGAGATCTCAGATTATACCGCCGATATGAGTATTGTCCTGACTTATTTCAAATTTCTCGATGATTGGAAGGACGAACGGAAGATCCTGTCGCTGGCTGAAGCCAAGCTGTTCGAAAAGAAATACAGGCAGGCTGCCATCCGCCATCCCAGGCAATGTGCTGTCATCAGTGAGTGCTTGAACACCCTTTCCGACATAGAAAAATCAGGGGAACTGAAACCGGATATTCCTGCAGGTTGTTTCGGCAGACTCATGGGCGAAGTCTTCGTTTTCCAAGAAGATGACGATGCCCAAGATTTACGTAACTTTGGAAAATCACTTGGCAAATTCATTTACATTATGGATGCCTGTCTTGATCTCAAAAAGGACATCCAAAAGGAATGCTATAATCCGCTGACTGCGTTGTCAACAGACCATTTTCCGCAAATATTAAATCTGCTTATGGCCGACTGTATGGAAAAATACCGGCAACTGCCAATCAAACGCGATCAAAACCTTATTGAAAACATTCTCTTTTCAGGCGTTTGGACAAGGTATGAAGCAGCGAATAAGAAAGTAAAGGGGAGATAAGAAAGAATGATATCCGATCCTTATCAAGTACTTGGTGTTCCTCAGACGGCTGCGGATGATGAAATAAAAAAGGCCTATCGCAAACTGGCCAAAAAATACCACCCGGACCTGAACCCCGGCAATGCGGAAGCGGCTAAAAAAATGAGTGAAATCAATGCCGCTTACGAACAGATCAAAAGCGGAAACCCCTACCCAAACACCTATTACAACGGGAGCAACGCTTCCCGGGAATATGCTTCCTCAGCGTATGATTCGGTAAAACACTATATCAATCTGGGCTATTTTCGCGAGGCGCTGAATATTCTGGCCAGGATGAGTGACCGAAGTGCCGAATGGTACTATTGCAGTGCTGTTGCCAATGCCGGTATCGGCAACATCATCACGGCGCTGAACCACGCCGAAACAGCGGTACGCATGAATCCTGGCAATCCGGAATACCAACGCATCTTGAATATGCTGCAACGCGGCGGACGCGTTTATCAGCAACAAAGACGCGGCTTCGGCATGCCGAATGACACGCTGGACAAACTCTGTTTTGGCTTATGTATCGCGGACCTTTGCTGTCCGTTCTGTTGATGAAAATAGCGTAAGGAGTGTGGGCAATGGGTAATTTGAAAAATAAGCTGACACGTTTGATGATTGGCCGGTACGGCATTGATCAGTTGTATTATGCTTTACTTGGGGTCTGGTTTGTATTACTGATCGCCAATACGTTTATCCGTTCAGGAATCATCAGTATTTTAATGGGGGTCGTTCTGGCTGGAATGATCTTCAGAACCTTATCCCGAAACATCTATAAAAGACGCCAGGAAAACGATAAATTCATGAAAATGTGGAATAGGATTAAGGCTGAAGGTTCTTTGACGATGCGCCGAATCAAAGAAATTAAAACCCACCGTTTCCGCAAATGCCCGCACTGTAAAAGAGTACTTCGGCTGCCGCGGCGAAAAGGCAAACATACAGTAAAGTGCCCTTGCTGCCATCATGAATTCGAGCTCTGTATCCGCTTATAACTAAGAACAAATAAATTTGATCATAGTAGTACTTCATAAACAATAAGAACTAAAAAGAATAACCTTGGAACTTTCAAGTCATTCCAAGGTTATTTTTTTTGGTTAATATTTTGCTTTGAGGATCTGTTTAATATCTTTTTCCATAGAAGAACGAATAAACCAAACTGCAAGTGGGTTACAAAGCTGCATTTTGTTTTCGTTACAAAGACCGCGTTTTGATTTACAAAATGGCATCTCGCCTTTCAATTAAGTTTTCAATTTAGTCGTTTGAGTTTATCTATAAACAACATAAATATATTGATAAATGATAAATTAATATTGACTTACAATAATATACCATTTACAATAGAACCAAAATAGATAGAAAGGGTATGATACAATGTGGAATCCAAGTAAGTCCGTAAAACTATCTTCCATTTGTACCAAGATCGCCATTGTCCTGGTCATATGTGCAGCTTTTGCTATGCCGAATTTAATCCCTACATATGTAAACTATACAGGAAAAGATCCTGAAATCATTCATTCCTTGCTCCTAACGGTCTATGCCTGTGTTCTGCCGGGGATGTTATCTTTGATCTGCCTTGGCAGGCTTCTTTCCAACATCAGGCGGGAAGAAGTGTTTGTGGAAAAAAATGTCAAACTCCTGCGGGTGTTGTCATGGTGCAGTTTTGTCGTCTCCGCCATTTTGTTCATCTCAGGATTTTATTATATTCTTTTTGTGATTATAGCCGTTTGTGCCGCTTTTTTAGGGCTGATCCTGAGAGTGATCAAAAATGTTTTTGAACAGGCGATTGTTATCAAAAGAGAAAATGATTTTACGATTTAGGGGAGGGATTCTCATTGATTGTCGTTAATCTCGACGTTATGATGGCAAAAAGAAAAATTTCTGCCGGTGAGCTGGCGGATAAAATCGGAATCACTCCGGCTAATCTTTCAATTCTAAAAAACAACAAGGCAAAGGCTATCCGCTTTTCCACACTGGAAGAAGTTTGCAAAGTTCTGAATTGCCAGCCCGGAGATTTATTAGAGTATCGGAAAGGAGAACAGGAAGATGAATAACAGGGAGATGAATAATAGAGAGATGAATAACAGTACGGATACGGCAACCTATACAAGGAGTGATATTGTTTTCGCATTGGCCATGCTGGTCTGCGGCTTCTTATATTGGAATCTGATCCTGGCTGCCGGTCTTGGTGCGGGTGTTACCTTATTTGCAGCAGTATTCTGTCTGTCTACCGTCCTATATCTGAAATCAGGTAAGTTCCGTCAAACAAGAACGAGCTGGTTGTGTTTCATTGTCATTATCCTGTCGTCCCTGGTCTTCTTGCTTTTTGATAATATCCTGATCAAAGGACTGAATTTTATCTTTCTTACAGCCGCTGTCATCTATTGGATCAGCCTGTTTACGGGCAGAAACCTGGAGAAAAGAATCTCCGCCTATATCCTGGGCGATCTTTTTAATCAGGTTTTGGTCATTCCATTCCGCAATTTTGCCTGCTGCTTTAGCGCGGTCAAGAGACTGTTTGGCAGAAATCAAAAGGGGAAATCCCTTCTGGCCGGCGCGGTTGGTATTCTTGTGATGATTCCGATCCTGGCCGCAGTCATCAACCTATTGACACGAGCCGATGCTGTTTTCGCAGGGATGATCGCCAATCTGCAGTTTTCGGTATCGATGAATATTATCGTCCAGATATTGATGGGAATTCCCGTCGCCTGTTATCTGTACGGATTGATTTACGGCGACCGGCATGGGAGGAATACGGGATATGTCACCGTCGAGACTGTTGACAAAACGGCCGCTGCTTTCCGTTTTTCCCCGGGAGTGACCGTATACACCGCCTTGACAGCGTTGAATCTTGTCTTTATGGTTTTTTTCCTTTCTCAGATCACCTATCTTTTCTCGGCATTCAATGACCGTCTCCCGGAACTCATGACGCATGCGGAGTATGCCCGCAGAGGTTTTTTTGAACTTTGTGCGGTAGCCGGGATCAATATGGTCGTGATTACGGTGGCCCATCTTATTGTGAAAAGGGACAAGGTGAGGATTCTGCAAATAGAAACAGTCATTTTATGCCTTTTCACCCTGATGTTGATCATTACGGCCATTAGCAAGATGGTGATGTACATCCATTATTTTGGTTTGACCCCGCTGCGTGTCTATACGACTTGGTTTATGCTTGTGCTGCTCTTTCTGTTTGCGGTGATTGCCGTCAGACAGTTTAAAAAATTTAACGCAGCCAGGATCATGCTGGTCGGATTTGTAGTGTTTTTCATGATCCTGAGCTACGGGAACATCGACGGCCGAATCGCTGCCTATAATATTGACAGGTACAGTAACGGAACCCTGGAGAATCTCGATGTGCAGGCTTTGTCCGGCTTGTCTGATGCAGCGGTCCCGTACATCTACACCTTATACCAGGAAACAACGGATCAGAGCCTGAAGGCGGATCTTAAAGCAGCCATTGATCAATCAGCTGGATCTGCGCTTGGAGCGTCGCGTCAAGAAACATTCCGGGATTTCAATTTTCAGCGGCATACGGCGGAAAGCATCAGACATATGCTCTGATAGCTCCGGCAGCCAATACAAAAGGGCTGTAACACCACTTAGCCCCAAATGAAGGATAGGTTATTTTAAATCGCTATCCAACGGCGTTACTTACAGTCCCAGTCATCAATAAGGAGCGGACGCTGTCAATGATCGGCGTCATGGTTTCGGTCGGGCAAGTGCGGAGCTTGTAAATATCATGACGATACAAAATAAGAGGAAAGACCAGAGACTTAAAGGTATTCCTTTAAGTCTCTGGGTCCTGCAAGAACTTCTCGGCCTATATACAAGGTACCGTTATCCTTGGTTTTGATATTCCATTTAACCAGTGTAATATTGCCTTCCGCGATCTCTATGCCTGTGATCGAACGCGGATGAACACAACTGCCGTCATTAAAATATAGCGGTTTCCCCGCATCAGGGAACATGGGCCTATGGGTGTGACCGGCAATCAGCATGTGCTTTTCCTGGTTGACCCATTCAGTAAGGTTTTGTTCTATAGAATCCTTCTTATGATAATTTTTGGCTGTACTGGTGGGGTCTTTAAAACCGAACAACTCAAGTTTCTTCCATACATATCTGACCAGAAATCTTCTTAACCCCCAAAACGTATAGTCCAACATACTGCCTTGGTGCCCGTGGATCAAAAGAATTTTTCGGTCTGAATCCTTATACCGTAAAACAAGCCCCTCGTGAAATTTAACATTCTCAAATAAAGGAACGTGACGCTTTTCCTCGGCATCATAGTACCGGTTAAAGCATTTCTGTACAAAATGATCATTGCTTTTGACCATGTCATGGTTTCCGTAAATGAAATAAAGGCGGCCTTCATTATAAAATCTTTGCAGGAGTGAAAATGTATCCTTATGAACAGGCACGATGTCCGACATGTTTTTATACTTCCACAGTTCGTCACCGTCACCAAGCTCGATATACGTGTACTGTTCCTTATAATAATGCGTTAACGCTGCAAAATACAGATTCTCATTCCCGGAAAAATCGTCAGCCCAGCTGCCGTCCCCCCTATGGACATCACTCATTAAAATCATCTTTGAGGAATCGTCAATAGGGATTTCTTCAGCAGATTGAAAAGCTTTGGATATACGATCCACAGCGTTCATAGGATACCACCCGCCCAAAAGCATCTTCGTTTAATGTCAATATATTCAGGGGGTGGTATCAAGAGTGCCGGTCTTTTTTTGACTATATGATCTATAACAAAAACTGCCAGTGTAGAAAAGGTAAATATGTTAATAATAAGTGTACATTCCAAAAAGGAAAGGAGGGAAAAAGTAATGGCAAAATATAGACTTCCTATAGACAAGAGTCAGGCAGCTAGTTCAATGGGTGTAAACTTAGGCCCTGATACATCTGCTAGACAAAATGGTTCCGTAGGTGGATACATGGTGAAGAAGACTTTTGAAAGCCTCGGCATGCGTTAAGACTGATTTTCGAGAGCAAATGATTATAAGCCGGAAGGGAACCGTGAGAGTGACGGTTCCCTTTTCTTTAACCTTAAATAGGATACCTCAGAATTTCAATCATTATACCGGTAAAAAATTCCTAAAAGTATGGAAGAAGTCATGGATATCCTCATGGGATTTATTGAATAAGAATTTCTTTCGGTAAGTCAAATGTACCTTCGGGGATGGAACCTGCACCGACTTTAATGTCTGTATATTCTGAGGTGTTGGTCTGCCCATCCTGAACCAGTTCAAACTTAATGACGATTCCGTATTTTGTGCTTAACCAATCTTTATAATTCCCTTGGCCGCTGGTTACAGAAATTATTTTGCATTCCAATCCGTTAAGCGTTTGTGTTCCGATGATTTGGTAACTTACATCAGCATTTTCATCTGTATCTAATGCCAGTGAATAGTCCATGGGGGTAATATTGTCATTCCCTTTATATTCGTTAATATTTACCTTGGCAGCCACATTTTGTCCTGGCCGGTAGGAAACGATTTCTCCGTTTTCCAAATCGAAGATGGAGACCGTTCTTTGCCCATTCGTAATCGTATCCGTTTTCATTTTGGTATCTTTAAACCAAACGTTGCTTTCGGAAGATACTCCCGCATTCGTTGTTACAAGATGATAAGAAATCTCTCTGAGACCTGTACCTTTCATAATTAAGTTTGAAACCACTTCCTGATCACAGGTGTTATCACTGGTGTCATCGGTTCCAGCGGAGGAAACTGCAGCCGAAGGAGCAGCAGAATTGTTTTTAAAGCTGCAAGCGGAAAGGATCAAGGTACTTATGAGCAATAGGACGGTAATCGTAAGAAGCTTCTTGTCAGTGATTTTCATGATTTACCTTCTCCAAGCGTAAGCGTTTATTGTCGGTTAAGAAGACATTCGTCATGGACAGGAAAATACCCTTTGAAACCTTGGTGCAATTGTTAGAGAAAGAAGATACAATAAAAGCAATAAAAGACGACGCCTATAAAATATTCTGTTGTACATAAAATAACGAAAAATAACGAAAAGAGGTTAGATCATGAGTGACCAAATGAGGAACGACCATGAGAACGACCATGATGATTTTTATCAATCTCTAAGGAAAAAGATCAAGGATTACTTCACAAGTGAGGAAGGTAAAACGAATAAGTATGCAGAGTATATCCTGATTGCCCCCGACTTATTTCATCTTCTGTGCAAATTGACTATAGACAAGGAAGTCAACGTAGACGATAAAGCAAAACTGGCGATTGCGATTGCTTATTTTGTCTCACCGATTGATTTAATCCCTGAGCTCTTTGTAGGACCGGTAGGATTTGTTGACGATATATCCGTGGCTGCTTATGTCCTGAACACCATTATTAATAACACGAACCCGGAAGTTGTCCGCAGGCACTGGGCCGGTGAGGGTGATATCCTGATTAAAGTCCAGGAAATCATAAAAGTTGCCGATAATATGGTTGGCACCGGACTGTGGAAGAAAATTAAAGAGATGCTTAGTAAATAACGCAATAGCATATAACAAAGAATGAAGAAAAAATGGAGTGTAATATCATGCAATATACGCTACTAGGAAAAACGGGACTCCAAGTTTCAAGGCTGGGGCTTGGCTGTATGCGATTCCCGAAAAGTGAAAAAGAAGCGATAGAAATGGTGCGGTATGCGGTAGATCACGGAGTCAATTACCTGGACACCGCTTACATCTATCCAAACAGTGAAATGATTACCGGGAAAGCGCTTCAAGGGGGCTATCGGAATAAGGCGTTGATCGCCACCAAAAGCCCCATATGGAAAATCGGCAAACACGGAGACTTCGAGAAATACTTGGATGAAGAGCTGAAACGCTTGGGAACCGATCATATCGACATGTATCTTCTCCACAACATGAACCATGACAACTGGGAGAAAGTCAATCATTTTGATGGTCTTACTTTCCTTGATAAAATGGTCCAAAAGGGTAAAATACTGCACAAGAGTTTTTCTTTTCATGGGACACTGCCGGCATTCAAACAGGTCGTGGATGCCTTTGACTGGGAGATGGCACAAATCCAGCTGAATATTCTGGATGAAAATCAGCAGGCCGGGATTGAGGGGTTGAGATATGCGGCAGGAAAGGGTCTGGCGGTTGTTATCATGGAACCGTTAAGGGGTGGCTACATGCTGGCTAACGTTCCCGAAGCAGTCGCTGATTTGGTTCATCAATATCCGGAGAAGAGATCCTTGGTCGCGTGGTGTTTCCGCTGGCTTTACAATATGCCTGAGGTTTCCGTGATTCTTAGTGGCGCCAGTACGCTGGAGCAGTTGAAGGACAATTTGCGGATATTTGATGAATCTGCAGTCAACGCAATGTCCGAGGCCGACCAAAATCTGATCAAAAAAATCCGGGAAGCTTTCGAGTCCAATAACAGCATCGGCTGTACAAGCTGCAGCTATTGTATGCCTTGTCCCCAAGGCGTAAGCATTCCTGAAATATTCAGACTCTATAACAGCCACCAGCTCATGAAAACGCATTGGGTAGACAAAGGGATGTACAGGGAAAGTTTGCTCCCCTCCGGTTCCGGAGCTGATCAGTGTATTTCTTGCGGAATCTGTGAGGAACATTGCCCGCAGGCGCTGAGTATCCCGGTCTTGCTGAAGAAAGTACATGAGGAATTTACAGCGAAAACAGTCGGTGGTTGGAGTTGATTTTGTAGAAAAACTATGTATCTATAGGATATTGGCGCATGGTTTTCTTAATAATTCTTCGATTTCCTCAGCAGGCATTGGTCGGTAGAAATAATAACCCTGAACCTCGTCGCACATGTTCCGACTTAAGAATTGTACTTGTTTCTCGGTTTCCACCCCTTCGGCAATAACCTCCAGGTCTAGATTTTTAGCAAGATTTATGATGACTTTGGTGATTGCTCTGTCTTTTTCATCTTTTTCAATACCGTGAACAAAATGCATATCCATCTTCAATCGATCGATCGGCAAATTTTTCAGCCTGTTTAAAGAGGAGTATTCTGTGCCAAAGTCGTCGATAGAGATGGTAATCCCTAACTTCTTAAAATCGTTTAAAACCTGAATAATATTTGCTTCATTTATCGCAGAACCTTCTGTAATTTCCAATTCCAGATACTTGGGTTGAAGTCCGGTTTCTTGAAGGACATTTGCGATCTGACCAACAATATTCGGGTTGCGAAGTTGATTTACCGAAATATTAACAGACATCCGCACCGGAGGATATCCTTTTTCCTGCCAGATCTTATTTTGCCGGCAAGCTGTTTTAAGTACCCATTCCCCGATCGTGTTAATGATCCCACTTTGCTCGGCAATCGGGATGAATACTGCCGGGGATACCATTCCCAACTCCGGATGCTTCCATCTTAACAAAGCTTCCATTCCGATGATTTTTGCTTCCGGAAGATGGACCTGGGGCTGGTAATACACCAACAATTCTTCGCGTTCTAAAGCTCGGAACAGACTGTTTTTCAGTATCATTTTATTCCGAATGTCCTCTTTCATCTCGGAAGAACAGAGGGCATACTGGTTTTTCCCTTTCTCTTTGGCCTTATACATTGCAATATCCGAGTTTATAATCAACGTTTCTGTATCTTGTCCATCAATAGGATATAGTGCAATCCCTGCACTTGCTGTAACAAAGAATTCCTTACCTCTTAGTACCGCCGGTTCTTTGAATAAACCCATTATTTTATCGGCAATAACCATAACATCTTGATAGTCGGAAATATTATTCAGCAAAATCAGAAATTCATCGCCGCCAAAACGGGATACTGTGTCGGTTTTGCGGGTACATTCCAATAATTCCTGCCCGACTTTAGTGATCAGTTCGTCCCCGCCTTCATGGCCCAAAGTATCATTAACCGTTTTGAAAGAATCAAGATCCAGGAAAATCACCGCGAGCATCTTTTGAATCCGGCCGGCTTGGTGGATCGCTTGTGTAACCCTGTCCTGGAACAACACCCGGTTGGGTAGCTTCGTTAAATGATCATAGTAGGCTAATTGTTTAATTTCTCTTTCCGCCTGGACTTTCGTCAGAGCGTCTCCCAAAATATTTGCAATGACCTTGAGTAAATCAATCTGGTCTTCACGCCATTTTTTAGGGATTCTGCGGGAATCAATCCCAAATGAGCCTAATATCTGACCGTTTCCAGCAATGGGTAGGCAAATTTCTGATTTTGTATGAATAATTTTACCCTCTGATATCTGATTCATGAGGATCGAGTCTTCCGCTCCCGGGCATTCTATCGCTTCGCTGACAATAAGACCATGCCGGTACCAAGCAAACGGAAGGGTAACGCGATGTTGCTCCCTGTCCAGTAAATAAATCCATGCCCTGTCCATCTCAAAAAACCGTCCGCATTCCTCAAGCGCCTGATTGATTTTCTGCTCTAAATTCATTTGATTTGCTGTGATGAAATCCGAAGAAATCTTCGAGATTAATTTCTGCAGTTTTATCTGCTCAGCGTTTTCTCTCAGTCTGCGAATATACAGTTTATTGACATAGAAAGCCAACCCAAGAACGACAAGGAAAAATAAGATTCTTGCCAAATAGTCTTGAGCATTTATCTCAACGTTAACCTTTGGCGTGATGAACCAGCCCAGAATCTGGGTAGATATGATGGAGACTCCCAATGAAGCTAAGATAATGCGTTGATTGAACACCAGGGCAATAATTACAAAAATAATAGGAAACGCCCAAACCGTAATACTCCCGGTTTCAATAAACCTTAAAGTAAAAACTGGAATGGCCAGAACATTCACCACAAAATAAATAATATCTTTTTTATTTTCCGCGATAGGCATCCACTTCACGAACAAAATGACAAGTCCTAGAAAAAGGACAGCGATACTTGTCAATATGATAGGCATTAAATCATTTGTCATGTTAAAAAGAAAAAACGATACAAAATTAATAACGCCGCAGGCAAACATAGCAAAGGCCATATAGCTGATAATATTTCCGCGGGTCGATTCATTTAAGATGGTTTCCTCAGCATTGATGATCTTTTCAGGCTTCATCAGTCCGTATTTTTTAATAGCGTAGTAAATGACGATGAGCGACATCGAGATAATAAAAGGAGCCAATTGGGGAAGCGGCATTTTCCAAAAAGTGCTGGCGACAATATCCGTAAAGGATGCAAAGATTAAGGTTGCAATAATCCAAGATAGGATGAGCCTTGCCTTTTTCTTACTACTCCGGGCAGAAGCTCTTCTCCCCCATAACCAAATCATTCCTGCGGAAACGATGCAGAAAATAATATAATAATAATTGAAGAAAGAATTAAAGCCACTATTCGGAACATTAATCCAGCCATTGACCGTATGAATTAATTTATACTTCGATTCCGCAGAACCGGAGATCCCATAAATATACATTGTCAGGACTGAGGGGAAATAAAGCAGCAGGTATAACCACCATTTATTTAACAAATTTTTTTTCTCGGTTAGAATTAAACTGAAATGAAGCAGGATACTGAAAAACGAACCCCAACCAACGACTGAGATCCTACGCCAGATTAAGCTAAGTTCTTGATTCTGGGCAGAAACGCAAATGGAAAACCCGAAAGCCCATAGACTCAAGGAAATACACAGTACAAAAAAAGCTTTGTTCAATCCGGCTTTCGGGTCAAGATAAAGTGTATAGGCCCCAAGAGAGCTGCTCATTACACAAGAAAAGAAAAATAAAACTGAAAAAAAATGTGATGATTCCATATTTCCCTTCTCTGATGGAAATACTGCTAAAATCAGATTTACATCATTTTTGATAGAGTAATCAATGGCTTTTAAACAAATTATTCTACTTTTAACTACATTCTCCTTCATCATTTTTCAAAAAGCATCAACTATTTTACAGAACTGCCTTATAATGCAAATGAAGATTCAACTTTATGTCAAAAAACGTGTCAAAAAAAATAAAGGCTATAAAGCCTTTACTTTGTTATCAATAATTTTTATTTTTAAGCTATTATTTGTCAGTTCATCTCTCATTTCCCGGATAGCTTGCCAAGTATCTAACCATTTTAGCAAAAATATTTCTTTAGCGGAACCAAACTTCACAACCATCAAAGGGGTTGGCGGTTCCTAAATTCAAGTGCCCGTTTGCTGTTTTAAACAAGATCCTTGCACCGTAGTTATGCGGATTTCCCAAACCGTTTAAGGTAATTGGAGCCCAATGAATGCCATCCTTGGACTTAAACAAATCAAATCCATTAAATGGATAGATTGCATCACCTACTGTAAGCAGCACGCTAAGAATAATTCGTAGAAGTTCTTCTAGAAATCCCGGTAAATTTAGAATTGCAGGAATGATAGCGGGAACGAGCGGTTTAAGGAGTACAGACCAGTCAAATGTGCCCAGGAAAAATTCCCCATTGTATTCTTCCAGCTGCCAGCAGTATAAATTAAAGGGATTTCCTAACCCCGAGGGTTTATGGCTTAATGCTTTACCACGTGTGCCCGTGGTGGGGTTGGTAGGCTTTTTTGCCTTGCCCCCGATTACCAGCTGCCAATGATCCTGCGCATCTATCCTCACCAGGTCAAAGGGTTTAAATGCGGAGAGATTCATCGGCTGTTGCGCAAGAAGAGGGAACATAATGGCGCCAACATATAAATAATCTTTAAACGCTCCAAGTGTTAAGGGAATAATATTAAGCGCATCACCGGCTCCCTTGTCGATCACCAATTTCCATTCATTAATGATGGTTCCTGTGCCTTCAGTTCTCCAAAGTTCAAATCCTTCCACCAGATTAGAGGTAGCGGCATAAAGGTGTCCTTTAAAGCTTGCCATCATCATTACTTGCCCGCTTGGGTTTTTACCTTGGATAAATCCCGGGTTGCTTGGATCCCCTGTAACCTGCTCCCATCTGCCATTTGGAAAGTGAACGGTAGGAGGGATATATTCATAAATCAGAGCAGTTAGAGTTTGAGAGATCTCATCTACAGTTGACATATAGAGTTTTTCGTTGGTATGAATCACCATTGCCCTTGTGGAAGTACCGTTAAGATTATCATTGGGTATTTCAAGCCAGGACAATCCATCTGTGGACCTAAATGTCCTTACCTTACCCTGACAATACCCACCAACATAAAGCGCCGTTTGACCATTCAGGTCGGTATAACGGATCATATACCGAAAACCTTGGATAATATTGAAATCAGCTGGAGCTTTAAAAACTTTCTCCCAACCGGCATGGGGAAGCGCTTTGTTATAACGCCAGATTTCTGCTCTGTTATCGACAACCTCAGGGGTTAGCTCCTTCGGGATTTCGAAATCCCCCAATATTCCTGCATTCTTAATAGTCAGGAGAATGTTATAGAGAATATTTCTTCCGGTTCCTACATAGAGATATTCTCCCATCTCAGCCATTGACCAGGCATAATTGTTTTGCATGGCGTTGTTGGGATTTGTATCAAAACCGTTTCGGGGAGTTATTTTTTGGAAACCATATTTATTGAACACATAATCACCCTCCAAAAAATTAGGACAGACTTTTTCCTGGTACATCATATGAACATTGTCCAGTTCTGACACAGAAATTTTTTTAAAGGAGTCAGGGTGACCTAGCGTCAAATTGATGCGTATAATCCTCGTACCAATCAGGTTGTTTAACAAAAAAATAGAGAGTTATTAGTCAAAATCAAACAGCGCATTGAGCTCCTGTTCTGTTAGCTTGGACAACATCGTTTCTCCGGGCTGGATGACGGAATCGATCAGCTTTTTCTTCTTGGCCTGCAAGGCGTTGACTTTTTCTTCGATGGTCCCTTGGGTCAAAAGCTTGATGACCTGGACCGAATTATTTTGCCCGATCCGGTGCGCGCGGTCCGTAGCCTGGTCTTCAACGGCCGGATTCCACCAGGGGTCAAAATGAATGACAGTATCGGCGCCCGTCAGGTTAAGGCCCGTCCCACCTGCTCTTAAAGAAATAAGAAAGACCTTGCCTTGACCGTCATTGAAGGCTTGGGCCATTTGAGTTCTTTCCAGAGCCTTGGTAGAACCGCTCAGGTAAAAGTGCGTGATCTTATGTTGATTAAGGTCGTTCTGAATCAGATCCAGCATCGAAGTAAACTGGGAAAAGACCAGAATCCGATGGCCGGCGTCCAGCGATTCTGTCAAAATCTCCTGAAACAACAGCATCTTGCCGCTTCCCCCCGTATAATTTTCAATAAACATTGCCGGGTGGGAGCAGATTTGCCGCAAGCGGGTTAAGGCTGCCAGTATTTTAATCTGGCTTTTGGCAAAACCTGAGACAGCCAGCTCCTCAGCAATCTGACGTTTCGTTTGCTGGAGGTAGGCCAGGTAGATTTTTCGTTGCTCATCTGTCAAAGCTGCTTTGATCTCCGTTTCGATTTTGGGAGGCAGTTCTTTTAGGACATCAACTTTCAGTCTGCGCAGGATGAACGGCTTGATTTGCCTGCTCAATTCCTGAAGAGATTCCGTGTCTCCTTTCGACACGGGCAGGGCGTATTTCTTGTGAAATTCCTGGTGGCTAGGCAGATAGCCGGGCATAATGAAATGAAAGATGGACCAGAGCTCCGACAGGGAATTTTCAATGGGTGTTCCGGTTAGAGCAAAATATCCTTTGGCTTGAATTTTCTGGACAGACTTGGCATTGAGGGTTTGCGGATTCTTGATGTTTTGGGCCTCATCCAAAAAACAATAGGAGAATGCCAACTTGGAAAATTGCTCAATATCACGGCGCAGTACGGCATAAGAAACGACAACAAGATCAGCTGGCGCAATCCGGCTGATTTGTTCCTGCCTCTCGGCAGGCTGCCCATCGATGACGAGCACATGAAGGTCAGGCGTAAATTTCTCTGCTTCACTTTGCCAGTTGTAGACCAGGGAAGTCGGCGCGATGACTAAAAACGGTAATAAAGAGGAGGGATTTTGGGCGGCAGTGAGCTTTTCCGATAGAACGAAGGCTAAAACCTGCAGGGTTTTGCCGAGACCCATGTCATCGGCAAGGATACCGCCCAGACCATAGGAAGCAAGCGTCTTCAGCCATTTAAAACCTGTTTTCTGGTAATCACGCAGCACCTGCTGCAGCGGCAGTGGAGGATCATATTCCCCGTCCTGGGGTTCCAGGATGCTTTGGACCAGTTGTTTGAAAGCTTTATTGCGTTGGATTCCAGAAAGTTCGGCCTGCCTGAGGAAGCTGTCAATGTACAGGGCCCGGAACTTCGGGAGGTGAAGCGTTTGGTTGGTTAAATCCTGCCCCTTCAGATCCAGGTGATCGAGAAGTTTGCTCATGGCTTCCAGGTCATGCTGCTGCAAATCAAGAAATGAGCCGTCACGCAGGCGGTAGTATTTCTTCTTCATCTGCAGGGATTGAAAGATATCAGCTAATTCCCCCGGATCAATATCACCGCAGGTAAAAGAGACTTCCAGCATATCCAGGGATTCATCCAGACGAATCCGGCCGGAAAAGGTGGCGGAAGTTTGAATTTTCAATCGGAAATCATCGGAATAGTAGGTTTCCGCCAAATCTTGAAGCTCCGGAAATCCCTTGACGGTAAAATCAAAGATCTTCTCGTCATCCTCCAGACTGATTTTGCCTTCAGATACGATAAAATCAGCCTGTTCAAAGATATTCAGGATCTTTCTTTCCTGCTCAAGATTCCGGATCAGGATTTGATCATCACCTGGCGCAGTCCGGAAGCCCCCGCGTGAAGAAAACGGATTAATCGAGATCTCCCCGTAATGAAATTCCAGGCGGGCTGTAACTCCGTTTTCTCCGGCCCGGTCAAAATAGATCTTCGGCTGCAAATCCTCACGGATAAATCTATCTGCAAGTGTTGGCTCTACGCGGACTGTCGCGATTTTTTGCATCAACGGGAGGGCTTCTGAAGCAAACCGGTCTTTTTGCGCCGCAGTAAACAGAATGCCTGGACGCTGCTTGCCGTTCAGGGCTTTGAGCAGGTTGGGCAGGAATTCCGTTTGCTCCTGAGAGACCTGATAAATCTGCCGGTTGTAAAGATAATATCTCCCATCTGCGGTTAACGGGACAGGCAGTTCATTTTGCAGCAACAGAAGGATATTTTGTTCTTCGGCCTCAACGGAAAAGTCTAGCGGGATATCCTTCCGTCTGATATTTACAGTCAGAAATTCGGTTGTTTCATAGTCGTTGGCAAAACCGGCATGCAGGGAAAAAGGCTTTGATCCCAGCGCATCCAATAATTTGCTCAAATAGTAAGTGCTGAGTACAAACGGTTTTTGACTGAACGGAGAAGCTGTATAGGCAAAATTGGAGACATTCCTGATTTCCTGGAAAGCTTCATATTGGGCCAGCATATCCTGGAGCATGGCGATCAAAGGCGCGTCAGTTTCTTTGAATTTGTGACGGGCCGGATCATAGGTGAATTTTGCCCCAAGAGAATGCTCATTTTTTACGGCAAGTAAAAAATCCTTTAAGTTTTTAACGACATAAGGACGTTTTAGGCCTACTTTCAGCTGGAGCTGGGCACTTATTTTGCGAAAAACCGTACTGAGCTGAAGTCCCACCTCGAGGTTCAGCTCTTCCAGCGGATTCTCCTGCTTGCGGTCGGAGATGAAGGTCATGAACTCACTGCCGGCCTTGATGGAATCCGAAAATGAAGACTGTATGGCAGAAAGTTTTTGCCGTGCAGTTTTTAAAACTGCGACGACATGTTTACAGGCCCCGGGATATTCGGCGTAGGCCGGACAAGTGCAATGAGCGGAGCTCACGGTCCCGCTTTGATTTAACACAATACGGACATCGTAGTGCCAATTGCCGGCGACAATCGCTTTGATGGCCCTTTGCTCAGGGTCAAAATTAAAGTTGCTTACTTTCCGGCTCTGCGCATAAATGACACCGAGCTCGTAAGATTTTCGGTTGGAGGCAAGGGCTTGAATCTCCCTTTCTGTGACGTTGAATAAGGCCATGAAAGGAACTCCTTTGAGGATTAATGATGTGCAATAATCCTAGAATACCATAAAACAGAGGAAATATCATTTTAACGGCAGGTGTTCCGGTTGGCATTTTTAGCAGATATCTGGAACAGCTGTTTATTAATAGAATGGATTGAGTCAAAAATTGCAAAAATAATTGTAAGCTGGCTACAAGATCTGTAAAATAAAAATAAAAAGGGAGTGACAGTATGTTAATCGTTACGACCGAAAATATCAAAGGTTACAAAGTAACGGATGTTAAAGGACAGGTGTTCGGTCTCGTTGTTCGCAGCCGGGGATTGGGCGGGAATATCATAGCTGGGCTGCGCAGTCTTATCGGCGGGGAAATCCATGAATATACCGCCCTGCTTGAAGATACCCGTAAACAGGCGATAGACCGTATGGTCAAGAATGCCCAGGCGATGGGAGCAAACGCTGTGGTGATGATGAGGTTTGATTCCAGCGAAATTGGACAGACCATGAGCGAGATTGTAGCCTTTGGAACCGCGGTTGTGGTGGAGAAAGAAGCTTAAAATGAGAATAACGGCTGAAATCTATATATTATTGGAAGTGGGGATATTTCTTATCATTGCCTTCTGTTCATGGTTTATTTGGGATAAACGCTATCGAAAGAATCATGGAAACGATATACCCAAAGGGTATATGGCTACGGATGAGGTTTTTATCGATCCAGTTAATGGTAAGAAATTTAAAGTCTATTATGAACCGGAAACCGGTAATCGGTTCTATAAAGAAGTAAAGAGGAATGATGGCCATTGAGTTTTTATGGATTAGGCAGGGCTTTTTGGGGATTTCAAACTAAGCCCTAACAGTCCAGCCAGCAAAGGAAGCCATCTTACAAACGACAAACGGCTGTATACCAATATTGGCGGTGTTCTTTTTGAGTTAGGGAAATAAACAACATCAGAAAATTATGCCCGTTTTGACTTATTAGAAAAGGAAATAAAGCTGTTTGTTCGGCTACTGATTAAGATTTCTTGACTAACCGGACTAAATTTAGTACTATATTTGTGCAGGAGGTGATTCGTTTCTATGAGCATTAAGGATGATATTCGGCCGATTTCTTATATTAAAGCCAATGCAGCTGAGGTACTGAATCAAGTGAACGAGTCCCGCAGGCCGGTTTATGTAACCCAAAATGGAGAAGCCAAAGCCGTTTTATTGGATACGGAATCTTACGAAAAAATGAAAAATACGCTTGGGCTGCTAAAATTGTTGACGCAAGGGGAAAGTGACATCGTTAACGGAAATGCTTTATCTCAGGATGACTTTTTTTGAGTATGGATCATCATCTTCTTGAGCAGGACGAGCAACGATGAATATTAAAAAATATCAGGTTTTTTGGACCAAAACCGCTCAGCAGGATTTAAAAAAAATAATAGAGTATATTGCGATCGACAGTACAATCAATGCGGGAAAGGTCTATACAGACATCAAAAAAAAATCCGAAAATTTATACCTATTACCCCTCCAGGGAAGGATTGTTCCGGAATTGAATTATTTCGGAATTTTGATTTATCGGGAATTAATAATCCCTCCATGGCGGCTGATTTATAAGATTGAAGAAAATAAAGTATGGATACTTGCAGTAATCGACGGAAGAAGAAATGTTGAGGACGTATTGCTGGACAGGTTTATCGGATAGCTTTCTTCATCCTCAATGCTGTCCGTTGGTAACAAGGGCAAAAACTAACTATAAGCCGCTGATGAAGTCGTATATGATCCTTCATCGCGGCTTTTTCTCGCCTTAAGCAATTTCTATAATTTATAAAGGATAAATTATAGTGATAAATTATAGGCATAACAATCAACTATATTAATATAATTAATCATTTCATTAATATAGTTAACGTAATTATTGACAAAGTTAATATTCACTGCTATTCTTAATTTGTAAAATCTTAGAGTGGTTCCAATTTGGGGGTGAAAATAATTCAATACAAAGCACCGGGTTTGTGTCCGATTTGCGGACATAGCCTGTATGTCAGCAAACTGAACTGTATGAACTGCAATACTACCCTGGAAGGGCAGTTTATCCCATGCAAATTTTGTCAGCTTCCTCCCGACCAGCTTGAATTTATTGAAGTTTTTATTAAGTGCCGGGGTAACATCAAAGATGTGGAAAAGGAACTGGGAATTTCTTACCCTACAGTCAGGGGACGTCTGGACAGCGTCATTCAAGCATTGGGGTATAAAGTGGATGGTTCGGATCTGCGGGAGGAAAGAGAAAACCGCAAGGAGATTCTGGACGCCCTGGATCGTGGAGAAATCACTTCGCAGGAAGCCGCCAGCCGCCTGAAAAAAGCTGGAAAATAAGAAGAGTGGAAATAAGAAAGGGAATGGTGTCATGAGCAGCGAAAGGTTAAAAGTCCTGGAAATGATTCAAGAGGGTAAAATTACTGCTGCCGAAGGGATGGAGCTTCTGAAAGCCATCGAGGAAAGTGCGCCTGAAGTCAGTCCTGCCGTATCGGTTTTTGCGAACCGTTTTTTACGAGTCCGGGTAGAAGGGGAGAAAGCGCCGAAAGTTAACGTCAATATTCCGATGAACCTGGTTAAATCGGTGACAAAGCTAGCCAATGCGGCGATGGCCTTCATCCCGCCGGAAGCAAAAAGTGAAATCGACAAAAGAGGAATCGACCTTGAATACCTTCTGAATGAACTTATCCAGGAATTAGAACAAGGATCTTCCGGCGGTAAACTGGTAGATGTCGATGTCGATGATCCGCACGAAGGAAGGATGAAAGTTGAGGTATTTGTGGACTAAGCGGCCGCGTAGAGCTTTTCTGCTGTTGGTCAGCATTCAAAATAAAAACCGCAGGATATGCGTTCCTATCACGGTTTGGGTCATCGAAGACACTATCGACGCCTTACAGGATATCGCCTGTGTAGGAGAATGGATACTGAGGCTGTTAGGAAGGGACCGTGAGAATAAACGAGCCGACGGGTATAAGCGAACCGCCGGTCCATGGCGTCAGTATATTGAAGGAATGCCTGTCAGTTCTGCGCTCCAAGCTGTAAACGGAGTCATCCGGGAATTACGTCTCCAGGGCAGATTCAGGATGATTGAGGTCGAAAACGAGACCATCCAAATTGTTGTGGATTTATTTTAGTAAGGGGAATAGAACATGCGCAAATGGTTACTGACATGTTTAATTAATGTTTTAGCATTAATCATCGCTTCTTATATTGTACCGGGGATTGTGGTAAGTAATCCATTGACACTCCTTGGGGCCGGGCTGCTGCTCGGCGTAATCAATCTGCTGATCCGGCCTGTGATCCTGCTGCTGACCATTCCTTTTAGCCTGCTCACTTTCGGCTTATTCATCCTAATCGTCAATACCTGGATGGTCATGCTGACGGCGGCATTGATGCCCGGTCTGGGAATTCACGGTTTCTTCGCTGCTTTTTTGACATCCCTCATCGTGTCGCTGTTTAACTGGTTAATCAGGGATATAAAAAGAAAATAAAAACCAATTGCTTCACTGCAGCGTCCCGCAAAATTAATGAATGGTGTGATCGCAGCACGGTTCGCGGAATGAATACTGCTTTTTTAGGAGAAAATGAAGGAAAAACCAAAGGAGAACCGTTATGACAGAAGCAATCATTCCGCAGCCGACTTTCCCTGCTCAGCACCAGAATTTTCAGCCCGGACTGGAAACATTAATGAACCCGAGTCCTGCCTTTGAGGATCCCAACTATCAGCCGGGAGGCAAACTCCGGGGGAAAGTTGCCTTGATCAGCGGAGGGGACAGTGGGATCGGCAGGGCCGTTGCTATTCTTTATGCCAAAGAAGGAGCCGACCTGGCGATTATCTATTTCAATGAACATCAGGATGCTGAAATGACCAAAGAAAGAATAGAACAGCTTGGCCGTCGCTGCCTCCTGATCGCAGGGGATGTCGCCGACGAAATGTTCTGCAATCAAGCAGTCCGGGAAACGGTCCAAACCTTTAGTCATCTGGATATTTTGGTCAATAATGCCGGGGAGCAGCATCCCCAGAACTCTATTCTGGATATCACTTCCGAACAGTTGGAAAGAACATTCAGGACAAACATCTTTGCTATGTTTTACCTGACCCGCGCCGCATTGCCTTACCTCCAAAAAGGTGCTGCGGTTATCAATACGGCTTCGATTACCGCCTATCAAGGTGAAGTCCGTTTAATTGACTACGCTTCTTCAAAAGGTGCAGTCGTATCTTTTACGCGGTCTTTGTCCGAATCCTTAGCCAAACAGGGCATCAGGGTCAACGGCGTAGCCCCCGGCCCGATCTGGACTCCGCTTATTCCCGCTTCTTTCAGCGCAGAGGAAGTCCATACATTCGGCAGTACGAACCCGATGCAGCGTGCCGGCCAGCCAGTGGAGCTTGCTCCTGCCTATCTTTTTCTGGCCAGTGCCGATTCCGCCTATATGTCGGGGCAAATCCTGCATATCAACGGCGGAACGATCATCAACAATTAGAAGAAGCGAGGTTATAGGCCTGTTCGCTTTGCAATACAGTTTTAAGCAGGCGGCTTAATAAAAATGCTGCATGTTTCCGTGGAAAAGTGTTCCACGGGATTTTTTTTCTCGGGGGGCAAAAGATATTGACAGATATATCGGCTGATGATATATTATATATCGTTAAAAGATATATCGGAGGATGATTGGTTTGGACAATAATACACCTTTGACAGAAGCCTTGTTTTATATCTTATTGGCGGTACGCATACCGAATCATGGCTATGGGATTATTCAGGATATCAGTGAAATGACCGGCGGCAGAGTCACATTAGGACCGGGGACCTTATACGGGGCGATTAATTCCATGCTTTCAAAAGGGTGGATCCGTTTATACAGTGAGGATAAGGAATCCAGAAAGAAAAAAGAATATCTTCTGACGAGCCGGGGTGCGGAAGTCTTTCATAACGAAGTCCAAAGGCTGAATGAACTTGTCAAGAATGCAAAAAAGATGGATGAGGGGCGGATCTAAAAGATGATAAAATTCAAATGGTATTATGACAAAGATGCCGAACAGGATTGGCTTAGAAAAATGTCTTTGGAAGGATGGGCCTTTAAAAAATTCTTCCTTGGATTTTATACGTTTGAACCCTGCGACCCTGGTGAGTACAATTATCAGATCGATTTACTGGATAAATGGGACGGGGACAAGGCTGATTATGCATCTTTCATGGAGGATACCGGCGTAGAAGTCGTCGGTCAGTGGTTCAGATGGGTCTTTCTGCGGAAAAAGGCTGCGGATGGGCCATTCGAGATGTATACGGATGCCCAATCCAAAATCATGCAATACAGTAAGATCAAGCGTTTTTTCACCGTCTTTTTGGCCATAGAAATCATCTGTTTCTTGGTGGAGTTGATGGCAGCCATTGAAAGCGGCGAGGTTCTCTTTGGGGCTTTTACAGTGTTACTTGGGATTATTGCTATAGCGATGTTAAAGATCGTATGGAAATGCCAGTGGAAAATTGAGCAGTTAAAACGTGAGGAAATATGAAGAAGTGACAGCCTTGGGACAAGGCTGTTTTTTTATGACAAGCGCTGATAGCATGGGAAAAATAAAGGAGAACAAATTTATTTGGAGAATTTTACTAAAATAAAGTCCTTATTGCATAGGGGCCTGAAAATTTTGAGATTGCTGTTGTTGTACGGCTTGTCTTCCCTTTTCTATAGACGTCAAGTCCTTTGGACTAATCATGGCTAGCAACTGTTCTAATTCTCCGACGTGTTGTCTTTCTTCATCAGCAATATGATGGAGAACCTTTTTTACTCTCTCATCATTTGTTGCCATAGCATGAGATTCATAGCCGATAATTGCTTCGTACTCCCCTGCAATATCAACCCGAAGGGCCTGAGCCAACTCCTCATTGGACATCTGCTTAGGGACATTCGCTACAAATGGGTTTCCAAGTAAGGCCACAAGATCATATCCTTCCTATGAAAATGAGTTTATCTTATAGTCTGCCTGTTTATGAAAGCAGTAATCAGGTATTTATTGGTAACGAGTACGGCAACCAGCAACGAAGGTGAGTAAATATAAAAAATAATAGGTTTTGGGGAGATAAGATGAATGTGCACCGGATGAAAAAAAAGAAATATGGGTGGGTTTGCCTTGCGCTAATCCTTCTGCTGGTGTCAGGCTGCGTTGCGCAGCCTGGGTCTTCCACAGGTCCTGCCGGTGCTGCTGAACCATCTCCGGCAACTGAAAACACCGACAACCAAGGAGACATAGCGCCGGGGCTACAGGAGACCGGAGCTTCAAGTGAGAATAGTGCAGCTATCTCGGATGAAAAAAGCGACAGCATGCACAGCGGGAAGTTTTTCGCCAAGAACGACAACATCCTGATTTATTATGCCGAACTGCAGGATGGGATCTATATGGTGGATACCGCAAAGAATACAGTACGGCGACTGGTGAAGACCCACTCCGTGCATAAGCTCTACTTTGACGGCACCTACGTCTACTATATGCCCTACTATTATCTGGGACGGGGTATTTACCGGGTTGACCTTAAGGGAAACACAGAAAAGATCTGTACGAACTCTTCGCTGCAACTGTGGCTGACAGAAGATAAGATCTATTTTACCGATCAGATCGGCTTTGACGATATTAACCAGACCCCGCGCGGAAATTTGTGTACGATGAATAAAGACGGCACCAACATCCAGATTTTGATCAAGAACGTCGGCAATTACTTTTCCATTCAGGACGAATGGATTTATTACACCCACTTGAGTAACAGGGACCTTTACCGGGCGGTCTTGGACGGGAGCCGCAGTGAATGTCAGGCCCAAGGGCGCACCTATATCACTGCTGCCGACAATGACTACCTGATTTATACGGATTACGAAGACGGTGAAACGCAGCATTTGCTGAATAACCGGACCGGCGAAAATATTATCCTTGGACAGTTTGGAGGAGGCTCCCGTTATAACGGTCAATTCTACATTGTGACTGAAGAGCGGGGTCCGAATGGTATTCCTTCTTCCACAGGCTGGTCGGTCTTCCGGGTCGATCAAAAAGCAGGAAAAGCTGTGAAACTTGCTTTCCTGGAAATGGACCGGTTTGGACTCGATGGTATGAGCTATGTGTATGGTGATTGGCTCTATTTTTACACGATGGATGGCGGGCCCACTGGTCAAAGGGGGACATACCGGGTAAAATGGCCTTGTGATGATTATGAAGCCGAGTATCTCGTCGACGGATATCTTTTTTATTTGGACGGCTATGGCTATTATATTGAGGAAGACGAGAATGCCCAGCCCCCTACTTTTGCCCGGATCAATCTGCAAACCGGGGAAGTCAGCCGCTGGTCGTTTCAGGAATAGGCAGAACCCGATGGTAGTGTAGCCATCGCCAAACCTTATCCAAACCCATGCAATATGTGCTGGAGAAAAAAGCAATTAGGAACGGTAAGCTAAAGGTCTGGCAAGCAATCCGGGAAATGATTACCGATGGGGATACGGCTAAATTTATGAAGAACAGCACGGAGCGTTTTCAATTCTATTTCGATGAAAAGACAAATAAGATTGTTTTTCTTGAGCACGTTCGGCTGTAGCTGATGGCTAATATTTTAACAAATATATTAGAACTGAACCAAATTTACCGAGAAGACTTCAGAATTGTGGGTAAAAGAATATTTTGAAGGAGAGAATTATGTCACCAGTATTTGGCTTCACAGTATTGATTCAGATTAATAACACGAAAAAAATGCTTGATATTTTATTGGAATAATTAAAATTATTCGAATGCTCATTTGTTCATTGCCAAACATTGCTAATATCTTTTCCTGTAATTTCAGAAGGAAATAAAACATGATTTAATATATAATTTTCCTTGGTGTTATTTTTTTATATCTTATCCGTTATCTACCAGATATCTTACTTACTATTTTTAGGAGGAAGAAAGAATGAGCTTTCGAAAAAATTGGCTGAAGTTCCTGCTTTCAATGGCACTGGTGTTCACAATCACAATTCCCGCGATGCCTTTGCAAACGTATGCTGCCCAGGCAGTAGAAAATAAAAGACTTGCAGGGGATAGCAGGACGCTAACTGCGATTGAAATCTCCAAGGAGGGATGGACTGCAGGTTCAAATGCCGTTATCCTTGTCCGTGATAACAATTTTCCAGATGCGTTAGCCGGTGCTGTCCTGGCGGCAGCCTATGATGCCCCGATACTTTTAACGAACAGTCAATCACTCTCTCCTGACACTGCGTTGGAGATCGAACGACTCCAAGCGCAAACGATCTATATCCTTGGCGGTACCGGTGCGGTATCCGCAGCGATTGAAGAGGATCTGTCTGCGGACTATACGGTCGAGCGTATCACAGGCGGCAATCGTTATGAGACTTCAGCGAATATTGCCAAATATCTGCAAGACAATCATAAACTGTTGACGAAAAAGGCTGTTATCGCCTATGCACAGAATTTCCCGGATGCCTTGGCGATCTCATCCTGGGCAGCGCAAAACGGTGTACCGATTCTGTTATCCGAAACAAATTCTCTACCAGCAGCGACAAGCCAAGCTTTAACTACGCTGCAAGTAACCGATACGATTATTACTGGCGGGACTGGCGTCATCAGTGCGCAAGTCGAATCCAAACTTCCGGATCCAACCCGTTATGGCGGAAATAATCGTTATGAAACAGCAGTCAACATTATTAATGGCCTTGGTCAAGCGACGGATGCCCTCTTTGTTGCCACAGGGCTAAATTTCCCCGATGCCTTGGCTGGTTCCGCGTTAGCTGCAAAACAGGGAAAAGCCATTCTGCTCGTTGGCAATGGCCTTGATCCTTCCGTAGAAACTTTTTTAGCAGGCAAGGTAGGACAAATCAATAAAATTTATTCTGTCGGCGGTACCAGTGTTGTGAAGCCATTGGTCCTGAATCAGATCTATTCTTGTATCGTTTTGGAGCAACCCACCGAAGCATTTGCCAACG
Organism: Dehalobacter sp. TBBPA1; assembly: GCF_040931655.1. Lineage (NCBI taxonomy): Bacteria > Bacillati > Bacillota > Clostridia > Eubacteriales > Desulfitobacteriaceae > Dehalobacter > Dehalobacter sp. TBBPA1. The sequence continues at coordinate 2,484,519 of NZ_CP162385.1, read as the reverse complement.
CGATGAACGCGATCAAAGCGCTGGATCAGGATACCGTTGACCGGTATTTCAGCTACGATGGACTCATGAATTCTGATGAATCGACCAGCACCACGATCACCGATGAAAATATTGCCTCTTTCTTCGCCAAACTCGATTACAACATTGTGTCTTCAGCCGTAAACGGTGATACGGCAACCGTGACAGCGGAGATCACCAATACCGATTTCGCTGCCGTCTTGGATGCTTATCTCGGTGCGGTCATGAAATTGGCGATTGAACAGGGATTATTGCCTGAAGAGGAACAATTAAGTGATGCAGAAGCTGAACAGGCGATACAGCAGCTACTGTTTGACGCCATTGCCAATGAGGACCAGACAACAACAGTCACAATCGAAGTGAATCTTGTGAAGAATAATAACAGCTGGACAATTACCATGGATGACGAATTCGCAGATGCGATCCTGGGTGGATTCATCAGTGCATTTGAAGATCTTCTGAAAGAATAATTAAGCAGTAAAAAAAGAATGGCGGCCTAATGGCCGCCATTCTTTTTTTACAAACTGAAGTGAATGGCTGGGGTATTGAACTGGATAAAGCAGTCAGGAATCGTGACGGTACCCTCACCGTCACGCTAGACTGTTAGAATACAAAAGTTATCCTTTTTGATTTGTCCGTTCAAACGCGCATGGCAAGCACATAGGCTGTTGACATGCCGTTTTTTTATGGGGTAGAATTCAAATAATGGCAATCAGCGCAAAGAATCCTGAGAAGATTGAAAGGAGAACGGGGATTGGTAAAGAGATTATGGGTTGCGATTTCGATTTTTACCCTGGTGCTGGTGGGTTGGCAGGCACCGACGGTTTGGGCCGACTCAAGCTCGGTGATGAGCGCCGACAAGTCCGTCAGTATTGCCGGTCAATCCACCACAATTAAGGCGGTGCGCGCCGATCTGAATGATCCCAATATCCGTGTGCTTTCCGTGCCGGCAGGCAAAGTCGGCGATGTTAAGCCCTTTGAGCAGATCATCGGCAGCATAGACAAAAACAAGTATGAAGTATTGGCGGCAGTCAACGGCGCGTTCTTTGAGGCCTACAATGAAGGCAAGAAGCCCATAAACGGGACCTTGGTACATAATGGGGCGACGATGCACTATGAAACCAGCAGCATGATAGGTTTCGGCAGCGCCGGCGAAGCGCAGCTTGATAGGGTGGCCTTCAGGCAGTACGTCTATGTCGACGTTACCGGAGGCAATTACCTTTATAAACAACTCTTTTACTTACGCAACTGGAATGTCATCAGGCCAGTCGGCTATACGAGTTATCGCGAGGCGATCATCACCCCGGATTACGGTACGGAAACCGGGGATACAGATATGATCTGTGTGGTGGTACGCAATGTCAAAGACGTGACGGGTAGCGTTTATACAGCGGGTGGTGTGAAAGTTCTGCAGAAAGGTACTGTTACCGATATCAGCCAGGGCAATACGGCAATTCCGGCCGATGGATTTTTGCTGCTGATGCCGACTGACAGCGCCTACCGCCAGCTATTCCATGTTGGATCGACGATTGATTTTGTGCGGCAAGTATGGAATAGCCGCACAAATACGGATGATACGGCTGATTGGATCAATTTGACCAACATCACCGGTTGCGGCCCGAGCCTCATCTTGGATGGACAGGTGACTGCCGATCCGGCCGGTGAGGGCTGGAACGACCCGAAACTCACCACGGCTGCTGGCAATCGTTCGTTCATTGGGCTGACGACCGACAAACAATTGGTTTTCGGTACCACGCCGGGTCTTACGATCAAAAATTTGGCTCAGGTTGCCCAGGCGTATAACCTATCAGACGCTATGAATTTAGACGGCGGCGCCTCCAGCGCCCTGTGGCTGGGCGGAAAGACAATAACGCCCGCAGGGCGTCAGCTCTCCAATATCATCGCCGTCGTACGGCTGAAAGTTTCCGAACCGGCCATGCCGGCGAGTGGAATCACTGCGGACAGAACCATAAACGGGGGCAGTACGCCGGCTACCTCGGTAAAAGTGTCCCAAGAAGGATGGCTAAAGGCTGATTCAGTGGTCGTCGTCCCCGGAGAAAACAACCATTTGATCGACGCCCTTGCAGCAGCACCCTTGGCCGGCCAGGAGCAGGCGCCGATCCTTATGGTGGAAGGTGGCGTCCCGACGGCCGAAGTGATTGGTGAGATAAAACGGCTGGGAGCAAAAAGAGCTTACTGCATCGGCTTCCAAGCGGATGTCGTGTCTGAAAAATTGAAAGCAGCCATCCCCGATCTCGAGGCAAAAGTGCTGCAGGGGGAAGGGCGCGTGGAGACGGCGAACCTGGTAGGAGACGAAATTGCTGATCCACGTGGGGTATTTCTCGTAGGTTTTGATGCTCTGGCCGACGCCGTGAGCGCCGGGCCCTACGCGGCAGCCAACGGATGGCTAATCCGCATAACGGACGGAGCCGGTGTCTATCATCCCGAAGCTTGGAGTTTACTAAAGGCTGGACTAGACGCCAATAATTTGGTTATCTTGGGCGGCACGTCCAGAGTTCAGGATACAAACGGATTCCGCCGCATGTCCGGCGTGGATCGCTACGTGACCAACCAGGATTTTAACGAGAGGATGGGACTTAATACCAGCAAGGTTTACTTTGCTGACGGTTACTCTTTGGCCGCAGCTCTGATGGTTGCACCGTTGGCTGCCCAGAACAATTGTCCGATTGTCCTGGCGGAAAAGAACGATCCGAACCAAGCCAGGTTTCCCGCCGGAGTCACTAACGATGCTACTGTTATCGGCATCGGCTCGCCTGCCCGTTGACCTGGGAGACCAGCGGGGTTATCGACGCGAGCATTGTAACAACACACATGATGCTGGAGGCTACGACACTGGGCGTGGGCACGACGTGGGTCATGTACTTTATACCTGAGGCTGTTAGGGAGGAGTTTGCGATTCCGGACAACATTGAGCCGGTCGCCTTGCTGGTAATGGGCTATCCTGCGCCGGCTGCAAAGCCTTTCCCCGGACATTCGGAATTCAAGCCAATAGAAGATGTCGTATCATACAACAAGTTCTGACAACAAGTTCTGATTGATACGGTTTTCAATATGATCCGCAGGCTGATAAGCTATGCGTACAAAAATATTGAAAATATAGGAATAATTTGGGAGGTATTTGGCGTTAAGCTGAAGAATCATATAGTTACAACATAGTGGAGAGGGGAGTAACTATATGAAGATTAGAAAAAAAACAGCCTTAATTCTTACGGTCTTATTTGTATTCGTTGTGGTATTAGCTGGTTGTACCCAAAATCAGCTGGCAATCTTTAATGCCTATATGAAAATGCAAGATGTGACTTCAATGCAGCAGCATATGACGATGTCTCTTCAAATGTCCGGCACAGGGTTTGATCAGGCAGACCAAGAACAAATCGATTCAGTTGCTGAGATGTTAAATAATGCGAAACTCGATGTCGTTTTGAAAATGAATTGTAACGAAGAGAAAACAATCGCTAAATTACAGGCAGATTGTAACGTAATTGCATCCGGTCTTAGTATTAACATGCCATTTTGGGTAGATGAAGATTTCTCAGGAAAAACTCCAAAGCTAATTGAAGTCTTTAAAATCCCGCAAATTGCAGCAGCCTATTTACCCCCTGGATATGCTGGAAAGCCATATATGGTTATAAATCCTTTTGATGCGAAAAATACGGATCTTAAAAATATGGATGTAACGAACCTTATAAAATTGCAGTCAGATCTACAGAAAAAAAGTACTGATTTTCTAAACAGTTATGTTCAAAGGTTCAACCCGAATATTGACGTCGTTAGTGAATCAGCAAACGATGGCCTTGGCTCACAAAAATATACGATAAAACTTAATGATGCACAATTGAAGGAATTTATCCGTTATGGGATTAATAACTTTGCGAAGGACAAAGAAGCGTCGAACTTTTTAAATGAATACTTCACGATAATTGCTCAGTATAGTGAGCTCTCAGGCAGTTCATCGGAATTTGGTTCTATTGATGAAGAGTTTTTAACTGAATTTAATTCAGTCATGGATCAATTGAATGATGTTTCTATTCTAGGGGACAAAGGTATCGAGTTAACGTATACGATTTCAAGCGAAGGTTATATCACCCATGAAAATGGAAGTATCAACCTAGAGCTCGATATGTCAGCATTAAATAAATTGATGAATGATACCGTAGGCGGAGAAGAAATTCAATCGGATGTTACCGGCATTTTGAATCTTACGTTTAACTATGATACAGATATAACAAACATTAACCTACCCGTGGACATTCAAATGCCTGAGCTAAATTCAAGCAACTCGTTTAGTTATCTTGACCTGATACCAAAAACAGATGTAGAAGTGGTTAACAGCACGTATAAGGTTCTGCCCGGTGATACGTTAGCTACGATCGCCTTAAACCATTACGGAAGTTACAAATACTCCAGTAAGATATATGAGGCAAATCGTGATATTATTGAGAAGAATAATAACCGTTTATACGCAGGAATGGTTTTAACCCTTCCGCCTGAGGGGCTGCTCCCGGATATCGTTGCCGGTGAAAAGCAAAGAATATATACCGTGAAAGCAGGAGATACCCTGGCAAAAATAGCCCAATTAGAGTATGGTGATGCTTCACTTTACATGAAAATATACGCAGCAAATAAAAATATACTATCCAGTCCAGATTTGATTTATGAGGGACAAAAGATATTAATTCCATAAAATTATAGTTGTATCCATAATAAAGGAAATCCAGCTGTTCCAGACAGCCGGATTTCTTTTTATTAACGAACAAAAGATGCAAAGAATTTACAAAGATGAAAAGATATACTCCTCTTACCAATCCAGATGAAAATAAAGGTTATCATAATTGGTTAGATAATAGACTGTTTTTTTATCGGGGGACAGGCCAAGGATATACCCTATGCCTATCCTTTTTTTCTTATCTTCCTTGAGATTATAGATATAAATATCTTCTTCGATATTAAATATAAACTCTTCGGTACTAATAAAATTTACATTACTTAGGTCATTGCCCGGCAGTACCTCTTTTACTCCGTCCGGCGTAAATAACAGGCTTCTAGGTTTACCTGGATCCTTACCCTGAGCGAGCACTATTCCTTTTCCGGGAAATGTAACAGGTTTTGTGGCATTCCTCAGGAGGGTTTCTTTTTTTCCTGTGGCAATATTGAGTTTAACCACATCATCGTTATCAATAAATACAAGATTATCTTCGTCCAGCCATTGGATATAAATTGTTGTCGGCCATACTTTCCTGCCCTCTCCGCTGGCAATATGATTAAAAGTATAGAGCATCTTCCCGTCAAGGGAATAAACATAAATATTCATAAAGGCGGCAAGATCGTCGGACGTAAAAGCAATTTTCTGTTTGTCCGGAGACAGTAAAGCGTCATAAAATACGGGTTGGGACGGTAACTCAAAGAGTTTATTTTTTTGCCCGATAGTCAGCTTCTCGGTAAAGATCGAGATATCCTTTTCCGTAGATTCCCTATATAGTACGGTAGTAGGATCCAGCCAGTTAGAAGACCAATCCAGTCCAGGGAATCCCAAGCCATAAGCCCTGCTATGAAGTATGGTTATTTTTTCTTTTTCTGTATCGAAAAGATAAGACTGCTGCGTATCATCAAGGATAAATAGTTTGCCTAATTCCTTAGCCGGCCAGATCATATAGCTTTTATCACGGAATTCTTTGAGAACTTTTGTCGTGTTATCTTTGATATTAACCATACATAATTGATTGGGAGCATTGACCCTGAAGAAAAGGTTTCCGATAATCGGATAGCCCTTTTGATCAACTGCGCTTTTCATGGACAAAAGATATTCAGTGTCAGCAACCAGTTTATCGACATAAAGTTTAAGTCTCTTCGTATCGGCCCACTCGAATTTGACCTGAGCCTTATCGCCAAGCCCCTTGGAGATAGATTGTTCAACACTTTTCGTATTAACTTCTTTGGTGAAGTCGATCTCAAAAGTTTTTGGTTCCGTCGTCAGAAAAAGATTTTCGTGTACAGAATAGGGGTCTGATTCCATCTGTCCTAAACCGGTATAACTTTTTTCCGACCCGATAAGGGAAAAATACGCTTCGGGATCTTCTTCAATTAGAATACCGATTTCTATATCTTTTTCCAACGTATTGCCTTCCTGATCAAGCAAGAGATCTTTGGCAATATGTAAGGTGTAAGTCTTGCCATGTTCAATGTTGCGTGCCACGCCGTGAATGATCTTGCTTTGTTTCATATAGCCGTCGAATAAGGCTAGTTCCAGGGGTTCCTCGTATCCGATAACCTTGATTTTATCTGCATAGAAATTGGGCAGGTAATCTCAAAACCTATGATATCCCCGGACAGGCTTACGGTATTATTTTTTACCTCTGCCTCGTCGCCAACCCAACTGGTACCTTGGTAATGATGGCTGCTGGAAACGACAATTTTGGGGTTAGCGATATATTTTTTCTCTGTTACAGGCGTTTCAGCCGGAGGTACCAGGGTTTCTTGTTTCTTGGCGCAGGAAGTAAATGAAAATATAAGACAGATGATCAATATATGTGTAATCATTTTTTTCAATTTAACGATCCCTCCATTTATCAAGTTTCATCTCCTGAAATTTTACTTTATAAATGAAAGATAATACGCCTGTTTGGTTGCGCAAGAACCCTGGTCAGTAGTTTGTATTTCGACTTGAATAGAGTATATACTATAAGCAAAGAGGAAATCAGGCAGTCTAATGATAACACATATTGGCAAAACAAACCATTTATTAACAAAAGTTGTATGAAATGTGAGCTCTTTTTGCAGTCACGGTCAACGATGGATGAAAGAAAATAAAGCGCATGCTTCAGAGAATTATATCATCATCTGATATCATGGAGGGTCTGTTATGTCTGAGATTTATCTTGCAGGCGGCTGTTTTTGGGGTGTGGAAAAATATATTGCGTCTATTCGCGGGGTCCGTACCACGCAAGTGGGCTATGCCAATGGCAAGACCGCGAACCCGACCTATGAGGATGTGTGTCAGCGCGGCAGCGGACATGCCGAGACGGTGTATGTAGACTATGATCCGGAGATTGTGCCGCTGGAATTCTTGCTGGAATTATATTATCAGGCGATTGATCCGGTCTCACTTAACCGGCAGGGCGGCGACAAGGGGACGCAATACCGTACCGGGATTTATTATGCGGATATGAATGATCTGCCGGTGATAGAACGGTCCCTGGCCAAGCTGCAAAAAAACTACGACAAACCTGTCGTGATCGAGATAAAAGCAATCGAGAACTTCTGTCCGGCGGAAGCGTACCACCAAAAATATCTGGATAAAAACCCGGACGGCTATTGTCACATTGGCAGGGATCAATTCACGAAGGCGGCAGGGGCCATTATTAACCCAGCCGATTATCAGGCGCCGGATCCTGGCAGGCTTCGCCAAACCCTGACCGGAACGCAGTACGAAGTGACGCAGAATAATGCCACCGAGCCGCCGTTTCATAACGCGTTCTGGGACATTTTCCGGCCGGGTATTTACGTGGATATTACGACAGGCGAGCCGCTTTTTGCCTCCTCGGATAAATTTGAATCAGGCTGCGGCTGGCCGAGCTTTACCAGGCCTATCGATCCGAATGTAGTCTGGGAAAAGACCGATACTTCCCATAGCATGCTGCGGACCGAGGTCAGGAGCCGTGCCGGCGATGCCCATCTGGGGCATGTGTTTGCTGATGGACCCAGGGAATCCGGCGGTCTGAGATATTGTATCAACAGCGCCTCGCTGCGGTTCGTGCCTAAAGAAGATATGGAACGGGAAGGGTACGGAAATTTAATTGGACTCGTGAAGTAAAAGATTGCTTCATGGCCTGAATCCATTGGCATGTCTTAACGCTGCAGATTTCTGTTTTTTGACGCTGCTTCCATTTTTTTATTGACATCTTTGTATTATTTGTATTATATTATGTAATACAAATAATACAAAGAACACATTAACGCAAAGAAGGGAACGCCCATGCTATTAAGGATCGACATGACCAGCGATATCCCGATTTACCAGCAGATCCGCAATCAGATCGTGTTTGCTGCAGCCAAAGGGAGTTTAAAGCCCGGGGATGCGCTGCCGACCGTCCGCCAGCTGGCCCAGGATATTGGGGTGAATCCTATGACGGTCAACAAAGCCTATGCCCTCTTAAAAGACGAAGGCATCATCATCATTGACCGGCGGCACGGCGCCCAGATCAGAGATTGCGGCAAGACCGGCATGGTTTTTAATCAGGATTTTGACCGCCGGCTGGAACTTCTGCTTTCGGAGGCCCGGATGAAAGGTGCGTCCAAGCAGGAGATCACAACGCATCTATCCGGTCTGATTGACTTGGTTTACGAATAAGGAGGAATGTTTATGCTTTTAACACTGCTCATCCTATCCTGGTTGATTTTCGGGACGATGGCTGCGTTTACGCTCTTTTATAAGAACCAGCAAAATCAGCAGATTCTGGGCGTAACCCTGTCCGCCACCCATGCCCTATCACCGGAAGTTCAGGACATCATCAGCGGCTACAAACGGATGTGTTATCTCATTTTTCTGCTGTCCGCAGGGCTCAGCCTTCTGCTGCTGCTTCCAGCCGCGGCATCCTTCACGGAGTTCTTCCTGCTGATCCTAGTACTGGTCAATATTTTCTTCAATTGGCTGGCGGTTCACCGCTATCAGCGCAGGCTCCGGACGCTGAAGAAGGAAAAAGGCTGGATCTACCAGCGCTCGCGGATCGTAACCGTGGATATGAACGTGGTCAAAGAGAAAGGTAAAGCAGGCGTTTCCGCGGTTTGGTCCTGGTTGTTTCTGCTCCTGAGTTTCATTCCGACGTTCTACTTGCTGTTCTCACCGGCGGCGCAGGCGTTCTATCCCGTCGTCTTCAGCTTGATCGGTCCGTTCTGCCAACTGAATATGATTTTCTTGTATTACCAGATGCGCAATAGCCATACCCCGGCCTTAAGCGAGAACACCGAGATCAATAAGGTCTGCGCCAGAACTCAGGAGCGTATCCGTACGCAGGCGGCGACGCTGAGCGGGCTGACGATGCTGGTGTTTTGGTTTCTGTTCAGTTTTTCCGTCTTTTACGCCGGAAATGGTATCCTGATTATATTGCCGGTGTTTGTCCTGATCACCGCGCTGCTCCTCATTGCCTACTGGCAGCAGAAAAAAATCCGTGCTGCTGAAAATCACTTCTTCGGTCCTGAACTTCAAAACGAAAGCCATCTTTCCGAACAAGAAGGCGCTTACAAATGGGGATGCTACTATAGCCCGAGTGATCCCAGAATCTTCGTACCCAAACGGATCGCGGGCATGGGCTTCACCATTAATCTCGCCCACCCGGTCGGTAAGGCCGTCGGCTTCGGTATCCTGGCGCTGGTCCTGGCTGCCCTGATTCCTGTATTCTACGGCGGCGCCAAAGATTATGTGATCACGGAGAACGGTTCCCAGATCACCATCGACGCCGCAATGTATGACCTAAGCCTTGCAAAAGACCAGATCGTATCCGTTTCCACCCTAGAAAGCCTGCCCCGAAGCTTGCGTACCAACGGCTACGGCGGAGAAAGCAAAAGTTTCGGCCATTTCACTGTCGAGGGATACGGGAAATGCATGCTCTATGTGTACAGCCAGGGCGGAGCGTACATTGTCCTCAAGCTGGACGGGGACAATCCAGGATATGTCATTGTCAACGGCAAGACCCCGGCAGAGACCGAGATCCTGTACCGATCCATCAAAGCGTGGCTGGGCGAGGAAGCATCATGACCCATGGAATCCAATTTTCATTAACACTTTTAATTGTGGAGGACGATGAGATCATCCGGATTGTAATTGAAAAATTTTCCTTACGCAAAGGCTGGAAAGTTGTTTTGGCAGAGGACGGGTATGCTGCCCTCGATGCTTATCAAAAACAGGAATTTGATATCATCATGATGGATTGTCAGATGCCGGGATTAGATGGTTACCAAACAACGGAAGCAATCAGACAATTAGAGCGTCAGCGAGGCGCGCACACACCGATTATCGCTATGACGGCTGATGCGTTAGAAGGGGTCAGGGAAACCTGTATTAACGCAGGAATGGATGATTATTTAACGAAACCCGTCGAAACAAGTGCATTTTATGAAATTGTCGAGAGATGGGCAAAACGTGATCACAAGTAAAAAGAATAACGTCTAAATAAAAGAAAAATGTCATAAAAATGATATTTTTTTTTGCTATCATAGCGTTGATACAAAGAAAGAAGGAGATGGAAAGAATGTCTACAGCAATGAAAAGTTATATTGATTCAGTAACAGCCGAAATGAAAAATGGTAAAGCAGCCTTTCTCGTCATTGTTTTCACCATCACTAGACTTATCTATGGGGTTGGTTGGGTTACCTCCGGGCTTCACAAGTTAACATGGCTTTCTGATGGAAACATCCATTCAGCGGGGGTGATCACGAAGCTTGTTGCGAATATTGCCGGACCTGAAGTTACAAGGTTTGATCCGCTTTATATGAACAAAGCATTCGCATGGATTGCCAACACTTTCTTCTTAGGGATGCCAGGAGTAACGGATACGCTCGTCGTTGTATTTGAGATTACGATAGGTATCTCCATGATTCTTGGATTTAGAATTTTCTGGTTCGCCTTAATTGCAATGTTTATGAATACGCAATTCATGGCCAGTGGATCGTTTAACAACTTTGGTTATATCTGGACAAACTTAGCGATGCTGAAATTTTCAAAATATGCTGAGCTTATCGGAATCGATGGATTCTTAAGAGCTAGAAAGGGTATGAACTTATTACCAAATAGCGTTAACCACAAGCTGTTCAAACATGTATAGCTCAATCATGGATAGTTAAATAAATGACACTGTAACTGTAATCAATCGGCCATGCAGGGCAAACAAATCATAAAGGTCAGAAGTCTTCAGACGTTCTGGCCTTTATCATTTTTTCGCTGGAGGTACTGCCATTTGAGCAGGAAATGACGAGAAAACGTGGAATATGTTGAGATATATCTTAGGCGGGATAAGACCCTTTGAGGAGTGTGCTTCTTGTGATGGTCCTAGATAAGAGTCATGAAGTTCGCACGTATATGACAAGAATCATGAGTATGACTGATTTGACACTGATGACGGAAATCACGGATGAACAACGGGACTATCTGATGATCATAAAGTCATCGACAAAATCACTGCTGAAAGTATTCAATGAGATTGTGGATGAAGCAAAAATCCAGGCTGACAAAGCTATTGAGTGAGAAGGAGGTCGTCATCTTGGAAACAAAAATTCTGGTTGCAGAAGATGACACCAGTATCCGGCAATTCTTGCATATCTTATTAAGCCGCGAAGGATATGATGTAAAGGTAGTCGGAGACGGTACGGAAGTCAGCACGGAGTATCGGAATTACAAACCAGATCTGCTTTTGCTCGATATTATGATGCCCGGGATGGATGGATTTGAAGTTATCCGTAAAATACGGAAAGAAAGTAATGTGCCGATTGTCATTTTAACGGCCAAGGAAGATCATGCAGATAAGATTTCCGGACTTATTTTAGGATGTGATGACTATATCACCAAGCCGTTTGACAGTACGGAACTTATCTTACGTATTAAAGCGGTATTGCGCCGGGTTAAAGAACATGGGCGATCGGAAAACATTCAAAATATCGTGGAACTTCCTGGCCTGACGATTAATAATACCAGCCGCACAACCATGGTAAGAAGCCAGGAAATTGATCTGACCCCCAAGGAATATGCGCTTCTCTGGTTACTTGCCAACCGTCCTGATCAGGTCTTTACGAAAGACCTGATCCTTAACCAAATTTGGGACACTGACTATTTTGGAAGTGATTCAGTCGTTGCATCGCTGGTAAAACGTCTGCGGGAAAAGATTGAACCGGATGTTACCAATCCCTATTACATCAAAACGGTACACGGAGTCGGATACAAACTGGGAGTGAAACCCCTGTAAAGAACTCTTTTCATCAGATCTGGCAGCATAGATTCTAAATAAAATGAAAATGTCATAATAATGGCATTTTTTTTTGTTAGTATCCGTAAAAGAACATTTATCCAAGAAAGAAGGATTATTATCTATTATCATCTAATAAAGGACATTATAATTAAATTATTGTTCGGGGTACCGTCCAAAAACATAGCGGAACCGAACCCTTCACTAAGGAAGTGTTTTATGGAAAATGCGAAAGAAAATCCGCTGAATTATATGATTAGCGCGATGATTGTCGTCGTTGGACTTTTTTTTATCAGAAAGTTTAATTACTTACTGTTCCATTCTTTAGTAGAATTATTCAGCATTGCCATCGCCGGAACCCTTTTTCTGATCATGTGGAATTCTAAAAAATATATGGAAAACAAAGTGCTGGTGTTTATTAGCATCGGCTACCTTTTCGTTGCCATTATCGATCTTTTGCATACGCTTTCGTATCAGGGCATGTCTATTTTTAAGGATTACGACTTCTATGCCAATCAGTTATGGATTGCGGCGCGATATATGGAAAGCCTGACCTTGATGGTCGCATTCGCCTGGCCTGAAAGGGTTAACCAAATGATACACAGGGTCGGGACCCGGGGAATAATCGTAATCTATTTCCTTATAACAGCGGTCCTTTTGGCATCGATCTTTGTATGGAAGATCTTCCCGATCTGTTTTATTGCCAACCAAGGACAAACAGAATTTAAGATTATCAGTGAATACATCATCTGTTCTATTTTAGTAACCGGTATTTTGTTGCTTTGGAAGAACAGAAAAAATTTCGATGAGAAGACTTATAAATTGTTGACAGCTGCGATGGTCTTCACGATCTTTCAGGAACTGTCTTTTACTCTCTATATTGATAACTTTGGCATCCTGAATATGGTCGGACATTACTTTAAAATCATCTCCTTCTACCTCATGTACCGTGCCATCGTAAAGACCGGGATTGAAGACCCCTATAATTCAATCTTTCGTGAACTGACAATTAATGAAATCAAGCTTAAAGACGCAAAAAATGCAGCTGAAGCAGCCAACAACATGAAAAGCCGTTTTTTAGCAAATATGTCCCATGAAATCCGCACACCGCTCAACTCAATCATAGGGTTTACAAATATCCTGTATGAGGAGGAGAAGGCTTCTGAGAAACGGGAAAAACTTGAAATCATAAAAAATGCCGGCAGCCATCTTCTGAACCTGATCAATAATATTCTCGAGTTTTCTAAGATCGAAGCCGGTATGATCCAAATAGAACAAAAAAGGTTTTCCATACGCAAACTGTTGGAGAACCTGAAAAAAATGTTTATGATTCAATCGCAGGAACGCCGCCTATCCTGGGAGGTGTATATTGATTCTTCTGTTCCTGAAATCATCGTAGGTGATGAACACCGGATCATGCAAGTTTTGGTCAATTTGACGGGGAACGCATTCAAATTCACCGAGTTTGGCGGCGTGAGTATCCGGGTTACCTACCAGAATGGGCAACTGGAAATCATCGTTAAAGATACCGGCATCGGAATTCCAGAGGATAAACAAATTGTAATCTTCTCCGCTTTTGAGCAGGCAGATACTTCTTATGCCAGAAAATATGGGGGGACCGGCTTGGGACTGTCGATCACGCAAAACCTGCTGGACGTGATGGGGGGAAGCATTCGGTATGAAAGCACCGGTACGGGTTCTGAATTTATCGTATCCCTGCCGGCTGAAGCCGGGGAAATAGAATTACAGGATTATATCGAACCGGTCTTAGCGGGAACTGGACCGAATAGCAATGAGCGGGTTATATTCCTGATTGTGGACAGCAGCAAACCGATCGATATGGAAGTTGTTCTGAACATCGTGAAACGAGGTTCCTGCGATGGGGTCGCAATAAAAGTACTTCCTTTTGATTCGAAAACAAAAGACAGCATTATGATCGGTAGTGCCGACGTTGTCCTACTGTATGAAGATACCGGAAGCAGCACGATGAAGCTGTTGGCCCATGATTTGGAACAGGATTTCCGGACAACCTTTGTCCCAGTCATCCGCCTGAAGAAATGCAGGTCGGATCGGATCAGTTTCCAGGCGGACGCTAACGCCCTGAAATACGGAAAGCCCAATCAAGAAGACGACTTCTATTCGTTTATCCGTCAAGTCATGCAAGGCAGGGAGGCCTTCGGTACAGCCATGGCGGAAAGATGGCTTAACAAAGCAGAAGAGGAGATGGGAACTCCTGAGATGCTGCTGGAGTGCCTGAATCATATCGTGATAAGAATAGAGGCTCTGGAGAATGCCCTTGTTGAGCAGGTGATCGAAAAAATTCAGTCTCTGACGCATTCTCTAAAAGGAAGCGCTGGGACACTACGAATGACAGAGGTCTATCTGAAATCCTCTGAAATAGAGGCGGAACTAAGAAAAAATCCACCCGATATGGAGAAGGTCAGGAAGAGATTCTCCGATGTGAAGGAAATATTAGGATTGATTCCAAAAGCGTATTTTGATATGAAACAGCTCCATATAGAAAAACAGAAGCAGGCCTTAGGGAGATTACGGATCCTGGTGGTAGACGATAACTTGGAGAATCGGAAACTGATTGCTTATTTCCTTAACCGGATGAATCTCAATTATCAAGAAGCCGAAAACGGAGAGGCTGCACTGAAGTTGTTACATGAAGAAAGTTTTCATGTCGTGCTGTTAGATTCTCAGATGCCGGTGATGGATGGGATGACGATACTTAAATTAATCCGTGAGGATCCGGCGCTGAAAGGCATTCACGTCATTATGCAAACGGCCACGACTTTCCGAGAAGACATCCGGGAGTTTTTCCGCGCAGGATGTGATGACTATATTTCTAAACCCATTAACTTCGGAGTTCTTCAGAGCAAACTTGAGAAGTTCATCACCTGGAACGAATCAAAGAAGATGCGGACAACTGCGCCCAAGGACTTTCTATGAAGACCTTGTAGTATAAAGACTTTGTAGTATGAAGACCATGTGAAAAGAATAGAGGCTAAATGCAAGAAAAATGTCATAATAATGACATTTTTTTTTGTTATCATTCTTAATATCCATAAAAGTTAGTTGAGAAATGAGGGTGAAAATATGCAAATACTTTATTCATTCAACAATGAAAAGGAAGTAAAGATCATTAGAGCGATCATAAAAGGATTATATGGCAAAGATAACATGCAGCGCTTAGAAGATAATGATGAATCAGTCCTTAGCAATAAACGAAGGTATGAAGATAGCAAGGTTGGAAGTGTAAAAGCATGATGATACCGGTAATCATGGGAAAGCCGCTCCATCTTTGGCTTGGTTTGCTATTATTCTTACTGATCGTTTTTCAGATTCTTGTTGCGAAAAGAATCATCCCTATTCCTTTTCGATGGCACCGAATCATGGGATACGTCATTCTTCTGGTAGCAATGATCCATGGTTCTATGGCAATAGGGCTCTATTGGGGAATATTTAGATTGTAAAAGTTTATGAAAATGGAGGGTTGTTTATGAAAAAGATACTTCTGTTTATCAGCATCATGTTGGCGATACTGACCATAATCCTTACAGGGTGCAGTCCTACTAAGAGCGGGCAGCCGTCTGCCCAAGCGCCTGAAAAAAATTCGGTTCTTATTGAGAATAATCAATTCCAACCAGCCGAGATAACCATACAAAAGGGTGAAACCATTACTTGGATCAATAAGGATGCAATGGATCATACGGCTACAGGTAAGTCTTTCGACAGCGGACGCTTGAACCAGGGCCAATCGTATCAACAAACTTTCAGTGATGCAGGAACATTTGATTATATCTGTACCTATCACCCATACATGAAGGGGAAGATTATCGTTAACTAAAAAGTAAAGATGTAGAAATCGGCAGGGTAATCACAGTTGGATTAATAGATAGGGGTGAAAATCATGTTTCATTTAAGAAAATTGATTCAAGAACAAGTTCTCATCATCTTAATTCTTATCCTAATCTTGATTTGCCCTGGCCCTGTTCATACGTCAGCTGAAGTCTTTTCTGCAGATGATAAAGTGCCAATTTATAAGATACCTATTCCGGAAAAAATGCAGCGTGATATTTGGGAACTGTGCGAGAAAAACAACTTATCGTATGAGCTAGTTTTAGCGATTTTCCAAGTAGATGGAAATAATGATGCGCAGCCTCATGACATTAATAGCACAATTCAAGAGCTGATTGATTATCGGGACTATTGGACCGAGCAAGGATATCCTGATGAGATGGTCTTTGATCTCATCATACTATCCAGACAAAGAGGAATCGAAGGGAGCAAAATTTTCCTCAATGACAGCGGCTCTTGTGAAAATGATGATTATGTTCAAAAAGTAACTGCATATAAATATGATCTCGACCAGTTACAATAACAGCAAAAACTTTTTTCATTCAACAGTACATAAGAGAAAGAAGGATTGAAACTATGAAAAAATGGATTTGTACTGTCTGTGGATACGTCCATGAGGGGGCCGGACCACCTGAAAAATGTCCCATGTGTGGCGCCCCAAAGGAGAAATTTCAATTACTTGTTGATCCCGGCCAAGATGCTCATGGCTTGAATAACCCTTCGTTAACGAGATCGTCTACCTTTGATGATGAAGCAGATATTCTTATTGTGGGAAGCGGTGCGGCTGCATTTTCTGCAGCAATCACTGCAAGAAAGCAAGGAGCCAGTGTTATCATGCTGGAAAAAGCGTCTTCAGTCGGTGGAACGACCATTCGGTCGGGAGGCGGTTATTGGACGCCAAACAATCGGTTTCAACGTGAACGGGGGATTGAAGATAAAAAAGAGGATGCCCTTCGCTATATGGCACGATATTCCTATCCCCATCTGTACAACCCAAAGGATTTCAGGTTGGGGATTCCGAAGAACGCGTATGAACTGATCGAAGCAATGGTTGACACGGCGTCGGAGACAGTAGAGTTTCTTGCTGAATGCGGTGCCCTGAACAGCATTCAGGAAATTAACTGGACAGGGAAACCCCAGGTGGATTATATGGATCATCTTCCGGAGAACAAAGGCGTCCGGGGACGCGTTTTGTATTCTAAAAATCCCGAAGGCAAGATGAGTTACGGCTTTGAACTGGTCAGACAACTGGAGGATTGGGCGAAAGCCAATGGGATAAAGATCATGACGGATCATCAGGTTATCCATATCCTGCAGAACGACCGGAAAGAAGTGGTCGGGCTGGAAGTTGTCAGGGGAGGAAAAGAAATCATCAGGTTCAGAGCGCGCAGGGCAGCTATCTTTGGCAGCGGAGGTTATTCCCACAACCCGGAGTTAATGCTTCATTTCCAGCGGGGGCCTCACTTTGGCGGCTGCTCCGCACCGACGAATACCGGCGACTTCATTACGATGTCAGTGGAAATCGGTGCCAAGCTCGGTAATATGGCCGGCGCTTTCCGTGCAGAAAGTATACTGGAAAATGCCCTTGCCTATCCTGAAGGTTCGAATAACGTCTTTTATATTCCCGGTGACAGTGTCATTGAAGTCAACCGTTACGGCAAACGCATGATGGATGAAAAAAGAAATTATTCGGATCGAACCATGACCCACTTCGTATGGGATCCCCAACGTGCTGAATGGACAAACATGCTGGTGTTTATGATTTATGACCAGAGGACGGCAGAATTATGGCAAGGATTTCCGCCGTACCCGCTGCAAAGCGATGAGCTTCCTTCCTATATCATTTCAGGGTCTACGCTGGAGGAGCTCACGCGATCATTATCTCAGCGGTTGTCGGCATTAGCCGAACATACCGGGGGCTTTGAACTGGCCCCTGATTTTCTGGAAAGCTTAAAAAATACGGTGACCCGTTTTAACGAATTTGCCCAAAACGGCAAAGATGAGGATTTTCATCGGGGAGATTATACGTATGACAGGGAATGGACAACATTTCCACCGACGGTTCCCGGTGCCCCTTGGCCTCCGGAAGGAAGCCGGAATTATTGTATGTATCCGCTAAGTGATCATGGGCCGTACTATGCGGTTATCCTTGGAGCAGGGACGCTGGATACCAATGGGGGGCCCGTCATTGACAGTCGTGCCCAAGTCCTGGATGTACGTGGAAATCCAATCCCAGGCCTTTATGGCGCGGGAAACTGCATTGCTTCACCGACAGCCAATGCCTATTGGGGTGCGGGGAGCACCATCGGTCCCGCAATGACTTTCGGTCATATTGCAGGGATTAATGCGGTGACCGAACCGGTTAAAACAGTCCAGGAAACATTAAGAAGATAAAACAAAAAATACGAGGAGGAAATAACAATGTTATGGAAATGTTCTGTTTGTGGTTACGTTCATGAGGGAAACGACGCACCCGATTTTTGTCCGAAATGTGGAGCGCCAAAGGAAAAATTCAACCTCTTATCTGAAGAAGATGCCAAAAAGATCCTGAATTCAGACCGGACCAATGACATCCACATGGAAATCATCAAATTAGCGATGAGAATAAAAGATTTAGCAAAAGAAGGTATCGAAATCAATCTTGACCCGCCATGTGTTGCTTTGTTTAAACAAGCTCATGACGAGGCCTGGGTCATCAAACAAAGAAGCAAAGCAGAAATCGCAGGCCATGTTGGACGAGGCAAGTGGTAAGTTTGAAGCGATCCAGCTTTATATGCAGCTCGCAGAATCAATAGATAATCAACCAAATGATCGCGGTATTATAAAAGCGGGCTGATCTCTCCGGTATAAAATAGGTTCAGTCGATGCAGCGCCCGCGTACAGGCAACATATAAAAGGTTTTTATCATCAGTGCTGTGATAATGCCCCTGATCGGCCTCGCAGATCAGTACGGCGTCAAATTCCAGGCCTTTGGCCAGATAGACCGGGATCAGGAATACGCCGTTTAAATCAAATTGAACGTCACCTTTTAACAGCTGAATATCGCTTTGGTCCTTGAGCTGCTCATATAAGGCAAGGGCGTCATGTTCCGTTTTACAGATTAACCCGATGGATTGGTAACCCATTTCCCGGCAGGTATTCATTTCCGCAAGCAGGAGAGCAGTCAGCGCCGCCCGGTTTGGCGCCGCAAACACGGCAGGCGCATCTCCCGATCTCCCGAAAGGATGGAGCTTCACGCTTGGGTCAAGAAACCTGGCGCTGTACGTCAAGATCTCCTTGGTGGAGCGAAAGCTTTTGTCCAAAGTCACCAGCGTGGATTTAGGCTTAGCGAATATCTTGCCAATCTGTTCATAGCGTGCGGAATCTTCCTGTTTGCCGATCGTCTGATGAATATCGCCCAGGATGGTATAATGCGCTTTGGGAAACAGACCGTGGAGTATTTCAAAATGCAGAGGATCATAATCCTGGGCTTCATCGACCACAACCTGCTTGATATCACGGTAAGCCGTATATCCTTTGATATGGATATGGAGAAAAGTAAGGGCCAGGGCGTCATCATAAAGCAAACCGTCCTTTTGCAGGTTTTCCCTGGTGTAGTCAAGAATCTCTTCCATACAATCAGGCAGCTCCAGACCTTCAGCTAAATGATAAAAATAGCTTTTATCGCTGAACAGCTTCCGGTATAGTTCCTGACAATCCAGCTCGGTAAACCTTCGTATCTTCTTCAGCAAGGCGGCGCTTTCCAGAATGGATAACCGCCGGGCTACTTCTTTCCATTCAAATTCATGCTCGGGTTTGGCCTGAATAAACTTTTTTAATTTTTCCTGACGGCTGGGACGCAGTTCATGGACAATTTGCAGAATCGACGCTTCCAATTGCTTTAAACGTACGCTCAGCAGGAATTCCTGACCGCCCTTCAGGATTTTAGCTTTCAGCAATTGCCGGTCAGCGACGACCTTTCCGTCATAATAAATATCGGCAAACGGCAGCCAGCGATAAGGCAAGTCCTTAATGAAACGTCTTAAAATTTCAGCAAACAGGCCGGAGCCTTTAAAGGCCATGCTGCGTTTGGCGAGCTTCTTGTCGTTATAACTAAGCGCTCGGTCATTTTGGCCGGGGGAGAGCAGGCCTTCCCAATATTGATTCCTGCTTTGGATAGAACCAGTCTGTAAAACCTTGCCGAATATTTCTTCAAAGACGAGCGAATGGACATTCTTTTCGCCCAGCTCAGGCAAGACATTGGCGATGTACTGTTCAAACAGGGTGTTGGGAGAAATAATCACAATCTCATTGGAAGCCAGCTTGGCCGCCAGCCCCTGGTACATCAGATAAGCCGCGCGGTGCAGTGCCACCGAAGTTTTGCCGCTTCCGGCAGCTCCCTGAACCATCAGCAAATCCATTTCCAGATCGCGGATCACCATATCCTGGTCTTTCTGGATGGTTTCGACGATGGTTTTCATTTTCGGGGAAGCATTCCGGGAAAGCAGTTCGCGCAAAAATTCGTCAATGATTTGAATATCCGCATCGAAGAAATATTGCAGTTTGCCATCTTTGATCTCGTATTGGCGTTTTAAATGGACCTCTCCCGTTATTTTACCGCCCGGCGACTCATAGAACGCTTTCCCCGGGCCAAAGCGGTAAAAGACACTGGCGATGGGAGATCTCCAGTCATAGACAACCATTTCCCGGGTTAGGCCGTCCTGCAGTGAAGACCGCCCGATATAAATATTCTCAAAGGCTTCCTCGCCCTCGAACTGAAAGTCGATCCGCGCAAAGTAGGGGGAATAGAGCAATCTTTTTAAAGCCAGGATCTTAGCTGCATCCCGTTCGTAATCCGACACCCGTTCCGACACCGGATTGGCATACTGGCTCAACTCGACAAGCTCATGGAAATTATCCATATTCCAAAGGCCGGAGATGGAGCGGGAGGTATCCTCCCACATATCTAACTTCGCGGCAATAATGGCGTCTTTATTTTCCTCGCTCTTTTGCAGGGCAGAGTCTAATTGTTCCCGGGCGAGAGCCAGCACCTGCTCCAGGCGTCTGATTTCAAAATCTTGATCAAGGCGGTCCCGTTCCAAAAGTTTACCCCCTAAGTTCGGCTTAAGTTTGATAAGTTTTATCTTACACAAAATATAGGATAATTATAAGAATGTTATTAGAGAAATATTTTTGGTATAATTAATGTAGAAAGAGTATAGTGACAAAAAACTCTTTATTTTTACCTAAATATGGTATATAGTATAAGCAAAGAGGAATCATGCTGGAGACATGATTCCCCGTAACAGTCACTTTAGGGCGGTCGGCTGTTGTAACGAAATAGACCGGTGTATCCATTGCAGATTGGCGGTCAATTTCCTTTTGTGGAAAGAAAGAACTTTGCATAGTCATGGACTATGTATTTTTTTTTACATTAAAGCTGTAAATTTACGGAGAAAGATTGTGAAATAGCCAAAAAATTGATAACTTATAGGAAAGAGTTACATGATTGGAGGGAGGAAGCATGAGTCATCTTCTTGATTTTGTCTATATTTATCTTTGTGTCTTCCTGGTCATATTCATAGGTTTGACCCTGCTGCGACTCTATTCTTTTATGGACCCTCTGCAGCTTATGGCAAAAGGGGACTATGCACAGGCAATAGAAAAAATGAAAAAGGCGATGAACACCTCGGCTTACAAGCGTAACCCTAAATTAAAAAACCCCATGGTATATAATATTGCCAACTGTCATAACCGCGCTGGGGATTTGCACCGTTCCCTCGCCGTATTGGATGAAATCAAACTGGAAGACATCAAGGACAACAAACTTCTGTATTGTTATCACTGCCTTTATGCAATCAATTTGCTGCTGTTAGAACAAGAATTGGAAAACGCCGGCGAGATGCTGGATAAGGCTCGAGAACTTTATAATAACAATGAATTACAGCCCCTTCTGGCTTTGCGTGAAAGCTGCCGCGGAGATTTCCAAGCGGCGCTGGAATACGTCCGAAACTACCAGCCGCCGCAAGGCAAAAAGAAGAAGACTGTCCTCAGTTTGAAAGAAACGACGCTGATCTATGATGCTTTTATTTTAGAAGTGGAAAACAATTACTTTATCGGTCTGGCTTATCTGAAAGCCGGCGAGCAGGAATTAGCAGCGCCGTATTTGCATAAAGCGGCAGCGTGGAAGATAAAGAATTATTATTCCGCTAAAGCGAGGGAAGCGTTGGGGGAGAAAGAATCATGACCTATAAAATCCATAAAACGAACAACGGCAGAAATGTATGTTTTAACAAAATTTTACATATGGCTAGAGTGATTGTTGGTGGGCTGAAGGGGTGGGTATTGCGAGCGGCATCTGTTTATGACAGGTGCTTATTTTATTGTCTCCTCAAAATAATTTTGTCATCTCATCCCTCTCAGAAAATCCTAAAAATACTTTTCAATGATCTTTTCCGCCAGTTTTTTATGGGCATCCGCTTGCGCGACCAGCATGATAACGATCAGGAACAGTTCGGCGGTTTTCTTGCCCGCGTTATCCGAAGCCTCCGTCTTGGCCTTGATCATATTGGCCTTTTCAGCCAGTCCCTGGCGAAAACAAGCCAATTCGACGTTTTTTACATCGAGAAAGGTCGTATAAATCTCTTCCAGCGTAATCAGATCGTCGTCCGGGGTGGCAATATTGTTAAGCACGGGTCCGAACAGGCTTTTAATATCTTTGATCGATAAAATGTTTTTCAGGTTATAGATCAGGATTAACAGAATGATATGCCGCTTCGTGTATTTCTTATTAACCGGCGGCATCACAATGCCGGCTTTGGTGTAATTGTTGATCATGGTTTTGGTCAGCACCTTTTCCGGGGTACCGTTTACTTGGCTTTCCAGCTTGCTTTCCATAAACGTCGTCAATTGTTCCATGTACAGCTCGATATCCGGAATCTCCGAGATCGCGATATCTTCTGTCAGTGATAACTCTTCAATTAATTGGTCCAGTACGGCTTCGTCGAATTCTATCATCATAATCACCTCAGCTCCTATTATAAAGAAATCATGGTGATTTAACAAGATATAGGAAGCCATTTGACGTAGTAACCGATGCTACGTTGCGTGCGGATGAGCAAATAAAAGGCAGGAAAAGGAAACAAACCAAAACAACACGTGGTAATTAAAACTACGTGTTGAGGTTTATATAGCTGTTATATATAATATAAGTGTCGAGATCATAGTGCGTTAGCAAAGGAGGTTTAGAGAAAATACTTACGGAATAGGTTTAATAATGAAGGGAGTGCGGAGAAATGAGTTTATTCAAACGCGTGAGTGACAATATCCGGGCAAATCTGAATGTTCTCCTGGATAAGACCGAAGATCCGGAAAAACTTCTGGACCAGTATCTGCGGGATATGGAAGAGGATATGGACGATGCGGAATCTTCGGTAGCCAGACAATTGGCCATCGCCAGGAAGTTTAAAGTCCAGTTGGACGATGCCCTGGCTCTGGCCGAAAAACGTGAGAGCCAAGCTGTTGAAGCCTTGAAGAAAGATCGTGAAGACCTGGCCAGAAAAGCACTGGAAGACAAGAAAATACAGCAGGCTAAAGCGGAAGACTACCGGCGGGAGTATGAAAACTGCGATACCCTTGCTGAACAGCTCAAGTCGCAATTGCGGGAAATGAAAAACGAATACGAAAAACTGCGGTTCAAACGGGACAGCCTCGTTGCGAGAGCCCAGTCGGCAAAAGCCCAAAAAGGAATTTATGATGCCCAAAGCGGTTTAGGCCGGGACAACGCCCGCCGTAATTTTGAACGGATGGAAGATAAAATCTTCCATATGGAAGCCCAAGCCCAAGCGATTGGGGAAATAGCGGGAATGCGTGACAGCCTGGACCGGGAACTGGAAGCATTGGGTAATGATCAAGCGGACATCGAAAAAGAATTGGCAGCCTTAAAGGAAAGTATTCAAAAAGAAAATATTGCCAATGAAGAGGAATAGTTCCTGAATTAAAAAAAACTATCTTTTTCGTAAAATGTTGGTAAAATAGTCGATGGAGGGGGGATGACGATGCACGAATTTTACTGGGTATGCTTGATCGGCGGGGTGCTATTCGCCTTCGTTACCATCATCTTCGGGGATATTCTGGGCAATTTTTTCGATGGACTCTTCGACACCTTCTCCATGAACCACCTTGACTTTCTGCAGCCGATGGTCCTGGTCGGAGGGATTACCGTCCTGGGCGGCTCGGGGATCATGCTTAATCGCTATACCCGTTTGGAACCTTTGCCGGTCGCTGTTATTTCCCTGGCCATTGCTGTTCTTGTCTCGGTGATTGTTTTCTTTGCCTATGTCAAACCGATGAAAAACTGTGAAAACTCCTCCGGTTTTTCGATGAATGATCTTGTCGGCAAAATCGGTGACGTATCTGTTCCCATCCCGGCCGGGGGGTATGGCGAAGTCGTCATGAAAATCGGGGCCGGTCTTACCAATCAAATCGCCGCCAATATGACCCAAGCGGAAATACCGGACGGAACAAGGATCGTGGTTGGCGAGGTGAAAGACGGGATACTCTACGTATTCCCCTTTGAATAAAAAATAATAATTGGAGGAAAAAGAATGGTCAGTTTTATTTCCGGTTTTCTGTCTATTCCCATCATTATCGTTGTCGTATTGATTGTGCTCGGCTTGGTCTTTTGGGCCAGGTATAAGACAGTCGGGCCTGATGAGGCCATGATTGTTACCGGCTCCTATCTGGGCCGTAAAAATGTCCATACGGATGAGTCAGGCCGCAAAATCAAAATTATCCGCGGTGGCGGCGCTTTTATCCTTCCGGTATTCCAGCAAGCGGAGTTTATTTCTCTATTATCCCATAAACTGGATGTCACCACACCGGAAGTCTACACAGAGCAGGGTGTTCCGGTCATGGCGGACGGGGTGGCCATCATTAAAATCGGCGGTTCCGTTGAAGATGTGGCGACGGCGGCAGAGCAATTCATGGGCAAGCCGGTCGAAGCGCTGGACCTGGAAGCCCAGGAAGTCCTTGAGGGCCACTTAAGAGCTATCCTGGGAACCATGACGGTGGAGGAAGTCTACCGCAACCGGGACAAATTCGCGCAGGAAGTGCAGGGCGTCGCGGCCAGAGACCTGAAAAAAATGGGCCTGCAGATCGTATCCTTTACGATTAAGGATATCCGGGACAAAAACGGTTACCTGGAAGCGCTGGGAAAACCGCGGATCGCCGCTGTAAAGCGTGACGCTGAGGTTGCGGAAGCACAAGCCATCCGGGATGCCCGAATTCAGAAAGCCCAGGCGGACGAAGACGGCCAGAAAGCCGAATTACTTAGGGATACCAATATTGCCGAAGCCAATAAAGAAAAAGAACTGAAGGTCGCTTCCTTTAAGAAAGATCAGGATACGGCGAAGGCCGAGGCCGACCAAGCTTACAATATTCAGGAGGCCCGTTCGCAGCAGCAGGTTACGGAAGAGCAAATGAAAGTCGAGATCGTTAAGAAACAAAAAGAAATTGAGCTGGAAGAAAAAGAAATCCTGCGCCGGGAAAAACAGTACGACGCCGAAGTCAAGAAAAAAGCCGACGCCGACCGGTATTCCGTCGAACAAGGCGCCGAAGCTACCAAAGCCAAAAATATGCGGGAAGCGGATGCCCTCAAATATAAGATCGAGGCCGAAGCGAAAGCCAATGCTGAACAAAAACGCCTGGAAGGGCTAGCCATCGCCGATGCCGAAAAAGCCAAAGGAACCGCCGAAGCGGAAGTTATCCGGCTGAAAGGTCTGGCTGAAGCCGAAGCCAAGCAAAAGCTGGCCGAAGCCTTCGCCAAGTACGGCGAAGCGGCCGTGTTGGATATTATCGTGAAAATGCTGCCTGAACTGGCGGCCAAGGTAGCCGAACCGCTGCAGTCCATCAATAAGCTGACGGTCGTGGATACCGGAAACGGGCAAGGCGCTGCAAGGCTCAGCAACTATGTAACGTCCCTCATGGCTACCGCCCCGGAGATGCTGAAAAGTGTTTCCGGCGTAGACCTGGAACAAATAATGAAACGCCTGATGAATCAGCCCGCGAACACACCCGCGATTAACGATCGTGATAACGCCGGCGACAGCGTGAAATAAGAGACTTGGCAAAGGAAAATCACAAGTACAAGTATGTTTTAACAAAATTTAACATATGACTATGTATTTTAACTTCAATATGGTATATATAACCAAAGAGGAATCATGCAGTAACATGATTCCCTGCAACAGCCGCCTTATGGGCGTTCGGCAGATGAATACGGATAGACCGTTATCAATGTGAGTTGGGGCGGTCTATTTTCGTTTGTGGAAAGAAAGTATAACTTGCAGTATCTTTTTGCAATCTTACACTTCGTATTTAATGTTCGAAAAAGTCCATTCCTTAGAGTTTTATTGCAAATTATTGTAAAAAAACAAAAGGAAATAGAAAAATAAAAGAGAATTAAACAAAATTGGGTATTTTAGCCAGGCGAAAATATAGAGCTATGAAATGTTTGAGAGTGCAGTTCAAAGATATTAAACCAATCAATTGATTGTGGGTTGAGATGATGGAAGAGAAGAAAATAACGCAGGTTACTGCGGCGATCCTGCGTCAGGATGAGAAGATATTAATCTGCCAGCGAGACAACAGCGGCAGCTGCCCGTCGCTCTGGGAATTTCCGGGCGGGAAGCAGGAAGAAGGGGAGACTCTGGCTGAATGTCTAGTTCGGGAATGCCAGGAGGAACTGGGCGTGACGATTCAAGTTGAAGAGGTGTTTGCTGAGAGTCGGTATTCGTATGGGGAGAAAGAGATGCAGTTTACTTTCTTTGAGGGACGGATTATAGAGGGGGAGCTGCAAAGAACGGTGCATCAGGATATTCGGTGGGTGAGGGCGGACGAGTTGGGAGAGTACGAGTTTTGCCCGGCGGATGTGGAAGTGGCGGAGAGGTTGGGGAAGGGGTAAATATGATAAAGACTAGCCTTTAAAAGGAAGTAGGGCTATGTCTATAATGGGGAGTAAAATCTTACATGCAATTATCCATAAAATTTTTCTTGTTGAATTTGTAAAAATTTGTGAAGAAATACGAAAAAATTTAAGGAAAGCGTGTGATAATTATTAAATTTAATATTGATATGGGTGAAGTTCTTCATTGGACATTTCTTACTATTCAAATGATTATTGTAAATATGCCTTGGTGGATATGGGTTTTGCTAATCATTGGGATTGCCATTAATATATGGGGAGTAAAACTTTCAAAAAAGTAGGCTTATATACGTCAAAAACAACAAATTTCACAATTGAAAAGTTATGCCCGCGCAAAAGGTCGGTCGGCAGTGAAAGTTCAAGATTTCCGAAGTCTACGAATGGATTCGGCCAGGAGCAGCGGCTGACACAGAGGAAATTTCTAATAGTGCAACACAAAATGAGGATTAATCTTGATAGAATCAGAAGAACTGGAGGTTCACGATATGTCCGTTATGGTACTTTTAGCGAGTAAAGATGGCTCAAAAGTGGCGACCGTGGCTTGCCCTAAGTGCGGCAGAATAAGCCGTCAGGGATGAGTATAAAAGTTCGCCTATTGCTGAATTCCGCAGTTCACATACTTGCCCAGTTTGTGGACAGGAATAGTGAGGATTGTAGAGAATTATACAAATGTGGTTAATTTAGCCAAATGAAAATATCCTTCTGCCATAAACAGCATAGTGGGGTCTTTATTTTTAATTTTGGGAATACATTTTTTTTGTAGAGTGAATTAGATGTTGATTTACGGAATTTATATATGCATACTTTTAGCCCTTTGGATTAAGCAGGAAAACCTCTGGCAGGATTACGCCGAATACCTACTGCAAGAAAAGAACGCTCAGGCGGTCTCGGCTAAATACACGCTGGAATTCACTGGCGAAGAGTGGACATATGGGGGACTGTTTAAGTGATGATGGGCGAGGTGAATAACATGAAGGTTTTTAAGAAAGCGATAATCCCGGTATTAATCATGATCCTCTTGTTTTTGTCTGCTTGTTCACCTGCACCTTCCCCTATATCGGAGACGTATGACTCGGAAACAGCACTTAAAAACGGGGATGGCGCTGATAGCGGCCCTGCGGGATACGCGCATCAGCAGGAGTTCTATACGAACCAGATTGTAAACGGTGAAATGGAGATTACGCCGGAGCTTATGCTGTTCTTTCAGGACTATTTTTCTAAGAACGGCAATGAGCTGAGACTCCTGCCGGAGTTTACCTTCGGCCAAGCGCCAGCATGGGACGACCTTACGCATTATATTATTTTCAATGCCGGTGAGGACTTTGTGGACGGTTCTATCAGCGAAGAGAATTTTGACCACCAGGTGACGAGATTTTTCTGGCCGATAATTGATACGCAAAAAGATGGAACAGAGCTTATTTATGAGGATGGGAAGTATACCATTAGATACGGTTCTGATGCGCACGGCTGGGCGATCTATGAATTGACCGGACTCAAAAACAAGGGCAAGACCGAACGAGGGCCTGATAAATGGGAAGCGACGATCAGAGGCTACTTTTTTCATGAACTGGACAGTGACCCTGCCGAGGAAGGTTATTCGAAAAACGGCAAAGCAGTTTGGGCAGAAATAAAAAACGAAGAAAATAAGGGACTTACCTTCTGGCAGGTGCAAGACAGCTTGATATTAAAAAATCCGAGTTCGATTCTGGAATTGGGCTGCGAATGGAAGATTGAATTTGCGGTAAATGACCCGGAAGGAGAACTTTATTTCACGTATATGTCCTGCAGCAAAAGCCCCAAGGATGAGCAGACGGCCTCTCAGCACACGCCGTCGGATATCTATCTGTATTAACAGTTGCAGATTGGCGGTCTATTTCCTTTTATATATGTATTGCCGAACGTTGATCAGGTATATAAATAAGAACTAGTCAGTTTGTTGTGCAATAGCCCTTAACCCGTCATCAATCCTGTTGAAGCAGGTCGATGGCCCGGTTATATCCTGAAATCATCGCATAAGATATTCCTTCTCCAGTTATGAAATCGGCACAAAAAGCACAATCTCCAATGCATAGATCATTGACTTCAATCTCCAAATTGAGGGGGACCGCACCAATGATTCCACCTTTTGCAACCCTGTCATAAGACAAGATGTTAAAATTTTGTGCCACAAAACCTTTCATAAAAGTGCTATATTTGGCTTTTAAATTGACTGCCTTTTGATTGCTCCAAGAACCAATATTCCATAAGCGGTTCCCAAGCGGAAATGCCCAGGAGTACCCTGTGGATGGCTCCTCTGAATCAAATACAAAATAAAAGGCATCGTCCGACAAATCCGTATTGGCAACAACCCTGCTGGATATTCCAGCGGGTAAATATTTAAGGTTATGGCTCCCTTTACCCATTAGGCGATGAATTTTATATCCAGTAGCAGCTCCTGCCGCAATAACAATATCCCGTCCCCAAGCATTACCCCAAAAATACCCGTCGTCTGTGTGACTGATTTCCATGCCATCTGCACCGAATCTGATTTCACATCCTGCCTTTACAGCTTGCTCCAGTAAAATATCGGCTAGCGTATCTCTGGATAACCCAATACCATATTCAGTACTTGCCTCGTTTTCCTGATCTTTTGACTTATGGATCGTGTTTGGATGTATCGCTATATTGTAGTGTACAGGATGACCCCCTGCTCGAATTAACAGTTCCGGTGAAATATTCAAAGCTTCCAACACCTTGACACATCTGCTGGAGATTCCATCTCCGCATACTTTCCCGTGCAAATTAAGCTTCTTTTCCAGAATCAAGCATTTTTTATGAGCTAATGCCAAAGTCCTGCCACAAACCAGCCCTGCCGGCCCAGCTCCGATAATAATGATATCATATTTCTCAATAAACATTTTTTACCTCCGCTGGAATGGAATATAATATTAAATTCACCAAAATGATCCATTAACCTTCTTTACCCAGAATTTTAAACTGAGCACGATTTCGTTCTTTCCTTGACAGCAATTATAATTTCAAGAAGAATTTATCAAGAAAACTGGCGATATATTAAGCGATATATTCGGCGATATAAATGGCAAGTCAAAAAGCGGAAGCCCGGTCAGCGACAAACCGGGCTTCTGCTTATACGGAAACGGATGATATTTTCGATTCCAATACAATATATGCTTTGTCCGGCTTAAGTGTTATCCGCGGCATAGGCACTCGGATTAATGATGACCAGTTCGATCTTTTTGGCTTGGGCCCGGTTCACGGTATACATCGTTCCTCCAAGTTTCCCGTCGAACACCGCGATCAGCCGCCGCGAGTGGTCGACGATATAGCGATTCCGGTCCAGATAACAGCGCGGATAATACTTACGGCTGATATAGGTCTCGACATCACACCGGGATAAGAGGTCATAGAACCTGTCCCGGTCTTTCTGTGCCCAGTTTTCCGCCTGGGCTTCGCAAGCCAGGGCTGCTTCCAGGGTGATTTGTGGATAAAGCGTACGTAATACTAGAACCGCTTCGGCGAAATAAGTATCCGAACCCAGAGCAAAGCCACAGATGAAGTGGGTGTAGCCGTCATGAATGGCTGCTTCGACAGTGTCGTGGATTAAAGCTTTTAAACGCAGGCAGGCGGGATGCTTTTCATTGTTGGGGAAAGGGAGCTTAGATGGACGATAGCCGGTGAAGCCGCAGGTTCTTAGTATTTTGATCAGAAGAATCACTCCTTATGTTTACTGATAACAGAAACAAAATAACCTCAGGAGTAATTTTATCACGAAATTACTCCTGAGGTATATAAAAATACGACATAGGTTATATTATTCGGGAATTATATGATTTTATTACGCTTATTGATACAATCAAGCCAATAGATAAAATAGTGGAGTGTGTTCCGTATGGTCAGAATCAAACTATCCGAACTGCTCGGAAAACATAAAATGAATCAAAAGACGTTAGCATCACTTACTGGAATCAGACCGGCGACCATATCCAAGATGTACTATGAGGAGACAAAGCGAATTGAGATTGATCAGATCAATCAAATTTGTGCGGTGTTTCAATGCAGGATCGAGGATTTGTTGGAGTATGTGCCGGATCATAAGGTAGAAACTTCAATAAACAAGTGACTCAATGATGAGTTTCATTGCATCCCTGAAGCCTTTCTGATAACAGATTTCAGACGTTATTGAACCTATACATCCTGATGTTGCTTCGATGTTTTCGACCAAAAAAGAGATTTTTTAACCGTATGCATTTGTATACGGTAATTTTATTACAAGAAAACTTTTTTATTTTAATGGCAAAAATAAACAGGAACTGAAGGAAATAAGGAGAATTATATCACATATGGTGAATTTATCCAGACTAGATAGAAAATGAAGTCAATGATTAGGAGAAAAGCATGACCTCAATCTTTGTCAATTTTTGGTACCTGTGGGTATTCATTATCCTTGCTTTTGTCTATCGATTATTTCGACCTAAGATAAAAGGAATGCTCGGAGAGAAAACGATATCCGTAATTTTATCCAGGCTGGATAAAAACAAATATAAAGTCATTAATGATCTAATGCTTAATCATTCAGGGAAGACGTCCCAGATTGATCACGTAATTGTGTCCAATTTTGGGGTATTTGTGATTGAAACCAAAAACTATAAGGGGTGGATTGTCGGAGATGATCATGCCGAATATTGGACCCAGGTGATTTATAAGCGGAAGGAAAAACTTTATAATCCACTAAGACAAAATTATGGGCATATCCAGGCATTAAAAGAGAATTTACACGAGTATGACAGCATCAATTATATTCCCATTGTCGTTTTCTCGGTTAAGGCCGATCTCAAAGTCAAAACTAAGGAGAATCTCATTTATTCTGTTAAGCTGCTAAAAACAATAAAGAAATACAGTACGGAAACGATCAACAATGAACAAGTGGAAGCAATCTATAACAGATTGCTAGCGTTAAACCTTAAGGATAAAGATATTCGATCGCACCATGTCAATGAAATTAAGAATACTCAAATCACAAAAGCTCAGATCATCGCTGCCAATACCTGCCCAAGATGTGGCGGGGAACTGGTCATTCGCAAAGGAAAGAATGGAACATTTAAAGGATGCAGTAATTATCCGAAGTGTAAGTTTACGGTTTGATGAGCGTGCTTATATACTTAGCTAAGTGACAATGTATCACCATACAGGAGACAACCCATGCTAAAGCCCGGTCTCTATGAACAACTGATCAACAAACTTCTTCGTCAAGAACTTTCGACATCCATGGGAAAGGTCATTCAGGCATTGCCAATCGATCAGGAAGAAGCCCCAAGAATACTTTCCAAATACCTGGCTGAAGTCCTGGAAGCCGTTCTGTCCAATGTCAAAGATAATGGCGGCAGTATTGGAGACCAAGTGGCGCTGGCCAATCATATTGTTGCGCTTGTATCTGATCAAACTGCCCAAGAAAGTCTCGCTGCGTTATCTGTCGATGAAAAGGCTGAACAGCTATTCGCTTTATTTGATAAAGAAAACAGCGCATTTGCTTTAAATGACAAAGCAGAGATCGTGCGCCCAGTTACGTCTCTCGCCGAAAGCTCATTATTTACCGGGGCAGTCCATGAGCCCAGCATGTTCGCTGAACTGAAAAGAGAAATTCTATCCTGCGACCGGATCGATATGCTCGTCTCCTTTATTAAATGGAGCGGGCTTCGTTTGCTTATAGAGGAACTAAAAAGCTTTACCCAAAGCGGTGGCAAGCTCAGAGTGATTACGACGTCGTATATGGGTGCGACCGACGTGAAAGCGATCGCCGAACTCGTGGAATTACCAAACACCGAGATCAAAATATCTTATGATACCAAGCGGACCCGGCTGCATGCGAAAACGTATGTCTTTTACCGCCAGACGGGCTTCACCACAGCCTATATCGGTTCATCTAATCTTTCCAATGCCGCCCTTTCCAGCGGTCTGGAATGGAATGTGAAAGCAACCGCCAAAGATATGCCCGATACGATCACAAAGATTGAAGCGACCTTTGAGAGCTATTGGTATGCGCGGGAGTTTGAAACTTACAGCCCAGATCAGAAATCCCGTCTGAGCAAGGCGTTGAAACAAGAACGTTATCAGGAAAAAGAGGACGTGGTTTCTTATTACTTTGATTTGACACCTTTTTCTTTTCAGCAGGAAATTCTGGATAAGCTCGTGGTGGAAAGAAGTGTTCGCGGACATTATCGTAATCTAATCGTAGCAGCGACCGGAACTGGAAAAACAGTCATCTCGGCCTTTGATTACCTGCGGTTTCGTAAGGAGAACAAAGAAAAACCCTGCCGCCTGTTATTCGTCGCGCACCGGGAGGAAATTTTAAAACAGAGCATGGCTTGTTTCCGGGGCGTCTTAAAAGATCCGAATTTCGGCGAACTGTTTGTTGGCGGTTACCAGCCAACGAAAATCGATCATCTGTTTATTTCGATTCAGACGCTAAATTCCAAAGAACTGACCGACCATACGTCAGCGGATTTTTACGATTATGTAGTTGTCGACGAGTTCCACCATGCGGCGGCACCAAGCTACCACCAACTGATGTCCTATTACCAGCCGCAAATATTACTCGGGCTGACGGCAACGCCGGAACGTATGGACGGCAAAGATATTCTGGCTTATTTCGACCAGAGAATCGCAGCTGAAATCCGTCTGCCGGAAGCGATCGAACGAAAACTCTTATGCCCTTTTCAATATTTTGGGGTGACTGATACGGTTGATTTAGAAAGCCTGAAATGGATCCGGGGCGGGTACGAGAAAAACGAGCTTTCCAAGGTTTATACCGGCAACGATATCCGCACCATGATGATTCTGAAAGCCCTGATGAAATATGTCTCAGATATGGAAGAGGTAAAGGGGTTAGGCTTTTGTGTCTCGAAGGAACACGCCGTGTATATGGCAGAAAGTTTTAACCGTTCCCATATTCCCTCAATATCTTTGACTTCGAATTCCAGTGATGAAGAACGGAACACCGCCAAAAAGAAATTGGTAAGCGGCGAAATACGGTTTATTTTTGTTGTGGATTTATATAACGAAGGGGTCGACATTCCCGAGATCAATACAGTTCTTTTCTTGCGCCCAACGGAGAGTCTCACCATTTTCCTGCAGCAGCTCGGGAGGGGTTTGCGACTGGCTGACAATAAGGACTGTCTGACCGTTCTTGATTTTATAGGTCTTGCCAATAAAAAATATAATTTTGAAGAGAAATTTGCCGCACTCCTAGATAACACGACCCGAAATATCCAGCGTGAAGTCAAAGAAGGGTTTAACGCTTTACCCAAAGGCTGTTTTATTCAGCTGGAACGTAAAGCAAAGGAATATATCCTGGACAATATTCGCAGTTCTTACGGCAATAAAACAGGGATGATTACGCGACTGGCCAGTTTTACGGAAGATACCGGCTTAGAATTAAACCTGGCTAATTTCTTGGAGCACGCACATATCGGTATCAAAACGCTTTATGCGAGAGGCTCTTTCTCCCGGCTTTGTGTGATAGCAGGGGTCAGGGATGATTTTGAAGAGGAACTGGAGAATATCTTGACCAAGGCATTCGGCCGGATCTGTGCCATGGATTCCCGAAGGTGGATTCGATTTCTGCTCGAGGTGCTGCCGGAGATGGAAGCATTGGACGAAGAGGACTTCTCAGATAGTGAGAAGCGGATGCTGCAGATGTTCCATTTTACCGTTTGGCAGAAATCAGTGGAAGACTGCGGATCTTCGTCACTCAAAGAGGGTCTAATGCTCTTGAAAAAGAATCCGGTATTGTGCGAGGAGTTATTGGAGATCTTGCGCTACAACTATGACAAGATTGATTTTCTGGATAGGCCGGTGAACCTGGGATTTGATTGCCCCTTAGATTTGCACTGTACCTATACCCGGGATCAAATTATGGTCGCTTATGATTTTCTGAAACCGGCGACCGTTCGGGAGGGAGTCAAGTATTTACCGGATAAGAAAGCGGATATTTTCTTTATTACCCTCAATAAATCGGATAAAGACTACTCGCCGACCACCCTCTATCATGATTATTCGATCAATGACCGCTTGTTCCACTGGCAGAGCCAGAGCACGACATCGGCAGATTCGGCGACGGGTCATCGTTATATTCATCATCAAGAAAACGGCAGCAAGGTTCTGCTATTTGTGCGGGAATATAAAGCGGATGCCACAGGCGCAGAACCTTATACATTTCTGGGGTTAGCGGATTATGTCAAACATGAGGCCAGCAGGCCGATGAATATTATCTGGCGGCTGCATGAGGCGATTCCGGCGAAGTTTATGAAGAAAACCAATAAACTGATTGTGGGTTAAGACGAGGGATGAAATGATGGATCAGAAAAAAATAACGCAAGTCACCGCAGCGATTCTGAGACAGGATGATAAGATTTTGATATGTCAGCGCGACGATAGCGGCAGCTGTCCGCTGCTTTGGGAATTTCCGGGCGGGAAGCAGGAAATCGGGGAGACCTTGGAGGAATGTCTGGTTCGGGAATGTCAGGAGGAGCTGGGGATCACGATTCAGGTTGGTGAGGTGTTTGCGGAGAGCCGGTATACGTATGGAGAGAAAGAGATGGGCTTTACTTTCTTTGAGAGTCGGATTATTAAGGGGGAGCTGCAAAGAATAGTTCACTGGGATATACGATGGGTGAGGGCGGAGGAATTGGCGCAGTATACGTTTTGCCCGGCGGATGTTGAGGTGGCGGAGAGGTTGGGGAAAAGGTGCAATAATGATGAATAATAGTTTTTAAATGAAATCATGACGTTTCATAGAAAGTTCATTCTGGAGGAAGATTCAAATGATAATAGGTAACAGATACGAGTTATTAGAACGGATTGGTGGCAGTCACATAAGTGAAGTATTTACTGCTAAAGATTTAATGAAAGATTTAAATGTGGTTGCTGTAAAAATATTGACTATTGCAAATTTGGGCGAAGAAAAGAATGGGATATCTGAATTATTTAGACGTGAATGTAACTCGTTATCTAAAATTAATCATTCAAATATTATTTCATATATAGATTCTGGAATAGATAATGATAAATTTTACATAGTGACCGAATACTTCCACAGCTGTAATCTGTTTCAATATATAAAAAGCAAACAGCTTAGAGTTCAAGACATATACAGTATTTTTATTCAAATGCTAGAAGGAATTGGTGAGGCACATAAAAATTTAATAATACACCGAGATTTGAAACCTACTAACATTTTGGTTGATGATAACGGAGATCTAAAAATTATTGATTTTGGCATTAGTAAAATTGTTGGCTTGACCTATGATGCGTCTCTAACATTAAAAGACTATATGACAGCATCTTACGCTTCTCCTGAACAATTACTTCGGAACGTAGTTAAACCAGAGAGTGATTTATTCTCGATTGGGGCGATAATGGCTTATGTTATTACTGGTACTGAGCCTCCAGTTGAGAAAGAGAAATTAGAAGCTTATTTGAATTCTATTAAGAATTACTTTGGACTTGAAGAAGTTATTAGAAAATTATTAGAGTTAAATCCTAAGCAAAGACCTCAAAGCGCTTTTCAAGTTCTTCGACAGATACAAAAGGAATTCAGGAAACAAACGCATGAAAAGAGTCAAATCTATGTCAAACTCTCCAACAGTACCCCACGGCAGCTTTGCGAAATTGGTAAGATATCATATGCGTTGATAGAACATGCAGTTAAATATGTTCAGGCTGATTTAAATGATTGTAAAATCTACAAAAACAAAAGTAACTATTACCTTATTGGTAATAAAATAAAATATATGTGTAAACTTTCTGATGAACAAACGAGTTTAATAATATCCAAAGTACATAGTCTTGACGATTATACTATCTATGAGCATGAAAATAATCGGGGTATAAAACTAGGAGCAATATGGAAAATCGTTAAACCTTCCGATTCTATAAATGATTCTGATGACCTAATAGATCTTCTAGAAGATGTCAACGATAAAGAACAGGTAAGGCAAGCTAAACTTAAACGTGAATCTATAGCAAATGAGCTTGTAGCAAAATGGGATAAATACCTAGATGACGAATTAAATTTATTAAATAAACGTACTAAAATGTCTAATTATTCTGGTTATGACCTTGACGACACAGGTTATGGAATAAATATTTATGCTAATGACTCCAATTTAAATCTGCAAAAAAATGATCCTATACAAGTTACGTCAAAAGCAGGAAAACCAATAGCAATTGGCACCTTAGAAGATATACAGGATAATACTTTACACGTCATATTGAATTCGGATATTGATTTAGAAGATATATCTGACAGAGGTGTAATTGGAGTTGACGTAATTCAGGTTACTACAAGTTTAAAAAGATTAAAAAATGCAACACGGGCATTAAAAATTCGAGATTTAGTTAATCCCAATTTAGTCGGAGTAATAAATGAACCGGAATTGGTTACTACAAATAATTTGCGACAGGATACTATAAACTATTTTCAGAATTTGGATGATGCAATCAAAAAGGCAGTTAACAGGGCACTCGCGACAAAGGATATATTTTTGGTTCAAGGTCCTCCTGGAACAGGTAAAACAACTTTTATAACTGAGTTAGTATGTCAGGTTTTACAAAAAGAACCAAAAGCACGAATACTTATATCTTCTCAGTCCCATGTTGCTGTTGATCATGTACTAAAAGGCATTACTAAATACATTGAGGGTAAGCTCCCTATAAGACTTGGAAGGCGTGAAAGAATTTCAATAGATTCCGAATCTTTATTGATAGAGAATCAATTAAGAACCTGGGAAAAGGAAGTTCAAAATAAGTCTGAAACTGGTATAGAAAATTATCTTAAAGAAGAGTTAGGATGTTCTGAGCAATTTATAAATGATTTTATTTTGGAGTTACAGTTATTCAGAGATAAGAAATATAGAACTGAAGATCAACAAAAAAATAATATAGACATACCGTTTTCAGATGAAAATGACCAAAAAATAAGGTCAATAAAAAGACTTTCTATGGAATGGCATCGAAGACTCGGAAAATCGGAAGAGTTTAATGAAATTTTTGCCGATAAAGCTTCTATTGTAGCCGCAACATGTTTAGGAATTGCATCAAGACATGTTTTAAATAAAGTCCAGTACGATTGGGTAATTATTGATGAAGCCGCCAGAGCAACTGCACCAGAATTATTAGTGCCAATGATAAAGGGGCACAAAATAGTCCTTGTGGGTGATCATCATCAGCTTCCACCGGTTGTCAATTTGGATTTTGAAGTAAAAAAAGAGGAGGGATTAAAGGCTAGTGATCTTGAAAAAAGTTTATTTGAGGAACTTATTGAAAGAGTACCAAGTCAGGCTAAAACAATTTTAAACGCTCAGTTTAGAATGCATCCGTCCATAGCAAAGTTAATTTTTGAAGTATTCTACCCGACGGTAAAACTTGATACAAAAACACTTCCGGAAAATCGAAAACACCATCTAAATTGGTGGCCTAAAACCCTTATATGGTTAAATACAGAAAATATACAAGGAAATATCGAGCAGGAATTTGGACAATCAAAAAGGAATAAAGTTGAAGCACAGGTAATTTTAAAAACTCTTGAAAACATAGAAACAGCTTATGAGAACAATAACCAACATATATCCGTGTCCGTAATTTCGGGATATGAGGCACAAAAAGCTCAACTAAAAAACTTAATTGATCCGCATAACACTCAAAAATGGAAATATGCAAATATCCTTATAGACAACGTTGACGCCTTTCAGGGTTCGGAAACTGATATTGCAATTTATAGTGTCGTAAGGTCGAATAAAGAGCTTAGGCTTGGATTCTTAAATGATTCAAGACGTTTAAATGTAGCTTTATCAAGAGGAAAAACATGCCTAATTATAGTTGGAAATATCAAATTTGCTGAACGAGCTAAGGCTTTAGGTGGTAACCCATTTGAAGCAGTTATCAGATATTTTAGAAATAATCCAAATGATTGCATAGTGGAGGACATATAGAAATGAGTATTGAGGAGATCGTTGATAGGTTTGAAAATGAATTGCCGGGTTATAGCTTGGTAGGATATGAAGAGTTAGCTTTTCCAGTATTCTCAGCCCATTTGTACTGCTTATTTCAAACTGAAAGACAACTCCCTGTTATAGAAGAATTTGTTCTTAATTATTATGATGCAGATGTTCCGAAATACCAAATACATAAGTTATTAGGTATAGATGCAGAAATAGTTGATAATGCTTGGTGGAAACTTATCGAGGCAGAATTAATTAATCTAAGGACAAAGAGTATAACTACTGAAGGTAAAAAATATATAAAAGAAAATAAGCTTGATGATTTCGAAAAAATATTTGTAAAAGTAAATGTCGATGGACTAACTGGTAAGATGAAAAAGGAAAGTAGCATGTTAATGTCTCGTACCGCTGTTAAAGACCAACAGTTACGGGCTTTGCATCCGTTAGTAGAATCGCCGGATATTGAAGATATCGATTTAAGGCAAGTTAAAAATGTTGTTAAAGAGTATAAAAAGACTTCACCTGAGAGCTATCCAGGAGAGATTATAGATGTATTTCACGTTGAAACGGGAAATACAAAATTTAAAAGGCTCAATTTATTGGTGTTTAGAAACAACGATAGCATTAGATTTCAGATTTATGATGGTTCTCAAAAATTAGATGGATATGAAGCCAAATTACATGAACTTGAAGAAAAAGGGTTTCAAGTAATTAAAACATATGGAGGAAAGTATTTTGATCATCAATATGAAATGATTGAGGAACTTTCTATAAGTGTAAGCGAAAAAATAGGACCAGGAAAGGTTTGGAGAGGATGGTGTGATAATTTAAAACTGGCAAACAGTAAAATAATAATAAACTTTCCATTAATCGATATTTGTACGCCTAATGAACAAATTACTTATTTGATTGAAAAGGCACTCGAAAAAGGGATTAAAACAGAAATTATCTTTAGTGGGCAAGAATTTCTTAATTCAGACAGGAAAAATAAAATTGATTACTTCTTTAAACTTAAAAAAATATATAAGAATCTAGTACTTACTCATATACCTCAATCCTTAAATAAGTGTATTTTAGTCGATGATTTTAGAGGTATAATTTCTGTATTTATAAAAAATGAATTATGTCTGCCAAGCTCAAAACAAGGTCTATATGAAGAAGGTTTTCATTTAACTAAAGAAGAAGTAAAGCTTGTAAATGATTACTATAGTAATAAACGAGTAAATCACACGATAAAGAAGATTGATTTAATTACCACAAAACAATCTTTAGAAAATAAACTCAAAAATATTGTAAAACAAGTTTACACATTAGATGAAAGAATGAGGGAACATGAGAATATCGGATGGTTAGGTGAAGTCGCTATGCCAGAAATGACTAATTTGCTTGATTCACCAGTTGCTAAAAATGAGAATACTTTTAAAACCTTTATTAACGCAATGAACAAATCGCTTGTAGAGTCGATAGAACAGGCAACAAAACAGCATGGAGTTAAAAAGTACTTTTGGAATACATTTAAAGAAAAATATCCAAAACTACAACGTCAATTATATAAAATCCGATTATACCGAAATTATATGAATCATTTGGTACTAGAAGAGCAATATAAGAATACTTTTTTTGAATTTCTTAATGAAGATATTAATGGTTGCTTTCCTCAGTTTGTCGACAACGGCTTTTTAATATTGCAAACAAAAATCATTTTAGATTTGGAAGAAATAGTGTTAAAACAGATCCAAGATCTTGGATAGTATGACTTTCGTATTAGCCAATTATGTTTACATTACCCATATACCCATTAGGATAATAATGGGGACTTGGGAATGCTTAATCGACGGTTTAGTATTACTATTTTTAAACTGGCAATAGAAACAACTTATATAACGCTTATTGTAGGTGGTTACATGAATATAAGAAAAATTAAGATCAAAAATGTCCGCGGAATATCTTCACGAGAGATATCTTTAGATATCCATCCCAACACACCAACCTTTTTTGTTGCGCCTAACGGATTTGGTAAAACCTCCATTGCGACTGCCTTCAATTCCATGAACCGAAATAGGATTGAAGTTCAAGATGAAGATATGTTTCAGAATAATCCGAATGCACTACCTCAGGTAGAAATCACCGACGAAACGAGAACTGTGTATATTGCGAATTCAATATCAAACACGATAACTGATACTTTTAGCATCTGCGTTATCAATAGTCAAGTTAAGCCAAAAGCTTCTACGCGAAACTTTGGAAGTTTTTCTTCGTCAACACCAACATTAGTAGTTGAACCCATTGTATTATATAAGACAATACCCAATAAAAGTGAATTTACTTATTCATTTTCAGAGATGAAACGCGTGTTTGGAACCTCTGCTGGTAAATTGCTTATCAATATGAATACATCAATTAAGGATTCAACTTTTGTTCATCGCTTTTCTGTTATAAAGTCTGACCTCGTACGGTTACTTCAAAGCCGTAATAATTGCAAAATTAAATCCTTTTTAATTGAGGTCAACAAAACTAAAGGAAGCACAGCAGAAGTTGCTAATTGTAATATTGATACATCTGCTTTATTAGGCATCGATGCGGTTAACCGAATAATTGACGCATTTGATTTTCTCTTTAAGGGCCGTTCTATAAATGAGAAATTGGTAAACATTGCTCAGTTACGGGAGTTGTATCGAATAAATGAACAACGAATTTCAAGTATTATCAGTTACTATGATTTTGTATCCGATAAGAACGAAATAAATGAAATGCTCAGTTTTTTCAACTGTACATGGAAAAACATTAAAGCCAGAAAAAATGGAACGCAGTTTGTCATAGAATTTCCGAAAGCAAATCAGATTTCTAATGGTGAGCGTGATGTTCTATGTTTTATTGGAAAACTATTTGAAGCACGCAACAAACTACGTAAAGATAAGGCTATCCTCATAATTGATGAAATCTTTGACTATTTAGACGATGCGAACATAATAGCGGTTCAATATTTCCTTGTTAAATTCATTGGTCAATTCAAAGACGCAAACAAAGAGTTATTCCCAATAATTCTAACTCACCTAGATCCAATGTTTTTTAATACATACAGCTTTTCTACGAAGAATGTTGTCTATCTAGATCGAGTTACTATAATAACGAACAAGTATAAGATAAATAATCTGCTTAAGGACCGAGAGCATTGTAAAAAGCAGGACAAAGCTCTTTATGACCGTATTTCCTCAAATTACTTGCATTATTCTATCGATAATACTGATGAAACCATATATCTCCAATCAATAGGCATTGAAACTCCATTACTTAGTCCAGAGAGCTTTCGTATAGCAGCGTTACGTGAGTTGGAAAATTATAAGAACACTAGAGAGTACGATCCTGCTTTAGTCTGTTGTGGGCTAAGAATATATATTGAAAGATTTGCCTATGGACAACTATCAACGGAGGAACAAGTAGTTTTTTTGACAATATTCAAAACAACCGACAAACTTGCATTCGCAAAAGAAAAAGGTGCGAATATCCCAGAGGTTCACTTTTTGCTTAGTATTATTTACAACGAAGCTATGCACTTGGACCCGCAATGCCAAAAGCTCAACCCAATTGCATATAAATTGCGAAATAAGGTTATTCAAAACATGATTTCTGAGCTATGAATTTGCCCTAATGTAGAACTATTTACATATAGTCTTAAAGATAGTTTATTAGTCATAGTTATTTGCCTATTATGATTCACAGAGGTGCTTTTCATTATATTTATGATCAGTCTTTTAAAGGTAAGTATAAACTTCGCATGTTACAGCGATATTATCCCGAGGCCAGTTGTAGAAAAGTATTTGGCCTATGTACCTTATCGCCAGAAAACCGATGATGTGATCGATGCACTTTGTCTGACGGTTACCGGGGCAGGAGAATGGGCTGTATACCATACCTGAAAAACCGATGATGGATAAGAGTAGGTCACTTACGCAAATGATATGTCCGATAATCTAAAACCGTTAAAGTTAAAAAGGAAATATATTTTCGATGAAGAATAATGTAAAAGGTCATTTCGTAGCATTTTAAAATCAAGCTGAATAGGAGCTAACAGATGTTAACAGGAAATATTCGCAACAAGGTTGACAAGATCTGGACCGATATGTGGGCCGGAGGTATAACCAATCCGCTAACCGTTATTGAACAACTTACGTATTTAATGTTTATCCGTTCCTTAGACGAAAAGGAACTGGAAATAGAGAGTGCTGAAGCATTAAGCGGAGAATCCCTTCAGAAGATCTTCCCTCAGACCGAAGACGGACAGGATATGCGCTGGAGCAAATTTAAAACAAAGGATTCCCGGATCATTTATGACATTGTCGGGACGAAGGTATTTCCGTTTATCAAAACGATGAATGGGGAAAGCCAGTCGGCCTTTTCGCGTTATATGCAGGATGCCATGTTTTTAATTCCGACCCCTCAGGTATTGCAGAAGATTATTACCGGCCTGGATGAACTTTATGAATACGATATTAAAGATTTAGACATGCAGGGCGATGTTTATGAGTATATGCTCGGTAAGCTATCTCAGGCAGGTACCAATGGTCAGTTCAGGACACCCAAACAGATCCGGGATATGATGGTTCGGCTCTTAGCCCCAACTCCGGACGATAAAATCTGTGACCCTGCCTGTGGGACGGCAGGATTTCTCGTATCCTGTGCCGAGTACATCCGGGAAAAGTTTGAAACAGAAATGAGCAGTGAACAATGGGAGCATTTCAGCGGGGATATGTTTACCGGCTTTGATACCGACCGGACCATGTTGCGCCTTTCCGCTATGAACCTGATGCTACACTCGATTACACAACCGCGTATTGATTATGTAGATAGCGTTTCCAAGCAGAACAGTATTTCCTCTACCTATGATATTGTCCTAGCGAATCCGCCTTTTACCGGAACAGTCGACGAAGAGAGCATTAATGATAACCTCAAAGCGGTCTGCAGCACTAAGAAAACAGAGTTGCTTTTTGTGGCCTTGTTTTTGCGGATGTTGCGCAAAGGTGGTCGTTGCTCCTGTATTGTTCCTGATGGGGTATTATTCGGAACCACGAAGGCCCATAAAGCTTTACGCAAGGAATTAGTAGAAAATCACCAGCTTCAGGCGGTTATTTCTATGCCGAGCGGTGTATTTAAACCCTATGCCGGCGTGAGCACCGCTGTTCTGGTCTTTACGA
Source organism: Dehalobacter sp. TBBPA1 (assembly GCF_040931655.1). Taxonomy (NCBI): domain Bacteria; kingdom Bacillati; phylum Bacillota; class Clostridia; order Eubacteriales; family Desulfitobacteriaceae; genus Dehalobacter; species Dehalobacter sp. TBBPA1. The sequence continues at coordinate 2,440,514 of NZ_CP162385.1, read as the reverse complement.
AGACCGGAGCAGGGGGAACGGATAAGGTCTGGTTCTATGATATGAAGGCAGACGGTTACTCCTTAGATGATAAACGCACACCGATCGAAGCCAATGATATTCCGGATATCCTAGCCCGTTTCCATAACCTTGAAGGGGAAGCGGATCGGAAACCTACTGAGCAGAGCTTTTTTGTAAAGAAGTCTGCGATAGCTGCAAATGACTATGATTTGTCCATCAACCGCTATAAAGAAGTTGTTTATGAAAAAGTAGAATATGATGCGCCGGACGTTATTATGGCGCGTTTGGATGAGCTTACGATTAATATCGCTTCCAAGATGGAAGAGTTGAGGGGGCTTATTGGTGAGTAAGTGGGAGAAGGTGAAAATAGGTGACGTTTCCCCTATTGTTGCTAGTTCTGTAAATATTCCAAACGAAAAAGTATGGTTATTAAATTTAGACGTGGTTCAGTCAAATAGTGGGGCAGTGTTGGAGTACGTTTTTGTGAATCAAAAAGAGATAGGGAATTCAACAATAAAATTTGACACAGAGAATGTACTCTACTCCAAACTGCGTCCTTATTTAAATAAGGTTGTCATGCCAGACCAAGCAGGATATGCAACTTCTGAAATGTTACCTTTGCGTCCTAATCCGAGATTGTTATCAAGAGAATATTTGACGCATTATTTGCGTTCTTGTGTATTTGTTTCACATATTTCTGAAAAAGTCGCTGGAGCGAAAATGCCGCGAGTTGTTACTAAAGAATTCAAAGAATCTCTTATCCCTCTCCCACCCCTCGAAACCCAAAAGCAAATTGCCAAAACCTTAGATACAGTTTCAGAGCTTCTTAGTATGCGCAAACAGCAGCTTGCAGAATTAGATGGGCTTATCAAGGCTGTCTTTTATGATATGTTTGGGGATCCTGTCAGAAACTCGTTACATCAGAAGTTAGTAAAATTGAAGTCTCTGATAAAAAATAAAAATGATTTAGTCGATGGGCCATTTGGATCATCTGTAAATACAAAAGTTGACTATGTATCTGACGGAGAAATACCTGTCATACGAACAAAAAATGTCAGTAACTTAGAATTCGTAACTGAAGATCTGAAATTCATGAAAAGAGAAAAATATGAAACAGTTATTAGAAGTCAAGTTCTACCGAATGATATTGTACTTACTAAAGTTGGAACTATAGGGAACCTATGTATCTTTCCTGAAAAATTTTCTGAGGCGGTATTATCAACAACTGGGAGCTGTAGAATTCGGGTTAATAAAGAAATTGTCGATACAAAATTTCTTTTATACTATTTACATTTCTATAAACCGAAAATGTTAGAGATTGCATCTGCTGGAGTTCAAGCCTTTCTAAATATGAATCATATAAAAGAATTTGATATATTTGAAATTCCGATAGGGGTCCAAACTCAATTCGCCACCATCGTTACCAAAATCGAAGAACAAAAAGCCCTTGTCAAAAAAGCCATCGACGAAACCCAATACAACTTAGACAGCCTAATGAGCCAGTATTTTGATTAATCCGAGGTGATTTAGATGCCTGCAAACTTTGGATTCCTTGAAGGCCAAAAAGAATATCAACTCTTCGCCCCAGCCTGTATCGAAGCGGAGCGGGTACTAACTACCTCCCCGGCTATGGCGGCCGTAGGTAGCCGTAAGGCCTTTGAGCTGGCGGTCAAATGGGTGTACTCTGCGGATAATACCATCTCCTTACCTTATAAGGATAATTTGCAGGCGCTCATTCACGAACCGAGTTTCCGTTTTGCAATGGACAATATCACCTGGAATAAGCTGCCCTACATTATTAAGCTCGGTAACCTTGCCGTACACACGGAAAAAGCGATCAGCCGCAGTGATTCGATTCTTTCTTTAGCATCCTTGTTTGAATTTGTGCAATGGATCGATTATTGCTATGGCGCTCATTATGAAGAACGGTCATTTGAGGAAGCCAAGATTCCTGGTGAAAAGATCATCATCGATGAAACCAAGATTAAGGAAAAAGAAACCCTGATCGAGCAAAAGGATTCGGAAATCCAAGCTCTGCGGGCACAGATTGCCGGCATGAGCGGCCAGCTTACTGCAGATAAGCAGCAGCATAAGGAAGAACGCCAGTTTAATCCGGAAGATATCTCCGAATTCCTGACCCGTAAAAAATATATTGATGTAGATTTAAAGCTCTTAGGGTGGGTATTCGGGGAAGATGTCCGGGAAGAGGTTGAACTTGTTGGGATGCCGAACCCGGAAGGGAAAGGCTACGCCGACTATGTGCTTTACGGCAAAGATGGTTTGCCGCTGGCTGTCATTGAGGCTAAACGGACTTCCAAAGATCCGAAGATCGGCACCCAGCAGGCCAAGCTGTATGCTGACTGCTTGGAGAAAATAACCGGCAGAAGGCCTATGATGTTTATCACCAATGGCTTTGAAACCTATCTCTGGGATGATGTGACTTCTCCCCAGCGCAAGGTGAGCGGGGTATTTGCCAAAGCGGATTTGGAAAAGCTCATGAACCGCCGCCAGGAGCGCAAAAAGTTAAATGAGATCGTCATTGACGATAAAATTACCGACCGCTATTACCAAAAAGAGGCCATCCGCGCGGTTTGTGAGAATATCGAAACTGGACACCGCCGATCCTTATTAGTCATGGCCACCGGAACAGGGAAGACAAGGACAGCTTCCAGTTTAAGCGATGTCTTATCCCGTGGCGGCTATGTCACCAATATCTTATTTTTAGCGGATCGTACAGCTTTGGTGAAACAGGCTAAAGATGACTTTAAGACGTATCTTCCGGATATGTCGCTGTGCAACCTCCTGAGCAACAAAGAAGATAAGAATTCCCGCATCGTCTTTTCCACTTATCCGACCATGCTGAATTCTATCGATTCAGCGAAGACCGAGGAGGGGCAGCGGTTATTTACCCCGGCTCATTTTGATTTGATCATCATTGATGAAGCCCATCGCAGTATCTTTAAAAAATACCGGGCGATTTTTGAATATTTTGATGCTTTCTTGGTCGGACTTACCGCTACACCAAGAACAGAGGTTGACCATAATACCTACGACTTTTTTGAAATGGAAAGAGGCGTCCCTACTTACGCCTATGACTATGAAACGGCTGTGGAGACGGACCATGTACTCGTTCCGTATCATAATATTGAAGTCAAAACGAAGTTTCTGGAGGAAGGGATCGCTTACGATGACCTTCCCGAAGAAGACAAGGCCCGCTTTGAAGAGGATTTTACCGATGAGGACGGAGAGATGCCTGATTTTATTCCGTCTCCGGCGATCAATGATTTTATCTTTAACCAGTCTACCGTCGATACCGTCCTTGAAGATCTGATGATCAAAGGGCTAAAGGTCGCCGGTGGAGATCGTCTCGGAAAAACCATTATTTTTGCTCAAAACAAAATGCACGCGCAATATATCATCGATCGATTTAATAAACTCTATCCCCAATATCACGGGAGCTTCGCGAAGCGAATCGTTTGTGACGACAGCTATGCGCAAACCCTCATCATTGATTTTAAAATCGCGGAAAGAGATCCATATATTGCCGTATCGGTGGACATGCTGGATACCGGTATCGATGTGCCGGAAATTCTCAATCTCGTATTTTTCAAGCGCGTTCGCTCGAAAATAAAGTTCTGGCAGATGATTGGCCGGGGAACCAGGCTTTGTCCCAATCTCTTCGGTGAAGATCAGGATAAGACTCATTTTTTGATCTTTGATTACTTGGGAAACTTTGAATTTTTCCGAACCAACAAAGAGGGCTTAACTGGAAGCGAGACGCAAAGCCTTTCCGAAGTGATCTTTGCGAAAAGAATTCGCTTGATCCATCTTCTCCAGCAATCTGCCTTTATCGATGCACCTTACCAGGAAATCAGAAACAGTCTGATTCACACAGTATTAAGTCAAATTAACGCGCTGAATTCGGAATTAGTGTCAGTAAAATTACAGCGCCAATACGTTGAGAAATTTAAACAGCAAGAGGCTTTTACCTGTCTGTCTGATCGTGATAAGCATGATCTTACCAGTTATTTGGCCCCCATTGTTTATCAGGATGACACCGACGAATATGCGAAACGCTTTGACAACTTAATGTATGGTCTGATGGTTGCTCAGATCGAAGGTTTGGGACAGTTTCAAAAAGGTAAAAAAGAGCTCATTAATATTGGTATCAATCTAAGTAAGCGAATGACGATAGCCCAGATCAAAGAGAAAGTCGAACTCATCAATACCATAGGCACCGACGAATTCTGGGAAACATCCGATAGTATCATCTTTGAAAAGGTGAGAGTGGAGCTTCGCGATTTAATCAAGTTTCTGTTTGATGATGGCCCCAATAAGAACCCCATCTATACGAATCTCAAGGATGATATCCTAATGGTTAAAGAAGGAGATCCCTTAGGCCCGGCCTATGATTTTAAAGACTATAAGCTCAAGGTGAACCGCTATATTGAGCAGCACAAAGACCATATTGCGATTCATAAATTAAGGAATAATATCCAACTTACAACTAAAGATTACCAAAGCTTAGAACATATCTTGACCGGTGAACTGGGCACGGCAGAGGATTATAAGAGGGAATACCAGGATACTCCGTTTGGCTTACTGGTCCGAAAAATCGCCAAGATGGAGTATGAGGCTGCAGTTGCTGCCTTTTCTGAATTCATTAATGACCAGTCTCTCAACCAGTCCCAGATTGTCTTTGTTAAAAAGATCGTGAATCACATTGTCCAAAACGGTTATATCGATAGTATATCGGAACTGATGAAACCGCCTTTTGATAAACCGCAGAGTTTTATCAAGCTTTTTGATGGGGTGAAGCAAAAGCGAATTGTACAAGCAGTTACATCGATTAAGGATAACGCCGTGAAGGTGATAGGTTAGATTCTGGCGATATTTGCTATATGTGATAAAATGTCCAAAGTTATGTAAAAATATGGTATAATATTCATACAACAGATGGCTACAGGACGGTTGGCATTTCCTCCGAAGGGAGGTGATGCTATGGAAGTATATCAGGCGTTAACACTGATGATCTCATTTGGGACATTGGTTGTCTTATTACTTTCGTTTCCTAAAAAGAAATAAACCGCCCCTGAGCAAGGATTAGCGGTTTATTTCGCTCATTCTTATGCCGACCGCTCTTAAAGCGGCTGTTGTGAGGAATCATGTTCGCAGCATGGTTCCTCTTTTGATAATAGTATATCATATTCGATTTACTTTTTATACATTAATTTACCCAGATCATAGACGAAAAAGGGGAGACAAACAGGTGCAGAAAAGTAGCTGTTAAAATGATATTATAAGAGGAGGGCGTCGAAGTAGAAAGTTTGGGTCTTATGGCAAATATGAGATTAAAAGGAGTAATCCTATGGAGGAACTTGTAAAACATGCCTCGGTATTTAATCGAATTGCACCGATCTATAATTGGTATTTCCGTCAGCAAGTAAAAAACTATCGCTCGCTCATTAACCGTTACGATGATTTGTTTCAAATTCCCTCTGCTGGCGCAGTACTCGACATTGGCTGCGGCACAGGGGCATTATTATATTCTCTGGCTGAAAGGGGTTATCTGGGAACCGGTGTGGATTTTTCCGATGGTATGCTGCGGGCGGCTAAAAAGTCGACGCAAGACCGATCGATCGCGTTTGTCCAGGCAGATGTTACCCAGGGGCTGGATTTCCCGGAAAAGAGTTTCGACTTGGTTCTTGCCTTTTATGTCCTTCATGGTCTGAGCTCCGGCTTGCGCCAAAAGATTTATGCTGAGGCCAGCAGGCTTTCGCGCGGCCGAATTCTTTTTTATGATTACAATCAGAAGCGTCGCTGGCTTACAGACATTGCAGAATGGGCTGAAGGAGGCGACTATTTTGAATTTGTACGTCATGGGGCGGATGAAATGAAAGCTTATTTTTCACGCGTGGAAGTGATTGACACCGGGATCCAGACTGCTTTTTATGTATGCTCATCCAAGTGAATTGATGTGATTCGATAACAAGTCATTTAAGCGAATGATATTTATTTTACAAGAATAGCGTAGGAAATCCTTGCCCCTGACTTATAAATGGTATAAAATACCTATAGAACATATGTTCTGATGTTAACAAATTTGTAAGTAAACTCGGAAGGTAATCTAATATGAGACAGGAAAATAAAATCATTTTATACATGACGGACAGCGGCAATGTGACGGTTTCGGTACGTTATAAGGACGAAAACTTCTGGATGACGCAAAAAGCAATTGCGGAGCTGTTTGAAGTTGGCGTCGCCGCTATTAGTAAACACATTAATAATATTTATGAAGATGAAGAATTAACTGCGGAAGCAACTGTTTCCAAAATGGAAATAGTTCAAGAAGAGGGCAGCCGAACTGTAAAGCGTACGGTGGAATTTTATAGTTTGGATATGATCATCGCTGTAGGATATCGTGTTAACTCAAAAAAGGCGACACGCTTCCGTCAATGGGCCACTAAAACGCTGCACGAGTATATCCAAAAGGGGTTTGTGCTGAATGACGATTTTTTGAAGAACGGCAAGCCTTTCGGCAAAGATTACTTTGATGAATTGCTGGAGCGTATCCGCGAGATTCGAGCCAGTGAGCGAAGAGCGTACCAGAAGATCGCCGATGTGTTTGAACAATGCAGCTACGACTATGACAAAGACAGCAGTTCTACCCGGGAGTTCTATTCTTTTGTGCAGAACAAGCTCCATTATGCTATAACCGGAAAGACAGCTGCAGAATTAATTGCCGAGCGGGTCACGCTTGAGCATCCTACAATGGGACTGACTACATGGAAAGCAGCACCGGATGGAAAGATTATCAAGCGTGATGTGGGGGTTGCCAAAAACTATCTTAATGAAAAGGAACTTACGCGTCTTAACCGCATCGTGACCATGTTTATTGATTATGCAGAACTAATGGCGGAGGACGAAGTACCAATGAGCATGATGGACTGGCTGCGCGAAACGGATCATTTTTTACAGAGCAACCGACGAAAAGTCTTAAAAGATAAAGGGTCAATTTCGCATGAGGATGCAGTAAAAAAAGCGGAAGACATTTACGGGCAGTTCCGCTTTCAGCAGGATAAGGACTACATCTCGCAATTCGATAAAGAAATGGCAAAGTACCTTAAGGGTAAAGACGGTAAGGACGAATGAACCATGATAGACAAGCAGCTTTACGATGATGCTTGTTCCGTTATATTTTCAAGCTTAATCAACGAAACACTGGGAATATCCAGGGTCCCGCTTTGGTAACAAGTCATTTAAACGAATGATTTTACTGCCTTTACTTTCATAATAGCGTAGCATTTCGTCAATTTTCCTTTTATCATAACTGGTAATGCAATCTGATAGGACATTAACGCCATAATTTGCTTTGCATAAGTTGTAACAGGTTGATTTAACACAAGCAACGGCATCTGCTCCTGTTATGTAGAAATCACATATTTCATTTTTACTAATAAAGTCTGCAAATTCTTCACTGCTTAATGCGTTTCCTTTGTATTTTGTAAAAACATTTTTTGATACTATTTTCAAGTCTGAAGCTAATTCAGACCCATATGTATTGGTTTTAAAAGTCCTCGTACCGGCTGACAAATTTTCATGCCTTATATAAATAACATGAATATTATTATGGACTGCCCAATCAATCGCTTTATTGATATTGTCAATAATATCCTTATAATTTTTTGTTATGTCATTTTGAATATCAATGATTACTAAGGCTTTTTTCTGCATAGTGTCTCCTCCTGATAGGTAGATTGATTTGTTTGCTATTTTATTGTACCGTGTAATTGTTGACAACAGTGTGGCAACAATCCATAATGATAAAAAAAATTTTAAAGGCGGCTATCAGATGAAGGTTGACAGGCTTGTTAGGATAATTATGATACTCCTTGATAAAGAGCGTATAGGCGCACAGGAGTTAGCAGATATGTTTGAAGTTTCACCCCGCACAATCTACCGCGACATAGACACGATCAACCTGGCGGGTATTCCTGTTCGCGCAACATCGGGAGTGGGCGGCGGCTTTGAAATCATGCAGAAATACAAGATTGATAGAAAGGTTTTTTCGACTACCGACCTTTCCGCTATCTTGATGGGGCTTTCCAGTCTTTCCAACATGATACGAGGTGATGAACTGGTAAACGCCCTTGCGAAAGTCAAGAGTTTTCTCCCCGCCGATAGAGCGAAAGACATTGAATTAAAAGCAAATCAAATATATATCGATTTAAGTCCGTGGATGGGCAACAGGAACATACAATCCTATTTAGAAATTATCAAAACAGCTTTACAGGAAAGTAAGCTGCTTTCGTTTGAATATGCAGACCGCTACGGAAATAAAACCGCACGAACAGCCGAGCCCCATCAACTTGTATTGAAAAGTAGTCATTGGTACTTACAAGGGTATTGCCATAAAAGAAATGATTTTCGCCTATTCAAACTATCCCGCACATCAAACCTACAAATACAAGAGGAATTTTTTACGCCACGAGATTATCAAAAACCGCAGTTGGATTTTACTGATATTTTGGCAACGATGCAAACAAAAGTCAAAATTCGTATTCATAAATCTGTCATGGACAGGGTGCTTGATTATTGCACTTATGAACACTTTTCGCCAGACGGTGATGAGCATTACATTGTTAGTTTTCCTTTCATAGAGAACGAATACTACTACAATATTCTTTTCAGTTTTGGGGATAAATGCGAGTGTTTAGAGCCGTTACATATCCGCACAGAAATGAAGCGTAGAATACATGCTATAGCTACCTTATACGAAAGCTAGAACATATGTTCGATATTTAATTGTCTCAGAGGAGGAAAGCTCATATGACTGAGATTGAAAAATATTCTGAAAAAACTTTTGAGTCCATCAAACATTTGACTACAGAGGGTATTGAGTTTTGGTATGCCAGAGAGTTAAAGGTTGTATTGGAATACCAACAATGGAGGAGTTTTACCGATGTAATAGAGCGTGCAAAGATCGCTTGCCAAAATAGCGGCTATCTTGTTGCAGACCATTTTGCGGAGATCCGCAAAATGGTTGATATCGGTTCAGGTGCTGAACGAGAGATAGAAGATATAATGCTTTCCCGTTATGCATGTTATTTAATATCAACAATTCTATCACCGGAGAAAATAACCGAAGGGATTACTTTGTTGGAAGAAAATGGTTATTGTCGGAATTAGATACTAGGTTGCTAATACAAGCTGAATTTCATGGGATTAGTTAATCAAAAAGGCTCCCCATCAAGTGAGGTGATAAATTTTATATACAATCGAAACGGGGGATCATGGTTAAGTTAATTTATAGGAGTTCTTTATTTTTTCTTTTTTCTTAATAGAAACCAAGCTGCAATGGCAGCTACAACACCATAGCCGAGAACAGAAGAACCGGATTCATCTTGATCGCTGACTGTTGAAACAGGCTCTGCTTTTTCGTCAACATTTAAAGTGATACTATTTGTTTTTCCGTTACTTGATTTAGCTGTTATGATCGCGGAACCAGGATTTGCTGCTGTAACGATACCATTTTCACTAACTATAGCAACATTGATATCACTTGATGACCAAGTAATAGATTTATTCTCTGCATCTGAAGGGTAAATAGTAGCACTTAATACAGTTTTGTTTCCAACTTCTAATACAGTGTTATCCATAGAATTGATCATTACAGAGCTAACGTCAACTGGTTCAGGGATTGTTGTTTTTTCTGGTGTTTCATATGGGCAGACTCCATTAGGATGTAAGTGAGGGCCGTAACCATGATGATAATGGTAATAACCTAATCCACTAGCATTTTTGTTATCTCTATGTCCGCCGTTTGAATCAGTTCTTCCTGAATGGGCAAAAGTATTAGATGAAAATAACAACAAAATAATTACGATAGGTAATAGGATTCTTCCAATTGTTTTTATTTTTTCTCTTATCAACGCAACATCTCCCTAGTATAGTAAAGAATGAGCCTATTTTAAGTGTTGAAAATTGTAAATTTCTATATAAAAAAGTCGAAACCCCTTAACAACATAAGAACCATTATTCTTTCAAGAATAACAGTTCAAATTATGGATAAATATATGAAGTTGATTCAACTGCTAAAAATTCCGATTTTAGAAAATTACAAATATATTTTAACATAATTTACTAAATATTTGTGAAAAAAAATAATGCCTTGAAATATTTTCATGATTGCATATAAACAATGGAATTAATTGATTGAATTAGAACGTATACCTGAAAGACAACCGTTTAATTTGGACCGGATTATATGATATATTAAAAATAAGAGGGTAATGAAGAAAGCAGGGTCATGATTTGGAAAAAATACTGATTATTGAGGATAATAAAAAAATCCGGGATGAGCTTTGCATCTTCCTGTCCCAGAACGGCTATGAATGCCATGCGCCCGGAACATTTGAGGATATCATTGGCTTCACACTTTCTTTAGCGCCGCAGCTTATCCTGCTTGATCTCAACCTGCCTGTGTATGACGGCTTCCATATCTGCCGGGAAATCAGGAAGCACAGCGAGGTACCGGTCATCGTGGTCACCAGCCGCGATACGGAAATGGATGAACTGGCCGCCATGAACCTGGGCGCCGATGACTTTATCACCAAACCCTACAATACCCATATCCTGCTGGCGCGGATCGCGGCGGTCATGAAACGGGTTTACCGCGAAACGGCGCAGGACAGGCTGACTTGCGGTGAATTTACGATCAATCTTGCCAAAAGCAGTTTGGAGGTTGCCGGCAGTTCGATTGAACTTACCAAAAACGAAATCAAGATGCTGACCTGTCTCTGTGAAAAAAAAGGCGCGATTGTAAGCAGGGACGAATTGATGCGTTATTTATGGAACAGCGATCTTTTTATCGACGACAACACCTTGACTGTCAATATGGGCAGGCTGCGCCGCAAACTGGAGGACGCCGGCCTTGAAAATGTCATCGAGACCAAACGCGGCCAGGGGTACTTGATCATATGACCATAAGAGACTTTATCAAAGAAAAAAGAGCCTATATCGTCTGTCACCTGTTGGTAGCCGTCATGACCATTCTTATGCTGGCAGCTTTAAATCCGGCCGGAGGAAAGGCTTTCGCCGCCGTCATCGGAACCATTTATGTTGTCGGAGCGTTGATTCCGCTGGCAATGGAGTTCAAGAAAAAGTACACGTTTTATCATACGCTCGTCAGTTCCTTTGACAGGCTCGACCGCAAGAACCTCATTGCCGAAATGGTCTCGGAACCGGATTTCTATGAAGGCGCTCTGCTCCACGACATTTTAAAAACATCCAACAAGGCCTGTCTTGAAGAAATCAACCAATATAAAAATAAGCATGACGAATACCGTGAATATATCGAAATGTGGGTTCATGAAATCAAAACGCCCATCTCCTCGTCCAAGCTGATTGCGCAAAATAACAGAAGCGAAGCAACGGACAGCATGGCCGAGGAATTGGACGCGATTGAAAACTATGTGGAACAAGCCTTGTTTTACGCCCGGAGCAGCGCCGTCGAAAAAGATTACCTCATTAAAGAAACGAGTCTGGAAAAACCAGTTTTAGCGGCAATTAAGAAAAACGCCCAACAGCTGATCGGAACCGGCATGTCCGTTGCGACGGATGACCTGGAGAAGACCGTTTATACGGACACTAAATGGCTGGAATTCATGCTTCATCAAATCATTTTGAATTCCCTGAAATACGCAAACGAACAGGACGCCCATCTAAAATTTACAGCTGCTGAGCGTGATAACCGTTGTATTCTTGCGGTTACCGATAACGGGCTGGGAATTCCCGCAAATGAACTGCCCAGAATCTTTGACAAGGGGTTTACCGGAACAAACGGCAGGCTAAGGGGAAAATCCACAGGCATGGGCCTTTACATCTGCCGCAGACTCTGCGAAAAATTAGGCATAGCCATCAGCGCGGAATCTATCCACGGCAGCGGTACGACCCTATATCTTGTTTTCCCCAAGAGCTCAATGACCGACATTATCTAACCATGAACTCCGTACAACATATTATAAATAACTCATTATAAATATCTCATTATAAATATCTCATTATAAATATCTCATAAAACTTCTCAAATTTACCCCATATTAGGTCTGTGTGCCACAAGTTCCAGCGTCAAGCGAAGCACGGATTGTGAAGCGCGGCTGTTAGCGCCAAGGATGGCGCTATCTGCCGAAAGCGGAATTGTGGCACACAGACCAGCCCCAGATAATTGTATATCATCTAACCCTCATGTTAACATGACAAAAATGTAAGGTTACCGTAAGCTTAAGTCATGGCAGATCCTAACAAGACCTTTTAAAATAAACTCGTTGATCGATTGCTTAGCGCTAGCTATCCATTACGCTGACTAATTCTTAGCTATGATCGGAATTTATGAATCGATCTACTCGTAGATGTGAGCAGGGGAGGTAACCATGGACGAAATTTTAAAGGTCTTGAATGTGGAAAAATATTACGGCAACAAAGGGAGCCTGACCAAGGCCCTTGACAATGTATCCTTCAGTGTCGGCGAAGGGGAATTTACCGGCATTATGGGAGCCAGCGGCAGCGGGAAGACGACGCTCTTAAACTGCATCGCAACCATTGACACCGTAACGTCGGGGAATATCCATATCCGGAACAAGGATATCACAGCGATGAAAAGCCGGGCGTTGGCCAAATTCAGACGCGAAGAACTTGGGTTTATGTTTCAGGAGTACAACCTGCTGGATACGTTAACCGGGTTTGAAAATATCATTCTGCCGCTGACGATTGCGGGAGAACAGCACCAAACGGCGATAGCAAAAGTGAATCAGGTCGCCCGCAGACTGGAAATCGAAGAAATCATCAATAAGTACCCTTATGAGATGTCGGGCGGGCAGCGCCAGCGTATTGCCGCGGCAAGGGCTATCGTCAACAATCCGGCCCTGATTCTGGCGGACGAACCCACCGGAGCGCTGGATTCCAAATCCGCGCGGATGCTGATGGAATGTCTGGAGAAACTGAACCAAGACCTGCGGGCAACGATCCTGATGGTGACCCATGATGCGTTTACGGCCAGCTATTGTCACCGGATCCTCTTTATTAAAGACGGGAAGCTTTTCAATGAATTGAACCGCGGCGCTGATTCCAGAAAAGAATTCTTCCGAAAAATCATTGATGTCGTGACCCTGCTCGGAGGTGACGCAGCCAATGTACTTTAAACTGTCCTTCCGCAATGTCCGCAAGAGCTTCTCGGATTATACCCTGTATTTTCTGACACTCACTTTCGGAGTTTGTGTGTTTTATGTCTTTAACTCCCTTGAAGCACAGAAAGCCATGATGCATATCTCGGATTCTGCTTTGGCGATTATGCAAAGCATCACTAAGATGATGAACGGGGTTTCCATTTTTATCTCGTTTATTCTCGGGTTCCTGATTATTTATGCCAATAACTTTCTGATCCGCAGGCGCAAAAGAGAATTTGGGATCTATATGACCTTAGGAATGGAAAAACACAAAATCGCCAGGATCCTGATCATGGAAACGTTCATCATCGGTCTCGTTTCCCTGGCGGCAGGCCTTTTGGCCGGAATATTCCTTTCACAGGGTTTATCGGTGGTCACGGCGAAGCTTTTTGAGGTGGACATGACCGCCTACACCTTTGTCTTTTCTCTTCAGGCTTTCTGGAAAACCATCGTCTATTTTGGGATTATTTTTGCCATCGTGATAGGCGCCAGCACGTTTGCTGTTTCCAAGTATAAGCTGATTGATCTGATTAATTCCGCAAAACAAAATGAAAAACAGCGGCTTAAAAATCCATGGCTTACGCTTGTTCTCTTTTTGTTAGCGGTTATTTTGATCGGGGCAGCTTACCGGAGTGTCCTGATCTACGGTATTATGGTCTTTGACCGCAGGCTTCTTATCGCCTGTATACTCGGGGCGGTCGGCACCGTTTTGTTTTTTGCCTCGCTGTCCGGTTTTCTGCTCAGTATGATTCAAGCCAACAAAAAAGTATACCTCAAAGGGCTGAACATGTTCATCCTGAAGCAGATCAACAGTCGGATCAATACGGCTTTTATCTCCATATCATTAATTTGCTTAATGCTTTTTGCCACCATCGGCATTTTTTCCACCGGCATCGGCATGACCAATGTGCTGAATAAGGGCTACAAAGATGCCGCCCCGTTTGATATCACCATTACCGGGACGGCGGACACGGATCTTTCGGACTATCTGAGCAGTCAGGGCTTGAATATGGAAGCGTATACGCAAAGCTCCTGCCAGTACCCGTTTTATGAATATCAGAAACAGAAATTGAACCTGCAAACAGTATTTCAAAATATCGAGGATCTTTTTCCCGCCCAAGACCTGAAAATGATCCGGGACAAAATATATCCGCTGCCGCTATACTATATCACGCAAATGGATTACAACAAGATTATGATGCTGCAAAACAAAAAAGGCATCAGCCTTGCAGGCAATCAGGTCGCGCTGTTGACGCAATATGCCTGGTCTGAAGCCGATTACCAGGAGTATCTGGAAAAATATTTGGCGCGCGGGCCCCGCTTAAATTTGAACGGGACCGAATATACCGTTTACCCCGAACTTCTGGCCGCAGGTATTAATAATGAAAATGGAAATGGCGATAACAGTATTTTGACGCTTGTCCTTCCGGATAGGCTAAAACAGGACGGCGTTGTTCACCAAAACGTTCTCTGCTTGAACTGTGTTGGTGATTCAATAGCGGCTCAGGACAAATTTATGAGAGCCTTTCATTCAATTCAGGATGCCGCTTCATCATCCGCTCCGTCCGAGCCAAAGATTACCGCCATTTCTAAGAATGAGATACTCGCCCAGGCAGGCGGTTCCAAAGCGATTATTTCCTTTGTGGGAATCTATGTCGGCTTGATCTTTCTGATTACGAGCGCGGCTGTCCTGGCGCTGCAGCAGCTTTCCGAAGCCGCGGATAACCGGCACCGGTATGCCATTCTCAAAAAGATCGGCGCGGATCATAAGCTGTTAAGCCGGACGATTTTCAAACAAATCGCGGTTTATTTTCTGATTCCGCTTACCCTGGCCTGTATCCATTCCATCGTCGGCATTAAGGTCGCCAACGAGGCCGTCCGGCAGGTTGGCAGTATCAACGCGGCCTCCAACATCGTGATTACTGCCGTGGCCATTCTCCTGATCTACGGCGCCTATTTTCTGGCGACCTATTTTGGCAGCAGAAATATTATCTTAAAGAATGGGATGCACGATGAATGATTAAAAATGAAGAATAGAAGGGTTATTGATGTAAAGCTCATTGTACGAGGGCGGCCTTGCAGCCGCCCATTCCTCGAAATGATGCCTTGAAACCAGCCATGCTCTCCGGACAGCTTAGCCGGAGTATTTTATTCTTGTGGGGGATCGAAGAGATCGTCCGTGGTAGTATCTACCACTTTAATATCTCTCTTGCTTGCCAGATCCCCACTGGAAGTGGCAAAAATGTTTTTTGCCATGATGAGGTCCATGACCGTCCCGACTTGGGCAAGCGTAAGGCCTGCCTTTGGCTGGGGAAGGGTAATGGTAAACGCCTTACCACCTACGGTCGTAAATACCATTCTTAAAACTTTCTGGCTCGTTATTGCCATGCTCTGTCACCACCCTGGAATTATTGCTCCGGCCGGTTTATTCATCGGCCAACTCGAAAATATTCAGGCGGCGGATATCTGCCAATGGATAATCCACCAGGCTTGATAAAGCGACAGCCACATCGTATACGTCCTGATCAGTTGCCGTTGCTTTAACGCCGGTCAGGCTTTTTTGCTTGAGAACCGGGCCGCCGCCGGCAGTAGTCCCTGTCTGATAGCGGGTTGCCAGCACGGAGTCCAATGTGTTTACCACTAATGTCATAAGCTTACCTCTTTTCCTGGTTTTCTGCTTGTCCGAAAAGCATGTCCTTTTTAGTATATGCCCCTTGTTTTCCAGGCGTTCAGGCAAAGAGATTAATCTTTTTCAGGATTTTCCGGAGCTTTCGGAACTGCCATGGTCGTTTTCTCTATGCGCTTTAACTTGTTCAGCGTCTTAGACATCAACTGATTGGCATAAGTGATATATAATTTGCAAGCATCCGGGTCTGCTGCGGCCATTTCTTTGATGGCGATAAAAAGATCATCGAGTCCTTTGGCTATCAGCTCAAAGCGGGCATCTGCCTGGGTCATGGAGAGGTTGAGCTTTAAGACCCTGCTTTCGTGTTCTATCTCGGCGATGCGCTTGGCTGCTGCATTTTCATCTTCCAGGACGTCAAGCTTCCGCTGCAGCTTCAAAACATTTCCCTGCTCGGCCCATACGGCTTGCAGGTTATCCGTGGCTTCTTTTTTCGCCCGATCGCGCTCATCTGATAATTTGGAGATTTTATCTTTTTGCTCAGCAAAGACTTTCTGCAGGTCTTCGTCTTCTTTCCCGGCAAGCTCCTGGTTCCTCTTATATACTGCCTGCTGCAGCTGCTGACTGCTCATGCTGCCTGCATCATTCTCAGCGATAAACCCATCCCGTTCCTCTTCCGGGAGCCCAAGAAGGATGAGGGCCTGGCTGTAGGTCAAATTCGCCACCGGCGGCGGATTTGAACTACCGTCATCTTCGGATGAGACGAGCAGTTTAATCCCATATTCATCGAAGACTTGCATCAGTTTTTCTGCAGTTCTTTGAGAATAACTTACCGATTCCTCCAGCCACTTGCCCCACTCCCCATGAGGCAGCAGCGCTTTGGCTTCCTTCAGACGTTTTCCTACTTCGACGGCGCTGGCCAGCAGAATTTTATTGGTCTGTTGTTTGATTGTATTGATTTCAGCCGCGATGACAGGCGGCGTACGTTCTGTCAGCAAATCACTCATATTGATACCGTCTTTCCTGTACTTTATTCACATCATATGGGATAAGCCTGACAATCGTGATAAAAGGTTTATAACCTTAAAGGCAAAGCGCTTACCCTATGTAAAATTTGAACACTTATGACAGACAAGTCATATAATAATATTGGGTCATATAGGTCATTGGTAGTCGTATCAATCATAAGCAGGAATCCGGCTGTGCAGAACAGCTGGGTTCCTGCTTATTTTCGAGTATACGCATTCAACAGCGCCTCGCTGCGGTTCGTGCCCAAAGAAAATATGGAGCGGGAAGGGTACGGAAATTTAATTGGACTTGTGAAGTAGCGTACGTTGGTGGGGATTGACAAATAAGCGCGGATGGAATACATTAAAAGTGGCTGCGTCACAAGAATTTCTTTTGACAAAGCAGGAAACCGTATTGTTACTGACGCTAAATACATCGTATAAGGCGAAAGGCACAGCAATATTTATCATTATTTTTTGATTAATTGCGCCTTTCCAGGCGCATTTTTTGATATGAGGGGGTTAATGTATGGAGTCCAGAGTAGCGATAATCGGAATCATTGTGGAAGATACCGGGTCGACCGAGAAACTCAATGCGATTTTGCATGATTATGGGCAGTATATTATTGGCAGAATGGGCCTGCCGTACCGTGAAAAAAGCATTAGCATCATCAGCATTGCAGTGGATGCCCCGCAGGATGTGATCAGCGCCCTTTCCGGGAAGCTCGGAAAACTGCCGGGGGTTAGTTCCAAAGCGGCATTTTCCAAGGTAACCGTTAAAAAGGAAAATGAGGCCGCCGATGAAACAGCTGATAGATAAACTTCAGGAAACGTGCGTGCTTGCACCGGAAGAATACAGGGTACTGATAGATCAGCATCGAGATGCCAGGCTTGCTGAATATCTGTTTGCCAAGGCCAGAACGGTAAAGATGCAAAACTACGGTCACGATGTCTATCTGCGGGGACTGATCGAGTTCACCAATTATTGCAAAAACGATTGCTACTACTGCGGGATCCGTAAAAGCAACGGGAAGGCGGAGCGCTACCGCTTGTCAAAGAAACAAATACTGGATTGCTGCGCTGCCGGGTATGCGCTTGGTTATCGCACCTTCGTGCTGCAGGGAGGTGAAGACGGGTATTTTACCGATAAAAAAATAATCGAAATCATCCAATCCATTAAGAAAAATCATCCTGACTGCGCGCTGACGCTTTCCATCGGGGAAAAAAGCTATGAAACCTATCAAGCGTTTTATGAAGCAGGTGCCGACCGCTACCTGCTTCGCCATGAAACAGCCGACGCCGAACACTATGGAAGGCTTCATCCGGCTGTCATGTCCCTCAAAAACAGAAAGCAGTGTCTCTATGACTTGAAAGAGATCGGCTATCAGGTCGGATGCGGAGTGATGGTCGGTTCTCCGTTTCAGACGACGGAAGCGCTGGTGGAGGATTTGTTATTGATCAAGGAACTGAATCCGCATATGGTCGGGATCGGCCCCTTTATCCCCCATCACGAAACGCCGTTTGCAGACCAGGAATCTGGAACGCTGGAGCTGACTTTATTTTTGCTTGGCTTGATCCGATTGATGCTGCCGAGCGTTTTACTGCCGGCGACGACCGCTCTCGGTACGATCCACCCGCAAGGGAGGGAACTTGGTATTCTGGCCGGTGCCAACGTCGTAATGCCCAACCTGTCTCCGGTGGAGGTACGGAATAAATATTTGCTCTACGATAACAAGATCTGCACGGGGGACGAAGCTGCGGAATGCCGCTCCTGCCTGCAAAAAAGGATGGAAAGCATCGGCTGTCAGCTGCCGGTTTCCCGCGGGGACCATCGATCGATGGTTTAAGTTAATTTCATAATATTAATAAGAGGATTCCATTACTGAAGGGAAAGAAGTATCTGACCCGATTAAGAAGGGAGTACCCCTATGTACAATGTAGCATCAGCCAAAGCAGAAGAATTTATCTCGCATCAGGAAATTCTGGATACCCTGGCGTATGCGGCAAAGAACAAAAACAATGCCGGCCTGATTGACAGCATTATCGAAAAGGCAAAACTTCGCCAGGGACTTTCGCATCGGGAAGCCGCCGTGCTGCTGGATTGTGAGATTGAGGAAAAAAACCAGGGAATCTATGCCCTCGCCGAGCAGATCAAAAAAGATTTTTACGGGAACCGGATTGTTTTGTTTGCGCCGCTCTACCTGTCCAATTACTGTGTCAACGGCTGCGTTTATTGTCCGTATCACGCGAAGAACAAACACATCCTCCGCAAGAAAATGACCCAGGAGGAAATCCGCCGCGAAGTGACCACGCTTCAGGACATGGGCCATAAACGGATCGCGATTGAAGCCGGTGAAGATCCGGTCCATAATCCGCTTGAATATATTCTGGAATCCATCGCTACCATTTACAGTGTCAAGCATCAAAACGGCGCGATCCGGCGGGCCAATGTCAATATCGCCGCAACCACGGTTGAAAATTATAAGAAGCTGAAAGAGGCAGGGATCGGCACCTATATCCTATTCCAGGAAACCTACCATAAGGAAAGTTATGAAAAACTGCATCCCGCAGGGCCGAAGCATCATTATGCCTATCACACGGAAGCCATGGACAGAGCGATGCTTGGCGGTATCGACGATGTCGGATTGGGCGTATTGTTTGGATTGGAGATGTACCGCTATGAATTTGCAGCATTACTGATGCATGCCGAGCACCTTGAAGCTGTATTCGGCGTAGGCCCCCATACCATCAGTGTTCCGAGGATATGCCCTGCGGATGATATTGACCCGTCGGCTTTCAGTCATGGCATCGATGACGGCCTGTTTGCCAAATTGGTAGCCTGCATCCGGATTGCCGTGCCCTACACAGGCATGATTGTCTCAACGCGGGAAAGTAAGGCTTGCCGCGAGTGTGTCCTGCATCTTGGGGTTTCTCAAATCAGCGGCGGTTCCAAAACAAGTGTCGGCGGTTATCACCAACCTGAAGCAGAAAATGAAAATACCGCTCAATTTGACATAAGCGACAGGAGGACCCTGGATGAAATCGTCAGGTGGCTGATGGAATTGGGATACATTCCAAGCTTTTGTACCGCCTGCTATAGGGAAGGACGGACCGGCGACAGGTTTATGAGTCTGTGCAAAAGCGGACAGATCCAGAATTGCTGCCACCCCAATGCGCTGATGACCTTAAAGGAATATCTGGAGGATTATGCTTCATCTGCCACGAAATCAGCAGGGGAGGCTGTCCTTGCCCAAGGAATCCGGGATATCCCCAGTGAAAGAGTGAAAGATATTGTCCGGCAGAATCTCCATCATATCGTCAACGGCCGCCGTGATTTCAGATTGTAAGGAGGTAAAAAGCAATGGGACTGAATGACACCCCCTCCGCCAACCGTGTCCATATTGGGTTCTTCGGAAAAAGAAATGCAGGTAAATCAAGTCTTGTCAATGCCGTCACGGGTCAGGATCTGACCATTGTCTCGGACGTGAAGGGGACGACCACCGATCCCGTATACAAAGCGATGGAGCTGCTTCCGTTAGGCCCCGTCGTGATCATCGATACGCCCGGGATTGATGATACGGGTGCTTTGGGAGAACTGCGTGTCAAAAAAAGCCGGCAGGTATTGAATAAAACCGATATCGCCCTATTGGTGATCGATGCGGCGTATGGAAAGAGCGCTGAAGATGAAGAACTGATCAGGCTGCTTGGCGAGAAGGGAATCCATTATGTCGTTGTCTACAACAAAGCCGATTTCCTGGGGCAGGTACCGGCCGGAAACGACCGTGAAATCTATGTCAGCGCCAAAACCGGCTGGAACATCCAAACCCTGAAGGAGAAAATAGCCGCTTTGGCTGTCACAGAGGAGCCGAAACTTAAAATAGTGGGCGACCTCATTCATCCTGGGGATTTTGTCGTGCTTGTCACGCCGATTGACAAGGCTGCACCGAAGGGCCGTCTGATCCTGCCGCAGCAACAAACGATCCGGGACATTCTGGAAGCGGATGCAACGGCGATTGTGGTGAAAGAATTTGAATTCCGGGAAACACTGGAGAATCTGGGCAAAAAGCCGAGGCTTGTGATCACGGACAGCCAGGTTTTCGCCAAGGCAGCCGCGGATACGCCCAAGGATATTTTTTTGACTTCGTTTTCAATCCTTTTCGCCAGATATAAGGGCAGCCTGGAGATGGCTGTAAAGGGCACAAAAGTGCTGGATTCGTTGAAGGACGGCGATACCGTTCTCATTTCGGAGGGGTGTTCCCACCACAGGCAGTGTGATGACATCGGAACCGTAAAGCTGCCCAGATGGATCAAAAACGACACCCAGAAGCAGATCCGCTTTGCGTTTACATCCGGTTCGGAATTCCCTGACGACTTGTCCGCCTACCGTTTAATTATCCACTGCGGCGGATGCATGCTGAACGAAAGAGAAATGAAATACCGCCAGAAATGCGCTGAGGACCAGCAGGTGCCTATGACCAATTACGGTATCCTGATCGCTTATATGCAGGGAATCCTGAAACGAAGTATTGCCATGTTCCCGCAAATCTTAGCGGAGATTGAGGAGTAAACGATGCGTCTGGGAAAAGATAAAACCGGTGAAATGCATCTTGCGGTAAATCTGATGAAAATTTCCAATGATTTGCGTCTGATGAATTCAGGGCCGAAAGGGGGCCTGGCGGAGATCAGGCTTGCGCCGCTGCCATTTCCATGGCGGCCTCCCATGGCGAATTTGAACTCAATGCTTTTCTGCCGTTAATCGCCGATGCCCTGCTTGAAAACCTCGCGCTTCTGACCAAAGCTACTGCGTTATTCCGGACCAAGTGTATCGACCTGATTGAGCCCAATGCGGAGAGATGCCGGGAGCTTCTTGAAAGGTCCTACGCTTTCGCAACGGCGTATACAACGACTTTGGGATATGAGAAGGTGAATCAAATCATAGAGGAATCCGACGGGAATATCGAATTGGCAAAAAAATTGCTGGACTCGGCCGCTCTGGATTGATTTCAAACGATCTTCAGGATGCACTATCCGAAGGTTGTCCGGCAAATTTCCGGTTTCACCGGAAGCACCGTTACAGCCGAAGACCTTGCTCAGGAGGTTTTCCGGCGCGATTATCCCGATCAACCACTCCAGTGGTGTCCTTTATCGCTATTGCAGTGTTGACGGTGGTTTGCCTGATCATCGGTACATTTTTTTTCGCACGCTCGGAGAAAGACAGGTAGAATCAGAGTTTTGTTTGATACATTATAAATTACAAGCAGGTCAATGTATGGTGATGTAGGTATAATTATGATAAACTATCAAGTAGAAATATATGGAATGTAAGGTGCGCCGGCCATGTCCGAATTCAAGAATAAGATTGCCTTAGCCAGATCGCTATGGGCAAACAAACAAATCATCAGGGTCAAACCTTCAATCAATTGGTTCCTGATGAAATACATGGGGAAGTTCCGTTTACTGAATGTCGGCGGGCAGCTGGTCCTTCATTCCCATTTGCCCCCGGTAAACAGTAAAGCTTTTACCCGCTTTATCAACGAGCACCTTCTGGCAAGGACGGAGGGGCCCTCCCACGCTCAAATCAGCCTGACCGATGCCTGTCCTCAGCATTGTGCCTATTGTTACAATAAGAATCGAAGTGGGGAACTTCTCAATACGGCAGAAATCAAACAGCTCATTCAGGATCTTAAGAAAATGGGTGTTTTCTGGCTGGGTTTTACCGGCGGGGAGCCGCTTATGAACAAAGATCTCGTAGAGATCGTCCAAAGCGCCGGAGATGATTGCGCCATTAAGCTGTTTACCACAGGCATGGGTATTACAAAAGAGCTGGCGGCGGAGTTAAAGCGGGCGGGCCTTTGCTATGTCTCGATCAGCCTGGATCATTGGCAGGAGGAAGAACATGACGGGATCAGAGGATGCCGTGGGGCTTTCCAGGCAGCGCTTCAAGCGATCGAAATATTTAAAGGCACAGGCGTTCATGTCAGTGTATCGACGGTCATCTCCAGGAGAATGCTTCGAGAAAATCAGGTTGAGAAATTTCTGGCGTTCCTGATCAGCCTTGGAATCGATGAAGCCTGGTTGAGTGAAACCAAGCCAACGGTGGAAGCTTTTTGGAATGAGGCCGCAGTCCTTACCGAAGAAGAGCGTTTAAGCCTTGTGCACTTGCAGGATAAATACAATCAAGAGAGAAAAATCACGGTGAATTATCTTGGGCATTTTGAAGGTGGAGAGCATTTTGGCTGCAATGCAGGCCATAAAATGGTCTATATTGATGCCTTTGGCGAGGTAAGCCCGTGTGTGTTTACACCGATAACCTTCGGCAATGTCCGGGATAAATCGGCGCAAGCCGTTTTTTCGGAGATGAAAGCGCATTTTCCGTCGGAAAGCTGCTGCTTTATGAACAAGAATTATGCGTTACTGAAAAAACATTATAAAGGGCAGTCACCCCTTAGCGAAGAAGATACGTTGGAGATGATGAAGGAAGTTCGGTTCAGTCCGTTGTCCGAATTTTCCCGGCTGTATTATAAGGGGTAAGGCTATCGGAATAAAGCCGTGGAAGTGAAATGATTGAAGTGAAGCTATAGGGATGAAATCATTGGGATGAAGAGGTAGGAAGGAAGTAATGGGGATAGGGTTATGGGGGTATAGGTTATGAGCTTGTATAAACTGTTCAGCTTGTTTGCAGCAGGGATATTTGCCGTTGTAGGCCTGATTTTCCTGTTCTTTCCTGATGCGGCCCTGATATTCTTTAACCGTATTTCCGGTTATTTTGGATTACCCGAAGCTTCGTTTGAAGGCGCCGGGTTTTATCTGACACTGGCAGTTGCTTATATGTATCTTGTTACTTTGCTTGCCATCCTGATGTATCGAAATCCGGCGCAGCACATCTATCCATTTTTATTGACCCATGCCAAACTGGCATCTTCCATCCTTTCTCTATTTTTATTTTTCATTTACCAGCCCTACCTGATTTTTTTTGCCAACTTCGTTGTTGATGGGTTGATTGGTTTAGCGGCACTGTATTTTTACCTAAAAATAAGGAAAACCGGACTTAGCGGTAATGCTTAGCTCTTTTGGCGAAGACTGAAAAAACAGGGAGTCAATGATGCTTCTGAAAATCATCCAGCGCTGCCTGCCTGAATGGATCAAGAGGAAAAAACTGAAGGAATTGTTCCGCTTGACGGCGGATGCTTTCCAAAATGAGCTGCCGGAGCTAAAGGGGCTTTCTTCGGCTGCGCTTCTCCTGCAATACGCCTTATTTACCAAGGAACAAGCGGAAAATCATTTGCAGAGCGGACGCCCTCTTGAACAAGTCAAACAGCGGCTGTACCAAAATGCTTATCGATTCGGACGGAACTTGAGAAAAACCCTGCATATCGGAACCTGGGAAGAGGCTGTTACGGCCCTGAAGGTGATCTATCAGTTGATCGGCATTGATTTTCAATGTGACCCGCAGGGGGAAATCATCATCCGGCAGTGCTATTTCAGCAGTTATTATTCCGGGGAAGTCTGCAAACTGATTTCCGCGCTGGATGAAGGGCTGACTGCGGGGCTTTCAGGCGGCGGCAGGCTGTGTTTTCAGCACAGGATTACGGAAGGCAATGAATGCTGTAAAGGATATTTTCAAAGGGAACTTCAGGTAAAAAGTAAGGACGGTTCAACATGAAAAGGGTAATCGTCGTCGGCAGCGGTGCGGGAGGGGCTGCCTCGGCCAAGAAACTGCAGGGGAAGTTTCAGGTGACAGTCCTGGAGGCAGGCCGGGAATTCAAGCCGTTTTCTATCAATTTATCTGTTCTGGAAAAGCTAAGAAAAACCGGACTGTTCTTCGATGAGAGGGAAATACAACTGCTGTTTCCGTCGATGAGCGTCAGGAAAACCCCGGATAGTATGGTAATGGTCAGCGGCAGGGGCTTAGGCGGGACGACCACGCTTTCGGCAGGAAATGCGCTGCGTATGGACAAAGGGCTTAAGGATCTTGGCATTGATCTGGATGATGAATTTGAGGAGCTTTACACGGAAATCCCTGTCACCGATGACCATCGGCCTAAATGGCAGAATTCCACCAAAAGGCTGTTTGAAATATGCACGGAAATGGACCTGAATCCTGTGCCTTTGCCTAAGCTGGGTAATTATCAGCGCTGTACCGGCTGTGGGAGGTGTGTCCTGGGCTGCCGGTATCATGTCAAATGGGACAGCCGTCAATTTCTGAACACTGCACAGGATTTGGGTGCGGAGCTCATCACAGGCTGTCAGGTAGTGAAGCTTGTAACGGAAAAGGGTCTCGTAAAAGGGGTCCAGGCCCAAAAAGGCTTCAACTCCGTATTTTACCCGGCGGATATTGTAATCCTGGCGGCAGGCGGATTTTCAACCCCCGTCATTCTTCAAAACTCGGGGATCGAATGCGAAAGCAGATTATTCGTTGATCCGGTTCTCTGCGTGGCTGCCCGGCAAAAAGGAAGTCTTCAGAACAAAGAGCTTTCGATGCCCTTTGCCGTACAGAGGGAGCATGCTATTTTATCCCCTTACTTTGATTATCTGAGCTTTTTCTTTCATCCTAGCTGGCGGTATCCTGCCCAGGATATTGTATCCCTGATGATCAAGCTGGCGGATTCAAGCGCCGGAACGGTTGATAACAAAAACATCAGGAAAACGCTGAGCGATATAGATCAGGAAAGATTGCGGGAGGAAGTCGAACTCTGCATGGAGATCCTTTCCACGTATGGGATAAAAAAAGATACTATTTTCCTGGGAACGATCAATGCCGGACACCCCGGCGGTATGCTGCCGCTTACCGCAGACGAAGCCGTGACCTTTCACAACCCCAGGCTGCCCGAGAACCTGTATGTAGCTGATGCAACGCTTTTCCCTGAGTCTTTGGGGAATCCGCCGATTTTAACGATCATGGCGATGGCGAAGAGGGTCAGTAAAATCATCATTGACAAAAATGGCCTGTAAAACAGGCTATTTTTGATATCCATTCCATTCAATTTCCATTCAGTTCACTTATATCAATAAAAAGTATACGAGATAAATACAATGTATAGGCTTGTAATTTCTTAAAAAACGGAAGAGGTAGGATGAGCATGGCCCGGCTCAATCTACAACCCCAAAATCAAACGCATCCCAACAGAAGAAGTGACGGTGACTTTTGCGCCCAATAAAAGGGTATAATCAATGCGCTGTAAACTTCTTGAGGTGAAAAACATAAAAATAAAGGCTATAAAGCCTTCACCTTGTTATCAATGATTTTAATTTGGGCACTGTTTTCCGTCAAATCATCCCGTATCTCTTGTATTGCTTGCCAGGACATATCTTGCTTTTCGCTGACTTTATCAACTTTGTTCTCGAGTTTTTCAACTTTGTTCTCAAGTCTATCTATTTTGTCACTAAGCGTTTTATTTTCTGCTCGCAAAGATTTTTCCATTGAATTTAATTTATCCAGGATTATATCCGATTTATCCATAGGCTCACCCTCCTGACCTTTAGCAATATCATATCACTTTCCAGTTGTTTGGACAAGAATAGTTATTTCCATAAATATTCATTTTCTGCAATCAGATCGTAATGGCTATTGTCTTCGCATATCGAGGCAATAGCCTTATTAAGGTTTCACTCATTTCGTGTCTTTCAGGCAGGCTTGTCACGTAGTCTTTAACAGAATAACTGAAATTTACCATTTTGAGCGTATATAATAGCGTGATTTTACAAAATTAAAAAAACCGGCATCACAGCCGTGTTGACAAGGTTGGATTGTTATAAAATTATACCATTTCGTCCATATACGCTATTATTTCGTTTATATATAATGAGCACATATAACGAAGTAATAGGTTAAATTCTTAAATAATCTGTGAGACTGGGGGGGACTTGCAATCAAAATAATTATTCTAGGCGGGTTTTTGGGTTCAGGGAAAACCAGTGTCCTCTTGCAGTTGGCGCATTCTATTGTTAACAGTTCTGAAAGAATAAAAGAGACAACTGTTGCAATTATAGAAAATGAAATTGGTCAGGTTGGGATTGACGATAAAGTATTACGAAGAAATGGCTATGAAGTAAGAGATATTTTCTCAGGTTGCATCTGTTGTAGTTTAAACAACGATCTCATCACAGGCATTCAAGACATCGCGCGTAAAAATGACCCCGAATGGCTGATCATTGAGGCAACAGGCGTTGCATATCCAAGCAGCATCTCAGATTCAATTTACAATAATCTTAGGATGACAGCCCGAATCGTGACAATAGTTGATGCTAGCCGCTGGCAACGAATCCGCATTCCTTTAGAGAGATTGATTGAAGGACAACTGAGTAATGCACAGATCATTCTTATCAATAAAACAGATCTTGTAGATGAAGAAACACTGAATAAAATCGAAAATGACGTTCGAAACCTAAATGACAAAGCCGCATTATACCGCATCAGTGGGATGAGTGAAATTGATGAGACGATATTGCAGGTGATAAGAAGTGGTTGAATTCAGCAGCGATACAGAATTGTCAAAACGGGGAAAATATCGAATTAAAACGACAATACAGGAAGGCGCATTTGCAGTCTCAGGTGAAAATACGATTCAGCATGAGGATTGTAATAAGATAAAAAACATCATAGAAAATGAAATCAAGGCGCTGAATTCCTGGGTCTTGGACCGAGGCGGTATTATCGGACATGTCAAAGGATTTCTTTCTGCCAACAATCATTCGGTTATGATTTCTTCAACAGGGGATGAAGTATACTGCCACACCCATGAATCAGCAGGTTCGATAAATGAAGATGTACTAGTCAGTTTAGTATTGATCGTATTTAATGTTTCACAATTAGGACTGGAAGAACAACTGATCGCAATATTTGACAGACTTGAAGATGATCAAGAAAGCCCTAGACGGATCGGAGGTGACACAGAAAGGAGAAGCGACTGGAAATTTGAACTACACAGGTGAAGAAGGCGTTCAATAGTATAAGAAGTATTATAAGAAGTATTATACAAGTAGATAGGAGATTCTTAAGCATGATTATTATTGGTGAAAAAATTAATGGTGCAATTCCTTCTGTAGCAAGAGCAATCGCTGAAAAGGATGCAGGCTTTATTCGTAATCTAGCCAAAACTCAGGCTGATGCAGGAGCAAACTTCATTGATGTATGTGCATCAGTGGAAGATAGCCTTGAACTCGAAACGATGAAATGGCTTATCGACTTGGTCCAGGAAGTTACCGATAAGCCGATAGCGATAGACAGTCCCCATGCCCATATCTGCGTTGAAGCCATGAAGTTCTGCAAAAAGCCAGGGATTATCAATTCAGTCTCCGGTGAAGGGAACAAGATCGAACTCGTGTTTCCTGTCATCGCGGATACGAATTGGGAATGCGTGGCCCTCTTGTGCGATGACACCGGAATTCCTAAGACAGCCGAAAAAAGGATGGAAGTGTTTAGGAAGATCATGGAGAAAGCCAAAGCACACAATATTGCCCCATCACGCTTGCACATCGATCCGTTGGTAGAAATGCTCTGTACGTCTGAAGATGGTATTAATATGGTGGTTGACGTTATTAAAGACATTAAAGCGCAGTATCCAGCTATCCACGTAACCGGAGGGTTAAGCAATATTTCCTTTAATCTTCCGGCTAGAAGACTGGTGAATCAGGCATTTATCGTACTGGCGATGAACGCGGGAATGGATAGTGGGATTATCGCTCCAACTAACCAAGATTTAATGGGGATGATCTATGCAACAGAAGCACTCTTAGGGAAAGACGACTACTGCATGG
Source organism: Dehalobacter sp. TBBPA1 (assembly GCF_040931655.1). Classification (NCBI taxonomy): domain Bacteria; kingdom Bacillati; phylum Bacillota; class Clostridia; order Eubacteriales; family Desulfitobacteriaceae; genus Dehalobacter; species Dehalobacter sp. TBBPA1. The sequence goes on along the minus strand of NZ_CP162385.1, from coordinate 2,411,904 downwards.
AATACATTGGAGCCTATCGAGAAGAATTATTTGGTCAAAAAAAATAATTTTAAAATAACTCTCTCGAAATTAAATCAACTAAAGAGGAGGACGTAGTAATGCCTAAGATGGAAGAATTAAAAGCAATGGTTGAGGCAGGAAAAGCGAAACTTGTTCCAGGGTTAGTACAAGAAGCGTTAGACGCGGGAAATGATGCTCAAAGTATACTCAAGGCGATGATCGAATCCATGGGAGTTGTGGGAGACAAATTTTCTTCAGGAGAAGTATTTATTCCTGAAATGTTGATGGCTGCTAAAGGGATGGCGAAGGGTGTCGAGGTGCTAAAACCGCTTCTAGCCGGAGGAAGCTCCACTTCCTTAGGTACCTGCATTATTGGTACGGTTGAAGGGGATCTTCATGACATCGGCAAAAACCTGGTAGCTATGATGATTGAAAGCGCTGGATTTGAAGTAGTCGACCTTGGTGTAGACGTACCGATCGCTAAATTTATTGAGGCTATCAAAGAAACTCAAAACGTTACCTTAGTGGCCTTGTCAGGACTTCTAACAACCACCATGCCCGCATTGAAAGCTACTGTTGAAGCAATCAAAGCTAGCGGAACGACTGGTTTCAAGATCATTGTCGGTGGAGCACCTGTTACACCAGAATTCGCGGCATCAATCGGTTCCGATGCTTATGCTCCTGATGCAGGCGGTGCTGCTGTAAAGGCGAAGGAGTTAGTTTCCTAAGATAAATGATCAGGATAACCTTGTATCCACAAAGATTTAGAGATTATAAGGATTTTATAAACTCTAACTTGTTAATGAAAGGATGGGTTTAAATGAATCAGAGAGAAAATTTTCAAGCAATGTTGAATGGAGGAAGACCTGAATTTATTCCATATTTTGTTGAGTTAAACAATTTAGGCTTAATGGGAACAAATAATGCCGATCAGCCCTTTTTTGGGGGCGTTGATCCATTTGGTGTTAATTGGATTGCAACGAAAGAGGGTGTGATTCCAGAGCCTAACAAATTTATGTTTGATGATGTTGCAGATTGGAAAAAATATGTTCACTTCCCGGACATCGATTCGTTAGGCATTGATGAGGCAGCTCAAGTTGAATTGCCTAACTTTAATAGGGAAGAAAAAATTGTGAATGTTTTTAGTGGAGTCGGTTTGTTTGAAAGACTGGCTACCTTTATGGGTTTTGAAAACACACTCTGTTCATTGATTGAAGACCCAGAGTCATGCAAGGAATTCTTTGAAGCGTTTGCCGAGTACAAGATTGCGTGTCACAACCGTTTTATTGATGTGTATCACCCAGATGTGATCACCTACTTTGATGATATAGCTACTGCGAATGGGCTATTTATGTCTCCAACGGTGTATCGTGATTTGATTAAACCGTCTCATAAAAGAATAATTGAAGCGATCACTTCAAGAGGCGTCATTTTTGCACAGCATACATGCGGAAAATGTGAAGAAATTATTGAAGATTTTGTTGAAATGGGTGCAAGAATTTGGACTCCTGCGCAGATTAGCAACGATATCGAGGGAATTTTGGAAAAATATAAAGGCCGTCTAATTGTAGAAGGTGGGTGGGACTCATCAGGGCCAGTCAGTTATATTAATGCTTCGACGGAAGATGTAATTGCTGAAGGAGAAAGATGCGCGAAGCAATATGGACAGAAAGGCAATTATATCTTTTTGCCGATACTTATGAACGAAAAAGGCAACTCGATTCTTGTAGGAGATTCACGCTTAGAGCCGCTGGCAGAAGCATGGCATAAGGTAGATAAACTATAGGCGTTGACTGATATATATTTGAACAAAACAAAACATGGTAAAAACGGTAACCTCCTGGATGATGGAAAAAACATTATGCAGGAGGTTTTTAGAATATATAAGACATTGTCCACTAGGAGTTCTATAATTGTTTATCCTTCATATTTAATTCTGAAAATTGATGATATAATAATACCTGAAGGTAAGATATTTGTTTTTATAGGCGGTCAGAATGAAAGATCAAACAAGTCAAAACAGAATCATTGACTTTGTGGATATCGGAACCTTGAAAGAAATATTGGACTCATTTACAACGACCACCAGTTTGATGGCCGATATTGTTGATGTTGAGGGCATATCTATTTTCCCAAGAAGCGGCACTAAAAAATGCTGTAGATTCTGCCGTATTATATATGGACTGAAAGGTGGAAACAATAGGTGCCAGAGTGCCTATAAAAGGGCAGGGAAACAGGCAGCCATGTTTGGTGAACCATACATTTTCCGCTGTCCGTCAGGTCTGATTGAATGGGCTGCACCGATCATACTGAACGGAGAGCATGTGGGAACGATTATTTGTGGTCAAGTGCTGATGTGGAAGCCGGAAGAGTTCTTTTGGATTGAACTCAGAGAAATGAACAAGTCGCTTACCACAGACTTTCAGGATCTATTTGAAGCGGTGCGCGAACTTCCAATTATATCTGGTCATCAGGTTCAGGCGGCAGCTTATCTGCTCTATGTGGTTGCCAATTATATCACGAAAGCTGGGTGGGAGAATTATGAACAGATTAAGGAATTCGCCAGCCAGCAGTCAATGTATTATGCTGAAATTGAAAACAGAAAAATCCTAGAAAAACAGCTCGGCAGCAGTTCAGGCGGTTCGCTGGTTGACGAAAACGAAATAATGGTAGCGTTGTACAAAAACGAAAAATCAGCAAAAGCCTATCTTCAGACGATCATATTTGGGCTGAGGTATGAATCACACAACAATTTATCAGTGGTACGTGCCAAAATGACCGAATTGCTGGTAATTCTGTTACGGGTTACAACCCAGATGGGCTTGGAAATGTCACAGTTTGTGGATATCAATAACAACTATATCGGTAAGATTTATGAAACAAATTCTGTTGAAAACCTCTGTGTTCTTGCTTCAATAGCTGTGGACGCGTACTTAGAACGCATTAAGGAAACACAAAATAAACCCTTAAACGCAAATATAAAAATGATGATCGAATATATTGAAAATGAATATATGAGAAATCTTTCATTGAAAGCTATCTCAGATTCGGTTTGCCTGAGCCCTGGTTACGCCAGTAGAATGTTTAAAGACCATATGGGCATGTCAATTAATGATTATGTGTTAAAGGTACGCATCCAAAAAGCGAAAAGACTTCTTTTGAATCCCCACTATCAAATTCAGACTATTGCTGAAAATGTCGGCTTTTCGGACTCTGGTTATTTTACCAAGGTGTTCAAAACATCTGAAGGGATTACGCCAACTCAATTCCGAAAATACCATAAAAGATAGGGATGAAAAATGGAAAAAGTACTAGTTGAACTTCAGGAAGCCATTGAAAAAGGCCAGACCCAGACGGCGATGGATAAGACAAAAGAAGCTCTCAATAACGGGCTTCGAACAGATAAAATTATTGACACTGCTATCAACCCGGCGTTTAAAGATCTTGGATTAAGAATGTTTAATGGGGAAATTTATGTGACAGATGTGCTGATGTCCTCCAGAGCGGCACATGCGTCGATGTATGTAATGGAACCGATAATATCACGACACAGTGGTTCGAAAAAGGGGATTGTGGCAATTGGCACAGTTGCAGGAGATTTACATGATATCGGAAAGTCCTTAATCGTTATGGTGCTTCAGGGCAGCGGGTACACGGTTATTGACTTGGGCATTGATGTCACGGTGAAATCATTTATCGAGGCTGTCCGAAGGTATAAACCGGACGTTCTGGCGTTGTCTTCGCTTTTGACTACAACGCTGCCGGAATTAGGCTATATCATTAACGCATTAACCGAACAGGGGCTGCGTTCACAGGTTAAAGTCATCGTCGGTGGTGCACCGGTAACGGTTAAATATGCAGCTAGTATAAAAGCGGATGCCTATGCAGCTAATTTATTTGAAGCGAGCGAAGCGGTCGATGATTTAGTCAACAACCGAATCGGAAGATTCCTTGTATAGCAATTTTAATAGTTCTCACTGATAGTATGATATGAGACAGTATTAACACTTTAAGGGCGGTCTTGCAGAATTAAGTCAATGCATCAATTATTTTTGATGTGTTGACTTTTTGTTTCACGTAGCATATACTCTAATATATCAAAATAATTTGATTAATACAACAAAACATTTTGATATGAGGAAGCTTTGTTATAGAAAGAGCGCAGCAAACTCAGCAAGTACAACAGCAATAACTCATAATATTCAAAATTGGAGGTGTGGAATAGGTGTTTGCAGTAATTGGTCATACATCAAGTTTTTTATACAATTTGCTAACTGCATTGTTAAAATGGATTTTTGGCTTGTTCGGCACGAATCCGGAATTTCTGGAGTCAGCACGTTTTAAGGACTCCGTAGAATACTTTTTCACAGATGCGATAGTTATCTTCCTGATGCTGATCATTATCATATTCATCGTATCAATTTTAAGGAGCTTCTTTCCTCCTGAAAGAACCAAAAAACTTTTGGGGGAGCAAGGAAAAGCGCGCGGGTTTATCGGTAATATTGTTGCCGCCCTTCTGGGTATTGTTACTCCCTTTTGCTCTTGTTCTGCTGTTCCCGTATTTATAGGTTTTATAGAAGCAGGAATACCCTTGGGCGTAACCTTCTCATTCCTTATATCTTCACCAATGGTAAACGAGGTTGCACTCGTCATGCTTTGGGGCTTGTTCGGTTGGAAAATAGCTGTCTTATATATTACAACAGGAGTAATCATAGCAATTGTTGCAGGATTCATCATTGGTAAACTAAAGATGGAAAGATATCTTGAAGACGATGTATTTTCTATACGTATGGGCGATGCTGAGCTAGTAAAGCCTACCTGGAAGCAGCGAATTTCAGATGCATGGAGCTATGACCTGAATTTGCTCAAGAAAATCTGGCCGTATGTCGTTATAGGCCTGGCAATTGGAGCTGCCATACACGGTTGGGCTCCTGGTGACTGGCTTGCAAAGTATGCAGGGAAAGGCAATCCTTTTGCAGTTCCAATCGCCGTTATTATTGGGATACCCCTGTATTCCAATGCTGCAGGCACACTGCCTATTGTCAGCGAACTCACTAAGCTGGGAGTCCCTATGGGTACGGCGTTGTCGTTTATGATGGCGGTAACGGCATTAAGCCTGCCGGAAATGATAATACTCCGCAAGGTTTTAAAGCCCAAATTACTTGCAGTATTTATAGGAATTATGGCAGTTACCATTGTATTTATCGGCTACTTTTTTAATATAATTTTAGTCTAGAAAAATCAATCATTGTACCTGCATTAATGCAGATTAGTGATATATCAAAACAAAGAAAGGATTGATTACAAGATGAATATTAAAGTCTTGGTATCCTGCTGTTCCGATTATGGTCTAAAAGAGAAAACCGATGAAGTGATTAAAGAAATGGGTATAGACGCGACAGTCGAGAAGGTCAAAGATATGAAAACAATAATGGCATACGGTGTTATGAAGACTCCGGCCGTTGTTGTAAATGAGAAAGTAAAATCCATGGGAAGAGTCCCAAGTAAAGATGAAATTAAAAAATATATACAGGATGAGATGGGTGTATGAACTAGATTGGGGAGGTTGGGGAGAGTATCTCTCGCCCCCCTTTCCATTATTGACGGAGATAGATATTGTTCATATAATTAGCTATATCAAGTATATTTGATATTGTTATCGATTTTATTTGATATAAAAGGAGGCATTAATCATAGATTCTTCATTTTCTAACTATGCAACTTGCTTTAAATCATTGTCGGATGAGTTAAGGCTAAATATTCTTTTCCATCTTTATCAGAATGGCGAGAAATGCGTATGCGAATTAACTGATTACTTTAAAATATCGCAATCTGCACTTTCATACCATTTAAAAATACTCTCCGACAATGCGCTTCTTATAAAACGCCAAGAAGCAGTCTGGAATTTATACTCTTTGAATAAAGAGCATTTTATGTTTCCTATGCTAAAATCACTTTTTAAAAAATACAAGTGAAAAATGATCAAACTGCTGATGATTACAATTACTTATCTTTTTTAGTCAGTTCGCCTTCTATTATGGGACAACCAATAGGATGTCTACATAAGATAGTATTGGGAGACGAAAACAGAATGTAGGAGATGATTAATATGTATCTTTCCGGTCTAGCGTTTCTCCCTTTTCTGGCCAAATATATTATACGAAAACCTGTAGTCGCGCCGATTAATAATACGGTGGGGATAGTATCGCCCATATTAGCAGGAACGCGTCATTGGCCGCCAAGCCATAGGCCGCCTGCTTATCATCATCCGCCATGTCATCCACCTGTAAGACGGAGGCGTGGTTGCTGCTGCTAGATTTTTTAAAGAAGCCCGAGGGAGAATTTCCTCGGGTGTTTTAATACATCATGGCGCGGGAAACTATATGAATTTTATATAAATCCCAGAATAACATTCTGTTGATGAAAGGGATAACGATATGAGCAGCAAAGAAGAGATACTGCGCCGGCTATTCGAGCTGCAGGATCTGAAATACAAAGAGTTTGCGTGCAAACTTATGCCGACGGTGAACCCGGAAAACGTGATCGGCGTCCGCACACCGGATCTGCGGAAGCTCGCCAGGGAGTTTTCCAAAACGCCGGAGGCTTCGGAGTTCCTCAAAATCCTGCCGCATGCGTATTATGAAGAAAATAACCTGCACGGTTTCCTGATTGAAACGATCAGGGATTATGATACTGCTGTTGCCGCCGTTGACGAGTTTCTGCCGTACATAGACAACTGGGCAACCTGTGACCTCATTTCACCGAAGATATTCAAAAAGCGCCTGCCCGAACTCTACGAAAAAATCAAAGTATGGCTGGTATCCGGCCGGACCTATACGGTGCGATTCGGGATCGGAATGCTGATGCGCTTCTATCTCGATGACGATTTCCAGCCGGAGATGCTTGAGCTTGTGGCGGTTATCCGGTCAGACGAATACTATATCAACATGATGATCGCCTGGTATTTCGCAACGGCATTGGCCAAGCAGTACGAAGCGGTCTTGCCGTACATACAGGAACAGCGTTTGGAGAAGTGGACGCACAACAAAGCTATCCAGAAAGCGATTGAGAGTTACCGGATCGGCGACGAAGCAAAGGCGTACCTGCGGACGCTGAAAACGTAAGTCTCTATGTATCCATGTGCCGGGCGGCCGAGTCACTGCTCTTTATAGTACGCCATTTTGGAGGAAAGCCTTAGCCCTATGGTGTACAATCAATTTTCGGATGAAATACAGGATGATGATAAACCCCGTAATCTCCGGCACATAAGATGCCGGATCGGTCATTAGGCTGGTCAAATCTGCTTGAAGCCATGACCCTTCTGTTGACGCATAAAATTTCATGCCGTAAAGCGGCCAATAAAATGTCTCCGGAATCATCCACATGGCGTCAAATACGTCATGGAAAAGACAGCTTCCGGTCAACACCAACCAACCACTTTTTTGATATCTATGCCAACGATAGTATCCAATCCCCAATAAGAGGAAGATAAACAATAACGTGTGTGCAAATACTCTACCGGTATGGAAGGTTTCGGCAAACAAAAAACGGCCGATAGGTTTATCAATCAAGTCGGGCAAAATGGACCCGACGAAGACGACTCTGTAATCAATTTTGATGTTTCCTAAGGATTTTTCGGCTGCTTTTGCAGCTAATCCTGTCAATCCTAAATGTCCGAAGAGAATCATATCTTGCTCCCTGATTGCAAATCACAGTTTATCGCTGGTATGGTCAGCGGTAAGGCTTCTTATTGTCGGTTACATCCTAATCGCCCGATATATTGTACCACGAAATAAAGGATCATTGCCAAAATCCATGCCGATGAAATCATTTGACAAAAAAAAATAAGTGCTCAAAGGGATCAGTATTGAGGTGAATAGTAAAGGAAAGGGCAAGAATAATCATGTTGTCAGCAGGGTTTCTATCCGCTACTGAAGAGCTTTTTCCTTGTTGCTATGGTGTTCTTCTATCCTCTGCTTTAGCTCTTCAACCGTTATGCCTTTTTTTCAGCTATTTCCTTAAGTTTCGCTTCATCCATTTTTCCGTGGCCTTTGCAGCATTTACCTTCCGCCATCCGCTTTTTCAGTTCTTCGACCGTAATACCTTTTTTCTGGGCGATCTCCTTGAGCTTTGCCTCTAATCGAACTTTAGCTTCTTCCTTAGAAATTCCCTTTTCTTGCGATATTCTGTCGATCATTTTGTCATAGCAGGACGGGGATTGTACGTTCGGGCTATTCTGCTCCGTAGCAGCAATTACCACGAAAGACAATGACAAAGTAAAAATTAAAGCAACGGTTAGGGATAATGCAATTAACTTTGTTTTGTTAATGATAAGCCCTCCTTTATTTTAACTTGCCCTTTCCAGTCTTTATTTTAAGCAGCTTAGAAGGAATCATACTTCTACTTCAAAAAACGTTTGATTAGTTTGAACTTTCCATCTGTATAAGGGTGATATCTCATGGACAGATCAAGCCAAGTGGACTTTTTGACAATGCTGCGATAATGGGTGAAAGTATCAAAGCTGAGTTTGCCATGATATTGACCCATGCCGGAATATCCCACACCGCCGAAGCCCATGTGCGGTGTGGCTAGATGGATGATCGTATCGTTGATACAGCCGCCGCCAAAGGAACAGGTCTCCAGGATTTTATCCTCCATCGCTTTGCTTGAAGTGAACAAATAGAGCGCCAGAGGCTTGGGATGACTCGACAAGGCGCTTAAAATGCTTTTCATTTACAATCACCGGCATGTCGGACATATCTGACGAAGGAAAAAAATCCTTCAGGGCATTGGCGTATTCGGTTAGAAAGCGATCCCTGACGGATTCATGGATCATCAGATAATCTGGTTCGACACAGGTTTGCCCGGCATTAAGCACTTTGCCGAAGGCGATACGCTTTGCTGCCAGACGCAAATTAGCTGTCTCGGTCACAATAACAGGGCTTTTTCCTCCCAGCTCCAACGTCACAGGTGTGAGGTTTTTGGATGCGGCCTCCATGACGGTTTTTCCTACGGCCACGCTTCCGGTGAAAAAGATGGAATCGAATTTTTCATCCAGCAGCGCTTGATTTTCATTTCTGCCGCCCTCCACGACTGTGATATACTCGGGGTCAAAAATATCCGAAATTATTTTAGCTAAAACGCGGCTGGTACTCGGAGTATAAGCGAAAGGCTTGAGGGCTGCACAGTTCCCGCCGGATATTGCACCGATTAACGGTTCAAGGCAAAGATGTATCGGGTAATTCCACGGTGCGATAATCAGCACTACGCCATAAGGCTCTGGTGATAGGAAAGCGAGATCATTCTCGCTTTATAAAAATGTGAGAAAAGAACATTAGCTAATAATAAATTGACGTAGTAGCTAATATTTTTTATAATAATACCTAAGTTAGTAAATCCAGGATGAAGGTGATCTTATGCGTATCAATACCACAGATATGCAAAATGCTTTTGGAAAATATCTTTCTCTGGTAGAGAAGGAAGATATTATTATTACCAAGAACGGCAAGAGTGTTGCCAAACTTATCCGTTATAACGAACCGGACTATTTCCTTGTCCACGAAGAAGCAAATACATATCGATCGACAAAAACGGTGAGCTATGAAGAATATATGGAGCTGGTTGATTCCTCTGATCAAAGGTACGAACTGATCGATGGTGAGATTTATCTGTTAGCTTCACCTTCCTTTACCCACCAGGTAGTTGTTAACGAAATATCCGGTCATTTTTATAACTATTTTAGGGGAAAAACTTGTCGATCCTTAACCGCTCCGCTGGATATACGTCTTTTCGGTTATGCGACCAAGTTTGAAGAAGATCCGAATGTTGTCCAGCCGGATGTCATCGTGATCTGTGATGAAGACAAGGTTAATGAAAAGAACAAGTATGAAGGCATACCGACTCTGGTGGTCGAAGTCTTGTCGCCTTCGACCAAAGGCAAAGATCTGGTTATCAAATTAAATCTCTATATGAAAAGTGGTGTTTTAGAATACTGGGTTGTAAGTCTGGAAAACAAAAGCATTCTTCAATACGCTTTTTCTAAAGAAAGAGATATAGACAATCTAAGGAGTTTCCAGCAGGGAGATACGATTCAATCGACTGTCTTCCCGGATTTGGAAATACTTTTATCTGATATTTTCTCTGAGATTTAGCTGCCAGAAAATTAGCAATAAGTAGGTGTTCATATTGATGGATGGAAATAATCGTGCAAATATTAAGCCCGGCACACACGTTTTTATCGTACAAAAACAAGATCAGCGAACAGAAAAATTGACCGAAGGAATCGTTAAAGATATTCTAACGAATTCATCGAATCATCCTCATGGAATTAAAGTCCGGCTAAGTAATGGCATTGTAGGTCGAGTAAAGCAAATCATTCCTTAGGATTACTTATTTTGTTTTTTATGAAAAAGACTCAAGAACTCTTTAGGAATCGGACTTTCAAAATGCATAATTTCATTGGTTACCGGATGCTTGAAAGCCAGGATGTGAGCATGAAGTCCTAACCGGTTGATGCTGCTCTTTATTCCTCCATATTTTATATCCCCGATAACACTGTGCCCGATATCTTGCATATGAATACGTATTTGATTTTTGCGGCCGGTCTCCAGTTTTACCTCCAATAAAGAATAGGAATTGTTTTTTTCCAATACCTTGTAATGGGTCACGGCTTTTTGCCCCCCATTGGGAGTCTTGCTAGAGTACATTCGAAGCGCTTTATTTTCTGTTAACCAAGAGGTGATGGTCCCTTGATCGTCGGTTAGGGGACCATGAACAACCACGGCATAACTTCTTTCCAGAACAACTTCCTTCCAGGCGTTTTGGAGTTTTTCCTTTATCTCTTCACTTTTGGCAAACATCATGACCCCGGAGGTTTCTCTATCCAGTCGATGTACAACAAAAACCCGACTCTGATTATCTCTTTTTTTGATATGTGTACTTAAAACATTATAAGCTGTTAATTCCTTTTCTCTGTCGGTCGCGATTGAAAGCATTCCGGCAGGTTTTTCTATGATGATAAGATATTCATCTTCAAAGAAAATCTTTAGCCCCAGGGGCTTGAGCTCTCTTCTTTCTTGATAGACTTTGCTCCGATTAATGTTAACCTTTTGACCAGCAACCAACGGATAGTTAAACAAAGTTGTTACTTCGCCGTCTACAGAAATCTGGCGATGGGCGAGAAGTGACTTAATAGAGTTTCTCCCTTGTTGTGGCAACTGAGCGATAAGGAACTTTAACAATTCATTTTCTTTATCAACGATAAGGGAAGCTTGTTTCTCTGGACGATGTTTGGTATTTGCTTTTTTCATCTGTTAACCCCTTCATGATCATATTATTTTGAGTAAGCGAGAATCTTTCCATAAGATAATTGCCATTATGATAAAAAAACTCTGACATTTTAGTATTAGCTATTATTGAATAAATAGCAATAGGCGAGATTTTCTATCAGCCATTTGGCCTCCTACTATATTTAATTATTGCATTTAATCTGTTGATGGTATAAAATAACAATAGAACATATGTTCTAAGAGGTGAAACGATGAAGATCAACCGGCTTTTGGAAATGATTATTCTTTTATTGAATAAAGGGACCATCACTGCCGGTGAGCTCTCCGACCGGTTTCAGTGCGGACGATTTACCGGGATATTGATATTCTATCCACGTCCGGGGTTCCGGTGGTGATGACCAGAGGCAACGGCGGGGGAATATCACTGCTGGAGGAGTATTCTCTGAGCAAGGTCATGATCAGTGAGCAGGAGAGGGACGGTTTGCTGCTTGCTTTGCAGACCCTGCAAGCTACCAGATATCCGCAAAGTGAGGATATCCTGACAAAACTTGGAGCGGTGTTTAAGGAGCCCTCCCGCAAAGATCGGATCGAGATCGATTTCTCTTATTGGAGCAGCACGCCCAATGAAAAGAATAAATTCAACGATATTAAAGAAGCGATTTGGCAGCGCAGGGTAATTTCCTTTGATTACGTAAATTCCAATGGCCTAAAAAGCAGCCGTTCGGCTGAACCGGAGAGGCTGCTGTACAAAGGCCATACCAGGTATTTAATTGCTTACTGCCGCAAGCGGGAAGGGCACCGCATTTTTCGTCTGACCAGAGTTAAAAATGTTATGGTCTTGGAAGAAACATTTACCCCGAGGCTTTGTCCGGAATGGGAAGAAGAGGCAAGCGGCCTACCGGATTCTGTCCATCTTAAACTAAAGTTTCAGCCCAGGATCTTAAACCGGATTTACGATGATTTTGCCGAAGAACTCATTACAAAAAATGAGGACGGCACTTTGGTCGTCGAGGTGGACTTTCCGGAAGATGAGTGGGTCTATGGCTATATCCTTTCTTTCGGCAGCTATGTTGAAGTATTGGAGCCCGTACATATCCGGCGAATCGTTACCGAACGGTTAAAACTGGCTTTAGAAAAATACGAAGCTCCTCAAATATGACATCCTATTGTCAATGCATTCCAGTAAGATAGAGGTAGTGAAAACTTAGAGATAGTGAAAACTTAATGGAACAAAAATATTTGAAAGGGAGAAAAGTGTCATGTTTAAAATTGAACTTTCGGAGCGTAAAGCTCAGCCTGCCATGGTGGTCACAGCGAAAACGACCGTGGCCGAACTGCCGAAAGTGATCGGCGAAAGCTATGGGAAAATCATGGGGTATCTGAATGAACTCGGTGTCCAGCCGGTCGATGCTCCGTATACTGCCTACTACAACCTGGATATGGAAAACCTGGATGTAGAAATGGGGCTTCCCGTTGCTAAGCTTTTCCCGGATAAGGAGGAGATTCATGCTCGGGAGATTCCAGCCGGCAAATCTGCCAGCTGCATTTACAAGGGACCCTATAGCGGGATGGAGCAGCCTTATAACGAAATGTTCCGCTGGATCGAAGAAAATGGCTGCAAACCGGCTGGCGTGTATTACGAATACTACTGTAATGCGCCCAGCGATGTTCCGGAGAGTGAGCTTCTGACCAGAATTGTAATGCCCATTATTGAAAAATAAAATCCTGGATTCATAAAACCTCCTTACAATTTCTGTTTGGAGGTTTTACATCTATTTCTAGAAGAGGAAAACATATCAACTGGTGGTGAAAGGAATAAATATAGTACAATTCTCTTATGGAAACATCATGATTTGACAAGAAATAAAACAAAAGAGGAAAGCAGATTGTACATAAAATTATTAAGACACCTTCGATCCAGTGGATTACTTATATTTTGTTTTCTTTTTTTCACCGGATGGATGACAAGCTCAGCAAATGCAGATACGACTCAAATCGATCGAATCTATGGTTCAGACCGTTATGCGACAGCGGCAGCCATTTCCCAGAAAGGATGGGAATCGTCGGAGTATGCTGTCTTGGCCCGCGGCGATGACTTTGCAGACGCTCTCTGCGCCGGGCCACTGGCGGCGAAGTATCATGCTCCAATCCTGCTGACGGAGTCTGAATCCCTGAATGTTGATGCACGGAGTGAGATTCAACGGCTTGGTGTCAAACGCATTTTTATTACAGGCGGGACTTCGGGCATCTCTGCGGAGATTGAGACAACGTTGCGTGAAGCCGGTGTGACCGAGATTGTTCGTCTCGCCGGTAATGACCGCTATGAAACATCGGTAATGATTGCCGAAGCGTTAAACAGTAACAAGATGATTCTGGCAACAGGGCAGAATTATCCGGACGCACTCTCCATTGCGGCTGTGGCAGCACAAGCGGAAATACCGATCTTACTCGCCGGTAAAGACAAGCTGCCGCAAAGCGTCAATGAATATGTGCAAAAACAGACCATTGAGCAAGCCTATATTGTTGGAGGTACAGGCGTAATCAGCGAGGGGGTAGCCCAACAAGTGCCGGGAGCTTTCCGGTTAGCTGGTTCTGACCGTTATGCCACCAATGCAGCGGTTTTAGCGTATTTTTCCGGCCAATTGGATTTTTCCCGCTTGTTTGTTGCTGTGGGTGAGGGGCCCAAAGGAACAGAGTTCGCCGATGCTTTAACTGGTGCTGTACTGGCTGCTAAATCATCATCCCCGCTTATTCTCGTGCGTGACACCCTGCCGGAGGTTACGCAAAAATATCTCAAAGGGAAGATCACACCTTTTACGGTGGTGACGGGACTTGGCGGAGAGAATGCAGTTAAATTTTCGGTCCTGCAGCGGATCATTAATTTAGCCAATACCAACGATGGCGAACTTTCAGTATCTCCGGCGAGTACAATCGCGGGAGCCACCAAGAATATTTACCTGGTCTATCTTCCTGGGGAAACCTTGAACAACGGAACCATGGAGTTCTTCCTTCCGGATAAGTACTTGGCGATAGCTGGGCAGGATAAAATCACGATAAACGGAACCATGAATGCATTAACCCCTGAACAGATTTTCGATGCTGGACAAAGGGTCAAGATATCGGGGCTGAACGTTACGACCGGTCAAAAAATAATCCTGACGCTTAATGACAAAAGCGTTCAGGACGTTGGCAACTACACTTTTAAGGTGGTTGCGGATGCAGATGGCTCAGGAATCCTCAGACCAAGCTCAGGAAGTCTCACGGAGTCAAGGACGCTTCCGGTCCGTTTCCCGAGTCTTAAAGTGGGGATACAGCTGCTCTCTTACAACCGGCCGGCTACGCCTTTATCCCCCAAAGGATTTGTGATTCATTCCACAGCGGACCCTGGGGCCACCGCGCAGAAAATAGTTCAATACTTTAATTACCCTAACCGTTATTCCTCCACCCATTATGTTGCAGATTGGACTGAAACCGTGCAAATGATTCCGGAAGACGAAGTGGCCTGGCATGCTGCCCAAACAGCCAACCAAAGGTACCTTTCCGTAGAAATGTGTGAACCGGAAGGAAATCAGCCCGAGCAGTTTAAAAAAGTTTGGGATCAGACCGTCCTTTTGGTTGCAGATGCTTGTATCCGGTATGGTTGGGACCCCCAAAAAGATATCTTCAGCCATATGGATATCTCTTATGCCTATCGGGAAACAGATCATATTGACCCCATCCCGTTCCTGAAAAAATATAACAAGACCTGGCAGGATTTATTGAATGCAATTCAAGCGAAGATGGTTGAACTGCAAACGAATTGATCCTATGCCAAGAGAGTTTCAGCATCCTTTAACGTATCAATAATATGGATCTGCTGAGGACAGACGTCTTCACAGTTGCCGCAGGCAATACACGCGGAAGGCTTTGTGCTGCCCAGCATCAAGGCAATTTGATAAGTTCTTTTGGCACCTTGTAAATCACCGAAGATCATATTCCGGTTCAAGGCATCTAAAAAAACCGGTATGTGAATTTGCTGTGGGCATCCTTTCAGACAATACGCACACGAGGTACAAGGAATAGAGGGAATGACATGGAGCGCCTGCTGTGCCCGTACGATGACGGCCTTTTCTTCTGGACTTAAAGGGCGGAAACCCTCCATATAGGAAAGATTGTCTTTCATCTGCTGGGTGGTAGACATCCCGCTGAGCACAGTGATGACCTTGTCCAAAGAAGCGGCAAAGCGAATGGCCCAAGAGGCTAAAGAAGCTTTCGGATCGGCTTCTTCAAATATTTCCCGGACACTGTCGGCCGGGTTGGCCAGTGCGCCGCCCTTCACAGGCTCCATGACGATGATCGGTTTGTTATGCTTAAGTGCCACCTCATAACATTGGCGCGACTGGACGGATTCGCTTTCCCAATCAGCATAGTTGATCTGGAGTTGAACAAATTCTGTCTCAGGGTGCTCAGTCAGGATACGGTCGAGTAAATCAGCCTTGTCATGGTAGGAAAAACCGATATGACGGGCAAGTCCCTTCTCTTTCAGCTCCAGCATATAATCCCAGATACCGAAGTCATCAAAGACTTTCTTGCGGCTTTCACTCACATTATGCATCAGATAGTAATCAAAATATCCGGCTCCTGTGCGCCGAAGCGAGGTATGGAGCATTTCTTTCGCTTCTTTGGCAGTGGCAGCCACCCAGGCCGGAAGCTTAGTCGCAAGTTGAAAGCTCTCGCGGGGATAGCGGTCAACAAGGGCTATCTTGATGGCCTCTTCCGATTTCCCATTGATATAGCCGTACGCCGTATCAAAGTATGTGAACCCCTTGGCCATGAACAGATCAACCATTTCTTTGGTCTGCGCAAGGTCAATTTCTTTTTCGATCATCGGAAGCCGCATCAGTCCAAAACCGAGCTTCCGTATATTTTTGCCTAAATAGTCCATGATTTATCTCCTGTCACAGTTGACGTGCAATAAAAATTTTCAATAAATAGAGAATAAAGTAGATTTGCCATTCCGTCAAGCATACGGCAGGGGAGGTATGTATAGCTCTAAGTCAGGCTCTCTGCTGTCCGGGAGTATTGGATGATTGATTCCAAAATTGTTCCATGTTGAATCTTATTTTGCTTCTGCTAGAAATATCTTATAATGGTATTGACCTGATTAAGGAAATACTGACGGAATAAAAATAAGTAATTGGGTAAGGAGGCCTATATGAAAAAGAAATATATCATCTTCATGATTATGGCAATCTTAATTTCCTTTACATTGACAGGATGTATACCGGGAGATGGCACGTATACCTCTGAAAGACCGGCAGGCTTTTTATGGGGCGTTTGGCATGGGTGGATTGCGCCCATTTCACTGATTGTCGGGTTATTTAAGGACAATATCAGCATCTATGAGACTGTAAATACAGGCTGGTGGTATGATTTTGGCTTCTATATTGCTGTGATCAGCGGCTTCGGTGGGGCGTCCCTATCCCGAAAGAAAAAGAAAGAGAAAAAGGAGTAATGGCCTTGACTTTCCCCCGTAGTGGAGGGTTTATACTGCTTGCAGGGAGGTGGGGTATTAAGGACATCCTAATAGGCTATATTTTTTAGGCACCGAAATCTCGGTGCTTTTTCTTCATGATGATGTAACGGACTGTTCATTTTTTGGATATATGTTCGGAGGAGGTGAATGGATGCAGGAGTTCGAGCAACTATATAAGGAGTATGCACGCCAGGTTTATAAATACTTATTGAGTCTTTGCCACGAAGAACAAATCGCAGAAGAGCTGATGCAGGAGACTTTTTACCGTGCCCTTAAATCGCTGAAAAGTTATGATGGGACCTGTAAAATCTATGTCTGGCTTTGTCAGATTGCCAAACATATTTGGTATAAGACGCTGGCCGGGAATAAAAGAACACAAACGACAGAGCTCTCCCCGGAAATTCCTTCGGCAGATCATTCTGTGGAAGATCATATCGTACTGCGTGACGGGAAAATGAGCTTATTTAAAGAATTGCATCTGTTGGCTGAACCAATGCGGGAAGTGATGTACCTGAGACTCACAGGAGAATTCAGTTTTCGCGAGATTGGGGAGATTCTGAGCAGAGATGAGACCTGGGCCAGGGTAACTTTCTATAGGGGGAAACAAAAAATGATGAAGGGGAGAGTTCAATGAAGTGTGATATAATCAAGGACCTATTACCATCTCATATTGAAGGTCTTACCAGTGAAGCCAGTAATAAAGAAATACAAGAACATCTGGCTGGTTGTGAAGACTGCCGGACTTTCTATCAGGAGATGACGGATGAAATCAAGGAAGAGGTGCCGGTAACGGAGGTCAGGGAACTTGACTATCTGAAGAAGGTACGGAAGGGTTATATCCGAAAGGCAGCCATTACAGTAGGGGCCGTAGCCGTCATCCTCCTTATTTTTGTAAGTCTTTTTGCTGTTGGATTTCCCGTATCCTCTGAAGATATGGAGTTGACGCATGAGATCAAAGACAATTATTTGAAAATCAACTTTCAGCTGAAAAACGGACACGACTTAATCCGGCATTCGACCGAACCTGAGTTTATCTTTGGTGATAATCGTCAGGTCATCGGGATTGAACAGCATTACAAATTTGCCTGGGTATTCCATAATCCATTCGATGATGTAGGCTCCAGTTTTTCTTTAGGAACCGTAGTGCCGGACCCGGACACAATAGACAACTCTACGAATACGATCGTGATCGAATTTGCGGATAAAACCGTTAAGTTTGTGAACGGTAAATTGGTGGAATAGCAGTTAGATTGATCCTTTTTAACATTCCTTCCACTTACTCATAATAAATAAATTAGGGCATAAATGCTCTTTGCGAATAATGTAAGTCTTACCTTTTCTATCAATGAATCCTTCATCAACAAGTTCGCTAATTAATTGACAGGCTACCGGCCGGGAAATTCCAATCAAATCTGCAATTTCTTGCTGAGTTAATTTTATATTGATTCTGATTCCGCCTTCAATTTCTACACCATGATCTTGGCCTAAAGATAAAAAAGTGCTTTTTAATTTTTCTTTGGCAGGCATAATCTTATTACCCAATATATTTTGATTTAAATTAGCTAAATAATTGCTCATTTCAGATAATGTAGTTTGCATTAAAGTGGGTTCATCCATCAAAAGTCTTTCAAAATTGGCCCGATCTATACAACATATTCTAGATTCTATTACAGCAACACAAGAAGTATAATTATAAACGTTTTGCTGAAAGAAAGTATCGTATCCGACGACTTCGCCTGGAGATACATAATCAAGAATGGTTTCTGTTCCACACTCATTTACTCTAAAAAGTTTCAAGACGCCATACAACAATATACGAATGGTATCAGCCGCCTCATCCTGTTTAAAAATATATTCGTTAACTTTGTATAATCTCTGGCTGGCAAAAGAGCACATCTTGCCACGTATTCTTTGGTCCAGAGAGGAAAAAGTCGGTATACTTTTTAGGCAAAAATGAACGTTACTATTCATCACATACACCCACCCATTTTAATTTTTAAATATACTTACCCAAACAAAGTGTTTTTACAAATCTTTATCCTCTATTTATTAATCAAATATATATTTAAATAATTTTTGGATTTGTATGGTCATTTTTATTTCAGACCTCATACGTGATTAAACCCTCAGAATTAATGACCAAAGCTGCAACAGAATAAGCATTTTGCAATGCCTGAATAGTCACTTCTGCTGCGTCAAAAATCCCTTGCTCCACAAGGTCCACATAACAGTCTGTTAACGCATCATACCCATATCCTTGAGGTAAAGTCATGATTTCTGAGATAACCTCCAAGGAGTTACGTCCATTATTTTCGGCGAGAATTTTTACCGGTAGTTTTAAGACTTCGGATACAATCTTGTTTCCTGCCATTTCACCCTTATTAGCACTTTGAACAGTTTCCAAAATTTTTGCTGCTTCCAGTAAAGCAACTCCGCCTCCGGGTAAAACACCATGCTCGATCCCTGCTCTTGTAGAGTTCAAAGCATCTTCTACTAAATATTGTTTTCTGATCGCTTCTGCTTCTGTAGCCCCCCCTACTTTAACAGTACAGATCTTTCCATTCAGCCATCCTAATCTCTCCAGAAGCTTACCTTTGGTCCAATCGTCCTCAGCATCCGCAATTCGCGCTTTAACTTGTTGGGCTCTTTCCTCTATCTCGGTCTTAGAACCATACCCGCCAATTATGGAAGTGCTTTCTTTTTGGACAATTACTTTTTTAGCTCCGCCCAGATGTTGGCTGAGTACTTCCTCCAAGGTAATCCCGTTTTCCTCAGAGATTACCATTCCCCCTGTAAGTGTGGCAATATCCTCCAGATAAGCTTTCCGCCTCTCCCCGTAACCAGGGGATGTAACGGCAGCGATCTCCATGGTTCTATTTATTTTGTTTGACACTAACAACTTCAATAGTTCTATTGAGATGTCCTCGGAAATAATAAGCAAGGGCCTTTGACTGGAAACAACACTTTCCAGAACGCTCATGATTTGATAGATATACGTAATCCTCTCATCAACAATCAGAATCAATGGATTCTCCAACTCTACGCAGGCCTTTTCCTGCTTATTGATCATGAGAGGAGAAAGATATCCTTTGGCAAATTTAATGCCATCCACAATATCTAAGATTGTTTCTTGTTTTTTACCCAGTTCAAACTGGATAATTCCATTCATTCCTACTATTTGATAGGCCTGGGCAATGATTCTTCCAATTTCCTCCTCACCGGATGAAACGGTCGCTAGTTGTTGGATTTGTTCTATTGTTTTTACTTCAGTGGCATTTTCTCTAAGCTTGGTTATTACTAAGTCAATTGCCTTACTCATACCCTGTAATATATCCAAAGAATTCTCACCGGCTGCAACGTTCTTTATTCCCTCCTGTACAAACCCCTGTGCCAGAATAATCGAAGTAGTCGTTCCGTCTCCAGCCATTTTATTCGTCTGTCCAGCGGCTTGCTGGAGAATTCTGCAACCAAGATTCTCAAAGGAATCTCGGAGATCAATACGCTCTACGATGGTTACTCCATCGTTTGTAGTCGTAGGAAAACGGGGCCTTCTTTCTTCAAAAACGACATTATGTCCGTTTGGTCCTAGTGTTGCCTTCACACAATCGGTAACCAGGTTGATCCCACGAACCAAAGCATTCCTGGCCTTTTCACCTTTTAGAATCATAGACTCCATGCAATTAACCCCTTTTTGCTTTTAATTGTGAATAATTATTTAAAAATTGCTTTTTCTGCACTCAGATTAGCTCTGCCGGTTTCTGAAGGTATACTTTAATATTTCCTAACACTTACTCAATAAGTAGTCAGATCTTTAAGCTCAGGTTGAGACTTGGTAAATAACCCTTCACCCACCAAAGCCTCACAGGTTAATAGCATGGAAGCGGAACTGATACTGTTCCTTAATGAGCTAATTATGGTCAAACTGGGATCTACGATACCTCCTCTCAGCATATCCGTCATCTGATTGGTAACAATGTCAAAGCCAACCCAAGATTGTACGGAGTTGAGTGATTTAATAATTTGCACATAGTCTTTGCCGGCATTTTTCAGCATTTGGATCATGGGTTCTTCCATAGCTTTGATCACGATCTCATAACCCTTTGCTAATCCATCATTTAATTCGTTCTTGCCCGCCAGCTTTATACTTTCAAGTTCATCTTTTAAGTTCTGGGCCACCCACCAGGCAGCTTTCCCACCCCCCGGCAAGATACCGGATCTCACAGCTGTCTGGGCTGCGTGAACCCCATCTTCCACCCGGTATTTCAATTCCTGCATTTCAATGTCGGTTATGCCCCCTACTTGAATAACAGCTATACCATCTGACAAATTGGCAATTCGATTTTTGAAAACAGCTTGCTCTTTTTTACTAGAACTCATCTCTAACAAGGTTCTGAGCTGCCTGATGCGCTTTTCTATATCCTCTGTTTTACCTTTACCATTGCTTATAACGGTCTTCCCGCCTGTCACGACGATCCGGTCCGCCTTCCCGCAAGTTGATACCCTACAACTATCTAAAGAACTTCCTAACAACGTAGAGACAACACTGCCACCCGTATACACCGCAATATCTTCAAGAAAATCTAGTCTCTGCTGTCCGGAACCTATCGCTTCAATGGCCACCCCGTTTACCCTGCCGCTCTTCTTGGCCCAGACTAAAGCACCTAAAGCATCTCTTCGAATATCATTGGCTATTAGCAGCAAGCTTCTTTTGTTAGCGATACACCAATTGAGAATCTTATCCATTTCATTGACTGTTGTTATGGGGCAGTCAGTCATAAACACAAACGCTTCCTCAAGTTCAATCATCATACGGTCACCTTTGGTAATGAAATTGGGAGTGGTATATCCTTTCTCAATTTCCAGACCGGAACTTACTTCGACGAAGCTCTTCTTTTGTTGGCTGGAACCCACTGTAATAATTCCGTTTATTCCTACCGTTTCCATGGCTTCGGCAATAAGCCTTCCTATTTTCATGTCTTTCGAGGAGACCGTTGAAACACTCAGTATTTTTTCAATCGAGTCAGCTGGAATACTCATTTTTTCTAACTTGTCGCAGGCTGATTGCAAAGCCAACTCCATGCCTTTTTTCAGTTGTTGTGAATTATAGCCGGCCTCCAAGAGTTTCATCCCTCGCCTTACCATGGATGCGAACAAGACAATGGAAGTCGTTGTTCCATCGCCAACTAAATCGTTTGTCTTTTGTGCTACTTCTTGACAAAGTTTTACGCCAACGGATGGAGCCGGATCTAAAAGGACAATATGCCGGGCTACGGTTACACCATCTTTTGTTACCAATGGATAACCATATCTTCTTTCGATGATTACATTTTTCCCCAAGGGACCCATCGTCGTTTGCACCAAATCTGCTACGGCATATACACCTTTGGCTATTTCACTTCTTGCTGTTCCTGAAAAACCCAAGGATGAACCGATTGTTAATCGCATAAAACATTCTCCTGTCTTGTTAAGAGACTATCACCGAATACAAATCTAACAATTCCGAATTTCAACAACGATCCCGTCTTTAATTATAATTTCCGCTACGGTAGCCTCTTGCAAGGTCTGCCCAATTTGAAGTTCGTAGGGACCTTCTACGGAAGCAAGGACTATTTCTTCACCGATCTTAAATTGACTGACCGCTTCCAGTTTCTGCAGGAGTTCATCCCGCTGTAAATGGTAGCTTGACGAATTGTTTTCAAACTGTTGACGGAACCTATCCAACTGGTTCTGATCAGACCCTCTTAAAGAGGCCTCTGTTAACGCTTTGGTTTTATTGTCTTCAAATTTTTTCAGCTCATCCATAACGTTATTGATCTCTTTATTGATTTGTTTGGTCGTATTGCTCTTAGAACCTTCTGTAATTAATTCTTTTATTAGAATTTGTCTGAAAACTGTAATGCTTGACATCTATTTCTTCCTTCCACATCCTAAATCGCAGTATTAAGCTAGCTTTCCAGCTCTTTTCCCATATTATATCATTTTTAAGTTTTTTTAATGCTTTTGATATTTTCCATCAAGGCAACAAGCATCTCTGTGCTGCCAAACCGCATGTGCATACCTCCTTGTTAAATCATTTTTAACATTTTATAAGTATTGAGAACAGTATAGTATCTAATTTTTTTTATGAGCTTAGTAGCGACTAAAGAATATTTGACTCGCTCAATATAAGCCAGAATGTATTATGCAAAATTATTTTCCGAATTCTCTAGGTGCTTTTGACAAAATTGAGATTTTTGTTAGAAATATGACAGAAATATTTTTAGTAATAGCTATACTTATTTTTAAGGACTATTATGAAAAAAATATGAGGTAGGGAGGTGAAATTATGGGGACTTTTCTTGTTTTTTTAGCTGGGGCTCTTTTCGTGGCAGGGATTATTTACATTATGTTACCCAAAGCGAAATCTGGTAAAAAATGGTTAACGGTGGTTAACTGGGTTCTTTATGTTATTTTCTTTTTGGACTTTTGGACAGGAGTATCTTTTATCTATCTTAATGCCGGTTATAGCCATGCCAAGGCAGTAAGTGTATCTATCTTCGTGTTTATGGGTAGCGCAGTCATACTTGGTTTGATTTTGGCTCGCTTCTTAGGTTTCTTAGGTAAATCAAAAGTAAAGGGGGCAAGTCTTAGTGAATAAGGACGTTAAGAACGCAGAAGAAAATCGCACTAATAAAAAAGAGATGAGTCGAAGAAGTTTTCTGTTAGGTAGTACCGCTTTAGCTGCAACTGCCGGTGTTTTGGCTGCAACTGCAATTCCTGGCGTAGCTAAAGCAGCAGAGCTCGGCTACAAGGTGAATTATGAAAAAGGAAAACCCGGGCAATGGTCTATGCTGAAACCGGAAGCGGACTATGGTGGGATTAGTGTAAACTACGTTAATCATAACAAAGAATGGTTAGGTTCTACGCAAATTGTTGGGGAGATATCTAAGTTTCGGCAGTATGACGGCGGTTTTAATAGGGCATTACGTAATGAGCTGGGACCGAAAGCAAAATACGGTATACTGAGCTTTGATTTCCGTCGCTATCCGCTGGCTACCGGAACTGCAACTGTTCAAAATAATTTAGTTACACTTTGTGAAGGCAAACCGGCACAAGATAAATTGCCTATTCCTGACCCGGAAAAAATGTCTATGAACATTAAAGACGTTGCCTATTTTTTAAATGCCGACGAAGTTGGTATAGGATTGACACCGGAGTTCGCCCCTTGGGAAACCATGGTTACAGATAAGCCTGGTATGATAGCAGGAAAGCCTTACGAAGAAGTTTGTAAGCCTAATGTTGTAAGTGCTGCCACTCATCCATATACCATTTGTGTATCGGTTGATAAACATCTTGAAACATTTTTGGGATCTACCGGCTATGACGGTATCGCCAATTCTCAATCCAACAGAGCAACAATGATGCTATCAGGAATTGTCACTTCCATAGCCGCATATATCAGAGCTCTCGGTTACGAAGCTGTTGCTTCTCACCAGGGAAAAGAATATGTTATTATCCCTCCGGTTGCTATTGCCAGCGGTCTTGGTGAACAACCCAGGGTACCTCAGGGGGTAGCTCATCCCAGACTAGGTTTCAGACACATGATTGCATGTGTTTCGACAAATCTTCCGCTAGCTCCTGATAAACCGATTGAATTTGGCGCAAAGGACTTCTGCCGTGTATGTAAAAAATGTGCCCAAACCTGTCCTGCTCAGGCCATCAGCTATGATGATGATGAAATAGTTCATAATGGCTATAAGCGATGGGATTTTAATCTGGACGCTTGTATACATTTCAGAGCTGAAAATGAAGAAGGTGTCTGCTGTGCCCAATGTATGAAGGTCTGCCCCTGGAACTCCAAGGAAGACTCCTGGTTCCATAAAGCGGGTATTACAATCGGCGCCAGCGGTCGTACATCTGCAAATCTACTGGTTAAAATTGACGATATGTTTGGGTATGGCACAGAGGTCATTCCAAGGTTTAAGTGGTGGCTTGATTGGCCGGAATTGTACAAAATTAAAATCCCGGCTAATAACTAATGAATTTATATTCTATGCAGTAGAAAAATAAGGCATGATTATGGATTATTTAGAGAGAAACTACTTGCCGGAAAATTTCTATGGTATACCTGCATTAATTGATTATTGTGATTTGGGCGAAATGTGTACCTTTAAAAAGGGAGATCCCATAATCCTTCCAGGACAGTATTTGAAAAAACTATTATTAATTATTGATGGTAAAGTTAAAGTTTCCAGGCTTTCTTCAAGTGGCAGGGAACATTTTCAATACTTTGCCGAAAAGAATGCTATCATTAATGAGCTTTTTCCTTCGGAAGACAGTCCGTTACAAATTATTGCAACTCGCAATACCCAAACATGTATGTTTACAAGTGAACAGCTTCTGCAGATCATCTCCAATGACAATACGATTGCGCTAGAAATCCTTAAGGGTTTAAGCCAAAAATCAAACTACTTTGAAGAAAAGTTAGTAGAAAGAACCTATGATACAGCTACAACAAGAATATGTCATCTGATTAGAAATCTTGTTTTACAGGTAGGTGTATATGAGGATGGAAGGTGTCTTATTGACATCCCCTTGCCGCAGAACTATATTTCACAAATTACCGGGTTGCATTTTATAACGGTATGCAATGTCATTAAAAAACTTAAAAACGAAAAGATCTTAGGGAAGGACGGGAAAAAGCTTATCGTCTATGATGTGGAAAAGCTAAATAAATACCTTATGCTTTATGAAGAAGAATAAAATTAACCTATTTAATTTTATTGCTTAAAAATATTTTTGCTTTCAACTGAAGGCTGTGATTAAACACGGCCACGAAGGGGACGTAACGAAACTTTATTTCGCGACGTCCCCTTAACCTATCTAGCCCAATTTTTTCAGCTCATCTTTTATCAGTTCGTACTGCCATCTTCCTCATATTATGAGCAACACAGTGCAAATTCTTTCCCTAATATTAGAACCTGATGATCCAAAAAGTATATCATGATTAAGTTTTATTTTGGAGTTATGGGATAGAATTTAAATAGTTATAATATTTACAGGAGGAATACAATGCATAAATTTATTCTTGGTCAATACAAAAATTTAAATCTGGCTGAACCGAAAGGGTTTGATCAAAAAGATTTAGAAAAAGCAGTACTTGAATCAATCCTAAATACCGTGAATATTTGGTGCAAGCAGAACACAACCGTCGAAGAGGAAGATGTCATCATAATTAAAGTCGAGGCTAAGGAAAGAGGAATTTTAGTCCCAGAATTTTGCCAAAACAAACTGCAGTATAAAGTAGGTGATAAGAGTTACTTGAAAGAGTTTATGAACGCTATCGGCAAAAAATTGGGGGAAAGCTTTAGCATGGAAATCGATTTTGATGAGACCTGTGTCATTGAAAGGATCAGGAATAAAAAAGTTAATTTATACGCAACGATTACAGATGTTATTTATAAAAAAATCCCGGAAATCACAGATGACTTAGTACAAAAAATGGAAACGGACTGCCGTACCTTGGACGAAATGAAAGAAAAGTATGCGGCTATATTGAAATCCAGAGGTTTAGCCAATATTTATCAACAAAAAAGGGACTTAGTTCTGAAAACGATTATCGAAAATTCCAGTTACGAATTTGATGAAGATGAGTTTGATCAAGCTTTAAATAAGATAATTGAACAAACTAAAAGGTCAATTATGAATTCAAGTTCTCCTGACATTGACCGAATAATGCAAATTAATGAAAACGACGCATATTTTAGAATGGAATGCGAAAGAGTAACCAGACGAATGATTATGGAAAACCTGGTGATCAATGAGATTTGCAACATGGAACAGATTGAAGTTGCCACTGAAGAATTTGCTCTAGAAAAAGCGAAATACACAGAGGATGAGGCGGCGTCAGAGGAATTCACAAAATACTTTCCTACCGACCAGTCCTTTGAATTATATCTTTTAAAAGAAAAAGTTTTGCATTGGTTATGTCTGAACAATTTTAATGTCCAAAATCAAGTAACCTATTAGCTGAAGATACCTGCTGCCTTGATAGGCTCCTAAAAAAGTGCTAGCTGAAAAAATGAATAAACTATATGTCTTATTGGTACAATACAGTATTGAAGCCATGCATCACAGTACGGATGGAAGTGTATTTTGGATGTGGATTCGGAAAATTTACGCTTCAAAGATTAAAGATAACAACCGGCCAATTTTAACGACTGATTTAAATACAAATATTGATCTCATCAAAAACATTTTTAAAGATGATCAAACACTGATCACCCGTTATATTGAAAATCAAGCGGATACTACGATTAAATGCTGCATTTTTTATATTGATGGCATGGTTAATAACAAATTATTAAATGAAGATATTATACAGCCGCTTTTGGAACATGAGTTCGATCCCAAAGCATCCGACCTTATAAATGTTATTGCCAAGCAGGTCACCTTATCCGGCAGCGTTGATAAAACATCTGATTTTTATCAAATCATTCAGGCTATTGTGTATGGGGATTCGGTGCTGCTGGTTAACGGATACAGTGATGCTCTTATATTAAATACAAAAGGCTGGGCAACCAGAGCCATTGCAGAACCTGAGGCAGAAAGGGTTTTAAGAGGTCCGCGTGAAGGCTTTAATGAATCCATCATGGCCAATTTAACGATGCTTCGGAGGAAACTCAGAACACAGGATTTAAAAATCAAATTCAAGGTATTCGGAGCCAGAACGCAAACAAAAGGGTGTATTTGTTATATTGAGGGTGTGGCTAATAAAGATATTCTGGCCGAGCTTGAAAGAAGGCTCGATAAACTTTCAATTGACGGTACGTTGGATGTCAATTATATCAGTGAACTTATCGACGAAGAACCCTATTCCCCCATCAAGACAATCGGAAGTACAGAAAGACCTGATACTGTTGCAGCGAAGCTTTTAGAAGGCAGGATAGCGCTGTTTTTGGACGGCACACCGGTTGTGTTAACTCTGCCCCATCTTTTCATTGAGCACTTTCAGAGCAGTGACGACTATTATCTCAATTATTTTTTTGCGTCGATAGGCAGGTTGTTAAGAATCTTCGGGTTTTTGTTGACAATAAGTGCACCGGCTGTTTATGTGGCCATAACATGCTTTCACCATGAAATACTGCCAACACCATTGATGATGAGTATTATAATGGCCCGTCAGAGTGTTCCTATGCCTACGGTAGTTGAAATGTTTTTGATGCTTATTATGTTTGAAATATTGCGGGAAACAGGAAACAGAATGCCCAGCAATATCGGTCAATCTCTGAGTATTGTCGGCGCTCTTGTTGTCGGACAGGCTGCCGTAGATGCTAAGCTAGTCAGCGCACCTGTGATTGTCATCGTGGCAACAGCAGGTATTACCGGTCTATTGATACCCAGAATTAAGGGCGGAATTATTATCATACGCTTTATATTGCTGTGTCTTTCTTCGATACTCGGCTTATACGGATATATTTTCGGCATGATGGGTCTAATGATATATTTGTTCAACATCCGGTCTTTTGGAATCCCTATTATGAACGGCTTACAGAGTAAACAAGATATGTATATAAGGTCACCATGGTGGAATATGATGAAAAGGCCCCAATTTATGGCTGTTGATAAAACCAGAAGCAATTCAGACGGTGATCCGGAATGAAAAGGCAAAGAAAAGTTTTAATCTTCTTGTCAATCTTTATTCCAATACTGATGTCGGGATGCGCTAATTACAGAGAACTGGAAACCCTTGCAGTTGTTACCGGAACGGCCTTTGATAAAGGTAGCGACGGTACCGGATATCATCTGACTTTCGAGATATTGGGTCAATTAGGAGGTGACGGTACGCAGGGACCAACTGTAAAATCCCAATTAATTGAATCGGATGGAAATACAATATTTGACGCGGTCAGAAATGCCCTAAAGAGATCCGATAAAAAACTGTATTACGGAGACTGTAAAACAGTGATCATCAGCAATGAGTTGGCACACGAAGGCATAGCCCCGGTTTTGGACTGGCTTAACAGAGATTCTGAACCCAGAATCACGATTAATCTTTTTATCTCCAAAGAGAAGACAGCAAAAGAGGTGATCGAACAAAAAAGTCTTAACGATCCCATAACTTCTTATGCTCTTAGTAACATAGATAAGAACAATCCCAAGTTTTTGTCGAAAACAGCATCTGTGCAATTATACCAGGCCAATAATATGTTGGGTGGTGAAGGAATCTCATTAATACTACCTGCGCTGGATATTGCAAATAATCATAACGATAAAATCACGGAACTTGGTGGCACGGCAGTTTTTAAAAAAGACAAGCTGCTTGGTTATCTTGGGAGCGATGAATCAAAATACCTGGTTTTTATAAAAAACCAGGTGACTAGCGGGCTGCTTATAATTAATATGGAATCTGCCTCTCCTGATATAAGCCTTGAGATTATAGACAGCAAAACAAAAGTCACACCGATTCTAACCGGTAAATTGCCTGAAATGAAAATTGAGATCAAAACGCAAGTTGCGTTGAGTGAAATGCAAACATCAGCCGACCTTAATACGGAAAGCGGTATTAAAAAAATAGAAGAAAAAGCATCAGCAACCATTGAAGCAAATATTAAACAATTGATTACAAAGGTTCAACGGGAATATGACAGTGATATCTTCGGTTTCGGAAGCGCCATATATAAGAACGATTCTGATTATTGGAAAAAAATAAAACCGCAATGGGATAGTTTGTTTCAATCACTCAATATCGAGGTTTCAGCAGAAATGGAAATAATCAACACCGGGCTGTTGAAATCGAAGGCTAAAGTTGGTGGATGAAATTGCGTTATATTTTGATTTGTAGCTTTTTATACCTTGCTATACTGATTTTTGACATAATACCCCTCATGAAAAAGAAAAGGGATAATAAAAAGTCCTTACTTATTTATATGCCAGTTTTTTTATTTACATTGGTTATAAATATCCTGTATGGATTGGGTGTCAAGATTCCCAGCCCGGCAGAGCCAGTTAAAGACATTATCATCTGGATTTTGGGAATAAAGTAGGGACAAAGTGATGCAAAAAAATTTAATTTCAACAAAACAAGCAATTTACATTCTGATTATGTTCATCTTAGGCAACTCGGTTATGTATACCGGCAGTAAAGCAAAACAGGATACCTGGCTGGCGGTTATTATCGGCCTGGTCCTGTTTGCCCCAATGATGATGGTGTATGCAAGAATTGTAAGCTTGTATCCGGGCAAAAACCTTTACGCCATTGTCATTGACGTCTTCGGAAAATTTTTTGGAAGGGCCATAATTTCTTTATACGTATTATACGCAATATCTCTGGGCTCATTGCTTATGCGGAATTTTTCAGAATTTATTCACGTCGTCGCCATGTCGGAAACACCAAAGATAGTCCCTTTGGTTTTCCTTTTTACACTGAGTGTCTGGATGATAAAAAGCGGTGTGGAGACATTGGGAAGGTGGACCAGAGTTGCCCTGCCGGTCGTATTCGTGTCATTGTTGGTGACCCTTTTTTTATCTGTAAAATCCATGGATTTCAGCAACCTTAAGCCTGTTGCGGGCACCGAATTTAATATTTTAATGGGAAGCGCCTTTACAATATTTTCATTTCCTTTCGCTGAAACAGTACTCTTTACCACTTTATTCGGTTCGGTAAAAGCAAACAGCAACCCCTACAAAATTTATATTTATGGCATTGTTATCAGCACACTTTTTTTTCTAGCTGCAGGTTTAAGGAATGCCGTTATAGGATTATCACTCGGCATGTTTTATTTTGCTTCTTATGCTGCAGTCAGCGTAATATCATTGGGGGAGTTTTTTACCAGAATAGAAGTTCTAATCGGTCTGGCGTTCTTACTTGATCTTTTTGTAAAATTATGTGTATGTATGTTTGCGGCTTCAATGGGAATATCAAAGATTGTAAATATTAAAAATTATAAAGAGCTGGCAATCCCCGTGGGATTGTTAATGATGACGCTGGCAATTATTCTTTTTGCCAATATACTTGAAATGTATGATTGGCTGGATATTTATAAATATTTCGCTTTGCCTTTTCAGGTCATTTTGCCTTTGATAATTCTGGCCGGAGCTGAAATTAAAACAAGATTGAAGTAAATAATGAGTGGTGAGATGGCCCCTTTTAAATTACGCAAGACCTATCAATTTTGTTGCAGCCTATTTCATTTTTGTAGGTTAGGCTGTTAGTTATTTGTTTTCAAGGAGACATTATTATCAAAGTTAATAGAGTATAATTTGGGTATAATATATGAAATTTTATAGTCCTGATTCAAAATATTATAAATAGGGGGGGATTGGCATATGCTTTTTTTTCCTACCGAAAAATTTTTAGATGATTTTGATTATTTCACTCGGATATTTAGTAAAAACGGATATAGAAAAGTGCTTAAGCCAGGAGAAGTAAATACGGTCCAAGATGATTTAAGCCACCGGCTTTACTTCATTTATAAAGGAATTATAAAAACTGTTATTCGAAATGAGTATTGTGACGAAAAGATCATGACTTTTTTTAAGGAGGGTTGTATTTATGGTGATATGAGCCTCTTTTCTGGATTGCCAATTACATATTCTTCCATTAGCGTTACCGATAGTGAAGTTTACTATCTCAGTAAAGATAGAGCAATTGAATTATTCTTAGCAGACTCCGAATTTGCGCTCAAGTTAATGAGACAGTCTTGTGCGAGGCATTATTATACTTTTAAGAGAGTAGCTTCAATTAGTTTCTTAAATGTTGAAGAAAGACTAACACTCTTGTTAAAATCAGCAAGTAATTATGACAGCCAGAAAGAATGGCTTGAACCCATCATGAATCTGACCCATGAGTGTATGAGCGAAATTCTAAACGTAAACCGTACTACAATTTCTAAAATACTATGTGAATACCACAAACAAGGAATTATTAAAAAACAAGGGAGAAAAATACTGTTTTCCCGTAAGATTTATGAACAACCTAGCTTTGAAGAAACATTTTAGAATTTTTATTGGGGAACTTACTTTCGGCACATTAGTGCCATTTTTTTTGTTGTTAATGCTATATTAAAATCGTAATTATAAAGACTATTAATACGTTTTTTATGCAAAAGACGTGATAGTTACTTTTTTATATAATGTAGAAAAAAAGGAGGGTTAGGTTATGGCTAAAGAAAAATTCAATACTGATGAACCGGCAACAAAAGTTAATCGCAGACAATTTCTTAAATTCGGAGCCGGAGCTTCTACGGGTATTGCAATTGCCGCTGCAACTACTGCATTGGAAGGGAGGTCACTTATCGATCCAAAACAGGTATATGCAGGGACGACCAAGGCACTGGATGAATTCCCCTTTGATATCCCTGCAAACTACAAACCGTTTACCGGACAAAGGAGTATATATGGTCGGCTCGCATTGGGAGACAAATCACTTCAAGCAGCGAAAGAAAGTTTTTATGCAGCAAGATGGAGTGGTTATTTGAAAGATGGCTCGCCCGGTTATACTGTACTTGATGGTGCGGCTGCACGTGCATGCTTTGCCTTTGAATATTATTTTCAAGGGGTCAATGGTGCCGGCGTCGCCAATAAAGGGCCTTTTACCTGGCATCCTAAAGTGAACGAGTTTGCATTTAGGTGGGGCGATCCTGAGAGGAATATTCATTCTCCCGGTGTAAAAAATGCAGAAGAAGGAACAATGGCAGTAAAAAGAATGGCTAAAACGTTCGGTGCCCATAGTGTCGGTATTGCATCTTTTGACAGACGGTTTGTTTATAATGAAACGCTTGCTTATGTTGATCCTAACCCATTATCGGTTACTGATGGTACAGCCAAGAAGTTTATCCCTTCAGATTTTGGGTTTGAACCCAAACACGCAATCGTAATGACTATTCCCATGGAGTATGAAGGAATAAGTTGTGCCCCGACCTTTTTAGGATCGACTCAAGTAGGATTGGCTTATGCCAAGATGGGATTTGCTGCGTTTAGTTTATCCATGTTTATTAAAGATCTGGGATATCATGCGGTCCCAATAGGAAGTGACACGGCATTATCTATACCTATGGCTATTCAGGCGGGTCTAGGGGAATACAGCCGGATGGGGCTGCTTGTTACGCCTGATCTTGGTCCAAGTGTTAGAATCTGTAAAGTATTTACTGATATGCCTTTAAATCATGATAAACCTATATCATTCGGCGTAACTGAATTTTGCAATAGCTGCAAAAAATGCGCCGATCAATGCCCTGCTCAAGCTATTAGCAGTGATGCGCCTACAACTGACGGACCTTGTGGGGATATGCAAAATTCGGGGATAAAAAGATGGTATATGGACCCGGTAAAATGCTTTAGCTCATGGGGTGGGGACAACATCAGTTCATGCTGCGGAGCTTGTATAGCTTCTTGTCCGTATACTAAGCCAGAAGGTTGGCACCATACCTTAGTTAGGAGTGTAACAGGGACACCTGGCATTACACCGATCATGAAAAATATGGATGATATTTTTGGATACGGAAAATTGTATGACGAACAAGCGATAGCAGATTGGTGGAAGAAATAAAAAATAAAAGGAGGCAAAGAAAATGGCCTTGATGACTTTTATCCTGGGATTATTAGTTGCCGGTTTTGTTTGGGGTGTTAACATCTTACGAAAGAATACGAAATTATCCATTACTTGGCTTGGCTGGACAGGAGCTACCGTAAGCTTTCTGGTTTTATTGTTTGCTGTTGCTTGGTCATGGAGTTGCGTTTTAGAAGGTAGTCTCCGGTCTGCAGGAGTAGGTCTTCTTATATTTGGGGGTATTGCAGTTGTTATCGGAGCGATAACCAGGATAGTAATTATAAGAGGAATTCCTACATCTAAAAAAAATCATACTGATGGAGTAAGCCAGAGTGCATAAAGCCCTAAGTAATGCAAATAAGTACTTGGCAATATAGCTATCATAAAGGGTTTTAAGGTAAGATTAAAAGTTTTATTACAACGAAGGGGAGGGAACGCCTCCCCTTTGTATGGATTTATTGATTCCAACAGATATGCTGGTTGAACCTTCAGACGAACATTTATTTGGTACAAAAGATGGGGTAAAGTCACGATGATTAACAAAAAAGTAGAGAATAAAACAAAAAATGTGATTAAGATCATTGCTATATTGACATTAGTAATTTCATTATTTGTTAGTTGGGTGATACCCGAAAAAGATTTGCTGCCATTTGCCAAAGAAGTCCTTCCTCAAGCCCAATCCTTCCAAAAGGTCACGTCTTCTCCTCTAACATATGAGGGAATAGTTCAAGGGGGAGATGGAAAAATGCAAAGA
Source organism: Dehalobacter sp. TBBPA1 (assembly GCF_040931655.1). Taxonomy (NCBI): domain Bacteria; kingdom Bacillati; phylum Bacillota; class Clostridia; order Eubacteriales; family Desulfitobacteriaceae; genus Dehalobacter; species Dehalobacter sp. TBBPA1. Next base: position 2,377,819 of record NZ_CP162385.1, on the reverse strand, counting down.
GTTGGCTATGTAGTCATTGATCAGGCAGTGGGTTATGGCGGCCCGATTAAGATGGCTACAGGAATTGATTTGAAAGGGAAAATTCAAAAAGCAATTATTTTAAACTATAAAGATACACCTTCTTTTGTTCAGATGGTTTTGAAACATGGCTATCTAAAGCAGTTTATTGGCAAGGACATTACTGAACCATTGAACATTGAAAAAGATATTGATCGTGTCTCTGGGGCAACTTATACCTCCCGCGGAATAGCTAAGGCAATCTCCCAAGGAAGTCACGCTGTAGCAAGAACCCAGTTTAAATTGAGTGTTTCGGATGAGGAAGTTGCTTTTAAGTTTGGTTTAAAAGAAATATCTGTACTGTTGCTCGTTATTTTGATGTTAATTGGGCTTGTATTAAAAAGCAAAAAGTTAAGATGGGTAACCTTAATTGGTAGCCTAATTTTTATAGGCTTTAAATTTAATACTCCTTTTTCTCTGGCTAACGTTGCTGCCCTATTAATGGGTAACTTCCCTTCCATCCAGGAAAATCTGGTCTGGTATATTCTGATAATCGGTGTTCCAATTATTACCTTTGTGGCCGGTAGGAACCTCTATTGCTTCTGGCTTTGTCCTTTTGGTGCTTTGCAGGAAATCTTAAGTAAGATCGGCGGAGGGAATTTTAAGTGCTCTAACAAAAAAATAGAAACAAACGCCTCAAAGATTAGATATGTATTGGTATATTTGGCATTATTGGCTGCCATCTTGCTTCAATCCCCCGGCTTTGCCGGTTATGAGCCTTATTCAACGTTATTTGGGTTACAAGGTTTTGGCGTTGCGTGGCTTATTCTACCCCTGGTAATCTTTCCATCACTTCTAATAAAGAGATTTTGGTGTCGATTTTTTTGTCCGGGGTTAATACTCAATGAGATCATTTTGCGTCCCAGGAAATATATTATGGGGATTTTAGAAAAAGGGTTCCCAGAAAAAGGGAAGTTTAAAAGGGTTTCGGAAATCAAAGGGACCAAAGGAATCGAGCAATTGAAGGAATCTAAGTAAGATTTATAAATGATTAAATAACATCGAGGTTAAAGTATGAAAAGCAAATTAAGCATGGGGGATTTACTATTTATTGCATTGGTATCCGCTGTTGCCATCATGATTGTGATAAGTGAATGGCAGGCTTATCAAGCTATCCCTTAGTCAAGTATCCAGCCAGCAATGCCGCTTTAATACTATGAGCTTTTTTAGAGCTGATCCTGCCCACTATATCATACTGAAAACCGCCGAATAGCTTTTCTGACTATTAACAAAAACAACTGACAAAAGTTTTGTCAGTTGTTTTTGTGTCGCGACCTAGCTTAGCACGAATTATTTAACTAGTGAAAGGCCAGTCGATCCATTACCGTATAATGGTTATCTCCGTTGGTATATTAATATGTGCCGTCAATTGAAAATTTATCGAGCCTTCTTTCAAGCTCGGCCAGGATGTCTTTATTAGCCACACCCTCAATATAACAAATACACCCTTAGGAGCATGTTGTCATGGCTTATTGGTGCGTACGGCATCGCAAAGCAAAATAAGTATAAATTGAAGAATTTTTCATAGATTAAGCTTATACTAAATTTATGATTATTGACACAAAAGCTTTGAAATAATTGATAAAAAGGAAATTGTAAGAAAGGAGCGGGAATTATGCAGGAGAATTTCGAAAAATGGAGGGTGGGTATTCCAGATACATTTTATCCGATAAGCGAATTGCAGAAGTATGTTGAATACGGCACAGTCAAATCTTACTTAAAAGATAGTTTAGTTGTTTTACCGGGTGAAGTAATCCATAAATTTATCTATGTGCTTACCGGTAAATTGCAAGTAAACTTTCTGTTCAGCGATGGACGAGAACGAATGGTTTATTTTGGCGGGGAACATTGTATGTTCAACTATTTATTTCAACATAACTCCGACAATCGTATGGCGGCTTATATTGTAGCCTTAGAAGACAGCCAACTATGTTTTTTTTCTTGGGAACAGCTTGAAAAGATTTTTCATATGGACGGAAATCTTCTCTTTGAAATAATGAAAAATGAGAATGCCAAAGGCAATTTCTTTATGAAGCAAGCGGCCGAGATGGACTTTTTAAATCCGACAATACGGATTGTGAAATTGATTTATCAATTATGCGTTTCTCAGGGGAAGCCTGTTAATAATCATATCGAGGTCAACATTAATTTACCCTTGAAAGATATTTCTGAAATAACCGGAGCTCATTATGCAACCGTCTCCAAAGTATTCTGCACGCTGAATAAGCTTCATATTTTAGATAAGAAGAGAGACAAGATCGTTATTTTTGATATGAGAAAGCTGGAAGAATTAACACAAGAAACACAATTATTCAAACATGATGGCACTAATTAATTAGCATTTGTAAAATATTATCATTTATAAAATGATTATTTTCAATTTAAACTGAATCATTTAATTATCTTATTTTGTACAATGTACCTAGTCATCCGATTGACCAAATCGCTAAAAGAGGAGGCGAATTAGTTGTTTTACCGGGTGAAGTAATCCATAAATTTATCTATGTGCTTACCGGTAAATTGCAAGTAAACTTTCTATTCAGCGATGGACGAGAACGAATGGTTTGTTTTGGCGGCAAACATTGTATGTTCAACTATTTATTTCAATACAACTCCGACAATACGGATTGTGAAATTGATTTATTAATTATGCGTTTCTCAGGGAAAGCCTGTTAATCAAATCGAGGTCAACATTAATTTACCCCCTTGAGAGATATTTCTGAAATAACCGGAGCTCATTATGTAACCGTCTCCAAAGTATCCTGTACGCTGAATAAGCTTCATATTTTAGATAAGAAGAGAGACAAAAGGAACACAATTATTCAAAACCAGAAAAACAAAGTATTACTGGAGGTAGATTATTCATGATCATCATTGGAGAAAAAATCAACGGCGCCATCCCTTCCGTAGCGAGAGCAATCGCTGAAAAGGATGCAGGGTTCATTCGAAACCTTGCCAAAATCCAATCCGATGCCGGCGCGGATTTTATTGATGTCTGTGCATCCACGGACGTCGGAATTGAACTCGAAACCTTAAAATGGCTGATTGACTTGGTACAGGAAGTGACAGATACCCCGATTTGTATCGACAGCCCGCATGCTCAGACCTGCGTCGATGCGATTCAATTCTGCAAACGTCCGGGACTCATTAACTCTGTATCCGGCGAAGGTGACAAGATCGATGTCGTATTCCCGGTCATTGCCGATACCAAATGGGAATGCGTTGCGCTTCTCTGTGATGACAGCGGAATTTCCAAGACTGCGGAGAAACGTCTCGAAGTATTTGCAAACATCATGAAAAGAGCTAAAAAATTCAATATTGCCCCGTCCCGTCTGCACATTGATCCGCTGGTCGAAATGCTCTGCACTTCGGAAGAAGGCATCAACATGATTGTTGACGTAATCAGAGAGATTAAAAGGCAGTATCCGGCAATTCACATTACCGGCGGATTCAGCAATATTTCGTTTAACTTGCCTGCTAGAAAGCTTGTCAATCAGGCCTTCTGCGTTCTGGCAATGAACGCCGGCATGGACAGCGGGATCCTTGACCCGACGAATCAGGATTTGGTTGGTATGATCTTTGCGACGGAAGCTCTCTTAGGTCAGGATGAATATTGCATGGAATATATTAGCGCCTTCAGGGAAGGACGTTTTGGTCAGAAAAAATAGTTGTAAGCGCTGGCTCATCAAACAGCATTCAATCAGAGATTGTTATTCAATCTATTCAGAATAAAATTTTAAGGGGGATTATAAGAAATGGCTAAAATTGAAGAAGTCAAAGCAATGGTAGAGGCAGGAAAAGCAAAACTTGTTCCCGGATTGGTCCAGGAAGCGCTCGATGAAGGAAGCGCAGCAAAAGATATTCTGCAGGCAATGGTAGGTTCGATGGGCGTTGTTGGGGACAAGTTCTCCACAGGCGAAATCTTCGTTCCTGAAATGCTAATGGCCGCCAAAGCGATGGCCAAAGGTGTTGATGTCTTGAAACCGCTGATGGCTGGCGACACCTCAAACTCCTTAGGTACCTGCATTATCGGAACCGTAGCAGGCGACCTGCATGATATTGGTAAAAACCTTGTTTCTATGATGATCGAAAGTGCCGGGTTCACCGTGGTTGACCTCGGTGTAGACGTGCCGCATGAAAAATGGGTTGAAGCTATCAAAGGAAATCAAAATGTTACCTTAGTGGCTTGTTCCGGGCTTTTGACCACAACGATGCCAGCATTAAAGGAAGCCGTGCAAACGGTCAAGGCCAGTGGTTTGACAGGCTTTAAAGTTCTCGTCGGTGGTGCTCCTGTTACCCAACAATTCGCTGATGAAATCAATGCCGATGGTTTTGCTCCTGATGCCGGCAGTGCTGCAGTGAAAGCTGCTGAGTTGGTAAAATCTTTATAAGATGAAAAATCTCGCTAAAGGGAGGTAAATCAATATGACGCTGACTCAGAGAGAAAATTTTGAGATCATGCTTAACGGAGGAAAACCGGAATTCGCCCCTTTGCTGTATGAACTATATAAAGTGTGCATGTTAGCAACGAATAATACAGACCAACCATGGCAAGGCGGGAAGGATCCGTTTGGCGTAAATTGGATAGCCACGGCTGAGGGAGTCATACCGGAGTCAGGAAAAATATTATTCGATGATATCGCTGATTGGAAAAAATATGTAAGATTCCCTGATGTTGATTCTCTTGGAATTGAGCAGATGGCACAAATTGAATTGGCTGGCTTTACTGACGAAAAAAGAAAGGAACAGCCGGTTGCAGTATTTAATGCATGTGGTCTCTTTGAACGGATGGCTGCATTTATGGGGTTTGAAAATACCTTATGTGCTTTGATTGAAGATCCGGATTCCTGTCATGAATTCTTTGCGGCAATGGCAGATTACAAAATCGCTTGTATAAACCGATATATCGACGCATATAAGCCGGATGTTATCATCTATTTTGATGACTTGGCAACTGCTCGTGGGATGTTTATGTCACCAAAAACCTATCGCGAAGTCATAAAGCCGTACCACAAAAGAATCGTTGAGGCTGTGACTTCCCGTGGCGTTATCTTTAATCAACATACATGTGGGAAATGTGAAGATATTATCGAAGACTATGTTGAAATGGGTATTAAAATATGGGATGCTGCTCAGGTTTGTAATGATTTGGAGGGAATCCTGACGAAGTATCATGGCCGCTTAATTGTAGAAGGCGGTTGGGATACATCCGGACCTGCCAGTTATATTGGCGCTCCCGTAGAGGTGATCATTGAAGAAACGAAAAGATGTGCAGAGCAATACGGAAAAAAAGGAAATTTTATACTGTTCCCAGTAATCATGAACGAAAAAGGACATGCCTTTATGACCGGTGACGAAAGAATTCCTGCGTTAATAATGACTTGGAATCAAGTCAATAAGTTATAATACACTCAATAGAATAAATATTTAAACCATCATTTAAGTGAAAGATTGCAAAATCCTCTGGATAATTTTATTCAAGGGGATTTTGCTTATATTCGAATAGCAAACAGATTTCTCTATATAAGTACTGGAGAGGGCTCAGAAGCACGATTATACTGAAAAGGAGAGGGTTGCCATCAAAGTAATCATATTAAGCGGATTCTTGGGGTCAGGTAAAACCAGTGTGTTAATACAGCTTGCAAGACATCTCGTTGAAACTTCTAATGGTAATGAGAACGACAAAAAGGTTGTAATCATAGAAAATGAAATCGGTACAGCCGGAATTGATAACCTTCTACTAGAGAATGAAGATTTTACCGTCAAGAACCTTTTTGCCGGCTGCGCCTGCTGCACATCTTCGGCTAAACTTACGGATACAGTTGATTATCTTAGTAAGGAGTACAGCCCGGAATGGATCATCATTGAGGCAACTGGTCTTGCTTTTCCGAGCAAAATAAAAAGCGCGGTGGAGACCGAACTCGGGATGCAGGCCATGACGATTATTGTTGTCGATGCCAAACGGTGGTTCCGATTGGTTGGTGCGATGGAAAACTTCGTCTCAGAGCAGCTGGAGGATACAAAGTCAGTGTTAGTTAACAAGATTGATTTAATGGATGAAACGACAGTGGAAAAAGTACAGGAGAGTATCCGGAAATATAACCGGGATGCGTACTGTTATCCTATATCCGCTACAAACGAGCTTTCGGCTGGATTCTGGGACGATTTATTTGAAAAGGCGGGGATCTAAAATGGCACACGAACACCATGAACACCATGAACACGAAGGCCAAGCCTGTCAGTGCGGACACCACCATGACGAGCAGCATGAACAGCATGAGAAATCGGTGCTCTGCAATCAGGAAGAAATCACAGTTACCCACCATGAAGGAGCCGTCATTTTATCTACTGAACGTGTCATTGCCAAAGAATATTCGTGGGTAAGGGATAGGCTCAACAAAGAGCTACAGTCCTTAGCAGGTTGGGTTGAAGATCAGGGAGGGCTTGTGGGGCATATCAAGGCTTTTCTTACTGAAACCGGCTATACCTGCATGCTATCCACGACAGGCGAAGATGTACAGATCAAGGAAACCTTGAAACCAAAAGTCACGGCCAAAATTACCCTGATAGTTTTTATTAACAATGAAAATGAATTATATTCTAAATTAGCAGAAACGTTAAAAAAATTAGTCAATTAACTTTCCAGAAATTATGACGAGCGTAAAGATGATTTTCCTCCGGGAAACATTATAACTGTTTAAATTCTATCCCATGACTCAAAACTTAATCATGATATACTTTTTGGATAATCAGGTTCTAATATTAGGGTAAGCATTTGCACTGTGTTGCTCATAATATGAGGAAGATGGTAGTACTAACTGATAAAAGATGAGCTGAAAAAATTGGGCTAGATAGGTTAAGGGGACGTCGCGAAATAAAGTTTCGTTACGCCCCCTTCGTGGCCGTGTTTAACCACACCCTCAATATAACAAATACACCCTTTTGTTATAATAGCCGGGATACTTAGGGTTTATTGGTGCGTACGGCATCGCAAAGCAAAATAAGTATGAATTGAAGAATTTTTCATTAATTAAGTCTATACTAAATTTATGATTATTGACAAAGGAAATTATAGAGAGGAGTGGGAATTGAAATTATGCAGGAGAATTTTGAAAAATGGAGGGTGGGTATTCCAGATACATTTTATCCGATAAGCGAATTGCAGAAGTATGTTCAATACGGTACTGTCAAAGCTTACTTAAAAGATAGTTTAGTTATTTCACCGGGTGAAGTAATCCATAAATTTATCTATGTGCTTACCGGCAAATTGCAAGTAAACTTTCTGTTCAGCGATGGACGAGAACGAATGGTTTATTTTGGCGGCAAACACTGTATGTTCAACTATTTATTTCAATATAACTCCGACAATCGTATGGCGGCTTATATTGTAGCCTTAGAAGACAGCCAACTATGTTTTTTCTCTTGGGAACAGCTTGAAAAGATTTTTCATATGGACGAAAATCTTTTCTTTGAAATAATGAGAAATGAGAGCGCCAAATGCAATTTCTTTATGAAACAGGCAGCCGAGATGGACTTTTTAAATCCGACAATACGGATTGTGAAATTGATTTATCAATTATGCGTTTCTCAGGGGAAGCTGGTTAATAATCATATCGAGATCAACATTAATTTACCCTTGAGAGATATTTCTGAAATAACCGGAGCTCATTATGTAACCGTCTCCAAAGTATTCTGCACGCTGAACACGCTTCATATTTTAGATAAGAAGAGAGACAAGATCGTTATTTTTGATATCAGAAAGCTGGAAGAATTGACACAAGAAACACAATTATTCAAACATGAGGGCACTAACTAATTAGCAATTGTAAAATATTATTAATTTATAAAATGATTATTTTCAGTTTAGACTGAATCATTTAATTATCTTATTTTGTACAATGTACCTAGTCATCCGATTGACCAAATCGTTAAAAGAGGAGGTGAAAATGATGGGTACATTGTTGATTTTTGTTGCTGGCGTGTTATTTTTAGCCGCGATTCTTTTTATTAAACCTCGCGCCAAAATGGAGCAAATGTGGAGAACAGTAATTAACTGGGTCTTATTCGTGATTTGGTATGCTGTTACCTGGACGGGAATTTCCTTTATCTACATCAACGCATCCGTAGGGCATGTTAAAGCAACGAGTACTGCAATATTCTTATTTGGAGGATTAGCTATCATCCTTGCAGTTGTACTGGCACGTTTGTTAGGCTTCATCACGATTGGAAAAACGAAAAAGACAAATACTGAACAAGCTTGAAAAGAGGTCAAAAAGAATGAGTAGTGAGCAAAAAAAACAACCTCAAATCAACCGAAGGAATTTTCTGAAAGCCGGCGCTGCAGCTACATTCCTTGGTGTTGCCGGAGTATTAAAAACACCTGGTAAGTTTGCAAGTGCAGCAAGCAGTGTGCAATATGCTGCTGCGCCAAAAGGACAATGGTCCAAAATTCATCCTGTGCACGATATGGGCAGTGCTGCAGTACGCTATGTGGAACATAATGATCAATGGTTGGGAACCACTAAGATTGTTGGAAAGATCAAGAATATCAGCGAAGCTGACGGTGGCGGTGGACTGCTATTAAGAGGTAAACTTGGAGATAAGGCATTTCGAGGATTCATGACGCAAACTCTGAGATCCCCTATAAACACAGCAATTGCTCAAGCCGCTGGTCCTATTGCTTCGCCGGCAGTTATGGAAGGAAAGCCTGCTCCTCAGAAAATGGCGATACCTGATCCTGAGCAAATGTCAATGCATATTAAAGATCTGGCTTACTTTCTGCGTGCAGATGATGTAGCAATTGGTAAAATGCCGGAATATGCCTACTTTTCCTATCATACATTAAACGCGTTTGATTTGGCGAAAAAACCTGTAGAGGAATGCGTCGTACCTGTAACTGAACGGATGCCATATGTCATCACCGTTTTGAGAGACCAACATTTAGAAACGATGCTGGGATCCACTGGCTATGACGGGATCAGTGATGCGCAGTCCTTTAATGCTTATCACCTTACAGCTAATATATCTGTCATCATAGCAAATTACATTCGCAAACTTGGTTATAATGCAAGGGCCTCTCATGCTTTCAATAACATTTTGGCACTTACCCCTTGTCTTATCGCAGCCGGGTTGGGAGAGCTGTCCCGCACAGGTAACACCAGTGCCCATCCCCGGCTCGGATTCCGCACTAAAGCTGCTGTCGTTACTACGGATCTGCCGCTTGCTCCGGATAAGCCAATCGATTTTGGCTTACAGGATTTCTGTAGAGTGTGTAAGAAATGTGCAACGGAATGTCCGGCTCAAGCCATTTCCTATGATGCCGATCCTGTGGAATATAACGGATACTTGCGCTGGAACGTCAATTCTAATACGTGCCAAATATTCCGGGTAACAAACGAAGAAGGTATTTCCTGCGGACGGTGCATGAAAGTCTGCCCATGGAATTCCAAAGAGGATTCATGGTTCCATCAGGCGGGAACTTGGATCGGAAGCCAGAATTCGACAGGAGCCAGTCTCCTTAAATCGATTGATGATATGTTCGGATATGGCACCGAGCAGATCTTGGATTATAAGTGGTGGCTTGAATGGCCGGAAAACCACAAAATTCCGGATGCATTGACTTCAACAAGGACTTCATTGACAGGTGTAAAATAAGCATATCCAACGCTTAATATGGAGCGATTTCCTTCATCTGAGTACTCCACGTGTGTCTGGACAAAGAAGAGATGAAGCGCAGAAAGGTTAGCCACCAAGCAAAGGGGACTAACCTTTCTTCTACATACTCACTGTTATTATTTTATTATCTGTATCAATCTAGCAATTGTCCCGTATGCAGCTTACCTAAAATATTATCATTTTCAATCTAGATTGAATAAAATATTTCCATTTTCAATTTAGATTGAATCATTTAATTACCTTATTTTGTACAATGTACCTAGTCATCCGGATTGACCAAATCGCTAAGAGAGGAGGTGAAAATAATGGGTACATTGTTGATTTTTATAGCTGGCGTGTTATTTTTAGCCGCGATTCTTTTTATTAAACCTCGCGCCAAAATGGAGCAAATGTGGAGAACAGTAATTAATTGGGTCTTATTCGTGATTTGGTATGCTGTTACCTGGACGGGAATTTCCTTTATCTACATCAACGCATCCGTAGGGCATGTTAAAGCAACGAGTACTGCAATATTCCTATTTGGAGGATTAGCTATCATCCTTGCAGTTGTACTGGCACGTTTGTTAGGCTTCATCACGATTGGAAAAACGAAAAAGGCAAATACTGAACAAGCTTGAAAAGAGGTGAAAAAGAATGAGTAGTGAGCAAAAAAAACAACTTCAAATCAACCGAAGAAATTTTCTGAAAGCCGGCGCTGCAGCCACATTCCTTGGTGCTGCCGGAATATTAAAAACACCTGGTAAGTTTGCAAGTGCAGCAAACAACTTCGCTGTGCAGTACGCTGCTGCGCCAAAAGGACAATGGTCCAAAATTCATCCTGTGCACGATATGGGCAGTGCTGCAGTACGCTATGTGGAACATAATGATCAATGGTTGGGAACCACTAAGATCGTTGGAAAGATCAAGAATATCAGCGAAGCTGACCATGCTACTGGACTGACATTAAGACATCTACTTGGTGAAGAAGGAGCTAATGGGGTTGGAGATAAGGCATTTCGAGGATACTTGACCCAAACTCCGAGATCCCCTTTAAACACAGCAATTGGTCAAGCCGCTGTTCTTCTTGCTACGCCGGCAGCTGTGGCAGGAACAGGAAAGCCTAATCCGGATAAATTGGCGATACCTGATCCCGAGCAAATGTCAATACACATTAAAGATCTGGGTTACTTTCTGCATGCAGACGATATAGCAATTGGCAAAATGCCGGAATATGCCTACTATTCCTATCATTGTCTAGATGTGAAAGGTATGGCGAAAAAACCTCTAGAGGAATGCATCGAACCTGTAACCGAACGGTTGCCATATGTCATCGGCTTTGTGAAAGACCAACATTTAGAAACGATGCTGGGTTCCACTGGCTATGACGGGATCAGTGATGCGCAGTCCTTTAATGCTTATATCTCTACAGCTTTAATATCTGTCATCATAGCAAATTACATCCGCAGGCTTGGTTATAATGCAAGGGCCTCTCATGCTTTCAATAACATTTTGGCAGTTACCCCTTGTCTTGTCGCAGCCGGGTTGGGAGAGATGTGCCGCACAGGTAACACCAGTCTCCATCCCCGGCTCGGATTCCGCCATAAAGCTGCTGTCGTTACTACGGATCTGCCGCTTGCTCCGGATAAGCCAATCGATTTTGGCTTGCAGGATTTCTGCAGAGTGTGTAAGAAATGTGCAGCGGAATGTCCGGCTCAAGCTATTTCCCAGGATGCCGATCCTGTGGAATATAACGGATACTTGCGCTGGAACGTCAATTCTAAAAAGTGCAGTATATTCCGGACATCAAACGAAGAAGGTATTTCCTGTGGACGGTGCATGAAAGTCTGCCCATGGGATTCCAAAGAGGATTCATGGTTCCATCAGGCGGGAACTTGGATCGGAAGCCAGAATTCGGCAGGAGCCAGTCTCCTTAAATCGATTGATGATATGTTCGGATATGGCACCGAGCAGATCCTGGATTATAAATGGTGGCTTGAATATCCAGAAATGTACAAGATTCCGGAAACTATTGTATTGAAGTAAAGTTTTCATTACTTCGTTTAACAAAACATCTTCGCCAGCTATACTGGTGTGGCTGCCAATTACGAAAAAATCCTGAAACCTTGTTAAAAACGTGATAGAGGAAGATCCGTAAACCTCCTGGGTATGTGCTCCGGGAGGTTTATCGTCTTAAATATGGGTATTTTGAAGGAAAGTGCAGAAATTTAGCGAATTATTCTAAAAGTTTATATTAACAGAAAAGGAAATAGTTCCGTTTTTAAATACGAGAGGTTTTGCATAGAATAACATCTAAGACATACAAAATTATATCCAATCTTAATTTATGATCAATGTTGAAAAACAGTAGGAGGAGAGTATGAATAAAAAACGCTGGATTTCTATCGCGGTTATCGTTGTTTTGCTGGTGATATACGTACAGACAGATGTTATTTCCGGAGGAACAAACATGGGAAAATTGGAAAAATCCCTGTTGCCTTCGGAACCCTCATTCACCACCGGGACTTATCAGGAAGGAACCGGTAAAACGATTGCGCTGATTAACGTCAACGGAACCATTCAGTCGGGGACTGATTCATTGTCATCCACCGATACCTATAATCACCAGATATTTTTACAGGAAATCGAAGATGCCTTTACCAATCCTGAGATTCAGGCGGTTGTCCTGGCAGTTGATTCACCTGGCGGCGGGGTATATGAAAGTGATGAGATTTATCAGAAACTGATCAGTTTAAAAGAAAGATACCCAAAACCTTTGGTTGTTTCCATGGGTACATTGGCAGCCTCAGGTGGTTACTTTATTTCGATGCCTGCGGATGAAATTTTGGCGACTCGGGATACGCTGACCGGATCCATCGGCGTCATTATGAGCACGTATAATTACAGTGAGCTGGCAAAAAAATTGGGTGTTGAGGAAATTGTTTTCAAAAGCGGCAAAAACAAAGACATCATGAATCCGATGCGTGAAGCGACGGAGGAAGAAAAGCAGATCATGCAGGGAATCATTGATGAGTATTATGGCTATTTTGTCGATGCAGTGGCTAAAGGAAGAAAAATGGACCGTCAGGCCGTCATCAAAGTCGCCGATGGAAGGATTTATACAGCGATGCAGGCCAAATCGCTGGGACTCATCGATCAGATCGGCGATCTGGATGGAGCGATTGCCGAAGCAGCAAAAATGATTAACGAAAGTGATCCCGCCGTTATCCAATATCAAAATGAAACGCTGTTTAATTTGAATCGGCTCTTCTCCATGGTGTCGCCCCAACTTGATTTCTTGGGGATCAAACAGAATTTGCAGGACAGCGCGGCCCCTACCGTGATGTACCTGTATCGCTAAAGGAGCGTGACTTAGCCATGGATATTGATAATATGACAAACAGCGGTGATCAGACAGCGGAAAGTGCCAATACAGTGGAAAGTGTCAATGTTGTAGATTTAAGAGTCGTTGGTTTTTGGACCCGATTTTGGGCCTTTATCATTGATCTGGCAGTCATTACGATGAGCAGTCAGATATTTTTCCGGGTTATATGGCCGGCAGGTCTTGAAACGACAACCATCAAATCATTTTTCCTGATCAATGCACTCTTTCCAGGCATCTGGGGAAGTATATATTTCGTTTTGCTGACAATGTATTTCGGACAAACACTTGGGAAAATGATCATGGGAATTAAAGTTGTAAGCCAAGATGGTAGCCCGCTCAGTTGGTCTGCAGTCGCCATGCGGGAAGTCGTCGGGAGAACACTGGCACAGTTGCTCGGCACCTACCTGGGTTATTTGATTTGCGCGTTTCATCCCCGGAAACAGGCCTTAACCGATATCATCGGCGATACCTATGTGGTTTATGCTGGGGATAAAAAGAGGGGCAAATGGGTTCAGATCCCGGTAGCATTGAGTGCCAATGCAGAATAATCAATTTTATGCGACCCGCCCAATATTTGATAATGAACTGGAACCTGCCACGTTGGCAAGAGAGAATATCACAGACGAAGCAATGTTTTCCTACGTGGAAGTAAACGACTGCACGCTTGATCATATTGAAGCGGACCGGATCATGTTTAAACAAGTCGTCTTTCAAAAAGTCATGTTTACTGAAGCAATCTTCCGGTATGCCGACCTGATGAATGTCCGGTTCCAGAATTGTGATTTATCCAATGCTGACTTTAGTGAAGCCATCCTGCATCGGGTCGAGTTTATTAACTGTAAGCTGATAGGGATTAACTTGAGTGAAGCCACGCTGCGGGATGTGACCTTTGAAAACTGCAATTGCCAATATGCTTTTTTCAGTTATGCGAATGGCAAGCAGGTATCCTTTCTGCTATGCCAGCTGGCTTCCGCGGATTTTAAAAACTCTGCATTTACGAAAGTCGAGTTTCCGGATTCCAATCTTCGGCAGGCGCAATTCAATTTCACCAAGTTGAAAGGCATCGACTTCACCAGCTGTGATATTGAAGGGCTGGGTGTTAACCCTGCCGACGTGAACGGAGCTGTCGTCAATGCGATGCAGGCTGTTTCTCTGGCCGGCTTGCTCGGACTTGTTATCAAATAAGCAGAACAAAGACTATAGGCTTAGACGTTCAATGCGGATTGGAGGAAAACAAAGATGAACTTCATCGGCAATCTGATTTGGTTGATATTCGGCGGCATTATCGGAGCAATTCTCTGGTTTGTGGCGGGCTTGGTTTTGTGTGTCACAATCGTCGGCATTCCTTTTGGCCTGCAGTGTTTTAAAATATCCCTGCTCGTTTTGTGGCCATTCGGCAAAGAAGTTATTCTTGGCGGCTTTGGGGTGGGGGGATTACTTTTAAATATTCTCTGGCTGGTTTTTCTGGGATGGGAGCTGGCCGTACATCATTTAATTATCGGCCTTGTTTTCTGCATCACCATCGTCGGCATTCCGTTTGGGCTCCAGCATTTTAAGTTTGCCCAGCTGGCTTTGATTCCCTTTGGGGCAAAAATTGTGGACAAATAAACCATTTCCATTAATATCCTGATTAATAACGCAGTAAAAAAGAACGCCATTTTAGGCGTTCTTTTTTTAGTAGTGCCTTTATCGAAAAGGTACTTTAAGCAATGGTAATAATGGAATAAATAAAAAATTAGTCATAAAAAATATTTATCCGGTGTATTTGGGGACTTGAAGTCCTGGGGCAAGTTATCTTGAAGAGTATCAGATTTAGAGTTGGGATTGTAACATCGTTTGATAGTCTGTTAACTTCTGGATGTCTTTGATATAGTAATACCCGTTCGTCTGTTCGATTAACATTAATTCCTTTAATTTCTTGATAATCCTTAATGTCGTAATTCGATTTATACCAAGAAGATTGCTGATAAACTGCTGGCTGATTTTAATATTTAATTTGATTTTTGTGTCTTCTTCTACCCCGAAATTCTCGGCAAATGTTAAAAAAAGGTTGCACATCCCCCATTCCGTATCATGATAGAGCAATTCATCAACATGGTTCATATTGGAATAAAATTTCTTTGTAAGGGATTGCAAGAGAAAAAGCGTTACATTTAAGTCTGTTGACAATAGATTCAATAGTTCTTCTTTCTTCATAAAGACGAGAGTGGTATCCTCACTCGCTTCAAAGTAACAAAAGACCGGAACATCAAAAAGGACATTGGACTCCAAAAAAATGCTGCTCTTCTCAAGAATGCATATGATTCGTTCATTTCCTTTGGGCGAGAATTCCGAAGCAATTACTCTGCCTTCCTTGACAAAATAAAATCCTTCCATGATATCCCCAGGAGACGCAATAACTGTGTTTTTTTTAAAGAATAATTCCTTGCCGTTTTCAATCAATGTTTTGGAAAAGTTATCCAGCCTGTAAATTCTTGAGAATTCTTCAACGGATGTATGTTTCATAAAAATCAAACTCCCTAATATTGATTATAGTATCTCTCCTTTCTGCATTAATTATTATCACATACTAATTATACTTTTATTAAAATAAATAAAAATGTAGTCTAGACTACATTTGTAGTGCGGACTTCTACTATTAATTTTGAGAAATGATAACTTATTGGTAGAAAATATTTTTAGGGAGGAGTTGTACTATGGATTTGGGTAAAGAAAAAACTGAAAGCACAGAACAAGAAAAGGCTATTTCCAAAAAATTTAGTAGACGGGGTTTCTTAAAAACCTCAGTCGGAATGGGGGTTGGGGCAGCAGGCGCAGCTCTGGTAGGTTACGATGGTAGCATAGCCAATGCTGCAGAGGTTGTACAGCATGATTCGTATCCGGTGGAAATTTCCGCAGATTACAAACGGTATGATCAAAAACAAAATGTGATTATGCGTGCAATGTCGGGAGATCCGAAGGTTAAACCTTCATTTGACACTTATTTTGGAAAACACATGGGCTGGATACCGAATAAGGTAGCAGATGGTTACGGAAGACTTGAAGAAGCTTTGAAAGCCGGTGCCTTTGGGGTAGAGGATGGTATCAACGGTTATCATGCTCCTGGTTTTGCCAGTCAGGGATTATATGAATGGAAGGAACCGCAAATTAGCGGCAAAGTAAACCCTGAGAAATACAATTTTGAGAGCCCTGAAGCTGCAAGTAAAGCTGTTAAAAAGGCGGCAAAATTCTTTGGTGCAAGTCTGGTAGGAATAGCCCCTTATGACGAGCGGTGGGTATTTTCACGTGTATTCAATATAGAAAAAAACGATAGCGTTCCTAACGTACTCCCGTTTGAACCTAAAAGTGTTATTGTTATGGCTCTTGAAATGAGTTACGAGGGCTTCCAAGCTGCCCCGACATCTCTTGAACTTGCGTCTGCCGGAAATATTTATTCCAGTATGAGTGTTGTAGTAAATAAAATGTCTCATTTTGTTAGAGCTCTAGGTTACCAAACCGTACCCTGCGGCAATGACACTGCCTTGAGCGTTCCTTTGGCGATTCATGCCGGGCTGGGAGAACTCAGCAGAATAGGAATTGTTATAACTCCGGAATTTGGACCGAGACAGCGGTTCTGTAAAATATTTACAGATTTGCCTTTGGCCGTTGACAAACCGATTACTTTTGGGGTCAAGGAGTTTTGCAAGACCTGCAGGAAATGTGCGGATGCCTGTCCTTCGCAAGCGATAACCCATGATAAAGAACCAAGTTTTGAAGTCGCAACGGTCTCCACAAATGGCGGTGTAAAAAGATGGGCCGTGAATGCTGAGAAATGTTTGTCACAGTGGGCTGACGCTGGTACTGACTGCGGGATCTGTATAAAAGTATGTCCATACAACAAACCTAGTGAATGGCACCATGACTTAGCAAAATTTGCTACAAAGACGCCTGCAAGACCGATTCTGAGGTACTTTGATGATTTGTTCGGATACGGAAAATCAACGGTTGCTGAGGCCGTAAAGGATTTCTGGAAATAAATAAGAATGTATTAATGAGAAGAGGAGAGATAAAATGATAATATTTTGGATGTTCCTGGGAGCATTAATAGCGTCATCATTTTGGTTTGTTTATATCAAATTCCAGGCCGCAGGCAAAATGTCCGTAGTCCGCTGGATTTTAACGTCCTTATCTATACTGTGGGGAGCATTTACTCTGGCTTGGATCGTCAGCAGCATCGGCGAAGGCGAGATGCAGGCGGCGGGCATGGGACTGTTAATCTTCGGAGCGATTTTTCTTGTCCTAGTAATCGTTACGGCACGGTTGAATTCTTTGATACCTTCAAAAAAGAAAGCCAATAAAGTAGAGGCCGCGTAACAACAATAAGGACCTTTATCAGGAGCAAGAAATGAAAAACACAGCAAATAAAATGATTGTATTTGCAGCAACAGTTGTATTCCTCCTAACGTTGGGTTTCAGTTGGACTCATACAGATAACGATACCATACCGTTTATGAATCAAGTTTTTCCGGAAGCGCAATCTTTTCAAAAGATTGCGTCTTCCCCTGTTATTTATGAAGGAAGAATCCAAGGGAAAAACGGTGAGGAAGAAAAAATAGGTTACGTCGTAATCGAGCAAGCGGTTGCTTATGGCGGGCCGATTAAAATGGTCACCGGAATCGACCTTAAAGGAAAAATTGTAGGGACGGTTATTGCCGCCCATAAGGATACGCCATCCTTTATCGATAAGGTCATCGAACAGAAATACCTGGATAAATTCATTGGAAAAGACATCACGGACCCCTTGTCCATTGACAAGGATATTGACCGTGTTTCCGGTGCCACATTTTCTTCCCGGGGAATTGCCAAAGCGGTTTCCCAGGGAAGCCATGCCATAGCCAGGGGCGAGTTCGGGCTGGATGTGAAGGATGAAGTAGTGCCGTTTAAGTTCGGGGCAAAGGAAATAGCCGTTATCGCTTTGATCATCCTGGCGGTGATTGGCGTCGCCTTCAAACAGAGAAAACTGCGCTGGATTGCCCTGATAGGCAGCTTGGTCTTCATTGGCTTTCAATACAATACATCGATTTCCCTTGCCAACATTGCTGCATTATTAATGGGGAATTTCCCACCAATCCGTGAAAACCTCGTTTGGTATATCCTCTTAATCGGAATCCCGGTGATCACCTTGATATTAGGAAAGAATGTTTACTGTTTCTGGCTTTGCCCGTTTGGCGCCTTGCAGGAAATAACCGCAAAAGTAGGCGGCGGTAAATTCAAATGCTGCAATAAAACGATCGAAGCAAAAGCGGCTAAAATAAGATATATACTCATCTACCTGGCACTGATAGGAGCATTTCTGACAAAGACACCGAGTTTTGCCGGTTATGAACCATTTGCTACTTTATTTGGACGGCAGGGATTCGGTATCCAGTGGCTTATTTTACCGGTCGTGATTTTTACTTCTTTCTTTATCAGCAGATTCTGGTGCAGGTTTTTCTGTCCAGGCTTGATACTCAATGAGATCATCTTACGTCCCAGGAGATATATCATGGGGATTCTGGGAAAAGGAATTATAGAAAAAGGGAAACTGAAAAAGGTTCCGGGAATCAAACGAATCGAAGCAAGATCTGCAAATGAATTGAATAACATCGAGGTTAAACAATGAAAAGCAAATTAAGTATGGGGGATTTAATATTTATTGTATTGATAGCCGCCGTCGCCATCATGATTATGATAAGTGAATGGCAGGCTTACCATGCTATCTCTTAACAAATATTTTGATTTATGGTATATAATTATAAACCATCTCTATATGTTGTAATCATATAAAATATTGCCTATGACCCGGGCTTTCAGCCCCGGTCATTTTTTTCATTGGCGACTTCTGTGAGGGATGGTCAGCATCAGCTGCCATTTAATTCGTAATTTTGGCCTTATAATTTTTTAACCGTTGCAAATCTTTAATAAAATATTAGCCGTTTGTTTGCTCGATCAAATTCAGTTCTTTTAATTTATTGATCACCTTTATAGTGGAGTATCAATTTTTTTGAAATGGTAAGAATAAGGTTAATGACCGAATAGTGGAAGGTGCGCACAATTTTGTTTGAATATATAAAAAAAATACGCTATTTGTGGCAGAACCAAAATTCAAACAATGAGCAGGTCAGGCGAACACAGAAAACCTGTCGGCGACTATCCAAGGACCTAAAAAAAAATGTTGAGTATATCCGTAGTAGTCTAGGCAATAGTATGGATCTCATAATAAGGGACTTTTCATTAGGATCTAAGCTAGAAACCGAAGGTGTACTGATCTATCTGGATGGTATGGCGGATCTCAATAACCTCAACGATAATATCATGAAACCATTGATGAGCGATAAACGGATAGATAGTACTGCCTTGGCGGGTCTGGAACTGCTGCAATTAATAAAAAAAACAATACTTACCGTTGGCTATGTCAAAGAAGTAACCGTCATTGAAGAAGTCATAAAAGAGTGTCTATCCGGAAGCATTGTTTTTTTGATTCATGGAGCTTCAGGGGCGTTAGTTATGATCGGCGGAGGGGGAGAGAGCCGAAGTGTGGAGGTGCCTCCGACGGATTCTGTTGTCCGGGGGCCGCGAGAAGGATTCACGGAAAGAATTATTACGAATATTACATTGATTCGCCGAAAGTTGAAAAATCCAAATTTTACTTTAGAAACATTGATCTTAGGAGAACAATCTAAGACAACGGTCTGTATTGCTTATTTAAAGGGAGTTGTCAATCCGAAACTGATTTCGGAGATTAATCGCAGGCTCAATCGGATTCAAACAGATGGGATTCTGGAGTCAGGATATATTGAACAATACATCGAAGATGCGCCTTTTTCACTTTTTGCCACGGTAGGCAATAGTGAAAAACCGGATATTGTCGCAGCCAAAATGTTGGAGGGGCGGGCAGCAGTCCTCATTGACGGAACCCCTTTTGTTTTAACCGTGCCAGCGCTTTTCATTGAAAGCTTTCAAAGTCCGGAGGATTATTACATCAGGCCTTTTTACGCCAGCTTGGTCCGGATCATCCGATTTATCGCTTTCATGATTGGTATCCTTGCTCCGGCAGTTTATGTTGCTATATCCAGCTTTCATCAAGAATTAATTCCAACTCCCTTGCTGTTTACAATGGCAACTGCGGAAGAAGGCGTTCCTTTTCCAGCTGTGATGGAAGCGCTGCTCATGGGTCTCATCTTTGAGATATTGCGAGAAGCCGGGATCCGTTTACCCCGGCCTGTAGGTCAGGCTGTCAGTATTGTCGGTGCGTTGGTAATCGGAGAGGCAGCCGTCTCTGCCGGTCTGATCGGTTCGCCAATGGTGATTGTGGTGGCGTTGACTGCGATCGCCAGTTTTACGTTGCCGGCACAGACCGATTCAGAAGCGATTTTACGGATTCTTTTTGTGCTGTTTGCCGGTACTTTGGGAGTATATGGAATTATGTTGGTTTTTTTGGTATTGCTCGTCCATCTGGCCTCATTACGATCCTTCGGAACCCCGTATTTATCACCACTGGCACCTTTCAGCCTCGGCGATATGAAAGACACGTTTGTAAGGGCCCCTCTTTGGGCGATGATCTTTCGTCCGCGTGCCATCAGCTGGCACGATCCCCAAAAACAGGAATTTCGATTAAGCCCTGAAAAATCCAAAAAAACCAGGAAATGATTTTACTGAGGGAACCATGAGAAAGATCGGTTTATTTATGAAAATTCTATTAATTAGCTGCTCGCTTCTGGTACTAAGTGGCTGTTGGGGTCGGCATGAATTAAATTCGCTGGCAATTGTTTCAGGAATCGGCTTGGACAAGGCGGATGGTAATCATGTACGTATGACCATAGAAATTTTTAAACCGGTCAATGGAAAATCAGATCCAAAGGATCAAAGCGGCGGTGGTTCGGAAAACTATACGAACGTCACAGACACCGGGGCGAACGAACTTGATATCCTACGTGGTCTTTCTCATGTGGTGAACAAGGAACTCTATTTCCCACATAATCACGTAATTGTTCTGGGCAGGGAATTAGCGGAAGGAGGTCTTCAGAAGCATATCGACTTTTTTGTCAGGAACCAGGAGGCACGGTTAAATGTCTGGGTTCTTCTTTCGGAAAGCAAAGCAAGCGAGATCCTTGATGTACCGCCGCTGTTAGGAAATATGCCGGCAGAGGAAATCAGCCGTTTGGTCGAATTACAGGGAGAAAATTCCCAGTCCTGTCAAGTCAATCTGGAACAATTTATTTCAAGTTTGATGAGCAGGACCACATCCCCAATTCTGCCGATTATTGAAATTTCCGGTGCAGGTCAGCAAAAAAAACTCCGGCTAGCAGGAACGGCGGTTTTTAAGGGGGATAAATACGCAGGTGAACTGAACAGCCAAGAAACGCGCGGTCTTTTATGGATACGAAATGAAATCAGAAACGGCATTATTGAGATCGAAGGACCAGATGGAGAAAAAGCCACGTTAGAGATCACCCATTCCAGTACCAAGATAATCCCTGCGATTGCTGACGGTAAGCTTCAATTCAAAATAGAGATTCGGGTTGAAGGCGATCTCGGAAGCCAGTCAGGTCAGGAAAGCATGGCGACCCCCACGGGGTTTGAGGATTTAGAGAAAAGAACAGCAGCAGTGATAGAAAATGAAATTAATGCTGCTTTGGAAAAAGCCCAAGAGCTTAATGCCGATATCTTTGGTTTTGGAGAGGAGATCCACAGGAAGGAACCGGGAGAATGGAAAAAAATTTCGTCCGATTGGGAGAATATTTTCCCACAATTGGATCTCAGCTTGAATATTAAGACTCAGCTTAATTTTCCCGGGAGAATTACCAGGCCGGTGGAGATTCCTCAAAAGGAGCAGTAGGAGATTATGCAGCTAGAAAAAGGGAAAATGGCAAGTTCTCAATTGACTTTTTTAGTGGCGGGGATTATTCAGTGTTCTTCGCTAATGGTAGGTTTTGCCACTAGATATGCAAAACAGGATATTTGGTGGATTTCCTTAGCGGCTTTACTTGTATATCTTTTATTGTCCTCGTTTTTTTTGAATTTGGTTGTAAAATTTCCAGGTAAAAATATCATCCAGATCAATGACATTATTTTCGGACCCTTTGTCGGAAAATTCATTTCTATTCAATATCTTGGTTATTTTTTCTTCGTACTCGTTGCGTTCTTTCAATTTATCGGGGAGTTTGTTGTGAGCTATATCATGCCGGAAACACCGCAGATTGTGATTGAAATCCTGTTCTTTTTGATTTGCGCTTGGGCGCTTAGAAAAGGAGTGGAAGTGATCGGCCGGGTCGGCCTTATACTCTCGGCGATAACAATCATTTTGTATTCATTAACATTTTTTCTGTTGCTTAAGGACATGGAGACGGCCAATTTTTTCCCGGTCATGGACGTTCCATTGAAAGATATGCTTTACAGTCTCTCTGTTTTAGTAGGTGTGTCCTTTGCTAATGTATTCGTTTTACTCATGCTCATACCCTATGTCAATATTGTTAATCAGGTTAAAAGAGCGTTTCGTACGGGTTTGGTCATTGGAGGGGTGTCCTTATTTTTTATCAGCGTGCAATACATTGCTGTTCTGGGGGATAGTGCAGCAATCATGGTTTTGCCATATTACGAGGCAGTGCGACAAATTAACATCGCCGATGTATTTACCAGAATGGAAATATTGGTGGCGATTGGACTCATGTTTACTCTGTTCATTGGCATAATTACGGCTTATTACGCTACAACCTTGGGGGTTGCTCAGCTACTCAAACTGCGTTCTTACGCGGAACTTGTGTTACCAATTGGGATCATCGCGCTTAATTTTTCCTTAGTGTCGTATAAATTGAGTATTCATATGGCTCGGAAGGAATCTGCGTACTTTCTATATATAAGTTTTCAATTGCTTCTTCCGCTTGCTTCTTTGGTCGTGGCTAAAATAAGAAAGCTGCCAAGCGGAGGGTAGCATTTTTGTGCCGCTAAGGACTTCAATATCCGCGGTTTAAGGAATCTAATTGGAAAGAGACCGAATGGGAGGTTCGAATGTATATTTTCCTATTGATAGCTGCTTTTGTCATCATTGTGCTCAGAGAAACACCCAGCCTGGTGAGTAGAAAACAGTGGCGGGAGCTGATCGTTTTTTCCGCTTTCTCAATCATTGCGTTCACCCTTACTTTTCTGCAATTAATCCATGTAAAGTTTCCTGACATTTATCAAGGAGCAGAGGTTCTCAAAAAGATACCGGCAATTCATTCTTTTTTACAATAAGCGTTTACTCACTTTAGCTGAAAGAGTGAAAAAAATACTGGACGATCATGGTAAAAATAAAAAAATGAAAAGAACTCTGCGAACCCTCGATTCGGAATTTACAGGATGCTTAGCGTAATTTCAAGTTCGGGGACCAGCTTAATTGTTATTTTTGTTACGCTTTGATTCTCCTTGTAAATATTGAAATAACTAATTCTATTTTGTCCTTAAAATTAATTAATGTTCCATAGTGAACACCTGTTAGATAGAGATCTATTCATAATTTTTTATTTTATCTATGATATTTGTAGGGTCAAATATTTTAAGGAGGAGATAAGGTATGATTCCAGAAGATGACAAAGAGAAAAGAATTCAACACAAAAAAACCTTTTCCAAAGAATTCAGCAGACGCGGTTTTTTGAAGACCTCATTAGGAGTGGGGGTTGGCGCAGCTGGTGCCGCATTGTTTGGTTCTGAATTAATGGGCGGAAATGTCGCAAATGCGGAGACTGTAGAGCACGATACCATGCCGGTGGAGATCTCCAGTGATTACAAACGGTACAGTAAAACTTCCTTAGCTCCGGTTCTTACTTCCCCTGGAGGTAAACAATATTTCGGTAAAAGAATGGGGGCAATACCTCAAGATGGAGGAGAGGGCTGGGGACCGCTTGAATTCGCCTTTGATGACGCCTGCTGGTCGATTGAAAATGATATCAATCAGTATAAGGCTACCTTAGGCTATAAATCGCAAGGGCTCTTTTCTTGGGAAGGTAAAGTAAATCCTAACGTGTATCAATTTGAAAGCCCAGAAACTGCAAGCGCTGTTATCAAAAAAGCTGCAACCTATTGGGGAGCAAGTAAAGTAGGGATTGCCCCCTATGATGAACGGTGGGTCTATTCCGAAGTTTTCGATGCAAAAACAGATATGCCTGTTCCTAATGAGCTTCCGTTTACGCCGACACATGTTATCGTGATGGCTTTTGAAATGGATTATGACGGTTATCAGACTGCCCCGGCTCTGCCCCAAACGGCCTCTTCAGCCGATATCTACTCCAATATGGGTGTTACCTCTCATAAGTTGGCTACATTTATTAGGAAATTAGGTTACAAGTGCCTGCCTTGTTCCAACGATACGGCTTTAAGTGTCCCGTTGGCTATTCAGGCCGGACTAGGGGAGATCAGTAGAATCGGTATTCTGGTTACTCCGGAATTTGGACCAAGAGTGCGGATATGTAAAACGTACGTGGATATGCCTTTAGCAATTGATAAACCGGTTAGCTTCGGAGTGATGGAATTCTGCAAAACCTGCATGAAATGTGCGGATGCCTGTCCTTCCCAAGCGTTATCCCATGATAAAGAACCAAGTTTTAAAGTATCTACCGCAACGAATCCAGGAGTCAAAAAATGGGCTCAAGATGGGTTAAAGTGCATAACACAGTGGGGAGCAGTCGGTGGTGACTGCGGGATTTGTATTAAAGTTTGCCCATATAACAAAAAGCAAGAATGGCACCATGACTTCGTGAAATTGGGAGCAAGGACACCGGCTAGACCAGTCCTGAGATTCTTTGATGATTTGTTCGGCTATGGGAAAATAAGTGTCGAAGATGCATTAAAGAAGTTCTGGAATAAATAAGAAAAGGGGAGAGGTAATATGATTATCTTTTGGTTAATCTTAGGTGCACTCATGGCATCATCCATATGGTTTGTTTATATCAAATTTCAGGCTGCAGGCAAAATGTCCGTAACCCGCTGGGTTTTGACTTCCATATCCGTACTGTGGGGAGCTTTTACCTTGGCTTGGATCGTCAGCAGCATTGCCGAAGGTGAGATGCAGGCTGCAGGTATGGGACTGTTAATCTTCGGAGCAATTCTTCTTGTCTTAGTTATCGTAACGATACGGTTAAATTCCCTGATACCCTCCAAAAAGAAAGCTAATAAGGTAGAAGCAGCATAACATCAGGGTAACAGGAGCAGAAAATGAAAAACTCAGTAAATAAAATCATTGTGTTTGTAGCAACCGTTATATTCTTCCTAACGTTGGGTTTCAGTTGGACTCATACAGATAACGATATCATACCGTTTATGAATCAAGTTTTTTCGGAAGCGCAATCTTTTCAAAAGATTGCGTCTTCCCCTCTTATTTATGAAGTAAATGAACAGAGCAAAGATGGTAAGGAAGAAAAAATAGGCTACGTCGTAATTGAGCAAGCGGTTGCTTATGGCGGTCCGATCAAAATGGTCACCGGAATTAACCTGCAAGGAAAAATTGTCGGGACGGTTATCGCCGCACACAAGGATACACCATCATTTATCAATAATATTCTAGATCAAAAATATTTGGAAAGATTTATTGGAAAAGACATCACAGATCCTTTATCCATTAACAGGGATATCGACCGGATATCGGGCGCAACCTTTTCTACAAGGGGGATAGCCAAAGCGGTTTCCCAGGGAAGTCATGCCGTAGCCAGGAGCGAGTTCGGGCTGAATGTTAAGGATGAAGTGGAACCGTTTAAGTTCGGGTCCAAGGAAATTGCCGTTATTGCTTTGGTGATCCTGACGGTAATTGGCGTCGCATTCAAACAAAGAAAACTGCGCTGGGTTGCCCTGATAGGCAGTCTGGTCTTCATTGGCTTCCAATACAATACATCGATTTCCCTTGCCAACATTGCCGCATTATTAATGGGGAATTTCCCACCGATCCGTGAAAACCTTGTTTGGTATATCCTCTTAATCGGGATCCCGGTGATTACTTTTATAATAGGAAAGAATATTTACTGTTTCTGGCTTTGCCCATTTGGCGCTTTGCAGGAAATAACAGCAAAAGTAGGCGGCGGTAAATTCAAATGCTGCAATAAAGCAATCGAAGCCAAAGCGGCTAAACTAAGGTATATACTCATCTACCTGGCACTGATAGGGGCATTTCTGACAAAGTCACCGAGTTTTGCCGGTTATGAGCCATTCGCCACTTTGTTTGGCCGGCAGGGATTCGGTATCCAGTGGCTTATTTTACCGGTCGTGATTTTTAGTTCTTTCTTTATCAGCAGGTTCTGGTGCAGGTTCTTTTGTCCGGGGTTGATACTCAATGAGATGATATTAAGGCCCAGGAAGTATATACTGGGGATCTTAGAAAAACCCAAACTGAAAAAGGTTCGGGGAAGCGAAGGAATTGAAGCAATTGAAGTAAGATCTGAAATGAATTGAATAATCGAGGTTAAAGAATGAAAAGCAAATTAAGCATGGGGGATTTATTATTTATTGTATTGATATCGGCTGTCGCCGTTATGGTTGTGATTAGTGAAATTCAGGCTTATCATGCTGTTTATTAACCTAATCACTAAAAATTGTACTTGATAATAAACTACAAGAATCATCGTGACCTTGGCTCTTTAGCCTTGGTCATTTTCTTATTGGTGGCCGAGATAATGATTATGCAATAAATTCCTAAATGTTTTGGTTAGATGATTTAACATAATACATCAGCTATGCCTTATGAACACACATTTCGGCTTGATGATTTTTTAATCGCTGCAAGTCTTTAATAAGATAATAGCCGTTCGTTTGCTCGATCAAATTCAGTTCTTTTAATTTATTGATTATCTTGATTGTCGTACCTCGATTGACACCAAGAATATTACTAATAAACTGCTGACTAATTTTAATATTCAGCTTTATTTTATTCTCCACCTCTATCCCAAAATTATCTGCAAATGTTAATAACAGGTTGCATATTCTCCACTCTGTATCAAAAAATTGTAGTTCGTCAAAAAGATACTCATAAAAATGAAATTTATGGGAAACCGATTGCATTATATATAATGTTACATCTATATCTGTTGCCAATAAATCTAAAAGGTCTTTTTTTCTAACGAAAATTAAATGCGAATCCTCCATAGTCTCAAAATAACTGTCAATCGGAATATCGAAAAGTATACCAGATTCTAAGAATATACTTCCCTTTTCAAGAAGGGAAATTATCTGTTCATTACCCCTTGGAGAGTATTTATAACTTTTGATCCGGCCATCTTTAATATAATAAAATCTGTCTGGAACATCCCCCTGAGAAAAGACTACTTTATTTTTAGCAAAGAATAATTCTTCCCCTACGTCCAATAATTTTTCAGGGATATCACGAAATTTAACAATATGTGAAATGGGGCCACACTCTTTCATAAAAATCAAACTCCTATATCGTGGATTTTCAAAAAGTATTTCCCTGATTATCACTGAATTGTGTTTAGTTTACACTATTTTTTTGTCAGATACCAGCTTAAATTATTTAAAAATAAATTTTATTTTGTCATTAAATTAAAATAATGTTATCTAGCCAACACCTGTTGGCTAGAAATCTATACATTCTTGATTATTTTTTATACA
This sequence comes from Dehalobacter sp. TBBPA1, assembly GCF_040931655.1. Taxonomy (NCBI): domain Bacteria; kingdom Bacillati; phylum Bacillota; class Clostridia; order Eubacteriales; family Desulfitobacteriaceae; genus Dehalobacter; species Dehalobacter sp. TBBPA1. Next base: position 2,350,119 of record NZ_CP162385.1, on the reverse strand, counting down.
GTAATTACAGATTGGTATTAAAAAAGATAATTAAGGAGGTGAGGAAACAAATGAGTACAATACTAATATTTTTGGCGGGTATATTATTTTTAGCTGGTGTTCTTTTTATTAAACCTCGTGCGAAGCAGGATAAGACTTGGAAAACCGTATCGATATGGGCTTTATATGTTATTTTATTTGTTACTGCTTGTATAGGGGTTTCCTTTGTTTACATCAACGCAAGCGTAGGACACGTCAAGGCATCGAGCACGGCGATCTTCCTGTTTGGGGGGATTGCACTTATTTTGGCTATTGTCTTAGCCCGAGTCTTAGGTTTTATCGGCGCTAAGAAAAAGACCGAGCCATTACAGGCTTAGAGGAGGAAAGTAAATGTCGGAGATTTCTCAGAATAAAGAAAAAGCATCCAAACAACAATTTTCAGTAAGCCGGCGCGGTTTTCTGAAAACTGGCGTGGCTGCAGCTGCGGCGGGTGTCATGGGAGCGATTGCTGCGCCATCCAAGATGGCCAACGCTGCGTCGACAAGCTTAAGCTATCAGCCTGCCAAAGGGAAATGGTCCAAATTACGTGCCGAAGCAAATTATGGAGGAGCCTCTGTTCGTTCTGCAGAACATAATGATCAATGGCTGGGGACATCGAAGATTACAGGAAAAGTTCAAAAATTTGATGAACAAGACGGGGGATTCTGCTTAGCTATTAGAGGTTTACTTAGCGAGAAAGCAAAATATGGGTATTATCAGTCAGGTCTAAGGAGTCCGCTGGCAACCAGTAATATTATAGCAATTAATGCTATTAGTGGTCCGGAGATGGTCGATGGTCCTGTTTCACAGGAAAGACTCCCCATTCCGGATCCGGAACAGATGTCGCAGCATATTAAAGATCTTGCTTATTATCTGAGAGCTGACGAAGTAGGTATCGGTAAAATGCCTTCCTACGCTTATTATGCAAGTACAATGGAGCCTACCCAGGGGGCTTTTGCTTCAGGTATGGTTTCAAAGGATGCAACAATTACAAAGAGACCGGTTACTGCCAGTCTTCCCAATGTTATTGTTGTGGCAGTGGAACAACACTTGGAAACGTATCTGGCGTCAACAGGCTATGATGGAATCGCCGTTTCGCAATCCACACGTTGTTACCATGCTTCTGCAAATATTGCGGTAATGATGGCACAATACATCCGAATTCTCGGCTATAACGCCAGAGCCCAACATTTTGGCAACTATGAAGCCGTTATGGGACCTTGCCTTATCGCTGCCGGAATGGGTGAACTTACCAGAACGGGGGACTGTGTCGCTCACCCCAGGTTTGGATTCCGGTCAAAAGTTGCTGCCATAACGACTGATTTACCACTGGCTCTGGACAAACCGATCGACTTCGGAATGTTGGACTTTTGCAGGGTTTGTAAAAAATGCGCGGATGAATGTCCTTCTAAAGCGATTACCCTTGACCCAGATCCTGTGCCATATAACGGCTATCTGCGTTGGAACACTGATTCGAAGAAGTGTACGGAATTCCGTTGCAGTAACGAAGAAGGTGTTAGTTGCGGTAGATGTATTAAAGTATGTCCATGGAGTTCCAAGGAGGACTCTTGGTTCCATGAAGCAGGAATATGGATCGGAAGTCAGGGTCAAGCTGCCTCAAAATTGCTTAAATCAATTGATGATATGTTTGGTTACGGCACTGAAGTTATTGATAAATACAAATGGTGGCTGGAATGGCCGGAGTTTTATAAAATCCAGATGCCGAGCTGATTCGTACAGTTTAATCTGAAAATGATATTATACGGCTCGCTTCTGATTTAGGTGGGCCGTATACATTTTTCTATGTTATCCCCTAATTAAGGAGGTACATACATCTAACACCTGTTGGATAGTAGGAATCTGTTCATTTTCATTTTATCTAAATATTTATTTTATCTATAATAATATTAATCATTTACTAAACCGGAGTCCTTTGGAAATTGAATAAGGACTAGTAAAAAAAATTGTGCGGGGAGGCTTAAGTATGAATTTAGACGCAATAGCAACAGCAATAGGGGAACTTGACGAGGAGAAGGTACTTTCATTGCTCAACACTTTTATTCAGGCAAATCCTTCTGAAGACGATGCTAAGCAAGTAGTAGCTGCTTGTCAGAGTGGAATGTCAATTGTTGGTGACCAATTTGAAAAAGGAGAATATTTTGTTGGAGATCTGATCTTTGCTGGAGAACTCTTAGCGAATGCCATTGAAACTCTAAAACCTTTTCAAAGTGCTGAAAATGAAGGCAATAGGGGGAAAATCGTCTTGGGAACTGTTGCGGGGGATTTACATGATATTGGGAAAAACATTTTTAGGAGCATGGCCGAAGCGGCTGGGTTTAACGTATTGGACTTGGGGATAGACCAGCCTGCCAGTGAATTTGTGAGAAGAGTGAAGGAGGTTAATCCGGAAATCGTGGGTATGAGCGGTGTTTTAACATTGGCCCTTGAATCTATGAAAAATGCGGTTGATGCCTTAAAAGAAGCGGGGCTAAGAGAGAACGTAAAAATTATTATTGGCGGAAACCCTGTGACAAACAATGCATGTGAACAAATTGGAGCAGATGCCTTTACAACCAATGCAGCTGAAGGCGTAAAGATATGTCAGAAATGGGTAAGTTAAAAGGCAAGAAAATGTTAAAAACTGCTTCTAATACGTGAATAAAGGCTTTTATTTACTAAAAGGAGGAAAATTAAATGACAAATATTAACCCTTTGTATCAGGAAAAATTGACAAGATTGAATACAGCCTTTAAGAGAGGTACTCCTGATAGGGTTCCGGTTCTTCCAATCATAGAAACATTCGGTCCCTACCATGCCGGAGTTAGTGTGGAAGATGCGTATGTTAAAGACCCGAATATATTATTTCAGGTATATAATAAAATAAATGAAGAATTTTATTTGGATGGAATTCTTGAAAATGGCAATGTTTTTCCGTTAAAGATGTTGAGTAATTTTGGAGAAGGTTTGTATACCTTGACCGATAAAGGTTTTGTTATAAAAGGTAGCCATGGGCAAACTATGATGCCTGATGAATATGAACAATTGATTGCAAATCCGTTTAATTTTTTTGTCAATGTTATTATTCCGCGGAAGTTTCCTGTTTTAAAAAATGATATAGAAGGAAACCTTGGGCGTCTTAAAAAGGCCGTTGGCGAAATGATGGAGTTTTTACACTATAATGCCGTGGTTGACGGGAGAATTGAAAACGAATTGGGACTCCCGGTATTGGCCAAAGGTTTGGCTATCCTTTCTCCGGACATGTTACTTGATTACTTACGGGATTTTGTTGGGGTATCCAGTGATATCAGAAGGAAACCACAAGAATTTTATGCTGCTTGTGAGGCCTTGTTTATATCATCTATGGAGATGGCCATAGGTGCCTATACGACTCCGGAGGATAATAAGGGAGTAATCTTTGTGCCACTACATCTGCCGACTTTCATAAAACCAAAAGACTTTGAAAAATTTTACTTCCCATTTATGAGTAAGTTTGTAGATGAAGTTTCTGTAAAGCGGGGTTATAAGATTTTCTTCTTTATGGAAAACAATTGGATGCCCTATCTTGATATTCTGCAGGGACTGCCGGATGGAGACATCATTGGGCTGTTTGAAAATGGTGACTTGAAGAAGATAAAAGATTCCATTGGCAATAAATTTTGCATAGTTGGCGGAATGCCTATTGATCTCCTTCGACTTGGAACGGTAGAAAAGTGTCTCGACAAAGCCAAGGAATGTTTACAGTTGTATGCGCCCGGTGGCAACTATATTTTTTCAACCGACAAAAATTTGGTCTCCTTAAATGATGCGAGACCGGAGAATTTAGCGGCAGTATGTCAATATATTCATGAAAACGGAAAATATTAAAAGGAGAGGGAAGTATGGAAAATTATCAACTTACAGACAGTCTTGAAGAACTAAAAAAAGTACTCATCGAAAAGAACAATATGCCTGCGCCTATGGCCGAAGGGATTATTAAAGCAATGATGACAATGCTTGTAATGGCATAGATTTTCGAGTAATATGCTTGGAATTAGGATACTTTGTTTTATCTTTTCAAATATTTCTAATGCCTATCTCCCTGATTATTTTGAAAAACCAAATTCTATTTTGCCCTTTAATTAATGTTGTGCCTGCCAACACCTGTTGTATGGAAATCTATACATTATTGTTCGTTTTGAAGAACGTAACGATCAATGGCTGGGGGACATCATTTTGAAAACTCTCAATTACATCAAAAGGACGGTTTTGGGTCAACCCCCAACCGTCTTTTTCAATTCAGTAATTGAATTCTCTAACGAAAAACCATAGATATCCACTGTCACCATCATGATTGTGATAAGTGAATGGCAGGCTTATCACGCTATTTCTTAGTCAAGCATCCAACCAGCCAGCAATGCTGCTTTAATACTATGAGCTTTTTTAGAGCTGATCCTGCCCACTATATCATACTGGAAACCGCCGAATAGCTTTTCTGACAACTAACAAAAACAACTGACAAAGGTTTTGTCAGTTGTTTTTGTGTTACGTCCCAGCTAAGCACGAATTATTTGACTAGTGAAAGTCCAGTCGATCCATTGCCGTATAATGGTTATCTCCGTTGGCATATTATGGACATTCTAAGGGGCTGCTTTATGATCCAGTAGATTCATTATAGACATAGGACCGGAGAAAGAGAGCAACGTCAGCTGTTCAGCCATATATTCCGGGCTGTATTTCATATTGCTATCCAAATAATATCTTAATAGACCCGCATGAGCTGAGAATATATGGTAAGTAAGCACATCCAGTGGCACCATCTTCTCAAACTTAGGCATCATGGGGCGCAGCAAGTCCGTGAACAACTCAATACCCTGCTGGTTCAGCATAACGAAAAGTTTAGGCAGGCCATTTTCTCCCAGCATCAGCTGAAATAATTCCGCATTGTCCCGCAGATACCTGAACAAGCGGTAATAACACTTATAAGCTTGTCCATCCTTTAGTAAAATACTGAGATCCTTATGCCCATCAGTCATCGACTGTACCACTCCCGACACCATCTCTTCTATGATTTGCTGTAGAAAATCATCCATATCGATGTAATGTGCGTAAAAGGTCGCGCGGTTGATCTGTGCCTGCGTACAGAGATCCTTCACCGTGATGTTATGCACATTCTTTTCGCGCATCAGTGTGATCAGAGCAATCTTTAGGTATTCTTTTGTTCTCATCTTACGATGATCCTCATTTTTACTCATGTACGCGCTCCTTTCACTACCACATCGTGTCGGCACAACAAAAAAGCTCTTCTATTGTTGACGATTATGAGTCGAAATAGGATACGTATCATTAGTGTTTCCATGACAATATTATAGCATACGAACATACGTGACAAAAAGGAAACGATTTTATCGAATATGTTACTGGTTTTTTAAAAAAGCAACAATATTTAAAGTATTGTTGCTTTAGCAACATGAGTAACTATCTTGTTGGTTTTTAGGGCATTTACTGTGACTTATAATTACAATTAATTGCGTGAGCAACTCTAAAATAACGGGCGTAGTTCCAAAGGACGCACCAGTAGCGTGGACTCCTATTATTTTTGAGACAGGGCAATTTATTGATAAACGTGTTTTAGGGAGGAGTTGTACTATGGATTTGGGTAAAGAAAAAACTGAAAGCACAGAACAAGAAAAGGCTATTTCCAAAAAAATTAGTAGACGGGGTTTCTTAAAAACCTCAGTCGGAATGGGGGTTGGGGCAGCAGGCGCAGCTCTGATAGGTTACGATGGTAGCATAGCCAATGCTGCAGAGGTCGTACAGCATGATTCGTTTCCGGTGGAAATCTCCAGTGATTACAAACGGTATAACCAAGCTGGTATAGTTCCGATAATGCTGACATCCCCTGGAGGCCAGAAATATTTTGGAAAAAGAATGGGGATGATGCCTCAAGAGGGGGGAGAGGGCTGGGGCCCGCTGGAAGAGGCTTTTGATAATGCCTGCTGGGCGATTGAAGATGATGTCAATCATTCTAAGGCTACCGCAGGTATTCAAAAACAAGGGTTATTTTCGTGGGAAGGCAAAGTGGATCCTGAAGTTTATAAATTTGAGAGCCCTGAAGCCGCAACTGCTGCTATCAAAAAAGCAGCAACCTATTTTGGAGCAAGTAAAGTGGGGATTGCCCCCTACGATGATCGGTGGGTCTATACGGAAGTTTTCAATCCGGATACAGTGGCACCCACGATTCCCAATGAGTTTCCGTTTACACCGACACATGTTATCGTAATGGCTTTCGAAATGGATTATGACGGTTATCAAACTGCCCCGACGCTGATTCAAACTGCCTCTTCGGCCAATATCTACTCCAATATGGGTGTTACCTCCATTAAGTTGGCAAAATTCATCAGAAACTTAGGTTACAAAGTCATACCGTGTTGTAACGATACGGCTTTAAGCGTACCGTTGGCTGTTCAGGCCGGACTGGGCGAACTGAGCAGAATAGGTATTCTAATCACACCCGAGTTTGGACCGAGAGTGCGGTTATGTAAAATGTATGTGGATATGCCGTTGGCAATTGATAAACCGATTACCTTCGGAGCGATGGAATTCTGCAAAACTTGCATGAAATGCGCGGATGCCTGTCCTTCACAGGCAATATCCAATGATAAAGAACCAAGTTATAAAGTGTTACCTGCAACCAATCCGGGAGTTAAAAAATGGGCTGCAGATGGATTGAAGTGTGTAACACAATGGGGAGAAGTCGGCGGTGACTGCGGGATTTGCATTAAAGTCTGTCCATATAACAAAAAACAGGAATGGCATCACGATTTGGCAAAATTTGCGACAAGAACGCCTGCAAGACCGGTTCTGAGGTTCTTTGATGATTTGTTCGGCTACGGGAAGATTACCGTTTCGGATGCATTAAAGAAGTTCTGGAATAAATAAAAATATTTTATTGAGAAGAGGAGAGGTAATATGATTATCTTCTGGATGCTTCTGGGAGCACTCATCGCGTCATCCATATGGTTTGTCTATGTCAAATTCCAGGCTGCAGGCAAAATGTCCGTAGCCCGCTGGATTTTAACGTCTATATCCGTACTCTGGGGAGCTTTTACCATTGCCTGGATTGTCAGCAGCATTGATGAAGGTGAGATGCAGGCTGCAGGTATGGGACTTTTAATCTTTGGAGCGATTCTTCTTGTCTTAATTATCGTGACGGTACGGTTAAATTCTTTGATATACTTAATAAAGAAGGCTGGTAAAGCAGAGGCCGCATAAGTACAGTCAGGCAGACCTTTACAGGAGCAAGAAATGAAAAAGTCAGTAAATAACGTCGTTGTGTTCGCAGCAACAATTATATTCCTCATAACGTTAGGTTTTAGTTGGACTCATTCAGATAATGATATCATACCGTTTATGAATAAAGTTTTTCCGGAAGCGCAATCTTTTCAAAAGATTGCGTCTTCCCATGTTATTTATGAAGGAAGAATTCAAGGGCAAAACGGCAGGGAAGAAAAAATAGGCTACGTCGTAATCGAACAAGCGGTTGCTTATGGCGGTCCGATCAAAATGGTCACCGGAATTGACCTGCAAGGAAAAATTGTCGGGACGGTTATTGCGGCGCATAAGGATACTCCCTCGTTTATTCAGAGGATCATAGACCAGAAATATCTGGAGAAATTCATCGGCAAAGATATAACGGACCCATTGTCCATTAACAAAGATATCGACCGTATTTCCGGTGCCACCTTTTCTTCCCGGGGGATTGCCAAGGCTGTTTCCCAGGGAAGCCATGCGGTAGCCAGGGACCAATTCGGGTTGGATATTAAAGATGAAGCTCAGCCATTTAAATTCGGTTCAAAAGAAATCGCAGTCATTACATTGGTCATCCTGATGGTGGTCGGTGTGATATTCAAACAAAGAAAACTGCGCTGGGTTGCCCTTACAGGCAGTTTGGTCTTTATTGGTTTCCAATACAATACGCCTGTTTCGCTGGCAAATATAGCCGCGCTTTTCATGGGAAATTTCCCGTCTATCCGCGAAAACCTCGTTTGGTATATCCTCTTAATCGGAATCCCGGTTATCACCTTGATATTAGGAAAGAATGTCTATTGTTTCTGGCTTTGTCCGTTTGGCGCTTTACAGGAAATCACGGCAAAAGTGGGCGGCGGTAAATTCAAATGCTGCAATAAAGCGATTGAAGCAAAAGCGGCTAAAATAAGGTATGCATTAATCTACCTCGCACTCATAGGGGCATTTTTGACGAAGTCACCCAGTTTTGCAGGTTATGAGCCTTTCGCTACTTTGTTTGGACGGCAGGGGTTTGGCATTCAGTGGCTTATTTTGCCGGTCGTATTTTTCACCTCTTTCTTTATAAGCAGGTTCTGGTGCAGGTTTTTCTGTCCGGGGTTGATACTTAATGAACTAATCTTGCGTCCCAGGAAATATGTAATGGGGATTCTAGAAAAAGGGATCCTAGAAAAAGTGAAATTGAAGAAGGTTCCGAGAATCAAAGGAATAGAAGGTATCGAAGCAAGATCTGCAAATGAATTGAATAACATCGAGGTAGAAAAATGAAAAGCAAGTTGAGTCTAGGGGATTTATTATTTATCCTATTGATTTCGGCGGTTGCCATCATGATTGTGATAAGTGAATGGCAGGCTTATCATGCTATTTCTTAACAGATATTTCGATTTATAGGATATAATAATAAACCGTCTCTATATGTTGTAATCATTATTATTCAATTATCTAAAAATAGAGGACTGTTCCCTAATATGAAGGGTCAGTCCTCTAACTAAAAAGTTAATTTCCAGTTTTTCAGATTACTTCAAGAGCCATGCAGTTACATCTTGGTACACCTTTTCTACGGTCTCAGGTTTATCTTCGCCCGGTAGATCCTGATTCATCGACATACCCATTCCTTTTAATTGATAGCATACACATTTATAACTGGCTCTATATGAATTCAATTCATTTTCATCATATACAAAGTTTGCAGTTGGGATAGTAGGAATGAAAGCGTCTCTCTCATAGATAGGTGTAAACCCTTTAATTAACCAACGTCCATTTGTTTTTTGAACACGATAAACAAGTCTGGCGTAGGAAACGACGTCCGTTTCTATACCATTAATCTTTTGACCACGGGGACCTAACATTTGAGCTTGCATTTCGGCAATAGCTTTATTGCCATTCAGCCAAACGATGATCGAATTGATTTTATGCTTTGCCCCTCTACCAGACTTTTTCGATACCTCGGCAAACTGCTTTCCGGTACCGTGGAACCATGCTGTGTCAATCACCGAATCGTCAGCATAGCAAGCTCCCATCTGATCAAAATGATATGTGTCCCTGCAATAACGCTCATATTCTACTAAAGCTTTAACATTGGCAGTATCGATAACGTTTGCGCCATTATTATGATAAGGAAGAATATCAAATAAGCTTGTAATTTTAGGTTTGCTGGTTGCACTCAGGCTGGCTGTAGCTGCGTTGGCAATCTGGGACGGTGCTGCCATTGCCCCCATAACACCCACAGCAGCAACTGCTGCCCCGGTTTTCAGAAAACCGCGGCGATTTAAGTCTTTCGTAGATCCATTTTCTTTATTACCTAAATTCTCAGACATTTCATTTGCCTCCTCTAAGCCTCTATTATTTTATTGACCCTTTCTTAATACGGATAAATCCTAAGTCGCGCGCCAGACTGCGGCCAATACCACCGGAATTCCTCCAAACAGGAAAATCACCGTGCTTGATGCTTTAAGATGTCTTACGATGGCATTAATGTAAAAAATTTAAATTGTACCCATCATTTCTTAACCTCTTCTTTTCACCTCCTCTTTGAAATTGATTTGGTCAATCATATGGGTACATTTTACAAAATATCAATCCATGATTATCTTTTCTTTTAAATATTAATATAAATTGATTAAATATGAGTATAGATTGACCACACTTTGATTATAGATCACTGTAAATGCATTGAACACCAACATGAACGTTATAAATGTCGCGAACTCAACGATATTAAAGATATTGTTGAGTTTTTAAAATACCAGTAACATATTTGATAAAATTGTTTTCTTTTTTTTTAATTGGACACCTATTGAATAAAAATTAAATACTATGTCGCGGCCATAATGCAGATAAAAATATCCTCTGTCATGCGCGACAAAAAGGAAACGATTTTATCAAATGTGTTACTAGTTAAAAAAAAAAGCAACAATATTTAAAGTATTGTTGCTTTACCAACATGAGTAACTATCTTGTTGGTTCTCAGGGCATTTGCTGTGATTTATAATTTGTAACGAATTACAATAAATTTATAAAAGCAACGAGGGGAGGTGAAAAAATGAGTATATTCTTAATTTTTTTGGCAGGAATTCTTTTTTTAGCCGGTATCCTTTTTATCAAACCTCGTGCGAAGCAGGATAAGACTTGGAAAACCGTGATCATTTGGACCTTATATGTAATCTTCTTTGTTATCGCTTGTATGGGAGTTTCCTTTGTCTACATTAATGCCAGTGTAGGACATGTCAAGGCAACAAGCACAGCTATATTCCTGTTTGGGGGGATTTCGCTGATTCTGGCTGTAGTGTTAGCCCGTGTATTAGGATTTATCGGTACAAAGAAAAAGGATGAGTCATTACAGGCTTAGAGGAGGAAAATTAATGTCCGTAAATAATAAAGAAAAAGAACCAAAGAAAGAATTTTCAGTAAGCCGCCGCGGTTTTCTGAAAACCGGGGTAGCAGCCGCTGCGATGGGTGTCATGGGGGCGATTGCAGCGCCATCCAAGATTGCCAACGCAGCATCTCCCAGTTTAAGCTATCAGCCCACCAAAGGACAATGGTCAAAATTGCGTCCTGAAGCAAATTACGGCGGAGCATCTGTCCGTTATGTAGAAAGTAACGATCAATGGCTGGGGACCACCAAGCTTGTTGGAAAAATTGTCCAAACTAATGAGAAAGATGCCGGATTTTCTCTAGCTTTAGCAGGAGAATTAGGTGATAAAGCAAAGGCCGGATTTCTTAGCACAGTGTTTAGACATCCTACGGTACTCCCATTTGCAGATGCGATTGGAGCAATCAGTGCACCTTCAATGCTCACTGGCGAGCCAAATCCAAATAAATTACAAATTCCGGATCCGGAACAAATGTCCCAGCATATTAAAGATTTCGCATATTATCTTCGAGCAGACGAAGTAGGTATCGGTATTATGCCCGATTATGCTTATTACGCAAGCAACATGGCACCACCTTTAGGCGCGTATCTTGTGCACGCTGTTCCCATGGACACGCCATATGGAAAAGCGCCGATCACAGATAAGCTGCCTTACGTTATTTGCATGTCTGTCCAGATGCATTTGGAAACCTGGCTGGCTTCAACAGGGTATGACGGTATATCCAACGCCCAATCGGAACGGTGCTATCACGCTTCTGCTAATGCTGCGGTCATCATGGCAAGTTATATTCGACAGCTGGGTTATCATGCCAGGGCCCATCATTTTGGGAATTACGAGCTTCTTATACCACCTGTTCTAATTGCCTGCGGCATGGGTGAACTTACCAGGACGGGTGACACGGCTGCGCATCCCCGTATTGGCTTCCGCCATAAATCTGCGGCAGTTACGACAGATTTGCCTTTGATACCGGATAAACCGATTGATTTTGGTATGCAGGATTTCTGCAGAGTGTGTAAAAAGTGTGCGGATAACTGTCCTGCTCAAGCCATTACCTATGATGATGACCCTTTGCCGCATAATGGTTATCTCCGTTGGAATACGGATTCAAATAAGTGTGCGGCATTCCGCTGTTCCAACGATGAAGGTGTTAACTGCGGCAGATGTGTAAAAGTATGTCCCTGGAACTCCAAGGAAGATTCCTGGTTCCATCGGGCAGGCTTGTATATAGGCAGTAATGGCGAGAACGCTTCAAGATTGCTGAAATCCATTGATGATATGTTTGGTTACGGTACTGAAGAGGTTACGAAATATAAATGGTGGCTGGAGTGGCCGGATCTTTATAAGTATGACGTTAATGCCACTCTCAAGGCCTTTTCCGCAACTGCATCTGCTGCAGCTCCTGGAGTGTAAAGCAAGTCAACGCACCAAGTTAACCGGAACGCAGAAGTTATGATAATTTATGGGGACTCTGCTCAAAATTAATATCGGCAAATGTTGGGGTAACCCCTAAACAAGAGTAAATAGTCCGAAAAGATGATGGTAATAGTCCATCTAGATTGTTACCATCATTTTTTATTTTTAAGATCAGGCTAAACGACACGGTGCAATCCGATTTTATCTGGCCTATTAAGCCATCAGATAGAGAATGAGGGGTCTGTAAAAGGCAGCAGAAGAACAAAGTATTACTGGAGGTAGATTATTCATGATCATCATTGGAGAAAAAATCAACGGTGCCATCCCTTCCGTAGCGAGAGCAATCACTGAAAAGGATGCAGGCTTCATCCGAAATCTCGCAAAAATTCAATCTGATGCCGGTGCGGATTTCATTGATGTCTGTGCATCCACGGACGTCAGAATAGAACTCGAAACCTTAAAATGGCTGATCGACCTGGTACAGGAAGTGAGCGACACCCCAATTTGTATCGACAGCCCGCATGCTCAGACTTGCGTCGATGCCATTAAATTCTGCAAACGGCCGGGACTCATCAACTCCGTATCCGGCGAAGGAGACAAGATTGATGTCGTATTCCCGGTTATTGCTGATACTAAATGGGAATGCGTTGCGCTTCTTTGTGATGACAGCGGAATTTCCAAGACAGCAGAGAAACGTCTCGAAGTATTTGCAAACATCATGAAAAGAGCTAAAGAATTTAATATTGCTCCGTCCCGTCTGCACATTGATCCGCTGGTCGAAATGCTCTGCACTTCGGAAGAAGGCATTAACATGATTGTTGACGTGATCAGAGAGATTAAAAGACAGTGTCCGGCAATTCACATTACCGGTGGATTCAGCAATATTTCGTTTAACCTGCCGGCCAGAAAGCTGGTCAATCAGGCTTTCTGCGTTCTGGCAATGAACGCCGGCATGGACAGCGGGATCCTTGACCCGACGAATCAGGATTTAGTAGGTATGATCTTCTCAACGGAAGCCCTCTTAGGTCAGGATGAATATTGCATGGAATACATTGGTGCCTTCAGGGAAGGACGATTTGGTCAGAAAAAATAGTTGTAAACGCTGTTTAATCACAAAATTGTTGTTTAATTCACAAAATTTTAGGAGGATTATAAAAATGGCTAAAATTGAAGAAGTCAAAGCAATGGTAGAGGCAGGAAAAGCAAAACTTGTTCCTGATCTGGTACAGGAAGCCCTCAATGAAGGAAGCGCAGCAAAAGATATTCTGCAGGCAATGGTAGACTCGATGGGGGTTGTCGGGGACAAATTCTCCACAGGCGAAATCTTCGTGCCTGAAATGCTGATGGCTGCCAAAGCGATGGCTAAAGGTGTTGATATTCTGAAACCGCTGATGGCTGGCGACAGCTCAAATTCCCTAGGTACCTGCATTATCGGAACCGTAGCAGGTGACTTGCATGACATCGGTAAAAACCTCGTTTCTATGATGATCGAAAGTGCCGGATTCACCATGGTTGACCTCGGTGTGGATGTATCATTAGCAAAATGGCTTGAAGCAATCAAAGGAAATAACAACGTTACCTTAGTGGCTTGTTCAGGGCTTCTGACCACCACCATGCCGTCACTGAAAGAAGCTGTACAGACGATTAAAGGCAGCGGACTGAGCGGATTCAAAATCATCGTCGGTGGAGCCCCTGTCACGCAGCAATTCGCCAATGAAATCGGAGCCGATGGTTTTGCTCCTGACGCCGGTAGTGCTTCAGTAAAAGCTGTTGAATTGGTAAAATCCTTATAGTAAGAAATCTTAAATGCTGAGATCTTAATAAATAAGAGGAGGTAAATCAATATGACGCTGACTCAAAGAGAAAATTTTGAATTAATGCTTAAAGGGGAAAAACCGGAATATTCCCCAATACTGTATGAAATGTATAAAGCATGCATGCTGGCAACCAATAATACCGATCAACCTTGGAAGGGCGGGCAGGATCCGTTTGGCATAAACTGGGTAGCCACGGCTGAGGGAGTCATACCGGAGCCAGGGAAAATATTATTTGATGATATTGCTGATTGGAAAGAATATGTAAAATTTCCTGACATTGATTCTCTTGGAATTGAAAAGATGGCACAAATGGAATTGGCTGACTATACTGACGAAAAAAGAAAAGAGCAGCCACTTGCGGTATTTAATGTATGCGGTATCTTTGAACGGATGGCTGCATTTATGGGATTTGAAAATACCTTATGTGCTTTGATTGAAGATCCGGATTCCTGTCATGAATTCTTCGAGGCAATGGCAGATTATAAAATAGCTTGTTTAAACCGATATATTGATGTTTATAATCCGGATGTTATCATCTACTTTGATGATTTTGCCACTGCCCGTGGATTATTTATGTCTCCCAAAACCTATCGCGAGGTCATTAAGCCGCACCACAAAAGAATCATTGAGGCTGTGACTTCCCGTGGTGTTATATTCAGTCAACATACCTGTGGAAAATGTGAAGATATCCTCGAAGATTATGTTGCGATGGGTGTCAGAATTTGGAATTCTGCGCAGGTTTGTAATGACTTGGATGGAATTCTGACGAAGTATCATGGTCGCTTACTTGTTGAAGGGGGATGGGATACATCCGGACCTGCAAGTTATATGGGTGCTCCCGTAGAGGCGATTATAGAAGAAACCAAAAGATGTGCAGAACAATATGGTAAAAAGGGTAATTTCATTCTGTTCCCAGTAATTATGAATGAAAAAGGAAATGCCTTTATGACTGGTGACGAAAGAATTCCTATGCTAATGAAAACTTGGCATGAAGTCAATAAGTTATAATACACTCAATAGAAAAATATTTGAATCATCATTTAAGTGAAAGACTGCAAAATCCTCGGGATAATTTTATTCAAGGGGATTTTGCTTATATTCTGTTGGCTCTTTTCCTGACCGCTAGTCTAAAATGGGCCCAGAGTAGCAAACAAAATTTCTGCGATATAAAGGTACTGGAGAGAGCTCAGAAGCACGATGAAACGAAAAGGAGGGAATTGCCATCAAAGTAATCATAGTAAGCGGATTCTTGGGATCAGGAAAAACCAGTGTGCTAATGCAGCTTGCAATATATCTCATTGAAATTTCACATGGTAATAAGAATGAAAAAAAAGTTGTAATCATAGAAAATGAAATCGGTACGGCCGGAATTGATAATCTTCTTCTAGAGAATGTGGATTTTACCGTCAAGAATCTTTTTGCCGGCTGCGCCTGCTGTACATCTTCGGCTAAACTTACGGATACAGTTGATTATCTTAGTAAGGAGTACAGCCCAGAATGGATCATCATTGAGGCAACTGGGCTTGCTTTTCCGAGCAAAATAAAAAGCGCGCTGGAGACCGAACTCGGGATGCAGGCAATGACAATTATTGTAGTCGATGCCAAACGGTGGTTTCGTTTGGTTGGTGCGATGGAAAACTTCGTCTCAGAGCAGCTAAAGGATACAAAGTCAGTGTTGGTTAACAAGATTGATTTGGTGGGTGAAACGACTGTGGAAAAAGTACAGGAGGGTATCCGGAAATATAACCGGGATGCGTACTGTTATCCTGTATCCGCTACAAACGAGCTTTCGGCTGGATTCTGGGACGATTTATTTGAAAAGGCGGGGATCTTAAATGGTACACGAACACCATGAACACGAAGGCCAAGCCTGTCAGTGCGGTCACCACCATGATGAGCATCATGACCAACATGAACAACATGAGAAAACAACGCTCTGCAATCAGGAAGAAATCACAGTTACCCATCATGAAGGAGCCGTCATTTTTTCGGCTGAGCGTGTCATTGCCAAAGAATATTCTTGGGTAAGAGATAGACTGAACAAAGAGCTACAGTCTTTGGCTGGCTGGGTTGAAGATCAGGGAGGACTTGTGGGGCATATCAAGGCTTTTCTTATTGAAACAGGCTATTCCTGCATGCTATCCACGACAGGTGGAGATGTTCAAATCAAGGAAACCCTGAAACCAAAAGTCACGGTCAATATTGCCTTGATTGTTTTTATTAAGAATGAAAGTGAATTATATTCTAAATTGGCAGAAACGTTAAAAGAATTTGCAAATTAACTTTCTTAAGGAGGGATGCTATATGTCGAAAATAATACCAAATCCTGAAGAGCCGTTTACCTTTATCAATGTATTTGAAATTCCAGTAGAAGAGGTTGACTCGTTTATAGAACAGTGGTGTGAACGTTCAAAACTTATGAGTGATTCGCCTGGTTTTTTGGGCGCGGAGCTAAACCGTGCGCTTCTAACCGAAACACGTTTTCAATTAATCAATATAGCTAAATATGAAAGTTACGCTGCATTTGAAGAGGCAACAACTAATTCAAAGTTTAAAGTTGCACTTGGAAAGCAACTAGACAACCCTGCATCCAATATGATTCCAAATCGAGGGTTTTATAGACCTGTTGCTATTGCTGATTCTCATGAGGGGTAATTTTAGAAAATATAAATATGGGAGGAAAATGTACAATGAAGATTGCAGATAGAGTTGAAATTTTGGAAATAGGTGGAAATGATAGGCTGATAAACCCTGTATTTCTTTGGGATGATCATAAACGCATTCTAATAGATGCAGGTTTTCCGGGGCAGGTCCAGTTGTTTTCGGACGCGATTGGGTCCGCTGGTTTTGATATTAAAGATTTGACCCATATAATCATAACGCATCAAGATATAGACCATACTGGGTCTGTGCTGGATATCCTAAAAATTGCTCCAAACGCGAAAGTACTGTCCCATGAGAAAGAAGTTCCATATCTGCAAGGGGAACTGCCGCCTGTGAAAACTGCTGCGCTAAAACAGACTTTTGCAAACATGCCGGAGGAAAAAAGAGTATACTTTGAACGATTTGAGGCTGCAATTAAGAATACCAAGTTTAAAATAGATGAATCTTTAACTGATGGTCAATTGTTCCCGTTCGGAGAATTAGGAATAGAGATCATTCACACTCCAGGGCATACACTTGGACATATTTGCTTGTACATTAAAGAAAGTAAATTATTGATCGCAGGTGATGCAATAATTATTGAAGACGGGAATTTAAAAGTTCCAATTCTTACAGCAGATATACCGATGGCTACTATATCGCTGAAGAAGCTTCTTCCTTATGATATTGAACAAGTTGTATACTATCACGGTGGACTTCGTCGTGGGGATATAAACCAGGAAATTGGAAAAATTACTATAAGTTCACGCTAAGTGCTTTATAAACCAAAGAATACGGGGATACATTGTATTCTGTAAGGCAAGCGGATCCATGACGTCAGCCGCAGCCACAAAAAAACTGGTGACAGTCTAACAGACTGTCACCAGTTTTTTAGAAAATAAGAGTCCTCAAAAATTACGCCTTAAAATCGTTCCGATTAATCGGGTACGTTGAGAATTGCTTCAACGTCATGATTATAAGGCTCCGGGAGTCCGGGAATTTAGTGAGCTGCTCCAGGTGCTACAGGTGCTGCAGCGGCCTTGAGAACTGCTTCAACGTCATACTTATAAAGTTCCGGCCACTCCAACCACCACTTGTATTTTTCAATCTCTTCCGTACCGTAACCAAACATATCATCGATAGTTTTAAGCAACTTTGAAGCATTTTCTCCTTTGCTGCCAATAAAGATTCCCGCTTCATGGAACCAGGAATCTTCTTTGGAGTTCCAAGGACATACTTTCACACATCTTCCGCAGCTGACGCCTTCATCGTTAGCTGCGCGGAATACCGTACACTTCTTAGAATCAGTATTCCAGCGGAGATAACCCTTGTGCGGCATAGGGTCCTTCTCAAAAGTAATCGCCTGTCCAGGACAGTTATCCGCACACTTCATACACACTCTGCAGAAATCCAGTGCGCCAAAATCAATCGGTTTATCCGGTGCCAAAGGCAAATCCGTTGTAACTGCTGAAGTTTTATGACGAAAACCAATACGAGGATTCGCACAAGTATCACCTGTCCTGGTTAGTTCACCCATTCCGCAGGCAATCATACAAGCCGGTATAAGAACTTCGTAGTTCCCAAAATGATGGGCCCGGGCATTATAACCCAGCTGTCGAATATAATTCGCCATGATGACCGCCGCATTGGCAGCGGCATGGTAACACCGGTTTGATTGGGCGACACCCATGGAGTCATATCCTGTTGAAGCCAACCATGTTTCCAAATGCATCTGTACAGACATACAAATAACGTAAGGCATTTTATCTGTAATAGGTGCTTTTCCATAAGGAACACTTTGGGGAACAGCTTTCGTAAGATATGCGGCTAAGGGCGGAGCCATTTGGCTAGCGTAGTAAGCATAATCGGGCATATTACCGATTCCTACCTCGTCTACACGAAGATAATAGGCAAAATCTTTAATATGCTGAGACATCTGTTCGGGGTCAGGTATCGGCAATTTTCTAGGACTTGGCTTGCCAGTGAGCATTGCAGGTGCACTGATTGCTCCAATAGCACCTGCAAACGGTGCCACCATCGGAGACCTAAGCATTGTAGTAAGAATTCCGGCCTGTGCTTTGTCACCCAGTTCTCCTGATACAGCCAGGGCAAACCCGGCATCTTTCTCATCGGTTTGAATCACTTTTCCGAGAAGCTTGGTCGTCCCGAGCCACTCGCTATTATTTTCTACATAACGGACGGTTGCTCCGCCGTAATTGTTAACAGGACGCAATTTTGACCATTGTCCTTTGGCGGGCTGATAGTCCAAACTAGGTGACGATGCTGCTGCGTTGGCGATCTTGGCCGGAGCCGCAATCGCACCTATGACGCCCATTGCAGCGGCTGCTGCCCCGGTTTTCAGAAAACCGCGGCGGCTGACCGAAAATCCTTTTTTGTTATTTTCTGAATTTGCGGACATTCGTTTTCCTCCCCTAAACCTCTATTGATTCATTGACCTTTTTATTAATACGGATAAATCCTAAGAAGCGCGCCAGCACGATCGCCAATATGATCGAAATACCTCCGAACAGGAATATAGCTGTACTTGTTGCTTTAACGTGTCCTACGCTGGCATTAATGTAAATAAAGGAAATCCCCATCCAAGTGACGGCATACCAAATAACATATAAGGACCAGTTCAGTACCGTTTTCCACATTAGATCCTTTTGGGCGCGAGGTCTAATCCAAAGTATCCCCGCTAAAAATAACACACCGGCAAGAAAAATTAAGAACGTACTCATAAATCCACCTCCTTTTAGATATAAGTCTACTGATTTGTCCGATGGAATTGTTAATTTAAATTAACAATTGCTAATATTTTTCAGGTCTGTGCACATCAAAAAAAAGCTCCCGGATTTCTCCGGGAGCACCTATGAACCAAAAATTACTTGATAATTCTTTGCAAGTTGTTGCTGGAATCTTTAATATTCTGTATCCGTTTGAAAAAGACCTCAATGCTCGAATTATATTCTTCCGTAGTAGCCATCAGTTCTTCTGTTGAAGCCGAATGTTGCTCAGCAATGCTTGCAATACTTTCTGTTTCTTTATTAATGAGCGAAAATAGCTCTACCATATTATTAATTCTGCTGGTTTCCTCGGCTATGTATTTTTAAAAAAGATGTTTCTCAAATGTTAGCTCTTTTAATCTATCTAAATCATGGATAATGATTTTGCCTTTCTTTTTCTCGATAATTTTTTGCTTTTCCAAATATCCTAATACTTTGGATATCGTGACATGATGGACTCCTGAGATTTCAGAAATAGTTCTCTGAGATAATTCAAGACGGACTTCATATGAATTTCCTACGGGTATTCCGTTGGAAATGCATAGACCGTAAATCAGTCTTACTATCCTGATCGTCGGATTGAATAATTCCATTTCAATTATTTGCATCATAAAATAAAGGCTTTTGGAAAAAGTGTTCTTTAAGATTTCAAAAAATATATTGTCATCTATTTGAAATATTTCTTTGAGCTGCGCTTCAGTGAAAAAACATACGCTGCATTTTTCTATAGCAGTTATATAGGAATTATCATGATTCATCGGAAAGAGCTTGCACAGGATTCCATTTTTGCCGCAAAAATAATGCAATTTTTCCCTGCCGTCCTCTGTTACCATTTTGTTTTGGACTTTTCCTGAAAGCACATAGATTAGCATCGGCTCGCTATCCCCTGGTAAAGTAATAGCGCTCCCTTTTGCATAGGATTTCACCATTCCTAGATGGGTAAATTTTTGCAGTCTCTCGACAGGGTAGAATGTGTCAGGAATTGTTCTTGCCACTTCATCAGAAAAATCGTATTTCATAACTTCTTCCCTCCTTTATGGTCATTTAAATAATAAAAGTTTTTAAATTTAGTATACATTAACTTTGATTAATTTATTTAATATGGATTTAACTTTCCAAAATTTCACCTTAATTGTTAATTGATGCCGAACCAAATAGACATAAAAAGACCAATAAGTAAAATTTTTGCTTTTTCAATAAAGGCTATAAGATCAAGGTCTTCCGTTAAATAAATACAACGAAAATAATCTCAGAGGACTGACATTTCATATAAGGGAACAGTCCTCTATTTCTAGATAATTGAGTTACTCTAATTATATAGAAATTAGCAAAATGTTATATAAAATTTTAAGAAGGGGATATCGATCCTAATATTTTTTTTTAGTTATGTAGCATGCGCCAACATTATGAGTTTTTAAATTATGATAATATTCATTATAACAAGTCGGAAGCCGTAGAAACAAAAAGGACAATAGAATGAAATTTTAGGGGAATAATAGTTATGGAAAAAATTTTTAACAACAATTATATTTTACCGAATAATTTTTATCCAATAAATAAGTTGAAAAATTATCTCAATAGGGGGATCGTCCGAAATTACCAAAAAGGAGATTCCGTTGTTTCACCCGGAGAGATCATCGATAGCGTTATCTATGTTATTTCAGGAAAATTAGGTATTACTTTTCTAACTGAGGATGGAAAAAGAAGGCTAATGTTTCATGCTGATGCCGGCACGTTTACCGATCGATTATTTCAGCCTGATGATTGTCTCGTTGATGTTGTTTCGGAAGAAGAGAGCGTTGTATGCTATTTTTCAAAAGACCAGTTGCTTGAGATGTTTCAGCAGGATAAGGAAGTTCTCTGTGAATTTATTACGAGTTATGCGTCAAAATGCGGGTATTTTATGCATGAAGCTAAGGAAATGGCTCTTTATAATCCTTCTGTTCGGGTTCTGCGATTGCTTTATAAGCTTTGCCTCACGAAAGGAGAGTTAATTAACAATGTTTATGAAATTAATATTAAGTTGTCGCAAAAGGCTATTTCCGAAATGACAGGTGTCCATTATGTGACTGTCTGCAAATTATTTCAAAATCTAAGAGAAAAGAACATTTTGCGTAAAACATCCAATAGGATTATAATCTTTGACTTGAAAAGACTTAAAGACCTGATCAGCAACTGACGAACCTTTCGTCAGTTGCTTTTTGTTTGGGACAAAAAGAAGAATGCAAAAAAAGTGACTCCATAAAATTAACCAATTATTATTGACAGTCAAAAATATTTTAAAATTTATAATCCATATTATAAGGGTTAGTAAAACAATATTTGTACAATGTACTCAGTTACTCGGACCAAATCATTAAAAGAGGAGGTGAAGATGTATGGGTACATTCTTAATTTTTCTTGCCGGTGTTTTATTTTTAGCGGGGATTCTTTTTATTAAACCTCGCGCCAAAAGGGACTTAATGTGGAAAACAGTACTAAACTGGGCCTTATATGTTATTTGGTATGCCATCACGTGGATGGGGGTTTCCTTTGTTTACATTAACGCATCGGTCGGCCATGTTAAAGCAACAAGTACGGCTATATTCCTGTTCTTAGGGATATCTGTAGTGCTTGCTGTCGTTCAGGCACGGTTGCTAGGTTTTATCGGCGTGAAAAAAACGGGAAACGCAAGTTCACAACAAGCTTGATTGGGAGGGAAGAAATTGAGTAACGAACAAAAACAGCAGTTAAAGATAAACCGGAGAAATTTCCTGAAAGCCGGTGCTGCAGCTACTGCTATGGGAGTTGTTGGGGCGTTGACAGCGCCTGCCAAGGTTGCCAGTGCGGCGGGCGAGACGTTTAGGTATACTGCCGCACCCAAAGGTCAATGGTCCAAATTAAATCCTGTTCATGATATGGGCAGCGTCTCGCTCCGTTTTGTAGAACATAACGACAAGTGGCTGGGAACTACGAAAATTGTCGGACCGATAAAGAAAACCAGCCAATACGACAGCGGGTTTGATCGTTGTGCTGAGGGATTAGTCAGTCAAAGAGCACAATTGGGACTCTACAATCTCATACCCAAAGACCCCATGTCCTTGGCGATAGTTATGGGAACCGCCCTGCCGAAGCCCCTCGTGGAAGGTCCTGTTGCTCCTGTGAAAACGGAAATTCCTGATCCAGAACAAATGTCGATGCATATCAAAGACCTGGCTTATTTTTTAAGAGCCGATGATGTGGGAATCGGCAAGATGCCATCGTATGCTTACTGGTTTGAAAAAACGATATATGAACCGTTTGGCACAAGAGAGTTGCTTGAATTACCCAGGGAACAGTGCGTTAAGCCGATAACTGAACCGGAAATGCCCTATGTTATTGTGGTCATGGTCGATCAAAATCTGAAAACAACGCTCGCTTCCACAGGCTATGACGCCATCAGCCAATCTCAATCTTTCCTGGGATATCACTCAACTGGAGTCATTTCTGTTATTATTGCGCAATATATTAGAAATCTTGGTTATAACGCCCGGGCGCAATACGCTGTTGATTATACCGCAAATATGCCTCCGGCTATTATAGCGGCAGGATTGGGCGAACTGTGTCGCACAGGTGATTGTGCCATTCATCCCCGGTTGGGATTCCGTAATAAGGTGGCTGGTATTACAACAGATTTGCCGCTTGTTCCGGATAAACCCATTGATTTTGGCCTTCTTGACTTCTGCCGTATCTGTAAAAAATGTGCTGAAAATTGTCCTAACGGCGCTATTTCACTCGATGATGATATGCAAGAAGTGAACGGTTACCTGCGTTGGAAAAACGATGCAGATAAGTGTGCCGAATTCCGGGTAAGTAATGAAGAAGGTGTCTGCTGTGGAAGATGCATGAAGGTCTGCCCGTGGAATTCGAAGGAAGATTCCTGGTTCCACCAGGCGGGAACTTGGTTTGGAAGCCAGACTAAAACCTCTGCGTCGATGCTGAAATCTATTGATGATATGTTTGGATATGGCACCGAACAGATCGAGAAATATAAATGGTGGCTTGAGTGGCCGGAAAAATACAAACTGCCTCCCGTAAGTGTTCTAACGGCGCCATTGCCGAAAAGTCCGCTCTAATAGACTCCAAAATATAAAAGTATTAGAATTCTTAGCAATGAAGTAATCAAACATGAGAAGAGCTGTTGAAAACGAACGAAAAAGTTGGGTATCAACAGCTCTTTTATAAAATCGATGCCATAAATATGGATATTTCAGGGTGAGCTGTCAAAGTAAATGCAACTCCTTACTATTTACGCTGGTAAAGGTTGCATTTACTTTGACAGCTCACTGTTTAAAAAAAGGGGCTGTATCACAACTTAGCCTCAAACGAAGACGTCAATTTCAAAATGAAGTCTTTTCTATTTGGGGGCGCAACCGAAACATATAGTTTCGTTACGCCCCCTTTCCGACATGAGCAACTTTGCTCCGTATTATTGCCAATTCCTTAAGTAAAAGGAGCGAACAAATTGCTTTTAAGTCATTCCCATACAGGTATCGATTTTTGCAAAAAAGTTAATATGGATGTACAAATGATAAAAAAAATTATCGTATGCTAATATTGCAAATTTCAATCACCATAGAATAAGGCAATTATTCTGAAAAATGCCTATAGTGGCACCCAATTTAATAAGGAAAGGAGAGGAGATAAAAATGCAAGAGAATTTTGGAAAATGGATGGGAGGAATTCCAGATACTTTTTATGCAGTAAGTAAATTGGAAAAATATGTACATTATGGTACTGCAAAACTTTATTCCAAAGGAAGCTATATTGGCTTCTCGGGAGAAGGAAGGAGCGAATTATTTTATGTACTTAATGGCAAGGTACAATTAAATTACATTTTTGATGATGGAAGGGAAAGAATGGTCTATTTTGGTGGGAAGCATAGCGTATTTGGTCATCTGTACCATTATGCTTACAAATCTACTTTTGAGGGTTGTTTGCTGGCGTTAGAAGATAGCAAAGTATGTCATTTTTCTGAAGAACAGATTGAACATATTTTTCAGTTGGACAGAGATATTATCTTGGACTTATTAAAAAATAGCAATGCTAAAGCTTCTTATTTTATGAAGCAGGCTGTTGAAATGGATTATTTTAATTCGGCGGTTAGGGTTGTAAGGTTACTTCATGATCTTTGTATTTCTATGGGGGTACCGGTAGACAGCCATATTGAAGTTAGCATAAAGTTAACACTAAAAAACATTTCTGAGATAACCGGTGCTCATTATGTGACGGTATCAAAGGTATTTACCCTTCTGAAAAGACAGGACATTTTGGTAAAAAAGAATGGAAAGATGATTATTTATAATCTTGAAAAACTAAAAGAGTTGACGCAGAGAACACAAATATTTAAGAATTTATAATTTATATTATAAGGGTTAGTCAAACAAAAAAATGCCATTCTGATAACCAAACCTGAATTATAATTAATGGCTCTATGTAAAATGTTGAAATAGCCCTAAACAAGAGTAAATAGTCCGATATATGCTGGTAATAGTCAGATAGACCGTTACCAGCATTTTTATAGATAAAAAAGTTTGATAAAAAGTTATTGTATTCTAATATCGCAAATTCTATAATTAAATTAAGATTTTCAAATATCTAGACTCATGGCATTATTTCTTCCCAAAAGTACCTATTTAAGTTATTATTCCTTTTATTTATCGTATTTTAACACAGTTTACTAACAAAAAAATTTAATGCATGCAAACAAATAAGTAGGAAAATATATAAATTAATAAGAAAGTGTATTATTGGGGGGTTAGAAAGCCATGGAATATGATTTTTTTAATGAATTGACAAGAACAATTCCTGACACATTCTATCCCGTTGAAAAATTGCAAAGATTTGTCCACTTAGGAGTTGTGAAATCCTATGCCAAAGGAAGTGCGGTTATTTTACCAGGGGATGAGTGCATGCTAATCTATGTACTTTCGGGAAAAATCCAGCTCAACATGGTTACAGAGGAAGGTGGGCAAAGGTTGGTATATTTTTGCGGCAAAAATGGAGTCATGGATAGGATCTTTCAGCTGAATAATGATAATGCCTACGCGACTGCAATAGAAAAATGCAGAGTGTGTTTTTTTTCAAAGGAGCAGCTTATAACAATTTTTCAAATTGACTGTGATTTATATTTTGAAATTATGAAAAATCTTTTTGCCAAAGGCATTTATTTTATGAAACAGACCATTGAAATGGAATTATACAATCCTACGGTCAGAATTGTAAGACTTCTTTATGGACTTTGCATATCTAACGGAATACCCGTAGGGGATTCATATGAAGTCCGTCTTGAATTGTCTCAGAAACAAATTTCTGAAATATCAGGAGTCCATTTTGTTACAGTATCCAAAGTATTAGGATATTTGGAAAAGCAAAAGATTATCGAGAAAAAGAAAGGCAAGATCATTATCCATGATTTAGATAGATTAAAAGAGCTAACATTTGAGAAACGTCTTTTTTAAAAGATAGTATCAGATAATACAAATTTTTCAAGTCATTGGAAAGCTGTCAATAAACAAACCCTCATGGATTTTTGTTCCTGAGGGTTTGTTTATTATAGAGATCAAAAAAATAAAAATTTTATTTATATTTTAATTATCTCATTTATGACTAATACAGAAGGTGCTGATATAGAAAATTAATTAATGTTTAATTCATACTAAAATTCCTATCAAGAATATCTTTAAAATTATATTAAAAGGGAGGTGGATGTATGGGTACATTCTTAATTTTTATTGCCGGTGTGTTATTTTTAGCGGGGATTCTTTTTATTAAACCTCGCGCCAAAAGGGACTTAATGTGGAAAACAGTACTGAACTGGGCCTTATATGTTATTTGGTATGCCATCACGTGGATGGGGGTTTCCTTTGTTTACATTAACGCATCGGTCGGCCATGTTAAAGCAACAAGTACGGCTATATTCTTGTTCTTAGGGATATCTGTGGTGCTTGCTGTCGTTCAGGCACGGCTGCTAGGTTTTATCGGCGTGAAGAAAACGGGAAACACAAGTTCACAACAAGCTTGATTAGGAGGGAAGAAATTGAGTAACGAACAAAAACAGCAGTTAAAGATAAACCGGAGAAATTTCCTGAAAGCCGGTGCTGCCGCTACTGCTATGGGAGTTGTTGGGGCGCTGACAGCGCCAGCCAAGGTCGCCAGTGCGGCGGGCGAGACGTTTAGGTATACTGCCGCACCCAAAGGTCAATGGTCCAAATTACATCCTGTTCATGATATGGGCAGCGTCTCACTTCGTTTTGTAGAACAAAACGACAAGTGGCTGGGAACTACGAAAATTGTCGGACCGATAAAGAGAACCAGCCAATATGACAGCGGGTTTGATCGTTGTGCTGAGGGAAAAGTCAGTCAAAGGGGACAATTGGGACTCTATAATCTCATACCCAAAGACCCCATGGCCATGGCGATAGTAATGGGGACCGCCCTACCTAGACCCCTCGTGGAAGGTCCCGTTGCTCCTGTGAAAACGGAAATTCCTGATCCGGAACAAATGTCGATGCATATCAAAGACTTGGCTTATTTTTTAAGAGCCGATGATGTGGGAATCGGCAAGATGCCGTCGTATGCTTACTATTCTGAAAAAGTAATATATGAACCGTTTCCCGGAAGAGAATTGTTTGAGTTGCCCAGGGAACAGTGCGTCAAACCGATGACTGAACCGGACATGCCCTATGTTATAGTGGTTATGGTCGATCAGAATTTGAAAACAACGCTCGCTTCTACAGGTTATGATGCCATCAGCCTCTCCCAATCTTTCCTGGGATATCACTCAACTGGAGTCATTTCTGTTATTATTGCGCAATATATCAGAAATCTTGGTTATAACGCCCGGGCACAATACGCTGTGGATTATAACGCAAATATGCCTCCGGTTATTATAGCGGCAGGATTGGGCGAATTATCACGCACAGGTGAGTGTACCATTCATCCCCGGTTAGGATTCCGCCATAAGGTGGCTGCTATTACAACAGATTTGCCGCTTACTCCGGATAAACCCGTTGATTTTGGCCTTCTTGACTTCTGTCGTATCTGTAAGAAATGTGCCGACAATTGTCCTTCCGGCGCTATTTCACAAGATGATGATATGCAAGAAATGAACGGTTACCTGCGTTGGGCCACCAATGCAGACAAGTGTGCCGAATTCCGGGCAAGTAATGAAGAAGGTGCATCCTGCGGGAGATGCATGAAGGTCTGCCCGTGGAATTCGAAGGAAGATTCCTGGTTCCACCAGGCGGGAACTTGGTTTGGAAGCCAGACTAAAACCTCTGCGTCGATGCTGAAATCTATTGATGATATGTTTGGATATGGCACCGAACAGATCGAGAAATATAAATGGTGGCTTGAGTGGCCGGAAAAATACAAACTGCCTCCCGTAAGCGTTCTAACCGCGCCGCTGCCGTCTCATGGAGTTCTATAAACTCTAATTTTTCAAAGGCATCTCTGAAAAATTAATGAATGCAATAAAAAAGCTGTTGTACGACGAACGAAAAAGCTGGACGTCAACAGCTTTTTTATATCGAAAATGATTAATTGCTCAGTGCTTTACAAACTCTGTCTTGTAAAAGGAGAGTTAGTTCACAATGTTTATGAAATTAATATTAAGTTGTCACAAAAGGCTATTTCTGAAATGACAGGTGTGATATGTTTGAATATGTGCAGAAGTTATTATAGACAAACCCTCATGGATTTTTATTTATGAGGGTTCGTTTATTTCAGGAAATGATCTAAATTATACTTTAAGCAAAAAAATTATACTTTTTTAGAATATGGTGGATTAAAATATGATAGAATTTTAGTATGATGTTGATTCGGTAAAAAATCTTGGTGAAGGGGGAAAAGTGGATGGAAGAAGACGAAAAATGTGGAGGGGCTATTCCGGATACATTTTTTGAAGTTGATAGGTTGCAGGAATTTATTAATTTAGGGACTGTGAAGACTTTTGCTAAAGGCAGTGCTGTCATGTGGCCGGGAGACAAATGTTCTTCACTTATCTATGTGGTCTCCGGAAGGCTAAGAGTGAATAAGCTACTCGATGACGGCAGGGAAAGGCTGGTTTACTTTACCAGTAAACATGGTTTAGTGGGTAAATTATATGAGACTTGCAATGAAAGTTATGCGATTGCGCTTGAAGACAGTAAGGTTTGTTTTTTCTCAAAAGAACAGCTTAAGCAAATTTTCAGCATGAATGATGAAATCCCCTTCGATATCATAAGAAACTACTTATCAAAAACTTCCTATTACATGAAGCAAGCTGCGGAGATAGACTATTTCAATCCAGCAGTCAGAATTGTCAGGTTGTTCCACGAACTCTATATTGCCAATGGCGTAAAAGTTGGTAATTACTATGAAATTAACATCCAATTGTCTTTAGAGAATATTTCTGAAATAACGGGGACGCATTATGTTACCGCTTCCAAAGTAATAGGCTGGTTAAGAAAAAATAAAGTTATGGAAAAAAAGAGGAAAAAGATTATCATTTATGATGCAGAAAAGCTGAAAATGATGACTCAGGGGACACATGTTTTTTAATCGTCTAAATCCTGTGCAATTATTTTACTGTTATTTTGATCCCAATAGAAAATTACAGATGACATGCTCGCCCTCTTTTTTTTCCGAGGGCGTTTTTAATTGTTCTTGGAGCTTCGGTCACCGAGGGTATATTTAAAATCTGCCATACATAATTCCGGGACAATTTGTCCCTCATGTGCGTTTACTGAGACAATGATTTCGTCACCTATTGAAATAGGTTTATTTTTTTGCTCTTATCATACCTATTGTAATAAACCGGATCTCTCATGTTTTTAGCGGGTATTAACAAAAATAATCAAACTTAGCGCTAGCTAAAGTTTTTAGGTATTCAGTTTGGTACTTTTAATTTAGTGGTAGTGAATGTACGTACAAAAAACTACAAAATTTTATGGAGGTGGGTCTTTTGGGCGTATTCTTGGTTTTTATTGCCGGAATTGCTTTCTTAGCCGGTATTTTAATGCTAAAACCATTTATGAAACGTGAAAATAAAATAATGACGATCCTCAACTGGTCTCTCTATGTCATTTGGTACTTGATTACATGTACAGGCATCTCATTTGTTTTTCTGAATAGCCGTGTTGGTCACGTCAAAGCCACAAGTACAGGAATATTCTTATTCTTTGGCCTGTCGGTTATTTTTGCGGTTATTCTGGCAAGACTCCTGGGCTTCCTCGGGAAAAACGGATTAAGTCTAATGAAACAAATGAAGGAGGCAAAATAGTCATGTCAAAAAATTTCAGTGACGATAGAAACCAGCAGCAGGGCCTCCAGATGAACCGTCGCAAGTTTTTGAAGGCCGGTGCAGCAGCGGCGGTTACCATGGGACTTATGGGTACGGTTGGTGCGATGCCTGCTGTTGCTGCTGAGGCTGCTGTAGGTTCAAGTGTTACAGTAAATGGCGCGAGATCTAAGCTGAAGCCAACCGGACAATATGGTTCGGCTCCGGTCAAATTTGCTACATTTAATAATGAATGGCTTGGCACGACAAAGCTTGTTGGTGAGGTCAAAAATATCAGCGAAGCAGAGACAGGGTTTTCACGGGCCGGTCGTGGCTTATACGGAAAAGAGTCTCAAATTGGCAGGGGGTATTTTATCAGAAAAGACCCTGCCGGAGCAGCTGAACACGATACTTTGATGATCTTGGCAACAGAACCGGCAGTGCAAGGTAAAGTTTCCCCAGTCAAACTGAATATTCCTGATCCGGAACAAATGTCCCAGAACATCAAGGACTTTGCGTACTATTTGCGAGCCGACGAGGTAGGAATCGGCAAAATGCCGGATTTTGCCTGGTATTCTCATAAGGTCACGGATCAGCATGCTTTAGCGGTCAACAATGTTGAGAAGGCCGTTACGCCTGTGACAGACAGATTGCCGTATGTTATTATAGTCATGGTGGACCAGAACTTAGAGACAATGTTGGCCTCTACCGGGTATGATCAAATCAGCGGTGCCCAATCCTTTTTAGGATACCATGCTACCGGTGTTATTGCTGTCGTCTTAGCAAATTATATTCGTAATCTTGGTTATAATGCCAGGGCACATCATGCCAGAAACTACAAGGCCGTTATGACACCGTGTATTATTTCAGCCGGACTGGGTGAATTATCCAGAACAGGAGACTGCTCTGTTCATCCACGTTTAGGATTCCGTCACAAAGTAGCTGCAGTTACAACGGATTTGCCGTTGGCCCCGGACCAACCGATTGATTTTAGTCTGCAGGATTTTTGCAGGGTATGCAAAAAATGTGCGGACAATTGTCCTTCGGGTGCCATCACCCAGGATACGGAGCCGGTTGAGTATAACGGCTATTTGCGCTGGAACAGCAACATGGAAACATGTACGAAATTCCGGACCACAAATAAAGAAGGCTCTTCCTGCGGCCGGTGTATGAAAGTATGTCCGTGGAATACAAAAGAGGAATCTTGGTTCCATAGCGCCGGAACATGGATCGGCAGCCATGGACAAATCTCATCCAAACTGCTTAAGGGCATGGATGATATGTTCGGCTATGGTACTGAACAAATCGATAAGTATAAGTGGTGGCTGGAGTGGCCGGAGTTGTTGGCTACGCCTGAAACGATGCCAGGCCTTGTAAAATACTAATCGCCGTATTTTAACCATCCAATAATCATCTAATAATATTCAATAAATAATTAACCGCGATATGCCAAATTAAATGAAGGAGTGACGCTAACTACATATTTTAGTAGTTAATGTCATTCCTTTTTTCTTTAAATCAAAATATATCCAACCAATCAATGACCCTAATAAGCAACCTTAAAGAACCTTCGTACATAAAGTTGTCGTGAATTAAATCATACAAAGAAGTTTTATTGTATAATATTCGTGCTATCTTTTCACCTAAAAAACAATGAACTTATAATCCAGCATTTTAGCATAGATGATCAAAAATAATTTTAGTGTATGTAAACAAATTAAAAATATTTTTAGAGAATGTGAGGGATGAAACATGGGAAGAATTTAATATTGATCTCTGGTAAAAAATGATAAAGGGGGAAAAGAAGGGCATGGAAAACTTCAGAAAATGTGGAGCAATTGTACCCGATACCTTTTATCCAGTTCCAAAATTACAGGACTATGTCCACTTGGGAACGGTAAAATCTTTTGCCAAGGGAAGTACAGTGGTTTTTCCAGGAGAAGAACCACATGCAATCATTTATGTATTAAGCGGCAAGTTAAGAGTTGATTTGGTTTTTGATGATGACCGGGAAAGATTAATGTATTTTGCCGGCATGCATACTTTTGTAGGTAGGTTATTTGAAACGTATCATAATCTTTACATTATTGCGATGGAAGACAGCAGGGTCTGCTTATTAAATGAAGAGCAGCTTGCAAAAATTTTCCGTGAGGATGAACAAATTATTTTTGATGTGATAAGAAACTATCTCTCTAAAACATCCTATTATATGAGGCAAGTGGCCGAGATGGATTATTTTAACCCGGCAGTCCGAGTCATTCGGTTGTTGTATGAACTTTGTAACTCCAAAGGTACAGCAGGGGCTAATTCTTGTGAAGTAGATAATGACTTGTCTCTGACGAGTATTTCAGAAATTACTGGGGCCCACTATGTAACCGTTTCTAAAGCATTAGGTTATTTAAAAAGACATCATATTCTGGAAAAAAAGAGGGAGAAAATATTTGTTTATGATATGAAAAAACTTAAAATGTTAACACATGAAACGCATATTTTTACCGGTCATGAAAGCAGTCCTATTTAATCGACAACGACGATGAAAAATTAAAAAAATATCTTAAAAAGGATATAGATTTAATCCGCGACATAAATTGAGCGATACTGATTGAATACAATGTACCTGTAACGATTTAATTTCCACTTGGAAAAAGGGGAGGTGAAAAAGCTATGGGTACATTTTTGGTCTTTTTAGCGGGTCTGTTATTTCTTGCCGGTATTCTTTTTATTAAACCTCGCGCCAAAAAAGAGCTGAGGTGGAAAACGATCCTTAACTGGAGCCTGTATGTTGTATGGTATGGGATAACTTGGATCGGGATTTCCTTTATTTTCATCAATGCCGCAGTCGGGCATGTCAAAGCAACAAGCACGGCAATATTCTTATTCCTAGGAATATCAGTAGTGCTTGCAGTTGTCCTGGCCCGTTTACTCGGTTTCATTGGTGCTAAGAAAAAGGAAACTACATTACAAGCTTAACAGGGGGGTGATAAAAAAATGGAGAATAACGCTCAGAAAAGAGAGTTACAAATCAACCGCAGAAATTTTCTTAAAGCAGGGGCTGCAGCAGCAGTATCGATGGGGATTATGGGCACAATAGGTATGAAAACTGCTGTTGCTGCTGAGGCTGCTGTTGGATCAAGTGCTGCCAGAAATGGAGCACAATCTAAATTAAAACCCAGTGGACAATATGGAGCTGCAAAAGTCAAATTAGCTTCATATAACGATCAATGGCTTGGAACCTCGAAGATCGTTGGTGAAATCAAAAATATAAGCGAAGCGGAAGCAGGTTTTTCACAGGCTGGCCGCGGCTTATACGGCCCTGAAGCCCAACGAGGCAGGATGTATTTTGTTAGAAAGGCTCCGGAAGGAGCTGCAGAGAATGATACTTTAGTAATTTTGGCTACAGAGGCTGCAGTGCAAGGCAAAGTATCTCCTGTTAAACTGAGCATTCCTGATCCGGAACAAATGTCTCAAAACATTAAAGACTTTGCCTATTACCTGCGGGCCGATGAAGTTGGAATTGGCCGTATGCCGGATTATGCTTGGTATTCGGATAAGATTACAAATCCAAAAGCGTTGGCAATGAATGATGTTGCCAATGCAGTTACGCCGGTAACGGACAGACTTCCTTACGTCATCGTCGTTGCAATTGACCAACATCTGGAGACGATGCTAGCGTCTACAGGGTATGATTCAATCAGTATTGCGCAATCATTCAGAGGTTACCATGCTACCGGTGTCGTTGCGGTCACGCTTGCTAACTACATTCGTAGCCTTGGATACAATGCCCGGGCTCATCATGCCCGCAATTATAAAGCAGTTATGACCCCTTGCGTCATTGCCGCCGGTCTTGGCGAATTCTCCAGAACGGGAGACTGCGCTATTCATCCACGCTTAGGGTTCCGTCATAAAGTTGCCGCTGTTACGACGGATTTGCCGCTGCTTCCCGATCAGCCCATTGATTTTGGTCTGCAAGATTTTTGCAGGGTATGCAAAAAGTGTGCGGACAATTGTCCGGCCGGTGCCATTACCCAGGATGACGATGCTATTGAGTATAACGGTTATCTGCGCTGGAACAGTGATTTTAAGAAATGTACCATATTTCGTACAACAAATGCAGAAGGTGCTTCCTGCGGCCGCTGTATGAAAGTCTGTCCCTGGAACACGAAAGAGGCGTCCTGGTTCCATGATGCCGGGGTATGGATCGGCAGTTCTGGAGAAACTTTATCTACGTTACTCAAGTCCATGGATGATATGTTCGGGTATGGTACTGAGCAAGTTGAAAAGTACAAGTGGTGGCTGGAGTGGCCGGAATTGTGGCCTACACCTGATGTGCTGCCAGGCCTTCAAAAATACTAATCTATGGCCTATGGCATTTTGACGCATTAATGATGACCAATAAATAATAACTTTAATAAAGAGCAGGTTAACTATGGAGTATTGCTAAACTACTAATTTAAGTAGCTTAGAATACTCCTTTTTTATGTTGGCGTGCCCAGCTAAGCACGCATTATCTAACTGGAAAAAACCATGTTGGCCGCAATCTCCAAGGCCTTTTTCAGGCAGGCCATAAATTCCTCCCACTCTTGTGCCGGAATCCCCAGGAAGATGACCACCCGGAAAAAACTAAGATTCGAATCCGGATTCGAATCTGACAAGTTTCTGCTTTTTATGAATATTAGGCAATATTGAAATATGTATTGATTTCCAAACCGTGAAAAATGTTATCATGGTTTAAACAATTAGCCGTTGCTGCTATTGTATAGTTAACATAATAAGCGTTTGAACGTTTCGATTCTAACTTGTTCTATGTGTTCTATTTAATTCCAAATCAACATCACAAATTATTAAGGATAAGTAAATTCATTAGTTATAATAAAATAATTAGAAAGGGGAAATGTAAACATGAAGTCAAGGCTGAATCAAAGAATATCAGGGACGTAATGAAAATTGGGAAGTTAAGCATTGATTGCCGCAAGAACTTATAAATTTATTATGGTTTTGACCTCTTTTTAGAAAGTAAAAATATTAAATCAATCCTAAAATGGGGTGTAAAAATGAATTCTTCAACGCCATGTAAGAAAATGCAAAGGCAAAATAGCGGGAGCAGCATTGAACAAATAAAATTTGAGATGATTATTCCTGATTCTTTGTATCCTGTCGAAAGACTGTATAAGTATATTGAATTAGGAACCATAAAAACTTTTAAGAAAGGCAGTGCAGTCCTTATACCGGGAGAAGAACCCAAGGCTCTCATTTATATTCTATCGGGTAGAATAAAAGTAAATTTGGTAGTTGATGATGGAAGGGAAAGGTTCATTTATACTGCCGGTAAATACAATATGATGGGAAGATTATTTGAAGCTTATAATCAGTATTATATTGTTGCGCTCGAGAAAACAGAGATTTGTTATTTTACAAAGCAGCAGTTGGAACAAATTTTTCAAAAAGATCAGGAAGTTTTTTTTGATATTATAAAAAACTATCATGCTAAAATTTCTTATTACATGCGGCAAATGGCTGAAATGGATTTATATAATCCCACGATCAGAGTGGTAAGGTTATTATATAAACTGTGTATGACGAAAGGCGTTGCCGTAGGAGATTCGTTTGAAATAAAAATCGACCTTTCCCTGAAAAGGATCTCGGAAATCACAGGTGCACATTATGTTACAGTCTCGAAGGTATTGGGCGGGCTGAAAAAAAAGAATATCATCGAAAAGAATAAAAATACGATTATTATTCATGATCTGAAAGGTTTAAAACGCCTGACGCAGGAAACACATATCTTTAGTAATCAAGGCAGAAGCTTGGATAACGATTTGTTCTCTTTGTAAAAAAATAATAGAAATGTTAAAGTCGTGATAAAACTTTGAGCATAAAAATTTAAATATAATGTACCCATAACAGGTTATTTCACTCGAAAGGAGGTGAGAAAGTTATGGGTACATTTTTAGTTTTTCTGGCGGGCATTTTATTTTTAGCCGGCGGACTCTTTTTAAAAACCCGTGCCAAACATGAACTGAAGTGGAGAACAATTTTAAACTGGACTTTATATGTTGTGTGGTATGCAATAACCTGGATTGGAATTTCATTTATCTACATCAATGCCTCGGTCGGACATGTGAAGGCAACGAGTACAGCAATCTTCTTGTTTGGAGGAATCTCTGTTGTATTGGCTGTTGTTCTGGCCCGTCTATTAGGTTATATCGGCGTCAAAAAGAAAAGCAATCAAACGATGCAAGCTTAATGGTCAAATTCTGTAAAGAGGTGTTAAGATGGAAGAAAAAAAGATAAACTTAAGTAGACGTGGATTCCTTAAAGCTGGCGTGGCGGCGGCAGCGGCAGGAGTCATCGGCGCAATTAATCCAGATGTCTTGAAAGCTGAAAATGCTTCGTTGGTTTCGTTGGATTATGCATCGCCCGCGAACGGCAACTGGTGCAAACTAGTGCCCAAAGTAAATTATGGTGGAGCTGCCGTGCGTTATGCG
The DNA here is from genome assembly GCF_040931655.1 of Dehalobacter sp. TBBPA1. NCBI lineage: Bacteria > Bacillati > Bacillota > Clostridia > Eubacteriales > Desulfitobacteriaceae > Dehalobacter > Dehalobacter sp. TBBPA1. The sequence goes on along the minus strand of NZ_CP162385.1, from coordinate 2,314,023 downwards.
GAGCATAACGACGAATGGTTGGGTACGTCAAAGATTGTAGGCGAAGTAAAAAATATAAGTGAGTACGATAACGGTTTTACCATGGCGATCCGTGGAGAACTGGGTGAAATACCGCGTTGGAACTATGTGACTCAGGGCAAACGAGACCCAATGGCTGCAGGCTTCGGTTATGCCATTGGTTTTATAAGTACAGACCAAGCTGTTGTCGGTCCACCGCCGAGGAAGGAAAAACTGCCTGTGCCTGATCCTGAAATCATGTCCAAGCATATTAAAGACACATGTTATTATATGCGGGCTGATGAAGTCGGAATCGGCAAGATGCCCCCTTACGCATATTATTCCAATAGAATCTCACCAACACATGGGGACTATGCCACCGGTAAAGTTGACCCCCTGCTTCTCATGAAGGAAATACCTGTTATGGAGCGGCTGCCTTATGTTATCTGTGTCGCTGTGGAGCAGCACCTGGAGACGTATATGGCCTCTACCGGTTATGACGGCATTGCTAAAAGCCAATCTTACCGTTGCTATCACGCATCAGCCAATATTTCCATTATGCTGGCTCAGTATATTCGCTCGCTTGGCTATCACGCCCGGGCCCACCACTTTGCCAATTATGCTTCAGTGATGGGGCCGATACTGATCGCGTGCGGTATGGGAGAACTGACACGAACCGGTGACTGCGTTGCGCATCCGCGTATGGGTTTCCGCAATAAGGTTGCGGCTGTTACGACGGATCTCCCGCTTGTCCCTGATAAGCCGATCGATTTTGGAATGCTTGATTTTTGTCGGGTTTGTAAGAAGTGCTCAGATAATTGTCCGGGTAAAGCGATCTCGTTTGATGATGAACCCGTAGCATACAACGGCTACCTGCGTTGGAACAGCGATTTTAAGAAATGCGCAGCCTTCCGTACGGGTAATCAGGAGGGCTTCAGTTGCGGACGCTGCATTAAGGTCTGTCCTTGGAGCTCCAAAGAAGATTCCTGGTTCCATGAGGCCGGCGTTTGGATCGGCAGCCATGGAAAACAATCAGCATCTCTTCTTAAACAGATCGACGATATGTTTGGATACGGCACAGAAGAAATTACAAAATACAAATGGTGGCTGGAGTGGCCTGAACTATTTCCTATGCCGGCCGGATATCCGTCAACCCAAACAACTCAGCCATCTAAATAATGATTTGCTTCATTCATCACTGATGGAGAATCAGATCATATGATTTTATAATTTAGCTGGCTTTTCATTCGACTATAGAAGAAGGCAGTGTTGCCTAACTACTTTTTAGTAGTTTTGCGACACCGCCTTTTTATTTTGTAGCAGGAAAGTACCTGTATATGGTCAAGCGAAAAATGGATTTATTAAAAAAAAGAACCCAAGCAGCAGTTTTTGGTAAACCGCCGCGGTTTTCTGAGAACCGGGGCAGCTGCCGCTATGGGTGTCATGGGTGCAATTGCGGTTCCATCAAAAACGACGGACTGCAACTATTACATAGTATAATACGACTAATCCAATAAAAGTTTAGCAAGGATTAAGTAAAAGAATATTTATTTAACTTAGAAGAATACACATTGACCCGTGTCATTGCTTTGATAAACTTGACGGACTTATATTATTAAACTCTAGTAACAATATCGAAAGATAAAGCTGAAAGCGTTCGTCAGCGTTATCCAAAGTGATACCCGTCAGTTGCTTTATTTTATTAATTCTATAAAACAACGTGTTGCGATGAATACACAAAGCTTTGGCGGCATCATTCGGAGAATGTGTATGATATAAATAATATTTTAGCGTTTCTAAAAAAGGCGTCCCGTTATCCTTTTCTTCTTTTGCCAGCTGAATAATCGAGGGATGGCAATAATCAACAATGTCGCTTTGGGAACTGATCAATTCAGTAAGAAAATACAGCGTGCATTTTTCATAAAGGCAAAAATATATATTTTTGCGTTGAGCAAGCTCATATGCTTTTAAAGCTTGGGAATAATATTTTCTACTTTCTGATAATCTGGCAAATTGTATGCTGATACCGGCATAAAGAGAATTTGCTTTCAAATATTCAACAAATTCCGAATTTGATACATCTAATAAAATATGCCTGATTGTATCATCTATAAAGACAACGAGTTCATTTTTATAGACGATACATTGATGACTCGGGATGAAAGATTGTAACGACCGGATAATAAACGGCACTTTACTTTCAAATTCATTACCTGTTCCGTTATTAATCACCATGATCTGGTAAGCGGTTGTCTCCGGCCATTTCAAATAATCAAGACGTCTTTTGACCGAATCTTCGTCGCTAATTCTCTTATCCAGCAAGTCCGTAAGGAAATAGTTAGGCAACAGGTTTTTATTGATGCTAAAGAAATCATTTTTTTGTAATTCTATCGATAATATTTTTCGAAAATGTTTAATAAGCTTGAAATCGATTTCCTGAAACTGTTTGCCTGCTTCATAGATAGCTAACTGTGCGACTTCAATTCCGTGTATATGGATGATTGCAACGAGTGTTCCATTATATTGTTCAGATTTTTTTACGTAAACAGAATATCCATGGTTGCGTATCTTTGAATAGATATGATTATCGCGGATAAATGAGATTGTTTTCGCATCGATATATTTGTCGCCGTTTTTATCTTCAATAATTCCAATAATATTTTTTGCTTCATCGGAGAATGCCAGGATTTTAAAGCTGGTATCGTGTAAAAGCATAGGGTGTCCGAAGATTTCTGTGGCTGTATCTATGAGGGATTGTAACCCCAGATTTGAATATACTGCATCAAATAATTTTTGAAGGTTCCAGGAAAAATTAACGTCTTCGTTTATGATCACTGAGACGTGATCGAGTATTTCGTGCTGGGTTATTTCTGAATTAGCAATGCAACAAAGGTTAAGATGTGTTGCTTCCAAATATAATCTTGGAAGTGCTATATCCTCGATGCATAAAAAAATCACGTTCATATTAGGGGGTATTGGCGGCAATTCTGATACTGTTCCGATATAAAGGCATCCGGGAATATAATATGTCTGTTCCTTCTGTATGAAGGCATAGGTTTGAATATTTACCGTTTCGTCTTTAAAAGGCAAAGAATAGGTAACAAACTTATTGATCCGGGTTACGATCTCTGTTAATCGCATTCGCGCTCCTTTAAGGATGGTTGTTTGTGCTGTAGTACGAATTAATCATCCTTTGATTCTTAAAAATTAAATTATGATACATTGTTCAGCTATGTGTAATTGTATATATTGTATATAATGAAATCCAAAAACGCAAACGAATTTTAAACCATGAGCATATTTCCGAGGTGGGATAGCCGGGCTCTATTATGTATTTGTCAAATTGTACTATAGTATAATTTAATGTTTACTAATGGATTTGCTAATTGCTGACAGACTGATCTTTGCAACGATTAAAGATTAATTTAAGCTGATTTTATTGAAAAGTAAGGAGTAAAAAGTATGTTGTTTGAAAGACGTATGGGAAGTAACACGGTGGAAGAAGTTGTTGATAAATCTAATATTAGAGAATTGATTGAGTTTGAAAGATACTGCAGGGACCAAAAGTTATGGAATGAAATGGAGAAATGCTTTCATCCCGATTCTTCTGTCAATATATCGTGGTTCAGGGGAACAGGACATGAGTTTATTGAAGCATCCAAGAAAATGCAGTCTGATGCAAAGCATAAAATTAACAACACCTTAGTTTGGTTAAATAAATACAGGGCTGTTGCCGAGATGATGGCAACCATTCATATTTTAGGAGAACTAGACGGGTTTCCAGTAGATTTAATGTCATATTCACGGCTGCATTTCAGAGTGGAAAAAAGGGAAGATATGTGGCGAATTTCTTCTTTTGACTGTATTTACGAAAAGGATTTATTAGTTCCTGTTTATCCAAATAATAAGCTTGTAATACAGGAGGAGCAATTTAGAAAATATAGGCCGAGTTATGCCAGCCTTTCATATATGCTTGCCAAGGAAGGTTACGAGATCGATGTTAATCTTCCGGGACAGGATAAACCTGAAACTATTGAAAAATTATACGAAGTAAGTACAAAATGGTTAGAAATTTAGTTGGAACGCTGGTCTTAATCAAAAAAATGTTATAAAGGAGAGATGTTACGATGGCAGATTATCGGGTATTGACCCAGGCGATGGGAGATCTTAATGAAGAATTGGTAATAAGGATTCTAAAAGATTTCGCGGCAACCAACCCCAGCGGCGATGAAGCCGGAAAGGTTGTAAATGCTTGTCAGCAAGGAATGGCGATCGTTGGAGATCTTTTCGAAAAGGGTGAATATTTTGTTGGTGATCTGATTTTCGCCGGGGAATTGCTTACTACTGCAATTGAAACGCTTAGACCCCTTTTAGGCGGAGAAAATACGGAGAAAGCCGGAAGCATACTTCTCGCCACTGTTCAAGGGGACTTACACGATATCGGTAAAAATATTTTCAGGAGTATGTCGGAGGCAGCCGGCTTTGAAGTGATTGATCTCGGAATTGATGTACCTGCCGATACCATTGTAGAAAAAATAAAAGAGATAAAGCCTCAAATCGTAGGTATGAGCGGGGTTTTAACCATTGCTTTGGATTCGATGAAAAATGCCGTGGCAGCGATTACGGATGCAGGACTACGCGAGCAGGTGAAGGTGATCATTGGCGGGAACCCCGTAACGGCGGAAGCTTGTAAGCACATTGGGGCAGATGCATTTACCACAAATGCAGCGGAAGGCGTGACAATTTGTAAGAAATGGGTAGATTAAGGTTAGAATATGGTTTAATACAAGTGACAGGTAAATTTAAAAAATAATTATGGAAAGAAAGGTGAGATTATGGACAGCAAACAACTGTTTAACGAAAGAATTCAGATATTTGATGATGCCGTGCGTATGAAAAAACGCCCATCCAGAGTACCCTTTGTTACCAATGACTGTCTGTGGCGTTATTATGACTTAGGAATGAAATTAAGCGAGGCTTTGGTAAGCACGCAGGGTGTGGAAGATGCGATTATTCAGTTTCAACAAAGATATCAATTTGACCTGCTATTGGACATCGGCGACAGAAACCCATTGCAAATGACAAGAAGTCTGGGTAATTATCAATATCTTATCAATGACGAAAATAACACGATGATGGTAAAAGAACAATGTTTCTTCAAAGAAGAAGATTATGATAATTTTATTAATAATCCTGTGAAGACCTTATGGGAAGACATCATGCCTAGAAAGTATTCTTTATTTACGAAGGATATGCCGCTGGAAACATTGCAAAATACCCTGGGCAAATTTTTAGAATACGCTCAAGCTATGGAAAAAACAACGAAAAGGCTTATTGATGAGTGCGGGGTTCCTCCCATCTTAGATGCGCAAAATGGCGCAAGAATATACCCTGCTTTTGAATCTTTATATAATTTCTTAAGGGGTATGAAGGGACTTTCCAGGGATCTTAGGGTTCGCCCGGAAAAAGTAAAAGCATTTTGTGATACGTATCATGAGTTTTTTGTCAAAAGTGAGATCAATAAAATCAAAAAGGTTGATTCCCCAACGAGTTGTTTTACAGCTTTCGTCATCTTGTTAAGTCAGAATATGGTAAACCGTCATCAGTTTGAGACATATTATTGGCCATACTTTAAAGAAATTGCGGATAAGGTCGTCGAAACGGGCAATACAATGTTTATACTCAGTGAAGGTACAACAAAGCATATAACGGAATACTTGCAGGAACTTCCCAAAGGACATTTTTGTTTCTACGTTGAATCGGATGATATATTCGAAACCAGAAAGAGATTTCCGAACTTATGTTTATGGGGCGGAATACCTCTGGATTTAATTAGCAAGGGAACAAAGCAACAATGTATTGATTATGTAAAAAGAGTCATTGATGAAGTTGGGGCAGACGGGGGCCTTATTCTCAGCACAGACAAGTTTACAACTGCACCCCAGGACTGCAATCGGGAAAATTTATTAGCTGTCAGCGAATTCGTCAGAAATTACAAATAAGGGAGGAATTATTAATGCAAGAAAATATTGATTACACAAAATATCCGGACGGACATGAGGCTTTAAAGCCCATGTTGGATTTTCTTCCTTGTGAGGAAGCAAAAGCAGGATTGCTTATAGGATTTACCTTATTTATGTCTCTCATGTAAATCTACAAAATTAGGTAGTCTCGACTACCTGCGGAATATTTAAATACCAGGTAAAATAATATAAAACCTCGCTTGCTTAAAAATAAAGCAGTAGATATATCTACTGCTTTACCTCAATCTAATGATCTTTTATGTCTTTACATGTTTTTTTACCCTCAACAGTAATGCCGAAACAGACAGAAAAAAATGGAGGTAAGGGAATTAGGATATGGAAGAAGAATTGAATAAAAATCTGGTACCGATTCCGGACACATTTTTTCCTGTTGAAAGATTTCAACAACACGTTGACCTGGGGACCACAAAATATTTTGCTAAAGGAAGCGTTGTTGTCATGCCTGGTGAAGCGACTTCTGTAATAATTTATGTGGTTTCGGGAAAGTTAAGGGTCGATAAAATAATTGATGACGGACGGGAAAGATTATTATATTATGCCGGGCAGTACGGTTTAATCGGACGTTTGTATGAGACTTGTAATGATATTTATGTGATGGCTATAGAAGACAGTCGCATCTGTTTCTTCTCTAAGCAACAACTTAGAGAAGTTTTTCGTCGGGATGAAGAACTTGTATTTGATTTATTAAAAAACTATGTAACTAAAATGTCATATTACATAAAACAATTTGCAGAAATAGATTGTTTTAGTCCGGCGGTCAGAATTGTAAGGTTGCTCTATGAGCTTTACTTAACGCAGTCTATACCGCTTGAGGATTCTTACGAAATCAATATTGATTTGTCTCTAAAAAATATTTCGGAAATTACTGGTGCACATTATGTGACCGTTTCCAAAGTATTGAATTGTTTAAAAAGTGAGAATATTTTGGAAAAGAAGAAGAATAAAATTATTATCTATGATAGCGAAAAGCTCAAAACGCTGACACAGGGAACTCATATTTTTATACAAAATAACTATATAAGTCTTAGTTATGATATGCAAATTTTTGGAGTCTAATTGAAGAAAAACAACATTCTTAACATGTCTATGGTTTTTAATCTAGATTAAAACTTTTCTCTTAAGACATTTTATACAATGTACCCATAGCAATATTTTCTCAAATGAAGTAGCATCTGGAAACTAAAATATATCCACTTGGAACCATTATGGAACTAAGGGAGAGTTTCCGGTGACTATTTAAAAAGGGGAGGTGAAAAAGTTATGGGTACTTTTTTAGTCTTTATAGCTGGTATCTTATTTTTAGCGGGGATTCTTCTGATTAAACCTTATGCCAAACAGGCAAAAAGGTGGAAGACTGTCCTGAACTGGAGCTTGTATATTATCTGGTACGGGATGACTTGGATTGGGATTTCTTTTGTTTATGTCAACGCATCTGTTGGTCATGTGAAAGCAACAAGTACTGCGATATTCCTGTTTTTAGGGATATCTGTAGTGTTGGCAGTTATCCTGGCCAGATTACTAGGTTTCATTGGAATAAAGAAAACAGGGAATCCAACTTCTTTACAAGCTTAAAGGGGGAGAAAAGATGGAGAAAAGTGAGCAGAAACAAGGGCTCAAAATTAACCGTAGGAGTTTCCTGAAAGCAGGAACTGCCGCAGCAGCGATGGGCATTATAGGAGCCGTAAAAGTTCCTAACCAAGTCGCTAATGCGGCCAGTGACACACTTTATACCCCTGCGGCCAAGGGACAATGGTCAAAATTGCGCCCTGAAGTAAACTATGGAGGAGCTGCTGTCCGTTTTGTAGAGAATAATGATCAATGGCTGGGGACAACTCAAATTGTAGGTGCTGTTAAAAATACAAGTGAAGCGGACATGGGTTTCAACCTGGCAGGAAGAGGATTATTGGGAGAAAAGACCAGAGTAGGATCGCTCACCATTGTCGCTAAACATCCGTTTAGTGCATCAATCGCTGCTGGGCTTACATATGTTGGTCCGGATGTTGCGGTCAGCGGGAAACCTGCTGTTCAGAAACTGGAGATTCCAGATCCTGAACAAATGTCCAAACATATTAAAGATTGCGCGTACTTCCTACGGGCGGACGAAGTCGGTATTGGAAAAATGCCTGCTTACGCGTACTATTCGCACAGAGCGTTGGTAGGAAGAGATAAAATGTTAGCGCCTGTTGAAACCTGGACAAAGCCGTATACGGAGAGCCTGCCCTATGTAATCGTTGTCATGATTGATCAGAATTTATTGACAATGCTGGGGTCTACCGGCTATGACGGGATCAGTGGTTCGCAATCGTTCCTCGGTTATCACCAAACCGCAAACATTACGGTTATACTCGCTCAGTATATTAGAAATCTTGGTTATAATGCGCGTGCACATCATGCTAGAAATTATGGGGCTGTCATGCCTCCGGTCGTCATTGCTGCCGGGTTGGGTGAACTTTCCCGAACGGGAGACTGTTCGATTCATCCTCGTTTGGGATTTAGGCATAAGGTTGCTGCAGTGACAACGGATCTTCCGCTTGTGCCTGATCAACCGATCGACTTTGGATTACAGGATTTTTGCAGGGTTTGTGGAAAGTGCGCGGAGTACTGCCCAAGCGGTGCGATTACAGTTGATAAGGATTATGTCGAACACAACGGGTATTTGCGGTGGAATTCCGATTTCAAAAAATGTACGATCTTTAGGTGCACAAACGAAGAAGGTTCTTCTTGCGGACGTTGTATGAAAGTATGTCCATGGAACTCTAAAGAAAATTCTTGGTTCCATGAAGCGGGGATATGGATAGGCAGCAGAGGAGAAAGTAATGCGAGACTCCTCAAATCTATCGATGATATGTTTGGATATGGCACTGAAACGATTGATAAATACAAATGGTGGCTGGAATGGCCGGAAAGATATAAGATCAAATACTAATAACAAATATAAAATCTTAAGCGGTGGGTGCAATATCTGCCGCTTATAATTTTATAAACCCATAATATAAATTTTCTGCGGCGCACCGTTTAAGTACGTCGCTTTTTTATTTACCTGTTTACTTACACAAATTGATACTTAGGGTTTGCTTAACGATTCCCCAGTTAAGCTAAAGTATCTGGGCTACTTTCATGATATTTTCAGCCGATAATGCCAATTCGGACATGGAAGCTGTGATTTGCTCAGAAGCAGCAGCTTGACTTTCGCCTAATCCGGAGGCTTGGATGACTTGACTAATTAACTTCGTGGATTCGTCTTTAATAGAAGTGACAATTTCTTTTATATCTTTGATTGAAGAAGCACTGTTGGTAGCCATCTTCCTTATTTCTTCCGCGACAACGGCAAATCCACGTCCTTGTTCGCCTGCCCGGGCAGCTTCAATAGCGGCATTGATGCCTAAGAGGTTGGAGTTGGCTGCTAGATCATTAATAAACTTAAGAATTTCATCGGTTTTTTGATTTCTTCCAGAACTCTTTCGCCCCTGGATTTTATTCCTTCCAGTTCCTGGGCCAGTTTCATGGCAGCGGCAGACAATTCCTCGGTTGTTGCTGTGACCTCCTGGGAAGAGGCAGACAAAGATTGTGCTGTGTCGGTAAGTAAATTCTGGGTTTCCAGATTAAAGGCCAGGCCGATGCCTCCGATTATTTTACCGTTATCATCTTTGACCGGAAAGGAAAAGCCTTTAAAGGAAAAACCAAATACTTCCGCAGGGACTGTCATAACAGTATGCTGACCAGTGCGTACCGCTTCAGCAAGGGCATCACCCGGAGGCAGCGGCATTCCTATGACGTTGAAAGGCATCCTTGTTTTTTCACTTTCGACACTGTTAAGATACTTTTCGGTATCAGAGAGGGCAATCATGTTATCCAGAGGTATCATTTTGTGAAAGTAAGGAAGTGCTCTATTAAGACATTCCAGAATATCAGCGCCATTACTAATCTCGGGGCTATAAGGAGTTTCCTGATTTGCATTTTCCATAATAAATCCTCCCTTTGGAAAATATAAGAAATAATGAACGGAAATAATAAATAACCACTCTTATCGAGTGGTTATTTACATAGGAGTTTATCATGTTATAATGGCGGACAATTTAGCGAATGCTAAATAAATCCAAGGCATTTAGTTTGTACTAAAAAAATATATAGAAAAAAAATATAACATATAGCCAAGCTTTGTAATTGTTTGAATTGCAAAGCAAAGTAAGGTAAGGAAGTGATATAGGGAATGAAACGTATAAGGAGTATCTTTTTGTAAACCAAGTATTTTTACCTGCGAGAAAGTTGTCAGTAAAAAATTCAAGGGGAGAATGTAAGTATGGAAAAAACAAATAGTTATTACATCTTACCAAATAATTTTTATCCCGTTAAAAAGCTGCAAAATTACATTCATATGGGAGTTGTTCGGAATTATTCCAAAGGACAATCCGTTGTTTTGCCTGGAGAATTAATATACAAGATCGTTTATGTGCTTTCAGGAAGATTGAGCATAAACTTTCTAAATGAAGACGGAAGGCAAAAATTAATGTACTATGCTGATCCGCATACCTATGCCGATAGATTATTTCCATTTGACGAATGTTATGTTCATGTTATTGCAGAAGAAAATAGCACAGTCTGTTTTTTCTCCAAAGAAGAACTTTTTAAAATCTTCCAGCAGGACAAAGAAGTGCTTTCTGATTTCATCATAAACTATTCATCAAAATGTGGCTATTTTATGCGGGAAGCCAAGGAGATGGTTCTTTATAATCCATCGGTCCGGGTCTTACGTTTACTTTACGAGCTTTGCCTCACCCAAGGGAAGTCGGTTGATAATGTCTATCAAATAGACATTAAACTATCTCAAAAGGCTATTTCTGAAATAACAGGTGTACACTTTGTGACGATAAGCAAAATATTCGGATTTCTAAAGAAAGAAAACATTTTGTATAAAACAACAAATAAGATCATGGTTATTGACTTGGAAAGGCTTAAAGGATTAGTTAATGAGTGGCTGGAACTTTGATACAAATTTTCCATTTGATTCTTTTTAACAATTAGCATAATACAAAATACACACAAAAAAGTTAATGGATGTTAATTAAACCAGTTAAAATATAAAATTTTTTGTCTAATAAATAATACTTTTATGTGAGACTAAAACTTTAAATTTAAATTATGCTTAAAATAAATTATGGAATGCAACTTCTAAAAGATATTTGAGTAAGGAGGTGAAAAGAATAATGAGTACATTTTTAATCTTTTTGGCAGGAATTCTTTTCTTAGCCGGTGTCCTTTTTATCAAACTGCGTTTGAAGCAGGATAAGACTTGGAAGACCGTGATTATTTGGACCTTATATGTAACTTTCTTTGTTATCGCTTGTATGGGAGTTTCCTTTGTTTACATCAATGCCAGTGTAGGACATGTCAAAGCATCAAGCACAGCTATCTTCCTGTTTGGGGGGATTTCGCTGATTTTGGCTGTGGTTTTAGCCCGTATCTTAGGATTTATCGGTACAAAGAAAAAGGCCGAGTCATTACAGGCTTAGAGGAGGAAAGTTAATGTCCGAAATTTCAGGAAATAAAGAGAAAGAATCCAAGCAGCAATTTTCGGTAAGCCGCCGCGGTTTTCTGAGAACCGGGGCAGCAGTTGCTGCTATGGGTGTTATGGGTGCAATTGCGGCTCCATCAAAGATGGCGAACGCAACGGTTAGTGCGTTGGGTTATAAAGCGGCAGGTAAGGGTAAATGGTCGAAACTGAAGCCGCAGATGAGTTACGGAGGAGCCTCGGTCAGTTTTGTGGAGCATAACGACCAGTGGCTTGGGACAAGTAAGCTCCTTGGGTCCGTTCAAAAAACCGATGAACAAGACGGCGGATTCTGCTTGGCCATTAGAGGTATTTTGGGTGAAAAAGCAAGATATGGGTATTTCCAACAAGCTCCAAGATATCCACTGGGGACTGGGTTCTTAAACCCTCTTGGAGCAATCAGCGGGCCTGATATGGTGGATGGACCCGTTAGACCTGATAAACTGCCGATTCCGGATCCGAAACAGATGTCACAGCATATCAAAGACCTTGCCTATTATCTGAGAGCTGACGAAGTAGGTATTGGCAAAATGCCTTCCTATGCTTATTACGCAAGCACAATGGCCCCGCCGCAAGGAGCATATGCATCAGGTGCAGTTCCCCCTGATGCCCCAATCTCAAAAGCGCCTGTGACGGGTAACCTGCCAAATGTTATTGTTGTTGCGGTGGAGCAGCATTTGGAAACCTACTTGGCAACGACTGGATATGATGGAATCTCCGTATCGCAATCGTTCCGCTGCTATCATGCTACGGCTAATATTTCTGTCATTATGGCGCAATACATTCGGAATTTAGGCTATAATGCGAGAGCCCAACATTTTGGCAACTATGAAGCCGTAATGGGTCCATGTCTGATCGCTGCCGGAATGGGTGAACTTACCCGCACAGGAGACTGTGTTGCTCATCCCAGATTTGGGTTCCGCACGAAAGTAGCAGCTGTCACCACCGATTTGCCATTAGCTCCGGATAAGCCGATTGATTTTGGGATGTTGGATTTCTGCAGGGTTTGCAAAAAATGCGCAGATGAATGTCCTTCTAAAGCGATCACCTTCGACGTAGATCCAGTGGAACATAACGGCTATCTGCGTTGGAATACGGATGCAAAAATATGTACAGCTTTCAGGGCCAGCAATGAAGAAGGTGTCAACTGCGGCAGATGTATTAAAGTGTGTCCCTGGAATTCCAAAGAGGATTCCTGGTTCCACGAAGCAGGAATCTGGATTGGCAGCAAAGGCCAAGGCGCTGCAAAATTTCTTAAAGGCATCGATGATATGTTTGGCTACGGAACTGAAATCATTGAAGATTATAAATGGTGGCTCGAGTGGCCTGAACTCTATAAAATCAAGATGCCAAGCTAAAGGTACAGTCAAAACGCATCGTGTAGTCAAAAGCCTAATGTACAATTTCATGCGGCGCACCGTCTAGGTGCGTCGTATTTTTGATGTCCTAAATTGTATTTAGATTCAGAAATAAAAGAAAGAATTAAAAATAAAATTTTATTAGCAATGATAACGTCGTTTTTTTTATATCATGCTAGGATTACTCCATAAAGCTTCATTTGAAAATGGTATAAAACAGGTTGTACCGAACTTCAGGAGAAGTGTTTTGGAAACAGAGGAGGTGAAAAGAACATGGGAACATTTTTGGTATTTCTGGCGGGTATTCTATTTTTAGGCGGCATCATATTTATCAAACCACGGGCTAAGCAGGATCTAAAATGGAAAACAATTCTCAACTGGGTTTTGTATGTTTTATGGTTTGCAATTACTGGCACCGGGATTTCTTTCATCTACATTAATTCAAGTGTTGGACACGTGAAGGCAACGAGTACTGCCATCTTCCTTTTCTTAGGTTTATCGATCGTTCTGGCAATTGTGCTGGCAAGATTTTTAGGTTTCATTGGAAAAAAACGCAATCAGCAAAATACAAATATAGAAGCATAGAGGTGAAATGCAATGTTTAGATCTTCGGATCACGAAAATAGTCAAAAGGGGTTCCAGATGGACCGCCGCAAGTTTCTGAAAGCCGGGGTTGCTTCAGCTCTTACAGCGGGAATGGTCGGTGCGATGAACGTTTTGCCGGCTGAAGCCGCTGAAGCTGTGAAGAACACAGCCGGCCCCCAAACCGGAGCAAAGTCCAAGCTCCATCCTGTAGTTGATTATGGCGGCTCAAGTGTCAGTTTTGTTGAGCATAATGACCAGTGGCTTGGAACCAGCAAAATTGTCGGTCCTATCAAACCGTATCATGAAGCGGAACAGGGCTTTTATATGGCCAATCGTGGGAAGTATTCGCCTGAAGCACAAAATGCGTTTTATCACTATAAATTCGTCATGAAGCATCCTCTCAATGCTTCGATTGCCCAGTTTACTATGTCACTGATGCCGGATCAAATGGTCAGCGGAAAACCGGCAGCGGTAAAACTCCCGATTCCAGACCCGGAACAGATGTCCCAGCATATCAAAGACTTCGCTTATTTCTTGAGAGCTGACGAAGTAGGAATCGGCAAAATGCCGGAGTATGCCTACTATACGCATAAGGCTCCTAGCCAGGATGATCTGCTGAAAGACGATCTGTCGAAATCAGTCCCTGTGACAGAGCGCCTGCCCTATGTTATTGTCGTCATGATTGACCAGCATTTAGAGACCATGCTGGCTTCTACAGGTTATGATGGCATTAGCGCTGCCCAGTCGATGCGTTCTTATCATACGACTGGAGTAGTCTCGGTTATTCTGGCCACTTATATCCGTAACTTGGGTTATAATGCCAGGGCGCACCACTTTACCAACTACGCTGCAGTCATGGGTCCTTGTATTATGGCGGCAGGATTGGGCGAATTGTCCAGAACCGGCGACTGTACTGTTCACCCACGTTTGGGATTCCGCCATAAAGTTGCGGCTGTGACCACAGACTTACCTTTGGTCCCGGATAAACCGATTGATTTTGGTTTGCTTGATTTTTGCCGCGTTTGTGCTAAATGCGCCGATAATTGTCCGTCAGGAGCTATTTCCCAGGACCGGGATTTGGTTGATTACAACGGGTACTTGCGTTGGAACAGCGACTATAAAAAATGTACGGAATTCCGTCTAAATAATAAAGAAGGTTCTTCCTGCGGCAGATGTATGAAAGTATGTCCCTGGAATTCTAAGGAAAAATCCTGGTTCCACACTGCAGGTACCTGGATTGGCAGCAAAGGTGAAACTTCAGCCAGTCTCCTTAAAAAAATTGATGATATGTTTGGCTATGGTGATGAACAGATTGAAAAATATAAATGGTGGCTGGAGTGGCCGGAACGATATGATCTAACGGCACTTAAACACTAAGACCGTAAAGTAGGTTAATTCATTTAGTAATAGCGAGGACGTCTCAAATATACAAAAATTGAGGCGTCTTTTTTAGGTATTTCCCGGAGTTATCCTGATACATTCAGGTTTCATTTCCCTTGAGCAATCTTCCTGAGATATGTTATACAATGAAAAGCGGTTAATATTTGTTAATCTGACGAAATATTAGCCGCTGTTAATACATACTAAATTAATATTTTTCACCAACCTGGTATGATTAACTCAAATAGCACCTTGGAAACCGGTAAGGTTACGATAGACTGAACCGCGTTTCCAAAAAGTATTTTGCGTAGGGGGAGGTGAAAAAAATGGGAACATTCTTGGTATTTCTAGCCGGAATTCTGTTCTTAGCCGGAATCATTTTTATTAAGCCGCGAGCTAAGCAGGATTTGAGATGGAAAACTGTTCTTAACTGGGTATTATACGTCTTGTGGTATTCGATCACAGCAATAGGGGTTTCATTCATCTATATTAACTCTATCGTAGGACACGTGAAGGCAACAAGTACAGCAATCTTTCTGTTTATCGGATTATCAATCGTTCTAGCCATCGTATTAGCCAGACTTTTAGGATTCTTAGGAAAAAAACGTGAGAATATCAATCCAAGCGTAAAGGCGTAAAGAGGTGAAAAAGATGTTTAAGTCTTCAAAAAAAGAAGAAAATCAACAGAATGAGCGGTTTAAAATGGGCCGCCGCAAGTTTCTGAAAGCAGGGGCTGCTTCTGCGCTGGCAGCAGGGATTGTTGGCGCAATCGGAGTTTTGCCGGCAGAAGCAGCTGAAGCTATGGCAAGCCAGACAGGTCCCCAAAATGGAGCCAAATCCAAGCTACATCCCAATATGGATTATGGCGGTGCCAGTGTCCGATTTGTCGAGCATAACGATCAATGGCTTGGAACTTCAAAGCTAGTTGGCACTGTTAAAAATAGCCATGAAGCAGACTCAGGATTCTTTTATGCGATGCGTGGTAAACTTACAGCCGAAGCTCAAAAGGCAGCGTTCGGCTATGGATTTGTCTTTAAGCATCCGTTTAACGCTGCTATTGCCGGATTCGCCTTGAACCTTGCTCCTGAACCTATGGTAAGCGGACAACCGGCCCCTGAAAAGCTACCGATTCCCGACCCGGAACAAATGTCCCAGCACATTAAGGATTGCGCTTATTTCTTGCGGGCGGATGAAGTTGGAATCGGCAAGATGCCCCCGTATGCTTATTATAGCTATAATAAGCCTGCTAATTTAGAAGATTTGCTTAAGGATGATTTATCTAAGTCGACACCGGTCACGGAGAGGCTTCCCTATGTGATTGTGGTCATGGTTGACCAGCATTTGGAAACGATGCTGGCTTCAACCGGATATGACGGTATCAGTGCTGCCCAATCCATGCGTTCATACCATTCAACCGGTGTTATTTCCTGTATCCTAGCCAGTTATATCCGTAACCTGGGCTATAATGCCAGAGCACAACATTTCACCAATTATAATGCAGTGATGCCTCCCTGCATTATAGCGGCAGGACTGGGAGAACTAACCAGAACGGGAGACTGCACTGCACATCCGCGTCTCGGATTCCGTCACAAGGTGGCAGCAGTAACCACTGATTTGCCTCTTGCTCCCGACAAACCGATTGATTTCGGCATGCTTGATTTTTGCCGAGTTTGTGGCAAATGCGCAGATAACTGCCCTTCCGGCGCCATTACGAAGGATAAGGAACCAGTTGAATACAATGGCTACTTGCGTTGGAACACTGATTCTAAAAAATGCACAATATTCCGGGCAACAAACAAAGAAGGCTCTTCCTGCGGCAGGTGCATGAAGGTATGTCCTTGGGATTCCAAGGAACAGTCCTGGTTCCACGAAGCAGGTACTTGGATCGGCAGTCATGGAGAAGCTTCTTCCAGTCTGTTGAAAAAAATTGATGATATGTTCGGCTATGGTACGGAGCAAATCGGAAAATATAAATGGTGGCTGGAATGGCCCGAAAGATATGATTTATCCAAGCTATAAGCAGTTCAGCTTTCTTACGAAATATATCTTTAAGCGGCGGAGTTTTTCTCTTGCCGCTTAAAGGCGTACAAAAAACGGATA
The DNA here is from genome assembly GCF_040931655.1 of Dehalobacter sp. TBBPA1. Lineage (NCBI taxonomy): Bacteria > Bacillati > Bacillota > Clostridia > Eubacteriales > Desulfitobacteriaceae > Dehalobacter > Dehalobacter sp. TBBPA1. Next base: position 2,297,011 of record NZ_CP162385.1, on the reverse strand, counting down.
CTTGCTCTTTTAATGACTTCCATCGGAAATATTGCAGAAATTGATTGTCATTTGAAAAAGACCCTCCATCTTTCTGCCAATGACCTTTTTGTTTTCTGCAAATAATCTACCCACCTATTATAATGCATATATTAGTGATTTAATGTTATCATAGGTCATGTAAAATTAATTTTAGCATTTGCAAATTTTTTTAAATTGTTATCCAAATTGGTTCATAAGATAAATAGCTTGACAATCTGACTCATCTGCTGTTAGGGGAGGGAAAATCGATGGATGATAGCATAAAAAGACAGATTCCAGGAACAATCATTCCTGAATCGTTTAATCGTGTTGAAAGATTGGAGAAATATGTACATCTCGGATGTACGCGTCCATTTTGCAAAGGAAGCGTCGTACTTTCTCAGGGTAGTGAGACCAATAATGTAATGTATGTGCAGTCGGGATGTCTTGCCGTAAGCATGGGGACTGATGATGGTCATAATAAATTTTTGTTCCAAATTGGCGAGCAATCGATTGGGATGACAACCTTTTTAAGTGAGAATCATGAACTACAGATCGTTGCGGTCAAAGACAGCGTTGTTTGTTTTTTTACCATTGATGAGGTTTTGAAAATATGTCACGAAGATGAACAACTGATTGTCGATATCATTGAAAATATCGGTTCAAAAGCATATTATTTTATGACACAATCAAGAGATTTAAATTTTTCCCGTCCCGCGAGCAGGGTGTTTCGCTTCCTGTATAACCTATGTCTTCATGATGGAAAACAAGTTGAAGACTATTATATCATTCACTCAAATCTGACGCAAAAAGCGATTGGCGAAATCACCGGTACCCATTATGTCACGGTTAGCAAATTATTGACGATCCTTGAAAAGCAGAAAGTATTGAGAAAAACCAAAGATGCAATTTATGTCTATAACCTAGAAAAACTAAAAAATATGATTAATGAAGTTTTTGAATATTAGAAAAATCAATTATTGATGATATTCCATTCATATAGGTGCTTGATAATCTTTTCATGCAGCAGACTTTGTTTTAAGAGTTCGGGGGTAGGGAAAAGCTTTTCAAACATTTGTTGATCCCCCTGGATTCCTTCAAGAATCTGCGTTCTTCCTGATTCTGCTTCTTCATCGGAAATACAAATATTTTCAACCCGTGCTAACTCCTTAAAAGCCAAACTGAGGAGAAGCTGTTGTTTAGCAAAAACAGCACAGTCCTCATAGAAATATTCATCAGCCTCACTTGAGCCAAAAGGTGTATTTGCATTTTGGTTCTTTATGATCTCATAGTCTTTAAGCGCATTGGTTATTACTTGCTGTGTTTCTGCTGCCAGTATTTCCTCGTCCAATTCATACGTTGAGCTCTCGATAATAGTGTCTAGGATGGTTTGTAGATCATTTTCCTTTATGGTTTGCATGCTTTCGGCTATAATGGACCTGCGGATTTTCTCTTTCAGCATTTCCATGTCCGAAACTTCAGGATCCACTTCATGGATAATTGCGTCTGTGATCTGCAGTTGTTTTGCCGGCCAAACTTCTAGTACTGAAGCTAGAAACTCAGCTTTCTTGCCTGCAACATGTTGTAGTGGACTGTTTTGCGGAATATCAATAATCATTTGGAAACGATCCGCTTTCTTTTTCCCGATGGCATTTTTGAATTGGTCAAACATCATTGGATCGCCAACTTTGTATTTCAAGTAGGATGAACAAAGTTCGGAAACAGCCAAACCGTCGCAAGTTGCAAAAATGCTGACTGCAACCTCATCCCCTTCTTCGACGACTCTATTGGTTTTTGACCATTGGTCGATCATTTTTAAAACAGATTGAATCACTGCATTCTCTAACTCCGCTTCTGTAGGCATGGGCTGAGAGGTGATTTTCATTCCTTTATACTGACCCAGTTGAAAATGATGCATTGATAGTGCCTCCATTTAATATAAAAATAATATGAAAATTGCAGTCATAACACTTTCATGTTATCATAAATTAAGCATCTAAATTTTAGCATATGCCAACCTTGAAATCAAATGCAAAAAAACAATCGATTATTTAGATTATTTAATGAACTTGAAGTATCTTTATGTTTTTGATCATCCGAATTTTTTAGGAGAAGGGGAAAATTAATGGATGATAGGATGATGGATGATAATATAAAGAGAAAAATTCCTGATATTTTAATTCCTGAAACATTTAATCGAATTGAACATTTGGGAATGTACACGCATCTCGCAAATACCCGAACCTTTACCAAAGGAAGCATTGTACTCGGACAAGGTGCAGAATCTAATTCTATTGTATATGTACAATCAGGATGTTTATCCGTAGGTATCGGGATGGAAGATGGTCATAATAAATTCCTGTTTAATATCACTGAAGGTTGTATTGGAATGACAACATTTCTCAGTGAATATCATGAATTGCAAATTCATGCGGTCAAAACCAGTACAGTTTGTTTTTTCCCCATTGCGCAAGTTCTGAAAATTTTCCATGACGACGAACAAGTAATCCTTGATATCTTGCAGAATATTCTCAGTAAAGTGTATTATTTTATGGCACATGCCAGGGATTTAAACTATTCCCGTCCTTCTAGTAGAGTGTTCCGCTTGCTCTATAATCTTTGTATTCATGAAGGGAAGTTTGTAGGCGGTAGTTATGTCATAACTTCAAAGCTCACGCAGAAAGCAATAGCGGATATTACGGGGACACATTATGTAACGGTTTGCAAATTATTTAACATACTTGAAAAACAAGAAGTCCTCAAAAAAGTCAAAAATAAAATTTATATTTATGATCTTGAAAAACTAAAAAGTTTAATCAATGAAGTTGTTGAGTACTAAGCTACGCGGACAATATTTGTGGATTTTAAGACATGCCGGGCGAAACTTTCCGGCATGGTCTTTTTTTAGCCCAAGTTTTCATGGTACAGTTTAACCCGGACTAAATAATTCGATAAGATAATATAGTAAAATATTTTCGGCTATTGGAATGTAAAAATTCTTTCGTAATCACTTTTGCCGTAAATATCGCAACCGTTCCATTTCCAAAGAGCGTGAATAATCTTTTCTCTAAACAAGTAGTCCCCCAAAAATTCATCATTTGGAAAGAGCTGACTGAATTGCGTTTTGTCGGGAGATGTTTTTAAGAAGAAAGATTTTGCTTCCTGGATTTCTTCCGGACTGATGTCGATGTTTTCCAGCCGTGCAATTTCGGTCAGAATGAGTTCTTCGACAAGGGTTTTCTCAGCCAACGCCATGTTCTTCGTTTCAAACATTCTGTTATCTCCGGACATAAGCGCTTCAAGATTTTGAGGATTCCCTGACGAGAAAAGCTCCTTTTGCGATTGGGCATTAAGAATATCCAGAACTTCCTGGAATTCCTTTTGATCTAAAGTATATTCTGAACCCGAGGCAATGGCGTCAATCATGGATCGAATTCTTTCTTCCTTGATCTTTTGTAACCAGTTTTCAGAGATTATTTTGCGTAAATTGGCCTGCAGCTCATCTATTCCAGAAACCTCAGGATTAATTTGCCTGGCGATTTCATCCGAGAGTTCAACGGGTAGTCTATGGTTAACTTCATGGATGGCAATCTGAAAGGTAACTGTTTTTCCGCCCATCCGTTCAACGGTGAAACCTTCGGGGAAAGTAACAGACAGCACTAAATCATCTCCAGCTTTGTGATTGATAATCTGGCTGAAAGCCTCAAGAACAGAAGGATCCCCCAAGGTAAACTTCAGATTCGAATTCGATAACTCCGGAACGAACATATTGTCGCATTCCGCACGAAGGCCAATGACAACTTCATCACCATACACGGCAGGCATATTATTTTTTGCCCATTGGTTCGCCAGTTTTTTTACAGCTTCCCTCGCCCCCAGGTTCAAATCATCTTCGGAAAACATAGATACTGGAGGAAGCTTTAATCCTTTGTATGATCCAAGTTTGATTTCATGCATGCCCAATCTACTTCCTTTTATTTTTTTGTTGTTATTTTATCATGGAATAGTCTATCATAAAATAGTCTATCACACTTTAATATACGCAAATAAAAAAATGTTTTTTATGATAGGAGGGGTTAAAAATAGCCTTTTGTGGGGATATTTAGGAGCAGATGAAAAATAAGGAGAGGAAATTAAGCAAAATACTGACACATTAATTCTTATTTAACAAAAAATAATTCTTATTTTACAAAAAATACGATAAAATATTGTCAGGATATGCAATTATGGTATACTTAATTAGCATGTTTTAAAGATTTATTTATTTAACTAAGTTAAGATTTTAATGCATAATAAAACACAAGGAGAAAATCATATGGAATCTATCAAAATTTTCAGAGAGATTACGCTCAAGCAAATTGTAACGGAAGAATCCAAGGAGAGGACCCGTAAGCAATTGCGCGAACAAATGGTAGCTTTGAACGATGAAAAGACAGAGTTTGAAGAAAACAAAAACAAAATGCTTACAGAATTCTCGTTGAAAGGAGCAGAAGCTACCCAACTTAATCAAATCCGGCAGCAATTTGATTCGCAGGGTACAAAATTTCATGTCGGGATGGACGAAATTAGAATGAATATGGTTTCGATTGATGAACTAAAATCTGGTGAAGAAATCGTGATCGGTTCGGTGGAAGGACCTTATGAACTGAAGGTCGGAGATAAGTTGGAAACGGCGACCAAAGCTGAAATTGTCTTTAAAGACGGAATTGTCGTGGAGATAAGGCAATGACCTCACAGGAAAAAACAACGGTTACATTGAATGAAGAAGCCCGGTATGCACTGGCCAGGGGCGTTGACAAGGTAGCTGATTTGGTGAAAGTAACGCTTGGGCCTAAAGGAAGAAACATTGTCATTGAACAGATGATGGGTTATCCTCTGGTTACAAAAGACGGCGTAACGGTTGCGAAACACATTAATTTGCCTGATCCTCGGGAAAATATGGGAGCCCGTTTATGTAAGGAAGTTGCCAGGCAAACCAACGACATGGTCGGCGATGGTACTACGACGTCGATCGTCCTTGCACAAGCCATTGTGAAGGGTGGAATGCCGTTGGTCGAAGCGGGGGCAGACCCGATCCGTCTTAAAAAAGGGATGGAAAAGGCCGTACAGGCAGTCAGCCAAGAAATTGGAAGGCTAGGCATTCCGGCTACTCCGGAAACTGTTTCCCAAGTTGCATCCATATCGGCTAAAAGCCGCTTGACGGGAGAACTTATTGCTCAGGCAGTAGAAAAAGTTGGACAGAATGGGATTGTAACCGTCCAGGAAACCATTGAACGGCGTACTTTCATTGAAACATCGGAAGGTATGGAATTGGAGAGTGGTTATCTCTCATCGTATTTCTTATCGGAAAACGATCGTATGATTCTAAACTTGGAAAAACCATATATTTTGATGACAGACCAGATGATTGACAATATCCAGCAAATTAAGCGCGTTCTTAATTGGTGTATCTGGGAGAAAAAACCCCTGTTGATCGTAGCAAAGCAAGTAACAAAAGATGTGCTGGGAATGCTGATTACGCATAATACGGAGGCTAGGGAGGCCAAGGCGATCGCAGTTCAGGCTCCAGGTACCGGAGAGTACCGTCTTGGTATTTTGGAGGACTTGGCAGTCAAGACAGGCGGTTCTGTTTTAGTGGAAATGCTTGGGTTATCGTTAGAAAATATTGAGAAATCCATGCTTGGTAATGCAGAAAAAATTATTGTCACGCGTCAAAAAACGACTGTAATAGGTGGTGGTGGCAGCAGTGAAATGATTGAAGAGAAATCAAACCAGCTGAGAGCACTAATCAGACAAACATCAGAGTCTGGGGAGCGCCAGAAGCTGCAAGAACGGATCGCCAAGCTTTCTGGTGGAATAGCCGTTATCAGGGTCGGCGCTGATACGAAAATTGCGCTAAAAGAACTTAAAGACCGTGTTATAGATGCTGTACAGGCTTCGAAAGCGGCGGTGGAGAGTGGAGTCGTCCCTGGCGGAGGAACAACCTATGTAAGGGCAGCAAAAGTACTTGATGATTTAAAAGCGGATTCAGAGGATGAGCTATCCGGTATCCGTCTCATTCGGCAGGCTTTAGCCGTACCGTTACGCCAAATTGTAAGTAATACCGGTGGTAACGGAGACAAAATTGTGGAAATGACCAGCAAGGCTGCACCTGGCATGGGATACGATGCAATGTCAGGGAAATTTGTAGACATGATGGCTGAAGGGATCGTAGATCCGGTTGCTGTGACAGTTACCGCGTTGAACAAGGCTATGGGTATTGCTTCGATCCTCCTTACAACAGAAGGGGTCATTGATAAACAATATCAGTTTACAATTGATCTAAGTACCATGATTTAAGTTAAAAAAACAGATTGTTTTTATATTTGTTTCAAGCCATAAAAAAGAGAGGCCAGTTTTATGAAAAAATTTATCTTAATCGCTAAAAAATTTATGCCATTATTTGCTATTGTAATTTTGGTTTTGACAATGGTATATGGGTACCACGCCAATAAAATGGATCAGGATGTTGTCCAAGGGTATTACCAGCAGTTGTTTCCGAAAGCAGACCATTTTGATTCGATAAGTGACCGGACGGCCAAGGCAATAGGCGCAGATGGAAATCTTATGGCTTATGTCGGAATCTGCAGTAATGTTGGCTATGGGGGGCCCATGATGGTAGGGACTATCATCAATCCGACCGGGGGTATTCAGGATGTAGTGGTCCTGCAGCATAAGGAGACTCCTTCTTATCTCAACAAGATAGCCCAGGCCGGCTATTTCCGCCAGTACACCAAAAAAAATGCGGGTGATTCGCTGGTTTTGGACGCTGACATTGACAGAGTATCGGGGGCAACGCTTTCCACACGGGCTATCGCAAAATCTGTGAATGATGTTGCACATACCGTGGCCGTCCAAGAATTGAATGTTACACCTAAAAAAGCAGAGATCTCCTGGAATATAGGAATAAAAGAAGTCGCAGTTGCTTTACTTTTTATACTTTCTGTTTTCATACCCCGTTTCAAGCAATTGGCGAAGTACAGGTTGGTATTTCTGGGACTTAGTATCGTTATTTTAGGTTTTTGGTTAAATAGGTCATTATCGATGGGACACATCAGTGCGCTGCTTCTTGGATACTTCCCATCTCCGAGCGAAAATCTGATATGGTATCTGGTTTTGTTGGGAGCATTGGCACCTGCTTTAATAACCGGTAAAAACATCTACTGTGCGTATGTTTGTCCTTTCCACGGCTTGCAGGAAGCCACCCACATGATTAGTAAAGTCAATATACCGATCGGAAAATATGTTAAATGGTTCCATGCGATAAAAGAAGTTATCTTGTTTTTAGTTTTGTTCTTTGCCTTCCTCTTTATAAACCCTTCGTGTTCCAGTTTTGAACCCTTTGGAACGATATTTGGCTTAAACGGATCCAGTAATCAGTGGTATTTGCTTTTTGTCATATTGCTTACCAGCTTTTTCTACCGTCGGTTCTGGTGTGTTGCATTTTGTCCGGTTGGGACATTTGTGGACAAGGTCGCACAACTGGGACGGAAAATTCGGGAGATCATTGGGTTGTCTTCCAAGAAAAAGGTTAGAAAGGTGGAGAATATGAATGTCTGAAAAGGCTGAAACCGTAGTGAAACCTGAAGATCAAGAAGTGGGGAAGAAAAAGACAGAAACTTCTACAATTTTGCTTTTTGCTTTGTATGGTCTTACCATCTTGCTGATTGTTTTGGTTTTGATGAGTAATTTGAATGCCTGATGATTTCTGAATAATGAGGAGTAATCAACATGGATACAACATTGTTGGCCGGGGAGAAGGCCAGACAATCACTCGCAGCAGGAATAGACCTTATCGCCTCTTGTGTTAAAGTTACACTGGGACCAAAAGGAAGAAATGTTGTTTTAGACCCGGTGGTTGGTCTTCCGAAAATTACAAATGACGGCGCTAGTATTGCCAGTATCATTTCCACAACTAACCGGTTCCAAAATTTAGGATGCCAAATTATCAAAGAAGTATCGGATAAGACCAATGATAGGGTGGGTGACGGGACAACGACATCGATTGTTCTGGCCCAGGCCATGATCCGGGAAGGAATGAAGAATATTGCGGCAGGAAGCAATCCCACTTCTCTTATCAGCGGGATAGAAAATGGAATTGAAAGCGCTATTGAGGCTATTCAAAAAGGCGCAGTCAAAATATCCAGTTTGGAGAAGGTTAAGCAGGTGGCTACTGTATCGTCAGGAGATCCGGAGATCGGGAGGCTTATTAGCGAAGCTGTAGAAAAAGTTGGTTTCCATGGGATGATCATGGTAGAAGAAGATCAAGCGCTGAAAACCCGGTTAGAGATTACGGAAGGGATACGTTTTGACAAGGGATGTTTTACCCCGAAAATCGTGAAGTCTTGGGAGAAAAAAGAAGAGGTTTTGGAAGACCCGTATATTCTTGTAACCGATACCAAGATTAGTTATATCTATGAGATTTTCTCCATCATGGAGGAGGTTGTAAAAAGCGGCAAGCCGCTTGTGATTATAACCGAAGATATTTCTATTGATTTGCTTGCTCTTCTGCTTGCAAATAAGCAAAAAGGGACCATGAATGTCATTGCTATTCAGACCCCAGGTCATGGGGAGCGGCGTAAAGCTTACTTGCAGGATATAGCGGTTATTACTGGTGCCACGGTTATTTCAGAAGAGGCCGGGATCCCACTTGAAGAAGTACAAGGATACCACTTAGGAAGAGCAAAGCGGATTCTGGTTGATACGAAGAATACGACCATTATTGGCGGACAAGGTAACAAAGAAGAAATTGAGGCGCGTTGCGCTGAAGTACGTGCGGAATATGAGCCTTTGCTTCCCGGCTGGAGAAAAGAGAAACTTCAGGAAAGGTTGGGGTGGCTGCAAGGGGGAATAGCCATCATTAAAGTCGGTGCTGCAACGAGACTGGAAATGAAGGAAAAAAAGGATCGGATTGATGATGCCGTCAATGCAGTAAGGGTAGCGATTGAAGAAGGGATTGTCCCTGGCGGAGGTATCGCTTTGCTCGAAGTAACAGATGCATTGGCAGAGATCAAGCTGGATGATCCTGAAGCTATGGTCGGACTGCGGATTGTCCAAAAGGCTTTGGAGGCACCTTTACGCCAGATTGTTGAAAATGCCGGCGAAAACGGGGATTCCGTCATTGAAAACGTTCAGGAACTTCCTGCCGGATATGGTTATAATGCTGCCGAAGATAGTTACGTTAATATGATAGAAAACGGAATCATCGATCCTGTCCAGGTAACTTATACGGCATTGAAAAATGCTGCCTCTATTGCATCGTTAGTTATCGGCGCAGAAGGATTGATTATTAACAATGCTCCAAATTTCATGAATTTATAGGCTTTTAAACTTAAGAATCATATGTAATATATAAGTCCTTAAGTCGTTTAATATTAATTATCTTATTGAATTTTCTGAAAGCAGCAATAAAGGCTGCTTTCTTTTTATAAGTTCTATGACTGATAAACAATAAATATAATTGAAAATAATTACCTGAAAATAATTATTATAAATGTGGAGAAAGGTTATTGACATCTGATATGAACATGATTAAATTAAAATATAAACTATACACGTGTATACAATAAAAGAATTGCTCTTTTGATGCGTTTTCCATCTTGAGAAAGGGATTGATTAAAATGTCCAAGATTATCATTGCCTGTCAAACAATAAAAGATGAAGTTTGTTTAGCTTTGAAAGAGACCGGGGTAGATTATCCTGTACTATTCATTGAGTCGGGCCTTCACAACTATCCGGATTTACTTCGGAGAAGGCTTCAGGAATCCATTAATCAGCTGGAAAATGTTGATACGGTGCTCTTCGCTTTTGGTTACTGCGGTAATAGCCTGGTTGGGCTTACATCACCTACGGCTGCTCTGATAATCCCGAAGGCAGATGATTGCATTTCTTTATTATTAGGCTCTCACGAGCTTAGAATGAGTCTTTCCCGGGAAATGGGGACTTATTTTTTGACCAAGGGATGGCTTGATAATGAGAAAAGCCTATTGTCGGAATATCAGCATTATATAGAAAAATACGGATCAGCCAAAGCAGACATGATCATTAAAACCATGCTGCATCATTATAAAAGATTAATGATCATTGATACGCAAACTTGCCAGCCCGAGGAAATCATGGCCAAAACAGAGAACTTTGCTAAATCCTTAGAATTGCAACATGAAACAATTACGGGGTCATCGCGTTTTTTAAAGAAACTTTTTACTGGACCGTGGGATGAAGAGTTTATTACGGTAAAGCCAGGTGACACGGTAACGCTTGAGCATACGCTTACCGAGGAAAAGATGTTTTCGAATCTTTAATAATCAAAGATATTCCAATATTACTACAAGGGAGCGCAACAGAACTTAGGTTTTGCGGCGCTCCCTTGTTTGGTTATCGAATTCAAATTATTTCTGATCTTAGGTATAGCTAAAGTACAAAACTATAATAGGATTAAAATGAACTTGATAAAAGTAATTTATCAAGTTAAACAAGTCATTAACTTAATGTAGATTTTTTGAAGATTGCATGGTACGATTATGTCAGAAAAGTTATCCTACGCTAATATTATTAATGCGCACGTAACGATTATCTACGTCGTCCGCATAATTTTATTTGGGAGGGAAATGATTGATGGCGGATATTAACAGAGATTATTGTATTGTCCCAGATAATTTTTACCCTGTTAAAAGTCTTCAAAAATATGTTCATATGGGAGTCGTACGCAAATATCGGAAAGGGGATACCATTAGTTTTCCTGGAGAAGTACTTGACAAGGTCATCTATGTGGTCTCAGGAAAAGTTAGCATTTACTTTCTCGAAGATAACAAGCAAAAATTAATGTATTATGCATGCCGTTATTGTCCCATTGATGGGGCGTTTGGATTTAAAATTAGTCTCATGCATGTTGTTTCGGAAGAAAACAGTACGGTTTGTTTTTTTACGAAAGAACAGCTTTTTGAAATTTTTAGACAGGATGATGAAGCTCATCAAGATTTTCTTTTAAATTTTGCTTGTAAATGTGGCTTTTTTATGTATATCTCCAAAGAGATGGACCTTTATACTCCGACCGCCAGGGTTTTAAGAATGCTTTGTGAACTTTGCTTAACGAAAGGTAAGGTTGTTGATAATGTTTATGAGATAGATATTAAATTAACACAAAAGACAATTTCCGAAATAACAGGTGTTCATTTTGTAAGTGTCAGTAGAATTTTTGGATGGCTGAAAAAAGAAAAAATTGTGAATAAGACTCCAAATAAAATCATTATCTATGACTTGCCAAGGCTTAAAGATATGATAATTTTAAATAATACACATTAAATGCAAATGCCACCGAAAGGTGGCATTTGCATTTAATGTGTATTATTTAAATTAGATTTAAAACTTTAACGAATTTCAAGATAGATAAATATACTTATTTGTTAACAATATAAATCAATAATTTAAAATATCGAAAATAATAATTTATTATTGATTTTAGGTATAGCTAAAGTCAAAAACTGAAAAAGGATTAAAATGAACTTGATAAAAGTAATATTATCATTCGAATAAGCTAGGAGGAGGTGAAAAAAATGAGTACGTTCTTAATTTTTTTGGCGGGAATTCTTTTTTTAGCTGGTGTCCTTTTTATCAAACCTCGCGCGAAGCAGGATAAGACTTGGAAAACGGTAATTATTTGGACCTTATATGTTATTTTCTATGCTATCGCTTGTATGGGAGTTTCCTTTGTTTACATCAACGCCAGTGTAGGACATGTCAAGGCAACAAGCACAGCTATATTCCTGTTTGGGGGGATCTCACTGATTCTGGCTGTAGTCTTAGCCCGTGTATTAGGATTTATCGGTACAAAGAAAAAGGTCGAGTCATTACAGGCTTAGAGGAGGAAAATTGATGTCCGTAAATTCAGGAAATAAAGAAAAAGGACCAAAGCAAGAACTTTCAGTAAGCCGCCGCGGTTTTCTGAAAACCGGGGTAGCAGCTGCTGCGATGGGCGTCATGGGGGCGATTGCAGCGCCATCCAAGATGGCCAACGCAGCATCAGCCAGCCTAACTTATACCCCCCCTGCCGAAGGACAATGGTCAAAATTGCGTCCTGAAGCGAGTTATGGCGGAGCAACTGTCCGTTATGCTCAAAACAACGATCAGTGGCTCGGGACAACGGAGCTTGTTTCAAAAGTGATTCAAACAAATGAGAAAGATGCTGGATTCGCTTTGGCTTACAGAGGAGTATTAGGCGAAAAAGCAAAATACGGATTTCTCACACAAGGCCAAAGATATCCTATGATGGCTTCGTATTCAGCAGCAATTGCAGCACTCAGTCCATTAAAACTGCTCACTGGCGAGCCGAATAAAAATAAATTTGAAATTCCGGATCCGGAGCAAATGTCCCAGCACATTAAAGATTTTGCATATTATCTTCGATGCGACGAAGTGGGCATCGGTAATCTGCCTGATTATGCTTATTACAAAAGTAACATGGAGCCCCCTTTAGGTGCTTATGCTTCCCACGCTGTTCCCCCTGAGACGCCAATGGGAGATGTTCCTATCAATGATAAGATGCCTTACGTTATCGTTATGGCTTGTGAGCAGCATCTGGAAACCAGTATGGCTTCAACAGGGTATGACGGTATTTCCGTCGTCCAATCAATGCGGGCTTACCATTCAGCCGCCCAAGCAGCGATCATCATGGCAAATTATATTCGACAGCTGGGTTATCATGCCAGAGCACAACATTTTGGGAACTATGAGGTTGTTATAACACCTTGTCTAATTGCCGCCGGAATGGGTGAACTTACCCGGACAGGGGACTCTGCAGCTCATCCCCGTATCGGTTTCCGCCATAAGGCTTCAGCAGTTACTACGGATTTACCTTTGGCAGTGGATAAACCGATTGATTTTGGCATGTTGGATTTCTGCAGAGTGTGCAAAAAGTGTGCGGATAACTGTCCTGCCCAAGCGATTACCTTTGATGATGATCCTATACCGCACAATGGTTACCTCCGTTGGAACACGGATTCCACGAAGTGTTCGGTATTCCGCTGTGCCAACGAAGAAGGTGTTAACTGCGGCAGATGTATTAAAGTATGCCCTTGGAACTCCAAGGAAGATTCCTGGTTTCATGAAGCGGGACTATGGATCGGCAGCAAAGGTGAGACAGCTTCAAAATTCCTTAAAGCAATCGACGATATGTTTGGTTACGGAACCGAAGATGTCACCAAATATCAATGGTGGCTCGAGTGGCCGGAAAATTACAAAATTAAAATACCAACCTAATTAATATTTAATTTGTAAGTTTGGTTTTATAAGGGTGTCCCGAAAGTATCAGGAGAACTTTTGGGACACCTTTTTTATGTAGCAATCAGGATATAAGGTGTGTTTACAAAGACTATTCAACTTAATGTAGATTTTTTGAAGATGGCATGGTACGCTTATCTAAGAAAAGTTATCCCACGCTAACTTTGTTAATGCGTACGTAATGATTATCTCCGTATCATTTTATTTTGGAGGGGAAGTTATCATATGAATGAGATTATCAAAGATTACTGCATAATCCCAGATAATTTTTATCCTGTCAAAGGTCTTCAAAAATATGTTCATATGGGCGTAGTACGTAAATATCAAAAAGGAGAGTTTATTATCCCGGCTGGAGAAAAAATTGACAGAGTCATTTATGTGGTTTCAGGAAAGGTAAGTTTAAACTTTTTTGAAGATAAAAAACAAAAAATAATGTTTTATGCTTGCCGTCATTGTGTCGTTGATAATTTGTTTTCGTATCAAGTAATTCTTGGGAGCATTGTCGCAGAAGAAAAAAGTACGGTTTGTTTTTTCTCAAAAGAACAACTATATAAAATATTTAGAAAAGATGATGAAACACATGACGAATTCATTACAAATCTTACGTGCAAATGTAGCTTTTTTATGCATGTTGCCAAGGAGATGGACTTTTATAGTCCATCCGCCAGGGTTCTGAGACTGATCAATGAACTTTGCTTAACCAAAGGAAAGTTAGTTAATGATGTCTATAAAATAGATATTAAGTTAACACAGAAGACCATTTCAGAAATAACAGGTGTTCATTCGGTGACAGTCTGTAAAATTCTTGGATGGCTGAAGAAAGAGAAAATTATGCGGAAGACTTCGGATAAAATCATTATCTATGACTTGCAAAGGCTTAAAGATACCATTGATATGAATATGAAATATTATATGTAATGCCCCAAATGGCTCCATTTAGGTTGCTAACAAACTCCATGATCAAATAATTCATGGGGTTTATTTTTCCCCGAAAATAAACAAAAATTTACATCACAAATCGAGATTTATAAATGATCTTGGAATTTAATTATTTTAAAAATCTTAAAAACTGCTAATATCCAAAATTGAAAAAGAATTAAAATGAACGATAAGGTATCATTAATTTCGCAAATTCATAAATTGTCCTAAAAATAAGGACATAAACGCAACTGCTTGGTATGATAAAGTTACCACACAAAATCTACCAGGAAGGAGCTGCGAATATGTCTGAGAAAATTATACACTTAAATGAAGGTGCAATAAAGCAGGAGTTGAAAGAATTAGTCCGTCACAGTGTGGAGGAAACCCTGAATAAATTACTTGATCAGGAAGCCGCTGAGCTAACGAATGCCGGCCGGTATGAGCGATCAGAAGAACGAAAAGGTTATCGATCCGGCCATTATGAGCGGAATCTGACCACAACTTCTGGAGAGGTCAAATTGAAGATGCCCAAACTGAAAGGCGTTGCCTTTGAAACAGCAATCATTGAGCGTTATCGACGCCGCGAAAGCTCCGTAGAAGAAGCCCTAATTGAGATGTATTTAGCTGGTGTATCCGTCCGTCGTGTGGAGGACATCACCGAAGCACTCTGGGGGACGAAGGTATCCGCCGGAACGGTCAGCCAGTTAAACAAGAAAGTCTACGGTCACATCGAAACCTGGCGGAACCGGCCATTGAAGGGCAAATATCCGTACGTGTATGTTGACGGGATTTATCTCAAGCGCAATTGGGGCGGTGAATACGAGAACGTCGCGATTCTCATTGCTTTGGCCGTCAATGAAGACGGATATAGAGAGGTTATTGGTGCTGCTGAAGGAATGAAGGAAGACAAAGCCAGTTGGCAGGAATTTCTCAAAAGCCTAAAAGACCGCGGACTCACAGGAACACAATTATTCATCGGCGACAAGTGTTTAGGACTTTTAGAAGCAGTGACCGAAACCTTTCCGGAAGCTAAATTTCAACGTTGTCATGTTCATTTTTACCGGAATGTATTCTCAGTGACCCCGCGATCTAAGATGAAAGAAGTCGCTGCGATGCTTAAAGCTATTCATGCTCAGGAAGATAAAGAGGCGGCCAAAGAGAAAGCTATCGCTGTAGCAAAGAAACTTAAAGACATGAAATTAAAAGAAGCAGCCAAGAAGGTTGAGGATAGTATCTCAGAAACCTTGACCTATATGGATTTTCCTCAAGCTCACTGGACAAAACTGCGCAGCAACAATGTTATTGAACGGCTGAATCGGGAGATCCGCCGAAGAACCCGCGTAGTTGGTACCTTCCCGGATGGCAACTCTGCATTGATGCTGGTCTGTGCGCGACTCCGACATGTGGCTAGTAAAGCTTGGGGAACTAAACTTTATATGAGCATGAGGCATCTTGAAGAAATGAACAAGGAAAATAGCTTAGCTGGTTAATGCCGACATTTAACTAGAAATCTCTGGGGTAGACTTGACATGGGACCCTACGTCGGATGCTTCAATGGGTCGCGGGATGTGGCTCAAATGATGTATTCCTTTTGGGTAAGCCCCATCCCCTGATTTAGGGTAGCATCCGCCGCCCCCATATCAAGTCTTGCTCTGGGGTCAATATATATAAATCTATACCAAGCAGAAAATCAATTTTGCGAAAAATTATTGACAGTACCAAATGAACTTGATAAAGTTATAATCGAATAAGTTAGGAGGGAGGTGAAAGAAATGAGTATATTCTTAATTTTTTTGGCGGGAATTCTTTTCTTAGCCGGTGTCCTTTTTATCAAACCTCGTGCGAAGCAGGATAAGATTTGGAAGACCGTGATTATTTGGACCTTATATGTTATTTTCTTTGTTATCGCTTGTATGGGGATTTCCTTTGTTTACATCAATGCCAGTGTCGGACATGTCAAAGCGACAAGTACAGCGATATTCCTGTTTGGGGGGATTTCGCTGATTCTGGCTGTCGTCTTAGCCCGTGTATTAGGATTTATTGGTGCAAAGAAAAAGGTCAATGACTCATTACAAGCTTAAAGGAGGAAAATTAATGTCCGTAAATTCAAGTAATAAAGAAAAAGAACCCCGGCAGGAAGTTTCAGTAAGCCGTCGTGGTTTTCTGAAAACCGGGGTAGCCGCAGCAGCGATGGGCGTCATGGGGGCGATTGCAGCGCCATCCAAGATGGCCAACGCAGCATCAGCTAGTTTAAGCTATCAGCCCGCCAAAGGACAATGGTCGAAATTGCGTCCTGTTAACAACTATGGCGGTGCTTCAGTACGTTATGCTGAAATTAACAATCAATGCTTAGGTACATCCAAGATTGTTGGGCCAGTAATTCAAACAAACGAGAAAGACGCTGGATTTGCTTTAGCTTTCAGAGGATTATTAGGCGATAAAGCAAAGTACGGAATAATGACACAAGGCAAAAGATATCCTATGGCGGCTTCTTTTCAAATACCGATGTCACCCCTCGCGGCAATGGTCAGTGGCAAGCCAAATCCAAACAAATTCCAGATTCCGGACCCGGAACAGATGTCCCAACATATTAAAGACTTCGGGTATTATCTTCGCTGCGACGAGGTGGGTATCGGCGTTATGCCTGATTACGCTTATTACAAAGGCACCATGGCCCCGCCTTTAGGTGCTTATGTTTCTGGCGCTATCCCGCTTCAGACGCCTATGACAGATGTTCCTATCAAAGATAAATTACCTTACGTTATTTGTTTGGCAGTAGAGCAGCATTTGGAAACGAGTATGGCATCATCAGGGTATGACGGTATTTCAGTTGTCCAATCCATGCGATCCTACCATGCTGCTGCCAATGCGGCGGTCATCATGGCGAATTATATTCGCAGCCTGGGTTATAATGCCAGGGCACAGCATTATGTAAATTACGAGGTTGTTATAACGCCTTGTCTAATCGCTGCCGGAATGGGCGAACTTACCCGAACAGGTGACTCAGCGGCCCATCCCCGTATTGGTTTCCGCCATAAATCTTCGGCAGTTACAACAGATTTGCCTTTGGTAGCGGATAAACCGATTGATTTTGGCATGCTGGATTTCTGTAGAGTATGTAAAAAGTGTGCGGATAACTGTCCTGCCCAAGCGATTACCTTTGATGATGATCCTATACCGCACAATGGTTACCTCCGTTGGAATACCGATTCTAAGAAGTGTGCAGTATTCCGTTGCGCTAACGATGAGGGTGTTAACTGCGGAAGATGTATCAAAGTATGTCCCTGGAATTCCAAGGAAGACTCCTGGTTCCATGAAGCCGGACTGTGGATTGGCAGTAAAGGCGAGACAGCTTCAACATTTCTTAAAACAATTGACGACATGTTTGGCTACGGAACTGAAGATCTTACCCAATATCAATGGTGGCTGGAGTGGCCGGAAAATTATAAATTTCAGATACCAGCTGTACCAACTGTACCAGCTAAGTGATATTGCTTAATTTCTGATTTATTTAAGAGGGTGTCCCGAAAGTATTAAGAAACTTTTGGGACATCTTTTTTATGTAGCGAACCTTTAAAAGATCGTCCGAACCGCATAGGGCTTTCAGAATCCTTATTATATAGAATAAATTGTCAAGTATTTTTTATAAATCGCAACGCTTATAAGAGGGATGCAACTAAATTATAATCATCAACTAATTTGTATATTTTAGTGTTTGTTAATATTTGCATGAATTTTTTTTTAATACAAATACATGCTATTATTTATAATGACTGCTTTCCAAATGGCGCTTAATATGACCTTTTTATATGACCTCTTCCAACTCGGTGCAGTTACATTAGAAGGTCAATTAGTATACAAAATTTTTCTTAGCAATAATATTATCATACGCTAATATCGTTGATTCCTTTTTTGGTGTACGCTATGATTAATTTAGCATATGCAAACAATTATCCTAAAGATGACATAAATTTTTTGGTATGTTTAAATTTTTTAAGGGGTGAATGATTATGAAGGAAACTCTTAAAGAGCAACTTATCCCAGATTCTTTTCATCCTATAGAAAGATTGCAGAATTTTGTCCATATGGGGGTAGTCCGTAATTATCAAAAAGGGGAAACCGTTGTATTACCTGGAGAAACAATAGATAGAATAATATATGTACTTTCCGGTAAACTCACTGTAAATTTTCTGAATGATGACGGAAGGCAAAAATTGATGTACAAGGCTGGGCAATATTCCATAGTTGATCGACTATTTCCGTTAGAAAATTGTTTTGTTCATGTTATTTCAGAAGAAAAAAGCAAAATCTGTTTTTTTACCAAAGAGCAGCTTTTTATAATCTTTAAACAGGATGATGAAATTCTTAATGAATTTCTCGTAAACTATTCATCAAAATGTTTTCATTTTATGAATGGATCAAAGGAGATGGCCCTTTACAACCCATCGATTCGCGTTTTACGATTGATTCATGAATTATGTCTTACTGAAGGTAAAGTAGTTGACAACGTCTATGAAATAGATGTGAAATTATCTCAAAGGGCAATTTCAGAAATGACGGGTGTCCATTTTGTTACAATTTGCAGAGTATTTAGCTGGCTAAAAAAAGAAAATATTTTGCAAAAAACAACAAATAAAATTATTATTAATGATTTGGAAAGGCTCAAGGAAATAATCAATGAGAACAGTAAAAACTAAACACCGGCAGCGGTGTTTTTTTATGTTTTTTCACAACTTTGGCCAAGATCTTAGCCTATGCTAAAAAAGGATATTAAGGATGTTATTAGAATTTGCTTTGGGAACTCTTTTGCGGGGAGGAGACAAAAATGGAAAGGGTAATAAGCAATCACTATAGTATTCTGCCAGGTAATTTTTATCCGATTTTGAAACTATGTAATTATACGCATTTGGGGGTCATACGTAATTATCGCAAAGGAGATACGATTGTTTTGCCTGGAGAGATCATTAATAAAGTTGTATTTGTGCTTTCGGGGAAATTGGGTATTAGCTTTATGAATGATGATGGAAGGCAAAAGTTTATGTTTTACGCTGACCCTTTTACTTTTGCGGACCGATTATTTGCTATTGAGGAATGTTTTGTTCATGTTGTTTCAGAGGAAAGGAGTACGGTTTGCTTCTTCGATAAAGAACAACTTCTTAGTATATTTCAACAGGATAAAGAAGTACTTATTGAATTTATTACCTGTTATGCATCAAAATGCACTTATTTTATGCGTGAATCTAAAGAAATGGCAATTTATAAACCATCAGTCCGAGTTTTAAGGTTGCTTTATGAACTCTGCCGTCAGAAGGGAAAAGAAGTTGACCAAGTTGGCCATGTTTATGAGATTGATGAAAGAGTATCACAAAAGGCGATATCCGAAATAACCGGTGTTCATTTTGTGACAATCTGCAAACTATTTCGCTATTTGAAGAAAGAAAATATTCTGAAGAAAAATTCAGGCAAGATTATTATCTATGATTTGCCACGGTTACAAGATTTGATTGAAGAGTGGATGAAAACTTGAAAGCAGCCGAAAGACCATTAGATTGTCGACAAAGTCATTGTCGGCATTTTTTTTATTTATACCTTTATAAAAAAAAATAATTTGTAAAGAAAATTCTTATACCAGACTAAGTCTGGTTTTGTTAAATTCAATACAATGTAAATTGATGAGGATATTAACGAAAAGATAAAAGGAGGTGAAAAACAATGAGTACTTTTTTAATTTTCTTAGCGGGTGTCCTTTTTTTAGCCGGTATTCTTTTTATCAAACCGCGCGCTGCCAAAAATAAGAATTGGCAAACAGTGCTGGTATGGGCTTTATTCGTCGTTTGGTATTTTATCACATGGATCGGGATTTCCTTTGTTTACATTAATGCCAGCGTAGGGCACGTAAAAGCTACAAGCACCGCAATCTTCTTATTTGGAGGAATTTCCGTGGTGCTGGCTATCATCTTAGCGCGTATCTTGGGATTCATCACGATGAAGAAAAAAGTAGACCAAACGTCACAAGCCTAAAGGAGGAGAACTGATGTCAGAGATTCCGGAAAAAAATGATAAAAAACCCAATCAGCAAACACGCTTAAGCCGACGGGGTTTTTTAAAGGCAAGTGCAGGGGCCGCTGCAACGGCCCTTGGCGTGGTGGGAGCAATTACAAGCTCGCCCGGAGTGGCAAACGCTGTAATTGATCTCGGGTATAAAAACTCATTATATAAACAAATGGATTATACACCAATTAAGGGCCAATGGTCAAAATTAAAACCAAAAATGGATTACGGCGGTGCTTCAGTCCGGTTTGTAGAGCATAATGATCAGTGGCTTGGAACATCTCAGATTATTGGAAAAGTAGAGAGAACGAATGAATCTGACGGTGGATTTCCATATGCAATTCGAGGATTGCTGGGAACGAAGTCCCAATATGGATTTGTTTCGCAGGCGATAAGATATCCTCTTGGAGATGCATTAATGCTTCCAACGCAGGAAATAAGCAAACCCAATATTGTAAGTGGTACTCCGAAACCGGATAAGCTTCCGATTCCTGATCCGGAACAAATGTCTATGCATATCAAAGACCTTGCGTATTATCTGAGAGCGGATGAAGTAGGGATTGGGAAAATGCCGTCCTATGGCTACTACAAAGCTGTTATGGATCCGCCTGAAGGAGCCTATGCTGCCGGCATTGTTACCCTTGAAACTCCTTATGTAGATGTACCTGTTACGGAGTCAATGCCTTACGTTATTTGTGTTGCTGTAGAACAGCATTGGGAGACTTATGCGGCTTCAACGGGGTATGACGGAATCTCCCTTGAACAGTCATTCCGCAGCTATCATGCTACAGCCAATATTTCTGTCGTCATGGCACAATACATTCGTAACTTAGGCTATCATGCCAGGGCTCATCATTTTGGAAATTATGAAGCGGTTATGGGGCCTTTATTGATTGCGGCGGGAATGGGAGAGCTTACTCGTACGGGGGACTGTGTAGCGCATCCAAGAATGGGTTTCAGAAATAAAGTAGCGGCAATTACGACAGATCTACCTTTGTTACCGGACAAACCCATTGATTTCGGTATGCTGGATTTCTGCAGGGTATGTAAAAAATGCGCCGAAACCTGCCCAAACCAAGCGATAACCTATGATGTGGATCCTGTTGAATTTAACGGCTATCTGCGCTGGAATACCGATGCATATAAATGTGCGGCATTTAGAACCGGCAACGAGGAAGGCGTTAACTGTGGCAGATGCGTAAAAACCTGTCCGTGGAATTCCAAGGAAAAATCCTGGTTCCATGATGTCGGAATATGGATCGGCAGCAGAGGGCAGACAGCTTCATCACTGCTTAAGAAAATTGATGATATGTTTGGTTACGGAACTGAAGAGATTACCCGATATAAGTGGTGGCTGGAATGGCCGGAAATGTATAAGATCAGAATACCGGCAGATAAGCAATAAATAAGTGTATCTAAATGAAACTGTTGCCAGCGGATTGATCGTTCGCTGGCAACAGTTTTTTTAATTCAAAAGCATACTGTTTAAAGGCGGCATTAGCTAAAGAAGCCTTAGTTTTAGTACCTATTCTTTATTTGTATACAAAAAAGTGTCAAATTATTAATAATTCTCTATGAAAATTAACATCGATAACACCCAACTATTGAAAGATAAGTACAATAAAGTTTGCACAAATACAATTTGCAAGACAAAGGAGGTGAAAATATGAGTACTTTATTGATTTTCCTGGCGGGTATTCTTTTTTTAGCGGGGATTTTATTTGTCAAACCCAGAGCCAAGCAAAATAAAACATGGCAAACCGTGGCTGTTTGGGTGACCTTCGTTGTTTGGTTTTTGATAACATGCATGGGGGTATCATTCGTTTATATTAATGCCAGTGTAGGGCATGTCAAAGCCACAAGTACAGCTATTTTCCTATTTGGGGGAATCTCGGTCGTGCTGGCCGTCGTGTTGGCCCGTATTTTAGGCTTTATTGGTACGAAGAAGAAAATCAGCGAGTCTTCACAGGCTTGAAAGGAGAAAAATGGATGTCGGATCATTCTGAAAGTAAATCGTTGCCCAGGCAGGTAAGCCGCCGCGGCTTTTTAAAAACCGGTGTGGCTGCCGCAGCTATGGGTGTAATGGGGGCGATCGCAGCTCCATCAAAGATAGCAAATGCGACTGTAAGTACCTTAAACTATACGCCGGAAAAGGGACAGTGGTCAAAACTACGCCCAACTCCCAACTATGGCGGTGCTTCAGTGCGCTTTGTCGAGCAAAACGACCAGTGGTTGGGAACAAGTAAGATTGTGGGGCCGATTAAAAAAGGCAGTGAATACGAATCAGGTTTTACTTTGGCGCTTCAAGGGAAACTGGGAGAAAAGGCCAGATGGGGATTCATTTCCTTTAACAAGCGGTATCCGTTAACAGATGGAATAGGCTTTGCAATAGGGACGATTAGCCATGATGACATTTGTATTGGTGTCCCAAACCCTGAAAAACTTCCAATTCCCGATCCGGAACAAATGTCTCAGCATATGAAAGACGTAGCGTATTATCTCAGGGCAGATGAAGTCGGTATCGGCAAAATGCCATCCTATGCGTATTATAGGGGCAAGATGGTTCCACCCCAGGGGCTGTTCCCTGCAGGCATTGTTCCGCCGGATGCGCCGATTTCCGAGATCCCGAACACGGAACCGGATTTGCCTTATGTTATTGCATTTGCGGTGGAACAGCATTTGGAAACCTATTTGGCATCGAACGGCTATGACGGAATATCTGCATGTCAGTCATTCCGGAGTTATCATGCCACAGCCAATATTGCGGTCATTATGGCCCGATATATTCGGAGTCTGGGTTATAATGCAAGGGCGCATCACTTTGGCAACTACGATCTCGCTATACCACCGGTACTGATTGCTTGCGGAATGGGTGAGCTCAGCCGCACGGGAGACTGCGTTGCTCATCCTAAAATGGGATTCCGCAACAAATGCGCCGCAGTCACAACGGATCTGCCGCTGGCGCCCGATAAACCCATTGATTTTGGGCTGTTGGATTTCTGCCGGGTTTGTAAAAAGTGCGCAGAGAACTGCCCTAGCCAAGCCATTTCTTTTGAAACAGATCTTGTGGAACAAAACGGCTACCTGCGCTGGGACAGCGATATGAAGAAATGCGCGGCTTTCCGGGCCGGCAATGACGAAGGTGTCAGCTGCGGCCGATGTATAAAAGTCTGTCCGTGGAATTCCAAAGAAGACTCCTGGTTCCATGAAGCGGGTCTCTGGATAGGCAGCAAGGGTGAGGCCGCTTCGACATTGCTTAGAAGTATTGATGATATGTTCGGTTACGGTACTGAAGAGATTCCTCAATATAAATGGTGGCTGGAATGGCCTGAGCTGTATAAAATTAGTATCCCAAGCAAATAAAAACAAGCGTAACGCTAAACCAATAACTTCCTTTAAGATACTATTAATAGTTTTATACTATTGGCAGTATCAATCAATACTATTTTCTAATAAGAAGCTGTTGCCGACAATTTTATGGTTTGTTGGCAGCAGCTTCTTATATTTCAGGGCCTAATAAAATACTCAATCTGTTTCGGCATATAATCTGTCAAGATAAGATATGGCCATTATGTTAACAATGATAAAAAATATTTAGTAGCAACGAAGAAAATATTAACAGCCGATAATGCCCAACATTTAATAATGAGTACAATGAAGCGTGTAAGGATACAATTTGTAAGATTAAAGGAGGTGAAAGAATGAGTACTTTGTTAATTTTCCTGGCGGGTATTCTTTTTTTAGCGGGAATTCTTTTTGTTAAGCCCAGAGCCAAGCAAAATAAAACATGGCAAACCGTGGCTGTTTGGGTGACCTTTATTATTTGGTTTTTTATAACATGCATAGGGGTATCATTTGTTTACATTAATGCCAGCGTAGGACACGTCAAGGCCACAAGCACAGCTATCTTTCTATTTGGTGGGATCTCGGTAGTACTGGCCATCGTATTAGCCCGCATTTTAGGATTTATTGGTATGAAAAAGAAGGTCAACGAGTCTATAAAGGCTTGAGGGGAGGAAAATTGATGTCGGATTCCGAAAGCAAAAAGCTGCCTGGGCAGGTAAACCGCCGCGGCTTTTTGAAAACCGGTGTGGCTGCCGCAGCCATGGGCGTAATGGGAGCGATTGCAGCTCCATCGAAGATAGCAAATGCGACTGTAAGTACCCTAAACTATACGCCAGCAAAGGGAAAATGGTCAAAACTTCGTCCTGTAAATAATTATGGCGGTGCTTCAGTAAGTTTTGTCGAGCATAACGACCAGTGGTTGGGAACAAGTAAGATTGTGGGAACGGTTCAAAGATCAAGTGAATATGACTCAGGTTTCACTTTGGCTCTCAGAGGATTACTCGGTGAGAAGGCAAGATGGGGATTCCTAACCCAAACCAAGAGATATCCTTTAACGGATGGAATAGGTTGGGCAATCGGGCCGATTAGCCTTGATGAGATTGTAATGGGTACCCCAAGTCCGGAGAAACTTCCTTTACCGGATCCCGAACAAATGTCTCAGCATATGAAAGACGTTGCGTATTATCTCAGGGCAGATGAAGTCGGTATTGGCAAAATGCCGTCCTATGCTTATTATGGCTTTAAGCAAGTTCCGCCCCAGGGGCTTTTCCCGGCAGGTATTGTCCCCCCGGATACGCCGATCCATCAGATCCCGAACACAGAGCCGGATTTGCCTTATGTTATTACTTTTGCGGTGGAACAGCATTTGGAAACCTATTTGGCATCTACCGGCTATGACGGCATATCTGTATCCCAATCATTCCGGTGTTACCATGCCGTCGCAAATATTGGAGTAATCATGGCCCGATATATTCGGAGTTTAGGTTATAATGCCAGGGCGCATCACTTTGGCAACTATGATCTCGCCGTCCCGCCAGCCCTTATAGCTTCCGGAATGGGTGAGCTTAGCCGTACAGGTGACTGCGTTGCTCATCCTAGAATGGGGTTCCGTAACAAATGTGGTGCAGTCACAACGGATCTGCCGTTGGTACCGGATAAACCCATTGATTTTGGACTACTAGATTTCTGCCGGGTTTGCAAAAAATGTGCAGAACAATGTCCTGCCCAAGCCATTAGCTTCGATAAAGATCCAGTCGAACAAAATGGTTACATGCGCTGGAACAGCGATATGAAGAAATGTGCAACATTTCGGGCTGGCAATGACGAGGGTGTCAACTGCGGCAGATGTGTAAAAGTCTGTCCGTGGAATTCTAAAGAAGACTCCTGGTTCCATGAAGCTGGCTTGTGGATAGGAAGCAAGGGCGAGACCGCCTCGGCATTGCTAAAAAGCATTGATGATATGTTCGGTTACGGCACAGAAGAGATTACCCAATATAAATGGTGGCTGGAATGGCCGGAGCTTTATAAAATCAATATTCCTAGTTGATTGAATTAACTTAATTTCTAAGTATTATTAAGGGGACGCATCGAAACAAAAGTTTCGTTACGTCCCCTTGCCATTTTAGAAAAAAATGTAATGTGCCAGGGTTCATCTTTTTTCAAGGCACCGTTATTAGCGCTTACAAAACAGTTGGTAAAACCCCATCTTTTTCTGAGTGTCGAATACCTGATCAGAGGAAATATTAAAAGTGTAAAACTTGAGGTTTTAGTTATATGTTAAATTAAAATAGCAAAAATAATTGTATAATAAATTTAAGTATAATGTAAAATATATGCATTGAATTTGCATTGCTTTTTAAGTACGGTATTTGGTTAATGTGTTCTTCCTGGCGCGGACTAGATTCAATTGTTACGTTTTTAATTGTTTTTTGGTGTAGAATTTAGTTGCGGGACGTACATCTGTTATTACAAGAGGGATTTAGTGGGTGGCAAAATAAATCCTGGGCTGGTAATGGTGGTGAATAATTGGAAGGAGGAAGCGTATGCAATACGATTATGGAAGATGCGAGGGGGCAAGGGCTATTCCTGACACTTTCTATCCGATTGAAAAACTGAGGGATTTCACGCATATAGGAGTAGTAAAAACCTATGCTAAGGACAGTAATGTAATCTTACCGGGAGGTAAGGATTATATGCTGGTTTATGTGCTTTCCGGAAGGATAAGTTTGAACCTGATGACGGAAGACGGCAGGGAAAGAGTGATTTATTTTTCAGGAGAAAATGGAATTTTAGGTCGTTTGTATAAGATGGAAAATGAAAATGATACTTATGCGGTTGCCATAGAAGATTCTAAAGTATGTCTTTTTTTCGAAGAGCACCTCAGAATTATTTTCCGTCAAGATGAAGACATGATCTTTGAAGTGCTTAGAAATTGTCTTTCCAAAGTAAGTTATTATATGAGACAAACGATAGAAAGAGACTTTTACAATCCAACGATTAGAATCTTAAGATTGCTGCATGGACTTTATCTTACCAATGGAATATCGGTAGGAGATTCTTACGAAATACGTATGGACTTATCATTGCAATTTATCTCTGAGATAACAGGAGCACATTATGTTACAGTCTCCAAAGTATTAAAGTATTTAAAGGAGCAAAAAATTATTGAAAAGAAGAAAGACAAAATAATTATTCATGATCTGGAAAAACTTAAAGAATTAACCCATGAGAAGCATATTTATAAATATATTTATTAGAATTAAGTTTGACAATTCATTTTGTTCAAATTATTTTTTGAATTCCATTTCATTAGAGAAATGGAGTATTTTTTTGTATTATTTTAAATTACCTGTGTCTCTATTCAATTTTCTAGTCAACAGTTTAAAACAAAAAAATATTTTGAAGATGTATAGTTTTAGTTATACAACTAAACTTCACTCAAAATTATTAAATACAATGTACCTATAGTCATAAAAATGACTGAATTATCAAAAGGGAGGTGAAAATGATGGGTACATTCTTAATTTTTTTAGCGGGCGTATTATTCTTAGCGGGTATTTTATTTATTAAACCTCGTGCTAAACGTGAACAAATGTGGAAAACAGTAGTTAATTGGGCCTTGTTTGTTATCTGGTATGGGATTACCTGGATGGGGGTTTCCTTTATCTACATTAACGCATCGGTTGGACATGTCAAAGCCACAAGCACAGCAATATTCCTGTTTCTGGGGATATCTGTGGTTCTTGCCGTTGTTCAGGCCCGCCTGCTGGGATTCATTGGTGTGAAAAAAGCGGGGAATATAGGTGAATTACACGCCTGATAGGATGTGAAAATACGGTGGTTAATGAACAAGAGAAAAAGTTTCAGTTAGGCCGCAGGAATTTTCTCAAAGCTGGTGCCGGAGCTGCAGCCCTGGGAGTAGCAACGGCTCTGAAAGCACCTACCATAGTGGCGGGAGCAGTTGGCGAGAGCGTGAAGTACGCGCCCGGGGCAAAAGGGCAGTGGTCCAAACTGCATCCGGTGCATGACATGGGTAGCGCAACAATACGTTTTGTGGAGCATAACGACCAGTGGTTGGGAACATCGAAGATAATAGGCCCAATCAAAAATCCAAGTGAATACGATGGCGGATTTGAACAGATTGCTGCGGGAAAAGTCAGTCAAAGGGGCCAATTGGGGCTTTATAACATGAATACCAAGGATCCTTTTGGCAGCGCAATCATAATGGGAGCCGGTATGGTGGCAGGTTTTCTGGAAGGTATTCCCGCCCCAAAAAAAATGGAAATACCTGATCCTGAGCAAATGTCACAACACATCAAGGATGTTGCTTATTTTTTGCGGGCTGATGACGTGGGTATAGGCAGGATGCCTTCGTATGCGTATTATGGAACAAAATGTATTTATCCGCCTTTTCCGGGAAGACAGTATGTGGAATTCACCAGGGAACAATTAGTTCGGCCGGTTACCGAACGCTTGCCATATGCGATCGTGGTAATGATTGATCAGCATTTGGAGACAATGCTAGCTTCGACAGGGTATGACGCAATTAGCATCTCCCAGTCCTTCAGAGGCTATCATGCGACAGGGGTTATTGCTGCTATTATGGCCCAATATATCCGGAATCTGGGATATAACGCCAGGGCTAATTATGCTGTGGATTATAACGGTGTCATGCCTCCTGTTATTATCGCCGCAGGTTTGGGAGAACTATCCCGTACAGGCGATTGTACGATTCACCCCAGGTTAGGATTCCGCCATAAAGTTGCAGCAGTTACTACCGATTTGCCGCTTGCACCGGATAAACCAATTGATTTTGGGTTACTTGACTTCTGTCGTGTATGTAAGAAATGTGCGGAAAATTGTCCTGCCGGAGCTATCAACACTGATAGTGATATGGGTCAGTATAACGGCTATTTGCGTTGGAACAATGACACGAACAAATGTGCTGAATTTCGGGCCAGTAATGAGGACGGTGTATGCTGCGGACGATGCATGAAGGTCTGTCCCTGGAATTCCAAAGAGGAATCCTGGTTCCATCAAGCTGGTACCTGGATTGGAAGCAAAAGTGAAACATCATCAAAATTATTAAAATCGATTGATGATATGTTCGGGTATGGAACAGAAACTGTCGATAAATATAAATGGTGGCTGGAATGGCCGGAACTGTATAAGCTTCCACCTGTAAGCATTCTGACTGAACCTTTGCCGCCGGATCCCATTTTTTCAGCATTAGGGAAAGATAAACATTAACAATTCGAAAGTTAAACAATAAGCTGATTGGATGTGAATAAAACGATGATTAATAAACACAACAGGAAGTCCCAGCTAAGCCGCAGGAATTTTCTCAAAGCCGGTGCCGCAGCCATAGCCTTGGGCACAGTTGGAGTGGTCAAAACTTCTTCTAAGGCGGCAAATGCGGCGGAAGGAAGTCTGGGGTATACTGCTGCAGCGAAAGGACAATGGTCCAAATTGCATCCGGTACATGACCTCGGCAGCGCCAGCATACGTTATGTAGAAAGCAATGATCAGTGGCTGGGTACCTCAAAAATAGTTGGGAAAATCAAAAATGTCAGTGAAGCAGATAATGGATTTAATCGTGCTACCAGAGGGCTGCTCCCAGATCCCCGGATACAGCTGGCGTCTTTGGCGCTTCCTACCCATCCTTTTCCATTGGCACAGCTGATGACAGTTGTTTTAGTAGGGTCGGACTCTGTAGTTGAAGGACCGGCCGCCCCGAAGAAATTGCCGATACCTGATCCTGAGCAGATGTCACAACATATTAAAGATACTGCCTATTTTTTGCGCGCCGACGATGTCGCTATCGGAAAAATGCCGGAGTTCGGATATTATTCTGAGAAGGTTGTTGACCCGGCGGGACTATTGAACAAACCGGTGTCGGAGTGTGTTAAACCGGTAACGGAACGGCTGCCCTATGTCATTGCCGTGATGGTTGACCAACACTTGGAAACTATGCTTGCGTCGACCGGATATGATGGGATTAGCGGCTCGCAGTCACTAAGGGGTTACCATGCGGTCGCAAACATTGCTGTTATTTTGGCCAACTATATCCGTGCCCTTGGATATAATGCCCGGGCGAGTCATTTTGTCAATTATGTTGTTGTAATGCCGACGGTTCTCATATCTGCAGGCTTAGGGGAAATGTCCCGGGCCGGTGACTGTACAATTCATCCCCGTTTAGGATACCGGCATAAAGCGGCTGCTGTGACCACTGATTTGCCACTGGCGCCAGATAAACCGATTGATTTTGGGATCCAGGAGTTTTGCAGGGTATGTAAAAAATGCGCGGAAAACTGTCCGACCCAATCAATTTCGACTGATATGGATCAGACCGAGTACAACGGATATATGCGATGGAACCTCAACAGTGATACCTGTACACAACTCAGAATAATTAACGAAAACGGTCAAGGCTGCGGGCGGTGCATGAAAGTTTGCCCATGGAACTCCAAAGAGGACTCCTGGTTTCACCAGGCAGGAACGTGGGTAGGCAGTCAAAACGAATCTTCTGCAAAATTGCTGAAAGCTATTGACGACATGTTTGGGTACGGAACGGAACAGATAGATAAATATAAATGGTGGCTGGAGTGGCCCGAATTATATAAGTATACGCCACCCGATCTCTCGGGGCCTGTCTTTAAACATTAAATCGCAGGAACGGGAGGTTAGAAATTAGTTAGTTTATAAGTGCTATCAGCGGCTGTTGCCAACAAATATTTGTAATTCGTAGCATCAAAAAATATAGAAAAATAATTCTGATATACATGTATAAATATGATACCGCTATCAATTAATTAGCATGATTTAATGTGTATCAGAAATTATTAGGAGGATGATTTTATAATGGTGGATTTGAATGCCATGACCCAAGCTATGTCCGATTTGGACGAAGACATGTTAAACAAGGTTATTGACCAAGTGCTAAGCAAAGAGGACAATGCTTCGGAAGTCCAAGAAATTGTTAAAGCCTGTCAACAGGGGATGACGCTTGTAGGAGAACGTTACGATTCTGGCGAGTACTTTATCGGCGACTTGGTCTTCGCAGGAGAGGTTTTGCAAAGTGTTATGGACAAGCTTAAACCGGCTTTAAGCGCAGATTCTTCAGCAAAAGCCGGAAAAATTGTTTTGGCAACAGTTTTTGGAGACCTTCACGATATCGGCAAAAACATCTTCAGGTCGATGGCTGAAGCGGCAGGTTTCGAAGTAGTTGACCTTGGAATCAATGTTCCTGTTGACCAAATCGTGGACAAGGTGAAAGAAGTTAACCCTGATATAGTAGGCTTAAGCGGCGTACTGACGCTTGCCTTGGATAGCATGAAAGATACCGTGGATGGCCTGAATCATGCAGGTCTTAGAAATAAAGTCAAGGTTATTATCGGCGGCGTGCCGGTTAATGAAGTGGTTTGCAAAAGCATAGGTGCTGATGGTTTTTCAACGAATGCCGCTGAAGGCGTGAAAATTTGTCAAAGGTGGGTGGGATAAATCATGAGCAACGAAATGACACCGTATCAAGAACGCTCGAACCGTATTTTCAAGACAATAAATTTGGAACAAGCTGACCGCGTACCTGTGCTTGGCACTTATGGGACATGGTGTGCCTACTACGCAGGTTATACTCCATCCCAAGTCGATATCGATCTGGATAAATGCGCGAAAGCCATGGCGAAAGTAGCCACTGATATTCCGGTAGATATGCTTCATATGGTGTCTACACGGCCTGCCGCTCTGCTCCAATCACTGGGAAGCAAAAGTTTTAACTATTTAAGTAAAGATAATATTCTCCAGTATTGTGACGAACAAGCCGGGATAATGAGTGAAGGAGAATATCCCGAATTTAATAAAGATCCGTTAAGATTCATTGTTGAAAAGATTTTACCAAGAAAATTTGCTGAATTGTCTAAGTCTTCTCCCGAGAAAGATGTGGCTCTGGCCAGAGGTGCCATGCACTTTGCCATTTATGGAGCAAAATCTGGGGGGATAACGGGTGCGCTTGCTCAACAGGGAATGCCCCTCTTAGTGGATGGACTACTCACTCATCCGATTGATGTAATTGCGGATATGTACCGGGGCATTAAAGGAATGTTCGGGGACATGCGCCGCCGCCCGGAGGAAGTCTTAGAAGCTATTGAAGCCTTATTGCCTGTTATATTGAGGTTCGGTATGGGACAGGTTCATATGGCGCCGCCCAAAGCGACTCCCAAAGTGCTTCTATTCCCGATGCATTTACCAACCATGATGAAACGGGCGGATTTTGACAAGTTCTACTGGCCGACCTTTAAAAAAATGATGGACTTTTTTGCTGCCCAAAATGTCTGTGTTCTCGGATTCTATGAAGGCGATTGGTCACGCTATTATGATCATCTTCAAGAATTACCGGCGAAGAAATCATTTGGCTGGTTTGAACATGCAAATCTTAAAGAAATTAAGCAAAGTTTGAAAGATACCATGTGCATTGTCGGACTTTTCCCGTCGACTTTACTGCAATATGGAACTGAACAGGAATGTACCGCCAAGGCCAAAGAAATATTGGATATAATGGCCCCCGGCGGTGGATACATTTTCGCCACCGATAGGGAGCTGATTGCAGCACAGGATGGCAAATCAGAAAATATTATCGCTGTAAATAAATTTGTTATGGAGTATGGTATTTATTAATAGGAGGTGCGCTTTGTAATGGAAGATAAATTATTAATCTCTTGGAATGATATACTTAAACAGCACCCGGAACTTGCAGACCAAGATCCCGCTATTGGAAGGAGTTGGGATATGGGACAGGAAATGGTTTTTAGCTATTTGATTATGCTGGGAATCTTATAGAACAAAGAAAAAGCGGAAGCCTAACAAACTCGTCATAAAATCATGAGATACACTGTTATTAAGGGGCTGTTGCACAATAAACGTGATCGTTCGAGGGCAACAGCCCTACTTTTATTGCTGAAAATATAGCAAATGCGGGCTCGAAGATCCCGCAAATACTGTATAATTTAGTTATGCTACTAAATAAATCACACAGCAAAAATTATACCGAATATCTTGACGGGAATCAAAAAATCGCTCTATCCAGGCTGAAGGAGCCTTCGGGGTCTTAAAGAACGATTACATAAAACCAGAGACTAGGCTATGCAATGTACATCCAGCGACAAGTGGAGCACGGATTGCGCAGCGCGGAAATTTGCGCCATGGAGGGCGCAACTGCCGAAAGCGGTTGTACATTGCATAGCCCTACCTTCTTGAGTTTTTTGTTTTTCATAAAACTTATATTTTTCAGGTCCGGGATTAAATAATAGATATAAAAAGGGCGATGTCGCCAACTACTTTAGTAGTTTTGCAACACCGCCTTTTGTTTTGTTCCATTTGGCTACAGCCATGTTAGTACGCCTGTGAATAGACCAATTGTTTTAGCAGTAATACCTTTAGGTATTAGCTAAATATTTAAAAAATTTTTTTCCAAATGTATCGTTTTAGTTATACAACTAAACTTCACTCAAAATTATTAAATACAATGTACCTATAGTCATAATTTATCAAAAGGGAGGTGAAAATGATGGGCACATTCTTAATTTTTTTAGCGGGCGTATTATTCTTAGCGGGTATTTTATTTATTAAACCTCGTGCTAAACGTGAACAAATGTGGAAAACAGTAGTTAATTGGGCCTTGTTTGTTATCTGGTATGGGATTACCTGGATGGGGGTTTCCTTTATCTACATTAACGCATCGGTTGGACATGTCAAAGCCACAAGCACAGCAATATTCCTGTTTCTGGGGATATCTGTGGTTCTTGCCGTTGTTCAGGCCCGCCTGCTGGGCTTCATTGGTGTGAAAAAAGCGGGAAATAAAAGTGAATTACAAGTTTGATAGGATGTGAAAATTCGGTGATTGATGGACAAGAGAAAAAGTTTCAGCTAAGCCGCAGGAATTTTCTCAAAGCTGGCGTTGCAGCCTCTGCGATGGGAGTGATTGGAGCAATCGCAGCTCCGGCTAAAGTGGCCAACGCAGCCGGAGCAAGTCTGAAGTATACTGCTGCAGCGAAGGGACAATGGTCAAAACTTCATCCGGAACATGACTACGGCAGTGCTACAGTACGTTTTGTAGAAAGCAATGATCAGTGGTTGGGTACCACAAAAATAGTTGGAAAAGTTAAGAACTTCAGCGAAGCTGATATGGGATTCAATTTGGCTACCAGGGGGATGCTTCCTAATAAAAAGACACAAGCGGCGTCTTTGAGTTTCTTTTTCAGGCATCCTTTTGGAGCGGCAATAGCCAATGCAGGCATGTTTATTGCTCCGCCCGCTGCGGTTGAAGGAAAGCCGTCTCCCAAAAAACTGGAGATCCCTGATCCGGAACAAATGTCCCAGCATATTAAAGATGCCGCCTATTTTTTGCGCGCTGATGAAGTCGGTATCGGCAAGATGCCGGAATATGCTTATTATTCCCAGAAGCTTACGGATAAAGCTGGTTTGATGACCAAGCCTGTAGAAGAATGTGTCATACCGGTAACAGAACGCTTGCCTTACGTCATCGTCGTGATGGTCGACCAAAATCTTCTAACCATGTTGGGATCCACTGGGTATGACGGAATCAGCGGTGCAATGTCTATGAAGAGTTATCATGCAACCGGTAACATCGCAGTGATTTTAGCTACCTATATCCGGAGCCTTGGGTATAATGCCCGGGCGCAGCATGCGTTTAACTATAACGCAGTCATGCCGCCCGCAGTTATTTCAGCAGGGTTGGGGGAGCTTTCCCGTACCGGAGACTGCTCGATTCATCCCCGCTTGGGATTCCGGCATAAGGTTGCTGCTGTTACCACTGATTTGCCGCTGGCGCCCGACAAACCAATTGACTTTGGCCTCCAGGATTTCTGCAGAGTATGTAAAAAATGCGCTGAAAACTGTCCAAACCAATCCATTACGTATGATTCGGATCTTGTGGAGTATAACGGATACCTGCGTTGGAACAGCGACATGAAAAAATGTGCAGAATTCAGGATACTCAACGAAGACGGAGTGTCCTGCGGACGGTGCATGAAGGTCTGCCCCTGGAACTCCAAGGAGGATTCCTGGTTCCACCAGGCTGGGACCTGGATTGGAAGTAAAAATGAAGCTTCCGCAAAATTGCTGAAAACAATTGACGATATGTTTGGGTACGGTACAGAAAGCATCGAGAAATACAGATGGTGGCTGGAGTGGCCGGAGATGTACAAGTATCCGGCGGTTGCTCAAGCGCCACAGACGCATTAATAGTTAAAGGCTCTCTGCTAAATGTTGGGGTACCCCCCTAAACAAGAGTAATTCTAAATTGATGTAATGCTGGTAATAGCCCTTACAGACTATTATCAGCATTTTTATAAATTTTGCTGCGAATGACACCATGCCGTTAGTATCTGGCCTAATTAACCTATCATACTAGAGAATGCGGGATCTGAATAACCATTTGTATAAGGAACGCTCTTTTTAAATCATTTTTTGTGCTTAACATCAGGAACAGTTAGATGGTTTTTACGAGCTTTTGGTGGGCGAATATTGACACTAACTCTTCAAACAATTATTATTTACTTTAGGATGTATTGAATAATACTTTTCATCTAGAGATAATCTATAAGCAGGGGAATTCTTAATGTTTTTGTGAGTTCATACTAATCATATAAAATGGAGGAGATAAAAATGCAATTAATTTTTGGAATGATTACCCCAACTGTAGCTGTAATAGGTTTGGTCATCGCCCTAGTCATATTTGGACCAGGAAAGCTGCCCCAATTAGGAAAAGCTTTAGGCGGGGGTATCAAGGAATTCAGGGATGCCTCTGTTGAGGGTGAAAAGGAAGGAAGCGAAACAATAAAAGAGGCATAGCATAACGCGATAGAAATGTTATTTAAATGCAAATAAAGGATAAGTTCAGCATGTATCATAAAAAGAGCTTTAAGATACTATTATTTCTGTTAATCATTATCGGTTTATCATCTTGGCAAGGTTATGAGTATTATCAACGTAATGTTAATTATCAAGAAACCAAATTGTTTTTTGACACAGAAGTATATGTTGAGGCTCATGGCTGGGGAGCAAAGAAGGCAGTAACTGAAGCTCTCGGCATTATGGAAGAACTAGATTCCAAGCTTAATAAGTTCTCACCTCATAGTGAAATATACGCTATCAATATTCATGCAGGAGAACAACCTGTCACGGTATCGGAACTAACCTTTGATGTTATTGAACAGTCCTTGAAAATTGCGGATTTAAGCAATGGTGCATTTGATCCGACGATAGGACCTTTAGCTAAATTATGGAAATTTGGAGAAAGGGATAGTTCTGACAAATTTGTACCATCGCAGGAACAGATTACGAAAACAATTCAACTTGTTGATTACAAAAAAGTAATTTTGAATAAAGAACAAAAGACTGTCTTTTTAGTTAAAAAGGGAATGAGTTTAGATCTAGGAGCAATTGCTAAGGGCTACGCTGTAAGCAAAGCATTAGAGACCTTTAAGAGCCGTAATATTCTATCAGGGATGGTATCGGCAGGCGGAAATATTTATGCCATAGGCAAAAAAGACGGAGGGACGCCTTGGCACATCGGAATTAGAGATCCTTTAAACAAAGGACAGATCATTGGCTATGTTGAATTGGAGAATCTCACAATTGATACATCAGGCAACTATGAGCGGTTTTTTACTGTTGACGGAATACAATACAGTCATATTCTTGATCCTCGTACTGGGTATCCTTCAAAAGAGGTCAGCGGTTGTACTGTCGTCACGGAGAATCCGATAATGGCGGATGCTTTGGCTACAGCAGCTTTCGTATTAGGTCCTGAAAAGGGCTTGCAATTAATCGAAAAGAATAACGCATGGGGCCTGATCATTGATACTGACGGCAAGATGGAATTATCTGATAAAATGAAAGAAATGTTTAAACCAGAGACTCCTGAGTGACCGTATTTGGAAGAATTAGTTTTAATTAGATCAGGAAAAGGAAGGGGTTTGTACTGTGCAACGTAGGAAGAAGCAAAGTGACGAAATGTCTTTCTTTGGCCACTTTAAAGAAATGCGCAAAGTGCTTTTATTTTCTGCATATGCGATTGCCATCGGAGCAATAGCGGGATGGGCGTTCAGTGATTATGTATTTCGCTTCCTGGCTATACCCATGTCCGGTCTCAGTGAGGTGCATTTCATTACGACAACACCGATGGAACCATTAATGGTTAAGTTAAAAGTATCACTCATTGCGGGTGTAGTTATAGCTTTGCCCATCATCATATGGCAGTTATGGAGTTTTATCCTGCCGGCTTTAAAATCGAATGAACGGAAATACCTCTATTTCATCTTTCCTTCATCTCTTCTTCTTTTTTTTGCAGGTGCAGCTTTTGTTATTTTATTTGTGCTGCCTATCTGCTTAAAGTTTTTACTTTTGGCAGGGATAGGGGCAATCGATACAACACCATTTGTCACCAAGTCTTCCTATATTAATTTTGTTTTCACTTTGGCACTCAGCTTTGGGTTGTTTTTCCAACTGCCCGTTGTATTGATACTGTTAATTCGAATAGGCGTCGTATCTCCTCAGGCTCTCGCAAAATATAGAAAATGGGCCTTTTTTGTGATTGTGATATTGGCTGTTGTTCTTTCTCCAACCCCCGATCTGATGACCCAGGTTTTGATCATCGGTCCGATGTATCTTCTCTATGAAATCAGTATTTGGATAGGTTATATTGTAGTAAGAAGAAGAACAAAAATGCTGAAGCGAGAAGAGGAAGAGGTGATTTAAATGGGTTTAACAGAAATTGCATTAATCTTATTTGTCGCCTTGGTTCTTTTTGGCCCCGATGATTTGCCCGTAATTGCAAAAACAATTGGAAAAATGGTTAGACAAGGTCGCAAGATAATGAATGAATTGACAAGAGAATTTACAAATACAATTAGTATGCAGAGTGACACGATAATGGACAGCTTAAAAGATACATCCCCCAAAGAAAAGGTCTCCCAAGAAGAACCAAAACAAAAGGAAGACGAGAATGTGTTACAGAGCAATGATGAAGGAGCAGAGAAAAAAGCTGAGGATAATGAGGCAGCTGTAAAACATGATGGAACCAATGAAGCCGACCCTATGTGAAGGATAATTTAAAAAGGCGTGATGCACTTAGAAGATGATCTCTGTCTTGCGCGGGGGTCATCTTTTTATGATTCCAGCCCAACTTTCATATGGCGCTTCTGCATGCTGAACCGGCAAGATGATTCATTAGACCGAGAATCACCAATCACCACGGATGGCATGGAAAACGCCGGGCGCATAGTGGTATAATTGATTTATGGAACAATGGCAAGACCATCGAAAAATACTCCATATCGATATGGATGCTTTCTATGCCGCGGTAGAACAGAGAGATCATCCAGCCTTACTCGGAAAGCCTGTTATCGTGGGCGGCAAGCCAAACAGCCGGGGTGTTGTTTCTGCTGCTTCTTATGAGGCCCGTAAATTTGGCATTCATTCGGCGATGCCCATGACCGAGGCCTTCAGACGCTGTCCGCAGGCCGCATTTCTCCCTGTTAATATGCAAAAATATCAGGAAGCCTCAGACCGGATACACGAAATATTTTTGTCCTACACGCCGCTCGTCGAGCCCTTGTCCCTTGATGAAGCTTTTTTGGACGTTACGCGATCAACGGCTCTTTTTGGATTTGCCCAAAATATCGCCGTGCTGATCAAACAACGTATCCGGCAGGAACTTGGCCTGACAGCTTCAGTGGGTTTAGCCCCCAATAAATTCCTCGCCAAGATTGCTTCCGATCTGCAGAAGCCGGACGGCTTTGTCGTTGTCCCTCCGGATAAAGTACAGGAATTTCTCGATCCTCTGGCTGTGGAAAGAGTGTGGGGGGTCGGCATCAAAACGGCGGAACAGCTGCATGAGCTTCGGGTCAAAACAGTGAGAGATCTGCGTGCCTTGGATGAAAGTGCTCTCTCGAAACGATTCGGTGCCTTGGGCAAACAGCTTTACGAACTCGCCCGAGGTATTGACAACCGCTCCGTAGAAACCGACAGAATGGCGAAATCCGTTGGCAGGGAGACGACATTCTCATCAGATATTGCTGATGTTGACGTACTTGAAAAAGAGCTGCTGAAGCTGGCGGTGGATGTCGGAAGACGCCTGCGCAAACATGCGCTGAGAGCGAAAACAATCACGCTGAAAGCACGTTATCCAGATTTCAGGACCCTCTCCCGTTCCAGCACCCTCCCTCAGGCCACAGATCTGGATGATCTGATCTACCATGAAGCCTGTACGCTCTTACGCGGGCTCTCCATGAATCAGCCGCTTAGACTAATTGGAATTACCTTGAATAACTTAACGGATCAAACTGAGCAACTGACGTTGTTTGATGAATCTCAAAAAGATATGGGAAACCTGACAAAAGTGATTGATCAAGTTAACGCGAAATATGGAAAGAACAGTATCACAAGGGCACGATTACTATAATGAAGAGTGAGGAGCGAGATTTAACCTTCAATTTATGAATAGGTCTTAAGCCAAAAAGTTAGCAGGAGGTACGCAATGGAAAGGGTCTTGATCAGAACAAATCGTTTAACCAAAAGGTATGGTTCAGTGCCGGTTGTCAACGATCTAAACCTGGAGGTAAGAAGCGGAGAGATTTTCGGTTTCTTGGGACCGAACGGTGCCGGTAAAACAACAACGATTAAAATGCTTACTGGATTGCTGGATCCCAGCGAGGGGGAGATATCCATCTGTGATTACGATATCCGCAGGCAGCCCACTCAGGCCAAAGCCTTAATGGCTTATGTACCGGACCAGCCAAAATTGTATAACAAACTGTCAGCCCGTGAATTTTTGCACCTTATTTCAGCCCTATACCGAGTCCCAAAAGGCATTGCCAAAGAGCGGGCTGAGCAGCTCTTAGGAATGTTCGGTCTCATGGAGCGTGCAGATGAGCTATTGGAGGGTTACTCTCACGGTATGAGACAAAAGGTTGTTCTGGCGGGGGCCTTAATTCATCAGCCTAAGGTGATTCTTTTGGATGAGCCGACTGTGGGTCTTGACCCGGCCAGCGCACGCCTCCTCAAAGATATTCTTCAGGAGATGGCCCGGCAGGGTGCTGCGGTATTTGTTTCGACCCATATTCTTGAGATTGCCGAGAGAATGTGCCATCGGGTCGGTATTCTGAAAGATGGCATGCTGATTGCGCAGGGCAGCCCTGAAGAACTCCGGCAAAAAGTTGGGCACGGTGGGGAAAGCCTGGAAGATATTTTCCTGGAACTTACCGGAGTCCGTGAGAATGCTGAATTAATCAAAAGCCTGGAGGAGGAATAAACGGTGAAAATGATCATACCGCCGCCTCTGGATACCCCGCCTGCGGAAAAGTCGTTTGTTCAGGATTTTGTCCTGCTGCTAACAAATCAGCTGCGGGTGACACTTAACACGCTGAAACATCAACGAAAGAGAACTTTCATCGGAATGGGTATCCTGATGATTGTGTTTTTGAGTTTTCTGATTTCCATGGGGGCCATATCCTATGGAATGTTGAAATCAATGCAGCCTGAGACCGTTCAGGGTTTTCTCTCCTTGTTCTTTCTGGTGGGACTGGCCAGCCAGATATTCTTTGGTCTTACGGCAGCTTTTGCAGCGCTGTATATGTCCGAAGATTTGGAACTTCTTTTCATGGCACCGGTTCCTCTCCGGGTCGTTTTTGCCGTAAAAACAGTCTCTGTACTTGTGAGCAATCTTTTAGTTGCGTTCTTGTTTGTTTTTTTGCCGGGGGTGTTCTGCGGTCTGCTTTTTGAGGCCAAAGCATCCTATTATCTTCTTGTTTTCCTGTCAGGCTGCGGTTTATGGCTTAGCGGGACAGCCCTGGCCGAACTGCTGAACCTTTTGGTCATGCGTATTGTTCCGCCTCACAGGAGCAAAGAAGCCGTCGGACTCATGGGAGGGCTGGCAGGTGTCTTGATCGCGTTAGTGTTTCAGATTCCGGGAATGATGCTGGGAAGCCAAGGTAACTTGGATATTGGGACCATGCTGGCAGGCAAAGAGCAGCTGATTCACGTCATGAATTTTTTCCCGTGGGGATGGGGTTCACTTGCTTTAACCAGCGGAATAACCGACAGCTTTGCCACGGGGCTGGGATGGAGCCTCCTGATCCTTATTTTCAGTGCGTTTCTTTTTTTGATTGCCTTGATTCTTTTGGAACGGGGATTCCGGCAGGGCTTCATTTCCATCAGCCAGGGAGATGGCGGAAGACGGCGCAAAAAACGTTCAGTTTCCAGCGTTGATACGACGAACCGCCAACAGGAAAAGATTTTCTTCGGGACTGTTGGCCAGGAGCAGGAAGCAGTAGTCTTGCCGGCCTCGACGTGGGCAGGCATGTGGGCAGTGGCCAAAAAAGATTTGCTAACCTTGAAAAGGGATACCAGAGAATGGTTTAGCTATTTGATCCCTCTGATCATTATGGCCTTCTTTGTGGTTCAGTTTCTGTTCAATGCTTCGGCATCGAGTGTATCCAGTTTGGTAATGGTTCTTATCATGTACACGATTATGTTCAGCGGCAATTTGGCCTTGCAGGCGTTTGGCAGGGAAGGAGAGTCCGACTGGCTGCTAAATAGTGTGCCCCTGGCAGGGTGGCCTGTCGTCTGGGGGAAATTAACTGCAGCCGTGCTTCCCACGTTACTATTGATGGAGGCTCTTCTGGTTGGCACTTCATTGGCAGTCGGAGTTTCAACGAGCTTAACGCTTATCCTGGCGCTGGCGGCGATTTTCTTAAGCCTGGGTTCCAGTGCCATCGGGCTGTATTATTCCATCAAGAACTGCCGCTATAATCCGGACAAGCCACAAATGCGGATATCGCCAAGTGCTTCGCTAATGATGTATCTGATCAATTTTTGTTTCATCCTTATTCTGGGTTTAAGTCTATGCTATTTATTCCCTCCTGCTGAGTTGGTCTCAGCGCTTCAGATGCTTCCGCCGGTCACCTTCGAATGGAATGTACAGTCAGGACTGCTCAGTGGATTGTATTTTCTCAGCCGTCCGTTATTTTGGCCCGTTCTGTTCAGGACTTTACTCGGAATTCTGTTGACCGGCGGGCTGTGGTTACTTATTTTCTTCGGATTTATGACTGCGACAGTCCGGCAAAGCCGCAAAGGTTTCCGGGTGGAGCTCGTGACGACCAGCAGCAAGAACCGGCTCAGGTAATCAACAAGCATGAAAAGTAAATGACCCTAATACCCAGGGCTTAAAGTCAGAAACCTGTGCGACAACCTGACAATATTGTTCCATTAATTGCTGATTATCTAATTTGTAGGTATGCAGGCTGAGATCATTTCGGCGAATATAAGCAAAATTGTATTTATCAATCGCATAAATTTTGATGCCGTTTTTGGTACAGTCTGCACCAAATTGTTCGTCCGCAATATTGGCATCAATAAACTGTACTTTTTCAAAAATATTTTTTTTCATAAAAAGGGTACAGCCGATAAGATAGTCAACATAGCTGTTTTCTCTGCCAGGATGCAAAAGCGCCAGGATTCTTTGCTCTTCAAAAAAGACGAAGTGCGTTTTCTTTCCGAAAACACCCGCCTCGCTGGAAGGCGCTATTTTCATAAAATCATTCAAGTATTCTGGAGCATAATAATCGTCATGATCAAAATTAGCGATGTAAGGATAATGGGTCTGCCTGACAGCATAATTTAAACACGTTCCTGCCGAGCAGCTTTCAGGCAGCTGAATGATCCTTACATGAGGATGCAATTCCGCCCTCTTGTAAAAATCGGAAAGATTAATACCAGGGCCATTCAGGATGATAATAAGTTCCTTGACAGGGTAGGTTTGTCTGGCATAATTCGCGAAGATATTGTCCAGGTAAAAAGGGAAGTGCGTACAGGTAATAATGGATATGCCATCCGGCTTTGTCATTGGTGGCTCCCAAATTGAATGATTCTATTTGATATTTGTTCGATTATTTGATTACACATATTGTTCAATGACTGATACTCTGTCTCTCATTTGTTTTTCAAAGTCAAAGATCTCTCTGAATTTTGCCTGTCCGCACGCCGACATACTGTATAACTTTTCGGGGCTTTGGTAATATTCCATGATACTTTCAGCAATCTTGCCGGCATCAGCGTGGATAATAAAAAGGTCCTTTTTGTGTTCAAAATGGTCGTTCATATTCAGTTCGTCGGTACAGAAAACAGCAACGTTGTGCAAAGCAGCATCGATGCAGCAGCCTGTAGGGAAGCCGTCAAAGTTCTTACCCGGTATCAGAACAAACGGAAGATTCGGTGAAACGATCATGTCCATTCCGGAAAAGAATTGCGGGAAAAAGCTTTTATCTCTAAGACCATAAAATACAATTCGGCTGCCCAGCTCATTGACATCAATTTCATCCCGGTCAAAATTGCCGACGACATGGAACCTGATATCCTCTGTTATTGAAGCGAGCTTTTTGCACATCTCGATAAATATGGGATACCCCTTATCCATTCCTGTTGGCATATATTTGTGAGCCACAAAGCAGATGTCGAGCGTATTTTTATCTTTTCCGTAGAATCGCTTGGGTACGGTCGAGTGGAAATACTCCGGATACGTCACCATCCCATAAATATAGGCAATCTTGTCCGGCGTAACAAAACCGCGGCTGGTAATATAGTCGTACGTCCTCTTCTGCGTAACAATGACTTTTCTCAAAAGAGGGGATTGCAGGACTTTGATCAGCCTGGCATCAATTTCGTCATCATTGATCCAAAATCCCCCTCCGGGATAGAGTTCAAATATAAACGGCGTGTTAAACATTTCATAGACAAAATGAAAAGCAGCGGCGTTACTTAAAAATACCATATAATACAGCGCGTAAGACTGGCCGGTCCAGTCAAACTGGGTAAACGGCTTTACTTTATCCTTATACTGCGGATATACAGCAGCATATTCATGATGATGCATGTCATATCTGGTCGCGTACACTTCACAGTTCGGATACTTCTCCAAATAGTAATTAAATTCAGATATCCTAAAACCCGTCGTCAGATTAGGAAAATAGTCATCGAGAATTGCTATTTTTTTTTGATTGATTGTATTCATTAATTTTTGTCCTTTCATTCTTCTTAACATTATTCTTAGCAATGCTTTTTTAATTTCTATCTCTCTAGAGTAACGTTGATTTCATTAGCTCCAGACCAAGTCTCTGTAATGGATAGCCAGCATTGAGCGGAGCATGGAGTGTGAAGCGCCGGATTTACGAATCAATCTACCTAGTTGGCATTACTTACATAGAAGTTGAAATTCTCCAGGGCCCAATCCATATGGTAAAGGTGATTCTTGTAGGATTCCGGATCATGAATTGATGCGCAGTATACTGTTCGCTTACCTTCACGAAGTTCCTTGAAGCATTCAAGGTATTTCCATCCGTGGGTCAAGACAAAAGATTCATTCTTATGCTTGGTGTTTCTAAGGTCAAAGCAGGTAAGATTTATTCTATTGCAGATGCACCATCGGCTGCCCTCACAGGTCGCACAAGGTACAGTCTGGAGCATATCAATCGGGATGTCGATTGCATATCCTGCTTTAAACGGCGTATATTTATTAATTCTGAGCGACAGTTCGGCATCCCCGTAGCCGTTTTCCTCGGACCAATAGCCGATAAGGTTAATAAGCTCAGGTCTTAGGATCTGGCATTGCCCGGGTACAAAATCAAGGACATTACCGACCTCAGTATGCATTAACTGCAGGTAGCTTACACCGCTTCTCTCTTGAAGGGAAACCTCCGGATAATAGGCTGGATACGGGTGGGCCTTGGACAACCCCAGCAGCCCTACCTCCGGGAAAGTTTTAAATATTTTCATAAACCGGCTTATCCAATCCGGGACATAAAAATACACATCACTTTCGAGGACAATAAAATACTGGTCTGGTTTTCTGCGGGCCAGATTGTAATTAAGCGCGTAAATGGGACCATAATTTACGGGTAGCCTTGTTTTAGATTTGATGCGGCTGTCATTAAGACTTTGAATATAATCCCA
The DNA here is from genome assembly GCF_040931655.1 of Dehalobacter sp. TBBPA1. NCBI lineage: Bacteria > Bacillati > Bacillota > Clostridia > Eubacteriales > Desulfitobacteriaceae > Dehalobacter > Dehalobacter sp. TBBPA1. Next base: position 2,252,356 of record NZ_CP162385.1, on the reverse strand, counting down.
TGTTCCGTCCTGCGAATTGCTATCAATGATATGGAGTTCAAAATCATCTGTGGTATTGAATAGGGAGTTTAAATTTCTAGCATTTAACCCCAGCCTGTGAAATGTCGAATAGGTGATAAAAGGTGGTGTCATATTTATTCTACCTCCAATTTTTTCCAATAACATCATATGTTGTTCTGTGGACAAGAGGTTACAAAAATGTTCTCAATTTATGTTGCTATAAAAAGCTTGATATTCGATTCCGGCACCAAGAGAATACAGTATTCATGAAAGTGCGGCGTTTAGAAATTTTATCTTCAGCGATTCCCGTGATATAATGCTATTTGGAGAACTCTATTCCATTGATTTTGCTCTTCAGATCATTTTACTTAGCGACGGCAAACAGGCTGATGATCAGCCGATCGAAATAAGAACAACGGAGGGATCCGCGTGCAGCAGAATGTGTATATTATCCTGGCCAATGGCCAGGTTTTTAAAGGGAAGCCTTTCGGGGCAGCAGGAGAGGCAGTCGGTGAGATTGTCTTTACTACTGCAATGACCGGATATCTAGAAACCCTGACTGACTCGAGCTATTACGGGCAGATTGTGGTTCAGACGTTCCCTTTGATCGGAAATTATGGGATTATTCCGAACGATTTTGAAAGTGATTCCCCGAAATTGAAAGCCTATGTTGTCCGGGAGTGGTGTCAAGTTCCCTCCAACTTTCGCTGTGAGGGTGAGCTTGACGCTTTTTTAAGAGCACAGAATATTGTCGGGGTTTATGGGGTTGACACCCGGGAACTCACCAAGATCATCCGCGAGGTCGGCGTAATGAACGCCAAAATCACCGCAACCCTGGACAATCTTGAGAAAGATCTGGCTGAAATCAATGCTTATAAAATTACGGACGCGGTCCAGACAGTTTCCTGCAGGGAAACAATACCGACCGAGAACACCGATGTAACACGGAAGAGTATCTCATCCATTGAAATAGTCCCAACCAGAGACATAGGTAAGCCCGTTGACGTTGCCACATCTAGAGATGTAGCGACCGCCAAAGAAGTAACCGGCAAATACCGGGTGGTCCTGTGGGATTTCGGAGCGAAGGAAAATATCCGGCGTGAGCTCATTAAACGCGGCTGTGAGGTTATCACGGTGCCTGCTGAGACATCCACCGAAAGTATCCTGGCTTTGCACCCGGACGGGATCATGCTTTCCAACGGACCGGGAGATCCGGCCGACAATAAGGGAATTATCGCAGAACTGAAGAAGCTTTCTGCCTCCGGTCTGCCGATCTTCGGGATATGTCTCGGACATCAGCTGCTGGCGCTGGCGCAGGGTGCCGAAACGTCCAAGCTGAAATACGGGCACCGGGGCGCCAACCAGCCGGTGAAGGATTTGAAAACCGGCAGGGTCTACATTACAAGCCAGAACCATGGCTATGCGGTTGTTGCCAACAGCCTTCCTGCTCATGCCCGCATGCGTTTTGAGAATGCCAATGACGGGACTTGCGAAGGAATTGAATATCTGAATATGCCAGCTTTCTCGGCACAGTTTCATCCGGAAGCTTCGGCAGGACCCTTGGATACCAGCTATTTATTTGATCAATTTATTGATTTGATGAGGAAGGACTGCTCAACATGCCGTTAAATAAAACAATAAAAAAAGTACTGGTCATTGGCTCAGGTCCGATCGTCATCGGGCAGGCTGCTGAATTTGATTACGCGGGGACCCAGGCGTGCAGGGCCTTGAAAGAAGAGGGGCTGGAAGTCGTTCTGATCAACTCCAATCCAGCTACGATCATGACGGATAACGCAATGGCCGATCAAATTTACATCGAGCCGTTAACGCTGGAGACCATCAAAAGAATCATCATCAAGGAAAGACCGGACAGCATTTTATCTACGTTAGGAGGTCAGACCGGTCTGACACTTTCCATGCAGCTTGCCAAAGAAGGATTTCTAGAAAAGCAAGGTGTCAAGCTGTTGGGCGCAAATCCGGTAACCATCGATAAAGCTGAAGACCGGCAGATGTTTAAGGATACCATGGCAGCGATCAGCGAGCCTGTCATCCCTTCTCTGGTCGTGACGGATGTCCCTGCTGCCCTCGCCTTTGCGGAGGAGATCTCCTATCCGGTCATCGTCCGTCCAGCCTTTACGCTGGGTGGAACAGGCGGGGGGATTGCCTATAATGAAATTGAGCTGCAGGAAATTGCGGCCAACGGTCTGAGGCTTTCACCGATTACCCAGGTCCTAATTGAAAAATGTATTTCCGGGTGGAAAGAGATTGAGTTTGAAGTGATGCGGGACCGGGTGGGGAATGTTATTACCGTCTGCAGTATGGAGAATTTCGATCCGGTCGGGGTGCATACCGGGGATAGCATCGTTATCGCGCCGGCCGTTACGCTTTCGGATAAAGAATACCAAATGCTGCGTTCGGCTGCGCTGAATATTATTACAGCCCTGGAAGTGGAAGGCGGCTGCAACTGCCAGTTCGCGCTGCATCCGGACAGCTTTGACTATGCCGTCATTGAGGTGAACCCGAGGGTATCCCGTTCCTCAGCTCTGGCCTCCAAGGCGACGGGGTATCCGATTGCTAAGGTTGCCGCAAAAATTGCGGTCGGCTATACACTCGATGAGATTAAAAACGCCGTTACAGGGAAGACCTATGCCTGTTTTGAACCGGCGCTGGATTATGTCGTGGTGAAACTGCCCAAGTGGCCGTTTGATAAATTTGTTTACGCGAAACGCACACTGGGTACGCAGATGAAAGCAACCGGTGAAGTGATGGCGATCGGCGTGAGCTTTGAGCAGGCCATTATGAAAGCGGTCAGGGGAGCGGAGATTTCCCTGGACAGCTTAAACCTGCCCAAACTCAAGAAACTGACGGATGCCGAGATTGAACAGCTGCTTGCGGTGTGCAACGATGAACGGCTTTTTGTGATATTTGAAGCGTTGCAGAGGGACATTTCTTGCGAATTGATTCATGAGATCACCAAGATTGACCTCTGGTTCTTATACAAACTGGCTCACCTTAAAGCTTTGGAGAAAGAGCTAGCCGTCGGACCTCTAACGCAGGAGCTGTACGAAGAGGCCAAGAAACTTGGGTATCCTGATAAAGTGATTGAACGGCTTTCAGGCTGCAGGATTGAACAGGGGATTGCGCAGGGGATCTATCAGAAACGCTGGGCTTCTTACAAAATGGTCGATACCTGCGCAGCTGAATTTGAGGCGGAGACCCCGTATTTTTACTCGACGTACGATGAAGCCAATGAGGCCCAGCAGTTTATTAAAGCCAGGAACAGCAGCAAGAAGACAATTATTGTCTTTGGCTCCGGCCCGATTCGAATCGGTCAGGGGATCGAGTTTGACTATGCTTCCGTACATTGTGTGTGGGCGTTGAAAAAAGCAGGCTATGAGGTCGTGATCGTCAATAATAACCCGGAGACCGTCTCGACCGACTTTGACACGGCCGACCGGCTGTATTTTGAACCACTGACCAATGAGGACGTTTTGAATGTGATTCAGACGGAGCAGCCCTATGGCGTCGTCGTAGCTTTTGGCGGACAGACGGCCATTAAGCTGACGAAGTTCCTGGAAGCCCAGGGGATAAGGATTCTGGGCACACCGGCCGACAGCATCGATGCAGCCGAGGACAGGGAACGGTTTGACGCTTTGTTGGAACGACTCTCCATTAAACGGCCTCAGGGACATACCGTCATGAACACCAATGAAGCGTTGCAGGCGGCAAATAAGCTCGACTATCCGGTTCTGATGCGCCCTTCCTATGTGCTGGGCGGCCAGAATATGATTATTGCGTTTAGTGATCAGGATATCTGTGAATACATGGACATTATCCTAACTTACAACATCGAAAATCCTGTACTGATCGATAAGTACCTGTCAGGTATTGAAATCGAAGTCGATGCGATCTGTGATGGTGAAGAGATTCTGATCCCCGGGATCATGGAGCATATTGAGCGGGCCGGTATCCATTCCGGTGATTCGATTGCAGTCTATCCCGCCTGGAACTTAAGCGGAGAACTGACGGAACGGGTCATTGACTATTCCAGAAAATTGGCCCTGGCCTTAAATACCCAGGGACTGGTCAATATTCAGTATGTTGTGCATGCCGGAGAAATTTACGTGATTGAAGTCAACCCGCGTTCCTCAAGGACGATCCCGTATATCAGCAAAGTGACCGGCGTGCCGATGGTTGACCTCGCGACCCGGGCCATGCTTGGCGAAAAACTGACCGATATGGGCTTCGGTACAGGGCTGTATAAAACCCCGCCTTATGTCGCGGTTAAGGTTCCGGTGTTTTCGTTTGAAAAACTGATCGACGTCGATGTGCAGCTGGGCCCGGAGATGAAGTCGACGGGCGAGGTGCTGGGTATCGGCAAATCGCTGGCCGAGGCGCTTTATAAGGGACTTGTGGCTGCCGGGTATAAGATGGTGAAGCAGGGTGGCGTTTTAATTACGGTTCGCAACGGCGATAAGCCGGAGATGGTTGATATCGCTAGGAAATACAGCGAGCTGGGCTTTAAACTCTATGCGACCGGCGGAACGGCCAAAGTGCTGGAGCAAGCGGGCCTGCAGGTAATTTCGGTCAAGAAGATTCATGAATCAGAGCATGACAATATCCAAACGCTGCTGGAAAGCGGCAAGATCCATTACATTATTTCGACTTCCGCCAAAGGCAGGCTGCCAGGCCTGGACAGTGTCAAAATCCGCCGCAAGGCAGTTGAGACAGCAATTCCGTGCCTGACCTCGCTGGATACCGCCAATGCGTTAGCCAACAGTCTGAAGAGCCGGTATTCCCAGAACAACACGGAGCTTGTGGACATCAACCATATGCGCAGCGAACGCCGGCAGCTTACCTTTACAAAAATGCAGTCCTGCGGCAACGATTATATCTATTTCAACTGCTTCGATCAACAAATCGTCAGCCCGGAATCCCTGAGTGTTTATTTATCCGATAGGCACTATGGTATCGGCGGGGACGGGATCGTGCTGATCTGCCCGTCCGACAAAGCGGATGCTAGGATGCAGATGTTCAATCTGGATGGCAGCGAAGGTAAAATGAGCGGCAATGCACTTACATGCATCGGGAAATATCTGTACGACAACCGGATTGTGGAAAAGGATCAGATTTCCATTGAAACTCTGAGCGGGGTTAAGAGGCTGAAACTCTATATCCAAAACGGGAAAGTGGATTCAGTCTGCGTGGATATGGGCCCGGCGGAGCTGGCGCCTCAGAAGATTCCGGTCAGACTGCCCGGAGAAGTCATTGTGAACCAGCCGGTAACGATCGCTGGCCGTGATTACAACATCACCTGTGTCTCTATGGGAAATCCGCATTGTGCGATTTTTGTTGCGAATCAGGAAAGCATCGATATGGAGACAGAAGGACCGGCCTTCGAATATTCTCCGTTATTCCAGGAAAGAGTCAATGTGGAATTCGTCACGATGATTGACCGAAATACCCTCAAAATGAGGGTCTGGGAACGTGGCAACGGCGAAACGCTTGCGGCCGGTACCAGCGCCTGCGCGGCTGTCGTTGCTGCAGTTCTGAACGGTTTCTGCCAAAAAGACCAGCATATTCTGGTGAAGCTAAAAGGCGGCGATCTGGTCGTCAAATATACGGATGAGACGGTCTATATGACAGGAAAACCGGAAAAGGTATTCGAAGGAAGCGTAGAGATTTAATTAACGATACAATATCAATTGTAATTGATATTGCAATATAATTTATTCACCCATCATCCCGGTTTGGACGATCTTAGCATCGACCACGATTTCTACTTCCGCTGTACGAAAAGCTTTCCGCCAGTCCGGTCCTAGCGTCTGCCATGCCGAGAGGTTAGTACGATGGAGTTTTTCTGTAAAACCAAGAAAATCTGAATCGTATTTCTTGGCCTTATCAACTGCCTGCATGGACAGATCCCGCAGCCTGTCTTCGATTACATTTTCAAGCACTTTAATATCTTCTACATTTAGTCTAAGTCCTGAATTTTCAGCAATTCCACCCATAACTTTAATTTGTACATGGTAAGATATTTTATCACCGGTTACCACCGACAGAACTTTACTTTTTGCAGTACTAATGTAATATGAGAATAGTTTATCATCTTTCATAAACGTTAACGGAATATGCCCATTTATATTTTGTGTTATTAATAAATATCCCATGGCTTCGTCTTTATTCAACCAACCTATGAGTCTACCCCCTTGGAAAACAGCTAATCCCTCCATCAGATTTTGCTGGCTCAATCCCGGAACTTCCGGAGGAACGACATTGACCAGAGTCGCTACCGGATCCCTGTCAGGACTTTTTAACCAATCCGCAAAATCAGTCAAAGTTACACCGTAGGAATAACCAGTGGCTGACGCTTTGTTCATGCCCAATTCCTTCAATTCTTTTGAGAGCAGCTTATCGACTGCCGGTCCCGCTTGCAATACCTCAAGGGCTTTTCCCTTTGTCACAAGTATTAATAGCCTTGGACGGTTTCCCCAATACCGTATGGCGGCCTCAGTGAATTCGCACATTTTTTCCATTGCAGCCTTCTCACCAATGATATAAGCACTAATATGACCGTAAAACGGTGTACGAGATGAATGGGCAGAAAATGCTGAAATAGTCTCATTTATAGTCCTTCCGGTACCTACCAATAGTGTTTCTTGATTACCTTTTCCGCTTGATTGCCCTCCTTCTTTATCCTGGCCGAGTGGATTTAAGATTGTTGCAGATATTGTCCACATGTCGCTGCCATTTTCATTCGTATAGTCCACTCCCATGAGTGTGACAACGGCAAGGCTTTCAACTTCCTTACTGCTCCAACAGCCGGTGCTTATAGCAGACTGTAAGATAATCAATATGAATAGGCCTAAAATACGGTAATTTTTTTTCATTGCCTAGATCCCCCTTGCTTTTTTCTGATTACGGCTACGAACAAAAGAAACAAAGGCAACACCAGTTCGAAAATGAATCCTAAATACGGCCAGTACAGTTCAAGGAATTTACGGAATTCTATCATATTACTAAACAGAAAAGTTGCCGCTGGGATGTAGATAAGCGCCATTGGGTAAATAACAGGTAGATAGCTTTTCAGACCCAAGGTTTTGGCTGTTGCAAAACATGTTAAATAATAGAAAACTGCAATTTTAATGATAAACCCGATCATCCAAAGGAGCATTATTATACCCTCTATACGTTGTAGATAATTGCTGAATTCAATATATTTGCTGAGATACCAAAAAGGATACAACAAATCCCCAGAAAGGTTTGACCCAAATATCATCAAGATGAACATCATACCTGCTGAGAGAAAAATAGCTACTGTCAATAAGGTGAAAGCTCCTTTACGCTTTATTTCCTCAGGCTTGTTGACCATGGGAAGCAGGATAGCCAATACAATAATCTCACCATACATGACGATGGAGGGGACAGATCCCCAAATCACAGGGTTAATCCCACCCTCTAGAAAAGGCAGTAATTTTCCTAATTTGACCGCGGGTAATATAGATACAAATAGAATAAGTAGAGAAATCATGAATAGAGGAAAGACAAATTGAGCTGCACGGGCAATGACTTCAATTCCTTTAGATGCCGCATAAGCCCCAATGAGGAAAAAAATGGCATTAAAAACCATTTCAGGGGTTTGTGGCATAAAGCTGTCCGTCAGAAATTTGGAAAACTCACATACGGATAAAATGTTAACTAAAAGAAAAAATAGAATATAGGCTCCGCCTATAACCTTGCCTAAGACTTTACCCAGGATGATCTCAGTATATTCAGGCAAAGTATTTTTTGGAAACCTTTTACCCAATTTCCAAACGATCCATAGGCAAAGGAAACTGGGAAGTGAGGCTAAACCGATCGCTATCCAGGCGGATTGTTTGGCTTTTTCAGCCGTCAACCCGGGCACTAACAGGAGCGCTGAAATAATGATGATTATGTACAGCAGCACAGTAATCTGCCTACTTGAAAGCTTTTCCGTATTTATGACGTTTGCCCTCCCTTGTCCGGTTTTTGCGGACCTTGATCAGGGTCCTGCCTGACCGGCTCATTGCTGACGGACATCCATGGCCGCCTGAGCATAGCCCACCAGGGCGCACGTATCATGGTGTCCTTTAAGTCACCTGGGCTTAAGGGAGCAATTGGTGACAAGTAGGGAATACCGAAAGAACGTAAGCTGCAGAGATGAAATAGAATAACCATCAGACCGGAGATGATTCCCACTCCGCCGAGAAAACCTGCAAGAATGATCAAAACAAACCGCAAAATTCTCAGCGCAGTACCTGCGGCATAATTCGGAATTGTGAATGAAGCGATGGCCGTAGTCGCCACAACAATGACCGAGATTGGTGAGACCAGGCCAGCGTTTACTGCCGCCTGCCCAATGACCAAACCGCCGACAGTGCTGATAGCTTGACCAATCGTCTTGGGCAGGCGTACTCCGGCTTCACGCAAAAGTTCAAAGGCGAATTCAATCATCAGGATTTCTAAGACGATTGGCAGAGGCAAACCTTGTCGGGCGCCTGCAACAGTATTTATTAACGCTGTTGGCAGCAACTCCTGGTGAAATGAGAAGGCTGCCACAGTCAAGGCCGGGAGCAATAACGCAATGTTCAAGGCAATGAAACGTAAAAGCCGGACTGAAGTGGCAAATACCGCATTATTATAATAATCCTCGGCAGCCTGGAGCAGAGAAATAAACGTTACCGGAACAATCAGGGGCATTGGAGAATTATCCACTAAGATAACAATCCGTCCTTCCAATAAGGAAGCCGCTGCTTTGTCCGGCCGCTCGGTGTACTGCACAAGGGGGAATAAAGAGAAAGCCTCATCCATAATTAATTCTTCAATCTGGTTGCTACTAAGCACACTATCAATATTAATCCTGCCAATCCGCTGCTTCACCTCTTGCACAACTTTATCATTGGCGATCCCTTTGATGTAACATACTGCCAGTTTGGTTTTTGTCAACAATCCTATCTCGAAAGTTTCCGCTTTGAGACGGCTGGTTTTTATCCGGCGCCGGATTAAACTCATGTTTGTATTGAGCGCTTCCACAAATCCGTCTTTCGGTCCCCTCACTCCAGGTTCACTGTCAGGCTCGTCGATTGCTCTACTCTCTACACCCCGTACACCGGCAATAATCGCAGTAGACGATCCGTCCAGAATCAGGACGGTATTGCCTTCTAAAACTTTTTGGACGAGTTCAATTAAATCAGTCGTCGTGCTGGTTTCGTCCAAATTGATTAAACGTTCCTGAATGACTTGTTGTGCATTTGCCTTGGACAGATGCACAGATGACGGTAAATTAGCCGTTTCCTGCATGATACTCTTCAATAAGTGATCATTTACCATTTCATGATTAGTTAATCCGGCTACATAAACAATAAAAGCCCGTAGAGGCATATCGGAATTAATGAAAAATTCGCGGAAGAGAATATCAAAACACTGGTCGAAAACTTGCCGTAAAGCCTGTAAATTATCATCATAATTTGCAGAGAGGGGCAGTTCTTCTACAGGTTGTCGGGAAGTTGTCTTGCCAGAGCCTTTTTTGCCGCTAAAGCCCAAGGCGCTCTTCAACAGTTTTTTAAACATACCGCCCCTCAAATATCTTGCATTTCGCCCTAAGTACTAATTAATATTTTTACTATAATTACCTTTTCAAATATTTTTATACCGTAACACTTAGATTCTAACAATATATTCGGTAGCCTTCAGGACGTTGAATTGAGTGTTCATTTAAAGTAGACAAAAAAGGCACTTAATACTTTTGTGTTAATAAGTGGCTTTTCTTAATTCGGGTAGCTATGATCAGAAGGCGTATATTTTGCAAATTGTAAAGCATTTGATAGGTACAACATTTTAGAAGAAGTATAATCATAACGATTATTATATTTTTTAAAAGGGAGGAAAAATTGCATGGGAAATAACATCAACAGACGAGGTTTTTTGAAAGCCTCGTTACTGGGTGCCGCTGCAGCCGCGGTTGCCTCAGCTGCGGTGGCAAAGGAAACATTTAGTCCTTTAGTGGCAGAGGCGGCAGACGTAGTAGCTCCGGTTCAGGAAATGTCAGAATTCCCTTATAAGGTGACTGAAAATTACAAGCGTTTTCCGGCAGATAAGGTGGTGTTTTTAAGGGCTTATGATCCTGAAGAGAACAAGGAACCTGTTAAATTTGTCATCGATGATGTTTCCAAAATCACTGGCAAGAAAGATACAGGGAAAGATTTACCCCTGTTGAACGCTGAAAGATTGGGAATCAAAGGACGTCCGGCAACCCTTGTTGAAACAACAATTAATTTTTATGCTAAGTATTACGGCCCTAACTCCCCCGTAAATGAAGCGGGTTGGACTCTATTAGATCAAGCTTTTGCTGGTGCAGCCTGGTTGCTAGAAAAGGAGTATAACGGGTATACAGCAACAGCTAGTGGCCCGAATGGTATAATCCAAAGATATCCCATCGACCCGGTAACCAATGAACTTGCTAAACGACCAGTATATGTCCAGGGATTGTGCAATTGGGACAGCTCAGCTGCATTGGCCCTGCAAAAGAAAGGTAAAAACTGGAAATTCAAATCTCCAGAAGAAGCTAGTAAAATTATAAAAAAAGCATCTAGATTCTTCGGAGCAGCTCTTGTCGGAATTGCACCCTATGACGAACGTTGGACCTATTCCCGATGGGCGAGACCGAGAAATAAAGAATTTCCACTTCCGACTGGTAGAACCGCATATTTGCCTTATAATAAGCAAAAGTTTATAGCGGGTCAGGGGGCAGAAGTTTACGGAAATGATATTTTTGAAGCCGACTTTGAAAAATATGCAGGTTTTAAGCCGAAAAGTATCATAGCATTTGCTGTAGAGATGGATTATGAAGCATGCCTCGCCAGTCCCTCAGCTATTGGCGATGCAAGCGCGGGCTTAGGTTACTCAAACATGGCAGAAGTGGCTTATAAAATTGCGGCCTTCCTGAGAAATCTCGGTTACGGCGCTGTTCCGTCAGGAAACGATACAGGCTTGGAAGTTCCGATTGCTGTTCAGGCCGGACTGGGAGAGGTAGGAAGAAACGGACTCCTGATTACCCAGAAGTATGGTCCTAGGATACGCATTGCTAAAGTATATACTGATCTGGAAATTACTCCTGATAAGCCGGTCAAATTCGGGGTACGTGAATTTTGCCGCCTATGTAAAAAGTGTGCAGATGCTTGTCCCGGGCAGGCCATCTCCCATGAGAAAGAAGCCAAAGTCCTGCAACCAGAGGATTGTGGGGTATCCAATAACCCATATACTGACAAATGGCATGTTGATCCTATTCGGTGTAATTCTTTTTGGAGTTATAACTATTCTACCTGCGCAAACTGCATATCAGTATGCTCATGGAATAAGCTCAAAACATGGAACCACGATGTCGCTAGAATTGCAACAAAAATTCCGGTGGTACAGAATGCAGCCCGTAAGTTTGATGAATGGTTCGGCTACGGCGGACCGGTAGATCCTGAGGAAAGAATTTCATCGGGCTATGTTGAAAATAAGGTAAGAGACTTTTGGAATAATCCTGATCCTATTCGATAAGTTTTCTATTGATAAAACAGCGGCTTTGAAAGGAGAGAAAAATGATGATAATTTCTAATGTGATAATTTGGATGAGTTTGGGTATCATCTTTGTGCTTATTCAATACGGTATTTGGTGGTATTTAAAAGGCAAGGGAAAAGCTACTATACCCCTGCAACTCTGTGGATTTCTAGCAAATTTTTTCCTGTTATTTTCTGTCGCCTGGGGATATCAAAGCTTTCTGGAACATGAATACCAAGCGATAGCCATGGGATTTATGTTCTTTGGAGGCACTGCCCTTATTCCTGCTATTATTACCTATAGGTTGGCTAACCGCGGGGAAAAGGCAAAAAAAGAAAAAGCAGATGCTATTTCAGCTTAGAAGCATACGAAAAGGTACGCTCAATCAAAGATAAACACAAATGACCATTGAGGTTAAAATAATCTACGACAAACAAGAAAGCCACTTGATATCTTCAAGGGTATTAAGTGGCTTGCTTCCTTGACTCATTAATCTAAAGGACAGCAGGGGATAAAAAATGAAAGGAAAAAAGAGAGGTCTAAAGTTTTATTATTTGTTTTTTTTATCCATAACAGCCATTGCAGCAATTATTTATAGCGTTTTTTGGGAAGGCCAGGCTGTGGACTACAAGGCATTGATCCAACAAAACATTGCGAATGTCACGTCGATTGAGAAAATCATTGGAACGAAACCCGCTTACAAAGTGGAAGCAGCGGGAGGATGTTACTATGCGGTTTGTGATTCGGCGATGGGGTATCAGTCAAAAGTTGAAACCATGAGTATCATCGATGAAAAAGGTATGGTGGAAAAAGTACTGGTTACAAAGCAAGGCGAGACTCCGGATTTTTTTGAAAGGCTGTATAAGCAAGATTACTTTAATAGCTTTAATGGTCTTTCTGTTAAGGAACCGATTTTTCTGGGAGGGGCTTCCGGGTATTCCGGCTACCTAGCCGATAAGCAAACGGGCAACTATATTGATCGGATAAGCGGTTCAACCGTTTCTTCGCATGCAGTGGCCGAAGCTGTTAACGGCGGGAACTTATACCTTTCCAGGCAGATATTTTACACAGCATGGGCTAATCCATATGATGTGTTCCAACTTACCTGGAAGGAATTAGCGATGATTGTAATGTACCTCATCGCGCTAGCAGGAGTCTATGTCAAAAAATTGGCCCGTATACGGATCTGGGTTCTACTGGTTAGCATCGGTGTATTGGGATTTCTCATCAACCAATTTGTAACGGCCAATTTGTTGTTCTCCTTGGTCAATTTACAAATTCCCCGGATAACCAACTTCAAATGGTATGTCTTGATGTCCGGGTCACTGGGAGTAATTATTTTTTTGGGGAAAAACCTATACTGCACCTGGATATGTCCTTTCGGAGCAACGCAGGAGTTTCTTAACAAAATAGCTGGCTTCAAACCACTAAAAATATCGCAGACAGTAATAAAAAAACTCAAGTTAGTTCCACCGACTATTCTGTGGGTTGCCCTTATACTCGGAACCTGTTTAGGAAACTATGGGACAATCAATTACCAGCCTTTTGGTGCTTTTTTCCTGTTAAGGGCTACGTGGGTGATGTGGCTGATGCTGCCTGTTTTCTTATTTATGAGTTTATTTTTCAATCGCTTTTATTGTCAATTTTTCTGTCCGGTCGGTTTTATATATAATCTCTTGAATCGCTGTCGAAATAAGGGGGTAAGGACATGGAACAAAACTTGGGACCACTGGAAGAACAAAAAAGAGGAAGGGCAAAAGACCTGCTCTTCACAATCTTGATTCTTTTTCTTGCTTCAGCCCATATCCTTGTAATGCTTCAATCGGTAGGAATACTCCAGGGGGATCGCTGATCTTTCAGAGTAGGGCAATTAATAAGCGGAGAATAAATACGGAGGAATGTAGAAATGAAGCAATTCGAGCTCGGACAGTATAAAGGACTAAACCTCAAGTGTTTTGATACGTCTGTTAAAGAGCATGAAATAGACGAGGCAATGAACTATTTAAAAAGCTCTTTGAAAAAAACCGAAGTAGAAAAAAATGATAGTATTGAAATTGGAGATTATGCCATACTCAATATAGAAGGTTTGGATACGAATAGATCTTTTCCGGTGATAAAAGAATACGATTTCCAAATCAAGGTTGGTAACGATGGACTAATGGCAGGATTAAACGAAAATATACTAGGCAAGAAGAAAGGAGATACAGTAACCTTCCAACAAACTATACAACCGGATTTTCTTCAATTTCAAGAGTTACATGGGCGTAAACTCACTTTTACTATTGAAATCATACGTGTGTTTAGAAATGAAAAACCAGAACTAACTGAAGACATTGTTCAAGAAATTGATCCCAGTCTGAAGACGCTTCAGGATTTAAAGCAGAAATTGACTGAGAAAATCTTTCAGGAAAAAAAGGCCCAAGAATGGGAAGGAAATCTGAATATTGTCTTTCAAGCAATAATTGAGCGGAGTAAATATGAATTTGACGAAGAATCTCTTAATCAAGCAGCAGAGGAATTGTACAAGAGTTTTACCAAGGAACTAAAAAATGTCGATGGGATGGAAATGATCAATTATTTAAATGGCAGAAAGATAAAAGCCGACGAATTTTTGAAGGAATGTAAGGAAGAAGCTGCGAAGAGAATGATCCGGGATCAAATCTTAGATGCAGTGATTGAGACGGAAAAAATTGAACTTACAGCAGAAGAGTACGGATATCTGGAAGATCGTCTGAGAAGAGACCAGGAAAATGGGCAATTATATGAAATATTTAATGATATTCATGTTGTCCAGATTCAGTATTTAAGAAAAAAAGGAATGGATTTCTTGATTGATGCCAATATAGTGAATTAAGGATTTCTCAAACGCTTCGAGGAGGAATGAAAATGTTGCATTCTTCTATGTATTTAGAGTGGGAGAATCCACCGGTCAGTGACCGATTTCTCGATTTTGTCCAAAAAAAGGGTTTTGTGGCATACTTCAAAAAAGGAACTACCATCTTGCATGTAGGTGAAATTGTACAACATGGATACTACATTGATAAAGGTTGGGTTGCTCTTTGTTTCAATCAATCAACAGGGGATTATAGATTTGCCTCGATACTTGGGCCTAGAAGGCCTTTCGGCCTAGCCTCAGCTTTTGAACAGGTTCCTATTCCGCTGGCTTTCAAAGCGATTCGGGACTGTGAGCTGTACTTGGTTTCCCGGGACGATCTGATTAAGGGAATAAGTGAGGATACCAATTTAGCTCTCGAGATGTTTAAAAATATATTTGCCAGATGCAAAAGTGCGTATCAAACGATTAATTTATCTACTTCTTTTCCTGCAGAAAAGAAGGTCATATATTACTTTATGACTTTGCTTCAATACACGGATTATCAGGAACCAACGGATTGGTACGAGTTGCCGCTTAACTTGTCACATACAGAAATTGGGCAACTCATTGGCTTATCAAGGGTTTCAGTGTGCAATATTTTTAACCAGCACAGAGCGGAAGGGAAAATTAAATTTTCCAAGGGAAAGCTTTTTGTTTCCAATCAATTAATTGATGATGAATATATTAATTTATTTTTAGATACCTAATCATAGACACAACCCAACTCCTAAATAACAGTAACTAAATAACGCTTATGATGCTGATAATAGTCTAGACTTTATCGGCATTTTTTTGTGCTAAGCAGAGTTCGTCAGCCATATTACGTATCCTAACAAGCTTAGTGTAGGAAGCAACATGCTATATTGGTTTGATCAAAAGATTTTTTATGTAGAGTCATTAGTTTTGCATAAATTGTTTTCCTTGCTTTTTGCTTGACATGTGTTAAATGTTTTTATGCAACGCTGGTAATGTAAAGTGTTTTATAGGTTTAATAATTGTAAATAAAGTATAATAAGTTAAATTTATGCTATTTTTACTTCAGAAGAGTTAGCCTTTGATCACGAAGCAGGATTACCATGTCCAGGGGGGTATCTAAGAGATTTCAATAAATCAAAAAAGGGAGTGGGTTTTGTATGATACATAGTCGTTAAAAATCATTAAACATTATGAAAAGGCTTTAAATTGGAACCAAAGGGAGGTTTGTTATTTAGTTTTGAACTAGAATTACCTTAAATTAAATAATAAATGGGAGGATGTGTAATCATATGGGAGTTTTGGGATTTTTTCTTGGTATATTGGCAAGTCTTATGGTTTATTGGTTATTTATTAAAGAGAAGAGTCAACAGAAATGGTCCATATGTGTATTGGCTGTAATATTAATTGTTTGGACTGTATTTCTGGTTGATTTCGCTATTACTTCCTTGATAGAAGGGATGCCGCAAGCTGCCGCAGTTTCCGTTTTATTATTTGGTATTATAGAAATTTTTCTTTTTGCCCTATTAAAAAGATTTTCAGGCGTAACAAAGGTAGAAAATAATGTACCTTTAAGTGGAAAATAACTTAAGGAGGACTCAAAATGCAAGATTCTAGAGAATCTATGAAAAACGGTAATACAGAGATTAGCCGCAGAACTTTCTTTAAAGGTGCTGGGTTATTAGCTGCTACAGCTGCAATGACTCAATTACCTTTTGGAGAGAATCAAATAGCAGATGCCGCTTCTTATAATAGCATTGATGATGTATATCAAATTTCTAAGGATATTAAAAGATTTAACCAGAAGAATGACATGTTTTGCCGGGTGTTCTGGGATGCAAAGTTTATACCTCCTCCGAAACCTACCGTAAATACAAGTACTCCCGGATATTCAATTCGCGACATTGCTGCTGGCACTGCTGCTTGGACAGTAGCCAATTCTTTAGGAACATACTTTGGTTGGAGAAGTGGTGATGAAGGCTTATATAGTTGGAATTCATTAGGAGTTACTAAACCACCCCAACAACCTTGGCAGGCATCTCCTGAAGAAGCAGCTCATGCGGTAAAGCTTTTTGCTAAGGACAATGGTGCCGGAATGACAGGAATCACAACGGTTGATTCCCGATGGATTTATAGCGAATATTACCATAGAGGCACTCGAAAGAGTGGTGGCATAGAGTGGAGCGATACTGCCCAAAAGCCAGAAATTTTGGAAGACGGAACGAAAGTAATTCCTTCCAGGCTAAAATACTGTATAGTCATGCTTCACCCGATGCCTTATGAAATGGTTAAAACAGCTCCTTCGGCAGTTGGCCATGCCGGGACAGGAGTGGGCTATTCAATGATGGCTTATTGTGCAGCCAGTATGGCTGAGTTTATTCGCGGCTTAGGTTACACTGCAATTCCGATGGGAAATGATACCACAATTAGCGTACCCCTGGCAATTCAAGCAGGTTTAGGTGAAATCGGAAGAAACGGCTTATTAGTTACGCCAATAGGTCCCGGAGTACGAATCTCCAAAGTAATAACAGATTTACCACTTACTGTAGATAAACCTATTAACTTAGGTGTGCGTAGTTTTTGTCAAAGCTGCAAAAGGTGTGCAGTAGCATGCCCAAGTCAGGCAATTTCACACGATGATATGACCACGGAAGGTCCAAATATATCCAGCATGAATGGAATTAAGAAGTGGTATGTTGATTGTGAAAAGTGCAGAGTTTATTGGAGCGAGTGCGCTGAAAATGCTTGTATCCGTTGTGTTGCAGCATGTCCTTTCAATAAACCGCAAGGTTACTGGACGCATAGCTTAGGAAGCAAAATAGCTCCAATTGTAGGTGGTACAACTTTAGCTACAATTGATGATTGGATGGGCTATGGTAAGCAGCTTTCATGCGATGACTATTGGAAAAAGCCAATAAAATAAATTACTTCTAAGAGGCTGTATCACAACTTAGCCTTAATCGGGTAGGAGGCTGATCCAATAAGAGTCAGCGTTCTACCCGATTTCGTATCTTTTTGACCAGCATTTTATGGCGTTGTCATCAAAAGTTAATTATGACTAAGTGCTAATTTCATAACTATTTTTATGAGAAGAAGATCGGAAACTTACTTGGGTATACAAATTTGATGGATATTTAAAAATGTGAATTTCTATTACTCGGCAATATTTGAAACAATATTTTTCTATCTCAATCTTAAGACTATGTAAACACTCATGGATGAAGATTCATAGATAGATAAATTCTAATATTTGCATTAAGAAGGGAAAATGGGATGAAGACAAAATATTTATCCATAATTATGATCCTAGTTCTGGTTGCTTCTGTAGCATTATATAACACCCAAACTAGTAAAAACTATCTGCCGGACATGAAGGAAATGGCTGGGAAAGGCACTGGAATGAACTTAATTTCCGGTCATATCTATGCGGTCACTAAGAATGGCCAAGTTATCGGCTACTTCGACCTGCAGAGTGCTATCGGCTATGCCGGACCAGTAGATGTCATTGTTTTTGTCGACAAGGACGGCCTGGTTAAGAATGTAAAAATCGTTCGGCAAATAGAGACGCCTTCTTTTTTTAATAGAGTTATTGCCAAAGGTTTTGTGAAGCAGTTTATAGACAAAAAAGCCAATAGTCCATTTGAGCTAGGTCAGGATTTAGATGCAATCACGAACGCCACCTATACTTCCAGGGCAATTGCCCAGGCTGTAAGCAAAGCTTCACATAATATTGCCGTTACCCAATTAAAAATGGAAGTACCCAAGACAGTTGGTTTCAATATGCCTTTACAAGACTATCTGGTTTTAGTCTTATTGTTGGGAGTATTCATTGTTCAGAAATTAAAATGGAGTAAACTAAGATACCTAACTTTACTGGCAGGGTTTCTACTGATTGGCTTTTGGCAAAAATCGCTGCTTTCATTAGGAGACTTCTCATCTGTTCTGGCGGGTAATATTTCTTGGTTTAACCCTCCCTTCTGGATTATCTTGTTGATCGGAGTATTATTCCTGATTCTGATAACGGGACATAATCTCTATTGCTTTTGGCTATGTCCTTATGGGGCATTGTCCGAACTGTTGGCAGTTCTGGGGAAATTTGGACGATTGAACTATAAACCTTGTAAGGAGAGTGTAAAGAGATTTTCGAGTTTGCGTTTGTTATTGGCTTGGGGTGCTCTGGTATTTGCCTTTTTGATGAATAATCCAAGTATCAGCAGTTATGAGATTTTTGCGCCCCTTTTTGCCTGGGAAGGGACGTCTGCTCAATGGCTGTTATTGCCTATTATGTTGTTTGCTTGTGTGTTTATCTTCCGATTTTGGTGCCATTTTTTCTGTCCGGTTGGCGGTATTTTAGATTATTTAGTAAAGTGTAGAAGGAGTTGGGTGAAATGGTTGAAAAACATATTAAGGAAAAACAAGCTGGATCAGCCGAAAACAATCAAGCAGTTGAACCAAAGTTCAGCGGCGCAAAGCGGTCAGGAACAAGCCTAATTTTTGATTGTTTTATTCTGTTTTGCGGAGTGGTGGTCATAATTGTGTTATTACAAAATGCCGGGATTTTATAAAGTTCAAATCTATCATTCCTTCTCTTAAGCAATCTATGTCAGGTAACACTTGGCTTCCAGCTGGGAGTTGACAATTATATCGTTAAGCCTTTTGCCCCCCGAGAGATTGTCTTTAGGTTTCTTGCAGCATGGGGCTGTATCACAACTTAGCCCCAAACTAAAGACGTCAATCAGAACTGTCTTTCCTTTCTTAGGTGATGCAGCCTTGCACAGATCCACCGTTCCCTCGTTTTCGCAGCTAAAAACAGAAATCCTCGCTAACATGCCAAAACCTCGCTGCTTTCTGCATACTAATCGTTGGCATGTTTTAACGCTGAGGTTTTCTGTTTTCTTTACGCTGCTGCCACTAACGTCCACTTGTGGATCTGTGCAAGTCTGGTTTTCCCTGAGGGTCATCACAGCCTCTGTTTTAAAATTCGGTTGTTTTAAGATTAATTACACTAGTGTAGTCAAATCTCAAAAACGGCAATTTTTAATCATATCCTCAGACACGGCCTTAATGACATCCTTCCATAGATTGACCGGCTCCTTCTTAAGCTCCGCCTGCACTGTCTCAGCTAACCGGGTTTGGCTGTCGCCGCAGCGCTCTTTAACTTGCCGGACCGCTTGAGTAACCTGATCAGCATAGTGGTTTTGTTCCAATATTTCCGCTACAAGCTTTTGGCCGAGTTTATCCTGAAGGCTGTGATCCAGGCTCTCCAGCATGGTACTTTCAGGCGGTATCACTTTGCCTTTATCGTAAAGCCTGATTTTTCCCTCCAACCAGGCAAGAAACTGTGGCGTACTCATGGCGTTCAGTTCCACTCTGTAGTACTGCAGCCAGCTCTCCCACTCGGGATCAATATAGCTGGCCACGCCCTTCTTGCGGCCTGTTTTTCCTGCCTTTTCGATTTCCAGCCCCATGCTGACGGCTTCTTCCGGATCCAGCCCCAGATTGATGATCTTCACTTTTCTGCCGGGCCTGGCTTTGGTTTCATTTTGCAGGGTATCATAGATCGTCGTGCCATATGCGTCCGCGTCATGAATGCAGAAAAAAGTAATCTCTTCCTCCGAATTCTCTCCGAGCGCATCCAGCAAATCCTTGACCGCTCGACTAGCATAACCTTTGCTGGTGAGTAAAGCCATATCATATTTCTCCGGGATTTTCTTTTCTTTGAGCACATTGAAGAAGCCTTCTTTTTCAATATACAGGATTTTATTGAACGTCCAAACGGGCTTCTGATAGTTTTCCACCGCGATCGTGCCGATGGGAATATCTTGGCCTGAGTGGGGATGGTACAGCGTCCCCCGCTCATCCCGGTACATTAGCGGAATGTCACCGTGCTGTGCTTCATAACTGCTGATCAATTCCGTGCAGAAATAGGCGTAATCCGGTTCTTTGCCACTTTCTTTGATCACATACGGCCGGACGGCATAATAAAGCTGACGCAGGCTGAAACGGTATTCACCGTTGCCGCTGGCTTTAGCAATGGCTTGTTCCAGGCATGCCGCCACGACTTCTTTTTGGGATTTTTTTCGTTCCACCACATCGCCCGGCAGGGATTTTTGGGCTCTGCTGACCGCCTTTTGAATGCTTTCTGCGATGGTGTCGCTGATGATCGAGGGATCCGGTTCTTTCCCATCTGTCACAATCGGGATATAGGGCGTTATGATATTGATCAGAATAACGGCAGGTTTGGCTTTCATACATAGGATTAAACCGCAGCCGAAAATACTGAGCAAATTTTTGTAGTGGTCGATATTGACATTGCCGGTCACAGGGGATTTATTGAGCAGTACCGTTATATGGGGCGTATCGGAGGGTATCGCGTACACTTCAAGGACAAATGCTATTTCCGCGTCGTGTTCCCCTTTAACGGTCCTGGCCTTTAAGGTGCCGGCTGATTTACAATAGCCACTGTACCCATCCAGCTTGCCGATCCGCCCCAGCCTCTCGGGACTGACATTTTTTACCGCTGCCCGGAGCTCAGCCAAAAGCGCTTCCGTCTCGTCGAACTCCAAGGCTGCGGCTGACGTCTTGGTATATTCTGCGGCTATCTTCCCGGCTTTCCCACCGGTACAACCGTCGAACTGTGTGATTAGTTCCCGGACTGATCCGCTATAGGACTGAAATAATTCAAAAAAGTTTTCACTGGTATACCAATAGGGCGAGGTCTTTCCCCGGTAGGTTTCACCTTGGGCATATTCCATTGCCAGACTGGCCCAGCTTGAATCGATAGGCATTCCGCCCAGAGTAAATCTGATTTTTGTCCCGGCTTCGTGATAATCGCTTAAGCTTTCCGGGAAGGCTGTACCGTCGTTTTGAAAATGGATTTTATAATTTTTGCCTCGGGTTGAAACATAGAGTTCGCCGCCCGACGCCACTACCGCCCCGGCTACCACGCGCAGACCGTTACCCAATGCCCCCCGGGTGGGCAGTCTTAAATACTTGGAGGACCGAAGCGGTCTGTTGATGGAAAACAATTCCGGATCCAGGCCGCTGCCGTGATCCTTAACATAAAAAAAATCGCCCTCATAACCGATTTCACAATCGCCGCCCAGATCCAGCGCATTATCCGTGAGTTCCTTGCAAACCAGCCTGGACAATTTACTTCTCGGTACTCCCGCTTTTTGGGGCAAGGTTTCCATATTTCTGAATAATTTCCAGTCTTCCCGTTCAAAAAACATGCTTTGCATTCATTCCTCCTGAAACAAAAAATATTCCAAACATTTGCTGGAATATGATATGTTCAGGCTTGGAAAATGGACAAAACGCAACTACCCCTAAAGAAGTATTCTATCGATTCATTTTACTTTTTGCCGTTTTCGAAGCTTATAACAGAAACATGGGGCGTAACGAAACTTAAACTAAAGTTTCGTTACGCCCCATGTTTATTTTCTTGAAGAAATCTTAGGATTTCTTCGCCGGCTTCTTGCATACTGCTGATGTCCGTTTTGATAGCAAACCCTTTCTCAGCCAGGCAATATATAACTTGCAAGTACTCCGGCAATTCCAGTTGATATCGACCAAGAATTTCAGGTTTCATCAGCAGGTCTTTAACGTCTCCGAAAAAGATTATGGATCCACTGTCCAAAATAGCAATCTTATCCGTGATGGCCATGATTTCTTTAAGGTTATGAGAGATCATGACCGTCGTTTCTTTTTTTTCGTGACGTTTTTTGAGTATATCCGAAAGCAGCTTCCGGCCGGCAGCGTCCAAACCTGCCATGGGTTCATCAAGGATGAGTATTTCCGGCTGAATGGCCAGCATCCCGGCAATGGCGACCCTTCTTCGCATGCCGCCGCTCAGTGTGACCGGGGACAGTTGGTTGATATTTTCCTGGTTTATACCAACCTGCCGCAGGGCATCATAGACTCTTTCTGCGACTTCTGTTTCAGGCAGGCCTAAGTTCCTCGGGCCATAGGCCACTTCATCAAAGACCGTAACTTGAAAAATCTGCTGTTCGGGATATTGAAAAACCAGCCCTGCTTTTTTCCAGAGATCTTTACTTAATTTGGGGTCCAAAGTTGGAATCCCGCATACAGTCATATGACCGGAGGTAGGCCGGATTAATCCGTTGAAATGCTGGGCGAGTGTCGATTTACCAGAACCATTAGGTCCGAGTATGCCAAGGAACTCTCCTTTTGGTAGAGAGATATTAATGTCTTTGAGGGCTTGATGTTCGTAAACTGAACCGGGTAAGTATGTATAAGAAAGATGATTCGTTTCTACAACTGCAGGCATAGATAATCCACCAACTCCCGGACAGATTTGACATTTTCAGGAACAGAATATCCGTTTGATCCTAATTGGTTGATCAATTGGTAAACCGTTGGGGTATCCAGTCCCAGTTCTGCCAACTTTGCACTGGCATAGACTTCCCTTGGGGTTCCCTGTAAAAAGATTGATCCGTGATCCAGAACAATCAACCTGTCTGCCTGGACCAAATCCTCAGGATTATGGCTGATGATCAGAATGGTCATGTTTTCCTGTTTATTTAAGACCTTCAGCTGTTCGAGCAGTTCCTTCCTTCCTGTCGGATCCAGCATCGAAGTTGGCTCATCAAGAACGAGGTATTCCGGCAGCATCGCCAAGGCCGAGGCCAGAGCCACTTTTTGTTTTTGTCCGCCTGAAAGCAGATGCGGTGCATGATGCCTTTTGTCTTCGAGGCCGCACACCTGAAGTGCCCAATTAATCCGGCGATTGATTTCTGAAATTGGTAGCCCTAAATTTTCAGGGCCAAAAGCAATTTCTTCCTCAATGACAGGACTGATTAATTGATTATCGGGGTTTTGGAAAACCATACCGACGAGTCTGCGGATTTCAGGCAGTTGTTCAATGTTTGCCGTATCAAGCCCATTGATAAAGACCTTTCCATCCGTCGGTTTAAGCAGGCCATTTAATAGTTTGGCCAGGGTAGATTTTCCCGAACCATTCATCCCAAGCAAACCGACATATTCGCCCTTCTTGATCGACAAGGAGATATCTTTCAGCGCAGGTGTTTTCCCTTGGGAGTAATCTATATAATGCTTTGTGACCTTGACGAATTCGATACCTTGAGCAGTCATACTTTCGGCTCCTGACTTATAGAAGAATGCTAATCGTAATACCTGTGCCTAAAACGGCGGTCATTTGGATTAAGAACAGGATATCCCGACGTTTCATTTGCAAACGGTTTAATCTTAACTTATTGGGATGGGAAGTAAAGCACCTGCTGTCCATCGCTTCACCCAAGTCAGCGGCCCGAACCAGGGACGCTTCAAATAAGGGGATGAGAATGGCAGTATAGCTCTTTATCCGGACGGCAATATTTGATGAATCAAATTGGGCTCCCCTTGATTTTTGAGCATTTTTTATGATGGCCGCTTCTTCAAATAAAGTAGGAAGAAAGCGAAAAGAAATGCTGAGGATGGTTGTATAATTATGAATAGGAATATGTAATTTCCTTAATGGTAGCAGCAAGTATTCGATTCCTGCGGACAATTTGAGGGACGATGTTGTCATCAGTAGAATCATAGAGCCTAAAAATAAAATAACCAGCCGAGATATATTGATCAGCCCTAAGATCAGACCTTCTCTGGTCATACTGAGCTTTCCAACCATCAAAACGGTCTCGCCCGGCGTGAGAAATCCCTGGAAAACCAGCGTAAAAAGAAGCAGATATCTTAATTTCAATAAACTGCTCAGAATTAATTGATAGCTTAATCCGGAAGAAATAATGGCAGCAGCCATTAATAGAATCAAGAAAAGCAGAAAATACAAATTATCGGTAATTATGACGGAAAAAATGACCAATAAGCAGCTCAATATTTTCGTTCGGGGATCCAATAAATGGAGCAGGGAATTCCCATAGACGTATTGGCCTAATTTCATACCGGTCATTGAAAAGGCTCCTTTGACAATTTCTGTTTCGTATGAATAATAGTACTTATATGGGTTTAATGCAAATAAAAATTGCATGATCTAAAGGGATTGCATAATTCGGAGGAAGATCCAGTTATGGAATATGTCAAAAATGTGATATCAACAAAGAAACTGGCTGTTATTGCCATTCTCGTGGCGCAAGCCTCCGTTCTTCATTATCTTGAGAGTATGTTCCCTAGTCCGCTGCCTATACCGGGAGTGAAGCTGGGTTTGGCCAATATTATTACCTTGGTGGCTTTGGTCGTCTTTGATTTTAAGACGGCCCTGCAGATTACCGTAATGCGGACAATTCTCGGCTCTCTGCTCAGTGGGACCTTATTCGGCATGGGTTTTTTTATGAGCTTTTTAGGCGCTGTTGCAGCTGCGATCGTCATGGCAGTGCTGTTACATCTATTTACAGGTCTGAGTATGGTTGGTATCAGTGTAGCAGGGGCTGTAGCCCATAATCTCGGGCAATTGGCCATGGCAGCCTTGGTTCTAAGGTTTTCAGGGATCTTTTTTTACTTGCCTGTTATGCTACTGTTTTCAGTGCCTACCGGAATCATAACCGGAATTATCATTAATGAACTGGTGAAATATATCAAGGCAACAAACCGGTTTAATAACCTGCTCGACGACACGTAAAATCTGCTAATTAATTAGACATACTACAACTTTTCAATTTGTTTTTCAATCATTTTTGACAAGCATTTCTCATTCATGTAATATGAATGATGATTGTCAGACTAAAAAGGAGGTGCGATTATGTTTGAAGTTACTGAAATCGCGGCCAAGAGAATTAAAGACATCATGGTGACTCAGAATATGGATGATTCTTACTTGCGGCTCTATGTAGCCGGCATTGGCTGAAGGGGGCCGAATTACGGCATGACTCTGGATGAGTCAAAGACCCCTGACGATATATTTGATGAACAGCATGGACTAAAAATTGTCGCAGACAAGCAATTTACAGAAGTTCTTGAGGGTGTTGTAATCAATTATATTGACACCCCCGATGGGGATCAATTTGAAATCAAATCACCCTTAAAAGGTGAGTGCGGATCGGACTGCAGTTCCGGAAGCTGCGAATCATAAAGCTCAAAAAAGAGATTGAATCAATCAAATTGCATCAATCTCTTTTTTGATTCCTTTAATCCAAATCCAACGAAAAAATATTAAATAGGGAAACAGGCTTATCTGATTTAACAGGAAGCCTTTTTTTATTCCCTAAAATTGTATGTAAGCCAATCCAAATATATTTAGCCATACGAAGAATATATCAAAATATTTAAAATATTATGTCAAAAATTGTAGACATTCGACAAATTATGCAGTATATTAGGTGTAAAAGATGGTAAGTAAACACTTACTTTCCAAGGAAGGAGTTTATTACCATATGAATTTACTAATACATCGGAAAGAAAGCATCATCTTAACGACAATTGATCTGATCGATAAATACGGAATCCACCAAATTTCGACACGCGAGATTGCAAAAAAGCAGAATATCACTGAGGGAGCCATCTATAAGCATTTTAAAAGCAAAAATGAACTGATGCTCGGCGTCCTGGATTATTTCTCGCAGTATGACAGCGACCTGTTCCTTACGGCCCAGCAGAAAGAAACCACGGAAGAAGCGATTATTTTTCTTGTCGAATCACTTTCTTCGTATTACGAAAATTACCCGTCAATCACCGCAGTACTTCTATCTTTGGAAATTATGCGCTATGACGAAGCGTTAAAATCAAAAGTCCAAGACATTTATTCAACGCGATTTGTTTTTTTAAAGAAAATTATTCAGAAAGGCCAGGAGACAGGGGAAATATCTCCGAAACTATCGAGTGAGATGCTAACTGATATTATTATCGGAACCTGCGTAGCGCTTTGTGCGAGGTGGAGACTACAGCAGTATTCTTTCTCTTTACGGGGAAAATGCCTGGAGGCAGTTAACACGATCCTGGGTTCTTTCATTCAAGACAAGATTAATCCTCAAAGGAGGGAGTCCATTGATTAAAGTACTGATTGTAGATGATGCGGCATTTATGCGGCTGGCGATCAGAAATATGCTTCAGAACAACGGTTTTGAGGTCGTCGGTGAGGCTGCGAACGGGTTGGAAGGCCTGGAAAGCTATAAACAATTGCAACCTGATGTCGTTACCATGGATATTACGATGCCTGAAATGTCCGGTTTGGAAGCATTACCTGAAATCATGAAATTTGATCCGAAAGCCAAGGTCGTGATGGTTTCCGCGATGGGACAGGAAAGTATGGTAAGGCAGGCTGTTGCGCTTGGTGCGAAGTCCTTTATTATCAAACCGTTCAAAGAGGATGTCGTAGTCAAAACCTTAAATCAGGTGAATGCATTAAAATAGTCAGTTGATATGTTTGGGGGGCAGATAAAAATGGCTGGTAATTATTCCAATGAATCCATGTTAGACCTGTATATTTTCGAAACGTCCAATCTGCTTGAACAGCTAGAGCATTCCATTCTGGCCAGTGAAAAATCCAATCATATTTCCAAAGATGATGTCAATGAGATCTTCCGGATCATGCATACCATTAAGGGCTCATCTGCAATGATGCTTTTTGACAACATCGCTTCTCTCGCCCATTCAATCGAGGACTTGTTTTATTTCATCCGCGAAAACGATCCACGGGAGGTCGACTGCTCCGCGCTTTCGGATATTGTGCTCGAAGGTGTCGATTTTCTCAAAGTCGAACTGGAAAAAGTCAAAGCCAAAGACCCCGTTGACGGAGATGCACAGCGTCTGAAAGAGACGATTGCAGATTTCCTGAACAAACTGAAATTACAAAATTCTTCAGCAGAAAAAGTATTTACATCCAGGAAAGAAACGAAGAAAAATTCAGTAGAAGATCTGAAGGACATACCAGAAGACATAGAAGAAATAACTGAAAAAATACCTGAAGAAAAACCCAGATATTATATTGCCCCGAACATAACAGAGCCCCCAGCGGCCCTGTCTAAAAAGAACTGGTACAAGGCTGTAATTTTCTATCAGGACGGCTGTGAAATGGAAAATATCAGAGCCTACACCGTCATCCATAATTTGAAAGAAATTGTGGACAAGTACATTTTCACCCCGGAAGATATTATTGAAAATGATCTGAGTGCTCAGGTCATTAAAGAACAGGGCTTTACAGTAGTCTTAAGGACAGATAAAAGCTATGAAGAAATGCATGAATTCTTCATGCAGACGATTTTCCTCAGAGAGCTGAAGTTGGAGCAGATCGAAGATCAGGAAGACGAACCGGTGATGAATCAGCATGAGAATGCTTTAACCCCACAGATTCCTGTCCTACGGGCAGTTGAAAGGGAGGAAAAGGCCGAGAAGGAAGTCTCTCTTTCTTCTGCCCAGCAGAGCATCATCAGTGTCAATGTCGCCAAGCTGGACAGACTGATGGACCTGGTCGGAGAAATGGTGATTGCCGAGGCCATGGTTACCCAAAACCCTGACCTTAAAGGGCTGCAGCTAGATAATTTCTATAAGGCAGCCCGGCAGTTCGGAAAAATCACCGGGGAATTGCAGGATATGGTCATGGCGATCCGGATGGTTCCGCTGTCGACAACCTTTCACAAAATGCACAGAATCGTACGCGATATGAGTAAGAAGTTGAACAAAGAAGTGCGTTTAGAGATCATCGGTGAGGAAACGGAAGTTGACAAAAATATCATTGAACATATTTCTGATCCGCTGATGCATCTGATCCGCAACGCGATTGATCATGGGATTGAGGCGGCTGGGGAACGGGTTGCGGCAGAGAAGTCCAAAGCTGGGACAATCACCCTGGAAGCAAAAAACGCTGGAAGCGATGTTCTGATCATTGTCAGGGATGATGGTAAAGGACTGAATAAAGAAAAAATCCTGGGCAGAGCCAGACAGAATGGCCTTCTGACCAAATCGGAACAGGAGATAAGCGACCGCGAAATCTTTAATCTGATCTTTCTGCCCGGATTTTCAACCAAAGAGAACATCACGGAATTTTCCGGAAGAGGCGTCGGCATGGATGTCGTCTCCAAGAATATCCAGACGGTAGGCGGATCCGTTTCGGTAGACAGCACTGAAGGTGCAGGCACTGCCATTACGATGAAGATCCCATTAACATTGGCGATTATCGGCGGAATGAATATTAAAGTCGGAAATTCAAGGTATACCATACCGACAATATCCATCAGAGAATCATTCAGGCCGAAAGAATCCGATATTATCAGAGACCCTGACGAAAATGAAATGATTATGGTAAGGGGTGAGTGTTATCCGGTTATCAGGCTCCATACGCTGTACAAAGTCAAAACTGAAATTACGGAATTAAGCCAGGGCATATTTATCATGGTTGAAGATGAAGAAACATCTTGTTGTATATTTGCTGATGAACTGCTTGGAGAACAACAGGTCGTTGTTAAAGCACTGCCGTATTACATTCAAAATTTTAAAAAAGATAACGTGTTAGGAGGGTGTACGCTTTTAGGTGACGGAAGCATTAGTTTAATCCTTGACATCCAGAGTATAACCAGACTTGTGAAGAAATAACAAGAAAGGAGTGATTTTAATGGCAGAAATGATTGCAGAAGATTATTTGGAAGAAGATACTCAGAAAAACAAGTTTTTGACCTTTTCTCTAGGCAACGAAATCTACGGGATTGAAATTAAGTACGTGACAGAAATTATCGGTATCCAGCCGGTTACTGAAGTGCCGGAGCTGCCCAATTATGTTCGTGGAATTGTCAATTTGAGAGGGAAGATCATTCCGGTCATCGATGTGCGCCTGCGTTTCAAAAAGCCATTTATGGAATACAGTGACCGGACCTGTATCATCGTGATCGACATTCAGGAAATATCAATTGGTCTGATCGTGGACAGCGTATGCGAGGTGCTTGTCATCCCTGAAGACGAAATAGTGCCTCCTCCCAGTGTTAACGGAGGTGCCAGTAACAAATACATTAAAGGAATCGGCAAGGTCGATAACAGTATCAAGCTCATTCTTGATTGCGACAAATTATTAAAAGAAGAAGAACTGTCTAATCTGACATCTACACTTAGTGAGGGGGTAATATCATGAATTTCAACAAGCTTCAAACCAAGATTTTAGCTGGCTATATTGTCATTGTCGTCATCCTGGCAGTCATTTCTGTAGTCACTTATACCCAGGTTAATTCTATGGTCAAAGATGTTAATCAGATGACCGAAGTCGAATTTGTGAAATTCCAAATTAATGAAGACCTGGCCTTAAGCTTCACCGATGGAGCAAGTCTTGCCAGAGCCTACATGTTGTATGGAAAACAGTCCTATGTTGACGATTTCAATGCGATTTCCCAGAAGTGCACCAAACTGCAAGAGGAATTGTTAGCCATGGAGAATACGCCTGAGAACAAGGCCATGGTAGAGAGAAGCAACGCCTGGACCGCTGCAGTAAGTGGAGAGCTGTTTGCGGCAGTCAAAGGAGGCAATGCTGCACAAATCACGGCAGTTGGAGCAAAAATTGCACCGGAAACAAAAGCCCTAATCGAATTAAATACGCAAATGGCAGAGCAAAGAGCTCAAAACATTGGTGCGGCAAAGGATCGTATTGCATCCAAAGAAACCAGAACTATAATTATACTGGCCGTCTCCACCTTGACCGCAATCGTTCTGTCGATCATCCTCGGATTTTTTATGGCTCGCTCGATCACAAACCCTGTCCGCAAACTGGTAGGAGTTTCCGATAAAATTGCTGACGGCGATTTGAATGTCGATATCGATGTCCACGGCAAAGATGAGATCGGAGCGCTTGCCAAATCGTTCTCGACCATGACGCTGACCCTGAATGAAGTGATCAGTAATATCAACAGTGCTTCCGAGCAGGTCGCTTCAGGCTCGAAGCAACTGTCCGATTCCAGTATGGCCCTTTCCCAGGGCGCAACCGAGCAGGCTAGTTCGATTGAAGAGCTGACGGCCTCTCTGGAAGAAATCAGTTCCCAGACCAAACTCAATGCCCAAAATGCCAATGAAGCAAACCAGCTGGCGGAAGAAGCCAAGAAGAATGCGGCCCAGGGCAACAGCCAGATGAAGGAAATGCTTAGCGCAATGGATGAAATCAATAATTCTTCCAATAATATCTCCAAAATTATCAAAGTCATCGACGATATTGCCTTCCAGACCAATATCTTGGCCCTGAATGCTGCTGTTGAAGCTGCAAGGGCAGGACAGCACGGCAAAGGGTTCGCCGTTGTGGCAGAAGAAGTCAGAAACCTCGCAGCTCGCTCAGCCAACGCTGCTAAGGAAACAACGGATATGATCGAGGGTTCGATCAAGAATGTTGATAACGGCACCCGGATTGCCAGCGACACGGCAAAAGAATTAAACAACATTGTCGAAGGAATTTCGAAGGTAGCCAACCTGGTGAACAACATTGCAGTGGCTTCCAATGAACAGGCCATTGGCATCAACCAAATCAACCAGGGTATTGCTCAGGTCGCGGAAGTCGTTCAGACCAACTCGGCAACTGCTGAAGAGAGTGCCGCTGCAAGTGAGGAACTGGCGAGCCAGTCCGAGCTGCTGAATGTTCAGGTTGCCAAATTCAAACTGCGGAAAAACGGCCAGTACGCTTCCTTAAAAGGAATCGAAAACATGAGCCCGGATATTCTGAAAATGCTCGAGAATATGAACAGTAGTAGTCCGACTCTTGCACCAAAGGAAAAGCCAAAAAAGAAAATTGTTCTGAGTGACGACGAATTCGGCAAGTACTAAGTGAAATGCAAGAGAAGAGAGGGCCTGATTCGAGGCTCTCTCTTCAGAATAACAGAAATTAGAAGTTTCTATAAAAAACGCCTGAAGAAGATGGTGGTCTGTTATGATAACAATAACGGAAAAAGAATTTGTGAAGTTTGCAGCGTATATCGAAGCTAATTATGGGATTCATCTAAAAAAAGAAAAGCAATCGCTGATTAACGGCAGACTGCAGGGTGTCCTTATCGAGAACGGCTTTAAAAGTTTCTCGGAATATTACGATTTCATTACTTCACATAACGGCGGGGAGGCCATGACCACCTTTATTAATAAGATTACCACCAACCATACGTTTTTTATGCGGGAAGCGGAGCATTTTACTTTCTTAAAAGAGAACGTTCTGC
Source organism: Dehalobacter sp. TBBPA1 (assembly GCF_040931655.1). Lineage (NCBI taxonomy): Bacteria > Bacillati > Bacillota > Clostridia > Eubacteriales > Desulfitobacteriaceae > Dehalobacter > Dehalobacter sp. TBBPA1. The sequence continues at coordinate 2,220,864 of NZ_CP162385.1, read as the reverse complement.
CTGTGCTGGCGGCCCATTGCCGGGATAAGGATCTACGGATATGGAGCGCGGCGTGCTCCAGTGGTGAAGAACCGTATACCCTCGCGATGATCATTGATGAGTTTTTTGGCAGAGAAAAAGTCTGGTGGGATACGAAGATTCTTGCAACGGACATTTCCGATAAAGCCTTAACGATTGCCAGAAATGGCGAATACGCCAATGATAAGGTTGCGGCGCTGCCAGCGCTGTGGAGAACAAATTATTTTAAAAAGCTCGACAGGGAAAAATCAATTGTTGTAGAAAAAATTAAGAATGAAGTGATCTTCCGCAACTTTAATCTGATGGAAAAGGTATTTCCTTTTAAAAAGAAGTTCCATGTGATCTTTTGCCGAAATGTGATGATTTACTTTGACGGGCCAACCAAAGAACAGCTTGTTCAGAAATTTTATGACATGACTGAGTATGGCGGCTACCTGTTCATCGGTCATTCGGAATCACTCAACAAAGATACAACCCAATATAAATATGTCATGCCAGCCGTATACAGAAAAGAATAATATTTAGAAGTAGGTTGATATCATGGCCAAAAAAAAGATTAGGGTTTTAATTGTAGATGATTCCATCGTTTTCCGGGAGATTCTGGCCAGAGGAATTGCCAGTGACCCGGAGATCGAAGTCGTGGGTATGGCCGCAGACCCGTTTGAAGCCAGGGATAAAATCCTGGAAGTTGAACCGGACGTCATGACCTGTGATGTCCAGATGCCCAAAATGAACGGGATTGAATTTATCTGCAAGCTGCTGCCGCAATATCCGATTCCGGTGATTGTGATCAGTACGGTGAGCGATGCTGTTTTTGATGCGATGAATGCCGGGGCTGTCGAATTTGTCGGCAAGCCGGATATGAAGGCTGCGCAGAGAGTGGAAACCTTTTTGAATGAGTTGAAGATTAAGATCAAGGTAGCCTCCGTCGCCCGGATTATCCCGTCGATGAAGGATACGACTGAAAAAGTTGAAAGTCAGCATGCCGAGAATTCGGAAAAAATCATTGCGATCGGCGCTTCCACCGGCGGAACGGAAGCCGTCTGCAATATCATGAAGCGACTGCCTGCGAATATGCCCGGGATCGTTATCGTCCAGCATATCCCTCCTGTTTTTTCCCGGATGTTTGCCGAGCGGCTGAATAATCAGACCAAACTGAAGGTCAAGGAAGCTCGGACCGGGGATTACCTGGAACAGGGAGTGGCCTTAGTTGCGCCTGGAGACCAGCATGTTAGAATCAAAAAGATAGCCAATCGATACAGGATTGAGTGCTTCGCAGGAGAAAAGGTCAACGGTCATTGTCCTTCCGTTGATGTCTTATTTGAATCTGTGGCCAAGGAAGCAGGCAAAAATGCGCTGGGTGTCATTTTGACCGGTATGGGGTATGACGGGGCCAAGGGACTCCTGCAGATGAGAAGAAAAGGGGCCAGAACGATCGGTCAGGATCAGGATTCCTGTGTGGTCTACGGCATGCCGAAAGTTGCTCATGATATCGGGGCCGTTGAAAGACAAACTTCTTTAATGAACATCCCTCAGTTAATTTGTACGATGCTGAAGTAAGGAATGAAGGCCAATGAATAAAAGCAAAAAGAGCTACAATGTCACAACAAATGAAATGGCGTTGGCTTTGGCGTGCATCGGAGATGGTGTCGTGTATACGGATCATCTGGGAACCATTTTATACATCAATGATTCCACTGCCAGGCTTTCGGGCTGGTTGCCAGAAGAGGCTCGGGGTAAAATATTTGAAGAAGTCTTTCCAGTTATTAATAAAGAAACCGAAGAAATAATGGATTCTCCGATAGAGCTGACCATTAAAAAAAAGAAAGCTCTGGGCTTAAAAAACCATTCGGCACTGATCAAAAAAGATGGCCAAATCATCTGCATTTCGGCCAGCAGTTCCCCAGTGATCGAACAAGACGGCCAAGTCAGAGGGGTCATCTTTGTCTTCAGGGACATCACCAGAATCAAAGAAATTGAAAACGACTATAAAAATGAAGCAGAAAATTTTAGGACAATCTTTTATTCGTCTCCAGTTAATATGGTTATTATTGATGAACTGGCGCACATTAGCTGCGTAAATAACGCAGCGCTCGAACTGATGCATGTGGAAAAACAAGATGTGCTTGGTAAAACATTTGGCGAAGCTTTCAAATGTGCAGCCAGCTTGGAACATCCCAGGGGTTGCGGCTACGCAGCGAAATGTAAGCAGTGTGAGATTACACATGCCGGCTTGCGGGCGCTTAAAAACAATGAATCTATCGAGGGGTTGGAGTTCTCCCAATCATTTATCCTTAACGGCAAGACAAAACAATTATGGTTTCATGTCAGCATCTCCCCGCTGATCGTAGACGGCAAAAGAAATATTGTTATTGCGTTAAATGACATCACCGAAGAAAAGATACTTGAAGAGTCACTGATTAAGTCCCGCGATTTCCAGCTGAAGCTGCTGGATTATTTCCCGGTTTCTATCTGGCGTTCCGCAGAAAAAGAAATGACTTACGTAAATAAAAATCTGCTGGATTTTTTGGGTATGAACTTTGAAGAGTGCATGAATATTCACTGGTTATCAGTCATACATCCCGAAGACAGAGCCGCTTATAAAGAAATACTAAAAAATGCAGAAGCGAACCATACATCTTTTGAATATGAGCATCGCTTAAGATATCATGACGTGGAGTATCGATGGTGTCTCAGTTCAGGCGGCCCATATTATGATCTTGAAGGAGAGTATGCCGGCCTAATCGGCATTATACTGGATATCACCGACAGAAAGATTGCTGAAGACGCTTTAAAGCGCTATCAACTGTTGTCGGAAAATGCCAGGGATATGATTATGTTCGTCTCACAGGATGGGAAAATTCTCGAAGCCAACAAAGCAGCTTTGAAAGCTTACGGCTATGATGATCTTGAAATTGTGAAAAAAACAGTTTTTGATTTTGCAGAAGATGTGACGTTTGCCGGAGAACAACTGAAGATTGCCGTGGAAAAAGGATTCTTTATTGAAACAAACACCAAACGGAAAGATGGAAGTATAGTTCCTGTTGAAGTGAGTGCACAGACCACGATGATCAATGGCCAACAGGTGTTGTTGTGCGTGCTTAGAGAAATAACCGAACGTAAAAAAATTGAAAAACAGCTGCTGGACAGTGAAACCCGGTATCGAAATTTATATAACAATGTCACGGATGCAATCTACATCGTTGAAATTATCGAGAATGATGACCGGATTGGGAAAATAATTGAAGTCAATGATATTACCTGTCAAAGACTCGGCTATACGAGAGAGGAACTCTTTCAGCTATATCTGCCGGATATCGTTAAATACGATACGAAAGATCAAATTGAACAATTGGAAAAGCTGATACAGCAGGGATTCGATACAGCCGAACATGTGCATGTCACTAAAGACGGAAGGGAGATCCCGGTTGAAGTCAGTATGCATCTGATAAATATTAACGGCAAAACGTGCATATATTGCCTGGCACGGGATATATCCGAGCGGAGAGCTTCGGAGCGGGCACTAATCGAGAGTGAAGAAAAATTCCGAAGCGTTTTTGAAAATGCCAAAGATGCCATTTTCCTGGAGCAGTTTAATGAAAAAGGTGAAGTCACGATTGTCGAAGTAAATGAAGTCGCTTGCAAAGGACTCGAATATACGCGGGATGAGCTGATCGGACATTCGCCAAAGATGATCTCCAGAATAGGCAAAGCGGAAGTGGATATATTGATGACTCAAGTTCGAAACTATCAAACCTATGTGTTTGAAGATATCCACATTTCCAAAAATGGCAGAGAGATTCCCGTTGAGATCAATATACGGCAATTTAAACTTAATCATATAGACTATCTCATTCTCATTGCACGGGATATTACGGAGAGAAAAAAGAATGAGGAGAGATTCATCACGGCTAAAGAAGAAGCTGAAGCCGCGAATCGGGCCAAAAGTGAATTCCTCGCCAATATGAGTCATGAGATCCGGACACCGGTGAACGGCATCAACGGCATGATTGATTTAACGCTGGCCACTGACTTGAATCCTGAACAGCGGGATAATCTCGAAACGGCCAAAATCTGTGCCAATTCCCTGCTGGCGTTGATCAGCGATATCCTTGATTTCTCCAAGATTGAGGCCAGGAAACTCGTTGTTGAGAACATCAATTTTGACATGCATGATCTGGTTGAGAAGAATTCGAAGGTGCATACGCTGCGGGCCAGTAAAAAGAGGCTTCAATTAACGTATGATCTCGATCCCAGCATCCCGAAGTATCTGATCGGTGATCCGAACAGACTTAGGCAGGTCCTGAATAACCTGGTTGATAACGCAATAAAATTCACGGACACCGGTAAAATATCTGTCACTGTAAACAACGTTCTGAAGACAGATCAGGACATTGAACTGAAATTTGCTGTCCAGGATACCGGAATTGGTATTTCCGAAGAAGATCAGACCTTCCTGTTCAAAACATTTACCCAAGTCGACAGCTCTATTACCCGAAAATATGGCGGAACAGGCCTGGGGTTGGCAATTTCCAAGCAGCTAGTCGAGCTGATGGGTGGAACCATGCGGGTTAGCAGTCAAAAAGGAAGAGGAAGCACATTCTATTTTCCGATCAAATTTAAAATAGGAAAACAAGGCGAAACAGTGCCGTTCCTTAGACCTGACATCAGCCCAATGATCCGGCCCTTGCATGTTCTTCTTGCTGAGGATGATAAGGTAAGTCAAGTCTTTCTTCGCCGCATGCTGAAGGAAAGGGGCCATCAGGTTGATACTGCAGACAATGGTTTGGAGGTCCTGGATCTTTTTAAGAAAAAAAAATATGACTTGATCCTGATGGATATCCAGATGCCCGTGATGGACGGGATAGAAGCAACGAAAATTATCAGGGAATCTGAAGGCTGCCGAACCCATACACCGATCATTGCAGTATCTGCCTATGCGTTGCAGGGTGACGAACAAAGGTTTCTGGCGATGGGAATGGATAGTTATCTGGCAAAACCGATTGACATCAACGATCTAATGAAAAAAATTGGTTCGGTGGGTCAAAACCGGCAAGAATTTCCGGATAAGGTTGAGCTGGGGGATCACGGCGAAATTATTTTTACAAGTAAATCTGAGAATAAAGACACTGAACATTATACTTCCGTAATGCAGGAAATCGAGCATTGCATCAAAGAACTCGACGATCATTTCGAAAGCATGCAATATGAAGCGATAGAATCGATTGCCAACCGGCTGAAAAACCTGTGCAATCAGATTGAAGCAGATGAATTGAAATTCTGTGCTTTTAAAATCGAACTGGCGAGAAGAAAAAATAATATTGGAGATGAGATTGAGTATTTCAGCTTATTTAAAGAAGCGTATGATGTTTTTAAAAAGTCACTTAGCAATAATTGAGTTATAAGCTATTTGGCAATGAAGTACAAAATAACGACGTAACGACGTAATAGGAGGGATTCGGATGTTAAAGATACTCATAGCTGAAGACGATTTAGCCAGCAGAAAATATTTGTACAAATTATTATCAGAATATGGTGAGTGCGATCTGGTTGTTGACGGACTGGAAGCAATCGATGCTTATCTGATGTCGCTCAAGGAAGAGAGCCCTTATGAGCTGATCTGTCTCGATGTCATGATGCCGAAGGTCGATGGAGTCAGGGCGTTAAAGGCTATTCGGGATCTGGAAATACAAAAAGGGATTCCGTGTGAAAAACAAGCCAAGATCATTATGACGACCGTTCTGGCTGAATCGGATTATGTGCAAAAGGCCTTTGAATATGGGTGTGACGCGTATGCATCCAAACCCATCGATTCCGTCAAATTTCTGGAGGTCATGGAAAAGCTCGGAGTGGTGAAGAATACGAAATAGGTGCTTGATGAGCTAGTCTTCCTTGGTGATCTTAATCTCAATATCTCTGGGCAAAGCAAGGCTGCAGGCTGCTTCCGCACCTTTGATAATTGCGGTAGGAACTGGGCAGGCGGCATGCTTGCAGTATTGGCGCGCGATTTGAAAGACAGAGGTATCACCGATTTTGCCGAAGCATTCTTCATAACCATTGACTGTTTTCAGTTCTTCGCTTAAAGGTTTCAGGCTGGGGCATTCCGTAATAATCTTGATATTCGCATTCCTGCGCTCAGCGTTGACTTCAATATTGGTCATAAAGCCGCAGGCGCCGCCGTTAACAGATACCTTGATCATGGCTTCACATCCTTATATATTAGAATTATTATTAGTTGTAAATAAGTATAAATTAAGCTTAAGATAAACGCAACAAGTACTTTTTTTCTTGGACAATAATCCTCAGCAAATATGCCAAAACTTCTGGGCTTATTGCAAGCCGCCGCTCCTTATCATCCATGGCACCGCGACAGTAGGACGGTTATGAGCGGAAATCGTTGGCATATCTAACGCTGAGGATTTCTTGTTATACACTTGCTTCACTTCTGAAATTATACGGAGAGTAATTTGGTGTTATTGGAACTTCAATATTTGACAGGGAACCTGTATTACCTTTTAATCTCAGCGTGATATTCCTGCAGGGACTTTAAGGTAATTCCAGATGCACCATTCGCGTCATAGGCGGCAATGCCTTTGGCGCTTGCCGCTGCAGCGGTCATCGTAGTGATATACGGGACCTTATACTTGATCGCCGCTTTGCGGATATAGGCATCCTCATGTTTGCTGCGTTTGCCGGATGGCGAATTGATCACCAGATGGATTTCCTTGTTGGTGATGCTATCCACGATGTTCGGACGGCCTTCATACAGCTTCTTAATTTTTTCGGCTTCGATTCCGTTTTCCAGTAGGAATTTGTGGGTCCCTTCCGTAGCCATAATCTTAAAGCCGATCTGGGTAAAATTCCTGGCTATCTCGGGCGCTGCGGGCTTATCGTCGTCATTGACGCTGATCAGCACAGTACCTGATTCCGGCAGTGGGGACTTGGTTGCTTCCTGCGCTTTGTAGTAAGCCAAACCAAACGAATCGGCTAGGCCGAGCACTTCACCGGTTGAACGCATTTCCGGTCCGAGCACAGGGTCAACTTCGGTAAACATATTAAACGGGAAGACTGCTTCCTTGACTCCGTAATAAGGTACTGTTTTGGAAGTCAAGTTTTTAACGGATGTTTCCTTACCGTCATTGACAGCCATCATAATTTCGGTCGCGATCCGGGCCATGGAAATATTACAGACTTTGGATACGAGCGGTACAGTCCTTGAGGCTCTAGGATTTGCTTCCAGAACATAAACCTTGTCGTCGGCAATCGCATACTGCATGTTCATCAGCCCGATAACGTTCATCTCTTGGGCAATTTTTTTTGTGTATTCCACAATCGTCGCGAGGTGTCTTTCAGGGATGCTGATCGGCGGGATGACGCAGGCCGAGTCTCCGGAGTGGATACCGGCCAGTTCGATATGTTCCATGACGGTCGGTACAAAAGCATCCTTTCCGTCCGCGATCGCGTCGGCTTCCGCTTCGATCGCATTGCTTAGAAAACGGTCGATCAGAATCGGCCGGTCGGGCGTCACGCCTACCGCAGCCGCCATGTAGCGGCTTAGCATCTCTGCGTCGTGAACAACTTCCATTCCGCGTCCACCTAGAACAAATGAAGGACGAACCATCAAAGGGTAACCAATCCGGTCAGCGATAACAAGCGCCTCTTCCAGGTTGACGGCCATTCCGGATTCCGGCATCGGAATATCCAGCTTTTCCATCATCTTACGGAATAAATCACGGTCTTCAGCCAGCGCGATAGTTTCCGGGGTTGTGCCGAGAATCTTGACACCGGCTTTTTTGAGCTCATCTGCAATGTTCAGTGGTGTCTGGCCGCCAAACTGCACGATTACGCCGAGCGGTTTTTCTTTTTCGTAGATGCTCAGGACATCTTCGACGGTAAGCGGTTCAAAATAAAGTTTATCAGAAGTATCGTAGTCCGTGGAGACCGTTTCGGGATTGCAGTTCACGATGACGGTCTCATAGCCAAGATCACGCAGCGCAAAGGCGGTATGCACGCAGCAGTAGTCAAACTCTATGCCCTGACCGATGCGGTTCGGTCCGCCGCCGAGGATCATTACCTTTGGCTGGTTGCTGCTTGTGGTCTTGTCGGGAGCATTATAGGTAGAGAAATAATAGTAGGCATCTTCAACGCCACTTACCGGAACAGCTTCCCAACCTTCCACTACCCCCAGGGCAACTCTCTGTTTGCGAATTTCCACTTCACTTAAGTTTAAGAGCATTGCAAGGTAGCGGTCTGCAAAGCCGTCCTTTTTGGCCTGAGTCAGCAGTTCATCCGGCAGCTTTTGGCCGCTGTATTTTAAGATCTCTTCTTCCAGCAGTACAAGTTCTTTCATTTGCTGCAGGAAGTAAGGCTTGATATAGGTCAAAGCGTATAGATCATGGATATCTGCGCCTTTGCGCAGCGCTTCGTAAAGGATAAACTGACGCTCGCTGGTCGGTTCGGCCAGCATGGCCATCAGTTCTTCCAGAGACCGCTGATGGAAATCTTTCGCAAAGCCTAGGCCGTAACGGTTGATCTCGAGAGAGCGAATAGACTTTTGCACCGCTTCTTTGTAGTTTTTCCCGATACTCATGACTTCACCGACGGCGCGCATCTGAGTTCCAAGCTTGTCCACTGAACCCGGGAATTTTTCGAAGGCCCAGCGCGCAAACTTGATGACAACGTAGTCGCCTGAAGGTGTGTATTTGTCCAGAGAGCCGTCTCTCCAGTACGGTATTTCGTCCAGGGTCAGCCCTGCCGCCAGCATGGAAGAGATCAGCGCAATCGGCAAACCTGTTGCTTTGGAGGCCAATGCTGAGGATCGGGAAGTACGCGGGTTGATCTCAATGATGACGACCCTACCGGTCTTCGGATCATGCGCAAACTGCACATTGGTGCCGCCAATAACTTCAATGGCTTCGACGACAGAATAAGAATATTTTTGCAGGCGCTCCTGAAGCTCGGGACTGATCGTCAGCATTGGGGCCGAACAAAAGGAATCGCCGGTGTGGACACCGATCGCATCAATATTTTCAATAAAACATACGGTGATCATCTGGTTTTTGGCATCACGGATGACTTCGAGCTCGAGTTCTTCCCAGCCAAGTACGGATTCTTCCACCAGGATCTGACCGACCAGGCTTGTGGCAATACCGCGGCTCGCAATCACGGTCAGTTCTTCAGCATTGTAAACCAGACCGCCGCCTGTTCCGCCCATGGTGTAGGCCGGGCGGATAACCACCGGATACCCGAGTTCCTGGGCAATCGTTTCAGCTTCTTCTACGCTGTAGGCTGCTTTGCTGCGGGGCATTTCAATGCCGAGCCTATTCATGGTCTCTTTGAAAGCAATCCGGTCTTCACCACGTTCAATCGCGTCCAGCTGAACGCCGATGACCTTGACGTTATACTTCGTAAGGACGCCTGCCTGGTGCAACTCGGAGGAAAGGTTCAAGGCCGACTGACCGCCCAAATTCGGCAGCAGGGCATCGGGACGTTCTTTGGCAATGATCTTTGTCAGACTTTCAAGGTTTAATGGTTCGATATAGGTGACATCAGCAATTCCGGGGTCTGTCATGATGGTGGCAGGATTGGAATTGACCAGTACGATCTTATATCCCAGTTTGCGAAGCGCTTTACAGGCCTGGGTTCCCGAATAGTCAAACTCGCAGGCTTGTCCGATCACGATGGGGCCTGACCCAATAATCAGGATCTTATTAATATCGGTTCTTTTTGGCATGTTGTATTTCCTTTCTTTATAAAAAATAAAGCTGAAATAGTGTATTTTGATGTAAGAGCCTCACAGCCATTTTATCAGAAAAAAGAAGACAAGATGATGCTTTATATAAAGAATTATGTATTCTATATACATAATAATGAAATGCCGTTAATGTCCAAAAGTATTGCTATAAAAGTATCTGCATAAAAGTATTTGTTATAAGAGTATATGCTTGCAGAAATCATCGTTCTGAATTAATATATCACTAGCAGCTGTCAATCACCATGATCTGGCAACCGGCTAAACCTTAACGCAATATGCTTGACGCAGTAATAACAATAAGAAAATGGATAAGGAGAGAAGTATGAAAATATCTGAATTATTCAAAACTGGCAAGCCAACCTTGTCTTTTGAATATTTTCCCGCACGGACGGAAAAAAATGCGGAAACACTCGAAAAGACACTCGATGTCTTAGCAAGCCTTAATCCGAGTTTTGTTTCGATCACCTTCGGGGCAGGTGGGTCAACAAGGGAAGGATCTTATGAACTGGTCAAGAAATTGAAGCAGGAGAAAAAGCTCGAAGTTGTTGCTTATCTGGCGGCTTATGGTTTAAGGCCGGACGAAGTGGCTGCAGTGCTGGATGCTTACCAGGACCTTGGGATTGAGAACATCCTGGCATTGCGCGGAGATCTGGGCAAAGACGGAGCGAAGGAAATTCCTGCGGATACCATTCACTACGCTTATGAACTCGTAACGTTTGCCAAAAAGAATTATAACTTTTGTATAGGGGTAGCAGGATATCCCGAAGGTCATCTTGAGGCGCCAAGCTTGGAAAAGGATATTGAATATTTAAAGTATAAGGTGGATCAAGGCGCGGATTTTGTCATTGCCAACTTCTTTCATGACAATATTTACTTCTATCATCTGCTGGAGCGCTGCCAAAAGAGCGGCATTACCGTTCCTGTTATTCCCGGTCTGATGCCTGTTTATAGTGTCAAAATGATGGAAATGCTTGCAACAAACTGCGGGGCTACCATACCGGAACAATTGAAAAGAGGAATCGCTGCATTGCCGGAAGGTGATGCGGATGCCTTGTTGGAATTTGGTATTCAATACGCTGTGGCACAGTGCGAAGAACTCCTCCAAGAAGGAGCCTGCGGCCTCCATTTCTACACGATGGACCGAAGCGAATCAACAGCCGGTATTGTTAAAATCCTGCGAGAGAAGGGCTTGCTGTAAATATGATTTTTGAATAGATTTATTTATTCTATTCCGAAGATTGATCTTAGGACGAAAGTACTATCCTAAGGTCATTTTTTTATGATAATCAAGTATTTCTACAATTTTCGCAGGAAGTAAATGGTATAATTACTTTTACTCATTAAGATTTTGAGCCAAATACAAAGGGAGGAGATAACATATAAATTTTTAGTCAATTTCAACATGAAGATCTGTCTTAACAAAATTGACATTAATAAAAAAGTTATAACTTCACGGCAGTAAAACCATTAATATTTCCTTTCGTGATCTTCTTTTACATCAGGAGGAGGAAATCATTATGAAGATAAGAGTTTGGATCATTGACTGCATGGGGGAAAAAGCCAGACTCTGCCTGTCTGAGGATGACAATACGCCGGAAATATTAGCAGGACCAAAAGTCTTTGAAAATAAAAAAATGCTTGTTGAAGCAATTATCTATACAAAAAAGGAAGCAAGAAAATACTTATCTAGAAATAAGCTGATGGATCAATAGTTAACAGCTTATTCCTCAAACAAAAGACTCCGTTTCGAATTAAATGAAACGAAGTCTTTGCTTTTTTATTCTTCTTTACTTCCTTTTTAGAAGATATCTTTGATGACTTTGAACACAACACCAACAATTTCGACATGATCAGGTTCCAACGCCCGGTAGGTAGGGTTGGCCGGTTCAAGCGTAATTCTATTATCAACCTTGTAGAACCTTTTGCAGGTCACTTCTTCCCCGTTGATCCTGGCTATTACTGTCTGCCCATTTTGGGCCGTTTGCTGTTTTCTTACCAGCACAAGGTCGCCGTTATTGATATCTAAATCAATCATCGAATCGCCTTTAATCTTCAGGGCAAAGACCAATTCATCTTCGCGGACAAACGAACTGGGAACCGGCAAATAATCTTCAATGTCTTCGAAAGGAATAGCCGGGGTTCCGGCGGGGACTCGGCCGACGATCGGAACCATAGCAAGACCAGGAATGGTATGCCCGTTATAAGAATTCGGCAGTTCGTTCATCGCAGGGTTTTTGCCCAGCAGACTATCCAGAGAAATCTCAAAGAAATCGGAGACTTTCTGCAGAAATTTATAATCCGGTTCTCTTAAACCAAGCTCATACAAAGACAAAGCTGAACGCGATACCTCCAGGTGTAAGGCCAACTGGTTCTGCGTAATTTTCTTCGTCCGGCGCAGATATTTTAAAGTTTCACCAAAACTCACATCATCACCTCTAAGAAAATATTCTACTCTACAATAAGTAGCAATTCAATAGGACAAAATATAAATAACAATATAAAATTCCAAAAATAGAAGTTGACTGCTACGTAATGTAGCAATATAATTAATATACGCTTTGAATTAAAGCGTAAGGACATTTGGTTGCGGGCAAAAAAGGGGTGTGAGGCTTTGCAAAAATCACAGATGACAGACACGGAGAACATGCTGAAAAATTACTATCGAAGCTTGAACGAACTGTGGGTAAAAAAGGCGATTATTGAAAACCTTAGAAAAAATGCTAATGAGATCAGGAATATTTTGCTGGATGTCAACGAACTGGTGCCTTCCAGAGGGATTGTTACACAATATATGGCTGTTTCAGGTGGTTGTGTGTACGTTTGCGACAGGTCTGCGCAAAACTATTATGAATTTACTTCATCCGTAGAAAAATTTGAGAAAAGATTAGCCGCGTTACTGCATCGCGGTGTCAAACTGAAGAGTCAGATCATCTATCTTGAATCAGCCATTGAAGGGATTACTTATGCCTTAGGTCTACTTGATCCTGTTGACCGGACAATATGTGAGAAGTGTTATGGCCTAAAGGAGCACAGCAATCTTCAAATTGCCAAAGAACTTCGGATGGACGAAAAAACGATTCGGTACAGAAGGAAAAAAATTAATCAGAAGCTCAATCTTTACCTGCAGGATTATTTGTGTGTGAATCAATAACCAGTACCGGTCAGCCCTGAACCTTATATACCCTGGCGGCAGATTTCTTGTAATACTGCGTTATCGTCATTATATAATCATTTTAGGGTTGACAAGGTGCTAGACATGCAAAGAGATTTCCGAATTTTTTCCTGGCTTTTGCCGAATTAATCCTTGAAAGTAACGTATGCTTATTACAGTGGAAGTATTCTCCATAAAGAATATACAGGAACAACTGGAGAGGAGGGTGAATATGAACGACACCGCTATGAAAGGTATGGAAACCGCCTTGCGAAGCTATTACCGGAAATTAGATGAACTGCAGGTCAAAAAAAGAGCTTTGGAAGCGGTGGAAAAGAATGCCGAAGATATCAGAAGAATATTATTGGATGTAAATCAGCTTATTCCTTCGAAAGGAACAGTTTCGAGTTATCGGCCCGTCACGGGAGGAGGAAGCGGCTTGGTCTGTGATCCAACAGCGCAAGCCTATGCGGAATTTACACGCTCCATGGAAAAATCGCAAAGGGAGCTTGTGATTTTGCTTGAAAAAAAGATTAGGCTAAAAATGGAGATCATGCATCTGGAATCCTCCATTGAGGGAATTGGTTTTGCGCTGAACTTGCTGGATTCTGTGGAACGGATGATTTGTGAACAGTATTATGGTTTAAAAAGAAAAAGTAATTTGCAAATTGGACTGGCGTTGAATATGGACGAAAAGACCATAAGATATCGCCGGAAAAATATTAACCAGAAACTCAGCGATTATTTGAAGGTAAAACATCTCGTTAAATCCAGCTAATAGCACAAAAATGAGACAAGCCACATATTATGCATAAGACTTGAGACTTTATGAATATTTATCTAATAAAGGACAGGTCTTATTTTCTTTGGTCTATCGGAAAGGTGGAAAGGCGGATGATGTCTTTAAAGTCAGCAAGCGTATCTTACCCCTATGGTGTCAGAAACAGTGTATATAGTAAAGGTTATCACCAGGGAATTGATCTGGTTTCAAAAGACAGAGCCATATATGCTGCTGTCGCGGGCGCTGTCATTAAGGTAGCCTATGCCGGTGGTCAGGGTGCAGATCCGACAGGGTGGGGAAATTACGTTATCCTGAGAAGTAAGAACGGCAATTACGATTTGATCCATGCCCATCTTGCCTCTGTGAAGGTGACCCGCGGACAGACAGTCAATGAAGGTACCATTCTCGGTATGATGGGCAGAACCGGAAACACCACCGGCCCTCATCTTCATTTTGAGGTCAGAAGAGCGCCATGGACAAACAATAATGAAATTAATCCAGCTGTGTTTCTGGGGATAGAAAACAAAGAAGGACCTGTAAAAAATGTTTCTGCGAATTCAAGTGAGGAGGGAAAAAAGGTGGTTCGAAACATTATTTTATGCAATCCGGGACCCGATGAAAGAGCAGCAGCTTATCTGGCAGATCATTTAAAGGCACCGGTATGTTACCTCGCAAATGTGACGAAAGAGTTCATTGACTGTGCAGAAAAAGTCTATGTGATCGGCAACAATTATCAAGCAGCAGAAAAATCAATTAATATCATCGGTGTGGACCGTTACGATACCTGCCAAAAAGTGCTTGATCTCTGTAAAGGCAAGTAAGGAGGAAATTATGGATACGATTACACTACCCCAGACTTTTTTTACCCTGCAAGATCTTTCATCGCTCGGCGGCACGGTAATCGCTGTCTACGTCATTGTATCTTTTCTGAAAGATTACCTGAAAATATTGGGGAAGAGGATTTCCAAAGACGGGTCAGGGGACTGGATCGTGCGTCCGTCCTCTGTCCTGATTTCCTTCCTGATCATCATTTGGACACTGGTCATTCGGGAAGAAGTTAGTGCCGAAAACATTGGTCTGGCCATCATTAATGCTTTTCTTGTCGCGTTGATCGCCGGAGCTGCCCATGACTATATTGTGGCTCCAACAAAGGAGAAAGCTGTTTTTCAGGCCATGGATAAAGAGAATTTGAAAAATAATCTCGAAAACCAAGGATCATCTGAGGCAAAAAACATATCTAATCCAAATAACATATCTGGATAATAAGGTTTCTAACGGATAAAGTTTTCCGAATTTTTTCCGGTTATTTGCCGATTTTGAAGCAAAATTTCGGGTATGCTGAGTACAGTGAGAATCACACCAAACATAGTTTGGCAACTTAATTGGAACGTCCTTGTAAGGGCGTTTTTATTTTGAGTCTCTAAAACGGAGTGCCGGAGACGGCGGGTACGATGCAATCCAGAAGGCAGGGAGGGGCCGGGGTGCATAGCATAGAGATTGGTGGAAAGGAGGTAAGAAACAAAAAATGCAGGCAATCATTGATGCGGTCAGCAGTCTGATCCGGACCGCTTATCCGGATTATGACATCTATTTGGAAGAGATGCAGGAAGGTTTTAACAGGCCTTCTTTTTCTGTGGTCTTCATTCAAGAAACCCAGACCGATAAAAGTAAGCAATTTTATGCCCGGAACATTATTTTATACGTCATTTTTAATGCACCTTTGAATGCCAACCACACCCCTGACAAGGCAGTACAGTATGAAGTCTACGAAAATATCCGGGCGTTATTCAGTTGCGGCTTCTTCAGCGTCGGGGACAGAAAAATCAAGATCCGGCAAATCACCGGAGGACCGAAAGGAAAAGAAATTTATCTTGGATTTAACCTGGATACCACCGAAAGCAGACCAGAACCTTCCGGACAGGCTGAGCTAGCCGGAAGTATGCAAATTCAGTTTGATATGTAAACACGTTTTTGAGAGGGTATAAACGTTTTTAATTGTAACCTGTTTTAATTGAAGTAGTCTGGATTAATGAAATTGGAAATAAAAAGGAGG
Source organism: Dehalobacter sp. TBBPA1 (assembly GCF_040931655.1). Classification (NCBI taxonomy): domain Bacteria; kingdom Bacillati; phylum Bacillota; class Clostridia; order Eubacteriales; family Desulfitobacteriaceae; genus Dehalobacter; species Dehalobacter sp. TBBPA1. The sequence continues at coordinate 2,205,107 of NZ_CP162385.1, read as the reverse complement.
CAAAAAATATGCCATTACCCAAAATCAACATTCTGTTTCAGGAGGCTGCAAACACAGCCATCCTCCGAGGAGAGCGCGGAATTGTGGCGCTAATCCTGAAAGATAGTGTCCACAACGGAGCCAGTGTCTACGAAACGAGCAGTGATATTCCCGCAGATCTCAGCACCGCGAACAAGGAACAGCTCCAGCTGGCTTTTAGCGGCGGGGTGAATCCACCGCTGAAGCTGTTGGTCTATATCCTACCAACCACAGCCGAGAATTACACGGATGCCCAGACCTATTTGGAAGGGTCACAATGGAACTATCTAACAGTCCCTGGGATCAGCTCGGTTGATGCAGCTTCAATGGCAACCTGGCTCAAAGGCTTGAGGGACACGCAGAACCTCAGAGTCAAAGCCGTTTTGCCGAATGCGGCTGCCGACCACGAAGGAATTATCAATTTTGCCACAGATAGTATCGTGATCGGCGGATCCACATACAGCGCGGCAAATTACTGCTCCAGGATTGCCGGGATTTTGGCAGGAAATCCGCTTTCAATCAGTTCGACGTTCCAGGTCTTGTCCGAAGTTGACGATGTTCCGCATTTAACAAACAGTCAGTTTGATACGGCAATCGATGCCGGGAAACTGGTGCTGATGAATGATGGAGAAAAGGTAAAGATTGCGCGCGCTGTCAACAGTCTGACTACGACGACTGTGGATAAAGGTGCAGCCTTTAAAAAGATCAAGCTTGTGGACATCATGGATATGATCTATGCCGATATTAAGAAGACCACGAATGATGCGTATATTGGCAAAATGCCTAATACCTACGATAATAAATGCCTGCTGATTACCGCGATCCGGGCCTATTACGAATCTCTGGAAAACCAGCAACTGTTGGACCGTGGGAAAAATTCTGTCGATATCGACATTACTGCCCAGAAAACTTATCTGCAGTCCGTCGGGGTAGATACCAGTACGATGACAGATCAGCAAATCAAAGAGGCCAATACCGGAGACAAGATCTTTCTTTCCGGACCGATCAAAATCGTTGATGCGATCGAAGATTTTGAACTAAAAATCAGCATCTAGTAGACAGATATTTATTTATAAATAAGAAAAGGGGAGAATAATTATGGCAATGAGTCCCGATAGAATTATGAACGGAACCCATGGCGAAGTTTGGCTGGATGATGAAAAGGTTGCAGAATGTAGCGGCCTTCAAGCCAAGATTAATCTGATGAAAAGTGATGTTCAGATCTGCGGCCGGATGGCAAAAGGATATAAGGTCACCGGATGGGAAGGCAAAGGAAGCCTGAAGCTTCATAAAGTTTCCAGCCGGATGATCAATAAGATCGCGCAGGATATCAAAAGCGGCAAAGGAACCATCTGCACGATTGTTTCCAAGCTGGCCGATCCCGATGCCTATGGTTCGGAACGCGTGGCCCTGAAGAACGTGATGTTTGACGAAGTATCCCTGGCTGACTGGGAAGCAGGAAAAAATGGTGAGGAGACGATTCCGTTCACCTTCAGCGATTTTGATCTATTGGATGTGATTGATCCGGGGATGGTTCAAGGGTAAGCGGAGTTACAAGTACAGTATATTTTAATAAATTGGTAAACAATTGTCAGCTTTTAGTATTTCAGGCCTGTCTGCATGCCACAATTCCGCTTTCGGCCGTTGTGTCATCCTTGACACAAAAGGCCGCGCTTCGCTTCCTTGCTCCGCTTGACGCTGGAACTGTGGCACGCAGACTAATCAAAAGTCGGTTAAGTAAGTTCAGCATGCCAGATAACTATTGGGGTAGTTTATTTAAGAACGTTGTACTAGTCTGAGCTTAGAAAAAGCTCATGCTGTTAACGCTGACTTTCAACCTAAGCGAAACGATGTCTCTAAGTTTAAAAAATATCAGAAAGGAATCTAAAGAATGAATACATTGGAACTTTTGTTAAAAGCGGATACAGATCAATTTAAGCTTCCAACCCGAAAGGTGGAAATTCCCAGACTGTCTGCTCTATTTGGCGGCCAGGCGGTATTTACCTGTCAAGCGTTATCGCCGTCTAAATATAATGAAATCCAGGAAGCCGCTGCTGACTTTACCAATGGCCAGATTCAGGGGATCGACATGGGAGAAGTCCAGATGGCCACAGTATTGGCAGGAGTCATTGAGCCGAATTTAAAAGATAAGGAGCTCATGGCCCATTTTAATGTTCCCACACCGGCTGAGCTAGTAAAGAAACTGCTACTTCCGGGTGAGATTGTAACGATTTTCAATGTTATTTCCGAAATCAGCGGCTTCGGAGACGATGTCATTAAAGAAATAAAAAACTGATCAGCACGGACGGCTGGGCAGAAATGCTGTATTACTATTGGGTGACAAAAGGCATCCGGCCATCCGTGCTTGCCTCACTGCCATATGGGGAAAAGTTTGTGATTAGGGCTTTTTATGAGAGGGAGATTCGGGAATTAAAAGTTGAACAATAAATAATACCTTGGATTATCAAGGTTCATGCCAGGAAACGAGAGATACTCTTAATGCTGAAGTTAATTTGTTATATTTTAAATGCTTTATAGAACAATTGAAAGCTAGGTGATTATTTTGCAAGATACAACTATTTTAAGGGGGAATTTTTTACAGGAATTAAGCAAAGGTCAGAAATATCGCAGTAACCTGATAAATTCTAATCCATATTTTAATCGCTATGCGTTATACAATAATACTGAAAACCAAAAAATTAAATCTCCTTCTCAAAAAAAACAATCTAAACCGACGCATTTAGGCAGCTTTATCATTGATAATATACAAAGAATGTATTCTATTTTTGACGATTGGCTTTCTGAAACCGCTTTAAAAGAATTGAAAAAATCCCAGAGATTTTTTGTGAAAGGTCATACTAAACCGTTGACTATTCTTCCACAAATAATGTATGAGATAGCTACGGCGAAAAAGGAAAAAGGCACACTTGGGTTTAGGGACAAACTTGAAATTTTCGGAAAGGTTGGATTGGGATCAATATTTGAAGGAATTTTTTCAAGGTTAGTAAAACAAATGATAAAACAAATTCCCAAAATATTAGTGGGGAGACTGGGAACGCTAGGTGCTTCCCTTGGGTTTGCAGGGTTATTAGGTAGCCTTGCAGTGAATCCCTTAGCGCTAGCGGTCATATCGGTTGTTGTCGGATCAATTGCTGCAACAATAATAGATAATTTGCTACAAAAACTATTTAATTCAACAGGGATAGGAGTTGTTGGTCAAGGGAAAAAAAATAATACAAAACAATTTGCCATCGGCATCCCCCGCGTCCCTTATGATAACTATCCTGCCCTCCTGCATGAAGGCGAATCTGTTCTTACGAAAAGGGAAACCAACAATATGCGTTCCGGTTTTGGTTCGGTCAGTATTGCCAAACTCTCGGATACGATTATCGTTCGTGAGGACACCGATATTGACCGGATCGCTAATGCCCTGGTCAACAATATCAAGATGACAGCTCTAAACATGGCTTAGCAGTCAGGAGGTGAAAAGCTATGGAATTTTGGCTCAAAAACTACAATAATACGGAGACACTGCAGCTTCCAGTTCCACCATCTTGCTTTGATATTACTCAGGGCAATCTGAACACAACAGTTAACATACAGGGTACAGGGGAAATCAATCTGATCGGCAAAGAAAAGCTGGCGACGATCACCTTGAACTCTTTCTTTCCAAAGGAAGAGTATTATTTTTGCCAGTATAGCGGATTCCCGTCCCCTTATGACTGTGTCAGCCGCATTGAAAGCTGGCGGAAGTCCGGAAAACCGGTCAGACTGATCATTACTTCTACGGACATTAATATTTCCGTTTCCATTGAAAGATTTCAGTACGGTGAAAAAGGAGAGGGAACCGGGGATGTTTATTTTACGCTTGAACTGAAGGAATATAGACAGATCGGTACCCAGATAGAGGCAATGAGTACTTTAACGAATCAATCACAATCTCAAAATTCCAGAGCAACGCAAAGAAGTGTGCCCTCATCTTACACCGTAAAATCCGGGGACACTTTGTGGGCCATTGCCAAAAGGTTCTATGGCGATGGAGCAAAGTATCCAACTCTGGCAGCGAAGAACAACATCAAGAATCCAAGTCTGATCTATGCCGGGCAGGTGCTGAAGCTATGAAAATCTATTTGATTGAACCCAGCCAAAGGACCGACATCACCCAGCTAATCAAAAAAATTGGCTGGAGCGGAGATGAAAAACAAGCAGCCCGAAAGATGGAACTTGAAGTGACCGCCTCAACGGATGAAAACATCCCGAAAATAAGCTTAAGCCCGGGCAACATGCTCAGACTGTTGGATGATAACGGAGTTGAGCTGTTTGCAGGGGTTATTTTTTACCAGGAAAGATCCAGGTCAAACCATATGATCCGTGTGACGGCCTATGACAGCCTGATCTACTTACTAAAATCCAAAGCAAACTATAACTTTAAGAAGACTACGGCTGAGTCAATTGCAGCCAGGATCGCCAGTGATTTCCTTCTTGCGGTCGGGGAGCTCAAAAAAACCGGTATTATCCAAAACCTGCTTGTCAATGCGCAAAGTCCGTATGAGATTATTACAGCGGCTTACACAGCAGCGGGTAAGCAAACCGGCAAAAAATACAACGTCCAAATGCAGAATGGAAAGTTATCCGTACTCGAAAAAGGGACGGTTACAGCTTCCCTAGTTCTTGGTTCGAATCTGAATATTACGGATGCCAATTACTCTGAAACCATTGAAAATATGATCAACCGGGTCATGATCTATAACGATAATGGAGACAGTCTGGGTAAAGTCGAGAGCCAGGAATGGATGAAGAAATACGGTGTTCTTCAGGAGATTTATCAAAAGGAAGCCGGCAGCGATCCAAAAACTGTAGCGAAAAACATGCTGAAAGGATTGGAACGGAACGGAAATATTTCCGTCCTGGGGAACAGTGAATGTCTTACCGGTAAATCAGTAAAGATTCTAGAACCGTTTACAGGACTCAAGGGGTTGTTTGAAATCGCGACGGATGCCCATACCTGGCAGGATGGCAGCTATATGATGGACCTCGGGCTGAAATTCAGCAATATCGAATAAGCAAACAGGAGGATCAACATGGAACTAAAAAACCCCTATTCAGAACTGGTAATGCTGATACAGGCTCAGGGATCGAAGTATAATCCGCCCTATATCCGTATCGGCCAGGTGACAAATCCACCGCCGAAGCTCCGGATTAAAATGGGGGACCTGCAGCTGGATTCAGAAAACTTGCTAATGTCCGATGTCCTTCTTGATCATGACCGTCAGGCTATCCTAACCACAACCGAAGGTTACGGCGAAACGACGGAGGGCGTACTTCAGATTGAGAGTTGTCTGCAAAAAGGTGCTCTGGTCGCTTTACTTCCTTTAGAAAGAGAGCAAACCTATATCGTCTTAAGCAAGGTGGTGAGCCCAAATGGGTGAATCAATTTTCCCATTTATTCTGGAAACAGTTACAAAGGAAAATTTCACAGCAAGCAATCAAACAACCATACCAAGGGAGTACGCCTGGGATTTTGACCGCGACTGTTTTCAATTGGTCGACGGAAAGCTAAGCACCGTAACCGGGCAGGATGCAGTGAAAATCTGGGCGATGAAAGCCTTGCGGGTACCAAGATATAGATACCTAGCGTACTCCTGGGATTACGGTCACGAACTGGAAAACCTTTTTGGCCAGAGTCTGAGTAAAGAGGCGGCCCTGAGTGAAGCAAAACGGTATATCTCTGAGGCCCTACTTGTCAATCCAAACGTTACAGAAGTAAAAAATCTTAATGTTAATTTGGAGGATGCAACATTAAAAGTTTCATGTGCACTCGTAACAGATTATGGAGAGGTGAATGTCGTTGTTTGAAGCACAAACTTATGAGGAAATCCTGCAAAGGCTAAAAAGCAAAGCACCTTTCGAGATAGATACTACGGAAGGCAGTTTTATTCATGATGCTTTGTCCCCTGCAGCCTTGGAAATCGCCCAGCTGTATACCAGTCTGGATTTAGTTTTGACTCTGGCTTTTGCACAGACGACCAGCGGCCAATATCTCGATTACAGGGCTGGAGAACATGGACTAACCAGAAAGGTTGCTGTGAAGGCAGCCGGAATCGTCAAAGTCACAGGGAATCCTGGTGTAGCAATCGGTCAGGGAACAATCTTTTTGACCGACGGTGGAATTGGATTTGAATCGACCAAGGCATCAGTTATCCAGGACAATGAGTCAGTCGATATTTCTGTTCAGGCAGCGGAGGAGGGAATCACAGGCAATGTTCCTGCAGGGGCTGTAAAAACGTTGCAGGTTGCTTTGCAGGGCGTAACGGAAATTACGAATGAAAACGCAATCATCGGTGGAACAGACGAGGAAAGCGATGAAGATCTTCTCTCCAGGCTTTTGCTCAAAGTACGAAATCCTGCAACCAGCGGCAATGCATCTCATTACCTGCAATGGGCCGGAGAAGTAAGCGGAGTCGGTGATGCCAAGGTGTTCCCGTTATGGGACGGAGCAGGGACCGTCAAGGTGGTTATCGTGGATTCGGAGAAAATGCCAGCAGAAGCAGAGATAGTAGCGGCTGTTGCAGCGTATGTCGAATCCGTCAGACCGATCGGCGCCGAAGTAACTGTGGAAGCAGCAGCCGGAGTCGATATCAATGTGGCGGTGACTGTCACTCTGGCGGAGAACTACACACTGGAACAAGTGACAACATCTTTTCGGGCACTATTAACTGAGCACCTTAAAGACATTGCCTTCAAACAGGATTATGTCAGCTTTGCCAAGATCGGCAATACGCTGCTTGAGACCCCCGGAATTTTGGATCATACCGGATTGACGGTCAACGGGGGGACCTCCAATATCGCGATTGGTACAACCTTTAATGACTGTCAAGTCGCTGTTATAGGGATGGTGACGCTGTCATGACCAACCGGGTAGTAATCGTTAAGAGCTATATTCCTGACTGGATAGCAGAAGAGGAACCAATTAAATCGGTATTAGAATCAATCGGCCAGGATACCGGTCAGGTTGAAAATTCAGTTAAGGATGTTCTCTCGCAATGCTTTATTGATACTGCTACCTGGGGAATTAAATACTGGGAAGAGTACCTTGGAATACCTGTTAATGAGAGCAAACCTCTGAGCTTCAGGCAAAGTGTCGTAAAATCCAAACTTCGGGGAGCTGGGACAACCACTGCTTCATTAGTTGAAGCTACCACTGAGAGCTACCAAAATGGCGATGTTGAAGTCATTGAAGTTTCAAGAGAAAACAAGGTTCAAATTAAATTTAACGGTATTTACGGTATACCACCGAATATGACCGACTTCCAAGCGGCAATTGTTAGGATAATTCCTACCCATCTTCTAGTTGAGTACATTTATACCTATTTGACGTGGGGAGAACTGAATGAAGCAGGATATACATGGGCTGATCTTGATGATGCAAAGTTTACGTGGGAAGAACTTGAGACTTGGAATACTAACACAGATCCAATAGTTAAGTATAGTGTCGGTTGTACTTTTTGCGAGCCATAAAAGTCTTAGTTTTTTAGAGGAGGAAAAATAATTATGCCTTTTCAATTTCCTGTTGATGTTAACCAAAAAGCTGGAGCAGTAAAAGTAACAGTTGATGGAAACAATTTTTTTATTCCAACTGTTATTTATCATCCTAACGGCTTAACAGAAGTAAATAATACAAATCCATTGCCAATTACAATAATTGGGAGTTCTCCGAACCTACAAACTGTCATAGTCTTAACTGGTCAATCACTATCTAACGAAATAGTGTCAAAAGGCCAACTTCTTGCCCTTGATATTGATACAAACCTTACCGGAGCAGTCACGCAAATGACCTTCCAAGGCTCTATGACATCAGGGGGGGTATACAAGAATATCTACGACGATTCAGGATCAGAAGTTGCCGTGGCCGTGGCTGCAAACCGAATCGTGACTATTGACCTGGCCGCCTTAAAATTGGCGGCGGTTCCTTTTCTCAAGATTCGTTTTGGCACAAGCGCCTCACCTGTGAACGCAACCGCAGACAGAACAATTATCGTATCAAGCAGAGGTTAAGGAGGGCTGATCATGAGTGTAGCTCTTTTGTCGAAGAAAAGAAACATATTAGAGCAGATCCCAGGGGCGGTGGCAGCTTATGGGCAAATGCAAATGAGCAAGGGCTATACCGGCCCTCTAATGCGTGTAAGACGTTCTTCTGATTCCGCTGAGATGGATGTTGGATTAGTAGGAGCAAGAAAGAATATCCTGTTTCTGAATAAACTTAGTAATGTTGGGAATTTTGAATTCGATTCTAATGGTGACGGTGTTGGTGACGGATGGGCTATTATAACTTTGGCTTCTCCTACTATGGTTAATAATATTCAAACTTTTACCGCCACAGCTACTTCCCCCGCAGGAGGTTTATATAAGACGATTACTCTTGCGCTTGGACATATTTATTATGCCTGTGCATATTTAAAAGCTCCAACAGGGTATAATTCAGGAGCGGCTATGTATTTAAACAGTGGTGTTATTACGTCTACCTCCGTTAGTTCTGGCGATAACCAATTTCAGTTTAAAAGTATATATTCAGCCCCAGCTATTAGCACTAGCGGAGGGTTTAAAATTTATGATGCAAAATCCGATTCTTGGCAACCTATCAGTTTCAAGCAAGTTCACTTGTTCGACCTCACTGAAATATTTGGTGCAGGAAACGAACCCACGCAAGCTCAACTTGACCCTGTGATTAAAAATTTAATTGACAGAATTGGCTATATTCAAGGTAATGGTTACGCTAATACTGCCAGTTACACTTACAGCACAAGGGCAACAGGTACTACGGTAGTTCCGAATCTTTTACAATCATACGGTGACTTTATTTACGATTCCAATAGTGACGGTTTAGCTGATGGTTGGACAATCGAAAATACTGCTAACACCAGTGTAGTGAATGAAGAGCAAATTATAACACCAACTTCTTCGTTTGCAGGAATAAAAATTCCTAATTATCCTATAACTTCAAATCACCTATATTTGTTTTGTGGTTTTGTAGACACTAATTCTCAAAGTTTTTACTCCGGCATACAAAAAGCAGGCGGCGGATTTCCGATGACTGGCTACAATCCCCCGCAAGTGAGTGGTTATCAATTTTTTCATGCTTATTACTATGCCAACAATGTTACTGCAATAGATATGAAATTGTCTACTAATCTTGAAACCGGTTTTGTTCCCTTTAAAGTAAAAAAAGTGCATCTATTTGACATAACCGCAATGTATGGCGCAGGAAATGAACCTAGTGATTCAAGCTGTGAAACAATTTTTAGTAATCTGTTAGCCAGTATTCCAGAAAAGAAAGGACAGGTCATTGACGTATTTTCATCAACTATTTCTGGAGGCGCGGGGGTACCCAAAAACAGAACCTACAATATATTAACCAACGGTAATCAAAAGTTTGGAGCTACTGGGTTTACCTCATATGCTGGAACAATGTCTGTAGATTTTGAAGGATTAGTTAATACTGGGGCGGGTACAAGTGCTTATCCTGGTATTAACCAAGTAACAAACGTTCAATGGGTTACTGGTAAAAGGTATTATTGCAGGTACACTTTTAAGGCTTTACATGCTTGTAGCCCCGTAGTTATGAAAGTACAACCAACTACAGGTAATGGAATGGACAGTATAGCAGTACAAGTAAATCCAACTATTGGGCAATGGTATACCAAATCAGGCATTACTACATTAGATGCTAATAGTTCTGGAGCTATCACTTTCAAAGTTTATGCAACCTATGCAGATGCCGCTACAGCTAATGGAAAATCTGTAAAATTTAAAAACTTAATTGTAGTTGACATGGGCGCAGACTCCTCAAACCCTTTGTACAATAAAACTTTGTCTGAGATGGATGCCCTTGTCGGAAATTATATCAATGCTTTCGGTTTTGAACAGGGAGAGATTGACTACGCCAGCCTATTGACCTTCCTAGGCTCAAATAGTGGTTATGTAACGAAGTGGTATGACCAGTCAGGAAAACTTAATCATGCTTCTCAAGCCACTGCGGCGTATCAACCGAGAATAAGCAATGTCGGCGTACTTGATTTTGCACCTTATTTTAACGGAAGTAATAATCGACTCGTACCTGCCAATAATGGGGATAGCTTAAATTTAGTATCTAGGCTAAGTATATTTGTTGATTTTAGTCCGCACGCTACAGGGTATTTATTCTGCAAAAGTTTGCAAAGCTCTACAGACATACAGTATGCAATATATTACGATTCAGCCAACTTAAAAGTTGTTCCTTATCTTGAAGGCGGACCAAAAACATCCACCGGGAACAATGGCATTTTCTTAAATAGCCCAAGCAAGTATCTTTTAAGTTGGGATAGTACCAATGGTATTAATTATGTAAACGGCGTGCAAAAGACCCAATTTAATTTTTCCGCTGTATTAACGCCGCAACCTAATATTGATATAGGAGCTAGAAGTATGAATTCTGATAACTCCAGTGTATCAAATTCTTTTAACGGAAACATCAAAGCGCTGGTTTTGTTTAATAAAGAACTAACACAAGGCCAAGCTGGCTTATTACAAGGGGTGATAGGAGTATGATGTTAATATTTAACGATTACCAATCAGCCTATATTGCGAATGCTGTTATCAGTTTAAATATGCGCTTGGGCGGGGATATTACGGTAAAATGGGCTGAAATACAACAAAGGGAAGATGGAAAGCATATGATACCCAAGCCGGATATTGAGTTTATGGATAATGTACCAAATGGTTATGTGGAAGAGAAATAAGCGTAGAAGGATAACTTCGTAAAAGACCCAATTTCTGCGGGGAAACAAAACAGGTGTAAATTATATATCTTTGTAATAAAAGTCGCTTATAAAGCGGCTTTCCTTTAGGGTTCATGTATACAATTTATCTTTATTCTATCTTTAATGATTATTACTATTGCTTTCAAAATTAAATTATAGGAGGACAAAAGATGGCACAGGAATTACTCACTGGAATAAAAAAATACGATAGTAATGATAATGTCAGTAGAGAAGCTCTTAATAATAACTTTCAAATAATCAATGATAAGCTAATCGAAGGAGAAAATACACTTACTTTACATTTGGGAGATTTTTTAAGACAAATCTCTTATGCAGTTGCAACAGGTTCAGCTAATACGTATTCTATTACGCTTAATTCAGCTCCAACGTCTTATATTGATGGAATGGCCTTTGCTGTAAAAATTAATGTTGATAATACTGGCGCATCAACAATTAATGTTAATTCACTTGGTTCAATACCAATGGTAAACGCATCCTTGGTCAATCTCTCTGCAGGTGATTTGAAAGCAAATTGTATTTATACATTTCGATATGAGTCATCTAATGGCAAGGCAATCCTCCAGGGAGGAGTTAATGCTAACTCATTTTTAAAATATGGAGTATCTAATAACACGAATGGATATTTTGACGTTTCTACAACCGCACCAACAGGTACGCAACGATTAAACTACAGCGGTTATTTTTATGCAACAAGGGTTTATAACGCAGTCTACAATGACTATGCTGAGTATTTTTTAAAAGATGATTTTTTATTAGAGAAAAATGATGTGGTATGTCTTAACCCGGATGGCAAAGGATATATTAAATCACGATTTGCTTATGACCCGTTAGTGGTTGGTGTTTATTCTAACTGCTTTGCTCAGTGTGTCGGAGGAAAAGGTGATGGTAATGACGAGAGGGATTTTGCTTCAGTCGGTGTGTCTGGGAGGGTGCCAGTTAAGGTGATTGGGATTGTTAAAAAAGGTGATCTTCTCGTTGCCTCAGATATCCCCGGCGTCGCTATGGCAAGTGAACATTACATTCCTGGTACTGTCATAGGTAAGGCTCAAGGTGATAAGAACGACCTAGAAATAGGTCTTGTTTTTATGCTCATAATGAATTCGTAAGGAGCAAATTTATGAATTTACCAAGTAACGGATATTATCTGACATCGAAAGACTTTATGGATTTTCAGGATTATTTTATTACTATGTACGATGGACAAAACTGTAGTGAAGGATGTGATAGATGTTTATCTACGCTTTTGGTTAAGACGATAACTTTTGTCGTGACGGAGCGATGTAACCTAAATTGCTCTTACTGTTATGAGACACATAAGAGCGGAAAGGTTATGACCAAGGATATAGCAAAAAAGGCCGTTGATTTCATTCTGAATAAACGCAAGTTAAATGGATATATCAAATTCAATGATTCCCCAGCGGTTATTCTTGAATTTATCGGTGGAGAGCCATTGCTAGAAATTGATCTAATTGATTATATCGTAGATTACTTTAGATTCCGGGCCTTTGAATTAGGTATTTCCTGGGCTGACAATTACATGGTAAGCATTACAAGTAATGGTATTCTTTTTGATACGCCGAAAGTCCAAAGTTTTCTTAGAAAGAATAAAGGCCGTGTAAGCTTAGGGATAACAATTGACGGAAATAGAGACTTACACGATGCTTGTCGAAGATTCCCGGATGGACGCGGGAGTTATGATATCGTTGAAAGTGCCGTTAAAAAGGGATTAAAGCTAGGCATACAGGAATCAACAAAGATGACAATTTCACCAACTAATGTGATGTATCTATCAGCAGCATTACAGAACTTATGGGGTCTGGGATTAAGAGGAGCTTATGCAAACTGCATTTATGAGGAAGGTTGGACAATTGAACACGCTAAGATCCTATTTGACGAAATGATCAAACTTGCTGATTTTTTGCTGAAAAACAAAAACTTTTCAAAATATTGGACTTCACTATTCGATGAAACAATAGGTCAGGAATTGATAGAGGATAAAAACTGGTGTGGCGGTAATGGTGAAATGCTGGCCATAGGGACAGATGGAAAACTCTACCCCTGCATAAGATTTATGCAATATTCCTTATCAACCCCATGCCGGGAGGAAAAATCTATTGGCTCCATAGAGACAGGGATACTTTTAGAAAACGAATGGCTGGAGCAGTTGAAAAGGATAACCATGAGTAGTCAATCGGAAGAAAAATGTAATACCTGTCCGATTGCTTCCGGTTGTTCTCTTTGTACTGGATATAACTATGATAAATTCGGTGATCCAAATAAAAGGGCAACATATATATGCATTATGCATCAGGCAAGGGTTTTAGCAAATAGGTATTTCTTCAAGAGATTATACAATTTGATTGATAGTAACAAGGAGTTTAAATTAAATGTTCCCGAAGGATGGGCATTGAATATTATTCAAAAAAAAGAATACTTGAGATTGTGTGGTGACTTAAATGCCTTATGATTGTGGTAGTAACTGTACCGGATCTTGTGGGTCTACCTGCGGCTCCGCTTGTGTTAGTGGCTGTGCTGATAGCTGCACTGGTGGTTGTTCAATTTCTTGTACTGGCTGTTATGGGGACTGTATGGGATGTTCAGGATGTGGCAGTGGTTGTGCTTTTAGTTGCTCAGGCTGCTCTGGGGGGTGTACCAGTTGTACTGGTTGTACAGGATCTTGTTCAGGTTGCTCGGGTTGTGGGGGTTGCGGGTCAAGTTGTACGGCTTGCACAGGAACGTGTTCTGGATACTGCGACAATGCCTGTACAGCAGCTAACCAATCAACAACTATTGCAAATTTGGGATTAAATATTACCAATAACGGATTATTTAGCAAAAGTGACTTTATTGAGCTGAAAGCAAAATTAAGGAATGAGTTTAGTAGAAGAAGCATGACGCTACCAACCGGAGATACTTATACAAATGAACCAGATATAGGTATCAAGGTTTTCGTAGAACATCCACAAAAAGTATTTGACGACGAACACTTATTCAATTCATCAAAGAATCACAGTACCTCTCAGGGAGGAATAGTCCTTACTTCTGGACTTTCTGAAACAATTTTCTATATTCAGACGTTAATGTCTACAAATATAAGATCTTAATGTAATGGAGGAATAAAAAATGACACAAGATGAAAAAAAATTTTTATTACTTATGACTAGGCTTACAGAAAAGATAATGATTGGAAATGATTCTATCGATGAAGATATTTCAGCGCTAAACACTTATTATGCTGGCGATAACATGTATTGCCAAAAAATATTTGAAACATTTAGAACATTTTCTGAAAAGGATTTTATTAAAACTAATAAAAATATGATAAAAAAACTTTTTACCGAAACAAAAGCACTAACGGATCAACGACGAAATCAATTGATCGGTATGGTAGAATTAAACTCTTTGGATTATTCAGATAAAGAATCTTTGGAATCCTTCGTTAATCAGGCTATTTCTATGGATAATCCAGAATTTGAATATCTCAATGGAGTAGTCCGCGTAGCTATTTCATTGAAGGATCGGACAAAAATCAAACATGTTTTAGATAAAATCTCTACTATCCAAATTCAATAATTCTCAGAGGAGAATATAAAATGAAAGAAATACAGAATCAGAATTTATTAAATGTGATTAAGGATCTTTCGGTAGACGACAAAATCTTTGTCAGTCTAGATAAAAAAAAGGTTGCTTCCTTGGAATATCTTTCTTACAAATTACATTCCTGTGATTTGCTATTTAATTCTTTCCTAAACAATAATTCAGAAATATCTAATCAATTTAATCTGACGAGGTTTTTGGACCATTATTCGGAACTGTTTATGAGTAGAGAAAAATTATTTCAAAACATTGTAAATGATGCATTAGGTTTTAAAGTGGTTGATTTTTTAGAGAATTCTAAGAGTCAACTTCATTATTCAGTTGATTATAAATTATCTAATTTAATAATAAGAAAAAAGTATAGGGGGAATGATTATTAGTTACAGAACTGAAATATACCTCGAATCTGTATCTTCTGATTTACCGAAATATTTTATGTATTAAATGTGTAATAACTTTGAATAGTTGGGTAGTAAAAAATAAGGGAGGGAAAAATATGCCATTTTTTACCCCGAAACTGTTTTTAAAGAAACCTACCGAAATGGAATCGCTGGACACAAGTGATTATAATGACAATCTCGACATTATAGACCATGCGATTCAAGACCACTTGCAGGACAACACTGCACATGGGCTTGGCTCCACGGCCGCTGTGTTAAATAGCCATCTGGTGGATCGTACACCCCATATCGAATCACTCAATCTCTATCGGCTAAATAAAGATGCCTTCGGAAAGTTCACCGAACTTCAATGGAAACGTGCGGATGGTACGTTGGCAAAGAGGTTGGTTTTGGGCGGAGGGATTCCTCCAAATTATTTGAACAAGACTGTCACGTATTATGAAGAGGATGGGACAACTGTAAGGATGACGAAAGTCTATCTTTTGTCGTATGATCAGGAAAATGAAGTGATCAGTGAGGTGATGCAATAAAAAACCCGGAAACCTGTAACTTCACGCTTTAGAATGGAGGAGAGGTTATGATATCCGACCATAAAAATACGAGTAAGGAAGGACTTGAAGAAAGATTGAAGGATCATGAAGAGACGCTCCAGAAGTATGATGAGCGGCTGGCTATTTTGGAATCTTCCTCGGTGCTGGAATCCAAGCGGCTGGATAGTTTGTGCGAGCAGTTGATGGAGTTTAGCTTTGATATCAAAGAGATGCTTAGCAGTCACGACGAAAGGATGAAAGAGCAGGAGATGGAGTGCATCAAAAAAGAAAAAGATATCGAAAGCCTGGCAGCTTCGGTTAAAGGAATCTTGTCAATTCTCAGATGGACTGCTACGACAGTATTCCTCATGCTTGCAGGATTTTTTATCTGGTACATTCAAATACGGCCCGCTTAGACCAAGAGCCCGCTTAAGCAGAGGAAGTTTAAGCGGGTATTTTTTTATTCGCTAAAATTTTGATAAATAAAAGTTGGATATACAAGTTATTTTTTTAACAAAAAGGAATTGCCATAATTGCGTCGAATATCCAATAAAATATAAATAATTGTTTGAATAAGGGGGGAATAGAATGGAATTGCTCAAGGGACAAGACGCAATTAACGCACTCTGCGGCATATTGCCTTATGTTGTTAAGGCTCTTCCTCCTGACATGGCCTTATACGTGACGGATGGGAAAAAATATCTTCAGGTAGCCGAGGGAGAAGAGCTTAATATTGGTATTGAAGTCGGCAGTGAGATTATGGGAACAGCTACCGAAAAATGTATGAAAGAGAACAGGAAGACCGTGTTTAATGTCCGGACCGGGACGCTGTTTCGCGGAGTAAATATACCGATACCTGATGAAAACGGAAGTCCTGTCGGGACGGTGGTATGTGCGACCGGAAGGAAGAAACAGCAGGATGTTAATGAGGTAGCTGTACAGCTGTCCAATTATCTGGATCAGATTGCCTCGGCGGTCGAGGAGGTCGCCATGGGTGCCGGGAGACTGGCCGAAGTCGGTCAAGCCCTCTCCGTAAAGGCGCAGGAATCTAACCAGAAAATCGATGAAACTGAAGTCATTATCAATACCATCACAAACATCTCGAATCAGACGAATATGCTTGGCTTAAATGCTGCGATTGAATCGGCCCGGGCTGGGGAACACGGCCGCGGATTCGGTGTAGTTGCTCAGGAAATCCGGAAGTTAGCCGAAAACAGTAAAAAAGCAGCAGAAGAAGTCCGGCAGATTATTGAGTCGATTTCTTCGGCGGTTACCGACATGACCAATGCAGCTGAAGAATCGGGACAGATCGCTCAGCAGCAGGCTGCGGCCACTCAGGAGAATGCAGCCACGATCGATCACTTGCGGAAGTTGGCGGAGACGGTTAAAGATACGGCTGCCAAACTGTAAATAACCATGATTGAAAAAACACCCGGTATTACAGATGTCGAGGCGGGCACATTGTGTCGCTCTTCGGACTCTGTTATGCCGGGTTTTCTTTTTTTGGATGAAGAAAAGGCAGACAAAAATAGGTTTGTCTGCGCAATTCTTACGGAATCTTATACTTAAGGTTTATTTTATTAATGATGGTTTTTACTTGAGTTTAATAATCAGTTGACCGGATTTAACCTGCTGGCCTTCGCTGATTAGGATGCTTTCGATTTCTCCGTCCGTTGGGGCCATAATATTCGTCTCCATTTTCATGGCCTCAATGATCAGCATGCTTTGTTTATTGATAATTTTTTCGTTTTCTTTGACAAACACTTTGGAGATGATTCCGGTGATCGATGAGGCGATTTCCTTTGGATTATTCGGGTCTGCCATCAGTGTGACGGAGACCTTTTCTTTTTCTTCAAAGTTCCGGTCAAAGATCCGTACTTCTCTTCTATTACCGTTGATCTCAAAAAGCAGCGTCTTATAGCCTTCTTCATCCACATCACGGACTTCAACCAGCTTCAAGATCATGGTCTTGCCTTCGTCAAGTTCGATTTCGCTGGTCTCGCCTTCTTTCAATCCGTAGAAAAAGACGTGGCTTTCCAGGTTATAGAGATGCCCGAATTCATCCAGGGATTTGAGGTAATCGCTGTATACTTTTGGATAAAGTGCATAGCTCAGGGCGTTCCGGATATTGGGCTCTATATGGTATTCTTCCTGGAGTTCCTTATTAATTTTTTCAAAATCAATCGATTCGAGGATTTCACCGGGCCGGCAGGTAATTGGATCCTGACCTTTCAGAACAATTTTTTGCAGTTCTTCTGGGAAACCGCCCTCCGGCTGGCCTATCATCCCTTTGAAATAGTCGACGACCGAATCGGGAAACGCTAGGTTTTTTCCTTTTCCAAGCAGATTTTCTCTGGTCAGTCCGTTCTGGATCATAAAGATGGCCATATCTCCGACCACTTTGGAGGTAGGGGTAACCTTGACGATGTCACCGAGGATCTGATTGACCTCTATATACATCGCTTTGACTTCATCAAATTTGTGGCCAAGACCAAAACTTTCCACCTGCGGCTTCAGATTGGAATACTGGCCTCCAGGAATCTCATATTTGTATATTTCAGCAGTTCCAGATTTCAGTCCGGATTCAAACTGCTCATAGAACGTTCTGGCTTCACTCCAGTAATTACAGAGCTTTTGGATATCGTCGAGGTCCATTCCCGGATCCATCTTGGTATTGCGGAGTGCTGCAATAATTGAATCCATGGAAGGCTGGCTTGTAGTCCCTGCCATCGGACTGAGCGCCGCATCAACGATATCCACCCCTGCTTCAGCCGCCATCAGAATCGTGGCGACAGCGTTTCCGCTGGTATCATGTGTATGCAGGTGGATCGGAATGGATATTTCCTGCTTCAGGGCCTTGATCAGTTTAGTTGCGGCATAGGGTTTCAGCAGGCCGGACATATCTTTGATGCCAAGTATATGGGCGCCCATCTTCTCAATTTCCTTCGCCATCTTCAGGTAATAGTTCAGCGAGTATTTTTCTTTGCTTTCATCGAGGATATCCCCGGTATAGCATAAACATACTTCTGCTATTTTTCCGGTCTTCATCACTTCGGCAAAAGCCACTTCCATACCTTTCAGCCAGTTCAGGCTGTCAAAGATCCTGAAGATATCGATACCTTGCGTTGCGGCTTCCTGGATAAAGGCTCGGATCAGGTTGTCGGGATAGTTCGTATATCCTACGGCATTGGCGCCGCGGATCAGCATCTGGAACGGGATATTTGGGATGAGCTGTCTGAGTTTTTGCAGCCTGCGCCAGGGAGATTCCCGTAAAAAGCGGTAGGCAACATCAAACGTGGCTCCGCCCCACATTTCCATGGAAAACAGATCACTGGCCAGGACGGAAGTTGCTTCGGCAATCGACACAAGATCTTTGGTCCGAACCCGCGTTGCCAGCAGGGACTGATGCGCGTCCCGGAAAGTCGTGTCGGTCAGCAGTAGTTTGTTCTGGTCTTTGACCCAGGATACGAAGCCATCAGCGCCGCGCTGCTGCAGGATGTCTCTGATTCCTGTACGTTCGGAAGGCAGTTCTATCTTTGGCACTGGGGCGATGTTATAGTCTTTCTTGGTGCTCTTGACTTCGTTGACAATCTTTTCGCCGATATATTTCAGAAGCTTTGTTTCGTAATCCTTTTTGGGTTTGATGTCAAAAAGCTCCGGCGTATCATCGATAAAATGGGTATCACATTCTCCGCTTAAGAATTTCTCGTGGTTCATGACATTAATAAGGAAGGCTTCGTTGGTCTTGACCCCTTTGACATTCATTTCTTTAACAGAACGGATTGCTTTTTGCGTAGTTCCTTCAAACGTTCTGGCCCAGGAGATAATTTTAACGAGCAGGCTGTCATAGTAAGGTGAGATGTTCGCGCCGGTGTAGCCATTACCGCCGTCGAGCCGGATGCCGAAACCGGAACTCGTCCGGTATACGTCAATTTTCCCTGTATCCGGCATAAAGTTTGAGAGCGGATCTTCCGTGGTAATCCTGCACTGGATCGAGTATCCGCGCGGAACAACCGATTCCTGGGATGAAATTCCGATTTCTTTCGAATTTAGCGGGTAGCCCTGAGCGACCAGAATTTGGCTTTGAACAATATCAATCCCTGTCGTCATCTCAGTGATTGTGTGCTCGACTTGAATCCGGGGATTCATTTCAATAAAATAGTGGTTGCCGTGCTTGTCAACCAGAAACTCTGCAGTGCCTGCATTAACATAATTGACAGCTCTGGAAAGTTTAAGCGCATCCTGGTACAGGCGATCTCTGACTTCCTGGGGAATCGAGAAAGCCGGCGTAAATTCGAGAATTTTTTGATGGCGGCGCTGCACGGAGCAGTCCCGCTCATACAGATGAACGATATTGCCGTACTTGTCGGCCAGAATTTGGACTTCAATGTGTTTAGGTCTTTCTAGGTATTTCTCAATGAAAATATCTTCAATACCAAAAGCCTTCTTAGCCTCTGTTCTGGCATTATTAAATTCACGCTCCAGGTCCTTTTCACTGTAGACGACGCGCATTCCTCTTCCACCGCCGCCTGCTGCCGCTTTCAGAATCACGGGATATCCATATTTCTCGGCAAAGATCACAGCTTCGTCCACGGAAGTCATCGGTTTGTCCACGCCGGGAATGACAGGAACGCCTACGCTTTGAGCCAGCAGTTTGGATTTGATTTTATCCCCGAGGTTTTCGAGTGTATGAACAGACGGTCCGATATAAACAATACCGGCTTCCTCACACTTTTCCGCGAATTCCGGGTTTTCTGATAAAAAGCCATAGCCGGGATGAATGGCGTCAACGCCCTTTTTTAAGGCGAGGTTAATAATTTCACCAATGCTTAAGTATACTTCGATCGGTTTCTTTTTCTCACCAATCAGGTAGGATTCATCTGCTTTTGCTCTGAACAAGGCATATTTGTCTTCTTCCGAATAAATAGCCACGGTTCTGATCCCAAGCTCTTTGCAGGCCCGAAAAACCCTGATCGCAATTTCTCCCCTGTTTGCGACCAGCACTTTATTAAAATTCTGTATTTTCATTTGGTATCTCCTTTGGTCTTGAAATCAATCATCTTATTCCTACTATTATAAGGCATTGAGGGTGCCGTAAAAAGTCCTTCAGAAAAAAAATACCGGAATACAGAATTAATTGTACAAATAATCCAAGTTTTCACCAATATTATTTTGTTAAAATAACAGAAATTCTTTGCAACGCAAACGGATACGCCAATTGTCAGATCTTAAACATGAGGGTTTTGTTTATTTCTTTTGCTTTTCGCTTTGCTGTGCTTCTTGCAAAGACTTTTGAAGTGCAGCAATATTGGCCAGCGTGATCTTCCCTTTAATTTGCACAAGTTGCGTATTTTGTTCCTGGACCACTTTTTCAAGCTCCAGAATGGACAGGTCCAGCTTGCTGGAATCATCCCGCTGTTTTCCTTCCAGCGCGTTATTCATCATAGCCCAGGATGATTTAAGTTCTTTGATGGCGACTGATGCTTTTCCCCAGTCTTTAGACTCAGCGAATAAAATGGAGCTTCGGCTGTAATAGATGATATTCTTAATTTCGGGAGAAATATTGGTTTTATAAAGCGCGTAAACATCTGGAATCTTTGCGTATAGGGCGTTTAAGGCCAGCATGATTTTCATTTTATCTTTGGTCGTCACGGATTCTGTAAGATTATTCAGAGAATTGCTAAAATCCTCAGTAAGTTTTTTGGGAGCGCCTTTTTTATTAATTTCGGGCATAACCTCATTCCATAGATAATGGAGTTTGTTAATTTCGAGTGCTGCCTGCTGGAACGGATCAGCAGCCTGATTCGTATTTGTTTGCCCGGAGGAACTCTTACTCGACTGCTCTTTCTGCTGGCTGCCTCCTTCGGTTTGATTCTGGCTGTTCGTTTGGCTCTGACTGCTGCCTGCTTGATTCTGCTCACCGGTTTGAGTCTGTTCACTCTGGCCGTTTGCTTCTTCTGAAACAAGGGACGGCCCTTTTAATACACCGAAGATCTTTTCGATTGATGCCTCGACGTCTTCAAGCTGTTTAGGAATAGCTTCGGAATTTTCGGATTTTTCGGGCTGCTTGCCTGTAATTTTATTCATCATGCTGCATCCCGGAAAAAACAATAAAGAAATGATAAAAAAGCAGATTAATCTTGTAGACCAATTCCTACTTTTTATTGTAAAATATCCCATATAAATACTTCCTTTGTTACTTTTTTCTGTTATTATTTGCAGTTTCTTGCTTCTTATTCTTAAGAAAATTATTGAATTAATGCCAAAGTTCTGAAATAATGGAAAGGAATATATAATAACTGTTTACACAAGTGAGCATATTTTTGAACGCTATCGGCATTTGTGGAAAGAGGTAGAAAAATGGGATTAAGTAAGTCAATTATTCAGTCGACGATGATTAAGATAACTTTGCTTATGTTCAGTATCATGGTCATTTTATATTTTTTTATCGCAAATATTTATTGGGATGAAGAAGTATTAAAGAAAGAGTTTGAACTGATGAGTGCAGCGTCAGTTTTAGAAAATCAGATCCAAGCGCATTATACGGATATCAAGCTTTACAAACATGATCGCAATCTTTCTGACAAAGAAAAGATAACAGAAATGAATGCGTTGCTCGGCCAGGAGGTTGCCGATCTTTCCGCCGAGTACTCCAATATTCGCATGGGCTATTTTGACAAGGAAATGGATCAGAATATTATTTTTGCACCTAGTGCAGAATCCGTTGTTAAGGATCAGCTTAATGTCGAGTTCTTCCGGCTTTTTCAATCTGGGAATGCGGAATTTATCAATGAAGCGGGCGTTATTGACTGGAACGGCCAAGGCATTATTGCGGTTGCAGTACCGCTGTATTACCAGAATACCGTGATTGGTTACACCTGGGCCGAAATAGGGACCGATAATATCTTTTATCTGTCATCGTTCAAATATGCTAAAGTGCTGGTCCCAAGCATTATTCTCTGGATCATTGTGCTGGCCATTATTAAAAAGAATATTGTCAGAATCAAGGCTTCATTAGAGTCATTTGCCCATACAATTAAAAGCAACAGTCTGGAAAGCGTGGAGGACCTGGAAAGGCTGCCGGAACTCCAACCGGTATTTGAAGAGATCAGAAATCACCTGGAAAACTTGTATCAATTGAATGTTGAATTGGAAAGCTCCAATGACAAGCTCCTGACCATCATGGAAGGCATTGGTGACGGATTCTTTGCGTTGGACAAGGAGTGGTGCTTTACCTATGTCAATAAAGAGATGAAGAAAAACATGGGATACGATCGTGAAGACCTGATTGGAAGAAATATTTGGGACGTTTACAGTGTGTTAGCTGATTCTGCAACACGTGTCAACCTGAGACAGGCTTTAGAAGAGAATATATCCCTGCATTGGGAGGAATATATCTCTCCGGAAAATAAATACTTCCAGTACCATGCCTATCCGTTTAAACAGGGTCTCACAGTTTTTGTCAGGAATATCACGGAGCTGAAACAAAGGGACAGGGAAATGCAGCGCCTGGAGCGGCTCAACCTGATCGGACAAATGGTGGCAGGGATCAGCCATGAAGTTAGAAATCCGCTGAGTACGGTCCGGGGCTTTCTGCAACTGCTGGAGGGCCAGTCTGATTCGGAACTTAAGATAGAATACATGGATCTGATGATCACGGAGATTGACAGAGCCAATGAGATTCTTACGGATTTCCTGTCGGTGGCCAAGGTAAGTGCGGATTGTGTGAAAGAGGAGAATATCAACAACATTATCAACAGGTTGTATCCGATGCTGCAGGCTGATGCGCATAGTTCAGACAAAGAGCTGCTCTTGGAATTAATGGATATTCCAAGCATTGATCTCAATGAGTCAGAGATTAAACAGCTTATCCTTAACTTAGTCCGAAACGCTCTGGAAGAGACCGCTACGAAGGGAAAGGTCTACATCAAAACGTACCAGGTTCAGGAAGGGGTTGTTCTGGCAATCCAAGACCATGGCAAAGGGATTCCCCAGAGTGTTCAAGATACTCTAGGTACACCGTTCGTTACGACGAAAGAGAATGGGACAGGCTTAGGCCTTGCGATTTCTTTGGGTATTGTGCGCAGACATCAAGCCAGGCTTGAATTTCTGACAGGAGAGGAGGGGACTACGTTTTTTATAACTTTCCCGCTTAATAATTATAGCAGTAATGAAAATGAGCAGATCTAACGATTGAACTGCCGGACTACAAAAAATTATAGGACTTATGAAATATTTTTGAGATTAATAAAGGTAAAATACCAAAGCTGTAGAATTTAGATGCATATAATGCCAAAGGAGGAAATCAATGAAAATTCCAATAATAGCACTTATTTTGCAAGGAATACCGGAGCAGATTGCTGTTGTCACTCTAGCCTATGTTATTGCGGGCATGCCTTTTGCTTGGAAAAAAATTGTTTCCATGGGGATAATTTTGGCTTTGACCTCTTATTTACTTCGGGTTTTTCCAATCCTGTTTGGTTTACACACTGTGATTATGTTGGTCTTTTTATTTGTTCTTTTATTTTTCTGGGGTAAGAGTAATTTTTATGCTGCTTTGGTAGCAAGCCTTCTTGGCTTTTTAGCCTTAATTATTGGTGAGACAGTTTGTTTATCTTTATTAATGCCAGTATTTCACGTTTCAACTGAGATGTTAAACACAGATGTTGGATTAAGGATACTGATTACTTTACCTCAAGTATTTGTTTTATTCATAGTGAGTTTAATTATTTTAAAAATAAAGAAACATGTTAAAAGATAGGCATACCAGGAGGGAAGAAAATG
Organism: Dehalobacter sp. TBBPA1; assembly: GCF_040931655.1. Lineage (NCBI taxonomy): Bacteria > Bacillati > Bacillota > Clostridia > Eubacteriales > Desulfitobacteriaceae > Dehalobacter > Dehalobacter sp. TBBPA1. Next base: position 2,180,960 of record NZ_CP162385.1, on the reverse strand, counting down.
GATCTCTCTCAAATCAGTGAGCGTATTTCCCGTAATCTGACAGCTGAATTAGATTTTGATGATGATAAAAAAGAAATTGTTGCTTATGGCATTGAGTCGCTTATTCTAACAGTGCTGGGTTTTCTGGCAATAATGGGAATGGCCTTTCTTTTTAAAGCCTTGGTGCCCACGGTCATCGCTGCTGTTTTCGGGGGATTTCTACGGAGAGTATCCGGTGGGGCTCATTTCGACACGCCGCTAAAGTGTCTGGCTTTTGGGGCGGTCGTTTATTCTATTCTTGGTGTTACTGCCAAGGAAATTGTTAACTACGGTTTTCAGAGTTCCGGTATTCTTCTGGCCTTTTTACTGTTTTCTTTAGCCTTAGTTGCTATTCTTGCCCCGGTGGACTGTGAGGCCAAACCTATTCACTCTCAAAATTTCAGAAGAAAACTTAAGATTATTTCCATAGGTTTCGTTATCCTGACGATTGGTGTAGTGTTAGTCAGTAATAACTTCCTGGTGAATACCAGTGCAGTATTGGGGATCGTTTTCCAGACGATGACCCTTCTGCCTGTATTTAATAAAAAAAGGGGGATAACAACATGAAAAAAATTCTCTACACACTGATGGCGTCCATGCTTGTACTTCTCGCTACTGCAAGTTCTGTCTTTGCCTGTGGTTATTGGGCTTATCAGCCAAAGACACCAAAGTCACTGCAAAAATAAAAAAAATGAGGCGGGTTTCCCGCCTCATTTTTTATCCTTACAATTTTGACGCTTGTAACAGAATAAATCTTCAGTGGGAGTGTAAGAAATGTCTTTAAGAATTCGGGAACCGGTCAATTCAATGTCCCATATGCTCGGAGCTGTACTTTCGCTCTCCGGGCTGGTTCTGCTTCTGCTGCGGTCGCTGGAACACGACAGTATGGCCTATTTAGGTTCTGCCCTAGTCTTTGGGGGGAGTCTTATTCTGCTTTATTCTGCTTCGATGATCTATCACTGGGTAGTCTCCAGCGCACAGGTCATCCGTACGCTGCGGAAAATCGATCATTGTATGATCTATGTTCTAATCGCAGGTACATATACGCCGATTTGTCTGATCACATTGCAGGGTGCACTTGGAATGGGCTTGCTGATCGGGATCTGGACGCTGGCCGCTTTAGGGATCGTCTTAAAGCTTGTTTGGTTCAATGCTCCTCGCTGGTTATATACCGCTTTTTATTTGCTTCTGGGCTGGATTGCCATATTCTTTATTTACCCAATTTCTCTGGCTATGCCTGACCAGGGCTTATTCCTTCTAATCCTAGGAGGGCTGTTATATTCTGTAGGATCGGTCTTTTATGCTGTGAAACCTCAGTGGATCAGGCTGGGAAAGTTTGGGTTCCATGAAATATTTCATCTTTTTATATTAGCAGGGAGTATTGTGCATTATTTTTTTATTTACCGGTATGTTATGGGTTAACACAATCATAGAGGGAGTAAAGACGCATGAGATTTCTTAGATTCAAGGATGCGGAAAACCAGGTCAGGTACGGCGTATTGACAGGTCAGATGATCCGCTATGTCAAAGGGGATATTTTTGGAGTTTATGAGGTAACGGACCAGATATGTTCGCTGGAAGATGTGCAGCTTCTGGCACCTGTTGAACCGTCCAAGGTATTATGTATTGGATTGAATTACCGGGATCACGCGATTGAATTTGGCAAGCCCATTCCTGCGGAACCTTTGCTGTTTCTTAAGCCTTCTACGAGTGTAATCGGGCCTGAAGAGAATATTGTCTATCCGCCTCAAACTCAAAACCTGCATTATGAAGCGGAGCTGGCGATCGTGATTGGCAAAAAAGCAAAAAATGTGGCGCAAAGCAAAGCCGTTGAATATATCTTTGGTTATACGATCGGGAACGACGTGACTGCCAGGGATCTTCAGCATAAAGACGGCCAATGGTCCAGGGCAAAAGGTTTTGATACATTTTGTCCGCTGGGACCGTGGATTGAGACTGATATCGCCAATCCTGATAACTTAGCCATCAAGCTTACTCTGAACGGAGAAATATGCCAAAGTTCCAACACAAAGAATCTGGTTTTCCGATGCTTTGAGCTTGTGGAATATCTGTCGGCAATCATGACTTTGCTGCCCGGTGACGTTATTTTGACCGGAACACCTGGCGGAATTGGAGCAATGAATCCTGGAGATAGGGTAGAAGCTCATATAGAGAAGATCGGTGTGTTAAGAAATTATGTAATATAAAGAACTATACTAGGTTAATAATTATAATTATTATAAATAACTATTGCATTATTATATTAGATCGTTTAAAATCTTTTTAGGTCCTCAAAATATAAGATCAATTCATATGGAATACTTCCTGATGTTTTACATGCATTTTAGAGTTGACTAAGTACAAGGGCCAGTCTAATCAGAGAGGAGTTATAAGATGAAAGATTTAAAAGGTTCAAAGACAGAAAAGAACTTAATGGAGGCTTTTGCCGGAGAATCACAGGCGAGAAACAAATATACCTATTTCGCATCTGCCGCTAAAAAAGAGGGTTACGAGCAGATTGCCGCCATCTTCTTAGAAACAGCAGAAAATGAAAAAGAACATGCGAAGATTTGGTTTAAGAAGCTCCAGGGGATTGGCTGTACGACAGAAAATCTTGTTGCAGCTGCCGCAGGGGAAAGAGAAGAATGGACCAGTATGTACGCCAGAATGGCGCAAGAGGCCAGAGAAGAAGGATTTGAAGACATTGCCGCATTATTCGAAGGCGTTGGGAAAATAGAAAAGGAACATGAGGAAAGGTACAAGCAGCTGCTGTCGAATCTTCAGAACAAGGAGATATTTGCCAAAAAGCAAAATACGACCTGGAAATGCCGTAATTGCGGACATATTCATGTCGGGACTGAAGCACCTGAGACCTGCCCGGTCTGCGATCATCCGCAAGCGTACTTTGAAGTGATTGCACAGAACTATTAAGCATTATACAGTAACTAAGTTTGGCTAAAGAAAGATGTCATTTCATATGATGTCTTTCTTTTTTTGGACAATTTGGCTTTCAGCAAGTTAACCGATGATACCAGTCTGGGGCCACAGTCTCGCTGTGAGCGGAGTACGATGCGAAGCGAGGCTTTTTGTATTGTGCCATCCGTGGTAAGCGGCTATTGTGGCCCTCAGACTTACCCAAACATAATGGTATTGTAATCATACAGCTTTAAATGTTTCTTCTTCCTTTTCCTTAATCTTATGATAGAGGGTAGGATACAGCTTTTGAATGCACTCGGGGCAAATGGTGTGGGTGAATTCAGAACCGGTTTGCTGGAATAGGTATTCCTCAATCGTGATCCAGCTTTCTTCCTCGGTATTAATTTTTTTGCAGCTTGAACACATCGGGATAAGCTGATTCATAGAATCGTAGGCTTCCTTCATACGGGTATAGGTCAAACTGTTGTTGATGGCCATACCGATGTAGGTTCCTACCATTTCGAGGTAAAGAATCATATCAAGATAAAACGGCGCTGACTTACACAACAACTGAATCAGACCGATACAGTTATCCCTGGCCATGATACGAATCAAAGCCACAGATTTAAAGCCAGCCGCAATACAATGTTTATCCTTGGTTTTAAGGACCGAAGGCAGATCATTGGCCCAGAAGCTTCCCTGAGAAGTGAAAAAAGGAATGTTCCTGTCTGCTTTTCCCTGGATGACATCCATGCAGATACACTTTGTAGACCAGAATTCATCCTGAGAAAGCTTCAGGATTTTGAGTTCAGGGTTTACAGAACACAGGGGTGGTTCTTCAGAAATCTGCATCTCAGGCAGGCCTTCACAGGCATAAAAGGGATAATCTTTGCCATCATATATGCGAATACCGATAGCGTCACAATTAGTGATCTGCTTTAAATGCTTCATAACCGCAATGATTGAGTCTTTCAAATTGATATAATTATTCAGTTCGGAGAGTATTTTTTTTGTCATAATTTCTCTGTCAAGAATCTTTAATAATTCGCTTACCTGGGTTTTCGACATAAATGATACCTCCTTTTCGACTCCATATTGGTATCTTTATCTTATTACAAAAGGTGTAAATAATTTAGCATAATTTGTAAAATTGTAAAAAACAATAAAAGAAAGGAGATAGGCAGTCGAAACTTATATCATACCTGTTCTGACAAAACTTTTGAAATTGATATCTGAAGCCTTTTGCTTAAGTCAAAAGTAGCGTTTCTTACTCGGTGCAGATCTCGATAAATTTGGCGTTGACACCGGGAATCGAGTTCAAATCGCCGGCGAAGGATTCCGACTCTTCGGGAGTGCCGGAAAGCTGAAGAATGATTAGCCCTGAGTCCGAACATACATTACCGGCCTCATGAAGACCCAGTCTCACAGTGATGATACAACCATATTTTGTCAAGACACCCTGTACTTCGGCAGCATTTTTTGCCCTGTGGTTAACAGCTATAGCCATAAGCTTAAAACAAGACATTTGTTCAGCCTCCTTTGTCATAGAAAAATAGAGTTCTCCATTATATTTGAAGATATATTCTTGGAAGGCGTAATGATTTCCTTCTTTCACATGAACGATTTAACCGAATGACCAAAGTAATTTTGATTTATAATAATTATCAATAAGTATGCTGTTGAAAAAATAATAGAAATATTATAAACTAGGTATTAAGAGAAAATAACAAATCAATAAAATGTGAATTCTAGGAAGTGGATATCAAGACAAAGATATGAGGTGATTTCTATAAAAGCAATTCAAATTAAAGAAAATGTCTACTGGGTAGGTGGAATTGACTGGAACATCAGAAATTTTCATGGGTATCTGACCCAAAGGGGCAGTACATATAATGCTTATCTGATCATTGATGAGAAGATTACGTTAATTGACACGGTAAAGCATTACCTATTTGACGAAATGCTGGAACGGATTTCGGATGTGATTGATCCGGCAGATATTGATTACGTTATTTCCAATCATGTTGAGCAGGACCATTCAGGAAGCTTGCCGGAAATTATGGAGATTGCCACCAAGGCAACCCTGGTCACATCCCCCAATGGGGAAAAGGGGCTCAAGGCACATTTCCGGGAAGACTGGAACTATCGGATTGTCAAATCAGGAGATGTCCTGAATATCGGCAAGAGGAATCTAACTTTTGTCCAGACCCCAATGGTACACTGGCCGGATAATATGGTGACCTACCTTGAGGAAGATAAAATTCTGTTCTCGAATGATGCTTTCGGCCAGCATATTGCTTCAACAGAGAGATTTGATGATGAGCTCCCGCTCGGGGTTATCCTGGAAGAAGCCAGGAAATATTACGCGAATATTGTCCTGCCGTACGGCGGTCAGGTTCAAAAAGCTTTAGGAAGCTTAGGCGGACTGGATGTCGAGGTAATTGCGACCAGCCATGGGCTGATCTGGCGCTCCAACATCCCGGCAATTCTCAACGAATATCAAAAATGGTCCACGAATGCCACGGAAAAAAAGGTTGTGATTGTCTATGACACGATGTGGAACGCAACGGAGATTATTGCGGAGAGCATCAGCGATGCATTTGAGAAAAAGGGCTATAACGTCCGGTTCATGGATCTAAAAAATAACCATATTTCAGATATTATGACTGAAGTGATCACAGCAAAATATATCTGCGTCGGCTCACCGACCCTTAATAATAACCTGATGCCGAGTGTAGCCAGTTTCTTAACCTATCTGAAGGGTCTGGCTCCCAAGGACAGAATTGGACTGGCTTTCGGTTCTTATGGCTGGAGCGGCCAGAGTATCGGGCAAGTCGAGCAGTATCTGAAGGACTGCGGTTTTGAAACCCTGGAAAATATCAGGATTCAATATATTCCGGAAGAGGATCAACTGGAAGAAATGAAAGAGAAGTTGGAGGGAAATATCCTATGACGAATTTAAGAGAGATCTACAAGTGCAACGTCTGTGGTAATGTTGTGGAGATTGTTCACACAGGGGCTCCAGCCTTGGTATGCTGTGGCCAGCCCATGGAAAAGCTTGAGGGACGTTCGGAAGATATGGGTTTGGAAAAACACCTTCCGATAGTTCAGCCAACAGAAAAGGGCATTAAAGTAACGGTTGGCAGCATTGAGCACCCCATGGAAGAAAAACATTTTATTCAGTTTATCGAAGTTCTGACTGCAGATAAGATTTGCCGTGTAGAGCTTAAACCTGGTCAGAAGCCTGAGGCTTCTTTCCCAGTAGATATCGCAGCCGTTCTCGAGGTCAGAGAATACTGCAATCTGCATGGGCTCTGGAAAACAAAATAGACCTAAGGTTTATTATTCTTAATAGTTGATAATGAGATCATAGGAGAGGGATGGTATAATAAAGACTGAGATTACCATCTCTTTTTTGTTTCAGTTGATCAAATTGAAAATAAATTGTACACTTATGAATTTTTCGGAATGATATTTTGTTTTTACGAGACTTTAACAATTTGAGAAAAAGCCTGTATTTGGGCCTTTATTTTTATAAGTTGAGTGTCGGATACTTCTGGCACGCATCTTGCAATAATTCTCTGGTGAGAATTTAAATTCATTTTCATTTATATATAGAGGAGGTAGACAATGTTAATTAACTACGCAGGGATCGCAGTAATTTTAGCGTGGGGAATTGTATTCCCAGTAATTCTGCTGGTGGTTCAGAGGCTGCTCTGTCCTAGCAATCCAACCAAGGCAAAATTGTTGACTTACGAGTGTGGCCTTGATACCCAGGGGGATACGTGGATTCGTTTCAAAATTAGTTACTTTATGTATGCTTTAATTTTTGTGGTTTTTGATGTCGAAACAATTTTCCTCTATCCTTGGGCCATGTTGTTCCAAAATTTGGGCTTGTTTGCCATTGTTGAGATGGTGATCTTTATTGCAATTCTCATCCTTGGATTTGCCTATGCCTGGAAGGAAGGTGCTCTGGAATGGATGTAGTCAAGAAAAACTATAAAGTTGAAGTGCCGGAATATGAGATGCCCAACAATATTATCATGTGCAAGATCGAAGATGCGTTAAACTGGTGCCGCTCCCGGTCCTTCTGGCCGCTGACGTTCGGTTTGGCCTGCTGTGCGTTTGAAATGATGGCGGCTGGAGATGCCCGCTATGACATCGCGCGTTTCGGGTCCGAAGTATTCAGACCTTCGCCGCGTCAGTGCGACCTTCTGATTATCGCGGGGACAGTCACGAAAAAAATGGAACCGATTGTTGCCCGACTGTATGAACAAATGGCCGAACCAAAATACGTGCTGGCGATGGGCAGCTGTGCGATCAGCGGTGGTCCGTTCAAAGACTCCTATAGTGTTGTGAAAGGAGCCGATACGTTCTTGCCGGTAGATGTCTACGTACCGGGCTGTCCGCCGAGACCCGAAGCACTGTTCTACGGACTTCTCGAGCTGCGGAAAAAAGTGACGAATCCCAGAAAGTTCGCTGAGAACAACAAGGAGAGGATCATGCAGAATGGATAAGAAGATGGATCGTCAAGCATTGGTTGCCTTTCTTAATGAGAAGATGGATGCTCAAGCAGAAGTCTTTGAGGACAATACGGAAGATTCCATAAAAGTATCCCGCTTGAAGCTTGGGGAGACCATGCAGGAACTTAGGGAAAATCCACAGTACAAATTCGATGTTCTGATGAATCTAAGCTCTGTGGATTATCCGGAGAACTTCACTGTGATCTATCACCTGTTCTCGATTGAGCATAAACATTATTTGACTGTTAAAGTGGAAATAAGCAAAGAGAATCCCTGCTGGGTACCGTCGGTCAGTTCCGTCTGGAAAGCGGCTCAGGTACACGAAAGGGAAGTTTTCGATTTGATGGGGATTCTATTTAATGATCATCCTGATCTCAGAAGGATTCTGCTGCCGGAGGACTTTGCCGGACATCCTTTGCGCAAAGATTTTACGCAGCAGGCTGATTAAACACCAAAATGCGAAACAGAATTTGAGGTGTAAGAATGAATGACATAAGAACCCAGGAGATGAACTTAAACTTTGGTCCTCAGCACCCCAGTACGCACGGGGTGTATCGCGGCGTGTTCACAATGGAGGGCGAATATATCACCAAGTGCGTGAACCATATCGGTTATCTGCACCGCGGCATTGAAAAACTGGCGGAGTCCCGTACCTATACCCAGTTTATTCCGTACAACGGACGGTTGGACTATGTTTCAGGCATGTTGAATGAAGAGGCTTATGTCCGTACGGTGGAAAAATTGATGGGTATTTCCAATCAGGTTCCCGAACGGGCCGAATATATCCGGGTGATTATGGCTGAACTTCAGCGTATCGCCAGCCACTTGGTGTTTTATTCCTCGATGGCGCTGGACATGGCCGGTTTCACACCTTGGACCTACGGGTTCCGCGAGAGAGACACGATTTTGGATTTATTTGAAATGGCAGCCGGCAGCCGCATGATGCCGAATTATATGCGGTTTGGTGGCGTTGCAGCGGATCTAAATGAAGAATTTATGCCTGCCCTGCGCAAATTGCTCGATATCATGCCTAAATGCATGGAAGAGTACCACGGTATATTAACCGGCAATGAGATCTTCCAGGCCCGTACAAAGGGGGTTGCCCCGCTTTCCCGCGAAAAAGCTTTGAATTACGGGATATCCGGTCCTTCGGCCAGGGCTTCAGGCATTGATTATGATCTGCGTCGGGACGAGCCATATGGGATCTATGACCGTTTTAAATTCAATGTGCCGGTCCGTCAGACTGGGGACACGTTTGATCGTTATATCGTTCGTATGGACGAGATGGCTGAAAGCGTCAAAATTCTGGAACAGGCTTATAGAGAACTTCCGGAAGGTCCGGTTTTGGCCAAGGTCCCGAAAATAATTAAACCTCCTGCCGGAGAAGTCTATCACCGTATCGAGCATTCCAAAGGGCATCTTGGTTTCCATATTGTGAGTGACGGTACAGCCAAACCTTACCGTTTAAGGATTTGTTCTCCCTGTTTTGTAAATGTGGCAGTTTTTGAAGAAATGGCTGTCGGTTTGCATCTGCAGGATGCAGTCGTTGCCTTTGCTTCCTTAGACATTGTGTTGGGAGAAATTGATCGCTAACAGACAGAAACAAGAATTCAGAAGATGGAGGAAAATATGGTACTATTTCTTGTTTGGGTCGATATGTTCAGACAATGGCTTGTTGGGATTGGAATACCGGCATTGCCTGCTGAAATATTGATTAAAACCATTCTGGTTTTAATTGTCATTATCTTTGTGCTAACGAACCTGATTGTTCTGGTCTGGCTGGAACGTAAGTTTGCTGCTTTTTACGCTGACCGCGTCGGCCCCAACCGCCTTGGACCTGCAGGTTTTCTGCAGTTCCCAGTTGATATTGTCAAAATGCTCGGAAAAGAGGATATCATTCCCGAAAACGTGGACAGACCGGTATTTAAGATTGCCAGTATCTGCGCATTCCTTACAGCAATTATGGGCTGGGCCGTTATTCCTCTCGGCAAAGGTATGATCCTGGAAGATTTGAATGTCGGACTATTGTACTTTATTGCGATCGGTTCCACAGGAACGATTGCCTTTGTCATGGCCGGTTTTGCTTCCAATAATAAATACGCGCTGCTCGGCGGCATGAGAACGGCTGCTCAGATGATCAGCTATGAAATTCCGCTGGCCTTTTCTTTGCTCGGCATCGTCATGATCACCGGAAGCTTAAGCCTTACCGAGATTGTCGATGCCCAGAAAAACGTCTGGTTTATCTTTCCACAGATTCTTGCCTTCTTCGCTTATTTTGTTTGTTCCATCGCGGAAACAAACCGTGGACCGTTCGACTTGGCGGAAGGGGAGCAGGAGTTGGTTGCGGGATATTTCGTTGAGTATTCGGGTATCCGCTATGCGTTGTTTATGGTCGCTGAATATACCCATCTGGTTGCGGTCTCGGCGATTGCAGCGGTTGTGTTCCTCGGCGGCTGGAATGCACCGTTTGGCTTGACCTTCATACCGGGATTCATCTGGATGATGCTTAAAATTTACTTGATGATTTTCCTGTTCATGTGGGTCAGATGGACATTTGTCAGGGTAAAGGTCGAGCATTTGATGCATATTGGCTGGAAATTCCTGATTCCGCTTACGTTATTCAATATTGTGATCACCGGCATTGGCGTTTACGTCTACCGGATGATTGCAGGTTAAGGTGGTGAAATCGTGTACGGACAAGGACTTTTAAAAGGCTTAAGCATATCAATCAGACACTTTTTTAAGAAGAAAGTTACGGAGATGTACCCGGAGCAAAAGCCTAACCTGCCGAAGCGCTCCCGGGGATGGTTTGAACTGACCCCGGATAAATGTACGGCATGCGGACTTTGCGTCAACGCTTGTCCCAACGGGATTATCTCCATTGAAAGCTATAAGGATGAGAACAACAAAAGAAAGCTGGTTCAGTATCGTATGCTGATGGAAAGCTGTATTTTCTGCGGGTTTTGTGTTGAGGCCTGTCCTCAAGGTGCTTTGTACAATACGCAAGCTTTTGAACAGACGGTCTTCTTCCGGGAAGATCTTAACAGAATCCTCTATAAAGCCGAGCCTCAGTCGGTTCAGGCTGAAAGGAGTGAAGCGTGATGGGCTTTACAGTGATGTTTTACGTAATTGCCATCGTTACCCTCGGTTCGGCACTTATGATGGTCATCAGCAAAAATATCTTTCACAGTGCACTTTTAATGCTGGTAGCATTCTTGGGTATTGCGGGGGTTTTTGTTCTGCTGCATGCTGATTTTCTGGCCGCCACCCAGGTTCTGATTTATGCCGGGGCGATTACGATCTTTGTTGTTTTCGCGATCATGTTTACCATGCGCGGGGATATGAAAACGACAAACTTGTTCTCCAGGAACCTGATTCCGGGCGCGCTGCTCTCGCTGATCATGATCGTCGTGAATGCGGTAATGGTACTGACAACGAAGTGGCCACTTAAGGATTTGATACCTCCGGAGTCAACAGCAAAGGAAATTGCCAATTTGATGCTGACAAAATACGTCGTTGCGTTTGAAGTGACCGCAGTACTGTTGCTGGTGGCCATGCTCGGCGCGATTGTTATTGTGAAAGAGGTGAAAAAGTCCTCATGAGTAGTGTCATCCATTTTCTATTCAACATTGGATTGCCGCATTTTCTGATTCTTAGCGGAACTCTTTTCTTCATCGGGCTTTTCAGTGTTCTGGCCAAAAGAAACCTGATTGCGATCCTCATGGGAATGGAAATCATGCTGAGTTCAGTCAACATCAATCTTGTTGCATTTAACAGATATACCACCGCTCCGGCTCTGCACGGCCACGTCTTTGCGCTTTTTGTGATCGCCTTGGCAGCAGCGGAAGTATCGGTAGGCTTGGCCTTGATTATCTCTGTCTACCGCCAGCACAAGTCAGTTGAAGCGGATGATATCGATTCAATGAAATGGTAGTCTTAATTCAAGATAAAGGCAGGTGTAATTTACTATAATGATTGATTTTGCTTTGAATAACGCCTGGTTGATTCCGTTGTTGCCAGCGTTGGCCTTTGCTCTGATCGTCTTTGTGACGAAACCCTCGCAAAAGCTAAGCGCTTTCATTTCCATTCTGGGCATCCTTGTATCGTTTGTACTGTCGGTTGCTATTGGAATAGGCGTACTTCAACGCGGCGAATTCTTAATAGAACATCCTTTAAAAGTCGTTGTTCCTTGGTTCAGTATGCATGGGCTCACGATCGACGTAGGAACGCAGATCGATCCTACATCGGCCATGATGCTTTTCGTAGTGACGTTGGTCGCGTCTTTGGTCCAGATTTATTCTCTCGGCTATATGCACGGAGATCCTGGATTTTCCCGTTTTTATTCCTACCTTTCGCTCTTTGCCGCCTCGATGCTGGGGTTGGTCATTGCGCCGAACCTTCTGCAAATGTTTGTGTTCTGGGAACTGGTCGGCCTGTGTTCCTATCTGCTGATTGGTTTCTGGTACGAGAAGAATCCAGCGCGTGAAGCAGCGAAAAAGGCGTTCATTACTTGCCGGGCAGGGGACTTCGGCCTGCTTCTGGGGATTATTCTTCTGCAAGTCAACTTCGGGACCCTTGACCTGCAGGAACTCGCTGAAATGATCCCGAATTTTGCGCAGTACACCACCCTCTCGGCTGGTGCGCTGACGGCAATCGCGATCGTGCTGTTCCTCGGACCTATGGCCAAATCCGGTCAGTTCCCGTTCCATGTTTGGCTTCCCGACGCCATGGAAGGCCCTACTCCGGTCAGTGCACTGATCCATGCGGCTACCATGGTTGTGGCAGGGGTCTATCTGGTTGGCAGAACGCTTACGCTGTTCATTACGCTTCCTACGGCAATGGTTTTTGTGGCGATTATCGGCGGTTTCACCGCAATCTTTGCGGCCTCTATTGCCTTAACGCAGACCGAGATGAAAAAGATCCTGGCTTACTCAACGGTTTCCCAGCTCGGCTACATGATGCTGGCCCTTGGAGCAGGAAGCCTTACCGCCAGTATGTTTCATTTGTTCACCCACGCTTTCTTCAAAGCGTTGCTCTTCCTTTGCGCAGGCGCTGTGCTTCATGCGATGCACAATGAAGCCAGCATTGCGAAATACGGCGGTTTGAAAAAATACATGCCGGTTACTTACTGGACCATGCTGGTTGGCTGCCTGGCCATTTCCGGTATCTTTCCGTTTGCCGGCTTCTTCAGTAAGGACCTGATCCTGGAAGTCACCTATGCTGCTTCATCATTATCGGGACATGCTGCCGGTCCGTTTCAGGGCGTCTACACGGTCCTGTTTATTCTGGCCGCGTTGACAGCCCTAATGACGGCATTTTATATGTTCAGGATGTTCTTCATCTGCTTCCACGGTGAACTCAGAAGCCACGATGCGCATCCGCATGAAGCACCGAAGACCATGACGATCCCGCTCATCATTCTTGCTGTGTTTTCGCTGGCCGGCGGCTGGGTAGGCTGGCCGGGACTTGGGGAAGGACATGCTTTTGGTTACTTTGTCCGGTTGGGCCATTTCCACGAGGTGGAAGCAAACTGGTTCCTGATCATCCTGTCAACAGCGTTGGCGTTGATCGGAATTGGAACGGCTGCGCTGTTCTATCTGAAGAAGACATTCTCAGCTGAAGCCGTTGCCCAAAAGATCCCGTTCCTGTATAAGCTTTCGCTTAATAAATACTATATTGATGAGTTTTACCTCTGGGTCATTAATCACATCATTGATGGGTTGGGACGGATTTTGTGGTGGGTTGATGTGGTTATCGTCGACGGTATTGTCAACGGTCTTGCGAAGCTTACCCGGGATTCAGGTGATGCTGCCCGTAGAGTCAATACCGGCAACCTTCAGCACTATGCAATGGTCTTCTTTGTTGGTGTGATCGTCCTGATCATGATTTTAACAACTGCAGACTTAGGTCAACTGAATATCGGGCTGCTGGGAGGTGTCAAGTAATGAATTTTCCTGTCTTAACCACCATTTTACTGGCACCGATCATCGGTGCGCTGATCAGTGTCTTTATACCGAAAGAAAGATCCGGCGCGATCAAAGCCGTTGCCGGCATCACGACGTTCATTTCCCTTGCCCTGTCCATTTTTGTGTATTATATTTATTACACGCAGAACTTGGCTGTCGGTGGGTTCGCCTTTACGGAAGATATTCCGTTTGTGACGGACTTGGGTGTTGTTTATTCGCTTGGGGTTGACGGCCTGAGCCTGCCTCTCCTGCTGCTGACCAACGTTATTGGCTTTTCAGCAGTGTTCTCCCGTTCCTGGAGTATCGAGAAAAGAGCCAAAGAGTTCTATATCCTGCTGCTGATCCTGATTGCCGGTGTCATGGGAACTTTTATTGCCAGGGACCTGTTTATCTTCTTCTTGTTCTATGAAGTGGTGGTCATTCCGATTTACATCATGGTGATCATCTGGGGAAGCGGCAGCAAAACAAAAGATGTCAACAAAGAATACGCCGGTATGAAACTGACGATCTATCTACTGATCGGAAGCGCCTTCCTTCTGGCCGGATTGATTTGGATGTATGTATTGGCCGGCAATATGCTTGGAACGCCGACCTTTGATATTGAAAAGCTCGCCACGCTGAACTTCTCCAGAAACCTTCAGATTGCGATCTTTGGCTTGATGGCGCTTGGCTTCACGTCCCTGATCTCCATGTTTCCGTTTCACTCTTGGTCACCGGACGGATATGCCGGTGCGCCGACTGCGGTTTCCATGATTCACGCCGGTGTTCTGAAAAAGATTGGCGGCTATGGTCTTATCCGAATCGGTATCTTTATATTCCCGCTCGGTGCTAAATTCTGGGCGCCGCTGATTGCAATCCTGGCTGTCTGCAACGTGCTGTACGCGGCGTTCATCAGCCTGGCCCAAAAAGACATGAAATATGTCGTCGGATATTCCAGCGTGAGCCATATGGGTTTCGTACTGATCGGTATCGCATCGCTTAATGTGATTGGTCTGAACGGTGCGGTTGCCAATATGTTCGCGCATGGCATCATGGCGGCCCTGTTCTTCTCGGTCGTCGGCTATATCTATGCTGAAACGAAAACTAGGCATATCCCTGATCTCGGAGGGGTCGCACATCAGATGCCGCGTCTAGCCGGTGTGTTCCTAGTAGCGACGATGGCTTCGGCCGGACTGCCGGGCTTAATTACGTTTGTTCCTGAGTTCACCGTATTTATGGGTGCTTTTAGCGAACCGGCCATCAGGATTCCTGCGATTCTGGCCCTGACGGGAATTATTATTGGAGCCGTCTATGTCCTCAGAATGGCAGCCAATGTACTGTTTGGACCACGCAAGACAGAATGGGACGGAAAAATGGATATCAAAGGCTCCTATATGATTCCGGTCATCGTTCTGGTCGCGTTCACCGTCATCTTCGGTTTATTCCCATCCTTGCTGATGGATATGGTCAATTCAGGGATAGAGCCTATTGCTGAAAGACTGGTCGAGGCCAGCTCCCAGATAGGAGGTAACCTGTAATGAATATAAACTTTTCTTTATTTACCACTGAAATTGCAACTGCACTCCTTGGACTGGTGGTCCTGGCTGTCGGCTTGTTCCTGTCCAAAGAAAAACGGCATAGGCTTGGTTACGTCATTGCCGTGGGACTTGCGGTGATCCTCGTATACAGTTTCGGAAGCTATGGACAGAATACCAGTGTGATGGACGGCATGTTCATCGTCGATGATTTTGCCGTGTTCTTTAAACAGCTGTTCCTGATAGCTGCCGTTCTGGTCATCCTGACCTCCACGGTGTATGTCAGGAAAATGGGCGGCAACTATGAGTTCTATGTCATCACCCTCGTTGCTGCGCTGGGCATGATGGTGCTGGTTTCCGCCGGAGACCTGCTGACACTTTATGTCGCGCTGGAAACCATGACAATTTCATTCTACATCCTGGCAGGCTACAAGACCGATCTGAAGTCCTCTGAAGCCGGGGTCAAATACCTGATTCTTGGAGCGGTCTCCTCCGGAATCCTGCTGTACGGTTTAAGCCTGGTCTATGGCATGACCGGTACGTTTGTGATCCGTGATATTGCTGAAAGCATTAAGCAGATGGATGGATTGTCGCCGGCGATTCTCGTTGGAATCATCTTCCTGCTGTCAGGACTTGGCTTTAAAGTTTCGCTGGTGCCTTTCCATATGTGGTCACCGGATGTCTACGAAGGTGCGCCGACACCTGTCACCACCTTCCTCGCCACCGGTTCCAAAGCGGCTTCTTTTGCAGCGTTGGCCCGTATCCTGATTGAAGCACTGCCAAGCTACAGCGGACAATGGACGTATATCCTGGCGATTATGGCTGCGATGACGATGGTCATCGGAAACATTGCTGCCATCCCGCAGACCAATATCAAGAGAATGCTCGCTTACTCGAGTATCGCGCAGGCCGGCTATATTATCACGGGAATTATCGCCATAAGTTCCGCTGGGATCAAAGCAGTTGCGTTCTATTCGATGGTGTATGTGTTTGCGACGATCGGTGCTTTTGCGGTTGTCATCACATTCTCCCAGAATACGGGGAGTGAAGAGATTAAAGATTATGCAGGGCTTGCCCAGCGTTCACCGTTTATGGCCGCCGTGCTGACGGTATGTCTCCTGTCGATGGCAGGGATACCGCCTCTCGCCGGTTTTGTCGGCAAACTTTATTTGTTTTCTTCGATCGTCAACCAGGGCTATTTATGGCTCGTCATTCTCGGTCTGGTCATGAGCATGGTTTCCGTCTATTACTATTTGCTCGTGGTTAAAGCCATGTATATGAACGATCCTGTATCCAGCACACCGATCAAGGTTCCGGTCGGAACCAATGTTACCCTACTGCTGATTCTGGTCCTCACGCTGGTTCTCGGTGTCTATGCCGAACCACTGTCAGTACTGGCAAATACGGCTGGAAATGCGATGTTTCCTTTCTGATGTAAATGAAGGCATCAAAGGAGTATTATCGATGATATTCATCTTGGATAATTATGATTCATTCACATACAATCTGTACCAGTATTTTGGAGAGCTCGGGGAGGAAGTACTCGCTCGGCGTCCTGAGGAGTGTACGATCGCCTGGATCCAGCAGCTGGAACCGGAGCTTATTGTGATTTCTCCGGGTCCCTGCTCACCGAATGAAGCGGTCTTTGCGCTGGAAGTCATTCGGCATTTCCAGGGGAAAATTCCGCTGCTGGGCATTTGCCTTGGCCATCAGGCGATCGGGCAGGTTTTTGAGGCTGAGGTTGTCCGAGCCAAGACGCCGGTTCATGGCAAAATATCGAGCATCATGCATGATCAATCCGGCGTATTCCGGGATATTGCCAGCCCCTTTACGGTGACCCGCTACCATTCTCTGGCCCTGCGCAGAAACAGTATACCTGCTGACTTTATTATTTCCGCGGAAACAGAAGACGGTCAGGTGATGGGGATCCGTCACCGCTATTTGCCGATTGAAGGAGTACAGTTCCATCCGGAGGCTATTCTTACAGAAAACGGTCATCAAATGCTGCGGAACGCAGTACAGGATGCCCGCAGGTGGCTTAGTGAACACGGCAAATCAAAGATGATTCAAGCGTTAAAAGCATCTGTAATACCACAAACAATTCAGAAACCAGGAATACCAGGATCAGTAAAGACATTGGAAACACCAGAATTAGAAATATCAGAAACCCAGGAAACGCCTGATGAAGATGAAATCAAGCAGAATATCTGGCAAGTTAGACCTTTCATTACGAATCTAAAGCCGTTCGAGATGCTTCAGGTGTTTAAAAATGCCAGAGATCCTTTCTTCTTGGACAGTGGGGACGGTTATACCGAACTTGGGAAGTATTCTTATTTTGGGGCGGATCCTTTTTTAAAGATCAGCGCTCATAGATATCAGTATAGCATCGCAAAGAGCTGCAAAGATGAGGAACTGATCGCTTACTCCGCACCGCAGTACAGCCTAACAATTTTGAACGATTATGTCTTGAAATATCAGGCTCCTTTCGCGGCACCTTTTCCATTTGCCGGAGGGGCTGTCGGATACTTCAGCTACGATCTGAAAAATGAGATTGAAGAATTGCCTGTACGGGTCAAAGATGACCTTGGGATGCCGCTCTGGCGGCTGGCCTGGTATGACGGGATTGTTGTCTACGAACACGCAACGGGAACTTACAGTCTGACGGCCTGCGGCATGACGGATCAGGGCTGCTGCGCCCCCTCTCTCGCGCAGGAAAGACTTGATAAACTGGAGAAGCTCCTCCGGCACTATGTAGAGGAACAATATTTGGCTAATGGTTCAGCAGAGCACCCCTGCACAGGAAATGAATTAGCTGTTTTCGGTATTTCCTTTGCCGAAGTTCATAAAGCTGTCTCCCAGGAACAATATTACAGGGATCTGCAGCGGGTCATTGATTACATTTATGCCGGTGATATCTATCAGGCGAATCAGGCTCAGATGTTCAGTGTCAGGTATGAAGGAGACCCCTGGGATTTGTATGAGCAGCTTCATCACAAGAATTCTGCTCCATTTGCTGCGTTCTTGCCGTATCCCGATTTTCAGATCCTGTCATCCTCTCCGGAACGGTTTATTAAGATTACACCGGACGGAAATATTGAAACGCGCCCAATCAAGGGAACCCGGCCAAGGGGAAAAACGCCGGAGGAAGACCAGAAACTCGCAGATAAGCTGGTTAACAGTGAAAAAGACAGGGCTGAACTTACGATGATCATTGATCTCGAACGCAATGACCTTGGAAGGATCTGTGAGTTTGGATCAGTGCTTACCACAGAACTGCTGACCCTGGAAAAATATCCGACTGTTTGGCACCTCGTTGCTACAGTCGTTGGAAAACTCAAGAAATCCTTGAAACCGGAAGAACTGATCAAAGCCATTTTCCCGGGCGGCTCGATCACCGGTGCGCCCAAAATCAGAGCGATGGAAATCATCGATGAGCTTGAACCCTACAATAGGGGTATTTACACCGGGAGCATCGGCTATATCGGCTTCGATGGGGCCTGGGATTTGAATATTGTGATCCGGACCATTCTGCTGAAAGAGAAAACGGCGTATCTTCATGCCGGGGGAGGAATTGTTGCCGATTCGATCCCCAAAAAAGAATATGAAGAAACGATCCATAAAGCGAGAAGGCTTCTGGAAGTTTTGGGGGTTAAGCTTGATGGGAAATCAGAAAAGTAAAAACAGAAGCTTCGATAAAATCAAGCCTGTCGGTATTTTTGAAACGATAAAGGTTACTGCCGACGGGATCGTCGTGCCTGAACTGCATTGGGAGAGGATGAGCAAGGGCGGTAAGCTCCTTGGAATCACCATTCCCGCTTATGATGAATGGCTGAACAAGATCGAAACTTACCTAAGAGAAACTAAAATTGAGCAGCTGCCTTTTGCTTTAAGAGCAGAAATCAGGAAAGATCCGAGTCTGATTTCCGATCAAAGCCAAAATCATAATCATAATAACCAGTGGCTTCTTAGCACTAGAGCGGTTTCCTATACTCGTGAACAATATGAAGAGGGTGTCCGGGTTGTGTTTATGCCAGAACACCGGGTTGACCCTATACCGCTCAACTACATTAAATCCGCAGATTTTCTCGATACTGCCGCTGCCCTGCGCGCGGTGCAGGGCGGCGGTGCGTTTGAAGGGATCTGGTTGAACAGCAGGGGCCAGATAATGGAGGGGACTAGAAGCAATGTTTTCTTTGTAAAGAATGGGCATCTTTATACGCCTTCCCTGGAAAGCGGCTGCCTGGCCGGTATCAGAAGAAGGATCGTGATAGAAAAAGCCCTTGAGCTTCCCATACCGTTCAGTGAAGGCGTTTATTATCCTGAAGACTTATTGAATGCTGATGAAGTTTTCCTTACCAATTCCTTGATGGACGTCATGCCGGTAAGCGAACTGGAAGAAAAAGTCTTTCGGCTTGATGGAACACTTGGGCGTCGGCTGTCCTTGCCTATTTGAACTGAAAAGACTCGTAGTGAAAATGTCCGATACGCAGTCCGCAGGTCTTTAATTCTCTTTCCAGTTTGATCCTCAACGGTTCCGGACCGCAGAAATAGACATCAACAGTTTCGGTCTTGGGTACCACTTCGCAAATATCTTCGGCATCCAGAAACCCTTTCGTCTGGAGATCGTGCAAATGCACGCGAATACCACTCCCGGCTGCAAGGGTTTTTATTTCATCCAAATAGGGTCCTTCGGCTTCATTGTTATAACAGTAAAACAGGTCAATGGAATATTGCGGAGAGATCGCAGACTGGTAAAAGCTCCGAAACGGCGTAATGCCGATTCCACCGGCCAGCCAGACTTGACGTTTTGATCCTGCCTTATAATCAAAGCGGCCATGGGGAGAGGTTACGGCAAAAGTATCTCCCTCCTGAACGTTTTCCAATAAAGCAGAGGTGTGATCTCCCAAAGCCTTGATCGCAAACTGAATCTCATTCTTTCGGAAAGACTGGCTTATCGTGAACGGATGAGAAGGAAATTTTTTGCCTTCCTCGGTAAACTTGATAAAAGTAAATTGTCCTTCCTTATAGCGGATTCCTTTTTTAAAGGCTTTGCCGGTAATTTCAAGGGTATTTTTGGCGACTGTGCGGATGTTCGTTACGACATAGCGGGATTGAAATGCTGTTCTTTCATAAAATCCTATACTGTAGATTGCCGAAGTCAGACCGACCAGATTGACCAGATTCAGCCACAGCCCCAGGGAGCTTAAGCCTGTAACGGCATAGTCCGAGCTGCCGTAATAATGAATGATTCCGATCATATAAGGAATAAAAAAGAGCTTGTGAATATTCTTCCATTTTTCATAATTCATTTTCCAGGCGAACAGGGCAAGCAAGATTAAGACGATAAAAAGCAGCATGCTCAGGTTGGCGATCCCGGAAAAAAGCTCCGCCCCATTTTCCGCTCCTGGTGGCGGACCATTTGGACCCGGTCCCAAATTCACCCTGTTCTCCCCATAATGATTACCCTTACCTGCGTCGAGCGTAAATCGATGCACGAAGATCAAAAGAACACTCGTGATACTTAAAACTTTATGGTAAAGGTAACTTTTGTCCAGGCCATGGAATAAGGAGTCCAGCAGCGGATGGCGTGTTGAAATAAAATTGACCCAGGCAAAGCAAACCAGCATGAGCGAAGCAGCCATCTCGGAGTATTGTCTGACCGGGGCAACATTCTTTAATGGTTCGCTGACTGACCAGAAGATAAAGGTCAGGATCAAAGTAAGCAGAATGAACAGGGGGCCTTGATGTTTGCGCATGTTTTCATCCTCCAAGAGTAATAGAATAGTAAAGGAATAAAGCAATCATACTATAGTGCTGCTATAGTATGATGAGGTAATATATTCCACACAGACCTGCTTTTTTCCTTTAAGCGCTGTTGGATACAGTGTATCACATCTGCAATTCTCCGTCAGAATGAAGTGTTTATCAAAAAATAGTTCCGGAATCATAATTTTTAATTATCTAACTCTAGCGAAAACTAGGATTATTCAGTATAATGATACTCATGTGAATTGAATAGTTGTTTTTTGTTTTGAAACAGTGGGGATGTAGCTCAGCTGGGAGAGCGCTTGCTTCGCATGTAAGAGGTCGAGGGTTCGATCCCCTTCATCTCCACCAGAAATCAAAAGCTTTACGTAAGTAAAGCTTTTTTTAATGAAAGATGAAGGGGATCGAACGGGAGGATAGGCCATTTATGGCCGTAGAAAATGCGACCTATGGGAGTATTTTCCCGACCTGGCGTGATAGCGAAGCCGAAGGCGAAGCGGAGCGATCCCCATCATCTCCACCAAAATTTGTCTGAGAACCTGCTATTCATGCGGGTTTGATGTTTTTTTACAGCAGGGAAATCCTGCCTTTTTGTTTTTGTAAGTCAAAAATCAAAAAAAGAGGGATTTCCCCCTCATCGTTGCTACCAATTGTTTGATCCATACATATTGATCGATCGTTGCAAATTATTAACAAAGTTTAGTTACGGAGGTCCGGCGATGGGTTGAATGAAAATCTCTGGTATAATACGCACTCACGTATTATACTGGAAACCAATAACATATTTGTCTATATGTTCTTATCTAAAATAGAGGACGTGATTTTATGGACTACATGACAGTTCGGGAAGCTGCGGAAAAGTGGGGAGTATCTGTAAGACGTGTGCAATATCTATGCAAACAGGATATGATAGCAGGAGCTGTCCAGTTTGGCAAGGTCTGGACCATTCCCAACGACACTGCCAAACCAAGAGATGGCAGATATAAAGTAATGGAAGAAAGTCCAAAAGACATTGTCCGTCCTTTTCAATCCTGGGGTGGAAATGAAGAGATGCTTTCAAGGATTATAGAATTTTTTCCTTATCCGATTCAAGTTTATTCACCGAACGGGACGATGGTTTTAACTAACGAAGCATCATTAAGGCTAATGCATATACCCTCGAAAGATCATTTAATCGGAAAATTTAATGTATTAAAAGATCCAGTTATCGACAAATGGGAAGAACGAGCAAGAGAACAAATTTTAAAGTCATTTCAAGGTGAAACCGTACAATTTCAAGAATTAGAAATGCCAATTCAAGAAATTATCAATCGATTTGAGGTAGGCGAGCTTTGCTTTGACATGAGCTTCCAAAACATCACTTGTTTTCCTATTTTTGATGATCATAATCGACTGGCCTATGTCGTCCATGTCTTTGTTACATCCAAGCTGTATAATGGTAAAGAAGAAATGGTTAAAGCGAAGGTATATATAGAAAGTCATTGGCTGGAAGAATTTGATCTGGACAAGGCGGCAAGGTCGGTAAATCTGAGTCGATATCACTTTTCCCGTCTTTTCAAAAGGTATACTTCCATGACTCCCTTCAGCTATTATCAGGACGTTAAAATAAATAAGCTGAAGGAGAAGCTTTGCGATCAGAATCTATCTATTGGCGAAGCTTTTTCTGCCTGCGGTTTGAATTACAATGGAAATTACGCCAGGGTGTTCAAGGAAAAGGTAGGAATGACACCATCACAATACCGAAAAACACTTGGATAAAAATAAAAAAGTATAGGATAAAGGCTTCCGTGTCTGTGATAAGAACACGGGAGCTTTTTTAATTGAGCAATATATTTACTAAAGTCAGGTTGATATTAACTATATTTATTCTCTGAAAATTACTACCATGAGGTAAAAAGGTGCCTTTTATGAAATGAGGTGGTGAGTAGTGAGTGAAAAAAAGAGCAAGGAGAAACTTCTCGAAGATCTAATTCAGATGCAAAAAAACATTGAAAAGAAGGTTAAGATTCAGGACAGCTTAATAAAAAGCATGCAATTGTTAATTCAAAACGAGGGACTGCATTTTCAGGTAATTGGTAATTTTCCCTATCCTATTGCCATTTTTGAACGCAACGGCATACTGATCATGGCCAATCATATCCTGTTGCAAAGAGCAAACATAAAGCCTGACGATGTACAAGCGGGAAAAATCAATTTTCTAAGCCGCATTACCAATGAGAATTCTGCTGTGCTGGAAGCTGTGGAAGACATCTTTTTAGGGGAAACAACGTTGTTGAAAAATCTAGTTGAGCCTCTCTCCATGTTTGTGAGGGATGACTTCGTCCCGGATTATAGTGACGGTTATGAAAGCGCCGTTTTTTTCCCGGTAGTTGAAAGCAATGATCATATATCTCATGGAGCAGTGATGCTTATGAAATAAGCGGTTATTGTGTGATATTAGCGCTTCTTAAAAAGAACTGGAAAGTCAAGGTGAGTAAATGAAAATAATAAGGTATTTTGTTACTGTGGTGATCATCGTATGTATGGCGTTTATGATAACGGCTTGTGGATCAGGCAGTAAAACAGATGAAAACAGTGGGGAGCAAAGCCAAGGAAATGCGGCCCAAAGTACGAATAGCGACTTGGATGTCGGAGAAAATTTAAAATGGCCTACCGATAGCATGGGAAATCTACCGGGATTAAAAGGCAAGATCAGCGCCGTGTTGAAGGATGACAGTACTGGGCAATGTACAGTGGCTTTTTCCGAAATGGCGAAAGAAGATGCCCAAGCCTATATTGCCGAAATGAAAAAAAGGGGATATACCGGGGAGCTGAGTGTGGCCGACGAGGAAAGTCTGATTCACAGCGGCAAGGCGGCAAACGGTTCAACAGCGGTTTTCACCTATAATGTTACCGCCAAGGAAGGTACGATCTCCTTCGGTACCGGTGACGCTTCCGGCCAATCCGCTACGGCCGTCGATATGACCGATGCTGCGTCCTGGCCGGAAAACTATATGGAAGGCGTTCCCGAACTGGTAGGAAGGATCGTGGATGTTGTCAATGACAATAACAAGAGTGTCACGGTTTCTTTGGAACATGTGGATAAAGCAATTTTTGAAGATTATATCAAATTGCTTAAGCTGAACGGCTTTACGAAAGATGTGGATGAAAGCACAAGCGTTTCTTCGAGTGATTTTCGGGCTTATAATGCTAAAGGCGAGTGGGTTAATGCTTGCCTGAACATTGTGGAAGGCAATAATACAGCGACAATTACAATGGAAAAACCGGCGCAATAGCGATTCGGTTACTTTACAAAAAAGGAGAATTTCCGCAATGAAAAAACTAATGATGCTTTGTCTTTGCTTTATTTTAATGGCTGCTCTTTCAGCCTGCGGTTCTCAAGAAAAACCTGTACAGGACCAAAAACCGATAAGTCAAGGAAAATCCGAACCAAGCGCCCAGCAAACTTCACCGACAACGGCCACAACAGCAGAAACGAAAATTCAGATTACGCCACCCTCCGGCTGGGAGCCGGTAACCGGTTCCGTTCTCCAGGTCCAATATATGAAAAACACGGCCAGCTTTATGGTTAAAAAAGAAAATTTTAGTGGAAAAACTCTTGGTGACGTTGTACAGGAAGCCAAAGGATACTTCGAACGATCCTTTGGTGATGTCAAGTACATTGGTCAATCAGAAAAGATAAGTATAGGAGGAATCGACGCCCAAAAAATCATGTTCACCTGTACGGTCAGTAGCATGCAGATGAAATATGAATATGTCTATCTTTATGTGGGCGCAGACGTCTATGCGATTACTTTTGGCGATTTAGCAGGTTCCTTTGATTCACTCTCGGCAGATTATGCGAAAATACTTTCGGATATCCGCTTTGAATAAAAATATGCCTGGTTTCGTCGAAGTTAGATGATTTTATATGATTACAGAAGAGGAGAATTTTTATGGATCAACAAGAAAAACCAACTCAATTTACAGCGGAAGATATTGAAAAAAACAAAGTGATTTCAGCTCTGGCATATATTATTTTCTTCCTGCCGCTTATCGTTTGCGCAGATTCACCATTCGGAAAATTCCATGCCAATCAGGGATTATTGTTGTTAATCACGGGGGTTGCCGGAAGTGTCATTTTGTCATTTATCCCTGTTTTAGGTTGGCTTCTCCTGCCGTTATTTTCGCTGGCGATATTAATTATTGCAATTCTGGGCCTGATTCATACCTTAAATGGTAAGGCAAAAGAACTTCCCGTTATTGGCAAGTATAGAATTATTAAAAATGAGTAATCCGAGCTGTGGAAAGATTGCAAAAATTAAAAAAATAGTCTGTGTTTTCTTATCTGTTGCCATGCTAATGACTGCCTGTTCCTGCGCGAAAACATCAGCTAAAAAAACAACGGATGATGACCTGAAAAAATTCATTGAAAAGCAAGAGGTTACTTTGGCAGATCAGGAAACCAGCAATAACGACAAAGCGAGTTCATATTATTCTTTAGGGAATGCCACTCTAACCCTGGATAAAACACGCAAAGTTTCCATCCGCTATGTGCCTCTGGGCGGTCCGGTCTTTCTGGAGCTTAAAGATACGGAAGGAAATGTCTGGCGCCTGGATATTCCGGAAAATGCCCTGCCTTATGCCGAAACGATTTCCATGCAATTGGCTGGAGATATCAGCACAGACATGCTTTCCGGCCAGCTGAATGCCGGCGTCGTATTACAACCAGAAGGCCTGCAGTTTATTATTCCGGCCACCCTGTCCATTACCGGGCCAAAGGCCAGTACGGACAAATCCGTTGTTTTTTTCGGGGATCAGTCCGGAAAGTATCTGAATTTTGCTGCCAAGAAAGCGGAAACAGATAAGCTTTCCGTAGAAGTAGCCCATTTTTCTTCCTATATTCTCTATACACCGGTAAGTGAAGGAGAATTTCAGCAGGCGGCTGAAATGGCTGCAGAGTCGTACAAAGAAGCCGTAAAAGAAGCTAAAGCTTTTCTCAAGACCCCGATATCCGTCCCCCCTGTGCCACCGGATTATACCTTTATGTGTAAGGATGAAGATGGCGAAAATGCGTCGGAGGTAAGAAATCGGGCCCTGGATATGTACATTGAAAATGTGGTTCAGCCGGAGAAGGATTTGATCATCAAGCTTTTGGCCTCAGGCCGTGAAGTTGCTCTGTTGGACCAGAACCAGGAAGCCTTTTATTATGCCGGGCTTCTGCAGCTGAGAAATATCAAGAAAGCCGATAAATTGATCGCCTCCTACAAAAATGATGTCGATAAACTGATCCCGGTAATGAACGCTTCTTTGAAGATTTTAAAAGAAGCTCAAACTCTGGGAGTGGATATCTCTATCCAACCTTATTTGGATACGTTTTCCGACTGGATGGTCCGTGCTGCAGACAAGAAGATTAAAGAAATCAGAGAAGAGCATAATTACAAAGCAATGGGACCGGCAGTGTCATTGATTCAGAGCGCGCTGATTTTTACCTCGGATTTTCAGGTCTCCCAGGACTTTTCCCGGAAGTACCTGCAGAAGCTTAAGGATGCGATGACCTTCACTGTAAACTACGACGCCTCGCTGCATTCCGGCATCGCCAATCAAAGAATGACGTTAAAGGGCAAAGTGGAACTGTCCTGGCTGGATGAAAACGACGAAAAAGTGTTTACCGGAAAAGGCGAGGGCGAATATGTAAGCTATTCCAACAGCTCGCCAAATACGACACGAATTGATTATCCCAACAAATATCCGGTGAATATGAAGTTTGTCAACTTCTCTCCCTGCGACAGTAAAACGGTGGATGTTCAAGTGGATACCATCGGAGCGCAGACGGAAGTCTGGTATAACCCCGAGCTTGATCAAAAATCGTCCGATGAATACAGCTTTGTCAACTTTATGGCGGAACAATTATTCCAAGATTACAAACAGGAAGATGGGAATTACCTTTTCCAAGTGCCCTTCACCAACAACAATGCCGTCATGGGCTCGGAAAGTTTCACCAAAACCGCTTCAATCAGCTATCCTGAAGAAGGTAGCGCCTCTGGAAGCATTGCGTATACGATTGAGATCAAGCATACGCCTAAGTAACTACTCTTGTTTTTAAGCATGTTTCAACACAAAGCATACGGCATCGTGTAATAAATGAAATCCCACTACCCGAAAGCAGGAGAAATCAATAGGGATGGTACAAGCAAAGGTTTGTGCTATCTGCCTCGGTGAATGCCGAGAGTCTATATTATTTTTAGGAGGATTATCATGAAACAACCGTCTGTTAGGACTTGTCTGCTATTAATTGTGGCACTTCTCGTTACCGCACTATTCCCGATCACTGCATTTGCAGATTTGCCGGAAGGTGTTCCTTCGTCATTAGAAGCTCCTTCTATCCAGAAAATCGCGTTAAAGACATATGATGACGGCAGGCCATATTTTGAAGCCCAGGTCTATTTCCCCCAGAGCGTTCTCAATCTCGACAGCGAGGCCCCCGGCGGCGGTTCTGTTTTCTGGGAGTATTCGGTGAAGGTTGACGACGGCTCCTGGGAAGAGTTCGGCGGCGGCGGATATATTAATGTTTACACCGGCGGCGAGGACGGCGAAGCGCCCGTTAGCGCCGGTACCTTTGCAATTACCTTCGATCCCATTGACGAAGGTACCCTGACCTCCGTCGATATTAAAAGCCATATTTATTCCTACCAGCTCCGCGTCTACTACGATTACTACGAGGGCTGGCCGGACGTACAGCCTATATCTTCCCCCATATCCAACATGGTTACCATCGGTTCGGGGACGTATTCCAAAACGGATCGTTTGAGCGGAGCAAGCCGAATAGGAACAGCAATTGCGGTATCGCAAGAGGGCTGGCCAAACGGTGCCGGAACCATCATTTTAACAAGAGAGGACAACTATCCCGACGCGCTCACAGGAACGCCCCTGTCCAAAAAATACGACGCGCCCATTTTATTTACCAACCGTCTGACGCTGACCCCTGCCACTGCAGCGGAAATTACCCGCTTGGGAGTGAAAAAGGTCATTATTCTGGGCGGCAGCGGCGCTGTATCCGAGGCGATTGAGAGCAAACTGAAACAGAATTACACTGTGCAAAGGATCGGCGGTACTGACCGGTATGCAACAGCGGCCAAAATTGCCGCGGAGCTTGGCTATAAGGGCAAGGTCGTCATAACGACTGGCCAGGATTTCCATGACGCGCTGGTGGTTGCGCCTCAAGCCGCCTATCAGGGGATTCCCATTTTACTGACCCAGCCGAATTCCCTGCCGGCTGTTATTCAAACGGCGCTGCAAACGATAGCACCTACGGAGACCATTGTGGTTGGAAACCCAAGTGCCGTCAGCAACAATGTACTGAGTCAACTTACCAACGCCCGGCGCATCAGCGGCAGTGACATCTATGAAACGGCGGTTCTGGTGGCAAAGAATTTTGGGGCAAATACGGAAAGAGTATTTCTGGCTACGGGTAAGGATTTCCCGGATGCGCTGTCCGGTTCAGCTGTAGCCACCAAATTCAACAGCCCGATACTGTTTGTCGGAGACCCGCTTTCCGCTTATGTTAAGCAGTATCTGGGGGATAACAAGCAAAATACCACAACGGTCCAACTTTTAGGAGGGACAGGCGCTATTGCGGACACGGTTCGCAATGAAATAGAACAAATTTACGAATAAGTTTAATTGGAATTTAAAGTAGAGAAAATAACCCAATATTGGGGATGCGTTGCGCAGAACTCGGGAGAGCGCTTGCTTCGCATGTAAGAGGTCGTGGGTTTGAATCCCATCATCTCCACCAAATGAGCTCAATAATTAATACAATAAATGTAC
This sequence comes from Dehalobacter sp. TBBPA1, assembly GCF_040931655.1. Lineage (NCBI taxonomy): Bacteria > Bacillati > Bacillota > Clostridia > Eubacteriales > Desulfitobacteriaceae > Dehalobacter > Dehalobacter sp. TBBPA1. Next base: position 2,152,448 of record NZ_CP162385.1, on the reverse strand, counting down.
AGAAAAAGTCAAAGAAGCCATTGCCTAAAAAGCAGTGGCTTCTTTGACTTTTTCAGTGGCCTTATTTAGTACAGGACATTTCTGTTACCATAGCTTCATTTAATATGGATGATTATATTTGTATCACTGATATGGCAAAAGCTAAAGGTGGGGATGCACGGGCTGCTGATATCATAAAAATATGTATTGCCACAGAGTGATTATACAAAACAGACAGAATGGGTTGCTTATGCGGACGAAGCCGATTTATTAAATGTAGCGCTTTTCGGCTGTACGGCGAAACAATGGAGACGGGCTAATGTAGAATTGGCAAAGAAAAATAATATCAGAGATTTTGCATCAATAAATGAATTAACGGTTTTATCCAATCTCAAAACACATAATGCCGAGTTAATAAAAGAAGGAAAAAGTAAAGAAGAAAGGCTCGCAACTACAAATAACGCTATTTTTCTAAAAATAATCAACTTATCGATTGAATTCGTTGTATTATTTGCGGTATGGAAGCATAATTAAAATATACAAAGTTCTCCTGTGAAAGATTGAATTTATGAATTATACACAACCCGAGAAGCATCAAGATGATGGGGAATTACACAGCGGAGGGTTCAGGTGCTTTGTATTCATGGGAAAATACCCGGTGCTGTCTCTTTGGAAACGCTTGGGCCATACCGGAAATGCACAAAAACCGAGAGATGAAAGGTATAAGAAGAGTAAACCGGAAAAGGAATAGAAATTCGGGAGAATGATACGATGAAACTGCTCCATATTGCTGATCTGCATATCGGAAAGCGCGTCAATAAATTTAATATGATTGATGATCAGAAATACATACTGGAACAGATCTTGCGAATAACCGACGAGGGAAAACCGGATGGTGTCCTCATCGCTGGGGATGTCTATGATAAGAGCCAGCCTTCCGCTGAAGCGGTGGAGCTGCTCGACGAGTTCCTGACAAAATTGACTGCATTCGGACAGCCCGTTTTCATGATCAGCGGGAATCATGACTCTCCTGAGCGATTAGGCTTTGGAAGCCGGATCATGCAGAAAAACGGACTTCATATCGCCGGTGTATTTGATGGTGTTCTGCAAAAGGTATCGCTGGAGGACGAGCATGGTATCGTCAATATATACTTGCTTCCCTTTCTGAAACCGGCTATGGTGAAACCTTATTTTGAACAGCTAATGGAGTCCTATGACGAAGCTGTGCGTGCGGTCATTTCCGCGACGGAAATCAATGCCCAGGAACGAAATATTTTGCTGGCGCATCAATTTGTGATAAGTGGCACACAGCAGCCGGAGCGTTCGGAGTCAGAAAGCCTGTCTGTAGGTGGTCTGGACAACGTGGACGTTTCCGCCTTTGAGTCTTTCGATTATGTCGCATTAGGCCATCTCCATAGACCACAGAGAATCGGACGGGATACCGTCCGCTATGCCGGTTCACCTCTAAAATATTCCTTTTCCGAAGTACGTCATCAAAAATCAGTGACATTTGTTGAGCTTGGCGTAAAAGGCGAGCTTTTAATCCACCAGCTTCCGCTTATCTCTCTGCATGATCTCCGTGAAATCAAAGGGCCGATTGCCGGACTGCTTCGCATTGGACGGGAAGAACCGGATAGTGCGGAAGATTACCTCCATGCAACCCTAACGGACGAGGAAGAAATCTATGACGCGATTGGGCAGTTGCGTCAGGTGTATCGTAATCTGATGGTACTGAACTTTGAAAACAGCCGCACTAGACAAGCCGTTTCCGCACAGATTGCCGTTTCCGGTGACATTGCCGAAAAAAGCCCGATGGATTTATTTGCGGCATTCTATCAGATGCAAAACAACAACGAGCTAACTCCAGAACAAGTCCAGGTAATGGAACGGATTTTTGAACAGGCGGGAGGTGCTGGAGTATGAAGCCGTTAAAAGTAGTGATGAGCGCCTTTTGCCCCTATGCCGGCAGAACTGAACTGGATCTGGCAGCATTTGGTGGTCAGGGATTATTTCTCATTACCGGTGATACCGGCGCTGGAAAGACAACCATTTTTGACGCCATCGCATTTGCACTGTTTGGCGAGGTGAGCGGTTGCACCAGAACCGTGGACACCCTGCGCAGTGATTTTGCAGAGCCTAATGCTAAGACTTATGTCGAATTTACCTTTCTGCATAAAGACAAGATGTACTCCATAACGCGGAATCCCCGCTATGAGCGGCCCAAAAAGAGCGGCGACGGGGTAACGACTGAAAATTCCGATGCCACGCTGCAACTGCCTGACGGAGACATCATCACCGGCTATCGGGATGTTACGGTAGAAATCGTTGAGCTTTTAGGTATCAACTATCGACAGTTCAAGCAAATTGCTATGATTGCCCAGGGTGAATTTCTCCAGCTTTTGCTTGCGGACAGTAAAGAACGGGGCGATATTTTCCGGCGTGTATTCAATACCGATCTTTATCAAACTGCGCAACGCTTATTGAAAGACAGTGAACGCGAATCTAAAAAGCGCTGTGAGAGCATTGAGCAGAGCATCTTTCAATATATCTCTGGAATCGCCTGCCCTGAAAGTGAGCAAGGGCAGATATTATCCGCGAAGATAGGCACAGCTACCATACATACCGCGGAGGATATCCTGTCAGAATTACAGGCTTTGATCACAGTGGACACAACTCTTCGGGATAGCTTAAAGCAGCAGGTAGATAAACTGGATAAGGATCTTGCTTCGCAGATTGCCATAATCATGCAGGCCCAATATATTAATCAAGCCTTTTACGATTTGAAGATCGTCCAAGAAAAGCGGAACGCTCTGATCGAGCGTCAAGGGGAACATAACGTTCAGAAGAAAATGTTGCAGGACGCGGAAAAAGCGCTATATATCGTCTCTCGCCTGGAAGCCGCATTTTTGCGGGAGCAGGAAGCCGAACAGAAATTAACACAGAGCATCATGGCACTGGATATTGAAATACAGGCACAGATAAAAGACCTGGAAACAGTACAAACCGCCTACCAAGCAGAGAAAGAAAAGGAACCGGAGCGGGAAAAGCTTGCTTCCGCAATTGATCGGCTTACAAAAATGCTTCCCCAGTATGAAGCTTCCGAGCTACTTGAAAGAGAATTGGAAAAACTGACGGAAAAGCAATCGGCAGTTTGTGCGGCGCTGGGAGAACTCCAACAGCAAAAAGCGGATTTTTTGGAGCAGAAAAATAACCTCAATCAAGAATTGGAGCGTCTTGCGGACATAGAGGCAAAAGCGGCGGTCTGTGAGCAGGAAGCAAAACAACTGCAAGCCACTCAATCCGGATTGCTTGATCTACAGGATTCTTTATCCAGGCTCAGCAAATTACAAAGTGAGAGCGCCAGGCTGCAGCAGCAGTTCACTAGTGCACAAGGGGCATTCCAAATTGTTAATACAGTTTATATGGAAAAAGAAACTGCTTTTTTCCGTGAACAGGCGGGACTTCTGGCGGCATCACTGGAAGATGGAAATCCCTGCCCTGTATGTGGTTCCACTGTTCACCCCAACAAGGCAACGCTGGGCGCGGATGCTCCTATCGAGGCAGAGCTGAATGAATTAAAACAAAAAAGTGACCTTGCCCGGCAGAATATGCAGGAAGCCAGCGAACAGTCGGCTGCTAAGCTGGCGGAAGTCAAACTGGCGCGGGAACAGTTGGTACATGCTGCCGGAGCATATTTCCCCGATGTCGATAAGAGCATCATGCAGGAGCAACTTGCGACCCTGATCGAATCAGCCTTAGCAGAAAGCAGGCAAAAAAAGAAAGAGAATGACGATCAATATCTCCAATTGAAAAAACAAGTCTCTCGTAAAAACCAATCTAAGGAACAACTTGCATCTTTAGAGGGATCCTTAAAGACCAACGAGGAAGCAACGACTCAGAACGAACAACAGAAAAATAACATCATCTCAGATATTGCTTCCAAGACCGGAGAACTCAAGGTGCTCAAATCCTCTTTGGAGTATGCAGACCGCCAACAGGCTGTGGCATCTATAGAAGAATGGACGGGAAATCTAAATTCTTTGAAAGAAGCTTTCAGGCAAGCTGAAGAAGCATATCATGCACTTCAAAACAAGTTGGAGGGGAACCAAACTCTTCTTTGCGACCAGAGAGAAAGACTGAGCAACACCATCCAAACAAAACAACAGGCACTGGCAGCTTACACAAAAAAGCTGTCTGAATGTGATTTTCCCAATGAAGAAGCCTATCATAGCGCATTGAAAACAGAATCGGAAATCAGCGAGTTAAAACATTCTATCGACCAGTATCAGAATGAAGTCCAAGCTGTAGAACAGGATTTACGGAGGCTTTTCAAAGAAACCGAAAACAAGCAGAAGCAGGATATGGAACAGCTTGAAGCCGCAAAACAAAAGCTGGAGCAGGAAAAAAGGAAGGCGGATGAATCCATTCGGACGCTGATAGCGCGGTTGGGAACCAATGAACCGATTGCAAAAGCTCTCAGCAGAGCAATCTCAGACGCAGCTATCTATCAACAGGAATACCTCCTTCTGAGCAATCTTTCAAAAACGGCGAACGGCGAGTTGGGCGGCAAACAAAAGCTGGCATTTGAGCAGTATGTACAGGCTTCATACTTTAACCAGATTCTTATTGAGGCAAACAAGCGGCTGAAGATCATGACAAACAGCCGGTTTGAGCTTCTGCGCAGAGAAGACGCGGCAGATCTCCGTGCTCAGACCGGACTGGAAATTGATGTTTTGGATCATTATACCGGCCGGATACGTTCGGTAAAGTCGCTGTCCGGCGGAGAATCCTTTAAAGCATCCCTGTCCCTAGCGCTGGGACTTTCTGACGTGATTCAAAGCTATGCCGGCGGCGTGGAAATCGATACATTGTTTATTGATGAAGGCTTTGGAGCATTGGATACCGAGTCATTAGAGCAGGCAATGCAGACGCTTATAGGTCTTGCGGCGGGAAATCGTCTGGTCGGCATAATTTCTCATGTGAGTGAGCTGAAAGAGCGGATTGACCGGCAGGTTGTGATTATGAAGAGTAATAGGGGAAGTAGTATTAATCTCATTTCTTGAAAAAATCGAGAAGAAAACTTCCGGCTGGCCTAAGTAGCGTGTTTAGCCTGATGCCTATTTTAAAAATGGTGTATTAATAAATTAGAAAACAGGTAGAATTTGAAAATAGATGGAACTGCATATTGAATGAGTGAATATTTATGAGGCAGAGTTTTTAGGTCAACCCAAAAGACCTACAGACTCTGCCTCTTTTCATGTCCAAAACAGAAATGGAAATAAGGTGCATTTAACATTAGTAGTTCGAGAATATATTTGAATATAAGCATAAAACAACATCCCCAAAATAGTGCCATGAGAAATATATCTTAGTATTTTTCAGTGAAAAGGCTTGGGTTATAAGGTTAAACCTGATTTTAATATTCCTTTATATTTATCTTGACATTGGAGTACACTCGACTTAGCAAGCAGAAATGTAGAAGTTGTTATAGTTGGAAGTAATAATGAGCAAGCGAACTTAGCAAAAGAGGAAATAATTCGACTATCAAATAATTCAGATGTACATTGCATTGTGGCTGACTTGAGTACGCATCAAGGGGTAAAACAATTGGTAAAAAATGTTCAAAATATGTAGGAGTATATTGATTTTTAGTTTGCACTTTAGGGGTCTTTTTACAAGATTTGCGGTTGTCTAAAGATGGCCATGATATGAATCTTGTTATAAATTATGTTTCGCATTTTGGGTTGGCAAATGAATTTACAACGTTACTTGAAAAAGGAAAACATGGACGAATACTATTTGTTGGAGCTTTACCTTATGCTATAAATCATGCAAAAGTAAAATTACCAGAGTTTAAACCTCAAAAAGCAGAGACTTATCAATACATTAATGTAATTAACGATGCCACAGTTGCTCGAGTGTTACTGACTTAAAAACCAGAACATCACGGTTAATATTTTCCATCCTGGTTATATTCCTGATTCAAATCTGGATAGAAATAGTGGTTTCTGGATGAAGCTTATTGGTAAAATTATGGGGCGTTTTTCTAAAAAGAATTCAACAGTTGGGTCGCAACTTGCTCTTGACGAAAAGTTTTCTAATAATACTGGACATTTTTTCAACGATAAAGCGGAAATTGTATCCTTGGAGGAAAAATACTCGCGCAAACTTAGTAATGACTTGTGGGGAGAAAGTATAGAGTTATTCAGTTAATTTTCAACTTTGACACGTTGCTATGAGTATATAGGAGGGAGATTTTATGCAGACATATTCTATTCAGCAAGTGTCTAATTTATTACAAATATCTAAAGACACATTGCGATATTATGATAAATTTGACTTGGTATGCCCTAAACGTTCGGAGAATAGATATCGCTATTACACTGAGCAGGATATACTTGATTTGAGGTATGCGGAAGTAATGAAATTCTCAGGCTTCACATTAGTTGAAATTAGAAAGGTTTTTCAATTCAAGAGAGCACATAATGTAAATAATTTTCCTGAGATTTTACGTATATTAGATGATAAAAAAATGGAACTAATTAGGAAGCAGAAACTTTTCTATTTCTGAAACAGACACTGTCATGTTGCAAAAAAAAGAGTCATCTGATATTTCTAAAATCGATACATTGATCAACGAAATATTTGAAGAATTAAGAAGCCCTGTGTTTTAGGATAGTTCAATCCCCAGAAGGATGACCGCCTGGGAAAAACTAAGATTCGAATCCGGATTCGAATCTGGCAAGTCTCCGCCGGGGGAGGCGGGTTTAGGCCCAAATTCCTTGACGAGTGTGAGGGCTTCAGCCCCGGTCTGGCGGGATGACCGTGCCAAAAGGATGTTCGGACAGACATAAGCGGAGCTTTTGGGTCGGGATATCGTCACAAATATGTAAAACTACCTTTTTCCTGGTTTGCCGTTTAAGAAGTTTGAAAGCATTGTAAGCGTACTGTCTTACTCCGTTTGTACATTGAAGCAACAGGTGAAAAAAATAAAAGGTGGATTGATAAGGCATTTGGTGTATAATTCTCTGTCTTTGAATGTATAATACGCATAATAATTGGGTCGAGTTTACAGGGGTGATTACCATGAACGATAATATCATCAGTATTTTAGATATTGTGCTCAGAAGCATACTTTCAGTTATTATCTTATTTTTGTTAACTCACTTACTGGGAAAAAAACAACTCTCTCAATTAAGCTTTTTTGATTACACAATAGGCATTTCTATTGGTTCTATTGCTGCATCTTTAGCAATAGATAATGAAATTCCTTATTTACACGGAATACTCGGAATTCTTATTTATGGCAGCTTTGTATTACTGTCTTCTTATGTATCCCGGAGAAGTATCCGGGCCAGAAAATTTTTATGTGGAGTGCCGACGATTTTAATACAGAATGGCAAATTGATCGAACAAAACTTAAAGAAAGCCAGATTTCATATCAATGAAGTAATGGAGGAATGCAGGAACAAAGGTGCATTTAGTATTAGCGATGTAGAAAACGCAATCCTTGAGACAAGCGGCCAAGTCAGTATTCAACTTAAAGCACAAAAACAACCTTTAACACCTGAAGATATGAATATAAATACTTCCGCTAAAGGTATTGCTGCCAACCTGATTATTGACGGAACAGTCTTAAAAAAACATCTCAGCCTTGTGAACCGGGATGAAAAGTGGTTAACTCATGAATTGAAGAAACAAAAGATTAATTCGGTGCAAGAAGTTTTACTGGGGTCTCTTGATTATGACGGCACATTGCATATAGACCTAAAAAACAATGATCCAGTCCCTTTTGACGTACTCGAATAAGCGTTATTCTGTTCGAGCTTTGAATAAACATAGCTCCATATAAACTCCGTATAAACAAGGTAATTGACAAAGTCATTACATCCATAATAGAATGTCTGTAAGCTTCCAAGACTGGCGGACATATGGGTTGAACCATAAGGGATTGGAAGAGTTCAAACGTCGACCGCCTGGGCAGTATAAATATTGTCCAGGTTTTTTTATTTTCTGAGTCACCCTCATAAAATTCAGAACCTGGCAAATCAGGAGGGTTAAAATGATGAATAATACAGGATGGGAAAACTTCAAAGGCGGCAGATGGCAGCAGGAAATTGATGTTAGGGACTTCATACAAGCAAATTACCAGCCTTATGAAGGTAAGGAAACTTTTTTAACGGAGATAACGAATCGAACGCAGCATATCCTAGAGAAACTTTCAAGGCTGCAAAAGCTTGAAAAGGAATTTGGCGGCGTGCTGGATATCGATACCTCAACGGTTTCTTCATTGCTAAGCTATGCGCCGGGCTTTCTGGACAAGGAAAAGGAACTCATCGTTGGCATTCAGACCAACAGGCCGTTAAAAAGAGGAGTCAATCCTTTTGGCGGGATCAATATGGCCAGGAAAGCCTGCAAGGCTTATGGCTATACCATGGATGAGAAAATCGAAAGAAAGTTCTTTTACAAGACGACGCACAATGACGGCGTTTTCCGTGTTTACACCGATGAAATGAAGGAAGCCCGCAGGAGCGGAGTCATTACCGGATTGCCGGATGCCTATGGACGGGGAAGGATCATCGGGGACTACAGGCGTGTAGCACTATATGGCGTTGACAGGCTGATTGCAGGGAAAAAAGAAGATAAGCGCAAAAAAGGTCAGTTACTGATGGACATGGAGAATATCAAAGTAAGCGAGGAATTGTACAAGCAGATCGATTTTTTAGAAAAGCTGAAAAAGATGGCGGAGCTTTATGGTTTCGATATATCCCAACCAGCCGCAGATTTTAAAGAGGCGGTTCAGTGGTTATATTTTGGCTATCTTGGCGCGATTAAGGAGCAGAACGGCGCCGCCATGTCCCTGGGAAGGGTCAGCACATTTCTGGATATCTATGCTCAGCGGGATATTGATCAGCAAAGATTGACCGAACAGCAGGTCCAGGAGATCATAGACGATTTCATCATTAAACTGAGAATGGCCCGGCATCTTCGGACACCAGAATACAACGAGCTTTTTGCCGGGGATCCCATGTGGATCACAGAGGCTATCGGAGGTATGGGCGAGGACGGAAGGACGCTGGTTACTAAAATGTCCTACCGTTTCTTGCATACGCTATATAATCTGGGACTGGCACCCGAGCCAAACCTAACTGTGCTGTGGTCCGCGGCGCTGCCGGAGACTTTTAAACGTTATTGCGCCAAGGTGTCTATCGATACCGACTCTATTCAGTATGAGAACGACGATGTAATGCGTCCTTTATATGGGGACGACTATGGGATCGCCTGTTGCGTATCGGCGATGAAGATAGGCAAGCAAATGCAGTATTTCGGAGCACGCTGCAACCTGCCAAAGATGTTGCTTATGGCTTTAAACGGCGGAAGGGATGAAATCACCGGCAAACAGGTCGGGCCTGTATCCGAAGGGGTTAAGGACGGTTTGCTGGAATACGAGGATGTCATGAAGAGGTTCGCTTTTTATCAGGGATGGCTCGCCAGGCTGTATGTCAATACCATGAATGTCATCCATTATATGCATGACCAGTATGCCTACGAAAAGCTGCAGATGGCATTGCATGACACGGATGTCGAACGCTTTATGGCTTTCGGAATAGCCGGACTTTCCGTGGTTGCGGATTCTTTGAGTGCGATCAGGTATGCCAAAGTACGGGCAGCCAGAAACGAAAAGGGCCTGATCCAGGACTTTGAAATAGATGGGGAATACCCGCGGTTTGGCAATGATGACGACCGTGTGGACTCGATTGCTGCAGAGCTAACAGAGGATTTTATCGGGGAACTGAGAAAGACGCCTGCTTACAGAAACGCCGTACACACCCTTTCGGTGCTGACAATTACCTCCAATGTGGTCTACGGCAAAAAGACAGGTGCAACCCCGGACGGAAGGAAAAAGGGCGAAGCTTTTGCTCCCGGTGCTAATCCGATGCACAACAGAGAGGCAAACGGGGCGCTTGCATCATTGAATTCTGTTTCAAAGCTTCCGTATGAAGCCTGCCGGGACGGGATATCCTGTACTTTTTCCATAACTCCTTCCACCATCGGCAAGAACCCTGAAGAGCAGAAGAGCAACCTGGTAGCGGTCTTAGACGGCTATTTTGATATGAAGGCCCATCACATCAATGTTAACGTTTTGAATCGGCAACAACTGATTGACGCTATGGAGCATCCGGAACGCTATCCCAATCTGACGATACGCGTATCGGGCTATGCAGTCAACTTCAACAAGCTCAGCCGTCAGCAGCAGCAGGAGGTCATCAGCAGGACCTACCATGAAAGGCTGTGAGGCAGTAAGCAGATGAGCGGTAAAGCGGAAGAGATAGGAAAGACGGGAAGGATACACTCCATTGAGACCCTTGGAGGAGCGGATGGACCTGGATTGAGAATGGTTATTTTCATGCAGGGATGTCCATTACGCTGTATCTATTGCCATAATCCCGATACTTGGGACAGGAATGGGGGGAGGGAGTTCACTGCGGGAGCTTTGGTGCAAAAAGCGATGCGTTACCGCACTTACTTTGGCCGGGAAGGCGGTGTCACGCTTTCCGGCGGAGAGCCGCTTATGCAGCCCCTTTTTGCGGCAGAACTGTTTAAACAGCTTAAAAAGGCCGGTATCAACACGGCTCTGGATACTGCCGGTACGACACCGTCGGAGGAGGTAGCCGAGGTGCTGGCAAATACCGACACGGTCCTGCTGGATATCAAAATGCCGGATCAAGAGCGGTATGATCAATATATCGGAGGCAGTCTAAGTGCGACAATGAATTTTCTGCAGGCAGCTTCGGCGGCAGGCTGTCGGATATGGATACGGCACGTAGTGATACCGGGCATTAACGACAAGAAAGATGATATCGGCAGCCTGTGTAGCCTTATTCATGATAGCGGAGTAGCTGTGGAACGAATGGAACTGCTACCTTATCACAGGATGGGTATTAAAAAATATAAGCTGCTGGGACTGTCATACCGGCTGGCCGATGTTCAGGAACTCGAAGAAGGAAGACTTGCCGAGTTGCTGAAGTATTGCTCCAAAGAGCTGCCGGAAACTGCTCCGGGCTATTAAAAAATGAAAACGTTAAACGGCGCTCTTCTAATATCCGAATAGTTTAATGCCTTAATGGATATCCTAAGCATATAATATAAAGGGGATTGCAGTAATGCCAATTTTTTTGTTGCATCCGTTCTATGCTGCGACTTTTATTCTACTCTTAATCGTTATTGTGCCCAAAAAAGATATTCAGCGATTGTCCTTGTTTGGTGTTGTCTTAGGCGGGATAATGGATTCTATTGTCCACGCTTTTGGATATTTTACCGGACTATTTTCTTGGACGAATTTTGGCCCTTTTGGCTTCATTGGTGTTCATCTTTTTGCCAATATTGCCTGGACAGCGTTTTTCATTATTTATCTTTATTATTTACCAAGACAAAGGCCGTTTTATTATATTTCTATAGCAGCAGGAGTCTTTGCTTCCATTTTATACTATAATTTATTGCTTGATATAGGAATCTTCAAGGCTTCCAGCAGATTAATTCTGCCGCTGATCGGTTTCACGGTCTGGTTTTCCGTTGCCACCTGGGCATTTTTAAAATGGAGCCATTTTGTCGAGGATAAAAGCAGAGAGAAAATGTATCCCTACTAAGCATTGCGATTAAGCAATGCTTGCGGCTTTTTCATATTAATAATTCATTTTGCAGAGGGTGGGTGGTTTGGTTTTGGAAAATACCCATAATTTTTTTATCCCTAAAACCAATCTGATCGGCGTTGGGGCAATTAAGGATCTTTCTAATCAGTTATTGTCCTGGAAATTAAGTAAAGCGCTGATTGTGACTGATAAGAATATGATCAAACTTGGGTATGTTGAAAATATTGAAAAGATACTGAAGAGTCTATTTATTTCCTACGATATTTTTGACGGGATTTTACACCCCAATCCGACAGTATCTTTTGTTGAGGACGGATTAAGATATTTCAAGCATGGCTGGAATGTCTTTAAACGAGACTATAAATTAATCATTTCCATCGGCGGCGGGACAAATCATGATTGTGCAAAAGCAATTGCTGCAGTCGCTGTAAACGGTGGCTCGATTATAGACTATGAAGGATATAACAAAATAACCAAACCGATGATCCCTCTTATTACAATCAACACAACGGCTGGCTCTGCAGCAGAAGTAACAAATACTGCAATCGTCACGGACAATACAAGAAAGGTGAAAATGGTAATCACTTCAGCTTTATTGACACCGTTTATATCCGTAAACGATCCAATTTTTATGACCACGATGCCGAAGGAAGTAACATCCAGTTCTGGAATAGATGTTGTCTCGCATGCGATAGAAACGTTTGTTTCGACAGAGGCGTTTCCGATTACAGATGCTTTGGCTTTGGATGCATTGAGGTTGTCATTTGAGTACTTACCGAGAGCCTATGAGAACGGCAATGATTTGGAAGCCAGAGAAAAAATGATGTATGCCAATATTATGGCAGGGCTTGCCTTTAATAGCGCAGGTCTAGGCTATGTGCATGCAATGGCGCATCAGCTGGGCGGTTTTTATAATGGGGCTCATGGATTCAATAATGCTGCGCTGCTGCCTCATGTTTTTAGATTCAATTCCACGGCGATACCGGAACATCGGATTTTGAAATTATGTGAAGCTATGGGGACTGTTACACATCATAAGGAGCAAGCGATAAATATTATTATTGAATCAATTAAGAATCTGTCTTCTGTAATTGGTATTCCCGGAAAGCTATCTATGATGGGTCTTAAGGAAGGTGATATTGAAGAACTGGCAAATAATGCGATGAAAGACATTTGCACGTTAACGAACCCCAGGCAGGGATCGGTTGAAGATATCATCGATATCTACCAAGCTGCATTATAAAAGCAGAGTAGGAACTCTACTCTGCTAAGTTTTGAAGATTTTTACAATCTTCTTGTACAATATCACGACGGCGGTATGACAGACCCAATACCATCCGCCTCTTATTGTTTACGACAAAGATAACGAAGGTCATCTCGAAAGGGGAGGCTTTTTCCTTACCATCACATGAGGAACCTCAAAAGGGATATGTCAGCAGAATTTTCAAAGTTACCTCTAAGCTTCTTTGGTCTTGTCTAAACCAAACTGCTCTGCGTATTTGTTGTATAAGATTAGATCAAATCTGCCATTTTTTTCAGCAGCAGGTTTGACATCGATCAGAAACTGAAGCTTCTGTTTTTTCGATAAATAACTAAAATCATACCAAGTATATGGTTTCAAATTATTTTACCTCCTGAAATTCTACATCTAAAACGTTGGCTGCTAACACTGAATCTAATAAATCTGTTGCTTTCTCTTTAGTCATACATCTTACTTGCATCAGTTCACTGATAAATATATTACGGGCACCCTCCAACATTTTGGAATCTTCTTTTCCCAATTTACCAAGGAGGTTTTTCCGCGTTAAATCACGGATTATTTCTGTCCCTTTGAAAATATCTCCGCTTCTCATCTTTTTCGTATTTAAATCAGTGCAGTATTTCTGGTTTTTATAAAGCAGGGGATCGGTAATTCCCTCATTAAAATTTTCCAGAATTTCCTCAAAGATAGAGGATTCAACCAGCTTCCGGATGCCAAAGCTTTCAGCTTTATCCTGGGGAATCATCATCTGCATCCTGGTTTGGGGGACATTGACAATATAGTAAATTCTTTTTTTCCCCAAGATTTCTTTTTCTTCAATAGCTTCAATAGTTCCGACTCCATGCATAGGATAGACAATCTGATCACCAACTTGGAACATATATTCACCTCCCTGAGTCAGTAGCTTATTAAGCATATCATAGAAAATGATATATAGCAAATCAATTATTTTATCATTTATAAAAATGTATGTCAATGATTAATGTCAATGAATTAATGGTTAATAAATTAATAAGCTTTATTTGTAAAATAAAGCTATAATTAATAGCCATAAACATTTTTTATAAAATGGTAAAAGGTTGGGCTGCTTATGGAATAAAAGACCCGAAATAAAAAAGCCTCCCTAGTGTGTGTACTAGGAAGGCTTCTTTCAAATACTTACCAATTATTACGTGTGCGTGGTTGATAACAATCACGACAATAAACCGGTTTGTCACCTGAGGGTTGGAAAGGGACTTGAGTTTCTTTTCCGCAAGTAGCACAGACGGCCGGGAACATTTCTCGTTGCGGACGACCGTATTGGTTGTTGGATCTACCCTGTGCCTTTCTCGCAGAGCGGCATTCCGGACATCTGCCAGGTTCATTGGTAAATCCCTTTTCTGCGTAGAATTCTTGTTCGGAAACGGAGAAGGAAAACTCATTTCCACAGTCCTTACAGGTTAAAACTTTGTCTTCAAACATAAAAAAACCTCCAAAATATATTACCCGCTTTATGGGAAGAATTCATAGCTTCCCAGAGCTTTAGGCAATGGAGAGGTTACTAGTAAATCCACAAAATGAACGAGCTGCTTAAGTATAACTGCAATGAAAGTATATGTCAAAGGAATATTTCAAATATAGCAAATTCTGGTGGAGATCCTTTTGGTTCTTTGGTATCTTTAAAGAAAGAATCAGCGGAATTTTTATCGATAACTAATTTTTAATATATCCTTAATCAAATATTCAACGCCTTTGATTGGATTGGGTATTTTGACACCTACTGTTTGTAATAGGGCCAGTGTAAACGCTAACAGAAAAAAGACCAAAAAGACGGTAAGTTCCCGCCAATGCTTGTTTCTGACAAGAGCAGGTACTTCAAATAATCCTATGGCGACAAAAATTATCGTTAATAAAAAAATCATGGCCGTTTCCTTTTCTGTTATTTTGGTAACTTTCGTATTTTTGCTACAAGTAATGTTATTACAGGCGAAAACTCAAACACAAGGGTGAAAAAAGGTCCTGTCCTAATCGCGAAATCATTGCTTTGTGCCAGAGAATCAAATGTCATAATGGATAAACTAACAATGATACTTCCAATCGGAAGTACCAGTTGCCTATAGGACCGTAAATTACATAATCGGGCTATCCCTAATACCGTGCCATAATACATGACGCTTACTTTTATGAACATTGCAATTAATAATAAAGTAATAACAAGCATTTCCAACCTGGTTATGATCTCTGCCAGGTCTATCAGGCGCACTGATTCAAGCGAAGGGGAAATCATAATCGCCGATACTACTCCCAGCACAGCTGTATTGCGAACTGTATCAATTAATATGCTGATCCCCCCGATGAGTAATCCTAAGATAACAGATTTTTTTGTTTCTACTCCCTTGTTCACATAGGGGAATAGCATGAGAAACACCACGATTTCACAAAAAGGAAGGGTCATCATGATATGTGTACCCTGAATAAAATCCTTCAGGGAAAGATCAAAAAACGGCAGGAAATTGGTTAGTTCCATGTCTTTCAGCAGTAGAAAGAAAGTGATTAGGATTACAAATATGATGATCATGACAAATATAACACTGGTCCGGGCAAGGACCTCTATTCCGTTGCGAACTGTCCAGGCGCAGATGCAAGCAAATAGAATACAAATTGCAAACTTAGGAGTTTCCGGCATCATGTAATACTTTATAATATCGCCGACATAGGTTAACATAAAACCTGCAACAGAGCAAAAGAACCCAATATATAAGGCGGAAACCAGTTTACTTAAATAGGGACCATAGACAATATGATTGATTTGTACCAGGTCCTTA
Source organism: Dehalobacter sp. TBBPA1 (assembly GCF_040931655.1). Lineage (NCBI taxonomy): Bacteria > Bacillati > Bacillota > Clostridia > Eubacteriales > Desulfitobacteriaceae > Dehalobacter > Dehalobacter sp. TBBPA1. The sequence continues at coordinate 2,136,753 of NZ_CP162385.1, read as the reverse complement.
CCGGGGAATTTCCTCGCTAAGGCAACATAAACCAAGGCAAGGGGGATGCTTGCAGCCAATCCGGATAAAACAACCAGCCAGGTATACTGCTTGGTAATTATATTCGTAAATGCAACTACCATAACAGAACCCTGGACATATCCTGCAACTAAAAACATCAACTGTGAACTTGATATGATTCCTTTTTCAAGCCTCATGAATTACTCCTTAGCAGGTACGGCAGGAGCGCTGATATTGCCTGTACTGCGTAGCTTAGTATCGATATTTAACGCTACTTCAACGTCAGGAAAGACCTCGTCCCATTTCATCTTCAGTTTCTTCCACTCGGAGGGGTATTTCCAATAGATTGAATCACCAAAACCGAAGATATCTGAATTGAGATCCTTGGCCGTTTTTAAAGCAGCCATGATTTCCTTTCCGATTTCAGCGGATAGTTCTTTTTCCAGAGAGAAGACAATGTCTGGTGATGCTATGTTTTCTGAACCACTCTGGCTATTGACGATCCCATCCGCTTTGATATCTATCTTTATCAGAATCGTGTCATCTTTGATGACAGGTGTCATTTTACTTTTCGCACGCGTAATCTCCAAGCTCACGGTACCATCACCACTAGAACTAGCGACATTAATCATCCCGCCTTTTACTTCGTTGATGACCCATAGCAGTCCGCGCGTTTCACGTTTATTCAGTTCGCCAACTAATTTATCATGCTTAAAAACTGCTGTTCCAAAGACTTCCAATGTTTTTTCATTTCCTTCGCCGGTCACTCTAATCAAAGGCGCGATGGGAGCTGTGGTCTTGCTCATTAAACGACGAATAAAATCGATCAATTTAACCGTGGGCGATTCAGACGTTATCTTTTGAGTTTCAACTAATTTGGCAATGTTAATTGCCGGCAGCTTCTCTAATCCAGTCGAGACATCAAGTACCTCACTTGCTTGGTCTTCGGAGACCACGAGCAAAACATTAAAACGAGTCTCACTATCCCGTATAAAAGTATCTATATATGGTTGTATTCCTTCCTTAGCCAACTTTCTCTCAAATATCAGAACCTGATTATGTGGGAAATACAACTTATGGCTGGATTCATGACTAAAATCTCTGATAATTTCAGAGGCAAGATATCCCGTTTTTTTTATGTTCCAGTAAGCGTTTGTCCCGCTCCCACCACTCCCACCACTCTTATTTTTGGCAGAAGCAGACTTTAGCTCACCTGGTTTCGCAACTTGCGTCGTCAATTGTATTTCTCCGGCTTTCTCAGCTTTATCTAAACCTACGCCTACGACGAACGATAAAGAATTTAACTCATGGCGGCTCCAGCATCCGCTTATGGGCAAAATTAACATGAAACATACCATGATTTTCATAATGAAACCAATTCGATTTTTCATCAATTGCCTCTTGTTTTCAACGTTATTCAAGCCGGTTAACTCTTGTCTTCTTCTGACGGATGGCTGGGTTTTAATCTGAACTCCTGGCGCTCAGGGTCATGCCAGCCTATCGTCCTAGGGCGGGTAAACATTGCCCAAACAGGTGCCCTGATGAATGTATCTTTCAAGTCTTGCGTACTGAGAGGAGCGAAAGGTGATAAATACGGGGTGCCAAAAGATCTTAAGGAAGCCAGGTGAATAAATGTCCCCATTAATCCAACCGCAATCCCAAACCCTCCCATTGCCCCGGCTAAGAGAACAAGAATTAATCGTAGGATACTACCGGAATCTGTTTGGGAAGGAACCACAAAACTGCAAATTGCTGTCAAAGCGATCACGATAACCATAGGTTCTCCGATTATTCCGGCGCCTACAGCAGCCTCGCCAATAACCAAAGCCCCCACAATACTGACCGCTTGACCAATAGGACGGGGCAAGCGAACCCCGGCCTCCCTGAGAATTTCAAATGTTGTTCCCATAATGAGTGCTTCTGCCATCGCGGGAAAAGGGACGCCCTCCTCGGATGCAGCCATGGTAAAAAGTAAGGAAGTAGGAATCAATTCTTGGTGAAAAGTTGTTAAAGCAACATAGATTGCCGGAGCCGTAATGCTAATCAGAAAAGCTAAAAGCCTGAGGAGTCTAACCACGCTTGCAAAATAAGGCCGGGAATAGTAATCTTCAGCGCTTTGGAAACTTTCAATAAAAACCATTGGAACGCTAAGCACAAAGGGAGTCCCGTCAACAAAAATGGCCGCCCTTCCTTCCAAGATTTTTGCTGCAACAAGATCCGGTTTTTCACTGTTAGCAACTGTGGAGAAAATAGAAAAAGGAGCATCCTCAATGAACTGTTCGATATACCCTGATTCCAGAATTGCATCTGTCTTAATTCTATTAAGACGCCGTTGAATTTCTTTGATGAGCTGTGGATGAACGAGATCTTTTAAATAGGCAACACAAACAATAGTCTTGGTTCGTTCACCTATTTTCATTGTTTCCAGAGTTAAATTAGGGTTTTTTATTTTACGACGCAACAGGGTTGTATTGGTAAGCAAATTCTCGGTAAAGCCTTCCCTCGGACCCCGGACAACGGATTCTGTTTTGGGTTCGTCCACGCCACGGGTTTCCCAACCTTCGGTGCCAATGACTAAAGCTTCTTTTGAGCCATCAATCAGTAGAATTGTTTTTCCGGACAAACAGCCATCTATGACTTCATCGATCGTAGAAGCTTTTTGAACCATTCCCACTGTAAGCAGCGTTGTCTGAATAATACTCATATTATTCAGTAATGATGTTTCTTGTCTGGAGCTTAACCGGATGTCGTACATCAATGGTTTTATAATACTTTCGTTAATTATGGCTGTATCCGTCATCCCGGATAAGAAGACGATCGCACCACGCGTAAGTCCCTGATCACCAAAGTTAAATTCACGCATGTTAAGATCATAGCTATTTCCGAACACACCTTTTAAAGCGGTAAGGTTTTTGTTCAAATTGTCGAAAAGGTTAGATTGAGAATTCTCTGAATGATTGGCGTTAGCGCCGTTATGATTTGCTAACTGCCAAAAACGCAGTTTAGAATGAATGGAGCGGAACATACTGCTTTCATCCTTCCACTTTGAACCTAACCTTACGTAGTATCTCCCGTTAGGAATGAAGTTATTTATGAATACTGTTTTGGGTTCAAAGATTGGCTGAGCACGTAAGATTTGCGAACTGGAATATGGAATGTGATGACGGCGATATGTGTTATCTCTACTTGTAAACTGATATTACAATGTGTTAGCATTGACGTAACGGATATGACAAAGGGAGCTAGGGCGATGGAGATCGCTCTTTTAATGAGAAAAGAAAATGAGCAATAACAATAAGATCCGGGAAAAGAAGATCTTGGGCATAGAGAAGAACATCTTTTTCGTAGGCCTGACAAGTTTTCTAACGGATACGACGACGAAAATGATTTATTCTGTAATGCCGTTATTTTTAATGTCTTTGGGAGCAACTAAAACGGAGCTCTCTTTGATTGAAGGGATTGCGGAGAGTACGGCATCCGTGCTTAAAGCGTTATCTGGCTGGTGGAGTGACAAGATCAGAAAAAATAAGCCATTCATGGTCATAGGGTATGCTTTCACGGCAGTTCTTTCACCCATGTTTTCGATGGTAACCTCGCCGCTGCAGGTTCTGCTTATCAGGTTTACCGAGCGGGTTGGCAAGGGCATCCGGACTGCGCCAAGAGACAGCCTGATCGCCGCGTCCTCTGAAGACGGCAGCAAAGGCAAAAACTTTGGCTTTCATAAAGCGATGGATAACAGCGGGGCGATCGTTGGGCCGCTTCTGGCAGCAGGAATCCTGCTGTTGTTTCCAAATGATTACCGGCTGATATTTCTTATAGCAGCCATCCCAGGTTTGCTGGGACTGATAAACATTATATGCTTTGTGAAGGAAGCAAAATCGGAGAAGATGGAACCGCTTGGGAAAATTACATTGAAGGACTTCCCGAAAAAGTACTATGCCTTTCTTGGAATCATCTTTATCTTTACGATGGGAAATTCAACCGATGCGCTTCTTTTGGTCAAAGCCAGTGATATTGGGATCAAAGACTCCTTGATCCCGATGATCTATCTGATCTTTTACGCAGTGTCAGCGCTCTTCTCCGTACCAGCCGGCATGCTGTCAGATAAAATCGGCAGAGAAAGACTGATTATTTTTGGCTATCTGCTGTATTCAATCTTATATTTCGGGTTTGGCAGAACAAACAGCGGAACCGTAGTGGTATTGCTTTTTGCGTTGTACGGACTTTACAGCGCAGCCACTGACGGCGTACAGAAGGCATTGGTGTCTGATTTGATTGACAAAGACAAACGGGGAACAGGACTGGGCATATATAACAGCCTTGTGGGTATTACGCTCCTTCCGGCCAGTGTCATAGCAGGTTTGCTTTATGATCATGTCAATTACAGCGTGCCATTTTACTATGGCTCTGTGATGGCTCTGATTGCTGCGCTGTTCATGATTATCTTTTATCGGAAAGGGTTAAGGCATCTTGAAAACTGATGTTTAGTTCTAACTTAAGCGGAAAAAGTTAAATATAACAGAACAACATTCAGCGAGACAATAAGACTTACGATTGCCACACCGGCAGCATTGGTGATTTTACGGTTTGTCATTTCACCCATAATGTCCCGGCGTTTGGTGATCAGAAGCAGCGGAATGACCGCTGCCGGCAGCGCAAAGCTTAAGGTAACCTGGCTCATAATCAGCATCTTCATCGGGTTAAAGCCAAGCCACAGGAGAATGATGGCCGGAATCATAGTAATTGCCCGCCGGATATTGACCGGAATATCCAGACCGATGAACCCTTTCAGCATACATTCTCCGGCCATAGCGCCAACGGTGGATGAGGAAAGGCCTGAAGCAAGCAGTGCCAGGCCAAAAGCACCGCTGGATAAACTGCCAAGCAGCGGCGCCAGGGACTTGTGCGCCTGTTCAATGGAATCGACGGGGCCCTGGTTAAAAAAAACGGCTGCAGCGATAATAACCATTGCAGCGTTGACCAGAAACGCGATGTTCATAGCAAAGGCGATATCCAAGCATTCCATTCGGAAATGCTTTTTTGCTTCGGCCAAATCATCGGAAGTACGTCTTGCTTTCATCAAGTCCGAATGGAGATAAATGACGTGAGGCATAACAGTCGCGCCCAACATACCGACGGCCACCAGAATGCTTTCGGGACCTAGGCTAGGAACTAAGGTGTGCAAAGCGACCGCGTGCCAATCCGGTTTAGCCAGGAACAGCTCGAGACAATACGAGGCCCCGATGACAGCCACCAGGCTGATGATAATTCTTTCAACCATATGCTGGCCGAAACGCCGCAAATATACAATGACGAAGGTCAGACATACGGTTATCAGACCTGCTGCCACGAGCGGTATGCCGAAAAGTAGGTACAGGCCAAGCGTCGAGCCCAGGAACTCTGCCATATACGTTGCGATGACGGCAAACAGCATGATGATCCAAAGTAAAAGATTTACCGGCCTGGAGAAAACACGTCCGCACTGCGTAGCCAGATCAACACCGGTGACAATGCCGAGCTTCGCCGACAGTGTTTGCAAGAAAATCGCCATCAGGTTGCTCCATAAGACAACCCAAACAAGATTGTAATTGAAATTGGAACCTGCGCTGATGTTGGTGGCAAAGTTGCCGGGGTCAATATAGGCGACACTCACGATGAAGGCCGGACCCAGGTATCTCAGTGTGTCTTTGATCTTTCCCAGCCAGGTATTTTTAGGCAAAGGTAATGTTAATGAAGTTTGAACAAGGTTGATTTCTTTGCTCATTGTTATAACCCTCCGCTTATTTCTAATGAACTGTCATATGAGGCAAGAAAATGATATAGGTATAGAACGAAGCAGTACACATAGATGTGAATCTACTGTGATACGGCTGAATAATTCTTTCTTAAATAGCGATAAGCATTTAGGTGGATGCTAACAAATATCAGTAACTTCAGGTGAAGCGAGAGGAGTGGGGAAGATGCTTTCACCGAGCCTGGAAGATTACTTGGAGGAAATTTATCGCTTTTCGCTGTCACTTGATGAAGTTCGAGTCACGGATATAAGTAATAGGCTTCAGGTCGCTTTGCCTTCCGTAACGAAAGCTCTCTACAGACTGCGAGACTCTGACTACATAAAGTACGAACCGTATGGCGAAATCAAGCTTACGGATAAAGGAAAAGAGTATGGGTTTTACCTGGTTGCCAGGAATCAGCTGCTGCAGGAATTTCTTTCGCTGATATGTAGCAAATGCAATATTGCTGCTGAGGCTGAAGCGATGGAACACTACCTTTCAATTGCATCGATTGATGCGATAAAAACGCTGGTGGAGTTCATGAAAAGCAATACGTCCTGGAAACAAGATTTTGACGACTTTGTTTTGCGTCATACAAGGGAGAAATAACTGTAGGTATTCTCTGGGGGTTAGCCGAAGCTAACTTTAACGAGTGATTCTAGAACAGAATATGTTGAGGAAGAAAAAAGTGTGCATCACATAATAAACAACACCCCGAATGTTAGCCGGGGTGTTCGTCTGATTAATGTGGTATGCTCCTGAAGCTGGCGGAGTCTGTTTCCTCAGCATACCATGTGTTCAAATGAAGCGGCAAGGTGAGTTGAACGCTTCTTGCTAAATCACCCTATCGGGGGTATGATAATGTTCTATAGAGCGCTATAATAGCTAAACAATAAAGAGTTAAACGAATGAAGAGTCAGGGTGGTGGCGGCGTGCAGGATATTCGCGCCAGGGCTGCAAAGGAAACCGGAAAACTAAAAATCTTCTTTGGCTATGCCCCGGGTGTAGGGAAAACTTATGCGATGCTTGATGATGCCCACAGCCAGCTGAAAGGCGGGGTAGATGTTGTCCTAGGTTATCTGGAGCCGCATACAAGTCCTGAAACCATTCAGCTGCTGGACGGACTGCCGGCATTGCCGCCGAAGACTGTTAACCATAAAAACCGTTACCGCAAAGAATTTGATCTGGACGCCGCTTTGCAAAGAAAACCCGAGCTCCTGCTGGTTGATGTGCTGGCCCATAGTAATGCGGACGGCATGCGGAACAAAAAACGCTACCAGGATATCGAAGAGCTGCTGAATGCCGGAATTGACGTCTACACCACAGTCAATGTGCAGCATATCGAAAGCCTGAGAGATCTAATGCAGGATATCACGAAGGTTAATGAGCAGGACACGATTCCGGACTATATGTTTGACAGCGCCGATAAAGTTGAGCTGATCGATATCGAGCCGGACGAACTGATGAAACGCTGCGGGGAAAAGAAATGTCCCTTAAGTCTTGAAAGCCTGCGCCTCCTGCGTGAGACTGCAATGCGCAAGGTTGCGGACCGGATCGTCAACGAGAATCAAAATGAACAGCTCTTATCCGTAAAAACAGCCGGAATTAAGCTATTAGTCTGTATCAGTTCTTCGCCGTCGGCCGCTAAATGCATCCGCTGGACGGCCAGATCGGCAGAGGCCTTCCATGCCCCGTGGACTGCTTTGTATATCGAAGATATGGAAAGCAGGTATTTTACGGAAGAAGAAAAGAAAAACGTCCAGGAGAATCTGGATCTGGCCGAGCTCTTAGGCGCCAAAATTGTGACGCTGAACGGACATGGTCTGGCTTCCATCATTTCGGAATATGCCAAGCTTACGGGCATCACAAATATTGTCATTGGAAAAAGCAGAAATAAAAAGACGCTGAAAACATTATTTGATCCGGCACTTGAGGATAAGCTCATCGGGCTGCTGCCAAACATTGAAATTCATATCATCCCAAGCAGCTGGCCTCAAAGATCCTATCGCGAACCGCGAAGGAAGCGGATCAGCCAAGACCTGTTCTTATCCTGGCCGGATATCTGGAAAACGATAGGGGTTCTGACTGGGGCAACCCTGCTTTCCTTTGGCCTTCGGGCGCTGGAATTTGGCAATCAAAATATTATCATGGTCTATATCTTGTCTGTGTTTTTTATTTCCAGGCTCACCATGGGGTATGTGTACGGCATGACTGCCTCGGTCTTAAGTGTACTTGTTTTTAACTTCTTTTTTATTTCGCCGCTTTTCACGTTTTATGCCGTCCAGACAGGCTATCCGGTCACTTTTGTGATTATGCTGGTTGTGGCTTTGATCACAAGTACGACGACTGTCCGCATTCAGACCCAAGCACGGCTCGCTGCGGAAAGAGAAGGGCGTACTGAGCTATTGTATGAGATTAATAAAAGACTTTTAACAACCAGAGGGCTTCAACATATTGTTACGCTGACGAATGAATACATTGTGAAGCTTTTTAAATGCTCAGCGGTTTTTTACACCCGGGATCAGTATGGGCCGGCAAACCTGCATCGTTCATCCAATCATCAGGATTCATCAGGTATCCTGACGCAATCCTCCGCAGAGCCTGATGCTTCGTTTCTGCTGTCGGAGCGCGAAAGCAAGGTTGCGCAATGGGTATTTGCCAATCAAAAACAGGCCGGTGCAGGAACAGATACACATACAGAAGCAGGCGCTTATTATATGCCGATCATTTCCCAAGGTGATGTGCTTGGCGTGATTGGAATTTCATGTCTCAAAGGCAGATTAAACCGTAATAACCGTCTGCTGCTAAAAATGATTATTTCCCAAGTCGCCATGGCTTTGGAACGGCAGTACCTGTCTGATGAACAACGGCAAATATTAATCGAGTCAGAAAAAGAAAAAATGCGAAGCAATCTGCTGCGTGCAATTTCGCACGATCTGAGGACCCCGCTGACCGGCATTCTCGGGGCGAGCTCAGCAATCCTTGAAAATGGTGATCATCTGGATAAAGAGACCCATATCCAACTGGTCTCAAACATCAAAGAAGATTCGCAATGGCTGATACGTATGGTCGAAAACTTATTGTCCGTAACCCGGATCAAGGAAGGAACCATGAATGTCGCCAAAACATCTGAGGCTGCGGAGGAGATCGTGGCCGAAGCGATCAGCAGAACCCGTCATCGATACCCGAACCGTAAAATAGCGGTGCAGGTGCCTGAAGACCTTTTGCTGGTGCCGATGGATGGAAAGCTGATTGAGCAGGTTTTGATCAATTTGCTCGAAAATGCGGTCAAGCATTCGCCGGATGACACCGTGACCGCGGTGCAGGTGACAAAAGCCGGAGCTCAGGCTGTCTTTGAGGTTAGTGACAACGGACCAGGAATTGCCGAAGAGGATTTCCCGTATTTATTTGAAAGTTATGTGCCCTGTGGCAAACGCAGCTCGGATTCAGCCCGTGGAATGGGAATCGGTCTGTCCATATGCATGTCGATTATCAAGGCCCACAATGGGAAAATGGAGGCTGCCAACAAAGAACAGGGTGGCGCCGTATTCCGGTTCACACTGCCTCTGGAGGAAGAGAACATTTATGAATAACAAACCCATGCTCCTGATTGTCGAGGATGATGAAAAAATCTGCAACTTTATTTCGGCGATCCTGAGTTCCAATGATTATCAGATTATCCGGACAGCCCGGGGGAAAGAGGCTGTCTCAATGGCGGCATCCTATTCACCCGATTTGATCCTGCTGGATCTCGGTTTGCCGGATATGGACGGCGTGGAAGTGCTGCGTACAATCAGGCAGTGGAGCGGAATTCCGATCATCGTCGTGTCGGCCCGTGGACAGGAGCGGGAAAAAGTTGAAGCCCTGGATCTTGGTGCGGACGATTATCTGACCAAACCGTTTGGTACTTCCGAGCTGCTGGCCAGGATAAGAACCGGGATCCGTCACAGTCAAAAGAACGTCAGTGTCAGTTTTCCCGAATCAGAGAAGATGACAGTCGGCGATCTCGAGATAAACTATCAGAAAAGACTTGTAGGCATGGCCGGTAAAGAAATCCACCTTACACCGATTGAATACAAGATCATTGTGCTGCTTTCCAAAAACACCGGGAAAGTACTGACCCACGATTTCATCATGAAGGAAATATGGGGACCTTACACCAATGAGATCCAAGCGCTCAGGGTCAATATGGCCAATATCCGCAGAAAGCTGGAAATCAACCCTGCAGAACCCAGGTATATTCTAACCGAGGTTGGGGTAGGATACCGGATGGTTGAGGAGATTTAGCCCGCATAAACGGGCTTTTTTTATTTGGCATAATCTTTATACATTCTTTATATGAAGGGCGTATATCTGAATTCTTTCTTTATGCCATTGGTGTTATAAATAGGTGTGCGAACGAAATTAACCTTTTTTGGTATATCATGAAGTATAAATACTTCATAATATATCTAAGTGCAGCGAAGGCTGCCAACGGCTATAGATGGCAAGGAACGCAACTATTTTATTGGATGGTGAAACATTTCATGGTATCTGCCCTTAAACGCTTCTTAATCGGGCGTCCTTTAAAATCAACGGAGCTTGGCGAACAGAAGCTGAACAAGAAGAAAGCCCTTGCGATTCTTTCTTCCGACGCGTTATCCTCGGTAGCGTACGGCCCGGAACAAATCCTGATCGTTCTCTTTACGGTTGGAACGGCAGCATTCTGGTATTCTGTTCCGATCGCGATCGGTGTTTTGGTTCTCTTAATTGCTTTAATCCTGTCGTACCGGCAGATCATTTTTGCTTATCCGCGCGGCGGCGGAGCGTATGTCGTATCGAAGAACAACCTCGGCATGAATTCAGGTTTAATCGCCGGAGGCTCCCTGCTGGTCGACTACATTCTGACTGTAGCGGTTAGCGTGTCTGCAGGAACCGATGCGCTTACCTCAGCTTTCCCGGCCTTGCATGTCCATGCAGTAGCGATCGCTGTGTTTTTTGTTCTCTTAATTACGGTCCTTAATCTGCGCGGGATAAGAGAATCCGCTACGATCCTGGCCTATCCTGTCTACTTGTTTGTGGCGGCCCTGTTTATTTTAATTGGTGCCGGTCTGTACAATGTCTTTACAGGTCAGGTGTCGGCCGAACTGCATGCGGCTGTCGGCACACCTGTCGCAGGGATAAGCTTGTTTATTCTGCTCAAGGCCTTTGCCTCCGGCTGTTCGGCTTTGACTGGTGTTGAAGCTATCTCTAACGCGATCCCGAATTTTAAAGAGCCCGCTCCGAATAATGCGGCCAAAACATTAATGGCGATGGGTAGTTTGCTCGCGATATTGTTTTTTGGGATTGTGTTTCTGGCCTTTTATTATGGAATAGCCCCGAACCCACAGGAAACGGTTGTTTCCCAAATGGCTGAAGGAATATTCGGACGTAATTTTATCTACTACTTTATTCAGGGCACAACCGCGTTGATTTTGATTCTGGCCGCAAATACCGGATACTCGGCTTTCCCTTTGCTGGCTGTGAATCTTGCCAAAGACAAATTTATTCCAAGGATGTTCACAATCCGCGGAGACCGTCTGGGATTCTCTAATGGAATCCTTATCCTTGGCTTTTTATCGATCCTCTTGATTGTGGCTTTTAAAGGGAAAACGGAGCGCCTGATTCCGCTTTACGCGATTGGCGTGTTTATTCCGTTCACCTTGGCCCAGACCGGAATGATCGTGAAATGGTTCCGCGAAAAGCCGAAAGGTTGGATGCCAAAACTGATTATTAATTCGCTCGGGGCGCTGATCAGCTTTGTCGTTGTCATGATGTTCCTGTTGACCAAGTTTACGCAGGTTTGGCCGATTTTAATTTTCCTGCCCTTGATTATTCTGCTTTTCCACAGAATCCACAAGCATTATATGGACGTCGCAGAGCAGCTTCGGGTATCGGCGGCTGAGCCAACAGTACCGATTAAAGGAAATATTATCATCATTCCTGTCGCAAGCATCACGCGCGTGGTGGAAAATGCGTTAAACTATGCGAAATCGCTGTCGGCAAACCAGATTATTGCGGTAAGTGTTTGCTTTGATAAGGAAGAAGAGAAAAAACTCGAGGAAAAGTGGGAGAAATGGAATCCTAACGTCCGTTTGGTAACGTTGAATTCTCTACACCGGAGCATTATCCACCCGCTGACCAAATTTATCGATATGATCGAACACAAAGCAACCGATCAGAATTATCAGATCATGGTTCTGATCCCGGAATTTATTCCGAAAAAAGGATGGCACCATATTCTGCATAACCAGTCGAGCTTACTAATTCGCACACATTTGTTATATCGGAGAAATGTGTGCGTGGCGACGATACCGTACCATTTACAAAAATAAAGCTAAATGGCCGATCAGACAGAATCACATAGCCTTAGATCTTACTTGTTTCGATTCTTTGTAAGTCAGGAAAATCATGAGCACATCGAAGATCGTAAGCAGAATCAGAAATGCGGAATGTGTGAACGTATAGCGGTAAAGCTGGTAAACGACAAACAAGATTAAGGACAAAATGGCCAAAGGGTAAGCCCACAACTTTTGGCGCCATAACAGAAGTACGAGAATGCATTTGATGATCCCGTGGGACAGCAGGTAGAATACCACAAAATGCTGCATGCTGGAGGAAAAGCTGGGGCTGGAATTAATCAGGTAATTGGCAAACAAGTCTTGCGGGTCTTCAGATAATTCATGCTGCGTCAAGAGGCGTATCAGCCAGTTGTACCGGTCCGGCGTCAGAAACAGCAGCAAGATACTGCCGATGATTTCCAGCAGACCGTCAATGCCTTTCATCAGCAAACCGATTTCGAAGCCGATATGGAAAATATCTTTCTGTTTATTTATCTTAGGTGTTGTCATCTTTATATCCTTTGCGTAATATTAAAAAATTGGTCCCTTTTAATCGTATAAGATATTTATTAAATGTCCACTAAAATTCAATTAATTATTCATTAAAAAAAGCAGATGCCTTAAAATGTCTAAATAAAATTGTCTAAATAAAATCTGCATAAAATATTGCTTAAAAAAAAACAATATGGTAAAATTCAACTATCTCTTTGCACTGCATATCAATCTACAGTACAAACTGAGCAGGCGATGAACTTGGACACAAGTTCATGGGGCTGGGCCCGATGGGCAGCAGGTGATGATATACAATACCTGTGGGACAGTAAAATGTTCTACAGGTATTTTTATATCCTTCAAGAAAATAATGGAGGGATCTGTATGACAGAACAACAGATCAGGGAACTGCAGGGACTTTCAAGTTCCGAAGCCAGACAGCTTCAGGAAAGGTTCGGGAAGAATGAGCTGGTACCTGAAAAAAAAGAAAGCTTTCTGCACAAGATCCTGCAGGTGATCAGTGAACCCATGTTTTTGCTGCTGCTCATTGCAGCTGTGATCTATTTTATCCTCGGAGAACCCCGGGACGGCGCCATCATGCTTGTTTTTGTTGTCGGGATTATCAGCATAGAAGTCATCCAGGAATGGAAAACCGACCAAACACTTAGGGCTTTGAAGGATTTATCCACACCGAAGATTTCCGTACTGCGCGATGGGATGATGCAGATCATCAACAGTTCGGACCTGGTGCCCGGCGACATCATGTTTATTGCCGAAGGCGTCAAAGTGCCGGCAGATGGCACGGTTTTAAAAGCGAGCACACTATGTGTCGATGAATCCTCGCTGACCGGCGAATCGGCAGGTGTCTGGAAAGTTGTCTGCGGAGATAAGGCTGCTGCCGATGAGGAATCGTCCCCCTGCAGTAAAGAATACTGGCGACGGGACTATTGCTATGCCGGAACGCTGGTTACCCAGGGCACCGGAGCGATCAGGGTCGATAAAATCGGCCCGGCTACCGAATACGGAAAAATCGGGCAGGAAATAGCCACCGCGCCTGACCGTCCGACCCCACTGGAAAAACAAACCGGAAAACTGGTCAAGCTGTGCGCGGGAATTGCCGCAGTTTTATTCGCGCTGGTCGGAGTCGTAACCTATTTCAATCTGCCGGACCATGTTGGCAGTGAACGGGTCATTGAAAGCATTTTATCTGGGATCACCCTGGCCATGGCCATGATCCCGGAGGAGTTTCCCGTTATTTTGACTGTGTTTCTATCCATGGGTGCCTGGCGACTGGCCAAAAAGCAATCGCTGGTCAGAAGACTGTCGTCCGTGGAAACGCTCGGGGCTGTATCCGTTCTTTGCGTCGATAAAACAGGTACCATTACCATGAACCAAATGACGGTCCGGGATACCTGGAGTCTGAACGACGACGGCGAAAGGTTGATCCAGATTATGGGCATGGGCTGCGAGCCGGATGCCTATGACCCGATGGAGAAGGCTATGATTGCTTACTGTGAAGCGCAAGGGATTGGCAGAGAGCTCCTTTTTGGCGGAGAGCTGATCAAAGAATATGCGTTCACGGATCAGACCAAGATGATGGGACACGTCTGGCAAAATGAAAATGAGCTTGTGGTCGCAGCCAAAGGCTCGCCTGAACGTATTCTGGACGTATGCAGTCTGACGGATCAGGAGAGAAAAGTTGCCGAGCACAAAATCAGAGAAATGTCGCAGCAGGGCCTGCGGGTGATTGCTGTTGGCCAAATGGTACTGGCCGGCAAAGAGGAAGTCCCGGACACCCTGCCAGAATGCCGGCTGCAGCTTTGTGGCATGGTCGGTCTTGCCGACCCGCCGCGGGAATCTGTTAAGCAGGATATTCAAATCTGCAACAAAGCCGGGGTCCGGGTCGTTATGATCACCGGAGATAACGGGATTACGGCAAGCACGATTGCCAGGCAGATTAACATGCCGAACTGCGATAAGATTATCACCGGCGATGAGCTGAATCAAATGAGCGAGGAAGAACTGCGTGAGAAAGTCAAGGATGTCAGTATCTTTTCCAGGGTAATTCCTGAACACAAAATGAGAATCGTCAAAGCTTTTAAAGATAACGGCGAGATTGTCGCGATGACCGGAGACGGCGTCAATGATGCGCCAGCCTTGAAATATGCCGATATTGGGATTGCGATGGGCAAGCGCGGTTCTGAGGTTTCTCGTGAGGCTGCCGATCTGGTCCTGCTGGATGACAATTTTTCAACCATTGTTGATACCATTAAGGATGGCCGAAGAATCTATGATAACATCAGAAAAGCCGTGGGCTATGTTTTCACGATTCATATCCCGATCGCATTTGCCTCTTTACTTGCACCCTTCCTGGGAATCAGTCCGGCGAGTCTTTTGCTGCTGCCGCTGCACGTGGTACTGCTTGAAGTTGTCATTGACCCCACCTGTTCCATTGTGCTGGAGCGGCAGCCGGCCGAACGGGATATCATGGATCAGCCTCCGCGCAATCCCAATGAAAAGCTGCTCACTGCAAAAATACTGACCAAAAGTGTCCTACAGGGTCTCGTGATCTTTGGTGCATCATTCGGTACCTATTTCACCATGTTAAACAACCATCCTGATCAGGCTTCTCTGGCCAGGACTATGGCACTAGCGATTATTTTGCTGGCAAACCTAGTGCTGGTTCAGGTGAACAGCTCCAATACGGATTCTGCTTTTCGGTCTTTTGCGAAACTAATCAGAGATAAGGTCATGTGGATGGTAAATGTTGGGACCATAGCAGGATTGCTTCTTATTATCTATACGCCGCTGAATCACTTATTGAAGCTCGCGCCGTTGTCCTGGAAACAGCTTATCCTGGCTGCCGCTTTGGCCGTCGTATCTGTTGGCTGGTATGAGGTTGTCAAAGGGTTTAAACGCTGGAAAAGAACATAATATTCAATGAATGCTCATCGATCGTTCATCAAACTGTCACATGGGTCATTTAATATAAAACAGAAATCGATGACAGAAGACAGGAGTGTTCATTGGCAACATGAAAAAATTCCTATTCAAACCCTACCGTTGGGCAGCCGTCTTAGCTGTTTTACTGACATTTTCTTTTGTTTTTGTTCTGTTGGACACCTTTGTAATTCCAAAGAACGTGACTGAAGTCAAGCAGCGTGAGGCTGCCGAACAGCAAAATACAGCCTCTGAGCAGCAAAGTGCAGCAGAGGATCCGCCCGAGTCCGGGTCAGAGACTGAAGCTGCAGTTACCGATCATTCTTATCAGGATAAAAATATCAAAATAACGATTGACACAGTGCAAGCGTATGACACAACCTTTTATGTCGCCGATATCCGGCTCAGCAATGCGTCTTACCTGAAAACAGCGCTGGCCGAAAACAGCTTTGGGCGCAATCTCAAGGAAACAACCTCGGATATGGCCCAAGAACATCAGGCAATCTTTGCGATCAATGGCGACTACTATGGATTCAGAAATAACGGTTATGTTTTACGCAATGGTGTTTTGTACAGGGATACGGCCCGTCAGGCTGGAAACGATGAAGCCTTGGTGATTGACGGCCACGGGGATTTCTCAATTATTAATGAAAATGCAGCCAGTGCCGATTCCCTGACAAATCCCTGGCAGGTACTTTCATTTGGACCGGCCCTGATCGAAAATGGAGAAATCGTGGTAGACAGTACCAGTGAGGTATCCCAGTCCAAAAACAGCAATCCGAGGACCGCGATCGGTCAGGTCTCCGGTCTGCATTACATCGTAATTGTCTCTGACGGCCGGACGGAAGAGAGCGCAGGACTTTCCTTGCTGGAGCTTGCGCAGGAGTTTGCCGAGAGGGGCTGTACGATTGCATATAATTTGGATGGAGGAGGATCTTCAACCATGTACTTTAACGGAGAAATCGTCAATCATCCGACCGATGGCAGGAGTTCTCAGCAGAGAGAGGTGAGCGACATTGTCTATATCGGTAATGAATAGTACGGAAGGATCACGGCAGATCCGTAAAACAGTGATTGTCTATCTGATACTCACAGCGGTATCCATTGCTGTGGCGAATATCTATGCACAGTTCGGTCATGGGGTTCGTTCGGCGGCAATGACCCTGATGTTTCTGTATCCGCTTCTGGGCGGCGCATTGTTCTACTTTATGCTGGGGTTGATCGTTCCCCGGATCAGCGACCGGAGAAACTACCGTTTGTTCTACAATATCTATAATTCCGGCATTGCGGTATTAACCGTGGGCAGTCTGCTGAAGGGGATACTCGATATTGCCGGGACTGCATCCGGCTACGTTCAGCTGTTCCAAGTGGCCGGCTGGGCCGGAGCGGCAGCAGGATTGGTGTACTTGATTGCAATGGTATTTAAAAGCAGGAAGCTATCCTAAATTTTAGGCAGAGCTATCTCAAGTTTTAGGCAAAACGATATTGACAGTAGAGGTTGTTTTCAAATATACTAATTCTTGATTTATCAAAGAATATTGCGCATCGATCAGGCCGATACACACGACACTTGATTTAGGTGTATAAGGCTGGGCCGGTATACTGGCAGCAGGAGACAAACCCTGTGGGACTATATTTCCAACAATTATAGTTCCACAGTTTTTTTATATAAGAAGGGGTTCCTCAATTATTTGCCTTGTCTTACAAGAAATCTGCTCGTCATTATATTGTAATTTTAGGGTTAACGAGGTATTAGGTAATTTTAAGAAATTGATATTTTTGGTGATTTTGGGAGGAAGAAAAGCTGTGGCTGACAGAAGAGTCAAGTTTGCATTGTTATCCATTATTTCGAATACTGCGCTGATCATATTTAAGGTCATAGCAGGCATTTTGAGTGGTTCCGTCAGTATTATTTCCGAGGCGATCCACTCAAGTATGGACCTTGCCGCATCGATTGTCGCCTTTTTCTCGGTGAGACAGTCAACGAAGCCGGCGGATAAGGATCATCCCTACGGACATGGAAAGATCGAAAATATTTCCGGACTTATTGAAGGGCTTCTAATTTTTGTAGCAGCGGCACTGATTATTATTGAAGCTATTAAGAAAATATTTGAGCCTTCGGAGATTGAACAGGCGGCTGTTGCCATCGGGGTGATGCTGGTATCGGCGCTTGTCAATCTGGTTGTATCAAAAAAATTATATCAGGTGGGCAAAGAAGAGGAATCGATGGCCCTGGAAGCAGATGCGCTTCACCTGAAAACCGATGTTTATACGTCGTTAGGCGTCGGCGTTGGAATCCTGCTGATTAAACTTACCGGACTTGCCGCACTGGACTCCGTTGTCGCGGTCATTGTGGCTTTGCTGATCATCAAAGAAGCGTTTCACTTATGCAAAACAGCCTTTAACTTCCTTCTCGACTCGAAGCTCTCTGATGAAGAAGAAGCTGAGATCGAAAAGATCATTTCTGAGCACAGTCATCAATTCAGAGATTATCACAAGCTTAAAACAAGAAAATCAGGAAATATGAAACACATCGATTTTCATATTACGATTGATCACAACGTTACCGTCAAGGAAGCGCATGATATTATCGGAACCCTGAAAAAGGACATGAGTGACAAATTGAAAAACACCCGTGTGAATATCCATCTTGACCCTTATCAAGACCAGAAAGATAAAGAGATAGACAAATAAAAATATACGTAAAACTGCCGCAAGACAGCATGATAAATCCGTTATGAGAATTTGTTTGGGACAATGGACAGATGAAACAGAATGACAATCGTATAGGATACCTAGTATAAGGCCGGTTCGATCTGAACCGGCTTTTAATTGTTGTTTGTTGAACGTTTTCATCATTTTGTCACACTGCCTACACCTCATGGTCACAAACCTGTTGTACAATCACAAAAAAAGATTCCTGGAAAGGATGAAGATTGATGGGCCCAAAGACCCCCAATACTCCCAATATTCCCAAGAAAAAAATAATCTCCATTGGCATGATTGCTATATTGTGCGTATCCCTTTTAACCTTAACAGCTTGCTCCTCACAGAAGACAGCGGAATCGGACAGCGCCGGTACCGCCCTGGACAGTACTGAGAACCGTATATCCGTTGATTATAATGATGAAGATACCAATGCGGAATGGGATGATACCAAGGCCTCACATATTACTTTTTCGGGGGGCTCGGCGAAGACAGAGGGAAGCGGAGTCAGCGTTGTCGATAACGTTATAACCATTCTATCTGCAGGTACGTATGTTGTCAGCGGCACAATTGCCGACGCTCAGATGATCGTCTACACCGAGGACAGCAAAACTGTCAGACTGATCCTGAATGGTGTCGATATGACCTGTTCAACCAGTGCGCCTATTTATGTGCTAAAATCTGAGAAGACTGTCATTACCCTGGCAGACGGCACGAAAAATACGCTGAAGGACGGCTCAGCCTACACTTACTCGGATCCAAAAGCAGAGGAACCGAATGCAGTGATCTTCAGCAAAAGTGACCTGACGATTAATGGCAGCGGATCATTGAATGTCAAAGCCAACTTCAAAAATGGCATAACGAGCAAAGATGAACTTAGAATCGTGAGCGGCAACATTTCCGTCGATGCCGTGAAGAACGGGATCATTGGCCGTGATTTTCTTGCCGTTAAAGATGGCAGTATCACGGTGAATGCAGGAGATGACGGGCTTAAATCTTCTAATGATGCGGATGCTGCTAAAGGCTTTATCCTGATTGAAGCAGGAACAATCCATATGACTGCCGGTGAAGACGGGATGCAGGCCGAAACAAGCATTTGGTGCACAGACGGAACGATTGATATTACGTCCGGCGGAGGCAGCGCCAACAGCATTAATACAAACACAAATTCAGGTATGATGAGACCCGGCGGTGCCGCACCTGACACTGCTTCGAAGGATGACAGTACGTCCACCGGCAGTATGAAAGGAATCAAGGCTGGTTCTGTGGTCACGATCGAAGGAGGCACGATCAGCATTGACTCGGCGGACGACGGGATTCATTCCAACGGCAGTTTAACGGTAAGCGGCGGAAAGATCAATATTACAGCCGGAGATGACGGGATGCATTCCGATACGACACTGAATATTAACGCCGGAGAGGTTACGATTGCGAAATCCTATGAGGGCATTGAAAGTGCTGTGATCAATATCCATGGCGGGGATGTGAACGTGAAGTCAAGCGACGATGGTATCAACGGTGCAGGCGGTACAGATTCTTCCTCAGTGAATGGCCGGCCGGGTCAAAATGATTTTGCGTCTTCGTGTGATTGCAGTATGAGCATCAATGGTGGTACCATCGTTGTTGACTCAGGCGGTGATGGGATTGATATCAACGGAGCGGTCACCATGACCGATGGAAAGGTCATTGTCAACGGACCAACGGACAACGGCAACGGTGCTCTGGATTATACCGGATCATTCACCGTAACCGGCGGGTTCCTGGTAGCGGCAGGCAGCGCAGGCATGGCAGAGGCTCCGGATACGAATTCATCCCTCTACGCTTTGAACATTAACCTGCCGTCTGATCAGCAGGCCGGGACCATCGTCAGGATCGAAACTGCAGATGGAAAAGAAGTACTTACTTTCGCGCCGACCAAAATGTTCCGGAATCTGGTCGTATGTTCATCGGAATTAACCAAAGGCACAACCTACAAGATTTATTATGGGGGAAGTTCAACAGGCACCTCTGCCAACGGTCTCTATTCAGGTGGAACCTATACGGCTGGAACATGCTACGAAGAGGTTGCGATTTCCGAGAAGGTTACGCGTGTCGGTTCCTATAGCGGAGGAATGGGCGGCAGAGCCGGGAGCACTCAGCCTGGATCCGGTGGCGCACCGGGAGACGGAAGAGGCTTCAAACGATAGGAAGGTATACAGATAAGCTGATAGCATAGATAGAACATTGAACCGAAGATCATCAGAATCAAGAAACCTCCCGATTGCAGGGGGGTTCTTGTGTAAGCAAACGCTATTATGCGTCAATATTGAATACAACGATCAGTAGCATTTTGAATTTCGCGGCAGCAAATATTGCGTGCGGGATAGCTGCAGGCATGACGATGGTCTGGCCTTTTTCCAGCACATAGTCCTGAGATCCGATCGTGATCCGGGCGCTGCCATCAAGGATGTAGACCATCGCATCTCCGCCAGAGGAGTGGGAGCTGATCTCTTCTCCCAGATCAAACGCAAAAAGTGTCAGACTTAAGGCTTTGTTCTGGGCCAGCGTTCTGCTGACGACCTGACCGTTCTGGTAATCTACCAAAGAAGCCATATCCAGAACTTTACCAAAATCAATATTTTTAAGAAAATGTTTTTCCATAAGGATCACTTCCTTTCTTTATTCACATATTCTTAAGCTTTACCCTGTATCTTATATTGTATCTGAAGTATTCCTTTGTCAAATGGGCTGGAATTATGTATTATTAGGATTATAGGATTTTATCCCCTTGATGTGGCGACTCCCCTTGATGTGGCAACCTCTCAAAAGTTAAGAGAACAAATTACCCGAAAGGAAGTAAAGCATGGATTTTGATATTGTTCAAACCCTTTATATGTTACCCGGAATCATTATTGGTCTTACCTTTCATGAGTTTGCCCACGCCCAGACCGCAGTGTGGTTGGGTGATGATACGCCCAGACTGCAGGGCAGGACGTCGCTTAACCCGTTGGTTCATATTGACATTATTGGATTCCTGATGCTGGTCATCGCCCATTTTGGGTGGGCTAAGCCTGTTCAGGTTGACACCAGCAATTTTAAAAACAGAAAAAGAGATGACATTCTGGTATCCCTGGCCGGACCGGTGATGAACTTGTTGCTTGCGGTATGTTTCGTGATCCTGATATGGGCCATCAGTTATATTCCGGAAAGCATCCTCGATAGCAATACTTTAAATATTCTTCAAAGTATCTTTATTAATGCGGTCTGGATGAATGTCGTTTTGTTTGTCTTTAACCTTCTGCCAATCCCGCCGCTCGACGGTTCCCATGTTGTCTTTGGTTTGCTCGGTTTGAAAGACAGCAGTCTGTACAGCCAGATTTATCAGATGAGTACGTTTATCTTACTGATTCTGATTATTACAAATGTGATCAATATCGTGATCGGGCCGCCGATTGAGTATGTCTATAAGTTTCTAATCAGTCCTTTGCTTTGATAAAGATCGTTGCTTTTTAGAGCTTTTAGGGTAGCATTTCTCAGATAATAGCGCTATAATAAACCATGTGCATGCCATTGTGGGTTTGTAGCTCAGCCGGTTAGAGCACCGTGTTCACATCGCGGGGGTCGTAGGTTCGAATCCTATCAAACCCACCATTATTCTAAATACCATAAGGTTACTTGAGAGATATTAGGGGTTGGGAAAGTTACCAAAATATATTTAAAATGCCTAAGACTCCGATCCATTTATACTTATAACAAAGGAGATACTTTCTAATGGATAAACTTGATATTATCCTAGAAAAATTATCATCCATTGATAATAGAATCAATTCTATTGATGATAAACTGGAAGCAATGGAAAAGAAAAACCAAGCAGAACACAAAGAAATTCACCGGAAACTTGATACAATGATTTCAGCAACGGCGAAAAATACTGAGGATATTACAGAACTAAAGGCTTTATAAATAGCTCTTTAGTTTTTTTTTGCCTCAGCCACTTTCCCCACTCCCCATAGGGAACCGTTGCCTTGGCCTCCGTCAGGCAGGTGCCGATTCGAACGCAGTTCTGGAGCATGATTTTGTCGGTCCGGCTTTTAATTAAGTTAATCTCGGCCGCGATTTGCGCCGGTGTCCGGGTAGATAATTCAACATTCATTCTGGTTTCACTCTCTTAACCGATGATATTTTACAGATAACGCTATAAAATATTCCGGTCCCCAGACAAGTGTGAGGGTTTCAGCCCCGATCTGGCGAGATTAGCGTGTTTTATCCCTCCTTTTGCCCTTGAATTAATTGATCAGTTTGTATAGTATTCCATATGTAGGGTTCCAAGCTTCCTGCGTGCCAAAAATAAAAAAGGGGCTGAAGAAAATGGATCTTAGAGAGCGGTTAATCGAAGCCTTCACCAAATTGGGATTTGACGAATACAGAGAAATTAAAGTTGATAACATTGTTTTTTCACAGGATGTATTCGATCAGTGCGCCAGAAATACCTGCGGGAATTTTGGAAAGAACCATGCTTGCCCGCCCGGAGCAGGGACGGAGGAGGAAAGGAAAGCCAGGGTCCGGAAATATGATCAGGCTTTTATTCTCTGTAAAATCATCTCGATCCTCTCCGGCGATGATATGATGGAGTCGATGGGGATTCTGGGCAATTTGAACAAAGCGCTGCGGAAAGAATTTGCTGCGGAAGATGTTCTGATTTTGGGGGCAGGTCCCTGTACATTGTGTGAGAAATGCTCGGCTCTTGACGGAGTACCCTGCCGCTTCCCGGACAAAAAGCAATATTCGATGGAAGGCAACGGGATTGATGTCGTCCGGATGTCCATGGACCAGAAGATGACGTATAACGCAGGAATGGGAAAAGTCGGCTTTTTTTCGCTTGTACTTTATAACCATTAAGGAAGATAGTTGCCCTCAATAGCAGTTAATTGTTTTTTGGGGCGTTAACAAAGTAATTATGAATTTAAAGGATACTGGGATTTCCTTTATTTTATTTGGGATGCTATAATATCCGGAGAAATATCTATCAGAGATAATGATGGAAGATGTTGCAACCATTTTCAAATTGGAAAATGCTTAAAAGGTGGTATTGAGATGTTGGAACTGATAAATGTCGGACTGACGTTAGACGATGACAAGGGAACAGATGTAGAAATCCTTGAGAACATCAGTCTCACCCTGGATAAGAAAAAGATTTACGTCATGACAGGTCCGAACGGGGGAGGAAAATCCTCGATCGCCAAAGTGATTATGGGTATTTACCAGCCTACGGCAGGGAAAATATTATTGGACGGAACGGATATTACTCAGATGGGAATTACGGAAAGAGCGCGTCTCGGCATCGGCTATGCGTTTCAGTCACCGCCCCGTTTCAAAGGAATGAAAGTCCGCGATATTTTGAAGCTGGCTGCCGGTCCGGATAAAGAGGTGAATTCCTGTGATTTGCTTTATGATGTGGGTTTATGTGCGCAGGATTATTTGGATAGGGAAATTAATGCGAGCTTTTCGGGCGGGGAATTAAAGAGAGTTGAAATTGCCAGTATTTTGGCGCGCAACCTGAAAGTGGCTGTTTTTGATGAACCGGAAGCAGGGATTGACCTGTGGAGCTTCCAGAAGCTGACCGAGACGTTCCAAAATTTAAATAAAAAATATGACACGACGATTGTAATTATCTCCCATCAGGAACGGATTCTCCGTCTGGCCGACCAGGTTGTTTTAGTGTCCGACGGAAAAATCAGCGAAGTGACCACCAAGGCTAAAATTCTGGGTGAAATTGAGCTGTTGGATTCCAACTGCGAATGTAGAAACAACTGTACCATTGTAGGAGGAAAAGCCAATGTTGAATGCGATTGATAAAAAAATTCTGGCTGAAGTCGCTGATTTGCATGAAATACCTCATGGGGCCTATAATATCCGTAAAAATGGCGAGAAAGCAGGACGGAACACGACCGCCAATATTGACATTGTCACCAAGCAGGACAAGCCCGGCATTGATATCATTGTAAAGCCCGGAACTAAAGGAGAAAGCGTGCATATTCCGGTTATTCTGTCTGAAGGGATGGATGACCTTGTTTACAATACGTTTGAAATCGGCGCCGACTCGGATGTCCTGATTGTGGCTGGCTGCGGAATTCATAACCCCGGAAGCAAGAAAGCTCAGCATGACGGTGTTCACGAATTTTTTGTCCGCAAGGGTGCTAAGATGAAGTATGTGGAAAAACACTATGGCGAAGGCGATGGCAGCGGAGAAAGAATTTTGAATCCGAAGACGATTATTGAAGTCGAAGAGGGCGGCATGGCTGAGCTGGAAATGGTTCAGATTAGAGGCGTCGACCAGACCAAAAGGGATACGGAAGTGCGCCTGCACAAGAACGCGCGTTTGATTGTCATGGAAAGACTGCTGACTACCACCAACCAGAATGCCGAATCCAATATTACAGTTGAGCTGACAGGAGAAGATGCTGCCGCCCAGATCATTTCGCGTTCCGTGGCGCAGGATCATTCCACCCAAGTTTTTCATTTGAATATGCGCGGCTATGCCCAATGCCGCGGACATATTCAATGTGATTCCATTATTATGGATCAAGCGAAAGTTTCTTCGATTCCGGAAATTTCGGCCTTTCATTCGGATGCTCAGCTGATCCATGAGGCGGCGATCGGCAGGATTGCAAACGATCAGCTGATCAAGCTGATGACGCTTGGTCTCACGGAAAAAGAGGCTGAAGATATGATTCTGCAGGGTTTTCTAGCCTAGTATCGAATGATAGGGTTATCTGATATAATATTAGGGTTAGTGATCTATCAATAGGACGATTTGGAGTTTTTCATTAATAGATAAATTTAATCGGAGATGGGAAGATGCGCAAACTTTCTTGCTAAACGTGAAGTTAAAAGAGCGTTCCAGAGTAAGCAGCAAGTGCTGCTGGCCTTGTGACGCCCACGGAGCAAGAAAGTTTCAATCTTTTAAAGTAATCAAAGATCACATTGGACCGACAGCGTTTTGGAATGTGCATCATGTTAACATTTTTTCTGCACATCAACTGCGTTCAAGGATATTTTGAGGCTGCAAGAATAAACTTTCTTGCAGCCTTATTATTTTTACACGGTGAGGTGATCGTGATGGCGTTGATTAACATCGACCATTTAACGTTTTGCTATGACGGCAGTTACGACAATATCTTTGAAAATGTATCTTTTCAGATCGATACGGACTGGAAACTTGGGTTCACTGGCCGGAACGGGCGCGGTAAAACGACCTTTTTGCAGCTGCTGTGCGGGAAATACGAGTATCGTGGGACAATTGACTCCCCTGTGTCTTTTGATTATTTTCCTTTTCAGGTTACCGATCCCAGTCAAAATGTCATTGAGGTAGTGGCAAGTATCTGCCCTGTTTTTGAACATTGGGAACTTCAGAAAGAATTGTCATTGCTCGAAGTTGCAGAGGATGTCCTGGAGCTGCCTTTTGCGGCCTTAAGCCAGGGGGAGCAGACCAAGGTTTTGCTTGCGGCACTGTTCATTAAGCCCCACAACTTTCTTTTGATTGATGAGCCGACCAACCATCTGGACATAGAGGGTAGGCGCGTTGTCGGGAAATATCTGAACAGGAAAACCGGCTTCATCCTGGTCTCTCATGACAGAGTTTTTCTGGACGGTTGTATCGACCATATCCTGACCATCAATAAAACCAATATTGAACTTCAAAAAGGCAATTTTTCAACATGGTGGGTCAATAAAGAGAGGATGGATTCGTTTGAAACAGCGGAGAATGACAGGCTGCAGAAAGAGATCAAACAATTATCGGCAGCAGCCAGGCGGACAGCCGACTGGTCGGATAAAATCGAGAAAACCAAGAAGGGAACGCTGAACTCCGGCATCAAGCCGGATAAAGGCTATATCGGCCACCAGGCGGCAAAAATGATGAAACGGTCCAAAGTGATCGAAACTCGGCTGCAAAAGAACATTCAGACGAAAGAAAAACTTTTAAAAAATATCGAGCTGGCCGACAGCTTGAGTATGAAACCTCTTTCACACCCGAAAAATACACTTGTGGAATTACGTGACCTGGCAATCTATTATGCGGACAGGAAGGTCTGCGAGAATGTTCATTTTACTGTAGAGAGAGGAGAGCGGGTGGCCTTAAGTGGCATGAATGGCTGCGGTAAATCCAGTGTTTTAAAGCTGCTGATTGGAGAAGACCTTGCCTACAGCGGTAAGGTTAATATTGGAAGTAATCTAAAAATCTCCTATATTTCGCAGGATACCGCTTACTTGCAGGGCAGTCTGCGCAGTTTTGCCGAGCAGTGCCAGATTGAGGAAAGCCGTTTTCTGACCATTCTGCACAAGCTTGATTTCTCAGGCATTCAGTTCGGAAAAGATTTGCGTATGTTCAGCGCAGGGCAGAAGAAAAAGGTGCTCCTGGCCAAAAGTCTCTGCGAGCAGGCCCATCTGTATATCTGGGATGAACCGCTGAACTATATTGACGTCCTGTCCCGAATGCAGATTGAGGACCTTATTGTAAGATGCCGGCCGACCCTGCTGTTTGTGGAGCATGACAGTGCGTTTGTGCAATCAGTAGTAACAAAATATATTAGGCTTTGATCGGTTGTCCTCTAACAAATTTTCAGGGCCCTGAAGTACCGCGGATTTTCTGTTGACAAATGAGGTCTATTAGAATAAACTTACAATTAAGTCTATTGAGATAAACCTTAGGGGGCCATCATGGAAAACTATAAATTATTTGATGCGGAGTATAAATTTGTCAGTATCGTCTGGGAAAAGGAACCGGTGAATTCGACTGAGCTTGTACGGCTTTCTTTGGAAAGACTGGGCTGGAAGAAGTCAACGACTTATACGGTTTTGCGAAAACTATGTGAACGGGGCATTTTAGACAACACGGATACTGTAGTCACTTCACGTATTAAAAAGGAAGAAGTGCAAAAGTATGAAAGCCAATCTTTGATCGAAAAAAACTTTGAAGGTTCTCTGCCGCAGTTTTTAACAGCATTCCTTGATCGGAAAAAGCTCACGGCTAAGGAAGCTGAAGAACTGAAAAGAATTATTGAAGAGGCGATGCAATGAACAGCTTGATGGCAGTATTCAGCACTATTGTCGATATGAGCATGACAGCTTCCTACGTGGCTCTCGGTGTGATCCTGATTCGACTGCTTCTGAAAAGGGCACCGAAAATCTTTTCTTATCTGTTGTGGCTGGCAGTTTTTTTCAGACTGATCTGTCCTGGTTCATTTACCTCAGCTTTCAGTTTTCTAAACGTTTTCAAACCCGCCATGCAGCCTGATGCTTTGCCTGAGACGCTGGTGATGGCAGGCCTTGAGAACATAGATTATGCAATAAACGGTACAGTAAACAGCTCAGTTGGCAGTACGCTGCCTCTGGTCGCAGCAATGGGTGTAAGTCCGCTTTCTATGCTGATGTTGCTTGGCAGTATGGTCTGGATGGCCGGGGTTATGGTGCTGCAGATTTGGAATATTTTTTCCTATTTTAAAATTGCAGGGAAGATCAAAACGGCTACGCTGCTGGATGCTTCTTTACCGGATATTTATGAGACAGATCAAATCAGCACACCGTTTGTTTTTGGCTTTAGGAGACCGAGAATTTACTTGCCTGTAGGAATTTCGTCCCGGGAATTACCCTATGTACTGGCGCACGAAACGGTACATATTAAGAGACGCGATTATCTGATCAAACCAGCGGCATTTCTGGTTCTGATCATCCATTGGTTTAATCCGTTGATGTGGTTCTGCTTTGCGCTGATGGTTAAGGACATGGAAATGTCTTGCGATGAAACGGTTATCAGAAACAAGGGACAAGAGATCAAAGAAGATTATTCCAATTCCCTGCTGGCGTTGGCAGTTCAGAAGAACAGCTTCTGGCAGGCTACCCCTTTAGCTTTCGGTGAAAACAATATTAAAGAGAGAATAAAAAATGTAATCCATTACAGAAAACCCGGTGTTTGGATTGGTACGGCGGCAGTTGTTATGATTGTAGCGTTGATGATTGGATTTGTGGCAAACCCGGTCAATGACACGGCTGCAGGACAGGAAACATACGCTGGTTATGCAGTAGATAAATTACTGGCCAACAAAACACCGTATGTAGGCAATGCGAGCAAGGTTATCGCGCTGATTGACGCGATGCCTTTGCCGAAAGGGGTCGTACGGGATAAAGTCGAATTGCAGACGTCGACCGCGCCGTATGGTTTAACCATTCATTACCGGATCAACGACGTTTCAGCGATTTCTGCGGAAAACGGAATGATCGGTGATGTGTTTGGGCGCAATGCCATCCTGTTGTTCAGCCTAGTCGATAATGTTGAAGTCATTAACATAAAATTTACCGACATCGCGGGAAAATATGAAGGATATAGCACGACTTACTTAAGAAGCAGAATCGAGCAAATCATGCAGAGAGATGTACGCGCATATGCCGAAAGTACCGATTCACTGAAGGAATTGCTTACACGTCTGGAGCATGCGTACTTCAGTCTTGGAAATGAAGGAAATACGGCGGTCAACAGAGCTAAGCAGATTGAGCTGTGCTTGGAGAAAATTATGTCATCACCGTTACCTTCCTCCAATCCCTATGATTATATCAAAGCGCATCAGGCAGAGTACAATATCATTCTGGCCATGGATGAACAAGCACTGCCTTACCTATTCTCCGAATTTGCAAAAGGCGGGCAAACAGGCTTAAAGGGAAGTCTGATGGAGATCCTGTGCCGAAAGATCCTCGGCAGTGAGGATATCAAATACGCCAGTACGAATCATCAGGACTGGTATGATGTCTATAAGAAGCATATCCAGGAGATAACAGACAAAAATAGTTTGGCCTGGGTGCAGGATCATTACCCGAAAGGTGTACTTATTTTGGGCGGAAAACAGAATTAACTTAGACCATCTGTAACGCATTTTTCGTTCTTCTTCCGGGACTCCTAGGATCACCGCCTGGGAGTATGTCAAATTGCGCACTGGTGCGTAATTTGAGTTGCCGGCGGAAGCATCGGGCAGTTTGTTCCCGTACTCTCTGAAGACCTTTATATGTCTGCCGGCCGTACTCTGAGACTCCTCCAGCCACTTGCCCCTTTCTCCATGCTTAAGAAGGGGCCTTGACCTCCGTCAGCCGCCTTTCAATCTCGACAGCGGCGGCAAGGTAACTCCTCTCAGTCGGGTATTTGTCATGTTAATTTCAGCCGCGATGACATGTATTAGTTATTGGATCAGTCATGATATCCACACTCCTTGGGTAGGATATGTGGCCAGGCTTAAAAGTTTGACAACCTCAGTCTTAACAACGGACAATCTTTCTCATCGTATATAAGGTCACCGAAAGTCGAGATACTAAAAGATCAGTAATGCTCAAACCCTTGTAATCTGATATTCTCAAGTGTTATAACAGGTACATTGTTGCCAGTAAACCTGCTGCAGTCATAACGACGGCGTATGGCAGAGCCAGTTTTACCATCTCAGCGTAAGACAGGCGAATCAGCGGTGCAAGTGCAGAAGTCAAGAGAAACAGAAACGCCGCCTGACCATTTGGTGTGGCAACGGAAGGGATATTTGTACCCATGTTGATGGCAACTGCCAGCTTGTTGTACTGCTCCAGCGCAATAGCTCCGGCTTCAAACGCTTGCTTTGTTTCAGTCATATATACCGTAGCCACAAAAACGTTGTCACTGATTGCCGAAAGGACGCCGTTGGCCGTAAAAAAAGCGGCAAGCTGATTCTGTCCTTCGATGTTCAATACCCATTGAATAATCGGCGTAAACAAATGCTGATCATGAATAACCGCAACGACGGCGAAAAATACGACCAGCAGCGCAGTAAACGGCAGCGCTTCTTCAAACGCATGACCGATGCGCTTTTCTTCAGTAACCCCGTTGAAGGCTGTAAGCAGGATAATAATCATCAGACCAATAATACCTACTTCCGCCAGGTGCAGTGCCAGGGAGAAGATCAGCACAACACCGCACAAAGCCATAACAATCAGGCGCACACGTCCGCGCATATTCCTGGCAGTATCTTTGACTTTTACATCATCTTCCATAACCTTTCGCACAGACTCAGGAAGCTGGTAGCCGTACCCCCAGAACTTAGTAACTTCAAGGATAATGGTAGTCAGAAGACCAACGATCAATACCGGGATAGACACAGGGGCACATTGTATAAAGAAATCTACGAAGTCCCATTGCATAATGGAGCCAATTAAGAGGTTCTGCGGTTCACCAACCAGTGTTATTGCTCCGCCCAGCGCAGTGCCCACAGCGCCATGCATCAGAAGATTACGCAGAAAACCACGGAACTCGTTCAGGTCCTCATGATGTTTTTCATCAACACTATGGTCGTGATTAATGTCATACGTTTCGTATACTTTTTCGCTGGAAGCAAACTTGTGGAAGATGCAATAGAAACCATAGGCCACGGCGATAATCACTGCGGTTACGGTCAGCGCGTCCAAAAACGCGGAAAGAACCGCACCTAGAACAGCGAACAGGAATGAAAGCGCGACTTTAGAGTGTACTTTAGTAAGGAGCTTGGAAAACAGGTACACAAGACCTTCTTTCATAAAATAGATCCCGGCAACCATGAACATCAGAAGAAGAATAACCGGCAGGTTCATTTCAACCTCGTGATAGACCATATGAGGGTTAGTAAGTCCGAGCACAACGGCTTCAATCGCCAGAAGCCCACCGGCAGGAAGCGGATAACATTTTAACGCCATTGCCAGGGTAAAAATAAATTCGACAATCAACACCCACCCGGTAACGTACATACCGGCGGTAACCATCAAAATAGGGTTCAACACCAGAAAAGCAAGAATTGTTCTTTTGTACCAGTCCGGAGCGCGGCCCAGAAAATTATCTCTGAAAGCCCGTCCGATGCCCATTTCTTTCATATGTACTATCCTCCCAAGTGAAAATAAAAGACATAAAAAAGAGAGTACTCCAAAAC
The DNA here is from genome assembly GCF_040931655.1 of Dehalobacter sp. TBBPA1. Classification (NCBI taxonomy): domain Bacteria; kingdom Bacillati; phylum Bacillota; class Clostridia; order Eubacteriales; family Desulfitobacteriaceae; genus Dehalobacter; species Dehalobacter sp. TBBPA1. Next base: position 2,105,538 of record NZ_CP162385.1, on the reverse strand, counting down.
GGAACTACTCCCCCCCAAGAAGTTCATATTACTTGCAGCCTGGCAATCATAGCAACTTACAAGCAACCTTAGACCCATAGCTTTAGCGTCCTTCACTTTCACGAAGTTTGCATCAACCTGTACAACTATATATTGTTATTTTTGCTTAAGCTTTTATATTATAACAGAAAATTATTCTTTTGAATACCCTGAATATATCCACTTTATGCTGAAGAGTCCAGGTATTTATCTTAAGTATTTTGTTTTTTAATATAATCCTTTAGCAAATCAGGCTATCTCTCAAAAATCTTCTTCCCCTTGACTTACAAAATAGTATTTTACTATTTTAAAGTTTTTACCCAAATATTCATATCTTCAAAACCGCCGCAAATATGGCAGTTGTTGATTAGTCTACCCCGATACATATACCCCAGCTTGCTTAAAGACCTGTTGATTCCAAGATTGTTAGCTCTTGAAAGGCTATATGCTGTAGCAAAGCCATTGCGTTTCAAGTGTGTTTCCAGTTGGAATATCAATTCGCTTAATATGTTTCTGCCTCTATACTTTGGATAAGTGGCGCAATCAGTTATTTCAGCGTTCATGTGTTGTTTGTCAAGATCCGCCGAAGCAATACTGATAATTTTTCCTTCTTCTTCCGCTACCATATATAAAATATGATCCTGCATAACTTTTTGAAGATACTCTCTGCTGAAAATAGGAGTTGGATAGGTTTCAAATGCCGTTTGAAAAAGCTGAATTATCTGGGGAATATCGTCCGGCACGGCCTGCCTTATCGTATAGTTTTTATTCTTATTCAGCTCGAATTTATTGGTATTCTTAACGCAATAATCGATAATTCTGTTTTCTTTCTCCTCATAGAGTGAATTTTTGCGCTTCGTATCAAGAAAAAGGGACATACAAGTTGCATCCTCTCCCTGAAAAAAACCGTCGATAACCCCCTCTGCTACAAACCCACATTCCTCAAAGATACTAAGATCTTGTTTATAACAATTCGCAATAATCTTACCCAGATTTTCTTTTTTGGAATAATCAATAATCTCTTTGATTATCAACTCAGACAAAAGAGAATGACTCAATATTTTAAGCCTTTTATTGCGATAATCCACGTACATGTCCACACCCGAAAAGTTTGTATATAAATTTTCACATTCGTCTTGATCTATATTCATGGAAGTCCTCCCTCTTGTTGAGTCTTACGTTTGTACTTGGAATCAAGCACACTTGTTCATCTCTGTATAACTTTTCTAATCCCCGGTATTCTTTATTCTTGAATTTACTGCACGTGCCGCATTTTCGGCACTGGTGCGTTTTATCCCGAGGCTCGCTATACGTGCAAATTACACCTTCATAATTTCTAAGAATGACCTTTTCAGGGGAATATGAAATCAAGTATTGTGGATTGACTGGGATCTTCCCCCCGCCTCCAGGCGCATCCACAACAAACTGTGGAATAGCTAGACCCGAGGTATGTCCACGCAGCATTTCTATGATTTCAATCCCTACAGAAACCGGAGTTCTGAAATGCTCTATTCCTTCTGAAAGGTCGCACTGATAAAGGTAATATGGTCTAATTCTGGAGCTTATCAGTTTCTGAACCAAATCACGCATTATATAGGGGCAATCGTTAATGTCTTTTAAAAGTACAGATTGGTTGCCAAGAGGAATTCCGGCATCTGCCAATTTCTCGCATGCCATGCGAGCCTCAATTGTCAATTCCTTGGGGTGGTTAAAGTGAGTATTCAGCCAAATTGGATGATATTTTTTCAGCATTTTGCAGAGCGTATCGGTAATTCTCTGAGGCATGACAACTGGTGTTCTTGTGCCTATCCGTATTATTTCCACATGTTTGATTTCTCGTATTGATCTTATGATTGCTTCCAGCCTTTCATCAGAGAGGCATAAGGCGTCCCCTCCTGACAAAAGTACATCTCTGACTTCTTTATGCGCTCTGATATAATTAATCGCCCGTTTGATATTGTCCTGGGAAAGAGCCCTATCCTCATGCCCGGCAAATCGTCTTCTTGTACAGTGGCGACAATACATTGAACACTGATCAGTAATAAGCAAAAGTACCCTGTCCGGATATCTGTGAGTAAGACCCGGGACTGGCGAGTCGACTGTTTCATGCAGCGGATCACAACTGTCGAACTTGGATATTTTAGTTTCATGAACTGTCGGTATTGCTTGCCGCCGTATAGGGCAATGCGCATCATTAGGATTCATGAGCATCGCATAATAGGGTGTTATTGCCATACGTAATTTTTTAAGACTTACTTCTACTCCCTGGCGCTCATCCTGGGTAAGATTGACCACCTGTACCAACTGATCTATTCCGGTGATTCGATTGGCAATCTGCCATTGCCAATCCTGCCATTGTTCTGTCGTTATATCTTTCCATAAAGGTATATCCCTGTAATCTCTCGGCATTTCATTATGCTCCTCTCCAATCTTTATTCAGCCTGTTCCTCCTTTAATCTCTCCTAAATGTTTGCCTCTTTTATGGCTGTGGGGGACTGCATATTGCCGCTACGATTCTGATATCATCTTCTTGTAATAATACTCCGGCAATTTCCTACCTGTTCTGCCAAGACCCGAAATACATACAGAAATCATAGCAATCCTTCCTTTTTAATAATTGTTTTTTCTTCAATAAAAAATGCTGCAGAGAGGTCCCTGCAGCATATGCCTAAAAAATTTATACCCTAACTAAAGGTGTCATCAAGCATATTAATCACCTTCTCTTCCAACGCTTACGAGATTAGCTGACGGATTCGGGTCGAAAGAGCCTAACCCTACCAAAGCACCTGCTATGGATTCACCCCTATTTGTTTGGGTCTCCCGTTCCATACGGATTCAGCGTTTAAAATAAATTCAGTTTTATTCTTTGATAAAAACATAAGGTGAAAAGCTAACACATTAAGTAGCCTCCCACCCCAGAGCCTTGTTTCTCTTGAAAATGGCAAGTGCCATTCCAACCGAAAGCAAACGTATTATGTTTTGCGTATCCTATTTACTGAATCCAGCCAAAATATTAGCTGATAAATATAGGATAACAAAAGATTAATTTAATGTCAATTTAAAATGTATTTTTTTGGCAATGTTTCCTAACCATGTGAACTACAGTTTCTTGTTCACAGAAACACCTCCTGAAAATAATTGCTGCAATGATATCAACGATATGAAGAATTGTAACAAAAATCCTGAGATTAATAAAGGAAATGACTTTTTTTCGGCGAACTTTAATACATAAAATCGGCCATAGATTCTGCTCTATGGTTATTTTTCTATAATCCCGGCGGATGGGAGATTGATTGGATATGATTGCCAAAGCCAAAGAAGCCCTGCTCAAATATTACGGTTACCGGGAATTCAGAGGAGGGCAGGAGCAAGTGATAGAGAGCCTGCTTCAAAGGCAGGATACGTTAGCCATTATGCCCACAGGGGCAGGCAAGTCGATTGCGTATCAGATTCCGGCGGTTCTGTTTGAAGGGGTTACGCTTGTCATTTCCCCTTTGATCTCTCTAATGAAAGATCAAGTGGACAGCCTCAGGCAAACCGGGATTCCGGCTACGTTTATCAACAGCTCTATTTCTCCGAAAGAGACCTGGTCGCGCATTGACAGGATGCAGCGGGGAGAGTATAAGCTGGTCTATCTGGCACCGGAGCGTCTGGAATCGGAAGAGTTCCTTGCCAGGTTGAAGGGACTGCCAATCCATTTTGTGGCTGTAGACGAAGCGCATTGTGTTTCCCAGTGGGGCCATGACTTTCGCCCGAGCTATTTGCGGATCAGCAAGTTTCTGCAATCCCTGCCCGCAAGGCCGTTGTTTGGAGCTTTTACAGCTACGGCCACAGAGGAAGTCAGGCAGGATATCATCCGCTTGCTGGGCCTCAAGAAACCGAATTGCTTTATTACGGGATTTGATAGGCCGAACCTGAAGTTTTCCGTTCTGCGCGGTGAAAACAAAAAGGTTTTTATCCAGGACCATCTGAAAAATAACCTCAATGATTCGGGAATTATCTATGCCGCAACGCGTAAAGATGTCGATAAACTCTATAAATTACTGAAAGGACAGGGATTCTCAGTCGGCTGTTACCATGCCGGTTTGCCCGATCAGGAACGAAAGCGCAATCAGGAAAAGTTTATCTATGACGAGATTGCTGTGATGGTGGCAACAAACGCTTTCGGCATGGGAATCGATAAATCCAATGTCCGGTTTGTGATTCATTACAACATGCCCAAGAACATCGAATCCTATTATCAGGAAGCCGGCAGGGCGGGTCGTGACGGTGAGCCGGCAGAATGTTTTCTGCTTTTTGGCCCCCAGGATGTGCAGATTCAAAAAATGATGATTGAAGAAACCATATTTCAGGAACAGCGTGTGGCCAATGAGTATAAAAAACTGCAGGCCATGGTCGATTACTGCCATACATCGAGATGTTTAAGGCAGACCATCCTGGAGTATTTCGGAGAAACAGAAAGTCCGGATAAGTGCCGGAACTGCAGTAACTGTGACGATGACCGGAAAAAGGTTGATGTGACTCTGGACGCCCAAAAAATTTTATCCTGTGTTTATCGGATGAAGGAACGTTTTGGTTCGGCGTTGGTAGCCGAGGTACTCAAAGGCTCCCAGAACAAAAAAGTTCTGCAGTTTGGGCTAGACAGACTATCTACCCATGGGATCATGAAGGACACACCGCTGCAGGAGATTAAGGACAGGATCAGTTTCCTGGCAGCCGAAGGTTATCTCGTGGTTGCAGGCGGTCAGTATCCGGTAATGAAGCTTGCGCCGAAAGCGGCGGCTGTACTTAAGAGTGAGGAAAGAGTATATCAGATTCAGGTGCAGCGGGAAGAAGTATCGCTCACCGCCGCTGAACAAATCTTTGAAAGACTGCGGGCCTTGCGCAAACGGATTGCCCAGCAGGAGGGATTGCCTCCGTACATGATTTTTCCGGACAGCACGCTCAGGGAAATGGCTCAAAGCTGTCCGCAGGACAGGAATGCCCTGATCCGGGTAAATGGTGTTGGCGAAAGAAAGCTCCAGAAATACGGGGATCTTTTTTTAGAGGAGATCAAGGAGGCCCTGCAAGGACATGAAAATATTGGTTGACGGGGATGCCTGTCCGGTGAAAGAGCTCATTGTGAGCTGCGCGAAACAATTTGAACTTCCGGTCATCATGATCATCGATACTTCCCATGAACTGAAGGATGACTACAGTATGGTGATCACCGTGGACCAGGATCGGGACAGTGTAGATTTCGCGCTGATGAAGCGGTTGGACAGGGAAGATATTGTTGTCACGCAGGATTATGGACTGGCGGCGCTTGTTCTGGGAAAAGGCGCCAGGGCCATTAATCAAAATGGCCTTATTTATACGGACAGCAATATTGAACGGCTCCTTTTCGAACGTCACGTCGGACAAAAGGTACGGCGTGGGGGAGGAAGGACCACCCATGTCAAGAAAAGAACCAAAGAAGACAATGAAAGGTTCAGGACGGCCTTTATTAGGTTGATTGAAGAAACCAAAGACCGTACGTTTGAATAATAAATACACTGTTTTAGTTGGATAATTCTCAGAGGAACGGAGAACAGGATGAGTCTTAGGTTTATTTACGGACGGTCCGGCAGCGGCAAGTCCACCTATTGCCTGAATGAAATAAAGGAACACGTCAAAAACGGAGCGGATCATCCTTTGGTGCTGCTTGTGCCGGAACAGTATACGCTGCAGGCGGAGAGAGACTTGATTAATGTGCTGAAGACCGGCGGTATTTTAAAGACGGAAGTACTAAGTTTCCGCCGCCTGGCATTCAGGGTATTTAATGAGGCGGGCGGAATCACGTACCCGCATATTCATCCAGCCGGCAAAAGCATGCTGATTTATCGGATTTTGACGCAGATCAAAGATGAACTGAAGGTCTATGCGAGATCAGCCGATCGCAAGGGGTTTGTCAGCTCGCTTTCCGGGTTGATCACGGAACTGAAACGGTATAATGTTACGCCGGAAGATCTGCAGAACGCCATTGCCGGTATGGCGGACCAGCCGCTCAAGGACAAACTGGCCGAACTGAATGCCGTCTATTCCGGGTTCGAGGAATTGATCCGGCAAAGATACCGGGACAGTGACGATGATCTTACCCTGGCGGCAGCCAAGCTGGAATCCACGAACATTTTTGACGGCGCAGAAATCTGGATTGATGGTTTTGCCGGATTTACACCGCAGGAATACAAAGTCATCACTATGCTGCTGCTTAAGGTGAGCAGGGTGAATATCTGCCTGTGTACGGATTCCTTGGCTGAAGAAGGTCTGTTGGAAACCGATGTATTCTCTGAAGTTAAAGGCGTGTACCGTAAGTTCAAGAAAATCTGCCAGGAGGCGGGCTTGGAGATTGAGCCGTCGGTTCATTTGGCGGAAGTTCCTCTGCCCAGGTTTCGCTGTAGTACGGAGTTGTCCCACCTTGAACGTTACTATGATGTGTATCCGCATCGGGTATATCCCGAAGCAACCAGGGATATCTTCCTGCATGCTTCGGTGAATATCTATGCGGAGATTGAAGCTGCAGCGGCAGACATTGTCAGGCTTTGCCGGGATCGCGGGCTCAGATACAGAGATATTGCCGTAGTCACCGGAAATCTGGACGGCTACCGGAGTTTTCTGGAGACTGTTTTTGCTGAATATGAGATCCCGTATTTTTTAGACAGAAAGACCGAGATCACGGATCAGCCGCTGGTTAGGATGATGCTGGCGATGCTCGATATTTTTAGCGACAACTGGTCTTACGAGACGGTATTCGCTTATCTAAAAACCGGTTTAACCGGTCTGGACAGGGAGCGTATCGACCGCATCGAAAATTATGTGCTGGCCTGTGGGATCCGCGGCAGCCGCTGGACGAAAAATGAAGACTGGTCGATGCATCCGGGTTTGCTGCCGGAAGAGAATCAGCGGCCCCAAGATGTGGAGAAGGCCGAAACAGAGCTGAAGGAGATCAATCAGACCAGACATGAAATTGCAGCCCCGCTTCTTCAATTTCGCGCCAAAACCAAAAACAGAAAAAAGGCTTCGGAAATCTGCGAGGCCCTGTATGACTTTCTTGGCGGGATAGGCGTCCCGGCCAGGTTGGAAAGGATCATGGAGGAATTTAGGCGGCAGGGTATGCTGAATCTGGCCAATGAATACGGCCAGGTCTGGAATATCCTGATGAACATCCTGGATCAGACCGTGGAGACCATGGGCGAGGAGCCTTTGAGTTTGGAAAGCTTTACGGACACCCTGAAAATCGGCTTTGCCGAATATCAGATCGGGTTGATACCGGCTTCGCTGGATCAAGTTCTGATCGGCAGCATCGAGAGGTTTCGAAGCCATGAGATCAAAGCACTTTTCATTTTAGGGGTCAATGACGGGGTGTTCCCTTCCACTGCTCAGACGGAAGGTATCCTGGCCGATGCGGACCGTGCCGCGCTGAATACGATGGGGATCGAACTGGCTAATGATACCCGCACGCAGGCCTTTCAGGCCCAGTATCTGATTTACCGGTCTTTAACGACCGCATCTGCTTATCTTCGCCTGAGCTGGCCGATCGCCGACCAGGAGGGCCGAAGCTTACGGCCTTCGATGGTGATCTACAGGTTAAGGAAGCTGTTTCCGAAAATTACGGAAAACAGCACGCTGATTCCAATGCTATCCGGGTTTGCTGCTGGTAAAGAAAATGCTGAGACGGAGAATATAGGGACGGAGAATGCAGAGACGAAGAATACAGAAGTGGTGAATGACGGTACAGAAAATACCTGGCTAGAAAGTGCTGAATTGGAACAGCTGACCGGAAAATCCCCTTCTTTTAAACAAATGGTTGCAGCTTTCCGCTGCAAGGCAGAAGGGCTGGAAATCAACGGCTGGTGGCAGGATGTCTATCGCTGGTACAATGGGCTGGAAGAATGGAAACCGCGCTGTGAGGCACTTCAGACAGCATTTTCAGCCAGAAATATTGCCGAGCCGGTCAGTTCTGAAAAAATAACGGCGCTGTATGGCGCATCGGCTCATGCCAGTGCATCGAGGCTCGAGAAATATGCGTCCTGTCAGTTCGCATTTTATCTTCAATATGGACTTGAAGCCAAAGAGAGAAAGATTTATCAGTTCAGTCCGCCGGATGTCGGGACGTTTATGCATGCCGTTCTCGAAAGATTTTCGCTGGAGGCGGCACAGCAGCAAATCTCTTGGCGAGAGATGGAAAGACCGTGGTGCCGGGAGAAAGTCTCGGAGATTGTGGATGAAATGCTTCGAAAAATGCAAGGGTCCGGCCTCACGGCCTCCCAACGGTATACTTCACTTGCCTTGAGACTGAAAAGGGTCATCACGCGTGCGGTCTGGATGATTGCGGAGCACCTCAAGCGCAGTGGCTTTGAGCCGTTGGGTTATGAGCTTGGATTTGGCGAGCGGGAAAAGTTCCCGCCAATTGTGATTGAACTTGATTCAGGCCGGAAGGTATCTTTAAGCGGAAGGATTGACAGGGTCGATGCGCTGGAAGCTGAAGAAGGGACCTACCTCAGAATCGTGGATTATAAATCCGGGAGCAAGGATTTCAAACTGGCCGACGTTTATTATGGACTGCAGATCCAGTTGTTCACGTATCTCGATGCCCTCTGGCAGAACAGCGGGCTGGAGACGGAAAAACCAGTCCTGCCGGGAGGGATCCTGTATTTCCGGATCGATGATCCTATCGTCAGAGCTGACGGCAGGCTCACGGAGGAAGAGATCGAGCTGGACATTATGAAACAACTGAAAATGAAGGGCTTGCTGCTCGCGGATGTCAAATTGATCAAGGAAATGGACCGGACCATCGACGGCACTTCGCTGATCATTCCGGCCAGGATCAATAAGGGGGACCTTCTGGGCAAATCATCGGCAGCTACCCTGGAGCAATTTGAAATCCTCAGAAAATATGTTCGGAACCTTCTGAAAGACTTATGTGAGGAAATGATGAGTGGCAGCGTTTCGATCACGCCGTACAAGAAAAAGCGGACAACCTCGTGCACCTACTGCCGCTATGCAGCAGTCTGCCAATTTGATCCGGCCAGAAAGGAAAACAGCTTCCGGTTGCTGGCTGACCGCGGGGATGAGGAAATCTGGAACGATATCATGAAGGCGGAACAAAATCATGACTGATCAGACGAAATGGACGAATGAACAAAGGGAAGCAATTACGGCCAAGGACTGCAACCTGCTGGTCGCAGCGGCTGCCGGGGCCGGCAAGACGGCCGTGCTTGTGGAGCGTATCATTCAAAAAATTACAGACAGCCATGATCCTGTGGACATTGACCGGTTGCTTGTGGTGACGTTTACCAATGCAGCTGCGGCAGAGATGAGGGAAAGGATTGCCGAAGCGCTCGCTGCAGTACTGGAAAGCAACCCGGGGTCTTCCAATATGCAAAAACAGCTGACGCTGTTAAGCAAAGCCAGTATTACAACCATTCACTCATTTTGTCTTGAGGTCATCCGCAGTAACTTTCAGGCCATTAATATTGATCCGTCTTTCCGGATTGCCGATGAGACGGAAACGATGCTGATGAAAATGGAAGTGCTCAATGACCTGTTTGATGAAATGTATGAAGAGAATGCCGAGAATCAGGATTTTCTTGAACTATTAGAGTGTTATGGCGGCAACAGGGACGATCAGGCCTTGCAGGACATGGTGCTGAATCTGCATACGTTTATACAAAGCAGTCCCTGGCCGGAAAAATGGCTTGCGGAGATGATCGGACGTTTCGGCATGTCCGAAGGGACGGATTTCAGTCAGACCTGCTGGGAAAAAGTCCTGCTTAAAAGTATTGGGCTCGAAATGGAGGGACTGATACAGAATATGCAGGCCGCGGTTGCCCTTCTGCAGCCTGGTACAGGACTGGATAAATACCGTCCTGTCTTCGAGGAAGAATACTGCTTTCTGCAGCATATCTGGGAGCTTTGTCTGGAAGAGCGTAATGCCAGGTGGGATGACCTTGCCCAAACAGTCCGGAACTACCTGTTTCAAAGACTGCCGGCAGCCGGCAAAGATGCGGATAAAGCTGTTCAGGAGCAGGTCAAAGAAATCCGGGATCAGGTCAAAAAGAAAATCGGCAAATTGAAAGAAAGGTCGCTGGCAGCGGATTCGGAAGAAATCAGAACCGATTTGCAGACCATTCAGCCGCTGATGCAGTGTCTGGGCAGACTGGTTGTTGAATTTGAACGCAGATATGCGCTGAAAAAGAATGGCAAGTCTCTGGTGGATTTTAATGATCTGGAACATTTTTGCCTCGAAATTTTGACTGTACAGGATGAAACGGGAGCGTATGTACCATCTGAAGCAGCCAAACGCTATCAGGAACGCTTCGCGGAAATTCTGGTCGATGAGTACCAGGACAGCAATCTGGTCCAGGAGATTTTGCTTCAGATGATTTCCCGCACAGGATCAGCCAGGCCGAATGTCTTTATGGTCGGAGATGTCAAACAGAGTATTTATCGATTCAGACAGGCTAAACCGGAACTGTTTCTGGAGAAGTATCACAGCTACTCTCCGGAACAAGGCGCCAGCCATCGAAAAATTTGCCTGTATAAGAATTTCCGTAGCCGCCGGGAAGTGGTTGATGCTGTTAACTACATTTTCAGGCAGATCATGTCGGTGCAGGTCGGGGAACTGGACTACAATGACAACGAGGCTTTGAATCCGGGAGCTGTCTTTGCTGAAAATGACCAGGAACATTTGACTGTCGGCGGGGCGGTAGAATTTCATCTTATTCAAACAGGTGATCCGGAACGGCTGGATCAGGAAAACGGATTTTCTGACAGTTCAGGTCAGGAAGAACAGGAATTGACGGAGTTTGCGGACGCCTCAAATGGCCTCTCTGATGAAACGGAACAGATTGACTCGGGTATGCTGGATGCGATTCAGTGTGAAGCCCGCTTTACGGTCAGAAGGATACAGGAACTGTTTCATCCGGATGAGAAGGGCAGGCGGACGTCCGTCTATGATAAGGAATGTAAAGCGTACCGGGAGCTGCGCTGCAGCGACATTGTCATTCTTCTCCGGACCACCCGGAATTGGTCCGAGATATTCACAGAGGAACTGACGGCGGCCGGTATCCCTGCCTTTGCTGATACCGGCACAGGATTTTTCAAATCATCCGAGGTACAGGTAATCCTGTCACTGCTCCAGATCATTGATAACCCGTTGCAGGATATTCCGTTATTGGCCGTTCTGAGATCGCCGCTGGCCGCTTTCTCATCCGATGAACTCGCCGGGCTGCGGCTTAGCAGACGGCATGTGCCGATCTATGAGGCGCTCAAACAGTTGGTGGAAGAGATGGCAGAAGGGGATACCCCTGAACCGGAGAGCGGAGGGCCTGATAATGAATTAGGGAGCAGTAAGCCGGAAATCAAATCTCAGAGCCAATCCACGGACGGAGAATCTGAGGTTGAAAAAATAAAGAACGAAATAGAGACGTCGGCCGAAGAAGCGCTGAAAAAGAAAGCAGCAATGTTCCTGAACAACCTTCACAGATGGCGGGGCACCGCTCAATATCTGTCTGCCGACAAGCTGCTCTGGCAGCTTTATACCGAGACCGGCTATTATGGAATTGTCGGAGCGATGCCTGGGGGCGTGCTGCGTCAGGCCAATCTCCGGATTCTATTTGAACGGGCCAGACAATATGAGGGAACAAGCTTTAAAGGGCTGTTCAATTTTATTAATTTCATCGACAAGCTAAAAAGCAACCAGGGTGACTTTGGCAGTGCTAAAATCCTTGGTGAAAATGATAATGTCGTTCGGATCATGAGTATTCATAAAAGCAAAGGGCTGGAATTTCCGGTCGTCATTCTGGCCGGATGCGGCAAGAAATTTAACTTTCAGGATTTGAACAGGAGCATTTTATTTCACCAGGAGCTTGGACTCGGTCCTGACGTTACGGATCCGAGGCTCAGGATAGCGTATCCATCTGTTCCTAAATATGCAATTCGGGAACAAATCAGGATGGAGACCCTGTCGGAAGAAATGCGGATTCTCTATGTGGCCTTGACCAGAGCCAGGGAAAAGCTGATTATCTCCGGAGCGGTTTCCAATGCCCGGAAGGCGTTGAACAAATGGTGCAAAGCTGCTGCAGGTGATCCGGAAAAGCTGCCTGCACATGAAGTATATAAAGGAGAAAAATATCTGGACTGGATCGGACCGGCACTCATGAAGCACCGGGGTTGCTGCACTGCCAGTCTGACCGGTTGGCTTGGGTATCCTACCTATGCGACGGAGGGAGCATTGGGAAACGGTCAACTTGAAGATCCGTCGGAATGGCAGATCCGCGTATGGACAAAAAATGAGCTTCTTGGCAGACCAGCTGTTCAGGAACAGGAAGAAGAAACATTCATCCGATGGCTGGCCGGTTTGCATCAGGAGACCGAAGATCACGGCGATACCGAGGATCACAGTGATACTGAAGTGAATAATGATAAAAACGGTAGCAGCGATAATCGTGCTAATAACGATTATATCGATTATAACGATTATATCGATAATAACGACAGTGATGGGCTTCACGGCGGAAATGTAAAGCAAGAGATTGCGCGAAGGCTTGGTTGGGAGTATCCCTTTGCTGCCAGTACCCGGATACCGCCCAAAGTCTCTGTCACCGAACTGAAAAGACGGCTGGAAGCGGAGCTTACGGAAGAGCCGGAGCTGCGGCTGGCAACCGGATCAGATTTTCTGCCACAACTGATCAAAAAGCCGTTGTTTCTCGAAGAAAAGAAAGGGTTGGGTGCGGCTGAAGCCGGAACGATCCTGCATTTTGTCATGCAGCACCTGGATGTTCAGCGCAATGACATTCCGAATCAGATTCAGGAAATGGTGAAAAAAGAACTGCTCACAGAGCAGCAGGCTGAAAGCGTTGATCCGGAAAAGGTAATATTTTTCCTCGAGTCCCCGCTCGGATGCAGAATGAAGGCCTCAGGCAGTGTAAACCGTGAAGTCCGCTTTAATATAGAAATACCATGCCGGGAAATATTCTCCGACATGGCGGCAGGTGCCTGCGGGCAGGAAGTCGTCTTGCTGCAGGGCATTATTGACTGTTATTTTGAGGAAGAGGACGGGATTGTTCTGGTTGACTATAAGACGGACCGCATTCCGGAAGGCGGGTCCCGCATTATTCTGGAAAGGTACCGCCAGCAGATTCTTTATTATGCCAGGGCGCTGGAAATGCTGACAGGGAGAAAAGTCAAAGAAAAGTATTTTTATCTTTTTGACAGCGGCGAGGCCTTGCAGTCCTGACAGTAACCATAGATTTCCAGTTTGTGCTGGATCACATCGAAATTGGCTTGGTCTTTCAGGGCCTTTTCAAATTCTTTCATTGGGCAGTCCGCAATCGAGATCCGTTTATTGCACTTCATACAAATCAGATAGTGTTTGTGCTTGTCGTCATTCAGTTCATATCTGGCTTTGCCGTCATCAGAGATATTCGTTTTGAGAAGCAGATTGCCCGACATCAGCTTTTCCAGCGTACGATAGACGGTAGAAAGGCAAATGGACGAGCTTTTATCTTTTAGAGAAATAAAAATCTCCTCAGCTGTCAGAGGTTCTTCCGCATTCTGAAGCAGGTCAAATATCAAGTTCCTATGCTTGGTATTCTTGATCCCTGCTTTTTTCATGATTTCTTTTAATGGGTCTTGCTGGTTTTCAGGCAAAGAATTCAGTCCTTTTAGTCAAATTTTTACGTACAACGGAACAGTGCCCCCCAAATTGTTCATGAGGTTGTTTTTGTCAGTCGCTCCAGAAGATTTTTAATGATTTCAGCCTTATATATCTGACTCTGACTCTATTGTAATACTTTTACACAGCTTCACAAAGCATTAATGATTTTGCCAAAAAAATATTTGGAATAATTTCTAAATCAAGGGGAATAAAATGCATACTTTTGTAGTATAATCAATTTATATATTAAAATGCAAATGCAAACCATTTGCAAAAAAAATAGGAGAAATAAGACAAAAATGTTTTTTAAGTGGGCGAAACCTTTTTGCGCGGTTTTGCTGGCAATCATGGTAACCTTAAGCGGGTGCGGTGCGAAGGAGAGCGCCGCGGTGAATACGGATGACAGTCGAGGATCGCTGAAAATTGCGACTTCGTTTTATCCGATCTATCTATTCACTTTAAACATCACGAAGGGTATCTCGAATGTGACCGTCGTCAATATGACCAAACCGACAACCGGCTGTCTCCACGATTATGCACTGACGACCGAAGATCTGAAAAGCCTGGAAGATGCCAAGGTTCTGGTGATCAACGGCGCGGGAATGGAATCATTCCTCGCTAAGGTTACAGGGCAGATGCCGGATTTGAAGATCATCGACGCCAGTGAAGGGATTACCCTGATTCAGGATGAAACAGGGAGAAATCCGCATGTGTGGCTGAGTATATCTAAAGCGATCAGACAGGTTCAAAACATTGGCGATCAGCTGGCAGTCCTTGATCCCCAAAATGCTGAAAAATATCAGGAAAATACTGCAGAATATATTGCAAAGCTCGAACAGGAAAAAAATAAAATGCACCAGGCCCTGGATGGGGTAAAGAACCGGGATATCGTGACTTTTCATGAGGCATTCCCGTACTTTGCCGAAGAATTCCATTTGAATGTGGCAGCTGTGATTGAGCGGGAGCCCGGATCAGAACCCAGCCCAATAGAACTGGCTGAAACGATCGAGAGAATCAAAGTATTAAAAGTTAAGGCTTTGTTCGCCGAACCTCAGTATTCTGCGGATACGGCAGAGACAATTGCGAATGAAACAGGTGCCCGGGTCTATTACCTTGACCCAATCGTCACAGGCCCTTTGGAAATGGATGCTTACATTGATCTGATGGATAAAAATCTGCAGACGCTGCAGGAGGCTCTCCGATGAAAAACAAATGCTGCAATCATGAATTATATGAAGAATGCGGATGCGGCTTATGCCGTACGAGGATCAACCACCTCGGGGTAACGCTGAATAACAAAGAAATACTGCGGGATATCAATCTGGAAATATACTGCGGCGATTTGACTGCGGTGATCGGACCGAACGGAGCTGGTAAGACAACCTTGTTTAAAGCTATCCTCGGTGAAATTCCACACACGGGAACGATTGAATTTCTTGACCCTAAAGATAACCAAAAGGGCCGTCCGCTCATCGGTTATGTCCCGCAGAAACTTGATTTTGACAACAGTTCGCCGGTCACTGTGCTGGACTTGTTTACTGCGACTTACAACCGTTTTCCCGTCTGGCTCGGTTCTTCTCAAAAAACAAAAAAACGCGTTCAAAAGAATTTAACGCTTGTGCAGGCTGAACATCTGCTTAACAGAAGACTGGGTGCGCTATCCGGAGGGGAGTTGCAAAGAGTATTGCTCGCGCTGGCACTTGACCCCGTCCCAAATCTCTTGTTTCTTGATGAACCGGTGTCGGGTATCGACCAGAAAGGGTTGGAACTGTTCTATGATATTGTCTCCAGGCTGCGTCAGGACTATGACTTGTCGATTATTCTTGTTTCGCATGATCTGAATCTTGTGGCCAAATATGCAGACCGCGTGATACTGCTGAATCATGCGACCATCGAATGCTGTGGAACCGCCGCTGAAGTCTTCGCCAACGAGAAAGTGATTGAAACATTTGGTATGGGGTGGGCCAAAGGAAACGCTGAATCCAAAAGAAAAGAGGAAGAACAAACCAATGATCGAACAATGGTATAGACTGCTGGATGCCTTGCTTCCTCTGGCCTGGCTGGAATATGATTTTATGAAGAACGCCCTGTTGGCTGTTCTTTTGGTGACGCCCATTCTAGGTATCCTCGGCACAATGATCGTGAATAACCGGATGGCATTTTTCTCAGATGCGTTGGGGCATTCGGCGTTGACAGGCGTTGCGGCGGGAGTTGTACTCGGGATCCAAAGCCCTTTTTGGGCTCTGTTGGTTTTTTCGGTGTTGTTTGCGGTTGCGGTGATTAGTGTTAAAAATGCCAATACGGCATCGACGGATACGATCATCGGCGTATTTTCCTCAACGGCAGTTGCATTGGGTATCGTGCTCCTGTCACGCAATGGCGGCTTTAGCAAGTACTCCGGGTATTTGATCGGGGATCTGTTAAGCATAACCCCTTCAGAGCTGGGAATTTTAGCCCTGATTTTTGTGCTGGTGCTGGTGTTTTGGGCAGGCTGGTTCAACAAGCTGCTGTTGGTAAGTGTCAATCAATCCCTGGCCAAAAGCCGGGGAATTCATGTCCGCTTTTATGAATTTGTATTTGCCATCGTGGTCGCCGTTGTGGTAACGTTCGCGATTCGTTGGGTAGGCATTCTGATTATCAGTTCCCTGCTTGTTCTGCCAGCTGCTGCTTCCAGGAATATTGCGGCAAATACGAGGCAGTATCATGTCCTTGCCGTGATCATCGCCTTGATTTCCGGTCTGGCAGGACTTATCCTGTCGTACTTTTGGGGAACCGCAACAGGCGCTACCATTGTTCTGGTACTTGCCCTATTCTTTGCCGGGACATTTGTCTGGAAAGTTTCAACAAGATAGGATCTACGATGACCATTCTAGTAGAACGCTTTGGAAATAAGTAAACCTATCCAGCATTCAAATAATGATCCAATTATGGCATGCAGACGAACTTAAACAGGCTGATAATCAGTCTGGGGTCCACAGTTCCGCTGCGAGCGGAGCATGGATGCGAAGCGCGGCTTTTTGTGCCACGGAGGGCACAATAGCCGAAAAGCGGTATTGTGGCCCCTAGACTAGCCCTAATAAATACGTGAAAATAATTTGAGAACGTTGTACCAGTGAATTATAATGTATAATAGGTATACTAATTTTAGAACTACCGATTGAAACAATAGTGACGATAGAATGAGCTTACCACGTTATTTAAGAAAGGACTGACCAATCATGTGCAGAGAAAAAACACCCTGGGAAAAATGTGTTGAATTTCATGGACACGAATGCATGGGACTTGCAATTGGCTTCAGACAGGCGTTTATCGGACTCGATGCGCTCGACGTAACGAGAGCCGCAGATGAAGAACTGTTTGCGGTCGTCGAAAATGATGCCTGCGGCGTTGATGCGATTCAGGTACTTACCGGTTGTACGCTTGGAAAAGGCAATCTGATTTATAAGGATGCCGGCAAACAGGCGGTCACGCTGGCCAGCCGCAAATCCGGCAAAGCAGTTAGAATCTTAAGAAAACTCGGCAACAAGCCCGATAATGAACAATATACTGAACTGAAGGCGAAAATATCAGCCGGTTCAGCCAGTGATCAGGAAAAGACAGTCTGGGGGACGCTGCAGAAGGAAAGAATTGAAAAATTCCTGGCCGCACCCGCGGATGAATTATTTACGGTTACCGAAGTAGCTATGCCCCGGATTGAACCGG
The DNA here is from genome assembly GCF_040931655.1 of Dehalobacter sp. TBBPA1. Lineage (NCBI taxonomy): Bacteria > Bacillati > Bacillota > Clostridia > Eubacteriales > Desulfitobacteriaceae > Dehalobacter > Dehalobacter sp. TBBPA1. Next base: position 2,088,140 of record NZ_CP162385.1, on the reverse strand, counting down.
CCAGAATTTTTCAGACAGTCGTATGCTCCCAATGCGGGGAGCCATTTGCGGAAGTCAAAGCACATCTTGTCGAAGGAAAAATTATCTGTTCCGACTGCAACGAGACTTACACCAGGGGATGGCGTTAACCGGGACGGCTCTGATTATAAACAGTCCTCATACTTGAAAAAGTGCTTTTAGTGTTGTCCCTTTATTTATTTGTGAAGTAATTTTCAATTGTCCGCCAACAATTTCAATACGTTCCTTCATGACAGCCAAACCCGAATGAGCACCGGAAATAAGCCAAGTTTCCAGTTCATTTACATCAAATCCTTTACCATTATCGCTGATTATGATTTCTAAAATATTCTTTATGAGAATAATATCAACTTTAAATACATGGGACTCTGAATACCGCAGGGCGTTAATGATTCCTTTTTCGATAAAACGAAAGGCTACAGTTTCAATTTGCTTATCAAAACGATTAGGATTGTCTATTCCAAAAGTATTGAGAATGATCAAAGCTAATTCCTCACGCATGAAATCCTGAATCCACAATTCAATAGTTGGTAATAGCCCTGACTTATCTAACAATGACGGGTTGCGCTTGTCAATTTTTGCTAAAATCTCAAACTTAATATCTCGGTCGATTTCCCCAATTTTCAGCATGGTTTGCTGCTTTATACTTTCCGGTAAATTCTTTCTTTGCAAGTAGTCCAGCCAACTGTATTGATCGAGAACATAGTGGTACGGACCGGTTAATAATTTAGGAATCAGACGATCTTGATTATTCATATTAGTAAAAAGTGAATAGACAAAATTTGGGGGAATAGTATTTTCTATTTCTGTTTCGCTTATTGTTTTGCTATCGCTTATACGTTCATTTAAAACTATTAATTCTTTATTAAGGCCATTGATCACAATTAATATCAGTAATTGATAAACCAGTTGACCGGCAAGAAGCGTGAGAAGGGATAATTCTGACTGTATGAACTTAATTCTTGAAAAACGGTGGCCGAAAAAAACGCCGCATGCTGAATTATAGGACGAAAAAGGAACAAAAACTTCAGCGGGAAAGTCATCCGGAAGTACTTTTGTCTCCATATCAAGTTTGTTATGGTTATTAAAATATTCTTCCAATATTTCACGTTCATCAAGATTTTCTTGGAAACGGCCAACAGCTTTATTGAGATTATTAAACTGGACATTATCAGTAATAAGGAAAATCCCGTCAATTTCAAGATTTTGGACCATTTCTATGAGTATTTGATCATCGGCAATAAGCGAGGTCAGGTTCTCGTTTAATTCCTCGATCCTTCGTTTGAAGCTCTTTTTTTCCTGAAGAAAACCGAATTTTTTAAACAGTTTACTTAAAATAACTTGGAGATAATGGTAACAAGCAATCAAGATATAAATTGAGAAAAACAATTCTATATATACTTCAAATGTAATAGAAGGCACAATTTTTAATAAGTAAAGGGCTAATAACAAGATAAAGCTAAGACACACTGACGAGAGAATTTGAGAAATGAACCCTTCGTAGATTCGGCGGTAATCCGGCAGATATTTATTAACAACTACATAGTAGAGAGAGAAGGGTACAACTGCAATAAATAACTCAGGAAAAAATGAATTCATAAACGTATAAACCCATTGTTTAGAATTACAAAGAGTAGGAAGCGCAATAAAAAGGAAAAAGGGCAAGAAGCCAATTAGTAACCCTAAGAGGATAATATTTGCTTCATTTTTCGCTGCTTGATCTTTTGACAATTTTAATATTATCAGATTAACCACAGCAAATGAGATACTAATAATCATCGTAAATAATGCTAGTTTAACTAACAAATTTGAGAGGCTGAAAAAGCCTATGGAATGTATAATTAGTAATATAAAAAATACTGCGGCAAGAGCGGTTACGATTTGGCAGCTTACTTTATTGATTTTATTTTCTTTATCTAACGGGAAAATCGAGAAGAAATAAATTAAAGCCACTGCGGTTAGCAAAAAAGTTATGTACTCCAATTCTTTACCTAGAAACAAACCACGGCTGGAAGCTTGAGCCAGAAGTATTGCTAAACCAAGGAAATAATTTAACCAAAATAAAGCGCGGGCCTGTACTAAAGATGGACGTTTCAACCAGGCTATAAATCCCAGGAACCAGAAAATGAACCCAAGTAAGAAATATGGAAGTATAGCTAACATCCTTTGTAAAGCAGGTGGATTTTCTATAGTAATAGTCTGTTCTGTTGTATTTTCTTGAGCAGAAAAACTAATACTGTTAGCTCCTTCGGCCCGCCCCCATTTTCTTAAGATATGATAATTTCCTGCATCCTCCGAATTGATTTTAAAGATCTGATCACCGAACCGGATACCCGATTTATACCCTTCTCCATTTTGATTGGCAGTAACTACATACCAGTGACCGTCAGAGTTATTAATATCTAAACCAATAAAAGGGCGCTGTGAACAGGAAAAGAAGTAGACTATCCCTATAAAAATAAATATTGCACTGGCTAAATAATAAACTTTTTTTTTATAAATCTTTCCAAATAAAATATTCATATTCACGAAACACTTCCCTTATTATGTATACTACCAGGCATTTCTTTACGGTCGTGCCTGGCAGTATAGTCTATGTTTATATGAAAGACAATTTGATTTAAGCTGAAAGTGATAAGTTTAAATTTTACATCCAACTCTCCATTGGAGATGCAGTGATAAGAGCAGCGCCTCCGGAAACGCTGTGACCGGATAAAACTTTTTGTACAGCAGTGAACTCATTTGACTTAACCGTGTTACCTTGTTTGCTGTTTTGTGCCAACAACATCTTGGGATTTTTAACACATTCATGAACCAAATTAGCAATACTGTCGTAGTTCATCGAGAAAACCCCCTTTTTAAACACAAGTCATCTGCGGTGTTCTTTGTTAAGATATTTTGCCATGGGAAACTTTCAGCTTAACCAATTTTATGTAAAATTCGCCACAAAATGTATATTTCCTCCTAAAACATGTTATATATTTGAAGAAATGGATGAATTACGAAATGCCGTTATTTTCTGGCTCCCTAAATAAAAAAGCAAGTTTGGCGGGCTTATTTTCAATGTCCTTATTTACCAGTAAAGCTGATGCAGAAAAAGAAAGGTATACAATAACTTTTGTTTGACAGCCGAAGAATTTGTACGGTATAATGAACAAAACTCAGAAGTACCTTTTGGGAGAATGAAGATGCTTAACGGTAAGAGAATGCTAGAACAAATCAATAGCTTTACGTTTAGAAGCTTTAGCCAGTGCTATTATTACTTTTATTTTAGCACCGGTTATTTTTGGTTGTTCTACAATCGAATACTTTCTCTCTTCACTAATGAGCGTCCGGAAAAATGCCTTGCGGCCTGATCCCGGTTGAGAGGAACCCGAATACGAATTGCGATACCGTTAAAGAAGGCTCATTAGAAATAATGAGCCTTCTGTTTTTATATTCAAGCTTGAGTAGTATCATATAAGTAAGTAGGACAGTTTAAGGAGGTAGGAAAAATGATTATTGTAATGAGGCCGAAGACGCCGCCAGAGGAGATCGCAAAGATGAAACAAAAGATATTGGACCTGGGATGTGAGGTTCATGAGTCTTTAGGCGTGAACTACCATATTCTTGGATTGATCGGGAATACCAGCAGTATTGACCCGGACACGCTGCATGCAAATGATTATGTTGAAAAAGTCATTCATGTTCAGGAGCCTTTTAAAAAGGTTAACCGTTTATTCCACCCGGAAGATACGGTTATCAGTGTCGGGGACAGAAAAATCGGCGGCGACACCTTTGCTGTGATTGCCGGACCATGTTCGGTAGAAAGTGAAACGCAAATTGTCGGCATTGCCGAAGCGGTCAAAAAATCCGGGGCTGCTTTTTTAAGAGGCGGCGCTTTTAAGCCACGTTCCTCACCGTACAGCTTTCAGGGTTTAAGAGAAGATGGCTTGGAACTTTTGAAAATAGCCAGGGCAAAGACAGGATTGCCAATCGTCTCGGAATTAATGTCGACTGAATATCTGGAGAGATTCGTTGAAGATGTGGATGTTATTCAGATCGGTGCCCGCAATATGCAGAACTTTGAACTCTTAAAAGAAATCGGAAAAATTCAGAAACCGGTAATTCTGAAAAGAGGGTTATCGTCGACAATTGAGGAATTACTACTCGCTGCGGAGTATATTCTGGCGCATGGCAACGAGAATGTCATTTTCTGTGAAAGAGGCATCCGGACTTTCGAAAATTACACCCGGAATACGCTTGACCTGACTGCTGTGCCGGTGATCAAGAAACTGAGCCACCTTCCGGTCATTGTTGATCCAAGCCACGCGGCAGGGCTCTGGTGGCTGGTTGAGCCGATGGCCAAAGCAGCGATGGTCGTAGGTGCTGACGGTGTCATGATCGAAGTGCACAACGACCCGGCCAATGCCAAATGCGACGGGCAGCAGTCTATTAAACCGGAGAAATTTCAGGCTTTAATGGACTCGTTGAGACAGCTGGCGGTTATACAGAATAAGATTATTTAATTAATGAGATGATCCCTGGAGGTGGATTTCTTGGAGGAACCGGACTTTGGTAGCATGGAAATTACGGTGGTAGGTCTGGGACTTATTGGCGGATCATTCGCCATGGCTTTGAATAAACTAAAACCAAAGAGAATCTGGGCAGTCGATGTTAACAGCAGCGTACTGGAACAGGCAGAAAAAATGGGTGTGATCAGCAAAGGATTCACGGAGGCAAGCATTCCGCTGCAAAGCTCGGATATTGTTGTGATCTGCATCTATCCGGAGCTTGCCGTTCAGTTTGTAAAAGACAACCTGGCCTATTTTAAACACGGTGCCCTGATTACGGATACAGCAGGACTCAAAGAACAAGTCGTTCAGGAGATTAGTTCAGTCTTAAGGGAAGATTTGAGCTTCGTCGGAGGACATCCGCTGGCTGGCAAAGAATCCAGCGGATTTGCCTACGCTTCTGAAGAGATTTTCCGGGGGGCCAACTATCTGATTACCCCAATCGACGGCACGAAGAATGAAAGCTTGAGACTGGTGGAAAGGTTGATTCTTGGCCTCGGCTGCAGACAGCCAATCCGGATGGAACCGCATAAACATGACGAAATAATTGCGCTGACAAGCCAGCTTCCGCATGTCATTGCGGCCGCCCTGATGAACAGTTCCGGCTCCGGGGATACCGGCAACTTTGTCGGAGGCAGCTTCCGCGATGCAACACGGGTCGCGAGAATGAATGCCGAGCTCTGGAGTGAACTTTTACTCGAGAATAAAGACAATATTTTAGAACAGATTGACGTGTTCATCGAAAACGTCCGGATGATCCGAACGGCGGTCGCAGAAAACGACCGGGATTCGCTGAAAGAAATGCTTGAGAATGCCGGCCGGGGCAGAGAAAAGTTTTAAGGAGAGATTTTCTTGACGTGCTTACGCTTGCAACCTTCAACCTTAACAGGGGAGATCAGGATACCTCCTTCCAAAAGCATCAGTCATCGGGCAGTCATCTGTGCCGCACTGGCTGAAGGAATCAGCAGCATTGACAATCTTGTCTTCTCCGAAGATATTTCTGCAACCTTGGACGGGCTGGTGTCTCTGGGTACAACCGTCGGAGAAGTCTCGGCGAACCCTGGTGAACCAGGCGCGCTTTGGCTGGAAGGGAACCCGAAGCTTCAAATCGCGCAGGAAACAATCAACTGCCGGGAATCCGGATCTACGCTGAGATTTCTGATACCGCTGGCCACACTGACAGGAGGCCCGGTGACCTTTACCGGTGCCGGCAAGCTGGTGGAGCGCCCGCTGGACGCATATTATGAGCTGTTTCAACTGCACGGAATCGAATATCAGACCCGGGACGGATATTTGCCCTTGACGATCAAAGGGAGATTTTCACCGGGTGAGTATAAACTGAAAGGCAATGTCAGTTCTCAATTTATTACAGGACTTATGTTTTTGCTGCCGCTCTTGAACGGAGATTCGAGAATTGTCATTACAACGGAACTGGAATCCCGCGGTTACGTTGACCTGACCATCGATGCGCTGGAAAAGTCGGGAATAACCGTACAAAACAACGCATACCGGGAATTTTTTATTCCAGGAAAGCAGCGGTATAAGGCAATTAATTGCCGCATTGAAGGAGACTACTCACAGGCTGCGTTCTGGCTGGTGGCAGGGACACTGGGGTCCGGTCTGAAATGTCTGGATATCAACGCTCAATCCTTGCAGGGGGATAGGATGATCCTCGATATTATGTTGGCGATGGGTGCCCGAATTGTTTGGACGGATGATAGTTTGGGAGTCCTGAGCGCCCAGACTGTGGGAACAGTGATCGATGCCGGGCAGTGTCCGGATCTGGTCCCTGTACTTGCAGTCCTTGCTTCTTTAAGCAAAGGAACAACCAGAATCATTAATGCCGGAAGACTCCGGATCAAAGAATCGGACAGACTCAAAGCAACGGCATCAGAGCTGAACAAACTTGGGGCCAGGATTCAGGAGCTGCAGGAAGGGCTCCTCATCGAAGGGGTAGAAACCCTGCATGGCGGAACAGTCGACAGTTGGAACGATCACCGGATCGCGATGGCCATGGCTGTGGCCTCCATCAGGTGTACAGAACCTGTGTTTCTAACCGGAGCTGAAGCCGTCAAAAAATCATATCCGCATTTCTGGCAGGATTTTTGCAAATTGGGAGGTAGAGCTGATGAGTGGAACATGGGGTGAATACCTTAAACTATCGCTGTTTGGGGAATCACACGGAAAATGCATCGGGATCATACTCGATGGTCTGCCGGCGGGATTAAAGCTTGATTTGCCCTTCATCAGCCGGGAACTGGCCAGAAGGGCACCGGGGAAGAACGCACTTTCAACCCCGCGAAAGGAAAAAGATGAATTTGAAATCCTGAGTGGTTTCTTTAAAGGAACTACGACTGGAGCCCCGCTCTGCTGTGTGATCTGGAATAAGGATCAGCACTCCGGGGATTATTGCGAATTGAAAGACACGGTGCGGCCCGGCCATGCGGACTATACCGCGATGGTAAAACACAGAGGCTTCAACGACTACCGGGGCGGAGGGCATTTTTCAGGCAGACTTACTGCACCGCTGGTATTGGCTGGCGCGATTGCCAAGCAAGTCCTGGAGAAGAAGGGTATTATGATCGGCAGCCATATTTTAAATATTGGCGGTATTGGGGAGGATCATTTTGATAGCCTCCGAATTGATTCAGGGTTGCTTTGGAAACTGACAGAGCAGGAATTCCCGGTTCTATCGGAAGAAGCAGGTATCCGGATGAAACAGGAGATTCTCCAGGCCAAAGCTAAAGAGGACTCTGTCGGCGGGGTGATTGAAACTGCCGTAGTCGGTTTGCCCGCCGGTTTGGGGTCACCATTCTTTGACTCAGCTGAAAGTAAAATTGCCCATCTGCTGTTTGCTGTTCCGGCGGTGAAGGGAGTCGAATTCGGTACTGGGTTTGCAATTACGCAGATGAAAGGATCCGAAGCCAATGATCCGTATGCTCTCGCAGATGATAAAGTAGTGACGCTTTCCAATCACAATGGCGGAATTCTTGGAGGGATCACGAATGGAATGCCTTTGCTATTCCGGGCTGCCGTGAAACCGACACCTTCGATTGGCAAAGTGCAGCAGACGGTGAATATGGCCTCCAGGGAAGAGACGCAAATTACGGTTCAGGGGAGACACGACCCTTGCATCGTCCCCCGGGCGGTTCCTGTGGTAGAAAGCGCCGCTGCACTGGCCTTATTGGACTTGATGATAGAAAAGGATGGGGTAACGTGGATGAACTAAAAAATCGAAGACTGCAGGACCTCAGGTCTAAGATAGATGAAATCGATACCGAGCTGCTTCGCCTTTTTGAAGCAAGAATGGAGACCGTCATTGAGGTAGCCGAATATAAGATTTTGAACAGCATCAATATTTTGGATGAATCCAGGGAGAATAAAGTCCTGCAAAAAATTGAGCAGGTCAAAAACAAGGATCTGGCTAAGACGGCAGAAGAATTCCTCAAAGCCGTCATGAGTATTAGCAAAGGTGTTCAGGCCGAACGCTTTTTCAGGCCAGAAACAGGTTCCTGGCAGGTCATTCCGGAAATTGAAGAGGAGTCGAAAATCGAAGAACTGGGAAAATGTGTTTCCGGAAATGTGATCGGGTTTCAAGGAATTCCGGGTTCCTATAGTGAACAGGCGCTTAAGGAATATTTCGGGGAAGGCAAGAATACCAAGAATTATGTGAACTTTGAAGATGTGTTTCAGGCGTTGGCTGCAGAAGAGATTGATTATGGGGTTCTTCCGCTGGAAAATTCGTTCACCGGCGGTATCGCCGACGTCTACGACCTGCTTTGCCGGTTCGGCTTTTATATCGTTGGTGAAAAATGTATCCAGATCGATCATAACCTGTTGGCGGTTAAAGGAACAAAACTCGAAGATATCAGGGAAGTATGCTCCCATACCCAGGGTTTTCAGCAGTCCAGTATTTTTTTAAGAAAACATCCCGAATGGAGCCAGGCGACCTGCAGCAATACCGCGGTAAGTGCCAAGAAAGTCGCCGATGCAGGTTCGAAAGCCCTGGCATCCATTGCGAGCAGGCGAGCGGCGGAGCTCTATGGCCTGGACATTCTGGCCGAAAAGATCAACAATAATCCGGCGAACTTCACCCGGTTTATCATTATCGGCAGAAAACCTGAGCTTAGAAGTGCGTGTAACAAGATCAGTCTCGTTGTCGCCATTTCCCATGAACCCGGTTCATTGTACAGGGTTCTCAGTCATTTTGCCCGCAATGGGCTGAATATGATGAAGATTGAATCTCGTCCGATGACGGATAAGACCTGGGAATATCTCTTCTATATTGATTTCGAGGGTAATCTGAATAATCGTGTGGTCAAGAAAGCCGTTGAGGGGATCGAGAAAGAAAGCGCTTACTTCCAGATGCTCGGAAACTATCCGTCGGATAAACAAGACAGGTAAAAATAATAAAATAAATAATAAAACTGAATATCAAGTTGTTTCAGGGATCCATTAATTCTTAATTACCCCAGACTAACCCGATAAGTCGATCACCGGAGTAAACTCGATATTCAGTTAATAAAGCAGAGAAATGAGATCGGAGGCGAAACGATGATTGTTGGCCATGTAAACGAATTGGCAGGGATTCCTATGCAGGGAGCAGGAATACAGGGCGCCACCAAAAAAGTGCTGGTATCTCCCAAAGAAGGCTGGGAGGGCTGGACGATGCGGCTCTTTACGCTTGAACCGGGTGGCTTTACACCCAGACATACGCATGATTGGCCCCATATTAATTATATTGTTTCAGGCGAAGGAACACTGCATTTAGACGGTCAGGATTACGTACTGAAGGAAGGCGCGTATGCCTATGTTCCCGGAGGTGCGCTCCATCAATTTCAGAATGACTCCGGGAAAGAATTTTCATTCCTATGCATTGTACCCGAAGAAGGAGATAAGTAACCTTTATCTTTGCCTTGGATACTATCAATTGAGAATGTCAAGACCGCTTCATTTTTCAATTTGTTTGAATAAAGATTTAGAGGCTACCAGAATAAGTGGCAGCCTCTTTCAATACGTTCTTTTGGTATGTTTTTTTGTTCAAATAATTGTTACCTTACCCGGACGCCGGGTTCGATGCCCCACGGTCCTCGAAGCCGAACAGTTTGGCAGGAATTGATTCCACCAAAGGTAAACCCTGCTGATATTAGAAAAAGCTGAGATGTCCCGCTTCTCTTAGGCGCTTCTACCTGTGTAGTAACTCATAACGTTTTGAACAAAATTTCTTGTTTCGGCAGGCATTTTCACAAGATCCTCCGGTCCCTGGACGCCTCTGGCCCGGATTGTTCCTGATCCAGCATTATAGGCAGCCAGAGCCATCTCCGTAGATCCGTAACGGTCGATCAGCTGCTGTAAATAACGCGTTCCACCGTCAACATTCTGTTCAATATTAAAGGGGTCGGTTACGCCCAGCCCTGAGGCGGTTGCCGGCATCAGCTGCATGAGTCCGATTGCGCCTGCTGAAGAGATCGCGTTCGGGTTAAAGGATGATTCCTGACGAATGACGGCTGAGATCAAAGATTTTTCCACACCGTATTTTTCCGAAGCTTTCGTAATTGCAGCTTTAATTGAAGCATCAATCGAAGACGCTTCGAAAGAGCTGTCTGTATTATTCGTGTTGTTCAGGTTATTCATGTTGTAAGCACTGTAAGCACTGTTGTATATCTGCCCGGATGAGGGCATGTTATTTGTTCCTAGGAAGTCCCCGGTTCTGGTCAGGCTTTCGATTCCGTCTCCTGTGTTGAGCAGTGAATTCTGCAGATTGATAAGGTTATAGAGATAGAGCATCTGCATCTGGTCAGACGTGTTGGAAGGATCCGTTTGATCCATCTGACTTGACAGATCCGATGTGACATTGCTGTCTTGCTGCATGGTCTCCAACAGCATTTTATAAACCATCTGAAAAGCTTCGGAGTTTTCAGAAGTGCCTTCCAGGGCCTGGACCATATTTTGAAGCTGCAGCTGCAGCAGTTCATTTTGAGCATCAATTTTCATACGATCACCCCGGTAAGCTTGTTTTTAGAAAGATGGAAACGTACTGTTTGTCTTAACTATTATTATGCGATGAACAGACGCTGAAAGCAAGCATGGGATTGTCTTTATTTACCTGCACAATTTCCCGCGGACTTGTTTTATAATAGATGAGTACTTATACAATACAACTGCAGCAGGTGGGATAATAAAGGTGAAACCTCTTTTTGAAAGATCGACAACCCTATTTGAGAAAGTTTTCTTAACTTTGGTTATATTGAGTTTGATAGCATTCTTAGTTGGCTGCAATGTGGATCTGGACATCCTTGTCTATGCGGGATTCGGCGCGTATGTCATCCTTGGCCTCTTTGCTTTTATGCAGCCGAAAAAAATGATGGAAGTACTGAAAAAAGAAAATGAAGATTTTTTAGTGAGAAATCAAAAAAGAATCCCGCTAATTAAAACAGGATTCAGATTTGGTGGATTCACACTGGCCATCCTTGGGATAGCGCTCGGCTACATTTTCACTGTTTATTATTAGTCTTAGTCTTGCCTGTGGGCCTTGTAGGGATTTCCTTACAATTTTGTACGAAATTAAGATTTGAACCCGGTTTCAAACGCTCTGATCAGGGCGTAAGCTGTATCAGCGCGGGTCATAGGCTGAAGCGGATAAAATTTGTTGTTGTCCGCTTTCAGAATGCCGAGACCCGTGGCGAGTGAAGCGTATCCGCGCTCTTCAACCGGGACATCATCGAAGGAAGTCTGGAACATTGGGTTCAGCGCGGCAATCTTTTCGAGCCCGAGGAAGCGGACGATGATTTCGCTGCACAGTTCTTTGGTAACGATTTGGGACGGGGCCAGGTTATCCTGAATCCATCCTTCTTCTTTAGCTTTTTTTATGACATCGGTATCGGAAAGATTGTTCTCCGAGCCGTTTTTTATTGTGTAAAGAGCCCGCAGGAAGGCACTGGCAGTGACATTTTCGGTCGGATGGAACTGGCTTCCGTATTCACCGAATAATCCAGCCATCCCCAGCACGGTGATTTCTTTTTCCGCAGTGTTTTCGGCAATATCTGTGAAGATATGAGTCTGAGGCTGATCTTTTAAGGAATTTCCCTGGAAATCCAAAAATGATCCGGTTCTGGCATCTATCAGGCCGGAGGTTTGACTGCTTTCTGAGGAGGGCTGATAGACAAGCCGGACTTCCTTGGCTTCTCCTTGGTCGTACAACAGAACATAGGTCAATTGCATAGGTCTAGCCTGGAAGAGTATTTCCTGGACTTTGGCTGGAGACATTGCTTCCGACAATTGCGGGAAATCGAGATTCCACCAATTCAGATAATAAGAAGTGATTTTCTTCGTCTGCAAATCAACAGTAATGCTGATGTTATTGGAAGGGAACAGAATGCCGTTGACGATCCGTTCATAGTTGAACGTGATGCTGGTGAATTCTGCTGATTTGACGGAATCAGCTGTGTTGTCCGTATTGAATTTAACCTGCTGAGATTTGGCCGGCTGGATTTTTCTGATAAAATCCAGCGCAATGGTCTGGGCCTGTTCGCTTGTAATCGCATTCAGGCTTCCGTCGGTGTTTGCGGAAGAGGAGTAAACAGAGAAAGAGATTAATTCGCCGCTGGCTGCATTGACCCTGGCATTAATCGTCTGGGCTCCGGACCCGCTTGGGGTTCCCCATTCAAAGGACCATACCTTTCCGCCGCGTAGACTGTAGTCCTGGTAAAGATTGATGCTTTTCAACGTAACGTTCGAAGGGATTTCCACCCACTGCTTGACGGCCTCAATCGCTTTTTCCCTGGTTAAAAGCTTCGCATTTTCGGCGATTTCCTTTTGTTCCTGCGGCGTTAAAGGAACGGATTTGGCTGCGCTTTCAGCCGAGCCAAGTCCACCCAGCGCCCGGTCATTTGTAAACAGCCATTGACCGGAGTTCAGGACCAAGGGTTTTCCGGTGAATGCATCGATTGTTCCACCGTTTTTCAGGGTATAAACCAGCTGGACTTTCTCACTATTTTGTGCTGTGGTCAATGGCTTATAAGCCGGTGCCAGAAAGTATTGCAGTTCCAGAAGTTTAGCGGTATTAAAGTATTCAGTTGCTTTCCCGGCATTGATGATATTATTCACTTCAGGGATCTTAAGATCATTCCAGATGATGTTATAAGCAGTGACCTTGCCGCTCGAAGCACTCACCTGTACACTGACCAGATTGCCCTGGAACGGGATGCCGTTTTCAAACCGCTGCCAATTGTAGCTGTAAACGGTCTCGCCATAGAGATTGATCGGAACAATCGCCTTATTCTCGAGGAATTTCAATTTGGCATATTTCGGCCCGGTTAATTTTTGGACAGTAGTTTCCGCAATTTGCCTGGCCTGTTCCGAGGTTATCCGCGGAAGTGTATAGGCCTGATCGCCCTGGACGGACTGCCAGGAATATATGGACAAAATTTCTCCGCTGACAGCGTCGACCTGTGCTGAAAAATTACCGCCGGAGCTGCCGGAAGTGTTCCAGTCCAGCGACCAAACCTGACGGGACTGATAATTGCTGAAGCTTGAAGTGAACTCGGTCAGCTCTTTGGAAATTTCAAAATTTTGTTTGACAATCTGCAGGGCTTGTTCCAGGGAGATTTTTGTTTCCGCCGAACCTGTCTGAGGCGTTACGGTATCAGCGCCCAAAAGCGGTACCGGCAGCTGGAAGATCAAAACAAAAACCAGAGGAAGTATAAACCAGCGATGACGTTTCATTTTTCCAACCATCCTTTCACAACATTTTGATCTGTATGCGTTTTCTTGCTAAAATAGACTGTAATAAGGCAGTGATTATGACGCAGCCGAAAGAAAATATTTCCTGTTTTTCCGCAAACTGATTAATCAAAAATTTTAGAGATCACCAATGCCAAGAAACCAATGCCAAGAAAGTGGAAACTAGAAAGGAATCGGATTCAAGGCGGTTGAAATGCTGGAGGCTAAAAAGAAAAGTAAATAACAGATAGCTAATGATTAGCTGTCAAATATGAAAAATTGAGAATAGGAGTAAGAAATGGAACCATATTTGATCTCGACAAAAGAAATCCAGGTAAGTTATGCCGATACCGATATGATGGGCGTAATCTACCACGCCAATTATCTGAAATGGTTTGAACTCGGAAGATGCCAGCTGGTCGAAGATGCCGGATATCATTATCTGGATATGGAAGAAGCCGGGTATTATGCTCCGGTCTATCAAGTCGAAGTAACCTATAAAAAAGCGGTACACTACGGTGAGCGTGTGTTCGTGAAAACCTGGGTCGAAGAAAATCAAGGTTTATGGACGGTATACGGCTACAAGGTTGTTAATGACAGCGGTGAAGTCTGCGCCGAAGGACACACGAAACATATTCTGGTCCGGAAAGACAATTTTAAGCCTGTCCAATTCAAAAAAGCATTTCCTGAATGGTTTCGCCGCTACGAAGAAATCAAGAAAAAATAGACACAAAACATATTGCTTATTTTTTGTTTGGTATTGTCAATTTTGTTCCATTGCGTCGTAACGGAGGTTACCGATTTTTCCATGATCATTGCGCTATAGTAGAGATATCGAAATGACGAAGATCAAGGAAAAGGTGATAAATATGATCAGAAAGATTATAGAAATCGATCAGAAAAAATGCAACGGCTGCGGGTTGTGTGTAAACGCCTGTCATGAAGGTGCGCTGCAGCTGATTAATGGCAAAGCCATTTTGGTCAGTGATGCATATTGTGACGGGCTTGGTGACTGCCTGCCGGGATGTCCGACAGGTGCAATTCAGATTATCGAAAGAGAAGCCACAGGCTATAACGAAGAGCTGGTCAAAGCCAAGCTCGCCCAGAAAAAAGAAAAACCCGGCTGCTCTTGCCCGGGTACCATAGCCGCAATGATCAAAAAGACGCCTGCAGGGGAAAGACAGGATTCCGGAGATATCGGGGCTGAACGCCCGTCGGAACTCAGGCAATGGCCGATTCAACTGAATTTGATTAACCCGCAGGCTTCTTACCTGCAAAATGCCGATCTGCTGGTTGCGGCGGACTGTACCGCCTATGCCTATGCTTCTTTCCATGAGAAGTTCATGAAGGACAGAATCACGCTGATCGGCTGTCCAAAACTCGATGACAATGATTATTACACGGAAAAGATCGCGGAGATCATCAGAATCAATCATCCGCAGAGTATCAAGGTGGTCCGAATGGATGTACCATGTTGTTCCGGGATTGTACGGGCTGTAAAAACAGCCATGGTCCAGGCTGGCATTTCGGTGCCGTACAGTGAAGGCATCATCGATTATCGGGGAACGCTATCCTGTTAAATCGAGCTAACGGCAACGAATAAGAAGATAACGCTTATTCGTTTCTGACAAGTGATTGAAGTGCTAGGGCGTAGATCTCTGTGCACTTGATCAGATGTTCAATCTCCATATATTCATCAGGCTGATGCTCAACTTTAGGCATCCCGGGAAAAGTCGGACCAAAGGCAACTGCGCGTTTGAAAGCTTTGGAAAAAGTGGTTCCGCCCATTCCCAGAGGTTTTGCTTCAGTGTCTCCAGTAAAATCCTGATAGACCCGTATGAGTGTACGGATATTGGGATCATCTTCCGGGAAACTCAAAGATTCCAGTGAATCGATAATTGTAAGGTTTCCTTGGAAAACGCTAAAGGCTCTCTCAATTTTAGGTTTGATTATGTCAAGCCGCTCCTTGGCCGGGAAACGAATATCCACCTTCAGGATAATGTTCTTCTCGTCAATCAGGATATACCCGGGGTTAACAGTAAGTTTACCAGTCAGTTGATCTTCAAGACTGAGGCCCAGGGATTCACCATAATATTCCATTGCCATGCTTTGGGCATAGGCTTGGATGAACTCCTTTTGCCCGCCTTCAAGCTCCAGCAGACTTAAAAACATAATGAGCTGGGAAATGGCATTTCGTCCTTCATTGCAGATAAAGGCATGGGCGGATTTTCCCTTGGATATAAGTTTGCAAACAGAAGCATTTTTTTCAAGAGAGATATCATATCCTGTTTGTTCTTGGAATAGCTTGAGTTCCTCTTTGGTCTGTGTTTTTTGGTCATCATTCAATCTAAGTGTAGCTTCGCAGTAATCAGGAACAATATTGAGGGACTGTCCTCCCCCCTGCATGGTTTCAATCGTAATCCCACTATGGCCGGAGGATTCCTGACTTAATGTTTTCTTGATTTCCAGCCAGACCAGGCCCTTCTCGGCAATAACAACTGGGAATTCCGAATCGGGAACAAAAGAAAAATCAGGTTCTTTAATTTTTTTCAATAATTTAGGCGTTGTATGCCAGATACCCTCTTCATCAATCCCAATAATAATCTGAACCTTACATTCAGAGCTAATTCCTGATCCGGAATCCTTTAAGGCTTTTAAAGCATAGAGGGCTGAGAGCGCCGGCCCTTTGTCATCGATTGCGCCCCGGCCATAAATTTTTCCTTCTTGAATCAGACCTCCGAAAGGGGGAACTTTCCAGCCGCTTCCTTCAGGGACAGTATCAAGATGAACAATCATCCCGTAGGTTTTTTCCCCTTCTCCATATTCGATTACTCCACCCAGATTTTCTACGTTATGTGCCGAGAATCCCATGCTATGAGCCAGGGCAAGGTAATATTCCAAGGCTCTTTGGGTACCATCCCGATCGCTAGAGACGCTTTTAATCCGAATGCAGTCTTGCACAGACTGAATCAAATCTTCTTTGAAAGAATCTATGGCATCTTTTAACCCCTTCATAAAACCTCCGTATGCTTGCATTATTGCCTGTGGATATTACTAGTATTGTTATTGGAACTTTGAAATATGATTTTTATTCTGAGCTTTCGGTTCTGATGGAAAATGTTCCAAGAGAATACTATTTTGGCCAAGCTATATGTCAATAAACAAAAATTATTGCGCCGTACGAAGGGATACGTCGCAATAATTTTTATTATGCAGTTAAACTATACTTTCTAGCTTGGTATATTAATTTTATGAAGCTCTGGCCATTCCAGCCACCATTTGTATTTATCAACAATTTCAGTCCCGTAGCCGAACATATCATCAATGGCTTTCAGCATTGTTGAAGCAGTTTCTCCTTTACTGCCTATCCACAGGCCTGCTTCATGGAACCAGGAGTTTTCTTTGGAATTCCATGGACAGACTTTAATACACCTTCCACAGTTGACGCCTTCCTCATTACCGCAACGGAATGTGGCGCATTTTTTGTAGTCGCTGTTCCACCGCAGGTAGCCGTTCATTTCCACTGGATCTTTATCTAGGCTGATGGCTTTAGAAGGACATTCAACAGCACATTTCATGCAAACCCTGCAAAAATCCAACATTCCAAAATCAATGGGTTTATCGGCAACCAAAGGCAAATCGGTGGTAACCGCAGCACATTTGTTGCGGAATCCCATTCTGGGATGTGCAACACAGTCTCCGGTACGGGTATGTTCACCCAGTCCGGAAGCTATAAGTGCCGGAGGAACGGTAAGACCATAATTGCCAAAATGATGGGCTCTCGCATTATAGCCTAGATTCCGAATATATCGCGCCATAATGACGGCAATATTAGCTGTTGCATGATAACAACGCATTGACTGGCATACAGATATTCCGTCATACCCAGTCGATGCCAAATAGGTTTCCAAATGCTGTTCAACCGCGACAGTAATGACATAGGGGTATTCCGGTTCTGTATTAGGTACTTCTGCGATCGGCGTTTGTGGCGGAAGGATACCGGCAGCTAATAAAGTTATGGGAGGCATACACTTCGTGCCGTAATAACCGTATGAAGGCATTTGGCCTATACCAACATCATCTGCTCTGAGATAATAAGCGAGGTCTTTGATATGCTGGGACATTTGTTCGGGATCGGGAATAGGAAGTTTATCTTTTCTCGGCGTGCCCATGACAGTCTCATCTCCACTAATCATCCCAAGAGCCTGCATTATGCCACCCGTTAAAGGGCTTCTTTCGCCTTGGCTAAGGAGTCCGAATCTCGCCTTATCACCCAGTAGACCTCTGGTAGCAAGTCCAAAACCCGAATTAAATTCTCCCGATTTTTTGATCGGCCCAACAATTTTGCTTGTTCCCAACCACTGGTCGTTATTTTCTACAAAATGAACCGTGGCACCGCCATAATTGTTTACAGGGCGTAATTTCGACCATTGTCCTTTGGCAGGTGTATAGTTTAGGTCATGAATAGCTGCGTTTGCCACCTTGGACGGAGCTGCGATTGCCCCCATCACACCCATCGCGGCAGCGGCTGCCCCCGTTTTAAGAAAACCGCGGCGGCTCACTTGATATTGCGGCTTGGTTTCTTTTTCCCCATTTTTTGAAATCTCCGACATCAGTTCCCCTCCTTTTAAGCCTGAATTGACTCTTTTGCCTTGCTTTTTGCGCCGATGAAACCTAATATGCGGGCCAAAACAACGGCCAATATCACTGAGATTCCTCCGAACAGGAAAATCGCTGTGCTTGTTGCCTTGACATGTCCTACGCTGGCATTAATGTAAACAAATGAAATCCCCATGCATGTGATTAAAAACCAAATTACATATAATGCCCAAACCAGCGCGGTCTGCCAATTTTTCTCTTTTTTGGCACGCGGCTTGATAAAAAGAATACCGGCCAAAAAAAGAATCCCCGCTAAAAAAATTAAGAATGTACTCATCATTCTCACCTCCTTAAATTTTGCTGCCTGTTTTATAAGATTATTGTATTGGTCATTACATTATCGGTTATAAGTCCCGGATTACATTGCGTATTGGGTGGAACATTTTTTTATGAGAAAAAAATAAACCGCCTTTCGGCGGTATTTAATGATTCATCCAATCCTCAATCAAAGCTTTTAGTTGTGGTAAGTCATATATAATAATCTTATTCCTTGTTTTATTTAAAATGTTTTCTTTTTTTAGATATCTTAAGATTTTATTGACCGTTATAAAGTGAACCCCTGTTATTTCGGAAATTGCCCTTTGAGATATTTTCACATCGATTTCATAAACATTATCAACCAGTTTCCCTTGTGTATTGCAGAGTAAATAAAAGAATCGTAAAATCCTGACGGATGGCTTATAAAGAACCGCCTCACTAGCCTCATGCATGAAATAACAACGTTTGGATGAAAAACACGTAATATATTCTAAAAGCAATTCTTTGTTCTCATGAAGGATCATAAGAAATTGAAATTTTTCAAAAAAACAGACGCTGCTATCTTCCTCCGAAACAACATGAACATAAGAGCTTGTAAATATGCCAAGGGCTTCATCTATGAAAGTGTACGGATCCGCATGATACATAAATTTTTGCTTTCCATTCTCATGCATGAAGCTGATACCCAATTTTCCCGAAAGTACTAAGATGATACTATCAATGGTTTCTCCAAGGAAGACGATGGATTCCCCTTTGCGATAATGACGGATGATTCCCAAATGAAGGTAATCACGCAATTTCAACATCGGATAAAAATTTTGGGGCAAAATATAATGATCATTCATCATTTTTCCCATGTTTATCTCCTCCTGAAAGAGTCTTCCAATAAGATTTTAATAAGATAGCAACTATTTATTATTATCCTAGACTTATTTTGGATCGAGGGCAAGAAATATATTATAGTATTTACTAATTCCTCCTGTGTTTAGCTTAAATGCCTCCTGGCTGTAACCGGCAAAGTCTACCCTGTTCCCATCGTGTATGGGTCGCTAGAAGTTCTGAGGAGGTTCTGGTTTGGGCAAAAACTTTGCTTTGGAAAGGATAAATCTGATTTAGAAGATTGTTGGGACTGGAAAAATTATTTTCCAGTTCTTGTTTATTATTACTTGACTTCAACATTGTACTAGTGTACTATTTATATAGTGAACTAGTACAATGTTGAAGGGGTGACATAATGAATTTTGATAATACTGCGCCGATTTACATTCAGATTATGAATTTGATTAAGAAAGACATAATTCTAGGAAAAATGAATTTAGGCGAAAAACTGCTGTCATCAAGGGAGTATGCCCAAAACCTGAAGGTGAATCCCAATACCATGGTAAGGGTCTTCAATGAACTGGAACGGGAAGGAGTGACCTTTACCAAACGAGGAGTAGGAACTTTTATTACAGAATCGGAGGAGAAGGTGGAGATTATGAAGAAAGAAATGGCAGAGGATATCGTCAGAAACTTTATTGAAGGAATGATGGAATTGGGATTTAATTTTAACGACATGATCGAGCTGATAAAAAGCAGGTTGGATAAGGAGGCTGTTCAATGACATCTGTATTGATTGCTGAAAACGTCAGCAAAGGATTTTTCCGAAACAAGGCACTGCACGACCTGGATCTGAAGATTGAAGAGGGCAAAGTATACGGACTGCTTGGTCCTAACGGCAGTGGAAAAACTACATTTTTTAAGATTGCCGCAGGCCTTTTTAAGCCGACTTCCGGCAGAATGACGGTTATGGATTATCCCATCGGGGCAGAAACCAAAAAACTCACGGCTTTTATGCCAACGGATGATTTTCTGTTCGGCTGGATGAAAATTGACGGGATCCTCAGTTTTTACACAGACATGTATGAGGACTTTGATCGAAATAAAGCACTGGAATATTTAACGTTCATGGAATTACAGGAAAATATGAAAGTCAGCAGTTTGTCCACGGGCATGAAAGCCAGGCTCAAACTGGCCGTAACGATGGCCCGGAAGGCCAGGCTTTATCTTCTGGACGAACCGCTGAATGGGATTGACCCGATTTCCAGGGAAAAAATTGTAAAGATGATTATGGGTGCTTTCCGCGATGACTGTGCAGTGATTATTTCGAGCCATCTGGTCAGTGAATTGGAAACGATTCTGGATGAAGTAATTTTCCTGGATCGCGGAACGGTCGTCCTGGCTGGTGATGCGGAAAAATTCAGACTGGAGAAATCCTGCTCGATTGAGGCACTGTATAAGGAGGTTTACCATGGCTAATCTGATTAAATATGAATTTATCCGGAAATGGAGGGTGCTGGGCATTTTTACGGCCATTGTCCTGATCCTGAATGCATTTGTTTTGGTGAAGCTACAAATTGGTACGCATACGCCTGAAGAACAGATGATTATGCTGGGGGCATTTTTTTCGGGAATACTTGGCATCTTTTTTGTGCTGTATATTATTGATGTGATTATGATGTACAGCCGCGATCTTGATCATAAGACAGGATATATGTTTATGCTGACACCGAACAGTGGCTACAAAATCCTTGGGAGCAAGGTTATTACTGCAATATTGGAAGGATTGCTGTTTCTGCTGGTCTACTTGCTGCTGCTTGCGGTCAGTTTTGTGGGATTTTACGGGGAACCTCTCCGGGCTTTGGTCGGAAGTGATCTGTTTTCAATGATCGTCAATCAGGTTCATCTGGAAGGGGTTAATTTGATTTCCTATTTTACAGTGAGTCTGTTGATGTTGTTTGTATCGATTGTGGGCTTGTTTTTAATGATCTATGCCGCCATATCCATTCGCAAAAGTATTCTTGCTGAGAAAAGATTCGGCGGTTTGATCAGCTTTATCATCTTTATGCTGTTAGCCTGGGCTGACAGTGCCATAACAAATACGCTGACAACGGATATCTTTAGTGCCAATTCAATGATCAGTCCAGGGGTGCCAAGCTATACGTTTCTTTTGATTCAAATTTTGATTCAGGTGGTGCTGGGTGCCGTTTTCTTCTGTGTCTCCGCCTATTTGCTTGAGAATAAAATGGATATGTGATCTGAAGAAATATCTGAGTAACGAAAAAAGCTGCTACAGACAAAGATCCGATGTCTGCAGCAGCTTTTTTCTAGGTATAGGCATTTCTTTGGCAAGTGCCGATACTACTTCCGGAGGGGACGCAACAATTAAAGAACAATTCAGATCAGAAGAGTCTGAGGACATCAGTGTCTTATATTTCTTTATAAAATGATAAAAATCGTTATAAACCGCTTAAATACAATATAAATTATGGCATTTTAATGGTATAATTACACCAGTCAAAGTACCTTTAATCTTGATAACAAGGAGTTCACATGAGGTTAGTCAATATCAAATACGTTCAGGAAGGATCTGTGCTGGCCAGACCGATAAGAAACTCCTACGGCAGGATACTTCTCGGTAAAGGAGTCGAGCTCAATAAGAACTATTTAGCAAAGCTTAAAGATATCGGCTACGATATGGTATTCATTCAAGATGAACGGTTTCAAGATGTTGAAATCGGTTATGCCATTATGGACAAGACCAAAGAGATTGCATATAATGCGGTTCGGGGAGTTACCGATGAACTGGAGAAACATCCGGAGGCAGAGATAGATGCGGATTCAGTCCGTTTTGCGGTTCTAAATCTAGTTCAAGATTTGTTGCACAGTTTTGATATCCTTAGTAATCTGACTGATATTAACGGCTACGACGAATATACGTATCATCATTCGATCAACACCACAGTCCTGGCTTTGATGCTCGGAATCGGCAAAGGTTTTACCCAAAACCAGCTTTTGGAGCTTGGGATGGGAGTTCTGATGCATGACATCGGAAAAACAAAAATATCGAAAGAAATTCTAAACAAAAAAGGCAAATTGGAAAAAGAAGAATTTGAGCAGATTAAGACCCATCCGTTGCATGGTTATGAATATATCCGCGGCAATCGCGATTTCAGCATCCTGTCTGCCCATGTTGCGCTACAGCATCATGAGAAATGGAAGGGCGGGGGCTACCCCAGGGAACTAAGAGAGAATGAAATTCATGAATACGCTAGGATCGCCTCTGTCGCCGACGTGTATGAGGCCTTGACCAGCAAGCGCCCTTATCGCGATGCAATGCCGCCTTATCTGGCATACGAATATATCATTGTTCATTCAGGGCTGCAGTTTGACCCTGAAATTGTCCGCATTTTTGCTCAGTCTGTGGCGCCGTATCCGACAGGAACAGGTATAGAGCTTAGCAATGGTTTGCGCGGTGTTGTTATCAAACAAAACCCTATTTTGCCAACAAGACCGGTGGTCAGGGTAATCACTCAAGGCAATCAAGCCCTGGACAATCCGGACGACCTGGATTTATCCAAGCATTTATCTACGATGATCACCAGCATTGTGGATCATTGATGAAGTATTATTCCTCTACGAAAATTGGAACGAAGGCGGCAAGAATATGGATATCCAAGGCCTAAATGTATGAACCGATAAGGAGACCTTTCGTAGCTTTGCTGTGGGAGGTCTCCTTATTATTGGTCATATTCCGAACATTAGAACAAAAAAACAAAATAATGTTCGGATTCTGATTGACCCTGTATTTGTTGTCGGGTAAAATATGTTTAGAATTTATTGCAGATAATATGGTGAATTTGTGATTATTTCTGCTCACAAATAAGGAAAAGCATTTAAAGGAGGAAATAACGAATGATCTCTGTTGGTGTAATCATGGGTAGTGATTCTGATTTTTCCATCATGGAAGAAGCAGCAAAAATCCTGCAGCAATTCTCAGTACCCTTTGAAATGAAAATATCTTCTGCTCACCGTACGCTGAAAAGAACCGTGGAATGGGTGGAAAGTTTTGAGAAACAGGGAGGAAAAGTGATCATCGCCGGGGCCGGTATGGCTGCGCATCTTCCAGGTGTGATCGCCGGAGCCACGACGCTCCCTGTTATTGGTATCCCGATCAAGAGTGGTGCTTTGGAGGGTGTAGATGCGCTTTATGCGATTGTGCAAATGCCTCCCGGTATCCCGGTCGCCACGGTCGGGATCAACGGTGCCCGCAACGCAGCGCTCTTGGCTGTAGAAATGCTGGCGATCGCTGATCTGGAACTGCAGAACCAGCTGAAAGCTTTTAGACAAAAAATGGCGGCAGATGTTGAAGCCAAGGACAGTGCACTTCAGGATAAACTGAAAGCTTAGAAAATATTTAAATAAAGGAGAATTTCTGTGATAGAAAGGTACACGCTTCCCGCTATGGGGAGACTATGGCAAGATGAATACCGTCTAACGCTCTGGCTGAAGATAGAAATTGCAGCCTGCGAAGGATGGGCGAAAAAAGGAAAGATCCCGCAAGAGGCTGTCGAAGTAATCCGTCAGAAGGCCGCTTTTTCCTGGGACAGGGTCAAGGAAATTGAAGAAGTCACCCAGCACGACGTATTGGCCTTTTTGACCAATGTCGCTGAGAACGTCGGCGATGAAGCCAAATATATACATCTCGGACTGACCTCTTCCGATGTACTGGATACATCGCTCTCGCTGCAGCTGGTTGAGGCTTCCGATATTCTGCTCGAGAAGATGGATAAGCTGATTGATGTTTTGGGCAGAAAAGCCCTCGAATACAAAGATACGCTGCAAATGGGAAGATCGCACGGGATTCATGCCGAACCGATTACATTCGGCCTGAAATTCGCACTCTGGTATGACGAAATGAAACGGCAGAGGGAGCGGCTGAAATATGCGCGCGAAGAGATTCGGGTAGGCCAGATTTCGGGTGCAGTCGGCACGTTTGCGAACGTTGATCCTGCCGTGGAAGAATGGGTCTGTGAGAGCCTGGGCTTAAAGCCGGCTCCAGTGTCAACCCAGATTATCCAGCGGGACAGGCATGCATTCTATGTAGGCGTGTTGGCCGGAATCGCTTCTTCACTTGATAAGATTGCCACGGAAATTCGTAATCTGCAGCGGACGGACGTCCATGAGGTCGAAGAACCTTTTGGTAAGGGACAAAAAGGCTCTTCAGCGATGCCGCATAAGAAAAATCCGGTTATTTCGGAAAGAATTTGCGGAATGGCCCGCCTAATCCGCGGGAATGCCCAGGTCGCTTTTGAAAATGTCGCACTCTGGCATGAAAGAGATATATCCCATTCCTCAGCTGAACGCGTGATCCTTCCTGACAGCACCATTGCGCTGGATTATATGCTGCATAAGATGATTCAGACTTTGGAAGGATTAAGAGTGTCCCCGGAACAGATGATGACAAATATTGAAAAGGTCTATGGTCTGATCTTCTCCCAAAGGGTTATGCTGTCGCTGGTCGATAAGGGCATGAGCAGGGAAACATCCTACGCGCTGGTACAGAAAAATGCAATGAGAGCCTGGGATACCAAAGTGCCGTTTAAGGATTATGTGCTTCAGGATGCTGAGATCATGCAGTTCCTAACCAAAGAAGAAGTTGATGCGCTGTTTGATTATGAGTATCATACGAAAAACATTGACTATATTTTCTGCAGAGTCGGCCTACTGAAATAAATAAACATAATATCAACTTTTTGGAAATTACCTATTTAAATCACATTGTTATAAGTAGCCTTAAACACGAACGGTTTATTAAACGATGAAAATTGAATATGGATGTAAATTTAGACATTATTACTGGAGGGTTATGATATGGAAAAGCTCGCAATGCTGTATGAAGGCAAAGCCAAAAAAATCTATGATACGAATGACAAAAATGTTTTCTGGGTCGAGTACAAAGATGATGCAACTGCCTTTAACGGGATAAAAAAGGGTACCATTGTTGACAAAGGGATTATCAACAACAAGATGTCCGCGATGATGTTTTCCTATCTTCAAAAGAATGGCGTCGATACACATTTTGTTGAGCTTTTAAGTGACAGGGAACAAATTGTCCGGCGCCTGCAGATGGTTCCGCTGGAAATTGTTGTCCGCAATATTGTTGCCGGCAGTCTCGTAAAGAAGGTTGGCAAAGAAGAGGGCTATGCTCTGGCTTCGCCTGTGCTTGAGCTTTATTATAAGGACGACGCGCTCGGTGATCCGATGGTCAATGAAACCCATGCGCTTGCGATGGGATGGGCAACGATCGAACAAATCAACAAAATGAAGGAAATTGCTTTGAAGGTCAATGAGCTCATGACCAAAATTGTTGCCAAGGCCGGGATTGACCTGGTTGACTATAAGCTGGAGTTCGGTCTGATTGACGGCAAAGTCATGCTCGGAGATGAGATTTCTCCGGACACTTGCCGCTTCTGGGACAAAGATACCGGAGAAAAGCTGGACAAGGACCGTTTCCGCCGGGATCTTGGCAAGATTGAAGAAGCGTATGCCGAAGTCTATACCCGTCTGAAGGACGCTGTAGAAAATGCTTAAAGCGATTGCTAAAAATACGATGCTGGAAACATAACTGCTAGAGGACAGAGACAGTATATACAGTAGATGAAAGGAGTCCTTGACTGTGGATTTGCTCTGGGATGACAAGCCCAAAGAAGAGTGTGGTCTCTTCGGAATCTTTGCTCCTGAAAAGGAAATTGCCCGTCTGACTTATTATGGCCTTTATGCGTTGCAGCACAGGGGACAGGAAAGTGCGGGGATTGCTGTTTCCGATGGAAGAAAAATCGTTGTAGAAAAAGGAATGGGCTTGGTATCTGAGGTATTCTCGCCTGATTTACTCGCAGGACTGCAAGGGAAGATGGCGATTGGACATGTCCGGTATTCAACGACGGGTTCGAGCCTGTTATCGAATGCACAGCCGCTGGTTGTTCATTTCCAGAACGGAATGATGGCGCTGGCGCATAACGGAAATCTGACGAACGCCGTAGAAATCAGACAGGAGCTTGGCAGTCAGGGAACAGTCTTTCAGACAACCATTGACAGCGAAGTGATTCTAAATATGATTGCGCGTTACCGCAGGCATAGCCTAGAAGATGCGATTATCAAAACGATGATTGATATCAAGGGAGCCTACGCACTGCTGATCATGGCTGAAGACAAAATTGTCGGGGCGAGAGATCCCCATGGCCTGAGGCCCTTGTGCATCGGACGGCTGGGAGAGCGGTACTGTTTCGCTTCGGAAAGCTGTGCGCTCGATACGATCGGTGCGGAATTTGTCAGGGACGTTAAACCAGGAGAAGTCGTGACGATCGACGAAGCAGGGCTTCATACCCGTTTCGGTACGCCGCAGGAACGGATTGCCTCCTGCTCTTTTGAATATATTTATTTCGCGCGGCCTGACAGTACACTGGATAATCTGAATGTCTGGGAAAGCAGGAGGCAAATGGGTGTTCAGCTGGCGAAAGAATGCCCGATTGAGGCTGATGTGATTATTCCGGTTCCGGACTCCGGGACACCGGCCGCCCTGGGCTATGCCCAAACGCTGGGTATCCCTTTTGAGGAGGGGCTGCTCAAAAACAGGTATGTTGGACGGACGTTCATTCAGCCCACGCAGGAGTTAAGAGAAGTTGCTGTCCGGATTAAGCTGAATGCCAACAAGCAGGTCATCCGTGGACGCAGGGTTGTGATGATCGATGATTCGATTGTCAGGGGGACAACGAGCTCCAAGCTTGTCGAGATGGTCAAAGGATGCGGCGCCAAGGAGGTTCATCTTCTGATCAGCTCACCTCCGGTGAAGTATTCCTGCTATTATGGCATCGATACGGCCGAAAGGGAAAAATTGATTGCTAATCAAATGAACATCGATGAAATTCGCAGGTTTGTCGGGGCGGACACCCTGTACTATCTGTCGGAGGAAGGGCTGAAAAAGGCTTTGGGTAGTGATTCAGTTTGCCTGGCCTGTTTTAACGGTGATTATCCGACCACTGTCCCGAAGAAGTTTTCCAAAGAAGACATGGAGTGTTAAACTAGCCGTTAGGAGGAGTAATCATGGGAATTACCTATAAAGATGCCGGTGTGGATATCCAGGCCGGAAATGAAGCTGTAGAGAAAATTAAGCCTGCGGTAGCTGCAACCTGGCGGCCCGGAGTTTTAGGGGGACTCGGCGGATTCGGCGGATTGTTCAGTCTGGATCTGCAAAAATATTCTGATCCCGTGCTGGTTTCCGGTACGGATGGTGTCGGAACAAAATTGCGGCTGGCTTTTCAGTTAGATAAGCATGATACCATCGGCCAGGACGCTGTTGCGATGTGCGTGAATGATGTTCTGGTCCAGGGCGCCGAGCCATTGTTTTTTCTGGATTATCTTGCGGTAGGGAAACTGGTTCCGGAAAGAATTGCTTCCATTGTAGGCGGCGTGGCCGAAGGCTGCCGTCTGGCAGGCTGTGCACTGATTGGCGGAGAGACTGCTGAGATGCCCGGTTTCTACGCTGAAGAAGAATATGATATTGCTGGCTTCGCTGTCGGTGCGGTGAACAGGGACAAGCTGATTGACGGCTCGGACATCCGCGAAGGGGATATCCTTCTGGGATTGAAGTCCAGCGGACTGCACAGCAACGGCTTTTCTTTGGTTCGTAAGATTTTTGCGGAATACTCCCTTGACAAGGTATTCCCGGAACTCGGGAGACCGCTCGGGGAAGTATTGATCACCCCGACCAGAATCTATGTAAAGTCAGTGCTGGCGCTTCTGGACAAGATTGCTGTTCCGGGTATGGTACATATTACCGGTGGCGGTCTGACTGAAAATATTCCAAGGGTTCTGTCGTCCGGACTCGGAACGGAGATCGTCACTTCCACGTGGCAAGTTCCGCCGGTATTTGAATTAATGCAGAAGCTTGGCAATGTTGAAGATGAGGAAATGTTAAGGACGTTTAATATGGGAATCGGGTTTGTTCTGATCATTCATCCTGAAGATGAAAAGCAGGCCATGGATATTCTGGCTGCAAACGGCGAAGAGCCGATCAGGATAGGCAGTGTGATTTCCGGTCAAGGAGTGAGCTATCGATGAAAGCAGCCGTACTCGCTTCAGGGCGTGGCAGCAACCTGCAAGCCTTGCTGGACGAATGGCAGGATGGCCAGCTCCCTGTAGAATTTGTCGGCGTAGGTTCGAATAAAATAGACGCAGAGGCTCTGGCTAGGGCAGAAAGATTCGGTATTCAGGTCCGGACTTTTCCGAGGGAAAGCTATGCAGACAATAGCTCTCAGGAAACGGATATCTTAAACTGGCTTGAAGTCATCGGTACGGAACTGCTGATTCTGGCCGGTTACATGCAGGTGTTAAGCTCGGATTTTATCCGCAGGGCCGAATATCCGATTCTGAACATTCATCCTTCGCTGCTGCCGTCTTTTCCGGGCTTACATCCCCAAAAACAGGCAGTGGAATATGGTGTTAAAGTCAGCGGCTGCACGGTGCATTTTGTGGACGAGGGAATGGATTCCGGACCGATTATCCTGCAGGAGACGGTGCCGGTTTTTGCTGAGGATGATGCCGACCAGCTGGCTGCAAGAATTCTGAAAGTTGAGCACACGATATATCCAGAGGCAGTCAGACTGATTGCGAATGGGAAGATAAAACGAGAGGGAAGAAGAGTGATCGTCCTCAGAGACTCATAATCGCGCGTAAAATTATCATATAACGAACGCAGTATTAGGAAAAATATGCCGTTAGGATATATAAGATTTAGGGCTGACATGGCACTAATGTATTGGCGATATCAAGGATTATTCCGGGATATTATTCTATAGGATAATTCTGAGTATTGTTCTGAGGAGTTACTTTGAGAAATGATGATAGGGGGTTGGACATGATGGCGAAAAAGGCAGTGATCAGTGTTTCGGACAAAACGGGTATTGTGGAATTTGCCGAAGGCCTTGTTGCCGAGGGGTTTGAACTGATTTCAACAGGCGGTACGTATAAGACATTGAAAGAAGCGGATATTCCTGTTCGTTATGTCAGTGAAATTACAGGGTTTCCGGAAATTCTTGATGGCAGGGTAAAAACCTTGCATCCGAAGATTCACGGCGGAATCCTTGCAATGGATACTGAGAAACACCGGGCGCAGTGCGCGGAAAACGGAATTGATTTTATCGATTTGGTTTGCGTAAATCTTTACCCTTTCAGAGAAACGATTGCCAAAGAAGGGGTTACCTTCGAAGAAGCGATCGAGAATATTGATATCGGCGGACCGACCATGGTCCGTTCAGCTGCGAAAAATCACAATAGAGTAACCATTATCGTCAATCCGGAAAACTACGGCAGGGTGATTGAGAGCCTCAGGGAGAACGGTCTAATCCCATTGGCCTTGCGGAAGGAACTTGCAGCCGAAGCGTTTGCGCATACGGCGGAATATGACCGTCTGATTGCTGGATATCTGGAAGGTCAAATCGATACAAAAGCCTCTTTTCCCCAGCATCTTCGTCTCGTGGCGGCAAAGGTGCAGGATCTTCGCTATGGAGAAAATCCCGGGCAGCTGGCGGCCTTTTATGCGGACCCGGAGGCCGGAAAAGGGACACTTGCTTATGGCCAGCAGCTCCAGGGCAAGGAGCTGTCCTATAATAACTGGATGGACATGGACGCGGCCTGGAAAATCGCTATGGAATATGACAAGACAGTCTGTGTAATCATTAAACATACCAATCCATGTGGTGTTGCGCTTGGGAACTCACTGCTGGAAGCTTATCAAAGAGCGCTGGAAGCGGATCCGGTCTCGGCGTACGGCGGAATTATTGCACTTAACCGCGTGGTAGATGAGGCCACAGCTGAAGCGATTAAAGAGAAATTCTACGAAGTGGTCATTGCTCCGGATTTCAGCCCGCGGGCGAAGGAAATTTTGGCTGTGAAAGTTAACCTTCGTCTGTTCGCAGTTGGCAGGGAAGCGTGCGGTAAGACCCGGGGTTGGAAAATCCGTACAGTAAACGGCGGTTTTCTGGTTCAGGACGAGGATGAAGGGACGACACCGTCTGTCGAATGGGAAGTCGTTACAGAAGCCAAGCCGACTGAAGATGATTTGGCGGAACTGGAGTTTGCCTGGAAAGCCTGCAAGCATGTCAAATCCAATGCGATCGTCATTTCGGCGAAGAGACAGGTCATCGGTGTTGGAGCCGGCCAGATGAACAGAGTCGGCTCGGCGAAAATTGCGCTTGAGCAGGCTGCAGAAAAAGCACAGGGTGCCTATATGGCTTCGGATGCTTACCTCCCGTTCCCGGATACGGTCGAACTGGCCCATTCCCATGGGATCAAAGCCATTGTTCATCCCGGTGGTTCTATCCGGGACAAAGAAGTGATTGAAACAGCCAACAGGCTTGGGATGATTATTCTCCATACCGGAAGAAGGCATTTTGAGCACTAAGAATAAATATTACTTATTGAGGTGGGAAAACGATGGCTGACTTGTCTGGTTGTCAAAAAGACGGGAAGAAAATTTTGATTGTAGGCTCAGGAGGAAGGGAGCATGCTCTTGCCTGGAAAATCAATCAGAGCACTTCTTGTCAGAAACTCTTTGTAGCTCCGGGTAACGCAGGAACAGAGCAATGGAATGTCCCGATCAAGGCCAATGAACTTGACGCTTTGGTTGACTTTGCCAAGGATGAAGGGATTGATCTTACGGTTGTTGGTCCTGAGGAACCGCTTAGTCTGGGAATTGTCAACGCTTTTCAGGCTGCAGGTCTCAGAGTATTTGGCCCGTCCGGAGCGGCGGCGACACTTGAAAGCAGCAAAGCTTTTGCCAAGGAAATTATGGTACAGGCGAAGGTCCCGACAGCAGACTACCGGACTTTTACCGAGAAGAGCGAAGCAGAAAGATACATCAGACAAACCGGCGCTCCGATTGTCATTAAAGCGGATGGTCTGGCAGCAGGTAAAGGGGTTATTGTGGCAGCTACACTGGAAGAGGCGTTTGAAGGTATCGAGACCATTATGGGTGGGGCCTTTGGTGCTGCCGGAGACAAGGTCGTGGTAGAAGAATTTCTGGAGGGGCAGGAGGTCAGTCTGCTGTGCTTTTGCGACGGTGAAAAGGCTCTCCCGATGACCCCCGTTCAGGATCACAAGAGAGCACTCGACGGGGATATGGGGTTAAATACAGGCGGAATGGGGACTTATTCTCCGCCTCCTTTCTGGACCAAAGCATTGGAACAGGAAGTTATCGATACGATCGCTCAGCCGACGCTTTCTGTTATGCGCCAAAGAGGAACCCCATTTACCGGCGTACTGTTTTTAGGCTTAATGATTACGGCCAAAGGCCCAAAACTCCTGGAATACAATGTCCGGTTCGGTGATCCTGAGACACAGGTTGTGATGACCCTGCTCAAGTCGGACTTGATCCCAATCTTCGAAGCATGTATCGACGGGAAACTGTCCGAAGTCAAAGTCGAATGGCACGATGGCACCGCGCTGTGTGTGGTCATGGCAGCTCCAGGTTATCCGGGTGAATACAGGAAGGGGATTCCGATCAGTCTTACGGTGACCCAAGAAAACCAGGTAGTTTTCCATGCCGGCACGGAGATGGAAGACGGAAAACTGGTCAGCTCAGGCGGCCGGGTACTTGGAGTTACCGTCCGTGATGCATCCATCGCGGCAGCCAGGGAGAATGTCTATGCACTAGTGGACAGCATCGATTTTCCTGATGCCCATTTCCGCACCGACATAGGGATTAAAGGACTCAACATGTGATGATTCAATTCCGGAGCTTATTCCAACCGGAATTGAATGAGTTTGGGATTGTATTAAAGATGAAGGAGGTTTTAGAATGTTTATCAGCGAATTGTTCCAACAGAAAAAGGTCGTATCTTTTGAGATTTTCCCACCAAAGCTTACTTCATCTATAGAGGTCATTTACGATACGATTGATGCTCTGGCACCGCTCCGTCCTGATTTTATCAGTGTTACCTACGGTGCAGGAGGAAGTACCAGCAAAACGACCGCAGAAATTGCATCCATTGTTGAGAATAAATACAACATTAATTCTTTGGCCCATCTGACCTGTATTACCTCTTCCAAAGAACAAATTGAGGGAACACTGACGCAGCTGGCAGACAGCAATGTCTCCAATATTCTCGCGTTACGGGGAGATATTCCAAAGGGTTCGGAAGAGACCGGCAGGGTAAGGGATTTTCAATATGCTTCCGATCTTGTCGCGTATATCCAGAACAAACATTCTTTCTGCCTGGGCGGCGCTTGTTATCCGGAAGGCCATCCCGAGTGCCCCGATAAAGACCAGGATATTGAAAATCTTCGGCGGAAAGTGGATGCCGGAGTCGGGTTTCTTGTTACACAGTTGTTCTATGACAATGACGCCTTTTTTCGTTTTCAGGAAAAAGTTGCTAAGCTGAATATTAATGTTCCGATTCTGGCAGGGATCATGCCAATCACTAATCGGGTTCAGATTGAAAGAATATTAGCACTGTCGAATGCACGGATGCCGCAGAAACTAATTAAAATACTTGACAAATTTGAGCATAATATGGAAGCCCTAAAAGATGCCGGCATTGCTTACGCGACCAAACAAATTGTGGAATTGCTTGCGAATGATATTGACGGTGTCCATATCTATACAATGAACAAACCGCAGATTGCGAAGGACTTAGTCCGCAACCTCGATTCTCTTTTCTATGCGGTGAACAGCCAGGAAACCAGGAAGGTAGGCAACCTGGATTAATCTAAAGCGACAGGACTGCAGAAATGGATAATCATCGAATTGATTCAAAGTTAATCGCTGAAATTCTGGGGGTATCTGTGCCAAGTATCCGCAACTGGGTCCGGCATGGCTATCTCCATCCTTCTGATCCTGACGGAAAGGTCTTTGATCTTGATGAGGTGCTCCTACTTCGGGAACGGATTGCGCAGGGAGAGCTTGACCGCTTAAGAAAAAGAGCAAACAAAGCCGGTGCTGATAAACGATTTGTCCCGACAGAATACATCCCAAACGAAAGAACACGTAAGCAGATCATGGATCTATTGGCTTATCTGCTCCGGCACAACATAGACCGGGGATGGGCAGTCTTCATTCTGGCTTTGAATCTTTTTCGGAGATCGGGAGACATATTGTCCGACGACCTGAAACAAATTATTGATTTCCCGGAAGCTATTTTCCAGCGACAGCATGTCCGCATAGAGCTGAAGAATTTTTATCAGGATATACTCAGGACATCTAAAAAATCTTCTTTAGAATCTTCTTTGAAGTTTTCGTACGGCAGGCCGGATTCGCAGCACCTTGAATATCTTTTTAACATCCGTTTTTCTTTAGAAGAAGATATACTCGGTGTCATCTATCAATCACTGACCATGGAGGGAAATAAAGCTCGCATTGGTTCTTACTTTACCCCACCAGGCATTGCGTATGACGCTGTCCGGGCTTATATCTGCAGCGGACAGAAGGTGCTTGATCCTTGCTGCGGCACGGGACAGTATCTTTTATCCTTTGCCCGGAATATGGACGAACCCGAAAACATCTACGGGATGGACCTCGATCTGACATCGGTAAGGATTGCCAGACTCAATCTTCTGTTGACATGTTCCCGGGATTTTCAGCCTAACGTTATTCACTGCAATACTTTAACCGATATGCGACGGGAATCTTCCGCTTTCGGGAAATTTGATTTTGTCGCCACGAACCCTCCGTGGGGAGCGGAGATTGATCTGGGTGTCCGCCAGAAAATGGCTGTGGAGTTTCCGGAAATAACTTCTGGGGAGTCCTTTTCTTATTTTCTCAGGGCGAGTCTTGATCTGCTGAAAGACGGAGGGGTTATCTCGTTTATTCTGCCAGAATCCATTCTGAACATCCGTGCTCATGCCGATATCAGAGGATATTTGCTTGAGAATTGCCAGATCATCAGGATCGAATATCTGGGCAGGAGATTTAAAAATGTCTTCTCAGCCGTGGTCCGCCTCGATCTCAGAAAAGCCTTGCCATCGGAGCAGGACCAAGTTCTGGTGAAATTTCCGGAACAGGAATATCTGGTTTCTCAGGAAAGGTTTCGGAGTAATGACTGGCACATTTTTGATATTTACCTGAGCAGCCAGGAGGAAGTTATTTTCGGCAAGGTCTATTCGACCAGACATACTTACCTGAAAGATAAGGCCGGCTGGGCCTTGGGAATCGTCACCGGAGATAATCGGAGATACCTGCTTCAGATGAACGGGCCGGGTGCTGAGCCGGTCTACAAGGGCTCGGATGTGGACAGGTTCGTTCTGAAGAAGCCGTCTTCTTTTTTACGGTTCCAGCCGGACAAGTTCCAGCAAACAGCACCGGAGCAAAAATATAGGGTGGCGGAGAAACTGATTTACCGTTTCATTTCTGAAAGACTTGTTTTTGCCTATGATGATCAGGGCAGTCTTACCCTGAACAGTGCCAATATCCTGATCCCCGAACCAGGAAACTATCCGGTGAAATTAATTCTTGCTTTATTTAACAGCAGCCTTTATCAATTCCTTTTCCGCAAGAAATTTCATACCCTGAAAGTGCTCCGGGGAGATCTGGAACTACTTCCACTGCCCTTATGGGAACAGGCAGTGATTGACCATATCCTGCAATTAACAGACCAAATCATCGTTGGGGAAGATCAGTTTGAAATCCTAGATGAATTCATTATGGAACAGTTTAGGCTGACGCCCGAGGAACGCCGTCATATCAGAGATTTTTCCGCATGAACAGATGACGGGTTATCTGCTATAATTGATACATTCAATTTTTTGACATCAGCAGGGAGGAGCCTTGAAATTGAGCGGATACGCAGAGGTGCTGATCGATGTCGCCAACAGGCGTCTTGATCAGAGTTTTCATTATTACATTCCGGACAATCTCGTAATTCATGTGGGGATGATGGTGGTTGTCCCGCTTAAGTACAGAAAAGTCCGGGGCCTCGTTGTCAGTATCAGTTCCGACCCGCCTGAACTCGACGGTGAGCCCAAATTCCGCAGCATAGAAGCGGTCTTGGAGGAAAACTATCTAATTCCACTGGAGCTCATAGAATTGGCCTGCTGGCTTTCGGAGACGACGATCTGCCCAAAAGCGCAAGCCCTTCATTCAGTGTGGCCTTTTTTAAAGGGAAAGGGAGAAACCTGGATGACTTCCATGGCCAGCATGGACGATGAGGACGTTAAAGTTTTGGAGCTTCTCGATCCGGATACATTTCAGGTCTTAAAAACCCTTAACAGGTCGCGCCGGGGAGGTCTGCCGGAAAATGTCCTGCTAAAAAGAAGCGGAGCGAAGAAAGAACTGCTTGAGGATATGCTTAAGCAGGGATGGATCAAAAAAGAAATCCGGTTTTCCGGAAAAGCAGGCAGTCCCGACATGAATGAAAGAAAAAAAAATAACATAGAGAATAAAATTGATATAGACACAGATAAAGACATAGACGCCGATACAAGAAACAATATTGAGCAGATAACAGCTGGTTCCGTTTGGCACATTACAGGCGCATTAAGTCCTGCCCAGGAAAAAGCTTTCCAGGATATTCTGGCGTTTCGCAATAAAAATGATGGCGGGACGGTTTTGATCCATGGGATAACCGGCAGTGGCAAGACAGAGATTTATAAAGAGCTGGTGGCAAAGGTACTGGCTGAAGGCGGCGATGTTATTCTGCTTGTACCTGAGATTTCACTTACTTCTCAGATCTCTAGAATATTTCTGGAACAGTTCGGAGATATTGTCGGAATTATTCATTCAGGCATCAGCTCCGGCGATAAACTAGCAATTTGGGAGCAAATTCTGCAACGGAATAAGCGCGTGATTATCGGAGCGCGCTCCGCTGTTTTTGCGCCTCTGTCAAACCTTAAACTGATCATACTGGATGAGGAACACGATAACGCTTATAAACAGGATGAAAACCCAAAATATCATGCGCGGGACGTCGCACGGAAAAGGATGGAAGACAGAGGCGGGCTTGTACTTCTGGGCAGCGCTACCCCATCCCTGGAAGCGTATGCGGCGGCCCAAAGGGATAAGATTGGTCTTGTGTCACTGGAAGAACGCTTCAATCAACGGGCTTTACCCGCTGTCGATATTGTGGATATGAAACAGGAACTGGCCAGCGGCAATAAAACAATGTTTTCCATGGTACTCAGAAACAAGCTTCAGGAGAGAATCGACAACGGAGAACAAAGTATCCTTTTTCTGAACCGCAGAGGTTATTCCACTTTTGTATTTTGCCGTGAATGCGGGTATGTCGCACGCTGCCCACATTGTGATGTTTCCCTGACATATCACAGTCATAATCAGCAGCTGTGTTGTCACTACTGCAATTATCAACAGGATGTTTTTCACCGCTGCCCGGAATGCAACAGCCGATTTATCCGTTTCTTCGGCCAGGGAACTCAAAAAGTTGAAGAAGAGGTTTCCGCTTTGTTCCCAGGAGTTGAAGTCTTACGGCTGGATACCGATACGACCTCCGGTTCCCGGGAGTACCATAGAATTCTAGAACGGTTTCGCAGCGGAGAGGTTCCGATTCTTGTCGGGACCCAAATGCTGGCTAAAGGGCTGGATTTCCCGAACGTTACCCTTGTCGGTGTAATCTCTGCCGACCAGCTTTTCAATATGCCCGACTTTCGATCCAGAGAACGAGCTTTCCAGCTGCTGACTCAGGTTGCTGGCAGGGCAGGACGTGGGGCTAAAGGCGGCGAAGTGGTGATCCAGACCTATTCACCTGAAGAAAGATCGATCCAGCGGGCAGCCAAACAGGATTATGCAGCCTTTTTTTGGGAAGAGATCACTTACCGCAAACAGCAAAGTTATCCGCCGTTTGCTCATATCATCAGGATCATGATTTTTCATGAAAAAGAAGATCGGGTAATCAAAGCGGCTCAGGACCTGGCCAACAGTATCCGTCTGGTGCTTGCTGATCTGAATCAGGAATATGTGATTCTGGGCCCGGCACCGGCTGTTTTGACCAGGCTGAAGAATGAATTTCGCTGGCAGGTATCGGTCAAAGGAAAGAACCCGGCGGTCCTCCGCAGGATCGTCCATCAAGGAGTCCGGGCTTTCTATCTTGGAACGGCCAGCTCAGGGATCAATATCAGTATTGAGGTGAATCCGCTATCTTAAATACAACATATTTGAGGTAGGTCAGCGTGCCACAGTAGCGCTTTCGGCCATTGTGTCATCCCTGACACGTGCTCTTAAGGTGTTTAATTGCTTTCAGGCTTTCAGAAATGTATAATTCTATTATATGGTTTTATTATGGGATATTATTTTAGAAATTGCGTGAGAAGGGAGCGGATCCAGTAATGGCCGTTTACCAGATAGTAAAAATTGGAGAAGACATCCTGCGGGAAAAAGCAATAGAAGTCAAGAAAATTACCCCGAATATCATTAAATTGCTCGATAATATGGCTGAGACCATGTATGAGGCGAAAGGGGTAGGGCTGGCAGCTCCTCAGGTCGGCGTATCCAAAAGAGTTGTGGTGATCGACGTGGGAGACGGTCTTTTGGAACTGATCAATCCGATGGTTATCAAAAAAACCGGTTCGGAAGTAGATGAGGAAGGATGTTTAAGTGTCCCAAATAAGACTGGCCGGGTGAAACGGGCGGCCGAAGTGGTGCTTCAGGCCATGGACCGCAATGGAGAAATAAAGGAATATCATGCCGATGGTTTCCTGGCCAGAGCGATGCAACATGAAACAGATCATCTTGACGGGATACTGTTTGTTGATATCGCGGACAAGATTTACAACGTCTAAGATATTTTTTCGCAATCGAAATATGAAATGGGAAGTGACAGTGTCAGATGCGGCTTGTTTTTATGGGAACACCGGATTTTGCGGTGCCTGTCCTGGAGGCGCTCTATGCATCAGGACATCAAATCGGCGGCGTTTTTACCCAGCCCGACAAACCTGCGGGAAGAGGGAACAAATTGAAAGCGAGTCCGGTCAAAGTACTGGCTGAAAAGTATGGACTTGCTGTATTTCAGCCTGCCAGGATTAAAGCACCCGAAGCGGTCGACCAGATCAGGGATTTGCAGCCGGACTGCATTGTGGTGGTCGCTTTCGGACAAATCCTGTCCAAAGAGATTCTGGAAATACCACCTTTTGGATGCATTAACGTGCATGCCTCACTGCTTCCGGCTTATCGCGGAGCAGCTCCGGTCCACTGGGCCGTGATGAACGGAGAGTCTAAAACCGGTGTTACAACCATGCTGATGGATGAAGGTCTGGATACGGGCGCAATGCTTATCAGCAAAGAATATGCAATCGTACCGGAGGCCACAACGGGTGAAGTTTACGATGCGCTGGCCCAAATCGGCGCAAAGGTGTTGATTAATACACTCGAAGGATTGCAGAATGAGACCGTTCGGCCGGTACCGCAGCCTAAAATATTTTCGTATGCACCGCTTCTGAAAAGAGAACATGAGCAGGTGGACTGGTCCTGGGACGTAGCCAAAATCCATAACAGGATTCGCGGACTGAATCCCTGGCCCGGTGCTTTTACGCTTTTCCGGGGAGAACAGGTTAAAATATGGCTAAGTGAGCTGTCCGGAAAACCTGCCTTATCCGGACAGACTGCGCAAAACGCTTTGCCGGGAAGCATTTTGTCCCTTGCTAAGGGAGGGCTGCTGGTTCAGACCGGGGAAGGTATTTTAAAAATTTCAGAGCTTCAGCCTGCTGGGAAAAAGAAAATGCGTGCCCAGGACTTTTATAACGGATACAGACTTAAAGCAAATGATCGTTTTGAGTAAACGATCGCACTCGTCTTTCCTTCTTTTAAGCAAAATCTAAGAATAAATGGATATACTTCTAATAGTTAAACAATGATTGTTTTAGTGCCTTGAATTATACATAAGAAGCATGACTCCTATGCTATTTGAGCAGGTCTGGCTTTTTAAGGAGGAAGATTATGTTTTTATTTGATTACACAATTATACTGCTAATTCCAGCGATTATTCTTACTGTCTATGCTCAGGCTAAGATCAGTGGTGCTTACGGCAGATATTCCAAAATGAGGAGCAGTTCGGGAGCGACGGGCGCAGACGTGGCCAGAGCGCTGCTGAATGAGAATGGCCTTTATGATGTTCAGGTAGAGCAGGTTGCCGGAAACCTTACGGACCACTACGACCCGAGGACTCATGTTGTGAGGCTCAGCAGCGGTGTATATAACAGTACGTCCATTGCAGCGCTGGCTGTCGCGGCTCACGAAACAGGTCACGCTGTGCAGCATGCTGACAGCTATGTTCCGTTGAAACTCAGGTCGGCGTTTGTGCCAGTGGCTTCATTCGGCAGTCAGGCAGGACCCATCTTGATCCTTGTTGGACTGTTCCTGCCGACGATATCCTTCTTGTTGGATATTGGGATTTATGTTTTTGCGTTTGCAGTTTTGTTCCAAATCGTTACGCTTCCTGTTGAATACAATGCCAGTAACAGAGCCTTAGCTTTTCTGGGAGACAGCGGCATTATTAAAGATACAGAAGAGATGACAGGTGCAAGAAAGATGCTCAGTGCGGCAGCCCTGACCTATGTCGCCGCAGCACTGACTGCGATCCTGACTTTGCTGCGCTTTGTGTGGATTGCACAAGGCCGGGATGATTAATACCGAATCAAGAGAATAAAAAAGATTGGGATAGAAAAATGACGGAGAAGAATAACCCTATTACTGAAGAAAAAACCAAACGTACGCGGAAACGCATAAACGATCAAAACGCACGGCTGATAGCCGTGCGTATTCTTACGCGGGTCGAAAAAGAAGGGGCCTATGCCAATCTTCTTTTACGTTCCCAGCTTTCAGGACTGACCCAGAGCCGGGACAGGAATCTGGCTACTGCTTTGGTCAACGGGGTATTAAAAAACAAATTGACGCTGGATTATGCGTTGAGAAAACATCTGAATAAGCCGATGTCCGCATTGCCGCAGGAAGTCAGGGCTGTTTTAAGGACCGGTGTTTTTCAGATACTACTCATGGACAGAGTGCCGGTGCCCGCCGCGGTCAATGAGAGTGTTGACCTGATGAACCAACTGAACCGAACCTATTCCCCCCTTGTCAACAGTGTCCTGCGCAAGGCGGCTGAAACAGGCTGGAATTTTGAATGGCCAGACCAAAAGAAGGAAACGGTCCGCTATCTTTCGGTCAGATATTCCCATCCTGAATGGATGATCAAGCGCTGGCTGGCAAGGTGGGGGCAGGAAGAAACAGAAGCTTTGCTCAAAGCCAACAACGAACCTTCCCTTACTTCTATCCGTGTAAACACCCTAAAGACAACAAGGCAGGAACTAAAAACCTTATTGGAAAGTCAGGAAATTGAGGTCGTGGACGGAGAATACACACCGGAAAGTTTAATTCTGAAAGATTTTGGCGGATTGGACCAACTTTGGGAATTCCAAAACGGATATTTCGCGGTTCAGGATCAGAGTTCTCAGTTGGCTGCTCATCTATTGGGAGCGCGGGAAGGGGACAGCGTATTGGATGTCTGCAGTGCCCCGGGAGGGAAGACAACCCATCTGGCGCAATTGATGAAAAACAAGGGAACCATTGTTGCTGTAGATATGTATCCCCAAAAGCTTGATTTGATCAAGGAATCAGCCGAGCGGCTCGGAATTACAATGATAAAAACTGTTGAGGGCGACGCCCGGATTTTGGAAGGAATCGGAGAGAAGTTTGACCGGGTCCTGGTTGATGCGCCCTGTTCGGGCTTGGGTGTGCTTAGAAAAAGAGCTGATCTGCGCTGGCAGAAGAGAGAAGACGAGATCAGCAAACTGCCAGAACTCCAGCTGGCAATCCTGCTGAAAGCTGCCGATCATGTGCGGGAAGGCGGAGAGCTTGTTTATTCGACCTGTACCACGGAGCCGGAAGAAAACTTTGAAGTGGTTAAAGCTTTCCGGCAGCTTAAGCCCGAGTTTGTTTCCGTCGACTTGTCGGGAAGTTTGCCTTTTGCAGCAGAGGAGAGAGATCTGAAACAACTCCGGAAAGGGGTATGGCAGATCCTGCCTCATCATCACAATATGGATGGATTCTTTATCGCTAAGTTTCGAAGGCCATGGATGGCCTAGTGACGCGATGCTACGGATAGCAAGGAGCGGCAAGAAGATTTTATAGCAAGTCTATGTACTCTAATTGACAAAGCTTTACGTCTGGCGGAAAAACATGTTTAAGATCATGAAATTGGGAGAATAATACTAATTATGGAAAAGTTGGATTGCCGCGGTTGTCTTGAAGGAGAGATGCGTGCAGCATGCCTCGGAAACGGCTTAAAAAAGTTTAGGGCCAATCAGGTTTTTAACTGGGTTAATGCCAGAGGAGTTCATCATTGGGATGAAATGAAGAATATCGGGAAACAGGACAGCGAACGGCTTGACAGGGTTTTCTTTATCCAGCCGCTGACTGTTTTAAAAGCGCAGCGTTCTGCCGATGGGACCCGGAAGTTTTTATTTCGCCTGGCTGATGGAGAAAGCATTGAAACGGTTCTGATGGACTATGATCATCTGACAAGCCGGGACAGACACACGCTATGTGTCTCGACTCAGGTAGGATGCCCTGTGGGATGCCCTTTCTGTGCAACCGGAATGGATGGGTTCCGCCGAAACTTGACTGCAGGAGAGATCACCGGCCAGGTGCTCGAAATCAGTCGGCTGCTTCAGCAGGAAGACCCGAAATTCACGGTAACCAATATTGTTTTCATGGGGATGGGCGAACCTTTTCTTAATTATGATGCGG
This sequence comes from Dehalobacter sp. TBBPA1, assembly GCF_040931655.1. Taxonomy (NCBI): domain Bacteria; kingdom Bacillati; phylum Bacillota; class Clostridia; order Eubacteriales; family Desulfitobacteriaceae; genus Dehalobacter; species Dehalobacter sp. TBBPA1. Next base: position 2,046,368 of record NZ_CP162385.1, on the reverse strand, counting down.
TGATGAAAGCGATTCGAATCCTGAACAGCGAGAACGGTCAGAATATCGGCATGCGGAGAATGACCATCTCGACGAGCGGTGTTGCCCCCAAGATTATTCAACTGGCACAGGACAACCCGCAAGTCGGTTTGGCTGTATCGCTTCATTCAGTCAGAAATGAAGTCAGGGATACGCTGGTTCCTATCAACAGGAGATATCCATTGCAGGAACTGCTGGAAGCCTGCCGGTATTATTCCGATCAGACGAACAGAAGAGTTACATTTGAGTTTGCTTTACACCAACAGAATGTCTCCAAAGAGGAAGCAGAAAAACTGGTCGTTCTCCTTAAGGGCATGCTGGCCCATGTCAATTTGATCCCCATTAATCCGGTAATCGGCAGCGACGTTCAAAAAGCGGGCAAAGAGCGGTTAACGATGTTCAAAAGGGTTCTCGAAGCGGGCAAGATTCCTGTTTCGATCAGAGAAGAAAAAGGCCTGGACATTGACGCAGCCTGTGGTCAGCTTAGACAGCGTTTGGAGTGTGAGGAGTATGCGTCTCTTAAACAAAGTTGAATCGATCGCCGAACAGATGGCTACATTTTTGTTCAGCAAGTCGGTAGGTACGATTCAGCCTGTTCAGGTTGCCAGGGAACTAAATAAAATCATGCTGAAAAATAAACAGGTCAGCATATCCCATGTCTATGTCCCGAATGTTTACACCGTAAGTTTAAACCCAGAGGATTATGCGGTATTGGAAAGTTTTGGAGAGACACTGCTGGTGGAGCTGGCCAAACATCTCTATGACGAAGGGACCAGGCAGGGCTACACTTTTCTGGCGCTTCCGGTTGTGCGGATGCAGCCTTCGGAGAAGATGGATGCGGGCTTAATTAAAACCCAGATTGAGTTTAAAGATTCTGTTGTCGCCAATTGGCGGATTAACGAAGAAAAACAGCCTGCGGAAGATGAAGAAATAGAAAAAACAACAGTTCTGGCGGATGCTGCAAGATTAATCATGGCATCATCCAAAACAGTCGGCAGGAAAACTCATCCTTATCTCGAAGTTATAAAAGGGACAAATGAAGGTGAGATTTACGATCTTAATAAGGACGAGTATATCGTCGGACGCCAGGAAGATTGTGATATTGAAGTCAGAGACCTGGAGATCTCCCGTCACCATTTGAAGCTTTATACAGAGAATAGAAGGTGGTTTGTTCAGGATCTAGGCAGTACCAACGGTACCTATCTGAACAAATTAAGGGTTGACCGCTATATGGTAAATCCTGGAGACAGGATAAAGGCCGGACAAACACATTTTCAATTTCAGGTAGATAAGTAAAGTCGGTGATTGAATGCAAATGCTTACGGTAGTTGGAAGGATTGTATTTGTTGGTTTTATCTATCTCTTTCTCTTAAGGATATTGACGGTTATGCTGGCCGATTTAAGGTCGAAGGGAATCATGAGCAAAACCGAATCTGATCTTGGCTGTATCGAGGTCTTAAGCGGAGCTGAAAAGCTGCCCAAAGGACGCAAGATCAAGATTGATTCCCGAGGGCTTTCCATCGGAAGAGGAAAGCACAACGATATCGTCGTTCCGGACCATTATTGTTCGCTGGATCATGCTGAATTCAAGCATAACAGAGGGATGACAACGCTGGAGGATGTTGGGAGCACGAATGGTACCTGGGTGAACGGAGAACGGATCAACTCCCAGGTCCAGCTTGTTTCCGGTGACTTCATCAAGATAGGCAGCATTACTTTTCTATATTCGAGGTGGGGAAATGAAAGCAGTTAGGATTTATGAGACCGGTTGTGTTAGAAAAAACAATGAAGATTATTTTCTTATATTGCCGGAGGAGTCATTTTTTGCGGTGGCCGATGGAATGGGCGGACATAATGCCGGGGAAATAGCTTCGAGGATCGCGGTCGAACAATTAGAGGAAAAAGCAGCTGAATTAAAATCTTCGGATATTCAGGATATGCAGGACTGGATCGTTCAGGCTGTGAATCAGGCCAACCGTGAAGTATACGAAGTATCGCTTCGGACTGAAGGGACGGAAGGCATGGGAACAACTCTGACTGCTTTGATGATCTATGACAATAAAGCCGTTGTTGGCCATGTGGGCGACAGCAGGATTTATTTATGGCGAAATCAGACCCTCACGCTCCTGTCGGAGGATCATTCGATGGTTAACGAGCTTGTCCGCCTCGGAGAGCTGACGGAGGAGAAAGCCAAAAATCATCCGCACAAGCATATTTTGTCCAGAGCGCTGGGTGTGGAGCTCAACATTGATGTAGATTGTTTCCAACTTAAAGTACAGGACGGAGATGTTTTTCTTCTGTGCACGGATGGCTTTTCGAATGAAATCAGTGATCAGGAGATTGCTGCGGAGTTTTCCGAGGCTAAATCATGGGATGACCATCTCGAAACTTTGAAGAATGTTGTGATCGAACGGGGGGCTCCGGATAACTTTACGGCAATATGCTGTATTGTGGAGCGGTGAGAACATGCTACATCGTCTATCTTTGAGAGTTCTGACTTTAGTAATTCTATGGATGGGACTCGGTGTACTGAAACTGGATGATATGACTGAAAGCGGTTTTTTCCTGCAAGGAGCTGTATTTTCTTTTTTGATCCTAGCAGGTGCCTTGTTTGAGATATTTTTTTGCTATCAGGGAGATCCGTATCTCCTGCCAGTAGTTCAGACCATCCTCGCGATTGGCTTGGTTTTTCTAGCAAGGATCAATCCTGCCCTGGCGGCGGACCAATTTATCTGGGCGAATCTGGGCTTGATCATTTACTATGCTGTCTTTTTTATTTTACGAGATTACCGCAAGCTTGGTGAGTATCAGTATCTCTGGGGAATGCTGGCCTTGCTTATGCTTCTGCTGACGCTGATATTTGGGACCACCATCAATGGTGCGACAAGCTGGTTTAGGTTTGCCGGGATGGGTTTCCAGCCCGAGGAGCTCGTCAAAGTGGCCCTGCTTCTTTTCCTGGCATCCTATTTAAGTGATAATAAAGAGCTTTTACGTTTTGGAACGATTCAGGTTGGGAAATTTTCTCTGCCTGATGCCAAAACAATGGGCCCGTTTGTTTTTATCGGCGTGTTTGTTCTCGGATTGCTGGGTGCCCAGAAAAGCCTTGGAACGGCGCTGGTATTCTTCCTTCTCATGGTGTTTATCTTGTATGTCGCAACCGAAAGACTGCTTTATCTCGTGGTTTCCGTTCCGCTGGTCATAGCTACCGGGGCAGCTGGTTATTTCCTGTTTGATCATGTCCGTGTAAGGGTTGCTACTTGGATTAATCCGTGGCTGGATGCCAGCGGCGGGGCTTATCAGATCTCCCAGTCAATCTTCGCCATAAGCGGGGGAAGGCTTCTCGGGACAGGTCTCGGAAATGGGATAGGTGCTTACCAGATTCCGAATGCGGACACTGATTTTATCTTTTCGGTGGTTGCTGAGGAAATCGGTTTCATTGGCGCAATGGCAGTCATCAGTCTGTTTATTATTGTCGTAATGCGCTGTTTCTGCGTCAGCACCAGAGCTGTGGATCGGTTTGGCCAGATCCTGGCGGCGGGAATAGGCATTCTGATCGGTGTGGAAGCGCTGATCATCCTGGCTGGGGTGACCAAAATGCTTCCGCTTACAGGTCTGCCTTTGCCTTGGATGAGCCGCGGGGGAAGTTCTATGGTCGGACACTTTTTACTCCTTGGGATTCTGGCCGGCATTTCTCATAGCTCAGCTTTCTCCGTGAGTCAGATACCAATTGGAAAGCAGGCAGATGCCTTATGAACAATGGAATCCGCAAAATTGCACTGATCATGGTTTTTAGCTTTGTTTTTCTAAGCCTGGGTCTGGTATACTGGCAAGTGGTTAAGGCCGATGAGATGCTGGATAATCCAGCTAACCGGCGCGCGATTTATTTAGAGGAAAGAATTACCCGGGGCGGCATTTTTGACCGCAACGGCGTTGTTCTGGCAAAGACGGAGCAAACCGCTGGCGGAAAAGTCAGAACGTATCCGCAGGGTGAGATGTTTGAGCCTTTACTGGGATATGCCACAGTAAAATACGGTTCTGCCGGCCTTGAAGCAACGGAGGCGGAAACACTTCTCGGAATGAAGAATCCTTCCATTCTCAGACGGATTCAGAATGCATTTGAATTGCAGAGAACAGGTAATGACCTGATACTGACACTTGATTCCCGTCTACAGGAGACTGCTTATCAGAGTTTGCAGGGCAAGACCGGAGCAGTGGTGGCAATCGATCCGCAAAACGGGGATGTTCTGGCGCTGGTCAGTCAGCCAAGCTATGATGCTGGAGCAATTGAACAGGACTGGGACGAAATTATTGCCGAGGAGGACAGTCCACTGGTGAACCACGCTTTCTCGTTGTTTCCTCCAGGATCAATTATGAAAGTTGTTACTTCAGCAGCCATTTTTCAGGCAGGACTCGACACGACAGAACTTTATGATTGTGAAGGTTCTACTGTGATTAACGGGCAGACGATCCAGGAACAAAATGATAAAGCGCATGGCTGGGTCAATTATGATCTTGCTTTGGCCTACTCCTGCAATACTTATTTTGCTCAGTATGGGATCAAAGCTGGTGTGAATCATTTTTTGGAGGCTGTGTCCAATTTCGGATTTGGCAGGGATATCCCGTTTGATCAGTATGTTCCGATCAGTTCAATTACCAGAGATGATCCTTTGCCGGAGAACTTAAGCCTCAATTTGTTTGCCGAGAGTACCTTCGGTCAGGGTCAGGTAATGGTTAGTCCTTTCCATATGGCCTTGATCACAGCCGGAGTTGCCAATGACGGCAAAATAATGGTTCCACATTTGATTGACAGTGTGCTCGATTCCAAGCAAAATAGTATCTATCGAAGGACACCTGAAGTTTGGCTGACGCCTCTCAGTAAGGAAGAAGCAGAAAAAATAACAAGCGGCATGGTTTTGGCTGTCAATAAAGGAACAGCATCTCCCGGAGCCATATCTGGGGCCCAGATAGCAGCAAAAACCGGCTCGGCTGAACCGGGTGGAGACGGGGATACCCACGCCTGGTATATTGCTTTCGCTCCTGCGGAGAATCCGGAAATAGCTGTAGCGGTCCTGGTGGAACATGGCGGAACCGGCGGCGGAGCGGCAGCGCCGATCGCTAAAGCAGTCATAGAGAAAGCACTTGAATTGAAAGAAGGTGAAAACTAATGGAAAAGATGTTCGGAGGAAGATATGAAATAGAAGAAAAGATTGGGGCCGGAGGGATGGCAATCGTCTACCGGGCCAAGGATACATTGCTGAACAGAACCGTTGCTATCAAGGTCCTGCGGGAACAGTACGCTTCCGATGAGGGTTTTATCCGTCGTTTTCGCCGGGAAGCGCAGTCAGCAGCCAGCCTATCTCACCAGAACATCGTTTCGATCTATGATGTGGGCAGAGACGGGAATGAAGATTATATTGTCATGGAGTATGTCAAAGGCCAGACGTTAAAGGATATTATCCGTACGCAAGCGCCTCTTTCCCAGGATAAGGCGATTCATATTATCCGTCAGATTGCTGAAGCACTGGTTCATGCACATGCCAACAATATTATTCATCGGGATATCAAACCGCAGAATATTTTAATTGCATCGGATGGAAGGGCCAAAGTTACTGATTTTGGGATAGCCAGAGCCGCCTCTTCAGCAACCGTCACCCATACCGGGGATATCGTCGGCTCAGTGCATTACCTGTCACCGGAACAGGCCAGGGGTTCCCAAACCACGGAACAGTCCGATATCTATTCGCTTGGAATCATCCTTTATGAACTGATTGCGGGAAGGCTTCCGTATGACGGAGATACCGCGATTACCATTGCCTTGAAGCATATCCAGGAGGAAGTCGAGCTGCCCGGGAAGCTTGTTGCCGGAGTCAGCCCGGAACTGGAAACCGTGATCATGAAAGCACTGGCCAAATCACTTCAAGACCGCTATAAAAGTGCAGCGGAATTTCTTGAGGATCTCGACAGGATCGAAGCCGGAGAGACCATTGTTTGGGAAAAAAGACAGGTCAGAGACTATGAAGATACCATGCAGACCCAGGTTCATAGGGGCTTGAAGGATAAAGTAATCCCGAATGAGGCCAAGAATGATGCGCTTCTGCGTACCAAAAAGCGCAAGAAAAAAATTCCGATGCTGGTTATGATTGCTATTGTCGCACTGATTGTAGTTGTCGGGACATCCTCAGGAATTTGGGTTTTCACCCATACACAGGTGGTTAACGTTCCGGATCTTACCGGTAAGACTGTAGAAGAAGCTACAATCGAATTGACCAAAGCCCGTCTGGCTCTCGGCAACCGGACCGAAACCTACAGCGATAAAATTAAGCAGGGTGGGATTGTTTCTCAAAGCATTAAGCCGAAGAGTGAAGTTAAGGCTGGAAGGTTAGTGGACATTGAGATCAGCAAAGGGGTAGAATACATTAAAGTACCGAATGTAACAACCGGGTATCCGCTTCAGGAAAACGCTGAGAGTACGCTTAAGGAAGCCGGTTTTACGAATATTACGGTGAAAACAATGCTGAGCGCTTCCGTTTCGAAAGGACATGTTTTCGGACAATCGGTTGCGCCCGGTTCGACCTGGACAAAGAACGGAGAGATCGAACTGTTTGTCAGCGAAGGAATTCAACCAACGATTACCGCTATGCCTGATTTTACAGGCATGTCACTGGAGTTTACCACGGATTACCTAGAAAAATACGATATGAAAGTAATGCCGATCATGGAAGAATCAGATTTATTTCCGGAGAAAGCCGTGATTACCACTGAACCCAAACCGGGCAAACCAATCCAGCAGGGTTCGGAAGTGACCATTGTTGTGTCTCAGGGACCGGGGCCCCCGGCCTAAAATGACCCAAATATCTGATGCTATCATTTTTTTGACATGATAAGAGGTACAGGAGTAATTTGAATTAGAGCGGAGGAAAGAACAGGATATATGCTGATTCAGGGAACATTGATGAAAGGATATGCCGGCTTTTATTACGTATACGCCGATGACCGGGTATGGGAATGCTCCCTGCGCGGTCGTTTTCGTGTAAAAAAGCAGGAATTTATCCCCGGCGACAAGGTGATGGTTCTTCCAGGAACAGGGGATAAGGCCACGATTGAAAAGGTACTCGAACGTCAAAATTCTCTGGTCAGGCCGTATATTGCAAATGTGGATCAGGTTCTCTTGGTCTTCTCCCTGAAGACCCCTGATCCGGATTACAATTTGCTGGACAGGCTGCTCATTCAGGCCGGAGAAGCAGGAATCAGCATTTTGATCGTATTCACCAAGGAAGATCTGGATGTTGGAAATAAAACCCCGTCTGTCGATTACCGCAGGATCGGCTATGAAGTCGTCCAGGTGTCGAATCGGACGCTGACAGGAATTGATGAAATTGCTGAAAGGCTCAAGGGCAATGTGTCTGTGTTAGCAGGACCTTCCGGATCTGGAAAATCCAGCCTGATCAATGCTCTGAATCCCGGGAAGGCACTTAAAACAGGTAACGTCAGCGACAAAATCGGCCGGGGAAGGCATACAACCAGGCATGTCGAGCTTCTTTCCGTAGCAGGAGGACTTGTTGCAGATACGCCGGGATTTTCATCCCTGTACCTGCCCGAAATGAAGAGAGAGGAACTGCAGTCCTACTTTCCTGAGTTTGTCCGGATTAAACAGGAATGCCGCTTTTCAAGCTGCCTTCATGACAAGGAACCTGACTGTGCTGTAAAAGAAGCCCTGAGCGAGAGCCTTATTAGTTCTTCCAGATATGAGCACTATCTGCAGTTTTTAAAAGAAGTCATCGAACATGAAAAAAAATATTAGATGTATCAGAAGGTAACTTAGAATCTTTTTGATACCCCAATAAAGGGTTTCAGGGCTGAACGAAGAATAATTACAGAAAACCGTACAATAATGATAAGAAACTGCACGCAGCCAAAGAAACAGCACCATAGGTTTGGAAGGAGGATCTTTATGGCTTTGACGATTGCCCCATCGATACTGTCTGCCAATTTTGCCAGATTGGAAGAGGACGTCAGTCTTGTTGAAAATGCGGGGATTGATATGCTGCATATAGATATTATGGATGGACATTTTGTTCCGAATATCTCGATAGGGCCTGCCGTTGTTGGATCGCTCCGCAAGGTCTCCGCGCTGGAGTTTGATGTTCATCTGATGATTGAACATCCTGAAAAGTATGTTGAAGATTTTGTGAAGGCAGGTGCCGACTCGATCACAATTCATGCTGAGGCGACCAGGCACCTTCACCGGGTCATCCAGCTGATCAAATCTCTGGGGGCGAATGTGGGCGTTGCACTGAACCCTGCAACCCCGCTGGAAATGCTGACATATGTTTTGCAGGAACTTGATGTTGTGCTGCTGATGACTGTGAACCCTGGTTTTGGCGGCCAAAAGTTTATTCAGGAAGTCTTGCCGAAAATCGTAGCACTGTCGGGGATATTGAAGGAAGTAAACCCGCTTTGCCGTATTGAGGTGGATGGCGGAATTAATGTTGAGACAGCCCGTCTGGTAAGCAAAGCCGGGGCCGAGATATTAGTAGCTGGTGCAGCTGTATTTAGTTCTCCGGATCCGCAGCAGGCGATTTACGATATCCTTGAAGCAGCCAAAGAGGAACAGCGTGACAACAAAAATAAAAGATTCCGGGGGATCAAGCAATGAAGGTTGCAGTCGTGGCAAACGGAGAATGGGATGCTGCGTGGGGCCGCGGCGAACTCGCCGGGAATCATATCGAGATGTTGATCTGCGCGGACGGAGGCGGCAACAAGGCCATCGCTTCGGACAGAATCCCTGATGTATTGATCGGGGACCTCGATTCCATTACAAAAGAAAATCTGGAAAAATGTATAGCGGCCAAAACAACCGTCAAACAATATCCTTGCGAAAAAAATGAGACGGATTTAGAGCTCGCTGTGGCCTATGCAGATACATATTTAGATTCTCAGGGATGTTTCCAGGACGAAATAGTCCTTTATGCCGCCGGCGGTAAAAGGCTGGATCACCTGATGGGGAATATCTCAATCATGATTGCGTATGCTGAGAAAGGCAGACGGCTGAAGATGAAAGACCCAAAATCTGATGCTTGGGTGATGCTTCAGGGTAAAGAGAACATCAAGGGCAGCATTGGTCAGCAGTTGTCGATCGTCGCCTTATCCGATGATGCGCGGGTATCTGCCGAAGGGCTGTACTATCAGCTGGATATGCTAAATCTTGCGCATAATTCTCCGCGTGGAATCAGCAATGTGTTTACGGATAAAGATATTTCGATTGAAATTCATGAAGGCAAAGTTCTGATCTATGTTCAGATGCCTTGTTAATCTTAAAACTTACTCCTTAAAATGGGTTGAAAAGCAAAAACCCCGGCTTTAAAGTCGGGGTTGTTTTAATCCAATCACAGTCGTTTCACGATGAAGTTAGATTGCTCGTTTCACTTTACCTGAACGAAGGCATCTTGTGCAGACTTTGACATGGGTGGGAGTACCGTTCACTACAGCACGGACACGCTGGAGGTTTGGTTTCCAGGTACGCTTGGAGCGAATATGGGAGTGACTGACACTCATCCCGGAAGAAACTCCTTTTCCGCAAACATCACAAATACTAGCCATGATTTCTTCTACCTCCTTTTCACCCAAAAATGACACTATTACAGTTTAGCAGAACTTAAAAGAATTGGCAAGAGCAGGTTTTTATTATCTGACGAGGTTTATATAGGTCTTATACAATCCTGCAAATGCAAATATTTTATTCATATATTATACTACATTTACCGGGTACTGATAAGAAAAAATAAGGAGTTGTTCCCTGAGGTATTCACATAGTATTTGACGAAAGCTACCGCGTATATTATCCTAATTATATTAAAGGAAACGGTGAATCTTTCAAAATGGAATTTTATCATGCAAAAGATTAAATTGATGCCGGATTATTGGGAAAGCGAGGTTGAAAAGATGGCAAAGCTGATGGAAACAAAACTGGGAAATGTAGAAATATCAGAAGATGTTATAGCTACGATCTCAGGTGCGGCGGCAATCGAGTGCTATGGATTGGTGGGTATGGCTTCAAGAAAGATTTCGGACGGCGTTTCAGGTTTGCTTAAAAGGGAAAACTTATCCAAAGGGGTGAGCGTCACCCTTCAGGAAGAGGACTTGATCATAGACCTTAACATCATTGTGGGATACGGAATTAAAATATCGGAGGTTGCCTCCAATGTAATGGACCGGGTCCGCTACACTGTCGAGACAATGACAGGTCTAAAAGTGGCTGAAGTAAACGTAAATGTTCAAGGGGTAAGATTTTTAGAATAGTTGAGAATACACTCAGATGATCTTAGGATGAGTAGGAGGATAAATTTTGAAAGCCGTGTCGGACGCTATAGCTCAAAAAATTGACGGAAACGTATTAAAAGATATGATAAGGTCGGGGTCTCGTCTGCTGGAGCAAAGGAAGAAGGAAATTGATGCTTTGAATGTATTTCCGGTCCCGGACGGGGATACGGGTACAAATATGAATTTGACATTCAAAGCAGCATCATTAGCAGCAGACAAGGTAACGGGCAATTCTGTGCATGAAGTCGCAAGTGCCGCTTCTACAGGTTCCCTGATGGGTGCTAGGGGGAATTCAGGTGTTATTTTGTCTCAGATCATGAGAGGGATTGCCAGGGGCTTGGAAGGTCTTAACGAAGCAAATGCTCTCCAGATGGCTCATGCGCTGCAAACCGGTGTTGAAAGCGCGTACAAGGCAGTAATGAAACCGGTCGAAGGAACAATTCTTACTGTATCCAGGGAGACTGCCCGGGGTGCATATCTTAAAGCAAAAAGCGGAACGACTGATATTCTGGAAGTTTTGAGGGCTGGTTGTGAAAAAGGTGAAGAGGCGCTGGCCAGGACGCCTGAGATGCTGCCTGTTCTGAAACAGGCAGGTGTGGTTGATGCCGGCGGTCAGGGCTTCCTGACTATTCTATACGGCTGGATCTTGGCTTTGGAAGGCAAGGAAATTGGTTATGCTGAGGTACAGCAGGAGGAGGTCCAGATTCCTGCGGTTTCAGGTATTATTGCCGTTGGAAGCCTGGAATTTCCATATTGTACTGAGTTTCTGGTGAAAGGAAATGGCCTTGATCCCGATATTATAAGACAGGCACTCCTGGACAAAGGTGACTGCTTGTTGGTCGTGGGCACGGAGGATGTGGTCAAGATTCATATTCACACCCGGAACCCCGGACTTATTTTGGATTATGCCATCAAATATGGTTCTCTGCATGAAGTTCAGATTCACAATATGCTTGCCCAGAATGAGCTGGCTGCCCATCAGGCCAAAAATGTGCCTGAAAGCAGTGAAGCTGCTTATACCGGCGGGCTTGAGGATGCTTCATCAGGGGCTCCTGCAGACCAGGCGGCTTCGGCCGGGACAACAGAGGTCAAGGACTATGGGATCGTTGCCGTCGCCATGGGAGAAGGTATTGCCCAAATCTTCACCAGTCTGGGTGTCGATGAGGTTGTTTTCGGCGGTCAGACGATGAATCCGAGTACCAGTGATCTTGCCGAAGCGATTAGGAAAGTTCCCGCCCGCCATATTTTCCTTCTGCCGAACAACAGTAACATCATCATGGCGGCCGGTCAGGTCAACGAACTGATTGAAGACAAGGAAATCTACGTTATTCCGACTAAGACAATACCGCAGGCGATCGCTTCTTTACTTGCTTTCAATTCCGACAGCCTTCCGGAGGAAAACGTTCAAAATATGACAACAGCATTCAGACAGGTAAGTTCGGGAGAAGTAACTTATGCAGTCAGAAATTCGCAGTATGGCGAGCTGGAGATTGCCGAAGGGGATATTCTTGGCCTGATTGAGGGAACAATAAAGACGACAGGCAGAGATATTCTCGACGTTGCCAAAAATGTTCTGGAGGAAATGAATTGGCGCGAAAAGGATCTTGTCACCATTTTTTACGGTAAAGACATGGCTGAAGAAGATGTAAGCCTGCTTACGGACTGGCTTAGCGAGGAAAAACCGGAGATTGAAGTCGAGGTTTATTCAGGGAAACAGCCATTATATTATTATATTCTCGGGGTTGAATAAACAAAAAAACTTCGGCTTCGGCCGAAGTTTTTTTTATCCAAGCCGGTTTCTCGATGTAGGTCTTCGAAAGCATCTTGTTAGGGCAGATCTCCTAAGCCAATCTGCTAGGGTAAGTCTGCATGCCACAATACCGTTTTCGACTATTGCGTCTTCCTTGACGCAAAAAGCCACACTACGCCATCCAGACTTACCCTAGCATAATGGTTTTGTAAGTAACTAAGCTATCGTAAATGTATGAATGGAAGAGAACGGATTACCCCAAGTTATTACTGAAGGAAGGTGAGCGGGTGAAGGTTGGGAGTGTTTTTGATTTGCTGGGGCCGGTAATGGTTGGGCCATCAAGTTCCCATACGGCGGGAGCGGTCAGGCTTGGTCTGATGGCTGCTAAAATACTTGGCGCCAAAGTGAAGCAGGCCCGTATCCAGCTGCACGGTTCTTTCGCTGAGACGGGGAAGGGACATGGAACTCATCTTGCCTTGACAGCAGGGCTGCTCGGGATGAAGCCGGATGATAGCCGGATCAGGGAGGCTTCGAGGATTGCACTAGAGGCTGGGATGGAAACGGTATTTGAAAATGTCAATCTGGGTGATGTACACCCGAATTCGGTTCGTTTCCTGCTAACCGGCTGGGGCGGGGAAAAAGCTGAAATCAATGGTTCATCGCTGGGCGGCGGGAAAATTCTGATTACTGCGGTTAATGACTTTAACGTGGAGTTTACCGGGGAATATCCTGCCTTAATTGCAATCTATATGGATTACCCGGGAATGATAGCTGAAATAACCAAACTGCTTGCGGGCAAAGGAATCAATATTGCCCAGATGAAAGTATCCAGAGAAGGCAAAGGGCAAAATGCGCTGGCGGTTATTGAGACGGATGAGCCGATCACGGATATTCTTAGCAGCGAAATGAAAAAGATGCCGATGATCGAGCAGGTAATGTTTATTGAACCCATCATAGACATTTGACGCGGGGGGTTGACAGATGCGTTCTTATGGTGAATTAGTGGAAAAAACCGAAAAGCTTAATAAAAAAATCAGTGATATGGTTCTTCAGGAGGAATGTCTGAGGACAGGTATACCGGCTGAACAGCTGTTAAAAAAAATGAAGAACCATTATGCCGTGATGCGGGAATCAGTTGAAAGTGGAATGACCGGCGAATGGAAATCATTGTCAGGACTTGTAGGAGGAGAAGCTGCTCTTTTGGAGAAATATAGAGAAAGCGGCAAGTCGATTCTGGGTAATCTGGTGAACAAGGCAGCAGCCAGAGCAATGGCCGTAGCTGAGGTAAACGCCGGTATGGGCAGGATCGTTGCAGCACCGACAGCAGGATCGTGCGGCGTGTTGCCCGCTGTACTGCTGACAGTTCAGGAAATGTCGGATGCAACGGAAGAAGATGCCGTTCAGACTCTTTTTACATCTGCCGGCCTTGGGATGGTCATTGCGGAAAGAGCTAGTGTCTCAGGTGCAGAAGGCGGGTGTCAGGCTGAGATAGGTTCAGCGGCTGCCATGGCTGCAGCGGCAGCAGTGGAATTGTGCGGCGGATCGCCCGATCAAACAGCGCAGGCAGCAGCATTGGCTTTGAAAAGTTTTCTTGGTTTGGTCTGTGACCCTGTAGCCGGGCTGGTCGAGGTGCCCTGTGTAAAAAGGAATGCCATGGCAGCAGTTATAGCATTAACCGCAGCCGAAATGGCTTTAGCTGGAATCAAAAGTGCGATCCCATTGGATGAGGTCATTGATGCAATGGCTTCAATCGGCAGGGAGATGTCCTGCAGCCTTAAGGAAACGTCCCGGGGGGGACTCGCCGTCACTCCTGCGGCTCAGAAATATAAAGATCATTTGGCAAGGTGAGAATGTGCTGCAATCAGATCATTGGCGAAACAGCGTGAATAGGGCGATGAAAGCCGAGGAAAAACAGGGATTTATTAATACAGGCGCAGTCGGCGGCTTCAGCAGCTTTTTACTGGACTTGCTTGCTGAACTGGACGGTGTTTTTTCCGCGGAAAACCTCGCCTCAATGCAACGAATAGCAGAAGAGTATCATGAAGTCAGCCCGTATAAACGACGGGCTTTATGGCGTGAACTCCAGGAACTACTGGATAAAACAACATCTTCAGATGCTCCTGGACTAGCTTCTGGAGCAATCTGCGGAACAACATCGGAAGAAGCATCAGGAACCTTTCGTACCACAGAGAAAGTCTTAACTAGCCTTGAAGTTCAGACAGGAAGCATCTGTCATCCCCAAAATCTGCAGTATATCAAAGGTGTCGGACCGCAAAGAGCCAAACAGTTCGAAAATATGGGGATTTATACGGCTGAGGATCTTCTGCGGTATTATCCGCGCAAATACGAAATCCGATCGAAACGGCGGGTTCAGGATATTCAGGACGGGGAGTATGTTACGATTGACGGGATTGTAACTGGAAGCCAGGTTACCAAAGGCAAAGTCAAGGTCGTCAAATTAAATATTGAACAGGACGGCAGAAGCATTCATGCCGTCTGGTTCAATCAAATACATATTCCAAAACAATATCCGGACGGAACAAAGGTCACTGTGACAGGAAAAGCACAATGGCGCACCAGGATCCCGGAATTGCTTGCGTCCGAAATCAGGAAAGGACTTTACGAGGGTCCTGCTCAGAAAATGGTTCCAGTATATTCGGAAACAGCCCGTCTCAATTCGAAAACTATCCGGGAGATCATCCAGGTTATTTTGCCGCAGGCTGACCGAATCTTTGACGAGTTCTTTCCGTATGAGGAAAATAATTTGATGGAACGGCGACAAGCCATCAAAGAAATTCATTTTCCGCACTCCGCAGAAACCCTGAAAAAGGCACGTGAAAGACTGGTCGTTGAGGAAATCCTTCTGCTTCAGCTGGCGTTGGCTAGGCTTCGTTCCCCCGGGCCTCAGAAAGCAGGTCTCGTTTTAAACCAGGGTGGAGCTTTGGTTCAAAAATTTGCTTCCGGGCTTCCTTTTCGGCTGACCGGTGCCCAGCAAAGAGTCATCCGGGAAATATTCCGAGATATGGGGAGCATCGAAAATCCGATGGCCCGTTTGCTTCAGGGCGATGTTGGATCAGGTAAAACCGTGGTAGCGATGGCTGCCCTGCTGCAGGCTGTGGGCTCGGGTTTTCAGGCCGCTATGATGGCGCCGACTGAGGTGCTTGCCCAGCAGCACTATGAATCGCTGCAGGCCGCATTTGAACCTTTAGGGGTAAAAGTTGTATTCCTTGTCGGGAACCAGAGTAAGCCTGAAAGGGAACAAATCTTAGGGCAGATTTTGAGCGGAAAAGCGCAGGTTGTCGTCGGAACCCAGACCCTCATTCAGGAATCCGTCCGGTTCAACGCCCTCGGTCTTGCCATTACCGATGAACAGCACCGGTTTGGCGTCAGACAGCGGACTCTATTGCAGGACAAAGGCGAGAATCCGCATGTCCTGGTGATGACCGCTACCCCGATCCCGAGGACGCTTGCGCTGACTTTATACGGCGATCTTCGGCTTTCGGTGCTAGACGAGCTACCTGCTGGCAGGAAGCCGATTATCACCAGGAAAATTTCAGACCGCAGCCGCTCTAGCATGGAAAAATTTCTGAAGCAGCATGTCGCTGCGGGTCGGCAGATCTATGTCGTTTGTCCGCTTGTCGAGGAAACAGAAAAATCGGATTTTGTTTCAGCAACCCAAAAGGCTGATGAATTAAGCCGCATTTTTGAAGGAAGCAGTGTTGCGCTTCTGCACGGAAGAATGAAAGGACAGGAGAAAGAGGAGATCATGCAGCGCTTCCGACGCGGGGAGATTGATATCCTGGTTACGACAACTGTCGTCGAAGTCGGAGTCAATGTACCGAATGCGTCTGTGATGGTGATCGAGGATGCTGAAAGATTCGGGCTTGCCCAGCTTCACCAACTTCGCGGAAGAGTCGGACGCGGACAAGAACAGTCGTATTGTCTTCTGATCAGCAATACCCGGGACAGTGCCCGGCTGAATGTTCTTTGTGAGACAGAGGACGGCTTCCGGATTGCCGAGGAGGATTTGAAGATCCGGGGCCCGGGAGAGCTGCTTGGGCTTCGCCAGCATGGCGTACCGGAGTTAAAGCTTACAGACCTGGGAACTGACGGAAGACTGGTTGAAAAAGCCTATCGACTGCTTCAAAAGGTTCTGAAAGATCCTCAAAAATACGAAAAAGCCTATCAGGAAGTCAGCCGCCTTTATCCCAAAGAAAAAATTGGAGTGAATTAGTGCTGAGAAAGCTGAGAACAATTTTATACTAATAAACAAGTCTCAGTACGTATGATTTTTTTGCACAGGCTCATACTATTCCTTGTCGGCACATTCCAGTCACGGATTGATGCAGAACTTTCAAGGAGGCAGAGGGCATGACAGAGGCGAAAAAAGATACGGCAAGTGAATTGGAAAATCTTAAATATGAAGTTGCGCAAGAGATGGGTCTTCCCCAGAAAAAAACAAAAAGAAAAAAAACAGAGAAGACGTAACGAATAACGAATAAAGAATAAAGAATGGCGAATAACGAATTACGAATTACGAATGACGAGATACGGAATAAAAAACCTTCTGTTGAAGCATTGATTGATATGCTGCAACAAAAGGTTTTTTAGTTACGGTTAAAGGATATGCTTTCTCTTATAATCATTATAGTTATTCGGGTCAATGTAAAAAGTAGATTGTTTAATGAAGGTAGGTCTCAAAATTATGGCTGTCAATTCCGGGATGAATGCTCTGGTTGATTGCTGCAGCAATAATCTTAGCGCTTCTTTCAATTAATTCATCGACTTCCTTGGGTGTAACCATCAGGCTGCCCTCGTAAGGCGACAAGGCTTTCTGCATGACATTCATCAAAACCTGTTCATTTTCCTGTTGATAGATTTTGGCCAGAGAAGGTTCAGATTCCATTTGTTCAAAAAGCTCTTCGATGGTCTTATGCGCGATGATTGCAGCATTGACAACAGTCGGAACGCCGATAGCAATGACTTTGCAGCCAAGGGTTTCTTCATTGAGCCCTTTGCGGTGATTACCAATTCCGGAACCAGGATTGATCCCGGTATCCGCTAATTGAATGGTTGTGCCGATTCTATCCAGTGCACCTGCGGCCAGGGCATCGATCGCGATCACATAATCCGGGCGGACATGTTCAACCAGTCCGCGGATTACCTCCGCCGTCTCGATTCCGGTCAGGCCAAGCACACCAGGTGATATCGCTGACACTTGGCGCATTTTCCCCTCAATTTCTTCGGGGGTATAATGAAAAAGGTGACGGGTGACCATGATTTTCTCGACAACTTTGGGCCCAAGCGCGTCTGGAGTTGCCTGCCAGTTGCCAAGACCAACGATCAAAAAACTGGTATCTTCCTTAAAATTAAACAATCCGGCGAGATGCCTTGCTAATACTGCAACGATTTTATTGTGCTGCTGGTAGTTGTTTTCTTTGATATCCGGAGCATCAATTGTAATATAATTTCCTTTAGGCCTGCCCAATTCTTTTTCGCCTTTGGCATTTATGATTTGAATTGCGGTGACAGTTGCCTCTTGAAGTTCTTCTTTTTTCATGATGACGCCCGCTATCTCCTGGCCGCTTTCTCCCCGCAGCAAGTCATGGGCTTCCACCGCCAGGTCGAGAGAAATATTCATTTTTTTTAGAAAGCTTGATTTGTTCGATAATTTCATATCGGCAGCAGCTCCTTTTTAAATCTGTTTTAGTATGTTGGATTTCTAACACAGATATTCAAATAAGGAAGATTGATGAGTAAAAAATAAAGTGGCAAATTCAGATTGTGTATCAAATGAAATATTAATTGGGATTCAAGTCGGAGATTCATTAGATACTGGAATGGAATAATATGTTTTTCGTTTGGAATCAGATATGATATACTTAAAAAATGGGAGTATCCTGTAAAAAAATATTTAAATCAGGTTAGATCACTGTATAATAAAAGGATAAAGTGAAGACATCATATCCAGAGGACTAAAACATCGTGCGAATTATTTCTGGGCAATGGAAAGGCCGCAATTTAAAAACTGTTAAAGGCATGGATACCCGTCCGACTTCCGATAAAGTCAAAGGGGCGATTTTCAATATTCTTGCCGGCAAGGTAATGAACGCCAGAGTCCTGGATCTTTTTGCGGGAACCGGAAACCTTTCCTTTGAAGCTTTGTCCAGGGGGGCCCGTCATGCTGTTCTGGTTGAGAAAGATACTTCAGCCCTGGAGACAATCAGAAAGAATGCCGAAATTCTCGGGGCAGCACCAAGGACCAGCATACTCCGGATGGACGCAATGAATTTTTTTAAACAAGCAGTTCAGGAACGCTTTGACTTAATTTTTCTTGATCCGCCTTATCGGCGGGGACTGGCCGACATGGCCCTTGCCTATTTGCAGACGCACACTGTCTTAAATCCCAGTGGAGTCATTATCATTGAAACTTCTTCAGACGAAACCATTGATGATGCGATAGATCCTCTGGAGATAAGGTTAACAAGAGAATATGGAGATACCAGGTTATGGTTTATTCAGAACAAAGAAGAGCATGAGGAGGGATAATTCCTTTGGAAAATCATTTGATTGATCTCATTGAACAGTTGGAAGAAGTGCTTGACCATGGAACCAAGGTGCCTTTAACCGGCAAGATCATGGTTGATGAAGAAACAGTATTAGAAATATTGGATGGAATCCGTTCCGTTCTGCCCGAGGAAATTAAACAGGCGAATTATGTTTTGGCTGAAAGAGACCGCTATATGGAAGAAGCCCGCAGCGATGGGCAGAGAATTGTAGACCGGGCGCAAAAGCAGGCTGACCAGCTGCTTCAGGAAAATGAGATCGTTGCTCAATCCCGGGCCTATGCCGAAGAAATTGTCTTAAAGGCGCAGCAGTATTCCCGCGAGGTAAAATTAGGCGCTTTGAAATATTCCGATGATCTGCTTCAGGATATTGAATCAAAAATGGGAGAGGCTTTTCAATCCATCAAAGCCAGCCGGGAAGAATTAAATGCTATGGCCCGTTGGGATGAACGGGTTCAGACCATGGAGCAGGAATAAACAAATTTATCTTAATGGCGGTGCACTTTTTTCCATATTCCAATCATGAAGACAATGAAAAGCAGGGCCAAGCTGCATAGGCAAAAATACAGGCTGCTCCATCTTAAGGACAACAGCCAGGAAGCATCACCCCCAGTTGGCTGTACAGGGAGGCCGGAGGTTGGAATATGGCTGAATTTTAGCAGTAGCTGACTGATCAGAAGCGCCAAAAAGGAATGGATAGTTCTACCGGCTATAAATGGAAGGAGCCGAAGATCTGTCGACGCCGTAAAGCTGGATACCTGTGCAAAAACAGAAATCCCCCCCCATCCAAGCAGCAAGGCAAGGACCCCAATCTTGCTGTTCAGGGATGAAAAGGCCTGGACGGCGGCATTACAGCCCAAGGTGGTTTCCAAGAATCCCTGGATGATGGCATTTGCTTCCAGAATAGAAATGGACCCGGCCGAGAGGAAATGGAATGTGTCGGCTAGAACGGAGCTTAGATGCGTTACTGTTAGAAGATGGGTTATTACAGAGAAAAAAATGATATATCCTCCAACCAGGATAATCGTTGACGTACTTTCCCTGACTGCATCAGCCAATAATGCGCCAATGGTTTTATTGTTTTGTTGGAGGTTTTTTAATTCACGCAAAGCCTTTCTCCAGGAAGAATTCGTTCTTGGAATAGCCTTTTCGGATGAAACACCATAATTACGAAAAATCAAACCGACCAGCAGGTTGGCCAGATAAACAGATCCTGCAATAATAATGCCCAGGGCAGGGTTTCCAAGCATCCCCGACGCCACTGCCCCGAACATAAAACCTGGACTGGGATTGCTAGTAAAAGCAAGAAGTCTTTCCCCTTCGATCCGTGTAATATCTCCGTTTTTCCTTAGTTTGCATGTCAGTATCGCTCCGATCGGAATCCCCGAAGTATGTGTCATGGCCAAAACAAAAGAGGCTTTGCCCGGCAGGCGGAAAACAGGACGCATCAGTGGTTCGAGCAAGACTCCCAGAAAGTTGACTAGGCCAAGCTGCAGAAGAAGTTCAGAGACAATGAAGAATGGAAATAAGGCCGGCAAGATATAATTTACCCAAAGCGTTAAGCCTTTGGCGGCAGAACTCAATACTTCCTGAGGATAAATGAACATACAGGCGGCAAGTATTAAAAAGAGCAGGATTCTCAGGAATGGCAAGGCAGTCGTCACCATCCTTTAGCGTATTTAGAACGGAACACCAAAAGGGGTTGACAGGGCACAAAGATATGATAGACTCTTTATAATCAGCTCATATATTGTTTACTTTATTTCACTCATATTTAGGGTATTCCTATATGTGATTTATATAACCGGAGTATACAAAGATAAGAAAGAGAAAAAAATACAATATTATATAGGCAATGTATCTTGATTGGTGGAAGAGAGTAAAGGAGTGTAATTTGTGAAGATTCTCGTGCTAAATTGCGGCAGCTCATCGCTCAAATACCAGATGATGGATATGGAAACGAAGAGTGCGATGGCAAAAGGCCTGGTGGAAAGAATCGGGCTTCCCGGAGCGATGCTTACGCATCGTCCGAAAGGTGGAGAAAAAGAGGTCATTGTTGCTGATTTGCCGGATCATACAGCTGCGATCAAGTTGGTTTTACAGGCTGTGATCGATCCGAATTTTGGTGTTTTAACGTCACTGGAAGAAATTGATGCAGTAGGGCACAGAGTTCTTCATGGCGGAGAAAAAGTGTCCGGCTCCGTGCTTGTGAATGAAGAGGTCAAACGGGCGATTGAAGAGTGTTTTGAACTTGGACCGCTTCATAATCCCGCCAATCTGGCAGGAATTATTGCTTGCGAACAGATGATGCCCGAGACACCACAGGTTGCCGTGTTTGATACGGCATTCCATCAAACGATGCCTCCGGAGGCTTATATCTACGGGATACCTTACGAGCTGTATGAAAAGTACAAGATTCGCAGATACGGTTTCCATGGGACCTCACATAAGTATGTTAGCCAGCGGGCCGCGGTGGTCATGGACAAACCACTGGAAAAGTTAAAGCTGATCAGCTGCCATCTAGGTAACGGATCCTCGCTTACGGCCGTAAAATATGGGAAATCGATCGAAAATTCCATGGGGTTCACCCCGCTGGAGGGGCTGATGATGGGCACCCGGTCGGGGGATCTTGATCCGGCCATTGTTCCGTTTATCATGAAAAAAGAAAGGATCTCCGGGGACGCAGTCAATGCGCTGTTAAACAAGAAAAGTGGCGTACTTGGCCTTTCGGGAGTCAGCAGTGATTTTCGCGATTTACAGAAGGCTGCTGACGAAGGCAATTACCGTGCCCAGCTTGCCCTGGATGTTTTTGTTCATGACGTTAAAAAATACATTGGTGCCTATGCTGCAATTCTAGACGGCGTCGACGGGATCATATTTACAGCCGGACTGGGAGAAAACTCTCCTTTAATTCGCCGGTCAATCTGTGATACGCTGGGCTGCATCGGTGTCAGTATTGACGATGAGAAAAATGAAGCGGCCGTAGGGCAAGAAGTGGACATTTCCAAGTGGGGAGCCAGATGCAAGGTTATGGTTATCCCGACAAACGAAGAACTTATGATTGCCTTGGATACTGAGGAAATCATCCAGAAGATGTAATCCTTTCTTGACAAAGAAAAAAGTGATAACTATAATTACAGTTGTTGCATATCGAGGTGATTGCTGGTGATCGTCAATGTTTTTCAATTAAGGCGGGCCGAGGGTGGGTCAAAAACTTTTAGTTTTAATGAAGAAAATTTTCCACCTTTGCAGCTCGGAAATGAGTCTTATCGTTTCTTAACCCCGCTTGAAGTGGAATTAAAAGCTGAAAATGTTGGCAAATCACTCTTGGTGAATGGGAAAATATCCTCTGTGATTGCTGTTAGTTGTTCCAGATGTCTGAAAGAATTTCCGTATAATCTGAAGATTGTTTTTGAAGACGAATGGGTCCCGGCAGAATTTGCTTCTGAAGCCGGAGACGACAGCATACTGGTTTTTGAAAAGGACGAATTCCCGATTGACGACAGGATTGTAGAGCATATGCTGCTGCAGCTTCCTTTAAAGTTCTTATGTTCTGAAGACTGCAGGGGGCTCTGTCTGAAATGCGGAGCTGACCGCAATGTGAATCCTTGTTCGTGCTCCACTGAGGATATTGATCCTCGCTTAGAAATATTATCCAAATGGAATAAGGGGGTGTAATATCAATGGGTGTTCATCAAAATAAACAATCCAAATCTAGAGTCCGCAGGCGCAGAGCAATGGATAAGCTGTCCGTTCCTAATCTTGTGGAATGCCCCCAGTGCCATCAACAGAAGCTTCAGCATCATATTTGTGCGAACTGCGGCTATTACAATGGCAAAGAAGTCATCTCTATGGGTGAATAATAAGTTAGAGTACTCGAAAAAAACAGATCAAAGCTTGGCGTCAGCCAAGTTTTCTGTATATAATGAGAGAAAGGGGGTATGTCGTGGATGAAAATCGCCGTTGATGCCATGGGCGGAGATCATGCGCCCGGAGAGATTGTCAAAGGCGCCTTAAAAGCGGCCAAGATTCTTCCGGATATCCAGATCATCCTTGTCGGACAGAAAGACAAGATAGACTTACATATACCTGAAGACTTAAAAAGCACGATTGAGATTTATGAATGTTCCGAAGTCATTGAGATGGATGAACATCCGGCCGCTGCGATTAAGAAGAAAAAAGATGCCTCTATTGTTGTCGCCACGAGACTCGTGAAGGAAGGATATGCGGATGCTCTGGTGTCAGCAGGCAGCACCGGAGCACAGATGGCTTCAGCTTTGCTGGGCTTAGGCAGAATTAAAGGAATTAACCGGCCTGCAATCTGCACGGTCCTACCGACGCTTCAAGGTGGAAAGCTGCTGCTCGATGTCGGTGCCAATCCGGATGCCAAACCGGAAAACCTTCTGCAGTATGCGATGATGGGAAGTATCTACGCCGAAAAGATTCTGGGGCTTAAAAGTCCCAAGGTCGCCTTGCTGAATATCGGCAGTGAAGAGGGTAAAGGGAACGAACTTGTTCAGGCTGCTTATGACCTGCTAAAACAATCTTCCCTGAATTTTGCCGGAAATATTGAAGGCAGGGACATTCCCTATGGGACTGCAGATGTCATTGTCTGTGATGCTTTTGTCGGCAACATTGTACTAAAAACCATTGAAGGAATGTCATCATCGCTTTTCCAGCTGATTAAACAAAAAATTACAGCTAGCACTATCAGGAAAATAGGAGCAATACTGGTTAAACCCGGATTGAAAGAAATTGCACACATGCTGGATTATTCTGAGTACGGTGGAGCCCCGCTTCTCGGAGTGGACGGTACGAGTATTATCTGTCACGGAAGTTCCAAAGAAAATGCTATTTTTAATGCTGTTCGTGTAGCCAAAGAATGTATCGAAGGACAGATTATTGAAAAAATCGTCGATGGTTTAGAAAAAAGTACGCAAAAATAGACTGCTGCCATGAAAAAGTTGCTTGCATTATTGATAAATACTGGTACAATTCTGAATAAAAGACTTTACTGCTCAGAATAATAGGGTAAGAAATAAACTATCTGAGAGGGGGTGGCATAAATGGATGTATACGAAAAGGTAAAAGCAATCGTTATTGATCAACTGGGAGTAGGCGAAGATGAAATTACTCCTACCACGACGTTCCAAGCTTTAAACGCAGATTCTCTGGACATTGTTGAGCTTGTCATGGCACTTGAAGAGGAATTCAACCTTGATATTGCCGATGAAGAGGTGGAAAATATTCAGTCCATTGCTGATGTTGTGAAGTATGTGCAAGAGAACCAATAAGCCTAGTTTCGAGGCCCCGTAGTTAGGCTACTACGGGGCTTTTAACTCATTCAGGATGAAAGGAGCAATACATGGCCAAAAGAAACCGCCGCGCGTATTTCCATAAGAGTTCCCGGAATAAATACCTTGAACAAACGGGAGAAGTTGAATCCTTTATCAGCCAGTTAGGGCTGGAAAACCTGCAAAGCGAACTGATTTTTACTGCGCTGACGCATCCTTCTTTTACTTTTGAAAATCCCAACAGCGGGTTGGAGAATAATCAGCGGCTGGAGTTTTTAGGCGATGCCGTTTTGGATTTTATCATTGGCGAGTATCTCTATCAGAACTATCCGGATAAGCCTGAAGGTGAACTTACCAAAATGAGGGCTGCAGTTGTCAATGAAACGACGCTGGCTAGAAAAGCCCGCAGTATTAACTTGGGCCAGGCGCTCTTTCTGGGTAAAGGGGAACAATCCTCTGGCGGCAGGGACAGGCCGTCCATCATTGCCGATGCGCTGGAGGCAGTCATTGGAGCGATTTATTTGCAGTATGGCTTTGAAAAAGTTCGTAAATTCATACTCGACATGCTTGTTCCGGAGATTCTGGAACTTAACGAAGGAAATTATGGAGATTTCAAAACCATGCTTCAGGAAAAAGCGCAAAAGAAGGAATATGAGGTTTGCTACAGGATCATTGAAGAGACAGGGCCCGACCACGATAAGCGGTTTACTGCAGGGGTCTATCTTCATGGTGAACTGCAGGGAAAAGGAATCGGTAAGACCAAAAAAGAAGCAGAGCAGCAGGCAGCCCATTTTGCGCTGAAAGCATGGGAGGTATAAATTGGTGATACCTGGAATGGACGCGGAATTATTTCTCAAATCGATTCATATTCAGGGATTTAAGTCTTTTGCAGATAAAACAAAAATTGACCTGCAGCCGGGCATGAGCGTCATTATCGGACCAAACGGCAGCGGCAAGAGCAACGTCGCTGATGCTGTACGCTGGGTGCTTGGTGAACAAAGTGCCAAGAGTCTCCGCGGAAGCAAAATGGAAGATGTCATTTTTTCCGGAAGCTCGTCCCGCAGGCCTGTAGGGATGGCGGAAGTATCTCTGCTCTTTGATAATGCTTCAGGTCTTTTTCCGCTGGATTATGAGGAAGTTGTTATTACCCGCCGGGTTTACCGGGATGGAGAAGGGCAGTATTTTATCAACCGGACGCCTTGCAGGTTAAAAGATATTCAGGAACTTTTTCTTGATACCGGCTCGGGAAAAGAAGGATTTTCAATTATCGGACAGGGCAGGATTGAGGAGATTCTAAATCTGAAATCTGATGAAAGGCGTCTCCTGATTGAAGAGGTCGCCGGCATCAGTAAGTTCCGCCTGCGCAAGAGAGAAGCTTTGAGAAAACTTGAGGATACCCGGCAAAATGTCGATCGTCTCAGCGATATCATCGCCGAAGTCGAAGCCAGAATCGAGCCGTTAGCCGAACAAGCCGAAACAGCCAGGACAAGCAAGGAATTAATCTCAGGTCTGGAAAAGCTCGAGATTAATTTAATCGTTAATGAACTTTCTGATATACACAGTAAGCTGACCAATGCCCAGACCTCTGAAGAGACGCTGCGTCAGGAATTTACGGCACTGACAACGAGGGTCAATGAAGAAGAAAACCTGAGCGTACGCGGCAGGTACGAACTGAATCAATTGGAACAACGCGTTCAGGACCTGCAGGGGGAAATATACGCTCTCGAAAATAAAATGAACGAAGCAGAGCACGAATTATCCCTGCTTTCCGAGAGAAGCGGCTATATCCAGGAACAATTTGGGCGCCTGCAAAAAGAACTGGCGGTCGCACAGGAAACGATGGTCGCATCCGTTGAGAAAAAGAAAAACCTTACTGCAAAGCAAACACTTCTGCAGGAGATCCTCCAAAATGCAGCTAGGGATATAAAAGAGAAAGAACAACAGCTGGAAGAGCTTCGGAAATTAAGCGGGGAAGCACGTCTGGAAGAGCTGAAAACGGAAATCTTTGAAGAACTCTCCAACAAGAGCAAACTGGCTAGTGAAATTGCTGAAATTAATCAAAAAAAAGAAGCTCTTCTTCAACAAGAGAAACAATATACCCGAAATATCAAAGCCAAAGAAGCAGAGAAGGAATCTGTGCTTCAGGAGATTACTGCCCAAATTGAGGAAAAACAAAAACTGGAAGCCAGAGAGATCGAACTTCTGAGAAAAATAGAAAATATCAGGAAGACGATCCAAAACAACAGGCTGGAAGAACAAAATGCCGAGACTGCGTGCTCGGAGCTTCAACGTAAAATTGACCAGGCTGGGGCGAGACTTCATGCCCTCCATACACTCCAGGACAGTCTGGAGGGGTATAACAGGGGTGTCAAGGAGACGGTTCTGGCTTACCGGAAAGGCCAAATTACCTGTGAGACTATATTCGGTACAGTGGCCGACAATATCGAAGTAGAAGCCAAATATGAGCTTGCAGTGGAAACCGCTTTGGGGAGTTCTTTGCAGAACATTATTGTGGAAAAAACCGAGGACGGGAAAAAGTGTATTGAGTACTTGAAAAAGACGAACAGCGGCCGCGCCACTTTCCTGCCTTTGGATGCAATCCGCGGAACGAGGCAGTCCCTTGACGACAAAACGAGACGGCATCACGGTTTTCAGGGGTTGGCGGTTGATCTGGTCAAGTTTGAGCCACGTTTTAAAGATATTATGGAGTCGCTGCTTGGAAGAATTCTGGTTGCAGACAATCTGGATTCTGCGATTGAGCTGGCTAAAGCTAACCAATACCGGGTTAGGGTAGTGACGCTCTTGGGTGACCAGGTCAACATCGGCGGTTCGCTTACCGGCGGAAGCACAAGATCTCAAAGCAGCGGCCTCTTAAGCAGAGCAAGAGAAATTGAAGAACTGTCTCTGAAGACTAAGGACATGCAGGCCGAACTGGAAGAAAAGAAGCAGCGATACACTGCCATAAAGAAAGAAATGGAAGGCCTCGAGGAAGCGAAAGAAACCATTGATATGGAATTGCTGAAAATTAATGGGGCTAAAGATATCATCGATGTGGACAGCAAACACCACGAGG
Organism: Dehalobacter sp. TBBPA1; assembly: GCF_040931655.1. Lineage (NCBI taxonomy): Bacteria > Bacillati > Bacillota > Clostridia > Eubacteriales > Desulfitobacteriaceae > Dehalobacter > Dehalobacter sp. TBBPA1. Next base: position 2,019,347 of record NZ_CP162385.1, on the reverse strand, counting down.
AAAGAATGAACCGGCTGGAACAGGATTTCCGGGTTATCCGGTATGAACTGGATGAAGTCTGCAGTGAACTGACAGCATTTGCTGTCAAATATGAAGAAACCAGACACTTACTGAACGAAACAGAACAGAAGATTCTGGCTCTGCAGTCAGAGCAGACCGAGCAGGAACAACTGCTGAAAGAAAAAACTTCAGAGGCGCAGGAAATCTCGGAAAAGATTACTGCGGCCAAAGTTGAGGCTGCCAGATCGGAGCAGGAGTTTAACCAGATCATTCAGCAGATCACTGAGGAAAATGAGCGAATTCTAGTTAATAAAGACCTGATCGCAGAGAAGAACAAGGAGATCGTCGGGCTTCAACAGGCTGAGCAGGAACTGTATTCCGGCAAGGAACAACAAGAAAATAGTGTTCAGGAATACACGGCCCAAATTGATGCTCAGAAATTCAAGCTTATCGAATTGCGCAGGGAAAAAGAATCTTTCTCAGCGAATAATCTCAAGCAGGAACAGGATATTCAGATGCTGCGGAGTCAGGCCAGGGACATGGAACAGCAGATTCATCAGAATGAGCTCCGAATTGCCCGCTGGCAGGGTGAATGGGAATCCGGAAATGACCGCCTTCAGGAAGAATACCACTTGGCTTGGAAAGACGCGTTAGGCTATCTTTCGCCTGAAAAGAAAGACTCTTTACAGGAGAAGATTGCTTTTTACAAACAAAAAATCGAAGAACTTGGACCCGTAAATTATACAGCTCTTGAGGAATACCCGGAAACGCTGAAACGATTTGAATTCCTGTCCACCCAGAAAAATGATCTAGATGAGGCCGGAAGGACACTTCAGGAGCTGATCGGGGAACTAGACAAGAGCATGATCGAACGTTTTCAGGAAGGCTTTACGGCCGTCAATGAAGCGTTCAAAGAAGTATTTAAACAGCTTTTCAACGGCGGACAAGCTGAACTGTTACTGGATGATCCGGACAATCTTCTGGAGACCGGAGTCAGGATCATGGCCCAGCCCCCGGGCAAAAGGGCACAGCTCCTGTCGCTTCTGTCAGGCGGGGAGAGGTCATTTACGGCAATTGCCTTGCTGTTTGCGTTCCTGAAAGTCAAACCGAGTCCGTTTTGCCTCCTGGATGAGATTGAGGCGGCACTGGATGAAGTCAACGTCAAAAGATTTGTGCAGTATCTGCGCAAACTATCCAAACATACGCAGTTTATTATTATCTCGCACCGCAGGGGAACCATGGAATCCGCGGACAGGCTGTATGGAATCACCATGGAAGAATCCGGCGTATCGAAGCTTTTGACTGTTGAGCTTGAAGACAGAATAGAGGCTCCGGCAATTTAAAAGTATTTTTGCTTGGGTTAGTCTCCATAATGGATGGCCGCTTTCGGCCGTTGCGTCCTCCTTGACGCGTCGCTCCTTGCCATCCATGGCATCGCGACATTAGGCCATCCATGGCCGTCAAAAGGCCGCGCTGCGCACTCCATGCTCCGCTTGACGCTGGTCATCTATTACGGAGACCTAATTTGGAGTTAGTGATTCTTTTGAAGCTAATGTGCTTTGGAGTCGCTGAACTAGTAAAACGTCCTAAATTCTGGCATGCAGACATGCTTGAATAAGCCTATGATCAGTCTGGGGGCCACAGTTCCGCTGTGAGCGGAGCAGGATAGCGAAGCGCGGCCTTTTGTGCCATGGATGGCACAACGGCCGGAAAGCGGTATTGTGGCCACCAGACTTACCCAAGATTAATTTAATAGTTTGTAAATAAATTTCAGAATGTATGTTCCAGCCTCAGGGTTGGTCGAATGGACCGAGTTGTTAGAATTAACCGAGTGTGCTAAAATTTCAGTTGTGCCAATATTGCTTTGATAGGAGAAGATGAAGTGGCGGGAATATTTTCCAGACTTAAAGAGCGCCTGACCAAAACCAGAGAAGGTTTTGTCGGCAAAGTTGAACAGCTCTTTACCGGCTCAGGCAAAATTGATGAAGATCTTTATGAAGAATTGGAAGAGATTCTACTTCAATCAGATGTAGGTGTCAATACAACGCTGAAATTGGTTGGAATGCTGCGTGCATCCGTCAAAGAACAAAAAATTAACGACCGCTCCGAGCTGAGGGATGTACTGCAGGAACATATTACTGCGCTATTGGGTGAAGAGATTCCCTTGTCTTTTGCAGATTCCAAGCCCACCGTCTATCTGATCGTTGGTGTCAACGGTGTAGGAAAAACGACCACGATCGGCAAGCTCGCCAAAAATCTGCAGGGCCAGGGTAAAAATGTTTTGCTGGCGGCAGGGGATACTTTCCGAGCAGCAGCGATCGAGCAATTGGAAGTATGGGGAGAACGGTCCGGGACAGAGGTCATCAAACAGTCGGAGGGGGCTGATCCTGCTGCGGTGGCTTTCGATGCGCTTCATGCGGCAAGATCCCGGAATACAGATGTCCTATTGATCGATACTGCCGGAAGACTGCACAATAAAGTGAATCTGATGAAAGAATTGACCAAGATCAAAAAGGTGGTCGAGCGCGAAGTTCCGGATGCCCCGCACGAGGTGCTGCTGGTACTCGATGCGACGACCGGACAGAACGCCATTCAGCAGGTGAAACTGTTCAAGGAAGCAGTCGATGTGACAGGGATCATACTCACCAAGTTGGACGGTACAGCTAAAGGCGGTGTAATCCTGGGGATCCGCAATGAAGCGGATATCCCGGTAAAATTGATTGGAATCGGTGAAGGGGCAGAGGATTTAAGGCCTTTTGAACCGAGGGAATTTGCCCAGGCACTGTTTGACCGTTCTGAGGAGGAATAGTCTTGGATTTTGCACTGATTGGCGGTACCGGAGTTGAAAATCTGACGCTTGACGATAGGACCGAGAAGACAGTTGAAACGCCGTATGGTTTTGTTCAGCTGGCTGAAGGGTTCATCGGCGGGATTGGAATGGTGTTTTTAAAAAGACATGGTGCAAAGCATACCTGCCCGCCTCACCTGATTAATTACCGAGCCAATATCTGGGCGCTCAAAAAAATAGGCGTGAAAAAGATTCTGTCGACAGGTGCAGTAGGCTCCCTGTCTGAAGCTTATCGAATCGGTGATATTGTCTTGCCGGACCAGTTCCTCGATTTTACGAAAAGCCGCGCGGCGACTTTTTTTGAGGATGGGGAACAGGGGGTTTTGCATGTCGATGTTTCGGAACCTTACTGTCCCGATGTGCGTAATCATATCATAGAAGGTGCAGCAAGATCTGGCCTAAACGTGAAAAACGGCGGGGTCTATGTCTGTACCGAAGGTCCCCGTTTTGAAACTCCGGCGGAAATAAACATGTTCCGGATGCTGGGCGGGCACCTGGTAGGAATGACCGGAGTTCCGGAAGTGGTATTGGCCAGGGAACTTGGAATGTGCTATGCGACCATGGCCCTCGTAACCAATCAGGCTGCGGGCATTAAAAAAGACCCATTGACACATGCCAAAGTAATCGCTACTATGGACTTGTTGAGCAAAACTGTGGCAGCATTGGTGGAAAGCACCTGTAAGATCATGGATCATGACCAGCGGTGTTACTGTACTACCGGAAGCAAAGAAGCAGGCTTATTTTAAAGGTTGACACCAGCCAAGTTTTCTTAAGAAAGGCGGAAATCGTGTGAAAGCGCTTCAATGGCAGGGAGATCATTTGTTGATACTCGATCAGACGAAATTGCCGTTTGTCGAACAATACCGCGAAATACATTCTTACAAAGAAATGGCAGAGGCAATAAAAAATATGGAAGTTCGCGGAGCTCCGGCAATCGGGGCGGCTGCAGCCTACGGCTTTGCGCTGGGGGCTGCCGAATACCGCGGAAGCGGTGAAGACTTTAAAGATTATATGGATGAGGTTCGAGCCGTTTTGGAAGGAACACGTCCAACTGCTGTAAACCTTTTTTGGGCACTTAGAAAAATGGAAGATAAATTCAGAGAATTTCTGAATATGAATGATATCGGAAATATTCGGGCAGCTTTAATCAATGAAGCGAATGAAATTGCCGAAGATGACCGCAGAATGAATAAACGTATTGGGGAATATGGCAACACGCTGATTCCGGAAAAAGCAAATATCCTGACGCACTGCAATACAGGCAGTCTTGCTACGGTTGAATTTGGGACAGCTCTGGGGATTATTAGGACTGCACATGAATCCGGGAAAAAAATTCATGTCTTTGCAGGCGAAACGAGACCCCTTTTACAGGGAGCTAGATTAACGGCCTGGGAGCTCCTTCAGGATCAGATCCCGTTGACGTTGATTACGGATAATATGGCCGGCTATCTGATGCAGCAGGGGAAAGTCGATATGGTTATCGTAGGGGCGGACCGTATCGCCGCCAACGGCGATACGGCCAACAAGATCGGAACCTATTCGCTGGCCGTGCTGGCTGCTGCTCATCAAATTCCGTTTTATGTGGCGGCACCGACAACGACCATTGATTTGAAAATATCTGGAGGGGACGAGATCCCTGTGGAAGAGCGGGACGATCAGGAAGTTCGAAAAATCATGGATGTACGGATTGTTCCCGATGAAGTCAGTGTGTACAATCCTGCTTTTGATATTACGTCGGCAAAATATATTACCGGGATTATTACGGAAAAAGGGATCATATCCCCGCCCTACTCTGTAAATATGGTGAAGATGCTGGTAAGATAATACAAAATAGAAAAAAACATTCGGCTCAAATGGATTTCTGTACAGGTTCATTTAAGCCGTTTTTTTCTGCAAACAGGGGTCAAATAATATAGAAGAGAAAGAAGGTAACAAACAATGTCCAGGTATCTAATCAGAGCGATGATTTTGCCGATGACCGATGCGCAGGATTTCTACCCGCAGGGAGAAATTGCGATAGACGGGGACCGGATTGTTTCTGTCGGGGAGAGAGGAACAGCCCCGGCGGGTTTTAATCCGGACAGAGTCCTGGATTTAACCAACCATGTCGTGATGCCCGGACTTATTAACACGCACACGCATGCTGCAATGACACTGCTGCGCGGCTATGCCGATGATATGCCGCTTATGCCTTGGCTGCAGGAAAAGGTCTGGCCTTTTGAAGATAAAATGACACCGGAAGATATCTACTGGGGGAGTTCGCTTGCTCTTTGTGAGATGCTCCGTTCCGGTACGACGACCATGACGGATATGTATATCAGTGAAGAAGAAACGGCCAGGGCAGTTTTGGAATCAGGGACCAGAGCACTGCTGTCCCGCGGCATGATTGATCATAATAAAGAAGCCGGCAACAGATCGCTGCAGGAAAATATTGAATTATTCCGGAAATATCATAATGCCGGGGACGGACGAATTAAGATTATGTTTGGCCCGCATGCCCCGTATACTTGTTCCGGAGAATTTCTGCTGACTGTAAAACAGGAGGCCGATAAGTTAGGAGCCGGTATCCATATCCATCTCGCGGAGACAGAATCCGAAATCGCTACAATCAGGGAGAGATATGGAACAACGCCGCTCTGCTGGCTGGAACAACAGGGTATACTGGGAGGACAGATTATTGCTGCCCATTGTGTTTACCTGAATGATGCCGAACTTGATATCCTTAAAAGGTATAACGTAGGGGTTGCCCATAACCCGGAAAGCAACATGAAGCTGAGCAGTGGAACAGCGCGGATTCCGGAAATGCTTAAGCGGGGGATTGCTGTCGGACTCGGAACAGATGGTGCTTCCAGCAATAATGATCTTGATATGTTTGGGGAAATGCGTTCGGCTTCCTTCCAGCAAAAACTGCTTGGCTCCCCTGAAGACCTCAAAGCCTATGAAGTTCTGAAAATGGCGACGGACGGAGGGGCAACCGTGGCAGGATTGAAGGATCTAGGCAAACTTCAGCCCGGCTATAAAGCGGATATGATTTCGATTGACTTTGATCAGCCGCATTTCTATCCGAGGTTCTCAATACCTTCGCATCTGGTTTACTGTGCCAGGGGCGGGGATGTCAGAACGGTGATCGTCGACGGAAAGATCCTGATGGAAGACGGGAGACTGCTGACACTTGATGAGCAGAAAATCTGCCGCGAAGCAGAAAAAAGAGCCAGGAGAATAGCGTCTGAAGTCTGAGCTTTTCGCTATCCTGCCGACTCAGTAAAACAAGGGAAATCCTGTAAAATTTCATAAAGAAATGATTGAAGAATTTACTGAAGAATTTTCTAAAATAAGTTGCTGGGGCAGGCTGAAAAATGCTTTTTCGAACTCTTTAGCCGGCATAGGCTTGGCCAGATAGTAGCCTTGAATCTGATCACAACCCAATTCTTTGAGCACGTCGTATTGGGCTGCAGTTTCAACGCCTTCGGCGATGGTTTTAATTTTCATAAAATTCGCCAGCACAATAATCGAACGCACAATTTCTTTGTCAAACTCATCATTGACAATATGATCAATTGAGAGTTTGGAAAATTTTATGCGGTCGAATGGGAACATCTTCAAATGATTTAAAGAGGAATAACCAGTCCCAAAGTCATCAATTGAGACAGAGATTCCGATATCCCTGATCGTTTTGGTAATCTCGTGAATATCGTAGGCATCTTCGATTGCTATGCTTTCAGTGATCTCCATATCAATCCATTCCGGAGGAACAGCATAGAACTTGATTGCTGATTTGATCATTTCCCCAAATTCTTTATGATTTAGCTGTTTGATCGAAACGTTGATGCCCATTTTCAAAGTGGTCTGATAACGGTTGTTCCATTCGGCAATTTGGCGGATCGCCCTGTTTATCACCCATTTTCCAAGCGGAATAATCAGGTCTGTCTCTTCTGCAATCGAAATGAATTCGCTCGGAGGAATTGAACCTTCAGCTGGACTATTCCAGCGGAGCAGTGCTTCAATCCCGATAAGACTGTTATCCGGTATGCTGAACTGGGGCTGGTAATGAAGTGAAAATTCTTTATCATAGATCGCTTTTCGCAATAAAATTTCAAGCTTTAGATTCCTTTGGAGGATCGCATTGATTTGCTCATTGAAAAAGACGTATTTATTGAACCCTATTTTTTTGGCCTCATACATTGCTATATCGGAATTCTGGATCAGGGCGTCAAGACTTGAAGCATCATGCGGGTAAATGGAGATCCCGACACTGATCGTTATGTGGAATGTATATTTACTGAGCTGGATTGGTTCTGCACAGATGGAGATGATACTTTGAGCCAGGTTCTCAATATCTCCGTTGTGATATTTGCCATGGAACGCCAGCACAAATTCATCACCGCCGAAGCGGGCCAGCAGGTCATGTTCAGGATCGATAAATTTCTGGAGACGCTTGGAAAGTGCAATGATCAGTTTATCTCCGATAATATGGCCATAAACATCATTAATTGTTTTAAACCGGTCAATATCGAGAAATAACAGGACGAGAATATGATCGTCCTGGCAGCTTTTGATTTTTTCCTGCACAGCTTCCAGAAAGAAGCGGCGGTTATAAAGCTTGGTTACGATATCTTGACTGGAAAGATAATGCAGCTGGCGGTTTTTCTTCTCGAGTTCCCTGGCTTTTTCCGAAAGCTCCCGTGTGCGTTCATCAATACGCTTTTCAAGTTCAGCGTTCAGCTCCTTTTCTCTTCTTAAGAGATGCTGGTCTCTGATGGAATTCTGAATATGATTGCTCAGTATTCCATGAAGAAAGATAATGATGAGATAAATCAATAAGCTCTGAATATCGAATCCAACGAAAAACAGGATGATAATTGGACCTACCAATAAGAGCAGCCCCTGATTCCGGTAACCTTCGTTGGAATAATCCCCATAAAGCTCAGGATCATCAGCCCCTGCTTTTATATCCTCGGGTGTTATAAGCGCACTGAGCGCAATGCCTAGCAATGTCGCCATATAAACCGAATCAATCACTGAATTCGGAATATAAAGATCATGCAGATAGAGATAATAATAGACCAGATCGATCAAAGCAAAGGCCAAAACGGCACCTGTTGCAAGCCGGACGGAGGCTGCGATATTACCGGCCCGGATTGAGAAGAACCAGATGGCTATACCGGTCATCATGCCAATATCAAGAAGAATGCTCATAGCTGAAGTCCAGCCGCCTTTGGAAACGAGATAAAGGTTCTCGTAGTTCGCATCAAAGTAAATGATCCAAATCAGCAGCAGAATGGAAACAGACATCGCCAGACTGTCAATCAGTAGCTGCAGGACATTCCATCTTCTGAAACGGTTTAGGGCAAAGATGACAGAACCGATCGAAAGAAAAAGATTGGTGCCAAAATACAGGGCTGCAACAAACAAATCATCTATTGGATCAATTCCAAGTATCCAAATAGAATAGTCCCACATGAAGTCACCGACTGCCCAAGAAAGGGAAGCAAAAGAAAAAAACAGCCAGATGGTACGAACATACTTTGGCTGGCTTGATTTATAATAGGCCTGCAAAAGCAGAAAAAATGAAATCAGTGCACCAACCGGCGAGAGAATATTTCCCCAAAAATCGGATTGGCTAATGGTCGCAGTAAGGTAAAAAAGATAATAAACAGCAATGAAAACAAAAATCAGTGTCTTATTCTTTGTTACTTTCATATTTATTTCTCCGTACAGTATTTATCAATCATATTATCGGAATTTTCTTTGATTTTCTGAAATATATGTAATATATTACCACAAAAAAATAGCAATTTATACATAAAAATGTAAATACATTGATCATAAAGTCAATAAAGTCAATTATAAGCATAAATAATAAAAGATAATAAATAAAGTGAACTAGCTCTAAAAATGCTAAAACCAGACAATGATTTGCAAATTTCTTATTATTTTGACTTGCTAATCCCAATCCAACAGTAAGTGAAAAACACACGCAAGTAAAAAACTTGACAACGAAGGTATTTTTGGATAAGATACAAATGGTGTAAAGCAAAAATACTTTACAGTGAGGCCGGAATATCAAAATGAAAGAAATCGCTGAAAAAGCCTTGTTATTTGATTTTTATGGCCCTTTGCTGACAGAAAAGCAAGGAAAAATATGGGATTTGCACTATCAGCAGGATTACTCACTGTCTGAGATTGCTGCCGAAGAAGGCATCAGCCGCCAGGCAGTTTATGATTTACTCAAAAGAACTGAAAAGATTCTGGAGGGATATGAGCACAAGCTTGGACTCATTTTCCGATTTATCCAGGAAAGAGATAAATTCCACCGCATAGAGTCTTTGCTGGAAGAAGCAAAACAAGAAGATTTCTCCAGCGGATCTGCCTGGAAACGTCAGTTGGATATAAATATGCGGATCAAAGAGATTATCGCAGATACACTCGAATAGCGAATAAAAATACGAAGGGGAAAGAAGGGACGCCGGGATGGCAATGTTTGAGGGTCTAAGCGAAAAACTCCAGGCTACTTTCAAAAGACTTAGAGGAAAAGGTAAATTAACCGAAGCCGATGTTACAGAGGCCCTGCGTGAAGTTAGAATTGCGCTGCTTGAAGCAGATGTCAATTTCAAGGTCGTCAAAGAACTGATTGCCCGGATCAAGGAGAGATCTGTAGGTCAGGAAGTACTGGAATCCCTTACTCCCGGGCAGCATGTGATAAAAATTGTCCACGAAGAGATTATCCATCTGATGGGTGGGAGTGAAAGCAAAATATCGATTTCCTCCAAACCACCAACAATTATTATGCTGGTGGGATTGCAGGGAGCCGGAAAAACCACCCATGGCGCCAAGCTCGCCAATATGCTGAAAAAGCAAGGGAAGCACCCGCTGCTGGTCGCCTGTGACATCTATCGTCCTGCTGCAATTAAACAGCTGGAAGTTTTGGGGGAACAGATCAAGGTTCCGGTTTTTTCTCTTGGTCAGGAAAATCCTGTGAAGATTGCTTCCGAGAGTCTGGTATTTTCGAGAAAAAATGGCAATGATGTCGTCATCATCGATACTGCCGGACGGCTGCATATTAATGAAGAACTCATGGATGAACTGTCCAGAATCAAAGGAAATGTCAAACCGCATGAAATATTGTTGGTTGTCGATGCCATGACAGGTCAGGATGCAGTGAATGCTGCCGATGCTTTCCACCAACAGCTCGGACTTGACGGTGTCATTCTTTCCAAGCTTGACGGGGATACCCGCGGCGGTGCGGCGCTTTCCGTCAAAGCAGTGACCGGCTGCCCGATCAAATTTGCCGGAACCGGCGAAAAAATGGATGCTTTGGAAGTTTTTCACCCTGACCGGATCGCGTCCAGGATTTTAGGTATGGGCGATGTGCTGACTTTGATCGAGAGAGCCCAGCAGAATGTTGACGAGAAAAAAGCCAGGGAACTGGAAGAGAAAATCCGTAAACAAGAGCTTACGCTGGATGACTATCTTGATCAGATCAAACAGCTGCGCTCGATGGGTCCTTTGTCGTCTGTGCTGGAAATGCTGCCTGGAATCGGCAAGCAGCTGAAAGGCGTCGAGATCGATGAGAAAGAGTTCTACAAGGCGGAAGCCATCATCTGTTCGATGACAGCGGATGAAAGAAGAAAACCGATCCTGATCAAGGACTCCCGTAAAAAAAGGATAGCGAAAGGGAGCGGAACAACGGTTGTCGATGTTGGAAGGCTTCTTAAGCAATATGAACAAACCAAGAAAATGATGAAACAGCTTTCCGGACTCCCAGGGATGGGAGGAGCCGTCAAAGGCGGTACGAAGAAAGGGAAAAAAGGGAAAAAACAGGGCAAGAAATCTTTCCCAAAATTCCCTTTCCAGATATAGTGCCGATTTAAACACAATTTAAACAATCAGATATTCCTTTTAAATCATTGCGGACTCCCAAATATCATTGATGTTGTTGAATATATGGGTTTAGAGTTTGTTGGAGGAGGTGAAATTATGGCAACAACGATTCGTTTGCGCCGCATGGGTGCAAAGAAAAATCCTTTCTACCGTCTTGTAGTATGCGACTCAGCATCCCGCCGTGATGGCAGGGCAATTGAGGAAATTGGTTATTATGATCCTACCAAAAATCCTCATGAAATCAAGATAGATGAGATCAAAGCGCTGGAATGGCTGACTCAGGGAGCTCAACCTTCGGATACCGCAAAATCTCTGCTCAGTCAGGCCGGAATTATGGAGAAATTTCATAAATCCAAGTAAGCATGGAGGTGACTCCTGTGAAAGAAGTCGTAGAGGTACTAGCTAAGGCATTGGTGGATCATCCTGAAGAAGTTATTGTGGTTCAGAATGCTACAGAGAGAACTGTGCACCTTCAATTGACAGTTGCTCAGGAAGATATGGGCAAAGTGATCGGTAAACAGGGCAAGATCGCTAACGCTATCCGGACAATTGTCAAGGCTGCGGCCGTGAAAGACGGACGCAGGGTTATTGTTGATATTGACCAGTAAGGTTGGAAAGGGCTCAGGCCCTTTTTGACTTTACTGGTTTAGAAAAACGCTAAGTGCTTTCTGAACCATCTAAGGGCAGCTAAGACTGGCGACGGCCAAGTTTTCTTTAAATGGGATGATGGATCGCGGAACTCTATAAAGGAAAGGGCGTAACGCCTTGGAAAGTGTATTAATTGGAGAGGTCCTAAAACCGCAGGGTGTCAAAGGAGAAATCAAGGTATATCCGATTACGGATAATACGGAGCGGTTCAGGGATCTGAAAGAAATTTATCTGTCTGATGGAAGGACTGAAAAAAAATTTCATGTCCAGGGGGTAAGGATTGATCCGAAAGGTATCGTGTTCTTGACTTTGGAAGGCATTGCTACTAGGGAGGATGCTGAAAAGATCCGTGGATTTGAGGTCAGACTAGACCGATCGGAGATTCCTCCACTGCAAGACCGCTGGTATTACTTTGAGCTTGAGGGAATGCAGGTTTACGAGAATGATATTCTGCTGGGGACTTTGATAAGAGTTCAGGAAACTGGTTCGAACGATATCTATATTGTCCGCGGCGAAAAAACCGAATTCTGTGTTCCAGCCTTAAAAACCGTTGTCAAAAAGGTGGATGTCCCGGCGAAAAGAATGGATGTCATTTTGCCTCCGGGGTTACTCGATGATGAGTCTTAGCATAAAGAGAGGCTGCGTATGAAGTTTACGGTACTGACGATTTTTCCGGAAATGTTTGCGCCATTAAAAGAAAGCATTCTGAAAAGGGCTCAGGAAGCGGGCCTGCTTGAGATAGCGCTTGTTAATTTCCGCGATTATGCCGAGAGCAAACATAAAAATGTGGATGATATCCCGTATGGTGGAGGCTCGGGAATGGTTCTAAAGCCGGAGCCTCTGTTCAAGGCTGTCCGGAATTTGCCGGAGCCTGCAGGAAGCCGCCGAATTATTTTGCTCTCGCCTCAGGGAAAAAAATTTGAGCAGCGGGAAGCTTTGAGACTGGCTGGATATGATGAGTTAGTTCTTTTGTGCGGCCATTATGAAGGATTTGACGAGAGAATACGCGTCCTGGTCGATGAGGAGATGTCCATCGGAGATTATGTTTTAACGGGAGGAGAACTTGCTGCGATGGTGATGATTGATTCGGTGGCAAGGCTCTTGCCGGGCGTTCTCGGGAACAGTGTTTCTCAGGAGGATGATTCCCACAGTCAGGGTCTGCTCGAGTATCCTCAGTATACACGTCCTCCCGACTTTGAAGGAATGCAGGTGCCCGAGGTTCTGCTTTCAGGACACCACGCCAACATTGAGCGCTGGCGTAGAAAAGAGTCTCTGAGAAGGACTCTCCTGAAAAGAAGTGATTTAATCCCGCAGATAGAGTTTCAGCAAACAGATTATCCGCTTTTAGAGGAACTTACACTCGATCATCCGGAGATTAAGATTTACCGCGAGAAATGGGAGCATTTAAAGCCTGCTCTGAAGCGGAGACGACGAATTAAGAGCGAGTAGTATAAAGACCTATTGTGGCAGGTCTGCTTGCCAAAACTACCGCTATCGGCTATTGTGCCCTCCGTGGCGTTTCTAGTGCCGTCTTACGAAGTGAATGCTTATGCGTCTGAAGAAAGATCTGCATTCTGGCATGCAGATCTGCGTAAATAATCCTACGATCAGTCTGGGGGCCACAGTTCCGCTGTGAGCGGAGCAGGATTGCGTAGCGCGGCCTTTTGTGTCAAGGATGACACAACGGCCGAAAAGCGGTATTGTGACCCACAGACTAACCCTAGATTACTATTTAATAAGATCTGGAGGAAATAATGGGAGAACTATATGTAGCCCTTATTCACGCACCTGTCTACAACAAAAATATGGAGCAGATCGCAACGTCGATAACCAACCTTGATTTGCACGATATTGCCCGAAGCTCAACTACTTATGGAGTGAATACCTATTATGTTGTCCATCCCGGTCCGGCTCAGCAGGATCTAGCCCGGCGGATCATGGGCTTTTGGCGGGAAGGGTATGGCGCTGAATACAATCCCAATAGATATGAAGCTTTTGAGAAAGTGAAGCTTGCCTCGACGCTGGAAGAAGCTGTCCAGGAAATCAAAATCAAGAATCCCGGCAAGAAATTATTCACGGTTGCAACGGATGCGAGACTGTACCGGAATACGATTGAATATTCAGACCTGCGCCGGAAGCTCGAGGAAACTGATGAGGACTTTCTGCTGCTTTTCGGAACAGGTTGGGGCATCATAAAGGAAGAAATGGAAAAAGCAGATTATATTCTGAAGCCGGTTTACGGTTTCGGAGACTATAATCATCTGTCTGTCCGTTCAGCTGCGGCAATTATTTTAGACAGGCTCAGAGGCCATTAATTGGTTATTTTTTGAATTGACAAGGCACAAGAATAAAGTGTTTTTTTTCGGAGAAAATAGTGCTGGGGTGAGCTTATGAAAAACACTTTAATTCTGGGTGGGGGAATCGGCGGTATTGTTGCCTCCAATATTCTTAAAAATGCGGCGGGGGATTCCATGCAGGTAACGGTCGTGGACCGGGAACTCAATCATCACTTTGCAGCCTCTTATCCACTTCTGATGATCGGTCAGCGACAACCAGCGGATATAACAAGGAAGTTAACCAATTTAAAAAAGAAGAATATTCATGTTTTGCATCAGGAAGTACAGAAAATTGATTTAACCGGACATCAGGTCTCAACAAATCAGGGAGTCTTGCCTTTTGACTATTTAATTATTTCTTTGGGAGTGGAGTATCATACGGAGACCGTACCCGGATTCACAGAATATGCTTTAAATGCTTATGATTTTGATGGGGCAAGAAAGATAAATCAGCAATTAAACAATTTCTCCTCCGGACGAATTGTTTTTTTTATATCCAGCTTGCCATACAAATGTCCACCTGCTCCTTATGAAATAATGTTTCTTTTGGACCAGTTTTTTCGGAAAAGGGGAATTCGAAATAAAATTGAGCTTACCTTGGTGACGCCAGATTACTCCCCGGAGCCATTAGCCAAGCCCAAGGTTGGGCAAAGTGTAAGGAAAATGCTTGCTGAAAAAGGGATAAAATTGATCACGGAAGCGAAAGTGCTCAGGATTGAGGAAAAAGCTTTGATACTGGATCATGACACGAAAATTGCTGCGGATCTTTTGTTAGGTATTGCGCCTCACTGGACCCCGGAGGTATTACGAAAGTCAAATTTGGTGGATAGCAGTGGATTTGTTCAAGTAGACCTTCACACTTTGGAAACAAATTACCCGACAATCTATGCCATTGGTGATGCTGCAGCGGTAAAGCTTCCGGTAATTGGGGCCTACGCACCGAAAGCCGGTGCGTTTGCGCATTACCAGGCGGATGTTGTGGCAAGAAATATCTATCTTCTGTCCAGGGGGGCAAAGCCGGAATATACCTATAAAGGAAAGGGAACCTGAATCATGAATACCGGGTTCGGTCGAGCCCGATATTCATCGGTTCAGTATTATAAAGAACCAAGCCCATCAATCTCTCTATGGAAACCAACACGGACAGCCTATTTGGCAAAACTTGGATTTGAAAAATACTGGTTTGGCCGTTTTATATAATCCCGGAATCAGAGAGATCAGAAAAACAGAAATGAAAAGCAGATATGAAGGACAAGCAAAAATTGACGCTGTATCGAAAACTTTAAGAAATTAACTAGAGATTTAGTAAAAAAAATATAGTATATTGCGCATTTTTGGTGTGTGTGGTAATATGATACAGTGTAAAAAACGGATGGTCCTCTGGCTTGATGTAAGAAGTTAAGAACATCTAGGCAAGGAAGGGGGTAATTTATTATGGATTATATTCGTATGATTGAAGAGCAGCAGCTTAAAGATAATATTCCTTCATTCCGTCCTGGAGATACAGTCAAAGTACATGTACGTATTATCGAGGGTACTCGTGAGCGTATTCAGGTCTTTGAAGGGCTTGTGATTAAAAGGAAGGGCGATGGCTTAAGGGAGACTTTCACCGTGCGCCGTGTTTCCAACGGAGTAGGTGTAGAAAGAACATTCCCCCTTCATTCTCCACGTATTGACAAGATTGAAGTTGTACGTAAAGGTATTGTCCGCAGAGCGAAACTTTACTATCTGCGTGACCGTTACGGCAAATCGGCCAGAATCAGAGAACGCCGCTAATAACAGAGAAGATGGAAAAGAGCTGGAGAAATTCAGCTCTTTTGTTTTCTATGGAGGATTATGAACATTCAATGGTATCCTGGTCATATGACCAGAGCGAAAAGAAAGCTCGAAGAACAACTGGCTTGGGTTGATATTGTCATGGAACTGGGAGACGCTCGTTTGCCACTGAGCAGCAGGAATCCTCTACTGAAGCAGCTGCTTGGGAACAAGCTCCGCTTGCTTTTGTTGAACAAATCTGACTTGGCCGACAAAAAGAGGACCGATCAGTGGTTAGCTGAACTTGGCAAAGAAGGACCTGTTTTAGCGATTAGTTCCATGACCAATGTTGGCGTCAAAAAAATTGTCCCGCTGCTCGAGGAACTGATGACGGATAAAAGAGAACGGCTGGCCGCCAGGGGAGTGCGGGGAAGACCTATTCGCGTCATGGTTGTTGGTATACCCAATATTGGCAAGTCTACGCTGATTAATCAGCTGACCGGCGGTTCACAAGCCAAGACGGGCAACAAACCAGGTGTTACGCGCGGCAACCAGTGGATCAGGATACATGATAAAGTCGAGCTGCTTGATACGCCGGGTATGCTTTGGCCCAAATTTGATGATCCTGAAGTAGGCAGGAAACTCGCTGTGACCGGTGCGGTAAGAGATGAAGTGTTCGATCAGGAAGAACTTGCTCAGTGGCTGCTCGCCTGGCTTAAACAGAATTATCCTCTGGAACTGCAAAGCTTTTACAAACTTGAGGAAAACGAGACCGATCTTGAAGGGATTGGCCGCAGAAGGGGCTGTCTAGTCAGCGGTGGCAGAATTGATACCTTCAAAGCCGCCCAGATCTTTCTTCGTGAATTCCGCAGCGGTAAGATTGCCAAAGTGACTATGGACTAAAAATTTGACGCTTCTATACATTACGTAGACTGGTCTCTAGAGTATGTGCCACATTTTATTCAGCTGGGGAGATGAAGGAATGGATGAAATCGAAAGGATAGGGAAACTCCTGGAGATAGAAAAAGGTTTGTTTGCTGAAGGATATTCACGGATTGCCGGTATAGATGAAGCAGGAAGAGGTCCGCTTGCCGGTCCTGTCATTGCCGCTGCTTGTATCTTGCCAAGGGAGTTTGAGCTTCCCGGCCTGAATGACTCGAAGAAATTATCGGAAAAGAAAAGAAGGAACTTAGCTGAAGAAATCAAAAAGCAGGCTGTTGCTTTTGCACTGGGAAGTGCGACGCCCGGCGAAATTGACCTGTTAAACATATTAAGGGCCACAAAGCTGGCGATGATAAGAGCCCTGGAAAACCTGAAAATCAACCCTGATTACGTCATTATTGACGGCAGGGACATGCTGAATATTGATACGGCTCAGAAAGCCATTATTGGTGGAGACGGTCTTAGTGCGAGTATTGCCGCAGCTTCAATTCTGGCCAAGGTTACCAGGGATGCGCTGATGGATGAGATGCATCAGATTTATCCGGAATATCATTTTGATCAACACAAGGGTTATGGAACCAAGCTGCACATGGAGGTAATAAACCGCTTTGGTCCTTGCCCAATCCACCGGCAGAGTTTCTCCCCGATCAAAGAGATAATCGCCGGGGCACAGTATCAGCTCGGGTAATATTTGAGATTGTGGCGACATACAGAACATGTGTACATAAAGAACGAGATTTGTGATTACAATAGAATTTATTTCAGCAATAGATAAGGAATAGCTTGATTGTACCCGGCTATTCCTTTTTGATTTTTATCCAATGACGTATCCTATATTCCTAACTATTTTACTCTGATTCTTTCACCAACATAAATACGGTGTCTGCGCTTTCTTAAATGGGGATTCAAATTTAATAAGATGATGACAGTCACGCCGTGCTGGCGTGCAATCTTAGATAAATTGTCTCCCTTGTGAACCTGATGATGCAAACGGATCACTCCTTTAACTGAACTATATATCCATATTATGGAGTGACCTAGATTGTTCGTGTATGTACATATGGATTATTTTTTTGTTCATCATATTTATAAATTTATAATTTGACTGTACTTATTTGATTATTTAATTCGTCTTCGTCCTGTCCAAAGCCCTGTACTGCAATGACTCGGCCAGATGTTCTGCCCGGATATTTTCTGATTCTGCCATATCAGCAATTGTTCTGAGGCCCGGGCACTGAAGAGGTTTTTGTCAAAAACTTTTTGCAGGAGGGATTCACCGGCGCTGTCCAATTGGCACAGCACTTTTGTTTCGCGTCCGGTCATTTCTGAGTTTGTCCTGCTCGCATTCAATCTTTTATACTGAATTTCTCTGGCTCTGATCACCCGGTTGCGGACAATCTTGACATTTCTTGCACCTCCGCTGGTTTTATTTTACCAGCCATTCGGTGTGTCTATCAAATCGGGGTAGGGGCAGAAAACCTAACTATGGAGTAGTGTCTGTTTTATTGAGAAAGGGTCAATTTAATACTATTTACACTAAAACTCGCCAAAAGAGCCGCAAGATTCATGTAATTACTGGATTTTAACCGTTTTTTAGCAATCCCTCGTTAACACAAAAAATAACCGAAATAGAAAACTTGGATTCTTAACATATTTAGACATAATCTTCTGAAATTCCCCTTTACTTAATTTATGTGAGTTGGTAAATTATACATATAATGTAGATTAATGGAAAAAAAGGGGGCGATAAAAAAACATGTGACAGTTTTTAGGTTCTAGGGTAAGTAAAGTAAATAAGATAGGTAAGGAGTTGTATTATTTTATGAGAATGCACAAACGATTAGCCTTAATCATTATTGGTTGTCTAATTCTAGCTGTATTAACTGCTTTTACAGCAAATCCATTAGAATCATTAAAAAGAGATTATTCGAACAAAACAGAGAAAGAGGTAATATCAGAACTATGTATGAAACCGATTTCTGATATTACCGATGAAATTAATACGATAAGTTCTAACGGTGCTGATTTATCTGACATTACTATTCAAGCTTCAGTTTTAGCAAAGCGAGCTAATGAAATTCCCGATGATACATTAGTATCTATAATAAAAGATAATAAAAATAGTCAAAATTTAAGGGTTACAATGCTCCAACTTGGTAAACATAAAAAATCTTTTTCAAGTAATGAAGGTAAGAAAATTCTTATTGATCTTCTAAAAGATAATAAGGAAGAATTTGCAGTTAAACAAAATGCTATATGGGCGTTGCCAGATGATGACCCTTTAACTGTAGAAGTATTAACAGAAATATCAAAACAAGAGAACGATGGAGTTTTGGCTTTTCAAGCAATTAGGAAATTGAATCTAATAAAGCCTAATTTAGCAATTGATTTGTCCAATGATATACTAGCCGATTATCATAATCAACAAACAGAAAAAGTTAGAGCAGCAATCAAAGTTAAAGCAAAGCAATTTAGTAATGAGATTAAAGAAATTAGTAAAGAAAAAAATCAATTTACACAAATGTGTTTTGATATTTTCAATACATCTGATGATCAAATTATGAAAGATACTGTAATTTTTGCTGTTTCAGAGCTTAAAGATGAAGCTGCAATAACTAATATTGTTAGAAATGAAAAAATTGATAGACCAGTTAAAGCGTATTGTATAGATCAGAATTATTCAACATTATTAAGAATGATCAAAAATAATCCAACGGATAAAAATATAGAAACTGTTATACAAGCCATGAATATTTACCCGATTAAGGATTTGCTTTCGCCTTTAAAAGAGGCAATTGACAAATCTGATTCCAAAAATAACTTCAGTAAGCTAGTTGAGCAAGAAGCGAACCCGGTAAATGAAAAATGGCTAGATTAATAGGGAGGTAAAAAAATGTTTAAAAAGTTATTTGCTACTATTTTTTTTACAACAATACTTCTAATATCGTCTGTAAGTTCTGCTTTTGCTGCAAGCGGATATGAAGGATATGCTATTCATAGGGACGGTGCAATAGGAGGATTAAATTGGCACGCTGGGTTAATGAACACCCCTAAAATTATACCATATGCCTCGCCCGTTGTTCATATTACTAATATAAATGGTCCTGTGGTACAAGATACATGGGACAACTTTATTCTAGATGACACTTTTAAAGGAGTATATAGACCTAATTCTGGAATAACTTCTACTGGACGGGATAGCGTAATCGGAATGGGAAGAGTATTAACAACAGAAGGTTTAGGATATACACCACTTTGTCAAATCGACTATTATATGAATGGGACATGGGTTGAGTCCAGCGAGTTGACTTCTATACGTTGTGATGGTGTGGTAGAATACTGCTACGAATGGTATGGGTATAGAATTTTTGGAAGCGATTCTTATTGGGATATTACTAGAAGTGGAATCTTGTATTGGAATGCCCATTCAGGTACTGCGGTTACGCCACAATCTCAAGCACAAAACTATATGACTTTGGTTACAAGTAGTATTCCTTATTGATTTTCAAGTAAGTATCTAAAAGTAAGAGAGTAAGGTAAAACCATTTCTCAAGTTATTTTGCTTTACTCTCTTTTTATACACTGTAGTGCTAAGCTTTTCATTCTGTCAAAAGGATGAGGGTGTAGGATGTCTGTAATTTGATGTCATACATGACCACATGTTGAATTTAAGCGATACCAACCAAACATTGTGATGGTTCAAAATGTCTAAATTTGCATGTTTTCTGGCTAAAAATAGCCTTTCTGCTCTGTTTTGCCGTTTCGCTATACCTTGGACATTGACGCTCGACTTGCCGTGAGGATCTATGCTCCTTAAAACGCTAATGGGTGACGTTCCTTTCCCTTACAACGCTGATAAAATGCCGCATTTTTGAAAAGCGCAAGCGTCATGACTGACAGACTGACATCTTATTTATCAAATCCTGGTTAAATAACATAATCAACTGTTGGTCTATTATACGGTAGCCAAAACAATATACTTAGAATACTATGAAAAAACGTGATTATAAATTGAACACGTAATGGTATATAATTATTAAAAATATTATATGCATTTAACATCACCATTCACCATTAGAACGGATATAGAAAGACTGATGCAGTTCCATACATTGAATGATTATCGAAGGAGAAAACTTTGAGTATTTTGCGTAGGTTTCTTATAATAATAATTAGTTTAATTATTCTACTAACAGGTTATACGTTTTTTTACGGTCCTCCTTTTGGGAATACAATAGCAAAAAATAAAGTCCAAAAGTATCAAAGTGTTATATACGAAGATTTTCGAATATCAGACGTTTCGTATAATTGCATTACTAATAATTACTATGCTGAAGTCTATGATAAAAACGGTAGGAAAGTTAACGGAATAAGGTATAATATTTATGATAATGTATTAAGCGATGAGAACTTAAACTGGAGTATGTTTAATAAATTAAACATGGATCTATCCAAAATAGCAGAAGGTTTTTCTGAAGATATTAAGATACCTTCTGGTAGTATCACTACTGATATATATGCTAAAGGTAATTTTTTAACAAGTATCAAAAATCTTCATTTTAGGCAAAGTCTACATATAACAGGAATTGTCAATTCGGATGTTTACATAAAATACGAAGATAGTATAAAAAAACCTGCTGAGATTACAAAAAAAATTATTGACGAGTTGGGGGAAAACTATAGAATAATTTCTGTTCATATTATTTACATAGATATAAATGGAGTTTACGAAATAGTCGTCAATAATTCTGGATTATCATATGAAAGTCTAGAAAAAAATACTAAAATAATGAAAACGATCAGTGAAGAGGAAAAGAAAATTATCGAGAACTTAAAGGAAGACAAGTTGAATAATTCAAAGTAATATAATAACTTTCTCTGTGGCTTTGAAAAATTTCATCGGAATTAAGTATAGTGTAAAAATAGAGAAATATTACCCAAGATATACCATGATTAGGTAGCAGATAAACATAAGAATTAGCATCCATAAAGGAAGGGATAACCAGTTTTCTAGATTTGATATTTGTGTTCTTGAAGAATTGCTGGGTATGACGAGGTAAAAATGGAGTTGTTGACCCATACCCCGTTTTACAGACACCCTAAACACCCAGTACAATAAAAATAAGAGGTGTTTGTAAATGGCAAAAAACTTTGATCAAGCCTATTAAGCTAGAAATCTGTAAAAGAATGGTAGAGAACAAAGAATCAGTGGCGGCAGTCGTTTGTGAAGTAGGTCTTCATGAGAACACAGTATATGGCTGGGAAAACCGATACCGTAAGAACAGCAGCAAGCCTATGACAACATGAAACCCGTGGTCAGACACTGCCATGAAACCGGTGCAAATAAGTGGAACGACAAATTCTTAAGCTTTGCTAGACATCAAGATTTCAGTCCATTATCCCCTGGTGGGAATTTGAAGAAAAATACAAAAAACATACAAGAAACATTTTAAGTCCAGTAACAAAGGTGAAAAAGCTTTCTCAGTAAGGGTAGCGTTAGGGACGCTAATCATTAAAACAAAACTGGGAATATCCGATGAATAAACCGTACATCAAATTGCCGAGAATCATTATCTTCAGTATTTTTGGGGATATCCGGAGTATAGAGAAGACCTACCGTTTGCATCATCACTCATCACCACTTTAGGAAACGGTTCAGTCCCGAAATTTTAAATGAAGTCAAATGAAGTAGAAGGAAAATTCGGGATTGAAAAAAGAAAGTCCACCTAGATCTAATTATGACAAAGCTCAAGAGACAAGTGAATCAGCAATTATTTTGAATCTTCTGGTGATGAACTAGAAAAGAGGCTTCGGCTTCTTTGGCTCAAATTTTTGGTGGCCCGTTCTGGTAACTATTACAGCTTAAATTGGTCTTTTTGAGAGAGAGTACTACTCGTTAAGCAAACCCTACTTATTAATCCGTCTTCGTTCTGTCCAAAGCCCTGTACTGCAATGATTCGGCCAGATGTTCCGCCTGTATATTATCAGATCCGGCCATATCGGCGATCGTTCTGGCTACACGCAGGATACGGTCATGGGCCCGGGCACTGAAGAGGTTTTTATCAAATACTTTTTGCAGAAGGGATTCACCGGCGCTGTCCAATTGGCACAGCCCTTTTGTTTCGCGACCGGTCATCTCGGAATTTGTCCGACTTCCTTTTAATCTTTTCTGCTGGATTTCTCTGACTTTGATCACCCGTTCCTGAACCATAACGGAGGTTTCCCGGTTGTCACCGTGTTTTAGCTCGCCATAGCTTAAACGGGGGACTTCCAGCTGAAGATCAAAGCGGTCCAGCAGGGGTCCGGAAACCTTCCCACGGTAGTGGTTGATTTGAAGTGGCGTGCAAGAACATTCTCTGCCATTCTCCCCAAAATAGCCGCACGGGCATGGATTCATTGAAGCGATGACACAAATGCGTGTCGGAAACTCCATTCTGCCTCTCAGACGGATTAACGTCAGTTTCCGGTCCTCGAGCGGCTGACGGAGTGCTTCGAGGACTTCCCGGGAAAACTCAGGCAGTTCATCCAGAAAGAGAACACCATGATTGGCCAGGGCGAGTTCCCCGGGCTTAATTTTCTGTCCCCCACCGATGATTCCGGCAACTGTAGCCGTATGGTGAGGGCTGCGGAAAGGCCTTTGCGTAATCAGCTGCCCATTTCCCCGGATAATACCAGTCAGGCTGTGAAGCTGAGTCACATCAAGACTCTCCTCAACCGTGAGCGGAGGCAGAATCCCGGCAAATGCTCTGGCCAGCAGCGTTTTCCCAGAGCCGGGTGGACCAACCATCAACAGGTTGTGCCCCCCGCAGGCGGCAATTTCCAGTCCGCGTTTGACCTGCATCTGCCCGTGAATATCCGACCAGTCCACAGATACCTTTTCAAAGATTTCAGCAGAGGGCGGGGAAGGAATAACGGAAAAATGATCTTCTCCGTTCAGAATCCCCACTAACTCAGCAAGACTGATTACGCTTGCACTTTCTATTTCGGTTACAAGCCTTGCTTCGGCCAGATTCGCAGGCGGTATAATCAGGACTTGTTTTTCCGGTCCGCTTTTTAAAGCCAGCGCCATGGTCAGAACACCTGGTATCGGACGTAAAAGGCCTTCCAGGGAAAGTTCACCGGCAAAAACATAGCGGTTCAATACGGAGTTATTCAGTTCTTCCATGGCAGCCAATATACCCAATGCGATCGGCAAATCCAGACCGGAACCTTCTTTGCGCAGGTCTGCAGGAGCAAGATTAACTGTAATTCTTTTCAAAGGGAAGTCGAACCCTGAGTTTTTCAACGCTGACCGGACTCTGTCTCTGGCCTCTTTCACTGCAGTGGCCGCAAGACCTACGATTTCCAGACAGGGAAGACCATTGGCAATATCTACTTCGACACTGACCGGCTGGGCTGAGAGATTGTCGACAGACATTCCGCTGACAGAAGCAAACATTTTTTTCACCTCGAAAACAAAATTCGCTTCTGACAGCAAATATCCTTCTATAAAGTTACATTAATGGATTAATATAGTTGAATTTTGGCGAGCTTCATGGAATTAGACAGAAACGGAAAGAAAATAAGCCATTTATAGTGCCCCTTGGATCCAGTTGAATTCGGGAACGCCTTCAGCCATGTTGATGGCGAAAACATCAAACCTGATTTGCGGCCATTGATGATAGCGTTGTTCCAGAAGATAATACGAGGCAATACTTTTAAGCCTTTGGATTTTCCAGAGGCCGATGCTTTCTTCTGCGGATCCCCGAATATTGGAGCTCCTCAGTCTGACTTCGATAAATACAATTGTTTTCCCATCCCTGGCGATAATGTCGATCTCTCCCTTGGGACAGCGATAATTGCGCTGGATAATGTTCAATCCGGCTTCCTTAATATGTTCCAAAGCCATATCTTCGCCCCGCTGCCCCAACTGTCTTTTATTCAATGGTTCAGGACCTCCTAAGAGTAAAAACTCCCGTACATATTCAACGTAACAGATCAACTTGTATATAATGATTAATATTACCAAAAATGGAATGAAATAGTAATGTATTATTTGTGAATAATTGTATCATGAAAGAAAAAATACCGCCAGGATGTTCACGATTCAGTGTTGTTCGCAATTCAGGTTGACTGAACGATAAGCATATAAAGCTACAGGCTTTCTTCAATCAGCCAGATATATTCCCAGGCTTCCTGGTTGCTTTGCAAGCCGTCATACCATGGAATCCCCGAGACGGGTCTTTCGGAAAAATGACGCGCTTTCAGAATGATTTCCGGACGGTATTCGTAATGCATGATATCGAAATTTCCCCATTTGCCGCCCCAAATAAAACCATATTTTTCAAAGATAGCAGAGACCTCCTGGGGATAAGCATTAAGCCTTTTCTGACCTTCTTCACGGGTGGACCAGCGCCAATAATCGTATTTATTACTGTTAAGATCGATTGCGATACCGTAGGCATGGGAGCTCAGCCTGTTTGTACCGCCGATCAGCCGGTAATTGAAAGCCCCGCTGCTCGGAAAAGAAGCAGCGTACACCTTATGGCTTTGGCGGGACAACGGAAGCAGTTCTTTCATAACCGCCTTTAAGGATTCTGCAGCTTTATTGTTTCCGTTAAACTCTACATACTTGTAGCCAATGCTGACTTTGATCAGATTGGACAGGATTGCTTTTTTGCTCATTCCGTAGACTTCTTTCAGAAGCGGATAAACTCTTGCACAGCCAGGGTTGTAGTAATTAGGCAAAACTTCGGTAATCTTGGACAATGGGTAGAGCTGATCCATCATATCCTGGAGATCAGGGTTTCCCGATTTCTGCCAGGCGTTTTTTTCTTTTCTATCATCATATAAGATTTTTTTTCCGGATTTTAAAAGGACATAGACCTCATTTCCGGATACTTTATCCACACCGGTAATGGTTTCGGGATAGGCCAGCATCAGACATAGAATATCCCTTTTCATTACGGCCTCATATTCCCAATCGGAAACTGGGGATACTGCGGCTGCGTTTACGGTTATTAAATGTCTATTCCAGATGATTTTGCAGCCTGTAATTAACAAGACAATCACAATCAGACTTAAGATAAATCGTTTAAAGTTCATGGCTCGTTCATCCTTCCGGGGAACCTTGAGAAAGGCTAATCATAATTATTTATGCCTGAACAAAACAGGATAGACCTGCAAATCTCGTATAGTGCAATAGCATGCGGTAATAATATTCTTTGAACTGAAAAAATCGCAAAGTATAAGATAACAGGGTACGAAAGACCGCAGAAGGGATGTAAGGGTATGGTGAATAAAGATGTTCCAGCAAAACCTCTCATTATCTGGCTCGGGACGAATACCTGTGCCGGCGACATGCTTTCCCTTCTTAATGCCAAGGATCCGGGCTACCAGGAGTTGATCAGCAGCATTGCAGAGCTTCGTTTTGATTATCTTTTGGGCGCGTCCGAAGGCAGTGATGCCATCAATGTTCTTGATGATCTCCAGAAAAATCATAAAGCGGCATACATCCTGGTGGTTGAAGGGAGCATCCCAACGAGATCCAATGGCCTGTATTCTGTGATCGGTTATCGGAACGGCAAGGCTTGGACGGCTTTGCAGGCAGTGCGGGAACTGGGTGCTGAAGCTCGTTACGTGGTTGCTGCCGGTACCTGCGCAGCGTTCGGAGGGATCTATGCTGCAGCTCCGAACCCTTCTAAATGTGTATCGTTACAGGCTGTTCTAGACAGAAAAGTTATCAATGTGCCTGGATGCCCAATCAACCCCGAATGGATGATGGGCACTTTGAACCATTTAATTCAGTACGGTGAGCCAGCACTTGATGATTATAGCCGGCCCAAACTTTTCTATGGAGAAACAATCCATAACCTTTGCCAGCGGCGGGATTATTTTGACAACAGCATCTTTGCCGTTAAGCCGGGAGAACCGTGGTGCATGTATAAGATTGGCTGTAAAGGGCCGGTCACCTATGCAGATTGCCCTGTCCGCCAGTGGAACGGAGAGCATCTAAGCTGGCCGGTAAAAGCCAATACCCCTTGTATCGGCTGTGCCAGCCCGGAGTTTCCCGATGGGGACGTTCCATTCTTTGAACACTTACCAGATGTAAAGCTTCCTGGGATCAAAGTAACGGCAAATAGGGTGGGACTATTGACAGGGGCTGTGACCGTGCTTGGTATTGGCGCTCATCTGATGGGAAGCATCCTGACCGGCAGATTGCGGAAACACTGAAAAAGGATCTTCCAGGCGGAAGCAAGCCAAAAACCAAGGCTCACTTAAAAAAGGTCATAAGTAAGAAAACGGCAGGTAAAAGATTGTATGAAGACGAGAATAAAGGAAAAGGACTGACTTCATGAAAAAGATTGTCATAGGGCCGCTTACCAGGGCTAACAACTCCTGCGCCGTAGAGGTCACAGTTGAAGACAAAAAAGTGATAGATGCCCGCTGCAGCGGGATCTTTTTCAGAGGGTTTGAACTGATACTGCAGGGAAAAGACCCGCGGGACGCCGCGTACCTTACGGAAAGAATCTGCGGGATCTGCTCATCGCTGCATGGAGCGGCCGCCTCCTATGCCTTGGAAGACGCTGCCGGGATCAAGCCGCCCCGTAATGCCAACATTTTGCGAAACCTGATCATTGGGGCAGATATGCTTCAGAATCATATCCGCCATCTGTATTTGTTTTCCCTGGTGGATTATTTGATCCTGCCAGAGAGAGCCCCATTTGTTCCAGGTTATACCAAAGATAAGCGGCTAGAAAAAAAGAAAAACGATACGATGGTGCAGAATATGTATTTAGCACTGGAAATAAGCCGCTTGGCTCACGAAATGGTGGCCCTGCTAGGCGGAAAAGCCCCGTTTCCTCATGGGATATTGGCTGGAGGGGCTACAGTCCCGCCTTCTGCCGATGTGGTCATGAATTTCCGGTCGAAGCTCCAAAAAGTAAATCAGTTTATCCAGGATCAGATGGTACCCGATGTATACATCCTTGCAGACGCTTACAGTGATTACTTTGAACTCGGCCAAAGAACCCCAAATATGCTTGAGTACGGACTGTTTCCATGCACAGAGCAAGATCAGGAGAGATATTTTCCCGGTGGAGCAGTGCTGAACGGCCAAATCCAGAAGCTTGATCTGTCGCTGATTAAAGAACATACGGCAAGGTCCTGGTATGCAGCAGAGTCCGGACCGCGAAACCCATCTGGAGGCCGGACAGTCCCTGAACGGGAAAAAGAAGACGCCTACTCTTGGATAAAGGCGCCCCGTTATTCCGGTATGCCGGTGGAAGGGGGACCGCTGGCCAGGCTCTGGATCAAAGGAGATTACCGAAAGGGCATATCGACAATGGACCGGATGATCGCCAGGGCGCTCGAGGCCCAAAAAGTAGGGGCCTTGATGGAATCCTGGCTCGATGAGCTTGAGCCGGAGGGACGCATATTCGTACCCTTTGAAGTGCCGAAAAATGCCGAGGGTATTGGCCTCACCGGAGCAATGCGCGGTCCGCTCGGACACTGGCTGCGGATTGAAAACGGCAGGATTGCCCAATACCAGATCATTACACCCAGTGCCTGGAATTTTTCGCCTCGGGATAATCAGAATTGCAGAGGACCGGTCGAGGAAGCGCTGATCGGAATTCCAATTGCGGATGAAAAACAGCCCATTGAAATCGGCCGGGTGATCAGGGCGTTTGACATCTGCTCCTCTTGTTCAACGCATTTAATAACCACCAGAACATCGATCGGGGAGATCATGATATGAACTGGAAAAAGCAACGTCATTCAGGAACAGCCAGACTGCTTCACTGGGTTTATGCGCCAGCTGTATTGGCTTTAATTCTTAGCGGGCTTTACATTCACAGCCCATCGCGCGCTTTTGGTTTCAAACGGATGGACTCAGCCCGGAAGACACACGCCGTCGCCCAGTTTTTACTGTTGAATTCGTATCTGGCACGGATTTGCTACGGGATGAAAGACAAAAACTATAAAGAGATCATTCCGAACCGCAAGACCTTAAAGGCAATGCCCGGATTTTTAAAATACGAATTCTTCCTATCCGAAAAAAAGAAGGAGTATCCCAAATACAACCCAGGTCAGAAAATATTGATCACCTCGCTCGCAGGATTAACCCTGGTCCAGATGATTACCGGGATGGCCCTCTACTTTAAGCCCCTGCAGAGAGCGGTCAAACCGGCAGGAGGATTAAACCCTGTACGCTGGCTGCATTATCTGGCAGCATTAATGATGGCCTCATCCGTATCCGTCCATCTTTATTTTACCCTGACAAATAGCCTTAAAAAACTTAAATCAATATTTACAGGCTATGCGTAGATTCCGGTTAAAAGAGCATAGCGTTTGAACCCAAGGCAGAAAAAGCTAAAAAAGAATAATGCAGAGAATCGTACAAGGAAAATAAATTAGAAAAATAGAAAAATGAATTGACCATAAAAGAAATATGTAATAGTATAATATATGAACAGTTATTCAAGTATTCAATTGATAGAGCAAATACAAAGGAGCGATTTGTTTTGATAGAGGGAAAAGCGGAGAATTTGCGGTGTGACTGTCTGGTTATTCATGAAGAAATTGTCGGTAAGGTTAAAGAATTGATGCCGCAGGAAGAAAATCTGTACGATCTTGCCGAGTTGTTTAAAGTATTTGGTGATACGACAAGGATAAAAATACTCTGGGCGCTTTCCGAAGCGGAAATGTGTGTCTGCGACCTGGCCTTTCTGTTGAATATGACCCAGTCGGCAATTTCCCATCAGCTGCGAGTTCTTAAGCAATGCAGGCTGGTAAAGAACAGAAAAGAAGGAAAGATTGTATTCTATGCGCTGGATGACGAGCATATCAAAGGCATTTTCAACCAGGGAATGCTCCATGTCAAAGAAGGATAAAGATGCGTGAGGAGAAAAAAGATATGGCTATAAAGAGTCAGGAAGCAGTCATCCTGCTTGCCGGTCTTGGCTGTGCAAACTGTTCGGCTAAAATCGAACAGGAAGTAAGGAAGCTTGATGGCATAAAAACTGCAAATATTGATTTTGCTGGCAGTAAACTCTATCTAGAGGTAAATGATTCTGAAAAGATCACAGATATCGCCCTCAAAATTGAAAAAATTGCTTCCCGGATTGAAGCCGGGATAAGCATTACTGGGATCCGGTCCAAAGATATGGGTGTAGCCAGTAAAGAAGAAAAAACCACGGAACAAGAAAAACAGAAAGAACAGAAAGAACAGAAAGAACAGAAAGAACAAAAAGTTAATGCCGGGCTGGTTTGCTTTATCATTGGAGCCGTCATTTTTACTGCTGCGTTTCTGCTAAAATTGAAACCTGCCATTGAAATCGTACTGTTTCTGGTCAGCTATTTGTTGATTGGCGGCAAGATTGTCTGGGCGGCACTCCAAAATATTATCCGTGGCAAGTTTCTTGATGAAAACTTTCTGATGTTTATTGCTACAGTTGGGGCGCTGGCTATTCAGGAATATCCCGAGGCTGTAGCAGTGATGCTGTTCTACCGGGTCGGTGAATTTTTCCAGGACAGTGCTGTGAACCGTTCCCGCCGCTCGATCAGCGAACTGATGGATATTCGTCCGGACTATGCGAATTTAATGAAGGGAGATTCCATAAGCAAAGTGCCGCCGGAGGAAGTCAGGGAAGGCCAGATGATTCTGATCAAACCAGGAGAGAAAGTTCCCCTCGATGGCACAGTGCTTGTGGGCAGGTCTGTTTTGGATACCTCGGCGCTCACCGGAGAATTTATCCCGAGGGAGGTCGAAGCCGGCAGCAGCATTCTAGCTGGTTTTATTAATAAGACCGGGGTCTTGACCGTAAAAGTTACGAAGGTTTATGAGCAGAGCACGGTTGCACGGGTTCTGGATCTGGTGGAAAAGGCCGCCTCTAAAAAAGCTAAGACAGAAAATTTCATGACAACATTTGCGCGTGTCTATACACCGGTTATTGTGCTCGGAGCTGCACTTTTAGCTTTTCTACCCCCGTTGTTTATTGAGGGGGCCACGTTCAGCGAATGGCTGAACCGGGCTTTGGTCTTTCTAGTGGTGTCATGTCCCTGCGCACTGGTGATCTCCATCCCGTTAAGCTTTTTTGGGGGTATCGGAGGCGCTTCCCGAAACGGCATCCTGATCAAGGGAAGCAACTACCTGGAAGGCCTGAATCAAGTGCGTACAGTTGTCTTCGATAAGACCGGCACGCTAACCGAAGGTGTGTTTGAAGTTACCGGAATACAAGCTGCTCAGGGGTTTGATGAAGATACTTTGCTGGAATATGCTGCTGCGGCTGAATATTTTTCAGGTCATCCCATTGCGGCCTCGATTTTGAAACGATACACCGAAGATGATACAAAAAAACTGAACACGAAGGGCATTGATCAGAAGGATATCCATCAGTACCAAGAAATACCAGGTTATGGCGTAAAAACAGTATATCAGG
This sequence comes from Dehalobacter sp. TBBPA1, assembly GCF_040931655.1. Classification (NCBI taxonomy): domain Bacteria; kingdom Bacillati; phylum Bacillota; class Clostridia; order Eubacteriales; family Desulfitobacteriaceae; genus Dehalobacter; species Dehalobacter sp. TBBPA1. The sequence goes on along the minus strand of NZ_CP162385.1, from coordinate 1,988,517 downwards.
GAAAAGAAGTCATGGCCGGCAGCGCTAGGCTCCTGACTGAGGAAGGAATCTCCCTGACGCAAATACCCGAGGTTGGAACGATTGCCTATATCGCGATTGACCGTCAATATGCCGGCTATATCCTGATTACGGACAGAGTCAAAAAAGATGTTCATGAGGCTTTGCGGGGCTTGAGACAGGCAGGGGTCAAGAAATTGGTTATGCTGACCGGAGACACGAAGGCGATCAGTGAACAGGTTGGACAGCAGTTGGGGTTTGACCAAGTTTACGCTGAATTGCTTCCCGATCAAAAGGTTGCTGTTCTGGAAGAACTGGAGGAGCAGAAGGAAAACGGCAGTAAACTCGTTTTTGTCGGAGATGGGGTCAATGATGCGCCGGTCCTGGCCAGGGCCGATATCGGGGTTGCCATGGGCGGACTCGGGTCGGATGCAGCGATTGAGGCCGCGGATATTGTCCTGATGACGGACGAACCTGCCAAACTGCTCGAGGCAATCCAGATTGCCCGGAAAACGAAAGGAATTGTCTGGCAAAATATTGGTTTTGCGCTCGGAATAAAGATAGGTGTCCTCATCCTTGGAGCGATGGGTGCCGCGACAATGTGGGAAGCTGTATTTGCTGATGTAGGCGTGGCTGTGATTGCGATCCTGAATGCAATGCGGGTGTTAAAGAAGAAAAAAGTTAAGGAATATGATATAGTAATATAGGCAAAAACACGCACGTAAAAAAGGAAAGGGAACTTGATGGAAAAGACGACGAACCAGAATCAGATTAAACCCAGAAGGACATTTGCAATTATTTCTCACCCGGATGCTGGGAAAACGACCTTAACAGAAAAACTGCTGTTTTTTGGTGGGGCTATCCGGCTGGCTGGTACGGTAAAAGGAAGAAAAGCAGCCAAGTATGCAACTTCCGACTGGATGCAGATTGAAAAAGAACGTGGCATTTCCGTAACTTCGAGCGCCATGCAGTTTTCATATAACGGAATCCATATCAATATTTTAGATACACCCGGGCACGAAGATTTTAGTGAAGACACCTATCGCACGCTGATGGCAGCCGACAGCGCCGTCATGCTAATCGATCTGGTCAAAGGTGTCGAAGCCCAGACCATCAAGCTGTTTAAAGTCTGCCGGATGAGAGGCATACCGATTTTTACGTTTATCAACAAGCTGGACCGTTTTGGCAAAGACCCGCTGGATGTCCTTCAAGAGATTGAGGATGTTTTAGACATTAATACGGTTCCTTTGAATTGGCCGGTCGGAATGGGAAAAGATTTCAGTGCAATCTACGACCGGCGGCATCAATGTCTGGAGCTTTACCGGGACGGCGAACGAAAACGGATTGAGGCGGGCGAACGCGGACTTGAAGATCCCGCTCTGAAAGACTGTCTCGAACCTGCCTTATACGATAAGCTTCGCGAAGATCTGGAATTATTGGATATTGCGGGGGATCCATTTGACGAGGAAATGATTCAGCAGGGGATGCTGTCTCCGGTCTTCTTCGGCAGTGCGCTGAGCAGTATTGGCGTCCAAACTTTTCTGGAGCAGTTCCTGGAAATGGCGCCTGAGCCAAGACCGCAAAAAAGTTCGGTTGGCGACATTCAGCCGACCGATCCCCAATTTTCAGGTTTCATTTTTAAGATTCAGGCCAATATGAACCCGGCCCACAGGGACCGGATTGCGTTTATGCGGGTCTGTTCGGGCAGGTTCGAACGCGGAATGGCAGCCAATCATGTTCGAAGCGGCAAGAAGATCAAGCTTCCACAACCACAGCAGTTCTTGGCACAGGAACGCGATATCCTGGAAGAGGCATATCCCGGAGATGTGGTGGGTTTGTTTGATCCGGGCATTTTTCGGATCGGCGATACCTTGAGTGAGGAAGGGACCTTTGAATTCGAAAAGCTGCCGCAGTTTGCGCCGGAGTATTTTGCCAAGATTATCAATCTGGATTTTTCCAAGTACAAACAGTTTCAGAAGGGAATCAAGCAGCTGACGGAAGAAGGGACAGTGCAGGTCTTCCGGACCTTTATGGATGGGCCGGAGGAACTGATTGTCGGCGTTGTGGGAAAGCTTCAGTTTGAAGTCCTGGAATACCGCCTCGAAAATGAATATGGAACAAGAATTCAGCTTCATCATCTTCTGCATCATATGGCCCGCTGGGTCAGAAGCGACAAACCTGTTGATCCGGCCAATTTGCGCGGACTCCGTAATCTGTGCGTCAAAGATCAGGATGACCAGATGGTCGTTCTTCTTGAGGACGAATACTACCTGGACAGACTGAAGGATAAGTACCCGGAGATCACGTTCCATACATCCTCTAACGACTAGTATACCGTTCTCTAAATAACCAGACATTTAAACCTTCATAGCTGGGTCTGTGTGCCACAGTTCCAGCGTAAGCGGAGCATGAATGCGGAGCGCGGCTGTCTGTCATGATACATCCAAATTTTTATAATCTGCGAAATAGGTAAATGATTAAATTTTTTCAAGGATAAAGTCGAGATCTTGGCAGCTCCTGCTGTTCTGTCCATTTTTCAGCGGAGCAAAGAGATCTCCTTTATCTTTCAGCCTGCTGCTGATATTCAGCAGATTAAAATCCTGGGGTTTGACCCCGTGCCGCAGCTCCCCCCATTCCAGCGGAGCGGCAACGGAGGCGTAGGCCGTTGCCCTTGGAGAATAAGGACTGATGATGGTTTTACCCTGCCACATCTGCAGATAGTCAAAATAGAGCTTATGGCCTCTTTTGGCGACACTGCGCTCCAGGGTAATTTGCCGGGGGTATTTCTGGCTGAAATAAACCGCAAAAAATTCGTTGATTTTTCTGGCGGTATCGTAATCATACTTCCCGCCTGTCGGAATATGGATCTGAAGTCCGCTTGCCCCGGAAGTTTTGATATAGCTTGTAATCTGAAGCGCTTGAAGCTCTTCAAAAATCAGCAGGGCCGCTTCCGTGACATCCTCAAAGGTCTGGCCTTGGGAAGGGTCCAGGTCGAAAACCAGTGCAGAAGGATACTGATCCCTGTCATAGGGGTTAAATGGAATGTGGAATTCCAGACACGCCTGGTTTCCGAGCCAAATGAGGATTGCTTCTGATGCTAAAATGATATACTGATTATCCCGCCATTCGATCGTCGGAATCCACCCAGGGGCATAATCAGGGATGTTTTTCTGAAAGAAGGACTTGCCCTGGAAACCATCAGGATAACGGATCGTCGTCAGTAGACGGTCTTTGACGTGAGGCAGAAGGTACGGGGCTAATTCCAGCAGGATTTTCAAATAATCAAGCTTGCGGATACCGAGGTCAGGCCATAATAATTTTTCAGGGTTGGTTATAGTGAGCGTTTTGCCGTCAACTTCCAGGTTCATTCCGTGATGAATTCCTTTCCTTGGGCTTCAGAGGCAGGATCTTTGCTGAAACCAATAATTTTAGGGTGGCGGAGACTCCTGCTGTCTGTCCATTCCAGAAAACTTACCCAGCAGGTCAAGACCGGTTTGAGCCAGGTCGTATCCTTCATTTTTTTAAGGTTGTCGAACGGGCTGCTTTCCTGGGCATAATCCGAAGCGTAAGCCTTGAGAAGCTGGAAGTCTTTCTGGGACAGTCCAAGACTCGCATTCCCGATGTAGAGGTACTGGTCTCCCTGGAAGATACCAAGCAGTAGTGAGTTCGGGAATTGCTCTTTCCAGGATAATCCGCCGACAATGGCCAGGATTTTTTTGCTGATTTTGGTTTTGAACCAGTCATTATGTTTTTTGCCAGCTTGGTAACGGCTGTTCTTTCTCTTGCTAACGATTCCCTCGTAATTTCTTTCTTTCATTAGCTTAAACAGAGCTGAACCGTCCGTAAAATCATCGGTAACCGTGATGTTGGAAGAAGATGACACCTTGGTCCGAAGAAGATCTTGTCTCTCTTCTAGAGGACGGCTACGCAAGTCTGTGCCATTAAAGAACAAAAGATCAAACAAGATGTAGCAGACCGGGTATTTTTGCTGATAGACTGGCAGATTAGAACTGTTTCTGAGACGTTCCCGATTCATGATCAGATGAAAGGATGGTCTGTTCCCGGTATTGAAAACAACCAGTTCACCATCCAGTACGGCCTGATGGCCGTTCAGCAGCTTTGGAGCTATCTGGATTTCAGGATAAAAAGAAGTCCGCTCCCTGCCACTTTTGGTATAGATCCGGACTCTGCCGTCTTCAATATAGGATAACCCTCTGATACCATCCCATTTAATCTGGTGGATCCACGCATCACCTGTCCTGATTTCAGATGACAGGACAGGCTCCATTACTTCCAGCAGTTTCATAAAAATCTCCAGGCACATTAAGTTTGACGTCTATGGATAGATTAATATGTTTATTTTAGAGTTGACAAGGTACTAGCTTGCGGTTGTCTTTTTCTCTTCCTGGGCATCAGTATCCGGGTTGGTTTTTTCTGCAGTCTTTGTTTTGCCCCTGGAAGGTTTCTTCTTGGTTTCTTTTAAACTGGCCTGAAGGGCTTCCATCAAGTCAATGACATTACGGTGGGGCGCTTCAGGTGCGACTTCTATTTCCCTGCCTTCAATCTTTTTGTTGATCAGCTCTCTCAGTGCTTCCCGGTAATTATCCTTATATTTTTCCGGCTCGAATGGTGCAGTTAAGTTGGTAATCAGCTGGGTCGCGATATCAAGCTCTTTTTCGTTGACACCCTGCTGCTCGCTGATTCCCGGTACCTCGCTGACGGGTCTTATTTCATCTGGATAGAAAATGGTTTCCAGGACCAGGACCTTATTGTAAACCCTTAAGGCAGCCAGCGTCTGTTTATTGCGGATAGTCATTTTAGCCAGGGCAATTTTGCCGGTATCATTCATGGACTGTCGCAGGAGATGATAGGCTTTGCCGCCGGTATCCTGCGGTGCTAGGTAATAGGATTTGTCGTAATAAATCGGATCAATTTCTGCAAGATTAATAAAATCAAGGATTTCAATTGACTTCTCTTCCACTTCAGATTTTAAGGCAATAAGATCTGTCTCATTGATAATAATAAAATGACCGGTTTCATATTCGTACCCACGAACGATTTCCTCTTCTTTTACTTCTTTGTTACATGTCGGACAATGCTTTTCATACTTAAGAGGGGTACTGCACTCCTTATGGATGTATCTGAAATGGATGTCCTTCTCTTCGGTAGCAGCAAACATTTTGATGGGAATATTGACCAAACCAAAACTTATGGAACCTTTCCACATTGTATGCATCCTGTTCAGCCCTCCATTTTTCAGATATAGGTAGTATGAACATTACGCGGTAAAAATATGAAAAAGCCTGATGTTGGTGGAACAGACAGAAAGAGTATGTATAGCGCTGAGTAATGAACTTGAATAGTGGCTCAAAAAGAGGTAGAATCAAAGAGAAAATTACTTTGAATATCAAAATAATTTGAAATTTGAAAATTAATTAATGAAGAAAACTGTTAGAAAGAATTAATGTTTGCAAAAATTATTCAAGAAATTGTTGAAGAAATTATTGGAGGGCTGTATTTTGAAGTTACCTGTGTTAAGAGTAGGAGGTCTGATCCCGAAGTATCCGATCATCCAGGGCGGGATGGCTATTAGAATTTCCACTTTTCAGCTGGCTGCGGCTGTGGCCAACGCTGGTGGAATAGGGATTATTGCTGCGACGTCTTTGGATGAAACTGAGTTAAAAGGTGAAATCAGAAAGGCCAGGGAGAAATCCAAAGGAATCATCGGAATAAATATTATGTTTGCAGCAACGCGTTTCAAAGAACTTGTCTGCGCTGCGTTGGAAGAAGGCATTGACCTGATTATCCAGGGAGCCGGTTTTTCCAGGGATATTTTTCGCTGGTGCGCTGAGGCAAAAACCCCTTTAGTCCCGATTGTATCGACGGCCAAGCTTGCCAGGATTTCTGAAAGCTTGGGAGCGGCAGCGGTCGTAGTAGAAGGGAAAGAAGCGGGAGGACATCTCGGAACAGATCAGTCCATGAGAATTCTTGTTCCTGAGGTCAAGGCGGCTATTTCTATCCCGGTCATTGCGGCAGGAGGCATTGTGGATACGGGAGATTTACAGGAGGCGTTTAGCCTTGGTGCTGACGGCGTGCAAATGGGGATCCGTTTTGCAGCCAGTGAAGAGGCGAACGGAGCACCGGCCCTCAAAGAAGCTTATCTGAGAGCAACGGCAGAAGATATTGTCATCATTCAAAGTCCCGTCGGGCTGCCCGGGAGAGCAATCCGAAATAAATTTACAGATGAAATCCTTTCGGGGAAAGTAAAATCCCCACAAATATGTGAAGGCTGTCTGAAAAAATGCACAGCAACTTTTTGCATAAAGGAGGCCTTGATTAATGCCCAACAGGGTAATTTGGATCAAGGGCTGATTTTTTCAGGACAATATATTGAAAAGATAACTGAAATCCTACCTGCAGGGAAAATGATCAGTGATTTGGTTAAAGAATATGAGGAAATTGAGGAAATGTGATCATTTAAAAAAGAGGATGGAAACCATCCTCTTGATCAGTACTAGAGTCTTCCACCGTTGTTCACCATGTTACTTTCGGCAAATTCAATCATCTTTTTAACCATATTTCCACCGATTTTTCCGCCAATTTGACCGCCAATCCGGCCGGCATCCCTTGATGTGATGTCTCCGTTATATCCTTTGTTTAACTGGATGCCCAATTCATTGGCTACTTCATATTTGGCGTTGTCCAGATACTGCGCATATTCCTGCGGTCCGCTGTTCATGATACCCAACTCCTTGGAAACTTCATATTTTAGTTGATTCAAATCAGAATTTGATTTTCTCCCCAAACTAAATCACCTCTTTATATTTTTCTTATTTTAGTTTGTTCAATTCTACAACACAAATACGATGAAATGTTTTGCTATTCAGGCAAAAAAATGACAAACCTTTTTATGAGGAAGAATTACAGAAGAAGATAAAACAATGAAGAAGATAAAACAAAGGAAAAAAATGCAAAAAATATAAGAATGATATGAATGTGCAGACAACCTTTTTCTTTGCCTGGCCGGATAAAAAGCATAATCCATCTCCTTACTGCATAAAAAAATGATATAGACTGTCTGGATTTTATTTGGAAAGGAGTTTCGAATCATGCAAGTTGCGCTCCCTTTGGCAGAATCCAATCAGCCCACCTTCGTTCCAAAACAGGTGATTGGCCTAACAGCACTTCTACTGGCCGGAACTGCCGTAGTCCCCTCAAATCCTTATGCCCTGCAGGAAATTGCCTCCTTGCGTACTAAGATTACGGCAGCTCCTGCTAAAACGGTTGACGAAAGCCCTATGCAGACCGACAATATTAGAATCATGGAGGAAAAAGCTGGCGAGAGCAGCTTTTCTTGTGTAAATGTCAGTACCCTTTCCCTCATAGAAGCAAGCAAAGAAAAAGCAGAAATTCAGGCCGGTATCGTAGCTTCGGTACTAAACTGGAATGGGACTGCCTATAAATGGGGCGGCCGGTCGAGATCCGGTGTCGACTGTTCAGGGCTGGTTCAAAGAGTATTTCTTGAGAATGGAATTCAACTTCCAAGGACATCGTATGAACAATTCAGAGAGGGGGTCGGAATACCCAAAACAAGATTAGAACCTGGTGATCTGATCTTTTTTCATACCAACGGAGCCGGAGCAAGTCATGTTGGAATCTATCTCGGTGATAACAAGTTTATTTCTGCGGCCAAGCATTGCGTTCAGGTTTCTTCACTGGATGAACGTTACTGGGCGGAGCATTACCGGGGCAGCAGAAGAGTGATCGCATGACACTGAGGACAGTCATCTGCCAAGTATGTTGATTCAAAAGACGGATTCTTGACAGAAGAATCAATAAACTCTATAATCAAAATAACCTAAAATTTAGGCAAATCGCTGCAAGGGAAGGTATTACCTCTCGTCTCCATGGGGATGGGAGGTTTAGTTTATTTCAGATACTGGGGGTAGAGTCGGATGAAGATTTTGGTGAATAACAAAGTGGCAGAGGCTGGAATTCAACTGCTGCGTGAAGAACATGACGTGGATACATATTGTACATTATCTCAGGAAGAACTGATCAAAATGATTCCGAAATATGATGCTCTGGTCATCAGAGGCGATACGATTGTCAGCAGTGAAGTCATTGAAGCCGGCAGGAATTTGAAAGTAATCGGAAGGGCTGGTCTGGAAGTTGAGCATATCGATATTCAGGCAGCCACAAAGCAGGGGATTGTTGTCCTGAATGCCCCTCAGGGCAACAGTGCTTCTTCCATTGAATATACCATCGGGATGATCCTGGCTCTGGCCAGAAGGATTCCTCAGGCTTATTCCTCTGTCAAGCGCGGAGAGTGGCAAAGACAGAAGTTCCTGGGAATGGAGCTGAAAGAAAAGGTCTTGGGCATCATCGGCCTGGGGCGGGTCGGCATGGGCGTGGCCAAGCGGGCCAAAGCGTTCGATATGAAAGTGATTGCCTATGACCCATTTTTAAGTGATGATAAAGGCAGAGAGCTGGGGATTGAGCTGGTGGATCTGGATGAGATCTTAAGTAAAGCAGATTACCTGACGCTGCATATTCCGGCGACAGTTGACACGCGCAATCTGCTGAATAAAGATGCGTTTTCCAAAATGAAAAAGGGCATCAAGATTATTAACTGTGCCAGAGGCGGAATCATTGATGAGGAAGCTTTGATCTGGGCACTGCAGGAAGAGATTGTGTCCGGAGCAGCTTTGGATGCGTTTGCTGAAGAACCTCTTCAGCCAGATCATCCGCTGGTGAAGATGGAGAATGTGGTCTGCACTCCCAGGATTGCCTCCCGGACGCAGGAGGCTGAAAACGAGGTTGCGGTTTGCGCAGCCCGCGGCGTGCTCGCTGCGCTGAGATCCGAACCGGTTTCAACTTCACTGAATATTCCGCCTGTATCAAGAGATGTCATGAATATGATCAAGCCTTACCTTCACTTGATGCAAAAAATGTGTGTTCTGGCTGTCAAACTGACTGAAGGAAGAATAAAAAACATTGAAGTCCGCTATAATGGAGATATCAGCACTGCGGATACCAAAATGCTGACGCTGGCAGCCATAAAAGAGGTCTTAAATCCAATCCTTCAGGAAGAGGTCAATATTGTCAACGCGCCTGAAGTTGCGAAAGAACGCGGCATAACCGTCAAGGAGATCAAAAGCAAAGAGGCGCAAAGCTTTGTTGATCTGATCAGCATTACCGTTAAAACTGATTTGACTGAGCATAAGGTAGCAAGTACGCTTTTCGGCAAAAGTGAACAGCGGATTGTGGAGATCGACGATTTCAGGGTTGAAATAGACCCTTCGGGATGGTTCCTGCTTATCTCACATGAGGATTATCCGGGAATGATCGGCAAAGTCGGGACTGTATTGGGTGAGCATAACATCAACATTACCAGTATGCAGGTTGGCAAAATCAGTTCCATGAGCAGAAACATTATGATTGTCGGTATTCAAACCGAAGCCGATTCGGAAGTCATCGGCAAATTGAAAGAGATTAAGGGAACCGAAAATGTTGAAGAGATTTTCTTCAATAAATATCTGTCCTAAGGGGAGATCGGCATGAGCATCAAGTTTGGCACGGCCGGAGTACCTTTGTCTTCCAAGGAAACATCCACCGAGGCCGGAATCCTAAGAATCAGGGAACTTGGAATGGATGCGATGGAAGTCGAGTTCGTTCACGGGGTCAGAATGAAGGAAGATAAAGCGTTAAAGACCGGGGGAACTGCGAAAAAAGAACGCGTATCCCTGTCTTGTCATGCGCCTTACTATATCAACCTGAACTCCAGTGAAACGGAAAAAATTGAGGCAAGCAAAACAAGGATTATTCATACTGCCAGGATTGGCAGGATACTTGGGGCCGGAAGCATCGTCTTTCATCCGGCATTTTATTCCGGGGATACTTCGGCTACCGTCTTAGCCAGAGTAGTCAAAGAACTCAGCGATGTCCGGCAGGAACTTGATCAGGAAGGCAATCAAGTCATCCTGAGGCCTGAAACGACAGGCAAACCCTCCCAGTTTGGCGATCTCGGTGAAACGATCAAAATAGCGCAGGAGGTTCCGGGTGTATTGCCCTGTATTGATTTCAGCCATCTGCATGCCAGAGCCAATGGTCAATTCAATAGCTATGACGAGTTCTGCGCGATTCTTGAGCAGACAGCCGAAGGGCTTGGTGAGAAGTGGACAAGCAATGCGCATTTCCATATTTCCGGGATTGAATATGGTCCGAAAGGCGAAAAGAGACATCTCGTTTTGCAGGAAGCTGACCTGAAATACCGGGAAATCCTTAAAGCCTGCCTGAGCTTTGGCATCCAGGGAACCGTGATTTGTGAAAGTCCGAAGCTTGAGGAGGATGCTCTGATCCTGCAAAAGACCTATCAGGAGCTAAATTCTTGAGGCAGTTTTGGCAGTTCTTACATTCATCGACGGTTCCGACCGATAATGATACAGTGTTCGCGGGCTCTTTGAGCCCGCATTTGCTATTTTTCCAGTAATTCATTAAGATTTACACAAACTACGGCATCCCCAGCTTTAGCGCAAGTGGGAAATTTGCAGATAAAACAAGGCATACTAAACTGGAACGGAAAAGTGAAGTGGTATGAAAGCAGCATCCGGAAAATATTATCCAATGAAAAATATAAGGCTGAAGCCCTGCTGCAAAAAACGTATACGGTAGACTTCCTTTCTAAGAAACACGTTGTAAATGATAGCGATGTTCCACAATATTATATTGAAAACAGCCATCCAGCAATTATAGATAAAGATACTTGGGAAGCCGTCCAACTGGAAACGGTAAGACGGAAGGTTTTTATGAAACACCGGATTAAAACGCTGGATTATGTTTCAGATGAGTTAGCTTTTACCGGTAAAGTTATCTGCGGGAAATACGGTCATGTCTATGGCCGCAAGGTTTGGAATTCCACAAACGAAGGACTGAAGAGAAAAATCTGGCAATGCAACAATAAGTACATAGCTAAAGGCGTCATTAACTGCGAAAACGACCACATTGATGAAAAGGTTCTCAGACGAGTTTTTACTCAGGCTATACAAAGTTATAGAAAACAAGGAATACTTTTTAAAGAAATGGCAGTCCAGAAGTATTTGATATAAACCTTTTCTATATGACTGTAGAAAAAATAACGGTTTATAAAGCTTTGAATTTTACAGTAAGCTTACTGGATGGGGCGGAGATAGAGTATAGGTAACATAACAAAAATGTTCTGGCCGACTGAATTAAAGGGCACTCAGTCGGCCAGATGTTTTTTGCCTAATTTTAGAAATTCAACTTCCAATCAAAAATACTTAATCTTAACTTAGAAAATAATAAAAACTTATCGGGAAATACCGCCAACAAATACCATAAAGAAACAAGAATCGATAGGATAGAAATATTTACAGCTCGAATAAAGGGGAAATATAGCAAAACGTGTAGGAACCTTTGGAAACAAGATTAAAGGAATTTAACTGGTAAAATAGAATTCTCAAAGGCTTTATTTAATGAAAAAGAAATAAACCGATCATATCAGGGGGAGATTTAAGTTATTATGTTTAATTTAAGAAAAAGAAAAATATTTTCCAGGATTACCGCTGTCTTTATAGCGGTTTTATTTATTGGCTCCAATTTGCCAATAAATGTATCTTATGCTGTCGCCCAGATTGACGGGCAGAAAGTATCAACAACACCAGAGGCCTTTGCCTTTCAACAAACACCTTTAACACTTGGGAGTCCAATTAACAATAAAACAATTGCTTCCGCTGCTGCCGGTTCTTCAGCGGGCATAAGCAGCAATAACGGCTTAACCCAAGCGGAAATAGATAAAATAGTAAATGCTCATTTTAACTATCAAAGCAATAAATCTCAAAACAATACAGTTCAACTTAGTAAACCCGCAACCAATCAGCAGGTACCGGATGACCTTCAGCCGGATAACCAACAATATGATCGGTTTATCGTTAAATATAAAGACGAAAAACAGAAGGAAAATACCTACAACAAGATTAAAGGAAGCCTTAAACAAAGAAAGCTTACCAAAAACAAAAAGTTTGATGTCTACATAACAACCGAAAAAATGAAAAAAGAAAATATGGTATCGCTCTTAAAACAAAAGCAAGTGGATTCCAACATCGAATACATCCAACCTGACTACCAATTGACTGTCGCTTCTGAAGACTCATCCCAGAGTGGTGGAACCGATCAGAGCGGCCAGAGTGGAAATAGTGGCCAAACCAGCGATACCACTTCCCAGGCCCCAACTTTATCTAACCTATCTTGTGACGGTTTGAAAATTACCCTTACTTACAGTGAAACCTTAAGCAACAGCTCAATTCCTTCCGTTCAGGATTTTACAGCAACAACCACAGACGGGACTAACATAGCCATAAGTACAATTGCCATTGCAGATAACACCGTAGTAATAACTTTATCATCACCCCAGGCAGCCGGAGAAAACATCCTGCTCAGCTACACCCCCGGAACAAAACCCATCCAGGACACAACCGGCAACCCTGCACAAAATTTTAGCGGGCAGCAGGTAACATCCAGTCTGGCTCAAACAGCAACTGTACTCGTATCGGCCCAAGCTGCAGATAATAAAATAACCTTACAATTCAGCAATACCTTAGATACCACATCCGTTCCGGCAGTTTCAGACTTTGCCGTTGCCATCCAGAATGAAAAAGGTAACCCTGTTACCAACAGTATCAAGAGTATCGACATAGACTCTCAGACAGTAACCTTAACCCTGGCCAAAAATCTGCTTGCGGGTCAAACCGTTCAGTTAAATTATACCTCTTGGAATAACCCTTTAAAAGATCAGGCCGGTAATCCTATTTCCGGATTTAGCGATGAAAACGTAACCAACCAGACAGCAATTGCCCTGCCGCAATTGCAGGAAGCAACAATAATAGCAGATCAACTGGAATTAGACTTCAGTAAAGAACTTAAAGCTGATTCAAACCTGGCAAAGGGAGATTTCAGCCTGACTGTAAACAATAATATCATAACAAACCCTTTCAAATCCTTAGCTATTAACGGGGAGAAAGTCACCCTAGTTTTAAATAAGTCTGTCGTAATGGAAGATCAGGTGCAAATAAGTTATACTCCCGGTACCAACCCCCTTCAGGATACTGAAGGTAATAAGGCAGATGCCATTAGTGGGTTTACCGTAGATAATCAGACCGTTATGGATGTCAACGACACATTCTTTAACCAGGAATGGGGTTTACTCTCCAACATCATTGACACAGTAACCAACCTGGTTAAATCCATAGGTGCCAATGTCGTTAAAGCCTGGAGCCAGTCTCAGGGCGACGGTGTAACAGTCGCCGTCATCGATACCGGGATCGATATCACCCATTCCGACTTAAAACACAACATCTGGGCCAACACCAAGGAAGTAGCAGGCAACAGTACTGATGACGACAATAACGGTTATATAGACGATATCCACGGCTGGAACTTCGTTGACAACACAAACAGTGTATATAGCTCAGCCGAAGCACCCGATGACTGGCATGGTACCCATATGGCCGGCATAATTGCAGCTGAAATGGGCAACAAACTGGGAATCGCCGGAGTAGCACCCAAAGTAAAAATAATGCCTTTGCAAGTATTTAAAAACGGCACAGCCTATACCAGCGACATCATCAATGCCATAGACTACGTCAAAAACAACGGAGCACAAATAGTTAACTGCAGCTGGGGAACCACCAGCGACAATACAGCCTTAAAAGAAGCCATTGAAAATTCAGGTTTGCTCTTTGTCTGCGCTGCGGGAAATAGTAACCAAAACATTGACAGCAGCCCGGTATACCCGGCAGCATACAATTTAGACAATGTCATTTCTGTTGCATCCTTGAACCAAAGCGGCAACCTTTCCCATTTCTCCAACTACGGCAACAGCTCAGTAGATGTTGCCGCACCCGGTGAAAACATCTATAGCACTTTGTCGGGAAATACCTATGGGCAAAGCAGCGGGACATCCCAGGCTGCGGCCTTTGTCACCGGTGAAGCAGCCCTTATTTTAAGCAAGTATCCCAATACAAATAACAGCGATATAAAACAAAGGATAATATCTTCCTGTGATCAGCTGTCTTCCTTAACAGGCAAAGTTGCAAGTGGCGGAATTATTGACTGTGCAGCAGCTTTAGCTGATCCGATCGTACCCAGTGATACAGTAATTCAGGTACAGGAAGATACAACCTCGGATCAGGGAACAGGCTCCTCGGATAATGGGGGGTACAATCTGTATTCGGTAAATGAATGGAATACTAATGGCAGTTTATCAACGGCAAGAAGGGACCTCGGTACAGTTTCATTTAATAATAAAGTTTACTGTGTCGGCGGGTATAACGGAAGTTACCTGAATAGTACTGAAGTCTATGATCCGGCAGCTAATTTGAGTACAACGGCAGGAAGTTTAAATACCGCAAGATACGGGCTCGCCGTAGCCGCCACGGACAGTAAAATCTATGCTATTGGCGGATACTATAGCGGCGGATATACAAATAAGGCTGAAGTTTATGATACTACCACAAACATATGGAGCTATGTAGCCAACATGCCGACGGCCAGAGATTACTTAGGAGCGGCCACTGTCAATGGCATAATATATGTTATTGGCGGATTAAATGGTTCGGCATTATCTACGGTTGAAGCATATGACCCATCCACTAACACCTGGACAACCAAAGCCAGTATGCCGACAGCTAGATATGGGCTTGGAGTAGTTGCCTATAACGGGAAAATATATGCGATAGGCGGATACAACAGTACCTATGTAAATACTGTGGAAGTATACGATCCTGTTACCAACACTTGGACAACAAAAGCAAGTTTACCTGTAGCCTGCCGTTACTTTGGTATTGCAGCAATAAGCGGCAGCATTTATGTCATGGGTGGATATAACGGAAGTTACTTAAATAGCACATATCAATATGATCCAAATGCTGATACCTGGGGAGCAAGGGCAAATTTGTCCGCAGGTAAATATGGCTTAGCTGCAGCGGCTGTTAACGAAAAAATATACGCATTTGGCGGTTATTACAGTGGTTATTTAAATACTGTTGAAGAATACGGTCTACCGTCAAGCAAATGGACTGTATTAAATAATATGACAACAGCAAGATCTGACCTTGGAGCAGCGGCAGTAAATGGGAAGGTCTACGCCATTGGTGGGTACGATGGGAGCACATATCTCAGTACGGTTGAACAATATGACCAAACAACTAATTCTTGGAGCACAATGGCCTCAATGTCCACAGTGAGAAAAGGTCTGGGAGTAACGTCATATAATGGTCTTATCTATGCGGTAGGAGGATATAACGGTAGCAGTTACCTTAAAACTTTAGAAGTATTTAACCCCATCACCAATACTTGGATAACAAAAGCGAGTATGTCCACAGCCAGGGCTTACTTAGGGCTAACTGTAGTAAATGGCAAGCTTTATGCTATAGGTGGATATAACGGAACGTCTTATATAAATACAGTTGAAGAATATGATCCTGTAGCCAATACCTGGACGACTAAGGCTAATATGACTACAGCCAGAGGGTACCTGGGATTAACCTCAGTTAATGGTAAAGTTTATGCTATTGGGGGGTATAACGGCTCAACATATTTAAATACAGTACAAGTATTTGATCCTTTTGCCAATACCTGGACAAGTAAGAATGCCATGATTACAGCTAGGAGAGGACTCGGGGTGGAATCTGTCAGTGGCATAATATATGCCATAGGCGGATATAACGGATCATATCTAAATATTGTCGAACAATTTGATCCGAGTACAAACAATTGGACAGCTCTCTCAAAAGAAAACATGTTTAATAGCCGTGAAAGGTTTGGCATGACCTCTTTAGACGGAAAAATATATGTTATCGGCGGATATAATGGTTCATACATTAAAACATCCGAGAGCTATAATGTGACCACCAGCTCCTGGAAAACTCTTCCCAGTATGCCAGTTAAAAGACAAAATCTTGGTGTAGTTGCCGTCAACGGCAAAATATATGCCATTGGAGGTTCAGACGAAAATTCAAGTACCTGCCAGACTGTGGAAGTATATGACCCTGTCAGCGGTTTATGGACTGCCAAAACCAATATGCCTGCAGCCAGAAGCCAGTTTGGCATAGCAGCCTTAGCAGGAAAGATTTATGTTTTTGGTGGTTTGGATTCCGGCAATACCCCAACAGCAACAGTAGAGGTGTATGATACTGTTGCTGATACCTGGAGTACAAAAGCAAACATGCCATTCTTAGCGGAAGGTTTTGCTGTAACATCCCTAAGCGGCGAGATCTATACAATGGGCGGTTATTTAAGGGATGAGCAAGGATATATTAATGAGCTTTATCAGTATGATCCTGCAACTGATACCTGGACTCAAAAAACCGGTATGTGGATATCCAGGGCATACTTATCTGCAAGCTCAGTAAATGGGAAAATATACGCTATTGGCGGAAAAGATTATAACCAAAATATTTGCCCTACGGTAGAAAAATATGATCCTGTAACTGATTCATGGAATCAAGTCGCAGATATGCCTGCCGCAAGTGAAAACTTTGGTTGTACCACAGCAAACGGAAAAATTTATGCCTTAGGCGGCGATTATGGAAAAACTTATGCCATGGGCGAGGGTTATTACGGGTATAGCCTTAATAGCTTTGAGGAATATGATCCTTCCTCAGACAGTTGGATTACTAAAGAAAATATGCCTATTGCCAGTTCCGGGCTGGGTATTGCCGAAGTAAACGGAAAACTTTATGCTTTCGGTGGAAATAATGTTGAGATATCAAATTGTCTTAATGCTGTTCAGGTGTATGATTTAGGCATGATTCCCTGGCAAACAAAGTCAAGTATGATTACAGCTAGAAAAGATTTCGGGATTACCGAAGATAACAATACAATTTATTGTATTGGCGGGAATAGTGGAAGTGGTTACTTATCTTTAGGTGAGAAATATAATTCTGATACAGATACATGGAGTTCAATTGCTAATATGCCTACGGCAAGGGACGGTCTTGGCTTAGTTGACGTTAACAATAAGATATATGCTATAGGAGGCTATAATGGCAGCTATCTGAAAACAGCGCAAGTCTATGACCCCATAGCTAATACCTGGAGCAGTGCAGCAAACATGAATGCTGCCAGAACATATTTTGGTACAGCTGCCGTAAACGGCAAGATATATGCTATCGGCGGTTATAATGGCAGTAATGTTTTAAATACAGTTGAAGTATATGATCCGTCAACAAATACTTGGACTAATAAAGCAAACATGCCGGCAGCCAGATACGGGATGACAGTAACAGTTGTTAATAATAAAATCTACGTTATGGGCGGTTATACCAGCAGCTATGTAACTGTAAATACAGTTGAAGTATATGACCCGGCGACAGATACATGGAGTACCATAACCAATATGCCCACCTTGCGTAGTTATATGAACGCTGGGACAGTCAATGGCAAAATCCATGTTATTGGCGGATTTAAATGGAACAATATTTATCTTGATACAAATGAAGTGTATGATCCTGCAAGTAATGGATGGTCTGTTGTCAGTAGTATGCCTACGGCAAGAGGCAATCTTGGAATAGTTAGTATTAATAACAAATTATATGCCATTGGAGGAGTGAGGTACTCCGGAAGCACCACGGTATTAAACACAGTAGAAGTTTACGATCCTAACCTGGATAGTTACAAAGTCAGTGTAAGTAATTCCGTACCAAGAAGCAGTCTGGGGGTAGCGGAGTTAGACGGAAGAATATATGCCGTCGGCGGTTTTGATGGCAGTAATGTTTTAAGTACAAGCGAGGTTTATGGTAATAATAATCAATGGTCTTCTTTAGTCTCAATGCCGACTGCCAGAAAGGATTTAGGATTAGCTGCCGTAAACGGCAAGCTTTACGCTATTGGTGGTAATAATGGTACTTCATACTTAAGTACGGTTGAACAATATGATACTCAGACTGGAACCTGGAGTACTAAAACCGCAATGCCTACTGCCCGCAGCAAATTTGGCATAACCGTTGTAAGCGGTAAAATTTATGTTATAGGTGGGTATAACGGGACTTCTCTAAATACTGTTGAAGAATACAATCCGGACACAGATACATGGATTACCAAGGCTAATATGCCTATTGCAAGACATGCAATAGGTCTTACGAATGTAAACGGGTTTATTTATGCTATTGGCGGCCAAAATAGTGTAATCCTTAATACTGCAGAAAAATATGATCCTATCTCTAACACTTGGGCAAGTATAACAAACATGCCTACAGCCAGGTGCGGTTTAGGATTAGCCGTATATGGCGGCAATATCTACGCCATCGGTGGGTATGACGGCAGCAATTATCTAAGTATAGCTGAGGAATACAACCCGGTTAATAATACTTGGACTGTAAAGAGATCATCTATAAACCCCAGAGCTTATTTTGGGGCAGAAGCATACGGAGATTACATCTTCCTTATCGGAGGCTGCAACAGTTCCGGTTTGCTTAACGCAAATGAAGAGTATTACCCTGGCACTATAACCTGGACAGAACGTTCGCAAATGCCGAACTCCAGGTTTGAACCCTCAGTTGTGGAATTAAACGGAAATATTTACGTTATTGGCGGACTTGGTACAACTGAAAATATTTTAAACAGTATGGATGTATATGATCCGGATGCGGATACCTGGAGCAGTAAAGCGCCTATGCTGTCACCAAGATTTGCATTCGGAACGGCTGTAGTAAACGGGAAAATCTATGCTATAGGTGGTTTTGATTATTCAGGTTTTAGCAATACGGTCGAAATGTACGACCCGGTAACAGATACCTGGACATATAAAGCTAATATGCCCACAGCAAGAGCAAATCTTGGGGTAACAGTAGACAATGGTATTATATATGCAATAGCTGGAAATAGCGGCAATTGGCAATACAATTCTGTGGAAGCTTATGATCCGACCACCGACAGCTGGAGTACCAAGGCGAGTCTGTCTTCAATGAGATACAATTTTGGAGTTACCACAGCAAATGGGAAAATCTATATCATGGGCGGATACGATCCATCTAATAATATTGTTATTAATACTGTTGAAGTTTATGATCCCTTGATAGACACTTGGACAGCACAAGCAAATATACCCACTTCAAGATCTGACCTGGGAGCAGTTACTATCAATGGGAAGATCTATGCTGTGGGCGGTGAAGATACGGATGGTAAAAGTTTAGATAATGTTGAAGTATATGATCCTTCAACAAATACCTGGCATGAGGACGCAAATTTACCGATAAAAATGAATGGTTTCGGTATCACATCTTCAGATAAAAAGATCTATGTTTTCGGTGGAAATCCAGACTTACAAAAAGTATTGATGGGAAGTTTCGATGATCAACAATCTGTTGACTCAGTATCCGAACTTATTCATATGGGCGAAGAAAACGTAAATCCATCCGGTAACTTTGCTCGGACTTATACGGATATGACTGAGAAAACTGCCGGTTTCAGTATAGATTTATCTCGTACCTACAATTCCAGGGATACCCGGACTGGCAGTCAATTAGGTACCGGTTGGAACTTTGGCTTCCAAGGCAGCCTGATGAATTACCAAACGAACCAAGTCATAGCCCGCCTGCCTAATGGCAGCGCCATGACTTTTACTGTGAATGGCAGCACTTATACGGCTAACGATTCCCGCTCAACACTTATCAAACAGGGGGACGGAAGCTACATTCTGACGACCAAAGACCAGTACACCTACGGTTTCACTTCAATTGGCTGGCTTAACTGGATGAAAGACCGCAATGGCAATACTATCACCTTAACCGTAAATAGCACCAATGGTAATGTAACCCTGATAAAAGATCAGATTAACAGGCAGACCACTATCCACTATAACTCAAATGGATATATTGATTTAATAACAGATCCTGCAGGGCGTACAGTTCACTATTATTATGACAGCAATAATCAGCTAATTAAGGTTACCGATCCGGCAGGAAAAAATAAGAATTATGTATATAATTCCGATGGCCTGTTGTCTGAAGTTCATGACAATGACAACAATCTTATAGAATCTGTTGTCTATGATAACTCTGCCGGTAAATCCAACATCAGGATAGCAAGGTTAACTGATGCTTACGGCAATACCGGCACCTATATGTACGATACAGACGAACGTAAAGTCACAGTTACAGATACCAACGGGCAGGAAAAGATAATCTGGTACGACAGTTGCCTTTATCCGATCCAAACCCAAGACCCAGATGGACGGAGAAGCACTACTTTATATAACTTGGATACCAACGGAGTAAACAAATACGGCGAAATACAATCCGTTACCGACCGTAATGGCAATAAGACAGAATATACTAGAGATTCGAATGGGAATATAACGGTTCAGTATAACCCAGATTCAAGTAGTAAGACCTATGGTTATGACAGTAAAAGTAATAAGATCTGGGAAAAGGATGAAGGAGATCAAGTTAATACAACCGGCAAATATACCTATTATATTTATGATTCGAATAATATCAATCTTCTCAAAAAAGCCCAACGCTTAGCCGATAGCTCAACGCCGGAGCAATATATTCCGGGTACAAATGACGCCGATTTTGCGGTTACCAATTATGCCTACTACACAGCTGCTCAGGCCCAGTCTCAATTTGGCTGCAACATTGCCGGGTTATTACAAACCGTTACAGATCCAAACGGGCATATCACAACCTATACCTATGATAGTAATGGGTTCATTCATACCGTAACAGACGGAGAAGGAAAAACTACAACATATTCAAATAACAACATCGGCTGGAAAATGAGTGAAACATCGGCCAAAGGAAATGTCACCAGCTATGTATATGATCAAAACGGCAACCTGGAAAAAGAAACCTTGCAGGGGGAAGATACCAGCATTACTCGCACAACTTACGACAACGTGGGTCGTAAGACTAAAGAAGTCAATCCCAATCAGTATAATCCAGCTTTGGACAACCTTGAAAATCATACCTACAGCGGGGATCAAGGGTACCGATATACCTATTACCCAAGCGGAAAGGTCGAATCGGAGACTGATCCTGAAGGAAATATAACGACTTATACCTATGATCTTTATGGTAATATCCAGACCGAAACCAAACCAAACGGCTCAATTATTGAGTATTACCATGACAACTTAAATCGTCTGAGTGCCGTAAAATTCAAAGAGAATTCTACAGCAGCCTCAATTATATTAAGCAGTTACAGTTACCTTATTTTAACTGACGGCAAAACCCAAAAGACAGAAATTAGATACTTAGACGATACAGAAACTGCCGTCACCCAATATACCTACGATTACAAAAACAGGTTAGTCAGACAGGATAATCCGGATGGGACATATACCACCATAACTTATAACCTTAACGGAACTATAGCATCCTCAATGGATGTCCGAGGGTATTCCACTTATTACCGATACGATGGACTTAACCAAAATACAGAACAGTGGATTCCAGTAAAGCTGGAAAGCGGAAATACACTGTATACGTATAAAAGCTTTACCTATGATAAAGCGGGTAATATCGTTACAGAAAAAACCGGGAAAACAACCGTAGACTTATATCAAGTACCTGCCTCTGGAGATTATATCACGCTTACCAAAGAATATTATAATAACAATAATCTAAAATCCGAGACAGACAGTGCCGGACACAAGAACGAATACCAGTATGATGATGACAGTAACGTAAGTAAAGTAGATAATTACACAAGTACAACCGCTAAAAATACAACAGAGTATGTAAATAACTATTTGGGGAAACCTGTCCAAGAAAAATGCCATGTAAGACAGGGTGACCTGTATAGTAATGCATTTAACAGTGATACGGATACCACACTTATCACTTCCTATACCTATGATAAGAATGGCAATATCTTGACGCAGACCAGACCGGACAACGTAACTATCACTTATACTTACGATAACCTAGACAGAATGATCAGTACCAGTATGCCTGGTGTAGATGAGAATAACGATACAGTTACTATTACAACATCAACCACGTATGATTGGGCAGATAAAGTCCTGACCCAAACAGATGCAAACAATCATACGGTTACCAATACCTTTGATAAACGGGAACGGTTAATCAAGGTTACGGATGCTCAAGGGCACAGTGCAGCCTATTATTACGACAGGGCAGGTCGTTTAACTGCTGAAATATCACCACAGAATTATGATCCTGCCAAGACCTTATCCGAAATGAGCCGGACCGAATATACTTACGATAATATGGACAGAGTTAAAACCAAAAGCTATACGTACCTTGATCCTGTCACCAGCCAATGGGTTACCTATGTAGCTAAAGCATACCAGTATGATGCAAACGGAAATGTTATTAAAGAGCTGGATGCTTTAGGATATGAAGCAGGCACAGGATCAACAGTTGAAGAAAAAATAGCGTCTGGTTATGGTACAGAATATACCTATGATCCAGCTAATCGGGTACTTACAGTCCTTGACCCAGTCAGCAAACAGCGTAGCCTTACTTACAGCACCCTGTACAGTTATGACGGAGCAGGCCGGAAAGTAGCTGAAACCAATGCCAACGGGGTCATTACATCCTACACTTATGACGATGCAGGGAACCTTCTAACAACACAAATAGACAACCAAACCATCCAAACGAATACCTACGATTTGGCAGATAACCTCTTAACGCAGACGGATGGAAATGGTAATACAGTTACTTATACCTATAACGCGTTTAATAAATTGAAGCAGGCAATTTATTCTGGAGACAGTACGATACCAGCAATAACCTACAGTTATCAGTATTATAAAAATGGTAACCTCAAGAAAAAATTCAGTGATCACGGAGACGTTGAGCTTTATACCTATGATAATCAGGGAAGGGAGCTATCCCAAACCAAAGAAAAAAGTGACGGGACACAAAGCATTACCATTTCAAGCCACTATGACAAAGCCGGAAACCTTCGTTTTGCGGTAGATGGTAACGGCATCACCACGGAAAACATATATGATGAGAATAACCGTATTATTCAAAGTAAAATTACAGTAACAGATGCTAACGGAACAGACCAACTGCACACTACAGGTTACGGCTACGATGCAGATGGAAATCAGACTTCTAAGACAGATTGGCTTGGAAACATCTATACAAATATTTATGATCCTTTAGGCCGGCTGATTGAAAAGAAAGACCCTTTAAACAAAACAATTGAAAGACTGGAATACAATCATAACAGTATCCAGATAAAATCCTATGATGCTTTAAACAAACTAACGGAATTTACCTATGACCGTAATAACAGGCTGCTCTCAAAAATAGATCCTTTAAATCACGCTACAAGTCAGACTTATGACAATGTTAGCAACATTCATACTAAGACCGACGGACTCGGCAATGTAACAACATATAATTACGATGAGTTTAACCGTTTGATATCTGTAGTAAATACTAAAAATGAAACAACAAGTTATACCTATGACTTAAACGGTAATAAGCTTACACAGACTGATGGGGCTAATCACACTATAACCTTTGAATATAACATTGCCAATAAAGTAACAAGGAAGATCGATCATGGCGGAAGGACCGGAACACCCGGTAACTATACCTATGATCCTACGAAAATAGAGAGCTATACCTATGATGCTTACGGTAACCTTCTAACCAAAGTAGACCGTAATGCTGATACCACTACTTACACTTATGATATCCATAATAGAATGCTGTCTCAAACAACCGGTACCTTAACAATCTCGTTTACTTATGACGGGAATAATAACCAGCTTATTATGACAGACAGCGCCGGGACAACCACTCGGACCTATGACCAGCTGAACAGGACTAAGACTAAGGAAGTACCAAATATTGGTACCCTGACTTTCCTCTATGACATCACGACAGACTTACCGGCAGGTCAAGCTGCAGAAACTGATACGGACCCGAAAGGGAATACTACCACTTATGTTTATGACCAAGCCGGCAGAATGATTAGTGTCACTGCCCAAGGTAATACAACCAACTATACGTATTACGATAACGGCAGCAAACACACTGTACTTTATCCGGACGGCAGCAGCGAAACATATACCTATTGTGACGATAACTCTCTCCATACCCTGGTCAACACAAAACCTGATCAGACTATAATCGATTCTTACACCTATACCTATGATGCAGCTCATAATTTGACTTCCAAAGTTGATGCCAAGGGCACAACCACTTATACCTATGACGAACTTAACCGACTGGAGACAATTACTGAACCCAGTACGAAAGTTACAACTTATACTTTTGATGAGGCAGGAAATCGACTCACTCAGACCGAATCTATAGGAACAACAAGTATTATTACCACCTATACCTATAACGACCAGAACAGGCTGACAAATACGCAGACTGGGCAAGATAATGTAACGACTGAGACAGTAGCCTACACTTATGATAATAACGGCAACCAGCTTACAGTTACAAAAGTACCGTATGTGAATGGGATACCGCAGTCAGCCCAGGTAACCCAATATACGTATGACAAATTCAACCAGCTTATTACAACAAGTTTACCTGATGGTACTAACTTAACGAGCACATATAACGGTGAAGGATTAAGAGTAGCAAAACAGGTAAACAGTACAACCACAAAATATGTCTACGTTGGGGACAAGGTTGTTTTGGAACTGGACGGATCAAATAATCAAGTTGCTAGGAATATTCAAGGTACCAGCCTGATTGCAAGGGAAGTAGATGGGATGACCCTCTACTATATGTATAACGGGCACGCCGATGTAACTGCCCTGATCGATGCCACTGGAACGGTACAGGCCACCTACTACTACGATGCTTTTGGGAATATTCTAGAACAGACTGGGACTGTGGATAACCCATTCACTTACGCAGGTTACCAGTACGATGATGAATCGGGACTGTACTATCTAAACTCAAGGTACTATGACCCGGTTACTGCCAGGTTCTTAAGTGAAGATACGTATTATGGCGATCCGAATGACCCGTTGAGTTTGAACCTTTACACGTATTGTCATAATGAGCCCATCATGTACAGCGATCCTACTGGTCACTGGTCCTTGTGGGGAGCACTAACCAGTGCTGTAAGTACCGTAAAATCCGCAGCAACTTCAGCTGTATCCACCGTAACTAAAGCTGCCACCAAAGTTGTCTCTACGGTTACAAAGGCGGCAAGTACGGTTGTCTCAACAGTCTCGAAGGCTGCGACAACGGCCGTATCCACGGTAAGCAAAGCGGCAACCACAGTGGCATCGACGGTCAGTAAGGCCGCCAGTACAGCTGTATCCACGGCTAGTAAAGCGGTCAGTACGGCAGTATCTACAGTAACTAGTGTAGCTAAATCTACAGCCGCAATTGCCAGCAGTGCCATAAGTTCGGCAGCCTCGGCGGTAAAAAGTGCAGCAAGTTCTATTGCTTCAACCGTTTCATCTTCCTATTCCTACTCTTCATCGTCCTCATCAAGAAGTAGTTCCAGAAACTCTTCCTCAACGGTTAGTCAAGTGAAAACAGTTGTCAAAGACTTTATAACTGGTGTTTCAGAATCAGTAGCCAATAACTTAAGCTTTGGAGCCAGTGAATCGTTAATAAGCAATGTACAGCTGCCAAATTCTACTGCCTATTATGTTGGAAAATTGGTTGGCGATACTGGAAGCATGCTGGCGGGGGCCGGAATAGTCACAGGAGGCGTTGGCGGAGAAATTGGTGGAGTTGCCCTTGATGCAACTGGTGTCGGAGCATTGGCAGGAGTACCAATAAACGTTGCGAGTGCGGCAGCCATTGTTTATGGCGGCGGAGTAGTTGGAAAAAGTGCCTATAGTTTCGGGCAAGATGCCAGTGATTTGTTTGTTAATGCTTCAAGCAATAGACCTCAGAGTCAAACTCCTGAAGGCGCTGGTAGAAATGGTGCTTTTAGAGAAGCAAAAAGAAATAGCGATATTTCAGTGAGCCAGCAGCCTGAAACTGTTAAACCTGCGGTCGATAAAAGAGGCAACCAAATACCTGGGAAAGATTATGATTTTGGCAATGGGAAAGTAATAAGAGATCATTCAGAAGGACATGAATTCCCAGATGATCCGACCCAGAATAGAGGCCCACATTTTAATGATATATATGGAAATCATTATGACTATAATAAATGATAGGGTGATAAGAAAATGAGATTCTATATCGAACACGAAATGGAAGCATATGGATACTTCAATTGGTTTAATAAAAATCAATCAGTGGAAATATTAGGATATGTACCTAATCTAAGTATTTTAAGTTTTAATGGCACCATGATGTTTACTCAAGGGGATAAAAAACTTTTTATAGAATCAAGTAGCAATGAAATAAATAAATTATTTTTAAAAGAGCCGCTCAAGAATTATACTTTATACCTAATGGCTAATTTAGAAGTGAAGAATAATAATTCCAAAATAGAGAAATATCGCAAAGTTTGGAAAGCATTACAAACTGAGTGGAATCTAGAAGGATTCAAATTTGGACCTGAGATAGAAGTAAATAAAAATGACAATTGCTTTTATACAAGTATAGCTTCATTTAAAACAGAGAACATTTCAAAATCAGTAGAACTAGTTTCAATGTCCCCGAAAAAGTTCGCTATTTTTGCCAGTTGTAATAAAGATACGCTAACAGAAGCCCGGATAAAAGAAATATTTGATAGTACTAATATATTAAATGACTCTAAAAATTTAGAAATAAACTATTATTTGCTATCTTTATATCTTTGTCCAAAAGGGGATATAGTATTTCGATTGGGTACCTCGTCAGAGGAGACCGAAATTGCTATGATTTATGATAATGATGTAATTCAAGTAACTTTATGACAAAAATTGTAACTTAACGTTAATGAGGAACCTGTTGATCATGTTTCAACTGTTTGAACGGCTGAACCCTTAAATATCAGCCTTTCATTTATAAATGTACTTGGAAATAGGTAAGCGTAAACTCTAGCAGCGTAAAAAGGAGCCCACTGTAAACCAGAAGGCCCGCGTCATATAAAAATCATTCGTTACTTTTGCATTGCAAACGCGGTACTCGGCACATCTCCGGAGCATTTGCCGGCAACAGCTGAGTTACCCAGTCTGGTTGTGTCCGATCCAGGTTGGGTGCAGTGGTTAAGACATAGACCAAATACCGATACGGATTCAAGTTGTTTCTCCTTGGCTGTTTCAATCATACTGTACATCACCGCACTGCCTTGTGCACCGCTGGGCGTATTTGCAAACAGAAAGTTTTTGCGGCTTATAACAAACGGTTTTATGCTTCGTTCTGCCCGATTGTTGGAGAGTTCCAATCGACCGTCCTTCAGATACTGGATAAGATGTGGCCACTGTTCCTGCAGATAATGCAAAGCTTTTCCCAGAGCGGACTTTGGGGCCGCATTTTTCGTCTGTGCCCATGCCAAAAAAGCATCCAGAACCGGTTTGGCCAGCTCCAGCCGCTTGGTATAGCGTTCTTCCGGAGAAAGAGCTTTTAGCTTTTTCTCAATTGCAAATAGCTCGCTGCAATATCTCTGCCCAATTATTGCAGAAGATTCTTTTTGCTCGGATTTCGGCAAGGAATTGACTGCCTCGTCAAATTTGCGCCGCGCATGGGCCCAGCAGCCAACTACCGTTATGTTTTCCGGCAGTGTGTAATAGGATTGGTAGCCGTCCGCATGCAAATATCCGGAGAAACCTTCTAAAAATCTTTTGGGGTTTTCAGCTTTCCGATCCGGTCTGTATTCATACAATACAATCGGTTGCTCTGTATCCCCGCCGGTTCTGTACAACCACATGTAGCTTTTAGCCTGTGCCGTCTTGCCGGGTTCATGCAATACCTGCAAGGTGGTTTCGTCCGCATGAATAACATGATGTTGTAGAAGCAGTCGGTGCAGTTCCTCATACACAGGCTTTAACCAATCTTCGGATGCTCTTAAGATCCAACTGGACATGGTCTGGCGGGACAGCATCACGCCGCTTCGGTTCAGTTCTTGTTCCTGCCGGTAAAGAGGAGAGCCCATCACGAATTTCTGGGTCATGATGTGGGATATCGCTTCGGGTGATGCAAAGCTTCCGGAGATGACAGGTTTATCTTTCTGCGTTTTTAACACAGGTGTTTCCAAAGCCTCTACTTTACAGGTCTGGCAGGCATAGCTGAAATACCAATCCTCACGGATTTTTACTTGTGCCGGAACAATCGCCAGGCTGCGGCGGACTTCCTTGCCAATTTCCTGCATGACCGTGTCACAGGCGGAACAAATCCGCTTATCCTCCGGCAGACGATGCTCGACCACTTCAACGGGAACATCATCTGGCAGGATTTCCTCAAGGCTGCCCGATCGCTTTTTGCGGGTATGGGCGGCAACCGCTGTTTTCTCCGGTGGCTCAACTTTGGTATACGCCTCCGCCTCGTTAAAAAGAAGGCTTAATTGGTCCATGACTTCTTCATGTATTTTCTCAGAAGAAGATCCAAAGCGTTTTTTCTGGCCCAGGCGTATCTGCTGCATAAGCCACTCAATCTGTCGGCTTTGCTCTGCCATCTGCTCCTTAAGGGCTTCATATTCTGAACGTGAAATGGTGATCATTTCAGCGTTATTTATTTCATCTCTCGGCGCATTTTTCATGGTTAAATTATACCATAAAACATGCCGATTCTCCAGTGTTTTCAATGCTTTCAGGCTTTTTTAGACCATGCTTAAGCCTGCTGCCAGCCGATGCGCTTTGGGCTGTTTCACATTTAAGCCTTCCATGAGCCACCGATACTGCTGAGGAGTAAGCGCCTTCGCTTCGTCACCACTCCTAGGCCACTGGAACCTGCCGTTTTCTAGCCGCTTATACAGGAGAACAAACCCATTGCCTTCCCAATACAGGGCTTTTATCCGGTCACACCGGCGGCCACAAAACAGAAACAGGATGCTCGAAAACGGATCCAGCCGGAACTTTTGCTGGACGATGCTGGCAAGACCGTCAATCCCACATCGGAGATCGGTGTACCCGCAGGCAATATAGATGGCGTCAGCTCCGGTAAAATCATTTAGCATGTCTTCAGCGCGCGACAGACCGCCTCAATGGTTCCTGCATCAGCACCGGTGTAGATGTCGGCTTGTGCATTTCCTATGCGTACAGTTACCGCTACGTCCTGGCTGCTATTCTGACGTTCTACAGGAACTCTGGCAAAGTATGGCAACCAGGAGGCATGTCCATAAAGGATAGAGCAAAAGAAAGTGCTTACAGTTATATTAAATAGATTAAATAAAAATAAAATACGCTCTTTATATTTTTCTTGGAGGAAGCTCAGAATGAAGAATAGTATTAAAACATTTTTCTTGGCAGGAATTCCATTTGGGATTGTCATGGGACTCTTTTTGGGAATTACAAATAATCTTATTGCAGGAATAATGTCAGGAATTGTTATTGGCATATTATTTGGGCTAATTATTGCTGCTTATGTATTAATTCAAAATAAAAGAAATACGCAAAAAAATCCTATAGATACTTCTAATAATATTATTATGGAAGGTGCTGCTAATCATTTTAAAGGAGTAGAAAGTGTTGGAGGATGGCTTTGTTTAACAAAGAATGAGATTATTTTTAAATCACATAATTTAAACATCCAAAAACATGAAACTGTAATTCCATTAAATAGAATTACAGGAGTAAAGACTTCGTTAACGTTTGGCTTTATTCCAAATGGTATGCAGATTTTCACAAATACTACCACAGATAAATTTGTAGTTAACAACAGAAAATCATGGGTTAACAAAATAAATGAAGCGATTAGTGAGCAATAAATAAAAAGTAATTTTGAACTAATTAAATTAAGTTTAAGACTATGCAGTTGTCAAAGACTTTATAACAGGTGTTTCAGAATCGGTTGCCAGTAACCTTAGCTTAGGAACAAGTGAAGCATTAATAAGCGATGTGCAGCTGCCAAATTCTACTGCCTATTATGTTGGAAAATTGGTTGGTGATACTGGAAGCATGCTGGCGGGGGCCGGAATAGTCACAGGAGGCGTTGGCGGAGAAATTGGCGGAGTTGCTCTTGATGCAACTGGTGTCGGAGCATTGGCAGGAGTACCAATAAACGTTGCGAGTGCGGCAGCCATTGTTTATGGCGGCGGAGTGGCCGGAAAAAGTGCATATAGTTTTGGGCAAGATGCCAAGGATTTGTTTGTGAATGCTTCAAATGGCAGTAACGAGCTACGAAGGCCTTATATTAGAAAAGGAGTTAGGCAGGAAGTTGAAAATAGAGCCGAAAAAGCAGATGATGGAAGGTTTTTGGATGCTAATGAAAAGACACCAATAGATGGCAAATATGATTTAGGACATCAACATGGAAACGAACACCGGGTAGAGGTTAAGAATGCCCAGGAAGAAGGATTGACTCAGAAAGAATTTAATGACAAAATGAATAATCCTGATCTGTACCAAGTTGAGGACCCGTCCATAAATAGGAGTCATAAATATGAGCGGAAATAAAAAAAGAGGTGGTTCTATGAAGCAAAATTTCGGGTATGTATTGGCCCCTAAAGTAGTTGTAGAAGAAAAAAGAAAAATCAGATTTATGTACCGAGAAGAACCTGATAATTTACAAGATAGTGGATGGCGGTTTTTCTCAGGTGATGAAGACCAAGAATATGTAGATAATCCAAATAACATAGCTATATATGATGTAAATACTATAATTAAGATTGACCCCGATGTTGAAGAATTCTTAGAGAGTAATTATGGTGTAGCTTTTGAAAGGCAAGATACTAAGGAAAATTTTGTGCCCTCCAAAGACTATGACTTAGAATCTAAAGAATATAATTAAACTTACCAAACAGAGTATATAAAAGAAAACAGGTTAACAGCAAAAAACTGTCGTTAACCTGTTTTTCTTTGTATAGACATCCATAATGAACCATCAGAAAAATATCTATGACAATCATTCAACTTGTTTAAAATTCACCGCTTTTCCCCGCTTCGAAAAGAAATAGGTTTTGGAAACGTTCCTCACTCAGACCAAACCGGCCTCCGGCTTAATCTGCTTATGGCACCCGAAAAGCGCCATGGTCAGAGTTCGGTAAGAAATTGTCTTTACTGGATGGCCTGGGGATTTGAAATTTTTCAAATCCCCAGGCCATCCAGTAAAGACAATGCGCCCTAAATATTTTAAGATGCTGGTCACTTTGAACGTTGCCAAGATTAAAGACACATTATAGGATTGAGTGACCTCTGCAATTGAGCCATCATTAGTCTGAAGCATATGATGTAAATTTACCGGATTCCCGTCGCTCCCAATAGGGGCAAGACCTTTATCCATTCTCTGTAGATTCGTTCTGCCACGAGCATCTACAAGGTTCGGGTCTATTATATCATTTCTTTGGTACACTTTAACGCCATCAAACTCTGTAGATGTATTCCAGAATTTCCTGGCATCTGTCGCCCCTCCACATAGAAGCTTAAGGGGAAAGAGTATGCTTCAAGTGCTGCCCAATATCAAAGATTAAATCCTGTTAAGATCCGCTCTTCTCAAAAGATAAACAATAAAACTGCGCCGCCAACACCAGCAATGCTCATCCTAAAACAGGGATGGATTCTCCGAGTACAAAAAATCGAGAGGGAGTCGATCTCCATTCGGCGTACCCATTTTTATCAGAATACGTCAGAATAACGAATAAATCAAACTGCAAGTGGGTTACAAAAGTTTTAATACAGCCAATGTCATAGAATACATTAATAATTGTAATATATATTTTACAATTATTAATGTATATGTTATCATTATCTTGGAGGAGATGACATGGGTAGAAACATTAAAATCAAGGTTGCCCGCGCGGAGCTGGATATGACACAAAAGGCTCTGGCAGAGCAAGTTGGAATATCAAGGCAAACGATGAACGCCATCGAACAGGGCGAATATAATCCGACGATCAAGCTGTGCCGCGCCATCTGCAAAGCGCTGGGGAAAAGCCTGGATGAACTGTTTGGAGAGGAGAATGAAAATGCCTAAAAATCTTCTGGATGAAATGCAGGAACAAAAATTACTGAAAATAGAGCATTACGGTGTATGGTTTTGCTTTTGGGCGCTGGGGGTGGCAATCATTGTTCAACAATTGTTGGGTTTGCCGTTTGTCCAATATGCTGGGGAGATGATCATTTTCACGATCCTTGCTGTGTATCTGCTGGTTAGCTGCCTGAAAGCGGGGATATGGGACCGTCATTTGCGGCCCACGCTCAAAACGAACCTGATCATCAGCACGATTACGGCGATCGTGTTCAGCTCGGTAGTGACAGTCATGAAATATATCAGATATGAGGCTTGTCGCGAAAACCTATTTCTAACGTTGGGGATATTTGTCATTATAGCTGTTCAACCCTTTATTTTATGCTTTATCGCCTTGTGGCTGACCAGCCGCATTTATAAGAAAAGAAGAAATTGCTTGGAGGATAACTGCGAAATAGAGAAAAATGATCGATGAAATTGATTTTTGCTGCGCGAAAGTTTGATTTTTCTCATTACGTCGCAACAAATAAGCCAGAAAAGGTTAGTCTTTATTTCGACAAACCTTTTTCTGGCTTAAATATTTACAGCCCGTAGATAGATTGTAAATTAAAACGACCCGTCTTCATTCCCGAACACTTCAGATAAATCATGAGCGTTTTCAGGCAGCATGTCAATCCCCAGCTTTTCCCTCAATACCTCCCGCATGTTCTGCACAGACATCGGCTCGTCTTTTTTCCCTAATTGGAAAAGCCAGCTGGGAAACCCGATGACTTTTCTGGCGAATTTTGGGCCGAACATTCTCCGGTACTCCGGCAGACCGGCCGCTACCTGAACAACGACAGCGTCCGCCGCGATTTCCCAGCCTGAAGTATCTGAAGCTTCGGGGATGTGCTCATACGCTTTGTCCATCCTATATAAATGATACTCCAGCCTGGGACCGGCCCAGTAATATGCCTGGATAAAATCCTCTGCTTCGTAGGCGCAGCCGGGCAGGTCCGGGAAAATAACCGTATATTTGCCGCTTATTTTATCCCGCTCAATAATGGCTGGGAAAACATATTTGCTCTTCATCATCCATCACTTCTTACTGCGTATCTCTGATGGGGCGAGTTTGCCTGCTCCACGTCTCGTCTTTAAGCCATACATCCAGAAGATCGTAAACTTTATTCTTATAAATGATATACGTCTCCTTGTCATTAGGGGCAATCTGGAGCAGCTTATGCTTTACTTCCTTGATGGTTTGATCCATGTTTTCACAGAGGAAGGCGATATGGTTGGCCCTGACTTTGAGCGAAGTATTAATGAAGTTTGTTTTCATCCGCTCGTAGCCCTTGGCGGCTGAGCTTTTTTGGAGCGATTCCAGCGAATCCTTCAGCTGCCTGGCCATTTCATTGAGTTCTTCTTTGGACGTCTTGACGTTCTCCAATTGGACCTTTAGATTGGCGAGTTCCGCTGTCAGCCCGGTGATGATACCGCTTTGGTCTTCCAATGCTTTCTGGAGATCTGTGTTCTCCTGCAGGGCTAGGTCTTTTTCCTGTAAGGCCTGGTCTTTTTCTTGCCGGGCCTGCGTCCGTTCCTTGACCGCTTTCCTGAGTTCCTGATTCGTCATGCCCTCAATATCCATATCGATGATGAATTGTTCTCGTCCTTCTTCCGGGACTCCTAAGAGGATCACCGCCTGGGAGTATGTCAAATTGCGCACTGGTGCGTAATTTGAGCTGCCGGCAGAAGCCTCGGGCAGTTTGCTCCCGTACTCTCTGAAGACCTTCATAAGTCTGTCGGCCGTACTCTGAGAGTAACTGACCGACTCCTCCAGCCACTTGCCCCATTCTCCATGCTTAAGCAGGGCCTTGGCCTCCGTCAGACGCCTTCCAATTTCGACAGCGGCGGCAAGGTAGATCCTCTCCGTCTGGTATTTGATCATGTTAATTTCAGCCGCGATGACATGCGGCGTGCGTCCGCTGATGATATCAATTACTGGATCAGTCATGATATCCACACTCCTTGGGGCTGATTTCACTCATAGGATACGTGGCCAGGCTTAAAAGTGTGACAAGCTCAGTCGTCAGGCTTTTTATTTTAGGGAAGTACCTTTTTTATTTCCCCAAATCTTTAACAACGGACAATCTTTCTCATAGGATATAAGGTCGGGAACGAACAAGCCCGGCTTGTCAACTGTTGAAGGGAGGGATGAACCATGGCAGTGACAGAAATAACGTTGGATTCGATCGTGTCAGCAAAATACCAAACCGGGACTTCGCCGGCAGGCGGCCCGGTGACCCAGAAGAAAAGCCTGAATTATGTGAAGCCTACTGCCACGAGTCAAGACATCTATGATGTTGCAGCGGCTCTATCCAGTCTGAGCCAGTATCCACTGCTGAATGTTGTGCTCAGCAAAAACTGGGAGCTTACGAATGAATAAGCAGCGGGAAATCTATCTGAAAGACTAGCTAGCTAAAGTGTGAATGCCAAGGCGATTGTCAAGGCAAATCTTTAGGAGGTGATTGAAATCGCGATTATTACAAGCAAGGTGTTAAAGCTAACGTTTCTTACCACCGGCGGCAAATCCTTCATTATTTCCGTCCCCCAGCCGAGGGAGAACCTGACGCTGGCTGAGGCCCAAACCGTGATGGAAACGGTTATAGCTAAAAATATAATTAACAGCTCCAGCGGTGAACTGGCCGCGATACGGGATATACGGGTGATTGACATGACTACTAACGATCTATACGATCCACCGGTAGCGTAAGCAATTTACCCATAGAAAAGGAGGCGCCTTTTGAACTGTACCCAGTTCTTAAGGCGCTGCCTCTTTCTTCGTTCTCTTCATTCCCAAACATCCCAGATAAAACATGAGCGGCCAACTTACCCTCGTTGGCATCCTGGATGGACAAAATGATACAAAATGAATGCTTTAGGCAGGAAAAATATGGAATATGTAGAATCGCTGTTGTTGGAGGGATCATGATGAGGATAATTCAGGAAAAAATCTTTCGAGCAAGTATTTTGACCATTTCAGGGATCGGTAGTCAAAGACTGCGTCAGCTGATAGCCTATTTTGGGAGTGCTGCTGAAGCTCTGGAAGCGCCTGCCGGTGCTTTTTCCGAGTTAGTCCACCTCGTTTGGGTGCAAGAATTTCTGCAGCACAGGGCAGAACTTGATCCTGGAGCGTTTCAGGAAAGACTTCGGAGGGAAGGTATATCTTTGGTTATGCCGGGAGAGTCAGCGTACCCATATTTACTGGCCGAGTGTCCGGATGCACCTGCCGTGTTGTTTTACAAAGGTGTGCTTCAGGCTCAGCAGGAGGGAATAGCGGTAGTGGGTGCGAGAAAGGCTTCACCCTATGGCAAAGCGGCGGCATCTTTTTTAGCCGGCGGGATTGCCGGAGAAGGTTATGCTGTGGTCAGTGGTCTGGCCCGAGGCATTGACACGGCGGCGCATCAAGGGGCGCTTGAAGCCGGTGGAATCACGTGGGCCTTTATGGCCGGAGGACTCGATACGATCTATCCACACGAAAATACGAAGCTCGCAAATTCCATCATTGAAAAAGGCGCACTATTAAGTGAGTATCCACCGGGTATTCCGCCCGAGCCAGGACAGTTTCCGGCCAGGAACAGGCTGATCAGCGGTTCGTCCCGCGGCGTCATTGTGGTCGAAGCAGCTGAAAAAAGTGGCGCGCTGATTACAGCTGACTGTGCCCTGGAACAGGGACGGGAGGTGTACGCTGTTCCAGGTCCGATCTTCAGCGAGCTAAGCCGGGGAACACATCAGCTGCTGCGGATGGGCGCAAAAGTAACGGAGGACATGAGGGATGTACTGAGCGAACTGGCTCCGTTCACACCCGAAAGCAGGCTAGCAGAAGTTCCGGCATGTCTAGAAGGAATGACTCGGGTAAGGTCTAAGGGAATGATGCAAACAGAATCGAAATGGGCTGAAATCCTGGGGTGCTTAAGCGATGTCCCGCTGCATATTGACCGGTTGGCTGTCTTATGCCGGCTTCCGGCTCAGGACATTGCACTGGGACTGCTGGAGCTCCAGCTTGCCGGAGAGATTTTGCAGCTGCCAGGCCAGCATTATGTCCTTCAACGTTAAAAATGCTATTCATTTTTATAATATTTTGTTTTACCATTGTGGTTTTGAAAATAAATGGTATAATTTGTGTTGCTATTTTTTTTAAGGGTTAAATCAGAAACGATGCATAGGATTAAGGAAGATAAATTCGTAATATTAATCAAATTTTAAACAATATTGATACAATAGAATTACATTGAGAGAAATCATGAGGTGAAGCATGTCGAAAACTTTGGTTATCGTTGAATCCCCGGCCAAGGCAAAATCTATCAGCAAATTCTTGTCTAAGAATTATACGGTCAAAGCTTCCATGGGGCATTTGCGGGATTTGCCAAAGAGCCAGATCGGGGTTGATGTCGATCATAATTTTGAGCCGAAATACATTGCAATCAGAGGACGCGGCGATTTGGTCAAAGAGCTTAAAGCTGCAGCTAAAACTGCCGATCGTGTCTTGCTGGCGTCCGACCCCGACAGGGAAGGTGAAGCGATTGCCTGGCACTTGACGCACTTGCTCGGTCTGAATCCCGAAGAGCTAAGCAGGATCGAATTTCATGAAATAACAAAACCAACGATTCAAAATGCCGTAAAGAATCCCCGTAAACTGGATATACATCTCGTAGATGCCCAGCAGGCACGCAGGGTTTTGGACAGACTGGTGGGCTACAAATTAAGCCCGCTTCTGTGGCGGAAAGTTAAAAAAGGTTTAAGTGCCGGACGTGTTCAATCTGTTGCGGTCAGAATGATCTGTGACAGAGAAGAAGAAATCCGCAACTTTGAACCGGAAGAGTACTGGACTCTGGATGCGGATTTTTTGTGTCGGGGCGGCAGTTTTGTTGCCAAACTGCTTCATAAGCAGGGAAAAAAGATGACAATTTCGAGCCGCGAGCAGATGGATGAAGTATTGCAGGAACTCCGGGCGGCCGCATTCACGGTCGGAGAGGTGAAAACGAAGGAAAAACGAAAACAGCCGGCACCTCCTTTTACGACCAGCAGTCTTCAGCAGGAGGCCTACCGCAAATTAAACTTTACACCTAAAAAGACGATGATGCTGGCCCAGCAGCTCTATGAAGGACTTGATCTCGGGAAGACCGGTACGGTCGGATTAATTTCGTATATGCGTACGGACTCTGTCCGGATCGCCGACACTGCACAGGAAGAGGCCAAAGGTTTTATCATCGAGACTTACGGCGAAACCTATTATCCCGAGGAGCCGAGGAAATTTGCCAGCAAAGGCCGGACCCAGGAAGCGCACGAGGCAATCAGACCGACATCCGCTCTCAGAACGCCTGAATCCGTCAAAGGCTTTCTCGGACGAGAGCAGTTCAAGCTTTACCGGCTGATCTGGGACCGTTTTGTCGCCAGTCAGATGAGTGCGGCGGTTTATGATACGATTACCGTAGACGTTCTGGCCGGTGATTACCTTTTAAGAGCCAATGCTTCAGCCGTGAAGTTTCCGGGATATCTCACTGTCTATGAAGAAAGCACCGATGAACCGGAAAAACTGGATAATGAGGAAAACTGCTTGAAAGGAGATCTCGCCATCGGGCAGAAGCTGCAGTTAAGGCAGCTTCAGGAGAAGCAGCATTTCACCGAACCCCCGGCGCGTTTTACTGAGGCAACCTTGGTCCGAAAAATGGAGGAAGAGGGGATCGGGCGTCCGAGTACGTATGCGCCGACGATTGAAACGATTCAAACGAGGGGCTATGTAGCAAAGGAAGACAAGAAACTTGTTCCAACCGAACTAGGTGAAATTGTGATTAACTTGCTGAAAGAGCATTTTCCGGATATTGTCGACCAGGAGTTTACAGCCAACATGGAGGAGAAACTTGACGATATCGAAGACGGAAAATCGGATTGGAAGAAAATTGTCGGAGAATTTTACGGCCCGTTTGCCGAGACACTTGATAAAGCTGAGCAGAAGATCGGCAAAATCAAAGTTGAGGATGAAGTTTCAGATGAGGTCTGTGAACTTTGCGGCAGGAATATGGTCATCAAGATGGGACGGTTCGGAAAGTTTTTGGCTTGCCCTGGTTTTCCTGACTGCCGGAATGCGCGACCTTTACTCGAGGAAATCGGCGTGAACTGCCCGAAATGCGGAGAAAAACTTGTCGTCAGGAGATCGAAAAAAGGACGTAAGTTTTACGGCTGCAGCAAATACCCGGACTGTGATTTTATTTCCTGGGAGAAACCGGCACCTCACCCTTGTCCGGAGTGCGGCGGGGTAATGACCGAGAAAAGTACCAGAAAAAACAAGAAATATGTCTGCACCAATCATGACTGCAGGTTTACCGAAGAAATCAAAGAAACAGAATAAAAATGAGAATCTAAGAACGATACTACACGACTAGGATGGGTACTATGGCAAAAGCGACAATCATTGGCGCGGGCCTTGCGGGGCCCGAAGCTGCCTGGCAGATGGCCCAGCGCGGGATTGACGTCGATCTTTATGAAATGCGTCCACTGAAAAACACACCGGTTCATCAAACGGAACAATTTGCCGAGCTGGTCTGCAGCAATTCGCTGAGGGCTGCCGGCCTTGAAAATGCTGTCGGGCTGCTCAAGGAAGAAATGAGGCGTCTGAATTCGCTGATCATGGCGGCAGCAGACCAGACTTCTGTACCGGCCGGAGGGGCTTTAGCTGTTGACAGGAATCTTTTTGCGCAAATGGTTACCGATAAGATCTCCGGTCATCCGAATATTAATATCATCCGCGAGGAAGTGAAAACGATTCCGGCGGACGAAAAAGTGATCATTGCCACAGGGCCGCTGACAACGGATGAACTTGCTGCGGATATTCTGCGACTGACCGGGAAAGAGGCGTTGTCTTTCTTTGATGCGGCGGCACCGATTGTCGATCTTGAGACCGTTGATCTGTCCAAAGCTTTTTGGGCATCCCGCTATGACAAAGGCGAGGCGGATTATCTGAATTGCCCGCTCAGCAAAGAAGAGTATGAAACTTTTTATGAGGACCTGATTCAAGCCGAAGCTGCCGAGGTTCAGGGTTTTGAAAAAAATCTGGTGTTTGAAGGCTGTATGCCGATCGAGGTCATGGCCCAGCGCGGGCCCATGACGATGGCGTTCGGGCCGTTAAAACCTGTCGGGATCATGAACCCGCATACCGGTAAACAACCGTTTGCTGTTGTTCAGCTGCGGAAAGAAAATATCCAGGGAAGCCTTTTGAATTTAGTTGGCTTCCAGACGCATTTAAAGTGGAGCGAACAAAAACGCGTGTTCAGACTGATACCAGGCTTAGAACACGCTGAGTTCGTACGTTACGGCGTCATGCACAGGAATTCGTTCCTGAATGCGCCTGAAGTCCTAAATGCTGATTTTAGCTGCCGGGTGAAGCCGGATCTGTTTTTTGCCGGTCAGATTACCGGCGTGGAAGGCTATGTCGAATCAGCAGCCAGCGGGCTTTTAGCCGGATTGAATATGGCCCGCCTGCTGAACGGGCAGGATACGCTTGTCTTCCCGCCTGAAACAGCACTTGGCGGACTCGCCCGCCATTTAGAAGGCTCGCCCAGTGTTCATTTTCAGCCGATGAATATGAACTTTGGTCTAATCACTCCTCTTGGAGAACGAATCAAAGGAAAACGCGAAAAAAATGCAAGGTTATCAGCAAGGGCGCTGCACGAACTGGAAAGATTCATCGAAGAAAAACAACTCTAGTACATTGATCTTTTAATAATTTGACAAATATATTTATTTGGGTCTGGTCTG
The DNA here is from genome assembly GCF_040931655.1 of Dehalobacter sp. TBBPA1. NCBI lineage: Bacteria > Bacillati > Bacillota > Clostridia > Eubacteriales > Desulfitobacteriaceae > Dehalobacter > Dehalobacter sp. TBBPA1. The sequence continues at coordinate 1,948,741 of NZ_CP162385.1, read as the reverse complement.
CGCGCCACATTCCGCTCTCGGCAGATAGCGCCCTCCATGGCGCTAACTGCCGCGCTCCGCATCCATGCTCCGCTTACGCTGGAACTGTGGCACAACAGCCGAAAGCGGTCATCCATTACGGAGACTAACCCGAACCATAGGCTTTACGGTCTACTACATTATAAAACGGTCTACTACATTATAAATATGGGTGGTGAAACAGGTGCTGGCAGATAAGGCCCTTGATTTGTTCTCCGCTTACCTTAAAACCAGAAATTCCTCCGAACTGACGATTTCCGCTTATCAGAGTGATATCATTCAGTTCATGGAATTCTCTGCCCATGAACTCGGAATTGAAACCGAAAGTCTTGAAGTTAACCAGATTGATAAATATATTGTCCGCAGTTACATTGGTCAGATGACGGAAAGGGAACTGAAAAGAAAAAGCATTGCCCGAAAAATCGCTGCAATGCGTTCTTTTTTTAAATTTCTCTGCCGTGAAGAAATTGTCAGCCAGAACCCTGTACAGAAAATTGCAACGCCCAAAGTCGGCAAAAATCTCCCGCGTTTTCTTTTCCAGGAGCATATGGAAAAGCTTTTGGAAGCTTCAAATCAGGATGAAAAGAACGGACTGCGCGACCAGGTGATTGTCGAACTGCTTTATGGTTCAGGACTTAGAGTAAGCGAGCTTGTCAGCTTGAATAAATCAGATGTGGATCTTGATGGCAGCCTGATCAGGGTGTTCGGGAAAGGGAAAAAGGAGCGGATTGTTCCTTTGACGGAACCGGCGGAAGAGGCGGTCAAAAGATACCTGCTGCAGCGGGATGATCGACAGGAAGCGCTGATTTTAAACTACAAAGATATGCGGCTAAGTTCGCGCTCAGTGCGCCGGATCCTGGACAAACTGGAGAAAACCGCTAAGCTTAACCAGCATGTTCATCCGCATATGCTCCGTCATACATTTGCAACGCACCTGCTGGAGGGCGGCGCGGATTTAAGAAGTGTTCAGGAGCTGCTGGGGCATAAAAAATTGTCTTCAACCCAGATTTACACGCACCTGTCCAGGGAAAAACTTCGGAGCGTCTACCTGAAAGCTCATCCGAGAGCAAAATGAAGTAATATTTAGAATATTCATAAAAGCTACTGCATTTTTGAAAATTACCCTTGACTCTTCAGAAAATAATAAGTACACTGCAAATTGAGGGGGAACATATTCATGTTTCATGCAACGACGATTATCGCAATCAAAAAGGGATCAAAAGTGGCTATTGCAGGTGACGGCCAGGTTACCATGGGACAAGCGACAGTGATGAAGCATACGGCCCGTAAGATTCGCCGTTTGTATCAAGGAAAAGTCCTGGCGGGATTTGCTGGTTCTGTGGCCGATGCTTTTACGCTTTTCGAAAAATTTGAAGGAAAGCTCGAGGAATATCACGGCAATTTGCAGAGAGCGTCTGTAGAGTTGGCCAAAGAATGGCGGACGGACAGGATGCTCAGAAACCTTGAGGCATTGCTGATCGTGGCCGATAAAAATACGATTTTGCTGATTTCCGGCTCAGGGGAAGTCATTGAGCCTGACGACGGTATTGCCGCGATTGGATCAGGCGGGAATTACGCGCTGGCCGCGGCGCGCGCCCTGAATACACATACGGATCTTAACGCGGGAGAGCTTGTCAGGGAAGCCATGAAAGTGGCTGCCTCTATTTGTGTTTATACCAATGAAAATATTGTCGTGGAAGAACTGGAGGACGTGGACTGATGGAACAGCTTACACCAAAGGAAATCGTCGCCGAACTGGATAAATATATCGTTGGGCAAAAACAGGCCAAAAGAGCCGTAGCCATTGCTCTGCGCAACAGATACCGCCGCTCGCTTCTACCTGCAGCCCTGCAGGAGGATGTTCTTCCGAAGAATATTTTAATGATCGGGCCTACGGGGGTAGGCAAGACAGAGATTGCCCGGCGCCTGGCTAAGCTCGTCAAGGCTCCGTTTACCAAAGTGGAAGCCACGAAGTTTACCGAAGTCGGCTATGTCGGCAGGGACGTTGAATCAATCATCCGGGATTTGACCGAGATCGCTTTACGCATGGTCAAAAGCGAAAAAATGCAAGAAGTTGAAGCTCAGGCTGAGGTGAACGCGGAGAAACGTCTTCTAACAATACTTGTCCCGGGCAAAAAGAAAGAATCATCCAATATTAATCCATTTCAGTATTTATTCAACCAGGATAATGAACCGGAAAAAGAAAGCCCTGCTTCTCCGGAAGTAGAAAAAGACAGGGAATTCCTCAGAGAAAAGCTTCAAAAAGGAGAGCTCGAGGAGCATACCCTTGAGATCGAAGTTGAAGAAAGTTCTCAATATACGGATATGCTTGGTGCTTCAGGCATGGAGCTCGGCGTCAACATTCAGGACATGATGGCCGGAATGTTTCCGAAGAAACGCAAAAAACGCAAAGTAACAGTCAAAGAAGCCCGCAGAATTCTGGCTCAGGAAGAGGCCCAGAATCTGATTGACCAAGATGAGGCGGTGCAGGAAGCCATTCGTCGGACAGAGCAGGAAGGCATTGTTTTTATCGACGAAATTGATAAGATTGCCGGCAAGGAATCTTCAGGCGGTCCTGATGTTTCCCGCGGAGGGGTTCAGCGAGATATTCTGCCGCTGATTGAAGGATCCACCGTAATGACCAAGTACGGTCCTGTCCGTACGGATCATATTCTGTTTATTGCTGCAGGCGCTTTCCACGTAGCGAAACCTTCCGATCTGATACCGGAACTCCAGGGAAGATTGCCGATCCGTGTCGAGCTGGAATCGTTGAGTGTTGCAGATTTTAAACGGATTCTGATTGAACCGCAGGCTTCACTGATTAAACAGTATGGCGCGCTGCTCTCTACAGAGGGCATAGACGTCATTTTTTCCGAGAATGCGATTGAAGAAATAGCCCAGATCGCTTACAATGTCAACGCTTACACGGAAAATATCGGGGCACGGAGACTGCATACCATCGTCGAAAAAGTTTTGGAAGAGCTTTCGTTTGAAGCTTCAGAACTGCCGGAGGATTATTCCATCACCATTAACCGGGAGTATATCCAGAAACGGGTCGGCGATGTTGCGAAGAATCAGGACCTGTCAAATTACATTCTTTAAATTCGTATTTGTTTCAAAATTATTACCATATAGTTCAAGTTTTTGAGTTCTGAGTACCAAGAATAGGGGGGTAATCTGTGGAAATTTTACTAGAAAAGACCAGAAAAATTAGCGGACTCATTCAGCGTGCTGCCGGAAAACCTGTGGATTTTGACGAGATGGCCAAAGTACTAAGTCAGGAGATTGCTGCCAACTGTTATATTGTCGGACGCAGGGGAAAAATCCTCGGCTACAGCTTCATGGACGATTTTCACTGCGGGGAAATGGAACAAATCGTTCTTCATACGGAAAGATTTCCGGAAAGCTACAATGAAGGTCTGCTAAAAACAACCGAAACAAAAGCAAACACAACGCAAGTTGCGAATGCTTGTGTATTCAGCAAACATCATGAGTGTGTTTTCGGCAATAAGATGACAACAATTGTGCCGATTCTCGGAGGCGGAGACAGGGTCGGGACGCTCGTTCTGGCCAAATTTGGCAAGCAGTTTCGGTCGGAGGATCTGATCCTTGCTGAATATGGCGCTACGGTGATTGGTATGGAGATCCTGCGCGTCAAGGCTGAACAAGCGGAGGAAGAAGCCCGCAAGAAAGCCGCAGTCCAAATTGCGGTGGGAACACTGTCTTACTCGGAACTCGAGGCCGTTGAGCATATTTTTGCTGAACTGGGCGGCGGCGAGGGGCTGCTGGTAGCCAGCAAAATTGCCGACAGGGTTGGCATTACCCGTTCGGTAATTGTCAACGCGCTGCGCAAGTTTGAATCAGCAGGCGTGATTGAATCAAAGTCTCTCGGAATGAAAGGCACGTATATCAAGGTTCTGAATGACTATCTGCTGGACGAGCTGGATAAGTACATTAAACGGCATCGTTAAAGAGAAGGGTAAATGATTATGGATGCGCAAGAATATGGTTACCGCATGAAACCTTTGGTAATTCCGGGAGTGCTATATATCATCCTGTATCCGCTGCTGATTGGAGGGATACTCTTTTTCTATGCTTTGCCGACGCTTTATTTGCTGGTCCTTTCCGGAATTTATGCTGTTACGATTCTCTTGATCCTGTTGATCTGGTTGACGGCGAAAACGAAACGGATTGTTATTGATGATCGTGCGATCATCTTCCGGTCCTTATTCCGGAAAAAGGCATTTGAACCGAAAGATATCCGCAAAGCCTCATTCTTTTGGACCAAAAATAATGAAGAAATTGTGATGCTTAAAGCCGGGAATAATAAAGTATATTACCTTACTGATCTTTATTTCCCCTATAATGAACTGCTTACAGATTTAGAGGAGTTTATCATCTCTCATAATATCCGGTCCAATCTGGCCGCCCATTACGGGATTAATTAAAGTTGCATTCGGGAGTAGGGTATGATATTCTATTCGCAGTGTGATTTTTTGGAGTACACACGCAGTGGGACTTAGCGTACAGGTTCTTTGCGTAAGCAAAGGGTACCAGGAATGAACCTGCGGAGGAAAAAAACAAATGAAGAGAGGAGGTGTAACACAATGGCTGTAATTTCTATGAAGCAACTCTTAGAAGCCGGTGTACACTTCGGGCACCAGACCCGCCGCTGGAATCCTAAAATGGCTCGTTACATTTTTACGGAGAGAAATGGTATCTATATCATTGACCTTCAGAAAACCGTTAAAAAAGTTGACGAGGCCTTCAATTTTATCCGGGATGCCGCAGTAAACGGCGGAACTGTGCTGTTTGTAGGTACAAAAAAGCAGGCTCAGGAATCTGTGAAAGAAGAAGCTGAACGTTGCGGCATGTATTTCGTTAACGAGCGCTGGCTCGGCGGAATGCTGACGAACTTCCAGACGATTCAAAAGAGAGTTCAGAGACTGCATCAGCTCGAAAGAATGGAAGCAGAAGGCGTTTTTGAAGTTCTTCCTAAGAAGGAAGTCGCTGCGCTGCGCCATGAAATGGGTAAGCTGGAAAGATTCCTTGGCGGCATCAAAAACATGAAAAAACTTCCTGATGTTTTATTCATCGTTGATCCGCGCAAAGAAAGAATTGCCGTTGCTGAGGCAAGAAGATTAAATATTCCGATCGTAGGAATTGTCGATACCAACTGTGATCCTGACGAGATCGATGTTGTGATTCCTGCCAATGATGACGCGATCCGGGCTGTAAAACTGCTCACCGCGAAAATGGCTGATGCCATCATCGAAGGACAACAGGGAAGTCTTGACAATACCGAAGAAGTTGAAGAGAGCAATCAAACCGAAGACGAAGAATAGTTAATAAAACAGGGTGAGATTGGGGTATGTTCTTCATGACTTACCCTGTTTTTATATGTGTCGTGAAGTATTCAATAAAGGAGGGTTACCGTATGGCTGAAGTTACTTCTTCTCAGGTGAAAGAACTCAGGGAAAGAACCGGAGCCGGAATGATGGACTGCAAAAAGGCATTGACCGAATGTAATGCCGATATGGACAAAGCGATAGATTTCTTAAGAGAAAAAGGGCTGGCTGCTGCTGCGAAAAAAGAAGGACGAATTGCTGCCGAAGGGACTGTAGAAGCCTACATTCATGGGGGCGGTAGAATTGGTGTTTTGCTCGAATTAAACTGCGAAACCGACTTTGTGTCCCGTGGAGATGAATTTAAGCAGCTGACTAAGGATATTGCGATGCAGATCGCCGCAGCTAAACCGCTTTATGTCAATAAAGAAGATGTTCCGGCTGACGTTGTTGCCCATGAAAAAGAAATATTTAGGGCTCAGGCATTGAATGAAGGGAAACCGGAAAAAATCGTCGACAAGATGGTTGACGGTCGCATAGAGAAGTTCTATAAGGAAGTTTGTCTTGTAGAACAGCCTTTTATCAAGGACCCCGATGTTTTAGTCAAAGACCTGATCATGGCTAAGATTGCCAAGATCGGTGAGAAAATAGCTATTCGCAGATTTACCCGCTATGAGTTGGGTGAAGGAATTGAAAAGCGCCAGGATAATTTTGCCGATGAAGTCATGAAAGAAATAAATCGATAAGAGAACACTTCGGTGTTCTCTTTTTTAGGGGGATCAGAAAGGTTCATTGCTTTCTATTATATCTAAGTGCAGCGGACAAGAGGATTTTTATCTTTGGTGTAGAAATAAACTAAGTACGGAGGTTCGTTTATGACAGATGCACGTTACCGCCGCATAGTGTTGAAACTAAGCGGAGAAGCACTTGCCGGGGAGCAGGGTTTTGGAATTGCGCACAGCATGCTGGAGTCTGTTGCCAGACAGATTTCTGAAGTTCAGAAGCTTGGTGTGGAAATGGCACTGGTCGTTGGCGGAGGAAATATTTGGCGGGGAATCGCCGGGAGTTCTCAGGGAATAGACCGGACAACTGCTGATTATATGGGAATGCTCGCTACTGTAATGAATGCCCTAGCGCTGCAGGATGTTCTGGAACAACACAATATTGTCACGAGAGTATTGTCGGCGATTGAGATGAGGCAGGTAGCAGAACCTTATATCAGAAGAAGAGCGATCCGCCATATGGAAAAGGGCCGTATTATCATTTTTGCAGCAGGGACAGGCAATCCCTATTTTTCGACAGATACGACGGCGGCTTTGCGGGCTGCGGAGATTGAAGCAGACGTTATTTTAATGGCCAAACAGGTTGACGGCGTATTTGACAGTGATCCGATGAAGAATCCTGATGCCAAAAAATTTGAAAGACTGACCTATCTTGATGTGCTCAGCAAAGGGCTGGGTGTGATGGACTCGACAGCAACTTCGTTGTGTATGGACAATGACATTCCAATCATTGTTTTTAACTTGAAAGAAAATGGCAATATTATTAAAGCACTTAAGGGAGAACCGATAGGTACCTATGTAGGGAGGTAACGAAAAATGCTCAATGATTTTCTGAATGACGCTGAAGAAAAAATGCATAAAACAGAGGAGGTACTCAAGAAGGACCTCGCATCTGTCAGGGCAGGAAGGGCGAATCCGGCAGTTCTGGACAAAGTTTCTGTTGATTATTACGGGACTCCTACCCCGATTAACCAGCTGGCCAATGTCTCAGTTCCTGACCCACGGATGATCACCATTCAGCCCTGGGATAAATCTTCGATTAAGGATATTGAGAAGGCGATTCTTAAATCCGATCTTGGACTTACGCCTTCGAATGATGGCATGGTCATCAGGCTAAATATTCCGCAATTGACAGCGGAACGCCGTGCAGAGATTGTCAAGACGGTTAAGAAGAAAGCGGAAGATGCTAAGGTTGCTGTCCGGAATATCAGACGGGAGCTTATTGATGAGATAAAACAGCTCGAGAAGGACAAAACTGTCTCTGAGGACGATTCTAAAAAAGGACAGGAAAAAGCGCAGAAACTTACCGATAAAACTGTGAAGGATATTGACGAGATCCTCGAGAAAAAAGAAAAAGAAATTATGGAAGTGTAGCGTGTTGCGCTGGCTCGGAAAAAAGTGGGACGACGTTGAAGGGGAATTGACACAAGAAAGCGCGAATTTCTGTTATGAGATAACCAGCCCTGTAGGAAAGGCTGTTCCCTGTGGAGATTTACGTGTGGCCAGAATAAGTTGTACCAATGGTTATTTGAAATTTATTCTAATCCATGATAGATTTATAAGGTAGTTTTTTATTTGGCCCCCTACGGAACAGGGGGTCTTTCCGCAGCCGTTCCAGTATCTTGTCAGCTCTAAAATGCATGACATGGTACTAAGTACAGATATAAAGAGGAATGCTTGTGATAATCTGGAAAAAAGACAGTGGAGATGTTCAGCTGAAAAACATTGATATGAAAAGAATCCCTCGGCATCTGGCAATCATTATGGACGGAAACGGAAGATGGGCCCAGCAGAAAGGATTGCCTCGTTCTGTCGGTCACCGGGCCGGAGTAGAAGCACTGCGGGAGGTCGTCAGGGGCAGTGATGAGCTTGGAATCAAATATCTGACCGTATATGCTTTTTCGACCGAGAACTGGAAAAGGCCGCAGTCGGAGATCGGGATTCTTATGTCGCTCTTGAAGGAGTATATCCGCAAAGAGCTTGCTGAGCTGCATGCGAACAATGTTAAGATATGCATTTTCGGGCAGGAAGAAGATATACCGAAGGATGTCCTGAAGGCTTATAACGGGGCTTGTGAAAAAACAAAGAACAATACCGGATTAGTGCTGAATGTAGCTCTGAATTACGGAAGCAGGATCGAAATCCTCAAAGCAGTCAAGGAAGTTGCGCAGGAGGTCCAAAGCGGAGCGTTGAATGTTCAGCAAATTACCGAGGAAATATTTGAAAAGCATTTGTATACGAAAGATTGTCCTGATCCGGAGCTTCTCGTCAGGACTTCAGGTGAAATGCGCTTAAGCAATTATCTGCTCTGGCAGGCCGCCTATTCAGAAATCGTGATTGTGAATGAATGCTGGCCGGATTTTAACAGAGCATCATTATTTGAAACGATTCGGATTTTTCAAAACCGGGAACGCAGGTTTGGCGGCGTAAAAGAAGGTTGAGGGATAGAAAATGGTTAAGAGAATCTTGAGTGCTCTGATCGGAGCCCCCCTTTTATTGGTTTTAACTTGGCTCGGAGGATGGTATTTGTCCATTGCTGTTGTGATTCTCGCTTTACTTGGACTTAAAGAGTTTTTGCAGATTGGACAAAAAGCCGGTTTAGTAAACAAGTTATGGCCAGCGGTCGTGTACAGCATCTTGTGGCTGGCTATTTTTCTTCTTGGCCGCACGGAATGGATGCTGCCGCTGGCGATCATATGGTTCATGCTGACATTTGGAAGTTATGCGCTGCGCTATCCAAATCAGTCTTTAGCGTCTTCAACGTATTATTTTCTGGCGCTGATTTATCCGGTCTTTCTGTTTACCTATCTCTACTCCTTAAGAGAATTTGGCGTTTCTTGGTGTTTTCTTGTTTTCTTACTGGTCTGGCTCACAGATACCGGAGCTTTTTTTGTCGGCAATACGTTTGGCAAAAGAAAGCTTGCCCCGAAAGTCAGCCCGAACAAGACAGTCGAAGGGGCTGTTGGTGGCCTAGTGATGGCTTTAGCCTGCGGTTTTGTTTTCTGGTTGATTACCAAGCAAGCAACGCTCCCGGCTATCCTTGTCCTGTCACTCTTGACCGGCATTGCCTCCCAGATCGGTGATCTTTTTGAATCCGCACTGAAACGGACTGCCGGGGTGAAGGATTCCGGCAGGCTGATCCCAGGCCATGGCGGTATCCTGGATCGCTTTGACAGCTTTTTGTTTGCGCTGCCATTGGTGTTTTTTTCTATTAACCTAGGATTGGTGGGATAAGCATGAACGATACGACCAAGAACTCCCTAAGGGTGAATCTGAACAGGTTGGTTATGATTGCAGCTGCATTACTCGGCCTGAAACTTTTTACCTATACGATCGTCGAGTTTTTCCCTGTCTTTGGCTCAACGCTTGGAACAGTGGTCTCGGCTCTGCTGCCCTTTATTTTGGCATTTATCATTTCTTTTCTGCTGGAACCGCTTATATTAAAACTGATTAATGTGCTCAAAATCAAGAGAACCTACGCATCTTTGGTTGTAGTTGTCCTGGTCTTAATTATATTTGTGCTGCTGCTGGTTTTGTTCGGGAGCCGGATATACCGCGAGTTAGCCGAACTATATACCGCTTTTCCGATGATTTATCAACAGACCTTGGCAATGCTGACAGAAAAGATCGGCTTAATTCAGCAGTTTATTCAGCTGAATCCTGAGATCAACAGTGCGATTCAGTCCAATATGGAAAAAATACTCGCGGCACTCCAGGTCATTCTTAAAAACGGCAGTCTTGGCTTGCTGAATTTTCTGGGTGCGCTGCCGGGCTTGATGTTTGTGATTGTGATTACAACTGTAGCAACACTGCTGACGAGCATGAGTTTTCCGGCCGTTAAGGAATGGCTGTTTGGCAGGGTAAAAGGGAAATATCTTGGCAAAACCAGACAAATTGCTGCAGACCTTGGTTCAGCACTGGTAGGATTCTTAAGAGCTCAGACCTTTCTTGTCTGCATCACATTCGCTGTGATCACAATTGGACTGTTGATCATCGGTAATAGCTATGCCTTTACGCTTGGCATTCTGGCCGGCCTGCTCGATCTGATACCGGTTATCGGACCGGCCCTTATATTTATCCCGTGGATCCTGGTACTGCTTTTTACCGGCAGCATTGCCTCAGCAGTCAAACTCTTGGTCATCTACCTTGCCGCTACAGTGATCCGGCAGGTCCTGGAACCAAAGATTTTGTCTCAAAATATCGGGCTGCATCCGCTAGCCACCCTGATGTCCATGTATATTGGATTGAATCTTTTCGGAGCAGTAGGACTGATCATCGGCCCCGCTCTGGTCGTCATGTATGAAGCCGTCAGGAAAGCCGGCTTTTTTAAGGGAGAATAGCAAAGCTATTCTCTAACCTAGATAGATTATGTACTAGGTAGACCATCGCTATTTTTAAGTAAAACTTAAGCATGATGAATTAAGCTAGATTGAAATTTGAATTGGAGATATCAAAGTGAAAATAATTTCGGTCTTAGGTTCCACCGGTTCAATTGGCACGCAGACACTGGATGTGGTCAGAAATTCGGAAGGAAAATTAGCTGTCTATGCTTTGTCGGCCAATTCTCGGGCCGACCTTTTTGAACAGCAGATCCGCGAGTTCAGGCCGAGGATTGCCGTAATGATGCAGGAAGAAAAAGCACTTTACCTGAAACAACAGGTTGTTGACCTGCCTGTTAAGGTGCTGGTAGGTATGGAGGGACTGCTTGAGGCAGCGACTGCAGCAGAGGTTGACACGGTTGTGACCGCAGTCAGCGGCAGTATTGGTCTTGAACCTACACTGGCTGCACTGAACGCAGGAAAAAATATTGCGCTGGCCAACAAAGAAACGCTCGTTGCCGCAGGGGAACTTGTAATGCAGACAGCAGAACGGAACGGCTGTTCCATCATTCCTGTTGACAGTGAACACTCTGCTGTGTTCCAGTGTCTCAGCGGCAACGAAAATGCAGTTAAGAAAATCATTCTGACTGCTTCAGGCGGCCCTTTCAGAGGATGGAGCAGGGAAAGGCTGGCTGAGGTAACACCGGTAATGGCGCTGAAACATCCGAACTGGAATATGGGCGCCAAGATCACCATTGATTCGGCAACCATGATGAACAAAGGTTTGGAAGTTATTGAGGCAAAATTTCTTTTCGGCGTAGATTATGACCAAATTGATGTCTTGGTTCATCCTCAGAGCATTGTTCACTCGATGGTCGAATTCCGTGACGGCACTGTTCTTGCCCAGCTTGGCATACCGGATATGCGCATTCCGATTCAGTATGCGCTGACCTATCCCGAACGCTGGGAAAACCGTTTGCCGGAACTTTCGCTTGCCGGAAAGAGCTTAACGTTTGAGAAGCCCGATTTGGCTGCTTTCCCATTTTTGAAATTCGCTTGTTCCTGTGGTCAGACGGGAGGGACACTTCCTGCTGTCATGAATGCTGCCAACGAAATCTGTGTACATGCTTTCCTGGCAGGACGCATAAAATATCTTGAGATGCACGAACTTGTGGAACGCACTTGTCAGGCCCATCAGGTTCTGGAGATAAAGGACCTGGATACCGTACTGGCTGCGGACAGATGGGCTAGGGATTATGCTGCATCACAAATAAATTTGGGTTGAGGTGAATGGTTTGTTTGAAATATTGAAAACGGTAATTGCTTTTATCGTAATATTTGGCGTTTTGGTATTTGTGCATGAATTTGGGCATTTTATCATAGCCAAGAGATCGGGGATCAAAGTGCTGGAATTTGCTTTTGGCATTGGGCCAAAGCTTTTTGGGTTCCAGGGTAAGGAAACGCTTTACTCCGTCAGGATACTGCCTCTGGGAGGGTTTTGCAGATTCTTAAGTGCTGAAGAAGTCGAAGAAAGCGATCAGGTCAGCAGGGAGGAACTGTTGGCCCGAAGTTTTGAAAGCAAATCAATCTGGAAGAGAATGGCCGTCATTGTGGCCGGACCGCTCATGAACTTCATCCTCGGTGCGGTGCTTTTTGTGGTTGCTTTTGCCTTTTTTGGCGTAGCCGTAGCCGATAACCAGAACTTAATCGGTGAGGTGTCACTGGGTAAACCTGCAGCCACGGCGGGACTCGCCGCCGGGGACAGAATTATTGCGATCAATGGCACAGAGACTCCAGACTGGAATTCTGTAACGCAGCAAATTCACACCAACCCCGGAGAAAAGATGTCGTTTACCGTAGAAAAAGCGGATACGAAACAAATTGTCACGATTGAGATTACCCCGGCCTATGATCAGGAGCTTGGAAAAGGATTGATCGGGATTGCGCCTTCTTATACCATGCAGAAAGTATCCGTCCTGAAATCCATTCAATATGGTTTTCTGCAGACGGTAGAGTTTACTAGACAACTCGTCCTTTATCTGATCCATATGATTACCGGTAAGGCGCCGGTTGAACTTTCGGGTCCGATTGGTGTTGCCCAGGTCATCGGGGAAGGCGTAAAACAGGGCATGTCATCGCTATTTACCCTGGCTGCTGTGCTCAGCATCAACTTTGGTGTATTAAATATTCTGCCGCTGCCGGCGCTCGATGGCGGTCAGCTGGCCGTGATGACTTTTGAAGGAATCCGGCGTAAGCCTTTAAGTATCGAAAAGAAAGGCTGGATTCAGCTGACAGGCTTTGCGCTGCTCATTGCGCTGATGATTGCGGTGACGTATCAGGATATACTGAGGATTGTTACGAAGTAAACTTTTTTGGTTTAAGAATAGCGGATATGTCTCTATAGCGTTTGAATTATGAATGTTATTTGAAACCCTATTGTTTGGGCAAGGCTGCGGGCCACAATACCGCCTTTCGGCCGTTGTGTCCTCCGTGGCCCGTCGCTCCTTGCCATCCATGGCCATCAAAAGGCCGCGCTACGCACTCCTTGCTCCGCTCACAGCGAAACTGTGGCCCGTAGCCTGATTTTTAGGGTAATTGGCATGACTTATATGGAAGTTGCAGTTCTTCTATGTAGAGAATACAATTATAGTTCTCTTGCTGGGAATTCATACTAGATTTTAATTACGAATAAAAAAGCGTGTTTATCTGATTTGATTTAAGAACGGATTATTCTTTAGCCTTTAAGTTCCCAACGCTATGCAAACGAATGACGTTAGCTAGGTCAATCATCATCTGAATGCATCCAATCGATGATATCAGAGCGCTTGAAGGAGCTTGGCAGGCTTCTTCTTCATAGAGATACTTTCTGGCTCTTTGATCTAGCTTGCAAATTAAACTTAAGATTAGTCTGGGGGCCACAGTTCCGCTGTCAGCGGAGCACGATGCGGAGCGCGGCTTTTTGTGCCACGGAGGGCACAACAGCCGAGAAGCGGCATTGTGGCCCACAGACTAGCCCAAGATATACTACGTCAAAATAGGAGGGTTAATCGATTGAAACGTAGGATTACGCGAGAAGTGAAAATCGGATCGGTGGCAATTGGCGGAAATAACCCGATCGTGATTCAGTCGATGACCAATACGGATACCCGGGATGTTCAAGCCACCCTCAATCAGATCAGGCACTTGGCTGGCATTGGCTGTGAGGTTATCCGGACGGCTGTCCTAAATGAGCGGGCTGCGCTTGCCTTGAAAGACATCTGCAGCCTTAGCCCGATTCCGGTAGTTGCGGATATTCACTTTGACTACCGGCTTGCACTTAAAGCTGTTGCAAATGGGGTTCATGGACTCCGGATCAATCCGGGAAATATTGGTGAGCGCTGGAAAGTACAAGAGGTTATCAACGCGGTCCGCGAAAGAAACATCCCGATCCGGATCGGAGTCAATACCGGATCTCTGGAAAAGGAAATCCTTGAGAAACACGGCGGACCGACCGCGGAAGGGATGGTCGAAAGCGCTTTGGGCCATGTCGGCATCCTGGAACAGGAAAACTATCATCATATTAAGATCTCCCTGAAATCGTCCCATGTTCCGTTGATGATTGACGCTTACCGCATGATTGCCGATCGGGTGGACTATCCGCTGCATGTCGGGGTAACCGAAGCCGGTACGGTCAGATCCGGGGTGGTAAAGTCTGCAATCGGCATAGGAACGCTTCTGGCTGAAGGCATCGGCGATACGATCAGAGTCTCACTGACAGGCGATCCTGCAGCAGAGATTCCGGTTGCCCAGCAGATTCTGCGGGTACTGGATCTCAAGAAAGGCGGATTCGAATTAATCAGTTGTCCGACCTGCGGCAGGACTCAGGTGGATTTAGTTCATCTGGCAGAGGAAGTAGAACAGAGACTTGAAGCTTTACCGGCACCATCCAAGAGCGTATCCATAGCCGTGATGGGCTGTGTGGTCAATGGCCCTGGGGAAGCCCGGGAAGCCGATTTTGGCATTGCAGGAGGAAAAGGCAGGGGGCTGCTTTTTGCACGGGGTGAGGTCATCGCACAGCTGCCTGAAGATGAATTAGTGCCGGCTTTGATGGAGAAAATCGAAGCGGATTTAAGTCTATCAGAAAAACGCTAAACATTTTCTGATAGATCTTTAAAAATAAATCAGTGGTTTTCCGGTTGTTTAATCCTGTGTGAAAATGGTAATATTGAAGAGCAAGAACTTTTTAAGAGCAAGCACTTGTTGAAAGGAAGAAATAAACAATGAAAGTTAGCCAATTATTGAATCCGACCTTGCGGGAAGTGCCTGCAGAAGCCGAAGTGATCAGTCACCAGCTCATGCTGAGAGCCGGATTTATCCGCAAAGCTGCAGCCGGGATTTATACATATCTTCCTCTGGGACTCAGAGTAATTAAAAAGATCGAGCAAATCGTGCGCGAAGAGATGGATGCCAAAGGCGGGCAGGAAGTCATGCTGCCGATTGTCCAGCCGGCTGAGCTGTGGAAAGAAACCGGACGCTGGGATGTCTATGGTCCGGAGATGTTCCGATTAAAAGACAGGCATGACCGGGAATTCTGTCTCGGACCCACGCATGAAGAAGTCATCACCGACTTGGTCAGAAGTGAAGTCCGTTCCTACAAACAGCTGCCGCTCCTTCTGTACCAGATTCAAAATAAATACCGTGATGAAAGAAGACCACGTTTCGGACTGATGCGCGGCAGAGAATTTATCATGAAGGACTTATATTCTTTTGACAGGGATCCTGAAGGTTCCAGGGAAAGCTACCGCAAGATGTATGAGGCTTATGAACGGATTTTTACGCGCTGTGGGCTGACTTTCCGTGCTGTCGAGGCAGATGCCGGTGCGATTGGCGGAACAGGTGGAACCCATGAATTTATGGTGCTGGCCGAATCCGGAGAGGCTGCGGTGGTATTCTGTCCAGATTGCGATTATGCCGCCAATGTCGAGAAAGCTGAATGTCTGCCGCATCCAGACACTGATCAGGATATTCTGGCAGGCCGGACAGGTGAGGTTCATACCCCCAATATTAAAACGATTGACCAGCTGGCTGATTTCTTAAAAATCAACAAGTCTTCTCTGATAAAAACGCTTTTGTATAAAGGCGACGACCGTTTTATACTTGTCCTGGTTAGGGGAGACCGGGAAGTCAATGAAATCAAGGTCAATAATATGCTCGGACCGTTCCTGAACCTCAGAATGGCTGACCCGGAGGAAGTCCGAGAGGTTTTCAACTGCGAGCACGGGTTCATCGGACCGGTTGGACTTAAGGATGTCTATGTTGCCGCAGACCTTGAAGTAGCTGAGATGAAACAGGGAGTCTGCGGAGCCAATAAAAAAGATTATCATCTGCTCGGTGTTGCTTGCGGAAAGGATTTTATTCCTGCCAAAATAGCAGACCTCAGAATGGTAACGCCGGGTGAACCCTGCCCGAAATGCCGGGGACCGCTCCAGGAAGCCCGTGGGATTGAAGTCGGACAAGTCTTCAACCTTGGCACGAAATACAGTCAGGCCCTTCAGGCAACCTACCTCGACGATACTGGTAAGGAAAAGGTCTGCTATATGGGCTGCTATGGGATAGGCGTCAGCAGAACAATGGCTGCCGCCATTGAGCAGAATTATGATGAGAACGGAATTATCTGGCCGATGCCGATTGCCCCGTATCATTGTATTATCGTCTCGGTTTCCTTAAAGGACGAAAATGTCGTTGCCACTGCTGAACGGCTTTATGAAGAATTAAAAGCCCTCGGAATCGAGACAGTATACGATGACAGGGACGAACGTCCCGGCGTAAAATTCAAGGATGCGGATCTCGTCGGATATCCTCTAAGACTGACCATCGGCGCTAAAGCACTCGCTGAAGGCAAAGTTGAACTGTACAACAGAAGCACCCGGCAAGTCGAGCTGGTTGAGGTGGACCGCGTTTGCAGTCTTGTAACAGAAATTATCAAAGAAGCCTGTCGTGCCTAGAGCCACGTTTTCAAAATCTTACACAAATTGTTGATTATTGAGTATTAAAAAACCGTTATGTATGGCAGGTCTGGGGGCCACAATACCGCTTTTCGGCCGTTGCGTCTTCCTTGACGCGTCGCTCCTTGCCATCCATGGCATCGCGACATTAGGCCATCCATGGCCGTCAAAAGGCCGTGCTTCGCCATCCAGGCGCGGGAACTGTGGCCCCCAGACTGATCTTAGGGTTATTCAAGCAAGTCTGCATGTCAGAATGTAGATTATTCTTGAGAATTTATTAAAAGAAAAGAACAGTGTACTCGTTATACTTCTCAAAGTTACATGCTTAATTTAAGCAAACATTATAATCTTATTATCCAAAGATTATCCAAAGATTATCCAAAGATTATCCAAAGATTATCCAAAGATTATCCAAAGATTCAGTCTGTGTGCCACAATTCCAGCGTCAAGCGGAGCATGGAGTGCGAAGCGCGGCCTTTTGTGTCATGGATGACACAACGGCCGAAAGCGGATTTGTGGCATACAGACCAACCCCAAATAAGTTACATAGTAAGTTACATAGTAAGTTACATAGTAAGTTACATAGTAAGTTACATAGTAATATGCAGTGATGTAAATTGCGTTTGGATACAGAGGAGGCATTCATTGGTGTTAAATGCGGCAGTCAAACTGGAAGCAACACCGTTTTATCAGGAACTACCAAGTGATGTCAGCATGAGGCTGGATACTT
The DNA here is from genome assembly GCF_040931655.1 of Dehalobacter sp. TBBPA1. NCBI lineage: Bacteria > Bacillati > Bacillota > Clostridia > Eubacteriales > Desulfitobacteriaceae > Dehalobacter > Dehalobacter sp. TBBPA1. The sequence continues at coordinate 1,931,563 of NZ_CP162385.1, read as the reverse complement.
TTCTAAATTACATACTGCTGGAGAGGGTGGAGATTGTTCCTGAACAAAGAAAGTGGATACTCCATCTTTCTTTATCCTGTCCGGTCCAGGAAGAAATTCTGGGCCTCTTAACTGAATCCTTAAAGAAAAGATTAAATAGTGGAAACGAAAATAACGGAATCACGATTGAGATAAAAACAAAAATGTCTCCCGATTTTACCCTAGAGATGCTTTGTCAAGAACATTGGCTGCAAATCATCCAGGATATTCACGAGAAGGTGCCTTCCCTTAAGGTCTGGCTGAATGCTTCCGTAAAATACGAGGTTGTTAAAAACAGACTGACCTTCTTCGTTCCGAGCATGATGGCGATGGAATATTGTCAGTTGAAACAGGATAGTCTGGAAAGCTTCTTTCAGCAGAAATATGGTATGGAGGCAAGGATTTTCTGGGAAATTGAAGAGACTGCCGCTGAAGAAGAAATCTATTTTGACGCGGAAAAAGAAGAGCAAAAGTATGTAGAGGAAATCCTGTCCCAAAAGTCTGAAGAGAAAAAAGAGAAGAAAGAGCAGAATGCTGTTTTGCTTGGCAGAGAGATAAAGGGTACGCCGACTCCGTTAGCCGATATTCATGATGAGGAGAAACAGGTCATTGTAGAGGGTGAGGTCTGCGAAACAGAAATCAGACGATTAAAAAGCGGACGTCAATTATTGTCGTTCGGTTTGACAGACAAGACAAACTCAATAGGCTGCAAACTGTTCTTTGACGAAGGGAAAAAACCTCTGGAAATCAACAAAGGTGACTGGCTCAGAGTGAAAGGGGCCGTGCAGTTCGATCGTTATACGACCGAGCTGACGTTGATGCCAAGGGATATGATGACTGTTTCGAAGACGTCCAAGCCGGATCTTGCGGAAGAGAAACGGGTTGAACTGCATCTGCACACCAAGCATTCGGAAATGGATGGTGTTTCATCGATCCAAAACATGGTGAAGCGAGCCGGCGAATGGGGACATACCGCGATTGCTGTAACAGACCACGGGATCGTCCAGGCTTTCCCGGATGCAGCTGAAGCCGGAAAAAAGTACGGTGTCAAAATCATCTATGGCATGGAAGGCTATTTGGTCGAGGATGCCGGAACCAATCCGGTCGAGTTGAGCCGCAGCCGTTCTTTTCATATTATTATTCTGGCTAAGGATTATATCGGCTTAAAAAATCTGTATAAACTTGTTACCGCTTCCCATATGGAGTATTTTTACAGACGTCCCCGCATTCCGCGTTCACTGCTTGATGCCCACAGGGAAGGTTTGATCCTTGGTTCAGCCTGCGAATCAGGAGAACTGATGCGGGCAATCTTGCAAAAAAAAGATGCGGCAGAAATCAAAAAAATTGCTTTGTATTACGATTATCTGGAAATCCAGCCGCTGGGGAACAATCAGTTTATGCTGAAAAACGGTGAGGTTTCCAGTGAACAAGAATTGATCGATATTAACCGGCGCATTGTCTCTCTTAGCAAGGAACTTGGTATTCCTGTCGCGGCTACCTGTGACGTCCATTTTCTTGATAAGGAAGATGAAGTTTACCGAAGAATTTTGATGGCCGGGAAAGGCTTTGCCGATGCCGATGAGCAGGCTCCGCTGTATTTCAGGTCAACGGATGAAATGCTCAAGGAATTTGCTTATCTTGATGAAGAGGATGCCTATCGGGCGGTAGTTGCAACACCGAGAATGATTGCTGAACAGGTCGCTGAAATCAAACCGTTCCCGGACGACTTTTTCGAACCGAAGATTGAAGGCGCTGCCGATAAAATCCGGGATATGACGATGACCAGAGCGTATGAGCTGTACGGCAATCCTTTGCCGGAAATGGTTCAGAAAACCTTAAATAAGGAACTGGATTCCATCATCGGCAACGGTTTTGCTGTGTTGTACCTGATTGCGCATCTGCTCGTAAAAAGATCGAACGAGGATGGTTATCTGGTCGGATCAAGGGGTTCCGTCGGTTCATCGCTCGTCGCAACTTTTACCGGCATCACGGAGGTCAATCCGCTTCCGCCACACTATCGTTGTGCTAACCCGGAGTGTCTTTATTCAGAGTTTGTGACGGACGGAATCGCCGGAGCAGGTGTGGATCTGCCGGATAAAATATGTCCGCAGTGCGGCAGGGAACTGGTCAAAGACGGACATGACATCCCGTTTGAAACCTTCCTGGGCTTTAAAGGAGACAAGGTTCCTGATATCGATCTAAATTTTTCGGGAGAATATCAGCCCAGAGCTATGAAATACACCGAGGAGATATTTGGCAAGGAAAATGTTTTCCGGGCCGGAACGATCTCCACGATTGCTGAAAAAACTGCCTATGGTTTTGTGAAAAATTACCTTGAAGAAAGAAAGGTCAAATATAACCAGACAGAACTGAACCGGCTGGTTAACGGCTGTACGGGCGTAAAAAGAACAACAGGACAGCACCCGGGAGGATTAATGGTTATCCCGAAAGAATGCGATGTCTTTGATTTTACCCCGCTGCAAAGGCCAGCTAACGACACCTCCTCAGATATTATTACGACCCACTTCGACTACCATTCCATCTCCGGGCGTTTAACCAAACTGGACCTGCTCGGTCATGACGATCCGACGTCGATTAAAATGCTGGAGGACCTGACAGGGCTTGATGCCAAGAAAATCCGACTCGATGACACGCAAACCCTCTCACTTTTTTCGAGTACGGATGCGCTTGACGTGACTGCGGAGGAAATCGGGTCCACGACCGGAACACTCGGTATCCCGGAATTCGGTACAAAATTTGTAAGACAGATGCTGGAAGACACCAAACCTTCAAGCTTTTCTCATTTGGTCAGAATATCCGGACTTTCCCATGGTACGAATGTCTGGGTTGGCAATGCCCAGGACCTTGTCTTAAACGGTACAGCTGACATCTCCAACATTATTGCCTGTCGTGATGACATTATGATCTATTTGATTCAGATGGGACTTAATTCCAGCCATGCCTTTAAAATTATGGAGTCGGTCCGCAAGGGTAAAGGACTCAAAGATGAAGATATTGAGGCTATGAAAAAACAAAATGTTCCGGATTGGTATATTGACTCTTGTCAGAAGATCAGCTATATGTTTCCGAAGGCCCATGCTGTAGCTTATGTGACAATGGCTTTCAGGATCGCTTGGTTTAAGATCAATTATCCTGAAGCGTTTTATGCCACATTTTTTACCGTCAGGGCAGATGAGTTTGATGCGGAACTGATCTGCAGCGGTGTGAAAAAGTGCAGGGAGGCTATCAAAGAAATTGCCGCCAAAGGCAACAATGCAACGGCTAAGGACAAGAACCTGCAGACGATCCTTGAGATTGTGGTGGAAATGTACTGCCGGAAGATTAAGCTGCGCAAGGTTAATCTGTGGGAATCAGATGCGGTACGTTTTCAGGTAACACCTGATGGTCTCCTGCCGCCACTGTCATCCCTGCAGGGAGTCGGTGAAACGGCTGCGGCGAGTTTGGTCAAACTCAGGGAACATGGAACGATCAAATCTGTCGAAGATATCCAGGCCCGATCCAACGGAAAGATCAGCAAAACCGTCATTGAAACGCTTCAGCAGCACGGGTGTCTGGAAGGGCTGCCCGATAAAAATCAGCTGAGTTTGTTTTAAACTGGACATTAGGAATATTGCAGACGGAAACAGTATATGATATAGTAAAAGCAGGAATTTTATTCTAAGCAGATTTTTGGTTCAGAGTGGGGATTACCCACTCTTTCATTTGGTATGATGAAAAAATAAAAAATGCTTAACTCTAAAAGGAGTACACGATGAGCAATTCTATTCTAAACAAAGTTAGAAGTTTGGCAGAGCCACTCGTAATGGAGCTGGGACTGGAATTCGTCGATGTCGAGTATGTTAAGGAAGGTGCTTACTGGTATCTGCGATTATATATTGATAAGGAAGGCGGAGTAGAGATTGACGACTGTGCCGAGGTAAGCCATCAAATTAATGAGGTTCTGGATAAAGAAAACCCGATTCCTCAGGCCTATATGCTGGAAGTCTCTTCTCCCGGAATTGAGAGACCGCTTAAAAAGAGAGAAGATTATATTAAATATACAGGAAAGCTTGTCAGTATTAATACGACAGAAGTGTTTGAGGGATACAGCCGCTTTACCGGAAATTTAAAAGGACTGGCTGATGACCAGGTTATCCTAGAATATGAGGGGCGGAAGATTGCCATTCCTTTGTCGCTAATTGAAAAGGCCCATCTTACTTTTGATTTTTAAAATGATTTTGAGGAGGGATTCAGACAGATGAACATGGAGTTCATTGAGGCAATTCACGAATTAGAAAAAGAAAAAGGTATTTCGACAGAGATATTGTTTGAAGCGATTGAGGCTGCTCTGATATCGGCATATAAAAAGAACTTTTCCTCTTTACAGAATGTAAGGATCCATATAGACCGCTTGAATGGAGAAATTAAAGTATATGCCCGCAAAAACGTTGTGGAAATTGCGGATGATCCTCGCACCCAAATATCATTAGAAGAAGCTAAAAAAATGGACCCGAACTATTCAACTGAAGATATTGTTGAATTTGAAGTCACCCCGCGTGACTTTGGCCGCATCGCAGCGCAGACTGCTAAGCAGGTTGTTGTCCAAAGAATACGTGAGGCTGAACGTGGATTAATATACGATGAATATATTAATCGCGAGGGAGATATTGTCACCGGTATTGTCCAACGCTATGAACAGCGTAACGTCATTGTGGATCTTGGCAAGGTGGAGGCCGTACTGCCTGCCTCAGAGCAGAATCCCGGAGTAAACTACCAGCCTTTTGAAAGAATCAAGGCCTATGTTGTTGAAGTGAAGAAAACAACCAAAGGCCCCCAAATTTTACTTTCCCGCACCCATCCAGGACTGATCAAACGATTGTTTGAGCTGGAAGTTCCGGAGATTCACGATGGAATTGTAGAAATCAAAGCAGTTGCAAGGGAAGCAGGTGCACGCTCCAAAATTGCCGTTTACTCGAAAGACAAAAACGTTGATCCGGTTGGAGCGTGTGTTGGACCAAAGGGCAGCAGGGTACAGAATATTGTGAATGAACTGAAAGGCGAAAAAATGGACATCATCAACTGGTCGGCTGATCCGATTGATTTTGTCTCCAATGCGCTTTCCCCGGCCAGAGTCCTGGGTGTTTATCCGCGGTATGAAGACAAGGTAACGTTGGTGGTCGTGCCGGACTATCAATTATCCCTCGCTATCGGGAAAGAAGGACAGAACGCCAGACTGGCTGCAAAGCTAACCGGCTGGAAAATCGATATTAAGAACGAAACGCAGGCGCTCGCTCAGAATTTGATCCCGGAAGACAGCTATCAGGATGAAGAATATGAGAGTGAGTACTATGAACAGGCGTATGAACCCTATGAAGAAGGAGAATATACAGATTATGAAGACGAACCCTACGGCGATTATGTAGAAGGCGAGTATGAAGAATCTGAAGAAGAATATCAGGAATATGATGAAGGCTATCAGGACTACACAGAAGAAGGATACGATGAATATGGTGACGGGAGTTATCAGGAGGACGAGGATAGCCAATACTACGATGAATACGATGAATCTGCAGAATATGACGGCGATGAAAATGCCCCAAATGAAAACAGTGATGCTGATGTGTCATATTCAGAATTAGAATCACCTGCTAATGAAGCTTCCCAAGTAGATGAACAGCAGGAAGCAGAGAAACCCAAGAAAAAGGCCAAGTCTTCAAGCAAGAAAAAATAGGCTTCAGTGACCAAAAGTAATTCCTGAAAGGTGAGAAAATGAAGGTACGAAAAATCCCTCTGCGCATGTGTCTTGGCTGCCAGGAAATGAAACCAAAAAAAGAATTATTGAGAATCGTGAAAACACCTGAGGGAGTATTGGAATTTGATCCTTCTTCCAAGAAAAATGGGCGTGGAGCTTACCTTTGCCAGTGTCCAGATTGTCTGATAAAAGCTCTGAAACAAAACCGTTTTGAAAAAACTTTTGGCATCAAACCGACCAAAGAGATGCTGGCCGAAATTGAAAGGCAGATGAATTCTTCTTGACACCAAAAATATTATCATTGCTTGGAATGGCAAGGAGAGCCGGGAAAATTTCTTCCGGAGAATCACAGGTTGAAGCATTCTTAAAAAAACAAAAGGGCTCGTTATTGATTATTGCAGAAGATTCACCGGGCTCTATCACCAAGTACACGCAATGGGCCGATGATATTCATATTCCGGTTATGATCTGCAGCACGAAACAAGAACTCGGGACGGCTGTCGGATTATCACCAAGAGCACTTATACTGATTATGGATGACGGTTTCGCCAAAGCAATCATCAGGTTGGGGGACACACCTGAAAATGAGCGGGATTAAAAGTTTTAATGTCCCCAGTAAGAGATAAGGAGTTGAAAGGTTATATTTCTATTTTCGTTTTTGGGGGGTGACAATGTGACCAATATTCGAGTTCACGAACTGGCTAAAGAATTGAATATATCCAGCAAGGCTTTAATGGAAAAGTTTAATGATATTGGGGTACCAGTGAAAAACCACTTAAGTGCGGTATCCACGGAGGAAGTTGAAAAAGTTAAAAAAGCGCTGACCAAGACAGGCGAATCACAGCAAAAAGAAGTAAGCAAGCCGGTTAAGGCTGCCGGGGCTGAGGAAAAAGTCCCTGCCAGAAAAAGGACCGAAGAAGATATTCCCCCGGAAAGCTTCAGAGATGCAGAAGGTCACAAAAGAAGTCAGGGTCAAAGACCGCCAGGTGAGATGAGACCACAGGGTCAAAGACCGCCAGGCGAGATGAGACCGCAGGGTCAAAGACCGCCAGGTGAGATGAGACCACAGGGTCAAAGACCGCCAGGCGAGATGAGACCGCAGGGTCAAAGACCGCCAGGTGAGATGAGACCGCAGGGTCAAAGACCGCCAGGTGAGATGAGACCGCAGGGTCAAAGACCGCCAGGTGAGATGAGACCGCAGGGTCAAAGACCGCCAGGTGAGATGAGACCGCAGGGTCAAAGACCGCCAGGCGAGATGAGACCGCAGGGCCAAAGACCGCCAGGTGAGATGAGACCGCAGGGTCAAAGACCACCAGGTGAATTCAGACCGCAGGGCCAAAGACCACCAGGTGAATTCAGACCGCAGGGTCAAAGACCGCCAGGTGAATTCAGACCGCAGGGCCAAAGACCGCCAGGTGAATTCAGACCGCAGGGCCAAAGACCACCAGGTGAATTCAGACCGCAGGGTCAAAGACCGCCAGGTGAATTCAGACCGCAAGGTCAAAGACCGCCGGGTGAATTCAGACCGCAGGGCCAAAGACCACCAGGTGAATTTAGACCGCAGGGTCAAAGACCGCCGGGTGAATTCAGACCGCAGGGTCAAAGACCGCCGGGTGAATTCAGACCGCAAGGTCAAAGACCGCCGATGAGCGGTGACCGGCCGTATGCGCCGAGACCGCAGGGTGATTTCCGTCCATCACAGCGTCCTGCAGGTGATGACCGGAGACCGCAGGGCGGCGGACGTCCGTTCTCCGACACAGGAAGAAGACCTTCCCAGGGACAGCGTCCGGGAGCAGATAAAAAAGCCCCTCAAACTCAGAGGATCAAGATTGAAGGAAAATCCGTTGAGCTTACTGTCGCCGAGCAGCCGGTAAAACGCCAGCCACCGGAGAAAAAGAAAGCCCATGAGAATAAAGAGTTTTTATTTGATAAACGGCGCAATGATGAAAAAGATTTTTCTTCCATCTTAAGAAAAAATGACCGGAATCAACCAAATCGGAACCAACCCAATAAGATGGTTAAAGAAGTGGTTCCCAAGCATATTATTATTCCTGAGTCCTTGTCAGTTCAGGAACTGGCGCTCAGAATGAGCCGCAAAGCCGGTGAAGTCATCAAGGAATTAATGAAGCTTGGTGTTATGGCGACCATCAATCAGGAAATTGATGCTGATACAGCAACGATTGTCGCTACTGAAATGGGCATGACGCTTGAGGTTAGAGCCGAAAAATCCATGGCAGTCATTGAGGAAGTAGAAGATGATGCGTCCACGCTCAAATTCCGTCCTCCGGTTGTCACGGTCATGGGCCACGTCGACCACGGAAAAACATCTTTGCTCGATGCGATTCGTTCCGCCAATGTCACCGAATCCGAAGCTGGTGGGATTACGCAGCATATCGGTGCTTATCAGGTAGAAATTAAAAATCAAAAAATTACTTTCCTGGATACTCCTGGTCACGAGGCTTTTACAGCCATGAGAGCGAGAGGGGCCCAGGTCACAGATATTGCCATACTGGTTGTTGCTGCGGATGATGGTGTCATGCCCCAGACTGTGGAAGCGATCAACCATGCCAAAGCGGCCAATGTACCCATCATTGTTGCTATCAATAAAATTGATAAAGAAAATGCCAATCCGGACCGTGTCAAACAGGAACTGACCGAGTACGGCTTAGTTGTTGAAGAATGGGGCGGGGATACGATCACGGTACCGGTCTCAGCCAAAGCTAGACTCAACATTGACACTCTGCTGGAAATGGTCCTGCTGGTTGCAGAGATGAAAGATCTGAAAGCTAATCCGAACCGGAAGGCAACCGGAACCGTTATTGAAGCGAAGCTCGATAAAGGCAAGGGGCCTGTAGCAACTGTCCTGGTATCCAAAGGTACGCTGAATATCGGTGATATTATTGTTGCCGGGCATTCCTTTGGCCGAATCAGGGGGATGGTTGACGACAAAGGCCGCAGAGTAAAAAAAGCGGGACCTTCCATGCCTGTGGAGGTTCAGGGATTGTCTGAAGTTCCGCCGGCGGGAGAAATCTTCAACGTTGTTAACGATGAGAAACTCGCCCGCAGCGTTACCGAAGCCAGAATGGATGAGAAAAAAGCGGAAGAAGTCAAACAAAAATCCAGGATTAGCCTTGATGATCTTTTCGATAAGATCAAAGAAGGCGAAGTCAAAGATTTGAATATCATTATTAAAGCTGACGTTCAGGGCTCTGTCGAAGCTATTAAGCAGTCTCTGGCCAAGCTGACGACCTCAGAAGTACGCGTAAACATCATTCACGGCGGAGTCGGTGCGATCAGTGAATCCGACGTGATGCTCGCTGCTGCTTCCAATGCGATCATTATTGGCTTTAATGTCAGACATGATTCCAACACAAAATCGACAGCAGAACTCCAGGGTGTGGACATCAGGATGTACAGAGTCATCTATGATGCGATTGATGACATTAAGGCAGCGATGGAGGGCCTGCTCGAACCTACCTTCAAGGAAGTCATACAGGGTAAAGCGGAAGTCCGTCAGATTTTCAAGGTGCCAAAGGCTGGAACTGTCGCTGGAAGCTATATAACCGACGGCAAGATTCATCGGTCGGATAAGATCAGGGTAATCAGAGATGGAGTAGTCGTTCACGAGGGAGACCTGGAATCTCTGAGACGTTTCAAGGATGATGCCAAGGAAGTTGCGGAAGGATACGAATGCGGGATTGGCTTAAAGAACTTCAATGATCTTAAAGAAGGAGATATCTTGGAAGCCTTTACGATGGAGGAAGTTAAAAGAGAGCTCTAGACCAACATTGGAGGTTTTCTGAATGGCTAAACACAGGGCTTTTCGCCTGGCAGAATCGATCAAAGCAGAAGTGGCACAAATGATCCGGGAGGATATCAAAGACCCGCGGCTTGGATTCGTGACCGTCACGGATGTGGAGGTAGCTGACGATTTACGGCATGCCAAAATATTCGTCAGCGTATTGGGAACAGAAGAAGAAATGAAAAGTAGTTTAGATGTTTTAAATAAAGCATCCGGATATCTGCGCAGCGAACTGGGTAAAATCATCAGCCTGCGCTATTTTCCCGAGATCACTTTCAAGTATGATCAGTCTATCGAACATGGCGCCCATATTTCCAAGCTGCTTCGTGAGGTTGGCGCGAAAGGTGAATCCAGCGATGGACAAGACGACGAATAAGGTGATCTCAGAACTGGCTAAAAAATTGGATACAATCTCCGAGGCTGCACTGCTTACGCATATATCCCCGGATGGGGACTGCATTGGTTCAATGCTTGCTTTGGGGATTGCCTTAGAAGGTCTGAACAAAAAAATATGTTATTATAATCCTGGGTTTCTGCCGGTGAATTTGAAGTTTCTTCCGGGTGTGGACAAGATATGTTCTGTTCTGCCTCCGGAAGAGTTTCCAGAAACCCTTATTTTTATTGACTGCGCTGAAGCGGAAAGGGCGTACAGCGGTCTTTGCCCGGAGTTTCTTCAGGGGAAAACGGTGATTAATATCGATCATCATATTTCCAATAACGGTTTTGGTACGGTTAATTGGATTGACGCCGGCGCAGCCGCCACAGGTGAAATGATTTTTCACCTGCTGGGCGAAATGGGAGTTTCCATGACCAAAGAAATTGCAGAGAATCTCTATACTGCGATTATCACGGATACAGGCAGGTTCAGCTACAGCAATACCACAGTCGAAAGCTTCAGGATTGCTGCGGAATTGCTCAAAACAGGCCTTGATCTTGTTCAGATCAACAATATACTGTTTGAACAGAAAAGCTTGGCTCAGACCAGACTGCTGCAAAAAGCGCTGACGAACCTGGAACTTCATCAGCAGGGAACGATGGCTGTCATTGTTCTGACCAGAGAAGACTTTGAAGAAACAGGTGCAGATGAGAGCTTGAGTGAAGGCTTGGTGAACTATGCACGCAATATCGAAAAGGTGGAAGCTGCTGCGCTGTTAAAAGAAATTGCCCCGGATGAAATCAAAGTCAGTTTCCGATCCAATACCTGGCTTGATGTAAATCAAGTTGCGAGCCGGTTCGGCGGAGGCGGACACCGGCGGGCATCAGGCTGTTCTATTAATGGAACAATGGGTCAAGCCAGGAAAATGATTGTATCCGCACTTGAGGAGGCCCTGAACGTTGGACGGGATCATTAATGTTTTAAAACCTGTTGGCATGACCTCCACAGACGTTGTTAGGTGGCTGCTTCGAAAAACAAAAGCCGGCAAGGCAGGCCATATTGGGACGCTGGATCCCGGAGCTGCCGGGGTGCTTCCGATTTGCCTTGGCAAGGCAACGCGGCTGGCAGAATACCACAGCGGCCAGGGAAAAAGTTATAGAGCAGAGATTACACTCGGAATCACGACAGATACGCAGGATGCTTTCGGACAGGAACTATCGAGGATTGTGCCTATAGTATCGCGAGAGCAATTTGTAAATACACTGGAGAATTTTCTTGGTGTCATTGAACAAGAACCACCGATGTATTCCGCTGTCAGAAAAAATGGCAGGCGTCTGTACGAATATGCCCGCCAGGGGATCGATGTTGCAAGAGAAAAAAGACAGGTTGAGATCAAGCGGCTGGATCTGGTGGAATGGCATGAAGAGAAGTTTCCAAGAGTTCTATTCGATGTGGAATGCTCCAAAGGAACGTATATACGCACTTTATGTCACGATATTGGCGCTGCCCTGGGTTGCGGTGCACATATGTCCTTTTTGCTCAGATTAAGCGCAGGCAAGTTTACGCTGGATTCCACCTACACACTGGAAGAGATTGACCAGGCGCTTGCCGACGGCGATGAACACATGCTCCTGGCTCCGGAATGGGGACTCACACTGCCAAAGGCAAGTATACCGGCCTATCGGCTTGCCGCTTTCCGAAACGGGCTTTCTACCGGAGGGGATCTTGTTAATGCTGAAGTGTACGGGGAACAGCTTCCTGTTCAGGTATTTTGTGAGGGACGTTTTATTGGCGTAGGGAATTGGGAAAACGGATGTTTATGCCCCAATAAGGTCATGGGTTAGCAAAGGTTAACAAGGTACTAGGGGGTAAAGGTTTTTGGAAGTTTGCACTTTGATTCCGGGACAAAAATTTGAGCCGACTGTGCTTGCTCTGGGGAATTTTGACGGTATACACCTAGGACACCAGGAGCTGTTGAAGGACGGCTTGGAGAAAGCACGTTCACTGAAGACATTGTTTTCAGTTTTACTTTTTGATCCCCATCCGCTGAAGGTACTTCATCCAGATAGAAAACTGGAATTGATTACCGGCAAGGATGAGAAAATTATGCTATTTGAGAAATTTGGCGTAGACAAAGTGTTCTTATTGCCTTTCTCTCCGGAATTTGCCGAGACAACGCCGCAGGAATTTGTTGAAAATATTCTGCTGAAAATCGGGGTCGTTCATGTTACCGTTGGTTTCAACTACTCCTTCGGCTGTCATGGCAAAGGAAAACCCGGTGACCTCGAAAAGTTTGGTGAAGCTTACAATTTTGGGGTAAGTGTTGTCCAAGCCCAGATGCTTGACGACAGAGTGATTTCTTCGACCGAAATCAGACGTGCGCTTCTGAATGGGGATATCGATCTGGCCAAGGCGATGATGGGACGCGCACCTACGATTATCGGAACGGTGGTTCACGGTGACGGGCGGGGCAGAGATATTGGATTTCCGACAGCCAACATAGAGACGCATGAGGACTTGCTAATCCCGAAAAATGGTGTGTATGCCGTTACTGCAGAAATTGACGGCAGGATCTACGGCGGGATGATGAATATCGGGATTGTACCGACTTTTAAAACCGGCCAGGAGAAGATCATTGAAATCCATTTTTTTGATTTTCACGGAGATTTATATCGGAAGGACTTATTTATAGATATTCAGGCCAGACTGCGCGCTGAAAAGAAATTCAGCGGAGTCAGGGAAATCACAGAGCAACTCGGCAAAGACATGGAAGCGGCAAAACAAAAGCTGCAAAAACAAAACTTTACAAAATTTATGGAATAAGTTAAAATGACAAAGGTAACCGCTGACTGGGTTCGACGAATCTCCACCGTCTTACTTGGCAGCAGGCGCTTAAAAAATATGGAGGTGCAGAACCAATGCTTACACCGGAGAAAAAGAAGGATATCATTGCGAAGTTTCAGCAGCATGAAGGAGACACAGGTTCACCCGAGGTTCAGATCGCTCTTCTCACTACAAGAATCAGTGAGTTGACAGAACACTTCAAGACCCATAAGAAAGATCATCATTCCCGCCGGGGTCTTTTTAAATTGATTGGACAACGCCGTGCAATGCTGAACTACCTCAAGAAATCCGATTTTAACCGTTACCGCACAGTAGTCACAGAACTCGGCTTACGTCACTAAAAGCCATCGAAAATATTTTGGTCATTCAATTTATATGTTGATATTTACAGGAGCGTGTTCAGCGCTCTTTGTATTTATGTATTAGGGTATTTATCCTTAAGAAAAATTGTCCGGATTGTTTTTTTTGTTCGGGTGCAGGAAATAATAAATAATATGTCGAACACATTCCGGATATAAAAAATTGTGAATAAAAGAAGCGTATTTAAGGAGGTTTCCAAAGTGACTCAAGAAGTCTTGGAACGCTCGCTACAGGTTGGAGGCAGAAACCTGTCGTTTGAAACCGGTATCATAGGTCGTCAAGCCGGTGGGGCAATTTATGCCAGATATGGAGACACAGTCATATCTGCATTTGCAACGACCAGTTCTAAACCACGAGAAGGGATCGACTTTTTCCCTTTGACTGTTGATTTGGAAGAACGTTTTTATGCCGTAGGAAAGATTCCCGGTGGATTCATCAAAAGAGAAGGCAGACCTAGTGAGAGGTCCATATTGTCGTCAAGACTGATAGACAGACCGGTCCGTCCGCTTTTCCCGGACGGTTACCGCAACGATGTACAGATCAGTGCGATGGTCATGTCCGTCGATCAGGACTGTGCACCGGACGTAACGGCTATCAACGCAGTTTCGGCTGCGCTCACGATTTCCGATATTCCTTTTCTGGGTCCTATTGCCGCCGTGGTTGTCGGGCTTGTCGACGGCGAGTTTGTCGTTAACCCGACGGTAGCCCAAGCGGAAATCAGCAAAATGCAGCTGACTGTTGCTGGAACCAAAGATGCGATTATGATGGTAGAGGCTGGTGCCAAGGAAGTTCCCGAGGATCAGATGCTCGAAGCGATCATGTTTGCGCACGAAGAAATTAAAAAGATAGCAGAATTCATTGAGAGATACAGGGAGGCAGCCCTGGAAGTAGGACTTGCCAAGGCTAAAAGAGAAGTCACTCCGGTCGAGATCCCTGCGGAAATATCCGAAAAGATCCTGGCGTGGGGTCATGACAAGCTCGATCAGGCTATCCGTATTGAAGAAAAACTGGCCCGCCAGGAAGCTGTTGAAAAGGTCAAAGCAGACGCGCTCGAAGTTTTCGCCGAGGAATTTCCTGAGGACTTAAAATTAGTTACGAGAATATTGGATGACCTGACCCATAAAATTATCCGCAAGCTGATTACCCACGAACATATCAGACCTGATGGCCGTGCTTTGGATGAGATCAGACCGATTACGATTGAAGTCGGACGTCTGCCGAGAACACACGGCACCGGTCTGTTTACGCGCGGACAGACACAGGTACTCACGGTTGCGACATTAGGAGCTGCCGGTGATGAGCAGATCATCGACGGTTTGGGATTGGAAGATTCCAAACGTTATATGCATCATTATAATTTCCCGGCCTTCAGTGTCGGCGAAGTCCGTCCGAACAGGGGACCGGGCAGACGTGAGATTGGTCACGGCGCTTTGGCTGAACGTGCCCTGCTGCCGATGATTCCTCCGGAAAGTGAATTCCCGTATACGCTGCGTCTGGTTTCCGAAGTATTAGAATCCAACGGATCGAGCTCCATGGCTTCCGTCTGCGGCAGCACACTCGCTCTAATGGATGCTGGGGTTCCGATTAAGGCTCCGGTAGCTGGGATTGCGATGGGATTGATCAAAGAAGAAGACCATTTTGCGATTCTTACCGATATTCAGGGTTTAGAAGACCACGACGGTGATATGGACTTTAAAGTAGCCGGTACTGCCGAGGGCATTACAGCACTGCAGATGGATATCAAGATCAAAGGTGTCAACCGTGAAATCCTCGCTCAGGCTCTGGCTCAGGCCAAGGCCGGCAGGATGTTCATCCTGGATAAAATGCTGCAGGTCCTGCCGCAGCCCAGACCGAATCTCTCGCCATTTGCACCGCGAATTATTACCTTTACCATTCATCCTGACAAAATCAGAGATGTCATCGGACCAGGCGGCAAGATCATTAAGAAGATCGTAGAAGAAACCAAGGTCAAGATCGATATCGAAGATGACGGACAGGTATTTATTGCTGCGGTTGACGGTGAAGCCGGAGACAAGGCAGCTGAGATTATTCGCTCTTTGACGCAGGACATTGAAGTCGGGAAGATCTACAAAGGCAAAGTTGTCCGGATCATGGATTTTGGCGCCTTTGTCGAAGTCATTCCAGGCGTGCTTGGACTTCCGGGAAAAGACGGTCTCGTGCATATCTCCCAGCTCGATGTGAACCGCGTGAACAAAGTAGAAGATGTCGTCAAACTTGGCGACGAGATCATCGTCAAGGCTACCGGCATCGACAAGCAGGGCAGATTGAACCTGTCCCGTAAAGACGCTCTCGGACAGAGCCAGGGCCAGAAAGAATAAGGAATTTTTGCGAGCTTAGGCCTGCAATCATTAATTAACGAAGCTGACTAACTTCAGCTTACAGAAGGCGTCTCATATAATTGAGGCGTCTTTTTTCTATCTGGGCGTTATGGTACTGAAATTAGTGTCTCCGTAATGCATAACCAGCGTCAAGCGGAGCACCCGCCTCAAATAAGTATTTAATAGTCAATATAGAATGACGTCTGTATTACTTCTCATCGTCATATTAATGTAGGGGAGGGGATGCAGATGTCATTTTTTCCTCTGACTAAGATCAAATTTAAAGCAATTACCCTGCTGGTTGTGTTTATCGGTCTTACCTTGATGCAAAGCCGGGTCGTTGGAGTCAGCAACCAGAATTTGCCTGTTCCGATCGATCAAGTTCAGACAGATAATAAAATCATTGCGCTGACAATCAATGTCGACTGGGGGGAATCGTATATCCCGGAAATACTGGATATCCTCGACCGTTATCAGGCCAAGGCAACTTTTTTTGTGACGGGGAAATGGGCCGCCAAACATCCCGAACTCATTCAGCAGATTGCAGCAAAAGGCCATTTGCTCGGCAATCACAGCTATTCCCATCCGCATCCGGACAACCTGACTGTGGTTCAAAATAAAGAAGAGTTAAGCAAGACGGAAAATATAATTAAAGAAGCAACCGGGTGCAAAACAATATACTATGCCCCTCCGTATGGGGAAAAAGGGAAAAACGGACTTCAGGCAGCAGATGAACTGGGCTATACGACCATCCTCTGGACGCTGGACACGATTGACTGGAAGCTGGAGAGCACGCCGGAACTGATAGCCCAGAGAATTCTGGATCCTAAAATACGATATGGCGTAAAACCGGAGAAGAAAGGTGCCATTGTCCTGATGCATCCCAAGGAAAATACCGTCAAGGCGTTGCCCGATATCTTAGCCGGTTTAAAAAATGAAGGTTTTAGTTTCGTAACGATAGAAAAATTAATAACAACTGGATTAACAGGAAATACTACTCCTTGAGCAAAATGAAGGGGTGGTACAATTGAAAAAAAGATTCTTGGGCATAATTCTGAGTTTGCTGACCATGATGCTGACAGCAGGCAGTCCTCTATATGCCCAAAATACCAGGTTGTCCGGAGAAATGACGATCGAGACGTCCAGTTTATCCAGCGGAAAATGGACGCTTCCATATGTAACAGCGCATTCGGCAGTGCTGCTTGACGCGGAAACAGGAGAGCTACTATATGACAGAGACGGGAATGTCCAACGGCCACCCGCCAGCACCACCAAGATTATGACCGCAATCCTGGCTCTGGAGCTGACAGAGCCTGAGGAGATAACCACGGTCAGTGAGAAAGCAGGCGGTGTTGGGGAATCTTCTATCTATCTGGACAAGGGGGACAAGATTAAGATTGGAGAGTTGCTGGAAGGGGCGCTCTTAAGCTCCGGCAATGATGCGTGTGTCGCGCTCGCTGAAAAGACCGCGGGAAGCCAGGATGAGTTCATCCGGTTGATGAATCAGAAAGCAGCCTCACTGGGCGCTTATCGCACAAATTTTGTCAATCCGAACGGTCTGCCCGATCCAAATCATTATTCCACGGCGTTTGACCTGGCCCTCATCACCAGATATGCGATGAATGCCCCTCAATTTGCCGAAATTGTAAGCCAAAAATACTCAGTCATTAACTTTGAGGAGCCCCGTAAGTCTCAAAATGCCAAAAACACCAATAAACTTCTGTGGAATTACCCTTTGGCGGATGGTGTAAAAACGGGAACGACCAATGCAGCCGGGAAATGCCTGGTCGCGTCAGCCAGTAAAGACGGGCGGAGACTGATCTGCGTTGTACTGAATGCCCCGGATCGTTTCGGAGATGCCCAAAGACTTCTGCAATGGGGATTTGATTATACCGGAATCATTGAAATAGGGAAAAAAGGGGACGTTGCAGGCAACTTTCCGATTTCAGATACGGAAATTCCGCTGGTTCTAAGCGAAGATATCCGGCTCTGTCTTGAAAAAGACACGATCAAAGGCCTTAAAATGCAGACAAACCTAAGGACGGAAATTGACTATCCAATTAAAGAGGGAGACATTTTGGGTCATTATCAAATTTATGCAGAGGATAAGCTTCTTAAAGAAGTACCGCTCCTGGCACAGCATGATGGGGAAAACCCAGGTAATCTTCCCGGAAAAGTCCGAATCTTTGTGGACGATTTACTGGATTTCTTTTCTAAGAAAGGATAAACTAAATAGAGCGTTATCAAAGTGCTTAAGGAGGAAGATCATTGCATCGAAAACACGTATTGCCTAACGGGGTCCGAATCATCACCGAAGAGATTGATTATGTCCGTTCCGTGGCGATTGGGATCTGGGTCGGAACAGGATCCCGCAATGAAACGGAAGGGTATGAAGGTATTTCTCATTTCATTGAACATATGTTTTTCAAAGGAACCGTAAAACGAAGTGCACGTCAGCTTGCAGAATCTCTGGAAGCAGTCGGCGGCCAGATTAATGCGTTTACGACCAAGGAGCTTACCTGTTATTATGCCAAAGTGCTCGATGAGGACATCTCACTGGCGATTGATGTCTTAAGTGATATGTTTTTTAACTCTCTCTTTGATCCGAAGGAGATGGATAAAGAGAAAAATGTTGTCATTGAAGAAATCAAAATGTATCAGGATTCTCCGGATGAGCTGATCCATGATCTCTTTTCCCAGTATGTCTGGCATAAAGACCCGCTGGGCAAACCGATCCTCGGTATTGAAGAAACCATTCATGATTTAAGCAGTGAGAAGGTTAGGCATTATCTAGAGACGCACTATACACCTGATCAGGTCGTCATTGCGGTAGCCGGAAAAATCAAGCATGAGGATATCATCCGCCAGCTAGCCATGTTCGGTGATTTTCAGAGACAAAGAACAGATTCCATCAAGGTAGACCCTCAGGGGACGACCTTCCTAAAAACAATGGGCAAAGATACCGAGCAGATGCACCTGATTGTCGGGGTTCCGGGTCTTGGGCAGGATCATGAGGATATCTATGTGATGCATGTGATCAACAGCATCTTAGGTGGAGGGCTTAGTTCACGCCTTTTTCAGGAAATCAGGGAACAGAGAGGTCTGGCTTATTCTGTCTATTCCTATCACTCCACCTATGTCGACACCGGTCTGTTTGCGGTGTATGCAGGCACGAGCCCCGGGAATACGGATGAAGTCATCAAATGCATCCTCGATGAATTGAATAAATTAAAAAGAGAAGGACTAACTGAAGAGGAACTCATGAAAACGAAAGCCCAGATCAAGGGCAACCTTTATTTGGGGCTGGAATCTGTCAGTAGTAGAATGAGCAGACTCGGCAAAACAGAGCTGTCTTTCGGCGAAGTAAAAACACCGGAAGAGGCAGTTGAAAAACTGGAAAAGGTCACCACGGGCGATGTCACGAGAGTGATGGAGCGTCTCTGGCAGAAAGACAAAATCAGTGTTCTGACGCTGGGTCAGAAGGATTATCATTCGGATATTGAAAAACTAGTTGATGAAGCCTTTGCCTAATTACTAGGTGAAAAGACAGAATGAAGAAATAAAAGAGATAAAAACAGATAAAGGAATAAAGAAGAGGAAAAATTAGGATGGAAGAAACGGTTAAAGTTAGATTTAAACGAATTTCGGCCGGGGATACCCAAAAGCCTGAAATACCATTGTATGCAACCGCGGGGGCTGCCGGCGCAGATCTATATGCCTGTCTGGACCAGAAAATGGTGGTGCGACCAGGGGAAAGAGTGAGAGTCCCGACCGGTATCGCTATAGAGCTGCCAGGTCCGCAAATCGCAGCTTTTGTATTTGCCCGCAGCGGCCTAGCGGATAAAAAAGGGCTTACCTTGAGTAACGGTGTCGGTGTTATTGATTCTGATTTCCGGGGCGAAATCAAAGTATTAATGGTCAATCTCGGGCAGGAAGACGTTACGATCAGCAACGGCGATCGAATTGCCCAGATCGCATTTATACCCGTCTGCAGGGCTGCTTTTTACGAAGTAGAAGACCTTGGGGATACAGCCAGAGGTGAAGGGGGTTTTGGGTCGACGGGAATCTAAAAATTATGTGAACAAGACGAAGCTTTAATAAAAATTGATTAGGTAACGACCCTCGTGGTATGAGGGTTGTTTTTTTTGTTTTCTGAGATATAAGAGGTCACCAAGAAGGATATGCCATTTTGGCGTAGAATGTAACTAGGTTGTATAAAATTTACAATTATGGTATTGGAAAGGTGATTTTGTTGTATAAAGTCGTTATTGTAGAAGATGATACATTTTTTCGGCAGGAACTCGCAACGGTGATTTCCTCTACATTAGATATAGAAGTCGTTTGCACATTTTCCAGCGGGGAAGAGTTCTTGATGCAAATCAACAAAATGCATCCCGATATTCTGTTTTTGGATATTGGTTTGCCAGGAATCTCCGGAATACAGGTAGCAGAATCAGTAAGGGAGGATTATCCGTACATGGAGATCATCCTGATCACAGCGGATGAACATTATCTCCAAGAGGCTGTACGCCTTTATGCCTCCGACTTCATCACCAAACCACTGGATATTGCAAGACTGAACCAAACGATGAGCAGAATTATGAAAAAGTCATTGATTCCAGGCTTATTGATTGAATTAAAAACGACTGATTCAGTGGAGATATTAAGGCAGGAGGAGATTTGTTTTGTGGAAGCAATGGCGAAAAAGAGTATCATTTATACCATGAAAAAAACCCTCACCTGTCTTCATCTGATACGGGAATTAGAGGAACGTTTGGATAAAAGACAGTTCTTTAGAAGCAATCGCTCCTATTTAGTCAATCTGCGATGGATTGATGCGGTCAGACCAACCTCCAGAACAACTTTTCAAATTACTTTTCAAGGTATAAAAGAAAGCGCTTATCTTCAAAAGAAACGCTATCCGGAATTCCGGGAACGTTTGAAACTATTTTTAGGAGAAGGTGGACAGAGTCAATGACGCAGCGTTTAATAGAGATTATTATTTTTTCGATTCCTGAATCTATTGTGATCCTTTATTTAGCTTTTAGTATATTGGGTGAGAAAATTAACATGCTTAAAATGATAGAAATGGGATCCGTACTCGGGGTTGCTGTGTATATCTCACGTTGGATAACGGGAAGTTTTATCTTAAATATTGTAATATCCGCGTTAATGATTATTTTTCTTCTAAAGACCTTGGCCTCAATCCCAGTTTTTGAAGCGGCAGCCGGCGGTTTATTAGCTATTTCATCCTATTTATCGATCGAATTTGTCAATGTGAAGACCTGGCAGATTTTTTCAGGTGTCAGCCCAAATTTGATCGAAGAAGATTTACTTCTTAAAGTTGTCTGGTTCATCCCCCAAATCCTTGTGATGTTGGGACTCCAGTTGCTCATCGGGCATTTTACCCGAAATAAAAGAACGATAAAACGAAAAAGGTCAAAGGAATTCAGGCATGAAGATCAATATTTATAAAATATCTATTTTTGTTTTCGTTATACAGGCTCTATTCACAGTGGTTCTGCTGAACAATAGTTATATGAAGAGTTATTCTTTCCTTCAGCCTGTGCATGCAGAATTACTGGAATTGATTTTTGGCTTCATCATTATTTTATTAAACTTAGCTGCCGTAGTTGTTGTTAAATCTTTGTACGAGAAAGGGCTGGAGGAAGAGAAACTGAAGTCAACGGAAATAAAATATGCCAACTTGATTGAACAAAATCGTATTTACCGTCAGCATCATCATGATTTGAAAAACCATCTCACCGTCATTCATGGCTTGCTGAGTCTTGAAAAATACACTGAATTAAGTGAATATCTGGATTCTTACATTCACTCTATAAACGATGTTTTATTGAAGGTCGATACAGGCGTTGATGAAATGGATGTCCTTCTTACTTCTAAAATTCAAGAAGCAAAGCATAAAAATATTGAAGTCAATTTAGTCCTAAAAACGAAAATCACATGTAGTAAAAGGCATGTTTTAGATCTTGTAGGGATATTAGGAAATCTATTCAACAATGGGATAGAAGCTGTTCAGGAATTGGATTTTTCTTCCAGAAAAATCAGTATTGTTTTTTACCAAGATCCCTTAGAATACACATTCCAATTCATTAATCCAATGTCTGCGACAAACGCCAACTCTGATAGACTTTTTGTAAAAGAAGGTTTTAGTACCAAAGGAGAAGACAGGGGACAAGGTTTAGCGATCGTAAGTAAGCTTGTTGAGCGATTGGATGGCAGTATAAACATTGACACTGCCAATCATCAATTTAGAATCATGGTAGAAATTCCAAAACATAACCTGGAGGAAGGGTGAGAGATTGTTCAGTTTAGAGGAGATCGCTCATCATCTGACTGCAAATATGACTAAAGACAGCACGATGGATACTGCTCAAAAAGCGAAAATAGAATACGGATTATCCTTGACACTTGGCGTGATGATCGAATTTGTTTTGACGGTAGGTATATCCGCTTTTTTTGGGTCAACTGTTTATACACTCGTAATAATGCTTTCAGCTTTAGTTTTAAGGGTGTTTACCGGCGGGTCCCATTGCTCCAGTTACCGGCGTTGTCTTGTGTTTACAATACTAATTTTTGTCGGTTTATCATTAATTGCCAAAATAATTGCAGCCAATACTCCTTTCAATGGAATAATTGAAATGTTCTTATTCCCTGCGATTATCGGCATAGCCGTTCAGGGATTTATGTTGACTGGCATCGGTAAAAAGTTTGTAACAGCCAGTGATAGGGGCATGCAAAGAATGAAGATTTAATCTGAGATGTCATTTCATTCCATCAAATGATAATTTCATTCCAAAATCAACCATCCATTGTATATTTCATATAAACTATGACTACAGCATCCAAAAATATACAAAGGAGTTGAAAGGTATGGGGACTACGAAGAAATTCAGATTTTCAATTATTTTACCCGTATTGGCGTTTATCGGGGCTATCGGGATCATAACGCCCAATTGCCTAGGATGGTTCTATGAACCGAAGAGACCCAAAGAGTTAAGGTAAACACTACAATCTAGGGCGCTTGATACAAAAGAAGTTTTGTTCAATTTATGGAGAAAGTATCTGAATAGTAGATCCTGTTTTTGAATAATGGAAAGAGGTGGTAAACATGAATAAAAAGAAACTAGTTTTAAGGATTGGATTATGTGTTGGAGCATTAGCTCTCGTAATGATTGTGGGGTATTCGGGAAGCGCTTTTTCCGATAGCAATAGCAAGTATTTAGATAAAGAATACTCCGTCAAAGAATCAATTCAAAGCTCTTTTGACTTGGACAATCAAGGCCTAAAGCCAATTTATTTAAGAGATCTATTTGATGATAGCATTGCAACAGAAAGTGATGAAGTTAGATCAAAGCTTATTTCATGTTATGAAATACTACGTCAAGAAAATGAGATTGCCCAAGGAGACTTTAAGCCCATATTTTACCTGGACGGAAAAGAAAAAGTATTTATAGGGGTATTGCATCCGAATGATAGCATTACTCTTACCGAATTTGACATATCGAAAGATAAACCTGAAAAAACCGATAAAAAGGTAAAGGAGGCAGCGAAATAAGATGAAAAAGAAGCTAATTCCTTTATTAACTTTAACTATTATCTTATGTTCTTCAGTAGCAGCTTACGCTGTAACAATGTCAGGTAGCTCTTCAATTCAAACTGGATATATTAATATGACCTGCACATCAACTACCACTACAAGTGAATCGTGGGCGAAATGGGTTTTGAACGATTTTTATCAAGATGGCATACTTCGGAATAGCAGTGACAATAGTAATTTAACTGGAACGTCTGTATCTACTTCATGTAATGCACTTAATATTCCAGGAACTCAAGTTTGGGAATGCTATGGGGAACATGGAATAGGCCTTGATGACGGCACTGAATTAATTAAATATTCATATGCGACTAAGAATTGGTAGAGAATACCACGAAATACACCATTCAAACGAAAACATATGATACAGTTGAAGCTGTATTACAGGGAAAATAACATTATAGAAAATTTTAATATTTTTAACTAGTACAGAAGTATAGATTTCGGAGCTGATAAAAAATAATTATATGACTACTTTTAGTCTACTGCTTACGCCTGATAATGGTTAAGGCAGTAGGCTGTTTCTTATGTATCCAGTTCAATTCATTCTTTCAATATTTTTCATATCTGGGAGGAAAGCATATGCATTTTTCGACGTCGTCGTCTTTGGGACAAACCTGAGCGTATAAAACGAAGACCACATGATGTCAACCGATTTCCCACGAGAATGTTTTTTCGCTAAACATTCTCGTGGGAAAGTTAAGTTAATTATTGCTTAAGCCTTTTTCGGCTTTTTCAAAAAGAAAGTCAAAAAGACTGCTAACAAACATAGGATACACGAAATGGTAAACGCAAGTGAATAGCTTTTTGTGGCATCGGCGATTCGGGCTGCCATCAGGGGGCCCAAGACACCCCCGACACCCCAGGCAGTAAAGACAAAACCATAATTTACTCCGGCATGTTTTGTACCAAAATAGTCATAGGTTGCTGATGGGAAGAGTGAAAGCAAAGAACCGTAGCCTAATCCTGCAATCGCTGCACCCAACGCAATTAATGCCGGAGTATTGTAAGTGCTGAAAGCAAGCATGTTGAGCGCCTGGATCAGGAAGAAAATACGCATCGACCAAGAACGCCCGATTTTATCGGAGAGCCAGCCGGCAATAACCCTGCCGGAGGCATTAAAAACGGCCAGCAAAGCGACCATCGCGTACCCCCAGGAAATACCGGCCTGCGTTTTGGCAATTGAAGAAAGCTGGCTGATGATCATCAGTCCGGCGCTGGCTCCTGCCGCATACATCACCCAAAGCAGATAGAATTCCCGTCTTATAAGCATTTGCTGCCAGTTTAGGCCTCCTGTCGAGGCAGTAGCCGCTGAAGGGGAAGCCGTACTGCTCTGAGATTGGCCGCTTAGAGTGGAAGGGACAGTCAGTACCTGGGCAAGCAAAACAATAATTAGTAAGAACAGGATCCCTTCAATACGGAAGGTGCTCTCTATGCCAAACTTTCTCAGCAAAGCATTGGTTAACGGTGCGATATAAAGAGAAGCCAAACCAAAGCCGGCAACAACGACACCCGAGATCAGACCTTTTTTCTCTGGGGGAAACCATTTGACTGCGGCAGGTGTCGCAGCCGAGTATCCGAGACCGATCCCCATCCCGGCAATTAAACCGAAAGTAACGATCAGCATGGTCAGTGAGTGCGTAAAGCTGCTCAGGATTAAACCACTGCCTGCCATGATTCCGCCAAAGGCAGCAATCCAGCGGGGGCCGTACCGGTCTTGAAGATATCCGCCGGGAACCATCATCAAGGCAAACACTGCGCAAGCGACCATATACGGAACAGAAGCCGCAGTTTTAGTCCAGTGAGCCTGCTCAATCAGGGCAGCTGCAAAAACGCTCCAGGTATACAGAACGCCAAGAGCCAAATTAATGCCGGTTCCGGCCAAAGTAACTGTCCAACCTTGTTTCGCTCTGTTCATCATTATCTTCCTTTCTTTATCTGTCCGTCGATCCTGATAGAATCCGGCCAGCGTTATCTTTTTACGTATCTTATCAGAAAAGAGATCGAAGGTTTGTGATTCTGACTGCAAAAGCAGTATTCCGCACGTCAACGGAAGATAATAAAGCGTAACCCGTTTACGGAAGAATAATGCCGTTTGCTCCCTCATAGATATGCTTAGGGGGGATTCCTAATGAAAGCCCTGAAGCGTTTATGAGTATTCTATATAGTGTTCTGCTGGCGCTCGGGATTGCTGTATCATTGAGAACCAGAGTAAAAGTCATGATGTGGAGGTCTCCTGAGGCACCTAATCGTTTGGCCAAAGCCATTACCCAGCTGGTCGGGACTGCGGGTGGAATTTATATTTCTTTGGAACTGCTACTGACCTTTCTAGGAATACCAGAAAACATCTGGAATCCCTCATCGGTTTATTTTATAAAGCCACTGGCTGTTTTTTCGCTAATCATTGCGATACTGCAGCCCTATGGTCAAAAAATATGGGAAACGGTCCAGGGCAGGAGTGTGTAATATGCTTTTAAGTGAACTGTCAGGAAAAGAAATTATTAATCTTCATGATGGCGCTAAGCTCGGTTCAATTGGCGAGAGTGATATTAAAATTAGCCCCGAAGGAAAAATCGAGGCAATCATCATCGATTCAAGAGCGGGATACGGAAGATTCTTTAATAAGAACAGTGAAAAAGAAGGCGGGTATGTGGTCGTCCCCTGGAAAGCCATTAAAAAAGTAGGCAGTGAAGTGATCATCGTAGATATCGATATGTAGGACCACTCCTTGCCGTCCGTGGCATCGCGGCATTAGGCCATCCGTGGCCATCGTTTGACAGGTTTCTATTGATATAATAGAATAAGAAGTGTATTAAACCCCGAAAGGCTTCTGGCGCGGGGTTTTACGTTATCGTATTCAGGAGGGGTATATTTGGACAAAATACGCGTATTTGTTGCCGGAGCATGTGGCAAAGTAGGCATGGAAACAGTCAGGACAATACGTCTGCAGAACGATATGGAGCTTGCAGGGGTATCAGATATTCAGAATCAAGGAAAGGATATTGGATTAGTCCTTGGACAGCAGCCATTCGACCTACAGATTTCCGGCCAGATGGAAATAGAAAAATTAAAAGAACTGCAAGTAGATATTCTCGTTGATTTTACGAATCCCCAATCAGTATTTTCCAATGCCAAAACTGCAATTAAAGCGGGGGTTGTTCCTGTTATTGGAGCGACTGGGTTGGACGGTCACGAAATCAGTGAATTGGAGGATTTGTCCAAAGCGACTGGCACAGGGGTTTTTATTGCACCGAATTTTGCGCTTGGCGCAATCCTGATGATGAAGTTTGCGAAAGAAACCGCGAAATACTTTCATCATGTCGATATCATTGAATATCATCATGATCAGAAGCTGGATGCACCTTCCGGCACTGCTTTGAAAACCGCGGATATGATCTCTGAGATCCGGGAACCGATCATCCAGGGACATCCGAACGAATATGAGAAAATACCCGGTGCTCGGGGCGGAGACCTGAATGGCATTCACATCCATTCCATCCGTTTACCGGGACTGATCGCCCATCAGGAAGTCATTTTCGGAGGGTCAGGACAGACGCTTACGATCCGTCATGACGCGTATACACGGGAAACCTACATGCCCGGGGTGATACTGGCCATTCACAAAGCATATAAGCTGACCGGACTTGTTGTCGGACTGGAGAATTTCCTGGATTAGGTTAAGCACCGCGTTTCTCGGCTGCTCATATACTGGATAGTAGTTAACTGGACACTATCCAGTAAGGAGGCATAAACATGAATGCGGTACTTGAAGGAGTTCGCCTGGCAGTAATCGGCGGGGATGATAGAGAAATATTTCTTGTCCCTGAGCTGCAAAAGTGTGGTGCGAAGATCATCGGGCTCGGTCTGGAAAAGTCTCCGCTTGGAGACAGCATTGAGCATGCCAAATCTTTTACCGAGATTATCGCTAAAGCAGATGCGCTTATCTTACCTATGTTTGGCACAGATGCGCGGGGCCTGATCAAAGCAAAGTATTCTAATTCTCCGATCATCTTAAATAATGAAGTTCTGGAATTGATTCCGCCCGGTGTTCCACTTTTTATAGGCTGGGCCCGTCCTGCCCTGATCAGCGCAGCCCAAAAGATGAACATAGACCTCGTGGAAATAGCAAACCGTAATGAAATTGTCATCTTGAATTCGATACCTTCAGCCGAGGGGGCGGTTCAGATGGCAATGGAGGCTACCACGATCACCATTCACAGCAGTGAAAGCTTTGTTTTGGGTCTTGGCCGCTGCGGCATGACACTGGTGAATCTACTGAAGGGAATGGGAGCAAAGGTTACGTGTGTTGCACGTAAGCCCTCAGACCTGGCCCGGGCTGTAGAGATGGGTGTGCGTGCTATCGGTTTTTCTGATCTTGAAAAGGAAATCAACAGGGCGGAAATCGTTTTCAATACCGTACCAGCTCTGATTCTCGGCAGAGATCTGCTGAACAAAATGTCCCGGGAAACCGTCATTATTGATATTGCCTCTATTCCGGGAGGTATTGACTTTGAATATGCCCAGATGCTTGGGATTAAGGCTCAGCTTGCCCCTGGCCTGCCCGGTATTGTCGCGCCAAAGACCGCCGGAAAAATGCTGGCGAAGCTTTATCCGCCTCTGATTCTTGAGCACCTTGTACCTGCTGCAGATGCAGCCACTGCTGCTGCAGTCCGGAAGGGGGTGCCCAAAAATGAGATTTGAAAAGCTGCACATCGGTTTTGCGCTGACCGGTTCCCATTGTACCCTTGGCCGGGTCATGGGGGTGATCAGACAACTTGTCGAAGAAGGAGCAGATATAACGCCGGTTGTTTCGGAGTCCGTTAATACAGTGGATACGAGATTCGGGGAAGCAGCGTACTGGAAAGCTAGACTGAAAGAGATTACAGGAAAAGACCCGATCGGAACTATCCCGGAGGCAGAACCGATCGGTCCGGGCAAGCTTTTTGATTGTATGGTTATTGCGCCCTGTACCGGGAATACACTTGCCAAACTCGCTAACGGCATCACTGATACACCCGTCTTAATGGCTACTAAAGCACACTTGCGCAACTTAGGCCCCGTGGTAATTGCTATATCTACAAATGACGGGTTAGGGGTTAACGCTAAAAATATTGGAGCTTTACTCTCAGCTAAGAATATCTATCTGGTGCCTTTTGGTCAGGACAGCCCACTCAAAAAAACCAATTCTCTCGTTGCCCAGATGGATAAAATACCGGACACAATCTTGCTGGCCTGCCAGGGAAAACAAATTGAACCGCTCCTGGTAGAAATTACTTCTTCTGAGTAGCCAAAATATTTAGTATCCTATGAGAGAATAATGATTTATACTATATTAATACTTAGTTGTTGAAAGTGAATTGTTAGAATTATTGAATATGTTTAAGGAGGATCTCAATGCCGAATATTGCAATTGTCGGGGCAACGGGTGTCGTTGGTCAGGAATTTCTGAAAATTCTTGCTGAACGGAAGTTCCCGGTGGATGAGCTTCGCTTGCTTGCGACGAAAAGATCAAGCGGGTCACGGATTTGCTGGCAGGGAAAAGAAATAGAAGTACAAGAAACAACGAATCAGAGCTTTCAAGGCATTGATATCGCCTTATTTGCGGGCGGTTCCGCCAGTACGGAGTATGCGCCGGCCGCAGTCCGGAGTGGGGCAGTCGTCATTGACAACAGCAGTGCTTTTCGGCTAAATCCGGATGTTCCTCTAGTTGTGCCTGAAGTCAACCCCGAAGATGTCAAATGGCATAAAGGGATTATTGCCAATCCGAACTGTTCCACGATTATCATGGTCGTGGCACTAAAACCGCTCGAAGCGCTTTCGCGAATTAAACGTATTGTGGTATCCACATATCAGGCAGTTTCCGGCGCGGGCAAAGAAGGGATTATTGAACTGGAGGAACAGGTGAAGTCGTGGAGCAACGGGGAAAAGATCACGGATATCGATACTTTCCCATATCAGATCGCCTTTAACCTGATACCCAGAATTGATGTATTCCAGGAGGGTGACTATACAAAGGAAGAATGGAAAATGGTCAAGGAAACCCAAAAAATCTTCCATAGGGATGATTTGCGTGTTACGGCTACCTGTGTCCGTGTTCCGGTCTTTCGTTCTCACTGTGAATCCATCAATATTGAGACTGAGAAAAAACTCACGATCGATCAGGTCAAGGCTGCGCTTGCCCAGGCTCCCGGCGTAATCTTAAAAGACGATTCGGCGAAAGATATTTATCCGATGCCGCTCGACAGCTCGAACAGGGATGAAGTTCTGGTCGGAAGAATCCGGGAAGATCAAACCATCGATCAGGGGATTAATCTCTGGATCGCAGGTGATCAGATTCGCAAAGGTGCAGCGACAAATGCAGTCCAGATTGCAGAATTGCTGTTATAATAGATAGGAAATAACGGATAAGATTAAAAGATAAGAAAACATAGACGTTATAATAATAAGGAAAGCAAAATTCAAGACAAGTTAAGAAAATTAGAGGAAGGAGAAATTACCTTGCGTATATTGGTTCAAAAATTTGGCGGAACTTCCCTGGCCAATCCGGAAAGAAGAGCGCAGGTCGCTGCTAAGGTTTCCGAGGCTATTAATCAAGGGTTTTCGCCTGTGGTTGTTGTTTCTGCAATCGGGCGTTCGGGAGATCCCTATGCGACCGATACGCTGATTAAGATGGTTTCAAGCATTTATTCCGAAGTGCCCAAAAGAGAAATGGATTTACTCTTAAGTTGCGGGGAAATCATTTCCGGCAGCATTATGGTTAGCACGCTGCAGGGTCTGGGGTTGGAAGCTGTTCTTTTAACGGGTGGACAGGCCGGCATTATCACCAACAGCAGTTTTGGCGATGCAAGAATTGTCAGAATCGAACCGGAAAATATCCTGGAGCAGCTGAAAGAAGGCAAGGTTGTCGTCATTACGGGCTTCCAAGGTATGACCGAAAACGGACAAATTACAACCCTGGGCAGAGGCGGAAGCGACACAACGGCTTGTTCGATTGGTGTCGCACTAAATGCTGAAGCAATTGATATTTATACGGACGTCGAAGGTATTATGACCGCAGACCCCCGGATCGTTCAGGACGCCAAAATCCTTGACGTGATCACCTATAATGATATCTGCCATCTGGCGCATCAGGGAGCCAAAGTCATCCATCCGCGCGCCGTGGAAATCGCGATGCAGAAGAATATCCCATTGCGGGTAAAATGTACGTTTTCCGATGCTCCAGGAACGCTGGTCACCAATGTTCAGCCCGACCTCGCGGAGGGTTCGGACATGATCGGCGACAGGATTATTACAGGGATTGCACATACCCCGAATGTCACCCAGATCAAGATCCACGTTCAAGAAGAAGAAAATAAACCCAAAGCGATCACCAAAATATTCAAGGGGATGGCTTTAGCGGATATTAGTGTCGATTTCATCAGCGTTCAGCCAGAAACTGTCCTGTATACAGTTCGTGATGAGCTGGCAAAGAAAGCCGTCAATATTTTGAAGAATCTGGGTTTCAACCCTGAATCCGCGCCAGGATGCGCCAAAATTGCGCTCGTCGGCGGGGGAATTGCCGATGTGCCCGGTGTCATGGCCAATATGGCAGAAGCACTTGCTGAGAGCGGCATTGAGATTCTTCAGTCCGCTGACTCTCATACCACGATCTGGGTACTTGTCAAAAAAGAACATATGGTTCCGGCTGTGCAGTCTTTGCACAAAAAATTTGAGCTTGGTATTTGACAGCCAGGCATAAAATAGTTTATGGAGGAAAGAGAAATGTTTGGCAGCGTTTTAACCGCTATGGTGACACCATTTAACGATAAGCTGGAGATCGATTATCCTGCGGCCGCAATACTGGCCAGATATTTGGTTGAAAACGGCACAGAAGGGATCGTCGTAGCCGGAACAACCGGTGAGAGCCCTAATCTGACCGGTGAAGAAAAGCTTAACCTTTTTACGACGGTGAAAGAAGCAGTTGGAGATACGTGTAAAGTCATTGCAGGCGTGGGTACCTATTCCACGCGTGAAAGCGTTGAACTTGCCGAAAAAGTCTCAAACCAGCTCGATGGCATTATGGCAGTGGTTCCGTATTACAGCAAACCTTCCCAGGAAGGTCTTTATGAGCATTTTAAAGCCATCGCAGCGGCCACAGACCGGCCTGTGATGCTTTATAACATACCAGGAAGGACAGTCATCAACCTTCTTCCTTCTACAGTCGCCAAACTAGCTGGAATCCCAAATATTGTCTGCATTAAAGAAGCAGCAGGATCGATGGACCAGGTCAGTGAACTGAAAAAGGAACTGCCTTCGACCTTTGCGATTTATTCGGGCGATGATTCATTGACCTTGCCGATGCTGTCTCTAGGCGGGGCAGGGATCGTAAGTGTCGCTTCTCATCTGATCGGTACCCAGATGCAAAAAATGGTTGCTGCGTTTAAG
This sequence comes from Dehalobacter sp. TBBPA1, assembly GCF_040931655.1. Lineage (NCBI taxonomy): Bacteria > Bacillati > Bacillota > Clostridia > Eubacteriales > Desulfitobacteriaceae > Dehalobacter > Dehalobacter sp. TBBPA1. Next base: position 1,900,030 of record NZ_CP162385.1, on the reverse strand, counting down.
GCCGGCGATATGGAGAAAGCTTTAAAATGGCATCTGCTGTTGTTCCCAATCTTTAAAGGGATGTTCGTGGCAACAAATCCAGTGCCTGTGAAGTATCTGCTGAATGAAGTCGGCATCAAAGCCGGGGGCTACCGGTTGCCTATCGTTGGCCCGACCCAGACGGAACAGGCTTTCTTAAAAGAATTGCTCACGAATATCCGAAATCTGCCTGAAGAGGTCTGACCTTAGAAATTACTTTCAGATAAAACTAAAACTAAAAGTAAAAGCAAAAAATTAAAACTTTGGTTATGCCGAAGTTTTAGTTTTATTCGCGAATGGGCAACAATAATGTTGGAAGCTGTTCACCCAGCTTGCATATCTGATATTCAGGTACTATAATAAATCTAATGGTGTTGTACGGCTAACCGAATAACGGAATCAAAGAAACCAAGAGGTATTTTTACCTGTTTCTATTTTTGTTTGTGTTTTTTTGTTGTAGTCTTTTTTTATCCTGCTCAGATACTTCGGGGTATCTCATTGTTTCCTTATGCTGACAAATTAATAGGATTGAAATTGAAATTAATAAAGTAAAATATATATAAATTGATGGAGGTATTGCCTTTGCCAAAAGAACACAAACTGCAAATTATCCCTTTAGGCGGGTTGGGTGAGATCGGGAAAAACATGACGCTGATAAAGTATGACAACCAGATGATCATGATTGATGCCGGTATGGCTTTCCCTGAAGATGACATGCCTGGAATTGATCTGGTCATCCCTGACTATTCCTATGTCATCGAAAACAAGGACATGCTGCTCGGGATTATGGTGACCCATGGTCATGAAGATCATATCGGCACATTCCCCTATCTTCTGAAGGACATAGACGCGCCTGTATTTGCGCCAAAACTTACCTTGGGACTGATCCAGGCCAAATTAAAGGAGTGCAATGTCAACCGGTTTAAATCGACTGTCGTCAATCCTGGAGAGAGTATCAAGCTTGGCGTTTTTAAAATTGATTTTATCCGGGTCAACCACAGCATACCTGATTCTGTGAGTCTGGCTATCCATACCCCCCTCGGTGTGATCGTCCATACCGGAGATTTTAAACTGGATCATACCCCCGTTACCTCGGAGATCCTAGATATTTATAAATTCTCCGAATTGGGTGAAAAAGGCGTACTCTGCTTAATGTCCGACAGCACGAATGTAGAAAGGCCTGGTTTTACGATGTCGGAGAGAGTGGTCGGACAGATGTTCGACGATGTATTCCGCACCGCCAAGGAAAGGATCATTTTAGCCAGCTTTGCTTCGAATATCCATCGCGTGCAGCAGGTCATCACCGCTGCTTTCAAAACGAACAGGAAGGTTGCCATTGTCGGCAGGAGCATGCAGAATTACGCCTCAATTGCTGCTGAATATGGCTATCTGATCATTCCAGAAGGAACGCTGGTCGATGTAGAAGAGGTTCTCCAGCTGCCACCGAATCAGGTCTGTATTATTACAACAGGGAGCCAGGGGGAACCGATGTCGGCACTTTCCCGCATGGCTTCCAGCGACCATAAACAGGTCGAGATCCTGCCCGGTGATACGGTGATTATCTCCGCGAGTCCGATTCCGGGAAATGAGAAATCGGTGGCCCGAACCATCGATCAGTTGTTTAAACTCGGCGCCAATGTGATCCACGAACAAGCATCAGGCGTCCATGTTTCCGGTCATGGCAGTCAGGAAGAATTAAAGATGATGCTGAATATGGTAAGACCGCAGTATTTTGTGCCTGTGCACGGTGAGTACCGCATGCTGATTAAGCATGGTCAGATTGCCGAACAGCTTGGCATTTCGCATAAAAATATTTTTATTGCCGAAAATGGAAGTGTCATTGAGTTCACCAGAAATGGAGCAGGTATCGCCGGGAAAGTGCCATCCGGCAGAATTTTAGTGGACGGGCTTGGTGTAGGGGACGTCGGCAATATTGTGCTGCGCGACCGCAAACAGCTGTCTCAGGACGGTATTTTAATCGTAGTTATTGCGCTGAGCCGTTCCACCAATGAAATTGTTGCCGGGCCTGATATTGTGACCAGGGGATTCGTCTATGTCAGAGAATCCGAGACAATGCTGGATGAGGCCAAAGAGAAAATCAGACAGACCACCGAACGCTGCATCGAGAACGGTATTATTGAATGGGTCACACTCAAAAATCAGATTAAAGACGTTCTAGGCAAGCATCTGTATGAAAAAACGAAAAGAAAACCGGTCATCCTGCCAATCATTCAGGAAGTGAAATAAGTTCAACAAGTTCGAACATTTTTTCCTAAACGGGTTGACAATGTTTTCGCATTTAGCTATACTATCAAATGTTCTCGCAATTTTGGCCCGTTGGTCAAGCGGCCTAAGACACCGCCCTTTCACGGCGGTAACACGGGTTCGAATCCCGTACGGGTCACCATTTAAAATCCGACGTTCGAGGTTTTTCCCCGAACATCAGATAAGGGCGATTAGCTCAGCTGGGAGAGCGCCTGCCTTACAAGCAGGATGTCGGCAGTTCGATCCTGTCATCGCCCACCAAACTCGAAGTTCGAAGTTCGAGGCGCGAAGTTTGAAAAAGCATATTAAGATATTGCTTGAAGAGCGGAAGGTACGGACTGAACATCGGGAAACTTACTGCTGAGGAATACGAAGGTTCGAATATCGAACGTCGTGCCTCAAATATCGAATTGGCCCCGTAGCTTAGTGGTTTAAAGCGCCTGCCTGTCACGCAGGAGATCGTCGGTTCAAATCCGATCGGGGTCGCCATAATTTATCAAATTACGAATCCATCCTGAAACCGATGGGGTGTCGCCAAGCGGTAAGGCACCAGACTTTGACTCTGGCATACGTTGGTTCGAATCCAGCCACCCCAGCCAGACGGGTCATTAGCTCAGCTGGTAGAGCACCTGACTCTTAATCAGGGTGTCCAGGGTTCGAGCCCCTGATGGCCCACCATCAAAACAATATTATTTCCGAGCCATTAGCTCAGTCGGTAGAGCATCTGACTTTTAATCAGGGTGTCCCGCGTTCGAGTCGCGGATGGCTCACCATCTATCATGCGGGTGTAACTCAGTGGTAGAGTGTCACCTTGCCAAGGTGAAAGTCGCGAGTTCGAATCTCGTCACCCGCTCCAAAAAATATGCGCTCGTAGCTCAGCTGGATAGAGCGTCTGACTACGAATCAGAAGGCCGGGGGTTCGAATCCCTCCGAGCGCACCATTGTTCCAGAAGGCATTCGCCGTTATAGCTCAGTAGGTAGAGCGTATCCTTGGTAAGGATAAGGTCACCGGTTCAATCCCGGTTAACGGCTCCAGTTTTATGCGGGAGTGGCGGAATTGGCAGACGCGCACGTTTGAGGGGCGTGTGGTTAACACCGTGCGGGTTCAAGTCCCGCCTTCCGCACCAATCAGTAGTTTACGGAGAAGTACTCAAGTGGCTGAAGAGGACGGTTTGCTAAACCGTTAGAGTGGGTAACTGCTGCGAGGGTTCAAATCCCTCCTTCTCCGCCAGCATATTCCTCGATAGCTCAACGGTAGAGCAATCGGCTGTTAACCGATAGGTTGCTGGTTCGAATCCAGCTCGGGGAGCCATGGCAGGGTAGCCAAGTGGTCTAAGGCAAGCGGTTCATACCCGCTCATCCGAGGGTTCAAATCCCCCCCCTGCTACCAAACATGCGGGTGTAACTCAATGGTAGAGTGCCAGCCTTCCAAGCTGGTTACGTGGGTTCGATTCCCATCACCCGCTCCAAAGAAAATAAAATCCTGCGCGACCGCGCAGGATTTTTTTATGGAGCGGATCAAATAGGCAATCATGGTTCTTGATTTTGGACAATTCGGCATCTTAAATCTGAAAGAGATGGCCGAATATTCCTGGTTGATGGAAAACCAACACTGGAAATGGAGCTTGAAACCCTGCAGAAAGGGGAAGAACTTCGCTTGATTCACAGGAAGACAGATATCGAGGCCAGAGACGTTATCACTGAAGAAAAAAGTTCAGATATTCTGGTTTTAAATCTTACAGGAGTCGGTAAGCTATATGTTGTGGAGCTAATGGGGGAACTGCTCCGCAGGGGCGAAGAGATCTGGCCGGTCAAGTTCAAGTATGCGATATCCCACTTTCGGGAAAAGATCTATTAATAGGTGATCTCCCCATAGATGATATACTTAATTGTGAAAGAAACGCCCTGCCCGGAATATTTCTTATACTCCGAACAGGGCGCTTTATTTTATTGCTTTATAACAAAATACTAACGGTAATGGTGCTATTCGCGGCCAAGTGAAGCACGATGCGAAACGCGACTGTTTGCGCTATGGATGGCGCAACAGTCGAAGAGCGGATAGCACCATGCCGTAAGCCCCTATTTTAACTTAGAAAATATACGGCTGATCAAGATACTTCGAGAACAGTTCTGGATTCACGCATCTCGATTTTGCTTCCTCAAGGGTTACCATCTTCCGCTTAACCAGATTCGCCAGAGAATAATCCATCGGGGCCATACCCGCTTTGATGCCAGTCTGGATGACCGTATCAATCTGGTGGGTCTTGCCTTCGCGAATCATATTCCGGACAGCGTCATTGACGATGAGAGCTTCCATCGCTGCAACACGTCCAGTACCATCCATAGTAGGCAGCAGCTGCTGGCAGATAATGCCCTGAAGAACAGATGCCAACTGAACTTTAATTTGCTGCAGCTGATTCGGCGGAAAGACATCGATAATCCGGTCAATGGTAGTCGCTGCGGATGAAGTATGGAGGGTGGACAAGACCAGGTGGCCTGTTTCTGAAGCCATCAAGGCCGTGTTGATCGTCTCAAGGTCGCGCATTTCACCGACCAGGATAACATCGGGGTCTTCACGCAGTGCAGACCGTAAAGCATCTGCAAAGGTATGGGTATCGTCGCCAATATCACGCTGGTTTATCATACATTGATTATGGGCATGCAAATATTCGATCGGGTCTTCGATGGTAATGACGTGACTGTTGCGGTGCGTATTCATATGGCACACCATGGCAGCAAGGGTAGTGGATTTACCGGAACCGGTCGGACCCGTGACCAGGATCAGACCTCTGGGTTTCATTGCGAGGTCTTTCAGGATATCTGGCAGTCCCAGCTCGTTAATGCTTGGAATATCCGGAACAATGACCCTGATCGCGGCCGCCAGGCTTTTTCGCTGGCTGTAGACGTTAACCCTGAAACGGCTGATACCAGGGATCGTATAGGAAAAGTCGACTTCTCCCTTTTGCTGCAAACGGTTTTTCACGGGTTCATCCATCAGTTCATCAACAAGCTCTTTGGTGTCCAACGGAGACAAATACTTGGCGTTTGCCATCGGAGTCAAGATACCATTGATTCTGAACATTGGGGGAAGACCGGTTGTGATGTGGAGGTCAGAAGCTTTCAGTTCCAATGACATTAAAAGTAAGTCCCTGATATTTAGATTCATACAAACACTCCTTAACAAAGTAGATTTGATCTGTCTATTCAATACTATAGGTTACTTTTAATAATTCCTCCGTGGTGGTGGTTCCGTCCAGAACCAGACGGGTACAGGTATCACGCAGAGAAATATAGCCGAAACGGCCAGCAATATGTCTTATTTGATCAGGAGTTACTCCCCGATTAACCATCTCGCAGATATCCTTATTGGTCGGAATGATTTCATGGATGGCAGTTCTGCCGTGATAGCCTGTGTAATTACAGGCAGGACATCCTGTCCCTTTGTATAGCGGCTGGGGTTCTCGCAGTTTCAGCAGCATCAGTTCGGCATATTCCGGCCGGTATAAAGTTTTGCATTTCGTGCATATTTTACGGACAAGTCTCTGTGCCATCAGGCCGACAACCGCGGAAGAGACGAGATAGGATTCAATTCCCATAACGACAAGTCGGAGGATCGAGGAAGCTGCGTCGTTGGTATGAATGGTGCTTAAGACCAGATGGCCAGTGATGGCAGAACGAATTGCAATCTGGGCTGTTTCGGAGTCCCGGATCTCTCCGATCATGATAATGTCCAGGTCCTGACGCAAAATGGACCGCAGTCCCGAAGCAAAAGTCAGGCCAGCTTTGGTATTGACCTGGACCTGGTTGATCCCATTCATCTGCTATTCAACAGGATCTTCTACGGTGATGATATTGACAGTGGGTTTATTCAACTCCCGCATGACTGCATAAAGTGTCGTGGTTTTTCCGGAACCGGTGGGGCCCGAAACAAGAATGATCCCATTTGCCCCATGATCTTAATTCTGGTGACGATGGCCTGGTGGGCCGCTTTAGATGTTTTCATGGCTTCCTGAAGTTCTCCGTCTATCCGGTAGCGGATCCGCATTTCATTGTCAGACGGTTCAATATGGATGTCACTGGCATTTGTCTTGATGGCATGCTGAATCACGGAATTAACCAGTCTTACGACAGGGGCATTCGTTACCTCATCGCCAAACTGATCGTCAATTCCGGAAACAGGTTCATAGGTTTGTTTCAGTTCTTCAATCGCTTTTTCGGCGCTTTCCTTGCCATAATAGCGCTCAATCGCATTCATGATATCTGACGCGGTAGCCATGGCTGGCTTGATGTCAAGGCGGGTGGCCAGTTTAAAAGTCCAGCGGATCGACCATAGCAACAATCAGTACATTATTTTCCTTCTTGATCGGTATCAAGAAATGCTTTCTGACCATTCCTTCCGTAATCAGTCCTGTAGCAAGAGGGTCAATCGGAGTTTCTCCCAAGTCATAGTATGGAATGTTGATATTGAAATTCCAGCACTTTGAGTAGCTGTTTTTCCGTAATGGATTTCATTTTAATCAGGATCTCGCCCAGTTTTTTAGAAGTTTTGGACTACATTTCCAAAGCATCTTCGAACTGCTTGGCAGTAATCACCTCTGATTCAACTAAAGGCTGTCCCAGTTTTCGCATCGTTTCCGGCATTTTTTTTCTCCAATTAACTGTTTATATTTTGTCTATTTTAATTTATTGTATTATAGTGTAAATCAAAAATAAAGAAAAATTGCTAATATTTACAAATCCTGCGAATTTAGATACCCTAAGGGAAGAAAGATTAAAGGAGTGTTTGAGATGGAAACGTTTTTTATGGAACATGTTTGGCTGGTCTATTTGGGATTATTTATTGTCGGGCTTGCTGCCGGAAAATTTTTGAAAATATTAATTAGAAGAAACATGGAAGAAGAGCACAGAGATTTCCCATCCAAACCGGTCGTGGAAATCCTGAATGCGCTGCTGTACTGTGCTTTATTCTGGAAATACGGTTTTTCTCTAGAAACATTGAGTTTTCTGATTTTTGGCTCGATCCTTTTACTCATTGCGTTCATTGATTTTAAGACCATGCTGATCCCAAACTGGAGCGTTCTCCTGATTCTGGTTCTGGGTATTTTGTTTGCTTTCTTCAATCAGGATGTCTCCTGGCTGGAGAGGCTGATTGGCTTCTTTGGAGCTGGATTGGGTTTGCTGCTGATCTATATATTCTCGAGAGGCGGCATAGGCGGCGGAGATATCAAGCTGATGGCCGCAGCAGGCTTTTTCCTAGGCTGGAAACTAACGTTTTGGGCAATGCTTGTCGGTTCAATCATCGGCGGAGTCTTTGGGGTGATTATCCTGGTCAGCGGCAAAGGACAATTAAAGACTGCAATCCCATATGGACCGTTTTTAGTGATAGGTATCATAGGAAGCATTCTTTTTGGCAACGAAATGATTTCGTGGTATTGGAGTTTATTAATACGCTAAATTGTTTTATTATTTTTTACATTAGATGTATTGTTGTATTTTTGCCGCAAATAATAAGAAAATGCGTAAAATAACTGGCAATAAATTCTTTTGAAAGAATCATGTGATTTGCTGTTGACAGTGTCAAAACAGCGTGATATTATAATAAAGCGTCTCGGGGCGGGAACGCCTGAAAGAAGCGCAAAGGTCATTGAAAACTGAACAACAAGAATGAATTAAAAGCTAGACTCGTCAATGAATTTTGGTAAACAAACGAGCTGAATCAAGCTCCGTAAATAGTTTTTATGGAGAGTTTGATCCTGGCTCAGGACGAACGCTGGCGGCGTGCCTAACACATGCAAGTCGAACGGAGATAGTTAATGAAGCTTGCGATTTAGCTATCTTAGTGGCGAACGGGTGAGTAACGCGTGGGTAACCTGCCCTTAAGACCGGGACAACAGCTGGAAACGGCTGCTAATACCGGATGTATTGTCCGAGAGGCATCTCTTGGAGAAGAAAGCTGGCCTCTGAAAATGCTAGCGCTTAGGGATGGACCCGCGTCTGATTAGCTAGTTGGTGGGGTAAAAGCCTACCAAGGCGACGATCAGTAGCCGGCCTGAGAGGGTAAACGGCCACACTGGGACTGAGACACGGCCCAGACTCCTACGGGAGGCAGCAGTGGGGAATCTTCCGCAATGGACGAAAGTCTGACGGAGCAACGCCGCGTGTATGAAGAAGGCCTTCGGGTTGTAAAATACTGTTGTTAGGGAAGAACGGCATCTGTGTAAATAATGCAGGTGATTGACGGTACCTAACGAGGAAGCCCCGGCTAACTACGTGCCAGCAGCCGCGGTAATACGTAGGGGGCAAGCGTTGTCCGGAATCATTGGGCGTAAAGGGCGCGTAGGCGGCTATATAAGTCTGATGTGAAAGTGCGGAGCTTAACTCCGTAAAGCATTGGAAACTGTATGGCTTGAGGACAGGAGAGGAAAGTGGAATTCCACGTGTAGCGGTGAAATGCGTAGAGATGTGGAGGAACACCAGTGGCGAAGGCGACTTTCTGGACTGTAACTGACGCTGAGGCGCGAAAGCGTGGGGAGCGAACAGGATTAGATACCCTGGTAGTCCACGCCGTAAACGATGAATGCTAGGTGTAGAGGGTATCGACCCCTTCTGTGCCGCAGTTAACACAATAAGCATTCCGCCTGGGGAGTACGGCCGCAAGGTTGAAACTCAAAGGAATTGACGGGGGCCCGCACAAGCGGTGGAGCATGTGGTTTAATTCGACGCAACGCGAAGAACCTTACCAAGGCTTGACATCCAACTAATCCCGTAGAGATATGGGAGTGCCCTTCGGGGAAAGTTGAGACAGGTGGTGCATGGTTGTCGTCAGCTCGTGTCGTGAGATGTTGGGTTAAGTCCCGCAACGAGCGCAACCCCTATATTTAGTTGCTAACAGGTAAAGCTGAGAACTCTAGATAGACTGCCGGTGACAAACCGGAGGAAGGTGGGGATGACGTCAAATCATCATGCCCCTTATGTCTTGGGCTACACACGTGCTACAATGGACGGTACAGACGGAAGCGAAGCCGCGAGGTGAAGCAAATCCGAGAAAGCCGTTCTCAGTTCGGATTGCAGGCTGCAACTCGCCTGCATGAAGTCGGAATCGCTAGTAATCGCAGGTCAGCACACTGCGGTGAATACGTTCCCGGGCCTTGTACACACCGCCCGTCACACCACGAAAGTTTGCAACACCCGAAGCCGGTGGGGTAACCGTAAGGAGCCAGCCGTCGAAGGTGGGGTAGATGATTGGGGTGAAGTCGTAACAAGGTAGCCGTATCGGAAGGTGCGGCTGGATCACCTCCTTTCTAAGGAGAACCGATTGAAGCTAGACTTCAATCTACTCCAAGGTCGGTACTTAGAGTAAAGCAGTGCAAACTGGACTGACTCTCAAGTAAGGTGAGTTTAGCAATTTATTTCTTGTTGTTTAGTTTTGAGTGACCCTGGGGGTATAGCTCAGCTGGGAGAGCGCTTGAATGGCATTCAAGAGGTCGCCGGTTCGATCCCGACTACCTCCACCATTAAAGCTTCATTCAGTGATAAAGGTGACTCAAAATTTTTTTGACTATATTTAACGTTATAATACGGTAAGTATGGAAAAAAATAAGGATTGCAAAGTAGAAACAGAAATGTTAAACTGACGATCCTGCTGCAGAGAAAGTCTGCAGACGTTCTTTGTCGCTCTTTGTCGCTCTTTGCCATCCATGGCATCGCGACACTTGAACATCCTTGTTCTTTGAAAACTGCACAACGAGAAAAGCAGAATGCGAAATGCGAAAGTAAAGACAACGAAATGGCGTTCAAATTCTAAAGCGCAAAAACTTAAGGTTTTCGCGCGTGGCAAATTTGAACTTAGGAGCATCTATGCTCCGTCAGGTAAGAATTACTAAGCGCATAGGAGACATTCAAATCATCTATAACAAGTCGAGGAAGAACCAGAAGGTCAAGATATAAAGGGCATACGGTGGATGCCTTGGCGCCAAGAGCCGAAGAAGGACGCGGTTAACAGCGAAATGCCACGGGGAGTCGTAAGCAGGCATAGATCCGTGGATGTCCGAATGGGGCAACCCATCCAGAGTCATATTTGGATATCCTGTACTGAATAAATAGGTACAGCGAAGGCAAGTCGGGGAACTGAAACATCTAAGTACCCGGAGGAAAAGAAAGAATAATCGATTCCCAGAGTAGCGGCGAGCGAAACGGGACTAGCCCAAACCGGTCTCTTCGGAGGCCGGGGTTGTAGGACTCTCAAAACGGGTCAGTGTTTTTAGCTGAAGCGAACTGGAAAGTTCCGGCATAGGAGGTAAAACCCCTGTAAGCGAAAAGAAGACTGACTTAGAGAGTATCCTGAGTACCGCGGGACACGAGAAACCCCGTGGGAAGCAGGGGAGACCACTCCCCAAGGCTAAATACTACTTGGCGACCGATAGTGAACAAGTACCGTGAGGGAAAGGTGAAAAGCACCCCGGGAGGGGAGTGAAATAGAACCTGAAACCGTATGCTTACAAGCAGTCAAAGCGTTTAGGCGTGATGGCGTGCCTTTTGTAGAATGAACCGGCGAGTTGTGATATGCAGCGAGGTTAAGTATTTAAGATACGGAGCCGAAGCGAAAGCGAGTCTAAATAGGGCGACTAGTTGCATGTTGCAGACCCGAAACCGTGTGATCTACCCATGGTCAGAGTGAAGGTGAGGTAAAACTCATTGGAGGCTCGAACTCACTGTCGTTGAAAAGGCAGGGGATGAACTGTGGGTAGGGGTGAAATGCCAATCGAACACGGAGATAGCTGGTACTCCCCGAAATAGCTTTAGGGCTAGCCTCAATGGATGAAATACGGGGGTAGAGCACTGAATGGGCTAGGGGCTTAAAAGTTACTGAACCCTATCAAACTACGAATACCGTATTTTTAGAAGTTGGGAGTCAGACTGTGGGGGATAAGCTTCATAGTCGAGAGGGAAACAGCCCAGACCGACGGCTAAGGTCCCAGAGACTACGCTAAGTGGAAAAGGATGTGGAACCGCAGGGACAACCAGGATGTTGGCTTAGAAGCAGCCACCATTTAAAGAGTGCGTAATAGCTCACTGGTCGAGTGGTTCTGCGCCGAAAATGTAACGGGGCTCAAGCGTAGCACCGAAGCCGCGGCATCGATCTGATTCATTAAATTTTCAAACGAGAGACATTTTAGAAATTTTGTTTACAATCAGGATGACTGCATATAAACAAAATTTCCAAATTACTTCAGCTAAAACGTAGCACAAAAGCTTACAATAAGGAATCTTAGAGTAAGACAAACGTATCAAAGGGCTGAGAGCTAAGCGAAGCTTAGCCAAGACTATCGCAAAGCGATAGGGTTGAAGGTTTAATGAATCAGATCGTTGGGTAGGGGAGCATTGTCACAGCGTAGAAGGATAACTGTAAGGTTTACTGGAGTGGTGACAAGAGAGAATGCCGGTATGAGTATGCGAAAAGGAAGGTGAGAATCCTTCCCGCCGAAAATCTAAGGTTTCCTGGGGAAGGCTCGTCCGCCCAGGGTAAGTCGGGACCTAAGCTGAGGCCGAAAGGCGTAGGCGATGGACAATTGGTTGAAATTCCAATACCACCATAAATCGTTTGAGCGATGGGGTGACACAGGAGGATGACCTGAGCGTGCTGTTGGTTATGCACGTCCAAACATCAAGTGGGTGCTGTAGGCAAATCCGCAGCGCTAAACCGTGAGATGTGATGGGGAGCGAAAATAAGTAGCGAAGCGGGATAGTTCATACTGTCAAGAAAAGCCTCTAGTGAGAAATGTGGTGCCCGTACCGCAAACCGACACAGGTAGATGAGGAGAGAATCCTAAGGCGCGCGAGAAAACCCTCGTTAAGGAACTCGGCAAAATGACCCCGTAACTTCGGGAGAAGGGGTGCTCTGGCAACAGAGCCGCAGAGAAATAGTCCAGGCGACTGTTTAACAAAAACACAGGTCCCTGCAAATCCGTAAGGAGAAGTATAGGGGCTGACGCCTGCCCGGTGCTGGAAGGTTAAGAGGAGATGTTAGAGCAATCGAAGCATTGAATTGAAGCCCCAGTAAACGGCGGCCGTAACTATAACGGTCCTAAGGTAGCGAAATTCCTTGTCGGGTAAGTTCCGACCCGCACGAAAGGCGTAACGATCTGGACACTGTCTCAACGAGGGACTCGGCGAAATTGTAATACCCGTGAAGATGCGGGTTACCTGCGACAGGACAGAAAGACCCCATGGAGCTTTACTGCAGCTTGACATTGGATTTTGGTATAAAATGTACAGGATAGGTGGGAGGCTTGGAAGCCAGTACGCCAGTATTGGTGGAGCCGCCGGTGGGATACCACTCTTTTTGTACTGAAGTTCTAACCTAGGCCCCTGAATCGGGGTTGGGGACAGTGTCAGGCGGGCGGTTTGACTGGGGCGGTCGCCTCCTAAAGAGTAACGGAGGCGCCCAAAGGTTCCCTCAGCGCGGATGGAAATCGCGCGAAGAGTGTAAAGGCAAAAGGGAGCTTAACAGAGAGACAAACAAGTCGACCTGGTACGAAAGTAGGGCTTAGTGATCCGGTGGTTCCGAGTGGAAGGGCCATCGCTCAACGGATAAAAGCTACCCTGGGGATAACAGGCTTATCTCCCCCAAGAGTTCACATCGACGGGGAGGTTTGGCACCTCGATGTCGGCTCATCGCATCCTGGGGCTGTAGTAGGTCCCAAGGGTTGGGCTGTTCGCCCATTAAAGCGGTACGTGAGCTGGGTTCAGAACGTCGTGAGACAGTTCGGTCCCTATCCGTCGCAGGCGCAGGAAATTTGAGGAGATCTGACCCTAGTACGAGAGGACCGGGTTGGACGGATCACTGGTGTACCAGTTGTCTCGCCAGAGGCATAGCTGGGTAGCTATATCCGGAATGGATAAGCGCTGAAAGCATCTAAGTGCGAAACCAGCTTCAAGATGAGATTTCCCACAGAGTTAATCTGGTAAGACCCCTGAAAGATGATCAGGTTGATAGGCCGGGAGTGGAAGCATGGTGACATGTGGAGCGGACCGGTACTAATAGGTCGAGGTCTTGACCTTTAGATTCCTAGATTGATGATTGAATGCATGAAGCTGATTTGTTGTGCAGTTTTGAGAGAACGAGCTAGAAGCACGGAAAGATTAAAGAAGGAATCGGTAAGCCGATTCCAACTAGATCGAACCTTGAGCTTCGAACCTCGAGCCTCGAAAAGATCTGGTGACTATACCGGAGGGGTACCACCCGTTCCCATCCCGAACACGGAAGTTAAGACCTCCTGGGGCGACGATACTGCAAGGGAAAATAGCACGTTGCCAGGTAATTAAGAACAGAGCATCTATTTTGGTGCTCTGTTTCTTATTTGCAAAGGGTGTTCAATTAGGAAGTTTGAGTATCCTCCTGGGGCGACGATGCTGCAAGGGAAGATAAGACGTTGCGACGGTAAACTAGAGACTACATCCTATAATTGTAGTCTCTTCATAATTAATTCAAAACATTACTTCAAAAAAAGTAATATTTACATTATAATGTAATTGATAGAAAATATAACTATCGCCTGCTCATTGAGATTGTTGCGAAATAACAATAAAAGCAGCAAGATTTTCTAGTTTTGGCGACAAAGATTTTTGCTTAAGAGGAGCGCAGATTAATGAAAAAATCAAAGAACCATCAATTTAGCATTAGAAAGAAGATTTCCTTATTTGTTATTATTCTGGCAATTGTTACTTATTCTACAAGTGCATTTTTTATCTATTTTGTTCAACCCAATTTTGTTCCGAATATTAATGAGGTTATATTTACGATTGCGACTTTAGTACTAGGGGTTTTCTGGTCGGGTTTACTTTCCTTCTTTATGGCAAGTTTTATCATTAAACCTTTGCAGAAGTTAGAAAAAGCTGCAAATCAGGCATCTGAAGGGGATATCGGTTGTGATGTTGAAGTATCAAACACTGATGATGAGATTCGTTCATTAGGAATAGCTTTTAACAATATGCTTTATAATCTTAGGGAAATTGTCCAGAGTATTGAAACAAATTGTGCGAAGACCAATGAGAATATGTTTGAAATTTTAAAAGCGTCATCGGCTGCTTCTCACCAAGCCGACTCTATTGTACATACCATCACAGAAATATCTGCAGGTGCAGAAACTTCCTCGATTGCGATTCAATCAACTGCAGAATCAGTTGAAAAGGTCACTCTTATTGCCAAAGAAGTACAAAATTATGCCAAGTCTTCTGAAAAAGTCTCGGCAGAAATGTTAATGGAACTAACAGAAAGTAAAGAAGTAATTCGTTCTTTAGTTGAGGGAATTAATAATCTAGCCAAAGGAAACCAGCAATCACTTGAAATTGTTAAAAGTCTCGAAGATAATGCTAAGAAAGTTGGTCAGATCATCCAGTTAGTAGGAGACATTGGGGAACAAACAAATTTACTTGCATTGAATGCTTCCATTGAAGCTGCTCGAGCAGGACAACATGGCAGAGGATTTGCGGTCGTTGCCGAAGAGGTACGAAAATTAGCCGATGAAAGCGCAAATGCCGTTCAAGGAATTTCAAGTCTTATTGAGAATATCCAGGCTGAAGTGATAAATGTTGTGAATCAAATTACAATACAAGTTCAGAATGCAGATATGGAAGCGCATAAAGGATCCAGGACGAATGAAGTAATAGAAAAAATGACAAAAACAATTCTTGAAGTGGCACGTAGCGTTGAACAAATATCAAAACTTGTCGATCATCAAATGGAGGGCATTGACAAAAGCGCACATCAGTCTCGCGAAGTAGCCCAGATTGCAGAAAAAACTTCAGAAAGTGCAATGGAACTTGCTATTGCTACAAAGCAACAGGCGGAAATCGTCGATCAGGTTGAAACCCTTGTAGATAATTTAAGAATACAGTCAGAAATTTTGACAACTGCAATTACCCGCTTTCGCAAATAATTGGTAAGTTCTACTAAATTTATAGAGAAATACTCTGTTCCAACTAATCATAGGCGTACATGTACGCCTATGATTATATTATCGTGAGCTTGTTGTTTGAAGAAAATGAGAAGTCCTATTGTATAAGTACGACTTTACCGGAATCAATAAAGTAAAGTTCGGAAATACCATCGATATAACTGATATCCGCTTTGGCTTTGACACTGTCGGTTTCCGCAGGCTGAGCACCTTGCTGTCCTTTATACGAAGGATCGTAGAAAAAAATTTTAAACTTGCGAAGATTGCTGTTTGAAAGCTGATCCCGCTGTTCTCTAATAATACCGGTCAGAACATTTTCATCAATAGAAGGTGGCTGGATATATAAGACCTGAGAGTTCGTTTCAGACTGCGTATACAGGATAGTGTAAGTAAGCTTTGCAGAAGAGTTTACTGTAAAGTCCCCGTCAATCGTAAAATCTGCACGATTTGCATTGGACATGGCCAATGATGTCAAGCTGGTACTGGATCTCGGTAATAAGCTTTTTATTAAAAGGGTATCTGTACCTTGAATTTTGTTGCCGCTGTCCCGGTACGTAACATACACTTTTCCGGAGAATATATACTCTGAAGAGTTGGAAACAGATATGTTCACTTTTCTTTGATTTTTAGAATTTAAGTACTGAAAGTCTGCAGATGCTGAGATATCTTTGAGATTAGCTGATAATATCAGCTGCTGGCTGTTTT
Source organism: Dehalobacter sp. TBBPA1 (assembly GCF_040931655.1). Classification (NCBI taxonomy): domain Bacteria; kingdom Bacillati; phylum Bacillota; class Clostridia; order Eubacteriales; family Desulfitobacteriaceae; genus Dehalobacter; species Dehalobacter sp. TBBPA1. The sequence goes on along the minus strand of NZ_CP162385.1, from coordinate 1,884,086 downwards.
CATTATTGGGCGTTGATGGCTGAGTTTTTGAAGATAAGCTGGAACTACTGGCCACTGCTGAAGAATCAGTCTGTTGAGCAGTTGTTGTCGGCGCGTTTTTAGAACAACCAGATAATAAAAGTAGGAAAAGGCAGGCTAAAATTATCGTATTTTTCATTGAGAGCTCCTTTAGTACCAAGAATTGCTTTTATTAATTCTATTATATAGTAAAATTGATTTTGGAGCGAAATAACAAGTGAATAAATTGTAATTGCATATAGTTAGGACAGAGCATTACGCTGCTCTGTCCTTTTGCGGCAAGGCAAGTGAAACTGGAAAAGCTCTGAATACGAGCTATCATTAATAACACTAATAACACTTTTGCAGACACTTATTTCTTTTGATAAAGCGATATATTCCTAAAGACAATAAGACAAGAGAGAAATACGAGAGAATTAAAACTGCATTTCAAGCTTGTCACCTTCCATGCTTCCAGTGGAATCTGCCCAGTTATGTGGGAACTCTAACACAAAAGCGGCATTCTTGATGCATGGGGAGACCTTTTTCGGAGAGAGATCATCAATGATTTTGACAATTTTCAGATCCTTGCTGACAAACCAGACAGAGAGGGGATAGCGCATCCCGATCATGTGGACCTGGTTGCAGGGATTAATCAACATACCATGAAAATCATCCAATTGCCTGGTTCCCAGCAGACCTCTCAGTCTGGTGAAAAAGGTGTCAGCCACTAGAACCGTCCCAAGATTCTTTTGTGTTCTTTGGTTGATAACAGTTAACTCTTTCATTAGTCGATTTCCTCGTTTTTCTTAGAGAGAATCTTAGATTATTCTTTGAATATTCTTCGTCCACAGACAAAAAATTATTTACCCAAAATATCCATGATATTAATGATTGCCGGGCCAAGTATCACGATGAAAAGGCTTGGAAAAACAAAGAAAACAAGTGGAACCATCATCTTTACGGGGGCTTTTTGCGCAGCTTCTTGTATGCGTTGTTTTCTTCTCAGACGGATTTGTGCCGACTGATTCCTGAGGACATTTCCCATAGAGATACCGAGCTGGTCAGCTTGAACCAATGAGGCAATTACATTGCTTAAATCTTCTACGTCATTTTTTTTGGCCATGTCTCTCAAAGCTTCCCGGCGTGGTTTGCCGATTTTGATTTCCTGGAGAACCAGGTTGAACTCTTCAGCAAGAATGCCTTTTTGTTTCTCTACGACTTTCATCATGGCTGCATCAAAGCCAAGTCCGGCTTCGACACTGACCATAACGAGATCGAGAATGTCAGGAAGCGTGCGAAGAATCTCACTTTTACGTTGTTTGATCTTTGATTTAAGCCAGAAATTGGGAGCAATATTTCCAATAATAAAACAAAATAATGGAAATTCAATTTTTGTCAGGATTGGAAAGCTTAATATAAAGCTTAAAGCAGCAGCTATTATTGCAAAGCATAGACCAAGGATGAACCTAAGCGCTTTCCATTCAGCTGATGACCACCCTTTTAATCCGGCTGCAATTAATTCCTGGTCGTTCTGATCCGTTTCTTTGTTATTCTTTGAGAAGGCAGTAATTAATCTGCGAAAAAAACCGTTCTCGGATTTTTCTTGCTTGTTTTTATCTTGCTTGCTTTTGTCTTTTTTGGATTTTTCTTTTTGATTTTCTTCATTTTCTGTTAGCACTGAAGATCTTCCAAGGGAACGCATAATCCTGCTCTGGGAAAGAGAAGGCTGTTTCATAGACAGAATCGCCAGAACTAAGAAGAAAATAAGACAAAAACCACTGAAAATCAAGATTGACTCCATGACAATCTCCCCTAGAATTTAATATTAACAATCTTTCTGATGGCGATAAAACCGATGATTTCCAGAACAGCTCCACAGCATAATAACACAATTCCGAGTGGATCCTGGAACAGCGGCATCATAAATGAAGGTTGCATCATCGTGATAACCAGGCCAATTAAGATAGGCAAAGCACCAATAATATATCCCGACAATCTGCCTTGAGCAGTAAGTGTTTTGATCTCGCCTTGAATCTGTAAACGTTCCTGAATCGTATCGTGAATATTGATTAAAATTTCGGCTAGATTACCACCAATTTGCCGTTGAATCAGGATGGCAGTTACCATTAATTCCAGGTCTTTGCTTTCAACCCGCTGCGAGAGATTTAACAAAGCATTTTCGGTAGATTCCCCATAGGCCATTTCTTTCAGGGTCATTTTGATTTCGGAGGAGAGCGGGTCTGGCATTTCCTGGGCGGCCATTTCCATGGCCTGAAATAAACTAAAACCGGCTTTTAAGGAATTGGCAAGGGTCAGAAGTATATCCGGCAGCTGGTTATTGAATTTTTTAATTTTTTTATTTTTAGCACTGCTGATATACAGCCTGGGAAAGATCAAACTTAACAGTGGCAGAACAATAAAAACAGCACTCAAAGGCAGGAGAATTAAGGCGATAAGGAAAGTAAGAATGAACAAGAAAATTTGCATTACGATGAATTCTCTGCCAGTTAACCCAATGTCACCGCTGTAAAGATCTTTATCAAGTTGTTTGCCCCATTTCCGAGGTGTATATTTGGACAGGGAAGTCAGATACTCTTTCCAGGAAGCAGCCTTTTTGGCTTTAACCGGGGTATCTTCTTTTTCTGCCACCAGTCGCTTAACTTTATCTTCAACGCTTTCATTTTTTGGTTTCAGGGCCATGATCAGTGAGTATATTAGGATAAATCCCATAATCGAGGCCACGACGATGACCTTTGTCATATAAATACCTCCGACGGCCATAGATGGCTAATCAACTAACAAAAATATTGTCCGGCAGGATTTGGCCCGTGGCAGCCAGCGTATCCATAAAGCGGGGGCGGACACCGGTAGCCTTAAAGCCACCGAGGACGTGGACATTGGAATCAACACCTTTTTGTTCAAATTTGTAGATATCCTGGGTGACAATGGTGTCTCCTTCCATACCAAGGACCTCAGTGATATGAGTAATTTTCCGGGTGCCGTCCCTGAGCCGGCTTTGCTGAACAACTAAGTCAATCGCACTGGAAATTTGCTCACGGATGGCCCGGATCGGCAAATCCATGCCTGCCATTAAAACCATGGTTTCGAGACGGGAGAGCATGTCCCTCGGGGTGTTAGCATGACCTGTGGTCAGGGAACCATCGTGTCCAGTATTCATGGCCTGCAACATATCCAAGGCTTCTCCGCCGCGGACTTCACCGACGATGATCCGGTCAGGCCTCATACGCAGCGTGTTTCTGACCAAGTCACGAATGGTGATGGCACCTTTTCCTTCTATGTTTGGCGACCGGGTTTCAAGCGTTACCAAGTGGCTTTGATCAAGCTGCAGTTCAGCAGCATCTTCAATGGTAATGATCCGCTCGTGGTCCGGAATAAAGGAAGATAGGACGTTTAAGGTTGTGGTCTTACCTGACCCGGTACCGCCGGAAACGACAATATTCAGTCTGGCCTTGACGCAGGCTTCCAAGACAAGTGCCATATCTCTGGTCATTGTGCCAAAATTAATCAGATCTTCGACACGATAGGGGTCACGTGAAAATTTTCGGATCGTGATGGTGGGCCCTTTAAGAGCCAAAGGCGGGATAATTGCATTTACCCTGGAACCATCCGGCAGACGGGCATCTACCATTGGCTGACTTTCATCAATTCTTCGGCCAATCGGCGCGACAATTTTTTCAATAATATGCTGAACATGCTGGTCATCATTAAAAGTTACATTGGATAGTTCGACAATCCCATGACGTTCTACGTAGACCTGACTTGGTCCGTTGACCATAATCTCTGAAATACTGTCGTCATTTAATAGCGGGGAAATGGGGCCAAAACCAAGGATCTCATCTACCACTTCCTGAACGATTCTTTGCCTTTCATTCCGGGGCAGAAGGGCACCGTTGGCTTCAACATACTGGTCTATGACTTTTTGAACGATCGGCTCGACTTCTTGAGGATCAACATCATTGAGTTGAATATTTTTGATGGTTTCCTTATGGATAATGCTTTTGAGCTCCCTCCAGGGATCAACGGGCTGAGAGGAAGGAGAAGAGGTAAAGGCTTGTCTGATTTCAATCAGGCTTTGTTTCTCTGATCCGGTTCTTTCGCGTTCTTTACCTCTTTCCTGTTCTAAACGGCTAAGGAGCGACATGCGATCAACCTCCAAATCTTAAAAAGGAAAGACGGCTGGTTTCTTTGCTGTCCTGACCTTTTTTAGTAATTTCCGAATTAACACCTAGCGTACTCACCATTTTTTTAATTTCCAGAGCGGGAGCCGAACGGGCTAAAGCCTCAACAAACGGTACACCTTTATTAAGCACAGATGTGAGCTGCTCTTCATAAGGAATAAGATAGGTTACATTGAGGCCGAGACTGCTTTCAATATCCTTCATGCTGATACCGATTTTCTTTTCAAATTTATTTAGAATTAACTTGATTTTTGGGGAATACTCAAGCGTGTGCATGATTTCCAGCGCCAGCTTGGTATTTTTGATTGACGGAATGTCCATGCCGGCCACAACCCAGATCTCGTCTGCGGCCTCTAAGCCGGCAAGGCTGATATCATCAAAACGGCTGGTATTGTCAAGAATTACAAAATCATAATGGGGTTTAATTTCTTCCAGGATTTGCTCAATATGTTCTGTGGTTACTTTTTCTGCATATTCAGGGCGATTCGTAGCCGCCAGGATTTCCAGTCCGGAAGAATGGCTAAGGGTATGAAGCCGGATATCTTCTTCTTTGATCGAACCGGCCTGGACCAGATCGGTAATGGTTCTTTTCGGAACAAGATTTAAGAAGGAGGCGATGTCCCCAAATTGCAGGCTCAAGTCTAATAAAAGGACTTTGGATGACTTCGCCAATTCAACACCGAGGTTCACAGCGGTCGTCGTTTTGCCTACCCCTCCCTTGGCGCTGAAAATACTGATTACTTTTGCTGCAGTGTCGGATGTTTTTACAGCGGAATCGGGGGACAGAGGGGAATTGATCATTTCTCTTTTGCGGCTTTCCTTGTGATACACGTTCAGGATTGTACTGGTAAGTTCTTTGCCGGTAAACGGTTTGACGATATAAGATTTGGCTCCGGCCATCATGGCTTTGGTCATATGGTCGGGGTCGTTTTCAACGGACATCATAATAATGGAGGTATTTGGAATGCGGAAAGAAAGCAGTTCTGTTGTTTTTATCCCGTCAATGTCGGGCATGCTGATATCCATTAAAATAATTTCCGGTTTCAACAATTCTGCCAGACGGATTGCTTCAGAACCGCAGCCTGCTTCGCCGATGACTTCAAAGCCGGAATCAAGAGCAAGGATCCGGCGAATGTTTTCGCGGGTATTTCTGATATCATCAACAATGAGAATCCGTATACCTTGCATGCGCTATACCTCCTTTTTATTTATAATGACTGAAATAATCGGCGTTTGTATAGACATTAGGATCAATGGGTGCTTCGGTGTAAGTTTCTTTATTGGCGGGGTTTCTCAGCAGTAAGCGGATGGAACCTTTTTCACTGCCCAGTGTTACGGCCATAGACTGGGAAACACTCATAGCAAGGACATAAGAGCCAGGATTTTCGGCAGTTTCTCCTTCTTTGAGAATGGTATCACCCGTGTTTAAGACCAAAACATCCTGGGCAGCTAAAGAAGTAATTGTTCTTTGATTTCCCTGGCTATCCTTAATATCCATGGTAATCAGGATATCCACATGGTCACCGGGCTTTACCTTATAGCTGACACTGCCCACCAGATCGACAGGAATAGCAACGGCTCTTTTACCTGAAGGAACAGTCAGTGAAAAGCTGTCGGCTGAGGCACCTGAACTGCTGCCGGTTTGGTACGGATCTCCAAGCATAGGACTCAGCAGTACATCACCCTGACTGACGTCAACCAGGAGTACCCGGCCTGTCAATTCTTTCACGGTAGAGGCCCCCCCCTGAGGATAGGCTGAAAGCGGAACTTGTTTGATTTGGAGCTGATCAGCCTTTAGGATACTTCGGGAGGAAATATCAGCTGCTGCAACAACCAGTGGTTTTAAGTCTTGGCTTGATGCTCCCGAACCATAGTTTAGGTAGAAAAAGACAGCCAAGCTAAAAATCAGTCCTGAGATAATCGCCATAAAAACATAGAATTTTCTTTTCACTAGTCATCCCTCAATTCATTAGCAGTTTTATAGAATATAAACCGTAATCCTGTACGGGGTTATTTCCGTCATCAATAATTGAACTTGTTTCTTTGCCGAGTGTGGAACAGGTCTTTAAAAAACGCCCCGTGATAAAACAGTCATTGCCATTTCGGGTCACATTTTCAATAAAAAAGGCTGCAAATCCAAGAATCTTGACTTCCTGGATGGATTCACCTGATCGAGTGAGGACTTCTACGATAGGGATAAAGACAATCTCGGGAGCATTGCTGTCATGATCAGTAAAAGTATTCCCAGGGACACGCGTATCGGAAGCAAGCCGGGTATCAAGACCTTTTCGTGTCGGACCGCTCATATTACCGGTTTCTATCTGCAGGGTCTGGCCGACGGCTAGCGGGGTGTTATTCCCATAGGCGAGCGCATTTTCGTAGGTGCTAGCACCTGATCCATCCAACCTGACAGGACCATACCAGCCGGTTTGACCTTCCGGCGGAGCATTCTTCAACGTATATTCCTGGCCATAGACAAAGTTCTGTATCGTAACACTTAAAGGAGCGGCGCCGGCGATACTGCGAACAGGGTGAACACCTGCCTTGGAACGTGCACTGACTTTTCCTTTGGTAATGCCAAGTACTTTGGCCAAAAACATGGAATGTTCTTCAGAAGCAGATACCTCAATTTCCCGGTTATTATTGGATATCGAAATTGAGGGGAGGGAGACATGATTATTGGCAGCATATTCTGCAGCAGTTAGATAAGCGTCCTGTGGACTGTCCGGTAATTCTTGAGCACCCGCTAAAGCTGCTGCATCTACCGCATTCTGTAACTTTGCTTTTTCCACGTAGAGAACGGCCATATCTGTACATAGGGCACCAAAGCCCAAAAGAACGACTAAAAGTACTGCCGTAAGAACGGCAATACTGCCTTTTTCATTTTTTAGTGGGTTATTTTTCATAATGAATGCACTCCTATTCAATGCGCATGGACAGGCTCGCATGGATCACAACCGGATCCGGAAGAATATGATTTAATACCGGGGTCGTAAGAGACACAGGATAAGAGGCAGATACGGTAACATTTGAGCCGGAGTGTCTGCTGGACTCAATTGGAGTGATCTGAATGGTCAGCAGGTTGCGGTCTAACAAGGGGGCGGAATCAGCCACTGAAGCCTGGATAGCGCTATCCAATCCGCTTAAGCTGGCTGTCCGGGCACCGCTTCGGACAGCGTTATTGAGAGTCACGTAGGAATAGCCGAGCCGCCCAAACTCAACCACGCCAAAGACAAGGAGCAGAAAGATGGGCAGGACCAGCGCAAATTCGACAAGAGACTGGCCATTGGAGGATTTTATTAATTTTTTTAGCATTTTTCAATACCCTCCCAATGCAGATTCTAATAAACGTTCGCCCCATCAACCCAAATATCACTGAGCAGATATGGGAAAATTAACAATTCAAAGACTGTTTGAATACCTGATAAGAGAGGTAACCTTTCTTAGTTTAAGAAAGCCCTACTGTTCTCTGACAGTAGAGCTTTCTCTGAGAACCCAAAAGATTATGATGCTGGTTTGAGAGCAGTGCCAATTGAATCCAAAATACTATCCAAGTTTGTACCGATAACGGTGACCGCGCCAATTACAACAATTGCAATTAAAGCGATAATAAGACCGTACTCTGTAAGTGCCTGACCCTTTTCATCTTTCTGGAATCTTTGAAGGAATTGAACAAGGTATAACATCATGATAATCTCTCCCTTTAATAATATATTTTCGTTTTTTAGTGTTCTGGTTTGTATTACAAATTTACAACAGTTTGACAATTGAAACAATTCACCGTAAGTCACGATGTGATAGGACTAAAGACTTATTAATATCCTGTGCTTTTTAAGAATCTTATCAAATAATGGTTGATTGTCCTGAGAATTTCTTGTTTTTGGGTGATAAATACTTTACATTATATATACCATCATATAACCATCATATATAGGTAAAAATGATATCGAGGACTCAACAAGGAATTATTCAAAGGCCTTATATGTTGAATAATTAAAGGAATTAGCTTAGAATTGTGGAAATATTACTGTTGTAATGAAAAGCTGGGGGTTTGGAACGTTGGCGACGAAGACGACAAAAAAGAACCGACGGGGGTCACGTAAAAAAAGACAGTCCGTTCATGATACGATTCGAAATGAGATTATTGGAATCCTGGTGATGGGCTTGGCCTGTCTGGGATTCGTCATGCTCTATTCCAACAGTAAGGGTGCTATTGTCACGCTGATGATTAAAGCACTCAGGATTGCGGCAGGCGATGGCAGTGTCGGGATTTTTATCATCCTCGGAGTTATCGGGATCAGCCTGATGAGCAACAACCGGAGAAGTATGAAATCCAGGATAATCGGTGCGGTTTTATTATGGCTCGTAGCGGAAGGATTCCTGCATCTCGGGTCATCTGCTGCGTATGATACTGCAGGGCTGCTTGAGCTTGGCAAAGCAGGATTAGGAGGTGGCCTTCTTGGCGCGGTGATCAGTATCATGCTGGTCATGCTGGTCGGCGTGACAGGTGGTTATGTGATTCTGGCAGTGCTGGCCTTGATCGGCGCCATCCTGGTAATGAACCGCTCTCTGGTCGGGACGATCAAAGACCTGTTGTCCCTCACAGCAAGTTTCGCACAGATGGTCGATCGTCACATCAGGGATTTTCTGCAAGTACTGGCGGACGGACGCCAAGAAAGACAGAAGCGCAAAGAGGATGACCGGAACAGCATGTTTGCCGCAGCAAAGAAAGGTGAGCCTGTAAAGTCCCCAACCCCGGGTGATTATTTCGATTCAAAGCAGAGTAGCCCGGTGATCGAAATTTTTGGGGAAGAACGGAATCGAGGAGAAGAACGGAATAAAAAAAACAAGCAGGTTCCGCAGTCGGAAACGGATCATTACCTGATTAACACAAGGATGGACGATTTAGCCGAAAGAAAGGCTGGAAATATAGGAGATTATGCAGGAGGCATGGAGACTGCAGCGGCACCGCCGGGCAAGCTTACCGGGACGCCTATTTCCAGACAGACCGAGAAGAACGAACATTACAGGCTGCCACCTTTGAATCTTGTCCATAAATCAATGAAAAAAGGCCAAAAAAGCGGCAAGGACATTGCCGATAATGTCCGTCTGCTGGAAGATACGCTGGCCAGTTTCGGGGTCAGGGTCAAAGTCACAAGAGTCACACAGGGGCCGACGATTACCCGCTATGAGGTTCAGCCTGCACCTGGTGTCAAAGTCAGTAAAATTACCAGCCTCTCAGATGATATTGCACTGAGTCTGGCAGCCTCCGATGTGCGGATGGAAGCGCCAATTCCGGGAAAGTCTGCAGTTGGGATAGAGGTCCCGAATAAGGAGATTGCCATTGTTCATTTCCGGGAAGTGCTGGAAACGGAAGATTTTCAGGACTCACCAAGCAAGCTTAGTTTGGCGCTCGGCAAGGATATTACCGGCACACCGATCATCGGTGATCTGACGAAAATGCCGCACCTGCTGATTGCCGGAGCGACCGGAGCAGGAAAATCGGTTTGCATCAATACGATTATTGGAAGCATCGTTTATAAAGCAAAACCGGATGAAGTAAAACTGCTGCTGATTGATCCCAAAGTTGTTGAACTGGCCAATTACAATGGAATTCCGCATCTGATCTCTCCTGTGGTAACAGAGCCACAGAGAGCCGCCGGAGCTTTGAAGTGGATTGTTACCGAAATGGAGACAAGATATGAACTTTTTGCAGCTTCCGGAGTTCGCGATATCGTCAGATATAATTTCCTGGTTAGTGAAAAAAAGGATACTGAATCGAAGCCGCTGCCGTATGTTGTCGTCATCATCGACGAGTTAGCCGATTTGATGATGGTTGCTCCGGGAGAGGTTGAAGAGTCTATCTGCCGGCTGGCCCAGATGGCCAGGGCAGCAGGTATTCATCTGATTGTTGCGACGCAGAGACCCTCGGTTGATGTCATCACCGGTCTGATCAAAGCCAATATTCCTTCCAGAATCGCTTTTGCGGTTTCTTCCCAGATCGATTCCAGAACTATTTTGGATATGGGCGGTGCAGAAAAACTGCTCGGCCGCGGGGACATGCTCTATCATCCAATCGGGATCAGCAAGCCGATTCGGGTCCAGGGTTGTTTCCTGTCAGACAAGGAAGTCAAAAATATTGTGGATTATCTGCTGGAACAGGCCAAGCCGGAGTATTTTGAAATTCCGGAGGTGAGCTTGAGTTCCGGAAATTCTGAGGAACCGGAAGATGAACTTTTCTACAAGGCTGCAAATATCTTTATGGAGAGCAATACGGCATCCGTGTCCCTGCTTCAGCGCAGACTAAAGATTGGCTATTCCAGGGCGGCTAGAATCGTTGATATGCTTGAGGAAAAAGGGGTCGTCGGCCAGCATGAAGGCTCGAAACCCAGGGAAGTTTTGATGACCAAAGGCCAATTTGAACAAAAATTCGGGAAAAACTTAAATTCTTAGCCATGATTACCAAATATTTGCGCTTTTTGGTTAATTTCAGGAAGGATTAGTTAAAATACTGTAGAATAAAAAAGATTGGGGAAGATTATGCTGCGTGAAATTTCCATCGATGAATGTTCTGAGCTATCAGATGCATTATATATAGATGTGAGGTCAGAAAATGAATTTGAGGAAGGAACGATTCCCGGAGCGGTAAACATACCAATCTTCAATAATGAAGAGAGAGCCGTCATTGGAACGATATATACCAAAGAGTCTCCCCAAAAAGCCAGAGATATCGGATTAGAGATTGTCAGCCGAAAACTGCCGGATTTATATAAGCAAGTTGAAGAAGCTGCCGGGAAAAGACCGATTCTGCTCTTTTGCTGGCGCGGAGGAATGAGAAGCAAGTCTTTGGCTGCAGTACTCGACCTGATGGGGTTGCCGGTATTTCGGCTGATTGGCGGATACAAGGCCTATAGGCATTCGATTGTTTCCTTTTTTGAGACTGGATTTCATCATCAGGTTGTCGTCCTGAAAGGGAATACCGGAACCGGAAAAACAGAGTTGCTGAAAAAACTCAAGGAAGAGGGTTATCCGGTCATTGATCTTGAGGGGCTATCCAATAACCGCGGTTCAGTTTTTGGCTGCATTGGTCTTGGTGCTCAGCCTACTCAAAAAACGTTTGAATCTTTGCTTTACGAGGAAATTCATCGCTATAATCACGATCTGTATTTGGTGATGGAATGCGAAAGCCGGCGAATCGGCAAAATCACACTCCCTGACGCAGTTTTTAAGGCCATGCAGCAGGGAACTTCCGTTCTTGTTTATGATTCGCTGGACAACAGAGCCAAACGGTTGATGCTCGAGTATACGGATAACCCGGGAATAACTGAAGAACTTAAAACGGCTCTGGACAGACTGACGAAAAGACTGGGACGAAAGAAAATTGATCAGCTTTATAATTCTCTGCAGAAACAGGCTTACGAAGACTTTGCCCGGTATCTTATTATGGAATACTATGACCAGCTGTATGGTTATCCCAATCAGGAATCTGAAGACTATGCCTTATGTATTTCTCAGGAATCTATGTTATTATCACTGAAAATACTGAAACAATTTTTGAATGACCGGTTTGCTTATGGTAATTGATTTAAATTAAATATTAATAGGGTGGTGTAGAAATGGCTGGTGAAGGGGCCGTTCTTAAGAAGGCCAGAGAAGAAAAAGGTTTAAGTTATCAGGAGGTTGAAGACAGCATTAAGATTAGAGTGAGGTATCTGGAAGCTCTGGAGAATGAGAACTATGGCGTGCTACCCGGAACCACCTATACCAGAGGCTTTTTACGGACGTATGCTAAACATCTTGGCATTAATCCGCAGGAGATTATAGATAGCTATAATGCTTCTTTGGTCAAAGAAGCTGAGCCTGACATTGAGCCACGCTTAAGTCCGATTCCAAGCAATCAGGTATGGTTCAGACCTGTCGTCCTTGCAGGAATGGCCATCCTGGCTGTGATCATTGTCGTCGGGATTATCTTTGTGTCAAACTTGGGCAACAAATCCGGTACTTTTCATTATACACCCACCCCTTTGCCGGCTGCACCGAAGGCGAGCGATCAAAATACTGCCGATTCCGGTATGGGGCAGGATACGAACACCGTCGGGCAGGAACAAAATGCCGGGCAGCCGTCTCAGCCGCAAACTGAACAATACGAGGGTATTGTCGTTGAGCTTACGTTTACCGCTGATTGCTGGGTCGTGGTCAATGTAGACGGCAAGCAGGCTTTGAGCGGGACAATCCCTTCAGGAAAAATGCAAACGCTGCAGGCTGACAAGCAAATTGAATTTGTATCGATTGGCAACGCCGGTGGACTGTCACTCAAAGTGAACGGACATACCATTCCGCCGCTCGGGAAGACCGGTGATGTCCTTCAAAACTACATTATTGATGAGAATAAAGTGAAAGAGCTTGCAGGAAGTTAGTTTTGCACCAAGCTGATAAGATAAGATTGTTAAGAGGGTATACCGGAAGACCAGGATACCCTCTTCCTATGTTTGCGAATCACGTCAAATCGATTTAGAATAAATACGGCTGCAAAGATTAGAATCCAATAGATTAAATGAAGGACAAAAGAATATTTGAATAATCAGTTTGATATTAGATAACTGCATGGCAGTAAGCTAATGCTGATATAGTTAGGAGCAAAATCAAGTGCCTGTAAATTATCTGCCAGTGAACAGAGAAGATATGGAATGCCGGGGATGGGACCAGGTGGACTTCGTCCTGGTCAGCGGGGATGCCTATGTCGATCATCCCAGTTTCGGTCCGGCTATCATTTCCAGGGTCCTTGAAGACGCAGGATACAAGGTTGGAATTATTCCTCAGCCGGACTGGAAAAAGACAGAAGATTTTCAGAGACTTGGGCGTCCCCGGCTCGGATTTTTGGTGTCAGCAGGCAATATGGATTCTATGGTCAATCATTATTCAGTCAATAAAAAAATACGCGAAAAAGACTCCTATTCACCCGGCTGCAAAATGGGTTTACGGCCGGACCGGGCGACGATTGTCTATTGCAATAAAATCCGGGAAGCCTATAAGAACGTTCCGATCATCATTGGCGGTGTAGAAGCCAGTTTGCGGAGATTTGCCCATTATGACTATTGGAGCGATACCGTCAGAAAATCAATTCTGATTGACAGCAGTGCGGACTTGTTGGTCTATGGCATGGCGGAAAAGCAGATTGTGGAGATTGCCGCGTATCTGAATGACGGTTTGGAAGTGAAATATATCCGCCATATCCCCGGAACCTGCTATATGGCGGATTCTCTGGAAGAGGTAAGCAACGGCTATATTGAGATACCTTCCTTCAAAAAGACGGCAGAAGACAAAACAAAGTATGCGGAAGCTTTCAAGATCCAATATCAGGAGCAGGACCCGGTCAGAGGGAAAACCATCGTCCAGCAGCACGGCATAAAATATCTGGTGCAGAATAAACCGGAGATGCCTTTGTCTCAGGCGGAGCTGGATAAAGTCTATGGTCTTTCCTATCTGAAAAACGCACATCCAATGTATGATAGAGACAGGGGAATACCCGCGCTGGAGGAAGTTAAATTCAGTATTGTCAGCTCCCGGGGATGTTTTGGAAGCTGTGCTTTCTGCTCGCTGACCTTTCATCAGGGCAGAATCGTTCAGAGCAGGAGCGAGGAATCGATCTTACACGAAGCTGTGGGAATCACCAATTTGGAAGACTTCAAAGGATATATTCATGACGTTGGCGGACCGACAGCAAACTTTCGTCAGCCAGCCTGTCTTAAGCAATTGAAAACTGGCGCATGTAAGGAAAAACAATGCCTGCATCCCTCGCCATGCAAAAGCCTGCATATTGACCATCAGGAATACCTCGGGATTTTACGGAAACTCAGAAAACTGCCCAAAGTCAAGAAAGTATTTGTGCGCTCGGGGATTCGCTATGACTATATCATGGCGGATAAAAGCGAGCATTTTCTTAAAGAATTGCTCGAACACCATGTCAGCGGTCAACTAAAGGTAGCTCCGGAGCATATCTCACCTAAGGTCCTGCACGATATGCGTAAACCGGCCGGGAAAACCTTTGAACAGTTTAGGGAAAAATTCTTTAAAATTAACGAGCGTCTTGGCAAGAAGCAGTTTATTGTTCCTTACTTTATGTCCAGCCACCCAGGGAGTACGCTGGAAGCAGCCGTTGAACTGGCCGAATACTTGCGGGACATTCATTATCAGCCGGAACAGGTCCAGGACTTTTATCCGACTCCGGGAACGCTGTCTACGGCAATGTTTTATACAGGGCTCGATCCGCTGACTATGCAGAAGGTTTATGTTCCAAAAAGCAAAACGGAAAAAGCAATGCAGAGAGCGTTGCTGCAATTCAGAGAACCAAAAAAATATGCACTGGTCCACGCTGCCCTTGTTGAAGCAGATAGGACGGATTTGATAGGGTTCGGTCCCAAATGTCTGATCAGGCCCAAAGGCAAAACCGCCTATTCCGATCAGAACAAGGAACAAGATTCCGGTTATAACCAAAATAAACAGAAAAATATTGTTAAAGGCAAGCTCAATAAAGATCAAGTAAATAAAGACCTTTTATCTAAGGCACGAATAAATAAGGAACATAAAAAAAAGATTACAGAGGACAGCGGAAAATCTCGGGGAACCGTAAAAAACGAAAAGATGGAAAAAGAAAGACAACAAAGAAGCCTGGGGAATAAGAAAAGAAATCTCAAAGAAAATCAAAAAGAAAAGCACCAGGGAAGTCGCACAGAGGCGTCAGGCAAGGTGACAGGGAAAGTCAAAAGGATGTCTCCGGGGAAGCCATCAGGGAAGGTAAAGGGAAAGCATTCGTTTTGACAGCAGGTCGGAACCTGATATATACTAAAGTGATAAAAAACGATTTCAGAGGGTTGGAAATTGAAGAAAAAAGTTGCAGTGATTAACCTTGGGTGCCCGAAGAACCAGGTTGACAGTGAAGTAATAACCGGCATGCTGGCGAAAGGCTTCGAGATAACAGCCGAACCGTCTGAAGCCGATATGATTGTTGTAAATACCTGCGGTTTTATTGAAGATGCCAAAGCAGAATCGATTGACACCCTTTGTGAAATGATCAATTTGAAAAATAGCGGTGCTCAGAAGAAGGTCTATGCTGTGGGATGTCTGGCTCAGCGTTATGGTGAAGAGCTGTTTAAAGAACTTCCTGAGCTTGATGGTGTGCTCGGGGACGGGGATCTGGATAAAATCCCCGAGGTCCTGGAAAGCTCCGGCAGCGAGAGAGTATACAGGAAAAAAGAAAAGCAGGACTATCTTTATGACAATGAGATACCGAGAGTCCGTTTCAGCCCTTCTTTTTTTGCCTATGTCAAAATAGCCGAAGGCTGTGATAACCGCTGCAGCTATTGTGTCATTCCGCAGATCAAAGGCAGCTACCGTAGCAGGACAATGGAGTCAATCGTACAAGAAGTAAGGAAGCTCGCCAGCGAGGGTGTGAAGGAAATTGCACTGGTAGCCCAGGATACAACCCGTTACGGCATTGATCTGTATCACGCTTACCGGCTGTCGGATCTTCTGCGGGAACTAGTGGAAATAGACGGTATACAATGGATTCGGCTGATGTATTGTTACCCTGAGGCAGTATCTGATGAACTGATTGGCCTGATTGCGACGGAACCCAAGATATGCAATTATATCGATTTGCCCCTTCAGCATGCCGATAACGCCATACTTTCGAAAATGAACCGCAGAAATACAGCCGAAGAAGCAGAAACGCTGATCGGAAAGCTCCGCGAGGCTGTACCGGGTATTTTTATCCGTTCAACGTTCATTACCGGGTTCCCTGGGGAAACCGAAGAACAGTTCGAGCATTTACTGTTATTTGTTAATAAAATGAAATTAGACCGCATTGGGGTTTTTGCTTATTCTCAGGAGGAAAATACACCTGCTGCGAACATGGCGAACCAGGTGCGGCCTGAGATCCGAGAAGCCCGCAAAAATGCTGTCATGGCAACCCAAACGGAAATTGCAGATCAGATCCAGCAGCAAAGGGTCGGGCAAATCATCCGAGTCATTCTCGAAGAACAGACTGCCCCCGATGAATGGGTCGGACGGAGCGAAGGGGATGCCCCGGAGATTGACGGTCAGATTTACCTCAAGGTTCAGAAGAAACATTTGGCTGGTGAAATCATACAGATCAGAATTACAGAAGCGGACAGCTATGATATGGGAGGGGAGGAGCTCGAGTGAATCTGCCTAACACGCTGACTCTGATTCGAATTGCCATGATACCTTTGTTTATGGCCTTTTTATTGGTAAAAATGCCTGACGGTACTGCTTATTTTCCTTATCAGGACTTTGTAGCCGCGGGGATATTTATCCTGGCGTCTGCGACAGACGGTTTGGACGGTTATTTCGCACGCAAGCTGAAACAAGTGACCAATCTCGGTAAATTTCTGGATCCGCTTGCCGACAAGCTTCTGGTTTCAGCCGCGCTGATTGCCCTGGTTGAGTTAAATCTCGTTTCAGCCTGGATTGTCTGGATTATCCTGGCCCGGGAGTTTGCGGTCACAGGGTTAAGAGCGATTGCTGCCGCCGAAGGCGTAGTGATCAGTGCCAGCAAGCTTGGAAAACTGAAGACGGTCACTCAGATCATTGCCATAGCACTGTTGATTCTGAGAGATTGGCCATTATCAACCCTTAACATACATATTGCCCAGCCTATGATCTATCTTGCGCTGATCATGACCATCATCTCCGGCGTGGATTATATCATGAAATCAAAACAGCTGTTTGTGCATTCTAAATAAAACGACTTCAAGGATTTTCCTTTTACTCAGGGGGAAATCTTTTTATCTGTATATCAGGAAGTATAAGTAATTGAAGCGACCGCCAAAGGCTTGGCGCCAGCCATGTTTTCTTTATCAATTTTAGCGTGACAAGATACCGGTACCGGGATATAAATCTGCCCGCGGTGAGATAATGACTGAGGGAGTGTGAAAAAAATGAAGGCCGAAATTATTTCCACGGGAACAGAATTACTGCTCGGAAAAACGCTGAATACGAGTGCCCATTATCTTACAGGACAACTTTCGGATCTTGGGATAGAAGTCCTCTACCATACGACGGTAGGAGACAACAAAGAACGGCTGACCGAAACACTAAAGAATGCGCTGCAGCGTTCCGGGCTTGTGCTTGTCAGCGGAGGACTTGGACCGACGGTAGATGACCTATCCAAAGAAATTGCTGCTGAAGTCTTAGGCCTGAAAATGAGCTATGATCCTGAAAGCATGCAGTCGCTGACGCAGTTTTATATCAATGACCGGATGCCACCAAGTACGGAAAAACAGGCTTATTTTCCGGAAGGTTCGATCCTGCTGCCGAACGATAAAGGAACTGCACAGGGGGCCCTTATCTGCAAAAATGGCCAGTTTTGCGCGATCCTTCCCGGACCTCCTTCCGAAATGGAGGTTATGTTCCAAAAGTATTTGCTGCCCAAACTGGAGCAGATCATCCTTCAGGATTCCGGACGGATGCAGGTGCGTATTCTAAAAATATTTGGACTCGGGGAACCGGAACTGGAACGGGAACTAACCGTTCTGATGCAGCGTAAATCCCCGTCTCTCACTTTGCTGGACAGGCATACCTACATGGATGTCAGGCTTACGGTCCGAAGCGGGGATGTCAGTCAGGCTGTCCGGCTCCTGGATCAGACGGAAGCAGAGATCCGCAGCAGGCTTGGGGACGGGGTATTCGGAAGCGGTACGGATACCCAGGGCGGTATTGTTGGAAAACTGCTTCTGAAAAACAACCTGACGCTGGCAACAGCTGAATCCTGTACCGGCGGTCTTCTGGGCGGAAGAATCACCGCCGAAGCCGGAAGCTCGGCGTATTATCTTGGCGGCGTTGTGAGTTATGCGAATTCAGCCAAAGAGACTTTGCTCGGGGTGAAAAGCAGCAGTCTGCTGCAGGAAGGCGCAGTCAGTGAACTTGTAGCCGGGGAAATGGCCGAAGGGACGAGGAAGGCTCTCGGCGCAGATCTTGGGATTGCGACGACCGGAGTTGCAGGACCCGGAGGCGGAACTGCGGAAAAACCCGTCGGTCTGGTCTATATCGCCCTGGCTCATCCGGAAGGTATCGAGATCACTAAAAACCAGTTTGTCGGGAGCAGGGAATCCGTCAGAAATATGATCGTAGAAACTGCCTTGAATATGCTGCGGCTGTATTTGCTTAGGAAATGTAAGCAGTAGATGCTTGCCAAACGAGACAAGACTAACCGCTATGTAAAAATTTTACTTTTAAACGGATTGACAATAGACAGTCAGAAAAAGTATAATAGAAACCGAACATATGTTTTGTATAATCAAGAGGAGGCACGAAAAAATGGCTACTCCAGATAAACTAAAAGCATTGGATATTGCGCTGAGCCAAATTGAAAAGCAGTTTGGCAAGGGAGCGATTATGAAACTCGGCGAAGCTTCGGACAGAATGGCTGTTGAGACGATTTCAACAGGTTCATTGGCACTGGATTTGGCTTTAGGCGTTGGCGGAGTTCCCAGAGGCCGGGTAATAGAGGTATATGGACCGGAGTCTTCGGGGAAAACCACCGTAACGCTGCATATTATTGCTGAAGCACAAAAAACAGGCGGCGTTGCAGCTTTTATCGATGCAGAGCATGCCCTTGACCCAGTATATGCCCGTGCGCTGGGTGTGAATGTCGACGATCTGCTGGTTTCTCAGCCCGACACCGGCGAGCAGGCGCTGGAAATCTGTGAAGCCCTTGTCCGCAGCGGCGCGGTTGATGTCGTTGTTATTGACTCGGTGGCGGCACTCGTGCCACGGGCTGAAATCGAAGGGGAGATGGGCGATTCCCATATGGGGCTGCATGCCCGTCTGATGTCCCAGGCATTGCGCAAACTTACCGGGTGCATCAGTAAAAGCCATACCTGTGTCATCTTTATTAATCAGATCAGGGAGAAAGTCGGCGTGATGTTCGGCAACCCGGAGACGACGACCGGGGGACGAGCGCTGAAATTTTATGCTTCAGTCCGGCTGGAAGTCAAAAAGCAGGATGTCATCAAGCAGGGGCAGGAAATCATCGGCAACCGGACCCGCGTAAAGGTCGTCAAAAACAAGGTTGCACCGCCGTTTAACTTTGCTGATTTCGACCTGGTTTATGGCGAAGGGATATCCAGGGAAGGCAGTATTGTCGATATGGGATCGGAAACAGGTGTCCTTATGAAATCGGGCGCCTGGTATTCCTACAATGGCGAAAGGCTTGGACAGGGAAGAGAGAATGTCAAGGACTTTCTGCGTCAGCATCCAGATATTGCTGCAGAGATTGAGAGCAAAGTGCGCAATCTGGTTCTGGTCTCGAAAGACAAGACAAAGGGCGCTCAGGACGACAGCATGAATGATGAGTAGAAAGCAGGCCTCATCGAAAAAAAGTGTGCTAGGTGCTGCGCTGGATTTCTTGAGCCGCAGGCGGCTGTCTGCCAGCCAGCTTGCCGGCAGACTGGAGGCTAAAGGCTATTCCGCAGAGGAAAATGCTGAAGCTCTCCGAAAGCTAGAAGAATGGAAATATATTGATGACCGGCAATATGCCTTGTCTTATATTAAAAGTAAGGAAACAAGGTTTTCCCGGACCAGAATATGTATTGAACTGCAAAAAGCTGGTCTGGACGATCGGATGATCTCTTGCGTCATGGATGAATACTTTCCCGAGCAGCAGGAGGTTGAAAACTGCCTGCTGCTTGGCCGTAAAATGTTTGAGCAGGAGTATAGGAAATACCAGAAAAAATCCCTAAACGATCAAAACAGAAGTATCCCTCCAAAAGAGTTATACTTAAGGAAAAAGGTCGGGGACAAGCTTTTAGCGAAGGGCTATCAATTGGATATCGTCAAAAAAGTACTTGGAGAGATTATTATTTTCGATAATCTGTAAGTATTTAGTATACTTTGTTATCCCACCAACTTGACATTATTTGCACATTTCATTAAACTAATATTAAATGGATCTGTTTCTAGTAAATTTTTAACCTTTCAAGGTTTTCTCTTATATTAAACTGAACATCTCAGCTGCACCGGGTATCGGTGTAGCTATATTTAAGGGAAAAATAATCGAACGAGGGTTATAGATTTTACGGAACTGGTCTGACCAGTTTTTTGTTATTTTTACGAAATATTTAATACTATAATTGAAGGAGGTGAAGCTTTGGAAATATCAGGCTTAATTGCAGTTGTTATTGTACTCGCCGGATTGGCGATTGGCAGTCTGATCGGCTGGTTCATACGCAAATCATCTGCGGAAAAAATGATTGGATCTGCTGAAATAGAAGCAAAAAGGCTTTTAAAGAATGCTGAGGCAGAGGCTGAAGCCAAAAAGAGGGAAAAAATCGTTGCAGCTAAAGAAGAGGTTATGCAGCTTCGCAATGATATTGAAAAAGAGACCAGAGAAAGACGTAGCGAGATCCAACGTATGGAAAGACGCAATCTTCAGAAGGAAGAAACCCTTGAAAGAAAAACCGAAGCTCTGGAACGTAAGGAAGAAAATTTACATCGCAGAGAATCAGACGTTGAAAAACAAAAACTTGATTTAAATGAACTCCTGGCTAAACAGGTAGCTGAGCTGGAGAGGCTTTCCGGTCTGACTCCTGAAGAAGCCAAACAATTGCTGCTAAAAAGTGTCGAGGAAGAAGTACGTTACGAATCGGCAATCATGATTAAGGAATATGAGACCCGGACAAAAGAAGAAGCTGAAAAACGCGCTAAAGATATTATTTCTTTGGCTATACATCGTTGTGCGGCAGACCATGTCGTTGAAAGCACAGTTTCAGTGGTTGCCCTGCCGAACGATGAAATGAAAGGCCGTATCATTGGCCGAGAGGGCCGGAATATCAGAGCTCTTGAGACTTTAACGGGCATTGATTTGATTATTGACGATACGCCTGAGGCCGTTATTCTGTCAGGATTTGATCCGATCAGAAGAGAAGTTGCCAGAGTCGCTCTGGAAAAACTGATTTTGGACGGACGTATTCATCCGGCCAGAATTGAAGAAATGGTTGAAAAGGCGCAGAAGGAAGTTGACCAGAAAATCAGGGAAGAAGGGGAACAGGCAACCTTCGAAACCGGGGTTCACGGTATACATCCAGAACTGATTAGACTGCTTGGTCGGCTGCGTTTCAGAACCAGTTACGGACAAAATGTTTTGAGACACTCTATCGAGGTATCCCATCTGGCCGGATTAATGGCTTCCGAACTTGGTGTTGATGTCCAGACCGCAAAACGCGCCGGACTTTTGCATGACATCGGCAAAGCCGTTGACCATGATACCGAAGGCACGCATGTCGAGATTGGCGTTGATCTCTGCAAAAAGTACAAGGAATCATGGGATATCATTCACGCGATTGAGGCCCATCACGGAGACACTGAACCCAAGACAATTGTCGCAGTACTTGTTGCCGCTGCAGATGCGGTATCAGCTGCCAGACCTGGTGCCAGACGCGAAACTTTGGAATCCTACATTAAAAGGCTTCAGAAGCTTGAGGAAATTGCCGAGACATTTGAAGGCGTTGAAAAATCCTACGCGATTCAGGCCGGCAGAGAGATTCGCATTATTGTGAATCCGGAGAAGATTGATGATGCACTTGCACCAAGGTTCGCGCATGATATTGCAAAGAGAATTGAAGAAGAACTGGAATACCCCGGACAGATCAAGGTTGTCGTAATGCGGGAGACCCGCGCAGTAGATTACGCGAAGTAATCTGTCGCAACGTCGGTGCCACAGAGATACCATGCGTATAAGATGATGATGATGTTAAGATTTTGATACGTTACGTATAACAAAGCAGGTGTTAGGCCTGCTTTGTTTATGTATCAGAAAGTTAAGTACTTTCTGAACCAGCCAAGTTTTCTTTATATTGGTATGTTGGGACAAAATAGGTTATAATTGCTAGGGCACCCCGGGAAGGACTTTGCGTCTCCTTGAAGAATTACTATATGTTTTGGAGAAAGCTCTACTATTTCACATTCGGGAAAGGATTATCAAGATGGCCGCTTCAGAAGTCATAACTGCTGAATCAAATTATCTGAATTACAGTACGGGATTACTTGTTTCTATTTTGCTGTGCTATCCGGAAGTTGTAACGATCAGCTGCAATCAGGAGAAGCAGACCATGATACTTAAATTCCTGGTCGTCAAGGAGTGCGGCTTTGAAGCGCTTCAGAATAAACTTCGGCAGGCCTTGGAATTGTTTCATCAGATTGAAGGTCGGAAAATTCAGCTTTTAAGTATTGAAAAATTTGAACAGGAACTGAACCTGATTGTGATCAGCAGAGATTTAAGCAGTATTACCCACACCGAAATCAACCTCATAGTAGAAATCATGAAAAGCGAGCTTGGCGCTAAGCTGATTACTGATGATTGCAGCCTGCCTGAAGAAGAGATCATACTGCAGGAAGAAATCATTAATCATATGATGGCAGCTGTACGTTCTAACGGAACAGAAAAAAACATTACAGCGGTACGGGAAGACGGCAGAGTACTTGTTTTCAATGGTTGAACCAAGGGGTTAGTGCAAGTAAAGGAGTACCTTATGCAGATTCTTTTTATCGGTGATATCGTCGGCAGACCGGGAAGAGAAGCGGTGGCTGCTTTTCTTCCCGAACTCCAGAAAGAGCATAAACTTGATCTGGTGATTGCCAATGCTGAAAATGCCTCAGGCGGGCGGGGACTTACCAAAGAAGTCGCCTATGAGTTATATGATTACGGAATCCACTTTTTGACGATGGGCAACCATGTCTGGGACCAAAAGGAAATTATAAAATTTATCGATGATGAAACCAAGCTGATCCGGCCTGCCAATTACCCGAAAGGGGCACCGGGAAAAGGCTATGGTTTTGTTATTCGCAACGGAATAAAGACGGGGATTATCAATTTATCAGGCAGAATCTTCCTGCCTCCGTTGGAAAACCCTTTTACGATGGTCAATCAAATTATCAATATGATGGCTGTGGAGACCCCGGTGATCATTGTCGATTTTCATGCCGAGGCGACCTCGGAAAAAGTTGCGCTTGGCTGGTTTCTTAACGGCAAAGTAAGTGCAGTTCTTGGTACACATACCCATATCCAGACTGCGGATGCCAGGGTACTGGACCAGGGCACGGCATATATTACAGATGTTGGAATGACCGGCCCGCGAGATTCGGTCTTGGGAGTCAAAAAAGAGATCATTATTAATAATTTTCTGACGCAGATGCCGGCGAGATTTGAAGTGGCCGACGGGGTGAACCAGCTAAATGCTGTGGTGCTTCAAATAGATGAAAAAACCGGCAAAACACAGCGTATTATTCCCATCCAAAAATAGACATACATCCTGCACCATATAAGGTGCAGGATTTTTTTACACAGAAAATACCAAATGAGACATTTCTAAAAAGAGGATTTTTTTACTATTACGCGAATAGTATATAGCATCAAAGTGGAAATACATGTAAAAAGGATCGATTGGGAGGTATTAGATAATGGATGTGTTAAAAGTCTCAGCAAAATCAAGTCCTAATTCAGTAGCTGGAGCGTTAGCAGGAGTACTTAGGGAAAAAGGCGGAGCTGAATTGCAGGCAATTGGCGCAGGCGCATTAAACCAGGCAGTAAAGGCAGTTGCTATTGCCAGAGGTTTCGTTGCTCCGAGTGGTCTTGACCTGGTTTGTATTCCGGCTTTCACCGATATCCTGATTGAAGGAGAAGAGAGGACTGCGATCAAACTGATTGTCGAACCCAGATAAACCCAATGATTCTAAACCTGCCTGCTTTGGGGCGGGTTTTTTTAATATATCAGAAAGTATTTGTACTTTCTGATTTAGCTAAGTGCAACTAAGGCAGTCGCTAAAGGATTGGTATCAGTCAAGCTTTCCAAATAAGTAGCCTTCTGCCCGATTATCCTTTAGAATACAAATAAAGGAGCAAAATTTGACCATGAAAAATATATGGATTGCCGACGGTCATTGCGACAGCATTGGAGATTTTGCTGCCGGGAAAAGGAATTTGAAAGAACCAGCGAAAATTGGGCACTGGGATTTGACCAGGGCAAAACAGGCCAATCTTGGCCTGCAGTTTTTTGCTGCCTATATTGAAAGTGAATACAAACCGTTTCAGGCAGCCTGGAGAGGGCTGGAATTGCTCGAAGCCGCACTTAGGTTTATTGATCATAATTCCAGTGATGTCTTCTTAGTAAGAACCCAAAAAGACGCAGCCCAATTAGGCCGGACCAATAAGCTGGGCCTGCTGATCAATATCGAGGGCGGAGAAATTCTTGGGGAAAACGTTTTTATGCTTGATCTGATTTTCAGGCTCGGAGTCAGAAGCATTGGCCTTACCTGGAATGAAAGGAATGCGATCGGCAACGGCGTCGGGGAAAGCGAAGGAAGCGGCGGTTTATCTAGTTTTGGCTTTCAGGTAATCGAAAGAATGAATCAGCTTGGGATGGTAATCGACGTCTCCCACCTAAATGAGGCAGGTTTTTGGGATGTGCTGCGGCATTCTGAACGTCCGGTCATCGCTTCCCATTCCTGTGCCAAAGCGTTATGCGGCCATCGCCGGAACTTGACTGACCACCAGCTGCGTGCGCTAGGAGACAAGAAAGGTCTGGTTGGGGTCAATTTCTGTGAGGATTTCCTGAGTGATACCGGAAAAGCAACTATAGATGATGTTGTCCGGCACATTTGCCACATCGCAGAAGTAGCGGGAGTGGATACCGTTGGCTTCGGATCGGATTTTGACGGAATTGAGACGACGCCGGAAGGGCTGGAAAATGTCGGGACATTCCCGTATCTAGTGGAAAAATTGTCTCAGTGTGGTTTTAATCAGAACGAAATAGCCAGAATATGTTATGGGAATTATGTCAGGTTTTTGAGCGATGTCTTAATGTGAAAATTCTTAGAGGTATACATATCATGAAATACCAGACAAGATTTGAGGCCGACCTGCATTGTCATACGACTGCTTCAGACGGGATCCTTACACCGGAAGAAGTCGTTAAGTCTGCGGCAGAAGTCGGATTGAAAGCTTTGGCCATCACGGACCATGATAGCATCAATGGCTGGGCGGAGGCAGAACAGGCTGCAGCTGAGACGGGGATCTGTCTGGTTAAAGGCATAGAGATCAACACCGACTGGGCGGGCAAGGAAGTCCATATCCTCGGGTATGAGTTACAAGAGGGCAATGAGGTTCTTCATAACAGGTTGCAGGAACTGCGGGAAAAAAGAGTGCAAAGAATAAGAAAGATCCTTCAGAAGCTGGAACAGCTCGGAATCACCCTGACATTTGAGGAAGTAAGTCAGTTTGTCAATGGGGATTCTGTCGGCCGACCTCATGTGGCTCAGGCCATGATCAGGCACGGGTATGCCGCCAATCTGAAAGACGTTTTTGAGAGATTTTTAAAGATAGGAAGGCCGGCTTACGTTCCCAGGTATAAGCTTGATCCTGTCGAAGCTATTACAATTATAAGAGAAGCCGGAGGCGTGGCCGTGCTTGCGCATCCGGGCAACCAATGTACAGAACCCGAGATTGCCGCCTGGGTCGACTCCGGGCTGCAGGGGATTGAAGTCTATCATCCCGACCACGGTGTGGAGGAGCGAAATTACTTTAAAGCACTGGCAGAAAGAAAGAGCCTTCTGATTACAGGCGGATCTGATTTTCATGGTCATGCGATTAAGCCTGGCATAAAATTAGGCTCTTGGGGAGTTGGTATGGAGGCCATTCAACAAATTGAGCAGCTGAGGAGGAAGATGACATGAAGCTCGCAGTAAGAATGGGAAGTCTGCAAACATCCATTTTTTCACAATTGGCGTCGTTGAAAGAAGAGCTTAAACGTGAAGGCAAAGCACTCATTGATCTAAGTGTAGGAAGCCCTGATTTGCCTCCGTCTCTGGAGATCAGAAAAATAATCAGTGAGCAGAGCCTCGATGAAAGGGCGTATGGGTATACACTGACCAGAGGAATTCCGGAGTTCCGGGAAGCTTGCTCATTATGGTATAAAAGAAGATTTAACGTCGATATTGATCCTGCGACGGAAGTGCTTCCGGTCATGGGTTCCCAGGACGGTCTAACGCATATTTTCTGGGCGTTTATTGATAAAGGCGATGCTGCTTTCATCCCTGATCCTGGTTATCCGATTTATTCAGACGGATTGGCGCTGGTCGAAGGTGAAAAGGTTGTACTGCCGTTATTGGAAACGAACGATTTTCTGCCGGACCTCAATCGGATCCCCTCCCAGACAGCTGACCGGGCTAAACTGATGGTCCTTAACTATCCTAATAATCCAACCGCTGCTGTTGCATCGGAGACTTTCTTTAATGAAGTCGTCAGGTTTGCCTCCAAACATGAAATTGTGGTTTGTCATGATGCTGCCTATACAGAACTGGCTTTTGACGGCTACAGGCCATCAAGCTTTCTGCAGGCCAAAGGAGCAAAGGACGTAGGGGTAGAGTTTCATTCCCTTTCCAAGTCGTATAATATGGCCGGAGTGAGACTTGGCTTTGTGGTAGGCAATAAAGAAGTCATCAGAGCACTGGAAACTATCAAATCCAATATTGACTATGGGAGTTTTCAGCCTGTATTGAAGGCCGGAGTTGCTGTCTTAAGCGGCGGTGATCAGACCATCCTCGCCAATCAGCAGACTTATAAAAACAGAAGAGATATCTGGGTCGACGGATGTGCCAGAGCCGGCTGGAAGATGAACAGGCCCAAAGGATCCATGTTCGTCTGGGCCCCGGTGCCCACGAAGCAGGATTCATTATCCTTTGCGTTTGAATTGGCCAGCGAGGCTGGCGTTCTTGTCGTGCCGGGCATTGCCTTTGGCCGGTATGGCGAGGGATATGTCAGGGTTGGCCTGGTTCAGGATGAGACAAAGCTTCAGGAAGCGGTTCAGCGGGTTGGAACTTTTTTAGCCGGGAAGGATTAAAAACAATCTGAAGCGTATAGAATAGCTGTATAAGAATATAATTCTGTTCCGGGAGATGAAAGTTTGAGCACGAATGAGGAAACCGTCCTGTTGACTCATAGAATTATGGAACTGGAAAAACAGCTTGATAATCTGCGTTTAAGCAGGAGAGTCCTCATGGACCTGCTTGAGCAGATTGAAAAGGAAAATAAGATCCTTACGCAAAAGCTTGATCAAAAAAGCAGACATCTTCAGAAATACAAAAAGATAAACCAGCATAAATCGGTTTATTCGCAGGATTTTGAATTATATGAATTTAAGGATTATTTGAAAGAATAAGCAGTATAAAGTCTTTGCTCGGGTTAGTCTCCGTAATGGATGGCCGCTTTCGGTAAGTTGCATTTGTAGTTTGTGAAAGCTTGCTTGTTTTAATCGTACAAGTTGCTTTGGAATTGCTGTACAGGTAACTTGGAAACTAGTGCCTGTTATCGGCCGAGTGAAGCATTTCTTCCATAGAATTTTGTGGGGTATGGTGGTTATGGATTAAGCGCTGGATTTCGGGAGAGAGTCCTGCCCGGGCAGCCAGTCGTTTCCCCCAAGCAGGATGCTGTGTGTAAATCACCAGCGTCTTGCCGAAAACTGATTTGCTTTGGCGGATGATGTTTTTGATCCGCTCCGGTAAATAATCAAAGACAACAATAAATATTCTCTGCCACAGAAGCAGATGGATCACTGATTTTCCGCAGTCATGGAGAAGCGCACCACTTAATAGGTTATGGTAAACTTCTTTTCCATAACCATTTTCAATAAGACTGCTCTGTTCCTGGATATCCCGAGCGACATCGAGTGCATGTCTCTGCTCTGTAAGGGTCTGCTTCAGAAACAGCTGTCTTTCCCGCTCCGACAGTACGGTATTTAGCCAGGAGTATTCATTCTCATTTACAACCGGGTGCAGCGCACTGCGTAATTGTTTGATCCGATAGAACATCATTCAGTTCCTTTTTATTTTGACTTTAATCTCATTCTTATTCTATTATACCCTTACGATTTATAATTTCTAGTGTCTTAATAAGCTTAGGCATAATCATGGATCGTCGTTATCATTTGTACATTAGGTTATGCTATTTTGTATTACATTGCACATTTTGCAGAGGAAGTCACACCGGGGGGATACGATGCGCCATAAATTTGAAGCCCAGCTTCAGGAGCTGAAGAAAAAAATAGTAGAGATGAGCGTGTTAGTTGAGAAGGCGCTAGAACAGGCCATGGAAAGCTTGAAGAACAGGGATATGGCTCTGGCGGAGAAGGTCATCCGTGATGACGGCCAGATCAATGATTCTGAGCAGGATATCGAGCTGCTCTGTACCCACCTTGTTGCAACCCAGCAGCCGTTTGCCTCGGATCTCCGCAATATTGTTGCAAGCTATAAAATCATTTCCTCTCTGGAAAGAATGGGTGATCTATCTGTCGATATTGCCAAAGTATCCTTGCGGATCGGACCAGATCCACTGATCAAGCCGTTGATTGACATGCCGAAAATGGCTGAGATAGCAGTCCAAATGATGCGTACGGCCGTCCAGGCTTTTATCTGTGAAGATGTTGAACTTGCACGGTCTTTAGCTGAGACCGACCACAAAGTGGATCATTACTATAAACTGATTTTTAACGAACTGAATGAGATGATGGCAAAAGACTCGGCAATATCAGGCCAGGCGGTCTACCTGCTTCTAGCGACCCGCTATATCGAAAGAATCGGCGATTACTGTACGAATATCGGGGAAGAAGTTATTTATATGCAATTAGGCGTTAGGGAAAATTTAAACAAATAGACAGAAATATACATGGAATTCTATATTCTATTTTGACCATCAGCTAAAGAACCCGGGCGTTGCCGGGTTAATTTCTTTTATAATTTTATGATTGGAAAGATACCTTGTCATTTCCTGCCTTTATCAAGCGTAATAATAAAAAAACAGCTTGTAAAGGGAGGATTTGACTTGAACATAAAATGGAAGGAATTATGGGATGCTAATCCGGACATTTTCAGTGTATCCGGATGGGAAGAATGTCCAGAAGAAGTCAGGAAAGGTTGGCATCTGCCTTCCCAATTTGATTATTTCAGTGCCGGGGATATCAGCTTCAGAGTTGGAATCATCGCTGCGCAGGGAGTCTACCGGGAGGAAGACTTTCTTTTGGGTGGGATCCTGTGGGGAAGGCATCTAGGAAACGGCAGCAGGACTTTGATTTATTATGTGGCAAAAGAATTTTCTCCTGTATTTTTAGGTGCGGTTTCTCAAATAGGAGGCATGCTGTTTGCCAGGGCGGTTTTTTGGCGGGAAAAATTAACCCCAAATTTATATGTCCTGGCAGAAAAAGATTACGATAAAGGCTTTTTTCGGTTGGATACAGGTGAGTTGCACCCCGGTTGGGAACACTGGCAAAGAGAATTAAATCCGGTGGCCTGGAATCACCTGACGGTGATCAACCGCTATTTTCAAAGCCTGGCCAAGAGAAGAGTCCGGGCAGTATCCGAAAAGAATAAAATCACCTATTGCTGGGGAAATATTCAAATTGCCGAGTTTAAAAAGAAAGGGAACAAGTTTGAACTGTCTACTAAAGTAAAATGGACCAGGAATAAAAATATTGCTTCCAAATTTCTAAAGTTGGGGTGGGTCGATTTCTCCGGAAATCTTAATGATGAATTTTGCAGAGCCATTAATGGGATACTGGAACTGCTGGAGAATATGGAGATCAATGGCAGCCTTGATTCCAGGGAATTATTAGATCTTAAGATCATCTATGACAGGGAATTTATCCCCCAATATTTTGGAAAGTACCTGGAGGTTCCCTGGTATCCAAAAGACTTCAGTGATTTGATTGAAAGCCGGCAACTGTATTTTTTCCAACAGGATCAATCTATTAGGATAATTAAACCCGTTCTGGAGAAACCATCGCTAAAAGTTGTACAAACGCTGCTGGCATTTTCAGCTTTTGAAAGCTATACGAAGCATCACCAAGGTTTCCCGGGATATCCGCAACTGGAGTGGAACCACAAAATATTCCTTTTTTGCGAAGCCGATTACATGGAAGAATTGCGTCTGTGCCAATCCTGGCTGAAGCAGCCCGACAACTATCCATTGATCATTATGCCCAAAGAATGGCGGACGGAGGGCTTTAAAGGAGTAAAAGATAACTTCATTGCATTCGGCATCGATGCATAGTAAGATTGTGGTAAGGAAAAAATGCCACATACGATGGAGCCGTGCTGCATGCGATTATTTATCAGCCTGAATTTTAGTGAACACAGTCTTGACCAATTCGAAAAATGGCAGAATGAACTTAAGGTTAAAGGTGTCCGCGGCTATTGGCGCAGACGTGATAACTTGCACCTGACGCTGCGTTTTTTAGAAGAAGTGGAAGAAAAGGATCTTGATGCTTTGCAACAGACCCTGACGGGTGTTTCGGGACGTATCGGTGAATTTGCGGTTGCTTTTGATTCCCTTGGTGTCTTCCCGAATATCATACAGCCTCGGATACTATGGGCCGGGATAAGAAAAGAACCGAAGCTGATTCAGCTGCAAAAGCAGATCCAGCACGCGACGAGCCAACTTGGAGCACCGCCTGATACCAGGCTTTTTAAACCTCATCTTACTTTAGCGAGCGGCGGCATCAAGGGTATCGACCAAAATATCCTAAATTGGGGCAGTACGCTTGATCTTAAAGAGACTGCCGTCCATTATGCTTTAATGCAAAGCAAAGTGGAGAAAGGCATTCGGCAATACCTGACAGTTGCCCGGTACCGGATCTGATCATTCCATCATTTGTCGGGAAACATGGACAGATAAAGGAGAAAAGATGGTAACCTATAGACATGCAAAGCTAAGCGATGTGGAAGATATTATTAGCCTGATCAATTATTATGCAGAACAGGGACTCATGCTGCCCAGAACCCGAAGTGCGCTGTATGAAGGAATCAGGGAGGTCATTGTAGCGGTAGAGGATGACCGGATCGTCGGAACCGGCGCTTTACATATTACCTGGGACGATCTCGCTGAGATCAGGGCACTGGCGGTTGAGGAAAGCTACAGAGGTAAGGGGTTAGGCCGCAAGATTGTTGAGCTACTTTTGGAAGAGGCCAAGGAGCTCCATTGCCCCAAGGTATTTACCCTGACGTATCAGGTAGATTTCTTCAAACATATGGGATTCGAAATCACCGAAAAGGATTCAATGCCCCATAAGGTCTGGAAAGAATGCATCAATTGTGTTAAGTTTCCTAATTGTGATGAAAATGCCTTAATTCTTTACTTAAAATAGGGGGTTCAATGACTGTAAAAAGTGTAAAAATTTATACGGACGGAGCCTGTTCAGGCAATCCCGGGCCGGGAGGCTGGGCGGCAATCCTGAAGTATGGTGAACATGAAAGAGAGATCAGCGGCTTTGAGTTTAATACAACCAATCAGCGCATGGAGCTGACAGCGGCAGTCCAAGGACTTGCTGCCCTGAAAGAAAGCTGCAGTGTCCAGGTCCACAGTGACAGCGCCTATTTAATTAATGCATTTGAACAAAACTGGCTTTCTCGCTGGCAAAAGAATGGCTGGCAGAGTTCGCAAAAGAAACCGGTTGAGAACCGTGATCTCTGGGTATCGCTTGTGGAACTCACGGCAAAGCATGACGTTGTCTGGGTTAAAGTCAAAGGTCATTCCGGACATCCCGAGAACGAACGATGTGACGAACTTGCCCGCAAAGCGATTGCCGAAGCTTTGGCCTAAATCAAGTTCTAAAAGATTGGTTTTTCCCTAATAAATCATGCAATTCGGCTTATTTAGTCTTGTTTTTGCAAATAATTTCGTTATAATAATTCATAAGGCAAGTTAATAGCGATACATAAGATTACTTTAATAATGAACAAAAATTAAAGGAATAACCATATATTCCTTTAATTTTTTGAGTTTTCTTTCAGTATATACAAGTACTAGAATCAATATGACGATATGGAAGGGATTATGGATGGCAAAATTTCTAGAGTATCAAGGTAAGGAATGGCTTGCCAAGGCGGGAATACCCGTACCGAAGGGCAGGTCGGCATCTTCTCCGGAAGAAGCACAGCAAGCGGCAGAATGGATTGGCAAGTCCGTAGCTGTCAAAGGTCAGGTCCAGGCAGGAGGACGAGGAAAAGCGGGGATTGTAAAACTGGTCGAAACTCCGTCCGAAGCTTCGGCGGCAGCTGCTGAAATACTGGTAAAGACAGTCAAAGGACTCCCTGTCAGACAGGTTTTAATTGAGGAGAAACTGGCGATCAAAAAAGAATACTATTGTTCATTTGTCATTAACAATGCGAGAGACGCCCGCTGCCCGATGCTGATGTTCAGCTCAGAAGGCGGCATGGATATTGAAAGTGTTCCTGAAGAACTTATTTTTAAGATGAATATTGACCCTATTTTTGGTCTGCAGATTTACGATGCGATCGATTTTTGTGTCCGAGCTGGCATTCCAAATAAAGAATTGAGTAAGTTTGCTTCTTTCCTGACGAAGCTGTCCCAAGTCTACAATAAGTATGACTGCCAGACACTGGAAATCAATCCGTTTGTCATGACGGAGGATGGAAGCCTGATTTGCGCAGACTGCAAAATGGAGATTGATAACAGTTCTGTGGGCCGACATCCGGAATTCGGCATTAAAATTGCCCGCGATTTGCCTGGTGAAGTCACCGAACTCGATATGATCGGCTGGAGCATTGAAGAAACAGATGCCCGTGGAACCGGCTTTCTGATGAATATGGGTTATGACGAAGTAAGCCCCGGCTATATTGGCTATCATCCGATCGGCGGCGGTTCGGCGATGATGGGACTTGATGCGCTGAATCAGGTAGGACTCAAACCTGCCAACTATGCCGACACGAGCGGCAATCCTGTTGGATCCAAAATCTATCGCGTTGCTAAGAGCGTACTGTCGCAGCCCAATATTGACGGTTACCTTCTTGGCGGTTTTATGATGGCGAATCAGGAGCAATGGCACCATGCCAATGCGATTGTCAAAGTACTGTGGGAAGAGCTTCCGAAGAAGCCCGGCCTGCCTTGCGTTCTGTTACTCTGCGGCAACCGCGAGGATGAATCCATGGAGATTCTGCGCAAGGGTCTGGCAGAGCTTATGACTTCGGACGGAATTGGCAAAAGAATTGAAATATACGGAAAAGAGCATGTCACGGATACGAAGTTTATCGGTCAAAGACTTCTGGCTCTGGCCAAAGAATACAGAGCGGAAAAAGATGCTCAGGGAAAGTAGGAAAATGCCATGCTGGAAATCAAAGAAAAAAGTATTACCATAGGCATCGATACCAACAAGTGTGACATATGTGAAACCAAAGCGTGCGCAGCAGCTTGTAAAAAATATGCCAGAGGGTTGCTTCAAATTGTTGACGGGAAACCATCCGTCGAGCATCTGAGCGCAGAGGAAGTTCTCCGGCTTGGAACAGAATGTCTGGCTTGTGAGATCGCCTGCAAGTTCGAAGGGAATAAGGCTTTGACCATCAATATTCCGATTGCGGGTCTTGATGTCTATCTAACCAAACGCGGTTTACAATAGTTCATTTGCATATCAGAAAGTATAAATTACTTTCTGATATATCTAAGTGCAGCTAAGGCTGTCACCAGCCAATTTTCTTTTACAAAATTAAAATGAGGGATAAGAATGGGTATTTTAATCAGTGACCGGTCTAAAGTCATTATCCAGGGAATTACCGGCCGTGAAGGATCTGTAAGAACCAAATACATGAAAGAATATGGCACCAAAGTCATCGGTGGAACCAGCCCAGGGAAAAAAGGGGACGAGGTTCATGGCATCCCCGTCTATAATACGGTTAAGGAAATTGCTAAAGAACACGATGAAATTGACTTTAGCGTCATCTTTGTGCCGGGCAGTGTTCTGAAAACCGCTGTTTTTGAAGCTGCCGACGCGGGTGTCAAAAATGTTATTCCGTGCGTTGAAGGAACACCCATCCATGATATTATGGAAATGGTCGCTTATTGCAAGTTGAGAGGAACCCGCTTAATCGGCCCCGGATCCATTGGCATTCTGACACCGGGAGAAGCAGTTGTTGGCTGGCTTGGTGGCAATGTCGAGTGGGCTAACAAGTTCTTTAAGAAAGGTAATATCGGTGTCTTTTCGCGCAGTGGCGGACAATCAGGGACCATTCCTTGGGTATTAAGAGAAGGTGGTTTCGGCGTAAGTACGGTTGTGCATACCGGAACCGAGCCTATACTTGGAACATCTATGGCTGATTTGCTGCCCTTATTCGAAGCAGATCCTGAAACAAAAGGTGTAGCCGTCTATGCTGAGATCGGCAGCTCTCAGGAAGAGGAATGTGCCGATGTTATTGCGGAAGGCAAATTCACAAAACCTTTCGTAATCTACGTAGCCGGAGCCTGGGCTCCTGAAGGCCAACGTTTTTCCCATGCTTCCAATATTGTCGAACGCGGCCGCGGGTCAGCGAAGAGTAAAATTGAAGCGGTCCTTAAAGCGGGCGGTTTTGTCGCTGAAACGCCAATAGATATCCCCATTATTTTGAAGGATAAAATTAAGGAATAATGATTGATTCTTGGTATCGTCCGGTCAGACGAAAATTCCCTCAGTGATTTAATGCATTTTAGAGTTGACAAAGTACTTAGCATTGTTACCCAAAAATCTTAAAGGTAAAAATAGGAGGCATATTCAAAATGGCTGTTATGAGATCGATTCTTTATGTACCGGGAAATAACCCGAAGATGGTTGAGAAAGCGCCAAGCTTTCCTGCTGATATCATCACGCTGGATCTGGAAGATTCCGTACCGCCGGCAGAAAAGGAAAATGCACGCAAAATTATTGCCGAGAATCTGAAATACGCCGGTTCCAATGGTTCCCAGGTTTATGTCAGAATTAACAACTGGGAAACAGAATTAACCAACGATGACCTTGAGGCTGTCGTTTGGGAAGGTCTTCATGGCGTAACGCTTGCCAAGACTGGACATCCAGATGATGTCAAGCGTCTGGACTGGAAGCTCGAAGAGCTGGAGCGCCGACGTGGTCTGGAAGTGGGTTCCATCAAAATTTCTATGCTACTGGAAACAGCAAAAGGAATCATGAATGCATATGAGTGCTGTATGGCCAGCAAACGTAACGTGAATGCTATTTTTGGTGCTGTAGATTATTGCCGCGACATGCGGATTAAACTAACCTCTGAAGCGAATGAGCAGCTGTGGGGACGCGCCAAAGTCGGTGTTGCCTGCCGTGCAGCCGGTATCGTAGCAATTGACGCACCGTTTGTTGCTTACCAGGATATTCCCGCTTTCGAGAAGAACGTTGCCGATGGCAAACAGATGGGCTATGAAGGTCGTATGATTATTCATCCGGGCCAGGTCGAACCGTCCAACCGTCTGTATGCTCCGGACCCGGCCGATGTAGAATGGGCTAACGGCGTTGTCAAAGTGTTTGAAGAAGAGGGTATTGCCAAAGGAAAAGCAGCCGTATCCTACAACGGAAAAATGGTGGATACTCCCGTATACCTGAATGCCAAAGATATTCTGGCTGCTCAGGCTGAGATTGAAGCGAAAGAAGCTTGAGCTAAGGTTGCTCTAAAGTTTTATATGACTCGCGTGACACAATGTCTGACTGCCCCTGTAGGGGCGGCCAGACATTGTGAGCTATTTAATCCGCTTCAAATCAATATAACGTATTGATCCCAACATCCGAGGACAATTTCACCGATTCTGATACTTACTTTCAAAAACAAAATGGTTGATTTTTTGTTTTCATTCATGAGATAATTTAACGAAACGCCTTTATAATTTGTTTACATAAGTAATGTGTCAAATAACGACAATGTATTACTTAAAAAAGCATACTGAATAAGCCAAAAATAAAACGAAAAAAACCACAAAGTGAGAGGAAGATGTGAATGTCCCGGATTAAAAACCTGCGTGAAGAGGCTTTAGCGTTTCACGCTGTAAGGCCTGGTAAACTTGAAGTAAAAGTAACGGTTCCTGCCAATGACAGGGACGATTTGACGCTGGCCTATTCCCCCGGAGTGGCTGATCCTGTGAAAGAAATTGCAAAAGATTTAGCGAATCTCGATGTTTACACCAACCATGCCAACTATGTCTGTATCGTTTCCGATGGAACAGCCATTCTCGGGCTTGGCAACCTCGGTCCAGCAGCGGCTATGCCTGTCATGGAAGGAAAAGCCCTTCTGTTTAAAGCCTTTGCCGACGTTGACGCCTTCCCGATTTGTGTAAATACAAATGATATTGATAAAATTGTTGAGCTTGTCGAGTTAATGGCCCCGACTTTTGGCGGTGTTAACCTTGAGGACATCAAAGCTCCCGAATGTTTTGAAATTGAAGGAAAGTTAAAAGCCCGTAATATTTTCAAAGGACCGATCTTCCATGATGATCAGCATGGAACGGCTGTGGTTACCTTGGCGGGTCTTTTTAATGCGCTGAAAGTCGTCGGCAAGCGTATAGATAAAATCAAAGTCGTAACGAACGGCGCCGGAGCCGCCGGGATTGCAATCATCAAGCTGATGATGAGTATGGGACTGAAAAATGTCATCATGTGCGATACCAAAGGTGCGATCTATAAAGGACGCCCTGAAGGTATGAATAAATATAAGGACGAAATCGCTGAAAAGACAAATTATGAAATGTGCACAGGCAGCCTCAGAGACGCGATCAAGGGTGCGGACGTCTTTATCGGCGTATCAGCTCCAGATTCTATTGACGAAGAGATGATTAAATCCATGGCCAAAGATCCGATCGTCTTTGCTCAGGCCAATCCGATTCCAGAAATCTGGCCGATTGAAAGAGCCATCAATGCCGGCGCTGCTGTCATCTCGACCGGACGTTCCGACGTTATCAATCAGATCAACAACGTTCTGGCTTTCCCGGGCATGTTTCGCGGTGCGATTGATGTCCGCGCAACCGATATCAACGATGCAATGAAAATTGCTGCCGCTCAAGCAATTGCCAACTGCGTTAAACCGGAAGAATTGTGTGCCGACTACATCATCCCAAGTGCTTTTAATCCTGAAGTTGCCGCTGCTGTCGCTGCTGCAACAGCCAAAGCTGCAATGGAATCCGGTATTGCCAGGAATCCGATTGATCCTGCCTTAGTGGCAGAAAATCTGAAGAAGAGACTGGCGAACCAGTATAAATAAGATTGCGGTTTGACGCTTACACCGCATGATATGTTGTCAAGCCTCTCGGCGTTAATCTTCGATATCAAATAATTTCTGGATTTGAAGAGGCTCTATCATAACTTGAGCGGTGTAGCCATGCACAGATCACAGCTCTCCCGTTCCCGCAGCTAAAAAACTCTGCAACAACAGATAAAATTCTATATGGATGTTATATCGGGGAATTTGCATAGTCCTTCTTGTATGCTTCTGATTCCTTACAATTTATTCATAGGCAGAGAGATCTATTATGTTTCTGTCCATATCCTTTAGTCGTAAGGCTTGATGCTGATACCGAATACATAATTGGAAAATTTATTATATGTATGCGCATACTCTTAGTTTTTATTTGTTAATATCAAACAAGTTATATATAAAATCAAGAATTGTTCTTCATTTATCTCTCTTAAATCAGTTTCCAAAATATCTTCGATTCTGTTAATTCTATACATCAATGTATTTCTGTGAATGTATAGATTTTTAGCAGTTTGTGAAATGTTGCATCCACTTAAAAGATAGCTTCGTAAGGTTGTTAAGAGCATGTCGCCATTTTTTTTATCATAGGCAGAAATTTTGAGGATTTGCTGATTGCATAAACTTTTTAACCCAGTAGATTCATTCAGTGAACTAATGATGTGTTTACTATAACATTCTTCAAAAAAACAATATCTTTTATGGGAAAAAGGCGCTCCTTCTTTTAATGCGGCTTTACTTTGTTTATAAGCATATTTTATACTCATAAAGTCGTAAAATTCCATGCTTATACCAGCGTTTACGTTCATTTCTGATAATAGTTTTTCAAATTCCTTAAAATCAGCTTCTCCTTCGCCTTCATAAACTAATTTATTTTCTTTTGTTTTTACGATTACAACAATTCCGTTTTCATATCTAAATAAAATACAGTTTTTAAAAATTACTTTCAGACGAAACATAATAAAGTAAAGTTCCTGATGAGACTTGGAAAGATCTTGTCCGCTTACATAAAAAAGCTTGAATGTATCATTCATTTTCCAACCTTGCTTCTTTAAGTAATACTCCACGATGCCCTCTTCAACAGAATACCCACTTAGTATTCGATCAATAAAATAAGGGATATCTCTGTCGGGGATAGTAGTTTCTACGATATTTTCAAAATATATCCCCATCATCTTCGCAAAATAGGTAACAATTGAGCACTCTCCTTTTGTAAAATCACAATTTATGTCAGTTGCCCCTAAAAATCCATTCAGATGGTTTTGACTAAAAACAGGACCTAACAACCAGCAATTGTCTTGAAATTCTTTAGGAGGGCGAATAAGAAAACTGGAATCAGATCCTTCCAGTTTTTCATAAAACATGTTTCTATAAGTATCGGGAAAAATATCTACAGGAGCATATCCCTTCGTAAAGGCGGTTTTCCATATACTTCCTTCAATTGTTTTAGAATTCAAGACTCCACCTTGACCAATAAATTTAAATGAAATATCGAAAAGCGCAATCGGATTGGATAAAGGCTCTGCCCCTTTATCAAGGATGATCTGGAGAGATTTGCGCTGTAAAATATATTCCATCATAGTTTCTCCCCAACAATTATACTTGTCAAAAATGTCCTGGATTTGTTGAAAAACGAGCTCTGAATTATTATTTCCGTCTATGATAATTGCCTGATAACCGTAAGCCAGTATGGTACTTTTATCAATCTTACCTAATACAACAATGTTAAGTTTTTTTGGATTAACATCTAGAGACGGGATTTCTTCAGGAAACAACAGATATAAATAATCCGTGGTGATGTTCTTTTGATCCAGAGGTAAACGTCGAACTCCGCATAAATTTAACGGGAATTCATCATCTGCGATTATTTGAGGATGATACCGTTTTAATTCATCATAAAGAATAAAAATATTGATTTTCATAATCTTATCCTACCGTTCAACATTCTGGTAAATTTTATCTGCCTTTTCAAGCTCAATTATTTCCAGATCGTTTAGCTGGCTTTAATCTTACTTCTCAGTTCCTGATCGGCCTGTACTAAAATAACAGACCATGGGCATAAATCACATCCACATCATGGATGCAATAGAAGACATGCTGTTGAGTGTAAGTAGAACATAGCCTACGATGCCAGCTGCTACGACCATACGGAATCCTATTGGTTTTGACATATAAATCCTCCCTAACTAAATAAAAATAACAAGAAGCAGTATTATTCATTGATTTCTTTTGGCTCCTAGTGACTTTCAATTAGCCTTATTACTCGAAATGTTAATTCTTGTTTTAACTCCTTTATTGTGCTAAAGTATATGCATTCTAACAAAGAATGCATCATAATGGAAATAATCGTTTTATCGTTGGTTATGCAAAAATTTTATAAAAGACTAGTATAAAACTGTTAAGCGCTCTCCGCATAATATCCAATTATTACTCAGTACTGGTAAACCGTGGTATGTACTGGACGTTCTATGCAGACGGCATGAGCCCGACACGCCGATTTTACTCTACAAATTCTGAAAGGAGGCTAGTACATGATAATTGCAAGAAAAATTATAGCGTTGTATTATGGTAAATTTGGCATTTAAGCATACATCAGTATAATGAGAATGAATAAAAATTGTGAGGTGATATTTTGAAGATTAGCTATATGCATGAATTTATCGCACTGGCTGAAAATCTGAACTATTCACACACCGCAGAGGAATTATTCATATCACAACCAGCACTAAGCAGGCACATAACTGCGATTGAAACAGATATAGGGATTCAGCTACTTAAACGAACAAAACATAGCGTTGAGCTTACTCCAATGGGTATGATTGTAGTTAGTGAATTTAAAAAAATTATTGAACAATATGAAAATTTACTTACTAAGGCTACGCTATTATCTTCCGGTTTTACAGGTAAACTCAAGGTAGGGATGTTATACTACGCCAGTGATGAATATATAACTCCAATAATGAGATTTTTCAAAGAAAAATATCCTAATATTGAACTTTTAATATCGTCCTATCAGCCAATGCAACTTATACAAGATTTATTGAATGATAAAATAGACGTTGGTCTTACTCTTCATGAGTACTTTCCACATGCTGACCGCCTAATTTTTCATGATATCCGCAGCGAAAAATTAGCTGTGATAGTTTCTGACAAACATCCTTTTTCCTCAAAGGAATCTGTTGACGTAGCTGATCTTGATGAACAACTATTTATTTTCTTAGGTGACCAAGAGTGGCACAGATTTTGTGTTGAAAGATTATTAACAAACCACGGTATTGGCCTAAAGTATTTCACATTTACTGATCAGATCGACACCGTTTCATTTACTATTAAAGAGACAAATGGAATATTTGTGGTGCCTCACCATTTAAAAAGTATGTCCATCAGTAATACAGCATTCCTTGAAATAAACGATAGCGAATTCTTTATCGATATGGCACTTGCCTATAAGGTAACTAACAATAATGCTGCAATACCATTATTCATTAATAATGTAAATAAAATTTTCTAACTATTAAATCAACTTTCACAAGTGGGAAAGTAACAGTATTAACTTATAAAAGTCTAAGAAAAGGCCTATGATTGACAATCAGATAACGAGATGTCAAACATAGGGATTTTTTTTGATTTTTTTTAACATTTTATTACAGGTTATTCAATATTCAATATATGCATAACCGGAAATAAAAAATAGTATTTCCATTATAAATACGCATCACCTACAATAAAACTAAATCCGGATTTATAAATCGATTTCACTTTTTCATTAGAAAAAGTACTAAGCTATACGGTAAAAAGGAGGATCAATGATATGATAAAAGAAGACAGTGCAAATATGATAGAAAAGAGTTTTGATCACCACCCACTAATTCCCTATGATCCATCTGTCATGATCTACATCTCTGCAGGTGATGTCGTTCTGCCATATGAATACACCAACTGGATGGATGAGGTCGAGTCATGGAAAGATGGAGCTTATATCTCACACTCTCTTAATCCACAGCCTACATGGCGTATCAAAGGCCCTGATGCGATCAAATACCTCTCTAGTGTGCTTGTTAACAACTTTGAAAAATTCCCCATAGGCACGGCCAAACATGCCATCATGTGCAACGAAAAAGGTTTGAACATGGGTGATGGTGTGATGCTACGACTCGATGAAGATGAATTTCTCTTTTATGAAATGGGAGCACTATATATCGCCCACGTTTTTGAACAGGGCAACTGGAATGCGGTGGGTGAAGACCTGACCGGTACAAAGTTTATGTATCAAATTGCCGGCCCCCGCTCACTTGAGATCATCGAGGCGGCAGCCGGTAAAGACCTCCACGATATTCGCTTCTTGCACCACCGTAAAAGCAGTATAGCTGGGGTTGAAGTAAACGTCATACGAGTGGGTATGGCCGGTTCGCTAGCCTACGAGCTACATGGCGATGCTCAGTATGGCCGTGTTGTTTACAATCGTGTACTGGAAGCGGGGAAACCACTAGGGCTGAAGCGTATTGGTTTTCGCTCATATCTCATGAATCACACTGAGGACGGATTTCCACAGTTTGTTATACATTTTACTCACCCCTGGATAGTAGAGGATGAAAACTTCGTTGCCAAGCTCAAGAAGCGTGGCGACGTAATTAGGTGTAACACTGTCTGTAGAGGGAGCATGGGGCCTGATATCCGACTTCGCTTCTGTAACCCTGTCGAGCTTGGATGGGCCAACCGTATCAGCTTTAATCATGACTTTGTCGGCCGTGCGGCACTCGAAAAAGAAGTCGCAAATCCCCGCCGCAAGATGGTCACGTTGGTTTGGAATGCAGAGGACATTCTTGATATCTATGCCTCCAAATTTAAGCCCGGCGAACCGTATGCCAACATTGACACTCCAATTCATAATCTCTATGACGGCAATGGAATGACCTTATTTGCCGATCAGGTACTTAAGAATGGAAAACTGATCGGAATAAGCTCAGGGCGGTTATACAGCTACCATTTCCGACAGATGCTATCTCTCTGCACGATCGACGTGGAACACAGTGACATTGGCAACGAAGTAATCGTTCTATGGGGAGATCCTGGTACTAAACAGAAGGAAATACGAGCAACGGTATCTCGCTTCCCTTATTTTAATGAAAATCGTAATGAAAACATCGACGTAAACACAATCCCGAGATTGGCGAAGTACAAATAGATAAACCTACAATTAGCTGATCTTGGGGCGATAAGATTGCACCACCATCATACCGCCAGAAATCTTCAGGTGGTATGACGGTGGCTAACTTATTATTTTGGCGAATCCAATCATAGTACTCCTTGCCGTTCCGTAAGAGCGTAATTATCGCAGGAATCAGTAGTATCTGTGTTAATGAAATTTTCTGAGCTCTTATTGTACAATAGTGCTGAAATTTCTTGGTTATTATTCTCCATTTATTTACGATGAAATGGAGAGTCTCTATCATTATAATCTACATAAGCAAGTATTTAAAACGATGCTGTGATTGCAAAGTTAATTTGCTAAAAAAATTAAAATTAAAGGGAGGAATACAAAATGTACGAAAACTACAAAAATCAGCATCCCATCGATACCACCGCACTTGATGCAGAGCACGATGTCAGTTATAGCAGTGGACCGTTTGCACTATCTACACCCGGAGGCGGCCTTTATAAGATGGGAGTATTTCCATATCTCATGCCTGTCTGGCATACGGATTGGAGGGATGAAGCATTATCCTGGCACTTGACGTGTTCATTGCACGCAGGTTTGAATCCTTCAGTGGTAACGATCCTTCGAGGCCCGGAAGCGAAAAAGTTCATGAGCGAAAACTTTGTGAATAATGTGGAGGATTTCCCCATCGGTATTATAAAGCATGG
This sequence comes from Dehalobacter sp. TBBPA1, assembly GCF_040931655.1. Lineage (NCBI taxonomy): Bacteria > Bacillati > Bacillota > Clostridia > Eubacteriales > Desulfitobacteriaceae > Dehalobacter > Dehalobacter sp. TBBPA1. The sequence continues at coordinate 1,840,953 of NZ_CP162385.1, read as the reverse complement.
AATTTTGTGCCTCGAGAACGGGCTTATCGCGACACATGGCGTTATTATGCGTACCGGCGAGGAAGAATATGAGTTATGGTGGCACGCTCCGTACCTCAACTATCTATTCGGCCTTAAGGATTACAATGCAGAACTGATAGATATGACAATGAAAGTCTTTATTTTACAGCTTCAGGGCCCAAACTGCCTGTCCATTCTTGAGGAAGCTACCGGCGAAGATTTGAAGGACATTGACTATCGCCATTACCGCAATAGTACGATTAATGGTCATAAAGTACGTATTCTCCGTTTTGGCATGGCGGGTACACTTTCCTATGAGGTTCATGGGGAGGCCCAATACTCTAAAGAAATCCAAAAGAAATTAATCGAGATCGGCAACCCTTATGGTATTCGACAACTTGGATTCTCCAACTATTTATTGAATCATAGCGAAGGCGGAAACTTCCAAGCCAATCTCAGCTTCATGTCTGCTTTGTTCCTGGATGAAGGGTTCCAGAAGTGGTCTAAGCAGGGCTCAGACGAAGGAGAAGGAGAAGGAGAACTCAACTATTCTTCATTCGGCTTTGACTTTAAAGGCAGCGCCGGCGGCGATCCCATGAAAGTGGTGTTCAATCCAATCGAATGTGGACTTGGCAAGTGTATTAACTGGAACCATGATTTCCGCGGGAAAGCAGCTTTACTGGAATACAAAAAAAATCAGAAGCGTGACATTGTGACGCTTGAATGGAACGCCGAGGATATCATCGATGTTTATGCTTCAAACTTCCGACCGGGTGAAGAGAACTACAGCCCGATGGATTTCCCTGGACCTGAATCAATGCTCAACGGCTCTGCCAATTGGGTATTATCGACAGACTACGTTTACAATAAAGACGGAAAAGAAATCGGGCTTTCAACAAGCCGTACGCAGAGTCATTACTATCGGACAGTAATTTCAATGGCACTGCTTGATCTGGAGTATCGGGATTTTGGCACAGAGGTTTATGTACTCTGGGGCGAGGTTGGATCACGGCAGAAGAAAATACGCGCTAAAGTTTCATACTACCCGTACAACCGGGACAATAAGGACCGCACGGGGGATCAGGTCGATGTAAGAAGCCTTTCATCACGTTAAACAGAAGCTAAAGTTCTTCGGAGATCCAGAAATACGTCAGATGGGAGAGAGCAACGGATGCAAAATATCCATATAACAATGTCGGGTGTAGTAAGGATGTTGATTTAAATAATATTCCAAGATCCTAAAAGCAAAGCAAACTTTCTGTAACCTATACATTTGAATAGATATTAATATCAGTCTTTGTATAACTAATGCTCTCGAAGTCCGATGTCAAATTCAGGGGAGCTGGAAACGGTCAATGGTAGGATTTAAATTTTTGAGTCCAAGAGCAAACTAATTATCCAGCTCCTCTATGCACCAATAATTATCACTCAAATAGGAAGAAATACTATGGCATCTATATTCATCTAACTTGCCATAAATTGTCTAAAAGCCCGCTGTTCATGCGGGCTTGCTCTTTTAAGCAGGAATTTTTCCTGCTTTTTTTAGCGGCGTTTTATGGTCATGATATAATTGGCGATTATACATAAGTCAAAACAATTGAATACATATTCAATTGTTTTGACCTATAAAAATTAAGCATACGAAATTTCACCGGGAAAGTTTTGATACCATATAATACAGAATATATACAACCGAAAGGAATGTAAAAATGGAGAGCACGCCAACTGAAAGAACGCCGGCTGTCGTCGCCGGGGAAATCGCTGCCATCAAAGCACAAACAAGAAAGATATTGCTTGTCAGCGCGGTTGAAGTCGGACGGCGCTTGATGGAAGCCAAGGAAATGATCCCTTATGGGGAATTTTGTAAATGGCTGGAGGAAGCCGTTGATTACTCAGAGCGTGTAGCATATAAACTGATGCGCATCGCCGAAGAGTATGGACCGGGGCTGTCCATACTATCCGAAGCCGATGTGAGTACTGTGCCTTTTGCCAGACTTGGTTACAGCCAGGCATTCGCCCTTTTGGGGATCCCCGCGGAGGAACGGGCAGAGTTTATCGCGCAGCTAGATATTGAGCATATGTCGGTGAGCGCACTGCAGCAGGTGATCAAGGACAGGAACGAGGCTCTTGAAGAGAAAACAGCGCTGGCCAAAAAACTGAAGATCCATCAAGACAAAGTTTCCGGCTTAGCTGAGGAGCGCGATCAGGCGAAAAAAGAGGCGGAGGCTAAAGAACAGGCATTATGGAGTGAGCAGAGCAGGGTAACGCAGCTGCAGCGGGAGCTGACAGTGCTTCAGAACGACAGCGTGGCCGCCCGGCGTATGAAAGAGATCGAACGGGAGCGCGATATAGCCAAGATCAACCATGCCATGGCACAGGCCGACGCCCGCTACGATCTAATCGTCAAAGGATTCGACGACCTGTTCAGCACGATCAGGGAGATGGCTGGAGCAGATCCTAAGGCTTACAAGCTGTTTGTTAATCAAACAAGTGAGTTTATCGCAAAGACGGCGCGTAAGTTAAAACGTATCAAAAAAAATGCACAAACGGCACCGACAGAACAGGCGGTTCCCGAGGCTCCTGCTCCCGAAACACCATGATTTTAAGGAAGAACCTCCCAGCCGGCTAAGTCGGCGGAGGTTCTTCCAACGGGGCTTCGCCCAGGTTGCTGCGGTTATCGCTTACGCTTCCGGAGGATCATAAAGATCATCCGTTTCCGTATTGATAACTTTAATATCCCGTTTAGCGGCCAAAGCGCCGCTCGCAGTGATGAATACGTCCTTCGTGATGAGTATATCCATCACGGCTTCAGCCTCAGCCTTCGTCAAGCCTGTTTTCGGATTGGTCAGGGTGATTGCGAATGTCTTGCCCCCGCTGGTTAAGAACGTTAAGCGCACGACTTTATTTGTGGTAACCGCCATTGCGTCTCACCTCCTTGTCTATCCGCTTTGGCTGCCGGTTATTCATCCGCCAGCTCCGAATTGCTGCTCAGGACCACTTCCAATACCTGATCCTGCACCAGGCTGAATAAGGCTGTTGCCACGTCATAGGCATCTTGGATCGTGGCATCGGCTCTTACGCCGCTGAAACTTTTCTTTCTGGTCACCGGGTCACCGGCAGGCGTTACCCCGGACTCGCATGTTACGACCAGCGTAGAAGTTAATGGTGTAGCAGTAACCGCCATCTCCATCATCTCCTTCCCGGTTTATATGACAGGCCGGCTTGTCCAGCTTATCGGTTTATTTTATGCCGGTGTTTGTCCGATGGTGACAGCCGGATTATGTCATAAGCGGTTTACCGGAAACAGCGGAAGCAGGGCATAGCTTATTGGCCACTTTACCTTAGGCGGTATATTTACGGTGCTTTTCTTATGCTAAAGTGTATGCAATTACAACAAATGCGCATATCTCAGGTTATTTGTCAATAGTAAGATGCCCTTTCCGTTTCGACAAACTTAGAAACAATATGAAACTATTTGACCAAGGAATTCAAAGCAATACAGAGAATATCTTTAACGTTAGCGTAAAGCCTTTTTCTGAATGACGTATGGCAATGCGTTGTCATGGCTGGCGACCAGATCGCCTGGAACAGAAAAAAGGCCCAAGTCAGGACAGGAAGATTGAAAGGAGGTATGTCAGGCGGTCAGGAAGTGCTTAAGCGGCCGGGAGTCATCGATAGCAGCGAACGAGCAATTTCTTGCAGGAGGGGTATTTGACTGAATACTGCTGGTCGTAAGAGCCTGAGTGTCGGGCAGTCAATCTTCAGAATTGGTTTGGTTAGGAAAGATTCAAAATTAAAAAAGTCTGCCTGAGGTTAATCCGGTCGGAAATGGCAGACTCAACAAAAGGAGCCCTAAAACGGCTCCTCTTTTTGATGGCTACAGAGGGCAAGGCAGCTTAACTTAACTCTTGGATCGAAGCCTCATCTCTGTCCAGTTTCTTGATGCAGACGCTGAAGCGTTCTCTTAACGACTGGTCTGTTACGGCTTCCCGCATCTGGCGCAGTAAATCGATGGTTCGTCTTAAGACCGCGATAATGTCTCCTTCGTCGAGGGTGCAGAGCTGCTGAAGCTCGATTAATGCGGCGCCTTTGCTCCAATGATACGCAAGGACGGCCGCCTTGGATTCAAAGCGCACAGCGTCAGGCCCACAGATGCTCTGTATATAATTCAGGATTTCCCTGACAGGCTTAAAATCAATCTGGTCAAACTTTTGGAAATACTCATTACGTTTGCTTTCATAATCAATACAGGAAATCAGCGCAGTCAGCTGGTCATCATCCAGCTGTTCGATGATTCCTGAGTAAATCAACTCGGTTACCAGGATTTCCTGCACATAAATATATCTGGCGAGCTCCCCCCGCGGCAAAAGCTTGTCATTTCCGATATAGCCTATTTGCTGCAGTAGGGCTTTTTTTCTTTCGAATTCGGAATTAAATGTGTTGTAATCCGGCATTGAGAACAATTGATTCTTGAGGTCCGTGATTTCTTTTTCGAGGTTCATCCACTTTCCGGCGAAGGATTTACAGCTGTCGTTTTGTTTTCTGGTACATTTCTGGGGAACAGTCTTAAGGATCTTCTCCCATTTCATGATTTTTCGGTGCATCTGACGCCCGAAAATCTTATTGCGGCGTCGCGGGTCCAATTTATCATAGGCTTTATGAAGCCTGTCCAATTCTTTCTTTTTCGGGTAGTAATTCAGCGGACACCGATAGGTCCCGACATGCTCACAAAGGTTCTCTTTGGCTTGGGCTGATTGCTCGGACAGAAGACGAATCTCTTCTTCCGTTTTTTGTGCGGTCAAGATATAGGAATGAGCAGCAAAACTTTTTTTGAAATAGGTTTCGATTTGCTCCGGCGATAATGTTGCCAGGAGATTCAAAACTGTATTATAGGAAAGCCGAAACTGACTGGTCAGAGGTTCTAACTTGGCAATATCAAATTTTACCGGCGGTTCTTTTTCAAAGTAATTCAAATCAACAATCGCAAAGGAATAACCGATCTCGTCAATACCGCGTCGGCCGGCTCTGCCGGACATCTGAAAAAATTCGTGGTTTGCCAAAGCCCTGAAACTGCGTCCGTCGTATTTGTTTAGGGAATCAAAGCAGACGGCCTTGACAGGATAGTTGATCCCGACACTGAAGGTCTCGGTACAGTACAGAACTGAGATCGTCTTGGCCAGGAAAAGATCCTCTACGACGGATTTCTGCAAAGGCAGCAGCCCGGCATGGTGATAGGCAATACCTTTCCGGCAGACCCTGAATAACTTGCGCGTGGAAGAGGACCAAGTATCTTCAGCACCAAAATGCTCCAAAAAAATGTTTTTCACTTCTTTGCTTTGTTCCGACGACAGATAGTTTTTGATATTGGCCAGTTCATGCGCTTTATCGGCGCATTGCTTTCTGCTGAATACAAAATAGAGGGTAGGAAGATATTGTTTATCAACAGTTTTGATCAGGTCAAGATGTGACGTCTGTTTAAACAGCGGGGAATTATCGGTTCTGTCCGTGGATTTAATCTTCTGATAATAGAACCTGATCAGGTCATCATAGCCGATGATGCCGGTGTCCTGACAAAAATAATAATATTCCAGAGGAACGATCCTTTGCTGTTCCTCGATCAACACAACGGTGTCTTTGCGGATGGCCTCGATCCAGCCCTTCAGTTCCACGGCATTGGCAATTGTGGCACTTAAGCCCAGAATCTTAATATTTGGCGGAGCGAGAATGATAGATTCTTCCCAGACTGTACCTCTGTCCTCATCATTAAGCCAGTGAATCTCGTCAAAGATGATATAGGAAACGTGCTCCAGTTCCGGGTCGTTGGTGATGACCTGGTTGCGGAAGATCTCTGTCGTCATGATCAGAAGGGGAGCGCCAGGATTGATCACAACATCCCCGGTCATGATCCCGACGGTCTCGCTGCCAAATTGGTGGGAAAAATCTTTGAATTTCTGGTTGCTTAACGCTTTTATCGGTGCTGTATAAATAATCCGTTTGCTTTCCCGAATTGATTTTTCGACCAGATAATCTGCTACCATTGTTTTTCCTGTCCCGGTAGGGGCTGAGACAATGACGGAATGCCCGTGATTGATTGCTTCAATCGCATCCATTTGGAATTGGTCGAGTTTTAGTCCCTGATACTCGGAAATCACGCTGATCACCTGCTTTTATTTTGAAGTCGCAATCATTGTAACAGAGTAAATAGCGATAATCAAATCCATACCCATACAAAAGTAAAGACGCCTCATATCATTTGAAGCGCCTTTGCAACTGTCATTAATCCCATGCGGGTTTATTCTTCTTTCTGGTCAAGCGGATGGGACGGGAAAGCAGCAACTATCTGGGCAGCGCCAACGACTTCTGCCAAAACTCGGGCTTTGTCCGGAAACATTTGTGATTCAAAGTGCGTCATGACTTCGCCTTTTAAGGAAACATAATATCTTGGAGGGAAGCGGTTCAGTACAAAAGCCATTATGTCGGCCTGACACCGTTCGCATTTGCAAGGGATATTGGCGACGGGCAGATAATCTTCCAGTGTTTTCTTCACGATGACTTCACTAAAATTTTTTAGTTCATACATTAGTCTTATCCTCCTGGGAAAAAATGCTTACCCTATTTTAACATATCGCGCCAAAGGGTAAAAGAACCCAGCGGGATTTCAAAAAAGTTTTTCAGGTATTGAAACATCTTCAAACGTTCTTTGAATATCAAGTTCCCAGCAAGTGAAACAGTTTTGTCTTCAAAGGCAATATCCCGGAAGAAAAAATCAGTTCTGGATCACGCGGCCGAGGAAACGGAACGTCGATGATCTCGACAACTTCTGCCGGGTATTTGCTGAGTACAAAAATTTTATCCGACAGCAGGATTGCTTCCTCAATATCATGGGTAATAAAGAGCACGGTATGCTTCGTTTCAATCCAGATTGATAGCAGCCAAAGCTGCATTTCTCTGCGGGTCAGGGCATCAAGCGCCCCGAAAGGCTCATCCAAAAGCAGCGTGGGCTGTCCGAATAAGATGGTTCGGAGCAGGGCGCCGCGCTGTTTCATGCCGCCGGAAAGCTGATGAGGATAGTAATCGGCAAAATCGAGCAGCCCGAAATGTTCCAGACCCTTGATGGCCTCGACTGAAGAGATTTTTTTATCCTGGCGTCTGAGATCGCAGCCCAGCGTTACATTTTCCCGAAGGGTTCGCCACGGAAGAAGCAGGTCTTTTTGAAACATGTAGCCGACATGTCCTGGCATTCCGGTGATTTCTTGGTCATCGAGAAGGATTTGCCCCTGGTCGGGCTTTTCAATACCGGCGATAAGATTGCACAGCGTACTCTTGCCGGAACCGGAAGGCCCGATCAGGGAGACGAAAGAACCGCTCTCAATGGTCAGATTCAAATCCCGGAAAATCTCCATGGATTGACCGTTTTCGATATAGGTTTTCGAAAGGTTTTTTAAGGCAAGTGTCAAGGCGTCTGACCTCCATTATCTGGTCGGAAGAAAATCATTGGTAAAAGCTTTGGATGAATCCATCATTTTGGTGACGAGCTTATTGTCATAGAGCCACTTGCTGTAGTTTTCCCAGACAGTTGCTTTCTGGACACCCCATTGTTTCGCATCGGCTTTGTACTGCGGGCTCAGCCAGGCCTGACTGCGTTTGATCATTTCCGGATCGGATTCAGGAGCGTATTTGATCAAGATTTCAGCTGATTCTTCCGGATTCCCAATTGCATATTCGTAGCCGGCACTGATTGCCTGCATCATTTTGCGGACAGTATCGGGGTTACTCTGAATCATTTCCTCGTTCGAGACAATGACCGGTGTGTAATAATCGAGGGCAGGGTCGATATCTTTCAACCAGATCATATTAAGTTCCTGTCCTCTGATTTCAGCCTGGATACCTGTCCAACCATAGAAAATCCAGGTCAGATCAATATTGCTATTCAAAGAGGCCAACTGATCGGTTTCCCCGATATTGACCATGTTGATTTTGCTGAAGTCGGCATTTTCTTTTTGCATCAGCGCTGTAAGGATCGCGGTTTCCGAAGGCAACCCCCAACCGCCGTATGTTTTTCCTTCAAAATCCTTGGCTGTCAGGATATTCTTGCTTCTCAGCGAGACAAAACCAGAGGTGTTGTGTTGAATGATGGTTGCCAGAGAGACAAGTGGCAAGTCACTGAGGCGGGCAGATGTAACCTGTTCCTGTGCACTGATACCAAAATCTACCTTTCCGGTTGCAACAAGCTGCTCGAGTGTTCCTTGGCTCGATGGGTTGACAATGTTGACTTCGAGTCCCTGGTCTTTGAAATAGCCTTTATCCTGAGCAACAAATAGCCCGGTATGATTCGTATTCGGTGTCCAGTCCAGCATAAGCGTTAGTTTAACCGGCTGGTTATTCTGGCCGGAGTTCTGTTCAGCCTGTTTGCTGCAACTCGAAAGAGCCACAGTGAGAATCAGAAGGAGCACAATAAACGTAACCAATATCTTTTTCGTTTTCATTTCTATACCTCACTTGTATTTTTTGGGGGGCGAAGGAACGTATCTTTTCTCCTTGTTTACGGGGACGAAAGATACGTCCCTGGGTCAGCTTGTCCGTCTGTATCGGGAATACCAGGGAAGCAGTAGCCTGGTCAGAATAATAATGATTGCATAATAAAAGAAGCTGAGAGCAGTGATTGCAATGATTGCTGCAAATACTCTGTCGGTAAGGAAATTATTCGAAGAACGCAGCAGATAGACACCGAGCCCTTGGCTTGCTCCAAGCCATTCACTGATGACAGCCGTCATGACACTGTAGGCAGCAGCAATTTTCAAGCCTGAAAACAGTGCCGGCATAGCGTGAGGCCAACGGATTAGGGAGAATACCTGCCATTTGGATGCGCCCATGCTTTGCAGCAGATGCAGAAGATCTAAATCGCTTAATTCAAGGCCTTCAAGCAAACTGATCGCGACCGGAAAAAAACAGACCAGAACGACAATCAAGATTTTAGGCAGTACCCCATACCCCAGCCAGAGCAACAGCAGCGGTGCGACCGCTATCAAGGGGATCGTCTGGGAAATGATCAGAAATGGGTAAAACACCCGCCGAGACAGCGGAAACAGCGTCATCAGTGTGCTGACCGTCATGCCCAGAGCAACAGCGAGCCCTAAGCCCAACGTCGTCTCAATGATCGTTGCTTTGGTATGGCCCCAGATCATGTCCTTCGTATTCCAGAGAGCTTTCCCGATCTGAGAAGGAGAGGGAAGAAGCCAGCGGGGGATGCTGAAGTAATTTACCGTAAGCTGCCAGACTGCCAGCAGCACAACCAAAAAGAAAAGGGCAGGGGCATACCTCAGCAGTACAGCCGGTGGTCGGAATCTCCGGCTATTGTTTTTCAGCAATGGGAATCCCTTCTTTTCAGCGGTACTTGGCAATTTTCTCATTGATCGTGGAACCCTGGGGTACATAGTCAATTTTTACATTGGTCATTACCCTGGAAGCCCCGGCTTTGATACAAGCCTCCATAGCATCTTTGATGACCTGCCAGATTTCATCAGGCTCTCCTTCAAGTGCTGTTTCCATCGGACCGACTTCGTAGGGAAGGCCGCTTTGGGCGACAACTTTGATTGCTTCATCAACAACCGGATAGATTCTGGATTCCTCAACTTTTGGAATGACCTGAAAGGCCATTGTTATCTTCGCCAAAATACATTTCTCCTTCACGTATTTTATAGATTACTGTCCGTGACTTTGTAAATAATAAGACACTGCTTATCAACCATGACCGACAAACAAAAAACGCTGCAAAGGCAGCGCAGTTATTAAAGTTTTTTATTATTACTACGCTGGCATTACCCAGATCAGTTTTAAGGGTCGGATACGTGATATCCCTCTCAGCCAGCATCCCCAGCTCCCCATACTATTAAATTAGTTTTATCCTACCATAGTTGAAAATCATTAGCAATAGTGTTTTAGATTACTGTTTGCTTTTCATCAGATCATTTGCTTCTCAGGTGAGATATTCTAGATAGTTCTTAAATTGGACAATTTGGGCTAATTATCATATGATAGTACTGACCATATACTGGGCAAGATGGTACAAGGAGAGAGAAAATGGATTTTGCAGGCAAAGATAAATCAGAATACGTCAAGGAAACGTTTAACGCAATTGCCGGGAAATATGATCTGATGAATTCCCTGATGAGTATGGGGATGGATAACGCCTGGCGGGCCAAAGCAGTCAGGATTGTCGAGGCTAAACCCGGAATGAAGATGATTGACCTGTGCTGCGGAACCGGCAAGCTTACCAGAGAAATTGCCGTCGCCGTCGGGGATTCCGGCAGAGTCACCGGAGTCGATTTTTCAGAGGAAATGCTGGTTGTGGGCCGGAAAAATATTGAAAATGACCGTTACAAAGCGAGTATTGAGCTTTTGCAGGGCAATGCGATGAGCTTGCCTTTTACCGACAACAGTTTTGACGGAGCGACCGTTGGCTGGGGGCTCAGGAATCTTCCTGATCTGCGCCGCGGAATCCGGGAAATGATCCGTGTTGTCAAACCTGGTTCGATGGTTGTATCTCTGGATATGGGAAAACCGACTATACCGGTTTTCAAACAGCTTTACTGGCTGTATTTTGAGAAGATCGTCCCGTGGCTGGGAAAAATCCACGGCGGAAAACAAAAAGAATACACGTATCTTTATGATTCAGCCTGTGAGTTTGAATCTCAGCGTCAGCTCACCATGATCTTTGCTGAATGCGGACTTCAGGATACGGGATATAAAAATCTTGTCGGCGGTGTTGTGGCGATCGTGTATGGCCGAAAACCAAAATGAATCAAACAAATAGAATAAAAATAGGGAATTCAATTAATAAACAACAATAATAGCAGTAATAACGTAATAAAATTATCCCCGGGTCAACCGAGGATAATTTTATTTTTACAGCAAAAGATAGTACAGATAATCATTTTTCTTTAATTAAAATCAACGTTTTACAAAGGGATTATTTACTGACATAATTCATTGGTTTCAGTGAAAAACTAGTGGAAATATTAAAACGGAGGTGTTTTTTATATGCGGGTCATGGATATTATGTCAACAGATGTAAGCTGGGTGGACCCAGCAGCCAAAGTTACGGATATCGCTAAAATTATGAGAGATAAAGATATTGGTGCTGTTCCGGTCGTTCAGGCCGGCAAAGTATTGGGAATTATTACAGACCGGGATATTGTTCTGAGGGTCATCGCTTCGAACAAGGATGTCAACCAGATGACGGCCGAGCAATGCATGACGGTAGATCCAATCTGTATCGATGGCACGCAGGATATCGATACTGTTGCTGAAACCATGGCTGAATACCAGGTAAAACGTCTTCCTGTGCTGAACAAGGGGCAAATTATTGGGGTCATTGCGTTAGGTGACCTCGCGATTGAAAATATTCATATCAATGAGGCTGGAGAGGCTTTAAACGGTATATCGCGAGGCATCAGCCATTAATGCCAGATAGGAAAGATACTTCAATCATAAATGGGATATGCTTTACAATGGCATATCCCATTACATATTTTATGGAGGTTTTATGAGTGAAAACAAAATATCATTTTTAAGCGGCTCTTTTTTGTGGTTTGGTGCTGCAATTTTCTCAGGCAGTTACGATGTGGTGGAAATTCAATAAATAGATACTGTCAGACAAAATCCAAAAGTATGAATTGAGATACATGTACCATAAAAGATTGTGTAATGTTACAGCTAAAACAGTTCTAAAGATGTAATCAATGATCCGGATATATTTGAACATAAAATTTCTAAAAATCATTTCATACTAAATTTAAAAAAATGTATATTTGGTATAGTTGCTTGTATACACAAATTTTTATGGAGGATGATCTGAAGTGGTGGATTTGAAAGTCCTGACTCAAGCGATGTCCGATTTGGACGAAGACGTGCTAAACAAGGCCATTGATGAAGTACTAAGTAAAGACGACAATGCCGCAGAAGCTCAAGAAGTTGTTAAAGCTTGTCAGCAAGGTATGACACTCGTAGGTGAACGCTATGATTCGGGCGAGTACTTTATCGGAGATTTGGTCTTCGCCGGGGAAGTGTTGCAAAGTGTAATGGACAAGCTCAAACCGGCTTTAAGTGCAGGTTCCTCAGCAAAAGGCGGAAAGATTGTTTTAGCTACAGTCTTTGGAGATATTCATGACATAGGCAAAAATATTTTCAGATCCGTGGCTGAAGCCGCGAGTTTTGAGGTGATCGACCTGGGGATCAATGTTCCGGTTAACCAGATCGTGGACAAGGTAAAAGAGGTTAACCCTGATATTATAGGATTAAGCGGCGTACTGACTTTGGCGCTGGATAGTAAGAAAGAAACAGTTAATGCGCTTAATGAAGCAGGCCTTAGAAATTCAGTTAAGGTGATTATCGGCGGAGTACCCGTTAATGAGAATGTATGTAAAAGTATAGGTGCCGATGCCTTTTCGACAAACGCAGCTGAAGGTGTAAAAATATGCCAGAGATGGGTGGGTTGATCAATAAGTGAAGCTATGAACCTCTATCAAGAGCGGACCAAGGAAGAATGTATTGCCAAAGCGAAAGAATTAATCGATGGTATGGCAGGCGGAGGATACATTTTTGGGACCGATAAGGAACTTCTTGCACCAGCGGATGGTAAGGCGGAAAACATTATCGACGTAAATAAATTTGTCATGGAGTATGGTATTTATAAATAAGAGGTGTTTCACGATGGAAGAACAATTGTTGATTTCTTGGAGTGATATCGTTAAAGAGCTCCGGAACTCGCAGACAAGGACCCCGCGATGGGAATGAATTGGGATATTGGACAGGAAATGAGTTTTGCCTATGTAACTTTCCTGGCACTCTTTTAAACAAATATCCGTACTGCCGGAAGTAGTTTACCAGTGCCTACTGGCAGGGAAAAATATAGAAGCAACTATCAGCCAGGAGAAAATCCTGGCTTTTTTGTGTTCGGTTATAGTGTGAAAAAGTCAAATATAAGAAGGGTTAAAGGATATAAGTTGAAATCTATGTTATATTTAGAATATAGGTACTGGCTAAAACTATAATTAAGTTAATGGTGGGGACGAAAAGTGGAAGCATTTAAAACAATCGAGAGAGAGACAGAGGCCGAACAAGTCGTTGAAAAATCAAGGTTTATCGCTTTGGTTAAATATATCGAAGGCACGGCCGAAGCCGAAAAAAATATGAAGGAAATCCGGGAAGTCCTTCCTAATGCCCGTCATTATGTATACGCTTACCGTATTCACGAAGGCAGGATTGAGAAAGCCTCGGATGACGGCGAACCGCAGGGTACAGGGGGAAGACCGATCATGGAACTGCTCCAGCACCGGCAGCTCTGGAACATCCAGATCATTGTTGTGCGTTATTTTGGCGGTATCCTGCTTGGTACCGGTGGACTTACAAGAGCCTATGGCGGGACAGCCCGCCTTGCATTGGAGAACACAGCGATTGTCCAGCTCGTTCCGCACCGGATCTATGTACTCCGGATTCCGTACTCCTGGTTTGAACAGATCCGGTACGGCCTGAAGCAAAAGGGCATGGAAAGCGGTAATAAAAAGTTTAGTGAAGAAATTGATCTTGAAGTATACATCCGGGATGGAGATCAGGATACCTTTACTGGCTGGCTGCATGAATTCACCAACGGGCAGGTTTCCTGGAAGGATGCTGGGGCTGTATTAAAGTCGGTTAGCGTATAGAAAATAAGACCCTCAGGGGCCTTTTTTTTTACGCAAAATATGGAGGTACTGGGAACGCATGGATTAATCTACTGGTACTATTGGGAAACAAAAATAGTCCGAAAGTATCAATTTCTTGTAAAAGACATCATTTCGACAAATTTCCTCTTGAGGGTCTGAGTTTTTATAGATAGAATCCATATAAAACCAAATGTAAAATGATTGTAAACTAAACGTAAATATATTGTAAAAAATAGACAAGGCTTAACTAGTTGCATATGGCAGCGGCTGATTATATTAATGCTGGGCGGTAAAAATATGAAAATCAGAGAATTTATTAGTTTACGGGAATGCAAAAAAGGTCAGGCTATGGTGGAATTTGCACTGGTTTTGCCTATCTTACTACTATTTTTTGGTTTTATTTTGGATGCCGGACGAATTGTCGATGCACAAGTATTGGTACAGAGTGCAGCAAATGAGGGAATCCGGCAAGTTACCAGCAAGACAAATATCAAAGAACAAGTAAAAAATTCCATTAGTGATTATACAGACAGATTGGATTTTGATCAGTTAACCGTTGAGGCCAAAGCTGGAGAGACAAAACGAAGGAATTATACGTATCATGCGAACAAGGGATCTCAATTTCAAGAATTACCAAGCTATTATACATATTTTAACGCGACAGTAACCTTGGAATATGATGTACCGGTGCTCATGCCGCAGTCAAAATTGTTTTTTGGTGATGAATTTAGGGTATTGTCAACATTTACTTCGCAGGTGTTTTTAGAGGGGTACCCTGAGGATGGTTAGAGATATCGAACGGATACGTTTGAAGGGAAGGGTGTTCAATTTGATGCGCATGCTAAAAAATGAAAATGGACAGGCACTTGTTGAATTTGCCCTGGTACTTCCTTTATTTCTAACGTTAACGTTTGCTGTGATAGATTTAGGGTGGATGATGAATAAGTATCTTACTTTTGATTACGCTTATCGCAATGCGTCTTGGACAATGGGTATAAGCTATGATAGTGATTATTCCCAAACTATCAGTGGAGAATCTGCCAAAAAAGCAATAAAAGAGGCGATGGAAAAGACATCGTCGCTGGTTGATGAGGAAGATCTGTCTGTGAGTGATGCCAAGTTAAAATGTTGGACTGAAAAGAAAGACTACTACACGCCCAAAAGTGGCGGCGGTACGGATCAAAATACAAAAAAATGGAGATATGCGCAGATCACAGCCAGTTTAGTTTATACAGTTGAACCGTTGACTCCGGTAGGAAGAGTGATATTCGGAGAACAGCTGACATTTACGAAAAACCTTAAAAAAAATCGACTGATTATGACAAAAGAAGGTTAGCAAATCAAAGTGTGTTAGGTCAGAAAGTAGGTGGCATATGCCTAGAAGCGTCTGCTTGCTGATGCGTAAACTTTTAAAAAATGAAGATGGAAATATCACAATTCTATTTGCTGCCCTGTTAATTGTATTGTTTGGGTTTACAGGACTTGTTGTAGATATTGGCGGGATGTACTTAAATCGTCTACACTTGTTTGAGGTTGGGCAAATAATCAGGGATGCGCGTTTTAATGAAACATTGGCGATCGATCATTCGGAAAATCCTGAAGCGACGCTCAATGACATTGCCGACACCTATGCAGTATTAAATGGACTGGATGAAAGCCAGGTAAGCGTAGATTATTATCAGACAAAACTGACGGAAACAGAACGAAATTACGAATTGGATATTAATCTTACAGATACCTATGACTGCATATTTATAAAAATCTTCGGTATTGATACCCAAACAATTAATGTGACCATACATGGAACCAGTACAGCTGCAAAATCACCCCGAATATGGGCTCCAGGAAGAAAGTAGTCTTCATGTTCCCGACCTGGTTATCCGTGATAAATTCCTCCTGTTCCTCTGCCGGAAGCCCATATTTTTTTCCCCTCTGAAAAGATAAAAACTGCTGACAAACGATTGCCTTGTCAGCAGCCTGGCCCCCTGTTAAATACAAGGGGCCAATTAAATGCAATTTTTTAAGGATTCTTGACAAAATGAATGATATAATAAACCAGATCAAATCATCAGGAAAAGAAAGGAACCCGACAGAGGATGAATCAAAGAGATCCGTACTTCGACAACCTGAAATTCATGCTGATTGTTTTGGTGGTTGTCGGTCATATGATTGAACCCCTGATCTATATTCCAGCTTTCAAATCCATTTATGCGTTTATTTATTCATTTCATATGCCGCTGTTTGTTTTCATTTCCGGCTATTTTGCCAAGAATATTGATGATCCGAAATATGAGATAAAAATTATCAGCAGACTAGTCATACCCTATGTTATTTTCGAAATGATCTATTCCGTTTTTGACTTTTGGATTTTCCATAAGGAAAGCCTGCATTTTACTTTTTTTACGCCGTACTGGATCATGTGGTTTTTATTCAGCATGATTATTTGGAAAGTGGCGCTGCCTTATGTGGTCAGGATCAGATATGCACTGCCTGTTACATTTCTTTTCGGCCTTATTGCCGGATATACGGGTGAGCTGGGTTACTATGCGAGCCTGTCGCGGATTGTTGTTTTCTTTCCGTTTTTCCTGGCAGGCTTTTATTTTGAGAAAAAGCATCTGGAAAAGCTGCTGACGAAAAATTGGCGCTTCGCTGCTGGCGGTGTTATGCTACTGGCTTTTCTGGCTTTCTGTTATTTTGGTCAGAATTATACCGTTACGTGGTTTTATGGGAGCGCATCTTATCAGGCGCTTGGCGCTACGGAATGGTTCGCAGGTCTATACCGTGGAGGTATTTACCTGCTGGCTGTAGTTTTAGGTCTGAGCCTGCTGCTGCTGGTGCCTGGCAGGAAGGTTCCTCTGGTTTCAGCGTTGGGGCGCAATACGATGTATACGTATCTGCTTCATGGATTGATCGTGAAGGCCCTTGTTGCATACGGGTTTTATCAGGTTTTGCAGACAGGACCGCAGCGAGCGCTGGTAATAATACTTGGGGCAGCGCTGGCAATCATCCTGGCCTTGAACGGAATTAGAACTTTATTTAAATGGATGGTTGAACCCAAGGTGTCTTTTCTTTTTAAGGAGAACAGCAAATGAAATAAATTAAATATTTGAAGGCTACATATTGGCGAATATGAGAGAAGTCAAATAATTAATTGGTTAATAAAAATAATATATATTGAATTAGAAAATCTCCTTCGGGATACAACTATACGGTTGGTTCTTTGGTGTATTTGAAAGTATTCGTACAATCAAGGAGGGGATTAGCATAGGAATCAAGCTTGCTGTATTTGATATTGACGGTACCTTGGCACCAACGGACGATCCGATTACTGCCCAGGTAGCCTGTAAATTAAGATCGCTGGAACGTCAGGGGATCAGAATTGTTTTTATTTCCGGTCGGACGGCTTCCTACCTGGCGGGATTGGCTAGGGGAATTGGGATCTGTCAACCTTTGGTTGCAGGAGAAAACGGCGGCGTTATTTTTGAGCCGCTGCGTAAATGGGAGAAAAAGCTTGAAGCTATCCCGCACCAGATAGGTGAGGTAATGAAGCAAGATCTTCTGAAAAAATTTCCGGATCTCTGGTTTCAGCCCAATCAGACGATGCTGACTGCTGCACCTAAGGATTTTTCCACGGTTAATTTATTGTATCAGGCAGTACAAGCTCTGGAACCGGTGAAGAGAAATAAGTATAAAATCAATCGATACGATGATTGTGTAGAGGTCATGCCCAAAGAAAACAGCAAGGGTCGGGCCCTTGCTGTGGTCAAAGAGATCCTTGGTATTCGCAGTGAGGAAGTCATTGTATTTGGAAATACGATCGTGGATTTGCCAATGAAAGACGAAACAAACGATTTCCTTATGATCGGGGATGCAGCCGTTGCGGAAGGTATCAGCAACTACCCCTGTATAGAAGAAGCTCTCGACTACCTCGAAAGCAATCTATAGTTTACATAGTTTCTAGCATGCAGATTTACGGGCCAATAGCCGAAAAGCGGTATTATAGCCCGCAGATAAGCCAAAACCTATAAGCCAGCTAGACTTCAAGCTTTTTTAGTATATTGCGGGCGACATAGATGCCGCTGGCTGCGGACTGGGATAGGGAACGGGTAATGCCTGCTCCGTCGCCAATCGCATAAAAGTTCGAATACTTTGTTTCCAACTGCTTGTTCAGCTGTGGCCTGGCCGAATAGAATTTCACTTCAACGCCGTAAAGCAATGTATCATAGTTCGCCGTTCCGGGTGCGATTTTATCCAGTTTATAGATCATTTCAATGATATTATCGAGATGGCGTTTCGGAAGGGCAAGTCCAAGATCGCCGGCGTTCGCGGATTGCAAAGTGGGTTTGGTGAATGATTTCATCATTCTTTTTTCATTTGTCCGCCGGCCTTTCATCAGGTCGCCGAAGCGCTGAACGATGACACCTTCGCCAAGCATGTTGGAAAGCGTGGCGATATATTTGCCATACTTTAATGGTTCGTTGAACGGAGAAGTGAATTTATTACAGACCAGCAGCGCAAAATTCGTATTGTTGCTTTTCAGTTTATCGTCGGAATAACTGTGACCGTTTACAGTAAGTACGCCGACGGTATTTTCTGTGACGACATGTCCCCGGGGATTCATGCAGAAGGTTTTGACCAGGTCATTGTATTTCCGGGTGTAGTAATGCAACTTAGCCTCGTAGACTTCATCGGTGATCTGACTGAACACTTCGTAAGGAAGTTCGACTCTGACGCCGAGATCAATTTGATTGTTCGTCATCGGAATATTCATCTTCCTGCATAATGAAGTAAACCACTCGCTTCCAACCCGGCCAACCGCGCAGACCAGACAGTCACAGGAATATTCCCCAACGGCTGCGGACAAAATATACCTGTCTTTATTCTGGGAAACATCGATGATTTCTGTCTTATGTCTGATTTCAACTTTGTCCTTTAAAAAATTGAAGATATTGGTCATGATTTTAAGATTATTCTCAGTGCCAAGGTGTTTGACTTCGGCCTGGAGAAGATGAAGATCGTTTTGGAG
The DNA here is from genome assembly GCF_040931655.1 of Dehalobacter sp. TBBPA1. Taxonomy (NCBI): domain Bacteria; kingdom Bacillati; phylum Bacillota; class Clostridia; order Eubacteriales; family Desulfitobacteriaceae; genus Dehalobacter; species Dehalobacter sp. TBBPA1. The sequence goes on along the minus strand of NZ_CP162385.1, from coordinate 1,822,224 downwards.
CGCAATTTTTCCGATTTCGCGCGCTTTGGGAGTTTGGGTACTAAAACGTTTGGTCGTTGCGCCAAAGTCAACAAGCATGGAATCCATATACTCTATCAGATCCATGACATGGTCATTGGAGACATACTCATTCAGCCAGCCACCAAATTCGGTGGTAAAATTATATTTTCCGTCAGAAAAGGAACCGCACCCTCCGAACCCCTCCATGATCGCACAGGTCGGGCAATTGGCACATTTCACGGATTTGTTTTCAGTCAGGGGGCATTTTCGGTCGCGTATGCTGTTTCCTTTTTCAAAAATGCAGATGTTAAGCTTAGGGTTGTGTTTGATCAGTTCATAGGCACACATTATACCGGAGATTCCACCGCCGACAATACCGATATCATAATGTTTCATGATCATAGTCCTCTCATTTCAAATGATTCAACCCATAAAAAAGTATAGCATTTGTCTTTTGGAAAAGGAAGTGAATATCGTTTGCCAAGTCCCGGCATGCTTGTCTACTTTGCTTTTATTCTTTTGATCATAATCGCCATTTTTTTTAAGAAAAAACCGGTAATCATTGCTGCCATTGGACTTTTGGCCGTAGGCGTGCTGGACACCGGCAGCTTCTTTGGGGGAATTCAGGCTGCCTTCCGGGGGTTTCTCCTGACAGCTGCGGATCTGCTTCCGATCATCCTGCTGATCGGATTGGTAGTCGCTATGACCGGCATGCTGAAAGAAACGAAAACGGAAACCATCCTGATCAAGCCAATTCTGAAGATTAAAAATGCCGCTTATTTGTACTGGCTCGCAGGGGTCATGCTGCTTACCTTTAGTTTATTTCTTTGGCCGACGCCTGCAGTCTCCCTGCTGGGGGCTTTGATCCTTCCACTGATTCACCGCAGCCGGATTTCTCCGCTTGGTTTGGCGGTTGGTCTATGCATTTTTGGCGAAGGAATTGCGCTGGCCGGTGATTACGTGATTCAGGGTGCGCCCAGCCTTAGCGCCAGGTCAGCCGGTGTCGCTCTGGAGCAGGTCTTACGGCAGTCTCTGCCGCTTGTATGCGGAAGCGGGATCATCGCTTCTTTGATCGGCTTTCGAATGATGATGGTTCAGCAAAAGAAAAACATTCCTGCGTACGTGGTGGCAGACAACAGGGAACGACTGGACGGGCAGAAGGGGGAGGAGCAGCAAAAAGAACTTGATGTACTTTCTCCGATAAAGCAAAACCATCAGATTCAGAAAAGAAAAAGAATGATCCTGGCGCTGGCGGCAGTTGCATTTTACTTGTTGGCAGTGATCTGGCTGATCTATGGCAGATTGCGGGGAGACAGTGCCGTAGCGGTTATCGGCGGCGTAACGCTGCTTGTCCTGATTCTTGGCACGATTTTGACTGATTATAAGACATCTTTTAATACTTTTGGGCGGCATATCCAGACCGGAATGAAGTTTTCAATGGAGGTATTTGCCCCGATCGTTGTAATATCAGGTTTCTTCCTCCTCGGGACGCATTCCGGTTATGAAAATGTCCTGCTGCACCAAGGTGCGGGCTATCTGGAACAGCTGGCCTATAAGTTATCCGGTATCGTGGTGCTTAATAAGTATTCCTGTGCCTTGCTGGTAATGCTGACAGCGGTATTGGGGGCAATGAGCGGATCCGGTTTCGCTGCTCTGCCATTAGCCGGCGGGATTGCGGCAGCTCTCGGACAGGCGGCCGGAATTTCAGCCGTTCCTTTGGCCGTTCTGGGGCAGGTTACGGCAATTTGGACAGACGCTGCAGTGATTCCATGGGGATTCCCGGCTATTGTCAGTGCGGTCACCCAAACGGAAGCCGCACAGATTGTCCGGCTGAATGTGCTGCCTTGGCTGGCTGCACTTTGTTTCAGCCTCATATGGACCTTATTCAGTTATTGAAGCAATAAGGTTGTATTTGTATTTTATTCGATAAAGAAGGAGAATTTTGTATGATTGTAGAACTACATCCAGAGTGCAATGATAGTCATTTTTAATAGGCGGGAGGATATCGGAAAATGAAGTCTTCGGCAGAAATTCGGGGTTTGAAAATTATCAGCATAAATGAAGGAAAGCAAATTAGCACTGTCAAAGACATCATCATCAATTCTGAGGATGGGAGTTTGGCTTTCTTTGTCATCGACCAGCCGTCAGATTATTTTGGTGCAAGATTAATCGCTTACGCCGATATCCTGGGGTTAGGGGATTATGCATTAATCATCAATGACAGCACCGTTGTTCAGGATGTTGCGCATAACGACCTTGCTGTGGAACTTCTAAAAAAAGATGTCAAGGTCGTTAGTTCTCAGGTTCTGACGACCCGGGGGTGCCTAATAGGTCAGGTGAAGGAAATACTGTTCGATGAAACAACCGGAATAATTGCAGCCTGTGAGGTCGTTGATCCGCAGGGGAAATGCAGCGAATTTAAATGTGATCACGTGATCACGTACGGTAAGGAGATCATTCTGATTGATGACAATCCTCCTTCTTCAGGAAAACAAGCCAAGGAACTGATCAAGCTGGAACGGAACAAGGCGTTAGAGGCATCCGAGCCATCGAGCGGTAAGGAGAGCCCGGCCTTGAGTGAAAAAGAGCTTTTGAAGAAGAAAATTGAACAGTTCGGTAAGAGTGAAAGTTTACTGAAGACAGCTGAAAATAGCGGGACAATCATATATCCGGAGGATTTTAATGTCTTTGAGCAGCGCCAGCTTCAGTTCCTGCTCGGAAAAACGCTGAATAATGACATTCAGCTTGAGAACGGTACAGTATTAAAAGCAGGAGAGCAAATTACGGGTGAGAATCTTTCCGGGGTGAAAAACCGCAGCACATTAATGCAGTTGACAGCTCATGTTGTAAAATAGGGTGGAAATAAAATGAATGCTACGAATTATGCACTGATTTGCGCCGTGCTCTTAACGGTCATATTCTGCTCTGCCGGGATATATCTGCTTGTACTGCTGCGTTCAGCACGCCGGACTATGCAAGTAATGGACAGTGCATTAAACACGGTCCGGGATATTGCTGCCAAAGCTGAAGAATTTATCGGGGAGGCGCAGGAAACCTTAAACGTCATTAATGCGAAATTGCCTGAGATGGTGGAAAATCTGGCCGCTTCTGCAGCCAATATCAAATCGGTCAGTGAAACGGCCAGAGTTCCTTGTTGATGAAAAATGAACCGGGACAGCAAAAAAAAACGGGCAGATTTATGTTCAAAGGGTATTCGTTCTGGAAAAAGCTAAAGAAGCACTAATGCTTAAGAACTATCATTTTATTCAGGAAGAATAGATACTAGGAAGCGCTGGTAAATGCCGGACAGCAGTCTTTCAAAGGACAGATCGGGCATTCCGGCTTCCGGGCATGGCAAAGTCTGCGACCGTGAAAAATCAAACGGTGATGGGTATCTATCCATAGTTCCTTAGGGATAAGAGCGGTAAGCTCTTTTTCTACTTTAGAAGGGTCTTTTTCCCGGGACAGGCCGAGCCGATTGGCAACCCTCAGCACATGGGTATCCACAGGTAAAGCAGGAATGCCATAGGCGTTTGCTAAGACTACTCCGGCTGTTTTACGGCCAACACCCGGCATTTTTACGAGGTCATCCAGATTCGAGGGGACATCTCCGTGATGTTCTTCAATGAGCAGCTCGCAGGTCTGCAGAATATTTTTGGCTTTGGTGCGGAAGAGTCCGATCGGGCGAATGATTTCTTCAAACTCGCGGGGAGTGATCTCCAACATCTTTTTGGGAGTGGGGCAGCGTTCGAAAAGTACGGCTGTTACTTTGTTGACCTTTTGGTCTGTGGTCTGGGCACTGAGAATTGTTGCAACAAGGAGTTCAAAGGGGTTGCGAAAATTAAGCTCACAGTGCGCTTCCGGATAGGTTTGTTCTAAAATACAAAGAATGCGGTTCATTTTACAATCACGCATCATAAGTCTGTTGGGTTCCATCATTTTCTCCTTGGATGATATGTTATGGCTATTCACTATAGATACTTCCTCCGATAAATTCCCGGAGAATTGAATTTAAGGGGATGTTGGATGTGTCCATGGGTTCAAAAAACGACAGAAGATTCAGCAAACGAATTGAAGTATCGTAAAACCTATTTGTTTCCTGAATTTTTTCAAGAAGGGGTTCGGCAAATGAACGCAGGGCGTTCATTTCAAAGAGCAGGCTGGAATTAAACATGATATCTGCTTCTTCCTGGTAGCGGAAAACGCTGGTATTTTCCCCGCGTCTGACACTTGGCCACTGATTCAGAGTCCGCTCCGGGCCAAAGCCCCTGAATTTATCGTCGCGTACGATTCGTCTGATCAGTCTCGCCTCAGTTGTCGGGACGCGGTTATGGCGGTCGATATTCAGCAGAAAAAGCGCACTGATATAGACTTTAAAGAACGAATTTCTGTTAATGGTGAGTAAACCTGGGTTCAGGGCATGGATGCCTTCGACCAGCAGGATATTGTCCGAGTCAAGACGGATACAATTTCCGTCCGGATTTCTCTTCCCGGTGAAAAAGTTGAATACCGGTGTCTGGACCGTTTCTCCCATAATCAGTTTATCCAGATGTTCATTGAGCAGCGCAAGGTCCAGGGAGTATAGGGTATCAAAATCCAGCTGTCCGGAAGCATCACGCGGAATGTTTTCCCGATTCAGGTAATAGTTGTCCAGAGATAAGGAAATCGGTTTCAGGCCGTTGACGATCAGCTGAGTCGAGAGACGATGGGTAAAGGTCGTCTTCCCTGATGAGGATGGTCCTGAAATCAGCACGATTCTGACATTTTTATTTTCATTGGTTATTATATCCGCAATGTCCGCGATCTTTTTCTCCTGGAGAGCTTCAGCAATATTAATGAGATCGATGGAGCGGCCGTTTCTGATATAGGAATTCACGTCCTTGACCTCAGCCAGATCCAGGACTTCAAGCCAGCGTTGAGTTTCCGTATAGGTTGCTGAAAGCTTTTTGGGAAGAACAAAGTCTGCCAAATAACCGGATTCATCGGAAAAATCCAGGATAAATCCCGGCTGAAAAGGAATAAGCCGGAAATCCTTGATGGCAGAAGTATCCTCGAAGGCGGAATAAATTGATTTTATGATGGCTTCATCCAATTTGTAGATATGAAAATTCTCTTCTTTCCTCAAAAATTCAATGCAGTTTTTATTATAAGCCCAGCTCTTTAACGCTGTTTCAATCTGTCTGACTTCTCTGGGAGAAACCAAGGAGCCGGAAAATTCGCAATAAACGCCGTCAAGGATGGAATAAGGAATCTTCAGCATTTCTTCGGGGAACAGTTCCTGGATTACCTTGATTAAGCCGAGCAGCAAAGTCTGTCTATATTTGCGGGTGAAATTATCTTTCATCGTATTTCGCCTTGCTTTCTGGTTGATTTGAGGAATGTCAAGCCATATGAGTCATTTTATCCAGTGCATCAGTCGCTTATCCAATATATTCTTGCTCAGGCGTAAAATACCTTGTCTTGTGTTCAAAATAATACAGGATAATCCTTGATAGTTAAGCAGGATTCTATTATAGTTATATTGTTTTTACGTGTCTTTTCATATAAAATCAAGTAAAATATCAATTATTGATGATTGAAATATTGCACAGTGATTATTGGAGGAGAAAAAATGTATCTTAGTACCCGCGGCAACATTGATGCTCAAACCTCTGCCCAGGCGATTGCTCTAGGAATGGTACCTCAGGGAGGACTATTTGTTCCTCAGGAGATCCCCTGCGTGGATTGGAAACAATATGCCAACTGCAGTTACGCCGAGCTTGCTATGCAAATTATGAAGCTGTATTGCGGAGATCTACCGGCAGGAACGCTGGAAGAGGCAGTCAAAGTATACGGAGACGGACGTTTTGATACGTCAAACCCCGCACCGCTTGTTGAAGTCGGTGGCTGCGGGATGCTGGAACTCTGGCACGGCCCAACCGCTGCTTTTAAGGATATGGCCCTGCAGATGCTGCCTTATCTGCTTACTGCAAGTATTAAAGAACTTGGGCTTGATGTGGAAGTTCTGATTCTTACGGCGACTTCCGGAGATACCGGCAAGGCCGCCTTGGACGGATTTAAGGATGTTCCGGGTACCCGGATTGTGGTTTTTTATCCCGACGGCGGCGTCAGTGCTGTGCAGGAGCGCCAGATGGTTACGACAGGCGGAGGAAATACTTTCGTTGTAGCGGTCAACGGAAATTTTGACGAGTGCCAGACTGCAGTTAAAAAGATTTTTTCATCTGAAGAACTGCGCCAAAAATTGGATGCCAACCATATGGTTTTCTCCTCAGCGAATTCCATCAACTGGGGAAGACTGCTGCCTCAAATTGTTTATTATTTCTGGGCTTATCTCGAGGCAGTAAGACTCGGAAGAACTGCTGCGGAAGAGAAAATCAACATCGTGGTTCCCACGGGTAATTTTGGCAATATTCTGGCCGCTTATTATGCTAAGAGAATGGGACTGCCACTGGGCAAACTGATTTGTGCATCGAATAAAAACAATGTGCTTACAGACTTCTTCACTGCCGGAACTTATGAAAGCAATCGTCCGTTTTATCTGACTTCGTCACCTTCAATGGACATCCTTATTTCCAGCAATTTTGAGCGCTTTTTGTTTGAAGTATCCGGAAGGGATGCCGGCAAGACCAGTAGCTGGTTCCAACGTCTCTCCAGCGAAGGAAAGTTCAGTGTGGATCCGGATACTTTGACTGCCTGTAGGGAGAATATGATCGCTGGCTGGACGGATGAAGAGGGTGTTTTCGAAACCATCAAAAAAGTGTATGAAGAAGACAACTATCTGCTGGACCCGCATACGGCTGTCGCGATGAAGGTTTACAACGATTATCGAGAAAACAGCGGGGACAAAACCTTTACTGTCCTGACTTCAACGGCGAGTCCTTTCAAGTTTGCTCAAAGCGTTCTGACAGTAATTGCCGGCGACAGGTACAGAGAATGTGGCCCCTGGGAAGCGTTGACCGGGCTCAGCGCTTTGACAGGCTGGGATATCCCTTCCGGGCTGCAGGGTTTAAGAGAGAAGCCTGCCCAGGAGGTATACAGGTGCCAGCCGGAGGGAATTACCGCTTATCTGGAAAGGAAATTTCTCAAGGACTAGTACCTATGTTGGACATATTTGGATTTGCACTTGCATTTGAAAATATCATCAAGTAAAATAATTAATTGGAAGGATGGGGAACCTTCCTGGGAGAAAAGGTGGACGAGGTGGCTGAAACAGGCAGTGGAACGTACGCTGCCTGTTTCACTTATTAATCTATAAGCAGGAATGAATGATCAGATGAGAAGCAAGATATTTAAAGACACATATAGATAAGATGATAAAGAAATCTGGAGATACCGGCGAAGGCCGGTATTTTGCGTTTAACCCTTAAATACGGGCAATTGACTCCAAAGCAGACGATTTGGGCAGTCGGTTGTGATATGATGAAAAAAATAAAAAATTATCGTTGGGTCGGTAAGGAGGAAAAAGAGATGTCCAAAGAGATTACCCTAAGTTCAGAAAATAAACACGTCTTTCAGAGTTCAGAGGAATTCAGGAAAGATGCTCTCATTTCCGACCCGGGCATTTATCAAAAGGCAGAAGACAGATTGGCCTTTTGGGAAGAGAGGGCTTCAACGCTTAGTTGGTTCAAAAAATGGGATACGGTTCTGGAGTGGAATCCGCCATTTGCCAAATGGTTTAACGGCGGTAAACTCAATGCGTCCTACAATTGTTTGGACCGGCATTTGGCCGGGCCCCGGGCGGGTAAAAATGCCATTGTTTTTGAAGGCGAAAATGGTGATACCCAAATGCTCACCTATAGGGAGCTGCATCATGAAGTCAGCAAATTTGCTGGGGTACTTCGCTCTCTCGGTGTGAAAAAGGGGGATGTTGTCACTATCTATTTGCCGATGATTACGGAAGCAGTCGTTGCCATGCTGGCCTGCTCCAGAATCGGAGCGCCGCACAGTGTGGTCTTCGGCGGATTCAGCGCTGAGGCCATTCGGGACAGAATCAATGATGCTAAATCGAAGATTGTGATTACGGCTGATGCCGGCTATCGCCGCGGAAAGGTTCTTCCGCTCAAAGAAAATGTCGATGAGGCTCTGAAAGGTGTCGCGGAAATCGATAAAGTCATCGTGGTCAGACGGGTAGGCCTAGATAATGCCGTACAAGGAGAAAGAGATGTCTGGTACCATGAGCTGATGAAGGATGCTGCAGCCGATTGTCCGGCTGAAGAAATGGATGCGGAAGATATTCTGTTTATCCTATATACGAGCGGCACCACCGGAAAGCCTAAAGGCGTTGTGCATACGACCGGAGGTTATCTGACGGGGGTTTCGACGACCCATCAGTATATTTTTGATCTGAAGGAAAACGATATTTATTGGTGTACGGCCGATATCGGCTGGATTACAGGCCACAGCTATCTTGTATATGGACCGCTGGCCAACGGTGCGACGATATTCCTCTTTGAAGGAACGCCTGACTACCCTGCGAAGGACAGATACTGGGAACTGATTGAAAAGTACGGGGTAACCATTCTGTATACCGCGCCTACGGCAATCAGGACCTTTATGAAATGGGGAGAAAGCTATCCCCAGAAAAGAAACTTGACCAGCCTTAGACTCCTCGGGACGGTTGGAGAACCGATCAATCCTGAAGCCTGGTTATGGTATCACAAGCATATCGGCGGAGAAAGATGCCCGATCGTCGATACCTGGTGGCAGACGGAAACAGGAATGATTATGATTTCAGCTCTGCCGGGAGTAACCGACATGAAGCCCGGTTCCTGTTCTGTGCCTTTCCCGGGTGTCAAAGCCGAAATATTGAACAGATCCGGACAGCCGGTTCAAAACGGAGAGGTTGGATTCGTTGCGATCACCGAACCCTGGCCGGCAATGCTCAGAACGGTTTATGGTGATGACAAGCGCTATAAGGACACCTACTGGGGAACATGGCCAGACAGATACTTTGCCGGGGACGGGGCCAAAGTCGATGAAGACGGTTATTTCTGGATTATCGGCAGAGTCGATGATGTCATCAATGTTTCCGGTCATCGAATCGGTACAGCTGAAGTCGAAAGCGCCCTTGTTGAGCATCCGGCTGTGGCTGAGGCTGCCTGCATCGGTAAAAGCCATGAAGTAAAAGGGCAGGCAATCGCAGCTTTCGTCACCCTCCGTGAAGGGGTTGCAGCCAGGGAAGACTTGGTGAATGAACTTAAGAATCATGTTGCCGCCAAAATCGGGGCAATCGCCAGACCTGATGAAATTCATCTTACGGAAGAATTGCCGAAAACCCGCAGTGGGAAAATTATCCGTAGAATCTTAAGAGACATTGCTGAAGGGAGGGCAATCGGCGATACGACGACCCTTGCCGATGCCTCAGCAGTTGAAGCGCTGCAGCAGATTGGGAAGCAGTAAGAGAGTAGGTATTAAAATTAAGCATTACGAGCGGGTACAAATGTCCCGGCTAAAATAAGTAAGAGCACTGCTGCTGTCATAAACAGTCAGAAGTGCTCTTTGCTTTGTAGGCCTTATGAACCATTGCTTTCTTAATTGGACTGTTGCTTGTCATGTCATAGATCTCTGTTTACTGATATACAACATTATTTTAAGACTGTCATTTGCATAATAATTTCGAAAAGCAGGAATGATTAATATCAGCATTCTCTTTAGTAAAGGAGCACGTTTTATGGCTGTAAAATTTATTCCGATGGTCTATACATTTATTTTTGTATTGACTATGGTTGCCGTTGTTCCGAGAGCAGAAATTCGAAGACTATCGATCTACGGAATCATATTCGGGGCTATATTTGATGTTATTGCGGCGGCCATCGGCTATTTCACCGGATTGTTCGGGTATATCAATTACCAGGAGTTCGGGATAATGGCAGTGCATTTTTTTGCTCCGATATCCTGGGCTGTATTTTATGTTTTATACTTCTACTTTTTACCTAAGAAAAATATTTACCGCTATGTTTATGTCTTATCCGGGATATTTTACAGCGTGATGTTTTCTCAGGTGATCTCCAAACTGGGAATTTTAAAACCGGGTCCGCTGATTTATCCCATCAGCCTTTTTATCATCTGGTTCCTATTAGCGACGTGGGGCTATTTGAAACTTGTTGATTACGATAAAAAACCAGGAGCTAAAACAGAAGACACTTGATCAAAATTTCAACCTTATTATTAGATTAAAAGTTAGATAATAAATTAAATAGACTTATATAGACCTTGGAAAATTTAAGGTATAATGAAGCTTATAAAATAAATTTGCAATAGTACCATGTCAACCCTAAATCTTCATATACTGTCAGCAGATTTCTCGTGATACCGCCTTGTCTTACAAGGAATCGGCTCGCCATTTATTGTAATTTTAGGGGTTAACATGGCACTCGTATGGGAGTTGGGGATAGTGGGACTGGAGATTGAGCGCAAGTACCTTGTTCATCAGCATCTTCTGCCGGAACTGAAGGAAGGGGAACGGATGATTCAAGGTTATCTTTCGGAGAAACCGTCGGTCAGGTTCAGAATTAAGGGGAATAAAATGGTTTTGACAATCAAGGATTATTATACAAAAAACAGGCGGTTTGAACTGGAGACCCCTGTGAAAGAAATAACAGAGGAAGAGATTCAAAAGCTTATATCCTTGGCAATAAGCCCACCCATCATTAAGACAAGATATTTGGTGAAAAGCCGTCAGGGGTTAATCTGGGAGATTGACGTTTATGAGGAGGAGAATGCCGGCTTGATTACGGTGGATATAGAAATTCCGCAGGAAGATTTTCCGCTGGAATTTCCGGAATGGGTTGCCGGTGACTGTGAAATTACCGGAGAGAAGCGTTACACGAATCTTAATCTTGGCAGGAAGCCTTTTGCAACGTGGGCAGAATAAGCCGAATAAAAAGATACCAGCCTGTCGTTTACACAGACTGGTATTCTTGTTATTAAGGGCAAACAATTAGTAATAATTTGCTCAATAAAATTAGTAATTTTTTCTTTTACTGTGTATAATATTTCGAGAAGATCAATTATTTGGAGGGATCAGTTTGTCAGAGACGTTACGTTCAAGGGAAGAAATCCCGCAGGAATATAAATGGAGACTCGAAGATATTTTTGCCAGTGATCAGGACTGGGAGACAATGTTTAGCGAAACAGAAAAGATGATTGGGCTTTCCGCAAAATATCAGGGACAGCTTGCCGGCGGTGCGGACATTTTTGTTGAATGTATGGAATGGGCAGACCGTTTCAGCCTGAACCTGGAAGAACTGTTTACGTACGCCCGGATGAGAAGGGATGAAGATAACCGGATTTCCCGTTACCAGGGGATGACAGACCGGGCGACAATGCTTTCAGTACAGGCCGGAAGCGCCTTGTCATTTATTGTTCCGGAAATCCTGGCTATTCCGGATGAACGCTTTAGTGAGATTCGTCAGGATGAGAGATTGCAGATTTATCATCATTACCTGGAAAATATCTTGAGACAAAAACAACATGTCTTGAGTCTGGCCGAGGAAAAAATCCTGGCTGAAACAGGCGAACTGGCTTCAGCACCAAGCACGATTTTCAGCATGGCCAACGATGCGGATCTGAAAATCGGCCCGATCAAGGATGAAGAAGGCCGGGAAATTGAACTGACCAAGGGAAATTTTATCCGGTATATGGAAAGTAAAGACCGTAGAGTCAGACAGGATGCGTTTACGACGATGTATGCGGCTTACGGCAAACAAATAAACTCCTGGGCGGCAATGCTCGGAGCGAGTGTCAAGGCCGATGTTTTTTATGCAAGGGTCAGACACTATGATTCTGCGATTCAAAGCGCTCTTGACGACGACAAAGTGCCACTTTCCGTTTACGACGCGCTGATACAGACAGTTCATGACTATTTGCCGCAGTTCCAGCGGTATATCCAGCTGCGCAAAAAAGTCCTCGGCGTTACTGAGCTGCATATGTATGATATTTATGTTCCTTTCGTCCCTGAAATGGATACGCATATTCCGTTTGAGGAAGCGAAGTCCATTGCACGCGAAGGGCTGAAACCTTTGGGAGAAGAGTATCTGGACATTCTGGACGAAGGATTTCGTTCCGGCTGGATCGATATCTATGAGAATATCGGCAAAACAAGCGGAGGCTACTCCTGGGGCACGTACAGCTCCCATCCTTATGTTTTGCTGAATCATCAGAATACGCTGGATTCCCTGTTTACGCTGGCCCATGAAATGGGGCATTCCCTACACACGTATTTATCAAATAAAAACCAGACGCATCTTTATGCAGGATATAAAATATTTGTAGCCGAGGTTGCGTCCACACTGAACGAATCCCTGGTTATGCGTCATATGATCAATGCCTCGAATGACAGTAAAATGAAGGCCTATCTGATTAATCATTATCTGGAACAATTCAGGGGAACCGTGTTCAGGCAGACCATGTTCGCAGAGTTTGAAAAGGAAATACATGCTGCAGCCGAACGGAATGAATCCCTCACGGCGGACTACCTGTCCGAAATTTACCGGGACCTGAACCTGAAATATTTTGGGTCAGACATTGTCTTGGATGAACAGATCAATATGGAATGGACACGGATTCCGCATTTTTATAATGCTTTCTATGTTTATAAGTATGCGACAGGATTTTCAGCAGCGACGGCTCTCGCTCAGCAAATCGTGCAGGAAGGGGAACCTGCTGTACAGCGGTATCTGGCGTTTTTGTCCAGCGGAGGCTCAGATTATCCGATCGAACTTCTGCGCCAAGCCGGAGTCGATATGGAAAAACCGGAACCGGTTAAGCAGGCACTGGATGTTTTTGTGGAGCTGCTCGACCAGCTGGAAAAACTTGTCAAATAATAATGGAGGTAAAAAAAGTGAGTAATCCATGCAGCAGTTGTTCAACAGCTTCAACCTGCTCCGGCAACTGCTCCTCAGTTCCGGAACTTACTGAAGCTCAAAAATTAAGTAATATTAAAAATGTTGTTGCAGTCATGAGCGGCAAGGGTGGAGTCGGAAAATCCTCTGTAACGAGCATGCTTGCAGTAAGCCTGATGCGTCAGGGCTATAAAGTCGGTATTCTCGATGCGGATATCACAGGACCCAGCATTCCGAAGATTTTTGGTCTCAAAGACAAAGCAAGTGCCGCTGAAAAGGGGATTATGCCGGTCGAATCCATGAGTGGCATCAAGATTGTTTCTCTGAATCTTATGCTCGAAAATGAGGATGATCCTGTGATTTGGAGAGGTCCGGTCATTTCCCAACTGGTGAAACAGTTCTGGACGGATGTGATCTGGGGAGAACTTGATTACCTGCTGATTGACTTGCCTCCGGGAACCGGCGATGTGCCGATCTCCGTATTGCAGTCTATTCCGGTGGATGGTTTGGTCATTGTCACAAGTCCTCAGCAGCTCGCTAACATGGTTGTTCGCAAAGCCATAAAAATGGCCACCATGTATAAAGCTACTTTTTATGGACTTGTTGAAAATATGGCTTATATTGAATGCCCGGACTGCAACAAGCGCATTGAGATATTCGGCAAACCGGCCGGAGAGAAGGAAGCTGCGGCGAATGAAATTCCTTATCTCGGCCAATTGCCGATTGATCCAAGACTAACGGCGCTTTCCGATGCCGGGCAAGTTGAAGAATATCAGTCGGCGCTGTTTGATGTAATTGCTCAAAAAGTTGATGCCTGCAGCAAGGAAAAAAGTCCGAAAGAAACAGCATAAGTACGCAAGCAAGACTGTACAATCAGGTCCTGAAAAGGAGCCTGATTTTCTTCCTAAGCAGTCTGACTTTTAGAACAAATACGTGTATAATAAAGCGGAGGAGGTGCTAAGATGAACGAAGTTTCTACCATTCGAGATATTAGGCTGGCTGCTGACGGACAACGAAAAATAGACTGGGTAAAACAGTACATGCCGGTGTTGAATTCACTTCGGGATCAATATATTCAAGAGCGCCCGTTTGCAGGGAAAAAAATTGTCATCTGCCTTCATTTGGAAGCAAAAACCGCATATCTGGCCTTGACAATTCAGGCGGGAGGCGGGGAAGTTGCTGTGGTCGCCAGCAATCCGCTCTCTACGCAGGATGATGTGGTGGCGGCTCTGGTCGAAAACGGCATCAGGGCTCATGCCTGGCACGGTGCGACAGATGAGGAGTATAAAGTGCATATCAACAAGGCCCTCGATTTTGGGCCTGATTATATCATTGATGACGGTGGGGATCTCGTTTCAACAATTCATACTTGCCGGCGGGAACTGATTGGCCAGGTTAGAGGTGGAGCGGAGGAGACCACAACAGGTATTCTCAGATTAAAAGCCATGTCCAGGGAAGGAAAGCTTGAATTTCCGATGATGGCCGTCAATGATGCCAGAAGCAAGTATTTATTTGACAACCGATACGGAACGGGTCAATCCGTCTGGGATGCAATTCTGCGGACAACCAATCTGGTGGTTGCAGGAAAAACGGTTTGTATCGTTGGTTATGGATGGTGCGGCAAAGGTGTGGCATTAAGAGCCAGAGGGCTTGGGGCGAAAATCATTATCTGTGAAGTTGACCCGGTTAAAGCCAATGAGGCCTGGATGGACGGATACGAGGTCATGCCGATGAAGGAAGCCGCTTCTATGGCAGATTACTTTATTACCGTGACAGGCAATAAGAATGTCATTACAAAAGATCATTTTGTACGGATGAAGAATGGTGCAATCCTGGCGAACGCCGGTCATTTTGATGTGGAAATATCTAAGCAGGACCTGAGTCTTCTAGCTGTTTCCAAAAGAAAGGTCCGCCCCAACACTGAAGAATTTACCCTTGAAGACGGGAGAAAAATCTTCTTGCTTGCTGAAGGCAGACTGGTAAATTTAGCTGCAGGAGACGGTCACCCGGTGGAAGTAATGGATATGTCTTTTGCGTTGCAGGCTTTGGCCCTCGAATATCTGGTAAAAAACCAGGGGCTTGAGAACAAAGTTTTTAATGTTCCGGAACAACTGGATAACAGGGTTGCGCTGATGAAGCTTCATTCACTTGGACTGCAAATTGACAGCCTGACATCGGATCAGGCGGAATACCTAGCAGGATGGGTAAATGAATAAAGAGGAATGGATCAACATTACCTGTACTATCCAGACTTCGAAAGGGGAACTGCTGATATCCGGGGTGACACCTCCGGATATCTTGGAAAAGCTTGAAATTGACCAGCAATTAAAAGCTTTCCGTCCGGCTGCCAAACAAAAAAAAGCCATTGTTGAGATCAGCTGTCTTCCACAGGGAAAAGTCGTCTCAGCCCAAATCAATGGGGAGCTGGTCGGCTATATTACGTTTCATCCGCCGGATGAATTTGAACGGTGGTCATCCGGACAAAACAAGGTTCTGGAGCTCGGAGCGATTGAAGTGTCTCCGCGCTACCGCAATTATGGAGTAGCCCGCAGGATGCTGGAAGCTGCTTTTGGTGACGGAAAAATGGAAGACTATATTGTGATTGCAACAGAATATTACTGGCACTGGGATTTGGATGGAACAAACCTGCCGATTTGGGAATACAGGGAAATGATGCGCCGTCTGATGACGCATACGGATCTGCTTATTAAAGATACGGACGATGAGGAAATCACATCTCATCCAGCCAATATGCTGATGGTTCGCTATGGGAAAAATATCACAAAAAAAATGATATATAATTTTGATCGACTTTTATTTTTAAACAGCAAATAATGGTGTGGTTTTTGGTCGGCAATATAGACTGTTTTGGCCGAATTTAGCCGAAAATAATCAACTGACGGAAATAGACGATTCTTTAATCAACGAACGTTCAGTTATCTGCGGTATGAATTCGCTTTATAGTACATCCGGCTTTTGCAAAAAATACGGATTATGTATAAAATGATATGGAAGCTATATGTATAAAATGATGTGGAAGCTAATAAAAATGAACTAGTGAAAACTAATTATATCTTAGTTTCAGATGTGTAAGGTTCCTTTGGATCATGGAGCGTTATTCTAGTGCATGAAACGGTCATTCGAGGGCGGGCCTAAGAATCCGCTAAGGGCATACCGATGAAGTTCCTGGTGGTGGCTTGGGACGCCCAGTCGTGGGCTGCTGCTGGGAGTTAAGGACAGAGGGGGATCCGCAATGGCATGTGGGCGCTACCCTTTATCCGTGGAGGCCCAGGTACGTGGTTTGAAACATAGCTACGGCTTGGGGATGAACCTGCATTAGGAAGGAACTTAGTGCAGTGTAGCCTGCCTTGAGGTGGAAAAGTTGGAAAGGCGATGATTGGTTAACTGGTGTTGGCAAACATCCGTTATACCTGCCGGAAATTCTTTTCTGCAAAAGAGGCTAGGGTGACCGGGAGTGTTAAGGAAAACTTCTAGAGCGTTTTATTGAGAAGGATTGAAGTGCGGACTAAGTGGCGATCAAGTTCTGAGAAATGGCAACATTTCAGACCAGGAGGAAGGGGAAACCGCCCTTGCAGGAAACCAAAGGGATCCTGGTGGGAAAACCTACTTGACCTAAGCCGCAACATTTACTTCTCGATATCCTACAATCCAAGGGACTACCATCAAAAGTGGTATGTAAGATAAGGTTCTGTATTGTAGGGATAACCCCCTAAATAAGAGTAACTCCAAACCTATAAGATGCTGTTAATAGTTTTATACTGTTGGCAGTATCTTTTTGTAAATTTAGGGGTTTATATCGTGTCCCCAACCGCTTTTCGGCTATTGAATATTCATGGAGCTTTAAATAAATATTTAGTAATAAAAATATTTTGAAAAACAAAATTTTTCTTGAGTAAAATGTTTTATAATAGTATAATTAAAAATAAATAAGGATTTTTTAAATTTAAAATGACGATCATTTGGTAGCCGATTTACACTTCTTCTAAGATTATAAAACTTCTTTTAGAAAGTGAGTAAGCATTTTTGCATACACATTTGGCTGTTGAAAAAAGGAATTTAATAAATTCATTAAAAAACAGACTCATATATGAACAATTGCTAAATAAAGTTTCTCTTATTACTCTTGAAGATAGTGATATAGACGATTGCATAAATAAAAGTCTTCAAGTTCTTGGAGAAACTCTATTAGTTAGTCGAGCCTATTTATTAGAACCTTATTTAGAAACAAATATAAATAATAATTTTGTATGGGTTTCGCCCGGTATTGTGCACGAAAAAAATAATCTTCATGATATGTCGGAATGTTTTACACCTTGGTTACTAAATCAAGTGGAAAATAATAAAATAATATGTTTTTCAGACATTGAAGATATTCCCGATGAGATGACAAAAAAAATAATACTTAACCAAAGGATAAAATCTCTTTTTATTATCCCGTTATTTGTTAAAAATATATACTACGGTTGTTTAGGTTTTGATGTATGGGGAAATTATCGTGAATGGCTGGAAGTTGATGTTAACTTTCTCCAGTCTATTGCTAGAATTCTTTGTTCAACTATTGCAAATGATATGGCGAAAAAAAGCATGAATTTCGAACGTATTCAATACTGTACTATGTTTGATAGCATCAATGCGGGAATTTACGTTTCGGATATAGAAAACTACAAAATACTTTATGCAAATAAATTTATTAAAGATATTTATGGTAGAGAACCGATAGGAGAGTTATGCTATAAGGTCTTGCATAATAAGGATTATCCATGTATTTTTTGTACAAATCAAATTATAAAAGAAACCAAGGACAAACCATATATCTGGGAACATTATAATACTTTTGTAAATAAATATTTTGAAATTACCAATAAGATAATCCGTTGGAGGGACGGCAGGGATGTTCGCTTTGAATATATGTGTGATATGTCAAAGTATAAGCAAGTGCAAACAGAATTATTAATGGAAAAGGAAGCATTTAAGTCATTGGAAGCAAAACTAAAAAAAACCAATGAGAAATTACAAATCCTTTCACAATCTACAATTACAGCATTGAGTGAACTGTTAGAACAAAAGGACTCATATACGGCTTCTCATCAAACAAATGTTGCTAATTTGTCTTGTGCTATAGCCAAAGAAATGAAATTACCGGAGGAACAAATTAAAGGAATAAAAGTAGCTGCACTACTACATGATATTGGAAAGATAGCTATACCTTTAGATATACTTAATAAACCTCGTAATTTAACAGATAATGAATTCAATTTAATCAAAGAGCATGTTCAGAATGGTTTTGAAGTTATTAAGACCTTAGACTTTTCCTGGCCAATTGCTAAAATAATTTTACAGCATCATGAAAGAATGAATGGCTCTGGGTACCCAAATGGTTTACGAAATAATGAAATACTTATAGATGCAAAGATATTAGCTGTTGCGGATACGATAGATGCGATGTCTTCTCATAGACCTTATAGACCTGCCCGTGGTTTAGGAGAAGCAATGGCTGAAGTATTAAAACATAGTAATGTTTTATATGATAGTGAGGTAGTCAAAGCTTGTTTGTCAGTACTTATGAAAGAAAATAAAAAAAATAAAGTTATAACTCAAGAAATTTTTCAATATGCCTCTAACCATAGCGAAATTAATAAACTAAATAAAAATATCGTATGTTATAATATCTAAGAACTTAGACCTCAAGAAGATATGTTATAGGACGAAAAAATTCTTCATATTTGATACAGAGCTAAAAAAGGAGTTTTGCTGGGCTGCTGTTACAGCATTCCTGCAAAACTCCGACTCCGAATATACATTGTTTCTTAGGACTTTTTTTCAGGGGAAGAGTCATCGGGATGATCTGTACTGTCAGTGACAATGGAACTTGTGCCGACAAAGATGGCGCCCTGGTCGATCTTAAGCTGTTTGGCGGTGATGTCCCCGTAGAGGCGGGAGGTAGGGCTTAATTCCAACAGGTCTCCGACCTTAATGTTCCCGCAGACAACGCCCGTAATCGTTGCTGTAGCAGCAGAAATATTGGCTTTTACTGAGGCAGACTGACCGATGATTAAGTCGCCCCCGACTTCAACAGTGCCTTCCAGCTTGCCGTCTATCCGAATATTGCCGCTCGATACCAAAGACCCCTTGAGCTCACAGTCTTCGGCAATGTATGTAATATTTGTGTTCGTGCTGATATTGCGGATGACCGGTTTTATGTCGTTTTCTTTTTTACTAAACATGCTTAGCCGCTCCTTATTTTATTGCGCTTCGGTATATGTAGTAAAGACTGTCGGATCAACGAGTTCGCCGTCAACATAGGCCTGGTAGTGAAGGTGGCTGCCGGTGCTCCGGCCAGAATTTCCGCTGTACGCGATAATCTCGCCTTTCTGAACCGTGTCTCCGACTTTGACTGTCAGTTTAGAATTATGGGCATAAAACGTTACAACGCCATAGCCGTGGTCAATCTGCACCCTTCGTCCCCAATAACCGTCATAGCCTGCATAAGTGACGGTCCCGGCAGCAACCGCCTGGACAGGTGTACCATAATCGCAGGCAATATCAATACCGGAATGAAATTCACTGCTCCAGCCGCCAAAAGGATTGCGGCGATAGCCAAAAGGTGAGGAGATCGGGCCATTGACCGGAAGAATATTCGGTGTCCGGTTCAGCTTGTCTTTGTATTCTACGGAAGCATCATAATACTTCTGCAGGGTTTCCAAATGAGAATTGAGCAGATTTGAAGCCTGATCAAGGCTTTCTGGCTCGGAATATGACTGTACGGAGTAACTGCTGCGGCTGACTTCCGTCGTACTTTTCTGCTGGATTTTAAGAATGCCGGCAATTTTAGATTCCAGTGAGGAGATGGTTAACAAGTTCTGATTGATTTCGGATGTCTTTTCATTTAATCTCGCGATTTCCAAATCCTTGGCCTGCAACTGATCTTCAAGCTTATCGACATAGGCAATTTTTTGCTGATAAACATTGATGTAATGAGCCTGGTAAATGTCATAAGCAAAAAGTCCCGTAAAAAAGATACCCAGTGCAGCTGAGCTGGTAACAATCATTTTTTTCGCTTTGACAGAAAACTGAATCTGCCGGGGTGCTTTGTCGTGGTCAGGGTGGATAATAATAATTGAGTATTTGTGCTTCAAAATATCACTCCTGAATAAGACACAAAAAACGAAAATATATTATATTTTCGCGTTTTTGTGAGTCATTAATCCATTTTCTAGGATATACGTCTTTGACTGTCTTGTCAAGGCAGGAAGAAAAATCAAACAAACATCAAAGAAATTTTTAACAAGATATAAAATAATATCATACCTGTTTTTACGTGTGGTGAAAGTGGTTATAGACTTCTTGGGCGGCCACTGCCGACAAACCGGACTTAATAAATTCTTCAGGTGCAGCATTTTTGATCGCATCCAAAGAATCAAAAGTTCTGAGGAGCATTCTTTTTCGTTTTGGCCCGATTCCGGGGATACCATCCAGCTCCGATGCGGTCATGTTTTTAATCCGCTGCTGCCTGTGGAAAGTGATCGCAAAACGGTGCACTTCGTCCTGGATTCGCTGGATCAGATAAAACACCTCGACTCTGGTGTCAATAGAAAGCTCACGGCCTGCTTGATTGATCAGACTGCGCGTTTCGTGCCGGTCGTTTTTAACCATACCGGCAACCGGAATGGTCAAGCGGAGCTCCTTCAGAGCATCAAGTGCGGCTTTGACTTGTCCTTTTCCGCCATCAACCAGAATCAGATCCGGCATTGCGGATTCTTCTCTCTGCAGACGGGAATAACGGCGCCCGATAATATGCTTGAGGTAGGCAGTATCATCATTGTTGTTCGCGAGCGGGGCAATATTAAATTTGCGGTAGTTTGCCCGAAAGGGTTTTCCGGCTTTAAACTGAACCATACCCCCGACAATATTGCTGCCGAACAGTCCTGAAATATCGAAGGCTTCGATCATATCGGCCTGAGCGATTCCGAGAAGTTCACATAATCCTGCCATCGTTTTCTGAATCTCTTCATTTTTGTCTTTTTCCAGGTCCATTTTTTCTTTCAGAACAGTCTCAGCATTCGAGGCGGCCATTGCCAAAAGTTGTTTGGTTTTACCTTTTTTAGGTATGGTCAGAGGAAGGATGTCCATGACTGCGGTCGATTGGATTTCAGGAATACAAATCTCATCCGGAATGACCATCTCGTCCGTATAGTACTGGATCAGAAATGAAAGAAATGATTCTTCCGGTTCATCGTAGTAGGCAAAGAAGAAACTGTCCCGGGTAACCAGTTTACCCTGACGAAAACAGAAGACCTGAATATTCATTAGCTCTTCATTAAACGCGTAGGCCACGATATCGCGGTTTCGCAAATCACTTAGCGTAATATTTTGTTTTTCACTGATGGTTTTCAGGTCTTGAATCAGATCCCGGTATTCTCTGGCTGCCTCAAACTGCAGCGCTTCGGCGGCTTTGGTCATCTTTCCTTCCAGCCAGTTGATGATGCTTTTTTGATTGCCGCGGAGGAACATGGTGGCTTTATCGAGGACCTCTTGATATTGTTCAGGCTCAATAGGATGAATACACGGACCGAGACATTGTCCAATATGATAATAAAGACAGGATTTGGTAGGGATCTGACTGCATTTGCGGAAAGGAAGCAGCCGGTTCAGCAGGCGGGCAGTTTCTCTGGCCGCTGTTGCATTGGGATAGGGACCGAAATATTTGCCGGCTTTTTTGGAAAATTTACGGGTAACAATAATCCGGGGGTGTTTTTCGGATGTTATTAATATATACGGATAAGATTTATCATCCTTTAGCATAATGTTATAGTACGGGTCGTGTTTTTTGATGAGGTTGCATTCAAGCAGGAGAGCCTCAACCTCAGAAGATGTCAGGATATATTCAAAGTCGGTAATTTCACTGACAAGTTTTTGGGTCTTCTGATCATGGGACCCTGTAAAATAAGACCTTACCCGGTTTTTCAGCACCTTGGCTTTGCCAACGTAAATAATCTTACCAGTAGCATTTTTCATCAAATAAACGCCAGGATTATCCGGCAGCAATTTCAGTTTCTTTTGCAGCAAATCCATCAAAATTTTTCACCTCAGTTAAATTGTAGGGGGAATAATTAAAAGATGCAACGTCATATTCTCCAATAAATGGACGTATATTTTCTTGGGGTGGTATTATGCGCAGCAACGCCTGGGGACGTCCTCCACAAAATGATATCTGGGGCGATATTAAAGTGCTTGCATTATGGATATTCATCGTCGGTATTGTCGGATATTTGCTATTCCCGGATTTTTTTCATAATGTTTACGATCAGCTAACCTCCGCAACTGCAAATACTGAAGAAATAGGCGAAATTACGCTGCCAACCTCAAGTGAGGTTAAGGATACCACAACAGGGGATGGGACGGATACAACTAGTGTCTATAATTCCATCTATACTGGGGACAGTGAAATCTCAGACGGATACTGGGCGTTGTTTGTCGGCGACAACGAGTTTCAGCAACTTTCTTTGTCGGCAGAGAGCTATGCGTATATTATAAGGCTTATCGATGGAGATCGGAAAGGGGAAGCAACAAAAATATTACTGCTTTCCGCTAATGGCAATATTCACAAATACGTGGTCACGGAAGAAGTTTATAATATCCTCTTGAATTTAAATATGATCAATAACCGTTCCGGAACAATCTAGTATTTATTTAAACAGCAGCTTTGCGCCACCGACAAAAAGTGCAAGACCCAGCAACTGCCACGGATTCCAGCTTATTCTTTGGACCCCGAAAAGCCCAAAGTGATCAATAATGACCGCAAGGCCGACTTGTCCAAGGATAATGGCCGTCGTGGCATTGCATACGCCAATTCTGGATATCGTTATGGCGACTAAGGCAACGATTCCGACACTTAACGCTCCTCCCAAATAGAGATACCAAGGGATTTGCAGCCATTTATGCCCAAACATAGGTACTTTCCAAGCCAATACGGCCAGAAGGGCAATCAAACTGCCAATGATGTGTACGATCAGCGTCGAAGAAAGCAAAGAAGTTTTTTGCGTCAGCTGTGAATTCAGCGTTCCCTGCACGGCCATTGCAGCTCCGGAGATTGCTGCCAGAACAGCAGGCAGCGAAAAAAATTTTAACATACTCTAACCTCCACTAAATTGGCACATATATTAAAATAAAGATTTGATGTTGGGCAAGAACACCAAGTCAGTAAAAAATATAGTAGTATTTGTTCCGTCTTACAGGGAAAAATGTTGATAAGCAGCTAATGAAAAGAGGTGGCAGAATGAATATAGATCCTGAAATGGTCAGAAGGGCGCAGATGTTGCTTACTTTAGATCATTCTTTGCCTCAGGTTAAAGAGATTCTTTTACGGGAAGGTTATTCGGATGATCAAGTGGCTGATCTGATAGATGCGACAGAAGAAGTACTCAATTATTTTGTTCCGCCTGTGTTTGACGACAATAAAATCGCGATAGATATCCGCCATTCCAATAAAGACCTTGACGGTGATCCGAGCCCCGATCTGCTTGTAGACCGATTCAGCGGCAAGATAGAGCTGCTTACTCCGCATCTGCAGGAAACCTGGAGGGTTGCCAACGAAATTCGCAAAACCTTAAAATGTCAATGCCAGTATTTATAACGTTCTATAACAATGAAGAGAACAGAGATGAATGTCTCTGTTTATTTTTACATATTGTCTGTTAAATTATGTAGACAGCTATTGGCAAATCAGCAATTATTCATTACTATTATATAAATACGAAATTAACCAAATAATCCGAAAAGTATTAAATGTGGAACATGTATCCAAAGCAGTCTGACAGAACGGGAGGAAAGAAATGAAAATTGCCATTCTTTCTGATACGCATATTCGCTATGGACGGAAACTCCCATCATTTGTCTGGAATGTTTTAAGTGAGGTTGATACAATTATTCATGCAGGAGATGTTGTGACGAAGAGTCTGATTGAGGAACTGGATTTGATTGCACCGGTCATTGCAGTCAGAGGAAACTGTGACTGGTTAATGGAAGAGCTGCCGGAGAAAATCATAGCCAAACTAGGTTCTCTAAGGATTGGTGTTACGCATGGTTATCTTGGATCCGGAAAGAATACCCCGGAAAGGGCTTACAATTTCTTTTCGGGAGAAGATGTAGATATGATTATCTTTGGACACAGCCATATACCTTATAAAAATGTCTATGAAGGGGTATTGCTGTTCAATCCTGGATCTCCAACAGAAAGAAGAGGACAGCCACAGTTTTCGATGGGCTTATTAAACTTAAGTGAAAAAAAAGGAAATTTTGATATCCAGCATTTGTTTTTTTAATCTGTTTCTTAATTATTTTGTCCATCGCGCAGTTTGAGGTTATCATATGAAATTTCGCCGCAATAAAATTAAAAGGGAACATAGTATCATTACCGGCGCCCTGGACTGGCTGGAGGATTTGAGTAAGCGGCGCGAAATCACAGACATTATTCCAGGGGTGATTGATGTAACCAATACCAGGGAACGCGGTGCGACCTATCAATACGAGACACCGACCGGATGTAAGATCCTACTGAAAAATGGTGGATCTGTTCAGGAGGCCTTTATCGTTACCCCGAGCCCTGAGGTAGTCAAGGAATGGGCGGCAAAGCTCATGGAAGAAATCAATTATTTTCAAGCTGCGCTCGAAGAGACCCGGGATGCCCTCCCACAGAAAGATCACCAGAAAACGGAAACTCGGGCTGCCAAACCAAAAGCTCCGATCCGGACAAAGTCGGCAAATGGATCAGTCAGGGAAACTTCAGAAACCTTTCTCAGCAGCAGGGACGCTCTGCTTGCCGGGATTAAAGAAGATTATCAGCTCGTGGAAATCAATCGGGGTCTTCGGGATTCCTATGTGGAGAGCCTTGCCAGCATGGGAGATCTGGAAGATCCTAAATTGGAAGACGCTTTGCAGCCGGAGATACGCCAGGCGTTGGAGAAACTGCAGGAGAAGCTCCAGGGTAAGGGAAAAACTCGGCAAAAGCAGCCAAAGCGAAGATGATTGTTTTGGTTTGAAATGGCAGTCATAGCTTTATCAAAAATGACTAAAACTATTTGAAGATTGTCAATGATTATGGAGGATAAAAATTATGGCTAAAGTACTGTATATTAAAGCAAATCCCAAGCCGGACGAGCAGTCGAGGACGTTTCGCCTTTCAGGGAGTTTTATCACCGCCTACAGGCAAAACAATCCTGGTGATGAGATTATTACCCACGATCTCTACCAGGAAGGTGTCAAGCCTCTGTCTGCAGAGGATCTACAATCTGTTTTTGGTCCAAAGGACGCGGATTCCGTCAATCATCCCGTTTTAAAGTATGCTTATGAGTTCAAGGCCAGTGATAAAATCATTATCGCTGCTCCAATGTGGAATCTTAGTTTTCCATCCATTCTCAAATGTTATCTGGATTATATTACGGTCACCGGGATTACCTTTCATTACACCGAACAAGGCCCCGTGGGCTTATGCCAGGGGAAAAAAGCTGTTCATATCGTAACCCGGGGCGGCGCTTATTCTGAAGGAGCAGGCGGTGCTTATGAAATGGGTGACAGGTATTTAAGAACAATTTTCGGTTTTCTGGGCATCACCGACTTTACAACAATCGCTGCGGAACAACTTGATGTTATCGGATTTGATGCGCAGGGAGAACTCTCCCAAAAAATGCAGGAAGCCGAAGAAAAAGCCAGAACATTTTAAGCTAGATACTGGTATTAATTAAATAAATATACGAATGACCCGGCTCTTCCGGGGTATTGTTCTGTCTTGATGCTCAGATTAAAGATGAATCATTTTGGAAAAAATTCCAAAATTATGATTGTTATCCAAAAAATATCATGTTATGATTTTCAATATGACTGGTATTAATTTAAAAAAGAATAGAGATGGGGTTAGTGAAGGAAACGAATCTTAAGCAGGGGTTTTATCTAGTCCTGTTAAAGGCCATGATACTACTATCAGCGTTTTCTATTATTGGAAATCTTGCCGTAGGCTACCCATTAAGCCTCAATATTAAATGGATTTTTTTACTCGTTTTAGCAGTATGCAGTGTATTGTATGAAAGACATAGAGGTTTTTCCGAGCGCAGCAAATTTTTGTTTTTTTTGGTTCTGACAGGGATTGTTCTGCCTTTTGGTTTTATCGATGCCGGAGGTAGTAACAGCTTTACGATTGCGTATGTATTTTTTCTCTTGATTGTCGCCAGTTACATTCTGGACGGCTGGTACCGCAATACAATTATCGCTGTGATTATTCTGGCTTTTATCGGTGTCCACACTTACGCCCATTATTTCCCGGAGAGAATACCCGTACTGGATCCCGGCAGTTTTTTCGTGGACCAGCTGATTCAGGTTCCAATTGTCCTGTTTTTGAGTTTCTTAGTTGTACGCTATTTTGCTGACGCTTACTACCAGACGAATCGAAGGCTCATGCAACTTGCTCATTTTGATGAGCTGACAGGGCTGTTGAACCGAAGAAATTTTAATGATATCCTGCAGAAACAGTTTGAATCCGGAAATTACAACGGTCATTTGATCATGCTTGATGTCGATAATTTTAAGATGATTAATGATAAAGAAGGACATCTAGCCGGAGACGATGGACTGAAACATTTGGGGGCTATTTTAAGGCGGCATTTTGATAATGGGAAAAATATGATCAGCCGTTGGGGCGGCGATGAGTTTATTGTTGTTTATTTTGGTGAAAGCGGACACGTGGAGACGGTTTTGGAACAAGTCAAAACAGAATTTAAAGACTATGTGAAAAATATTGAACCGATGGTCGACCTTAGTTTCGGGATTGCCCCGTTGCAGGGATGCCAGACCCCGAATGATGTACTGGCAAAAGCGGATGAGGTCATGTATGAAAAGAAAAGAGAAAAGAAGAACAGTTAGCCTGATTTTCTTCTCATAGAGATTATCGATGTACACTTGTGCTAAAAGACAGCGAGGTGTGCATTTTTTTGCTCGGATTTTTAATTGTTGCCAACTATTTGTCATTGACATGAAAGAAAAATTATTTTTCTCACAGATTAGGTAAGTTTATTAAGTCGGTTTTCCTCTGTTCTTGTCTATCCCGCGACCGGTCGGATCAAAGAATTTTGCTCCCTTGGCTTCTTCGGGCAGGTAGTCCTGTTCCACCCAGTTGCCTGGATAAGCATGCGGGTAAAGATAGTCTAAACCGTGGCCAAACTTCTTGGCGCCGTGATAAGAGGCATCTTTCAGATGCAGCGGCACTTGGCCGGCTTTGTTTGCTTTGACGTATTCCTGAGCCTGATTGATCGCCGCAACAACAGAATTGCTCTTCGGAGCAGTCGCAATAGCCAGGACAGCTTGTGCCATCGGTATTCTGGCTTCAGGCAGGCCAACCCACTCCAAGGCATTGGCTGCGGCATGGGCCTGGAGCATGACTGACGGATCAGCAAGGCCGACGTCCTCGGAAGCATGCACGATGATCCTGCGCATGATGAACCGAGGGTCCTCGCCGGATTCCAGCAGAACAGCAAACCAATACAGGGCTGCATCAGGATCGGACCCGCGCATACTTTTGATCATCGCCGAAATCATGTCGTAATGGTTGTCACCGTTTTTGTCAAAACGGAAGTGTCTTTCCTGAACGGACTCTATGGCGGTCTCCAGATCAATCCTGCGGATCCCGTCTTCAGGAGCTGTGGTCAGAACTGCGAGTTCGAGCGCATTTAACGCCCGGCGCAGATCTCCGCCGGCGAAATCAACCCAATGCTGAAAGGCTTCTGCTGTAATCTCCGTATGGTAATTACCAAGACCTCGCTCATTGTCCTTCAAGGCATTCTCAAGCCCCAGACGGAGTTCATGTTCTGAAAGAAGATTCAGTCTGAAAATCGTGGAACGGCTTAAAAGAGCGGAGTTGATTTCAAAATAAGGATTTTCAGTGGTTGCTCCGATAAAGGTGATCATACCGCGTTCAATAGCCGGGAGTAGAACATCTTGCTGGCCTTTGTTGAAACGGTGGACTTCATCGCAGAATACAAGCGTCT
Organism: Dehalobacter sp. TBBPA1; assembly: GCF_040931655.1. Taxonomy (NCBI): domain Bacteria; kingdom Bacillati; phylum Bacillota; class Clostridia; order Eubacteriales; family Desulfitobacteriaceae; genus Dehalobacter; species Dehalobacter sp. TBBPA1. The sequence continues at coordinate 1,794,329 of NZ_CP162385.1, read as the reverse complement.
TCTGCTGATAAAGATGCAGCCTTTCCTCGGCTTTTTCCAGGATCTCTCTGAGTTCTTTGACGCCTGAAGAAACAGCATTGATCCGGATAAAATTCGAGGTTGTTTTATTAGCGATGACCTGAGCCAGGGATGTTTTACCTGTTCCAGGCGGACCGTATAAAATGATCGATGTCACCCGGTCTGCTTCAATGGCACGGCGTAGAAGTTTGCCGGGCCCAAGAATTTCCTGTTGGCCGATAAATTCTTCGAGGGTACGGGGACGCATTCTGTCGGCCAGGGGAGCAACTTTGCCGGAGTCAAAAGCAGCCGAAAAAAGATTCATTTTCTTTTTCCTCCAAAATTATTCTTGCAGATATACTTGATCATTGATAAACCAATAATAAAAAGGAAATGTTATGAAAGATGAATCCATTATACCAAAAAAATTGCAAAAGAATAACCAGAATGCTTATTGACAAATTCCGATTGGTTTAGTAGGATATAAGCGTACTGACGAAGGGTAACATTTTGCATGGCATGAGGTGAATTGCGTGAGATTTTCTACCAGGGGCAGATATGGCGTACAAATCATGGTTGATTTAGCCCAGCACGCGGCTGATGGTCCGGTTTCTCTGAAGTCTGTCGCTGACAGGCAGAAACTATCTGAGCATTATCTGGAACAGCTCGTTCCTGAGCTGCGTAAGGCAGGGCTGGTCAGAAGCATCCGGGGGCCCCAGGGCGGGTATGAACTGGCCAAGCGCCCTGAACAAATCAATATCGGCGATGTGATCAGGGTACTGGAAGGGCCGATCGCACCAGTCGAGTGCGTTACCCAGTCGGAAGAAGACTGCTGCCAGAAAACAGATTTCTGCGTAACGCGGGAAGTATGGGTGAAGGTTAGGGATTCCATCAACGGTGTCGTTGATTCTATTTCTCTGGCTGATTTACTAAAAGAAGCAGGTAGCGGCGGAGAAAACTTGGGATTTCTTCAATAGGTGTCTGAGATGATGATTTCGCTACGATCTGTCAGATAATTGTCGACAGATAAAAGCTGCTTAATGGAGGATAAGATGAAACGAATATATTTGGATCATAGTGCCACAACGCCGGTTGACCCGCAGGTGGCAGAGTTAATGATGGTGTACTTTACAGAGTACTACGGAAACCCATCCAGCGTACATTCCTTTGGAAGACAAGTTCATAAGGCCATCGACGAAGCCAGAGAACAGGTTGCATCTCTGATTGGGGCAAATCCTTCGGAGATTACCTTTACCAGCGGCGGAACGGAAGCTGATAACCTGGCCATTCAGGGTGCCGCCAGAACAAGAGCAAAAAAAGGCACGCACCTGATTACTTCGGCGATTGAGCATCATGCTGTTCTGGATACTTTTAAATACCTGGCTAAAAACGGCTACGAAATAACCATTGTGCCGGTCGATGAGGAAGGCTTGGTAAGTGTTCAGGATATAGAAAAAGCAATCCGTCCGGACACGATTTTAATCAGTATTATGCACGCCAACAACGAGGTCGGGTCGATTCAGCCTGTCGCTGAAATAGGCCGGATTGCCAGGGAAAAAGGGATCCTGTTCCATGTCGATGCCGTCCAGTCTCTTGGAAAACTGCCAATCGATGTAAATCAGATGAATGTTGACCTGTTAACGATATCGAGCCATAAAATCTATGGCCCGAAAGGGGTCGGGGCTTTATACATCCGCAAAGGCGTCAGGATTTCTTCGCTTGTTTTTGGCGGTTCACAGGAGAGAAAAGTCCGTTCCGGTACGGAAAACGCTCCGGGGATCATTGGTTTTGGCAAAGCCTGTGAGCTGGCCGGACAAAGGATGGCAGACGAAAATATTGAACTGGTCAGACTCCGTGATAAATTATTCGACGGAATCCTCGCCAGCATTGATCGTGTCAAGGTGAACGGCCCGCGTGGCGCCAAGCGTCTTCCGAACAATGTCAATATCAGCATTAATTTTATTGAAGGAGAATCACTGCTCTTAAGTCTCGATTTGGTTGGAATAGCCGGTTCCAGCGGTTCGGCCTGTACTTCGGGATCTTTGGATCCTTCGCATGTTTTACTGGCCATGGGTTTAAGCCACGAGGTTGCCCATGGTTCGCTGAGGCTCTCGCTTGGCAGACAGAATACGGATGAAGAGATCGATTATGTGTTACAGGAGCTTCCGAAGATCGTGCAGCGCTTAAGAGAAATGTCTCCTTTATATCATAAAGCAATTTGAACTAGCTTAAAGCAAATAGATAGTTCCTCAAAGCAAGTTGAAAGACAGGAATAAGACAGGAGTGAATCAGATGTATTCAGAAAAAGTAATCGATCATTTTACGAATCCCCGCAACGTAGGTGAAATTGAAAATGCAAATGGCGTTGGGCAAGTCGGCAACGCCAAGTGCGGCGACATTATGCGGATTTCAATGGTTGTTGAAAACGATGTTATCAAAGATATCAAGTTTAAGACATTTGGCTGCGGGGCTGCGGTAGCGACCAGTAGTATGGTTACGGAAATGGTCAAAGGCAAAAGCGTGAATGAAGCCTTGGATATTTCGAACGCTGCTGTTGCCGAAGCCCTTGGAGGTTTGCCTGAAGCCAAGCTGCACTGTTCCAATCTTGCCGCAGATGCTGTTCATGAAGCTATCAAAGACTACATCCAGAAAAAGACCAAGGTCTGAGGAAGGATGAAGGTTAAACGTATGAAAGTTGCTGTTGGAATGAGTGGCGGCGTGGATAGTTCCACCACCGTTTCTTTACTTCAAGAAAATGGTCATGAGGTGATCGGAGTCACCATTGTGACCCATGAAGGCGGACTTGCTGAAACCGCTGCGCTGGAAGCAGCTGAACAGCTCAGGATACCGCTGCATGTGCTTGATTTCCGGACGGTTTTTAAACAGGAAGTCATCGATTCTTTTGCGGAGAGCTACTACAGAGGGGAAACGCCAAATCCGTGTGTGCTGTGTAACCGGAAAATCAAATTTGGAGAATTGCTGAAACAGTCGCACAGACTTGGTGCCGACTATCTTGCGACCGGTCATTATGTTCGGAAAATGGTTGACGAAACTTCAGGCCGCTGGCTGATCCAAACCGGGCTGGACGCGAAAAAAGACCAGAGTTATGTGTTATACTCCTTAAGCCAGGAGCAGATTGCCCATGCACTTTTCCCGCTTGGTGATTATACGAAAGAACAGGTCAGGGACTTGGCGAGGAACAGAAAATTGACAGCTGCTGACAGCAGTGAGAGTCAGGAAATTTGTTTTATTCTTGACAACAACTATGCGGAGTATATTAGGACGACAATGGGCAAAGATTCTGAACCAGGTGATTTCACGGATTTCTCCGGCCGCATTATCGGCAGACACAGGGGATTGATCCATTATACGGTCGGACAGCGCAAGGGATTAGGGGTAACATTTGGTAAACCAATGTTTGTGGCTTCGATTGACCCGGTTGGCAACAGGGTAATACTTGGAGAAGGAAATGATCTCTATACCGATGTTCTCTGGGCGACAGATCTGAACTGGATTGCTCTGGAAAGGCTGTCCGACCCCTTGAAGGTGCAGGCCAAGATTCGTTACAAGGCGAATCCCGCAGCAGCTGTTCTTTATCCTGAAAATAATCTTGTCAGGGTTCAGTTTGAGACTCCGCAGCGGGCAGTTACTCCCGGTCAGTCGGTTGTGTTCTATGACGGGCCGACGGTGTTGGGAGGAGGGGTCATTGTATCGGATAAGTGCGGAATCCGCCAAGATCTTCTTAAGGCAGAATAAGAAGTGGTTGCCGAAGGGCTGACCCGTGCGAAATACTTCTTTCAGCGATATTTCAGTTTTATGTCATAATATAAAATGCAATATTGCTGAAAGGAATATTATCCTGATATTCCGGCAATAATACCGGATATAATCCTAAGGCAAATGAGGGAATTATGCGGAGGATGAGAGATATTGTCCGGCTCCCGGTGATTGATCTAAATTCCGGGGAACGTCTGGGCTGGGTAAAAGATATCATATATAATGAAAAAGACAATACGGTTTCCGGCGTCATCGTGGAAAAAGATTCTCTGCTCACGCACCCACTCGAAGACATGAGCAGAGATGATATCGTATCTTTCGGCAAGGATTCCCTTGCTGTTAAGAACCCAGAAGGGAAAAAGATTTCAGGTGCATCCTGGTCCCAGAAAGTCGGAAACAAGGTTTTTAATGGAGAAGGCGATATCAAAGGAACGATAGGCGATATCTATGTGGACAACACAGTCCAAAAAGTACTTGGTTATGAAATATCAGACGGTCTTTTTGCGGATTTGGTGAAGGGCAGGGAGGCTGTATTTGAGGAAAACATTCTTTGCGAGAGCCAGGATGTTGTTGTGATTGAAGGAGGTTCATTGTCATGATTTGCCCGGTTTGCGGGGGACGACAGACCGGAAAGGTCGGTGTGGAACAATACTATTGCTGGGACTGTTTTATTGAATTCAACAGTCATACCGATCAGGTAGTCGTATTTGATCTGGAAGAAGATGGGACACTGGTAGCGTGGGAAGATTTCTTCCTTGAAAGCGAGCAGATCGTTCAGGCTCAGGCAGCTGCTGAATGACGCCGAATTGCCATGTCTATACCTTCATACCGTGCATGTGTAGGATAGAGTTGGCACTTCGCTTATACCATGGATGGCAAGTAGCGGCAAGGCCAAGAAGCTAAGGCCACGGCCTGTCCATCGGGGGTTGGGATTTTCAAATTCATTTTGAAAAGACCACCCTTTATTTGTCTTAAAACATAACAGGAGGCGAGTATGGGACAGACCAAGCTGCGTTGGATTTTTGGCATCTTGTTGGTTATAGCAGGCTTCCTTCTGTTTATGAAGGTTAAAAAGATTGCTTTTTCTTTTGCAGCAGGCGCCGTTATAGCCTATCTTTTAAGTCCCATGGTCAATTGGCTCGAAAAAAAAGGCCTGCGCCGACGGTGGGCAATTGCCTTGATTTTCCTTTGGATTGTGGTTTTGCTTGCTGTGCTGTTTTTGTTGCTGCTGCCCACGTTTTACCTGGAGCTTGGAAGACTGTCCGTCGTACTGCCAGAGAGGCTGGAAGTCATTTACCATTATGTACAAACTGGGAAAAGTGTCTACCCGCAAAATATCCTGCCTGAAGAGCTCAGCAGATTAATGGATAAAAAACTGATTCAAGGGCAATCCTATCTGACCGGCTGGCTGGAAAAGGTCATGGAAAATATTCCGGCTTTGCTTTCTTCCATCGGATTAATGGTTCTTTCCCCAATTCTGGCCATCTATTTTTTGACGGACTGGAGAAAAATTGCAGACGGGGTTTTAATGCTTGTTCCTGGCAGGATGAGGGAGCAGTGGCACAAGGTATTACAGGAAATTGATTATGTGATCAAACGGTATATCCAGGGCAATATGATTGATGCGGTCATCGTCGGCCTTCTGATCGGCATAGGGATTAAGCTCATCGGTATGGAATATGCGCTGATTATCGGGATTATTTGCGGAATTACCAATCTGATCCCGTATTTTGGTCCGATCTTAGGCGGCATACCGTCAATTTTACTAGGCTTAAGCAGATCCCCTCTGATGGCTGTAAAAGTCACCCTGGTAATCTTCATTGTCCAGCAGCTGGACAGCAATCTGATTAATCCGCGTCTGATGAGTAATAAAATCGGGCTTCATCCGCTCTGGGTCGTTTTTGCTCTTTTGGCCGGCGGGGAAATCGGCGGTTTGCTCGGAATGCTTTTTGCCGTTCCACTGGCAGCGGTCCTGCGTATTATCATCAGAAATATTTATTATTATCTGATTGCACCGCGAGATCTGAAGTCAACGAAGAATTAAGTAGGATTTGTGGCTATCAGGTCTGTTGACAGGCAACTTCTCTTTTGGCTATACTTATTTTAGTGTATCAGAAAGTGTAAGTATTTCCTGAACCAGCTAAGTGCAACGAAGGCTGCCGCCTGTGCCAAAGAGGCTTGGTGCCAGCCAAGTTTTCTTATGTCTTAGCTAGATTTGCCTTTGCTATTCTGTAATAAATATAAGCTTAAGTACCATGTCAACCCTAAATCTGATATATCCTGTGGGCAGATTTCTCGCAATACGGCGTTGTCGTTGATCGCCATTATGTTATCATTTTAGAGTTGACAAGGCACGAGGAGCCTTCCATATAAGGAGGAAGTAGATGTATACCGGAAATCAACTGCGCGAAATGTTTCTGAAATATTTTGAGGGAAAAGGACATGTTATTCAGCCCAGTGCCTCCCTGATCCCGAAAGATGATCCTACTTTGCTTTTAACGGTAGCCGGAATGGTTCCGTTTAAGCCATATTTTTTAAGGCAAGTGGAACCTCCGTTTTCGAGAGCGACCACCGCTCAGAAATGTGTCCGGACCCCCGACCTGGAGAGTGTCGGCAAAACGGCCAGACACCATACTTTTTTTGAGATGCTCGGTAATTTTTCTTTTGGTGACTATTTTAAAGAGGAAGTCATTCCATGGGCCTGGGAATATATTACCGTCATACTGCAAATTCCCGTCGAAAAGCTCTGGGTAACCATCTATCCAGAGGACGAAGAGGCCAGAAGTATCTGGTCAAAGGCAGGTGTAAGTCCGGATCGGATTGTCGCCGATCCCGAGAATTTCTGGGCTGCCGGACCGGTCGGACCTTGCGGGCCTTGTTCGGAAATCTACGTAGATCTTGGAGAAAGTCGGGGCTGCGGCAAAGATGATTGTGCAATTGGCTGTGACTGTGACCGTTTCCTGGAGGTTTGGAACCTGGTCTTTATGCAGTACATAAGAAATGAAGCCGGTACACTGACTCCTCTGCCGAAGCGAAATATTGACACCGGGATGGGGTTGGAAAGAATCGCATCGGTGATTCAGGGAGTTGAATCCAACTTTGATACGGATTTATTTATGCCGCTCATCAATAAAACGGCAGAAATCGCCGGCTTGCAATATAAAAAAGATCCGAAGACGGATGTTGCGTTGAAGGTCGTTGCCGACCATGCCAGAGCAGTATCTTTTATGCTGGCGGACGGAATTAGGCCGAGCAGCGACGGACGTGGTTATGTTTTGCGGCGAATCTTACGCCGGGGCATTCGTTTTGCCCGGCTTTTAGGAATTGAAAAGCCGTTTTTGGAACAAATATTCCGTGTTATCCAGGAACATTATGCACACTGGTATACGGAGCTCAAGGAGAATGAAAATTTTATCCTCAATCATTTGCGGCTGGAAGAAAAGAATTTCCAGGCTACCCTCGAGCAGGGCATGCTGATCCTTCAGGATAAGGTGAAAGCGTTCAGAGAATCGGGTCAGAAGATCCTCAGTGGGGAAGACGCTTTTCACCTGTATGAGACCTATGGTTTCCCGGTAGAATTGACGGAAGAAATGTTGCTGGAAGAGGGGATCTCCGTGGATATGGAGTCGTTCGACAAAGCATCGGAAGAACACCGTCTGCTGGCGAAAGAACAATCCCGTCAGATGAAGGCTGCCGGGGAAAACAGCCTGCTCACGGAAAAAGCGAAAAGACTGGGGCCGACCCGTTTTCTCGGTTATGAACAACTGGAAAGTGACAGCATCATTGAAGCGATGTTCAATGAAGAAGGGGAAGTGGATGGGGCCGGTGAAGGAGAGGAAGTCATTTGTCTTTTGGATCAGACACCTTTTTATGCTGAGAGCGGCGGACAGATTTCAGACGAAGGAATCATCCGGACCGGCAAGGCGTATGCTGAAGTACTGGAATTGCGGAAACTTCCGAGCGGCGCGATCACGCACCGTCTGCTGATCAAGGATGGCGTGCTGAAAATAGGGGAAAAGGTCCACACCGTCGTCAATAAGGAAAAACGCAAGGCCATCGCCGGACACCATAGTTCAACGCATCTTCTGCAGACGGCGCTGCGTAAGATCTTGGGAGATCACGTCCAACAGGCAGGTTCTCTTGTTACGAGTGAACGCCTGCGGTTTGATTTTTCACATTTTTCACCGCTTACGGCTGAACAAATTACCGAAGTAGAAAACAACGTGAACAGGCAAATTATGGCGAGTCTTACGGTGCAAGCGGAGGAAATGAGCATGAACCAGGCCCGCGAAAAAGGCGCGATTGCGTTATTTGGTGAAAAATACGGAGAAATTGTGCGTTTGGTCGAAATGGGTGATTACAGCAGAGAACTCTGCGGCGGAACGCATGTCAAAAATACAGGGGAAATCGGCTTGTTTAAAATCATTTCCGAGGGCGGTATCGGCGCAGGCTTAAGAAGAATAGAGGCTGTGGCCGGTATGGAATCTTTGGCATACTTAAGAGAAATGGAGAGCCAGTTCGATGAGATCAGTACGGTGCTGAAAGTTCAACCAAAGGAAAGCGTGAAAAAGATTCACCTTATGACTGCTCAGATCAGAGAACTCGAAAAAGAAATTCAGCAGCTGAATGCTAAGCTGTCTAAATATGAAGCGGACAGCATCATGAGCAAGGTTCAGGATATCCACGGCGTAAAAATACTCGCTTCCAGGGTTCAGGCCCCGGATATGGAGACACTCAGACAAACAGCGGACATGCTCCGGGACAAGCTGAAAGAAGGTGTCATTGTACTGGGCGCGGTTGCCGACGAAAAAGTAAATCTGGTGACTGTGGTTCATCCGTCGGGGTTAAATGGACTTCATGCCGGCAAGATTATTAAGGAAGTGGCTTCGATTACAGGCGGCGGAGGCGGGGGCCGTCCCGACATGGCCCAGGCCGGTGGCAAGGACCCTTCCAAGCTTGGCGAGGCGCTGGATAAAGTACCTTCCATAATCCATCATTTTTTGGGGCATAATAGTTAAAGATTACTAAAAAAGTTAAAATATTTTTAACAAACTGACAGGTAATCTTTGGATCAATGCAGAATAATGTATAACATACTGGTGAAAGAAAGGAGGTATAAACCTTGAGTAAGATGGAAGAAACCATGATGTTCAAATCCCATCCAGGTGACAATTCACCGCGGGAAATATTGCAACAGGTTTATGCTGCACTGCAGGAGAAAGGATATGATCCGATCAATCAGTTGGTGGGTTATTTGATGTCCGGAGATCCTGTCTATATTACCAGTCATAATCAGGCCAGAACCAAAATCCGTAAGCTGGAACGTTATGAATTGCTGGAGGAACTGGTAAAATTCTATTTGCGCGATCTATAAAAAAGAATTTTCTTATTTTTTATTTTCACCTTTTTCTTTAAGAATTCTTTTGGCATCTGAATACCTTTCATTTTTTTGGATTTTTTCAATTAACACGAATGGTTCTTATTTTTGCGTTGCGTTTGATAGCTGCCCTCACAGTACGTGGGGGCTTTGTTTTGGAGGACAGTCATTTGCTGAAGGTCAAATTAGGGCTAAAGGGTCCGACGGTGTCGGAGATATGTTTTGGCAGCCTCGCGATTTCTTCGCTTCAGGGCAGAGTGAGCGAAGAGCAGGGAAGAGAGATCCTTCAATATGCGTTTTCAAGGGGGATAGACTGGGTCGATACGGCAGAACTCTATGAAAACTACAGTCAGTTAAAACCTGTTCTGGCTAGGAACCCCGAGATGAAAGTTGTATCCAAATCTTATGCGGTGACGCATCAGGAGCTGGATGCGAGTCTTGAGAAAGCCAGAAAGGAACTGGGCAGGGATTCTATTGATATCTTTCTACTTCATGAGCAGGAAAGCCATTTGACGCTCAAAGGACATGCTGCGGCCTGGGAAGGACTGCTTGAAGCAAAGGCCAGGGGTCAGGTCGGGGCGATCGGAATCTCGACCCATGCGGTTCAAGGGGTAAGAGCAGGGGCACTTCAGCCGGGTCTTGACGTGATTCACCCACTCATTAATTACCAGGGGCTCGGTATTATCGATGGAAGTCTTGGGGACATGCTGGAAGCTATTGCGTTTGCAGCTGAATTAGGTATCGGGATCTATGCGATGAAGGTTTTTGGCGGTGGGCACTTGGCGGCTGAACCAGAAAGGGCCGTGAATTTTATCCGGAGTATTCCAGGAATTCAGGCGATGGCTTTAGGCATGTCATCGATTCCGGAAGTAGACTATAACCTGGCACTGCTAAACGAGGAACCTATATCCGATGAATTGCGTCAAGCGGTTCTGCACCGGGAGAGAAAACTGTACATCGCCGACTGGTGCCAGGGCTGCGGAAAATGCGTCGGCGGCTGCCCGCAAAATGCGCTTTATCTTAACGATGGACAGGTTTGTCTGCAGCCGGAAAGATGTGTTCTATGCGGATACTGCGGCAGATATTGCCCACATTTTTGTTTGAAGATTATATGATACCTTTGTATTATTTGCCTTTTTCTGGGGACGGTCTGCATGCCACAATACCGCTTTCGGCCGTTGCGTCCTCCTTGACGCGTCGCTCCTTTCCATCCATGGCATCGCGACATTAGGCCATCCGTGGCCGTCAAAAGGCCGCGCTCCGCATCCATGCTCCGCTTGTCGCGGAACTGTGGCACGCAGACTGATCATATGAAATTGAGCCGACCTGAGGTTAGCATACTTGATGCCTTTCATGAAAAAAATTTAAATAATATTTTCTGTAAACCGGGATAATAATAGCGGAGAAAAATGTTAAGGTATATAATTAGGATAAGTGACGTACATCTGAAAATAATCGAATAGTGATACCAAAATGTACAGACAGGGGGACGCTGTTATGGAAAAGAAAGTTCAGGAGTATTGCATTGAATGCGGTGAAGTTACTGAATTCCTGTATGATGGCGAAGAATGGTTGTGTAAGAATTGCGGAAGTCACAATTCGCAGGGTGTAATGAACGACTCTATTCCATTAAACAACGATGACGAGCAGGACCGTGCGTAGACCTTGCGTGGTCAGGCAGTTGCTGAGGTGCATGAATGAGGATAATGGGGCTGGATCTTGGTGAAAAGACGATTGGCGTCGCGATGAGCGATCCGCTGGGTATTACCGCCCAGGGAGTGGAAGTCATAAGAAGAACCAAAAAAGAGAAAGAGCGGGAAGAATTAGCCCGCCTGATTCGGGAATACGAAGTGGATGAAATTGTTCTGGGATATCCGAAGAATATGAATGGGACACTCGGTGAAAGGGCGAAGCTGACGGAGATTTTTGCCGAAGAACTTCGTGAAGGCTATTTACTGCCGGTGAAGTTGTGGGATGAACGGCTGAGCACCATCGGAGCCCAAAGGGCCTTGCTGGAGGCAGATCTATCCAGAGCAAAGAGAAAAAAAGTCATTGATAAAATGGCGGCAGTATTCATTCTCCAGGGATATCTTAATAGCAAGTGAACGGAAATTGAGATACCATTTGACTTTCTTTTCCTGCCAAGGTAGAATTACAATATCTGATTTGAAGAGGTGATACATATGTCCGATGAAATTAATAAGCAAGATGATCTTGATGATGAAGAGGTTTTTGATGTCATTGTCTTAAATGATGACGAAGGAAATGAAAACGAATTCATGCATCTTGCCACCCTCGAAGTTGAAGGCAGTACGTATTTCGTGCTTCTTCCTGTTGAAGAAACAGAAGAAGACGAAGAGGAAGCCGAAGCCATTATTCTGAAGCTTGGCAAAGATGAAAACGGTGAAGACATGCTCATGGATATTGAAGACGATGAGGAATGGGAAAAAGTTGCCGATGCTTGGGAAGAAATGGAAGACGAGTTTGACGAAGAATAAGCAGAAAATTTGTTCTTAAAGTCATAAATAATTTTAGAAACTCACGCTGAAAAGCGTGAGTTTCTTATTGACGAAAAAAAAGGTATAATAGCACATAGCAGGTTTGTCAATTGATCATTATTTTAGTCATTTAAATTCTGGGATAAGGAAAGAGAGAGGTAAAGTGAGGAGAAAACGCCGAAAGGCTCCTGTAAGAAAAAAAATCTATACGATTGGCATTATTTTGGTCGTGCTGCTTGTGCTGTTGGCCGGAGGATCATGGTGGTCAGGGAATTTAAAGCCGGTCTCCGACTCTTCCGATAAAGTTGCTTTTGTTCTGGAGCCCGGCATGAATGCCTCTGAAGTTGCGGCCAAGCTTGAAACTGACCATTTAATTCGCCAGGCAAGTGTGTTCCGCCAGTTATGCCGGATTAACAAAGCTGATTCCAAGCTGGTTGCAGGATTATACTATCTTTCACCTTCCATGAGCTCCAGGGAGATCCTGGATACGCTGATGAAAGGACCGGAACCGGAAGTTGTCCGGATTACGATTCCGGAAGGATATACGGTTGCCCAGATTGTCGATAAGCTCGTCGAGAATAGCTTGGGAACGAAGAATGAATTTTATGACGCTATGGAACGATTTGATCAGGATAATTACAGCTTTTTGGCAGATATCCCTTCGGGTGAAAACCGGCTGGAAGGCTTTCTGTTTCCCGACACGTATTTCTTTGATAAAAAGGCTACGCCCTCAGCAACCATTGAACGATTTTTGCAGCGTTTTAAACAGGAGCTGACACCTGAAATCACGAAACGACTGGCTGAACGGAATATGTCTGTTTCTGAGTGGCTCATCAAAGCTTCCCTCGTCGAGAAAGAAGCGAAGAAAGCGGAAGAAAGACCGTTGATTGCAGGTGTTTTTGAAAACCGTCTAAAAATTGACATGCCGCTGGAATCCTGCGCAACGATTCAGTATATCTTGGGGGAAGTCAAACCGGTGCTAACCATTGCGGATACCCAGATCGATTCTCCGTATAATACGTACCGGAATACCGGGCTGCCTCCCGGACCGATCGCGAACCCGGGTCATGCTTCTTTACAGGCCGCGCTTTACCCGAAAGATACCGACTATTTCTTCTTTGTCGCCAAAAATGACGGGTCACATGCTTTTGCTGTTACCTATGAGGAACATTTAAAAAATGTAAGCATCTATCAATAGAAATATTTGATAAAAACGTGATCATTAATTGTCTAAGTTTAAAAATAATACAGCGGAGAAACTGATGAATAAACCGGAACTCCTGGCACCTGCCGGGGATTTTGAAAAGTTAAAATTTGCGTTTGCGTATGGTGCTGATGCGGTATATGCAGGGGGAGCTTCGTTTGGCTTGCGGGCTTATGCCGGGAACCTGAATGATGACGAACTTAAGTGGGGAGCCGAATATGCGCATAGACTTGGCCGGAAGATCTATATTGCCGTCAACATTTTTGCGCATGAACAGGATTTTGCCGGACTTAAGGATTATCTGATCAGATTAACGGAGCTTGAAATTGACGGGATCATCGTCTCTGATCCCGGGATACTGTCCCTGGCCCGGAAGGAAACGCCGGATCTGCCCGTCCATTTGAGCACGCAGGCCAATTGTACGAATGCAGCCAGTGCCAACTTCTGGTTTTCCCAGGGCGTGCGCAGGACCGTACTTGCAAGGGAACTTACACTGGAAGAACTAAAAACCCTCTGTCCCCAAGCCCAAGGCGAATCGGAAATCTTTGTCCATGGAGCCATGTGTATGTCGTACTCGGGACGCTGCCTTCTGAGCAATTACCTCACTGGTCGTGACGCCAACCACGGAGAATGTACCCATCCCTGCCGCTGGGGCTACGCGCTGGTCGAAGAGAAGAGACCCGGACAGTATTTTCCGTTGGAGGAAGATGTCAGGGGAAGCTATATATTTAACTCCCATGATCTTTGCCTTCTGCCCCATTTGCCTTTATTAAGAGATTTAAATCTGGCAAGCTATAAAATAGAAGGTAGAATGAAAAGCGCCTATTATGTAGCGAGTACGGTCAAAGTATATCGGGAAGCTTTGGACGTCCTATGGGAACAAGGAGAAACAAAATTTAGAGAAAAAATTCCCTCCTGGCTTGCTGAAATGGACAAGGTGAGTCACCGTGACTATTCGACCGGATTCCTTTTTGGAAAACCGGGGGCTGAAGCGCATAACATTGAGACTTCCAATTATATCCGCGAATACAGTTTTGTCGGAAGAGTGCTGGAACAAGAGGAATGCGCGGCAATCGGGAAGGAAAACGAATACGGCTGTTGGATAGAGCAGCGTAATCATTTTCGGGAAGGCGACGAGCTTGAAGTGCTTGCCCCGGAAGGAGAACCGTGGACATTTAGAGTGAACGGCCTCTGGAATTTGGACGGGGAGGAAACCGATGCGGCAAGGCATCCGCAGCAAAAACTGAAGATTGCGGCTCCCGCATCGTTGCAACCTTTCAGTATCCTGCGAAAAGTTGTGCCTGCCCGTTAGGTTCATGATCACCCCAATCATTCATACAAGCTTGATGTACCCTAGGGAAGAACAACCTGAGATAACAACAAAGAATAAAAGCATCGGGCAAAGACACAGGAGAAAGACCAGATGAAAAAAGACGAGAATACGGAAAACGAAAATCTAAAAGCGAAATCAATTGCTGAAGAATCCCACATCAGCTGGGAAAGTTCTGATCTGCTGGTCAAAGCGAGGATTCCCCGTTCAGATATTCAGCTTTTGGCCAAATATGTCGAGGGACTTGGTCACCTGGGGGTGGTCACAACAACCGATAAAGCCAGAGGTGAAGTAATGATCCAAACGACCAGGTACTGCTGGCCTGAACTAGAAAAAATACTCTCGGCACTTCCTTTGCAAATGGAGATTTTACCCTAACTGGAATTTGATATTCCTTGAATTATAATTGGATATTCTGCCAGAATCTTGTTGTTCTGAGAAAAATCCTATACTATTATAGTGTTATGGGTGATACGAGAAGAGTAGGAGAGACTTTCCGCATGAAAAAACACTGGCTGGCTGTCATCGGTGAAAATGAATTGTCAATAGCCACAATTGCTGTCGGAAAATCTAAAGAAATTGAGATACATATGCATGCATCATACAAGGAACCGGGCGGTAAAAATATTGGCTATGCCGTGCCGGCCGGTTATGATGTTTCGGGTCTGAAGAACTGGCTTCAATACCAGCGGATACCGCTCCATAAACTAAAAATTGCCGTTTCGGGTCAAGGATTAATTACGACCATTATTACACTGCCGAATATGGCGGATCAGGAACTCGAAAAATTTATTGCCGGAGATATGGATGAATATCTTGAACGGTATACCGATCATTATATTGTGGACTATCGCATCCTGAAAAAATATCAGGAAAACGGGACGCCCATGTTAAAAGTCCTCCTGGCAGCTTTCCCAGCCGAAAAAATGAAACAGGTTCAGTCGTTTTGCCGGGATCTTGGGATTGAGCCCAAGACGGTGGATCTTACTGCGGATTGCCTGGCCAGAATTTATTCTTTTTTGGCAGAAAGAATGCCTGCACATGCTTCCCAGGGAAATACGGAACAAGGACAAAACAATAACGATTTCGCGATTGTCTCTTTAAATCCGGGGCTGATTGAGTTTGTACTGCTGGAAAATGGCAGCTTCTTTTTGTATACCGATTTAAAAGTTAATACGGACGAGAAAACCGTCCATGCAGAAGAAACTCTCAATGCGGATGAAAGAAATCAAAATGCGGGTAGAACAGGGAATACCGAAAAACATGCTTTCCCTGAAGACTTGCCCCAATCAACAGGCCAGGAACCTTCTGATCTGTTAAATGAATTAATTGGGTTGGAGACCAAAGATGACGAATATCCGCGGCTCGATTTTTATAGGGTCCAAAACCTGCGGAATCATCAAGAAACATTATCTCTGGAGGAATTAGAAGCCGCGGAATTCTATTATTCCCAGCTGGAATCCGTCAAATCTGTCAAAGAAAAAGACGAGTTTGTCCTGGAAGATTTATTTGTGCCTTACGAGTTATTGGACGAGGAATTACCTATCTCTTCTACATATCAGGATTTAGAAAAAGAAATGGCCGCTAAAGCTAATAAAAAAGCTGACAAAAAAGCTGACCTGAGTATGTACAGTTCGCCGAAAGAACTTTCTGATATTTCCGGCAAATTAGATTTAAGCCCGATCATATCCGCATTATCCAAGCTATTGAACTTCTATTCCGACCGTCATGCCGGAAATTCGGTAGGGACAATCTATCTGACCGGAGAGTACTGCCTCTGGCCAGGGCTGGAAGAATATTTTCGAAAAAGTTTACGGATCAACACCGAAACAGGCTTTCCAAATAACTGGATGCCGCTGTTTAAGGCGGACGGGGATACAAGCCTAGCGGAAAACTGGCAGAAGTATGGCAGTCTGTATGGACTCGCCTTACGTGAAGATATCCACTAACTGGAGGGGCAAATGAACGAAAGAACACAGTTTAATTTTGCGCTGCGCTGGGAAATTGAAGCCGGCAGCGGAAAACAGCCTGTTCGAAGAAAGCTTAGCGTCGTTGTTAGGATAATTGCTGTTTTTTTTGCTGTCATCATTCTAGCCTCCCCGTGGGTTTGGCAGCAAAAACTGGCCTTAGATTTAGAAAGGATAGAAGCCAGCATTCAGTCCTACAATGAAGTTGCTGCTGTCATGGCAGAAAACGACAGGCTCCGTTCCCTGATCGCTGATCAGCGCAGCTTTCTGGAGCTTGGGACAAAGGGATCAATCAGCAATCCGGCAGTTATAAGGAGTCAAATAGGCGGACTTTTGCCGGGAGACGCGCAGGTTACTTCTTTTCTGCTTCAGGCGGATAATATGGTCCAATTGCAGCTGATCCTGCCTGAATCAGTAAATATCCGCAGTTTAGAAAATATTTTTATTGATTCCGGTAGGTTTGAAAGTTTTGATATCCAAACGATTTCATTGAATGACAGGGGACAGACGTTAAATCTCGCTCTGAAACTGAAACCGTAGGAGAAATAGAAACGATGCGTATGAAGAAAAATGGCATTTTAATAACAGGCCTGATCATTCTGCTCGGGATAGGTTATGTCTATCTGCTGGTTGGTCAGTTTGGGGTGCTGCAGAAGAATTCAGCTCAACTCCGCGAACGCGAGGCTTATTTGGTGACGTTGCAGAACAATTACATCAATTTGTCCGGGCTGAAACAGGAACAGACGGATTTAACAACTCAAGCTGCTGAACTGGATCTGACCGTTCCGAAAAACCTGGTCAAACCGGATATGATGGTCTTTATTTTCAATCTGGCCAAAGACAGCGGGATCAATTCTCAGAATCTGACTTTTGAAGAGATGAAAGATGAAGGCAGTTATTCTTCTCTGGCTATGAATTTCTCCTGTACGGGGCCAACCGCCAAAATCTATGCCTTTGTGGAACGGCTTCGCAAGGTAAGTCAGTATAATCTGGCGCTGGACAGCATCCAGGTAACCGAAGGCGAAGAGGATACGGCTGCAGCCAGAATTAGGATCATTGCTTACGGATACAAAGAATAAACAACTAAGGTGATTTTAAACAAAAATGCATCCATTTTGGGGTATTGTTTTACTTGCTCAGGATGGTGTAGCCTTGCACAGATACTGCGCTCACACGTTCTCGCTGCTACAAACATAACCCCTTGCTAATATGCCAAAACCTCTGGGCTTTCTGCAAGTGAACCGTTGGCATATTTAAAAGCTGTTGGTTTATGTTTGCTAAACGCAGCTGGCACTTGCGTTCACTTCGTATCTGTGCAAGGCTGCACTGCCCAAGGGAAAAGAAGAAAAACTGCAAATGTAACACTTTATGGCTGAGTTTTGTACAGCCATTTTTGTTTGACCAAAAAATTTCCGGGTCAGGATAAGCAGTATTCTTTTGCTCCGCGCATAGTAATTAAAAGAGCATGCGTAAGGAGTTGAAGAGTTAATGATTGCTGAAGCTTTTCTTGTCGGGCTTGCCTTATCGGTGATTAAGGGCGTTACCCTACTGGTATCATATATTAATAATAATGCGTTCCCCCAGCCGTTAGGAGAAAGGGAGGAAGCCGAATATCTGAGTATCCTGGCGGACTACAAAAATGCCGGAAGTTTTTCCAATGAACTTGTCGCGGAAAACGCACGAAATAAACTGATTGAGCATAATCTGAGGCTGGTCGCGCATCTTGTAAAAAAATATGACGGAACCGGAGCGGACAGTGACGATCTAATTTCGATCGGGACCATCGGCTTAATCAAGGGCATCAATACATTCAACACGGAAAAGGGAACCAGACTCGCCACCTATGCGGCACGCTGCATCGAAAATGAGATTCTAATGTATTTGCGCTCCCTGAAAAAATCCCGCGGGGAAGTGTCCATTTATGATCCGATTGGTACGGATAAAGAAGGAAACGCGATTAATCTGATTGATGTCCTGGGTACAGATCCGGATGCAATTTCGGATCAGGTGGAAAGTCAATTTGAACAAAGAGTGGTCCTGGAAAAACTCAAATATTTGACTGGAAGGGAACAAACGGTGATAAAACTTCGTTTCGGCCTGATGAACACGCCCAAAAAGACTCAGAGAGAGATAGCCAAACTGCTGGGAATCTCCAGGTCCTACGTCTCACGGATAGAGAAAAAAGCGGTGCAGAAACTGATGGAGGAAATGAAGGATCACCGGGAAAAATAACAACCTGTCAGGTACAACTTGCCTTAAACTTGCCAGAAACAGGTTGCTCTTGGATATTGAGCTGATATATAATTATTTGGTAATATAAATGGAAAGCAGAGGAACCGGTATGCGCGGAATCTTACGACCGGATTTTCAATATGAGATGCTGCAGGATATTCAGGCAGAGGATCTGCAGGCAAATGGCATCAAGGGTTTAATCCTGGATCTGGACAACACCATAACACCTTGGAATGACAGAACTTTAACCGAAGACGTGATTGCGTGGTTTAAAAAAATGAATGACGCAGGGATTAAAGCCTGCATCGTTTCCAATAACAGAGGACCCGAAAGGGTTTCTGCGGTTGCTGATGTGCTGGAAATACTTTATGTTTACAGGGCCAAGAAACCGCAGAAAAAAGCTTTTCTGAGAGGGATCCGGGTCCTGGATATTCCGGAGTCCGAGGTCGCAGTGATTGGGGACCAGCTGTTTACAGATGTTTTTGGCGGCAACAAGCTCGGACTTAAGACCATATTAGTTTCACCGATTGCTCAAAGGGAATTCCCTGGTACGAAAGTCCTGCGTTTTATGGAACGGCTGGTAGGCAGAAAAGCCAAGTATACCCGCACCATAAAATCTTAAGAATACTTAAGGCTATTAAGGGGATACGCATGAAGTATGCAATCATCGGTTATCCTGTGGAACATTCCCTGTCTCCGAAAATGCACGAGGCAGGATTTAAGGCTGCCGGTTTGCCTGCAACCTACGACAGGATCACAGTTCAGCCGACTCAATTGGCTGAAAGTATCGGATATCTCAAAAATAACGGCTATGATGGCTGGAACGTCACGTATCCGCTGAAGGAAAAAATCATTCCTTATATGGATGTCCTGACTCCTGAAGCGCAACGTATTGGCGCAGTCAACACCGTGAAAGTCCAAAACGGAAGACTCTATGGGCATAACACGGACGGGGGCGGCTTCATTCAGGCTTTGCTGAGTAAGGGTTTCGTTTTTGAGGGCAAAGAAGTTGTCATATTAGGGGCCGGAGGGGCTGCAAAAGCCATTGCGGCAGCCCTGGCATCCTTACAGGTAAAAATGCTTATTCTTAACAGAAGTGAGGAAAAAGCTGTGATTCTCGCCGGAAAAGTCAACACGCTCGGCGGAAATGCGGCCTCGGGTATTTTGGCACCCGGGCACTGGCTGGAGGTTGTGGATTTGCTGATTCAAACAACCTCGATTGGCATGAAAGGCGAAGCGTATACGATCGATCTTCAAGGCCTTAATCCTTCGGCTTGGGCCGTTGATCTGATTTACCATCCGGCCGTTACAGATTTCATGGCGCAGGCCACTGCCTGCGGCTGCCGGTCCATGAATGGTCTGGATATGCTGCTGTTTCAGGGGATCCTTGCCTGGGAGTTCTGGCTGGAGCAGAAGGCTCCGCTGGACATTATGCGCAAAGCTTTACAGGAGAAACTGAGAGATAACAGGGGATCGGAATGATTGCGAAGAAAAGAAACGGGTACTCATTGATTGAGATCCTGCTTGTGCTTGCGCTGTTATCAAGTGCAGCCTTTACTTTCCTTGTGCACATTCCGCAGCAAATGGAGGAACGGAGACTGGAACTCTCAGCGGCAGTTCTGCTTCAGGACTTACGGGAAGTTCAGCAGACAGCTTTGGCTGAGAATGTTTGGTATAAAGTCAAATTTTTTGTTTATACCGGTGAATATAAGATCTTCAGACAGGGAGAATTTATCCGCAAAGTTAACCTGGAGAATGGTGTGCACTTTGCCAATAGTCCTTCTGATCTTACTTTTCGCCCGACAGGGACGCCTGACACCGGTCTGACGGTCATGCTGGCGTCAGGGGATTTAGAAAGAAATGTGATTGTTGCGCCTGTGATGGGCAGGATCAGGATGGAATAGAGAGGTGAAATTTCGTGTCCGATAGCCTGAATTCGATACCCCAAAATATTGTACTTATCGGCTTTATGGCTGCTGGAAAAAGCAGTGTCGGCAAGCTTCTGGCCAGGGAACTCCGCTGGGCATTTCTGGATACGGACAGTGAGATCGAAAGAGTGACAAGGTTGAAAATCCCGGAAATTTTTCAAAAATACGGTGAAGCAAGGTTCCGGTCGGAAGAAAATCTGCTGGTTCATAAGATTTCCGGATTTACCGATACAGTGATTGCCACTGGCGGAGGAACGGTTTTAAATCCGGAAAACTGGAATATTCTCCACGGACTTGGGAAGTTGGTTTACCTATATGTTCCATTGGAGATTGCTTTACAGAGAGCAAAAGAACATCACGATCGGCCGCTTCTTTCCAGCAGCGAGCCGGAACAAATAGAAAAGCTCTGGAGAGACCGGGAAGTGATTTACAGAAAGGCGCCTATAACGGTTGACACATCGGATAAAGATGTTCAAACCGTTGCGGCGGAGATCCTCGAACTGCTGAAAGGAGAACACATTACAGCATGATACAGAGAATAGATGTCAGTAGAGGACACGGTTACCCACTGTTACTGGGAGCAACTTTGGACGAGCTTGGCGGTCATTTGAAAACAGCATACGGCACGAGCGGGCATTATCTTCTCATCACAAATGATGTTGTGGCCGGATACTATGCAGATAAACTTTTGGACGGAATGAAGGACTTAAAGACCGATTTGATTACCGTTCCTGACGGTGAACAGGAGAAATCACTGGACAGGATCAGTAAACTGACGGAACAGGCGCTGCAATTCAAAGCGGACAGGGACACTGTGGTGCTGGCCCTCGGCGGAGGGGTGATCGGGGATTTGTCCGGATTTTTTGCAAGTATTTTTATGCGTGGAATGCGTTACATCCATATTCCGACCACCTTGCTGTCCCAGATTGATTCGAGTATTGGCGGCAAGGTGGCGGTGAACCATCCTTCCGGTAAAAACCTCCTGGGGTCTTTTTATGCCCCCCAGGCCGTCTGGACGGATTTTGACACCTTGCAGACACTTCCGTGGGAAGAGATGCGGAACGGGCTTGCCGAAACCATTAAACACGCGCTTGTCGCTGATCCGGATTTGTTTGAATTCATCGAAGAACATGCTGATGCTATCAAAGGATTGGACTACAAGATCATTAAGGAAATGTCCCTGCGGTCTCTGGCTGTCAAAGTTAAGATTGTCACTGAGGATGAGAAAGAAAAGGGAAACAGGATGCTTCTGAATCTCGGACACAGTTTCGGGCATGCTCTGGAGACAGAGGAAGCCTATCAGGGTGTTATGCACGGCGAAGGGGTCAGTATCGGGATTGCCGCCGCAGCCAATCTGTCCAGAGAAAGAGGTTTGGTTAACGACAAACAGCTTGACAGAATCCTGAATCTCTTAATGAAAATGGATTTGCCCACTACGGCCAAAGCGCATGACCGGGCAGTACTTCTTGGACACATGTCTGCAGATAAGAAGAATAAAGCCGGTAATAAGGTGCTGATTTTGCCGGTCGGCATTGGGAGATCGGTCATCGCTGCAGACTGTAACGATGAAGAAATCCTTAGGGCCTGGGAAAAAGTCATCATTTAGGTCAAATAAGTACTAATAATATAAATTGCAGAACAAAAAAATGTAAGTTGAGATTTACAGCAGTACCTTTTTGCTGTTCCCAAAAAATACCAATCTTAAAGGAAATAGAATATTTGTGTAGAAAATATGTAATTAATTTACATATTTTTTTGTTTTATCAGAGACAAGAAAGGAATCGTTATGCCAAAAGCTTGCAAGAACGGTTTTACTTTATGGGAAGTATTATTGGTCATCGCTTTGTTGGGTATCCTGGCCTCTATGATTCTGCCATGTTACAGCGGCAGTATCAACAGTACAGAATCGGAAGTGCACAAAGTCAATATTCTCAAAATAGAAAGTGCTGCAAGACTATACCGTCTTGACGTGGGCAGCTATCCGGAAAGTCTGAATGATCTGATTACCTGCCCTTCTGCTGATCTAAACTGGCAAGGACCGTATCTTGAGGAAATACCGGCATGCCCGTTTGATCCAAGCAAACATTATACGCTTGATGATGGAAAAGCAGTGGTTCGTTAAGCTAAGGATACTAATCCAAGCAAAGCTTGTTTTTTTTAATTTTTATAGGATTTACGAATTAATCTACTTAGGGGGGAGGCGCAGGAATGAACGATAAGAAAAAAGGTTTTATTTTGCTTGACGTTTTAACGGGACTCTTTATTTTTAGTTTGGGATTTGCAGTCATGCTTGCATTAATCAACACAGCTTATATCAAGAACAGCTATACGGATAATATCCTGCAGGCAGTCAATCTTGCCAGCTCGACAGTAGATGAAATTACGGTGGTCCTGCTCGAGGATCCTTCTGCCGTTAATCGTTATTTGAACGGAACTGAGCGCGATGAATCCGGCCGGTTTTCCAGAACTGTTTGTTGTGAATGGGACTCTCAAAATCTGCTGAAAATTTCTGTAAAAATCATCTGGACAGAGTTGAAAGATCAAAAAGAGTACAACCTGACCTATCTGCATTATATTGCAGAATAATAATTAATTTGGGAAAATAAGTAAATTATTTATAAAACAGGCAGGAAGTTTTAGAAATATGTAGAAATATAGTAATTAAGTTAAATAATGGAAATAAAGTAGATGAGAGTTTGACTATGCTGGTTGGAGTAACATATGGCTGGGTTGACAAAGAAAACGGTACAGCAAAATAACAAGGGGTTTACGCTGTTAGAAGTCCTCGTTTCGCTGGTCATTACCGGAATCATTGCGGCAATGGTTCTTCAATTGTATATCAGCCAGTACCGGATGGCTAAAGGGCTAATGGCAGATGGCGACCTTTCCTTTGCAGCTGTCCGGGCAGGTCAGGTATTGACCACCGCTGTTTCTACAGCAGAAGGTGTAGCATGGACAGGCAAAGTATTACGTATCAACTGTCTTGAGGACGGTAAGATCATTACAGACAGCTACTATCTTGCGGACAAGGACTTTAACGGAGTTTTGGACTTGTACCGTGAACATCTTGGCGTTCCGATTCCGGTAGCAAGCAGGATTTGTGAATTTCATTGTACTGGGGTTAGGGAGGGATTATGGCAAATATCTATAACAGCAGCGCAGGCGGAAAGAGCCATTTATTGGCAAAGAACTGTTCGCGTCAGAAGTTCTTCGGAATAAATTGGGAAAGCGGTAATGTATCTTTACTGATACTTCTTGTTACGTTTTCTTTATCCTGGATGGGAGTTCAGACCTTTATTCTGATCTGCTCACAGGAACGTATCGTTGTCTGCGAGGCCCAAAAAATTAAGACCGCTTATATGGCTGACAGCGGGCTGGAATACGCCAAAGCAGTTCTTGCTCATGATCCTTCCTGGCAGGGGAGCATTCAATACGATTCGGAAGGAATGGTTGTGAAAGTTGATGTTATACGGGAAAACGATGTAACTCAAATCACATCCAGGGCAACAATGGGGAATATGAAACAGTGCAGGGTTGGGGAGCTTGTGTTGGGAGAAGATGGGAAGTACGACCTTACCGGGTACAGGTACGTTTATGATTGATCAGTCCAAACCAGGATTTTGGAAAGATTTTGTACTTAAAGAACTTTACGTGTATGCCCGTGAGAACAAGGCGCTTATTTCAAATGCCGATGAGATAGCTACTCAGCTTGCCCTGCTCGACCAGGGAGTAAAACTTGAAGAACTTCTTGCAGCGTATTTGGCAGAAGAGGAAATCCTGGAATTTAAAAGCCGGATATCAGGAATTAACATGATCAGTCTTGCTGAGAGACCTGTCAATGTTTCAGCAGCAAAATTGGTTTCGGAAGAACTGGCCCGGAAATATACGCTGATTCCGATTGCGGCTCAGAATCAAAGAATCATCATCGCTATGGCGGATCCTACAGATAGAACCGCGTTGGATGATGTGATGCTTTTTACCGGATATCAGGTTGATCCACTCCTGGCTTCCGCTGAAGAAATCAAAATTGCGATCCGAGAATGTTTTACATTGGAAAGATCAACTGGGGAACATGCTGTTCTAAATCCAAACGAATCAGTGAGCTGGAAGATTGAAGAAAATATTAATGCCCAGGAAACGCCGGTCGTCAGCCTTGTTGATTCACTGTTCCGACAGGCTGTTATCGAAAAAGCAAGTGATATACACTGGGAACCGATCGAAACCGGATTCAGCGTGAAATTTCGGATAGATGGGCTGCTGATGGTTAAGGAAAACTTGCCAAAGGATCTGTCCAGAAGTGTTACCGCCCGCTTGAAAGTCATGTCGGGTCTGGATATAACCCAGAGACGTCTCCCTCAGGATGGCAGAATCATGCTGGACATTTCTGATAAGAAAATTGATGTCAGAGTTTCTACTTTTCCGACTGTCTATGGAGAAAAAGTCGTGACCAGGATTCTGGATGAAAAGACCGCACGTCTCTCCCTGGAAGAACTGGGTATGCGGGAGGATGTTGAATACCAAATTCGAAAGCTTATCCGCCAGCCGCATGGGCTGATCCTCATTTCCGGCCCGACCGGGAGCGGCAAAACCACCACATTGTATGCCCTGATCCGGGAGCTGCAGTCTGAAACCATCAATATGGTATCCATCGAAGACCCTGTCGAATACCGGCTACCGGGAGTCAGTCAGGCCCAGGTCAATGCCGGTATTGGCCTGGACTTTGCAAGTGGCCTGAGATCCATTCTTCGTCAGGATCCGGATGTTATCATGGTAGGGGAAATAAGAGACAGAGAAACCGCCAAAATTGCAACAGCGGCTGCAATGACCGGGCACCTTGTTTTATCTACCGTTCATACCAATACTGCAGCAGAAGCGCTTACCCGTTTATTGGATATGGATATCGATGCCTATATGGTAGCTTCGGCGGTTTGCGGGGTACTGGCTCAGAGACTTGTCCGGAGACTATGTCTGAATTGCCGGAAATTAAAACCGGTTTTAGCTGAAGAGAAACAAATTTTTCACGGGGAAGCCTTATCAGCTATTTATGAACCGGCAGGCTGTTCCAAGTGCCATGGGACCGGATACAACGGCAGGATAGGGATTCATGAATATCTTCCCTACAATCAGGAAATTAAGGAACTAATTCTGCAAAAAGGCAGTGCCGCCAGCCTTGAAAAGGTCTCTGGAAAATCTGGAATGCTTACGTTGAAAGAAGATGCGCTTAGGAAAGTCGCTGCCGGAATAACTTCTCTGGAAGAAATCATGAGACTGTGGGCGGAAATATAGATTAGGACAATAAGAGGGTTTGCGATTGCTCTGGAAATGGAAAGCCGTTGATAAAAATAGCAATATACGGAAGGGCTACTGGGCGGAGGAAGATCAAAGCAGAGTTGTTTCCGGGCTAAGGGAACAGCATTTATATCCCGTGGAGATCACCAGGGCATTATTCACTTCGATGTGGATCAGATACAAGACGGGAAATAGAAAACTGTTTTGGGGGAGGACAGCTCGTAAGCTGGGAACAATGCTGGAGGCAGGCATTCCTCTGCTTGCGGTATTAGATGTCATTGCGGAAAGAGAAAGAACCGGTTTAGATAAAAATCAATGGAAGCAGGTTAGCCGCTCTCTTCAGGCTGGCGTCGAACTGCATGTCAGTTTGCAGGGCATCATTCCCTCTCCGGGGCACCTGTTTGACACGATGGTCAAAGCCGGCGAAAGAAGCGGGACTCTGCCGACTGCGTTGATCGATATCGCAGATTATCTGGAGGACGCGTATTTTTTTGAGAAGAAATTCAAAAATGCTTTATTTTATCCGGTTCTGCTTCTTGTCGCATCTTTGTTTATTATCTATACCCTCAGTATTATGATTCTGCCGATGTATGAAACCCTTTTCCGCGGGTTTGAGACGGAATTGCCGCTGGCAACAAAAATAATGTTTAATGTGGGTTGTTGTATCCCGTATTTGACAGCCGTTATCCCTGTTCTGGCCATAACGGTGTGGCTGCTGAATAAAAAAGGATATTCCTTCATCATACCTGGAACCGGTAAGATCAACAGAACCAGGCAGCTCATTCAATTTTGTTCGGTCCTGGGAAGATTGCTGGACGCGGGGCTGTCTCTGCAGGAATCACTGCTCCTGGTGAAAAACCTTTTCAAGGATCATCTGATGCAGGAATTGACAACCCAATTAATTTTTGCTGTTAACGAAGGAAGAAGAATGTTCTCGGTCATCATGGCGAGTAAGCTGTTTCCTCCTGAAGTTGCAAAAATGCTGGAGATTGCGGAGGAATCCGGCAAACTTAGTGAAATGCTTGCGTATATGACTCGGATGTTCAAAAAAGAGCTGGAGGAGCGAATTGAGCAGTATACGAAGCTCTTAGAGCCTGCTCTAGTGTTTCTTATGGCGGGCCTGGTCGGGTTCGTGGCTATCGGAGTTCTCCTGCCGATCTTTGATATAAGCTCACAGATCCATTAAGCTGATATTTTGTACAATAAAATTGAACATGCCATTAAATCACAGGCAAAAATTAAAATAAACGTCAAAAAATACAGGGAGGAATGTCTTAAGTGGTTAAAAACGAGAAAGGATTTACCCTTCTGGAAGTTATGCTGGTGGTCGTTATTCTGGCCATCCTAGCCGCAATTGTCATCCCGCGTTTCGTTGGGAATGCAGAAACAGCTCGGGAGAAAGCCGACATCACAACAGGACGTGAAGTCAAAGCAGCGCTGGACAGGTATCAGGTCGACAATGGAATATATCTCAGGATTGATGAACTTTCTGCTGCAAACGGAACGATCACGGGTTCAGGACTTATCCCTGATTATATTGCCAGACTTGATCCAACGGTGACGCAGCAAAAGGCCGAGACAGGGAAAACGGGCTTTGGTATTGCAGAAATTACCGGAAATACCTTTCCTGACCCCGGAAATTTGATTATGGTATATCTAAGTTCGGATGGATCTCAGGCTGAAGTTAAAGTTTTTGACGAAAGCCTTGCCAGTACTTTATGGTCGTCTATTTAGAAGGCAGGCCGAGAAAAAATGCTTTTTTTAGAGATTGATGCCCAAGAAATAAGATTTTTTTATCGCTCGAAGCGTCTTGGAAACATGGGTTCCGATATTGTCGTCTCCAGCTTTCCACTGGAGACTTTTTCAGGGTCCGAAGGCAGTGACACCGAAGAAAATCTTAAAATGGTTCTGGATGAATATCGTCAAAAAGACTGTCAGGGACGATTCGGGCAACGAAAATGTTCGAGAAAAGTCCCTGTTTATCTGTTGCTTCCTTTTCAGAACGGGCTGATCAGGGAATTTTGTATTCCTTGGGTTGTTCCGAAGTATCGGGATAAAACAGTTCATTTCTGGCTTGAACAGGAAGTTCCGGTTCCAATCAGCGAACTTAGTTATGAATACGTGGTATTGGACGAGAAGAAGGATGAATATCTTCGGATCAGCGTCATTGGCGTAAGGAAAACTACGCTTGAGCTTTATGCCCGGTGTCTTCAGCAGACGGGATATGAACTTTGCGGTGCTGAATATACTGTTCAGGCATTTGGCGGGATCCTGGCACCTTTAAAAGAAAAAAGAATTCTTTGCCTGTTTAAACTTCATAATCAAAATATCCAGGCTGTCCAATATCGCAATGGCTTGCCGGAAGTGATAAGGGTGATCCCGGGCAGTGAACTGGAGACTCCGAAATATCAGATTTATACTGCGCTGAAAGACTGCACAATTCCTTTCAATATCGTTGTCACGGATGGAAGCGCTGAAGCCACCCGGATCGCAGATATCCTGATTGATTCAGGAGAGGCTGAGGGTGCCCGGACACTGGAATCCGTTTATCAGGAATTCGATTCCAGTGATTTTTCGGCAGATAGCCATTCTATGAATTTTCATTACCTGGCACTGCTGGCTGGTAGGCAAAGAGTGAAAGAAAAGAAAAACTGCAATTTTGGCTGCATTTTTTTGCGGCCGGCCAAAATAAAAACATGCCTGCTGGCCCTGATGATTTTTATTGGAATGGTCTTCGGGATAGGTTGTTATTGCTATCCGCTAATCAATCATATTTCTGAGCACCAGATAGAAATTACGGCACTGCAGGAACAGGTCGATGAACTAAACGCGGAACGGAAAAATCAGATCTGGTCGGAATGGGAACGGAACCGCAGCGATACATTTGGGGATTTGACAATGGTTCAGAAGTCCTTAACCAGCCTTAACAGCAGTATACGTTTGAATCGTCTGAGCTATCGGCAGAATACGCTGTACCTATATGCGGACTGTTCCGATAATCTTAGTATCACAAGTTTAATCGGGGTTTTGACGGAAGAAGGCTGGAGGGAACCAGTCCTGACCGATTATGATTATCGGGATAAAACAATTTCGTTCTGCTTGCGTGTAGAAAGAAAAATTTGAAGTGAGGTAAAAATGTGTCTTTTAAATACCTTCAATTTTTAAAGCACTTTTTATCTGATAGAAACATCTCATCTCAGAGAGATTTCTTATCTGAGCCTGCTACAAGGTGGCGGTTTTTAGATAGGTTAAGTTTAAGCAGAATTGTGATCATGGGCGCGAGTATCATTCTATTGGCCGTCATCGCAGTCCAAGTCCTGGCAGTGCGACCGCTGACCCGGCAACTAGATACCGTCAGTGCAAAAGAAAACTTACTCCGGCAGGAATACCAGGACATTCTAGCAGAAGGCGCCAAGAACAATGTGCTGATACCGGATCGCGCCGATCTTCCGCATATGCTGGAACAAATCAATCATTGCCTCAAATCCGAAAATGTTTCGGTTAAGGCAATGGATATCACCCAGCCATCAATGAAAAGAGGGGATTTCTTTCAAGCCACGATCAAAGTAAACGGAGAAGGGGAACTGAAGAAAATACTTCGGGCGGTGAATACAATTCAGCTTCAGAAGGAGGTCCCTTTTTTGATTCAGGAACTGGATTATGTAAACGGAGAAGCGGAAATTCGTCTGAGTATTCTTATTCGCTCCGAATAGAGAGGGTGACTTTGATCATTTCCTATCTAAATATTTATATTTATCCTATTCATTTTCATCTATTTTCTCGAGCGATTTCTTAATTGAAACCGCCGCAGACATTAACGCGTCAAGCTCTTCATCGGACAGTAGATCCAGCTTTGATGAAAGTCCGGTTTCTACATGCGTATAGATCTCATTAAGAGCGTTTCTTCCCTCTTCGGTCAGCCGGACATAGACAATACGAAGATTATTCTTATCAAGATAACGCTCAACGTAACCCTTTCTCAGCAATTCGCCAACGATGATGGTAAGCTGCTGCTTCGAGACCAATAGGTCCCGACCGAGTTCTGACATGGTCATCTCACTGTAATTTGACAGTGCGATCAGGGCGTACTTTTGCGAAGGCTTTACATTCACTTTGCAATTCGATTCTATGGGCCGGGTTAGAATCTTGCGAAAAAGATGCCCGACATCGGTTAGTTCCTTTATTAGTTCGGATTTATTCTGCATGATCGTTACACCTTATTACATCATTTTATTACGGTAAAAAATATTTTACTTTACCGTTGACAATGGTAACATCCGGTAGTATCATTGTCAACGGTAAAGTTTTTTTTACCATAAAGTAAATATTACTTTGAGAGGTGGTCTGCCAGGCATATGAAATAGAAGGAAATATCATATGAATAACAGGGATCGTCGGGAATTGGACTAGCGGGAACAAATATGAAGTAAGCGCTTGACCCAAAATGAGAATTTAGGAGGGGAAGTTATGTCAATAGAAATAACCAATGTACAGATTTTTGATGGCATAAAATTAACGAATCATAAATCGGTTGTGATTGAAAATGGTTTCATATCCCACGAAACCAAAGGGGACACGGTTATTAACGGCGAGGGGGGTACACTGCTGCCCGGACTGATTGACGCGCACGTCCATATGGAAGCATTAAATGATCTGGAAAATGGTGTAAAATACGGAGTCACCTCTATGCTTGATATGGCGGCTCATTCCACGGAGTTTATAAACAGCCTGAAAAAACGCCCGGGATTTTCGGATATATTGACGTGTTACACAGCTGCGCTTTATCCTATTGACGATCCCAAAGCTTTCGTTGCCGATCAGGTTAATAAAGGCGCAGATTATATAAAAATCATCATTGAGGATCAACCGCGTATGGCGGAAAAGCCCTTATCCCAGGAAACAATTACCGCCTTGACGGAGGCAGCACACGAACATAAACTTCTGGTATTCGCTCATGCTGTATCGATGGCGACTTTCAAAACGGCCATTGATGCAGGTGTTGATGTTATTACGCACATTCCGGTTGAAGCCCCGATGTCGCAATCCCTGATCGAAGAAATGTTGAAAAAAGGGACTATTACGGTTCCTACTTCGGGCATGATGAAAAAAACGATCGCTTTTCTAAATCGTATCCCCAATGTCAACTTGGATACGCAAAATATAGATATGACACTAAAAGCCTTAATGAATGCGGGAATACCAGTCATTGCAGGTACTGATGCAAATCATGCACCCTTTGCCCCTGCCAGTATCGACCACGGCATTGGTTTACTTGATGAAATCGAAGCGTTTGTGGCTGCAGGCATGACTCCTGTGCAGGCGCTGCAAAGCGCAACCAGCCTTCCAGCCAGATTATTCGGATTCATCACTGACAGAGGGATGATTAAACCGGGTCTCAGGGCGGATTTGCTTTTGGTTGATGGTGACCCTACTACCGATATTAAAGCCCTCCATAAGGTTAAATGCGTATGGGTCAATGGGATTGCGTCATCTATTAACGCATAAAGGAAATGTGAATAAAAAATGAAGATTATTACAATAGAAGAACATGTAAATAATAAAGAAATAACCGCAGCTGCATGGACGAGTTTGTTGCAAATGACACCATACATTTCCGATTCCCACTCGCCGGGGTTGGCCTATTACACAACGAGTACCGATGGGAATGTTGAGGAAAAGTGGTTGGAAAGCATGGATGCAGGAAAAATAGATATGCAGGTGCTTTCTTATACCACAGCGACTCAGCTAATTCCGGCACCGGAAGCTGTTTCGATAGCGCAGGCAGCCAATAATGAAATGGCGGAGAGGGTTAAAAGATATCCTGACCGCTTTGCAGCTTTTGCAACACTACCATGGGCAGACCCGAAGGCGGCGGCAGATGAACTGGAACGCACCGTCAAAGAACTTAATTTCAAGGGGGTTTTACTTAGCGGACGACCGTCTGCAGACGCAACCTTTCTTGATAACCCTAAATTTGAGCCTGTTCTTGAGATGGCAAACTTTTTAAAGGTGCCCATTTATATGCACCCGGGATTTCCTGCCAGAACAGTGCAGGAGGCGTATTATGCCGGATTAGACCCTGTTGTCAGTGCAAGGTTGTCAGCGTTTGGCTGGGGGTGGCACGCAGAAGTAGGCGTCCATATGCTACGAATGATATTAGCGGGTATTTTTGAAAAATATCCCGATTTACAGCTGATTGCAGGTCATTGGGGCGAGATGGTGCCGTTTTTCCTTGCACGTCTTGATGAAGCACTTTCCAAGGAAGCGACACATCTCCCGAAAACAATATCTGAGACCTTTATAAACCATGTTTATGTTACGCCAAGCGGTATGTTTACGCTGCCGCACTTCCAATTTATCTTGCAGGTATTGGGAGCAGACAGGATCATATTCTCTGTAGATTATCCTTATATCGGCAACGAGAACGCGCGGGCGTTTCTTGAAACTGCACCAATCAGCCCTTCCGATAAGGAAAAGATTGCCCATGGCAATGCAGAGCGTCTGCTCAAGCTGTAAATTTCAACTTCATATTAAAGCAGTTGCCGAGAACATTTCCCCGGCAGCTGCTTTAATTTGTTTTTACCACCCTAACTACATAATTTAATTTAATCGGTTCATCTTTCGATATATCAAATTCATCAAGAGTAAGGGTTCCGTCGTTGTGTTTAATTGCTATCAATAGAACGGCAAGTCAATTATTTCATTAACCGAAGAATTTGTAGGCGCTTACAAGTTCTTTAAATTAAAAAATTTGCCGTATCGAAGATTCACATCGAAAGACTTGACAACAAGTCATGCGGGGAAAGGGAACAACAATGGATGACTGTTAATCATTTGCACATATGCCTTTTACAGTAGCATAGTAGACGTAAAGAAAGTAAGGATGTAAAGAATCGAAAGTTTTTTGCCTATATTTATAATATATGAATCATGCGTACGATTTTAAGGCTTTGCATCATGCCAAGGCCAAATATGCACCCACACATTGGGAAAACCGGTATCTTGCTTATTTTCCAAAGCCCTTCTCAGTGCAATATGCTTATGCCATTGTAAAGTCTCAATGTCCGCAAAATATACCCAAACTCGTACTTTCTCAAATTACCATGGAGAAGGATAAAAACAAGAGGTAAATGAAGCTAAATTTCGTTAAAGATGTCAAAGACCTCCTAGATAAAAAAGAACCTGACAACCTTGATCCCCATAATATGGAAATGTAGAAAGGGGTAGGGCCGTTGAAAAAGTATGCAATAAAGTCAGGAGATACATTTTTCCTTTTAGCCAGCCAAAACGGGTGCTGCTGGCAGGATATCAGCAAAGCAAACCCCGGCGTTGATCCCTGTGCTTTGGTCATCGGACAGCTCATCAATATTCCAGATCGTCAGGCTTCCGGTTATGGTGCTTCCGGATCTGCCGGTTCAGCTTACGCCAACAATCCAGGCAATTCTTTTACCGGTGCCCAAAAACGGTATGATGATGTAATCCTTGAAGTCGAAGGCGTAAAAATCCGGGTTGCCAGAATAGGCGAACCGACAGTTCCGCATGAGGTGCATTTTATCCTGCCAAGGACTGAAATCCGGAAAGTAGAATGTCCCGGAAATGGAGTTATTGAAACCAGCATCATGCTGAGCAATATTAACATTGTCAATTCTCCGCGGATCGAAGGCGAAAAATCTGCGCTTGGGGTCATTTATCGTCAAACCCAGAACAGTGAGAAGACGAACAGCGAAGCGCCAAAATAGATGTCCCTGACGCGGTTCATAACGATTTGAAAGAAATCACTAAAATGATTTTAATAATCTTCATTTTTTCGTTATAATGAGATATGCCTTATTTTAGATAGAAAAAGGCTATGTCATTATTTTGTTTTCTATAGAAAATAATCGATAAAGAAGGAGAGACCTATGAACCGTATTCATGTTTTCCATGGTGTCAATCTTCATCTTCTCGGGCAGAGAGAACCGGATATATACGGCAGAATAACCCTTGATGAAGTGAACGGCAGACTGATCGAGACGGGGCAAACACATGGCTTCACTGTCGAGTGCCGTCAGACGAACTATGAAGGAGAGCTTGTGGACTGGATTACAAAGTTAACGCCGTCTGATTTTTTAATCCTTAACCCCGGGGCCTGGACCCATACGAGCTATGCGCTTTACGATGCGATCAAAGGGGTCAGCGTACCCGCTCTCGAAGTGCATCTGTCGAATATTTACGCCCGGGAAAGCTTCCGTTCCCATTCGGTGATCGCTGGAGCTTGCGTCGGGCAAATCAGCGGACTCGGGACAGACAGTTATTTTCTGGCCTTAGCCTATGCGCTGGAATTTCAAAAGTACCGTCAGAAAGAAAGGAATAGCAACCATGAGGCTGGAAAAGATTCGCCGGAGACTGGCCGAGAATAAACTTGATGCGCTGATCGTGACCTCACCGCCCAATATTTTTTATTTGAGCGGTTTCACGGGAACCAGTGCAACCTTGCTGATCGAACCAGAACGTTCCATTCTGTTCACAGACTTCCGGTACATGGAACAGGCCGCAACGGAAGCTCCGGGTTTTGAAATTGTCAAAGTGACCGGAGATCCCTATACAGTCATCGGGGAAATGCTTAAAGGGCTGATCGTGATAGGGATTGAGGAAGAGGCTTTGTCCCTGGGCGATTTCCAGAAACTGCAGAAGACTCTTGACGGGCGCAGATTTGAGAATGCCTCAGCACTCTTCAAGAAGCTTCGACAAATTAAGGATGAAACAGAAATTGCGCTGATTCGCCAAGCGATTGAAATCACGGACCATGCCTTCGCCCAGACGCTCAGCAAGATTTATCCAGGAATGACGGAAGAAGAGCTTTCTCTGGAACTGGAATTCTCGCAGAGAAAAATGGGTGCCAGCAGTCGTTCGTTTGACTATATTGTGGCCTCAGGGATACGCTCCTCGTTGCCGCACGGTACAGCTTCCAGCAAAAAAATGCAAAAAGGGGAATTTTTAACGCTCGATATTGGAGCGGTCTACCAAAGGTATTGTTCCGATTTCACACGGACGCTGTTTTTGGGAAAGCCTGAGAGCAAGCACCTGGAAGTTTACGATATCGTGCTCGAGGCACAACTGACCGGGCTTAAAGCTCTGAAGCCCGGCGTTAAGGCCAAAGATGTCGACGCGGCAGCCAGAGAAGTGATTACACGTGCTGGTTACGGTGAATATTTCGGTCACAGTCTGGGGCATTCCCTCGGGATCGAGATCCATGAGACACCGTTTTTAAATACCCGTGATGAAACGGTACTCGAACCGGGTATGGTACTTACCATTGAACCCGGAATTTATATCCCTGACTGGGGCGGTGTCAGAATCGAAGATGTTGCGCTTGTCACAAATTCTGGTGCGGAAGTATTGACACAAACGCCAAAGCAGTGCATTATTATTGATTAGTGGTATGACTTGTATCCGTTATTGATACATAAAAGAATCTACAATATTATGGGAGGATCAGCAAAATGATTTCTTCAAACGATTTTAAAACCGGAGTGACTATTGAACTGGATGGCGATATATTTCAGATAGTCGAATTCCAACACGTGAAACCTGGAAAAGGCGCTGCTTTTGTGCGTGCCAAAGTTAAGAATGTCAGAACGGGCGGCGTTGTCGAAAAAAAATTCAATGCTGGGGAGAAAGTTCCCAGAGCCCGTCTGGATCGCCGTGAGATGCAATATTTGTATAAAGACGGTGATCAATTCGTTGTGATGGACAATGAAAGCTATGAGCAGATTATGCTGACCGAGGCTCAAATTGGCCAGGAAGTCAAGTGGCTCAAAGAAAATATGAACCTTGGTGTCTTGCTCTATAATAGCGAAGTCATTGGGGTAGACCTTCCCAATACAGTTGTGCTTAAAGTAACGGAATGTGAGCCCGGAGTTAAGGGTGATACGGCCACAGGCGGTACGAAAGCTGCCACTGTCGAGACTGGCGCTACGGTTCAGGTTCCATTCTTTGTGAATGAAGGCGATGTCCTGATTATCGACACCAGAAGCGGAGCGTATGTTTCCCGGGCTTAGTCATCTTATCTACCGCAAGAAGAATAATTAGAATAAAAAGGGTTGTTGGGCAAGTAATTTTCTTGAGCAACAACCCTTTTTTATTTGGCTCATTTCCGGATTGTAAAATTATCTTCCAGCAAGGCCCAGTTTTGAGGGAAGGGATAGGCTAAAGCCCAATAACTAATACCTCTTAAGCCATAAGCTTTGACGGTATCAAATTTGGCCTGGGCACTGCGGGCATCCTCAAACCACACTTCGTGACTTCTTCCCTGCGTATCCGTATACCGGTAGAAAGGGGACTGGGTAACCGTGTCGTACTGGATCTCAGCATGGTATCGAAGGGCTCTGGACATTGCTTCATCCATCCCAAAGGTTTCGGCAATTTGGCCGGAGACGTGCGGCAAAAGCCAATCTCTGGCATAAATTTGAAAGCCAAAAAAGATTTTGTCTCTTGGCATGACTAAAACAGCATAATCCAAAACCCTTTTGATCTGATTCAATGGAGAAATTGCCTGCGGTGAAGCACCACGCCAACCCCATTCATAGGTCATGAGAACAACGAAATCGACAATTCGGCCATGGGCTGGATAATCGTGCGCCTCATAGAGCAATCCCCGTTGCTCTGCGCTTAATTTTGGCGCTAAAGCCGTTGAAACGAAGAAACCCTCTGCATGAAGACGGGTTACGGCTATTTGAAGCAAAGCGTTATAAGCTTCTCTATCCTCGGGAAGTACGTTTTCAAAATCAATGTTAAGTCCCCGATAACCCTTTTCTTTCATGATATTGATGACATTTGTCATTAACCGATTAATGGCTTCGGTATTGGTCAAGACCAGATGAGCAAGATTTTCCCCACGCGTAGTTGACGTAAAATTGGTAACGGACATCATCGGGACCGCTTTTTTTGTTATGGCAGCTTGAATGAACGGAAGATCGTCGATTGCCTGCAGACTTCCATCCTCTCTAATCAAGTAGGCAAAAGGACTTAAATATGTAAGATGTTCAGCTTCCCGATTGACAGTAGCAACCGCGTCCTGACTGAAACGATAGATATAGCCATTGACATCAATGGTTGGGCGAGGCTTACGCGGGATCATGAGTACGGTGCCCGGATAGATCAAATTGGCGTTCGTGATGTTATTGACTTTAATGAGGTTTTGTAAAGAGACTTGATATTTTTGAGCAATAAACCATAAAGTCTCCCCAGCAAGGACGCGATGCCGCCTGGCAGGAATGGTGATCAACTGACCAGGATAAATATTGGCAGGGTTCGTAATTTGATTGTTTCCGAGAATGACTTGTACGGTCGTTCCATAAATCTGGGCAATTCTCCATAATGTTTCTCCCGATTTCACAATATGGAGGACATCTTCAGTCGGTATAACTAATGCTAGTCCGGTTAGCAATTGTACAGGTTCAACAAGTCCATTCACGCTTATGATTGATGCCGGCGAGACCCGATATGTAATTGCAATCTGATCCAAAGTTTGATTCGCTTTGACGACATGGATAAGCATAGAGCACCTCCCACTCCTTTTCATGTAAGATATGTAGAAAGGAGACTCAAGGTGATTTATCTTTGGCAAGGGGCCCTTCATGTTTAATTTTCCTTAAAACGGCCATTGAGGCTGTTTTTTATTTTCTCCGAACAAACTGGTAATTCTAAAAACGTTTATTAGGACATACCTTCTAATACAGAGGAGGTTAAAACATGAAGGTAAGCTTTGCTTCACCTTTAACGGAATTTCCTAGAAATAAAAATGATGTACTCTTTAATCCGGAATCAGAGGGTGAAGGGATTATCCGTTGGTTTGGGGAACGGCTGGGCGGAATGATCCGCAAGGCGGCAGGGGCTTTACCCGACACGGAAAATATTGAGGAAATTCGTCTCAGAATCAACCAGCCTGTCCTCTTTAGAACAGGAACCAGGGAATATTTCTGTACTTCGGCGGGGCAAACCGGAACAAAGAATCTAGCGTATATTGTCAAGCGTGAAGACCTGTTGGAAACGCTGGAAAAAATGACCTTCAGTTCTGTATATGCCGCTGAGGAGGAATTACGGCAGGGTTTTCTGACTTTGCCCGGTGGGCACCGCGTGGGATTAAGCGGAGAAACAGTCGTTGAACATGGCAAGATCAGAATCATGCGCCATATTTCCGCTTTGAATATTCGTTTAGCGAGACAGCCGGAAATGATCGTTCCGGAATTGCTGGGCTTACTGATCAATCAGGAAAATACAGTCTGCCATACTTTGCTTGTTTCACCTCCGAGAGCAGGGAAGACCACAATGCTGAGATTTTTAGTAAAAAATCTCAGCAACGGTGTACCTCAGCTAAAACTAAAAGGTCATACTGTCGGCGTGGTTGATGAAAGAAGTGAGATTGCCGGAATGTGGCAAGGCATTCCTTCTTTTGATCTTGGCTGCCGCACAGATGTGCTGGACAGATGTCCCAAGGCCCAGGGACTGATCATGCTGATTAGGTCTATGGCGCCTGAGGTGGTTGCTGTTGATGAACTGGGGGGGCGGGAAGATGCCGCGGCGCTTGGGGAGGCCGTTCGCTGCGGCGTAAAAATTCTGGCTACGGTCCATGCCGGTTCTCTGGACGAACTGCAAAAAAGGGCCCATCTCAGGGAATTGCTGAATAGAGAGACGTTTGAAAGGGTTGTTGTGTTAAGCAGGGCAAACGGTCCAGGCACAGTGGAAGCCGTTTATGACATGGCGAGCGGCGTTAATTTGTTTAATAAGCCTTCCATGGCATCGCGACATTAGTACTACTCTCAGATTCATCTCAAAATGATTGAACTATTTTTTGGGCAAGTCTGTGGGGCACAATACCGCTTTTCGGCTGTTGCGCCATCTATGGCGCAAAAAGCCGCGCTCCGCATCGTGCTCCGCTCACAGCGGTATTGTACCCCCCAGACTGGTGATAAGTTTGCTTAGGTTAGTCTCTAAGCCAAGAGGGTAGTTAAGGGTAGTTATATAAAGAATGTTTCACTAGTTGATTGGTCCGCTTTATTAGGCCGCTGGAGGCGAAAAGTATGTTGGTTGCAGGTTATCTTGGGCTAATTATTGGATTCGGCTGTTTGGGGATTATCAGAGCAAATCAAATTAAGAAACGTCCGCAGGAAATCAGGGAAATGATCAATGCCTTGGCGCTGCTGGATACGGA
Organism: Dehalobacter sp. TBBPA1; assembly: GCF_040931655.1. Taxonomy (NCBI): domain Bacteria; kingdom Bacillati; phylum Bacillota; class Clostridia; order Eubacteriales; family Desulfitobacteriaceae; genus Dehalobacter; species Dehalobacter sp. TBBPA1. The sequence goes on along the minus strand of NZ_CP162385.1, from coordinate 1,755,538 downwards.
GATATACTGGGGAGCAACACCCCTGCCGGATGCTTTCCAGGTACTTAAGGAAAGAACCGGTCCTCCCTGGCACCTGTTTTTTGCGAGTCTCGAGGAAAAGATCAGAGCCGGAGAAAATGCTTCTCAGGCCTGGAAAAAAAGCATTGAAATGCACCGCCGGAAAACCTGCCTGATAGAGGACGATTGGCTGGTGATCAGTGGAATTAGTCAGGGATTGGGCAGGTCGGACCGGAATGAACAGCATAAACAGCTCGAACTTGTTCAGCGGCATTTGGCAGGCGTAGACGAAAAGGCCAGGCAGCAGGCAGAAAGCAGGGCAAAGATGTGGTCTTACCTCGGTTTCCTGGGCGGAATTGCGGTTGTCATTATGATCATGTGAGGAGGTAGGGTTCGCGATGAGTATTGACCTCATTTTGAAGGTAGCAGGTATTGGTCTATTGGTGGGCATTTGTGCAATTATCCTGAATGAGGCCGGTAAGAAAGAGCAGGCCCAGATGGTTACCATTGCCGGGGTTGTGGTCGTGTTGTATCTGGTCATCCAGGGAATCTCCGATCTGTTTGTTCTGGTGAAAAGCGTATTTAATCTATACTAGGGGGCTCTGGCAATGGAAATAGCACAAGTGATTGGACTCGCCATCATTGTCACGGTTCTCGGAGCTGTTCTGAAACAAATTAAACCTGAGATTGCAATTCAGCTAAGCATTCTGGCAGGGGTAACCATATTTCTGCTGATCATGGACAAAATCAGACTGGTGGTTGATCTGCTGCAGAAACTGGCTGATCAGGCAGATATCAGTTCCTACTACTTGTTCATTGTTCTTAAAATCGTGGGAGTAGCCTATTTGGCGGAATTGGGAGGCCAAATCTGCCGGGATGCCGGAGAGAATGCACTGGCCACAAAAGTTGAAATTGCAGCCAAAGTATTCGTGGTCATTTTGGCTATCCCGATCATTGCAGCGATTATGGAATCCATGATGAAGCTGCTGGCGTGAGGAGCGATACGGATGACAAAAAAAGTCTTGGCTGCGCTGGGGCTTGCCATATGGATGACCCTGGTATTTGCTTTTCCAGTGGTGACCCTGGCGGCAGAAAGTCAGGAGACGAGTTACACAGGGACGGAGGCGGATAAACGATTTGCGGAAGCAGAGACTTCCGGGGAGATGGGCGTGTCCGAAGAAGTAGATTTGTCCGAGGAGATCGATTTATCTAAAGTCAGAGAATTTTTGAATCAACTGGACCGCGATGTTCAGGACGCTCTGCCTGATTTTTCTTTAACAGAGATCTTTGAAAGCATTAAAAACGGCGAGGTTAATTTTAGTCTGCAGGGCATCGGCAGCAGTATTGTCAAGGCTCTGCTAAAACAGGTAGTCACCAACGCGCCTTTGATTGCAAAGCTGCTGGTGCTCGCTGTGATCTGCGCAATCATCAATCAACTGCAGTCTGCTTTTACAGGCGAAGTAAGCAGGATAGCCCGAATGCTCGTATATCTTGTTCTGTTGGCGCTTGCGATGACATCTTTTCGTATTGCACTGGATGTTGGCAATGCGTCCATTGACAATATGGTTTCTTTTATGCAGATCATCCTCCCGGCCATGTATACTGTCCTGCTGACCATGGGCAGTCTGACCAGCGCAGCCTTGTTTAAACCGATGGTCATCGGCAGTCTGATCTTTTTGGCTACGGTAATCAAAAACATTGTGTTGCCGCTTTTTTTCCTGAGCATTATCCTGAGGCTGTTCAATAACATTTCCGAACAGTTCAAGCTCAGTAAATTAGCCTCTCTGCTGGAGTTCGGAGGTAAACTCAGTATTGGTATCGTCATGACGGTTTTTATCGGCATTATGTCGGTACAAGGCGTAACAGGGGGCGTAGCCGACGGGGTCACGCTGAGGACGGTAAAATATGCAGCAGATTTGATCCCGGTTGCCGGCAAATTTTTCAAAGACGCTGTTGAGATCGTGGCAAGCTCAGGTCTCTTGCTTAAGAACGCGCTGGGGATCGTAGCAATGATTGCGATTATCATCATTACTTTTCTGCCGGCGATTAAGATTATCGCGATGATGTTTACTTTTAAACTGGCTGCGGCGCTGGTCGAACCTCTGGGAGAAAAAGAACTTGCGGATAGTCTTCAGGACATGTCCAAAGGCTTATTATATATTTTTGTAACCGTTACATCCGTCGGTATCATGTTTTTTATGACGATTGTGATCATTGTCGGGACTGGAAATTTGGCGGTAATGCTTCGCTGATTTTGAGGTGTGGAAAAATGGAAGGATTAAAGACGCTGATCCGCAACCTGGCTTTCATTCTATTGCTGGCCTCCTTTCTCGAGATGCTTCTGCCGAATAAATCCATGCGGGGATTTGTGCAGATGGTCATGGGGCTGTTTGTGATTGCGGCAATCCTGAATCCGTTGGCAGATCTACTGAACTGGGACTTTGAAAATAGCGTGCCGGCCTGGGCCGGCAGTTCTTCCGGAGACTTGCCTGTTCTGGCACAGGAAAATAGTTCTGACGGAGAAGACAATTCTTCCACGGAAGCAAATGCTCTGGTGATCGAACAATACCGCAGGATTCTGGTTAGCCAGATTCAGGCCCTTGTATCCGGGGTGGAAGGGGTCAAAAGCTCGGATACGAATGTTGAACTGGAGGACGGTGGAGAGGGATTTGCTGACTATCCGCAAATCCAAAAAGTCGAGATCCATTTCAGTCAGCAAAGTGTCAGCATTGAGCCTGTTAAGCCGGTCATTATCGGAGGCGTCAACACAGACCAGGCCGAGGGTCAGGGAGCGGCTGTGTCAGCGAAAGCAATGGAAATAAAAAAACAGGTTGCAGCACTCATGCAGCTGCCGGAAGAAATCGTGTTTGTGCAGGAAGAAAAATAGGAGGAAGGAAGTCAGTATGGGATTTTTCAAGCAGGTGATCACAGAAAAGATTACGTTGGCCGTGATCTTGCTGGTAATCGTCGCAGCCATTCTTATTTTTACCTCACAGGAGGATCAGTCCGCTGCATCAGTCCAACTCCCGGCTGAAACGGTAACAGCCGTTCCAGAAAATGAATCGGGTTTTACTGCATTGGAAAAACAACTTGAAGAAAAACTTGCAGCCAATCTGGAAAAAATTCAGGGCGTTGGCAAAACGAAGGTCCTGGTTACCCTGATCTCCGATGTAAAGAAACAGTATGCCAGGGATGAAAGCGTTACGAAAAAAACTTCCAAGGAAACGGATAAAGACGGCGGAACCAGAGAGACGGAAGAGGTAACTCAGAATAACAAGATCGTGGTCGTCGGCGAAAATGCTTTAATCATTACGGAGGAGCGTCCACAGGTCACGGGAGTATTGGTTATCGCGCAGGGAGCAAGTGATCCCAAAATAAAGGAACAAGTATTTGAAGCGGTCAGGACGCTGTTGAATATTGAACCGGCCAAAATCAGCGTTGTTCCAATGGGGGGCGTCTGAATTGGACCTCAAAATAAAAGCATCCTTGATCTGGATCACCGTGATTCCGGCCATCGCGGTATGCTCCATTGTTTGGCTCAGCCAAGCATGTTTTGGGCAGCAAAAGGAAGAAGGCTTGCCGGTCAATATCCCGGATTCCGTTTGTTTCTCAGCAGAAATTATTGAACTGACGGAAAATCAGGGGGAAAACTACTTTGTTAATTATAGGATCAAACGGGAACAGACCAGACAGGAAACACTTAACATGCTGGAGCCTCTGCTGGCGTCCGATATCACGGAGACACGCAGTCAGGCGCAGCAGCGCTGGCTGGCCTTAAGCGACAAGATCAGCAGGGAAGCCGAAATTGAGAATGTGCTGAAAATGAAAGGTTTTACAGATATTGTTTCGGAAGTCAACACGCAAAAGGCCACGGTTACAGTCCTGACAAACCAATTAAAAGTTCAGGACATGTTTATTATCCAAAACACGGCATCGGAAATTACCGGTTTTTCAGTTGATCAAATCGAAGTAGCAGTCGTCAAAGACACGTCGGAAAAAATCTGAGAATCGGGTCCGGTGGGAAATGTTCCATATTTGCGTTATTCAGGAATGAAATTTACGTTAATCAGGCAGGGGGATTTGCGGCAACGGGGGATTCTGTTATAATAAAAATAATAACAGGTTGAAGATGGAAAATGAGGTGCGATAATGGATAATAACAAAATAGATCATTCAATTGGGTCAGTCAAAATTGCTGATGAGGTCGTCGAAGTGATTGCCGGAATGGCAGCTTCGGAAGTTGAGGGAGTCGCTGAGTTAAGCGGAGGTTTCGCCCAGGATATCGCCAATATTTTAGGCCGGGGCAAAAATACATCCAAAGGTTCCAGGGGCATCAAAGTTGAAATTGACGAAAAAGAAGCTTCCGTGGATTTGTTTATTGCCGTCCAGTACGGGGTGTCAATTCCTGATGTAGCCCAGAAGGTACAGGTCGTTGTGAAAGAAGCGATTGAAGGGATGACCGGATTAACCGTCATGGTCATCAACGTTCATATTCAAGGCATCGCGTTTAAAAACACGGCTGAGATCAAGGACGTCAAAGACAGCAAAGATAAAACGAATAAAGAAAAAGATTTGAAAGAAAAATAGAACAGTGCAGCAGGGTGGAGAGATGAGCAATTTCTGGAGAAATATCGGAGATAAACTCAATATTTTTTTTCTATGGTGTCTTGATAATCATCCTGGTAAATTTTTTGGTTTTTTGATTGGTTTTTTTGTGGCTTTGATGTTTATTTTGCTGGGATTTTGGCAGACGCTGCTTTTAGCTGCCTTATCCTGCGGGGGATATTACTTGGGAAAATGCTGGGATGATGGGGTTTGGCCTACCGGACTGAGCAAAGTAATACATAGAATACCTTTTTGGGGCAAACATAAAACGTAGAATGAAATTCCGGAGGCATATTCATGAGTAAAATAATGGGCCGAAGAAAGGCCCGCGAAACGGCACTGCAAATACTTTATCAAATTGATATAACGGGAGAAACGGACAAGCGGGAACAAGTCCTGCAGCATTGGATCCAGGAATTTGCCGTCTCTGATAAGACGGCAGATTTTATTAGGGAACTGGTTGAAGGAACCCTGCAGAACAAAACGGATATTGATGCCAAGCTTGCTTCGACTTCCCACGAATGGGCCCTGGACAGGATGGGCAATGTGGACCGTAATCTGATGCGGCTTGCTGCCTATGAAATGCTGTACAGCCCCGGCACGCCCCAGCGGGTCACTTTAAATGAAGCGATTGAGATTGCCAAAAGGTTCGGCGGGGATGATTCAGCAAAATTCATTAACGGTATTTTAGACAAGCTGATGGACGAGAGTGAAAAATGATGTTCTTAGGTCTTGATACAAGCGCATACACGACATCCGTTGCCGTGGTGGATCAAGAAAAGCATCTGGTCTGGGAAAAAAGACGCCTACTCGAAGTTCCTCAGGGAGAGAAAGGCTTGGCCCAGTCGGAAGCTCTTTTTAATCATATTAAAAATCTTCCGGAACTACTGGCCCTGGTTCCGCCAACGATATGGCCGGAAATTGCCGGCATTGGCGTCAGTACGGCGCCTCGTCCGGCAGAGCAATCCTATATGCCGGTCTTTCTGGCAGGAAGGTCGGTTGCTTCATCTCTGGCCAGCGCTTTAAATGTAAAGCTTGTAACGACGAGTCATCAGGAAGGACATCTGGCTGCAGGATTGGAATCCGCCGAAGGTTTTGCTTTGACGGATTTTTTGGCTGTCCACCTTTCGGGAGGAACAACGGAAGTATTGAAAGTCCGGAAGGATTCTCCGGGAAAACTAAGTTTGCAGATTCTTGGCGGAAGCAGTGATCTGCATGCCGGTCAATTTGTAGACAGGGTCGGCGTGCGTCTGGGACTATCTTTCCCGGCGGGAAAGGAGCTCGAAAAACTGGCTTTAAAATCAGCGCCTGGATCTTCTTCCCTGCTGCCTTCCTCGGTCAAAGGATATGAGATGAGTTTTTCGGGCGTCGAGTCGGCAGTTCAGCGTCTGATCGAAGAAAAAAAACGTCCGGCCGATCTGGCCCGGGCGGTGGAAGGATGTATTGTCCGGACGATTTATAAGGTATTGACCAAAGCTGTTGACGATACCGGACTCAGAGATATTCTGATTGTCGGCGGAGTAGCCTCAAATCAATATCTAAGGAATCAGCTTGAAAAGAAGCTGGAATCTCAGGCCAGATTATTTTGGGCAAAGCCGGGATGGAGTTCGGATAATTCGATTGGGGTCGCACTTCTGACACGGGAAACCATGCTGTCGGACAATCATTAATTGTTTTTATCTTCTATAAAGAGATTTAAAAAAGAGATTTAGAAAAAATATTTTAGAATAAAACTAAAAATATGATATTATATAATGAGTTTTTTCGTGCCCTAAGGACATTTTACAATTAAAAGACTTGATTTCGAGGCAAAAGTTCATTTATAATAAACAAGGTAAAGTATCAAATACGTGTTACTGTGCCAAACATAGATGTATATACTTGTATAGCTTGGGAAAAGGCGCCATTCATCCGTTTGGTCGGTACAACGAATAATCCTGAGGGGGAGACAACGTGTATAAGGTAGTCAAAAGAAGGCAGTTGGCGGACATTATTACACTGCTGGAAGTAGAAGCTCCGGAAGTCGCCAAAAAAGCCCAACCCGGCGAATTTGTCATTGTTCGACAAAATGAGGAATCTGAAAGGATCCCTTTGACCATCATGGACTTTAATCGGGATAAAGGGACAATCACCATCGTCATCCAGGAAGTAGGCTATTCATCCAATCTGATTACCCGGATGCAGGAGGGGGATTCTTTTGTTACATTTGTAGGTCCGCTCGGACAAGCCACCGAAATCGAGAATTACGGTACGGTTCTGTGCATTGGCGGCGGCGTGGGCGTCGCGCCGGTTCATCCGATTGCGCGCGGCCTGAAAGAAGCAGGCAACAAGGTCATCTCCATTCTCGGAGCAAGAACCAAAGACCTGCTGATCCTCGAAGACGAAATGCGGGCTGTAAGTGATGAAGTCATCATTACAACCGATGACGGGACTTATGGTATGAAAGGTTTTGTCACGCACGGCATTCAGTCCGTTTTGGACCAGGGCATCAAAGTTGATACGATCTGGGCGATTGGTCCGGTCGTTATGATGAAATCCGTAGCGAATTTCACCAGACCTCTTGGCATCAAGACCATCGTCAGTATGAATCCTGTCATGGTCGACGGAACAGGAATGTGCGGTGCCTGCAGACTCGATGTCGGCGGCGAAACCAAATTTGCCTGTGTTGACGGGCCAGAATTTGACGGCCACAAGGTAGATTTTGACCTGGCCATGAAACGTTCGGCCTTCTTTAAAAACGAAGAAGCTGTCGCTTACGGTAAAGTCAAGTGCCAGTGTGCAAAGGAGGGCAAATAATCATGGCATCAAAAGCACCACGACATGATATGCCCTGTCAGGACCCGATTGTCCGGGGGAAAAATTTCAGCGAAGTTGCGCTGGGATACACGGTAGAGACTGCTGCAGAAGAGGCCAAACGCTGCATTCAGTGCAAGAAGCCAAAATGTGTGGAAGGCTGCCCGGTAGGGGTAGATATTCCGCAGTTTATCAATAAAATAGCCGAGGGTGAACACCTCGAAGCCGCGTCCATCTTAAAAGGTAAAAATACCCTGCCGGCAATTTGCGGACGTGTCTGCCCGCAGGAATCCCAGTGTGAAGCCCAGTGTATCCTTGGCGTAAAGGGCGAACCGGTTGCAATCGGCCGTTTGGAGCGCTTTGCAGCGGATTACGAAATGGCCAACGGTACAAGCAAATTAGAAAAAGCAACGCCGTCAGGCAAAAAAGTAGCCGTGATTGGTGCTGGTCCTGCCGGACTGACCTGTGCAGCTGAGCTTGCCCGCAAAGGCCATGCCGTAACCGTTCTGGAAGCCTTGCATGTGGCCGGCGGCGTACTGATGTACGGAATTCCTGAATTCCGTCTGCCGAAAGCCATTGTTCAGAAAGAAATCAACAGCTTAAAAGATATGGGCGTCGAAATCCTGGTTAACCAGGTTGTCGGCAAAGTCACTTCTGTTCAGGAGTTGCTGGCAAACGGCTATGATGCCGTATTTATCGGCACCGGCGCTGGATTGCCATACTTTATGAAGATTCCGGGTGAAAATTACAACGGCGTATATTCCGCCAATGAGTTTCTGACCCGGTCGAACCTGATGAAAGCCTATGATTTCCCGAATCATGCGACCCCTATCAAAGTAGGGGAGCAGGTCGCGGTACTTGGCGGCGGCAACGTGGCCATGGACGCAGCCAGAACAGCACTTCGTCTCGGCGCCAAAGACGTATACATCGTTTATCGCCGTTCCATGACCGAACTGCCGGCGCGTGTTGAGGAAGTGCATCATGCTGAGGAAGAAGGCATTCAATTTAAGATCCTGACCAATCCGATTGCGATCAATGGTGACGAAAACGGTAATGTCAAGAGCATGACCTGTCTGAAATATGAGCTGGGTGAGCCGGATGCATCCGGACGCCGCCGTCCGGTAGCGATTGAAGGTTCCGAGTTTGACCTGCCGGTGCAGACCGTCGTAGTCTCGATCGGCCAGGGACCGAATCCGCTCGTGACCACCACGACAGCAGGTTTGGAACTGAACAAGTGGGGGAACATCGTAGCCGATGAGACGACCATGGCGACCTCGATTCCGGGTGTGTATGCCGGCGGAGACATCGTGACCGGCGCAGCCACTGTCATTCTGGCAATGGGCGCTGGAAAAACGGCTGCAGCTTCGATCGACGCGTATTTAATGACAAACTAGTTGACTGTAACACAACTTAGCCCTAAATAAAAGACATCATATTGAAGTGCACCCCAAATGTTGGACAAAAGAATCTAGCATTTGGAGGTGCACTTTTGGCACCATCCAAAAAAATGTAAAAAATTTTAAAACTATCACCTAAAGTACTTGTATACTCATGTGATTTGTGATATATTGTACATGTCGGACGGTGGTATGACCACCTGACAAGTTACAATAGGATGAACGGAAACTTTATTTAATTCGGTGTCCAAAAAATTATTATAAAAAATGGCCGGTACGTGTTCAGCCGGTCATTTTTCATTAATGTTTGACTTATGCCTGATTAGAGAGTATATTTTTTATAGGCTTCGAAAGACTTTTGAAACATTAGAGTCTTTTTTCAGTGAAACGAAGGCGATGCCAAAAGGCTTGGCATCAGCCAAGTTTTCTAAAAATGAGAGCAGGTGAGAAAACTGGACGGTGATGGTTCCTACGGAGGAATAGAAATCTACAATAGTATAAAGCAGGAAAAAGTCTTAGTTTTCTTACGATTTTTTGAACATTGAAAATAGTTCTGTCATCAAGCAGATAGCGTTGATCATTTGATTCTGAGACTTTCTTCCTGCGGAAAACGGGGGGGAAGCTGTGCTCAGAATCTATAAAAATGATGGAATTAATTACCAGGAATATGACCTGAACAGCCTGACGCGAAATGCCTGGGTCAACCTTGTTAATCCCGCGTCAGATGAACTTGTTCTGATTGCGGAAAAAACCAACTGCCCGCTTGATTTTCTAAAAGCGGCGCTTGATGAAGAAGAACGTCCGCGTATTGAAATCGAAGATGATTCTGCGCTTATTCTTATTAATATACCGGTCATGTTAAGTGAGACGAGTTATGACACGTTGCCTTTGGGTATCGTTATAACGACTGAAAACATTATCACGGTCTGTCTCGAAAATAACCCCGTTGTTCTCGAATTTAATGAGTATAACCGGCGTTCTTTCAATACGGCCAAGCGAACAAGGTTTTTGTTTCAGATCCTCTACAAGTCGGCAACGTATTATTTAAGATATCTGCGCCAAATCAGCAGGTTAAGTGAACAAATTGAAGTGGACCTGCGCAGAACCATGAAAAACAAAGAACTATTCGAACTGATGGATCTCCAGCAGGGTTTAACGTACTTCACTTCCTCGCTTCGTTCCAATGGCATTGTTATGGACCGGCTGCTGCGCATTCGCTCAAATAATCAGTGCCGGCATCTCATTCAGATTCATGAAGAAGATGAGGATTTGCTGGAAGATGTCATCATTGAAAACAATCAGGCTGTTCAGATGGTTGAGATGTACAGCAGGATTTTTACGAATCTGACAGATACGTTTGCATCCATTATTTCGAACAACTTGAATATGGTCATGAAATTCTTAACGTCGATGACGATTATTTTAGCGATTCCGACGATGATCGCAAGTTTCTGGGGAATGAATGTCAATGTCCCTTTCCGCGATTCAAATCCATATGGGTTTGGCTTCGTCGTGGCGATTGCTGCGCTGGTTACGGGAACTGCAGTATATATCCTGATTCGAAGGAAGATACTATAAAATAAGATATTCAGTCTAATGATGGCGCTTCATTTGAGGCGCTTTTCCTATTACTTTATATACTCAAAATCAACGCCATGTAGTCTATCCGCGCCCAAGCGGAGCACGATGCGGAGCGCGGCTTTTTGCGCCAAGGAGGGCGCAATAGCCGAAGAGCGGTTAGGGTACATGGCGTAAACCCAAAATGATAAGAAAATACCGCTAATAGTTTTGTGAGCTATTAGCAGTATGCGAATACAAAAGATTCTTTACAAAAAAGACTAAGTAAGAACAGAACATTACCGATCAAAATAGATGTTTTTGCTGCTCGCATTCAGCGGGATTGCGACAGCGATATCCCCCTCAATTAACCCAATTTTTTTCGCAACGGCGCCTGCGGAATACATGATGCGGTTATCCGCGTTGAGTGTTCCGGCTGTCTTTACGGCTGATCCGAGCGCAATACCCAGGTCAATCAGGCGCCAGGGACAAAGCGGACCGTTAAATTCCGGCCCTTGCGCGACAGCTTCGAGCATCGCGCAGTTTGGATGGCCGCAGGCGCCGCAGTTTAAGCCGGCATGTTTGGCATTCTTCAGAGACAGTAAAACCAGCGCCTGAGAATTACGTATATTGGCAGCATCACGGTTGAAAAATTTCTTCCCGTTTTCCTCGCTGCACTTCGACATTTCATCGGCCAGATAAGTCAGTACAGATGATTCTGTAATGACCTTTACGTTTATGTAATCCTGTCCTTTTGCTTTCGGAGCAGTGACTGCGGACAAAGCCATAAGCTCTGCTACGGTTTTCATAATTTCCATATTTCTGCTTCTCCCTTCAAAATTGTGCGCTGTTCTAGTGTTTTTGATATTTTGTAAGTATAATAGTACTATTATTATAACGAATTACCAGAACTTTGTAAAAATCTGCACGCCATTATATCCATATTTTTAAGATTGACAAGGGTATTTAAAGGGTATTTAAATGAGGTGGAACTGATTTGACTGAAAGAATACTGACAGTATCGGAAATCAACCGGGAAATCAATGACGCGCTGAAAAAACATAACGGTTTATGGAATTGCTGGGTGACAGGCGAGATATCTAATTTTAAAGATCATATTCCATCAGGTCACTGGTATTTTACATTGAAAGATAAAGAAGCCGGTATTAAAACCGTAATGTTTAAAACCAGGAATCTGACGGCCGGTTTTCAGCCTCAAAACGGAATGAAGGTGTCGATCCGGGGAAGTATCCGTCTTTATGAAAAAGACGGCAGCGTCCAGCTGTATGCGGAAGAAATCTACCCGAGCGGACTCGGTGCTTTATACCTGGCATTTGAACAGCTAAAGAGCCGCTTGGCTGCCGAAGGACTGTTCGCCGCAGAGAAGAAGAAACCGATTCCAAGATTTCCTTCGAGGGTGGCCATTGTGACCAGTTCTACCGGAGCAGCGCTGAAGGACATCTTGCACATTGCCCGAAGACGCAATCCATTGGTTTCTTTAATCATTATTCCTTCTGCGGTTCAGGGTGAGGCAGCACCGGGAGAAATCGCCCGAGCTATTCAGCGGGCCAATCATTACGGCGAGATTGACCTGCTGATTGTCGGCAGGGGGGGCGGCTCCCTGGAAGAACTATGGGCTTTCAACACTGAGGAGGTGGCAAGAGCCATTGCCGCTTCCAGCATACCGGTGGTTTCTGCTGTGGGTCATGAAGTCGATTATACGATTGCGGATTTTGTTGCCGATTTAAGAGCACCGACGCCGTCAGCTGCTGCAGAATTGGCCATTCCGGTCCTTAACGAATTGAAAGATGGTATCCGTTATTATGAAGAAAAACTCACACAAAGGATCCAAAGCGTTCTGCGAACCAAAAGGCATAAAGTGGAAGAACTGATGTCCGACTCTGCTTTGGCCCGCCCGGGCTGGCGTGTCGAACAGTCCAGACAGAATCTGGATTATCTCTCTACGCGTCTTGTCGAGGGAATGACTGGATTTCTGACAGAAAAAAATGGTATACTTAGGTTGTTAAGCGCGAAAATTGACTTATTAAGTCCCTTAAATATACTGGGAAGAGGATATTCTTTAGCCTATGATATCGAGGGGAAATTAATCAAAACGGTAAGACAGGCCGCAGCAGGGGACGCTTTATCCGTGCGGCTCAGTGACGGGACATTAATCTGCGAAGTTACAGATATAGAAGAACTTCAAGCGTCAAACGATTCAAACGTCAAGAGAGGGTTACCATGAAAAAGAATAGCGATAAAGAAGCCTTCACCTTCGATAAAGGGATTGAAAGGCTGGAGCAAATCATTAATGATCTGGATCAGAACAATGTGCAGCTCGAGCAGTCCCTGGACTTGTTTGGGGAAGGAGTTAAGCTGATCAAACAATGTAACGGCCTTCTGGATTCGGCCGAAGCAAAGGTCAAAGTGTTGTTGGAAAATAGTAAAGGCGAACTGGTTGTAACCGATCAAGATTAGGAGTACAGACAGAAAATGTTTAAAGAACGCTATCATGACTATTTGGAGATGGTTGAACAATATCTCAATCATTTGCCGCTGGATCGGAATATCCTGGCCAGGAGTATGAACTATTCCCTGGTCGGCGGAGGTAAAAGGATTCGGCCCGTATTGGCTCTGGCCTGCGCGGAGCTTGTCGGCGGCCGTCCGGAAGAGCTTGTGTCAGAAGCAGCCGCGATCGAGCTTATCCACACCTATTCCCTGATTCATGACGATCTTCCGGCCATGGATGATGATGATTATCGCCGAGGTAAACTGTCTAACCATAAAGTGTTCGGAGAAGCGGGAGCCATTTTGGCGGGTGATGCCTTGCTTACGCTTGCTTTTGAGCTGCTGGCCGGACCTTCGGCAATAGAGGCTCAGAAGAAATTAAGGGTCATCAGAGAGACCGCTCAAGCCGCGGGCTGGCAGGGCATGGTCGGCGGGCAGAGCCTGGATACGCTTGGAAACCTAGAAAACAGTACGCTGGCTGATATCGAGCAGGTCCATCATTTAAAGACCGGCGCTCTTCTGAAGGCTTCAGCTCGTCTTGGCGCAATTCTAGGCGGAGGATCGGAACCGGAGATTGAAATCCTGACAAGCTATGCTTTATACTTGGGATTAGCTTTTCAAATCAAAGACGATATTCTTGATGTTGTAGGAGAAAGTGCGGTTATCGGTAAATCCGCCGGTAAGGACCAGAGATCCGGCAAACCAACCTATCCGTCGCTGCTGGGGCTTGAGGGGGCCAGGGAACAACTGGAAAAAACGATCTTTCTGGCGAAAGAATCCCTATCTTGTTTTGGCCCGAAAGCAGCGTTTTTATTATCGCTGGCTGACTACACCGCTGAAAGAACAAACTAGATAAAAATAACGAATGACGGGAACAATGACAGAAACATCATCATGATAGAAAAAATTAATCAGGATGAGAGAGGATGATTCATCTCCATGAACCCAGTCTCTTCGATATTGAACAACAATATCATGTGGGTTTCGCTTTTTGCCTGGATACTTGCCCAATTTTTAAAGATCCTGATCAATTTTGTGATTGAGAAGGAATGGGATTTTGATCTTCTGACAAGTTCCGGTGGATTTCCAAGTTCTCATACAGCGATTGTCTGTGCCTTGGCCATCAGCATTGGTAAAAACGATGGCTGGGAATCTTCTCTGTTTGCGATTGCTGTTACGCTGGCTGTTATTGTCATGTATGATGCTGCCGGTGTCCGGCGCGCAGCCGGAAATCATGCCAGAATTATCAACTATCTTGTGGAATGGATGCGGCAGCACCCGACAGATTTTTTGGGTTATAATATTCAAGAGGAAAAGTTTAAGGAACTAATCGGTCATACGCCTTTTGAAGTGTTTGGTGGCGCAATTCTAGGCTGCGCAGTCGGTTTGATCTTTTAGTGACGCCAGAATGCAGCGCATTCTCATGTCGTTATTTTGAGCACGGGGTATAGGATTAGAAAGGCAGGATAGACTTTTGGTTCGCAAGAAACAAAGTGTTCGCTATATTATTACCGTATTTATTGCCACGTTTTTTATTGCTTCACTTCTCGGAAGTGGAACAGAGGCTTTTTTAAGGTTTTTTTCGGTAAGCCTGACCTGGATATTGCTCATGGTTGTGATTACGGTTGGAATCCTGTTTGATATCATCGGTATTGCGGTGACAGCTGCTGATGAAGCGCCTCACCATGCCAGGGCAGCCAAAAAAATTTTTGGCGCCAAGCAGTCTGTCTATTTAATCAAACACGCCGATAAAGTCGCCAATTTTGCCAATGATATTGTCGGTGATATCACGGGAACATTAAGCGGGGCGATGGGCGCGACCATTATCTTAAGCTTAATCGCTAAATTTTCTGCTTTAAGTACCTGGAAGGTACTTTTAAATGTGTTGATTTTGGCCTTGATTGCTTCGCTTACTGTGACGGGAAAGGCCTGGGGCAAAACCATTGCGATTAACGAAGCAAATCGGATTGTTGATATGACCGGCAGAGTGATTGCCAGTGTGGAAAAGGTAACTGGACTGAGCATGAAAAAAAATAAACGAGGAGGAAAATAATTTGCGGCTTCTGGACAAAATTGATTCTCCGACCGACCTGAAAAGCTTAAGCGAAAGTGACCTGACAGTTCTGGCCGAAGAACTCCGTCAGGAGATGATAGATATTATTTCTGTGAATGGCGGTCATCTGGCATCAAACCTCGGCGTTGTGGAACTGACCCTGGCGCTGCATAGGGTATTTGACACCCCAACCGACAAGATTATCTGGGATGTTGGTCATCAGGCCTATGTTCATAAGATTCTAACCGGAAGGAAGGACGCTTTTAAGACGATCCGGCAATTTCACGGTTTGGCAGGTTTTCCGAAGAGAGAGGAAAGCGAATACGACTGTTTTGATACCGGACATGCCAGCACTTCCATCTCAGCTGCGCTGGGCTTCGCCAAAGCCAGGGACATTAAGAAGGAAAATTATCATGTTGTTGCTGTGATTGGTGATGGGGCAATGAGCGGCGGGATGGCCTATGAAGCGATGAATCATGCCGGTAACAGCGACAGTAATTTAATTATTGTTTTAAATGACAACGAAATGTTTATCTCCCAGAATGTCGGCGCAATGTCCTCGTATCTGAACAAGATCAGGACAGATCCATCTTACGACAGAAGGAAGAAAGATGTCCAAAAGTTCATAAGAAATATCCCGTGTATTGGTTCCTCCATGGCCAAAGCAGCCGGAAGGGCTAAAGACGGCATTAAATATTTCTTGGTACCCGGTCTGTTGTTCGAGGAGCTGGGTCTGACCTATCTCGGGCCAATTAATGGACATGATATTGCGGCACTGGAAAAGGTTCTCCATCAGGCCAAACAAAAAAAAGGTCCGGTTCTGGTTCACATTAAGACCTGCAAGGGCAATGGGTATGAGCCGGCCAAGCAAAGCCCGGATATCTTCCATGGGGTAGGGCCATTTTCCAAAGAAACGGGTGAAATGGTTAAAAAGAATGCGCCGCCGACTTATACGGATGTCTTTGGACGGACCATTTGTGAATTGGCGGAAGAGGATAACAGGATCGTTGCAGTTACGGCAGCCATGGGATCGGGGACAGGTCTGAACCATTTCGGCCAAAATTACCCCGAAAGATTTTTTGATGTCGGAATTGCCGAACCGCACGCAGTAACTTTTGCTGCGGCACTCGCGCTGGAGGGACTGAAACCGGTTGTTTCCATGTATTCCACGTTCTATCAGAGAGCGTATGACCAGGTCCTGCATGATGTCTGCCTGCAAAACGCCAAGGTCGTGTTTGCGGTCGACAGGGCCGGCGTCGTCGGCGAGGACGGGAAGACGCATCATGGTATATTCGATATCTCTTTTTTCAGAACGATCCCGAACCTCACCCTGATGGCGCCGAAAGATGAAAATGAACTTAAACATATGATTCATACAGCGCTCACCTTGGACAACCCCGTAGCTGTCCGGTACCCGAGGTCGGCCGGTGTCGGTGTGAAGATTGATAAGAAATTCAAAACATTGCCGAAAGGCAAAGCGGAACTGCTGCGGGAGGGCCAGGATATTACCCTGATCGGCTTTGGGCCGGTTGTCAATTTTTGTATGGAGGCTGCTAAGCAGCTGGAGTCTGAAGGTATTCAGGCCGGTGTGATTAATTTGCGTTTTATCAATCCGATCGATCGGGAAATGGTGACTGCTGAGGTCCAAAAAACAGGGAGGCTGGTTACGGTTGAGGACCATATCCTCGCCGGAGGGATGGGCAGCGCGGTACTGGAAGTTCTCGAAGAAGAAGGAATTCAAGGCACAGCAGTCGAACGGATAGGTTATGATGATTATGTTGAACACGGGGCAATTCCGCTTCTCCATCAAGACTGCGGCCTTACGATTGAGCATATTGTCAGTGTTTCCAGAGAACTGATGAAGAATAGATGTTAATGATTTATTAACGATTTATTAATGATTTTAAATAGATATAGAGCAAGGATGGGCATATCGTGGCCAAAAATAAATCCAGACTCGATCTTCTTCTAGTCCAAAAAGGATTGGTTGAAAGCAGAGAAAAAGCTAAAGCTTTAATTATGGCCGGAAAAGTCTATAAGGACAATCTTCGTCTTGACAAACCAGGCATCATGCTGGAAGAAGATACGGGCCTGATTGTCAAGGGAGAGATCCATCCTTACGTTTCGCGCGGAGGTCTGAAACTGGCCAAGGCGATGGACGTATTTCAGCTGGATCTGAAGGATAAGGTCATTGCCGATATTGGGGCGTCTACCGGCGGATTTACAGATTGTGCACTGCAGAATGGGGCTTACAGGGTCTATGCGGTCGATGTCGGCTACGGTCAGCTGGCATGGAGGCTGCGCAGTGACGAAAGAGTGGTCTGCCTGGAAAGAACCAATGCACGTTACCTGACTGCGGACAGTCTCCCGGAAAAAGTAGACTGGATCGTATGTGATGTTTCATTTATTTCCCTGACCAAGATTTTTCCCTCGATGACAGCAATTCTGAAAGAAAGCGGACAGGCGCTGGTCCTCATCAAACCGCAATTTGAGGCCGGTCCAGAGAATGTCGGCAAAAACGGTGTTGTCAGAGACCCGCAAGTCCACCGGGGGGTTCTGCAAAACGTCCTGTCTGAAGCTCAAAAACAAGGATTTCAGGTCAAGGGACTAGATTTTTCGCCAATTCGCGGTCCCGAAGGAAATATAGAATTTTTAGCCTGGCTCCGCAAGGGAAATGAGCAAGAGGCAGCGGTATTCGACTGGAATCCTTGTCTGAATGAGCTTGTTCTGAAGGCTCAGGCAGGAACGGAGTGAACGGATGCGAAATAAGGTAGGGATATGGATTAACCATTCTAAAATTACGAAAGAGAGCATCACCCCTCAGCTGATTAATTGGTTCAACAGTCAGGGATGGGAAACTGTACCGGAATGGGACCAGGAGATTACGGAAGATGTTGACTTTGTACTTTCCCTTGGCGGAGACGGCACAGTCTTGAAAGCTGCCAGAGAAGCCGCCCGGTTCAACATCCCGGTTCTCGGCGTGAATTACGGCCGGCTTGGTTTTTTATGCGAGGTTGAGCGCGGCGAAATCTATTCTGCCTTAAAAAAGGTGCTGCGCAATGAATATACGGTCGATGAGAGACTCATGATGATTACTTCATATTTCAAAGACGGTCAGAAACAGCAGGATATGGTTCTGAATGATGTCGTTTTTATCCGGGACAGTGAAGAGACGCTGATAACGCTTCAGGTCAAGCTTTCCGGTGAACCGATTGCGAGTCCGCCTTCGGACGGCTTGATTATTGCAACCCCGACAGGTTCGACCGCCTATTCACTTTCAGCCGGCGGACCTGTTGTGAGTCCGGATGTTCAGGCCATGCTGATCACGCCGCTGGCTGCTCATGCGCTTTCGTCCCGGCCAATGGTCATATCAAACAAGGAAAAAATAGATATCAGTCTGACCAGAGGCAATAAATGCCGGGTGACCGTTGACGGGAAGTATCTGACGACCATGAATTCCGGAGATGCGGTCCGGATTGAGACGGCTCCGATCAAAGCAAGATTTATCCGGCTTGGAGGAAGGAGCTTCCCGAAGGTTGTCCGGGAGAAACTCCGGGACCGCTGGCATGAATCATGAGATGAACGGTGTCTTTAATCCGAAGGGAATCGAAAATACGCAGACAATGTTAAAAATGTATCTGCAGCACCTTATCCAGCCGGGAGATCAGGTGATTGATGCTACGGCAGGACGCGGCAAGGACACCCTTTTTCTGGCGGAATGCGTGGGTCCTGAAGGCCGGGTGTTTGCGTTTGATATTCAGGAAGAAGCTATCCAATCAACCCGGGAACTGCTCGCAGCGCATAAGATGCTCGACAGGGTAGCCTTATTCCAGGAGAGTCACACAGAGATTGGGCGCCTTGTTCCGCAAGGAATCAGAGCTGCCGTTTTTAATCTCGGATATTTGCCCGGGAGCAGTCAGACAATCATTACCGGGCCGGAGACAACGCTTCGGGCGGTAAATGATACATTGAAGCTGCTGGTTGCCAAAGGGGCCATCATGTTGACCGTCTATCGCGGACACAGCCGCAGCTTGGAAGAAGCAAATACACTGAATGCTTATGCAGCGGAACTGTCCAAGAAGGATTTTCATGTCCTGCAGGGAATGTATCTAAATCAAGGTGAGACATCTCCATATTGGCTAACAATTCAGAAGAACAGAGGTGATCATTCATGAAAAGCCGCCGTCAGAAAAAAATCCAGGAACTGATTACCAATGAACCGGTTAAAACGCAGGAAGAATTAGCGCAAAGGCTGCTCGAAGAGGGCTTTCATGTCACACAGGCCACTGTTTCACGGGATATCAAGGAGATGGGTCTGATCAAGATATCCGGCTCGGACGATGAATACCGCTATGCCATTCAGGCTGAAGCGCATCCTCCCGGGTATCAGGAAAGATTGAAACGAATGTTCAAGGAAGTTGTGATCTCGTTCGACAGCAGCGAAAACATCATTGTGATCAAGACCATACCGGGAAATGCGCAGGCGATGGCGTTGCTGCTTGACAATATTGGCTGGAAAGAAGTGATCGGCACTGTAGCTGGTGATGATACCATCTTTCTTCTGATCAAACCTAAAGAACAAACAGAAATCATTCTGGAAAGACTAACCGAACTGAGCTGAACCATGCCTTTAAAATCATGGATTGACTGCGTATGGCAAAGAGGAGGAGACCTATGCTCGTAGAACTTCGCATCAAAGATTTTGCACTGATGGAAGATGTCCATTTGGTTTTTGATAAAGGCTTGTCTGTTTTTACAGGGGAGACAGGAGCCGGAAAATCCATGCTGGTCGATGCGCTGGGTTTGCTTCTGGGCGGAAGAGCCAGCAATGAATTTCTGAGGCATGGCAAGGACAAAGCGTGTGTGGAAGGGATTTTTTCCAATCTGCCGCTGAAATTGACTGAAATGTTGCAGGACGAAGGATATCCGCTCGAAGATGATCTGCTGTTTCTGTATCGGGAAATCAATGATTCCGGCCGGAATGTCTGCCGTGTTCAAGGCAGAACCGTCCCGTTATCCCTGTACCGGACATTCTGTGAAGGACTCGTAGACATTCACGATCAGATGGAGCACCAGTCACTGCTGCAGGCCGAAACCCAAAGGGAGCTCTTAGACAGTTTCGGCGGCGAGGAGCATTTAAAACTGCTGAAACAAGTCAGGGACGCGGCTGTCAATTACCGGAACACCATGTCCAGAGAAAGAGAACTCCTGCGTTCGGAGCGGGACAGGGAGAAAAGGGAAGAAATACTGCGTTACCAGATTGAGGAGATTGACCGGATTGCACCGGTTTCCGGGGAAGAGGAATCTCTGGAACAGGAGAAAAAGTTTCTGCTGAATGCCGAGAAGATCGTCAGTCTTGTCAATGAAGCCTATGATGAACTATATGCCGGAACCAAAGAAGCCTCTGATTCTGCTTTTGATATGATTGGGTCAGCCACGGAAAAAATGGGGGAACTCTCGGCGCTTGATCCTGAGATTGAGGAGCTGCATAAGAACCTTGAAGAGATCTATTTTAGTCTCGAAGATTATGTGACCAAACTGCGGTCGTATAAAGACAGGTTGGATTTTGAACCAGGAAGGCTTGACGAAATTGAAACCCGCCTGATTGATCTCGGGAAGCTCAGAAAATACGCGTATACGATTGAAGCTGTTTTGGAAAGACGAGTTGAAATGGAAGAAGAACTTGAAGAAATTACCCATCTTCAGGATGAAAAGGAAAATATCCGGCGCGAAAAGAAAGAGGCGCTGACAACGTATAATAATCTAGCGGAGGAACTCAGCCTGAATCGCGGGATCCAGGCTGAACGAATTGAAAAGGGCCTGGCAGACGAATTGCTCGATTTGGGACTAAACGAGGCCAGGATTGAAATCATATTCTCACCAGTCACCGAACCGTCGCCCGAAGGTGCGGAACAGATCGAATTTTATTTTTCCGCGAATGTCGGAGAACCTCCCAAGCCTTTGGCCAAAGTGGCTTCAGGCGGAGAAATGGCCAGGATCATGCTGGCTTTCAAAAGCTTATTATCGAAAGTGGAAACTGTGGATACGTTTGTTTTCGATGAAGTGGACAGCGGAGTCGGCGGCAGAACGATCATGAAGGTCGCTGAAAAGCTTGAAAAAATATCTGAGAACAGACAAGTGCTCTGCATTACCCACTCGGCCCCTATCGCGGCATTTGCCGACAGCCATTTTGGCATTGATAAAGTCGTTGTGGAAGACCGGACACAGACCAAAGTCAATCGGCTTGGCGAAAGTGAAAGGGTCCAGGAAATGGCCCGAATGCTTGGCGGTGAAAGAGTCGCGCTAAGCCTTGCGGAGGAATTATGGCAGCAGGCCAAAAAATAAATTAACAGGCCAAAAAATAGTTAAAAATGTAATAAAAAAGTGCCTTGTTATTTCGCATACAAAAGCGATAACAGGGTACTTTTTAAATACGGGCTTCCTTTACGACTTCCTTAAGTTTTGTTTATAAAGGTAATCGATCAGTACGACAATCCCGCCTACGAACAAGTTTAAATAATAGATGATGAATCTCCAGAGCATGATCGCATAGATCATAACACTGGAAGGGAAAACCAGCCCGAATATCAGGTAAAATCCTCCCTCGGATGCTCCGGCATTTCCAGGTGTCGGAATGTAATTAATCGCCATGTAATGCAAAGACTGCACAGCAAGAATATCAAACAGGGACGCGTCTCTTAAACCAAATGACAGATAGACAAAATAGGTTACGCAAAAGTACACGATGACTTGAATCAACGTATAGAGACAGGTTAGAAGCAGAGCTTTGCGGTCTCTCAGGAACAAGCGCAGAGAACTTCTGTATTCCTCAATATGTCTGGAAAAGATTTGATCGTTCATATTCTTGGCCAGTTTGATTTTATGAAGCAGTCTTAAGATCAGAAGGCAGACCTTTTTCACAATCAAACTGTTGTAACAGAGCAAAAGCAGAGCCAGCGTCGATATGATATTGATCATAAAACCTATAGCAATGAAGGTTTTGCTGACAGCACCCTGCTCAAAGATAAAATCATACTTAAAAATAGCCATAACCAAGGCGAAGGCAGTCACAATAATATGATAGATCGTAAATTTATTGATCGTGACGGATGAAGCCAGCCCCAGCGGGATTTTATAGTCATTTTTCATCGTATAGACCTGCGCGACAGGCTGTCCTCCGCCAGAAAAAGGAGTAATGGAACTATAATACTGTCCAATCAGCGCTATTTTCATATATTGCCAAAAACGGATACCTTGATCAGAGATCTCAACAATCACTTTAATAATTAACGCATCAAAAAACCAAAAAAGGACCATGCAGACAAGTGCCAGGAATAACAGTCCTCCATCAGTTATGGCGATCAGGTGAGGTATAATACTAAATTTCGAACTGGAAATCAATATCCAGACGGTCACTGCAATGACCAGGGCTGTAAAGAAATAATTTACAAATATTTTTTTCATGTTTGTTTCCTTTTATAAGCATTGTAAAACCTATTATAACCCAACAAATGACAAGAGTGCTAGCTTTTGTCATTTGTTTATTTCGCCATAAATTTAAGAAATCCTAGAAAACATTTCACAGGATGAAACCTTTTTATAAGGGAAATCTAATACTGCAATAAAAAATTTTATTGTATCTCTGCAGAGAAAAAAATACGTGAGGAGGGTGAAAAACTGAAGGGAAAAAACGGTTTGCATAAAAGACTAACCCGTATTATTTTCCGAATAGGAATTCTCCTCGTTTTTACCCTTAGTATTCAACAAATTGCAGGATTCTATCAGAAAACAGAAACCAGTCGTTTTTACCCGGTAATTAATTATCTCGATTTTTTTTCAGCAGGCAAGGAAGTCAATAAAGCACGGCCATCCGTTGTTCCAGGCGGACAATCCATTGGAGTGACCTTGCAGACCAAAGGAGTCTTGGTCGTAGGATATGCTCCGATCACGAACAAGGAAGGCAAACAGTCTTATCCTGCAAAGGATTCTGGAATAGAAGTCGGGGACATCATTTTAAAAATTAATGGCATCACAGCAACGAATGATTTTCAGGTAGCACAGGAAATCGATAAAAAATGCAAAGAAAACAAAACCATTGTGCTTGAGATCAAACACAAAGAAAAAATTCTGGAGAAAAAGATTCAGCCGGTATTCTGCTCAGAAACCCAACGATATCGGGTAGGGCTGTTTATCAGGGACGAGGCTGCAGGCGTGGGAACTCTGACATTTATTGAACCCAATACGAAAATATTCGGGGCTTTGGGACACGTAATCACGGATATTGATACCAATGACCAAATTGAATTAAGTGACGGTAAAATCGTCGAATCCACAATCTACTCCATTGAAAAAGGCCAAAGAGGAGACCCCGGAGAAAAAATTGGTACGTTTATGCTTCAGTCAAATTTCACCGGTAAAATTGCCAAGAATTCAGGCAGCGGGATATTTGGTATTTATGAAGGTGAAGTCCGGAATCCGTATTTCAGTACCATTGTCCCTATAGCTTGGAAATCTGAGGTTGAGGTTGGGCCGGCCAAAATCTATACGGTTTTAAAAGACAATACCATCGAAGAATTTGACATTAAAATAGAAAAAATTATGCAGTACCGGACTGACAACAAAAACATGATTATCAGGATCACCGATCCGGAATTGCTGGAAAAAACCGGAGGGATCGTCCAAGGTATGAGCGGCAGCCCGATTATTCAAAATGGCAAAATTGTTGGCGCCGTTACGCATGTATTTGTCAATGATTCTACCCGGGGATACGGAATATTTATTGAGAAAATGATAGACGAATCAGGTATAATAAGTAAAGCTGCAGCCGCCCGCGAGGGCGGTTTTTTCAGTACATGCATGCTTATTATATTTCTTATTATAAAAAATGATACTTGATACTGAATATATATATTTTTCCAATAGATCAGAAGGAATTGGTAAATTCTTGTCGAAGAGTAACAGAATTGGATTTATATGTTTTTTCGGCGTATCTTTGGAAACTGGAGGATAGTTCGATGGAAACGAAAACGATAAAAGTTTTGTTGGCTGACGATAACCGCGATTTTATTGAAGTATTAAAGGAATATATAAGCAATCAAAAGGACATGGTGCTTTTGGGTGTAGCTTATAACGGAAACGATGCACTGGATATGATCAAAAAAGAGGAACCTGATGTCGTGGTCCTGGATATAATTATGCCTCATCTTGACGGATTAGGCGTTATGGAAAAACTAATAAACACGATCAAAAGACCCAAAGTGATCATTTTAACTTCTTTTGGCCAGGAAAATATGACACAACGGGCAGTTCAGCTGGGGGCTGACTATTACATATTGAAACCGTTTGATTTGGAAACGTTAGGGAAAAGAATACGGCAGCTGGTCGGGGTTTATGAAGCCGCTCCCTCGTTTAACAATATTTCAAATGTGATGTTATCTTCGAATATGAGCAGTGTTATCCAGGTTAACGCCAAAAATTCCAAGATGATTGAAGTTGAAGTTACCAAGATGATCCAGCAGATGGGAGTACCCGCGCATGTTAAGGGCTATCAGTATCTGAGAGATGCTATTGTCTCCGTGATCAAAGATGTTTCTCTGCTTGGTGCTGTGACCAAAGAATTGTATCCCATGATCGCCAAAAATTATGGGACGACTCCCAGCAGAGTGGAAAGGGCAATCCGCCATGCGATTGAACTAGCCTGGGACAGAGGAAATATTGATTTCATGAACAAATTTTTTGGCTATACGATTAATGTTGACCGCGGGAAACCGACAAATTCCGAATTTATCGCTATGGTCGCAGATAAGTTGAGAATTGCTGATTAATTGCCTGCTGAACTCAGCACCTCAGAATTTTATTTCGAATAAATTCTGAGGTGTTTTAAATTGTTCAGCTATATACGATTGAATGGCGGTCTAGGTTTTGCCAAGATACTGGATGATCTGAGCCTTGTCTTCCCTGGAAGCATGATAAATTGGCTGAAGCTGGCCTTTGGAGATACCGGCCCATCGTAAATAGATAATTTGTTCGTATTGTTTTTCAAATACCGGATCAAAATATTTCAGATTTAAAATAATATAATGCTGATTGACCTGTCCGGTATCAATTCCCTGGGTCTGAATATCGACGGTGACAACTAAATCCACAGTGGAATCAGGAGAAACATAATTGGCGAGGGAGATCTGATCAACCTGGAGCGGTTCGGCATTTAAATCACTGTCTGCAAAGATGGCCTGGCAATGGAGTGAAGCTGCCGGATGCGTACCGACGTTGGTAAAATGAAAGCTGAATGTCAGATCTTTTTTATGGAGGATCTCCACAGAAGGAGATTGCGTAAAGGTAAGGTAGGGTCTGACTGATTCCCGTTCTTCCTTCCAGGCTGTCAGGGAAATATAGACGGTAATCATGGAGGTAACAGCAAAGATAAAGGTTGTTATCGTTACCAGCAGCTGATAGGTGTTATGATGAGATTCAGTCGACATATTTACGCCTCCCAGACCAAACAAACCTATTCTATCTTAGTATGGAGGGAGACGATAATATGCCGGAAGCCGGTACAAAAAAACATCATGAAGAGTGCAATCCACAGATTTTATGGAATACGAATACAGGAGGTTTAGCATGGACAAAATCGGCCTGACAGAAAAATGTATTGCCGAACAGAGCGTATATTCCGGAAAGTTCATCAGTGTCAATCAGGATACCGTTGAACTACCGAATGGAAAAACGTCTATTCGGGAAATTGTAAGGCATCCGGGTGCTGTAGCCATCGTGCCTGAACACGAAGGCAAGATCCTGATGGTTCGCCAGTACCGCTATGCGCTGGCCAAAGAGACGCTGGAAATTCCAGCCGGTAAAATGGACCCGGGTGAAGATCCGGAAACCTGCGCCTTAAGAGAATTAAGAGAGGAAACAGGTTATGAAGGAGAACTGAACTATCTTGGCTCCTTTTATACATCACCGGGTTTTACCGATGAGATTATCCATATCTACCGGGCACAGCATCTGAGCTGGTCCCCTCTGGACTGTGATGAGGATGAGTTTCTGAATGTGGTAGCTGTTCCGAGGGAACAGGCCCTGCAAATGGCAGGGAGCAGCGGGTTCTTTGATGCCAAAACTGCCATTGGTCTGCTTCTGGCTTTATAAACATTGTCCTAGTTGACATAGTCTTCTGCCTTCCTGAATATGATTTTCTTGAGGACAAGTCTTCGGGGAGGTAGAATGATGAAGAAAATGCTGTACGATCATATCAAGCAGTACTGGGTTATCTATCTGACGCTCTGCTGCGTATTTCTGGCAGGAGGTGTTTTCGGAGCAGTTGGGGTCGGTTCATTGGGCATAGAAAAAGCGAAAGAACTAACCGGTTTTTTTAACAGCCTGCTCGGAGAACAACCAACCGCCATCGACACGTCATTCCTTCAGCAGCTGGCCAGGGATAACTTTATTATGATGGCAGGGATATGGGTCCTCGGCTTGACGGTGATTGGAGCTCCGCTGGTGTACCTGATCGTCTTTACGAGAGGATTTATCTTCGGTTTTACCGTTGTGTTTATTATTCAGCTGAAAAAAATGATGGGCTTGGGCTTGGTTCTGTTTACGGTCCTTTTTCCATCGCTTCTGGCAGTTCCGTGTCTTCTGCTCGGAGCCGGTCTAGCGACTGTTTTTTCGTTTCTTCTGCTGCAGGGCAGGATGCGGGGCGATTTTCTGAAGAATAACTTTCTCCACTACTGTGGCATGGCCTTATTGATCTCCATCGCGGCTTTAGCCACCGGGGTGATACAGGGATATTTCACCATACTGGGGGCCCGTCTTTTTGGTTTATAGACAGGGTACGAGTCTTATTTTTAAAATTAAATATGAACGATAATCCCTAAAGAAAAGGATAATTCCTCCTTGCGTAGAAATGAACTGCGGGGAGGATATTTTATGTCTAAAGATAGCAAATTAAGGGATGATCTGTTAGAAGATTATCTGTATCATCTGCGTGTTGAAAGAGGGCTTTCCGTAAATACCTGTTCCAATTACAGCAGGGATCTGTATAAATTTGTGCTTTTTATTCAGGAAAATGGCAGGACAGTTTTGCAGTGCAGTACCTCAGACCTGATCACTTTTATTCTGGGCGAAAAGAAGCAGGGGAAATCTGCAAGAACACTGGCCAGGTATACGGCAGCCTTAAGGGGATTTTACGGGTATCTGCTTCAGGAAGACAAAAGAAATGACGATCCAACGGTCTTTCTGGCGGCCCCTAAACTCGAACAAAAGCTGCCCCACGTCTTGTCGGAAATCAATCTGACCAGGGCAATTGACCAGAACGATAGTCAAAATGATCTCAGCAGCAGAGACCGGGCGATTGTCGAGGTGCTCTATGGAAGCGGGCTCAGGGTCTCAGAGCTGATTGGACTCAGCCTGAACGATATTTCCTATCATTTAGGATATATTCGCTGCCGGGGCAAAGGGAATAAAGAAAGAATCGTACCTTTGGGTGAGCCCGGTATCCTTATCTTAAAGGCATACAATGATTCCACAAGGCAAACGCTGCTCGCCCGCAACCCGAAACCAACAGCAGAAGCCAGGAATATCCTTTTTCTCAATTCACGCGGCAAACCGCTGACACGTCAGGGTGTCTGGCTGATTCTGAAAAAATGGGCAGCGGAAAACAACTTGGGATCAAGTGTCTACCCGCATCTGTTAAGACATAGTTTTGCAACGCATTTGCTTGATAATGGCGCTGATTTGCGTTCGGTTCAAGAAATGCTCGGACATGCCGATATATCGACCACTCAGATCTATACGCATTTAACAAGAAAACGCCTGCTGGATGTTTTCCGCAAATCACATCCGCGGGCTAAAAAAGGAGGAAATGCAGATGGTTCGGGCGATACTGATCGTAATGGATAGTGTTGGCATCGGAGCAATGCCGGATGCAGCCCAATATGGCGATGAAGGAAGCAATACACTTGCGAATATATCCAAGCAGGCAGGCGGATTGAAAATCCCGAATCTTGAGCGTATGGGTCTTGGCAACGCACGCGAAATTCCTTTTGTTTCTCCCCAAAGCAATCCTGCTGCAAATTACGGGTTCATGGCTGAAAGATCAAAAGGCAAGGATACCATCACCGGCCATTGGGAAATGACCGGTATCATTCTAGATCAGGCCTTTCCAACTTTTCCGTCCGGCTTTCCAAATGATTTTATCAGAAGGTTTGAAGAACGAATCGGCCGGCTGACTTTAGGCAATGAGGTGGCATCCGGCACGGAAATTATGCAGCGCCTCGGGGCAGAGCATGTCAGGACTGGACAACCGATCGTTTATACCTCAGCCGATTCGGTATTCCAGATTGCAGCGCATGAAGAGGTCATTCCGTTAAGCGAGCTGATGGAAATATGCAGAATTGCCCGGGAAATGCTGCAGGGTGAATTACGGGTTGCCCGTGTTATTGCGCGTCCTTTTCTCGGTGAAGCAGGCAATTATCAAAGAACGACCAACAGGCATGATTTTGCAGTTGACCCCCCTGCCAGAACACTGCTGGACAGGATTACTGAAGCCGGGCAGAAGGTGTTAGCAGTCGGCAAAATCAACGATATCTTTAATGGCAAAGGAGTCAGTGAGCATGTCAGCTCCCGTGGAAATGACGATGGAATCAGCAAGACCATTGAATATCTGCGGCGGGACGACCCCGGCTTGATTTTTACAAACCTTGTTGATTTTGATATGGTTTATGGACATCGCAATAATGTCAGGGGTTATGCCGAGGCACTTGAGGCCTTTGACGCCAGAATCCCGGAGATTACCAGCATTCTCAGGCAGGATGATATCCTGTTTATTACGGCTGACCATGGCTGTGATCCGACGACAGCAAGCACAGATCATTCCCGGGAATACGTTCCGCTGCTTGTTTACGGGCCGAAGCTGAAGCAGGGAGTGAATCTTGGACAGAGAGCCTGCTTTGCAGATCTTGGAGCGACCATTGCTGAATATTTAGGGGTACAGCGGCTTGAAAACGGAACCAGTTTTTATACGGAATTAAAAGGAGAGAACCAGCATGATTAATGAACAAGTCATGACGACATGGCTGAATGATGCCCAAAATTTTCTGCTCAAGAAAATCCCATATATCCCTGAACTAGGAATCATTCTGGGTTCAGGTCTTGGCAAGCTGGCCGAACTTGTGGAAGATGCGGTCGTTATTCCGTACAGTGAGATCCCGCATTTTCCTGTGTCTACCGTTACAGGGCATTCTGGCAAGCTGATTGTCGGAACACTGGGGAACAGAAAGGTCATGGTTCTCCAGGGACGTTTCCATTATTACGAAGGTTATGAGATGCATGAAGTGACTTTCCCGGTCCGTCTGATGCAAACGATCGGGATGAAAGGTTTGGTCGTGACCAATGCCGCCGGCGGCATCCATCCGGACTACCGTCCCGGTGATCTGATCGTGATCAAAGACCATATCAATCTGACTGGAAGCAATCCGCTGCGCGGAGCGAATCTCAGCAATCTTGGACCGCGTTTTCCGGATCTCAGTGAAGCCTATGACGGCAAATGGAGAGAGCTGGCGCTCTCCCTGATGACGGAGCACGGTTTGAATCCGCGGCAGGGAGTCTATGCGGCTCTCAGCGGACCGAGCTATGAGACGCCTTCGGAAATCCGTTATTTGAGAACGATTGGGGCCGACCTTGTTGGGATGTCCACCGTACCGGAAGTCATTGTTGCGAATCACGGCGGGATGAAAGTGCTCGGCATTTCATGTGTGACCAACATGGCCGCAGGGATCTTGGAGCAAAAGCTCGACCATCAGGAGGTATTGGCGACGGCGGATCGAATTGAGGAGACGTTTCTGCGGTACATGAGGCAGCTAATCGCGTTGCTGGACTAACGGTATGCATTATAGGCATGCTTTCACGCCTGGAAACCTCTTCAGGGGCTGTCTGGGTTTCCAAATTACTTTAGGGGTAGATCTCCGTGTAAAAATTCTATTTGGGTAGGTCAGCGTGCCACAGCACCGCTCTTCGGCTATTGCGCCCTCCGTGGCGCAAAAAGCCGCGCTACGCAATCCTGCTACGCTCTTCGCGGAGCCGTGGCACGCTGACTGATCTGAGGGTTTTATTTCAGCGCAGATAATCGCAGATGATTGTTGAAAATACAGTTGTTCCAATGATAACTCATTTCTTTAGCTGGAAGCCTCATCTATTAACTGTGAGCTTTGTTCATCTGTGGATGTAGGGTTGTCGCTTTCGTATTGAAATGCTTGCGACAATGCCATGATAAAACGCTTCTTACATCATGACATGCACAATAGACTTAGACTTGTAATCAGTCTGGGTGTCACAACTCCGCGAGAAGCGGAGCACGATGCGGAGCGCGGCTTTTTGCGCCACGGAGGGCGCAATAGCCGAAGAGCGGTGCTGTGACACACAGACCAGCCCCAAATAAATAGTTATAAGGCGGCATGAATACGATGAGAATGGTTGAGCTGATTGAAAAGAAGAAAAACGGCTATCCGCTTACGCGGGAGGAGATCAGGTTTATCGTTCAGGGCTATGTTCAAGGAAAAATCCCGGACTATCAGGTCTCGGCCTGGGCGATGGCGGTCTATTTTAAGGGAATGACCGTTCAGGAGACATCGGAGCTGACCATGGCGATGGCGGAGAGCGGAGATCAGCTTGAACTGTCCCTTCCGGGGAAAGTATTTGTCGATAAGCATAGTTCCGGAGGTGTCGGGGACAAGACGACGCTGGTTATTGCCCCGCTGGTGGCGGCCTGCGGCGTCCCGGTTGCCAAGATGTCCGGTAGAGGACTCGGACACACCGGGGGAACCATCGACAAACTCTCTGCTATTCCCGGATTCCGGGTCGAGTTAGGAGGGCAGGAATTCCTGCAACAGGTCGGCAGGATCGGCTTAGCGGTTATCGCTCAGACCGGAAGGATGGTTCCAGCAGATAAAAAACTCTATGCCTTACGGGATGTTACGGCAACCATCGACTCGATTCCGATGATCGCTTCTTCGATCATGAGCAAAAAAATTGCTGCGGGTGCCCAGGGAGTTGTGCTGGATGTAAAATACGGCGCAGGTGCCTTTATGGCGACTTTGGAAGAAGCTGAAACACTGGCGAAAATCATGGTCGGGATCGGTAAAAATTTGGGCAGAGATATGGTGGCGGTACTGAGCAGTATGGATCAGCCGCTCGGGAGGACCGTCGGCAATGGCATTGAAGTTCTTGAGGCGATTGAGTGTCTGCAGGGCAAGGGACCTGATGATTTAATGGAAGTGTGTCTGGAGCTGGCAAGCTGGATGCTTGTGCTCGGGAAGAAAGCTGCTACAATCACGGAAGCTGGCGAGATCCTGAAAGATACACTGCAGAGCGGCAGAGCCTGGGAGAAGTTTTTGGCGTTTGTTCAAGCCCAGGGAGGCGATACGGCCGTGCTGCATGCCAAAAACCTGCCCTTGGCTTCAGAGAAAATCGTTTATAAAGCCGAAAGAGCAGGTTATATTCAGCATATTGATGCCCGGAAGATTGGACTTCTGGCCATGGTTCTTGGAGCCGGCCGGGAAAACAAAGACAGTGAGATCGACTTTGGAGCAGGCGTTTATCTGTTGAAAAAGGCCGGTGACGCAGTGCAAGCCGGTGAGCCATTATGCATGCTGTATACTTCTTCTGCCGAAAAAAGTTCGCTTGGATTGGCAAAGGCTGTAGAGGCGATTACAATTGGCGAAGAAAAGCCGCTGCTTAAGCCAACGGTTTCGACAGTGATCCGGTAAAATGACCAACCAATAATCAAAAAAATGTCTTTGCACAATTGCTTAAGAACCCGAAAGTTCTTTACGGCATACCCGGTGGAGATCACGTTCTGAGAATTTCAATATCACCTGAAAAACTAATATGACTTAAACGAAACAAGACTTAAACGAAATAAAGACTTGAACTGCAAAAGGTTCAGGTCTTTTTGTGTCTTCAGGCAATTTTTAGATGCTCATCTCATAGACTATTCTTAAATAACAGCTATTTAACGGTTCTTTACATACCTGTTGATCAATCATTTGTAAATATTACGCTCATGCGGGGGTCTAACCCAATACTGACGCTGACTGGAGTGAAACCGATGAAAGAAGCCAAGACGATCTATGCGTTTTCCGGCAGTCTGGATACAAGCATGCGGTATGCTGTCTATGCCAGTTCTGACCGTTTTCTGAAGCATAAGCATGCCTGGAAAGCAGCCCATTGTCTTAAGTACTTTGGCTGCAGGGTCTATCTGGTTGCTCCGGATCTAAAAACATTTGAAGGGAGCAAGGTTTATCCGGATTTAAGCGCACTTCAGGGTAGAGTTGATGTTGTGGTTCCGTGCCTTAGGGCGGAGCTGATTCAGGACATTGTCAGGAAAACAGTGGAATGCGGGGCCAAAGCAATCTGGTTTCAGGAACAGAATTGGACGCCTGAACTTGACGCAGCGTGTGTGGAGAATGAAATCGAAGTGGTTCGCGGTTGCGTTTTGAAACATAAAATCTATCCAAGACCATTTGCGTATCTGAATCCTTGTTATTGGCACGGCTGGAAGGTTAATAAAGTACCGGGAAAGTATCAGAGGAGTTAATCCAATCTGAAGAATATTGGAAACATAACATGATTTAATTTTATAAGGGCATACTAAAACAACAAACACAATTTAGCTTGGGAGGTTTTAGTATGCCTAAATTTTGTTTACGGATGCTGACAGTGGTTCTGGCCGCGGCATGTTTGCTCGGATGGATTGCGGTGCCGGTAAAGGCCGCAAATATTGAGACATCCGCTGAAAGTGCCATTCTTATGGATGCGGCAACGGGCAAAATTCTTTATGAAAAGAATGCTCACAAGGAACTGCCTCCGGCAAGCGTTACGAAGCTGATGACAATGCTGCTGGCAGCAGAAGCTGTTGAAGAGGGCAAAGTCAAACTGACCGACACGGTGACGGCGAGTGAGAATGCCTCTTCTCTCGGCGGATCGCAAATATATCTTGAACCAGGAGAGAAGTTCACCCTGAAAGAACTTTTGATCTCGATCGCAGTAGGGTCGGCAAATGATGCCTGCGTGGCTGTTGCGGAACATATCTTCGGAACCCATGAGGAATTCGTGGATTCGATGAACAGAAAGGCCAAGGAATTAGGACTTAAGAATACCCATTTTGCCAACGCATACGGACTGCCGGCTGAGGGGCATTACACGAGTGCCTATGATCTGGCGATTTTAGGCAGGGAAGCACTCAAATACCAGCTGGTATCACAGCTGACATCCATGAAGGAATATGAACTGCGCAACGGTGATTTTAAATTGTGGAACACCAATAAACTTTTATGGTGGTATGAGGGAACCGATGGATTTAAGACCGGCTGGACGCAGGAAGCAAAATACTGCTTGGCCTCAACTGTAAAAAGAGATGGCCTGAGACTGATCTGTGTTGTCATGGGAGTCCCGCAGGTCAGAGGCCATTTTCAGGAGTCTATGAAGATGTACAATTATGGTTTTGCCAATTATGTTTATAAAGAATTTGCCCCTGCCGGTTCCAAACAGGGAGAAGTCATTGTTCATAAAGGGAAGCTGCAAACAGTTGACCTTGTCAGTCAGGAAGCTGTCGGCTTGTGTATTGAAAAAGGGAAGGAGAAAGAATGCCGGATTGAAACCAGGTATTTTGCAAACCCGGTATCCGCACCAATTGCCAAGGGACAGCAGCTCGGAGAGATGATCATTTATTGCGGTCAGAAAGAAGCAGACAGCATAAAGCTTGTAGCTGGAGAAGAAGTTGGAAAAGCAGGACTGCTGGAGATGTTCAAGCGTACGGTCCGGCAGTCCTACAGCATGATCCCGCCGATCTATGCCAACTAGTAGCTCGATTCCAACATAACGTTGACTAATCCGAGCAAAGCCACTTTATCTTTGTTGTTAACGGGATTTACAAAGCGATCTACTCATAAGGACTGTCGTTCAAAATCTGCTTTAAATGGAGTAAGGCCGCGCGTTCGATCCTGGAAATCTGGACTTGGGAGAGGTTCATGACTTTAGCAATTTCATTTTGCGTTCTGTCCTCAAAGAATCGCTGATACAGAACCTCTTTCTCCCTTCCGGGCAGTTTATCGAGAACTTCCTGCAGGGCAATTTTTTCAAACCATCCCGGATCGGCATCCTTCTCCTGCGGAAGTTGATCAATAACATAAATAGGATCAGAATCGTCCTGATAAAGCGTATCATGAATCGACGACGGGCTTTGCACTGCTTCGATGGCGAGTATGATATCTTCACTCGGTGTGCCGATATCTTCGGCAATTTCGTTCAGCGTGGGTTCTCTATTTAATTCCGAGGAAAGCTTTTCCCGGGAACGGTTGATTTTGTAAACCAGCTCTTTATAAGAACGTGGAACTTTAATAGGATGGTCATCTCTCAAAAATCTTCGGATTTCTCCAATGATCATCGGTACGGCGTACGTGGAAAATTTAACACCGTACGAGAAATCAAATTTATCGATGGCTTTGATGAGGCCAATGGTGCCAATCTGAAAGAGATCCTCCAGATCATATCCCCTGTGGGAAAAACGCTGGATCATATTAAAAATGAGCTTCAAATTACAATTGACCAAACGCTCCCGGGCATCGATGTCGCCATTTTGGGCTTTGTGTAAAAGCTCCATCAATTCTTGGTCGGAGAGCAGGGGAAAACGGGGCAGGTTCATATCTGAAAGTCGTTGAATCATCTTCACACCCCCTCTTAATGAGAGGACGGACGGTTGTGGCTTAAGTATTTCACCATCAATACTTTGGTTCCTTTGTTAACTTCAGACTCAACCCGCAGTTCATCCATGAAGGACTGCATAAAGATAAAACCAAGTCCCATTCTGTCAGGGTCCGTAGAATAAGAAGCTTGCATGGCCTGATTCACATCGGGGATACCGCAGCCGTTATCGGTTACTTGTATGGAAATTTTCGTTTCATCTGCCTCCAGCTCTAACGTGACAAACTGATCAGGTGCATTGCTGTAACCATGGATAATTGCGTTGGAAACTGCTTCAGAGACAGCGACCTTCAGTTCTTCAAGCTCGCTTAAGGCCAAATCCATTTGGGCTCCGAGCGAAGAGGCCAGCATGCGGGCGATTGTTACATTCTGCGGCAGACTCGAGAATGTCAGGATTATTTTATTGACTTCCATTGATTATTCTCCTTTCAACTCTAAATTCATTTATACGGCAGGTTCTTTTGGTAAAAATTCTATAATTTTGGGAAGCCCCGACAGTTCCATGATCCGGTAAATATGCGGCGGAGCATTGGCAATTTTAAGTTTTCCTTCGAGAGGAAGCAGTTTTTTATATCGTCCCAAAATAACCCCTAGACCGGAACTGTCTATGAAACGGAGATCATCCAGATGCAAGATCACCGTCCTGACTCCTTTTTTCTCTATATCCAGATCAATCACGCTTTTTAGCTCACTGGCATTCTTCATATCTAGTTCGCCTTCAAGATATAAATGCAGGGTTTGTCGTTCAATTCTTTTATTCATTGATGCCACGCTCCTATATTACAAGTCGTTAAATCTATCTTCGACATCACCCAAATATTTCCTTCGTGCTTGGTCCTGAAATTATTGACTGATTCTGGTATAAAGTCGATAAACAAATAAAACAATTGACAATACCTGAATTTCTTAGCGAAAAATCGGGAATTATTAATCAAAAAAAGGGGTGAAAATCATTGTCGGAATCAAAGCTCCGTCCTCCATCCGTTGCGGTGACCCAGGAGGAATATAAACAATTAACAGAAAAGCTTTCGCCAAAACCAACGGTTTTGAAAAATGCGCTGTCGGCATTTGTTGTCGGCGGAATCATCTGCAGTTTCGGCCAGATGATTGTCAATTTTTACATGAATTACCTCGGGCTGGCTAAAACGGCTGCTCAGACAGCCGGAACAGCAACGCTGATAATGATAGGGGCTATTTTGACCGGTCTCGGTGTTTATGACACGATTGTAAAATACGGAGGAGCCGGAGGGATCATTCCCGTGACCGGTTTTTCAAACTCGATGGTTTCACCGGCACTTGAATATAAGAGAGAAGGCTATGTGTTTGGTGTAGGCGGGAAGCTTTTTACGATTGCCGGCCCAGTTTTGGTTTATGGAATTACAAGTTCAATCATTGTTGGCTTGATCTATTTATTGATCAGATAATCACGGAGAAAGAAGGAAATCATGTTGCATTCCAAAAGAGCAGGCAATCAGACGGTTGTTTTTAAGCAGCCGCCGGTTATTCTGGCTGGGTATAACGTTGTCGGACCCAAGGAAGGACAGGGTCCGCTAAAAGATACTTTTGACATGGTCTTAAAAGACAGTTATGGGCAGGAAAAGACCTGGGAAAAAACGGAAATAAAAATGCTGGAAACTTCCATGACGAGAGCTGCGGCCAAGGCAAATGTTCCGCTGGATTCCGTGGATTATAACCTGGCAGGGGATCTGCTGAACCAGATTATTTCGTCGAACTATGCTGCCAGAAAAATCGGTCTTCCGTTTATCGGCCTCTATGGCGCTTGCTCGACGATGGCGCTTTCCACGGCCCTCGGTGCAATGCTGATCGACGGCGGGTTCGCGTCTAAAGTACTTTGCAGTGCATCCAGTCATCATGAGACAGCAGAGAGACAATACCGTTTTCCAAATGAGCAGGGCAACCAGAGAGCAATGTATGCCCAGTGGACGGTAACAGGAGCAGGCAGCATCCTTCTGGCTGCTCAAGGAGAAGGACCCAAAATCACAAGTGCAACGATTGGCACGGTCTTAGACTACGGTGAAACCGATACCAATAATATGGGTGCGGCCATGGCGCCTGCTGTTGCCGACACCATCCTGAATCATCTTCAGGACCTTAACCGTCAGCCGGATTATTATGATTTGATCATTACCGGAGATCTCGGGACGGTCGGGCTTCAACTCTTACTTGAGGTTTTGAAACGAAGCGGCCTGCAGCTGTCCAATAACTTCTCGGATTGCGGCGTGATGATTTACAGCAGCGAACAGGATACGCATGCCGGTGGGAGCGGGTGCGGCTGTTCCGCGGTCGTGCTGACAGGGCATCTCCTGAATAAATTGAAAAGCCGAGAACTGCAAAAAATCTTATTTGTCGGAAGCGGAAGCCTTCATAGTTCTGTATCATCCCAACAGGGTGAATCCATGCCGGCAATTGGTCATGCCGTGTCGATTGAAATGAGTTAAGGGAGGTCTTTTGATGCTGAATAACATTCTACCTGCTTTTCTGGTTGGCGGACTTCTGTGCGTCGCCGGACAGCTGCTGATGGACCTGACGAAAGCCAAAATCACGCCGGCACATGTGCTGGTCGGGTACGTGACCGGCGGAGTTATTCTTGGCGGACTAGGGCTTTATGAACCTCTGGTTAGAATCGGAGGTGCCGGTGCAACCGTGCCGCTTTCCGGTTTTGGATATACGCTGGTCAAAGGTGCGATGGAAGGAGCACAAAGCGGCGGCATACTTGGGGTTCTGGCCGGCGGTGTTCAGGCCGGTGCAACAGGAATTGCTGTTGCGGTATTGTTCGGCTATCTGACAGCAATTATATTTAATCCGAAAGGTTGATGATATGAGCTCAACAGCAGAAACGACAATGAGCATTTCCAAAAACTATCAGGAAAACGTCAGTTATTTGAATCAAAAACTCGGCGTACCTGAAAGCTTTGACATTGTACTTCGGGAAATGAACATCGGCGGCAAAAAGATTGCAATCTATTCCGTCAATGGAATGATCAGCAGACCTGCCAGCAATATGATTCTGGAAGTGCTTTCGAAGATTGAACGTGTGGAACTCGCCGTGAATGCGGTAGACAAGCTTGTAAAGTCTAAAATAGTTGACCTGCAGGTTTCGGAAGTCGAAGCCATGGATGAAGTCATCTACTTTCTGTTATCCGGAACAATGGCGATACTGATTGAGGGAAGAACGCAGGCTATCATTGTAGATCTCAGGACTTATCCGGGCCGCATGCCACAGGAACCGGATATTGAGCGGGTAACAAGGGGTTCACGCGATGGGTTCACGGAGACACTGGTTTTTAATACAATATTGATCCGCCGTCGGCTGCGTGATCCGGGCCTGCGGATGAAGCTCGTGAAAGCAGGCAGCCGTTCCAAGACGGATGTTTGCATTGCTTATATTGAAGATATAACGAATCCCAAAATGGTGGAGTATATTGAAAAAGAAATCAAAAATATAAAAATTGACGGTATACCCATGGCGGAAAAAACGGTTGAAGAGTTCATCCTCGGCAGTAAATTCTGGAACCCGTTTCCAAGAGTCAGGTATACGGAAAGGCCTGATGTAGCAGCAATACATCTGCTTGAAGGCAATGTTATTGTGATGGTCGACACTTCTCCGAGTATTATTATCGCACCTTGTACGTTCTGGCATCATGTCCAGCATGCGGAAGAATACCGCCAAGAGCCGGTCGTGGGTATGTATTTGCGGTGGGTCAGGTTTATCGCGATATTTCTGTCCGTGTTTCTTACGCCGCTTTGGCTCGCTGCAGCTTTAAATCCTCAGCTGCTTCCCGAAGGACTTCAGTTTATTGGAGTGCAAAAACCGGCTAGAATTCCTTTGGTGTTTCAGGTGCTAATGGGAGAATTGTCAATCGATATGCTGCGAATGGCGGCAATTCATACCCCGTCGCCTCTGGCTACAGCCCTGGGTTTAATCGCGGTGTTCATGATGGGTGATGTGGCTATACAGGTCGGGCTGTTTACACCGGAGGTTGTAATGTATACCGCTATTGCGGCAGTCGGGACATTTGCGACACCAAGTTATGAACTGGCTCAGGCTAACAGGCTTGTCCGCCTATTCCTTGTCCTGGCTGCCGGGCTGTTTAATTTCTGGGGATTTGGAGCAGGTGTTTTGCTTGTTCTATTTGTTCTGCTGCGGACCAATTCTTTTGGTGTACCGTATCTCTGGCCATTGATTCCAATGGATATCAAGGCGCTGTCCACAATCCTGATACGTAATCCGGTCCCGATTAACAACCTTAGACCGAGTATCTTCAAACCGAAGGACCGAATCAGGCAGCCTAAGGATAAACAAACGAAGGAAAAACAGCCTAAAGAAAGAACAAATCCCTAGACGGATGGTCACAGAAGACAAGGAACGGCGACAGCCACGGATAGCCTAGTGCCGCGATGCCATGGATGGCAAAGAGCGGCGACGGCTACGGATGGCCTAGTGCCGCGATGCCATGGATGGCAAAGAGCGGCCCGGCCGGACAAACACCAAGTCCAGGGAAACAAGAAGTAAAATGGCGATTAGGATCTTATTCAGATTATTTGCAGAGACAGCCACCTGCGGGGCGGCAGGCATCAGATAGCCGTTTTGATAAGAACCTGAAAGGATAGAAGAGGGGGGAACAGGACTTCGCAGAACCGGTCCCGGCAGGAGTGTACCAGGCAGATTTGCAGCCGGTAGGACGGTACCAGGTAAAAATGCCGCCGGAAGTACGTCCCTTCGCTGTCCTGTCTGTCCTGTGCGGGAATACGGGTATGAAACTGTCCGGGGATTAGCGTAATTCCCTCTGGCCATAGAAAAATAACGCGGATCGTTTGCAGCTGGGGCCAAAGACATATGGTTGGTAAACAACATATTGCTCATGTTGATCTCCCTCAATTAATTCGTACCGGATACCTGATTTGGAGGCATTAAAACTCAACAAAAATATGATATGATAAAGAAAGAAGATATAGCGTTGACCATGCTAAGGTATTATACGAAATAAATTGCCATTGTGATACAATCATGGTAATTTATGGGGAGAGGTTAATCATGATCATAGGTTTTGGTTTTGGAAGTCCGCTTACGGCGCTTTTGATGCTGGTCGTCACAGCGTCGCTTTCGTATTTTTTCTTTAAAGCGATCAGAGGCCGACGGAACGTTGACAGGACCGATGATAGGGGCAGTGATATCTCAGAACTCAGGCGGAGAAAACGCGCCTACTACTATGAACAGAGACAAAGGGCCAGGGAATTGATGGACGCGTATGATCTAACCGATCAGGAGATAGAGGAGAGAATTAACCGGGAACTAGACGAAAAATAATGAGGTACGAAGCCCTAAATAATTATCAGGGCTTGTCTGTCTTTGCTCTAAAAGGCGGATGATGTTTTTTAACTTTTTTCTTGGATTATGAACCGTTACTTATTTCCATCAACTCATAACTCCTGTTACTTTATATATAGAACAAGTGACAAGTT
This sequence comes from Dehalobacter sp. TBBPA1, assembly GCF_040931655.1. NCBI lineage: Bacteria > Bacillati > Bacillota > Clostridia > Eubacteriales > Desulfitobacteriaceae > Dehalobacter > Dehalobacter sp. TBBPA1. The sequence continues at coordinate 1,715,389 of NZ_CP162385.1, read as the reverse complement.
TATTATCGGTAGCAATACCTGAGCGGGTTGAAGCGATTGCTAATAGTGATATTTTTTGACGGTTTGCATAATTGAAATACCTTTAGTGTTTATTTATAATGTAAGTAAGTACAGGTACGTAAGGAGGGGATACTTTGGATTATAAAGTGAGTGAATATGTAAAGATGCTCGATATTAACAGCGCAAAAGAAGAGGTAGAGAGAATGCTGTCTCAGAAGATCGAGCCCAAGGAAATCCGAAATCAGATATTCTTAGGCCTTACAGAAGTCGGGAGAAAGTATGAAAGAGGAGAGTATTTCATCGGGGATCTGATCGTTTCCGGTATGCTCGTCAAAGAAGTCCTGGCACTGGAAGAAATGAAGGATTCTTCCAGTGCCAATAGTCCTCAAAACAAGGGACGGATCTTAATTGGTACGGTTTGCGATGATATTCATGATATCGGCAAAGATATTATGACGGAGTTATTGGCTTCCGGGGGCATTGAAGTAATCAACTTGGGGGTGGATGTTCCTCCTCAAAAATTTGTGGAAGGCATACGGAAATATAACCCGGATATTCTGGGCTTAAGTTGCACCATGACCACCTCAATCAATTATATTTTTAAGACGATTGATGTCATCAAAGATGCAGGGTTAAGAGATAACCTGAAAATAATCATAGGCGGGACTGCGATCAGTAAAAAATATTCCAACATTAACCTGGCGGACGAAATTGTCAACGATGCGTATAAAGGGCTTAAAATATGCCAGGAATGGGTCGGGAAAAACAGTTAGCTTTTTCACAGGAAGGATGAATGATCGTTGGCTGATATTTTATATTTGGCAGTCGTTGAAGAAATCAAGAAAGCAATAGTTTCCGGGCATCTTTCTCCTAGGGATATGCTGAAGTCGGAATCGGAAATGATGAAAGAATACGGCGTAAGCAGAATGACCTTACGAAAAAGCTTATCGTTATTATCCAATCAGGGCTATATTTATTCCGTTCCGGGTAAAGGCAATTTTGTCAAAAAACCAGATACCGATGTTTATCAATTCCGTTTTAACCGTTACGATAATCTGCTGTCCAAAGTTGACCGGATCAAACTGTTATCGGTTACAGTGAATACCGCTTCGGATGATGTAATGGATAACCTTTTGCTGCAGGAGAACGGACGGGTGGTGAGAGTCGAACGATTAGTCTACAGCGATGATCAGCCGGTGGCTCTCGAAGTTGTCAATACCCAATACATACCCAATACTCCAGTGGTTGAGGACAGAATTAACTTTGCCAATTATGCATATAACTTGGATAAGAAGCTGGCTTTTGGGGAAGAAACCTTTGGCTTAACTAAAGAGCTGGTTATCAAAGTGGTAAAGGCCGGTGAAGACATCTGCATGAGACTGAGTATTGCCCCGGGCGAGGATGTATTTGAAATCAGCGAGAGGATCATGAAAAAGGATGACCATTCTCCGCTGACTTACAGCTTGTTTTATATTCGTAAGGAGTATTTTATGCTTACGGCGAAAACTCCGGAGGAAGATGCAAGTAAAAAAATATTTTGAATTAACAGAAAATTATCATCTGGCCGATTGACATTCTCAATAACAGGGTATAATATTAAATTAACTAGTACGTACAGGTACATATTAAAATTTTAAAAAGGAGAACTGAAGATGTTTACCAGAATCGTATTTGTGTCCGGTTTTTTGGGTTCAGGAAAGACGACATTTATCGTAAAGCTGGTGGAATCTTTAGCGCAAAGAAATATCAAAGCGGCTCTTATCGTCAATGAAGCCGGGGAAATCGGCATCGATAACCAATATATGAAGCAGCTGGGATATAACGTCTGGGAAATCTTCGGCGGGTGTATCTGCTGCACGTTATCCGTCAGCCTGGAACATACGATTCAGGAGCTGGAAAAGAATTATCATCCGGATGTAATTATCATTGAGCCCAGTGGAGCAGCCAATCCGGAAACCGTTTACAATTCCCTGATCAGTTTAGGCATCGAGAAAGAGAGAATAGCAAACTTCTTTATTTTGGATCCCACCCGGATTGAGATGTTTTTGGAGATATTAACGCCACTCCTGATTTCCAGTCTTGAGCTAGCGGATTGTGTACTGATTAATAAAATAGACCTGGCAGACGGGGAGTCCATTGAAAAATGCCGGGAATTGGCCTTGACCCATGGACCACATTCACCAAACTTCCTGATTGATGCAAGTCAATCCTTGTCGGGGGAATTGTCTGGGTATATTGCGAACCTGATCGTAAAGAGGTGAGTAAATGCATCAAGATCATTTTCATCCGGTTACATTCAGCATCAGACTGATCCTTCAGGATAAAGCATCCGTCAAACGGTGGGCGGATATTGTCAACTATTATTTTTCGCAATACTCCAGTGAACTGTGCCAGAGGCCAAAGGTGTATATAGGGCATATTAAAGCAATTTCCATCCTTAATAAAAAAGAGTACATAAAATTCAGCAAGTTTAAGTGCGACATACCTGCAGAGGTTGTATCCGTAGGGGAATCATCTTATCACAGCATTCCTCTAATCCTGAATTCGTTGGTCTATGGAGTTGCGGAGGAAGACGCAGTTCAAGTCTTAAGGCGAGTTTCCAAGAAAATAAAAAAAGAGTTTCTGCTTGAAAGCACATTCAATCTTGAAAAAGCTGCTCATGACCATCATGGGCATCATGCACATCACCACGAGGACCCCAACCATAATCATAACCACTGAGTGGTTATAGATAAAATTTAATAATATTTAAAGGACAAAGGGGGAAATTTGACGTGAGCAATGTATTGATCCAGATGACTGCAGACCTGGAAGACGAAAAGGTTATACTTGAGGTACGAAGACAACTTGACGCAGGCATTGACCCGGTAGAAATTTTCGGGGCATGCCAGGAAGGTATGGTGGAGATCGGCAAACGGTTTCAGAAGGGGGAATACTTTGTTTCCGACCTGATGATGGCAGGGGCAATTTTTATGAGCGTCAATGAAATTGTTACTCCTTTTCTCAAAGTGTTAGGAAGCTCCAATGCGGAAAAAGTTGTCATCGGCACAGTTCAGGGGGATATTCATAATATCGGCAAGGATCTGGTGGTTGCCATGCTTAAGGCCGGAAACTTTGATGTTGTGGATGTGGGCGTTGATGTAACGCCAGAGGCTTTTGTCCAGGCTTTGCAGGACAGCGGCGCCAAGGTACTTGGGCTTTCCTGCCTCCTGACCACCGCATACGACTCAGTCAAAGCTACGGTGGCGGCAGTGGAAGCTGCGGGGCTAAGGGATAAAGTGAAGATCATGATCGGCGGCGGACCGGTTGACCAGGGAGTTGTGGAATTTACAGGAGCGGATGCATTCGGCAAAGATGCCCAGGATGCTGTAAGAGTATGTAAGGAGTTGATCTGATATGAATCCGTTATATCTTGAACGCCTGGAAAAAGCCAAGAAAACCATTGTCTTTGAAAATGATTCAGTAACCTCTTGTTATATAGGAACGGCAACTCCTCCGGCACACATGGGGATAACCATGGCGGAGTACATAAACGATCAGGAAAAGGGGCTGGACATATTCATTGACTATATCAATGAGATTAATGCCACCGCACCTGTTGACTGCCTGAACAGTGGATACATGCTAAAGCCCAACATAGCGCTGGCCACAGCATGGTTTTCTAAAATAAAGGTACCGGGCAGGGATCTTCCGGAGAATTCCCTCTGGCAAGTCGAAGAAAAAAAGGTAATGCAGGACGCAGATTATGATCTGGTTATTGAAAAGGGCTACAATGGGCTGTTTGAAAAAATATTTCCTCAAGTGGCTGATATGGCGGAATTTCAGGAATTTATCCGGTATAATCAGGAAAATGGAGCCAAAGATGCCGGGAAATATATTAATGCCGGTTATCCGGTCATTACCGCTTCCATGATCAGTCCGCCCTTTGAAATGCTTTGTGGCGCCCGCACTATGGGACAGTTCTATATGGACTGCTATAAAATGCCGGACAAAGTAAAAGCAGCTTTGGACGCTATGCAGCCTGATATTGTAAATTCTGCAGTCGGGATTGGCAAGGCGGCTCAGGGAGTTGGCACTTGGGTAGGCGGGTGGCGTGGAGCCAGTGCCTTAGTGTCAACAAAAATATGGGAAAAATTAGTATGGCCCTATATATATGATGCAGCAATAACCTTGGTTGATAATGGGCTAACCCCGATTTTCCATCTCGATCAGAATTGGGATCGGGATATTGAGAGATTTCTGGAAGTGCCGGCCAAAAAGTGCATCCTAAATACCGATGGCATGACCGATTTAAGAAACGCCAAGAAGAAATTAGGGGATCATATAGCGTTTATGGGAGACGTACCGGCCCAGCTGCTGGCTACAGGCACTCCGGAACAAGTCAGCGACTATGTGAAGAGACTTCTGGATGATATCGGCACTAAGGGGGTTTTTGTGACTCCAGGATGTGATGCCCCGGCCAATGCTAAGTTCGAAAATATGGTAGCAATGTTTAAGGCGGCAGCAGAATTTTAATAAAGCGATGAATTCTAATGATTATATAGGGAGTATATTCGCATGATATTTATCGGTGAATCAATCAATGGTACAAGAAGCGCAATCAAAAAAGCAGTATTAGAGAGGGATGCCGAATATATTCAGAGGATTGCCATATCCCAGGCGGAAGCAGGGGCAGATTATCTCGACGTTAATGCCGGGACCGACCCCAATCGGGAGACCGAGGATTTACTCTGGTTGATCGAGACGGTTCAGGCGGTGGTTGACGTCCCCATCTGCATTGACAGTTCAACAGCGTCAGCCATTAAAGCCGCCATGGGGGTTGTCCGCGCAACGCCCATGATCAATTCCATCAATGGCGACAGTAAGAGGTTGGAAAGCTTCCTTCCACTAATTAAAGAAAGAAACTGCCCGGTCATCGCACTGGCTATGGATGAGTCCAAATCCGATATGCCTAAGACCGTGGCAGAGAGAATGGTCGTTCTGGAAAAGATATTTAAGGCAACACGAGAAATGGCGATTCCGGATGAGAAGATTTTTATTGATCCGCTGATTATGGCTGTAGCCACAGACCAGACGGCAGCCAAGACGGTGTTTGAATGTATCCGGACAATCAGGGCCACCTACCCGGAAGCCCATATCACCGGAGGGCTCAGCAATGTTTCTTTCGGGCTACCCGAACGCGCCTTGATCAACAGGACCTTTTTGACACTGGCCCTGGAAGCCGGAATGGATTCGGCGGTTGTCAATCCGAGTAATGTGCAGCTGATTGAGTCATTATATGCCACAGAGCTTTTGCTGAGCAGGGACCGTTTCTGCAGAAACTATACGAAAGCCTCAAAAACGAATTTCAGCAGAAAAAACTAGAACTGGACTGAAAGAAAAAATGTCTGATTGGTTGATACTTTCAGGCATTTTTTTGTTTGCCAATTTCCTTAATCTGGGCTATTTCAACCTGAGTCTCAGGTGAGAATCTCTTTAAAACTGTGCGGGTGTCTTCTTAGCGCAAATATGTGCGCAGTTTTATCTTATTTGGACATTACTTAATATGGCCTGCCGTCAAGGAAATGCCAGATTCAAACAGCGTCTTTTTTGAATTATTGAGTAAGATTTGGGTTAAAATCAGATGCCAATCGTGGGACAAAGTTCCACCCACCGACAGCTTTTTTAAGAGCGCTCATGGGGTGGGAGCTTCAGGAGTTGCCGGAACTTTGGGAGCGGCGAGAACAGCTCTCTCAATTCGCTTTAATTTCGCCGATGCTTTTAATATAAACTGGTTGGTCTGAATTAAATAAAACTTGAAAGCATTCGGGTCCGCTGCGGCCATTTCTTTGATGGCGATAAACAGATCGTCGAATCCTTTGGCTATCAGATCGAAGCGGGCGTCTGCCTGGGTCATGGACAGGTTGAGCTTTAAGATCTTGCTTTCAAGTTCTATCTCGGCGATGCGCTTGGCTGCTGCATTTTCATTTTCAAGTACGTCAAGCTTCCGCTGCAGCTTCAAAACATTTCCCTGCTCGGCCCATACGGCTTGCAGGTTATCCGTGGCTTCTTTTTTCGCCTGGCCAAGCTCATTGGATAATTGGGAGATGGCGCTCTTTTGGGCACCACTCTCTTTCTGCAGCGCCTCTTTCTCAACGAGGGCCTGTTTCCTGTCATTGACCGCCTGCTGCAGCTCGCGGACGGACATATTCTCAAGATCAAATTGGGTAATGAACTCCGCGCGTTCCTCCGCCGGAAGCCCCAGGAGAATGATTGCCTGGGTATAACCCATCTTGGCAAACGGCTCTGTTTTCGCGCTGATGCCGTGCAGCTCAGGACCGTATTCTTCCGCTATGCGCATAAGATGATAGGCTGTGCGCTCGGTATACTGCACGGCGTTCTCCAGCCATAAACCATATTTACCATAAGGGATCTTTTCTTTGGCCTCCAAAAGGCGTCGTCCTATTTCAATGGCGCTGACTAACATGTATTTTTTGGCCTGTTCTTTGATCATGGTTATTTCAGCGGCGATAATGTCCGGCGTCCTTTCGATTATATCGTTTATATCGTTTATATTATTGGCATCCATGGTTAATGATCCTCCTACTGGTTGTACTCTTATTTCGTATGATATGTTGTCAAGCCTTGCGATGTGAATCTTCCATGCGGTAAAATTTCTGAAATCGAAGAATTTGAAAGCGCTTTCAAACGCTTCAGTTATTGAAGGAAGTAAATAAATACATAAATAAAGACGGCCTTGCGGCCGCCGGTTTTAATTTGGCTGAGGTAACGTTACCCTGGTTTAGCTTGTCCTCTCATACAGATCATTGATTGTGGTATCAATGATCTTGATATCTTGCTTGCCGGTCAAGTCCGGTTTCGGCGTCGGAATGGTGATGGTGAAGGTGGTGCCGATGACGGTTCAAAGCTCTTTTTAAAAGACTACATGATCCAGCCTGTGGGAAGAATAACCGTATAACTGAGGTGCTGAGCAAGTTTGCTGCCAAGGATCTTGATACGCATGAAGTGTATAAAAATTTTTATATTCAAGGCATGTTGAGAGCTGCGTTTTGATTTTGATAGAGAAGAAATAGTCAGAAATTAAGCGGTTACGGTGATGTTGTATGTTTTTGCGAGGTTTTACTTTTAAGAACGCAATTTAAAGATTAGGATCAATAAAAAGGAGATAAGTTAATTGAGTACTGTAAATGTTCCAAAAACCATCGACCAAAGCAAAATGAATAGATTTTTTGTTATCGTGGCGGTATTAGCTTTCTTGGGTCTATTATTTGATGGATACGCTCAGGGGGTTTACAGTACTTCCCTTCCTTCGCTGATTCAAGATACTGGTATTGAGCCAACAGTTTTTGGCCTAATTGGTAGTTATACACTATATGGAATGATTGCCGGCGGAATAATATTTGGAATGTTAGCTGATAAAATAGGTAATAAAAAAGTATTCATGTTAGCTATTGGCTTTTACGCGATGTTCACAGGTCTGATGGGAACTGCAACAACAGTATGGCAGTTTTCTTTATACCAAGTTTTAACAGGAATGGGTGCTGCCGGAATTGCCCCAGTTACCTTTGCTATGCTTGCTGAATATAGTCCTTTAAAAAATCGTATTCAATTGATTAACACGACGACTCTGGGAATGCCGCTTGGAAGAATGTTGAGCACTTTGGCAGGTATGGCTATTTTGCCATCGTTTGGGTGGAGACCAATGTTTCTGATTGGTTTTATTCCCCTGATTTTGATTGTTTTTTGTATTTTTTACTTACCTGAATCTATGCAAAAATTGATAAAAGACGATAAAAGAGAAAAAATTCAAAAGATCTTAAAATTAGTTGCCCCAGAATACACCCCTAGCATAGACGAGCAATACGAAACAGAAATCCGTCCTTCCGACAAAGGATCATTCCTAAGTCTATTTAGAAATGGCATGGCTGTGAATACTATTTTATATTGGTTAATCATGGCACTATGTATGTTTATCATTTACGGCTTAGTAACATGGCTGCCTAAAATGATGATGGGTGCAGGATATAACTTAGGATCCAGTCTCACGTTCTTTTTCACTTTCATCCTCGGGTCAATACCTGGTATCCTTCTATCGGGTCCGTTAGCCAATAAAATTGGACTTAAAAATACACTATCCTTATATGCAGCGGTTCCTGCCCTTGTTGTTCTGCTCTTGATGCTGAAACTAGATACAATTCTGGTATCAATTGTTCTGTTTGTCCTTGGAGCTGGTATGTATGGGTTATTGGGATTGATCTTTACATTCATATCAGTCAGCTATCCACTTGCCTTCCGTGGGACCGGATTAGGATGGGCTAATGCTGTGGGGCGTTTCGGCGGATCTTTCGCACCGATGACTGGAGGGATATTGATAGCCCAAGAGGCGTCTTTGATAACGAACTTTATCGTATTCGCAACGGTACCGTTTCTTTTGATAGTGATCTGTGTTGTAGTTTCTCAACTAATCGCTAAGAAAGCTGCATCCCCCATTAATAGGGAAAAGATAGTCGATTGATACAGCAATCAATTGTCTGCAAGAATTTCCGGAGTCAGGAAGCATATCTAGATATTCAATTTTAAAAAAGCAGGGATACAGGGTAATAATTGTTGAGAGGCATCTTGTATTAAACTAAATCAAATAGCGCAGAACAAGGTAAACCGTACTGATGGCGACGGTGATCAGCATTATGGGGAAGCAGACTTTAAAGTACTGGCCGAAGGTTATTTTGTATCCCGCTTCCTCGGCCATACCGGAAGCCACGACATTGGCGCTTGCCCCGATAATGGTGCCGTTTCCGCCCAGACAGGCCCCCAGTGAGAGCGCCCACCATAACGGTGTAATGTCCATTCCGGTCAGCACGCCGACTTCCTGAATCAGCGGGATCATGGTCGCGGTAAACGGGATGTTGTCAACAAAGGCCGAAGCGATCGCGGAAACCCAGAGAACGGCCATTCCGAGTAAAAACATATCACCGTTGGTTTGTTGAACAATACTTTTCGCAAGCACTTCCAAAACTCCGGCCCGTTCCAGACCGCCCACCAGCATAAAAAGACCGGCAAAGAAGAAGATCGTTTTCCACTCGACTTCTTTAAATACTCTCTCCGGGTTGACTCCGGAAATCAGTAAGAGAAGGACTGCCCCGGTCATGGCTACGACCGAAGACGGATAATTTAAAACGCTATGCAGGATAAAGCCCAGGATGGTCAGGCCCAGTACGATTAGGCATTTAGTAAGGAGCTTTTTATCCTTGATTGCTTCATATTCGTTGAGCAGCAGGACCTTTTTTTTATTCTCTTCTTTTGTATGGAGATATTTTTTATAGACCAGCAGAAATGCTCCAATGGTGACGAACAGGATAGGAACAATGATTGGCGCAACATTAATAACAAAATCCATAAAGCTTAAGCCTGTTTTCGTCCCGATCATGATATTTGGCGGATCGCCGATCAGGGTCGCCGTGCCGCCGATATTCGAAGCAAAGATCTGGCTGATGACGAACGGGATGGGCTTTATCTTAAGGTCTTTTGTTACATCCAGCGTGATCGGGAGAATCAACAGAATTGTGGTTACATTGTCCAGAAAGGCTGAAGCAATCGCTGTAATGAAGGAAAGGTACACCAACACTTTCCAGGGTTCTCCTTTGGCCAGCTTGACAACTTTAATGGCCAGAAATTCGAACACACCGGTGCGCTGGGTGATCATAACGATCACCATCATGCTGATCAGCAGGGCAAGTGTATTAAAGTCGATGGCTTCGTAAGGATTTTCATGGTCTAATAGCCCCGTAAGCGCCATCAGAACGCCGCCGCCGAGCGCGATGATCACTCTGTCGATCTTTTCAGTAACGATGAGCAGATAGGCAGCTGCAAAGATAATGACAGACAGTGTCATGGCAGGTGTGAATTCCATTGCTGAAAGGCCTCCTTCGTCTTTTTCCTTCGTCTTTTCTGCATCGGTATACATAGGGTACGGCTTCGACAGTAAACTTTTTCCTAATACATTATGGCACTCCTGGCAAATTAATCAACAAGTATCCGGCTAACAGGTTCAATATATTTTTATTTTCCAAATTCTTTATTTTCTTATATAATAGGATAGGAATTAAGATAGATAGGGATTAAAATCAAGATCAAAAAGATCATTTCTATCTGAAGAGGAGATACAGGAGGGTACAATGGACGAAAAAATGGCCAAATTGAAGGAATACCTTCAAATGGAGACGGAGATTGCATTTGAAGAATTCAAGACGTATTATACCGGTGTGATTGAACAGCTGAACAAAACATATAGCGAGATGGACCAGGCTGCCTGTTTCCAAGCCAGGTATATCTGCAGTATCGTTCAGGGCAATGCCGAATCTCGTGCCCAGAGAAGTAAAGTGAACGGGAAAGCTTTCAAAAAAATGGCTGCCAAATGCGGGTTCTGGGTCGATGCGATTGATCATCGGCTGAAAAAAGAAGGTATGACGCAGAATGAAATTGACGCGGCAATGGGTGAGATAAATAAGGATGCTGAGCAGTAAAGACGTTCTGGATTTATCGGCGAAAAGGGCATGGATGGAGAATCAGCGATGATCATTATCCTATCACATCAATTTCTTGATTTTGATGCGCTTGCAGCGATGGCCGCAGCCCAAAAGCTATGTCCGGAAGCCGTATTGGTAATCGACGGCAAATACAGTTCTTATGTACAGGAATTTTTATCGCTGGCCAAAGAACAATTGCCCTACTACCGCTTCAAAGATATTGACGTGGACAAGGTAGAAAAGATCATTCTCGTGGATACACAGGAAATCGAACGGTCCATCGGCAATAAAAAGCTTATGGACAGGCTTCGGACCATCCCAATTGAGATCATTGACCATCATCCTGTCGTCGAACCGGATGGTCAGAACCAGATTATTGAAATGGTCGGAGCCTGTACGACGATTCTGGTCGAACAGATTCAGCAAAGAGGCATAAACCTGACCAGTTTCGATGCGACGTTAATGGCTCTGGGAATTTATGATGACACCGGAAGCCTGCTTTTTGCAAACACAACACCGAGGGATCTGCTGGCAGCCGCCTATCTTGTGGAAGAAGGGGCTGAGCTTGCCGTTATGGCGGAGTATCTGCAGAGACCGCTTACCTCGGAGCAAAAGGACTTATTCCAGCAGTTACTGGATAACGGCGTGATCGAAAAATATGATGAAATGCCGGTTTTTATCTCTTATGCCGAAAGCAGGGAGTATTTTTCAGGGCTGGCTTTGCTTGCTCACCGGATCGGTGAATTTGAGAATGCGGAGATCTTTTTCCTCGTCGTGAAGATGGAAGACCGGGTCTATCTTGTCGGCAGAGCAAGAGGAGGCAGCAGCCTGCCACTCAATGAAATTGTTCAGGCTTTTGGCGGCGGAGGCCATGAAAAAGCCGCTTCAGCCGTAATCAAAAATGGCAATATAGACAGCATCATCAGGCTGTTACGAGAAGAGATCAAGCTGAGGGCAGAGAAACCAACGACGATACGCGACATCATGAGTTATCCTGTTAAAACGGTTTTCCCGGATACCTCGATCGAAGAGGTAGGCAAGATGCTTCTAAAGTACGGGCATACCGGTCTGCCTGTTGTCCAGGATGAAAAACTTGTCGGGATTATCTCGCGCAGGGACGTGGACAAGGCCTTGAAACACGGGCTGCAGCACGCTCCGGTGAAGGGGTTTATGACCCGGGACGTGATCACGGTCCAGCCGGATTTAAGTTGGGAAGAAGTCCAGAAGCTGATGGTTTTACATGATATCGGCAGAATCCCGGTGGTGGAAAACGAGATCCTTACCGGCATTGTGTCGAGATCCGATGTGATGCGGCTCATTTATGGCAGCGTCGTACCAACCTTAAATGAGCTTGCCAGAGACAGAAGCATAGCCAGACGGGAAGAAATCCTGCGGCATATTGCAGGGCTTCCCCAGTACATTCAGGATGATCTGGCGGTAATTCGGGAAGCCGCTTCGGAAATGGGGAACCAGGTCTATCTGGTTGGCGGTTTTGTCAGGGATTTACTAATGAATATGCCGAACAATGATCTGGATATTGTTGTCGAAGGCAACGGGATTGAGCTGGGCAGGATTCTGAGTAAAAAACTGACTTGCGACAAATTGGTCTTGCATGCGTCCTTTGGCACAGCCAGTCTGATTTTCTGCAACGGCACACATTTGGACATTGCTTCAACCCGCCGGGAGGATTATGATTTTCCCGGAGCTTTGCCGGTTGTGGAGGAGTCAACCCTCAGAGAGGATTTGCTCCGGAGAGATTTCACCATTAATGCCATGGCTTTATGTTTGAACGAAGACAGCTTTGGCGATATCATTGATTATTATGGCGGTTTTCGTGACCTGCAGCAAAAGGAAATTCGTTTCTTGCATAACCTCAGCTTTATTGACGATCCTACCCGGATGCTCAGAGCGATAAAGTTTGCAGTTCGGTATGAGTTCAAGCTTGCCAAGGTGACGGCGGATGCGATACCAATCGCCTTAAAAGAGGCCGTTTTTGCCAAAATCAGTGCGGAACGCTTTACGGAAGAACTGATCCTGATCTATAAGGAAGCCAAGTTTCAGCGCATGGGCCGCGAATTAATACGGAACGGTATTTTCAAAGCCTGGTTTAAAGCAGATTATGCCTGGAATTTTGAGGAGGCGGAGTCCGTCGGTGAGCAAAGGTCATTGACCGAACGATGGCTCATCAGCCTGAAAAATCTGGACAGTAATGAGATTTCCGCTGTTTTGGACAGACTGACCTTACCTAAATCTCTCAAAAGGATTACGCTTGAATACCTGCGGCTGAAGCAAGCCTTGAAACTGGAAGATCTTACCGATCTGAAAAACCTTGATGAATTACTTGCAGGAGTTCCGTTATTGTTGTTTAATATTCTTGGCAGTGATGATGCCTATACGGACTCTCTGAAAAAATACCGTTTGCTGCGCGAGGGAATCCAGATGAAAACAACCGGAAAAGATCTGCGGCAATCAGGCGTCAGGGAAGGACCGGAAATTGGCAGCATCCTGAAACAAATCCGGCTGGCCTGGCTCGAAGGAAAAATCCGGACTCCGGATGAAGAAAAAAGGTATCTCGAAATCCTGCTCGAAAAAAATGATAGAGCTGATTGCATAGATAATAAACCAATATAAAATAGATCTTTATGAATTGTAAAATTCTGAAGGGAGAAATGACTTTGAGAAACAGAATTTTTAGCGGTATGCGGCCGACAGGTTCGCTGCACATAGGACATTTAAGCGTTCTGCAGAACTGGGCTGCGCTCCAGGATGAATATGAATGCTATTTTGGCATTGTCGACTGGCATGCGCTGACCACTGGTTATGAAGATAAGCTTGACCTTAAGGCTTTAATCAGAGAAATGGCTCTGGACTGGCTGAGTGTCGGAATAGATCCTGAAAAGAGCGCCGTGTTCATTCAATCCCAGGTCAAAGAACATGCGGAACTTCACCTTTTGTTTTCCATGTTTACGCCGATTTCGTGGCTGGAAAGAGTGCCGACGTATAAGGATCAGCTCCAGCAGCTCGGAAATGAAGGCAAAGACCTGCATACGTATGGTTTTCTAGGTTATCCTTTACTGCAGGCGGCGGATATTCTCGTCTACAAGGCCAAAGCCGTCCCGGTAGGAGAAGACCAAATCCCGCATATCGAACTTTGCAGGGAAGTCGGACGCCGTTTTAATTACCTGTATGGGAACGTTTTTCCCGAACCGCAGGCCCTTATCGGCAAAGTGCCGCTGCTGCCGGGTGTCGACGGCCGAAAAATGAGCAAAAGCTATAACAACGCAATCTCGCTTACAGCCTCAACGGAAGAAATCAATATCAGGGTCAAACAGATGATCACGGATCCCGAGCGCCTCCGCAAGGACGACCCGGGACATCCGGAAGTCTGTGTGGTTTCCAAGTTTCATCATATTTATACGCCGGATGTAAAGCGGGTCGAAGAAGAATGCTGCGCCGGCAAAATCGGCTGCGTCGCCTGTAAGAAGTATCTGGCTGAAAACATCGATAAAGTGCTTGCCCCCTATCGGGAAAGAAGATTATTCTGGGATGAAGACGGCAAGGTTGAAAAAGTACTGCAGGAGGGCGCCGAGAAAGCCAGGATTACCGCTGCAGCAACCATGGCGGAAGTCCGGTCAGCGCTGGGGATCTGATGGATGATGCTCTAAAACGTGCCCCCTATGTTGAAATCCCAAATTTTCAAGGCCCTTTGGATTTACTCCTTCATCTGATCCAGGAGCATAAAGTTGATATTTATGATATTCCGATCGCGCTCATTGCCGATCAATTCATCGCTACTGTCCGCAGATTAGAAGCGCTGGATATGGAAGTGACTTCGGAATTTCTGGTGCTGGCGGCCCATCTGTTGTATCTGAAATCACGGCAGCTGCTGCCAAAACCGCAAAAGACCGAAGAGGAACTGCTGCTGGAAGAAGAGATGAAACAAGACCTTGTGGAAAGGCTTGTCACCTACAGGGCTTTTAAAAACATTGCCTCGTTTTTGAGTTCGAGGGACGAAACACTGGGCAGCAGGTATTTCCGGGAAATCGATCTTGAAGAGATCCTTTCCAGAATCCCGCCGCCGAACCCTTTGCAGGGCATTGTCATGGAGGATTTGTTCAAGGCGTTCCAAGCTGTTCTGGAGCGGGTTGAAAAAGGTGAGGATATCCAGTATGTGCAGGTCGAAGAAATCCCTGTGGAGATGATGACGAGCGACATCATGCGCAGAATGATCCTACATCCCAAAGGGCTGAAGTTCAGTCAGCTTCTAAGATACGGATCGAGGGTAGAAATTGTGGTAGCCTTTATCGCTTTGCTTGAGCTGCTCAAAGAAGGAAAGGTCAGGGCGGAGCAAAGCAAGGAGGCCAATGAAATATTTTTGGTTCCAACCGAAAAAGCTTGGGACTTTCGAAATGAGGAATCGGGATGATGCTGTTTCAGGATACGGAAATTGCTGCCCTGGAAGCTTTGCTTTTTGTGGCCAAGGAACCGCTGAGCATGACGAAAATTGCAGAGATACTGGAGATACCGGCCGATCATGTGCCTGAATTTCTGCAGGCACTAAAAGACAGATATGAAGATCCCGCGAGCGGTTTGGTGCTTATTGAGCTGGAACAGGGTTTCCGGCTCGGAACGAAGCCTGAACTTGCCGGTTACATCGAAGTCTTGTACAAACAACCTTCTCAGATACTATCGAATGCAGCGTTGGAAGTCCTGTCGATTATTGCTTACAAACAGCCGATTACCCGCGGCGAAATTGATTTCATCCGCGGCGTCCAATCCGACCGGGCGCTTGCCACGCTGGTTGAAAGAGGGCTGGTCAAAGACTTGGGACGGAAGGATGGTCCGGGACGGCCGATCCTTTACGGGACAACCGAAGATTTCCTTATCCACTTTGGCCTGAAATCTATTCAGGATCTCCCGCCGCTGGAGCATACGGCAGAAGAGGAAGAGGAAGCTTAATCGATCAGATAGAAATTATTCTTATCGGAAGTTGTCCTTTTCTGTCGGATGTGCTAAAATAATTGGGCAAATTGAATATTTTTAGGGATAGAGGCGCAGTGCTTAAGAGTAATGATTCCGAGATGCCAGTCGATGACGAATAAAGAAAGGAAACACTGCCGAAGCCGGATGATGGCCAAGAGTCGGGCTGGGTTTATACTGAAAGAGTATAAAACTGTCATTCTGAAACGGAATGAAGCGCTATTCGGAACCTTTCAAATTACCGGCGTTTGATATGCCGGAAAAATAGGATTTTTCAGGTTTACGGGTAGTATCCGTAAACTTTTTTCGTGTATTTGAAAATACGGTAAGCGCTTTCTGATACATCGAATTTCAGCTTAGGCTGCCGCCAATTTACCTTAATAGGAGGATGCGACCATGTCGAATAAATCATTGCCTTTTTCCAGTCAGGAAATTGAAAGAATTGCCCAGGAGTATGGAACGCCTTTTCATATTTACGATGAAAAAGCAATCCGGGAGAACGTACGCAGGCTTCAGGCTGCCTTTGCCTGGAATCCAGGATTTAAGGAATATTTTGCGGTAAAAGCAACACCAAATCCGTATATTTTAAAAATTCTGGCCGAAGAGGGAACAGGCGCAGACTGCAGTTCTCTTCCAGAACTTATTTTGGCCGAGAAGGCCGGGTTGAAAGAGGAAAACATCGTATTCTCCTCCAATGATACGCCGGCAGCCGAATTCTGCAAGGCCAGGGACCTCGGAGCGATCATCAATCTGGACGATATCACCCATATCGATTTTCTGGACAGAGAAGCCGGAATCCCTGAAATGATCTCTTTCCGCTATAACCCCGGTCCGCTGCGCGAGGGCAATACGATTATCGGAAAACCCGAAGATGCCAAATACGGACTGACAAGAGAGCAGCTTTTTAAAGCGTATGCCAAAGTGAGAAGTCTCGGTGCCAAAAGATTCGGTATTCATACCATGGTAATTTCCAATGAACTTGATCCGGAGTTTTTTGTCGAGACGGCCCGGATGATGTTTGAATTGGCGGTGGAACTGAAAGAAAAGCTCGGTATCCGGATTGAGATCATTAACCTTGGCGGTGGGATCGGAATTCCGTACCGGCTGGGTCAGGATCCTGTAAATCTGGAATATGTCGGGAAACGGATCAAACAGGTTTACGAACAACTGCTTGTTCCGGCAGGACTGGACCCGTTGAAGGTAGCCATGGAGTGCGGACGGATGATTACAGGACCTTACGGTTATGTGGTTGCCAGAGTGCTTCATAAAAAAGAAATCTACAAGAACTACATCGGACTCGATGCCAGCATGGCTGATCTGATGCGTCCGGGGATTTACGGGGCTTATCATCATATCACGGTTGTTGGGAAAGAACAGTTGATACCGGACCATCAGTATGATGTGACCGGAGGGCTTTGTGAGAACAACGATAAATTTGCGGTAGACAGGATTTTGCCCAAAATGGATATCGGGGATCTTGTGGTGATTCATGATACGGGTGCCCATGGACATGCCATGGGATTCAATTATAACGGCAAGCTCAGATCAAAAGAACTTCTTCTGAAAACTGACGGCCGGGTTGAGATGATCAGAAGAGCCGAAACCATTGAGGATTATTTTGCGACGCTGGATTTTGATGGGCTCAATTAGCCCTGTCAATTAACGCAGCATTCAGTGCGCTGCCGAGCAGGAGTATAACACAGCTCCAGTACAGCCACAACAGAAGAATGATGATGCCTGCAATGCTTCCGTAGGCCAGGGTATAGCTGTTGAAATGATTCACGTAATAGGCAAAGGCCAGAGAAATAATAATCCATCCGCCTGCGGAAAATAATGAACCAGCAAAGTAACTCCGGATCGGATATTTGTTGTGGGTTGCGATGATATTCAGCAGGATGAAGATCATAATCAGAAAAATAAACTGGATAAGCAGGCGAAGGTTCTGCCAGATGAGCGGAAATATGTTGTCCGGCCCTAAAAGATAGACAAAAATATTGGCCAGTTTTTGACCGAAGATTAATACCAGGAATGAACCAACAATAGCCAGCGCAACGATAACAAAAAAAAGCAAAGCCGAAAGTTTTAAACGAAAAAACGACCAGGTTTCCTGAAGACCGTAGGCTTTGCCGGCTCCTCTCATCAAGGCATTGATACCATTCAAAGATGCCCACAGAGCGCCAATCATGCTTAAGACAAGCAAAGCAGGGCTGCTGCGGACGCTGAAGACCTCAATGACAATGGTCTCAACCATTTGGATGGTTTCGGCAGGCAGCAGGAACTTAAAACTGTCGAAGAACTCCACATTGCTGATGTCCAAAAAACCGACCAAGGTCAGAAGGAAAATAACAAACGGGAAAAAGGACAGGATGATGTAGTAGGCAACCTGTCCGCTAAGCGCAAATAATTCATTGATGGAGATAATTCGAACATACTTCCGGAAAAAGCTACGCCAGTTCATATTTGTTAGCCCCGCAGTTTTGAACAAGTCTGATCGCTTAACTTTTAAAACCTGATCGTTTAACTTTTATAAAATGTTATTTAATTTCAATGTTTCTGATTTCGGGACCTCCTGTAGCAGGAACGTCAGAGTATTCAATTCAGCCATGGAATGGCTTTTTTCTTTGTACTTAACGTATTGGGAAAGGCGTTTGTAGGAAATTTCTATATTGTTCAGGATACTGTGATTAAGAAAAATGGACCACCAATCGTGCAGTTTGGTCCAATGATCATAGGTTTGCTGTATCGTTAGGGAGGCTTCGTCCCATTTATCAGAGGCGATCAGAAGCTCGACCTGATCCAGATTATCCAGAACAGCGCCGGAAGTAGAATCGATCCTGTCGGCCACCCATAAGGTCGATCCGATTAGAATCACGAAACCCAGGATAATGGTGAGCGTCGAACGCATGCTGTCTCCTCCTTTTCAAAAGAGAATATTTATTTGGAATTATTTGTTTGGGTCTGCTTTTTGCTGAATATAGAGCTTGCGCTGGGAGTCGATGCTCGCAAAAAACACCTTCTTAATATCCGGAACATTTGCTTTGGTCAGTTCCTTATTCAGCCATTGAATATTGACACCCGATTTCTCCAGATTCTTTTGCTGGAGCTTACCGTCCATGATCAAGGCTAAAGGCAGACCTTCAGCTATTACCTGCAGCTTCAAATCCTGCGTATTCACCGGACGTTTACCTGTTTTGGGGATAACACTAAGCTGACCGTTGGTTTCTAAAATCGCATATTCTACATCGGCGATGTTCGGCAGATTTTTCGCCCGGAGCTGTTCAAGCAGATCACTGAGGTTGTAGCGGAGTTTTCTGAGTTCTCCTTCAAGGATTTGCCCCTTATTGATCAGAATGGTCGGTGTACCGCAGATGATACCGCGGGCTTTTTCACTCTTTAAAGCGATCTCCGAAATGGCTAGACCGAGCAGAAGCAGGATCAGGACCGGAAATAAGCCCGCCACCAGCGGAATACCGGAATCCTGACTCGGGATAACGGCAAGTTCGGAAATCATCAGAATAATAACAAGCTCAAAAGGCTGGAGCTGACCAATTTGTCTTTTACCCATGACTCTTAAGACGAGGACAATAATCAAATAGAGGATAATCGTTCGAACAATACCGATCAGCAATGGCGTGTGCTCCTTTCGGCCAATATCTCTATTAATTTTTTCCCTATCCGGGCAATTTATTCTCAATTTCCTGAAAGTTATGAGGAAAATGCCATATGATTACCAAAAAAATCAAGAAAATGGAGTGTTTAAAATCTTCCCAAGAACTTTGTTTTGATATACAATGAATAGAATGATAGAATTAATTTGGAAATTCATATTTTTTGTAGAATAAGGAGGAAAGCACGTGTTCGAAAACGACATACTGGTTGCTGGTGCAGATCCTGGTTTTGGCGCCATAAAGCTCGATATTGGCGATACGAAGATATTATTTCCTGCACTCATCTGTAATGGTAATGAGAGAATTTTCTCAACCTTGGGCAGAACTGAGCTTGAAAAAGGATCGGATCTCGATAAACAAATCGCTTCTCTTGATGTCATTGTCAGAAATAATTCCAGCGGCGTAGAACGGCATTATTTTATGGGAAGCCTGGCCGAGAGTCTGAATCCCAAAGAAGCTCATTATTGTTGGGATGAAGATAAATCTATGGACGAAGAAGCGATGTCTTTGCTGATCGTGGGCTTAGCTTTGGCCCAGCCTTATCCTAAGACGAACATCTATCTCGGAACCGGGGTTCCTGTCAAATTCTACGCCTCTCTGAAAGACAAATATGAGGCAGAATTAAAGGGTTCTTTTTCTGTGACTTTTCTGTCCGGCACATTCAAAGGACAAACGCGCAGTATGAACATTCTCCGTTCGCGAGTGCTGCCTCAAAGTTACGGCGTATTCATCAAGGAAACACTGACTGAAGACGGCAAACCGACCAATCCGAAGCTTTTCGGCGGTTATGTCGTTGTTATAGATCCTGGTTTCAGAACGACGGATATTGCCACATTTTACGATGGCATTATGCTTGATCCACCGAATTCATTCAGCATTGAGAAGGGGCTGCAATGGGCCTACGCCGGCGTAGCTGAAAAACTCAAAGAAATGACCATGAACCATACCAACCCGATCGAGACGGATGACAAGGAACTTGATAAAATTTTCAGAGTGAATAAAGGATTATATCCGTGGAATAACGGAGCAATTGACCTTAATCCTGTCATGAAGAAGATGCTGGCCCAACTGGCCGCTGATATTTCCAGGGAAATTATGAAGACGCTGAAACCGATGGCCGGCAGGATTCATACAATTCTTGTTGCCGGTAAAGTTGGGGAGATGATCTTTGAATATCTGAATCTGGAAAATAAGATTCTGATTGACGATCCTCAGTTTGGGAATGCAGCAGGTTTCCGGATTATGGCCGCAAACCTGGTCAACAATCTTACCAGGAAAGTAAATGTTGAATAATGAAAACAACAGGTCATCTTGTACTCTATATTTCTGAAAATGAAGATTTTGAGCTCTGGAGGGTTCTTTCGCAGATCCCTCCGGAGGAACGGTCTGCTTTTGTCAAAAATGCCCTGAAAACTGCGATTGTCCAAAACAATGAGTCCAGAAATCCTCAGGATCATTGGGCAAGGCAAAATAACGTTCTGCGGCTTGATAAGAGCGCCGGTCAAAGCCCGGTGATGAATGAGGTGGCCATGGAGGAGCTGGGCTACAACACGATTGCTGCTGCGGATGAAAAAGCCATGCGGCCGTTAATGAACGGTATTCCTCAGGGCAGGGGAAATCCCAGACCCGAGGTGGATTTCGACCTCGTACGCGTGGAAGAATTGCTGCAGACCGGTGAGGCAAGGCCCAAGACCTCACTGCCTGGTCTTGACTTTCTGCTTACGAATGTCATCGGTGAAGAAGATGATGAAAAAGTGATTGAATTTGTCCGAAAAAGCCAAACTGCCTCCGGAGAGGAATAAAGCAAAATGTTCTCCGCGGGGCAGTTTCTCTTTGTTATATTATTTATTTGGGGTTTACGCCATGTACCCTAACCGCTCTTCGGCTATTGCGCCCTCCTTGGCGCAAAAAGCCGCGCTTCGCATCGTGCTCCGCTTGGCCGCGGATAGACTACATGACGTTAAATTTTGCGTATATTAAGCGATCGTATGCAGAATACGGGATCCGAATCTTGGCGAATTCTGAATAGTAAAAGCGCTACTTTTAGGCATTATTGGCCTCTTCAATGTAACCGTCTGTATAATTTCCTCTGTAGATCAGATGATACTGATCTTATATTTTTTGAACCAGAAATCCAGCTGCAGCAGAAAGGCAAAAAGTCTGGGTGTGTCCATCAGCTGACCGAACCACGGTCGATTGGCATCGGACGACGGATTGGCCATTAAGTCCAGAAGTTGTTTTTTATTCACTAAATCATACAGCGGTGAGGCAGAGTCTTCCAGAACAGTACGAAGTCTGCCGGTGACCATCTCCAGGAATTGCGGATGGTGGGTTTTGGGGTAAGGGCTTTTGCGCCGCCAGAGAACATCTTCAGGAAGTATGCCTTCCAGGGCGGTTCGCAAAAGCCCTTTTTCGCGATTTTGCCAGTACTTCATTTCCCACGGAATATTCCAGACATATTCAACAATCCGGTGGTCACAGAAAGGCACGCGGACTTCCAGACCGGAAGCCATCGTCATTCTGTCTTTGCGGTCAAGCAGGGTGGGCATGAATCTGGTCAAAGTCAGGTAACTGATTCGTTTATCTTTGTCTACTTTGGCGCCCCCGGTCCCCGAAACGGGAACTTCTGAAACGGCTTCCCGGTAGCGCTCTCTTACATAATCTAAAGGTGCGATGATCTGGAGAATTTCCGGTGATAGGATCCGGAGGCGAGTTTGAAGGTCCGTTGACCACGGAAAGGTATCTGCATTTTTAAGATCATCCCGGTGAAACCACGGATATCCGCCAAAAACTTCATCTGCGCATTCCCCGGAAAGTCCGACCGTTACCGACTCTTTGATTCTCCGGCTGAACAGCAGCAGGGAAGAATCAACATCGGCCATACCCGGCAGGTCTCTGGCTGCGGCAGCGTCTGTCAGAGCTTCGACCAGTTCTGCAGTATCCAGAAACAGATTATGGTGGTTGGTGTTGAAGCAATTGGCCATTTTACGCACCCATGGAGCATCCGGATCGGGCTGGTAGTCATTTGCTTGAAAATATTTGTCGTTAGCGATGTAGTCAATAGAGAACGTGGGGAGGATTTTCCCTTCAGCCTGATACTTCTTGGCAGCGATAGCCGTTATGATACTGGAATCCAGACCTCCGGACAATAAAGTCCCTAGGGGAACATCGGAGACAAGCTGACGGGAAATGGCATCGATGACCAGTTCGCGAACATGATCAACCGTTGTTCGGATATCATCTGTATGAGGTTTGTTTTCAAGCTGCCAGTAGGGCCACTGTCTTATTCCCTCATACTTAACCAGCATCGCGTATCCGGGTTTCAGTTCACAAATGTCTTTAATAACACCAAAACCCGGAGTCCTGGCCGGGGCAATCATAAAAAGTTCGGCGAGGCCTTCACGGTCAATGACCGCAGGGATATCCGGATGGGCAAGTAGCGCTTTAAGTTCTGAAGCAAAAATGAACGACGGGTATTTATGATAATAAAACAGCGGTTTAACGCCCATTCTGTCCCGGGCCAGAAAGAGAGATTTTTCCCGGCAGTCCCAGATCCCAAACGCGAAAATGCCATTGAGTTTCTGAACGCAATCCACGCCCCATTCCAGATAAGACAGAAGCAGGACTTCCGTATCAGAATGCCCTTGGAAGGAATACCCTTTCGCTGAGAGAGCCTGGCGGATTTCTTCGGTGTTATACAATTCTCCGTTATAAGTAATCGTATAGGCCCAGCCGCCGCGCCAGCGGGTCATGGGTTGTTTTCCTCCTTCAATATCTACAACCGCCAGCCTGCTGTGGCCCAAAGCAATTTCGGGATAAAGCCATTTTCCCCGAGTATCAGGACCGCGGGGAGTAAGGGTGTCGACCATTCTGTCAATGACAGGGCCGGATTCGGACATATCCTGCGTCCAATCCAGCCAGCCTGTAATTCCGCACAAAGCTGTTCACTCCTTAAATAATAAAATAATGATAACTGGTATCACCTAATACTATATATATGACCGGTATAACCGAATGTTTCAAAATAATTTCGTGAATTCACTTGCCAAATAAAAAGCATTTGTATATAATGATTTACAATAACTGCATAGCTTTAAAGCGAAGATTGAGAATAGTAACCATGAACGGAAATTTACAGAGAGTCGCAGGTTGGTGTGATTGCGGCAGGGAAGTTTATGACGAATGGCCTCATGAGTACGACCCGAAATCATCGATAGTAGGCGTCGTCGGGAATCCTACCCGTTATCATCAGGACGTGTATGATCGTACATGTTTAAGCGGGTATAGTAATATACCAATTTGGGTGGTACCGCAGGAGATATAGCCTCTTGTCCCTTTCTAGGGATAAGGGGCTTTTTGACGTTTACGGATGAGCGGCGTTCTATAGCAAGCTCGAGGGAGGTTAATCGATATGAATACTTCAATAAAATCTTATTACACCAGCGGCGGACTTCTGATTCATTCCGTAACGGAAGAAATTGATAAGTCCTATCGTGAGAAAATCATCATGGAGCTGAATGACGTTCAGGGCGCTTACTTTTGCAGCAGCTTTGAATATCCGGGCAGGTATACCCGCTGGGACATCGGATTTATCAATCCTCCGATCGAGATCCGGACATTTGGCCGAAATATTCAAATAACGGCGTTGGATCAAAAAGGGCTGATCCTGCTGGAATTTATCTATGACGTTCTGAAGCGGGAAACATATTTGGAAACACTGATCCGCGGGCAGTACAAAATAACGGGCAGGGTTGCTCCATGTCAGGAAATTTTTCCGGAAGAGCAAAGAAGCAGGCAAAAATCCGTTTTTTCTGTGGTCCGCAGCCTGCTGGAAGCGTTTTACTCTGATCTGGACGCTTTTCTCGGTCTATATGGAAGCTTCGGCTATGATCTGATCTTTCAGTTTGAAAGCATCCATCTGAAAAGGCCGCGGGATGAAGTGCAGGCCGATATGATCTTGTTTATCCCCGATGAAATCTTTGTCATTGACCATCAGAAGGATGACTGCTTCCGTATTCGGTATGATTTTGAATTCGGCGGTCTTTCCAGTCTGGGTCAGGCCAAAACGATGCTGTCAGCTGCCGGGAGAATAAAAAATGACGGCCGGACTATTCCGGCGCAGGAAATATTAAACGATACCGAAGGACGATATGCGGAAAAAGTCCGGATTGCTAAAGCGTACTTTAAACGCGGTGACTTTTTCGAGGTCGTTCCGTCTCATACCTTTTACCGGAGCTGTGAGATCAGGCCTTCGGAAATATTTGAAAACTTGACAAAGATTAATCCGAGTCCTTATGGGTTCCTGATTCATCTTGGCAATGAGCACCTGATTGGTTCCTCGCCGGAAATGTTTGTCAGGGTCGAAGGCAGAAGAATCGAGACTTGTCCGATATCCGGTACAATTCCAAGAGGCCGGGACGCGCTTGAAGATGCCGAGAGAATCCGTGAGCTGCTGAACTCCCATAAGGATGAGTGCGAACTTACGATGTGCACGGACGTCGACCGCAACGACAAATCCAGGATCTGTATACCAGGTACGGTTAAGGTACTGGGACGGCGCCAGATCGAAATGTATTCTCACCTTATTCATACCGTGGACCATGTTGAGGGGATTCTGGCCGATGGGTATGACGCCTTGGATGCTTTTATGACCCATATGTGGGCGGTAACAGTGACCGGGGCTCCCAAAAAAGCCGCCGTCCAATGGATTGAAGACCATGAGGAGTCCAACCGGATGTGGTACGGCGGGGCAGTCGGAATCCTTAGTTTTGACGGCCGGATGAATACAGGACTCACACTCAGAACCATCCGCTTAAAAGACGGGATCGCTGGGGTCAGAGTCGGAGCAACGCTGCTGTATGATTCCATTCCCGAAGAGGAAGAAAAAGAAACGATTGTCAAGGCTGAAGCCCTTCTCAAAGTATTGGGTGATGCGAAAGCCGGTATGACTGAAAATAGAAATGATCTGCTCACAGCTTGTTCACCACGGCAAGAGAATGCCGCTGATCCTTTTCAAGTGCTGCTGGTTGATCATGAAGACTCCTTCGTGCATACACTGGCCAGTTATTTCCGTAAAGCCGGCTGTCAGGTGGTCACGATGCGGCACCATCTGGCCAGAGAAGCCTTAAAGAAAGAACGGTATGATTTGGTCGTGCTGTCCCCGGGCCCGGGCAAACCGTCTGATTTTAAACTCCGGGAAACAATCGGGCTCTGTCTGGACAAAGGAATTCCTCTCTTTGGGGTCTGTCTGGGGCTGCAGGGGATTGTCGAATATTTTAACGGAAAGCTCGGCGTATTGGATATACCGGTACATGGCAAACAATCGGCGTTAAAAATATCCCCGGAATCAGTAATCTTTAAAAAATTGGCCAATCTAAGAGTAGGCAGATACCATTCGCTGTTTGCTGAAAAAGTACCGCCGGAACTTGAGATTACGGCCTGGACTGAAGATGGTGTGGTTATGGCAGTAGAAAGCAAAGATAAAAACATTCTAGCAGTCCAGTTCCACCCTGAATCCATCATGTCGATGGATGAGGATCAAGGATTCCGGATCATCACCAATATTTTGTCTATACGAGGAGGTGCCTACGGTGCGTAATCTGACCATTCTGGACTGTACGCTCAGAGACGGAGGACTGACCAACAACTTCCGGTTCCCGGAAAAATATATCAAAGACCATATTCAAAAGATCTCCGAAGCGAAGGTCGATTATCTTGAACTTGGGTATAAAGCAGATCCCACGTATTATGAACGGACGGCCTACGGCAAACTTAAATTCTGTGATGACAGCGAGATACGTGACATCATCAAAGGAATTTCGGGGCTTCCCAAACTGGCTTTTATGGTGGATGTCGGCAGATTTGACCGGCGATTGGTTGAAAATGCCTCAGTTTCACCGTTCACCATGGGCCGGGTTGCCTGCTATTTAAACCAGATTGAAGAGGCCGTCGAAGATGTCCGCTTTCTGCAAAATAAAGGCTATGAAACAACGCTGAATATCATGGCAATTTCCAGAGAAAGAATCCCGGAAATCGTTTGCGGCTTAAGAAAAATCAAAACGCAAATCCCTGCAGCGGCAGTCTATGTGGTAGACAGTTACGGGGCGCTTTATCCGGATGATGTCAAAAAGCTGGTATCGCTGTACAAGGAAGAATTAAACGGTATGAATGTGGGAATTCACGTGCATAACAATATGCAGCTGGCCTTCTCCAACACCATTACGGCGGTTGAAAGCGGTGCTGACTTCCTTGATGCGAGTGTCAACGGGATGGGCAGGGGCGCCGGCAACTGTCCGCTGGAATGTCTTTTACCCTATGTCGGTAAGGACAATTATGATTTAAAGCCTGTACTGGCGCTGATTAATGATTACTACACCCATGATGCTAACGAACGTTCCTGGGGTTACTGTCCGAAGCAGCTCTTGACGGGGATTTTTAATCAGCATCCTGTCTATAGTATCCAGGGGGCTGGCGAAGATCTGATCCGAATCTATGATCATTTTCAAAGTGAGGTGCAGGTATGAAGAACAAAATGATTAATTATCTAGGACAAAATGGTTATTTTGGCGCCTATGGCGGGAGATTTGTCCCGGAAATCCTGATACCGGCTGTCGACGAACTGAATCAGGCTTTTCAGGAAATATTACGAGACGAGGACTTTTATAAGCAATACTATAATCTCCTGATGGATTTTTCAGGCAGGCCGACGCCGCTGACGTATGCTGAAGGGCTTAGTGCGTATTTTGGCAAAGCCAAAATCTATATAAAACGGGAAGATTTGAATCATTCCGGTGCCCATAAAATCAATAATGTGCTCGGCCAAGGCCTGCTCATGAAAAAATTGGGCAAGACCAGAGTCATTGCCGAGACCGGCGCAGGCCAGCACGGTGTGGCAACGGCGATCATGGCAGCAAAAATGGGATTTCAGGCGACGATCTATATGGGAGCTGAAGACGCTGAACGGCAATATGCCAATGTCTTCTGGATGAAACAGCTCGGAGCTGAAGTTATTCCTGTGACAACCGGGACGGCAACGCTTAAGGATGCCATTAACGAAGCACTTCGCGACTGGGCAGGAAATTTTGACAACACGCATTATGCACTTGGCACGGCGTGCGGACCAAGGCCATTCCCGGAGATGGTCACTTTCTTTCAGTCCGTAATCAGTAAAGAGATGAAAAAACAAATTAATGAGATTTGCGGCAAGAATCCGGACCGGATCTATGCCTGTCTGGGCGGTGGTTCCAATGCGATGGGCGCTTTTGTGGAATTTCTGCAGGAGCCCGGTGTAGAACTCATTGCGGTCGAAGCAGGCGGAAAAGGCGAAGCTTCCGGAAAGCATGCTTCGCGGATCGCTTATACCAAAGCCAAAACCGGCGTCTCTCAGGGCTACAAGACGTTGTTTCTCCAGGATGATGACGGACAGATGCTGGATACCTGGAGCATTTCCGCCGGACTTGATTATGTCGGCGTATCACCAATCCTGGCTCATCTGGCGGAAACCAAGAGGGTCCGGGTTTTAGCCGCCACAGATGCCGAAGTCATTGAGGCCTTTAAACTGATCATCAGCAAGGAAGGGCTGATACCGGCACTTGAATCCACACATGCTTTCGCCGGACTTTTCAGAGAAATTGCTGACACCAAACCGGAAGATGTCATCGTTGTTAATATGTCCGGGCGGGGCGACAAAGATATCTTCAATATTGGGGAAGCATTGCAGGATCAGGGCTGGAAAACATTTGTCACGGAAAGAGGTAAGGCATATGCGGATTGAAAAACAAATCGAAGCTATGAGAAAAGAGAAGAAAATACTGCTGATGACCCACCAAATTATTGGCTATCCTGATTTTGCCGCCAATGAAAAAGTGATTGAATGCTTTTATAACAACGGGGTCGATCTGATTGAACTGCAAATACCTTTTTCTGATCCGATTGCCGACGGACCGGTATTCACCAAGTCCAACCAGGCCGTATTAGAGAAGGGGATCAAAGTCAGCGACTGCCTGAAGTTTATTGAGAGAATGGCCAGCAAATACCCGATCTCGTTTTTGGTCATGACCTACTACAATATTCTGTACCAATACGGCGTCGAAGCATTTATTGACCGGTGCAAAGAGATTGGCGTCCAGGGAACCATCGTGCCGGATGCTCCGCTCGATGAGGCCAGAGCCTACTACGATTATTCCCGCCAACAGGGATTGGCTGCAGTAAGTATAGCGACACCTTATTCCGATTCGAAACGATTGCAGGAAATTGCCGATATCGGAAGCGGATTCATCTATTACGTTCCCCGCAAAGGAGTAACAGGCAGTAAAACAAATTTTGGCTCTGATATTCTGGACGGAATCCAAAAAGCAAAGAAAGAAACCGGCAAAACAATCGCCGTAGGTTTTGGGATTCAAGGCCCGGAAGATGTCGCCCGTTTAATTGGAACAGCTGATATTGCAATCATCGGCAGTAAGATCCAGCAGGTTCTGGAGACTGAAGGGCTGTCCGGTCTGGATCGGTTCTTGCGCGGTATGGCGCGTGTGAATAAGGAGGAATGAATGATGGGAATGGAGATAGCTTTAAAAAAACTTTCCAATAGAGAGGATCTCAGTGCTCAGCTGGCCTATGATTCCATGACGGAGATTATGAGCGGCGAAGCCAGTGAAATCTCCATAGCAGCTTTTTTAACGGCGCTTCGCCTGAAAGGAGAGACCGTTGAAGAGATTTATGGTGCAAGTAAGGTGATGCGGGAAAAAGCCCTTAAAGTGGCGTGCGCATCCGAAAATTTAGTGGACACCTGCGGAACAGGCGGGGATGGTGCTCATACGTTCAATATTTCCACAACGGCAATGTTCGTTGCCGTCAGCTGTGGTGTAAAAATTGCCAAGCATGGCAACCGGAGCATTACCAGCAAGAGCGGGGCTGCCGATGTCCTCGAAGCGTTAGGGATCGAGATTGCGCTGACACCGGAAGCAATTGGGGAGTGTATCGACCAGGTTGGGCTTGGTTTTATGTTCGCTCCGAATTTCCATGCTTCAATGAAATATGCAATGCCGGTGCGCAAAGCGCTTGGCTTCAAAACCATCTTTAATGTCCTCGGCCCATTAGCCAATCCGGCCGCGGCCCCAAGGCAGCTGATCGGCGTTTACGATAGGAACCTTGTGCCCGTGGCTGCGGAAGTACTGAACAGACATCAGGCTGACCACGCACTTATTGTCCATGGTAGTGACGGTCTCGACGAAATCACCCTGACAGGGCCGACTTACGCAGCGGAACTCAAGGATGGAGAGGTAACCGAGTTTGTCATTCATCCGGAAGATTATGGTTTCTCCCTTTGTACGCCGCAGGATCTCGTAGGCGGAACGCCACAGGAAAACGCGCGGATCACCCTGGATATTCTTGCAGGAGGTCAGGGCCCCAAAGCAGACACCGTCATCCTAAATGCCGGAGCGGCAATTTATGTCGGAGGTAAAGCCGGAAGCTTGCAGGAGGGGATCGAGATGGCCAGGGCAACAGTCCGGGAAAAGAAAGCGCTGCCGGTCCTTAACGAGTTTATCGCTGTGACTAGACAGCATTAGCATTCGGTAGAAAAAGGCTTTAAGTCTGAGTTTAAGTACAGGTCTCAGTTTAGTGCCATAAAGGGGCTTGTACCCGTGGAGAGTTTGAAGAAGGGGGATAAAAATGATCCTCGATAAAATTGTAGAGGCCAAAATAAAGCGGCTTTCCGATCAGAAGAAAAAAATTTCCGGTGAAGAGCTCATAGAAAAGCTAACAAAAAAACTAAAAATCAATGATGATCGTGATAATCTTAAGCAAGATGTTAACGTGGAGCGGCCTGCAGGCGTGTTTGCCTCAGCCCTGACTGCGGGACGCCGGAACAAAGACAAAGCAGGGATTTCCATAATTGCGGAAGTCAAGAAGGCTTCTCCATCCAAAGGAATTCTAGCTCAGAACTTCGATTATCTGCAAATAGCCAGCATGTATGAACAGCTGGGGGCTGCGGCAATCTCCGTCTTAACAGAGCAGGATTACTTTCTCGGGAGTCCGGATTATCTGAGGGAGATTAGAGAATCCGTCAAGATTCCGCTGCTGCGAAAGGATTTTATGATTGACCCCTACCAGATTTACGAAGCAAAGATTTTGGGGGCGGATGCTATTCTGCTCATCGTAAAAATATTGGATGATAAGCAGTTGAAAGAATTCCTGGGGATAGCTGAACAGATCGGTCTGGATTGTCTTGTGGAAGTGCATGACGAAGCAGAAGCTGAAAGGGCCATGGCAGCAGGAGCCGGCATCATCGGAATCAATAACCGGAACCTTGAAACGTTTGAGGTGGATTTGAACCACAGCCGCAGAATCGGCGCGATGATCCCGGATCATCTGATCAAGGTCTCAGAAAGCGGGATTCATACGGGCGAGGATATCCTGACGGTGCAAGCGTGGGGATTTGATGCTGTTTTGGTCGGAGAGGCTTTCATGAAGGTAGACAGTCTTGAACGAAAATTTGCTGAGCTCCTTCAGGTACCATCCAGACCCTAAATCAAATATATCCTAGCGGCAGATTTCGTTTAATACGACGTTGTCTGGCAGTTCCATCCTTCCATGGCATCGTTGTATCAGGCCAGGAGATATTGATATTTTAGGATTGACAAGGTATAGGGACATACTGACAATCGAATACAGATAACGCGTGATTTAGGAGTTGATATGGCAAGGATGGAAGAGAACGTAAAAGGCATCTATGCTGGGCAGACGCCAAAAGTTAAGATTTGTGGGATTCGTACCCTGGAGGATGTCAGGATCATCAATGAGCTGAAACCGGATTTTGCCGGCTTTGTGCTAGCTCCGAGCAAAAGACAGGTCTCGCTCAGCGAACTGAAAATATTGATTGCTTCCTTGGACAAAAAGATCATCCCAGTTGGGGTTTTCGTCAATCAGGACCCGGATCTCTTACTGCGCCTCGTGGAAGCAGGTCTGCAAATACTTCAGATTCACGGTGATGAGCCTTTGGAATATATGCGTCAATTAAAGAATAAAATCCTGGAAAAATACCAGGATCATCGTCAAGTAATGATCTGGAAAGTTGTCAGGGTAGGTCCGGCAGCGAATCCGATAGTGTTCGATGCCAGTGCATTTCAGGGCCTGGTTGACGGTTTTGTTTATGATAAATATGATCCTGAGGCTTATGGCGGTACCGGAGAAAGTTTTGACTGGAATCTTCTGCAAAGAAATCAGAGCGGCCAAATTGAAAAAAACAAAGTTGGGGATATTCCAATGATTTTGGCCGGAGGTTTGAATGAAGAGAATGTTGCGTCCGCAATAACCTTATTACATCCCTATTGCCTGGACGTCAGCAGCAGTGTCGAGACGGAAGGACGAAAAGACCCGGATAAAATGAAAAGGTTTATTAACCGTGTCCGTGCTTAATGTGCAGACTTGCACAAATACTTTGCTCGTACGTTTTCGCATATTGTGCAAGACTACAATATTTGAAGTAATCAGAAGAAATATAGAGAATTTAAGATGTAGTAACTGGATAAAAAGTTCTAATAAAATTGGGTTAGATAGATAAAGGGACGCCGCGAAACTAAGTTTCGTTACGTCCCCTTTGCTTAAAGTCTTTGTACCATCTCTTCCGGAGAAGGGATATTCAAATATTTTCGCTGGATAGGGCCTAGATGAAAGATCTGGACTTCTACAAACCGAAGGACCGAGTTGGCAATCCAGTAAGCGCTCAGGGCAACAGGTGCTTTCCACAGAAAAACGACGCCAATAGCAACCGGGAATATGAACATCAGTAAATTTTTGTTTTCTGCTGTAAATACACTCAGCGTCTGAAGCAGACCGGCAATAACCGGCAAAATATGAAGATGATCTGCCATATGGAGATCAGATACCCACGGAATAAGAATACTGCCAACTGGTATACTCAGATGCGTAATAGCAACGTACAAGGAGAAAAAAACCGGGGCCTGGATAATAAGTGTTGCAAACGTAAACAGTGGATTGATTTTATATTTAGATGCTATTTTCATTGATTCAGAATTAACTTTTTTAATTTGATTGTGAAATTTTCCAGATAAAATTGTTCTGGCTTTGGTCAGATTTGCGGTTAATAATTGTACTTTTTGCTGTTTTATTGACAAAGGAAATAACAAGAGTTTTATCCCTAATGTAATCAGAGCAACCGCAATGAACCAATCGCCCGTAGTACTGACAAGGAATGCTAATAACTGGGAAAGGACGGTGCTAATCATATTCATTGAAACATCCTCCAAAGTTTTAATTCTTATAAAACAAGGAGGTTTGAATAAGGTGAGTCATCATCCTGGTCAGTTTTGATCTTTCTTCTAAATATCAAATGCTTTTTTACCTTAATATTTTGGGGAGATGAGGAGCTGATTGGACAACTCGAAAGATAAGTATCAGCAAATCTGATACAGATGGAAGAAGAATGCACAAGTTTGATACTGGCCCAGGAAACGGCTAAGATCAAAGTCAGGTTAATGATTAGAATAAGCAGTATGCCGGCGTCAAATTGCATTTTCTCACCCCCAAAAACTAAATTTATTATATAATTAGCTACAGGAGATAGCAAGAAGTATAAGCTTAAGGCAGTAAAGCTTACTTAAACATAGAAACGCTAGGTAAATATAAAAGCTTAGGTAGGGATATGAAATGAAGAAACGTTTGCGAATTCGGATAAAGTATCTGATTGGTTGCCTGCTGGCGATTACAGTGATTCTCTTTGGTTCTATGCTGCTGATTAATAACTATGTGGAGCGGATTGGTACGAAATACATCGGCGATATGGATCATGTACCTGAGGCTGACGCGATCCTGGTGTTAGGTGCCTATGTATTCCCGGATGGAACCGCTTCATCCATGCTTGCCGACCGCTTGACCGTCGGTTATGAGCTTTACCAGGAAGGCAAGGCCCCCAAAATTCTTGTGAGCGGTGATCATGGACGGACAGATTATGATGAAGTCAATGCCATGAAGCGTTTCCTGAAGGAGAAAGGGGTCCCGGGTCAGAATATTTTTATGGATCACGCGGGCTTTAGCACATATGAAAGTTTATATCGAGCGAGAGATATATTCCTTGTCAAAAGAGTCATCATCGTGACTCAGGAATATCATTTAAAACGGGCAGTCTTTGTCGCCAGGTCTTTAGGGCTTGAAGCTTATGGCGTTGCCTCAGACCGGCATGATTACGGACAGGCAATGGCCTACTATCAGCTCAGGGAACTTTTAGCCCGAAATAAAGACTTCCTATGGGCTAAAATGATTAAGCCCAAGCCGACCTATTTAGGGGATGTAATACCGGTATTTGGAGATGGCGGAGCTACTGACGATTAAATAACTGGAGAGTGAAGTGAACAGAATTGTTCAATGAAAAAAGTCATCCTTGCGTGGATGACTTTTTTGTCAGGTATTTCTCAAGCAGAGCGTCTTTACTGATCCAGACGACTTTGGGCTTCGTTCCAAGTTTTTCTGTATCTTTTTTCGCGGACGGGTTATAGACTCGGTAAACAATTTTTTGCATAAAACCAATGAATCCGGCATTACCATTCGTATATTCAGTAACGTTAAACCCAAGGCCTTTGACACCACGGTTGATGAGTGTAACACCCAGGAAAACCTTGATATCTTTATAACCCGGATTCAAAGAGATATAGCTTGCCAGAGCAGGCAGGGAGAGCCGGGCTTGTTTTAAAGCATTATAGCCGATTTTTTGGATATTGGCACCAAAGCTCTGGAAGCGGGTATTGTCTAAGTGTATTTCCCCGATCATATCACCTGCTGAGGCGAT
The DNA here is from genome assembly GCF_040931655.1 of Dehalobacter sp. TBBPA1. NCBI lineage: Bacteria > Bacillati > Bacillota > Clostridia > Eubacteriales > Desulfitobacteriaceae > Dehalobacter > Dehalobacter sp. TBBPA1. The sequence continues at coordinate 1,681,415 of NZ_CP162385.1, read as the reverse complement.
TAATTCACCGTTTTCATTAAACAGTTCAGGGCCATGGTAGCGGGTAAGACCCAGGCGAAAAATATTGCGTTCATCAATTCTGGTAATTTGTTTACGCTGCCCGTAAAAATGCTCCCATTTCTCCCAAACGCGGAAACCAATCCTTTTCGGCAGTGACCAGCCGGGAAGCTGAAGCGGAACGAGCGGAAGCTTGAGTTCTTTTTGTATTTTCATGATCAGTGGTTTCAGGGCAGCTAAGGTATTTTCAGGAGCGCCCTCATCGCCGCCGCTGTCATGAAGCAGGACAATCGTTCCTTCTTTGGTTCGGCCGGTTATTCTTTGCATAATGTGATTCGGAGTTCTTTCAATGCGCCAGTCCCTGCCGTCGGCACTCCAACTAATCAGCTTTTTGCCTTTGAAATGGCACCACAATAAAAAGGAAAGGTTAACCCCTCCCCAGGGAGCTCTGACATAGACGGGCTCCTGACCGGTCAGACGGCGCATTTCCTCCATCGCTTTATTCCACAAGTCCCAGGTCTTTAGCGGGGGCATCAGCCAAGCGTGCCGGTGACGGTAGCCGTGACTGCCGACGGTATGACCGTGGTCTAGGATGCTCTTGACAAGTTCCGGCTGTTTTTCAGCCTTTTCAGCAACCAGAAAAAAACAGGCCCGAACGTTTTGCTCAGCTAAAACTGTCAGGAATCTTGGAGTGTATCTGGGGTCGGGTCCGTCATCAAATGTTAAGGTGACACCTGGAGAATAATGACGTTTCCAGGAACCAATACCGAAAAAATGCACAAACAATTCGGGAATAAGGGTATAGACCGCAAAGACTGAAATTGCGACGATGAAGGTATACAGCAAGGTTGTGGGCACTGCAGATTCACTTCCTTAAGTTGACTTTAAGTTTTATCCGAATCCTTGAGGTCCGCGAAATCAGCTCGGGACTTGGGAAATATTGACCGTTTCTTTGTAGATCGGGGGCTTTACGGATTGACCTAGGGCTAGTTCCAAAATCTTTTCCCAGGCATGGCACTCTATTTTCGATAAGTAGCTGTCAACGCGGTTTTGCCAAAGTATTTGTTCGTTTTGATCTTTAAAAAAGGCGTCTAACTGTTTGGCGACCGGATAATTCAAATCTAAATCATAGATTAACTTTTTCTCGCTGAGATAATTCTTATTGATTTGTTCCTGTCCCGGAAGTGCGGAATGGACAAAAATCGGCAATTTTTTATGAAGGGTCTCACTGATGGTTACGCCACCGGGTTTGGTAATAATGGCATCGGCCTCGTCATACAGTGAGTTGAGGGTTTCCCTGGATGAAATATAGGATAGGGGCTTTAAGTTAGGAAGTTTCAGGGAGCGAATATCTTTATACAATTTCTTGTTTTTGCCGCATAGCAGGGAAAAAGTGTAGGATTTTTCTTTTTTACCCGGCAGGCTGTAAAGCAAATGCTCGATATCACCGAGACCGCCGCTTCCGCCGGAAATCAGAATATGGTAAGGAAGCGTTGACTCGGAGGCTGTCCGAGGCAGGAAGCACTCATCAACAGGAATACCCGTCACAAATATTTTAGACGGATCAATATTATTCTGGGAGGTTAATTGCGCCTTAATATTTTGATCAGGGACAAAATGGTAGTCTATGTATTCTGTTCCCCAAAGCTTATTAACAAAGAAATCAGTGTAAACATTGATTACGGGCGCAGTTGCGATACCGGAATTTTTAAGCCTGTCGATTAAGAAGGAAGGGAAAGCCTGGGTACATACGATCAAATCAGGCTGTTCCTCTTGCAGTAGGCTATTCATTTTGTCAAGAAATTTATATTCATACCAGTTAAAGTGCTTGGTTGATTTGGTAGGGTACACAAAGTTTCGGTAAATCCAGACGAAGGTTTGGGGAGAATGGTCGATCCAGGTCAGGTAAGTTAACCGAAATGCTTTCTCCAGCCGTTTGTCGGCATAACTGAAGAAATCTATCTTTGAGCATTTAAGATTACTGATTCGGTTTTCTAAGGAACGAATCATTGCATCGGCTACGGTATGATGACCCGTAGGGATTTGAAGGAACGGAAGAAAAAGTATCCGCATCATAACTTCCCCTTTCCAGCAACCTATTATTGTCCAAAGATCATTGAAGGTAGCTATACATTTATAATTTTACTTTTTAACAGTGGCTTTTGTAAACCTAGTTTTTCCATTTTTTTTTATATATATTCTTAAACAGAGCGAAGCTAGTACCTAGTTGATCCTAAAATTATAAAGATATAGGGTTGACATGGTACCGGCCTGTGTAAAATAAAACATATCAACGAAAAGACAATAATATATTAAAATGAAAAAATTGCATTCTGCATTTCGTTTAGATTTCTGTGAACTTGCAAATAATGATTTTGTTTAACGATAGCTGGGAGTGTGCAAATTGTCAAAGAAAAAAAACAAACTAATCAGTTATTCCAATATGATTGCCACTGTTGGGACAGCCATACTTGCTGTGACGGCATTGATCACCGTCTATATCACCGTATCTGCCTGGAACGAGGAGAGAGAAGCCAACCGTCCGTACTTTACGTTCAAGGATTCTCCCGAAGTGGTATTGAGAGAATCACCTGAATTTGAGATGGTTTTTACCAATGTCGGCGAGCATCCGGCTGTTAGTCTTTGGAGCAAGTCTATAGTTTTTCAGGCCGGCTTAAAGGAAAAACCGGTCACAATTGACGAATATGCGCTCGTCAATGATATTCCCAAAAATGCTTCGGCCACCTTACTGATTAGTCTTGAAGGCATCAACAAACAAAAGACATTAAAAGATGTGCTTCCGTATTTCTTCGTAATTGTTTTGAAATATGAAGACCCGATCATCAATGAAAGCTTTGAACAAACGCTGTATATCAAATGGAATGGTATGAAGGGTGGGGAAATCCTCACAACCAACCATGCGGAAGAAGCCGAGAAGGAACAGATTATTCAGTATTTTAAGCAAAACAAAATCAATTTGTAAAAAGTACAAATGCAAATTATTTGGATGCGAAGTCATCTTAAAATCTGATAGTTGTTTTTAGAATAAAAGTGTATGATAACGGTATAGCCATTAATGGTTCAAACCAAGAAACTACGCGATGATGTATAAGGGGAAAACAAAATGGAAGATCTCATTTCCAGAGCAAGGGGAGCAATGCTCGGGGTGGCAGCTGGGGATGCGCTTGGGGCAACCCTTGAATTTATGAACCGCGAAGAAATTGTTCATACCTATGGCCGACACCGGGATATGACCGGCGGGGGATTCTGGAAATTGGCACCCGGAGAAATTACCGATGATACAGAAATGACCCTTGCGGCGGCCAACGGGATTCTTAAAGACCCTGCAGACCCGGTAAAGCACGTCGCCCGTCATTTTCGGGAATGGTCCCGGCAAGAGCCCAAATGCATCGGAAATATCTGCCGGATGGTTCTGCAGGAAGGAATCCGGACAGAAGCGGATAACGAACAGGAATGGCTGCAAATCGCTGAGAATGCCCATCGACTCAGCGGCGGGAGAAGCGGCGGCAATGGTTCGCTGATGAGAACGGTCCCGGTGGTCATTGCCTATCACAATAACCTGGCGAAAATGACGGATCTGGCGGCAAGATTATCGGCTCTGACCCATTATGATCCACTGGCTGGAGCATGTGTGGTTTTTTACTGTAAAATTGTCAGGGAATTGCTTTTAGGCGGAGAACTCCGCATCGTGCTGGAAAAGGCCCAGGCGGATGCTCCGTTTGCCCTGCAAATGAACTTAAGTGCTGATCAAATGAAAACAAGCGGTTACGTTGTCCATACATTGGAAACTGCTTTAAACTGTGTCTTTCAGACCAATTCGCTGGAAGAAGCGCTGGTGATGGCCGTAAACCTCGGAGGAGACGCGGATACGATCGGCGCAGTAACCGGCGGGATGGCCGGAGCCTGCTATGGCATAGAGAACATACCTTCCAGGTGGCTGGAGAAGCTCTCGCGAAGAGATGAACTCCTAGCGCTGACGGACAGGCTGCTTGCTATTGACAGGGGGCCGAAAATAGGTATTTGAAATTTTTTAGAAATCTACTATACTAAGATAATATAAGTGTTTTCGTAGGGGGTTACTGCTATTAATACATCAAATACATCAAATTCTTCTTATTCATCATCCAATTTTATTCAAAATATTATCCGGGAAGATTTAAAGCTGAATAAAAACAACGGCAGGGTACATACACGTTTTCCGCCTGAACCTAACGGCTATCTTCATATCGGACACGCCAAATCCATCTGTTTGAATTTTGGCACCGCGCTGGAATTTAACGGATGCTGCAATCTTAGGTTTGACGACACCAACCCGAGCAAAGAGGAAACTGAGTTTGTCGAGTCGATTCAGGAAGATGTCCAATGGCTGGGGTTTTCCTGGCAGGACAGGATGTACTATGCTTCCGATTACTTTGAAAAGCTATACGCGTTTGCCGTAGAGCTGATTGAAAAAGGCAAGGCTTTTGTCTGTGATTTGTCGGCAGAGGAAATACGGGAATACCGTGGGACGCTGACCCAGCCTGGAACGGACAGCCCTTACCGGGGCCGTTCCGCCGAAGAAAGTCTTGACCTGTTCCAAAGAATGAGAGCCGGAGAATTCCCGAACGGCACGAAAGTGCTCAGAGCAAAAATTGATATGAGTTCTCCGAATTTAAATATGCGCGATCCAGTGATTTACCGCATCATGCATGCGTCGCATCATCGGACCGGAGACACCTGGTGTATTTACCCGATGTATGACTTTGCTCATCCTTTATCGGATGCGCTTGAACATATTACCCATTCGATCTGCACGATGGAGTTTGAAGACCACCGGCCGCTCTATGACTGGCTGACAGAACAGCTGATTGAAGAGGACAGGCCCCGGCAATATGAGTTTGCACGTCTGGATCTGACGAATACAGTCATGAGCAAAAGAAAGCTTCGTCAGCTGGTTGAAGGCGGCTATGTTCAGGGATGGGATGATCCCCGGATGCCGACGATCTCCGGTTTAAGGCGCAGAGGCTATACGCCGGAAGCGATCAGAGATTTCTGCGATCGTATCGGGGTAGCTAAAGCCAACAGCATTGTCGATGTTGCTTTACTGGAACATTGCCTGCGTGAAGATCTGAATTCCAAAGCCAAGAGGGTCATGGCTGTTTTGGATCCAATCAAGGTTGTCCTGATCAATTATCCGGAAGACCAGGATGAATTCCTGGAAGCAGAGAACAGTCCGGAGCATCCGGAGGCAGGAATCAGATTGATCCCGTTTTCGCGAACCATTTATATTGAACGCGAGGACTTTATGGAGGAGCCGCCCAAAAAATTCTTCCGTCTTTCCCCCGGTAATGAAGTCCGGCTAAAACATGCCTATATTATTCAATGTGAAAGAGTCCTGAAAGATGAAGATGGCCAGATTATAGAAATCCATTGTACGTATGATCCGGACACCAAAAGCGGCGGATCGGCAAGCTCGAGAAAAGTAAAAGGGACGCTTCACTGGGTTTCGGCGGCCCATGCCGAAGATGCCGAGATACGTTTGTATGATTATCTGATCAGGGATGATCAGTATACGGAGGATGATTCTGCAGAGAGCGACGACTTCCTTGCCAGAATTAATCCGGACTCCCTGCAGATTCTAAAAAGATGCAAAATTGAACCGGGTTTGAAAGAAGCTGATCCCGGCAGCAAATATCAATTTTTGAGACAGGGTTATTTCTGTGCGGACTTGAAAGACCATTCCAGTGATCATCCGGTCTTTAACCAGATCGTCGGACTGCGGGACAGCTGGGCAAAGATGAATAAATAATCTTGGAAATAATCTTGGAAACATGGTGAGAATTTCTTGTTTTTATGAAAGTAAAGAAGCATTCCGATTAAGGAATGCTTCTTGTACGTTGCTTCTAAAAGTGAACAAATAGAAGTTAGATTCTCTGTCCGTTTTTCAACTGCTGCTCAGCAAATTGTATCATGCGTTTGGTCATATTACCGCCGACAGTTCCGTTTTCACGGGAAGTGCGGTCTGCACCCAGCGTAACGTTCATTTCATTAGCGATCTCGTATTTCAGTTGATCCAATCCTTTTCCTACACCCTGGACGGCAGGCGTGTTTGAATTTCTTTCACCAGCCATGTCATTTTCCTCCTTAAAATATAAGTTTTTTTTGTTTGGGAGTCGTTCTTATTATTTGTGAATTTGATTTTCTTAAACCCGGTAATTGTTTGCTTATATTTTAGGAAGTAACATATCTGGAAAAGCTCATTATATATTTTTTTTATATTTATATCTTTTAGACGGCTTTTTCTCCCGATTCTCCTGTTCTGATCCGTACGGCATTCAGCACATCATAGACGAAGATTTTTCCGTCACCGATTTCTCCCGTTCTGGCAGTCTCGGTAATGATTTCGATAACTTTATCCACAGATTCGTCCGGGACAATAATTTCGATTTTGTATTTGGGCAATAGATTGATGGTATAGGCATTTCCACGGTATACTTCTGTTTTTCCCTGCTGCAGTCCGCAGCCGATTACGTTGGTGACCGTCATTCCTTTGATACCAAATTTTCCGAGGGCTTCTTTCACATTTTCCAATTTGGCTGGACGAATAATACACTCAATTTTTTTCATTTTATCCACCTCTTTGATCAATTATTTTTGATAAACAGTATTTGCAAAAAAAAATAGTCCCCGGGATTAAATCCCGAGGACATCGTTGTCCGTGTTTACTATTTATCTGAATCTATCGTAGCAGAATGCCGGCATAATGCAAGAAATTTAACCAAAGAATTTTGTATTCATTGCCGATCGGCCAATTAAAGTCCGGCGTTTCAAGGATTATGCACATTTTTGGAGAATTAATGGGTGATACTTATCCGATACAGGAGTTGACGATATGCCGGAAAACGAACGAATCACAGCCATTAGCGGACTTGTTGCCGAAAGGAACGAAGAAATCATCGATCTGAGGAGGACCTTTCATCGCTATCCTGAATTATCTTTTCAGGAGTATCATACGGCAGATATGATCTTCGACAGATTGCATGAAGTTCCGGGCATTGAGGTGTCGAGACCGACAGAGACCAGTGTTCTGGCTGCCATTAAAGGAAGTATGCCGGGGAAAATGGTAGCGCTCAGGAGTGATATTGACGCACTGCCGATCCAGGAAGAAAACGATCTGCCTTACCGGTCCCAAAATATTGGAACCATGCATGCCTGCGGTCATGACGGACATGCGGCCATGCTGGTCGGGGCTGCAAAAGTTCTTGCGGAACTAAGATCCGACATGAAAGGAGAAATCCGCTGCATCTTTCAGCATGCTGAAGAAAAACATCCCGGTGGAGCCAAAGATCTTGTCAAACTTGGTCTCCTGAACGGGGTCGATGCGATTCTTGCCCTTCATCTCTTTACGTCTTTGCCTGCTGGCAAGATCGGCTTAGCCTCGGGCCCTTTAATGGCTGCCCCGGACAACTTTACAATATCGATATGGGGTAAAGGAGGTCATGCCGCGATGCCGGAGGATACCATCGACCCGGTATTGATCAGTGCACAGATCGTTACCGCTCTGCAAAATATCGTATCCCGTCAGACCAGCGCTCTGAAATCCGTAGTCTTGTCTATTACGAATATTCAAGGGGGCTCGGCCTTTAATATCATACCTGAGCGGGTAGACCTGAAAGGAACCGTCAGGACATTTGACAGGGACACCCGTTTGGAAGTTCCGAAACGAATGGAAAATATCATTAAAGGAATCTGTATTGCTTATGGCGCAAAATACACCTTCGATTATGAGCTCGGTTATGATCCTGTTGTTAACAGCAGTTCCGTTGTCGGCAAAGTAACGGAAATACTAAAAGAAGAATTCGGAGCAAAAGCATTGGTTAAAGCCAATCCGGTGATGTGGGGTGAAGACTTTTCCGCTTATCTTCATCGCTTACCCGGCATGCTGATATTCATCGGAGCGGGGAATAAGAGGAAAGGGATCAGCCATCCGCACCATCATCCGTGCTTTAATATTGATGAAGAGGCGCTTAGCATAGGAACCCGGGTTCTGGCATGCTCTGCGCTCGGACTGCTGGAAAGGATGTAACGGCGATGGAAATATCTAAAAAGATGCTAGGTTTGAATATCCTGTTATCGCAGGTGATCCTGATTGTTATTGCCCTGGGCCTCTGGGTCATGCTGAAATCATTGGACAGAGAAATCGTGCTGGCAGAAATGTTCACGATCGGTAGTTTAAGTAAAGCCTTGATTACGTTGGCCGTCGGCTGTGCCGTTCTGATTGCGTTTCAATTTTTCTTCTTGAAATATCTGCCGAAGGAAAGGCTGTTTGATGAGATTAACCTTATCCTGATGGACAAATTCTCACTGACAGAGCTATTTCCAATATTTTTCCTCGGTGCTTTCAGTGAGGAATTCCTGTTCAGAGGCATGATTCAGCCAATTTTAGGGTTATGGTTGACGGCTGTTGTCTTTACGCTGATTCACTACAGATATTGGCGCCAGGTGTTTATCCTTGTGGAAGTCTTCTTGATGGGGATCCTTCTCGGAGTTGCCTATGCCGTTTCTTTAACACTCTGGGTTCCCGTGTTATGTCATTTCATCGTCAACATGACAACAGCTTATTGGATGAAAAAGGGCACTTTTGAATTGATTTGAAAGACCAAAAACGTTTGCTATAATTGAATTGGGTTAAAGCATCATGACAAGATAGGAACAGGAATAGAAGGAGAACAAATGGCAACCGATTTGTGGAATTTGTTTATCGCTTTTTTTCGGGCGAGCAACTTGTCCTTTGGCGGCGGGCCGGCGATGATTCCGTTGATTCAGGCAGAGACCGTTGATAATCATCACTGGCTGACCAATGCGCAGTTTGCTGATGCTATTGCCATGGCAAATGCGCTTCCCGGGCCGCTTGGAACCAAAGTAGCGGCCTATCTAGGCTATCAGGTTGCTTCCTGGCCGGGAGCGATTGTCGCCTTGCTGGCAACGATCCTGCCTACAGTACTTGTATTGATTGTCTTAGGCGGTATCTTAAAAAAATATGCGAATTCCAGTAATTTGAAGGCCGCGTTGAGCGGTGTGAGACCCGTTGTGACTGCTTTGCTGATCATCGTAGCTTATGAAATGGCTGTTGATGCTTTTCAGATTCAAGTGCCTCTGGATTATACCACTGTATTGATCGCGGTCGGGTCTGCAGCAGCGCTGTATTATTTTAAAATTCATCCGGTATTGCTGATTGTCCTTTCCATGGTCATCGGTTACCTGATCTATTGATTTGCTCGGTTTGAACATTTCAAATTCAGATTTTGGGAGTATGACATGAAAGTGCTTTGGGACTTATTTATTGCTTTTTTCAGAGCCAGTAACTTTAGTTTCGGCGGCGGGCCGGCCATGATTCCGATCATCCAGAAGGAAACGGTGCACAAATATCAATGGCTTACCAATGAAGATTTTACAAACGTTGTGGCCATATCCAATTCTTTGCCGGCACCGATCGCGACGAAACTGGCAGGAATGATCGGACATAGAGTCAAGGGTTGGAGCGGGGCGCTGGCTGCAATCATTGGCGCTGTTCTGCCGACGGCGCTTATTATGATATTCTTGGGTCACCTGCTGATCAACTATGCTGACTCACCTGCACTGCAGGCTATGCTGAAAGGGGTCAGACCTGTCGTTGTAGTGCTTTTGGCTCAGTCGGCGCTGCAGATGGGTCAGAGTGCTTTTAAGGATAAAGTGACCTGGGTCCTGGGGATTACAGCTTTTGCCATTATGCTGATTTGGCCTGGATTAAATCCGGCATTTCTGGTTGTCATTTCCATGATTCTGGGGATATTCATTTTTAAAAAAAATTTTGAATCAGAAATACACTGATCTTTCCGTCTATACTGTTGCCCGGGTAGAATTCAATGTTTCGGTTTAAGGGGGTGGGTCTGGGTATGAATCAAACAGAGGTCTCATTTGATGAAATCTATGAGGAACTATTCCCGTCTGTTTACAGGTTTGTCTGTCTGAGGATTCCTTCATCAGAAATTGAAGATGTTACTTCCGAAGTCATGGCTAAGGTCTGGAGATCACTGGCCGGCTTTGAGGGAAGAAGCTCTTTGAAGTGCTGGGCGTTAAAAATTGCTTCGAATTATATCGCGGATTTTTACCGGGGCAGGAAACAGGTTAATCTGATTCCGATTACAGAAGAGATCCAGGATGCAAATAACAGCAGGGATTATGGGGAGGACCTGGGTACTGTCCTTTCTGTAAGTAATACCCTTTCTCAGTTGACAGAACATCAAGTAGCTGTGATCCAATTACGGCTGATCGATGGATTCAGCGCATCCGAAACGGCGACAATTCTCGGTACCACGCAACAGGCGGTAGACAGCCTGCTCTACCGGGCCAAAAAAAGTTTCCGGACAGCCTATCAGGCGGAAGTGGCTGGAGGTGAATGCTGATGTCTGAAGATAAAATAAAAGCCATGTGGGAAGAAGATGGTGATCTCATGCGTCTTAAGAAATTTTTTGGTTATGTCTATCAGGACGACGGTCTTAAGGAGCGGATCAAAGATAAAACCCGGGGAAAAATTTTGGATTCTGTTAAAAATCAGCCGCTGGAAAACATGACCTTCGTAGCTGCTGAAGCCAATACCAGCATTCCTTTCTTGCAAACACGGCAAAAGAAGAACAGATTATCTGCGCTCGCAGCACGGCTAAAAAACAAACTTTTATATGGAAATAAAAAAGCATTTGCATTGATCGGCTGTGCCGCTGTCGTAGTGCTGGCCGTTGGTCTTGGCGTAAATGGAATCCTGATGGGGGATGGTTTGCAGAAACAGGTCAGTTCACTGCAAACGACAACAGATCGTGCCACGGATGATATGGCGAATGGATCTGCAGTGAGCCCTCCTGATGCCGGTGTTGCGACTGAATCTACCGGAGGGGTAGCAACTGACTCCGCTAATTCGGTTTCTCCTTCGTTTACTGGATCTGATGCTCAGAAAAAAAGTTTGGAGAATTCAGTTCCAAATGGATCTGCAGAATATGATTTTTCCCGGCAGAAAACCATTTATATGCTCAATATTTCCCTGAAGGCAGATGATGTCAAAGTTGCGTCAAAGGCACTCGAGGAGAAAGCTAAGACTCTCGGCGGGTACGTCGCCGAATCGACCCGGACCAATTATGACGACAGTGTGACGGCTTTTCTTTCTTTAAGAATACCTTCAGAACAATTTGAGACGTTTAAAAACAGTATTTCTCAGTTCGGCATCGTCGTCAATGAACACCAGAATACCGAAGATGTATCGATGGCTTATTTTGATACAGAGACCCGTTTAAGATCTTGGGAGGCTCAGGAAAAACGGTATTTGGAAATTCTCCAAAAAGCGAATTCTGTCGAAGACATTCTAAAAATTGAAAACTCCCTGGCTGTTGTCCGACAAGAGATTGAAAGCCTGAAAGGGCAGCTTAAATACTATGATAACCGGGTGGAATACTCCCAGGTCACCATCAATATTGAGCAGGCCCGGAACGACCTGACGGTCAATAATCCCTGGCAGCCGATATCGCTGAAGAATACCTTGATTGCCGTGAAGAATGCTCTGATCAAGACTGTAAGCTTCCTCTGGAATGCGCTCAACTATGTGTTGGTCTTCATCGGCTATGCGCTGCCGGTATTGGCGGTTCTGCTGCTGATCTGGCTGGTCTGCCGGATCATTAGAAAACGCAGGATGCTTTCGGAGAAGAGCTTTAGACGAAATAAGGAAGATGAAAAATAAAACCTTATATTTATAACGAAAAGATCGATGATAAAGCTAGGATGTCGTTGTACGACGCTACATCCTAGCTTATTTTTTATAGATTTATTTTAAATAAAAAAACAGAGAAATTCCTGGAATTAGAAAAATAATCACTAATTAGTAGCTACTAAGAGATATTACGTATTACAGAGATATAATGCGAGTGACTTGAGTTTATTTTATAGACTCGATGTGAAAAAGTATGGAAAGGGGGTGTTAACGTGTTGAATGTAGTTCTCATTTTTGTTGTTGGAATGCTCTTTTTAGCAGGTATTTTAGCCCTGAGACCTTACGCAAACAAGGCGGACAAAAAGAAAACTGTGCTTAATTGGTTTCTGTATTTGGTCTGGTTTCTGATTACTTGTATCGGGTTATCTTTCATTGTGCTTAATGCTCAGATTGGTCATGTCAAAGCTACGAGTACCGGAATCTTTCTCTTTTTTGGGCTATCCATCGTTATCGGAATCGTATTAGCAAGATTAGTGGGATTGATAGGTCTAGGTAAGAAACAAAAAAGTTCTAATTTGACGAGTTAAGAGGTGAGAAGTAATGTCAAAATTTCTAGAAGAAAAACAGCAGGAACAAGGATTCCAGATGAATCGACGTAAATTTTTGAAAGCAGGGGCTGCTTCGGCACTGGCAGTAGGGGTTGTTGGCGCAATCGGAGTTTTGCCGTCAGAAGCTATGGCAAGCCAGACAGGTTCTCAAAACGGAGCCAAATCCAAGCTGCATCCCAATGCAGATTATGGTGGTGCCACTGTCCGGTTCGTTGAGAATAATGATCAATGGCTCGGAACTTCAAAGATCGTCGGTTCTATTAAAAAAACTCATGCAGCAGACGCAGGATTCAATTATGCTATTCGTGGTAAACTAACCCCCGAAGCTCAAAAAGAATCCTTCCACTATCACTTTGTTGGTAAACATCCTCTTAATGCTGCTCTTATGGGATTCGTCGGTGTTATCGGTCCAGACGCACTGTGCGGCGGGAAACCGGCTCCTGAAAAACTGCCGATTCCTGATCCTGCACAAATGTCCCAACACATTAAGGATTGCGCGTATTTTTTACGGGCTGACGAAGTTGGAATCGGCAAGATGCCCGCTTATGCTTATTATAGTTACAGGTCCCCTTCGCAGGATAATTTGTTTAAGAATGGGGATGATTTGTCTAAGTCAATTCCGGTCACAGAGAGGATGCCTTATGTCATTACGTTTATGGTTGACCAGCATTTGGAAACGATGTTGGGTTCGACTGGATATGATGGTATCAGTGCCGGTCAATCCTTCCGTTCATATCATGCGTCCGGTGTTATTGCTGTCATCTTAGCGAGTTATATTCGTAACCTGGGTTATAATGCCAGGGCAAATCATATTTCCAACTATGAAGCAGTCATGGGTCCCTGCCTGATAGCGTCGGGATTGGGCGAGCTATCCAGAACAGGAGACTGCGTAGCTCATCCCCGTCTGGGATTCCGCCATAAGTGTGCAGCTGTAACCACGGATTTGCCGCTCGTTCCCGATAATCCCATTGATTTTGGCTTGCAGGATTTTTGTCGGGTGTGTAAAAAATGTGCTGACAACTGTCCAGGCGGCGCTATTACATTTGATGATGATCCAGTCGAGCACAATGGATACTTGCGATGGAACTCTGACGCTCAAAAATGCACCATATTCCGGTCAACAAACAAAGAAGGCTCTTCCTGCGGCAGGTGTATGAAAGTATGCCCTTGGGATTCAAAGGAACAATCCTGGTTCCATGAAGCAGGTACTTGGATCGGCAGTAAAGGTGAGAACTCATCCAGATTGCTTAAGACAATCGATGATATGTTCGGCTATGGTACGGAACAGATCGAAAAATACAAATGGTGGCTGGAATGGCCCGAGAGGTATTAGCCGCCAAACAATAATCGGTTCAGTTTTCTCATTAGGTATATCTTTAAGCGGCCGGGGCTTTATCTTGCCGCTTAAAGATATACGAAAACAGATGTTTATTACTTGCAATGGGTCTTCATCAAAAAATATTGCAGAGATTTAATCGTCATTTGAAAAGAATCATCCTTCTTTTTTCTAATGACTTTTTTGGTTTCAGCAAATAGCCTTCGCTCAACCCATCGTAATGTACCTCAACTTTCCCATCCCTTTCAAGGGACTAATACCTATTAAATTTTAGAAGACTAGGCTTAAAACAACAAGAAAACCACCATAACGGGTATAATGAGAGTAACCATAGGATATTTTCTTTTAAAGGTGGGGATAACTTTGGAAAACGGGAAACTACCGGATTGTATAATAAAGATGCCTATTATTCCAACATTTGATCCCATTGAAGAGCTAAACATGTATACTTCTCTTGGAAGCCTGCATACATTTGCAAGAGGAAGCAAGATCGTTTCGCCCGGCATACCTTTTAGTAATGTTATTTTCTTGATTTCAGGACAACTTGACGTGAGCATGGTATCGCGGAATGGTGAGGAGAAGTATCTGCTTGAAGTTTTTAAGAACGGCATAGCGGTGGCTTTAAACCAAAATGATGATCATGAATTTCAAATTACTGCAGTAAAAGATTGCACTGTCTGTTTTTTTCCTTTGGACATGATGGTTGCAATATTATCGCAGAATACGCGTTTATTAAAAAATTTTATCTTGAATCTTATACAAAAAACGCAATACTTTATGTATCAATCAAGGGACTTCTATCAAAGCCGTCCTTCCGCTAGGGTATTCTCTTTTCTATATAACCTCTGTCTGACAAAAGGAAATCGGGTGAATGACTATTATGAGTTAGCGGTTGAGAATGTGTCACAAAAGACGATTGCCAAAATAACAGGAACCCATCCTGTGACCGTTTGTAAATTATTTACTTATCTTAGTAAAGAAGGCATTATAAAAAAGAATAGAAAAGTCATAAAGGTTTACGATCTCAATAAATTATGTAACCTTATTGCAAATGAGGAATTAACATATTAATTCTGTTGGGCAGGGGTAATATAAAATATCAGTAATTTAGATATCTATCAGTTTTTATTTCCCATAAGCATCAATTATGAGTTGCCATGACTTATATTTGAACTTAACGATCGATGGGAAAGCTAGGATGTCGCTGTATGACGCTACATCCTAGCTTTATTTATTTTAAAAAAAAGTTCCTGTATTTGAAAAATAATCAGCAATTAGTGGCCACTAAGAGAAATCATGTATTACAGAGATATAATACTAGTGATTCGAGATTGTTTTATAGACTCGATGTGAAAAAGTATGGAAAGGGGGTGTTAAAGTGTTGAATGTAGTTCTCATTTTTATTGTTGGAATGCTTTTTTTAGCAGGTATTTTAGCCTTGAGACCTTACGCAAATAAGGCGGACAAAAAGAAAACTGTGCTTAATTGGTCTCTGTATTTGATATGGTTTCTAATTACTTGTATCGGGTTATCTTTCATTGTCCTTAATGCTCGGATTGGTCATGTCAAAGCTACAAGTACCGGAATCTTTCTCTTCTTTGGGTTATCTGTCATCATCGGAATCGTATTAGCAAGATTAGTGGGATTGATAGGTCAAGGTAAGAAACAGAAAAGTCCAAATTTGACGAGTTAAGAGGTGAAAAGTAATGTTAAAATCTTTGGAACAAGAAAAAAAACAGCAGGAACAAGGATCCCAAATGAACCGACGTAAATTTTTGAAGGCAGGGGCTGCTTCTGCACTGGCGGCAGGGATTGTTGGCGCAATCGGAGTTTTGCCGGTAGAAGCTATGGCAAGCCAGACAGGTTCTCAAAACGGAGCCAAATCCAAGCTGCACCCCAATGTAGATTATGGTGGCGCTAGTGTCCGATTTGTTGAGAATAACGATCAATGGCTCGGAACTTCAAAGATCGTTGGACCTATTAAAAAGACCCATGAAGCGGACACAGGATTCAGTTATGCGATGCGCGGCAAACTTTCACCCCAGGCTCGTATAGAATCCAGTGGTTTTCATTTCGTTACTAAGCATCCTTTCAATGCCGCAATTGTGGGTTTTCTGGGTGCTATCAGTCCAGACACACTGGTTAGCGGTAAGCCGTCTCCTGAAAAGCTGTCGATTCCTGATCCTGCACAAATGTCCCAACACATTAAGGATTGTGCGTATTTTTTGCGGGCTGACGAAGTTGGGATCGGTAAGATGCCCCCTTATGCGTATTATAGTTATAGGAACCCTAGTCAGGATGATTTGTTTAAGGATGATTTATCTAAGTCAATTCCCGTCACGGAGAGTCTACCCTATGTGATTACTTTTGTAGTTGACCAGCATTTGGAAACGATGTTAGGTTCGACTGGATATGATGGTATCAGTGCTGGCCAATCCTTTCGCTCATACCATGCATCTGCTGTTATTGCTGTCATCTTAGCGAGTTATATTCGTAACCTGGGTTATAATGCCAGAGCACAGCATGCTGGCAACTTCGAATTAGTCTTGGGCCCCTGCCTCATAGCATCGGGATTGGGTGAACTATCCAGAACAGGTGACTGTACGATTCATCCCCGGCTGGGATTTCGCCATAAGGGCGGAGCTGTAACCACGGATTTGCCGCTCGTTCCTGATAACCCTATTGATTTTGGCTTGCTAGACTTTTGCCGGGTATGTGGCAAATGTGCCGAAAATTGCCCTGGAGGTGCAATCACTTTTGATAAAGATCCAGTTGAGCATAATGGTTACCTGCGTTGGAACAGTGACTGGAAAAAATGTACAGAATTCCGGTCAACGAATAAAGAAGGCTCTTCCTGCGGCATGTGTATGAAGGTATGCCCCTGGGACTCTAAAGAAAACTCCTGGTTCCATGATGCAGGTACATGGATCGGCAGTAAAGGTGAGACCTCATCCAGATTACTCAAACAGATTGATGATATGTTTGGCTATGGAACGGAACAAATTGAGAAATTCAAATGGTGGCTGGAATGGCCCGAGAGGTATTAGCTGCTAAGCAATAATAAGTTCAGTTTCCTTATTAGGTATATCTTTAAGCGGCTGGAGCTTCATCTTGCCGCTTAAAGATATATGAAAACAGATGTTCATTACATTAAAAATATTATGGAGATCCAAGCGTCATTTGAGAAAATCCTCCTTCTTTTTATAATGACTTTTTTGTTTTCAGCAAATAGACTACGCACAACCTATTATAATTAAATATTAGAAAACTAGGCTTAAAACAACAAGAAAATTACCATAACTGGTATAATGAAAATAAATTACAAACCCAATAACTAGTACTTTGGAGGTTTGCTATGACAAGTATTATATCAGATTAGATTACTGCATTCTCATCCTGACGCTGAGGGTAGCCTGTGGCTACCATTGATAATATGCACTTTGATAAACTTCTATAATCTGGCATAACTATTTGAAGCGGTATTTAAAAAATAATCAGTATTAAGCCTAATAGTTTATATTTTCTCTTAAAAAGGTGGGAATACTTTGGAAAACAGGAAAATACCAGATAATAAAATAAAGATACCTATTATTCCAGTATTTGATCCCATTGAAGAGCTAAATATGTATACTTCCCTTGGAAGCCTGCATACTTTTATAAAGGGAAGCAAGATCATCTCGCCCGGTATACCTTTTTATAGTATCATTTATCTGATTTCAGGACAACTTGAAGCGAGTATAGTATCGCGGACTGGTGAGGAGAAGTATCTTTTTGAAATTTGTAAGAACTGTATTGGGGTGGCCATAAACCCAAATGATGATCATGAATTTCAAATTACTGCAGTAAAAGATTGCATTGTGTATTTTTTTACTTTAGATATGATGGTTGAAATATTGTCGCAGGATGCTAATTTATTAAAAAAATTCATCTTGAATATCGTACAAAAAGTTCATTACTTCGAGCATCAAGCAAGGGACTTATATCAATGCCGTTCTTCGTCTAGGGTATTCTCTTTTCTATATGATCTATGTCTCACAAAAGGAAAACGGGTGAATGACCATTATGAGTTGGCGGTTGAGAATATATCACAAAAAATGATTGCCAAAATAACAGGTACCCATCCTGTGACCGTTTGTAAATTGTTTACTTATCTTAGTAGAGAAGGCATCATAAAAAAGAATAAAAAAGTCATAAAGATTTACGATCTTAATAAATTATGTAACCTTATTGCGGATGAGGAACTAACGTATTAAATCTATTCATAATTATTAACATCTAAAATTACCCCGAATTAATCGTTATATTTTTAGGCTTCGATAATTAAAAATGCGCAAAGGTAATGTAAAATATCAAGGATTTTCCCTTGATATTTTATAATTATGATGTGCTTTTATTTCTCTAACTCACCTTTTCGGGTATTGTATTCTTCCAGATCGATTTCCCCTTTGGCATATCGTTCTCGTAAGATGGTCATAGCGCGGTCTTCCGGTTTACCGGAGGTGTTCTTTCTGTCCAAATAACTTCTAATAAGCCTAACTGCAAGATAAATAATTCCTAGCCAGAAAAGCAATTGGATGATCATGGCAACAAATCCCATCCAGGAATAATTTCCTCCCATCATCCAGCCTCCATCTGGTCCATACCAGCCTCGCATCATTTTTTAGTTACCTCCTTATTATATTTTCTAGATTCTTCCTATGGCATTAAAAAAATGAATGCCTGGTTTTGAGATTCTATTTTATTTGATGAAACCATTGTAATCAATATTTTGTACCATTTGGGCCTGATTTATGAATAGCCGCAGATCCGGGGAAGGAAATGGAATGTATGAATATGCTGCAGTTTTTTGGCAAGGATAGTGACTGAAGGAAAGCCAAAGAAAATTCAGGATTTTGATTCTGAATTGTTAGAAAAATAATTTCTTGCGCATAAAGGGAATTTCTCGGTATTAGCGAAACAATATGTTTGAAAACTAAATCACGTCAGCAGATGAACAGAGAAAAATGATCGAGAAAAAGACCGAGAAAGACTAAGATGATAGGAAGATGAAAATGAGCCAGCAAAAATCATGGTTTGCTGTTGTGAATCCCCGGTCAGCAAATGGAAGAACGCAAGGACTTTGGCCAGGGTATTATCAGCGGCTTCGTCAGGCAGGAATACAGGTGGATTATGCACTGACCTCCCGCTCCGGGGGAGGAACAGAAATAACACGTATGGCTCTAGACGAAGGGTATCGGAGGATAATTGCGGTCGGCGGAGACGGAACTGTCAATGAGGTGCTTAATGGTCTTATTGAGAAGGACCGGCTTGTTGCGGACGATATCGAACTGGCTGTTTTTGAACAGGGAACAGGCGGCGATTTTGTAAGGACAATAAAAACAGGCAAAGAAAAAGGTCTGAAAGCCTTGATCAGGATGCTGAAGGAGCCCAATATCATTCTTTCTGATCTTGGCCGAGTTGACTTTCTGAATTTTGAAGGGGAAGAACGGACACGTTATTTTCTGAATGCATCCAATGTCGGAGTCGGCGCGGAAGCGGTCCACAGGACCAATTGCCGGAGTAAAGCGATGGGCAGCAAGCTCTCTTATCTGACCAGTACTTTAGAAGCTGTTCTATCGTACAAGAGCGTCTGCGTTTCTCTGAAAATGGACCAGGATACATTCTGGGAAGGGAATATCTGGGGGCTTATGGTCTGCAACGGTCAATATATTGGCGGCGGAATGCGTATTGCGCCTGATGCCCGCCTGGATGATGGTTTGTTCGATCTGGTTGTGATAAAAGAAATGAAGCTGTCTAGGCTCTTTTCACGCTTTCCGCTGCTTTATAAAGGTCAACATATCCATCTTCCTGAAGTCCAAGTGTTCCGCTGTAAGGAAATTGCACTGCATATGCCGGATTCCATACTTTTTGAAACCGACGGGGAGATCCCGGGGGTATGTCCGAAGGCATACCGGGTAATCCCTAAGTGTTTGAAACTATGGGTATAAGTTTCCGTTAACATTAAAACCATACGGATGAATACGCATATAGACGAAGATTCTGCAAGGTCAGCTAAAGACAAATATATGTCTGACCAATATTGACCTTTAAAGGAATTTTGCATATAATACAATTAATGGGTAAGGAAAGCAGTTTTGAGGTGGTGAAGACAGTGGATTTTAAAGATTATTATCAAATCTTAGGCGTTTCTCCGGATGCAGACAATAAGGCCATCAAAAAAGCATACCAGGCACTGGCCAAAAAGTATCATCCTGATTTAAACCAGGGTGATAAAGCCTCAGAAGAGAAATTTAAGGAAATTAATGAAGCCTATCAGGCGATATCCGATCCTGCCAAAAGACAAAAATATGATGATTTAAGGGCAAACTACCAGCAATGGCAGTCGCACGGCGGCAGAGGGAATTCTTTTGACTGGTCGGCCTGGCAGGAATCACCGGGGAGCAACCGCTATACCCGTACAATGACGCCGGAAGAGTTCGCGGAAACATTTGGGGACAGAGGTTTTGGCTCTGATGCCGGCAGGGGCATGGGGGGATTTTCTGATTTCTTTTCCTCGATCTTTGGCATGGGAGCAGGCTATGCTGATGATTCCGATGATTATTATTCGGATAGGATCAGAAGACCGCAGGCCGGCAGGGACATTGAAGGTGAAATCAGTATTACGCTTGAAGAAGCCTATCATGGAACCAAACGGATGATTGAAGTCGGCGGCCGGAGAATTGAAGCCACTGTTCCGAAAGGTATTAAGCATAACAATAAAATTAGGCTCAGCGGACAGGGACAAGCAGGAGCGAAAAACGGAAACAAAGGAGACCTTCTGTTAACGGTAAAAATCATTCCACATCCTGTCTATACCCGGGACGGAGATGATTTGTCCGCCAACATCGAAATCGATTTCTTCAAGGCCGTACTTGGCGGAGAAGCCCGAGTCAAAACCTTAGGCGAAGATATATCCATCAAGATTCCTCCGCGCACCCAAACCGGAAAAAGTTTCCGTCTGAGAGGGAAAGGAATGCCTATTCTCAACAAACCGGGCCATTTCGGCGATTTTTACGCAAAGATTACGCTTGTCCTGCCCGAAGAGATGTCTGAGAAAGAAATGAGTACGCTTCAGGAATTAAGCCAGGAAAGAAACACCTGATTACTCCAGAGTTAGGTCTGCATGCCGCAATTACCGGCGTCAAGCGGAGCATGGAGGGCGCAATCTGCCGAAAGCGGTATTGTGGCATGCAGACCAGACCCAAATATGCTTACCTATTTATATATTCCGTTGACCTACCACAAATACCGGTATGTTAACTCAAAGGAGTGATACGCATGGCTTTTGATACCAACCGTTTTACCCAGAAATCCCAGGAGGCAATCATCGCTGCGCAAAACAACGCAGAAAGTAACCATAACAGTCAGGTGGAACCCGAACATCTGCTACTGGCCTTATTGGAACAAAATGAAGGCGTTGTGCCTCAGATTCTGAATAAATTAAATATTTCGCTAGCTAGCGTCAGCGAGAAGACCAAATCCAGCATCGCGAGACTGCCCAGAATGATGGGAGCGGCTTCTCAGTTGAGCATTTCTCCGAGAATGAGAACAGTACTGGTGAACGCCCATGACCAGATGGAACCGTTTGGGGATGATTATGTCAGCACGGAACATCTTTTGCTGGCCATTGTTGATCAGGCCGGCGGAGAGGCCGGAAAGACCCTGAAAGAAGCCGGAGTTACCCGGGAAGCCCTGCTGAAAGTTCTAAAGGAAATCCGCGGATCTCAGCGGGTTACCGGTCAAAATCCGGAAGGGACCTATGCTGCCTTGGAACAGTACGGCCGAAACCTCGTGACACTGGCCAGAAGAGGAAAACTTGATCCGGTTATCGGCAGGGATGAGGAAATCCGCAGAGTACTGCAGATTCTGTCCCGCCGGACAAAAAACAACCCGGTTCTGATTGGCGAACCAGGCGTAGGAAAGACGGCCATTGTCGAAGGGCTGGCCGAAAGAATCGTGCGCGGTGATGTTCCTGAAGCGATTAAGAATAAAGAAGTAATCTCCCTTGATATGGGCGCACTGATTGCCGGGGCCAAATACCGCGGGGAGTTTGAAGAGCGGCTGAAGGCTGTTTTAAAGGAAGTTGAAAGCCGCGAAAATATTATTTTATTTATTGATGAACTGCACACTGTCGTCGGGGCAGGAGCTGCCGAAGGCGCGATGGACGCCGGCAATATGCTGAAACCGATGCTGGCCCGCGGGGAGCTCAGGATGGTCGGAGCCACGACCTTGGACGAATACCGTAAGCACATCGAAAAGGATGCGGCGCTGGAAAGACGTTTTCAGACGGTGATCGTTGCACCGCCGACAGTCGAGGATACGATCTCGATCCTGAGGGGCTTGAAAGAACGTTATGAGACGCATCATGGCGTCACGATTACCGACAGTGCGATCATCGCAGCGAGTATACTTTCCGACCGCTATATCAGTGAACGGTTCCTGCCTGACAAGGCGATTGACTTGATCGATGAGGCAGCGGCCAGATTGCGGATGGAAATCACCAGTGAGCCGCAGGAACTCGACGATATCAAACGCAGAGTCATGCAGCTCGAGATTGAAAGGGAAGCGCTGAAAAAAGAAAAAGACAAAGCGAGTCAGGAAAGACTGGCCAATATTGAAAAGGAACTTGGGGACCTGAAGGAAAAAAGAAGCGCCCTAGAGGCCCAGCTTCAGGAAGAACGCGAAAAATTGGGCAATATTCACAAGCTGAAGGAAGATATTGACCGGACGAGGGTGGAGATTGAAAATGCCCAGCAAAAATACGACTACAATAAGGCTGCCGAACTTCAGTACGGCGTACTGCCCAAGCTTGAGAAAGAGCTGGCCGAACTTGAACAGCTCGTATCGGGCCGGGAGAATACGCTGTTGAAGCAGGAAGTCTCGGAAAGCGATATTGCTGAGATCGTTGCCAAATGGACGCATATCCCAGTCTCCAAGCTTCTGGAAAGTGAAGCCGAGAAACTGATTACGATGGAGGAAAACCTGCATCAACGGGTCATCGGTCAGGACAAAGCTGTCCAAGCGGTAGCTGATGCGGTCCGGAGAGCTCGTACCGGTTTGCAGGACCCGAACCGTCCGCTGGGTTCATTCCTGTTTCTCGGCCCTACCGGAGTAGGGAAGACAGAGCTGGCCAAAGCCCTGGCAGAATTTCTGTTTGATAATGAACAAGCCCTGATCCGGATTGACATGTCGGAATATATGGAGAAGCATTCCGTGGCCCGGCTGATTGGGGCCCCTCCCGGCTATGTCGGCTATGATGAAGGCGGACAACTGACGGAAGCAGTCCGCAGAAAACCGTACGCCGTCATTTTACTTGACGAGGTTGAAAAAGCGCATGGTGATGTCTTTAATGTTCTGCTGCAGCTACTTGATGACGGCAGACTCACAGACGGCCAGGGCAGGATTGTCAATTTCAAGAATACGGTTGTGATCCTGACCAGCAATATTGCCGGACAGGAGATCCGGGAAATGAATGAAAACCACAGCAGTCCGGAATTGATCCGCAAAACGATCGAAGCCGAGTTAAGCCAGTATTTCCGGCCGGAATTTATCAACAGACTTGATGAGATCATCATCTTTGATCCGTTAAAGAAAGAAGATCTTATCCGGATCGTGGAAATTCAGCTTGACCTGCTTCGGAACCGCCTCAAAGAAAGAGGACTTACCCTGACTTTAGCCGACAAGGCTTTGCACATGCTTACAGAAGAAGGCTATGATCCCGTATTCGGAGCCAGACCGCTGAAGAGAGTGATTCAGCAGCGGATCCAGAATCTGCTGGCTAAACAGATTCTGCAGGGTGAATTTCCAGAAGGCACCAAAATACTCGTGGATTATGACCAGGACTATCAGTTTAAGAAGATTTAACAAAAAAAACGATCGAACGAGTCTGAAACATTAATATAATAAAAACAACATGGGTTTTATCTGTTAAACCCATGTTGTTTTTATTATTATGACAGGGAATAATGCATAAATTCAGCTGTTTTTGTATATCCTGAAAATACTTAATTCTAAAATACTTAAGAATTTTGGAAGGTGGGATATCATGCAGCATAGTCAAAGTGAAATCAAGAAAATTCTCGATCAGGGAATGATAACAAGATCTTTAGTTGAAAGCGAAGTATCAATGAGGAAATGTGAAATGTTCAGTGAGATGGCTCACGACAGGGAAGTAAAAGCATTTTTTAAGGATCAGGCAAGCGCGCTCGAGGGATTAACCGGATTCCTTAAAAGTAAACTTGCTCAAATCATGTAGGAAGGGGATTATTAAGTTTATGAGTAATTTTTCGGATCTAGATATGATGTATGACTACGAAAAAGATGTCTCGGCAGCGGCTTCCGGGTATATGACATTTGCCACCAAAGCCTCGAATGATGAAATCCGGCACCGCTATCTTCAGCTGGCGAATGAAGCAAGCAAAGTCTATGAACGTCTTGGGAAACTTATTGAAAAATCCGGAGGATCGATCTAAGATTATTTGTTAGCAAGTGGAGATCCATGAGTAAAAAAGACGGGTAAGGTTATACAGCGGTATATCCTTCCCGTCTTTTATTTGCCTTGTTTTAAGAATCGATCTAACTACGCAAGCTGCTTAAACAGATTCGCGGTTTCAATCGCGGTTACGGCAGCATCAAAACCTTTATTGCCGGATTTCGTGCCTGCCCGTTCAATGGCCTGCTCAATCGTGTCGGTGGTCAGAACGCCGAAGATCACAGGAACGCCTGTTTCCAGACCGACATTAGCGACACCTTTGCTGACTTCGCTGCTGACATAGTCAAAATGCGGTGTAGCCCCTCTGATCACCGCGCCAAGGCAGATGACCGCATCAAAGCGTTTTTGTTCAGCGATCTTTTTGGCGGCCAACGGAATTTCAAAAGCACCGGGGACCCAGACGAGTTCGATATTGTCCTCATCAGCGCCATGTCTTTTCAGCGCATCCAAAGCGCCGCCAATAAGCTTATTTGTAATAAACTCATTAAATCTTCCGGCAACAATCGCAAACTTTAAATTCTCAGCTAACAGTTTTCCTTCAATGGTTTTCAAATGATATCCATCCTTTCTTTTGCAGCCTGTTCGGTCATATTTCTTTTAGGCTATTTGGTTATGATATTTGGTCTTTAGTTCTCTATACTCCTTAATGTCTTTGTCATTCGTCAATTAAGGATTGCCGGTTATTACCGATCAGCGAATATTGGTCAAAAAATGGCCCATTTTTTCTTTTTTAGTTGACAGGTAGTATTCATTTTCAGGTTTCGCGGGCATTTCGATCGGGACGCGTTCGGTAACTTGAATGCCGTAGCCTTCCAGACCTACGATTTTCTTGGGATTATTCGTCATCAGACGGACTTTGGTGATACCGAGATCAGCTAATATTTGAGCGCCGACGCCATAATCACGCAGATCAGGCGGGAAACCCAGCGCCAGATTTGCTTCGACAGTGTCTTTGCCTTCTTCCTGAAGTTTATACGCCTTCAATTTATTCAGAAGTCCGATTCCCCGGCCTTCCTGGCGCATATAGAGAAGCAGTCCGCGCCCTTCGCGTTCGATTTGCTGAATGGCTGCCGTTAACTGGTCCCGGCAGTCGCATCTTCGCGAATAAAAAACATCTCCCGTCAGACATTCGGAGTGGACTCTGACCAAAACGGGTTCCCCGTCGCCGACATTGCCTTTGACCAGGGCCAGATGTTCCTTGCCGTCAATTTTACTTTTAAAGCCGACTGCCTTAAATGTCCCAAATTCTGTTGGGAAATCAATACTTTCGGCTCTTTCGATAAGTCTCTCGTTCAGGCGGCGGTAACTGATCAAATCTTTGATCGTCACCATTTTCAGATTGTGTTTTTCCTTAAATTTCAGCAGGTCGTTCACTCTGGCCATTGTCCCGTCTTCATTCATGATTTCACAAAGGACCCCGGCCGGTTCAAGACCGGCCAGCCGGGCCAGATCGACCGATCCTTCGGTATGGCCGGCTCTGACAAGGACACCGCCTTCCCGGGCCTGCAGCGGGAAAATATGACCCGGTCTGCGCAAATCCTCCGCCTTACTATCTTTATTAATCAGCACTTGAATCGTAGCAGCCCGCTCAAACGCGGAAATTCCTGTGGTGCTGGTTGCGGCATCAACGCTGACCGTAAAAGCTGTGCCGTGGGGATCTGTGTTGTTCCGGACCATCAGATCCAAATCCAGTTCTTTAAGCCTTGCGGCAGTCAGAGAAGTACAGATCAAACCCCGGCCGTAGGTAGCCATAAAATTGATCGCGTCAGGAGTCACCTTGGAAGCAGCCATGATAATATCGCCTTCATTTTCCCTGTCTTCATCATCGACGACGATAATCATTTTGCCCTGACGGATATCTTCGATAGCCTCCGGAATGCTTGCAAAAATATTTTCTTGTTGTGTCATCTGTTTAAGCTCCTTTCGTCAGATAAAACGTTTGCTAAACGTTAGATAAAACCATTTTCAGTTAGAAATGCGAGGGAAATTTCCGTTTTGGTTTGGGGTGGGCTGTGGTCCTTTTGTAAGAATTTTGCTACATATTTTCCGATGAGATCGGTTTCAAGATTCACCGTAGAACCAACGCGTTTAAAGCCGAATGTCGTATGCTGAAAGGTGTGGGGGATCAGGGAGACGGTAAAAAAGTCATTCCCGGCATCAATGACCGTTAATGAGATTCCGTCGATGGCCACAGATCCTTTCGGCAGCAGGAAGGAGGTTGTCTCCGGGGACGTTTGAATTCGATAGATTTGAGCAATGCCGACCGGACTGATGGCAGTAATTTTTCCGGTGCCATCGACATGGCCGCTCACCAGATGGCCGCCCAAACGGCTTTGCAGCTGCAGCGCTCTTTCCAGGTTAACTTTTGTCTGCGGCTTTAATTCTTGAAGGTTTGTTCGCTGCAGGGTCTCGTACATAACATCGACAGAAAAACTTCCCGAACCAATGGCGGTCACTGTAAGACAGACCCCGTTGACGGCAATGCTGTCTCCGATTTGGGATCCCTTCAGCACAAGTGAAGCATCAATGGTTAATCTGGCGGAGTCTTTCAGCAGGTCTATGTTTTTTATTGTGCCCAGTTCTTCAATGATTCCGGTAAACATTATTTGTCACTTCCCATTTTATTGGTATGGTTATAGTCAACTGTCCCGGTAAAACTATAATTTCCTCCCAGTTTGCAGACCGCCAGTTGACTGACAGTTACTGCCTCGGACATGCTGGCGAGGTGCAGGCCTGAGAGCGGGGAGAAACCGGATCCGGCCAGTTTCGGGGCCAACATAAACATGATTTGATCAATCAGCCTGGATTCCAGCATTTTACCGGCGAGCGTGCCGCCACCTTCCAATAAGATGCTGTTTAAGCCTCCGGCCGCGATATCTCTCAGCAGGTCCGGCAAGGGAACCTGTCTCGACGTATCATACTGCCAGATCTCAACCTTGTCGGCAGCAAATGTTTCGCGCAACCGCAGCAGCTTATTCTCGTCAGCAGCCTTTGTTGTCGCGATGATGCAGCGGCTGGCAGATTCGTTCCGGAGGACCTGAGCGTTCAAAGGAACAGACAGGGAACCATCGACGATCAGCCGTACCGGGTCCCGGCCATTCTCAATATTGCGGCAGGTTAAGAGCGGGTTATCCTGAAGGACTGTTTGACTGCCGACCATAATGACGTCAAAAGTATTTCTTAACCCATGAACGAAATGTCTGGCCTCTTCCGAAGTGATCCATTTGGAGTCTCCTGATTCTACGGCAGTTCGGCCATCGAGCGTCATTGCAGCTTTATACAGTACAAAGGGCATTTTTGTGATAATCGCTTTCAGAAAAGGCTCATTAATTTTTCGCGCTTTTTCAGCCAGCAGACCGGTTTCGACAAGAATACCGGCATCCTGCAACTTTTTCACACCCTGACCGCTGACCAGCGGATTCGGGTCCGTCATCGCGACAATCACTTTCTTTACGCCTGCTGCAATCAGCGCATCGGTGCAGGGAGGTGTACGGCCGTAATGGGAGCAGGGTTCCAGTGTGACATAGACATTGGCACCTTCTGCGCTTGATCCTGCAGCATTTAAGGCATGGACTTCCGCATGCGGCGTACCGGCTTTCCTATGGTAGCCTTCCCCGACAATCTGCCCATCCCGGACAATGACACAGCCCACAAGCGGATTTGGACTGGTTCTGCCTACTGCCAGTACGGCAAGGTTCAGCGCGCGTTCCATGTAGTTTTTATCTTCTGTGGTAAAACGATCAGGCAATGGATGTACCCTCCAGTCATTAACAAGTTGCAAATAAAAATATAAATCATTGATAAATCATAGAAAAAATACTAGAAAGATAATAAAAAATGCCCGGAAATACTCCGGGCGTCATCATTCAGATCAACAGTCATTCAAAACAAGCAGGTGAGAGGCTACGCGACATATACGATAAGCACGTGCACGATCACACCATGTTTTGCTCTTTCCATCCAGACTTTAACTGTCGGCTTCGTAATTTCAACGAATCTGCCATAAGGCTCGCGGGCTGTACCGCCGGTAAGGAATTACACCTATCCCCAGAGTAAAGAACGTATTCAGTTTTGCTGTATAGATCAGTCAAACTTGCAATCATCATACTGCAATCCTGTCAAGAATGCAACTATTTTACACAGAGATCAAGAGAGTCTAAAGGCGGACGACCTCGGCATAATCTTTTTTTAATAAACCTAAGATGATTGCGTCAAAATATTGCCCTTCCACATAATAGGCTTCACGCAGCCTGCCTTCGGCAATGAAGCCCAGCTTTTCATAGCAGGAGAGCGCCCGGGTGTTATTGACCCAGGTTTCGGCGGTCAGTCTTCGGAAATTCCACTGGCCAAACAGGTAGCGGATAAAAGCAGTCAGCGCATCGGTCCCATAACCCTTTCCCCAGTAATCTTGGAGACCAATTCCGATATAGATGCGGGCCGATCTGGCCGGAATATTGACCTGATCGAAACCAATTGTACCGATAAGGCTGCCTTGTAAATCCGTAATCGCATAGCGGTTGGCATCCTCTTCAAAAAGTTTGCTCTCCAGATCTTCCCGGCGCAGCAGGGTTGCAAGCGGCCAATTGCCGCTGATCCAGTAAGAGAAGTCGTGATCATTATACCATTCATACAAGGTGTCCAGATCATCAATCTCGAGCGGACGTATTCGGGTTAATTTGCCGTTTAACATGGCAGTCACCTTCCAAACAAAAATGCGTTTAAGTAATCATAGTTTAGCATGTAGAGAAATAAGATCAAGTAGAAGGAGAAGCAAATGCAAAATAAGGTAAAATATAGCAAAAATGCTTGAATTTTGTTGCTTCTTTCGTTAAGATGAAATTATTCATCTGGAGTCATCATTAATAATTTTGAAAGGGGACTAGAAAATGCTTGAAAACAAAGAATTAAGGGCCATGGCCCGCACCCAGTTAAAAGGGCAATGGCTGAGACCAATCCTGGCCTGTCTGATTTATGCTGTAATCGTGTTCATCCTGTCTTGGATCCCGTGTGTTGGTCCGATTATTACGATTTTAATTGCGGGGCCGCTCATGATTGGCCTGGTGACCTTTGCCTTAAAGTTCTGTCGTGCGGAAGACCCGAATGTTGAAGTGGTCCTTTCTGGATTTAAAAATGCCATTAATTGCGCCGGGCTGTATCTCTGGTATGTGCTGTGGACACTTTTATGGTCACTGCTTCTGATTATTCCGGGGATCGTTAAAGCGTACGGCTATATGATGAGCTTTTATATTTATGCTGATAATCCTGATATGGGTATCAAAAAGGCCTTTGATCTCAGCAAAAAAATCAGCTATGGCTATCGCGGCAAGCTATTCCTGCTTACCCTCAGCTTCATTGGCTGGGCGATCCTGGCCACGATCCCGTTCTGTCTTGGCTATATCTGGCTGATGCCTTACATGCAAATTACGTTTACAAATTTCTATCAGGAACTGAAAAAAGAAAGCATCAAAAATGGTGTCTGTACTGCGGAAGAGTTTTAAGTCATAGATAAATTTACTCCGGGTAAAAGCCCGGAGTAAATTATTTTTATTGGCTTGATGACTAGATTCTACTGTTAATATATTCAAAAGTTTTCTTAACCATACTACCCCCAACAGAGCCATTCTGTCTTGCGGAGGTGTCTGGGCCTAGGTTAACATTAAGCTCGCTGGCAACACTTTGTTTGTTAACCGGCAGTTTATACTTAGCCATTCAATATCCCTCCTTTTTATTTATTATTTATTTATCTATCTATCTGTAGTATCTGCATATAGGAATTAAATACACAGGTAGTTTATTTTAGTTCAGTAAGTTTTTAACATTTAGCTTAAATATGACAACTAATAAACAGGTTCAAAAGTGGATCAAATATAAAAAATAAGCTCCGGGTAAAAACCCGGAGTTTCTTTTTGATTTTCAATGGTCGGGGCGACAGGATTCGAACCTGCGGCCTCTTGGTCCCGAACCAAGCACGCTACCAAACTGCGCCACGCCCCGATGTCTCTTTTGAAGAACAAATAAAATCATAACAAAAGGCTGAATTCATGTCAAGGATAAAATGCTTTGAATATTTGTTATTGAGCGATAGCTAACCTTTGTTTGACAATAACTTTTCTTAAAAGAGGGGACACTTTCGAGGACAATAAAAGATTGATCAGGTTTTGTGTATGATAATTCCAAATAATAATCTGGCTAGTAAAGCGGGATTATTTTTACTTTGTTGAAAAGTTGAATCTATTTTGATATATTTTCTTTATAAACATAGGGGGAATATCATGAAACGTTGCCTCATTTGCCTAGAAGAATTGGATATGTTTCGGGGTCTGGAAAAAGAACAGTTTACAAACTTGTGTCAATGTACAAATAAAAAACGGCTGTCCAAAGGACACTATCTTTTTTATCAAGGGGATATTACAGGTACTATATTTCTTGTAAAATCAGGAAAACTTAAACTTGTTCAAAGTGCTGAAGATGGACATGAAACAATTCTGGATATCTGTGGTCCCGGTGAGGTACTAGGTGAGTTGTCGTTATATCAAGAACAAAAGGAATGTTCTAGTGCGTTAGCCATGGAAGAGGCTTGCATCTGCTGCTTTAGTAAAATGCAATTTGTAATGTTAATTAAGAAAGATCCTTCTTTTGCCTTAAGGATAATTAATTACCTTGGGCAAAAGCGTTATGCCATTATGAATTCAGATAAGGAAACTAGACGAACTGTAAAAGAAAGATTATTACGTCTATTTTATAACCTTGCCAACCAATATGGGAAAAAGCTGCCAGACGCGACAATGATTGATTTAATAATTACTCAACAGGAATTAGCTGATATGATTGGTTCTTCACGGGTAATGGTCATTCAGGCTCTTAATGAGTTAAAAGAAGCCAAAATAGTCGATCATACTAACAGATATTACATTTTAAAAGATGACCCTTGTCTTAGTACGCACATATTTAAATAATAGGGTCAAGCAGCTACTTCTCTGATTTTTAGGTATGGAAATTCAACTTTCCAAATTTTTTTTATTAATTGTTAAATACTTAACAGTTTCAGAAACATTAATCACCTTATAATAAATCATAATTATATTCTAGGAGGGATTTTTTTTGATAGCTTTAGGTCCTATAGAAATAATGAATCATACTCCCTGGCATTTTCTGGCTGCATCTGTGCTCCTGGTCTTATTTTTTATCGCTACTTTTAGTGATGACCAAAACCTAAAAACAAAACTCCGTAAAATCATGTATGTTGTCTTTGGCTTCGCAGTATTAACAGGATGCTATGTTTGGACACTTGTTGATTTTAGCCTTCCATTGTTAATCAAGAGCATTGGAGGTTTCGCACTCTTTTGGGTGATGATCCAACTCACAAAGAACCGATTCAATAAACTTTATTGGGGGTTATTTATTTTAATTGCCGCTGTAGGTTTAACATTGGCTTTCGTCTACATTTAATTGAATTAATTAACCTTGTTATAAGACTAATTATCCGAAACAATATCAGGCCGCTTCTAACGGAGTAAAAGGGTTGAACAAAGGGAAATACACACGCTGTCAAAGTAGTAAAAAATACTATAGAAATTGATTAAAATGGAACTCTAGAAATATTCTAGAGTTTTTTATTTATAAAGTATGTGAAGGATGAAAGGTAAGCGCTTTTTTAAGCGCTTACAATGCTTGAAAACAAAGAATTAAGGGCCATGGCCCGCACCCAGTTAAAAGGGCAATGGCTGAGACCAATCCTGGCCTGTCTGATTTATGCTGTAATCGTGTTCATCCTGTCTTGGATCCCGTGTGTTGGTCCGATTATTACGATTTTAATTGCGGGCCCGCTCATGATTGGTCTGGTGACCTTTGCCTTAAAGTTCTGTCGTGCGGAAGACCCGAATGTTGAAGTGGTCCTTTCTGGATTTAAAAATGCCATTAATTGCGCCGGGCTGTATCTCTGGTATGTGCTGTGGACACTTTTATGGTCACTGCTTCTGATTATTCCGGGGATCGTTAAAGCGTACGGCTATATGATGAGCTTTTATATTTATGCTGATAATCCTGATATGGGTATCAAAAAGGCCTTTGATCTCAGCAAAAAAATCAGCTATGGCTATCGCGGCAAGCTATTCCTGCTTACCCTCAGCTTCATTGGCTGGGCGATCCTGGCCACGATCCCGTTCTGTCTTGGCTATATCTGGCTGATGCCTTACATGCAAATTACGTTTACAAATTTCTATCAGGAACTGAAAAAAGAAAGCATCAAAAATGGTGTCTGTACTGCGGAAGAGTTTTAAGTCATAGATAAATTTACTCCGGGTAAAAGCCCGGAGTAAATTATTTTTATTGGCTTGATGACTAGATTCTACTGTTAATATATTCAAAAGTTTTCTTAACCATACTACCCCCAACAGAGCCATTCTGTCTTGCGGAGGTGTCTGGGCCTAGGTTAACATTAAGCTCGCTGGCAACACTTTGTTTGTTAACCGGCAGTTTATACTTAGCCATTCAATATCCCTCCTTTTTATTTATTATTTATTTATCTATCTATCTGTAGTATCTGCATATAGGAATTAAATACACAGGTAGTTTATTTTAGTTCAGTAAGTTTTTAACATTTAGCTTAAATATGACAACTAATAAACAGGTTCAAAAGTGGATCAAATATAAAAAATAAGCTCCGGGTAAAAACCCGGAGTTTCTTTTTGATTTTCAATGGTCGGGGCGACAGGATTCGAACCTGCGGCCTCTTGGTCCCGAACCAAGCACGCTACCAAACTGCGCCACGCCCCGATGTCTCTTTTGAAGAACAAATAAAATCATAACAAAAGGCTGAATTCATGTCAAGGATAAAATGCTTTGAATATTTGTTATTGAGCGATAGCTAACCTTTGTTTGACAATAACTTTTCTTAAAAGAGGGGACACTTTCGAGGACAATAAAAGATTGATCAGGTTTTGTGTATGATAATTCCAAATAATAATCTGGCTAGTAAAGCGGGATTATTTTTACTTTGTTGAAAAGTTGAATCTATTTTGATATATTTTCTTTATAAACATAGGGGGAATATCATGAAACGTTGCCTCATTTGCCTAGAAGAATTGGATATGTTTCGGGGTCTGGAAAAAGAACAGTTTACAAACTTGTGTCAATGTACAAATAAAAAACGGCTGTCCAAAGGACACTATCTTTTTTATCAAGGGGATATTACAGGTACTATATTTCTTGTAAAATCAGGAAAACTTAAACTTGTTCAAAGTGCTGAAGATGGACATGAAACAATTCTGGATATCTGTGGTCCCGGTGAGGTACTAGGTGAGTTGTCGTTATATCAAGAACAAAAGGAATGTTCTAGTGCGTTAGCCATGGAAGAGGCTTGCATCTGCTGCTTTAGTAAAATGCAATTTGTAATGTTAATTAAGAAAGATCCTTCTTTTGCCTTAAGGATAATTAATTACCTTGGGCAAAAGCGTTATGCCATTATGAATTCAGATAAGGAAACTAGACGAACTGTAAAAGAAAGATTATTACGTCTATTTTATAACCTTGCCAACCAATATGGGAAAAAGCTGCCAGACGCGACAATGATTGATTTAATAATTACTCAACAGGAATTAGCTGATATGATTGGTTCTTCACGGGTAATGGTCATTCAGGCTCTTAATGAGTTAAAAGAAGCCAAAATAGTCGATCATACTAACAGATATTACATTTTAAAAGATGACCCTTGTCTTAGTACGCACATATTTAAATAATAGGGTCAAGCAGCTACTTCTCTGATTTTTAGGTATGGAAATTCAACTTTCCAAATTTTTTTTATTAATTGTTAAATACTTAACAGTTTCAGAAACATTAATCACCTTATAATAAATCATAATTATATTCTAGGAGGGATTTTTTTTGATAGCTTTAGGTCCTATAGAAATAATGAATCATACTCCCTGGCATTTTCTGGCTGCATCTGTGCTCCTGGTCTTATTTTTTATCGCTACTTTTAGTGATGACCAAAACCTAAAAACAAAACTCCGTAAAATCATGTATGTTGTCTTTGGCTTCGCAGTATTAACAGGATGCTATGTTTGGACACTTGTTGATTTTAGCCTTCCATTGTTAATCAAGAGCATTGGAGGTTTCGCACTCTTTTGGGTGATGATCCAACTCACAAAGAACCGATTCAATAAACTTTATTGGGGGTTATTTATTTTAATTGCCGCTGTAGGTTTAACATTGGCTTTCGTCTACATTTAATTGAATTAATTAACCTTGTTATAAGACTAATTATCCGAAACAATATCAGGCCGCTTCTAACGGAGTAAAAGGGTTGAACAAAGGGAAATACACACGCTGTCAAAGTAGTAAAAAATACTATAGAAATTGATTAAAATGGAACTCTAGAAATATTCTAGAGTTTTTTATTTATAAAGTATGTGAAGGATGAAAGGTAAGCGCTTTTTTAAGCGCTTACAATGCTTGAAAACAAAGAATTAAGGGCCATGGCCCGCACCCAGTTAAAAGGGCAATGGCTGAGACCAATCCTGGCCTGTCTGATTTATGCTGTAATCGTGTTCATCCTGTCTTGGATCCCGTGTGTTGGTCCGATTATTACGATTTTAATTGCGGGCCCGCTCATGATTGGTCTGGTGACCTTTGCCTTAAAGTTCTGTCGTGCGGAAGACCCGAATGTTGAAGTGGTCCTTTCTGGATTTAAAAATGCCATTAATTGCGCCGGGCTGTATCTCTGGTATGTGCTGTGGACACTTTTATGGTCACTGCTTCTGATTATTCCGGGGATCGTTAAAGCGTACGGCTATATGATGAGCTTTTATATTTATGCTGATAATCCTGATATGGGTATCAAAAAGGCCTTTGATCTCAGCAAAAAAATCAGCTATGGCTATCGCGGCAAGCTATTCCTGCTTACCCTCAGCTTCATTGGCTGGGCGATCCTGGCCACGATCCCGTTCTGTCTTGGCTATATCTGGCTGATGCCTTACATGCAAATTACGTTTACAAATTTCTATCAGGAACTGAAAAAAGAAAGCATCAAAAATGGTGTCTGTACTGCGGAAGAGTTTTAAGTCATAGATAAATTTACTCCGGGTAAAAGCCCGGAGTAAATTATTTTTATTGGCTTGATGACTAGATTCTACTGTTAATATATTCAAAAGTTTTCTTAACCATACTACCCCCAACAGAGCCATTCTGTCTTGCGGAGGTGTCTGGGCCTAGGTTAACATTAAGCTCGCTGGCAACACTTTGTTTGTTAACCGGCAGTTTATACTTAGCCATTCAATATCCCTCCTTTTTATTTATTATTTATTTATCTATCTATCTGTAGTATCTGCATATAGGAATTAAATACACAGGTAGTTTATTTTAGTTCAGTAAGTTTTTAACATTTAGCTTAAATATGACAACTAATAAACAGGTTCAAAAGTGGATCAAATATAAAAAATAAGCTCCGGGTAAAAACCCGGAGTTTCTTTTTGATTTTCAATGGTCGGGGCGACAGGATTCGAACCTGCGGCCTCTTGGTCCCGAACCAAGCACGCTACCAAACTGCGCCACGCCCCGATGTCTCTTTTGAAGAACAAATAAAATCATAACAAAAGGCTGAATTCATGTCAAGGATAAAATGCTTTGAATATTTGTTATTGAGCGATAGCTAACCTTTGTTTGACAATAACTTTTCTTAAAAGAGGGGACACTTTCGAGGACAATAAAAGATTGATCAGGTTTTGTGTATGATAATTCCAAATAATAATCTGGCTAGTAAAGCGGGATTATTTTTACTTTGTTGAAAAGTTGAATCTATTTTGATATATTTTCTTTATAAACATAGGGGGAATATCATGAAACGTTGCCTCATTTGCCTAGAAGAATTGGATATGTTTCGGGGTCTGGAAAAAGAACAGTTTACAAACTTGTGTCAATGTACAAATAAAAAACGGCTGTCCAAAGGACACTATCTTTTTTATCAAGGGGATATTACAGGTACTATATTTCTTGTAAAATCAGGAAAACTTAAACTTGTTCAAAGTGCTGAAGATGGACATGAAACAATTCTGGATATCTGTGGTCCCGGTGAGGTACTAGGTGAGTTGTCGTTATATCAAGAACAAAAGGAATGTTCTAGTGCGTTAGCCATGGAAGAGGCTTGCATCTGCTGCTTTAGTAAAATGCAATTTGTAATGTTAATTAAGAAAGATCCTTCTTTTGCCTTAAGGATAATTAATTACCTTGGGCAAAAGCGTTATGCCATTATGAATTCAGATAAGGAAACTAGACGAACTGTAAAAGAAAGATTATTACGTCTATTTTATAACCTTGCCAACCAATATGGGAAAAAGCTGCCAGACGCGACAATGATTGATTTAATAATTACTCAACAGGAATTAGCTGATATGATTGGTTCTTCACGGGTAATGGTCATTCAGGCTCTTAATGAGTTAAAAGAAGCCAAAATAGTCGATCATACTAACAGATATTACATTTTAAAAGATGACCCTTGTCTTAGTACGCACATATTTAAATAATAGGGTCAAGCAGCTACTTCTCTGATTTTTAGGTATGGAAATTCAACTTTCCAAATTTTTTTTATTAATTGTTAAATACTTAACAGTTTCAGAAACATTAATCACCTTATAATAAATCATAATTATATTCTAGGAGGGATTTTTTTTGATAGCTTTAGGTCCTATAGAAATAATGAATCATACTCCCTGGCATTTTCTGGCTGCATCTGTGCTCCTGGTCTTATTTTTTATCGCTACTTTTAGTGATGACCAAAACCTAAAAACAAAACTCCGTAAAATCATGTATGTTGTCTTTGGCTTCGCAGTATTAACAGGATGCTATGTTTGGACACTTGTTGATTTTAGCCTTCCATTGTTAATCAAGAGCATTGGAGGTTTCGCACTCTTTTGGGTGATGATCCAACTCACAAAGAACCGATTCAATAAACTTTATTGGGGGTTATTTATTTTAATTGCCGCTGTAGGTTTAACATTGGCTTTCGTCTACATTTAATTGAATTAATTAACCTTGTTATAAGACTAATTATCCGAAACAATATCAGGCCGCTTCTAACGGAGTAAAAGGGTTGAACAAAGGGAAATACACACGCTGTCAAAGTAGTAAAAAATACTATAGAAATTGATTAAAATGGAACTCTAGAAATATTCTAGAGTTTTTTATTTATAAAGTATGTGAAGGATGAAAGGTAAGCGCTTTTTTAAGCGCTTACGATGAAAGTACAATGTGACGCTTGCTGACACCTTTGACCTGTCCCCCAAAAAATGTGCAAGCTTTATTTAGAGAAATCGAATAAAATAAGCACATGGGGGATGAGAAAATGAAAAAATATCCGGAAGAAAAAATCATAGCCATTCTGAAAGAAGTAGAAGCCGGAGCCAAGGTCGCTGAAACCTGTCGTAAATATGGGATCAGCGATGCCACCTATTACAACTGGAAAACGAAGTATGCTGATCTTGAATTATCTGAACTCAAACGCTTACGGGCTCTGGAAGAGGAGAACAACAAACTGAAAAGGATTGTTGCTGACCAGGCATTGGATATTCAAGCATTAAAATATGTGATTGAAAAAAAGTATTAAAGCCCGAGGTCAAGAGAAGAATCGTGAATGACATGCGGAAAAGCTTTGGGCTTTCCATAAATCGCTCATGCAAGCTCTGCAGAATAAGCCGGACAAGCTATAGGTATATAAGCAGACGTACAGATGATGGTCCCATAATAGAAAAGCTTACTGAACTTGCACAGAAAAAACGTCGATATGGCTGCCGAAGACTTCATGAGATTTTACGCCGGGAAGGATTAGTCGTCAATCATAAGAAGACGGAACGGTTATATCGAAAAGCCGGTTTATCCTTAAGGATAAAGAAAAGGAAAAAACTATCCGGTGCACTAAGATTGTCTCTTCCTACGCCCAGCAGAAGCAATCAAATCTGGGCCATGGACTTTGTCTCAGAATCCCTTGCCAGCGGCAGGAGATTCCGCTGTTTAAACATTATTGATCTGTACACCCGGGAATGCATAAGGATAGTCGTTGATTCATCCATAAATGGAGCTAGAGTTGCTAAAACCCTGGATATGTTAAAAGAGCTGCGTGGATTACCGGAGACGATCATTACCGACAATGGAAGTGAATTTACCAGCAAGGCCATGAGCATCTGGACTGGGGCCAATAACGTCAACATAGCCTTTATCCGACCAGGTAAACCAATGGAAAATGGATTTATTGAAAGCTTTAACGGAAAGTTCCGGGACGAGTGTCTCAATGAACAATGGTTCACCAGTCTCAATGACGCTCGGGTAAAGATTGAAGCCTGGCGTGAAGAATATAACGAGCGCCGTCCTCATTCCTCCCTCGGAATGAGGAGTCCTAGAGAATTTGCTCAAGCAACTGAAAACCAACGAGATTCCGTCGCATAAAGTGGATTAACCTCTAAATAGAATTTGCACTGAGTTTGGGGTAAGGTCACCTTCTTCAAATTGACGACAGTGCTCACCAATCTGGCACATATCCATCCGAAGCTGAAAGAAGAAAAAAACTAATCAGCTAAAAGCCTAAGACTAATTTGTTTTTATCTGGTTATTGATCATCGCTTAATCGACCTTTTCATCTACTCGCTACAAGTTTCCAGTTCACCAGTGCTTTAGGTTTACTTAGGTTTTCTGCGATTTGCCGGATATTTATATGCCATAGACATTGACAAGTATCAATGTCTTGACTAATATATAAACATATTGATGTTTATCAATATATAAACCTACAACAGGGGCGGTTGAATTGAATTGGAACAAGATTATCAAGCTTATGCCTTAGCGATGAGAGCATTATCTGATGAAACAAGATTGAAAATATTTGACATGTTGGGCAATGGGGAACTATGTGCTTGTAAGATACTCGAAGCGTTCAACATAACCCAATCCACGCTTTCTTATCACATGAAGATCTTATGTGAAAGCGGTCTGGTGAATGGCAGGCGGGATGGCATCTGGATGCGGTATTCTATCAATGAAAGTAAACTTGAAGTCATTGCCGGCTTTTTAATAAGGTTACAAAAATCATATGTAACAAAAAGTAAAAAAAATAACTATTGAATTAAACAAATAAACAGCAAGAAGGTGACTTAGATGGTATTTGAATGGCTAAACAACCAATTGCTCAGGATGGAATGGCTTTCAAATTTGGTAAAGCGCTTGGTTGAGAATGTATTAGGGCTTAGTATCCAGGATCGCTGGGGAGGCGGTCTCCATTTTTTTATCTATGACGTTCTTAAAATATTTATTTTGCTAGCCGCCCTGATTTTTGTCATTTCTTATGTCCAAAGCTTTTTCCCGCCGGAAAGAACCAAAAAAATACTCGGCAAGTTTAACGGTATTTCAGGAAATATTTTAGGCGCTTTACTCGGTACGGTGACGCCTTTTTGCTCCTGTTCTTCCATTCCGCTTTTTATTGGCTTTACCAGCGCAGGGCTTCCCATTGGTGTTACTTTCTCCTTCTTAATATCATCCCCCCTTGTGGATTTGGCTTCGGTGCTTTTGCTGGCAAGTATCTTTAATTGGACCATTGCCATTGCCTACGTTGTCGTTGGTTTGATTCTGGCAGTGATCGGCGGAACCGTGATTAGCAAAGCAAAGCTGGAAAAGTATGTAGAACCGTTTGTATTCAGCAATAAAATGCCGAAAATAGAACCGGAGCGGTTAACAACTCGGGAAAGACTGGATTTGGCTAAAGATCAGGTTCGTGATATTGTGAGAAGAGTGTGGGTCTATATTCTAATAGGTGTCGGTATAGGCGCTGCGATTCACAACTTCATTCCTGAAAATATCATTGCCTTACTTCTGGGTCAGGACAAATGGTATTCGGTATTGCTGGCTACTTTGGTAGGGGTCCCGATGTATGCAGATATTTTTGGGACACTGCCGATTGCGGAAGCGTTGGTGGCCAAGGGCGTTGGTCTGGGAACTGCTTTATCCTTCATGATGGCTGTAACTGCACTTTCTCTGCCGTCTTTGATCATGCTCAAGAAAGTCGTAAAAATGAAACTACTCGTCATATTTGCAGGGATTGTAACCATTGGTATTCTTATCATCGGCTATACATTTAATGCCTTGGGATATTTACTCATGTAAGGGGTTATAATCTTTAAATTTTCAAGTAAAAGGAGACATTGAATATGATTATCAAAATTTTAGGATCTGGCTGCAAAAATTGCGTTACCCTTGCTGAAAATACCAAAGTTGCTTTGGAAGAGACGGGCGTTGCTGCCGAAGTAATCAAAGTTACCAATATTCAAGACATCATAGCCTATGGTGTGATGTCCACGCCAGCCTTGGTTATTGACGAAAAGGTGGTATCCTTTGGAAAAGTTCTAAAACCTAAGGAAATTGTAAAGCTTTTAGAAACTGCGAGGTAGAAAAAATGATGCTGTTGATTTCAATATAATAGTTTCTGTGATTGAAAGCGAGTACGATTCAAGAGGTACTCGCTTGTTATTAGCGGAATACCGTGGATAGTTTTATTTTTGTCCGCCTTAAGTAGGAAATATTAAGAAAATGTCGAATGAGATATTAATTGACTCATTAAATGATTATTGAGGAGTCACGCTATGGATAAATTAACTGTTGTCTTTGAATCAACGCTCAACGCAATCGAGAACGGTAAAGAAGAAATATTTAACATCTATGAGATGACCCGCAACGAAATACAGCGGTTAAAAAAAGAACTGGAATTTATGCGCAGGGAAATCGAAGACACCATCAAAATGGTGGATACCCAGTTTATGAAAGAAAAACGCTTCCGTCGGAAGCTGATGGAAGTCAACAAGAACTTCGATAAGTTCAATGAGAAGCAGATGCTCGAAGCGTATTCAGAAACAAAGGATGCACAGGTAGAACTGCAACTGCTCCAGGCGAAAGAGCTTCAGCTGCGTTCCCGCAGGGATGAAATCGAAAGAACGTTAAAAAATTTGGATATCACAGTGATTAAGGCTGAGGACCTGATGAGCCAGGTCAGTCTTGCCCTGCGGCTTTTAAAAGAAGGAATCAGTGAGATCAGTCAGTTCTATAGCAGTGACCAGAGAAAAGAAACCGCTTTTCAGATCATCAAGGCCCAGGAAGAAGAACGCCTGAGGGTCGCCCGTGAAGTCCACGACGGTCCCGCCCAGAGTCTGGCCAACATTGTTCTGCGTCTGGAAATAGCCGAGAAGCTTCTGGAACTTGATCACCGCCAGGTGAAAAAAGAATTGAAAGAACTGAATATGCTGGTCAGGGATAATCTGAAGGATATCCGCAGAATCATTTTCGGACTCAGGCCAATTCCTTTAAATGGAGCGGGAATTGTTGATACCATCAATCATTATATGAAAAATTTTGAAAAAACGTATGGGCTGACCTGTGAACTTATCGTGGAAGGACAAGAAAGGGAGCTTGATTCTTCCGTAGAAGTGGCCCTTTTCCGACTGGTTCAAGAAGGGATGACCAATGTGGCCAAACATGCGGAATCCCCGAAGTGCAGGGTTCATTTGAATTTTCAGGATG
The DNA here is from genome assembly GCF_040931655.1 of Dehalobacter sp. TBBPA1. NCBI lineage: Bacteria > Bacillati > Bacillota > Clostridia > Eubacteriales > Desulfitobacteriaceae > Dehalobacter > Dehalobacter sp. TBBPA1. Next base: position 1,639,662 of record NZ_CP162385.1, on the reverse strand, counting down.
ACAGAATTGTCGGTCAGATTATTGATGATGGTAAAGGATTTGATATAAGCAATGGCTTGGATAATTCCGGTTCCCATTTCGGCTTGATTGGAATTAATGAGCGAATTCAGGCTTACTCCGGACAATTATCGATTCAATCAGAACTGGGCAAAGGCACTGTTGTTACGTTTAACATTCCATATTCTGAATAAAGGAGGAAAGGATCAAGATGATAAGGGTTGTAATTGCCGATGATCACCCGCTTCTCAGGGAAGGATTACGAAGAATTCTGGAATTTGAAGAAGGCATTCAGGTTGTATCCGAAGTTGGAGATGGTCAAGGGGCAATTAATATGGCGAGGAAGACGCCGTTTGATGTTCTGCTGATGGATTTGAATATGCCTGGGGTAAATGGTCTTGAAGCCTGTAAAGTCATCAGAAGGGAATTCCCGAACATTGGGATTTTAATTCTCACCGTTGATGACTCGGATGAAAAGGTGTTCCAGGTATTACAGCTCGGGGTGGCTGGATACCTGCTGAAAGACGTTATTCCGAAAGCCCTGGTTGATTCCATCCGCAAAGTATATGCTGGAGAACCCATTCTGTCCCCGTCGGTAACCGGCAAACTACTTGGCCAGCTTTCCAACCCGAACAGTCCAAAAGATCATTTCGGATTAAGCAACAGGGAAATGGAGATACTTACCTATGTGGTCAAAGGCTCGTCAAACAAAGATATTGGCTTAACTCTGTTTATAAGTGAAAAAACAGTCAAAAATCATCTTTCCAGTATTTTTAGAAAACTAGAGGTTGAAGACCGCACCCAGGCTGCTTTGAAAGCAGTGAAGACGAAACTTATTACTCTGGAATAAATTTTTTTGTGGCTTCACAAGGCTGCAGAAGGGAATACGAATGAAGCTTTGTTTTTATGGTGCCAGTCAGACTGTGACGGGGTCCTGTTATTTGCTGGAATCAGCAGATACCAGAATCCTGATTGACTGTGGAATGTTTCAGGGTTCTAAGATCATGAAAGAACTGAATTATGGCGTGTTTCCGTTTGATCCAAACCTTCTTGACGCTGTGATTTTAACGCACGCCCATATTGACCATTCCGGGCTTATTCCGAAGCTCATCAAAAAAGGTTTCAGCGGGCCGATCTATGCGACGACGGAAACCATAGAACTATGTTCTGTGATGCTGCCGGACAGCGGGCACATCCAGGAAATGGAGGTCACCAGAAAAAACCGCAAGCACAGCAGGACGGATGTTCCATTAATCGAACCGATTTATACGGTTGAAGATGCGGTGAATGCTCAAAAGCACTTTGTCGAGGTAGCCTATAATCAAAAGACCGCGATCTCGCAATCGCTGTCCTTTCAGTTTGCCGATGCCGGGCATATCTTGGGCTCGGCCCATGTCATTGTCAGCGTCAAAGAAAACAACACGATGAAAACCATTGCATTTTCCGGGGATATCGGGACTTCCGGTCAGCCTTATGTCGAAGATCCTGAAGGGATTAAAGAAGCGTGTATGCTTAAGGATCCTGATGGTATACGAGATGCCTGTATGATTGTGATGGAAACAACCTACGGCAACCGGATTCATCCGGATAAAACCAATCGAATGGAAAACCTGGCCAGGGTCATTAATAATGCCCACCAAAAAGGCGGCAATATTATCATTCCGGCTTTTGCCATAAATCGGACACAGGACCTTTTGTACTACCTGCGCAAACTTCAAGATGACAAAAAAATTCCGGTAATGCCGATTTACATCGATAGTCCGCTGGCTGTTGCAGCGACGAGAATATTTGGGCGGAATCCCCGGAATTTTGATCAGGAAACAAAGCAGCTGCTGGAGGCAGGACAAAGCCCGTTTGCCATGAAGAATCTTCATTTGAGTGAAACCGCGGAGGATTCGATCCGGCTGAATGCGATACAGGGCGGCGCGATTATTATTTCGGCTAGCGGGATGGCTGATGCCGGAAGAATCAAACATCATTTGAAACATAATCTGTGGCGGTACGATGCCACGGTCATCTTTGTCGGTTATCAGGCTCAAGGGACACTTGGCCGCTTTTTAACTGACGGTGCCAAAGAAGTGACCATCCATGGGGAGAAAGTGGCGGTCAACGCCGAAATCGTTGCGTTCCAAGGTTTTTCAGCGCATGCGGACCAGAATGAATTGCTGGCCTGGCTTAAAGCCGCCGGCGGCAACGCAGAGCATCTCATCCTGGTCCATGGCGAAGATGATGCGATTCAGGCGTTTTCATCTCTGGTCCAGCAAAAATTCGGGATTGCATCAATCATTCCGGAACTGGGTGAATGCCTGGAGATAGCGGACGGTGAAATCAAGCGTCTGAAGCCTTCCAAGCCCTGGCTAAAGGAAATTGAAGATAGGATGGGTTATCCTGCGCCTCAGGAATGGCAGTCACACCCGTCCAAATCTGTTAAGCAAAGATCTTCAGAAGAAGGACCAGGGGGAAGAACCTTCAAACGCCGGAGAAAAGTTCTGCTTTCCGAAGCAAACAGAGCCTATACAAAACTACGCAAAGACCTGAAACTATTCATTGATAGGAGCAATGAGCGCAAAGACTATGAAAACCTGATTGATACCTTTGAGAGCATTTCTGATCTATTAAAAACAAGAATGAAACGGTAAAACGAATCAGATCCAGGCATACTCCGAGGTCTGACGCTTAATCCCTGACAGAAAACGCATGATCTCTTCGCGCCGTTTGACAGCGATTCTCCTGCCGGTCTTGGAGTACACTTTTTTGGGCAGTGCTTCAGCAAAGGTCTGCGCCCGCATTAAAGCCTCATCGGGACTCGGGATCAGCTCGTCCTGTCCGACAAGGCTCAGTAGTTTCATTAATCCGATGTTTCCGAGATTATCAAGGATATTGGCGTCCCTTAAATAAATAGCCTCGTCACTGTTGCCCGGCTCGGAATAATACATGTGGCATTCAATGGCGTCCAGAATTTTTGCCAGTTTTTCCTGCTCAAAGTGATAGCTCTTCAACAGGTTCATCGCGACGCCTTTTGATCTGAGGGTATGATCGACGTTGGAAAGCGCGTACATCGGGTACTTTCCCGTATCGTGAAGCATTGCAGAAATATAAAGTACTTCATCATTCAGGTTGAGATGCTGAGATAATTCTTTGGATAAATGATAGACCCGCTGACAGTGTTTCCAGCCAAGAGCCGGATGAGCACCGGATTGGTTGATAATTTGAAATAGTTCTTTGGAGATATCCATATCCTGCACCACCTTTCTGTTAAGTATTACGGCAAAAAAACGCAAAAGTCCTTCCAATACATGGAAAAGATGTCGTCAAAAAAATTGTTTTTCCTCCTAAAATCTTTAGGATTTTAGGACAGTAATAGTGTAATATATAGAATAGTAGCAATAATGCCAATAATTTTTTTCTAACATCAATGAATGGTATGAGGTGGTAGCATTGTCAAAAAACAAGGTATATGGGGGCTTTTGTCAAGCTCTTTTATTTTCCGGTTCTGTTTCAATTCCTGATTTTATTCTTAATCATTATACGGAACTTGGAATCGGTCACAAGGAAATGATGCTGATAATTCATATGATGACTGAGTCAAGTACGAACAGTGATCGTATTGAGGAACAGATCACCAAGAAAATGGGACTCTCGCTTGAAGAATACAATATTATGATCCAGAATCTTCAGACCAGGGGACTGCTTTCTGTCAATAGCCGCAAAGCGAAAAACGGCACGAACCGTGAATATGATTTCAGCGGGCTGATCGATCAGTTATTGGAATTATGGGGAATCAATGAGTTTAAGCAGATGTCCTCAGGCAGTGAACGTAATGGCAAAACGAACACAGAGAATATGCCGGACCCTTCTCAGGCTAAGCTGACTTCACTGTTTGAACAGGAATTAGGGAGGCCGTTAACCGGTCTGGAGTGTGAACATATTGAAAAATGGCTGATGGCCTCGTATTCCGAAGAACTGATAATTGAGGCTTTACGAAGAGGCGTTGGCGCCGGGATTCGGAGTTTCCGCTATCTCGATTCTATTTTAAGAGAGTGGGAGAAGAAGGGGATCAAAACGCGTCTGGAAGTCGAGGCTGAGGATCAGAATTTCCAGTCCAGACAAAACAGGAAAAATGTCAAGCCGTTGAAAGGCTTACCAAAAACGAAAAGTAAATATGATAATATTTATCTTTAGTACTGTGTTCTTAAATTACATGCACAAATTATTGAATTAACCTTTTGTATATTGTCCATTATCCATTATGTTAGGGTTAGTCTGTAGGCCACAGACTAACATAATTTCTTAAGGCTTGTCTGCGTGCCACAATTCCGCTTTCGGCCGTTGCGTCCTCCGTGACGCGTCGCTCCTTGCCATCCATGGCATCGCGACATTAGGCCATCCGTGGCCGTCAAAAGGCCGCGCTACGCACTCCATGCTCCGCTTGACGCTGGAACTGTGGCACGCAGACTAATAACAAGCATGTTAAAATGGTATTTGAAACATAAGTAGATAGAGATCATTGAAAGGTAACGAGATTGTTGTCAGAGGAGGGATTTGATCTGGAAAGAACGGATCGTATCATGGAGAGAGTGCTGCCGAATCAGGGAAACGCGAACATTGAAGATCGGACTGGAATCCAGACTACAACGGATCTAAATCCAGTCAATCAGCAGAAAACGGAGTCAAAGGTTCAGTTAAATATTCAGCCTGAAATGAATACCGAGTCTGGTGCCGTATGCCCGCTCTGCGGAGACAGGGGAATCGTCCTGAATGGAGATACGGCGGCACCCTGTTCGTGTATGGAGAAAAAGAGGATTGAAAACAGCTTTAAATATGCACGTTTGTCCAGGGAACTGATGAACTGCCGTTTTGAAAAATTCAGCCTCGAATACTATAGGAACACAAACACACAGCAGGATCAGGAAGATTACCTGAATGCCCAAAAAGCACTGAAGGCCGCCAGGGAATTTGTAAAAAATGTCCGGGCAAATCCCCATGAAGTCGGGCTACTCTTCACGGGCTCCGTCGGAAGTGGCAAAACGTTTTTGGCAGCTTCCATCGCGAATGAGATTCTGGAAAATAATCACAAGCTGCTCTTTTTGATTGTCCCGGACCTTTTGGATGAACTGCGCGCTACATTCAGCAATAAAAGTGAAAATACGGAATACGACTTGCTGGATATTGCCAGAACCGTACCAATTTTGATTCTCGATGACCTGGGGGCGCATAATTATACCGAATGGTCCCGCAACCGGATCTACTCTATCTTGAATTACCGTATGAACGAGCAGCTGCCGACTGTCATTACGACCAATCTTGATTTTGATGAGATCGATCATTATTTGGGAGAACGGACCTGCTCCCGGCTTCTTCAGATGTGCAGGATTTTCCGCTTGTCTGCACCGCAGGACATCCGGATGCAGAATTATTTAAAACGGGAAGGATTAAAAAAGGATAAAAAATAAGAGTACAATCAGAAAAACGCTAAGATATTTTCCTAAGCTGTCTGCTTAAGGTGAATTTCCTCAAACCATAAGGATTTTTCGGGTATAAACCTATGCATGTCCATGAAAAGCATGCATAGGTTTTCTATTAGAAATGGTTTTATGGAGGTGCAGACACTTGGCTAAATTCTTCATTATTAAAAGAAGGTATTTGTTTGTCGGAGGACTGGTCATATTGGTTGCTCTTATTGGCCTTATGGGCAGCTTGATCGGAAATACGGAGATCGTTTCCACTCCGGAACAAACAGAACCTGAGATTAAAATTGTAAGTATTGATTTTGATCCTCAAATTGTCATCCGGGACATCACTTATGGGGAGGAAATGTTTAAGGGAGTTCAGATCCTACCGGCAAGTCATTTTAAAGTCTCTGCGATCATTCAAAACATGACCGAGAACACGATGACCAATGTGCCGGTTATCCTGACCATTCAGTCCCTGGAAGATAAAAACAAACAGATCAGCAAGGAAGGGATTATACCGACACTGGAACCCGGAGCAACAGCTAAAATTGCCTTTGAAAATATTGATGCCTTAGGTGATGCAACCGGTAAGAGTGCGACGGCAGGCCAGCATGAGATGGTACTGGCGATCAAAGCCAATCTTGAAGGCGGTGCGTCTCAAAATACGGAAGCCAGGGTGGTTTTCAATGTCGATTCGTCAATAAAGTCCTGACTTTATCGAACCATGTAACCGCAGTAAAACAAAGTGTAAGGAAAAATCATTGCTTAGAAGCTTATAAATATAGTATCATTAAGTGCCTGGTACCTTGTTATCCAAAAAATTCTTGGTACAAAGCACTTATTTTTTTTTGCCTTGCCAAATAGTATAATAGAACTGTTGACCGATTTCTTGATGGAGTAAAGAGACTAAATGAAAAGAGCCATACTGATTAGCCAGGAAAAACAAATTAATGAATTGAATGCCATCCTGCCTTTAGCCAATTATCAGGCGATTGCAAGGACCGACAGCGGTATAGAGGCTCTGCGCATGGCGCAGCGGGTTGAGCCTGACCTGATCATTTGCGGAGGGGATATCCATGGGATTTCGCCGCTTGATCTTGTTCAGAATCTCGTACACGCCAATATTTGTCCGGTTATTTTCGTGCTTGATCAAAAGGATTATGTGAACCTGGATTTTGCGCTGAAAACCAATGTCCACCATATCATGACGGCTCCGCTCAGAGCGATAGATGTCGTCTCCGGGATTGCCCAGGCTGAACACCGGTTTAACAGAGAAATAGAACTGCGCAAAGAAATGAATAAATTAAATGATGAACTTAAAACAAGAAAACTGGTGTATCAGGCAATTTTAATCCTGATTGCAGCCGGGACGGATGAAGAAACAGCCTATGCCTCGATTCGAACAGAAGCGATGACCTCAAGAAAAACAATTCGGGCAATCGCTGCCGAAGTCGTAAAAGGAACGTGGAGACCTTGATAACAAAAAAACAATTTCTGATCCGGTTCATCGTTGGGAATATGTTGTTGTTCATCCTCTTAGGACCTTTCATTGTTTTTTACGGTCCTTTTCATTCGTTGACTTATGTTACAGTCAGTACGATTCTGTCGTCCCGCCATCCTCAAGTCGCGGATTTTTTTTTAGCGGATCAGAAAATTGCTGAGATCACTCAGAAATATGGAAATACATCAGTTACCGTGGAACCTGTCATCCAGCATATTGACCATCAAATTGTGGATGAAGAAAACGGGATCAGGCTAGAGAATATTCAAGGTAAATATTTTAAAGGCATTGTCATGCTCGTACGTAATCCTCTTCAGATTGAAGTAGCGGCTACCAAAGAGATTGGCGTAGCCGGACAACGCTTATCAGAACTGGTCACTGCGGAGGGTGCGGTAGCCGGTATAAATGGCGGAGGCTTTTATGATCCGAATTCTCAGGGGAACGGCGCTTATCCGGATGGGATCACCGTCAGGGATGGGCAGCTCATTCATGAAAACCTGAACGCAGAAAGTAGTGCGAATCTGATCGGTTTTAATAAGGAAGGCAAGCTGATCCTCCGGACAGTATCTGCCCAGGAACTCTCGTCCGGACTGATCGGGAACTTAGAGATTCAGCAGGCTGTCAGCTTCGAGCCAAACCTTATCCTGAACGGAGAGCCTCAGATCAAAGGTGACGGAGGTCAGGGCCTTGCTCCCAGAACAGGAATCGGGCAAAAAGCTGATGGTACGGTTGTTTTTGTTGTGATCGACGGCAGACAGCCTGAATGGAGTATGGGAGCCACACTGCGGGATCTGATGAATGTATTTATAGAATACGGGGCTGAAAATGCAGTGAATCTTGACGGCGGTTCTTCAACGGAATTGTTCTATCAAGGTCGGATTATCAATCAACTGTGGAACATCTACGGTGAACGTTATATGCCTACAGCTTTTGTGGTCATGCCAGGAAAGAATCAGAGTGGGGTGGGGCAGAATTGAAAAGACGATGGATGATCTGGCTGATAATGTTTTCCCTGGTCTTACAGCTTGCTGTTTATGCGCTTCTGAACTGGAAAGCAGATCAGCTGTTAAACCCTTCTTTGCACATTAATCAGGTTTATGTTTTGAAGACGGATCTCAGTCAGGCTGATAGTTTCATGCTGTCATACAATAAAAAGTTTTTGGCTTATCAAACTGGACGTTATCTTGAAGTCATTGACTTGACGACCAACACGAAAATTTTTGCGGAGAGTCCGGAAAAGGACACGGCAAAGATTGTTGGCTTCGCTTGGCTTCCGGACCGCAACGGTATGGTCTATCTGATAAGGGAGCAGAACAAGAACGCCGTAACAAGCTTATATTCAGTGGATTTCAGCACCGGCTCTTCTGAATTGAACAGCTTTAAACCGATGCTGGACAGGGAATTAAGTCTTGCGGTCGATCAGGTGCTGCAAATTGAAATGTCGACGTATACGAACAAGCTATTTATCTTGTTTAAGGATGACAATCAGACTCACCAGCTGATTACAATGGATATTATGAAGACCCTGAACAGGGTGAATCAGCAGGGAGAAGAAATTCTAAACATTGCGGTTTCCAATAAATTCGGCAGCATCTATGCAGAGAGCAGAATGGGGATGAACAAGACGATTGATGTTTATCAGGTCGGCCGTAAGAATCATATTTCAGTTGATCCTGAAGATACGCTGCTTGGCTGTCGTGACGACAAAATCTATGTTGGCAAAATCAGCGGGAACATTCTTCAGGAGGTGACCGTTTATCAAGTACAGCCATCCGGCCCGGCGATGACGGAAACCGTGGTCTGGCAAGGGGAGATTCCGTATGCGGAGACAGAAACAAAAATCAGCAATACGAATCAGGTCATGATCAAAAGCAAGGGACGCCTGGACGTCATTTCCGCTAACGGTAAACATCAATGGCTGAGATTACCGGATGTGTCCGCTACAAAATCCAATACGGTCATCATCTTAGCTCCAACGGGTGATTTGTACCTGGAGCTTTTGCCGGGAAACGAGAAGTCTGTTTATTACTGGAGGGAAGTATAGTTCATGTCAATTTTAAAGTTAACGAGGTACTAGTCCCATGATGGAGCATATGCCTGAAAAGGTTTTAAATGAATATAACCGAGCTCGCTTAAATGAAGAAGCCGTAAATATTGAAAAAATAGTTTTCTATAAAACCGACAGGCGTGTCAATCCAAAGCAGGAAACTCCATTCCTGTTAACAATCGGGGAACTGCCCGTACTGGTGTCTGCCCCGCATGCGGTCAGGCATTACAGGCAGAAAAAGATCCTGATGTCGGATCAGTTCACAGGCTCCGTTGTCTTCCTGTTAAACAAATTGACGGGATGCCATGCCATAGCAGCGACGAAGCTCTACGGCGGAGACCCGAATGCCGACGATCCCTGCATGTATAAAGACCGGATCGCCAGCTTCTGCCGTGAAAAGAAAGTAAAGATTGTTCTGGACATTCATGGGGCTGCCCGGGAGAGAGATTTCGATGTGGACCTGGGCACAAATCAAAAGAAGAACCTGCTTGGCAAGGCGAATATTTTGGAAATCCTGGAACAAAACTTCCGGGATTTCGGCTTAGCCAGAGTTTCGACGGACTTTTTTGCCGCTTCCGGCGCGAATACCGTCTCCCATTTTGTCTCACACGAACTGGGAATTCCGGCAGTACAGATAGAGATCAATAAACATTACCGTGTTCCAGCTCAGAATGCCTTGGGGTTTCACCGTCTAATAGGTGCCCTGGCGGAAAGTGTAAAACGACTGGCCTGAACGCGGCCAATGCGTACTTAAAATTTTCTGATCAGGAAATTAATAGCCAGGCACGATCCGTGAATTAATGAGATAGAATAAACCAACAATTAATGTTGGGGAGGTATCTTATATGGTTCCGGGCACAAGCTCATTAACTCAGGATTTGGTCAGGGCTATCAACGGAGAGTATAGCGCGATCGCCTGTTACGCCAAGCTGGCTGAAAAAGCGCCGAATCAGGAAATAAGAAAACAAATCCTGGAGATCCGCCAGGACGAGGTGCGGCATTATCACATATTTTCGCAGATATTTACTGAAATCACAGGGACAAAACCAAACCCTCAGATGACTGAAGAATGTCCTGCCGCTTACAGGGCGGCTCTAAAGTCTGCCTTTCAGGATGAGCAGCATACGGTTGATTTCTATCATAATGTGGCTGAAAAGACACAGGATCCTTTTATCAGGGAACAATTCAAAAGAGCAGCCGCCGATGAGCAAAACCATGCAGTCTGGTTCTTGTGGTTTTTAAAAGTCTAAAGAAAGCTCACAGCCCCATATGCCGCAGATCGTAGCCGGTGGGGCTTTGATAAATCCGCAGCTCAAACTCCGGAACAATGGCCAGGATATGGTCAAAAATATCGGCCTGGACGGTTTCATAGCTTTCCCAGGATGTATCCTTGGTAAACGCATAGATTTCGATCGGAATCCCGTACTCGGTCACCGGAAGCTGACGTGCCATCCTGGTCATTTCCGGGTGGATCTCCGGGTGGTTTTCAAGATAGGTCTGAAGGTAGGCCCGAAACGTACCAATGTTCGTAAGTCTTCTGCCGTTTACGAGCTGAGCAGGATCAATGTTATGTTCCAGGTTGTATTTCTCAAGCTCCCGTTTTTTATTCTCGATATACTCAGAAAGATATCGGAATTCCTTGAACTTCGCCAGCATATCATCGGTGCAGAAACGGATGCTGGAACTGTCAATAAAAATAGATCTCTTAATTCTTCTGCCGCCGGATTCCTGCATACCGCGCCAGTTTTTAAAGGAATCGGAGATCAGGGCATACGACGGAATTGTTGTAATCGTATTATCAAAGTTTCTGACTTTGACGGTGTTCAGGGAAATGTCCGTAACGTCTCCGTCAGCGCCGTACTTGGGCATTTCTATCCAGTCACCGATCCTGAGCATATCATTGGAAGACAGCTGAATCCCCGCTACCAGACCTAGAAGAGAATCCTTGAAGATCAAGAGGATGATTGCCGTTACTGCTCCAATTCCGCTTAGCAGAAGGAGAGGGGAACGGTCAATCATCGTAGCAATCATCCAGATGCCGCCGATGAGCCAGACGACTATTTTCAGGGCCTGGACGATGCTGCGGATCGGTTTGAACCGGGAAGCTTCAAAAGTCCGATAAATATCGTCAATCGCGTCAAGCAAAGCGAGCATGGCCAATGTGCCGGCCACAATGATGTAAATAATCGCTATTTTTTGAATGAAGCCGGAATATTCCGGGAACAGTCCGGCTACGGCGTAGATTACAATTGCCGGGATCATATGCGCCAGGCGTCTGAAGACTTTCCTGCCAAGAAGCTTATCATCCCAGAGGATTTTGTTGCGATGGATGTAGAAAGCAAGGATTCGCAGGAATACTTGCTTTGTAACGATGAAGGCCAAAATACTGACCAGCAGAACCATAACCACCGCTGCGGCATTCGCGATCAGGACTGCAGCCGTTTCTTCAATTCCTTTGTAAATCAGCCATTGATCCAGATTGAATATCATACGCACTACCTTTCAAATGTGGATGTGCCTATCGGCCCGCGTTCACGGTAGCTTCAGCTGTATCTTTAGCAGAGCCGGCGGAGGCATTACCAGCATTATCATCCGCTGGAAGCGCCTGGCTGGTATCCAATCCGCTGTCCACAGTAAGGCCTTTGTTATTGATGGTTGTGAGCTGATTTTCCAAGGCGTCAAGCATTTCCCTAATCTGCTTAATCTGGTCCAGTACACTTTGCAGCTCTGTTTTCGTGGTATCTGTTGCATTTGTCTGATCAGGATTTCCTGCATTATCAACAGGCGTTTCCTGCAGCGTATCCAAAGATGGGATATAACGGCCAAAGATTTCCTTCAGTCCTTCTTCAAGCGTTTCGGTCATCGCAATCTTATCTTCATAGATGATAACCACGCGTTTCAACTCAGGAATACTGCCGTTGGTCGTGGACTGCAGATAAATGGGCTCCACAAACAGGAAATTCCCGCCAATCGGCAATACTAGGAGATTTCCCCTGAGAACGCTCGATCCTTTTTGGTTCCATAATGCAAACTGTTGGGAAATTACGGGATCCTGATCGATTCTGGACTCAACCTGGAATGGACCGTCAATTTCCATATTTTTAGGCATTTTATATAAGACGAGTTTTCCGTAATTCTCGCCGTCCATCCTGGCGGCGAGCCAAGCGACAAGATTATTCCGACTGTTCGTAGTACTTGAGGCCGGGGTAAAAGGCTGCATCAGTACAAATTCTTCGTTCGTTTCCCCGGGCAGTTTCATGATCACGTAATAGGGTTCCACATTTTGTTCCGATGAACCGTAAATTTCCTTTGCAACGTTCCAGGCATCTTCTTTATTATAGAATACTTTGGTGTTGGTCATATGAAACGTGTTCAGCATGTCACACTGGATTTTGAACATTGTTTCCGGATAGCGCAGGTGCGATTTTATAGAATAGGGCATTTCCGAAATACTTTTAAATACACCCGGGAAAATCCTTTGATAGGTCTGAAGAATAGGATCTTCTTTGTCGACCGCGTAGAAATCAACGGTCCCGTCATAAGCATCGACAACGACTTTAACGGAATTGCGGATATAATTAAAATCCTGGGTGGAGTATTTGCTGGAGTAAGGAATGCTGTTCGTTGTCGTATAGGCATCAATGATCCATTTAATCTTGCCGTTGTCAATGATTGTATAAGGATCGTTATCATAGGTCAGAAATGGCGCCAATTTCTTGGCCCGCTCCAGAACATTCCGGTACAGAAGAAGCTTGCTTTCCGAAGTTACTTCTCCGGCCAGATAAAAACGCGGGGTCATCTGATGAAGAGACAGCATCAGTTTGTTAAAGGCAGTAAATGGGATACCTGTCTTGCCGGTATAGCTGCTTTCCGCATTTTCATTGCCTAGGGGATAATCAAATTCTTTGGACTTGGTGTTGGCGACGACCCAGTCATTCGTCAGTTCGCCAAAGTAGATTCGCGGTTCGGTAATCTTCAGTTCCGTATAGTCTGTTTGCGGCGGCACATTGCTTACTGCAAAAGCAGGAAGCCCTTTGGTGGTGACAGCATTGGCGAAAGAAGCGGTTAAGCCGAAACCATGCGTGTATTTAAACCGGGTGTTAACAAAGGTCAAGGCTTTCGGATCGAGGTCCTGAAGCGAAATTTCCCTCGCCGAGAGCATAACCTGGCGATATGTATCACCAATCTTGTAGCGGTCTACATCAATATCATTAAATTTATAGTATTGGCGTATCCCTTGTTTTTGCGTGTAGATCTGCTGCATGGGGCGGGGATCATTCAGGCGGATATTATTCAGTGTTCCGAGTTCGTTTTTTAAGTCTTGTGCAGTAACCGTCTCAACCCCGGTGTAGTCCTGTTCCTTGATTTTATCCAGACCGTAGGCATAGCGGGTCATTTGGATTTCACTGGCAATATACGGCGCTTCTTTTTGCAGCTCGTTTGGAACGACAACCAGGGACTGGAGCATGGTAGGAAAGATACCGGAAGTGAAAAACGAAAAGACAATCAAAAACGAGACCGGCAGGGTCAACAAACGGGAATCTTTTCGGAAAAAAGCGATAAGGGAAAACAGGAAACAAACCAGGCTCACAACGACGAGGATTTTAAAGACTGGAAGCGAAGCGTAAATGTCGCTGTATCCGGCGCCGACGACGTGACCTCGATGCGAGTAAACGATTTCATAGGCGCTGATATAGTAGCCAAAGCCTTTCAGCGCAAAAAGAATGGTTAAAAGAACCCCAAGGTGTCTTCTGGCCGTAGGACTGATGACGACAGCATCTTTCTTCCAGATCCGGATGGAATGGAAGCGGACGACCCCCGTCATAATATAAAAAAGTGCGGTAAACAAGGTTAAAATAAGGATTGGAGAGAAAAATGCGTTATAAATGGTCTCAAAGAAAGGAAGCTTAAACACAAAAAAACCAAGATCCTGATTAAACAGCGGGTCGGAATAATGAAAGGAAGAGGCATTTACAAAGGACAGAAAATCAAGCCAGCCGGTAAAACCGACGATGAAGCTCACAATAATACTGATCACGGCAGATAAAACAAGCAGGGAAATGGTAACCCTGCGCGGACTGACAGCAGGCGGAAGGTTGACTTCTTCGACCAGTCTGATCCTTTTACGGAATCTTTCATTGTAAAACGTTGTAAACGCATGTCTTCCCGACATCAGTGTTGCGAAAATCACTAAAAACAACATTGTTCCGTTAATGGCCTGAATAAGTACTTTGCTGAAGAACGGTGTCCAGAATAGAGTTGCGTACCCTAAGTCGGTAAACCACAGCCAGTCTTCGTAGAATCCGCTCAAGGCCGAAAGCACAGCAATAATAATGATGAGTAAAACGAGTACCTTGAGACCAGGTTTTAAAATAGATTTCCCGCGCATATTTCCCTCCTGAGTTAAATTGTTCAAATCACAGAAATGTATGTAACATCTGCATATTTATTTTTTATTGTTGGCAATATATTCATAGTTTATCATAAAATTCATCTTATTGGCTTCCTGAAAATAAATTTCTGAGCTATACTTTTAATAAACAAGAAATTAACCTGAGAATAAAACAAAAGGTTGGTGCAGCAATGTATGATCTGATTATTATCGGAGGCGGCCCTGCAGGGCTTACAGCAGCCATTTATGCGGCAAGGGGCGGATTAAAAACAGCAGTTGTCGAATCCATGATGCCGGGCGGGCAGGCAGCGGCGACAGAAAAAATCGAAAATTATCCGGGATTTCCGGAAGGGATTACCGGCTTCGATTTGATGAATGCTTTTTATACACAAGCCATGAATCAGGGCGCCGAATTCATTTTCGAACCGGTCCTGCATCTGGATCTTCAGAAAGATATGAAGACGGTTGTGACCGGACAGCAAACCCTCGAAGCGAAAGCGATGATCATTGCTGCCGGATCCAAGCCGCGTTTTTTGGGCGTAGCGGGAGAAGATACCTTTCACGGACGCGGCGTATCGTATTGTGCCACTTGTGATGGGGCGTTTTATAAAGGAAAGAAAGTCGCTGTCATCGGCGGTGGAAACGCCGCGCTTGAGGAAGGTGTCTACCTGACGAAGTTTGCATCTGAAGTCTATATCGTTCATCGCCGAAAAGAATTCAGAGCTTCGCAGATAGCAGCCCAAAGGGCGAAAGAAAATCCGAAAGTTAAGTTTGTCCTGGACAGTGTTGTTCAGGAGATCGCCGGGAATGATAAAGTACAAAAAATAATTCTTAAGAATGTCGGTTCTGGGGCTGTGGAAGAAATCGAGGTTGACGGTGTCTTTATTTATATCGGCACCGAACCAAATACCAAGTTTACGTCAGAATACTTTGAAGTCGATCAATATGGGTATATTATCACAGATGCTTTGCTGAAAACAAATATTACTGGGGTCTATGCGGCCGGAGATATTCGTAATACCCCTTTGAGGCAGGTTGCAACCGCAGTCGGGGATGGAGCGCTTGCGGCAGTTCAGGTTGAAAAGTTTCTGGCGAAAATGGAATAGAAATATGAAAAATAATCAGACAATTATTACCATGTACAGACACTTTAGCAGTGTTTCTCCATATCCTATAACAAAAAGGAGGTATGGAGATGTACTTCGGAAGAAAATCCGGCTATATGAATCAGCCGCCGGCTGTAAATATGATGAATCAGCCTGATATGACCGGTATGATGAATCAGCCTGAGATGACTGGTATGATGAACCAGCAGGATATGATGGGCATGATGAACCCGGAAATGATGTCTCAGTATGAACAGATGGGTCCTGAAGGCATGTATGCGGAGCAGACGCAGTCAGGGTATACCTGCGATCCATGCGGCTGTACACCTTATTATGAACACATGGAGGTTCATAAGCCGCTGCCGGAAGTTTATGTCGTTCAAAAAGGGGATACCGTTTACAAAATTGCGCAGAGATATGGACTGGATTGGCGTGAACTTGCTGGGTATAACCATCTAGGCAATCCCGATCTTATCTATCCCGGTGAAAGACTTTTTATTCCTCCCAGATATTAAGTGAATCATGTTCCCGCGTCAGGTGCGGAGGACAAAACCGGCAGCCGGATACACATTCAGGGCTCTTAAGGTGCACACATTCCGGCTGCCGTCTTTCTCATGAATTTTCTAGTGAATGCCGATAAACATGGGCATTTTTAATCATTATGATGATTGGTGGATGGAATGAATACGACATATAAGGAAGAATTCAAAGTTTTTTATGTAACCTATTTGCTTGTCCTGATCAATGTGGTTGTTTTTCTTGTCATGGAGCTGGCCGGGGGGACACAAAACCCATATGTCCTGATCTTTTTCGGGGCTAAAATGAATACATTGATCGATGTAGGGCAATACTGGCGTCTTTTGACCAGTATGTTTATACATATCGGTTTTACCCACCTGCTGTTTAACGTGTACGCACTGATTGTTCTGGGGAAATTAGCCGAGAGATTGTTTGGCCATGGCCGCTTTTTGCTGATTTACCTGTTCAGCGGTTTGGCCGGGTCACTCATCAGTTATCTCTGGGGACCCGAATTGTCGGCAGGTGCCTCCGGAGCGATATTCGGCCTGCTGGGGGCAATTATCATTTATGGCTGCAGAAAACCAGCGTTTTGGAAAACGGGTCTGATTACCAATCTTGCAATCGTGCTCGGTATCAACTTGGTCTTTGGTGTTGTTTTTTCTGGTATCGATAATTTCGCCCATTTAGGAGGACTTTTTGGCGGTGCTGTCAGCAGTGCGCTTCTCCTCTTCTTGCAGCGCCAAAGACAAAATTTACATTGAATGCTTTCGTTTAATTGGGGGAGAATAGATTCAAGCTCACAGATCTTAGCAAGGTGGTTTTTATTTAATTGCCATCGATAGTTAAGATTATGTGAGCTTTTGATGTTTTGGATCTTATCAACTTGAAAACATATGGTAAAATAGAAGCAGAGCATCATGACAGGAAAGGAACAACACCGTGAAAAAAACGAAGCAGTATTTTTACCGGGAGTGGGTTATCTATGGCCTGCTCATCGGTTTGAGCGTTTTAATATTAGGAAGACTGTTTTACCTCCAGGTTATCAATTCCGCAGAGTTAAAGGCCAGAGGTGCGGATTTCCAGGCGATAAGACAGACCATGCTTTATGAGCGGGGAACCATTATGGATGCACAGGGCAATGTGCTGGCGAAAAGTGTGCCGGTGAAGGATGTCTATGCCGATCCGAGAATGCTGGATAAATCCATTGCCAAGGATAAAACGCTGACAAGCGAACAAATATTACAAAAAAAAGAGAAAATCGCTGAAAATATTGCGGCCATTTTGGGGGAAGATAAAAATGATATTCTTACCCTACTGCGAAAAGACTTGGCATGGGTCAGCCTGAAACGGCAGGTAGATATCAGTACGGCGGAAAAAATTAAAGAACTTGATATTCAAGGAATCGGCTTCAGTGATAATTATAAAAGAAGCTATCCGGCAGGGGAGATGGGAGCGGCTATACTTGGCATCGTCAATATGGCGGGAGACGGGGTTGAAGGTCTGGAGTATTCCTACAACGCCGAGCTTAAAGGGGAAGCAAATTTAGAGAATCCGGTAGAAACGGATCAAAACAATGAGATTCAGGATAATGTACAGTCAGGGGACAATTTAACCCTGACCCTCGATTCCACCATTCAGCATCTCATTGAACACGAACTGGATGATATTGTCGCAGAAACCAAGCCACAGAGAGCGGTTATCCTGGCCATGGATCCAAAGACCGGCAAAATACTCGGTATGGGCTCCAGACCGTCCTATGATCCGAGCAACTATGCCTCCACCAAACCGGATCAAAGGAAAAACCTGGCCATCAGCATGATTTATGAACCCGGGTCCACGTTTAAAATCATCACCGGATCGGCAGCACTCGAAGAAAATGCCATTAATACGACCCAACTCTTCAAAGATCCGGGCTATTGGGTTGTCGGGGGCCGCAGGATCACAAACTGGGATTCCGACAAAAAGGCGCATGGCAACATTACTTTCGTCGATGGCATGAAGCTGTCTTCCAACGTTGTACTTGCCCAGGTCGGACAAAAACTAGGCAGAGACCTATTCTATACATACTTAAAGTCTTTTGGCTTCGGAAGTCTGACAGATATTGATATTTCCGGTGAAGAAAGGGGCCTATTGATTGACAAGAGCAGGGTCAAAAGCCTTGAACTGGCGACCATGTCGTTCGGTCAGGCCAACCTTGTCACCCCGATCCAGCTCTTAACGGCGATCTGTGCGGTGGCCAACGGAGGCCAGCTCATGCAGCCGTATATTGTAGAAAACATTAAGAATAAGGACGGGGAGATCGTCAGTAAAACCCAGCCGAAGATTGTACGTCAGGTTATTTCCAAGACAACCAGCAAGACCATGAGCGATATCCTCGTGAGTGTCGTAGACAGCGGTACCGGAAGCCGGGCTAAAATTCCCGGTATCAAAGTTGCCGGCAAAACGGGAACAGCCCAGAAAATTGATCCTGAAACCGGGAAGTACTCGGATACCGATTATATCGTCTCTTTTGTCGGCTATGCTCCGGCCAACGATCCAAAGATCGCAGTACTGGTCGTTATTGATACACCGCATGCACCGGTCATCCAGGGGGGAACACTCGGTGGACCACGCGTTAAAAATATTATCGAGGGCACTTTACAATATTATGGCGTGCCGGTTTCCGCTGAGACCCCGAGTGATCTTACCAAGGTTGACCCTGACGTTCTGGCGGAGCAAGCGGCCGCGAAAAATGGTAATACGGAAGCAGACAAGAACAGTCCTCCTGCCAGACAGGCCGGGGAAGGCGAAGTGCTTGTACCTGATCTGAAAGGACTGACCATCAGACAAGCCGGCGAATTACTAGGAAAACTGGATTTGCGCTATGAATTTGGCGGCAGCGGCCTCGCCTATAAGCAGTCACCGGAGGCCGGCAAAGTTGTCAATAAGGGAGATACGATCGAAGTTCTGTTTGGCACAGGTGAGTAGCTTCGATTGAGGGATAACAGGTACTAAGGAAAGGAAGATGCACGTGCTAAGGAATTCCTTCGAGCTCGCGCGGGAACTTACCTGTTCGTTGACGGAAATGACAGGTGTTTCCGGATATGAACAGGGTTTAAAAACAACACTTCAGGATATTTTTGCGCCACTATCGACAGAGACTTTCTCTGATTTTATCGGCAATTTCTATGCGGTTAAGAAAGGAGAGCACAGCGGGAAACATTCCGTAATGCTCGCTGCCCATATCGATGAGATCGGGTTGATGATCACCCATATTGATGAAAGAGGATTTTTACACTTTGCCACGCTCGGCGGAATTGACCAGAGAACCTTGCTTTATCAGGAAATCCTGGTACACGGAAAGGAAGATCTGCGTGGCGTAGTTTGCCTGGGATCTTCCCACAAGGACAGCAAGAAGCGGCAGACCCTCGATATAGAGGACCTGGTGATCGATATCGGTTTTAATGATGCAGGGGCAGCTCAAATGGTTAAACCGGGAGATATCGCCAGCATCAAAAGGGGCCCGCTGCAGCTGCTTAACGACAGAATATCCGGCAAAGCGCTTGACGACAGAGCTGGAGTCGCAGTACTGGCGGTATGCCTGAACGAACTGATGGGTATGAAACATCAGCATGATGTGATAGCGGTCGCTACAGTTCAGGAAGAGGTTGGCTTAAGAGGAGGGCTTACCAGCTCGGAGCGGCTTCTGCCGTCACTGGCAGTTGCCGTTGATGTGACGCATGCCCAGACGCTGGATACCAAAAGTCAGGTTTCCGCTGAACTGGCAAAAGGACCGGTGATCAGTCTAGGCCCGAATATCCATCCCTGGGTTCACGCCAGGATCTCCGACAGTGCCCGGCAGAACAGGATTGCCTGTCAGCAGCAGGCGGTTCCAGGGGCGACAGGAACCGATGCCAGAGTAATTCAGCTAGCCGGTTACGGCATACCGACCGGATTGGTGTCCATACCTCTCCGGTATATGCATACATCCGTCGAGACGGCCTCGCTGCAAGATATTGTTGAGTGCGGCAAGCTGCTGGCGTATTTCATTGCGTCGTTGCCGGAAGAATTGGGGGAACTCTAACATGCTGTTAAAAGAATTATCTGAACTTAACGGCGTATCAGGAAATGAGAAACCGGTCAGGGACTTTATTCTGGCGCATCTTAAAGACCGACTCCAAGACAATTTGAATTCCTGCAGGACGGATCAGATCGGAAATCTACTGATAGAGAGAAAAGGGGTCGGCAAAGAGTTCAGCGAAAATCTGCCAAAAGTCCTGGTCTGCGCCCATATGGATGAAATCGGCCTGATGATTACGGAAATTACCGCGGATGGCTATCTGAAATTTCAGACCGTCGGCGGTATTGAACCAGGGATTTTGATTGCCAAGACCGTCGTATTCGACAGCGGTCTGCAAGGCGTCATCGGTTTGAAAGCCGTTCATTTGCAGAAAACGGAGGAAAGAAAAAAAATCCCGGATATTGAGGATCTGTACATCGATATCGGGGCATCTTCCAAGGCAGAAGCAGAAAATGTTGTGAAACTGGGCGATTACGTCACCTTCCCAACAGTGTTTGAAGAGATTGGTTCAGGACTGTACAAAGGCAAAGCCCTTGATGACAGGGTAGGCTGCGCGGCGGTCATAGAGCTCTTAGAACAGGATTATCCCTGTGATCTGACAGCTGTATTCACAGTACAGGAGGAGGTTGGCCTGCGCGGATCGAAAGTGGTAAGCAATTATCTTCAGGTAGATCTGGCCCTGGTTGTTGAGGCGACACGCGCTGCTGATTTTACTGAATCCGAACGGGAAAACTGGATTGTCACGCTGGGAAACGGTCCGGCCTGTTCGCTGATGGATTCCGCAACAATCTATAAACCTGGACTCGTCCAAAAAGTGATGGCTGTAGCTGCAAAGAATAATATTCCGCTCCAGTTCAGACAAGGGGCTGCCGCGGCTAATGATGCGGGAAACATCCATCAGGCCGGTAGCGGGATACCCACGATTACACTCAGTGTACCGTGCCGAAATATCCATACGATGAGCTCCATTATTTCCCTAAAAGACTATCAGCACTGTATACAGCTTCTTCAATGCATTTTAAATGACATCCACGATTTCTTAAATCTAAATATTTCTTAACATAGTCTGAGGGCCATAGTTCGGCGAAAAGCGAAGCTGGATGCGGAGCGCGGCTCTTTGCGCCAAGGATGCCACAAGAGCCGAAAAGCGGTATTGCGGTCCTCGAACTTACCCGAGAAAATACATCTAATGGAATCCCTGATAAGAAGTAGGAGGCTCTTTATGACAGATACAAAACCTTTAGACTCTTTAGATTTCACCTTACTTCAGCAGCTCACCCAGACTTTTGGTCCTTCAGGCCAAGAACATAACGTTGCGGCGCTGATTTTAGACCAGACAAAAAATGATGCTGATACCGCTTATACGGATACGCTGGGTAATCTGATTGTCAGAAAAAAAGGCCAGGGAAAGAAAATGATGATTGCCTGCCATATGGATGAAGTCGGCATCATGGTTACCCATATCAATAAGCAGGGCTATCTGTATTTTGCACCGGTTGGCGGTTTACGAGATCATGTTCTGCTCGCGCAGCGCTTTGTTTTTGCCAACGGAGCAGTAGGTGTCGTCAGCCGCGAAGAGAAAAAGAAGCCGGATGAAAATTCACCGGAACGGCTGTTCCTCGATCTTGGAGCAACCAGTGAGCAAGAGGCCAGAACGATGGTTCGGGAAGGCGATATGGCCGTATTCTCCGGAGCTTATCATGAGACCAAAGACTGTATGATCTCCAAAGCGCTGGATAACCGGGCAGGCTGTTTTATCGCCTTGGAAGTATTGAAAAGAGTCAGCAGCCAGGATGATTTGTACTTTGTGTTTACTGCCCAGGAAGAAGTAGGCGCGCGCGGAGCAAAAACAGCCGCCTACGCGCTGGAACCGGATCTCGCTTTGAATATCGATACGACGTTCAGTTTTGATATGCCCAGGGAATACGAGGTGCCGCGGACTTCTCTGAATAAAGGTATTGCGATTAAAGTGATGGACAGATCGATCGTCGTATCTCCCCAAATTAAAAACTGGATGGCTGAAATCGCCGAACAGCACGAGATACCCTATCAATGGGAAATCATTACAAAAGGAGGTACCGATTCCGGACCAGTTCACCTGACCAAAGGCGGGATCCCTACCGGGGGCCTGGCTGTTCCAGTCCGGCATCTGCATACGCCAGGGGAAATTGCGTCTAAAAACGATATTAGATCCGGTATATCGCTGTTGCTTGCCTTACTTGAATAAGAGAGAGTAGGAATAACATGAAAGATAAAATCAAACAAATCCTGAATCAGATTCAGGACAGTCAGATTTCAATCGATGAAGGCTTGCAGCAGCTTGAGCAGATGTACAGCTGTGACATGGGCTATGCGCGTTTGGATACTCACCGTCAGTATCGTAAGGGGTTTCCGGAAGCAATCTTTTGTCCGGGCAAAACGACAGACCAAATTGTTCAGATTGCCAAAAAACTGCATGAGGTTTCCGATCAGAACGTACTCGCAACAAGGGCCGGCAGGGAAGTCTATGAGGCCGTCTGCCGGGAGATCCCGTCGACTGAGTTCAATGAAACCTCCCGCACGATTGTGATCAGAAAAGGGGTTCAAAGGTCTGTTGGCAATATCCTCGTTGTGAGTGCAGGTACTTCAGATCTGCCAGTTGCCGAAGAGGCAGCTGTAACCGCGGAAGCTATGGGAAATAAGGTCGAACGCATGTATGATACAGGCGTAGCAGGTCTTCACCGACTATTGTCCCAGTCGGAGCGGCTGCAGCAGGCCAAGGTGCTGATTGTTGTCGCCGGGATGGACGGCGTGCTGCCAAGTGTTGTCGGTGGACTGGCCACCAGTCCGGTCATCGCGGTCCCAACAAGTGTCGGTTATGGCGCGAATTTTGGCGGACTCGCCCCTTTGCTTACCATGCTGAACAGCTGCTCGGAAGGAATCGGCGTTGTTAATATTGACAACGGGTTTGGAGCCGGGTATCTGGCTTCGCTGATTAATCAGGCGGGAATATAACCAGACCTAAAAAATAAAAGAATTTGTAAAATTATTGCGATAATTATCTTAGTCTTAAATGGAGGAAGGAGGGGGAATCATGGGAAGCAGCGGAATGGATATTCTGTTATTCTTTACAATCTATTCTTTTTTAGGCTGGATGCTGGAATCGGGGTTTGCCTGCATCGTCCATGGAAAATTTATCAACAGGGGCTTTTTAGCCGGATTCTTTTGTCCGCTTTATGGTTTCAGCGCTGTTTTAGTGCTTCTTTCTTCCGAATGGACGAGTTCCGTCTTTGGAAGCTCACCAGCTGCAGTGCTGATCAGTATTTTGATGGCTACCATGCTTGTTACCGGATTGGAATATCTGACAGGGTTCCTTCTGGAAAAAATATTCCACTGCAAGTGGTGGGACTACAGCAACAAAACCGCCAACCTAAGAGGGTATATCTGTCTCGAATATTCTGTACTCTGGGGCTTGCTGGCCTTTGTGCTGCTCCAGTACGTTCATCCGGTCATTTCGTCAAGGGTATTCTTGATACCGGCGGAAGTTAAGGCGTATCTGGTCATTGCGTTTGTTGTCTACTTCTTTGCAGATGCGGTGAAATCTGTCGGTGATGCGCTGAATCTCATGGAAGTCATTTTGAATTATGCCAACATTCCCGTAATCAAATATCGAGAAAATGTATTGAAATACAAACGGTTTTTTCTGGCTTTTCCACGCCTGATGGTTTTGAATGCGGGTATCATTAACCGTGATGTAAGGAGCATCCTGAATGAAAGGCTTAACAAAATTAAGATTGAACTTAAAAACAGATTCTTGTGATTTTGAAGAATACCGGGACTGTATTCAGGAATTGATCATTAACGAAAAACTGTATGTCATGGAGAAGTATATTCATCATAAGCATATTACCTGTCTGGAACACAGCTTTTCCGTGTCCTACACCAGTTTTATTCTTTGCCGTAGACTGGGGCTCGACTTCCGGTCTGCCGCGCGGGGCGGACTCCTGCACGACTTTTTTCTGTATGACTGGCATACGACGAAACCGGAAAAGGGGTTGCACGGATTTACCCATCCGTCAGCTGCTCTGGAAAATGCCGGAAAGTATTTTATTTTGAATGATGTAGAAAAGGACATTATTGTCAAGCATATGTGGCCCTTAACTGTGAAACTGCCGCGCTATACGGAATCGTTTGTTGTCGCCTTCGCAGATAAATACTGCGCACTGTTTGAAATCATTATTCCAAGATCGGCGATAGCAAGGAAGGATTGTTTAAAAACGTTGATGATCACTAATCACAATTAGAGAGAAAATGATAAACCAGGATAGTATCTCATTAGGTTATCCTGGTTTTTTCATGCAGTAATCCTTTAAATTTCCTGAAAGATTTGTTCTTTTCTGGGGACGCTATGTTCATATGCAAATACCAAAACAAAAACCAAAACAAAAATGTGCGAATTAACATTTTAAAGCAGGAATATGTTCATTTACACGGAATATATATGTTTAAATAAACATTTGGAGGATGATATTTATGTCCGTTAAAGTAGCAATCAATGGTTTTGGCAGAATTGGAAGGCTTTGTATGAGAGCTTTTCTTGAATCTTCAGGGGATTTGGAAGTCGTTGCAGTGAATGATCTTGGCAAAGCAGATATGCTGGCGCATTTGCTGAAATACGATTCTACCCACGGTACACTGCCTTACGATGTTATCGTCGAAGATGGTGTGATGAAGGTCAAAGGAAGCACCATCAAACTTTTGGCCGAAAAAAACCCGGAAGAGCTGCCCTGGAAAGAACTGGGCGTCGATGTCGTGATTGAATCGACCGGAAGATTTGTGGACAGGGAAGGCGCAGGTAAACACCTGAAAGCAGGGGCTAAAAAGGTTGTTATTTCGGCACCCGGTAAAGATGAAGATCTCACGATTGTGATGGGTGTCAATGACGACAAATATGATCCAGCCAAACATCATATCATTTCCAACGCTTCTTGTACCACCAACTGCCTGGCTCCTGTTGCGAAAGTGATTATGAAAGAATTTGGCATCGAGCAGGGAATGATGACGACAACGCACTCCGTAACCAATGACCAGAGAATTCTAGACTTTGAGCATTCTGACTGGCGCAGAGCCAGAGCTGCATTCCAATCAATGATCCCGACAACCACAGGAGCGGCAAAAGCCGTGGCCCTTGTTTTGCCAGAGCTCAAAGGAAAGCTGAATGGTCTGGCAGTAAGAGTCCCGACACCGAATGTGTCTTTGGTCGATTTTGTTGTGAATGTCAGCAAAGCGACGACGAAGGAAGAAGTCAATGCCAAGCTTAAACAGGCTGCAGAAGGTGAGCTAAAAGGAATCCTTTCCTATAACGAACTGCCCCTTGTTTCGAGCGATTATAACGGCAATAACGCCAGTTCAATCGTTGACGGACTGTCCACAATGGTTATCGGTGATAAGATGGTCAAAGTCCTGGCCTGGTATGACAATGAATCCGGCTATTCGAACAGGGTGATCGATGTGATCAAGATGATGGCTGCCCGCGGGTTTTAATTAATATGGGTTAGTCTCCATAATGGATAGCCGCTTTCGGCTATTGTGCCTTCCATGGCACAAAAAGCCGCGCTGCGCAATCCATGCTCCGCTTGGCGCTGGCTATCCATTACGGAGACCTAGTCTGGGGTTAGTAGAAGAATCTTAAGTAAATGTTAATTTAGAATCGCAGTGTTAGCCGAATTCAGTAAGAGAGGGCGATATGATGCGAAGAACCAAGATCATTTGTACGATCGGTCCTGCCAGTGAGCATCCGGATAAGATCAGACAGCTGATTCAGTCCGGCATGAATGTGGCCAGACTTAACTTTTCTCACGGCAGTCATGAGGCGCATGGAAGAACAATTGTGAACCTCAGGGTTGCTGCAGAACAAACCGGTGTTAATCTGGGGATCCTGCTGGATACCAAAGGTCCGGAGATTCGTACAGGCTTGGTTCCTGAACAAGGGGTCCATCTGGAAAACGGAAGCAACTTTATGCTTGATCAGGATGAAAGCCTCGGTTCAGCTGAGCGGGTCTTTGTGACCTATCCGGATCTCTGGAGCGAGGTTGTGCCCGGAAATCATATTCTGCTGAGTGACGGGCTGCTTGATCTGGAAGTCACCTCAGCTGAGAATGGACAAATCACGACGATCGTCAGGAACGGGGGCCTGCTAAAATCCCAAAAAGGGGTCAATGTTCCCGGCGCCAGCATTCAGTTACCGGCTCTCACGCTGAAAGATATTGAAGATATTCAGTTTGGGCTGCGAAACGGGATTGATTTTATCGCGGCTTCCTTTACCCGCAAGGCTTCGGATATTCTGGAAGTGCGGAAAGTTGTCGAGGAAGCGAACGCTGCGGTAAAGATTATCGCCAAGATTGAAAGTCATGAAGGCATACGTAATATCGACAGTATTTTGGAAGTTGCCGACGGTATTATGGTAGCCCGGGGAGACCTCGGCGTGGAGATCCCGGTGGAAGAAGTCCCAATTTTTCAAAAAGAGATTATTTGCAAATGCAATGCGTTGGGCAAAACAGTCATTGTAGCGACGCAGATGCTGGAATCGATGACGCACCAGCCGCGTCCGACCAGAGCAGAAGCAAGTGATGTTGCCAATGCAATTTTAGACGGCACGGACGCGATCATGCTCTCCGGTGAGACTGCAGCCGGTGAATTTCCGATCGAAGCGGTACAGACAATGGATAAAATAGCGCACAAGGCTGAAGGGATATTTTTTAAGACCAGTGCCCCGTTGGAAAAAGGACGCAATATTGCCGACGCGATCGGTCATGCCAGTTATACTATAGCAGCGGATCTGAACGCGGCCGCAATCATTACGCCGACCCAGTCCGGCAAAACAGCCAGAATGATTTCCCGTTACCGGCCGAAGTCGTTGATCATCGCAACAACGCCTTATCCCGAAGTAGCGAGAAGCCTGACCCTCAGCTGGGGTGTTCATACCATCATTGTCCCGGAAAGTACAGGAACGGACCAACTGCTTTCCGTTGCCGTGACAAGATCTTTGGATCAGAAATTGATTCAAACCGGCGATGTTGTTGTGCTGACTGCGGGTGTCCCGGTTGGTAAAGTTGGCACGACCAATCTGATCAAAGTCCAGGTGGTCGGGAATGTGCTGGCAAGAGGTACAGGGATCGGACGAAGAGCTTATTCGGGGAAAGCAAGCAAAGCTAGCGATCCGGAGAAATTCAGCCAAGGGGATATTTTTATAGCACCTTTTACCGATGCCGAGCAGCTGCCGGTTATGGCGAAAGCCGGTGCAGTTGTGGTTGAACGCGGAGGACTGACCTCGCATGCAGCCATCGTTGCTTTGGAATATGGGATTCCGGCAATCGTCGGAGCGGATGATGCTGTACAGAAGATTCAGGAAGGTGTTTTAATTACTGTAGACGCCTTGTCCGGCGTTGTTTATGAGGGTTCCGTTGCAATACTATAAACAAAGAACTGGCAGATCTAATACTTTGTCATACTTAAATAAACTTCAATATGGCAATAGCATGAAATGCATATGTAAAGCTGGAGGTGGGCAGTTGACAGCGGGCAGACAGGAAAAAATCAGATATTTGCTCCAAAAACACGGGCATTTGACGGTAGCGGAACTGGCTGCTGAGTTTAATGTTTCCGAAATGACCATACGCCGTGATCTTAAACAGCTTGCTTTGATGGGCTTGATTCAGCGGGAACACGGCAAAGCCGTTTATCCTCAAAACCCTCAAATTAAGAATACCGTCTTTACTACGCGGATCGGCGAAGCCCAAAGTGAAAAACTTAGCATTGGCCGAGCAGCTGCTGGTCTGATTAATGAAGGAGAATCCGTAATTCTAGATTCCGGAACGACGACACTGGCGATTGCGCTCGCCCTTGACATAAAATGCACGGTTGTAACGAATTCCCTTGCCGTTGCCGAAATTCTCAGTATGCGTGAAGATATCACAACCGTCTTAACAGGCGGGGAAGTGCAAAGCACGACGTATTCGCTGCTGGGGCCGATGACCAGGGAAAACCTGGATGGTTTCTATGCGGATAAACTGTTTCTGTCGGCGACAGGCATCAGCACGGAAAAAGGTCTTTCGACATCGAGCATGATTGAATCCGAAGTCAAACAGGCCATGATTACTTCGGCCAGGGAAGTTATTCTTGTCGCTCACAGTGCGAAACTTGGTCATATTCTCTACCATACATTTGCTAAATGGGAAAAAGTGAATCAATTTATCACAGATGCTGGAGCTTCTCCGGAACAAATAAAAAGAATTGAACAATATGGTGTAAAAGTCACGCTTACTTCTCCCTGAGCATTACTTTTCTTATACGCTAGCACCGAATATTGCACCGGTAATCATCGGGATCAACCAGATAACCCACACAAGAATACTGAATTTATGAAATTTACCAATCATTTGCTCATTGTTTTTCATCAAGACGACTGTTGCCCAAATGGCATGAAAAAACATAATGATAATCGCCGCGAGACCGGTGAGACCATGAAAAGTGAATTGAAGCAGGCCTCCTACCATAAGTCCCATTGCCCCAGTTCCAATGGTATCGCAGATCAGGCCGCAATAAAAGGTTATGACATGCCACCATTTCAGTCTGCGTTGAAAATGCTCGCTCCAGACGCCGATGCTGTAAATCAGTAAAGCCAAAGAAATGAAAACCATTCCGATTAAACCATACGTACTCATTAATAATCCTCCTGTATGATCCAGTTAATGCTACTTTGTAACTATCATATCAGAAAGAGGTAAAAATGGTAATATGTAATGATTGCCCATCTCTCGCAATCATTTTTTTTATCTGCGCAGAAGGGAACTTGTCCTTCGTTGTAGAAAATTATATAGCAGTTCAGAATTCAGGAGGAAATTAATGAATCAGCCACAATTCTTTGCAGGACAAAAACTTAATTTTACGACTAACTCCGAATTGTTTCACGACATCTATACTGCAGAAATAAAGAATGTATTCCCTGACCGCTTGGAATTGGCAATCACTTTACATAAAGGTTATCTGCTGCTGATCCCGATTGGTACCGTGATACGCTGGCTGGTTTCCGATTCGAAAATCGTCCTTACATCCGAAGTGATTTCCCGGCAGCCGGCTCAGCAGAGCTGGTGCGTTACGATTCCAACTGTCCAGAGACAGCAAAAAAAATCCAGAGTCATTGCGATCGGCAGCGGTAAGGGGGGAGTTGGTAAAACTTCACTCACTATCAATTTGAGTATGGCTTTAAGCCAGCTTGGTAAAAGAGTCATTATCCTTGATGCCGATATTGGGATGGCCAATGTCGAATTATTGTTGAAATTGAATAATCCGCTGAACCTTACCCATGTCCTGAAAGGCGAGTGCACCTTAAAGGACATTCTGACTCCCGGCCCGGGAGGAATTAAGCTTCTGCCGGGTTCAAGCGGCATTTCATCATTAACAAATCTCAGTCCTCTTCAGTTTAACCGTATCATATCCGGATTTGCGGATCTGGAAGGTGAATGCGATATCTTTCTGATCGATACCGGAGCAGGTATTTCGGAAGTCGTACTTAAATTTTTGGAGGCTGCGGATGACCTGCTGCTGATTACCACCACAGAACCGCACGCGATGATGGATACATACGGACTGACCAAAGCGCTGGCGTACCGCAATTCGAATATCCGTCCTTACCTGGTGATCAATCGCTGTGAAGATGAAGCCGAAGCGATAAAGTGCTGTGAAACATTTAAGAAAGCTTCGTCCAAGTATCTCAAGCTGCAGCCGGAACTGCTTGGCTGGATTTACGATGACAAAAAAGTCACAAAATCCTTAAAGAGTCAAAACCCTTTATTTTTATCCCAGCCTAATTCTGAATATGCAGTTCAGGTCCTCAGCATCGCCAAAACGCTTCTTGGGAAAAGAGTCACCCATGAAAGGTCCACGGGAATTTTGTCCTTTATCAATAAAATTAAAAGAAATTTTGCCTAGAATATAAGGAATTTCTCAAGGAATAAACGTGTGAGCCAATGAATTGGAAAATTCCTGTATTTTCTTAAGGCTTAATTAATGGTATGATATAGCAGTGTACGAATGACAAGCTAAGGGAGGCGAGAATGATTAGTAGAAAGATAAACAAAAATTATCTGGACAAAATCATACAAAAATTTAAAAAAGTGAATACTGCAGAGGCTTTGGCTAAGCAAGCGAAAAAAATAAAATTTGGCATCGTGAACTTAGCAAATAAAATCGAATATAAAGAAATTTTTTCGAAGACGGCAGCAAAGATTAAAAATATTTCCTGGAAATCTCCAAAGACGATCGGGATCACCGTGCTGGCTTTGGCAGTGATTTTCAGTGGTTGTTTTTATTTTAGCTCGACAACTCCGGCAGTAGGTATTGTTGTAAACGGTAAAAACATTGGTTATGCAGCAAGTAAGTCTGAGGCTAAACGACTGGTTCAAGAGATTCTTACCCAGCAGGGGAACGCAGCCGGAACCGTTGCTCAGACCAGCGATACCATAGAATATAAAAGTCTAAGATTAAAGAATGAAGATTATACCGGGCCGGTGTCTAAAGATGTTTTGGCAAATGCCATCAAGCCGTACGTCAATGGCTATGGGCTACAGGTGAATGGCAAAGTCGTGGTTGTTTTAGCCAACGAACAAGACATCAATACTTTGTTGAAAAAGTATGAGGATTATCAGACGAAGCCTTCGAAAAATAATACTGTTTCTTCAGTTAAAATTGTCGAACCGGTCTCCAAAATTGCATCAAAGGTTCACCCGAGTGAAGTCAAGACAGTTGATGCCGCTTTGGAAATCTTGGTTA
Organism: Dehalobacter sp. TBBPA1; assembly: GCF_040931655.1. Taxonomy (NCBI): domain Bacteria; kingdom Bacillati; phylum Bacillota; class Clostridia; order Eubacteriales; family Desulfitobacteriaceae; genus Dehalobacter; species Dehalobacter sp. TBBPA1. Next base: position 1,608,778 of record NZ_CP162385.1, on the reverse strand, counting down.
AAGGCGATGTGGCAGAAACCACGTATACCATTCAAGAAGATGATTCTTTATGGCTGATTGCCCGTAAGAACAATATGCTGACAGACGAAGTAATTGCTGCTAACCCGGGATTTACTGAAGACTCAGTCATTCAGCCAGGACAGAAAATCAAGCTTGTTCAAACAAAGCCTTACCTTACAGTACGAAGTGAAGGTACAAAAGTGGTCAGTGAGGTTGTTCCGTTTGATGTGGTTTCCAAGACGGACAGCAGTCTCGGCTACGGCAAAAGTATCATCAAGCAGGCGGGTAAAGATGGTGAAAAGGCCGTTACATATTCGTATGTTGAGGAAAATGGTAAAATGATCGAAAAGCAGGTTGTCAAGGAAGAAGTCGTCAATAAACCTGTAAATCAGATTGTTGCTAAAGGACCTGGCCGCTCAATTGTCTATGTTGGGACATCCCGCGGATCCGGCAGTATCTCCGGTTTAAGCTGGCCCATCAGCGGAAGTATTACCTCCTACTATGGTTCTCGTCATGGAAGCTTCCATACTGGAATCGACATTGATGGAGTTACCGGCCAGCCCTATTATGCGGCAGCTTCCGGCACCGTTGTAGAAGCAGGATGGGATGGCGGATATGGATACTGCATCATGATCGATCATGGTAATGGCGTATCTACCCGGTATGGTCACTCATCCAAACTGTTTGTCAGTGTCGGACAAACTGTATCGAAAGGCCAAAACATCGGCAATGTAGGCTCAACCGGCAATTCAACAGGATCACATTTGCATTTTGAAGTAATCATTAACGGCAGTACTGTAAATCCTTTGAACTATCTCTAAAACAGGAATAAAATAGCGCTTGGACAAGCGCTATTTTTTTTAACTGTCTAGGTTATCGAAAAGCTGTACATTTTCCGATAGATCGAAGTGCAACCTAAGTTTTCTAAAAAACTTGACAAATAGGATGTAATTGGTAGGATTATTTATAATATCTTTTTTTGGATGGAGTGATAGCATGCCATTTCAGATCGTAGTAGACAGCGCTTCAGATATGCCAAGAGATCTAGCCGAAAAACTTGGGATTGTTGTTGTCCCGATGCCGGTAAATATTGATGGGGTTACCTATGCAGAAGGGATCGATATTTTTCCGGACAAGTTTTACGCTAACTTCAAAGACTATAAAGAACTCCCGAAGACTTCGCAGCCTAATTTGAATCTCTTAAAGGACGCCTACGAAAAAGTATTGGCTGAAGGTAAAGAAGTCATTGCCATACACCTGTCTTCCGGCTTAAGTTCAACTTGTCAAACGGCAGTGATGGTGCGGGAAATGTGCAGCGCTTCGGAGAAAATACATATCATCGACAGCCTTGGTGCATCTTTGGGATTTGGACTACAGGCCATACTTGCGTCAGAAATACTGAAGCATACCGATACCTGGCAGGAGATTGAACCGCAAATCATGGAGATTAAAAATAAAATGCGGTACATTTTTACCATTGATACGCTGGAGTACCTTGTCAAAGGCGGAAGATTAAGCAAAACAGCCGGATTCGTCGCCGGACTTTTGGATGTCAAACCGATCCTGCACATGAATACGGAAGGAAAAATTGACGTATTTAACAAAGTGAGATCCAGAAAAGCTGCGATCCGCAAGCTTATTGAAATCATGAAAAATGAGATCGTTGAAGCAGAAAAGCAAGTGATCGGGATTTCTCATTCAGCATGTCTGGAAGAAGCTAAAGCCCTGGCTGAAGAAATTAAAAATACACTGCCGGTCAAAGACGTAATTATTAGTGATATTGGCTGTGTTGTAGGCAGCCATGTCGGACCGGGAACGCTGGCGCTTTACTACCAGTCCGTTCCGAAGATGTAATAGAGGATTGATTGAATACATGTCGAACAAAATCAATAAGAAAGTGTGTACGATTTCGTATGGCTGTCAAATGTCCGAGCGGGATGCCGAGACCTTGACGGCCATTTCGGAAAAAAACGGGTATGCGCGTACCGAGAACCCTGAACAGGCCGATTTGATTATCATTAATACCTGCTGTGTCAGAGAAAGCGCCGAAAATAAAATTATTGGCAAAATCGGTCAATTGAAAAAACTGAAAGAAAAAAAAACGCAGCTCAAGATTGCGGTTGCCGGATGCATGATCCAACAGCCCGGCCTGCTGGAAAAACTCCAAAAAAAAGCCCCTCATGTCGATATCTGGACAGGAACCTTTGATCATCATCAATTTAAAGATTTGCTGAGAACAGCGGATCAGGGCGGAAAAGCCTCGCTTGTTTCCGAGGCGGCCTGTGAAACCACTGAGGTTGTTCCTTTGGCTGAAAAAGGAAAGCTTCAGACCAATGTCAACATCATGTATGGCTGTGACAATTATTGTGCCTATTGCATTGTTCCTTATGTCAGGGGAAGGGAACGCAGCCGGCCGATGGACGTCATTCTGGACGAAATCAGGACACTTGTTGAAAATGGCTGCCGTGATGTGACCTTGCTTGGCCAGAATGTCAATTCCTACGGAAAAAAAGACGGTTTTGCCTATGATTTTTCCGATTTGCTGACTGAAATCGATAAAATTAAAGGGCTTTACCGGATCCGGTTTATGACCTCTCATCCGAAAGATTTCAGTGATAAGCTGATCGAGACAGTAGCCCGCGGCGAGCATATCTGTGAACACTTCCATCTGCCATTCCAGGCCGGAAGCAATCAAGTGCTGACGACAATGAACAGAGGGTACACCAGGGAATATTACCTGGAAAGAATTGCGCGTATTCTGGAAATTGTACCCGAGGCCCGATTGACAACCGATATTATTGTTGGGTTTCCCGGAGAAACGGAAGAAGATTTTGAACTGACGCTTGATCTTGTCAATACAGTGCCTTTCAATCAGGCTTTTACCTTCATGTTTTCCAAACGGTCCGGGACAGCGGGGGCGTTGCTTCAGGATCAGGTTCCGCTCGATATCAAGAAAAACCGGCTGCAGAGACTGATGGCGCTTCAAAATTCTCAGAGTCTGAGCTGGCGCCAGAAAATGATCGGCAACCGCTATGAAATTCTGGTGGAAGGACCCAGTAAGTCGGATCCTAAATATTTAACAGGCCGTACCAGAGGAAATGAGATTGTTGTATTCGAAAGCAGGGAGGACTTGGTTGGTTCACTTGTTTCGGTTACAATCAGATCTGCAAATTCCTGGACGCTTTTTGGGGAGCTAAGTGAACCATGAATACACCCATGCTGTAGCAATATCAAGAGATAAAGAACAGGGTACCGGATACGATCCTGTTTTTCAGGCTTGGCGATTTTTATGAAATGTTTGGCCAGGATGCCGAGACCGCTGCTCCGGTTCTGGAAATTGTACTAACGGCGCGGGACGCAGGCAAGGGCCAGAAAATACCCATGTGCGGAGTTCCGCATCATGCCGTGGACGGTTATCTTCTGAAATTGGTCGCTGCCGGATTTAAAGTTGCCATTTGTGAACAAATGGAAGATCCACAAGCCAGTAAAGGAATTGTAAAAAGAGACATTGTCCGGATTGTGACGCCGGGTACGCTGGACAGTATCAGCTCGGAAACAAAGAACAACTTTCTGGCGTGTGTCTATAAGGAGAAAACGTGGGCGCTCGCTTATCTCGACATCACAACGGGTGATTTCCGGATCATGGAGACGCCTTCCATTCAGATCCTGCAGGCAGAATTAAACCGTATTGCACCTTCCGAACTTATCCTGTCCAAGGACGTTGCGATGCTGTCCAAACTATTTACGGATTATTATCTGACAGCGATCGAAAAAAATTTGTTCCTGCGGACGGCTGAACTTAGTGAAAGATTTAAGAAGCAGGCAGAGCTTTTGCAGCAAATGCCGGTTGCCTGCAAAGCTGCCGCCGGACTTTGGCAGTATATCAGTCAGAATATCCCCAACTCGGGACAGGAACATATCCTGCGTATTTCGGTGAGCCAAAGCAGTACGGCAATGGTTCTCGACAAATGGACTAGAAGGAATCTTGAACTTGTCGAATCACTGCGAACCAGCGATGAGAAAGGGACCTTATTTTCCACCCTGAATTTAACCAAAACAGCCTTTGGAGCCAGACTGCTCAGAAACTGGGTGCAGCAACCCTTACGCGATCCTGAAAGCATTAATGAACGACTGGCTTCTGTCGAAGAGTTAACGCGGAATACTTTTTTACGCCAAGATATACAAAAAGCTTTGACAACAGTGTATGACCTGGAAAGACTGCTTGGCAAACTGTCCCTCGGCAAAGCAAGTCCCCGGGATCTGCTGGCGTTAGGCAGCACGTTATCCTGCCTGCCTAAGGTCAGGGATTGCATCACTGACAACGGTTCTCAGAAATTAGCTAAATATCTGCCGTCCCTGGCAGGACTTGATGACCTTGCGCAGGAACTGCTTGCGGCCATAAACCCTGAAGCACCGTACTCTCCGAAGGACGGAAATATTATTCAGAACGGCTATTCAGTAGAAATTGACAGTTTGCGGGCAATATCGTCCGGCGGCAAAGAATGGATTGCCCGCCTGGAAAATCAGGAAAGAGAACGCACCAGAATCCGTTCGTTGAAGATCGGCTTTAATAAGAACTTTGGGTACTTTATTGAAATCACCAATGCGAATGCCCATTTGATTCCGGATGATTATCAGCGAAAACAGACGCTGGTCAATGCCGAGCGATTCATCACCCCGGAATTAAAAGAATACGAGCAGCGCGTCCTGACTGCGCAGGACAGGCTCAGTGATCTCGAATATCAGCTGTTTTCTGTGCTTCGGGACAAGGTTCTGGCTTGTTCGCTGCTGATCATTAACGCTGCCCAGTCGTTGGCTGAAATCGATGTTTTTGTCTCCTTGGCCGGAGCCGCCATTCAAAACAATTATGTCAAACCGGAAATACGCTCCGATGGGATCATTCATATTGTTGAGGGACGGCATCCGGTTGTGGAAAGAATCTGTGATACGTTTGTTCCGAATGATACGCATCTTACCCGTAATAAACACCTTGCACTGATTACCGGCCCCAATATGGCCGGGAAATCGACCTATATGCGCCAGGTAGCCCTGATCGTTTTAATGGCCCAGATTGGCAGCTTCGTGCCGGCTCAGAAGGCCGCCATTTCGATCGCCGACTGTATTTTTACCCGGGTAGGAGCTGCCGATAACCTGGCAGCAGGGCAAAGTACATTTATGGTCGAAATGAACGAAGTCGCTCATATTCTTAAAAATGCCACGGCGGACAGTCTGATTATTCTGGACGAAGTCGGCAGAGGAACAGCCACGTTTGACGGTCTCAGTCTGGCCTGGGCCATTGCTGAGTACCTGGTCGAAACCCCCGACATTAAAGCCAAAACATTATTTGCGACACATTACCACGAGCTAACCGAATTGGAAGAACGTTATCCTGAAGTTTTTAATCTGCATGTGGCTGTTAGGGAACAGGGGGACGACGTTGTTTTCCTGCATAAAATACTTCCCGGCAAAGCTGACCGGAGCTATGGCCTTCATGTGGCGAAAATTGCCGGCCTTCCGCCTCATCTCTTAAAAAGGGCGGCTATCATTCTCGGTGAGCTCGAAAATTCCCCGACCCAGCGCAAGATAGTGAAAGCTGTTGACGCCAATATGCTGCAGCCATCACTGTTTGACACCCAGAGTACGCATCCGATATTCAAGGAGCTTGAAGAGCTGGATCTGGATAATCTTGCACCGCGTCAGGCGATGGATTATCTCTATGATCTCGTCAGCCGCGTTAAGGCGACGAAGATTATTTAAGCAGCATTTTTGCATATGATGATTGATATATCTTAATGAGGCTTTTCAGCTTTCTATAAATCAGTAATTATGTTGTGGCTTTCTTTGAAAGAACTAATCTCATTTGGGGCGTGTCTGGGTGCCACAATACCGCTTTCGGCCGTTGCGCCCTCCGTGGCGCAATAGCCGAAAACGTTACTGATTACGCAGACCAACCCCATATAATAAAAATCATTAGATCTAAACATATTGATTTGACTGTTCAAACCAGCCTGAGCAAAACAAAAGGAGGAGATAACATGGCCAGCCTTATTGGCATCGATGTGGGCGGAACGTTTACCGATGCTGTCATGATCACAAATGGCGTGATCGAGCGCAAGGGTAAAATTCCGACCAATCAGGATGACATTCTGAATACACTTATCAGCGCCCTGGATTATCTCCAAATTTCCGAGGCTAAAAACATCGAAATGATTACCGTCAGTACGACGCTTGTAACGAACGCGATTTTACAAAAACGATTGCCCGAGGTCAAATTGATCCTTTTTCCGGGGACCGGCATGAAGCTTTCCTCATTGCCTTGGCCGGTGGATTACAGTGTTTTAACCGGTGTTTTGGATTATCGCGGAAGGGTCGTTGTGCCAGCGGATCAATCAGAGTGGCAGACGCTTGCTGAAAAATTGAACAAACAATCCATTAAGCCGCTTACGGCCATTGTCAGCAAATTCTCCCATCGCAACAATGTCTTTGAGGAACAGCTGGCAGCCTATTTGCATAGAGAGGCACCTGGAATTATAACAGCTCTGGGAAGCCAGTCCGGGCAGGCCAATTTCTACCGTAGAAGTCTGACGACTTATCTGAACCTGGCCGCAACAGAATTGTTTCAGAACTTCGCTTATCAGTTGAAAATGGCGGTTGAGGCAAGGGGATGTCGGGCGCCGATCCGGGTGCTAAAGGCGGATGGCGGGGTCTTGCCGCTGGCAAAGATCAGACCGGTTGAGTCGATTTACTCCGGACCGGTGGCAAGTGTACTTGGAACGCTCGCCCAGAGCAATCCGGAGGAATCCTATGTCGTTGTCGATATCGGCGGAACCACGACCGATATAGGACTGGTATTATCCGGATCTCCGTTAATCAGCACCCACGGCGCGCAGATCGGACCCTTCTTGACGAATGTCCGCTCGCTGGCTGTACGTTCAGTCTCTATTGGAGGGGATTCAGCTGTCTGTCTGGAGCAGGGAGAGGTTATGCTGGCCGACTACCGCTTAGGTCCTGCCTACTGCATAGGAGGAATCAGCCCGACACCTACGGATGCGCTGCGCTACCTGAATTTGACGGATTACGGTGATCTGCAGCGGGCTGAAGAAGCGCTTGGCATGCTCCTGCCCGAGAACCAAAGAACAGCATCTGCTCTGCGCCGGACAGCACAAATCATCGTTGAGAAAATGGTTGAAAAAATTGCCCGGGCCATTGAGCAGCTGCTAGAGGAATGGAAAACCGAGCCAGCCTATAAGGTCTGGGAAGTCATCCATCATCATGATGATTTTAAATTCTATATCCAGCTCAGCGGAGGAGGAGCACCGGGGCTTGAAGCAGTGCTGGAGAACCGGATGAAGCTGCGGACGGTTCTGACTGAATTCTCCGAAGTCTCGAATGCCATCGGAGCCGCGATGGCTAAACCAACCTTTTCCTGGACACTCCACCTGGATACGAAGTTCTCTATTTACAGGATAGAGGAAACCGGGGAGCAGGGCATTTGGACCGGACCTAAAAAACCCCATCGAGAAGTAGAAGATTTCTTGAAAGAATTAGCGCAAAAACAGGCAGTCGGTCTTGGAATAGAAACAGACGACCTGGAGAAAGAGATCTTTGATTATTTTCCGCTGGTTGAGAATTATCATACGGTCGGCCAGATTGTCAAAGGTGCGATGCATGTTCCGCCGGGAGTCATTGGGGGGATACGGTCATGAACAAGACAGGAATTATCTTCTTTCCGGCTTTTGACTGGTCTCTTGGGGAATTCCATCCGGAGCGGGAAGAACGCTTGCTTTACACCCAGGAACAGATCTTTGAAGAAGGGATCATGGACCTTCCCCAGGTCAGGCAATACTCTCCCGGGGTGGCGGATCTTTTTGATGTCTTACGAACCCAGGCGATTTTTCCGGATCTCCAACAGCATAATCTCGATGCCCATCTGATCGCTGTTGGAAGTTCGCTGGTTCTGGGCAACGCGCTGATGAAAAAGGAAATTACGAACGGCTTTGCGCTGGTGCGCCCGCCTGGCCATCATTCCGGGGCGACAGTCTGGGGAAACAGAGGATTCTGCACCCTGAATAATGAAGCTATTTTAATTAATGTCCTTCGGGCCAAATACGGCATCAAAAAAATTGCCGTCATCGATACGGATGTTCATCACGGTGACGGGACGCAGGATATTTTTTATCATGATCCGAATGTCTTTTATATATCGATCCATCAGGACGGCAGAACCATATTTCCCGGAACCGGATTTACGGAAGAGAAAGGTGGGCCGAATGCCTGGGGATCGGTACTGAATATCCCGCTTCTGCCGGGAGTTGGTGATGAAGGTTTCCTCTATGCGCTGGAAAACTGGATTATGCCTGCAGTGGAAGCATTTAAACCGGATCTGATCATCAATTCCGCCGGACAGGACAACCATTTTACGGATCCGTTGGCTTCGATGAATGTGACGGCCAGAGGCTATGGCAAAATCACTGAAATGATCAAGCCCGATCTTGCAGTACTGGAAGGCGGATACGCGATTGAAGGCGCACTGCCCTATATTAATATGGCTATTTTCCTGGCGCTGGCCGGAGAAGATTATTCCGGGGTGGTGGAGTCGCAGAAACCTCAGAATACTGAAATTGGCGGTGATACGATCCGCTCTTTTCTGACCGATCTGAAAAGAACGAATGAGGCTGTCCGGCCTTCCTGGGCTTTCCGTAAAGAACCGTTTTTGCCGACAGGTGACTGGGTATATTCCGAGAAAAGTATTTATTATGATACGGACGGATTTAAAGAGAACCGCAGGGAATACATCCGCAAATGCAGGCATTGCGGGGGGACGGTGCTGATGATATCGCAAAAACCGTCGGCTTTTCAAAAAGCGGTGCTTGTCAGAATTCCGTTTGAAGCATGTCCCGATTGCGAACAGGCCGGATACGACCTGGCAGAAACTTTTCAAAAATCAGAAAAAACCGTTCTACTGCAAAATCAACGGAGAGATCAAGTCCATTTTTGGACAGATGGTAGGGAAGTGAATCCATTTGGCGGCTAGAATTAAGCTCCTTGATGAGCATTGCATCAATCAAATTGCAGCCGGCGAGGTTGTGGAAAGGCCTCTTTCCGTAGTCAAAGAACTGGTCGAAAACGCGCTGGATGCCGGTGCCCGAAAAATAGATATCAGTGTAGAGGGCGGAGGTACGGCCCTGATCAGAGTGAAAGACGACGGCGCCGGAATTCTGGCTGAAGATTTGCGTCTGGCAGTTCTTCCGCATGCTACCAGTAAAATATCGGCAATTACAGACCTCGATGATCTTAGGACACTGGGCTTTCGCGGAGAAGCGCTTCCGAGCATCGCTTCGGTATCCAAATTGAGTATTATGACGCGGACACCGGATGATGTCGCAGGACAGGAATTAAAAGTTGAGGGCGGCACGTTCCTTTCCATGACGGAAATCGGATGCCCGCCGGGTACAGTCGTAACTGTCAATGACTTGTTTTATAATACACCGGCCAGACACAAGTTCCTGCGTTCAGCCGTTACGGAGTTTGGCTGGATTTCCGACATGGTCGGCAGGCTTTCCCTGGCTAGACCTGATGTTGCTTTTTCCCTGCGTCACCCGAATAATATCTTACTGCATACGCCTGGAAACGGCAGTCTTATCGAGGCTATAGCAGCCGTCAGTGGCAATGATGCTGCCCGTAAGATGCTGCCGATATCCTACCAGGATGAAAGCCTTGAGATTTCCGGTTATGTCAGCATGCCGGAGCATGTCAGGTCGTCACGCAGCGGTCTTACCTTTTTTGTTAACGGCAGGGTTATCCGTTCCCAGTTAATGAATCAGGCCATCAAAGACGGTTATCATACGCTGATTCCTGCTAATACCTATCCGGTATGCGTTATTTCGCTGAACTTGCCTCCTTCAGATTATGATGTCAATGTTCATCCAGCCAAACTGGAAATTAAATTTAAAGAAGAAAAAAACTTAAGCAGAAAGATTGCGGAGGTTATCCGAAAAAGCCTTCTGGACAGTTTTCCAATGCGAAAGTATTCCTTTACGGGAAAAACAAGGACATCGGAATCCGCTCCGTCTGAATCCAGTCCGTCTCACTGGGAACAACTTAAGATATTATACCGGCCGCTGGAACCGAATAGGTCAGATCAAATCTCTCCGACGTACGATTCTGATACACCAATCATCCCAGAAAATCAGTCTTTCAGGGACGTAGAGAAGATAAAAGAACATCATTACCCATACATTAACGGACAGCTGTCTGAACAGCAGCCAGACCAGACGGAATACATTTCTGGCAGATTATCCGGGGGTATACGAGAAAGTATAGCGGATCGGGTTCCTGAGCGTATTTCTGATATGATTTCTGGTCGTAATTCAGAGATTGCTCCGAACCGTAATCTTGAGCGCATCACGGACAATATTACGGATAGCCTCCCTGATAAAATTGCTGAAGTATCTCAAACTTTGCAGCAGGATAAGGAAACCGTATCGAAATTCCTTGAATTGAAAGCTGTCGGCCAAGTTTTTCATATGTATATTCTTGCTGCAGACGATAAGAATCTGTATATTATAGATCAGCATGCAGCCCATGAGCGCATCAGATACGAAAGCCTGCTTCAGCTTGCCAGACAACGCGAGACAGCAAGCCAGCTCCTTTTGATTCCGGAGACGGTAGAACTTACAGTTCAGGAGGAGCAGATCCTGCTTGCGCATTTTGACGAGCTGCATGGAATGGGCTTCATTTTTGAACACTTCGGAGACAGGACGTACTTTCTGCGGGGGATTCCGCTGCTAGATAGCCTGGAATCACCGGGGAAGATGTTCAAGGTCTTTATCGATGAAATTCTGAACACATCTTTTTCTCCATCCTTGGAGAAACTTCTGGAAGAGTGGATCATGATGCTGGCCTGCAGGTCGGCTGTCAAAGGCAAAGAGCGCTTAATGGTTCAGGAAATGGATGAAATCATACAGAAATTGGGCAGAGCAGATAATCCTTACTCCTGTCCCCATGGCCGGCCTACGATCATTCAGATATCCGAGAAAGAACTCAATCATAAGTTTGAGAGGGAATAAGTTAAATAAATAACATAATGGCAGAACGGATAAGATCATGGATCAAATGGATAATGTGATTGCCTATAAACGGTCAGATGAAAAACTTAAACTGCAGCTTGAAAAGCTCAGTATGCAATCCGGGATAAAAATTGTTCCGATGGATGCCTTATCAGAAGCTGATGGTCTTCCGATACTTCGTTACGTTAAACAGAAGCTCTGTCTTGAAGATGATGGAGAAAGACTCTTTTTCCATCCAAGTATGGCGTTATTAAGGATGATCAATATCCTGCGCGGCGTACCTGATCGTTTTCTTCAGGCAGTGAATCTTGAAGCCGGGGACATTTTTCTTGATGCGACCATGGGTCTTGCGTCGGATACACTGATCTCGGCGTACGCCGTCGGTTCCAATGGAAGCGTACTTGCTGTGGAAAGCTCGCCGCTGATCCATTTTTTGGTTCAGGATGGTCTGGATCAGGTTAAGCAGTTTAAACCTGCCAAGAAACTATCTCAGGCAAAGGCCCAGGCCTGGGCGGAATTGAGCCAGGCCACTTCCTGCATTGAAACGGTCTGGGCAGATCATACCAGGATATTGGAAGGGCTGCCGGATGCATCTGTAGATGTCGTCTATTTTGACCCAATGTTCCGTGTTACGGTTAAAGAATCTTCCTCGATCCGGCCATTGAAGAAATGGTCCGACCCGAATCCTTTGGACAAAGGCACAATCCGGGAAGCATGCCGCGTGGCCAGGAAAAGAGTTGTGCTAAAAGAACGAAAAGGCAGCAGTGAATTTGCCCGGCTTGGTTTTTATGTTGAAGAGAAGAATAAATACAGCCCTGTGGATTTTGGTATCATCGATTTAGCCAGGGTGGGGGAGGGTTTCCAATGAAGCCCCTGATCGTTATTATCGGACCGACAGCAGTCGGCAAGAGTGCTCTTGGCATTGAACTGGCACTCAGGCTGAACGGAGAAATCATTTCCGGAGATTCCGTTCAGGTTTACCGGAAGCTTGATATCGGATCAGCAAAACCATCGAAGGCTGAACAGAAGGGTGTGCCGCATCATCTGATCGATCTGCTTGATCCGGCTGAACCGTTTACAGTGGCAGGATTTCAGTCTGAGGCTAGAAAGTGGATTGAGAATATTCAAGCCAAAGGGAAAATCCCGATTGTCGTTGGCGGAACGGGACTTTACATTCGTTCAATTTTGGATGAATTTGAATTTCCAGAAGAAGGATCGGACCCAATCAAGCAAAAATGGCTGGCTTATGCCAGCCAGCATGGCAATAAGGAGCTTCATCAAAGACTCGCGAAATGTGATCGGGCTTCTGCCGAAAAACTTCATGTGAACGATACGGCAAGAATCGTCAGGGCCCTGGAGATCTTTGAATTAACCGGTAAACCATTATCTGAACAAAGGTCATACATGGAAAAAATGTACGCTGAATTGGATGAATCAGTCATTTATTTAGGGCTGACGGCTCCAAGAGATGTGATTTATGAACGAATTAATGAACGTTGCCAGAAAATGGTAGATTGTGGTATAATCAGAGAAACTTTATGTTTACTCCAGGAGGGCTATTCACCAAGGCTAAAATCTCTTCAAACCATCGGCTATCGTCATGTCGTTTATTTTTTAAGAGGTTTGGTCACTCAAAAAGAAATGCTGCGTCTGCTTCAGAGAGATACCAGGCACTTTGCCAAAAGACAATTAACCTGGTTTAGGAGGGATCCTCGAATCAAATGGTATGATGTCACAGAATGTTCGGCTCAACAAATTCTTGACAAAATTTGCGATTCTCTTGACTTGCGCAGTGATGGAAACTAAGGTAAAATTAGACAATAAGAAAAATGGTGATGGAGGTAAAAAATAAAATGAATAAATCACCGATTAACTTGCAGGATGTTTTCTTGAACCAAATCCGTAAGGATAACATACCTGTTACGATCTATTTGGTCAATGGATTCCAGCTTAAAGGATTAGTCAAAGGCTTTGATAATTTTACGGTTGTTCTGGACTACGAAGGCAAACAACAAATGGTATATAAACATGCCATTTCTACCATAATGCCAATGAGACAAGTCAATTTAAATGCCTTAGTCGGGGAAATGACTGAATAATTTCCTGCTGGGGCCATAATTGGACTGGGACCATATAGCTGATAGATATCACTGAGACATAGAAAAGAAAAGAAATGAATAGAACATCGTGTTGTGTACCCTACATAGCACGATGTTTATTTTTCTTATTATTTATATTTTTCCCAAATTAATGATTCACCTTTTTCACGCTTCGCTATATATATATAATGACGTTCTTATGGGGGGTGCTTCTTTTATGTCCATTAAGATAACCTTCAGATCAAATCTTCCGCCGGTACTCCAAACCCAGCCAATGACATCAGAACCTGAGTTGCCGGACTATGCCGGCAGCAGTAACAAAAAGACTGAAGAAATCATTACGGAACTCGATAGTTTAATTGGCTTAGAGTCAGTGAAAAAACTGATTCATGAGTTGTATGCTTTTGTAGAAATCTGCAAACGACGGGAAAAAGAGAAGCTGAATACGGAGCCTTTAGTCTTACATACCGTTTTTAGCGGCAATCCGGGTACAGGAAAAACCACAGTCGCAAGGCTGATCGGAAAATTGTTTAAGGAAATGGGCGTTTTGCCGAAAGGACATATTATCGAATGTGAAAGAGCAGATCTTGTTGGGGAGTATGTCGGACATACAGCCAATAAGACCAGAGAATTGGTTAAAAAGGCGCTCGGCGGGATCCTGTTTATTGATGAAGCCTATTCCTTGGCAAGGGGTGGGGAAAAGGACTTTGGCAAGGAAGCAATTGATGCCTTAGTCAAAGCGATGGAAGACCATAAGGATAACCTCATCCTTATCCTTGCCGGATATAAGCTTGAAATGGATGCATTCATAAAGACAAACCCCGGTTTGCGGTCGCGCTTTCCGCTCCATATCGATTTCCCGGACTACTCTCTAGATGAACTGATGTCTATTGGTGAACAGATGCTGACAGGTAGGCAATATACATTTTCTCCGCAGGCAAAAATTGTGTTCCGAAGAAACCTGCAGAATATGAATGCCATACAGCCTTATTCCGGTAATGCCCGGATGGTGCGCAATTTTGTGGAAAAAGCGATTCGCAGACAGGCCGTCAGACTCTACAGGCAGCCGAATCTGTCCAGGGAAGATTTAATGTGTATCAAAGAAGTGGATATTTCTTGATCGGGGGCATTTACCCTTTTACATATCAACGAGAAGAAGATACAATATGCCTATAACCGCATAAATCCGGAGGAATAAAATGGGAAAGACAAATCAATTAGGATTATCATTTTTAGACCGGTTTTTGACGTTTTGGATCTTTATTGCGATGGCTATTGGCGTTTTTGGAGGTTATCTGTTTCCAAACCTTGCTGTATCGTTGGGTGAGTTCAGCACGGGTACGATTTCCTGGCCGATTGCCATCGGACTCATTGTAATGATGTATCCTCCGCTGGCCAAGGTAAAATATGAAGAGATCGGCAAAGTCGTACAAAATAAAAAAGTCTTCAGCTTTTCGCTGCTTCAGAACTGGATTATCGGACCGGTTTTAATGTTCATACTGGCTATCGTGTTTTTGAGAGATATGCCAGGTTATGCTATTGGTTTGATCATGATCGGTTTAGCCCGCTGTATTGCCATGGTCATTGTCTGGAATACGCTCGCGAAGGGTGATAATGAGTATTGTGCCGCTCTCGTGGCCCTGAACTCCATATTCCAAATACTCTTGTATTCAGTTTATATCTATCTTTTTGTTACTTTAATTCCGAAATGGCTTGGCCTTTCCTGGGGTGGGCAAATCGTGGATGTTTCGATATGGGATGTTGCTAAAAGTGTTCTGATTTACTTGGGGATTCCTTTTGCAGCGGGTTTTATTACTCGTTTTGGATTGATCCGAGTTAAGACAAGAGAATGGTACGAGAATGTATTTATCCCTAAAATTTCACCGTTTGCTTTGATCGCCCTGCTCTATACAATCGTTATTATGTTTATGACCAAAGGGCAGGAGATTGTCACCAATCCAATGGGAGTCGCAAGAATAGCCATTCCCTTATTGATCTATTTTGCAGTCATGTTTTTTGTCAGCTTCTTTATGTCTTACAAAGGCGGCTTTCAATATGACCAGACGGTAACACTGGCTTTTACAGCAGCAAGCAATAACTTTGAACTGGCGATTGCGGTAGCTGTAGCGGTATTTGGCATCGCCTCCGACGTAGCTTTTACAGCCGTTATTGGGCCGTTGGTGGAGGTGCCAGTCATGATTGTCCTAGTGAATTCAGCACTTGCCTTAAAAAACAAATTTTATGACCAGCAGGGTTGGCCACGTAGGCATAAAGAAGAGCTTTAACCAAATGCCGGAAAAGATAAAAGTAGCCTTTAATACATTTGATTTTTCTAAATAAAGTCTTATGTGTCTCTGTCTTGATCGTTAAGTTATATTTTTTCGCATATTGAAAAGTAAGCCAATTCGATGTAGTATTTTAGAAGAACTTTACTTAATGGAGGATAGTTTTTTGTCCGATTTGAATTTATCCGCGAAAATTACAGACGCGCTGTGCTATGCTGAACAGGTTTTGGCAAAACAAACCTGTATCATAAATCCAATCATTGAGAAGAACCATCAACGTGTCCTCAAAGCTTTCCAGGAGGCCAGAGTCTCAGCCTATAATCTGAATGGAACAACCGGCTACGGACTTGGCGATTCCGGGAGAGAAAAACTTGATACGGTGACCGCATCCATCATGGGTACTGAAAAAGCCATCATCAGGCACCAGTTTGTATCGGGTACCCATGCGATTGCCTCAGCGCTCTTTGGTGTTCTCCGGCCTGGAGATCATTTTATTTCTGTTACCGGGATGCCGTATGATACGCTTCAGCAGGTGATCGGAATCAAAAACAACATTTCCGGCAGCCTGGCTGACTGGGGAGTGTCCTTTGATATCCTGCCTTTGGATGCTGATAGTCAGATTCAAATGGAAAAGCTGGCTGCGATGGTGACTCCGCAAACGAAGCTGTTTATCATCCAGCGTTCCAAGGGTTATGAATGGAGAAATTCTGTTTCCATTGCCCAGATCAGTGAATTTGTTGGTTATGCCAAAACGCATTTTCCAGAGATCGATATCTTCGTCGATAATTGCTACGGCGAGCTTGTTGAGGATCAGGAACCCGGACATGTGGGGGTAGACCTGCTGGCAGGATCACTAATCAAGAATCTCGGAGGCACGCTGGCCCCGACAGGCGGCTACATCGCCGGCAGAGAAGATTTGGTCACGAAAGCCGCGGCCAGGTTTACCGCACCCGGCATCAATGCCGATGTCGGAGCAACCCTCGATAATCTTCGGCTCATGTACCAGGGATTGTATTTCAGCCCGCTGACGGTCAGTGAAGCGATCAAAGCTGCAGTTTTTTCCTCGGCCTTCTGGTCAAGACTGGGTTTTGAAGTCCATCCAGGTCCGGAGGATCTGCGGACGGATATCATTCAGGCGGTAAAACTGAATTCCAAAGAAAAGATGCTGGCCTTTTGCCAGGGTCTCCAGAAAGGTTCGCCGATCGATTCGCATGTTCTGCCGCTGCCTTCGGAGATGCCAGGCTATACGGACGAAGTGATCATGGCCGGAGGAACTTTCATTCAGGGGGCCACGAGCGAATTTTCTGCCGATGGTCCGATCAGAGCCCCTTATGCCGTATATATGCAGGGTGCGATTTCTCATATCTATGTGAAAAACGCTAATATTTCAGCTGCGCAAATGCTTGAACAAAATCATCTGTTATAACGGTCTAAGCTAATAACGCGCCGGAAGCAGGGATAGTCAATATGGTAAGAATAAGACGCGATATGATGAACAATCCGTATAGCCAATTCCTTCAGGAAATCATTGAGATTATCCTGATCGTTTTTGCCTTGTCCTGGCTGCTAAAAACTTATCTGATCGGATTTGCCCATCTTGAAGGAGCGGAAATGATGCCGTCACTTTCGCTGGACAGCCAGGTGCTGGTTGAAAAATATTTTTACCGCAGCATTGACGCTTTGGACAGAGGAGATGTCATTCTCTATTCAGATAACGGTGTAGAAAGCATCAAACGGGTAATCGGCTTACCAGGTGAGAAAGTAGAAATTAAAAACGGTTATACGTATATTAATAGCAAACCAATTTACGAACCTTATGCTAATACACCAAAGACATATACATTTTCAACGGTTGTTGTGCCGGAAGACCATGTTTTTACGTTGAATGACAATCGGGCGAGTAAGAATGATTCCCGTTCATTCGGCAGTGTTCCGGTTCAGAGCATTGAAGGCAAAGCCCTATTCTGCTACTGGCCGCTGAGCAGTGTTCAGATCCTGTTGTAGAGCCATGTCGATCCATCATTTTAGATTGACAAAGTACTATTTTTACTTAACAAGATGTAAGGAACGGAGCATATGAATAAGAATGATTAAGGGTAATTTTACCTGTAATTTATCGTAAAAAATAACCGGGAATTTAGACACGGTATGAGTGAAGGGAGTACAATCAAAATGAACAACAAAACGAAAGTGCTTGTTATCTTTGGCGGTCAATCGGGGGAACATGAAGTTTCGGTCATTTCTGCAGCGTCAGTCATCAAAGCGCTACATGCTGACCGGTATGAGATTCAGACCATCGGGATCACCAAGGACGGAAGCTGGTATTGGGGGGCAAGACCGGAAGCGTGGAAGGAAGCTAAAGCCGATATCACGAACGGCGCCAAGCAAGTCGCAGTCGTTTTGAACCCGCAAAAACCTTACTTTCAGGCTATAGACGGAAGCGAACTGCCGGATCAGGGCAGATGTGATATTATTTTTCCGGTCATGCATGGCCCCAAAGGGGAAGATGGTACGATTCAGGGGCTTTTCGAAATGGCGGGGTTCCCCTATGTAGGTTCAGGTGTGCTGGGTTCTTCTCTCGGAATGGACAAAGACCGGATGAAGGCCGTTTTCAAAGAAGCCGGGCTGCCGATAGTGCCGCACCTTACCTTGCTTCGAAGTGAAATCAATGCTGCTCCCAAAGCAGCGGTGAAACACATCTCAGACAGCATTGGTTTTCCATGTTTTATCAAACCAGCCAATCTCGGTTCCAGTGTCGGTATTTCCAAAGCTGAAGACGATAAGCAACTGCTGGAAGCTTTGATCTACGCAGCAAAATTTGACCGGAAAATTGTGATCGAAAAAGGTGTGAAGGCAAGGGAAGTTGAATTGAGCGTCCTTGGCAATGAAAGTGCCAAAGCCTCCATCCCCGGTGAAATTAAACCGGCCAAAGATTTTTATGATTATGAAGCTAAATACCTGGATAATTGCTCAGAACTGATCATTCCAGCCATATTGAGCCAGAAATTGATCGAACAGCTTCAGTCCTATGCAGTGACTGCTTTTGAGGCCGTCGGCGCTTCGGGGCTAAGCAGAGTTGATTTCTTCGTTACTGAAGACAAGCAAATCTTTATTAATGAAATCAATACGATGCCTGGCTTTACGCAAATTTCGATGTACCCGAAACTGTGGGAAGCCAGCGGCTTAAGTTACAGCCTGCTTCTTGATGAACTGATCAGACTTGGATTCGAAAAATTCAAGGATGATGCCGATAGAAGACTTTCCTGAACACATCTCCAAAAGTGAGTCTATCCTTAATCAGGTGACCGCAAACAAGAATTTCTTCTTATAATACTTCAAGTCTTACCCAGCCAAAAAAGGGCGCAGCAGATAAATATTTCTGCTGCGCCCCCGCTTTCTCCCCCGTATTATGTATCAGTGGATATCTCGGAACAGTCCGATCACTTTGCCGAGAATGGTTACGTGATCGGAATAAATCGGCGCCATATACTGATTCTCCGGCTGGAGCCGGATCTGGTTCTTTTCTTTGTAGAAACGCTTGACTGTGGCTCCGTCTTCCGGGCCGTCTGAGACTAAAGCAACAACAATATCGCCGTTGCTGGCATTCTGCTGTTGTCTGACCAGAATTAAATCATCGTCAAAAATACCGGCATCGATCATGCTTTCGCCCTGAACCTTGAGCATAAAGACCGTGTCTGATTTTACCATATCATACGGAACAGGGAAGGAATCCTCAATGTTTTCTATGGCTAGGATCGGTTCACCAGCGGCAACATGTCCAACTACTGGAACGTGAACGATTTTTCTGGAATTATATTCGCCGAAGGAATCGAGGACTTCTATGGCCCTTGGCTTCGTAGGGTCTCGTCTGATATATCCTTTTTCTTCGAGAATGTTCAGATGATTATGCACAGTCGAACTTGATGAGAGCCCAACAGCTTCGCCTATTTCACGGACCGAAGGGGGATAACCTTTTAAGGCAATCTCCTTCTTGATAATATCCAAAATCTGCATCTGACGTGAAGACAGATCCGAAGTCATGACATCCCTCCTGATTATTTATTTTGAATCAATATTTGGTCTAGCTAGATCGTAACATAAAAATTGGAAAAAAGCAAACAAATGTTCGTGATTTTTCTTGACACGAACGTTTGTTCGTATTATAATCAAAACATAAATGGAACATATGTTTGATCTAATGGAGGTTGATGATCATGATTGCAGTATCCAGATCCTATATGCGTTATAGAAGAAATTCAACTAAAATTGTATTTGTATTGGGGCTGTGCCTAACAATTATTGCTGCACTTTTAATGTCTCTGGTGGTAAATTATCTAACTACTGAAAATTCCAACCCTACATCATATAAGGCGATCACAATACAACAGGGAGATACGTTGTGGGAACTTGCTGCAGAATCCAACTACAGCAGTGATATCAGTGCACTGGTGGACAAAACCATGCGCTATAATAACCTACGCAGCACGTATATTGAACCAGGACAGGTGATCTATATTCCGGTTCGGTCATAATTTAGAATTTAGTTTATCATTAACGGTAACGATCTTTCAATTCTTACGAACTTTAATTATGTCTCTATATTGTCTATATTTTAGTCTATATTTTAATATAACCTCCATATATACAACTATGGAGGTTATTGTTATATGAAACTCATTAAACAATTAAAAAAGACAATATGGCCTGATTCTATCGTATTGATCATTTTTGTGATGATTGCTATCACCGCCATTATTGTCAAGCAAATAGTCATCCATGATGAATCAAAATCAGATGCCTATAATGATCTTTCACATATATCCTCGGAAGTTGTTATTCATTTTCAGAAAGTAAAACTGGATTCATGGAAGGACTATGTAGCTATTATTCATGTTTGCGATCCAACAGCAAATCGCCTCGTTCAGCAGCTGGATAATGGAATTAACTTCAATAATCTTGACTGGTCCGGACTAAATAGCGAAGAATTTAAACAAGTAAAATATTACCATCATTTACTTGATCAGTATCTGTTCTTTACGCCGGGAGAATATCAGTTCCCACTTCAGGAACCTTCGCATTATACAGATACCTATGGTGCCGATAGGGAGGGGGGACAGCGAAAGCATGAAGGTACAGATATTTTTAATCAAAAGGGTACGCTAATATTCAGTGTATGCAATGGTACACTGGAAAGGATTGGATGGAATAGGCTTGGTGGAGAGAGGGTGGGCGTAAGAGGCCAGGACGGAAACTATTATTACTATGCCCATCTGGACACGGTCAATGAAGCATTGGTTGTCGGGAACAGCATTTCCAAAGGAGAACTGATCGGTACAATGGGGAACACAGGTGACGCAATTACAACTCCTGATCATTTGCATTTCGGGATCGAACTGCCGAATGGTAAATGGATTAATCCATATTCTTGGTTAAAAGTTTGGGAATATAATAGTCGCTTAAACAGCTAGTCGATCAGCACGCAGCCAACATCGGTAATCGTATTTTGTCCTAATAATAAGGAATACCGTTCACCACAAACATTGCTGACGACAATGTATATGTAAAATGTAAAGTTAAATTACGCATGATGAAAATATTCAAACTATTTTTTACAGCTACACCATGTGTCTTGTGAAATAGAGTCCGATAATAAATATTATGTAAACTAAAGTGTAATACAAAGATAGGATAATGCGTTGAGTATTGTAATCAGCAATAAATCTGTTGTGTCGCACTGTTCCGGTGTTTTTGATTTATTGTTTGTCATACATTTAATTCTTTGCTCTTGCTTGGACTTTTGTTTTACCTAAGCTTTTGTTTATTTTATGGCTTACTTAATTATATAACTTCAATTCTTGTCACGCGTATATCTTTTTCATAGCCCTTGTATTTTTCATATTTATTTCTGCTATGTCTGCCTGGCCTGTTTTACTTTATCAGTCTTTTTTCTATATTTTATCTGAATAATTGCTGTTCTTTTTTTTGCCCAAAAATGCTTCTGAATAGCAGCCCCAGATTTGCCCTGTAAGGCGTTAAAATGTATTGGGTAAGGTATTTGTACCTTGGAATATATGTACGCTTAATTGAGTTAATCAATATCGAGGCAATTTTAGTTCTTTTGTGATTTGTAACCAGATTCTGGTCTAATTGCAAAGCTTAAACTTTAGGATATAGTTTGATAATTTTCGTTAGATTAAATATAAAGTAATTTTAATCCATATTTAGAATTATTCAATTATATAGATATAAATGGAAAATCAGTTCTGGGATTTTCGATTAAACACGCCAGTCGATAGGATTAGGTCAATTAGATAAAATATCTACTAATTGATTAAGAAATCTCATTGATTTAAGTTTCCCCTCTTTTAATAAGTGATATATTTCACAAGTTATTTTAATATTACTTCTAAATTTCGATATGTCTTTTTACTTTCAAATCTGTATAAAAATGAAATTATTAATATTTCCCTGGCTTATCAAAACAAAATAATATAAGGCCCCTGCCCTATCAAGACTCTTTGATCGATCCTTACAAATTGTTTGAGCTTTTAATAAGAATTAGCGGTATTCTTATTTTAGACCCGACCGGTCGTGTCGTCAGTATTTAAAGCTCACATTTGTATAATTCACATTCAATATAAACATATTCCATCCCATCAGGCCGTTTTATCGTTACGATAATATCTTTTCCACCGTCGCAAGTTGGTGGAGTCCATTTTGTGTCATAACCAATCTTTTGATACAATTCGTCAATATGCCACTCATTCGACCGGCTTCAAGTCAAATAAACTTTTATTACTTTTTCCCAAATATAGTTCGGGAATACTTCCTTTAGGTGTAATTAATTATCATAAAAGTTGACTTCACATAATAGACAGCAGGTCTATATCTAATCTCTAACTATCAACAGCATAATAACATATTATCCATTTTCATTCTTGAGCATTTGTATTTTTACTACGTCCCCTTCCTGAATCACCTGTAAGGGGATATAAGACTTTCGATTTTTTTCATCAAATTCCTTGTTATTTTCCTTTGAATAATTCACTTTTTTTATACAAATATTAAATTGACTTAGTTTCATTCAGTAAAAGGAAGGGATTATTATGGATAATAATAAAAATAGAATCAAAGACAGAGAAAAAAGCAATGCTGAATTAAGAAAAATGAAACCAAAAGATAACGCAGATGTGGGAATTATTAACGGCAATAAAATTGGTGTACATGATGGCAAACATGAAAAGAGTAAATAATGCTCTTTCAAGAATCTTTTGGCTTTAGTTAGCTATTTTTATTACCTTAATGCTTTTTGCGTGTAATAAACAATGCCAATGGTACCTGGACCAACATGCAGGCCAATGACTGGTCCGATAGCTATGATATCTATGTTAACTTTCAACTTTTCTTTAATCATTTGTGCAAGTTCCTTTGCTTCGTCCAGACAATTGATATGATGAATAATGACCTCACCTAAACCATATTTGCTTATGTTATCCAGCATGATATCAATCATCGCTAATACTGCCTTTTTCTTTGTTCTTACTTTTGTTACAACGGTTGTTATGCCGTTTTCCACAGTCAGAATCGGAATAATCCCAAATAAGTCACCAATTAAAGCACTGGCCCCGCCAATTCTGCCGCCTTTTTTTAGGTATTTGAGATTTTCAGGAATAAATAAGAACCTACTTCTTTGAATATTTTCTAACGCTGCTTCTTTAACTTCCTCTAATGTCTTATTTGCTTTTGCTTCTCTTGCAGCCATAATGACCGCTAGCCCTAGCTGCATGGAATTTGACCTAGAATCAATGATCTCTATCCTGGCATTTTTATGCTTCTCTGATACCATCTCTTTCACTAATTGCCCTGTTGAAAAGGTCCCGCTCATTTCTGAAGATAAGAAAATACAGCAGAGGCTATCTCCCTTCTCGATTACCGCAAGCATTTCATTATATAACTCGCCAATAGAAGGCTGTGAAGATGTCGGAATTCCATAAGAAGCCATTTTTTTATAAAACAGATCGTTATCGATATCTACTTCTCGTATACTGTCACTCCCAAATGAAAGGCTCAAAGATACCATTCTAATATTTAGTTCTTCTTTGATTTCCTTACTTATATAGCTTGTACTGTCAGTTAGAACCTGTACTGCCATCTGTTTATCTCACTTTCTTTATCGGCCTATTTTCTATTTCGACAATTATTTTTCTTTTTTATCATATAATGTAAAACACTGCTTGTCTATTATTGTTCAAAATATACTTCTAAAATGCCTATTATTGTGAATACTACATCCAGATAATTTTGCTTTTTTAGGGGGAATTCCGTTTGAAACATATTGAAGTATTTGGTACGGAAAAATTAGCTCGTTTACGTAAAGTCATTCTTCATAAGCCCCAACAGTCTTTGAATTTAGTCAATCCGGCAAATTATCAGGAATGCTTATTTAGTTTTGTCCCTGATATTTTTCAATATCAGTTGGAACATGACCGGTATGCTGACCTTCTGCGCTCTCAAGGAATTGAGGTACTCAACCTTCAGGATTATGTACAGAAGAATAGAACGCTCATGGATTCTCTACCGAATTTACCCTATCTTAACGATACTTGCCTGATTACAAGTCAAGGAGCTATCCTCTCCAAGATGTGCCCCGGCAGCCGCGCAGGAGAAGAAAAGGTTGTCGGAGAAGCTCTGGAGAATCTCGGCATTCCCATCTTTCATGCCTTTGAGGGTGAGGATCAATTTGAAGGGTGTCTGGCAATTTCGCCTGAAATTCTTTTTTTAGCGGATACCGAGCGGCATGCTCAAAAAACACTCGAAGAATTTTTCAATAAAGCACTCCATCTTTTTTCGCAGATCATCTATGCGGAGATTCCCCAGGAAAGACGGTATATGCACCCTGATATGATTTTTGGCAGAATCAGTGAAAGTCTGGCCTTAGCTTATTTGCCGGCTTTTTTGAAAACATATCTGATTACCGAAAAGCAGCGCACGGAAATTAATATACGGAATTATCTTGCTCGCCGGGAAATGGAACTTATTGATATTTCCGACCAGGAACAGCAGTTATGGGGCTGCAGTTTTGTTTCTGTGGATGCCAATATTCTCATCCATTATGATATTGCCTTAAATCTTAGGACCCAAAATGAGCTGAGCCGCAGAGGGGTGGAAATGATTCCCTTCCATCCTGAGGCCTTATTAGCTGGGGGCGGAAGTCTCCGCTGCCTGACTTTGCGCGTTTGGCGAGACTCTAATCTTTAACTAAAGACTTCTCAGAGCGTCAATCGGATTTAATTTACTGGCTCTTCTCGCAGGCATATAGCCAAAGATAATTCCGACGACAGCTGAAAACCCTACCGCTAAGATAACGGTGGATAATTGCATGGTGTAACCGACACCAATCAGGGTGGAAGCAATATAGGCGATGACACTTCCCAAAATCAAGCCGATGAGCCCGCCAAAAATGGAGAGAAAGATCGATTCGATTAAAAATTGCACCTGGATTCTGTTGGGGGGGGCTCCCAGGGCTTTGCGCAAACCGATTTCCGTCGTGCGCTCGGTAATCGATACCAGCATCATATTCATGATCCCAATCCCGCCTACAACCAGGGAAATAGCAGCAATTCCTCCTAAGAGCAGTGACATCATCCCCATCATAGACTGAAAAGAAGCAATAATATCTCCCATGTTAAACACAGAGTAAGCCTGATCGTTATAGTTAAAAGCAGCGTTTAAAACCCCTTTAATGTCCAATACCGTATCATCGGCTAAGCCTGTATCCACTAAAAAGACATCAAGAGCAGTGATATTTTTTACACCCAGACTGCGAAGTGCAGTCGTATACGGGATTACGATCGTGTCATTTGTGGAGGTGACGCTAAAACCGCTTGATGGAGCCATTGTACCAATGATCTGATAAGTTTTTCCGTTGATGATCAGGTTTTTTTCAAGGGGGTCGACTCCATAAAAGAGTGTGGTTACAAGTTCCTGCCCGATAACGGCAACCTGGTTTTTACTCCGAATATCCAGGATATTGATGGCTCTGCCTGATTGGAGCAGGCTTTTATTCGATTGAAAGTACACCTCATTTTTTCCCTGAACATTGATATCTTCTTTGACTTGGTCCTGGTAAACAATATTGGTTTTGGTTAACACAGTCGGTGATACGCCTTTGATATTTTTAAGATGAGCAATGTTTTTCATATCTTCCTCGTTTAGTCCTTGTTTCAGCGGAGTACCCATTGCATTGACCGTAATTTTATTAGCGCCGAGGGAGGTCACTTGTTGACTGATGCTGTTGGTCGCACCCTGAACAATGGTTATAAGCGCAATGATTGAGGCCACACCAATGATAATACCCAGCATGGTTAAGAACGAGCGAAGTTTATTGGTGACGATGTTTTTCCAGGACATCCTGATACTTTCCCACAGCATATCAAGCTCCCTCCCCCTCTGTTAAGTTTCCATCCAAAATATGAACAAGGCGTTTGGCGTGACGCGCAATATTTTGATCATGGGTTATCATAATGATGGTTCTGCCTTCATGATTTAATTTTTCGAAAAGATCCATGACCTGATTGCCGGTTTTTTGGTCCAAGGCTCCGGTTGGTTCATCCGCAAGCAGAATAGTCGGGTCGGTAACGATCGCCCGGGCGATGGCCACCCGTTGTTGTTGTCCGCCTGAAAGTTGATTGGGGAGGCTTTCTAGCTTGTCTTGAAGTCCAACACGCGTGAGAATGGCCTTGGAGCGTTTTAGGCGTTCCAAGGGAGATAGACCGCTATAAATGAGTGGAAGCTCGACATTTTGCTGGGCAGTCATGCGCGGCAAAAGTTGAAAGTTTTGAAAAACGAAGCCAATCTCTTTGTTCCGTACTCTGGCCAATTCAACCTCATTCAAATCGTCGATATCGTTGCCGGATAGAAAATATTTGCCGGTTGACGGGACATCCAAACAGCCGATGATATTCATCAGCGTAGTTTTTCCTGAACCGGAGGGACCAAGAATGGATAAGGATTCGCCTGAACGGACAGTAAGATTGACATGATGCAAAACTTGAAGTTCTTCTTCTCCCATGAAGTAGCTTTTACAAACATCTTGCATCTTAAGGATTTCCGTCATTGATCTGGCCTCCTTGCATTCTGCCGCCAAAGGTCAAATTATTTGCTGTCGTTGTTTTGGGATAATAGATGGTTTCTCCTACGGCTACCCCTTTTTTGATTTCTACGGTTTGGCCGTCATTAACACCGGTAGTAATCTCCGTATGCACGACGGTATTGCGTTCCCCTTCTTTGAATACGAAGGGCGTGTTGTTAGCGTCAAACTGGATCGCTGACATGGGCAGGGTAACCACTCCGACTGCTTTTTGATTTTGGATGGTTACTTCTGCCGTCATGCCGATGCGTAGACTTGGATCTTTATTAATGTCAACAGCCGCCGTAAAGTAGGTCACACCACCTGCAACCGTACCTTCTCTGGAAATACTGCAGATTGTACCCTTCAGTTTTTTTTGAATAGCGGCAATTTCAATATTTGCTTCGTTGCCTGTCTTTATGGCAGGGAGATCATATTCATCGACTTTGATACTAATCTGAAGGTTGTCATAATCAACGATGTCCATGAGCATTGTACCGGCCATGAGCTGGGACCCCTCTTCCACGGTCAGGTTTGTTATTTCACCATTAATTTTGGCTTTTATCGCCTCACCGGTTGTTGTTTTAAGTAAGATATCTCCTTTTTTAACCGTATCCCCTTCTTGAAAATTAAGCTTTGAAACCTGCATGATTTTTTCTGACATGACGGTTTGACGGTTTTGGGTTTCAATATTTCCGGAAAATGTATAATTGGTCGTGATATCCCCCTTTTGGGCAGTTACACTATCATAGGAAAAAGGTTTTGGTCGTAAGAGGTAAGCCGACGCAACACTAATAACGACAAGGGTGATCAAGCTATAAATCATCCATTTGCGGATTTTTGATTTTCTTTTTGTTTTCATTTTAGGTGCCTCCCGTTTAGCAAGTGCCTCCATTTATTTAGAAGTATTCAAATATTTAAATATTTTTTGTTCATTCGCTTAGTATGAACGAAAAAGTTCAATTCAATTAATTCATTATGATTACATAATCGCCGCTCCTTACCATCTATGGCAGTGAGGTATAAGGCCATCTGTAGGCAAATAAAAAAAGCAAGAACCATACAGTTGATTCTTGCCTTTTGCTTACTCGGTTTATATTTGTTTCCTCAGTTATATTTGTAAATCTTGAATTTTATTCTCTTTGCTATAATAATGGTTAGTACTGTACATCGACTAAGCATAAACCTTTGGCTTGTGCCAAGGGCCCTGCTTCCCAACGTTTCTTTTCCTGTAAGATTTTTTTGACATCGTTCGGCTGCAACGTGCCTTTTCCTACTTCGAGCAGCGTTCCAACGATAATTCTTAGCATATTCCATAGAAAGCTATTGCCGTTAAATTCAATTTTAATAAGGCCTTTATTTTCGTTAATCAAAATAGAATTGATTGTTTTAACAGTGGATTTAGCACTGCGCTCATTTGTAAAGCTCTGAAAATCATGCGTTCCAATGAGCAGTTCTGCAGCAGTCCTCATTTGTTCCAGATCCAGCTTATCCGCTAAGTGATAGGTATATTTTCTGTTAAATACATCCCTGAATTTATTATTATTGATGGTATAAACATACGTTTTTGCTTTGACGTTATATCTGGCATGAAATCTTTCAGATACTTCTTCCATTGATTTTACAACAATATCTTCCGGTAAAAATTCATACAAATAGGCTAAGATCTTCTTGGTCTTGAAGGTAGATGTTGTATGGAAATTAGCAATGTAATTTTCGGCGTGTACCCCGGCATCTGTCCTTCCACAACCGATAACCTGAATCTTCTCCTCTGCCATTTTTGCTAAGACAGTTTCAATTTTACCTTGAATGGTCAGATCGGTATCTTTTTGTTTTTGCCAACCTTTATATTTGGTCCCATCATAGGCGATTGTCATTCTTAAATTTCTCATTTAGAGTCTGCCTTTCTATATTTTTTTAAATGTCTTAATTATCCCTAGAATAACTTACTACAATGATCAACATAATAATAATGAAACAAAAACAATTTGGAGGTGTGTTCCATGTTTGGGACTGTTAAGTGGTTCAACTCTGAAAAGGGATTTGGATTTATCGAAGGAGATGGCGGACAGGATGTGTTTGTTCATTTTTCATCTATTAAATCCCAAGGATATAAATCACTCAATGAAGGTCAAAAAGTACAATTTGATGTAGAAAAAGGACAACGCGGGCTCCAGGCAACAAATGTAACTCTTTCTTAAAAATATATCTTTATAATAGCACCGTTTGTTTTTATTCGGTGCTATTTTTCGGTTATGGTACTTTGGGGTAGGTCTCAGATGCGTTATTCAAAGCCTGAAGTGCTTGTTCTTCAGGCATATTTCCAATTATGGCAGCACATTTGTTACACAGTATTTTTCCTTTACCTTGAAAAGCACTAATACTTCTTTCATCACTGCAAGCGTTACGGAATATCGGCACATTACAGAATTCACATCGTTGAAATTCAGCATCCTGATGACCTTTAAGATAACCTTGAGCATTACTGCGTCTTAATTTTTGATGTCTCATTTTTTTCACTTCCACAAAAAAGTTAATGTTATTTTGTCCAAAATCCAAGTTCTTGAATAAGGGAAAAGAAAAAGGGTTCGGAATCGAACCTCTTAGTTTTGCTTTATTAATCTAAACTCATTATAACATAAAAATGTTTTCTTTACTATAACAGCCGAGCTTGCATCAATCAACCATTCTAGCATGGACACGGGTATTATTATGTTATGTTATTTATCTATTTCTTACCGAAACCAAAAGAGAAATAAAAGCAGCCTTTGGTTATGGTATATTATGGATATCTAGAGGTGACAAATAATAAAAGGTATCTTTTTAAAATTTAGGATAAGAATAATACTGTTCATTAAAAATAATAAAAAGGTATTCGAACTCTTCGAATTAAGCATTACACGTGAGGTGATATTACATGAATAAAGATTCGCGAGATTTCAGTTTTTCTTTTAAGGCTCTCGGCTCTATTGCAGCTATTTTAACAGCTGGTTACGCCATAGGACATCACAAAGAACAAAAGTCCCTAAAAATCCGCCGCGCAAGAAATCGAAAAATAATGCTGGCATCTTTACCGCTAGCTTTATTAACTATCGGACCACTAACGCGTAAGTTAATTCAAAAAAATGTAGCAAAAGCAATTACTATTTTAACAACAGATGAATACGGTAAAAACGTTATGGAGCTATGGACTGCCATTCATCGGGCCGGTGTTCAAAACATTGTTGAAAACAACTTAAGGGCAACACAAGGGACAACGATTAACAGGCCAATTGGCAGTTCAAAAAGGTTTGACGGGTTCGATAACCTTATGTTTGTTCCACCTCAAATGACGATGCTCTCTAAATCAGGCGATACCGCAGTTGACATGAAAGTGACACTGGGCCCTAAGGCAGCCAAGCCTCTTACGGTCAATATACCTCTTCTTATTTCTGGAATGGCTTATGGAATCGCTCTAAGTGAACCAGCAAAAATAGCTTTAGCCAGAGGAGCAAAACTAGCAGGGACAGCTACAAACTCCGGTGAAGGCCCCTATCTGAAAGAAGAACGCGACGAAGCGAATAAATATATTCTGCAAATTGCCAATTGGCCATGGGGATTACGCACGGATCAAGAGATTGCCTCTGCGGACATGCTGGAAGTACATATTTCACAAGGAGGGCAGAAGGGCGTCTTCTATGTAGCTCCGGATGAAATTAAAGGCAAAGCACGTAAACTCATGGGCTTATCCCCCAATCAAGGGATATCGGGTCTACCTGCTCCTCCCGGTGTACAAAGTGCCGCAGATTGGCCCATACTGGTCAATAACCTGCGTAATAAAGCGAATGGAATACCTATTGCTCTGAAATTGATGGCCACAGATAAAATTGAAGAAGATTTAGGTTTAGCTGTAGATGCAGGGTTTGATGTCATTGCCGTCGACGGAACGCAAGGCGGATCTCTTGTTTCCAACCCCACGATGCAGGATGACTTTGGAATTCCCAGTCTCCA
Source organism: Dehalobacter sp. TBBPA1 (assembly GCF_040931655.1). Taxonomy (NCBI): domain Bacteria; kingdom Bacillati; phylum Bacillota; class Clostridia; order Eubacteriales; family Desulfitobacteriaceae; genus Dehalobacter; species Dehalobacter sp. TBBPA1. Next base: position 1,578,207 of record NZ_CP162385.1, on the reverse strand, counting down.
TGCGTTAGTTCGCGCGGTCCGTTACTTACAAAACCGCGGAGTTCGAGAGCAGATAAGTCTGATTGTCTCTGGCGGTTATTTTAATCCCGGAAGCTGTTTAAAAGCACTTGCGCTTGGTGCCGATGCTATTTATCTGGGCACCGTCCCCTTATATGCCTTAGCCAACAAGCAGCATAAAAAAGTAATCCCCTGGGAACCTCCTACAGTCCTTGTTAGCTATGCATCAAAATATAACAAAAAACTGAACATAAACTTAAGCGCTGAAAGAGTATCCAATGTCTTACGCTCTATGACAGTCGAAATGGAACAAGCCATTCGTGGCTTGGGGAAAGCTTCAGTCAAAGAGCTAAGCCCTAGCGACTTAGTGGCACTTGATACGTTCTCTGCTGAATTAACAGGCGTAAAAAGAGCATATTAGTTTAATTATAAACCTAGAATTTGCTTGAATTCTTCTTTTAACTGTTTTTTTAGCTGTAGATTCGGCTTCACGGTTACCTTATTTTCACGCAATTGAGGCAGAATCTTGAGGAACCCGTAGTCTTCTTTTTCAGCTGTTTCAATAATTTCCTTTACCTTATAAGATTTTCGCATATTCATCAATTCCCTCCCCCTCTTAAAGATCTCGTTCCCGATTAATTACCAATTCCTCATAGGCTTCGTTGTTATGACAGATGTTGTTCCAGATACTATCGATGATCATCGCATCGACTTGCTGAAACAGATACTTTTTGCTTTGAACGTAGATAATGGCGCATACCTCACTTCTAAAGAATAAGGGAACAGCCATGATTGATGCATCGTCGCTGATCCTAAAGTCCTTATTAATAATCGACTCCTGAGCCAACTCCTTTATTGTGGCTCTATTCACAATTGGTACCTTTTTATATGAAGCAATCTGTTCAGGTACAATCAGATAATCGCAATGTGTCTTTCTAATAGTATATAGTTTAAATTGGATATTGATTACCTTTGTTATACTTTTAATAAAATATGGATCATTAATTTCCTTCCCCATGTTTTTAATATCTTCAATCATTTCCATTATGGATGCGTTATTTAAGATTCTTAATATCCCCATCAAGGCAACACTGACTTCATTCAGCATGGCATTTTTAATAATGGCAGACTCAGACAATATAGCCTCCACGCTAAGCTCTCCGTAAGGTGTTTTAATGCCAATCGTTTTAAAACTTATAAACGGCAGCTTAATCATTAATAACCATAATAAAATATATAAGACGATTCTTATCCCTTGATATACGGGTGCTTGAAGAATTTGGGCAAAGACACCTAAATGATCTATATTTATCCCAACAGGATTGCTTAGAAATAACTCCTCACAGAAATAAAAGCCAATGAATACTGCGATTAGTGCGATGAATATCCCCCATATTTGTCTGGCATTTAGCCGTTTTAGCTGATAAAGTGTTTTAGACAAAAACGTTTCAAATGTGCCGAAGAATGTTATGATCACTGCTCCTAAAATGGTTCCTAAAATAGTACCACAAGCTATCCCTATTAAGATTCCGCATTTTGCAATCAAATTATTGCCCTCACTTTTATCCGGATACAGCATTAGTACCAATATATGGTAAGATATAATCAAAAATAACTCCTTGTGAAATAGAAAAAGTAATTTCTAAATATACAAATATATAAACAGCTCCTTCCAGGCAGTATCCTTCGTCCAGGATCCACTTCAGAAAGGAGCTGTTTGTCCTATAACTTACAAAATTACGACAATTGTTTTTTATTTCGTTTTATCAAATTCTGCCAGTTTCCGTGTAAAATCACAAAAATATTTATTCAACGGATGAGTAGGATTAGCCGGCAGCTCCTGGCTTTCGTCATAAGCCAAAGTTGAAACGATCATCGAAGCTGCTGCTACAGCAGGCAGTACGCTTGGAGCCGCTTTGATCGGACCATAAAATAAGAAATCGCTCCACAGGACGGCCGAGACTGCATGCACTGCAGCATTCATGGCGAAAAAGCCTTCCCCACCCCACATCTCCCGGCTTTCTTTCCACATATACGTCCCATTGGCAGGAGCTGATCCAACCGGCCAACCGGTTTCCGCTTTGATTTGTTTGCCTGCCAGGGCTGAAAAAGAAATGGACGGAAGATTCATTACGGTCGTATCGATCAAGACCGAAGCAAAATCTTTTGCTCCAATGGCTTTCAGCATCTCACGGCATGCTTGTACCCTGCCGGAAGCAGTCTGGTTCGTTTCATCGAAGACCTGCAGGATCACGTGTTTGATTCCTAATTCTTTCAATGCTGCGGCCTGGCCGATCATATCCTTGTCCCAGGGTGTAATGCTGTTATATAGAATTTTGTCCTGAATACCCAGACTGGCAGCATATTCTGCCGCGGCAAGACGCGCTTTTTCTCCCCAAATGTCTATAGCAAAGGGGCGGTTGCTGATTGTAAGGTAAAAATCAATATATTCCTTCATTTCATCGACGGAAACCGCTGTCAAAGCTACTATGGCAGGTATCCCTGTCTGATCGGACAGCTCTTCCTGCCTGAGAATGTATGAACGGGCTTTTTCACGGTCAAATTTCCTGTCACGGCGGCTTTCCAGAATACGGTCTCCATTATGAAACATTGAGGATACAAGCAGAGGCGGATTATCTCCAGCTTGGCCACCGACAATCATGTCACAGATGCGGCAAACTTTTGGTGTTAAGTCATATTTAAACATTTCTTCTCCCATATCTGTTTGGATGATTTAGCAAATCGTATTATACCATATATCATTAAAAACAACCATTAATTAACAGCAATTGCCAAATTGAGTGAGTGATTTTGAATTAATTAGACTTGACTTTATTGATGATTTTCGTTATCTTAATAGAAGTTAAATATATGTATACAATCTTAGGTGCCCCACTAAGGGAGAATAGGAAAATCGGTAATAATCCGATACGGACCCACCACTGTATAGACGAGTCCCCGCTGATCCACTGGCGTATGCTGGGAAGGTGCGTTCAGGACGTTTGAGTCTGAGTCAGGAGGCCTGCCTAAGAGGTAAAAGTCTTTCCTGGGTAATGGAAAGCGGCGGTGATGACGGCAAAATCCCGACCACAAGAAAATTTGTGGTGGGGTTTTATTTATTTTTAAATATTTTATTGGAGGTTTTTAAATGAGCAGTCTTACAAAATTTCATGGTTTGGAAAATTTAAAAAATGCGACTGAGCAGGAACTTGAAATTGCCTTGCAAGAGCTGATGGGCGGAATCAAAGCGCTCGATCAGGAAGCCTTGGCAGGCATGCAAAGCCGTGTAGATGCGAAAATTAAGCCCCTCGGAAGCTTAGGTGTCTTAGAGGATATTGCACAACAGCTCGCAGGCATATTTGGCACCACGCATCCAAAAATCAATAAAAAAGCAGTCCTTCTTATGGCCGGAGATCATGGTGTTGTCGTCGAAGGCGTCAGTGCTGCACCTCAGGAAATCACGAAACAAATGTTCTATAGTTACCTGAATGGCGGTGCAGGCATTAATGTCCTCGCCCGGAATGCCGGAGCAGATGTTATCAGTACGGACATCGGCATTGCCACCCCATTGGACGCTCCTGAGCTTATGGCCTACCGGGTTAAAAACGGAACAGACAATATGGCGAAAGGACCGGCAATGACCCGTCAAGAGGCCATGCTTGCAATACTGACAGGTGCAAGAATTGCGGCCAATGCGATTGACTCTGGTGTTAATCTGTTAGCAACAGGTGAAGTCGGTATTGGCAATACAACGCCGAGCGCTGCCTTGATCTCTGTGTTTACCGGTCACTCTGTTGAGGATGTTACCGGCCGCGGAACTGGCTTAAAAGACGATGCCCTGATTAATAAGCAAAACGTGATTAAATGCGCAATCGAAATTAATCACTGTGACCCTGCCGCGCCAATTGACACCCTGGCTAAAATCGGCGGACTCGAAATTGCTGCGCTCGTTGGAGCAATCCTCGAAGCTTCCTATCAGCATGTACCAATTATTCTCGACGGTATCATTTCATCTGCTGCAGCAATCACTGCAGCAAAACTGGCACCCCTGTCCACTTCCTATATGATTGCTTCTCATAGTTCAGAAGAGCTTGGACAGCATCTAGCTCTTCATCAGCTTGGGCTCAAACCCAGACTTGACTTCCATATGAGACTTGGAGAAGGCACAGGTGCTGCTCTGATGTTCCCGATGGTCGAGGCAGCCCTTAAAATCGCTGATGAAATGGCCACATTTGAACAAGCTGCAGTTACCACTGGAGACTTCTAAAATCTGCAAAGAAAGATGAAAAAGACATGTGCGAAATAATCCGTGCATGTCTTTTTTGCATAATCATCGATAACGGAAACTCTTGATAGTTTAATTAGATCCCAATCTTTTGCATCAGCTTGTCACTTGCTAATACAAAATTCTTGCCGATAGCTGTCTGCATAAACGCCTGAAAAAAAATTCCGATGTTTGCAGGGATAAGGATCACTTCGATCAATGGATATACGTTAATTTGAGATGCGATCCATCTGGCAGCCAATGACAACCCGGTAAAGAAAGCCATGGAAAAAACCAGACAGCGCCGGTAGCTGGAACAATGAGAACCGCCGGTAAATACCCGTAAAGCCAAAGCGGAAAACATTATCACGAGCGTATACACAATAGTACCGAATATTGCAGATACCCCTACGGTTAGAATTAATTCGATTATTACCCCAAGAAGCAAGGCTAAACCATATTCTATTTTCGCTTTATGGACAGCGTCCATTTCTTCACCTTTTACCATACGATTTGTCAAATGATGTGCAACACCCTCGAAATTGAACAATTGTTCACCCATCCTCCAGTCCGTGTTTTGGAAAATGATAAGATCAATTACCTTCCTATGGATAATGTAGAAAATATATCCATATAAACATAATATAATTCTATGTATCTTTGGGATTTCCTGCTAAATTGTTTATTGAAATTGCATAATAGTCCTATATGAGATGGCAGCATATAAAAAACGCCTCGTATTTTTTACTCGGCGTTAATCTTCGATATATGCTATTTATTATTTACACCTTGGTTTTGCTCAAGATTATATTTGAAATCTGCGACACGCTGGACAAAACTATCTGGATCAGCTGAGCCGCCGCCCTCCATCTGCTTTTGACAGCCTTCAAGGCCGTAGTGATTAGACATCAGCATCAGATCAAAGACAAACTCATCGGCATAGCCCCGAGCAGCCCAGTAATTCCTGTAGTATGCCAATTTTTCAATATCTGACTTTGCGGTGGTGTCAATTGGGATATTATCAATTCCTTCTGCCTGATAAACTGCTAAAACCAACGCATACGATAAATTGTTTTCCTCACAAAGATTCCGGATCGCGCCCTGCGGGTCTTCCGGCAGGATGCCCTGACCCGCGGGAATCTCCTGAACAGCAGCAGACTTACCTTCTGCTTGTTGAACGGAATGAGCACAAACGGATACAAGGATAACGAGAGGGATGATAACGGATAAACTACGAATAAAACCTCTTCTCATAAACATGATGCCCACACCTTCCCATATATTTATTTCCTGGATACCTCAATCCCCTTTCGCGAAATACAATAAATTTCTTCATACACCGTTCATATATTCTTATATATATTCTCTCCATAATATATTGTTTTTAATAGAAAAATAGTTTTGCTATCATATTTTTAAGGATATTTTTTAATTAGACGCATTTTGTCGTGGTGATCTGATGACGGGTTTATTAAAAATTTTAATTAATTATCTGGTTAAAGAATCCGCATAATGTTACAATATTTTTATCCTTCGCAGATTATTTGTAGATAAAAATTTGATAAAGGGTGTAAGAATGGACATTTTTTTAATTATTGGAATCGTTGTAGGTGCTCTTGCCGTAGTCGTAGGCATGATTGTCAAAGGAGCCAATGTAGCTGTGCTATTGAATCCAGCTGCGGCCATTATTATTCTGATCGGGACAACTGCAGCCGTGATGAACTCATTTCCAAAAAAAGAATTCTTGAACATTCCAAAAGTATTAGGTGCCCTTTTTCGAGAAAAACAACCGTATGATGCGGTGTCGTTGATTGAACTTATCACCGATATGGCGATGACAGCCCGTAAAGACGGTTTATTGTCCCTCGAACAGACGATTATGGAAATTGAAGACCGTTATTTGCAAAAAGGGCTAAGCCTGGTAGTTGACGGATTGGAGCATGACTATATTCAAGAGATCATGGAAATGGAAATTGATAATATGGAGGATCGTCACCGTGCCAATGCCTCGATATTTTCCGCGGCAGGCAGCTATGCTCCGACGTTGGGAGTATTAGGCGCAGTCGTAGGACTAATCGGAGCGCTCGGCAATTTAAATGATACGGAAAAACTTGGTCATATGATCGCCGCCGCATTCGTTGCGACATTGTTTGGTATTTTTCTCGGCTATGTTGTCTGTCACCCGATCGCTTCCCGCTTAAAAAGAAAATCAGCTGCCGAAACTAAGAATATGCGCATTATCGTTGAAGGAGTTCTGGCCCTTCAGGCCGGAGAGAACCCCAGCAGTATTAAAGTAAGATTGACTGGCATGCTCGATCCGAAAGAAAGAAAAATCCTAGAGGAAAAAGAAAAAAATAAACAAGGCAGCGGTGAATAAGGATGTCCAAGAAAAAGCAACACCATGAAGAACATGTTGATGAATCCTGGCTGCTGCCTTATTCCGACCTGCTGACGCTTCTGCTTGCGCTTTTTATCGTTATGTTTGCCATTAGTCAAGTTGATAAAGTAAAACTGCAGCAGTTGAGCGAGTCTTTCAAAGAAATCTTCGCAGGCGGGGCCAGCTTTTTAGAAAAGGAAAGCGACCAAGTGGTAGAACTTGAACCATCCAGTTCTGAGAATGATTCTGCTTCTGCTCTTGAACAGGATAAGATGGCGGATATAAAGAAACAGCTCGAAAAGGAAATCTATGAAAGCGGTTATTATAATAACGTCAAAGTAAATCTGGATAAGGAAGGTTTGCAGATCGTTATTCAAGATGTGATGCTGTTTGCGTCGGGTGACGCGGAAATCCTTGATGCGTTCTCCCCTCTCCTTCTGCAGATCGGGAAAATGTTAAATGATATGGACAATGATATAAAAGTCGTAGGGCACACGGACGACCGGCCCATCCATACTGAGAAGTTTCGTTCCAACTGGGAATTAAGCGCGATTCGCGCGATCAACGTCATGAATTTCCTGGTTGATCAGGGTGAAATGAATCCTGAAAGATTTTCAGTCCAGGGTTACGGGCAGTACTCCCCTATTTCCGATAATACGATTGAGGAAGGCCGGGCAGAAAACAGGCGCGTCGAGATCTTCCTTCTTCGTAAGTACCCTGTTGCAGAATAAGAAACTTGGTCTAAGAAAACATGATTATTGAAAAAACACGATTGCATTCAGACAATCGTGTTTTTTAATATATTCAGGAAAATTAAAATCTACTTGACAGCAGTATAATGTTGAAATATCCTGAAAATAGTCGAATCGTTACATCCAGGTGAGAGCGCAGGTGAGATTTATGATGGCCATGTCTTATATATCAATGATTGTCGCGTATACTTTTGTCTTATTTGGTCTCTACATTTTAAAATTGAATCATAAGGAAACCTTAAACAGATTGTCAGCCTCTCTGAATTTCTGTTTTGCATACTGGTCGTTCATTTATTCATTCCTTTATCTAGCCCCAAGTCCCGAGAGTGCTTTATTCTGGCATCGGATCGCGGCTATTGGTTGGGTTATGTTCTGTCCGCTGGCTACTCACTTTTTCCTGGTTCTATCGGAAAAAACAAAAAATATTCATGGTATCCACTGGTATATCCCCTTGTATGGCCTGCCGACAATTTTACTGTTAAAAACACTGTTGACAAATGAATCGCTGGTGGCGAAAGTCTTTGTTCAGAGTACAAGTGGCCTGGGCTGGACGTATGAACTCAATACGGGCTCAGTCTGGTTCTGGCTGTATTGGCTTATGCTTGTCGTTTACATCGGAGTTGCACTTTTTTTCACCTTAAGATGGGGCAAAAACAGTCAAAGACCGAGGTTCATTAAACAAGCCAAAAGTATTTCGATTCTGGCGGGCGTCATGATGCTGATCGGGATCGGCACTGATTTTATCCTCCCTTTGATCACTCCGTTTATTCCGCCTTTATTTCATTTTTTCTCGATCTTCTGGGGATTTGGCGGCATCTTTATGATCAGAAGGTATAAACTGATGGATGTGAATATAGCGGTGACTCCAGACATTATTTTGGAAACAGTGATGGATCCGATCGTTCTGCTTGATAATAAAGGAATTATCCGTAAATGCAACCAGGCTACATTTGACCTGCTGAAATATGATGCTAGTGAAATGCTCGGTCGGAGATTCTCAGATTTTTTTAAAGCCCAAAAGTATAACCTGCAAAGAACAGATTTTTTGTTCAAAAACAAGTTTTTGCGCAATATTGAGTTTGATATGGTTGATTCGACGGGTAAAGTTATCAGCATTATAGCATCATTCTCTGTGGCCGAAACCGAGCTTGACGGAATTGTCGGCGTTGTTGGCAATCTTCATGATATTACAGGATACAAAGCTATGTCCAAAGAACTGGAAAAGATGGCCAATTACGATAAACTGACCAATCTTCCGAACCGCAGGATGTTCTACAATAAATTGGAGAAGGCCATTGAGAAATACCATAAGCATGATCAGCAATTTGCGTTGGTATTTATCGATTTAGATGGGTTTAAGGTCATTAATGATACCTTTGGCCACGACATCGGTGACCAAATGCTAATGAAGGTTTCGTCGCTCCTGGCCGGGGTGGTCAGACGGCAGGATGTGATAGCGCGTCTGGGCGGCGACGAATTTGTTCTATTGTTTTCCAGATTGCAGGATAAGACAGAGCTTGACGGAATTATGCAGAGAATGCAGGAAAAACTTGTAAAACCCATCATGATAAACAATAAGATTTGCAGGGTTGGAATGTCGTTTGGGATTAGTATATGTCCGGAGGATGGAATGACCCCTGACGAACTTTTGAAAACAGCTGATCTACGCATGTATCGGGAGAAAAAATATTCAAGTTAACGTTTGATGGACTTCATGCGGGAGCGGACATTCGGTTTAACGCGATAGTCTTCAGGAGACACGATTGCTTCGGGCGTTCGTGTTTTTTTATTGCCTGTTTCAGCCTCAGCTTTGTTACGGATATATTTATGGCTGATGTTGGGATTGCTGGTTCTGCGGGATTGAATCTCAAATTGTTTTAAGGAAGCAATCAACGGTGTCAGCTTAACGTGGCCGTAGTTTCTGGTATCAAAATCAGGATAGCGCTTATTCAGCTTGATGCCGACTTCGCCTAAAAATGCCCAGCCATCTTCATCGGAACTTTCAGTGACGATAATTTTGATTGCTTCAATAAGTTCATCAATGCTGGCCATTCCTTCCTGAGGTGTCCCCTGCACCCGCATTTTAACCTGTTCGTTTGTCTCATAGGGACTTGCCGGAATGACACCTAGAACCTCAAGGTATTTGAACTTTTCACAGGCAGCGATAAACGGCTGCGGCGTTTTCTTCTCGCCCATCCCCATTACATACATGCCGGCTTCCCTGAGTCTGGAGGCTAGTTTGGTAAAATCACTGTCGCTGGAAACGATGCAAAAGCCATCAACGCTTTTGGAATATAAAATGTCCATCGCATCAATGATCAAGGCAGCGTCGGTAGCATTCTTTCCTGTTGTGTAGCTGTATTGCTGTATCGGTGTGATCGAATAGTTTAGAAGCACTGTTTTCCAGGATGCGAGGTTCGGCTTTGTCCAGTCTCCGTAGATCCGTTTATAGGTTGGGGTGCCATGATTCGCAATTTCATCGAAGATGTATTTGATATATTTTTCTGAAACATTGTCTGCGTCAATTAGCACGGCAATCTTTTTATCATTTTCCATATGCATTCTCCTATTCTTTCCTTTTTATTTATTAATCTTTTTTCTGTTTATTCAGAGCCTCTTTAAGCAAATCGCCAAGATTACTGCCAATATTTTGCTGGTCACTGTATTGGGCAATCAGTTTTTGGTTAACCTGGCTTGCTCTCTTGGAACTGGTAAAGCCGGTATCCCGTTCTTTTTCCGACTGACGGTGGCCGCAGGCCCGGTCCTGACAAACCAGCATTTTGCCGCGTTTACCGTTGACCAGCAGCATGTATTTTTTGCAGACCGGACACCTGGTTTTCGTCATATTGTCAGCATGGTATGTGGCGCTGTCCGAGGCGACACTGTGAACCAGTTCACTGGCTTTAGTCCTGATCCCTTTAATGAATTCGGTCTTGCTTCCATTCCCTTTAGCAATGTCTGTTAAAGCTTGTTCCCACTGGGCAGTCAGCTCAGGACTCCGAAGCTCAGGAGCCACAAGGCTGATCAGCTGACGGCCTTTGGATGTAGGCACCAATTCTTTCCCGCTGCGTTCAATATAACTGGTATGCAGCAGTTTTTCAATAATTTCCGCTCTTGTAGCCGGAGTACCGAGACCGCTCCCTTTCATCGTTTCCCGGAGCTCCTCATCTTCAATGAATTTCCCCGGATTTTCCATTGCCGTGAGTAGGGTGGCTTCCGTATAGCGTGCCGGTGGTTTCGTCTTCCCTTTTTGGGGCTTCAGGCTTTTTAGCATCCGTTCCTCGCTCTGCTCCAGTTTCCCGAGCGTTTGTTCAGGCAAAGCATCCTCCCTGCTTTCTTCTGATTCCGTCTGATGGGAAGTGATAGAGCGCCAGCCCTGGTCTTTCATCACTTTTCCCGTTGCATAAAACATTTCGCCATTAATACCGGCAATAACCGTCAGTTGGTCAAAGCGGTACGGCGGAGAGAGGACGGCCAGAAAACGCCGTACGATCAGGTCATACAAAGATTTTTCATCATGGGTCAGATCCCCGAGCTTCAAAGGCTGCTCAGTCGGAATAATCGCATGATGATCCGTTACTTTACTGTCGTCTACCAGTCGTTTCGTCGCCTTGTAAGGCTGTGCCAACAGCTTTTTGGCTGTTTCGGCATAAGGCCCTGCGGCCAGCCCCTTGAGCCTGGACGGCAGAGTCGGTACAATATCGGCGGAGAGATAGCGCGAATCTGTACGCGGGTAGGTAACCAGTTTATGCCGTTCGTATAAATTTTGCAGCGTACTGGAAGTTTTCTGGGCGGAAAAGCTTAGTTTGCGATTCGCATCACGCTGCAGTTCAGTAAGGTCATAAGCCAGTGGGGCTGGTTCGCTTTTACTCTCACGCTTGACCTGCATAATTCTTGCAGATTGCTTTTCCAGCTTGCCCAGCAGGGCTTCAACCTGCCGGTAATCATAAATCCGGCTGCCGTCTTTGCCACGCCAGTCAGCAAAAAAGTCGCCGAAGTCCGCTCGGATTGTCCAGTAATCAACCGGAACAAACTTTCTGATCTCATCCTCCCGCTGAACGATCATGGCAAGTGTTGGGGTCTGCACTCTTCCTGAATTCAGCTGGGCATTATACTTACAGGTTAAAGCCCTGGTCACATTCAGGCCGATCAGCCAATCCGCTTCGGCTCTGCAAACAGCGGCATCGTAAAGATCATTATATTCGGGTCCGGGCTTTAATCTCGCGAAGCCTTCCAGGATGGCGGCATCGGTCTGGGAAGAAATCCAGAGACGTTTGAAAGGTTTCTTCCAGTTGCTCAGTCTCATAATCCAGCGCGCGACCAGTTCGCCCTCTCGTCCGGCATCGGTGGCTATAATTAGTTCGTTGATATCGTTTCGTTTCATCAGTTTGCTTACCGTCTGATATTGCTGGGAAGTCTGACGGATCACCTTGAGCTTTAACTGTTCCGGAAGCATTGGCAGATCTTCCATTCGCCATTCTTTATATTTCTGGTCATAATCCTCCGGTTCAGCTAACGTGACCAGGTGTCCCAAAGCCCAAGTAACGACGTATTGTGGCCCTTCGATAAAACCCTTGTTTTTGATATTGCATTTAAGAACCCGGGCAATTTCCCGGGCCACACTCGGCTTTTCAGCCAGAACCAACGATTTCATGCATATTCCTCCGGTTTAAGATCCTATGTATCATTATAGCATAATTGTATAAGGATTTTTTTATAAAGAAACGGCCTGTCAATCATGATTAAACGCGAATTTAAGTTTTCCATTGGCAGCGTCTTCCCAGACCAGACAGGCGTTGAAAGATTTCCCGCTTTTGGATTTGAATCCTTTGATCAAGGGTGTTTTACCTTTCTTCAGCAAGCTTTTCATCTGGGCCGGGCTAAGTGTTTTACCGCAAATTGGTGTTTTCCAGACCACAAATCCACAGCCGCTTTTCCAGTTGGAGCAGCCGTAACCTTTATTACCTTCAATGACACCTTCCCCGCACCGCGGACAGGGCCCCAGTTTTTCAGGTCCGCTTTCCCGGGCTGCCGAAGAACCATTTTCTTCTTTGGCACCCTTTGTTTTTTTAGCCGACTTGTCTGTTTGATCTGATTGATCTTCCGAAGATGTGTGAACTTTCTTGGAAGATTTCGCAGATTCGGCAGATCTGGCTGACCTGGCCGGAGCCTGGGCCAACGGCGTTTTGCCATATTTTTGTTCATAGGCCCGAAGTTCATTAATGATTCGTATCACCGCTTCTTCGACCTCAGACATGTATTTTTCCAGCGCCAGTTTACCTTTTTCAACCTGTGCCAGGTCATATTCCAGCTGACCGGTCATTTCAGCGCTGATCAGCAGGGCGGCATGCGGAAGCCTGTTTTGAATTAATGAAATCAGCTGGGTCCCCTTTTCTGTCGGCCGCAGCGTTTTTTGCTCCTGTCTGATATAGCCACGCTGAAGCAGATTTTCAATGATCGCAGGCCGGGTAGCCACTGTCCCGAGGCCCTTCCCTTTCAGCTGCTGGCGCAGAACATCGTCTTCAATTTGTTTGCCCGCACTCTCCATCGCTTTAAGCAGGTCTCCCTGGGTAAAACGTTTCGGGGGTTTGGTACTCTTTTCGTCGATCCGGACTTCGGTCGTCTGAACAGAGTCACCCTGACTGACCGCCGGAAGTTCTGTGTTCTCTTCTTGCTGATTCTCGCGATTCTTATTTTTTCTCCTGGTCTTTCCTGTTGTTCCGTTGCTTTCAGCCTGAGGATCCTGAGCGTCTTCGAAATCGTAGACCATTTTCCAGCCTGAGCTGAGCAGAATCCTGCCTTTGGAGCGAAAATGTTCCTGGGCCGCTTCCGTAACGATTTCCGTCTGCTGATACCAGGCAGGAGGAAACCAGACAGCCAGAAAACGCCGTGCGATCAGGTCAAAAAGTTGACGTTCGGCTTCCGGCAGCTTATTCAAATGAACAGTTTCTGTCGTTGGAATGATCGCATGGTGAGCCGTAATCGTGTTGATGACCCGTTTGTTTTGAGGCACACTATAGGTCATTGCTTCATCTACATTTTCCTGATAAGGCTCCTGACGCAGGGCTTTCAAGTGGGCTGGCAGCTTTGGAATCATATCCGTGGGCAAATAAGCACAATCCGTACGCGGGTAGGTAATGGCCTTTTTATCATAAAGAGACTGGGCTAGTTCCAGGACCTTTTCGGCACTAAATCCGAATCGTCTGGAAGCTGTGACAGTCAGGCTTGTCAAATCGAAAAGCAAGGGCGGAGCTTCGGAAACCTTTTTTTGTTCAGCCCGGATGATTTTCCCTGGCTGCCCCTGTGTTCTCGCAGCAATGTGTTCGGCAGTCTCCCTGTCGGTCAGGCGTCTGTTTTCCTGAACGGGATCAAACCAGCGTCCGGTGTATTGTCCCTGCTCCGCAGAGAAGGCTGCACTGATTTCAAAATAGGCTTCAGCAACAAATTGATCAATTTCCCACTCTCTGCGGACAATCAGCGCCAATGTCGGGGTTTGTACTCTGCCGATGGAAACCACATTCGGCTTTTTGCGGACTGTATCGAAGCTGCCAAATAAAGAGGTGAAGCCTTCGGTCAGATTCATCCCAAAGTCCCAGTCCGCAAAGGCTCTGCCGTTGCCTGCGGCTGACAGACCTTCCACGGCCTGACCCGGTCTTAACTGATTCATGCCTTCCAAGATAGCCTCTCGCGTCAGCGAAGAAATCCAGAGCCGGGAGAGCGGTTTTGTACATCCCACCAAATCCCAGACTTCCTGAAAGAGAAGCTGCCCTTCCCTATCGGCGTCCGTTCCGCAAATAACGTGTTTGATTTCAGAAGATTTCAGCCATTTTTGTAAAACTTGAAATTGTTGGCGCGTTTGGGATTTGATTGTACGCCGAAACGAATCGACAGCTGGCAGAACGGGCAGACGTTTCAGACTCCAGCGCTTCCCCACTCGTTCTAGATCCATATAGCCTTCCGGCCTTTCCAGCTCCAGAAGATGACCGATACACCAGGTTATCACATACTGGTCATTTTCGAGCCAGCCTTGTCCTTTGCCTTTTACCCCCAGGGCTGCAGCATATTCCCGGGCCTGAGCCGGTTTTTCAGCAATAATCAGTATTCTTTCCATAGGATCTTCTTTCCGTATTATTTTCTTTGCATGTGAATCTTACAGACATCAAGTAGCATGTTAGCTTTAAAATGCATGTAACACTGAGAAAAATTTTAGCTAATTTTCCATAATCAGTATAGCATAAAATTAACCGGTACTTTGGGATAAAGAATGTCAACTTTTCTGTTGAAAGCTGAAACTTTTTATTATTTCATGTGTATTAATAAGTGTGAATATGAAAAGGGATGGTCAGGTGCTATGTTCTTGTTAACAATCCTTGGCTATATGTTGCTGGGTCTCGTGATGATTCTGGCAGCTATGATCTTTATACCTTACCATTATCAGGCTGCTGCGGAGAATATTGGCCATTCTCAAATGAAGGGGTCCGTTTCCTGGCTCTTTGGCGGAATCAGGATGGAGTTTGTCAAATATCCTAAACGTAAGGCTGAAACGACGTTGATGATTCTGGGTCTGACTAAAAAATTCCAGGAACGGCCAGACTCTAAGAAAGAAGATCAACAGAAGTCCGGAATAGCGTCCAATAACAATGCCAAAAAAGATCTGCACGCTGATTCTGTGAAAGACTTAATATCTTCCAAAAAAAGACGTCAAAATAAATTTGATATTTGTCAATTCCTGCGGGCCGATGTTTTGAAAAAAATCCTGACATCCCTGAGGAAAATCGCCAGGCATATCCTGCCGGATCAGCTGATCGTGAACGCCAAAATAGGCTTTTCTGATCCAATGTATACCGGTTTCCTGTCGGTACTGCTGACTCAGGGATACCTTTGGTATGACACATTTGATATCACTGTCGAACTTGTATTTGGTCAGGAAATGCTGGAAGGAAGGTTTTTCATTGGCGGAAGGATCTGGCTGCCCTATTTGCTCTCTGTAATCATCGGGCTTCTGGTCACGAAACCAATTCGCAATATCATGTTAACGAACTTAAAAATCAAATTTAAAGGAGGATCCCCCTATGTCGGATAGTTTTAACATTGGCGAAAATATCACCAACATCTTTGAAAAACTGGAAAGCTTTCTGAAGACCAAGACCGTCGTCGGCGAACCTATGCAGGTCGGAGAAATCATTCTTGTTCCATTCATCGATTTTACATTTGGTCTGGGTACGAGCGGCGGAAACGGCATTGAACAGAAAAGCAACCAGGGTTCGGGTGGCGGTGCCTGTAGTGGCGGCCGTATTTCGCCAACAGCAGTACTGGTTATCAGAGGCGATCAGGTCGAACTGCTGCCGATTGAAAAATCAGGAGGGCTCGAAAAACTAATCGATATGGTTCCCGAGATCGTGAATAAAGTCAAAGATCAAAAATGCAGTGAAGAATAAATCATATGTCTAATATTTAGTGGTGCTTCCCGGCGGATGAAAAGTTCACCAGGAAGCACCACTTCTAATTTAAATCATGCGTGTTCATTCTATTAATGGAATGTAATCATTCCGTAGACATGCATCTTTTGTTGTTAAGAAAGCAGTATTTTATCAACTAACACGATCAATTGTTCGATTTCTGGCTTCGTGATTTGGGCATAGGCGCCGAGCGACTGCCCTTTCCTTTTTAGCTCTTCACTGATCATCGAGGAGAAGATAATGACGGGCAGCTCTTTAAGTTTGTCATCCTCTTTTATTTTTTTGATCAGATGATGACCATCCATTTGGGGCATTTCAATGTCTGTAATGACCAGCTGCACTTTATCCTCGATCGAACTGCCGTCAGCAATCATTTTGTTCAGACTATCCCATGCTTCCAGACCATTATCGTTGGGAATCACATGATAACCTGCAGCGCTAAGTGTTCTGATTAGCAGTTCCCTAAGAACGCGGGAATCCTCCGCGATTAATATTGTTTTTGTCTTTCTGAGGCCGTCCATTTCTTCAGCTACCGCGGGTATCGTTGATAATCTTTTGTTCATGGTCGGATCAATCTCAGAAATAATCTTTTCGAAATCGATCAGAACGATGATTTTTTCTTCCAGCTTAACGACACCGACTGCAAAGTCCGAACCGGCAATATCCGACAAAGGTTCCATCTGGGTCCAGGATACGCGGTAGATCCTCGTGACTTCATCAACTCTGAAGCTGATCATTTCACCATTGATTTCACAAACAATGATCTGCTGGTTATCTGTGACCTGCTTAACGCCGGTTAGGCATCGCGTCAGATCAACAAGCGGAATGATCTTATTCCGTAAAGTAAATAGTCCCTCTATATATGGATGTGAACCTACCAGGTGTGTCACCTTGACATTGTTGATAATTTCCCTTACTTTGGCGACGTTAATCCCATAGAATTTCCCGTCTACGGTAAACTCGATAATTTCAAACTCATTGGTTCCGGATTCCAGCAAAATTCCTTTATCATCCTGCATGTCTGTCTCCTCTTCCCTGGAGTATTTATATCTTGTATTTTTCGCTAAAGAACTTCCAAAATCCTTCAGAATTCGTCTTTTCTGCAATTAATTATTTCGGTTTATTTCAATAAATACAGTTTTATTGTTATATTTGAGCATTTAGCGGTTCACTTTTCTTACTTTCCGCAGTTTACCTTTGAGCGGTGTTGTTTGCAAGGCTTCAAGCACAAGTGGCCCTTTAAAGTTCAGGATTTCCACATAACTCAATTCATCCAGAATATTGATAATACCGATGTCAGCCGCAGTCATACCCGCAATGTTCGTCAATGTGCCCACAATATCCGCCGGCCGGATCTTGGATTTCTTTCCGGCATTGATCTGGAGCTTCATGATTTCCAAATTGATCCGGGTGCCTTTCATGGCTTTATTATCCGGCAAAACGATTATTTTCTCCTGAAAGCCGGCTTCGGCATTGCGGACAGTATCCTGAGACGGTCTTTGTTTCAGTGGGATCTCCTGTCCAATATATTTCTGTATATCCTGCAGGTAACTGTCATCTTCTTCGGTCACAAAGGTGATTGCTTTGCCGTTTTTATTCAAACGCCCTGTTCTGCCAATCCGGTGTACATAGCTTTCCTTTTCCTGCGGCAGATCAAAATTAATGACGAGTGAAATATCTTCGATGTCAATCCCCCGGGCTGCCACATCTGTTGCAATCAGGTACCGAAAATAACCCCGTTTAAAATCATCCATGACACTCAGGCGGTGCCCTTGTTCCATACCGCCATGAATTTTGGCGCAGGGATAATCGAGCAATTTCAATTCCGCATAGACCTCATCCACCTGATGTTTGGTATTGCAGAAAATCAGACAGCTATCGGGATTCTCAGTGACTGAAAGATCTTTAAGAAGCTTTATTTTATCCTGTCTGGCAATGAGGTATCTTTCCTGGGAGATTCTTTCCGCAGCGGATGTTTCTTCTTGCGTTTCTACATAGACTGGCTCGCGCAAATAATGATCACACAGTGTTCTGACATCAGAAGGCATCGTGGCCGAAAGCAGGGCTGTTACGCGGTCGGCAGACAAGCTGCCAAGGATGGTTTCCGTCTGTTCCAGAAAGCCCATATTCATCAGTTCATCCGCTTCGTCAATAACCAGGTATTTGATACAAGAAGTATCCAGCGTCCCTTTCTGAAGATGATCGATCAGCCGGCCAGGCGTTCCCACCACAATATGCGTTTTTTGCTTCAGCTCTTTCTCCTGATAATAGAAAGGAGATTTGCCGTATACTGCAGCAATTTTTAGTCTTTTAAAACGGCCGATATGAAACAGATCCTCTTTGACCTGGATGGCCAGTTCTCTCGTTGGCGTGATGATCAGGGCCTGAGGTTTATTTTCTTCCCAATCCACCATCTGGCAAAGCGGAATAGCAAAAGCGGCCGTCTTGCCGCTGCCGGTCTGAGATTTAACAATCACATCTTTTTGCACCAGAAACAATGGGATGACCTGTTTCTGGACGTTCGTAGGCTTGTCATAGTTCAGCAGCTGAAGGGCTTTTAATATTTCCGGACTTAACGGATATTGGTCAAAAGAAACCTGGTGCATGCGGTCATCTCTTTCTTTATCAGGAGTATGTATAAAAGGAATATTATAAATTTTTTAGATTTACTCGGGCTCGTCAACGTAATGGATGGCCGCTTTCGGTCATTGTGTCATCCTGACACAAAATCCCGCGCTTCGCAATCCATGCTCCGCTTGACGCTGTCCATCCATTTCGTTGACTTAGTCTGGAGTTAGTAAGTTGTTTTTTATTCTATTTAGTATTATTTCTGCAGATCAGGAATCAATTCCTTTATTCTTTCAAGTACCTTATTAACGTTAAATGCACAGCAGCGAGCTAAGCAAATACGACCCCCTTGCAGAAAGGAGGCCGTAGTCCATGCCATGGATTTAAATTACATATTTGCAGCAAGCGCATGAAAGGACAAATCATCTGATCTTTCAGCGATATGGTTCAAAACCTTGATAATGGTTGCAGGGGAAGATGTCTGTTTGACAACTTTATACTCTCTGGAGGTTTCACCATATATATTTTCGAGGACGACGAGTACATCTTTTTTGACGGCCGCAAATTGATCCGCTTCAAAAGCCTTCGCCAGCTTTTTAAGCTCATTACTAAAACGCATAAAAAAAACACCTCCTTTTCACATGCTCCAATACTTCAGGGAGTGTTACTTCAATATTTCAGAATTCAGTAAAACAATGATGTAAATGAAATCTTGATATCCGTAAAAATACTCCAAAAGGTATTATATAGAAGGAATAATGATGTGTCAATCTTTTACGGCATCATACGCTTGATCTTCAGCGCAAGCTGATAAAGCAATATCACATGAAAGTGAGGTTTGTCGCTGAGAAAATTGAAACGCGGGAAGAATTTCAGCGCGCTTATGAAATGGGATATGATTATTTTCAAGGTTATTTTTTCAGCAAACCTTCGATCATTAATTCTAAAGAGATTGTATCACTGAACAGCAATATATTGAAAATCATTCAGGAACTCAAAATGCCTGAACCGAACTATACGGTGATTGGCAATATTGTTCAAAGTGATCTCGGCCTGACCTATAAAATTTTAAAACTTGCCAACTCCATATATCTTGGGACAAAAAATAAAATCAATTCTATCCCACAGGTGCTCGCCCACCTTGGCTTAAAAGAACTGTACCGCTGGAGCTCAATCATCATGCTGAAAGATCTGCAAAATATCGAAAACGCGGAACTGATCAAATTGTCACTTATCCTAGGAAAACTAAAGTCGTATCATTGGAGCGTATCATTCGAGCAAAGACAGGAATGAAAAGTTCAGACAATCAATCAGTCCACGATTCGTCAGGCGCAGTTCCGGGATAACAGGCAGACTTAAGAGCGCCATGGTCATAAATGGCGAGGCCAAACTGCATCCTAGCTCTTTCCAGGCTTCATCAAGCTGAGCTACCATTCCGCCCACTTCTTCGACAGGTCTGTCCGACATTAAGCCGGCAATCGGCAGAGGCAGTATGGCCAGCACTTTCCCGTCTCTCACTGCGGCCATCCCGCCGCCAAGGTCAGCCAGTGTGTTGCCTGCAAGCGCCATATCCTCGTCATTTACACCGATGATGATCAGATTATGGCTGTCATGAGCCACTGTTGATGCGACTGCCCCGTTATTCAGCTGAAAACCTTTGACATACCCGAGGCCGTAATTTCCCGGGCCGCCGTGCCTTTCCAGGACCATAACCTTGGCAATATCGGCTGTAATGTCAGGACATACCTGCCCTTGCGCTGTTCCCATCTCGATCACGCGATGAAGGGTTCCGGCCTGGGCTTCTTTGATCTCGATGACATGTGCCCTGACCGTCGTTCTTCCTTCCGGAGCTTTGATGATGAAGTCTCCGGATTTCAGTTTATTGGACAGATGAACGGAACTGCGGAACTTCTCCGGATAGCTGACGGACGAAATTTCAGCCAGCATCCGTCCTCGTTCTGCTATGATTTCCCCGTCTATCATTACTTTTTCTACGGTGACTTCCGCGAGGTCACGCAGAAAAACAATATCTGCACATCTGCCAGGCGAGATACTCCCGAGATGCCGGTCAAGCCCGAAACACTGAGCAGGATTAATGGTTGCCATTTGAATCGCCGTAACCGGATTGACACCCTGGCGAATCGCCTGGCGGATCACATGGTTGAGGTGTCCTTTGGCCAAAAGGGTATGCGGATGCACATCGTCCGTCACCAGCACGGCATACCGGGAATCTACTTTGTTTTCAGTAATGGCCCGGACGGTTTCCTTAACGTCCTGCCAGGCTGAGCCTTCCCGCAGTTTGGCATACATACCGAGACGCATCCGGGCCAGGGCATCCTCCCTGGTCGTACTTTCATGGCAGGACAGGATCCCGGCTGCTGCATAAGCCTGCAATCCTTTTTCGAGATCAGCAGAAGCGTAATGCCCGGTAACCGGCTTGTCGGCGTTCAGTGTTACCTTTAATTCGGCATGAACCTGCGCATCACCAGAGATGACTGCCGGATAATTCATCATTTCCCCGAGCCCGATGATCCTGCTGTCCTGTAAGGCTTCTTCGATTTCAGCCGGGCCAATCATCGCTCCGGCATCTTCAAAACCCGGAGCAGCAGGTACACAGGACGGCATTGTTGCAAATACTTTAAGTGGCATGGCCTGTCCTTCTTTGACCATCATCTTAACGCCTTCCAGACCGAAGACATTGGCAATCTCATGCGGGTCCATCACAATGCACGTCGTTCCCTGCGGCAGGACAGCTCTGGTGAATTCCCTCAGCGTGATCATGCTGCTCTCGACATGCAGATGTCCGTCCAGAAAACCCGGTGCCAGCGTATAGCCTGAGGCATCGATGATCTTCGTCTGTTCCCCGATAGCAGGCGCGGCATTACCGACTAGGACAATCCGGCCGTGTTTGATCGCGACGTCCTTGTTTTCTTCGATTTCACAAGTATTTACATTGATGATGCGTCCACCCCGGATCACTGTGTCCGCTTTCAGGATACCCATGGCGGTTTGAGCCAGTTCGGCTGTTTTTTCCTGAAAATCTTTCACGAGAAAATTGAGTACACAATCATTCAACACTTTAATCCCCTCGTTTTATTTCATGGATAATTCCTTTTAGCTATGATTACTCTTATCAATGGATTTTTTCATCTCATTGACTATAGACTGTTTTCTGTCTGGGCTGCAATCAGGGTGGCTGCTCCGTATTTTTCCCTTAAACGCGGTTTCTCAATCTTACCGGTTGGATTGCGTGGGACCTTGTCGAAAATAATCCGGCGTGGACGTTTATAGCGGGGCATTGGTGCACAGAAAACACCGATATCTTCTTCTGTGCAGATACTTCCCGGTTTGAGTTCGATGATTGCTGCGGTAATCTCACCCAGGCGCGGATCAGGCAGACCAATCACTGCGACATCCTTAATCGACGTATGCGCCCGCAAAAAGTCTTCAATCTGAACCGGATAAATATTCTCGCCGCCGCTGATGATCACATCTTTTTTTCTATCGACCAAATATATAAAGCCGTCCTCATCCATCCTGGCCACATCACCAGTCAGCAGCCAGCCGTCTTTCAGGGCTACAGCCGTGGCTTCAGGGTCGTTGTAGTAGCATTTCATCACACCGGGACCTTTGACTCTCAGTTCCCCTACCTGACCCTGTGGGACCGGACAGCCGTTTTCATCGGTAATTTGAACTTCCCACTGATAACCGGGTACCCCAATCGCGCCCACTTTATGGATGTTCTCTAGGCCAAGATGCACACAGCCTGGTCCGATGGACTCACTCAGGCCGTAATTCGTATCGTACAGATGATTTGGAAAATAGTTTTTCCAGCGGCGAATCAGGCTGGGAGGTACCGGCTGGGCCCCTATATGCATCAGGCGCCATTGGGAGAGCTCATAATCCTCCAGCTTGACTTTGCCGCTCTCAATCGCATCCAAGATATCCTGGGCCCACGGAACGAGAAGCCAGGCGATGGTGATCTTTTCCTCGCTGATCGTCTTCAGAATCCACTCCGGTTTGACGCCGCGCAGCAGGACAGCTTTGCTGCCTGAGAGTAGACTGCCGAACCAGTGCATTTTGGCACCGGTGTGATAAAGCGGCGGTATGCACAGGAAATTGTCGTCACGGGTCTGTCCATGATGGTTTTGTTCCGTATAACAGGCCGACATTAAGCTCCGGTGTGTATGGAGGATGGCTTTCGGGAAGCCGGTCGTCCCGGAAGAAAAGTAGACGGCCGCATCATCATCGTCAGACAGTACAACTTGCGGCACCTCCGAGGAACTGTTCGCTGCCAGCCGGTCGTAATTCTCTGCGAAGGACGGACGGTTTTCACCCGCAAATAAAAGCGTTTTGACTTTAGGGATCTGATCATAAATCGTTTCCACACGGCCGATAAACTCCGGTCCGAAGATCAAAGTCATTGTATCGGACAATTCAAGGCAGTATTTGATTTCTTCAGCCGTGTAGCGAAAATTTAAAGGGACTGCAACGGCGCCGGATTTTAAGATTCCGAAGTAAATCGGCAGCCATTCAAGGCAATTCATTAGTAGAATGGCGACTTTATCGCCTTTCTTAATGCCTCTTTTCAGAAGCAGGTTCGCCATACGGTTCGCTTTCTCGTCAAAAACCCGCCAGGTCATTTCCAGCCGGTATTCCCCTGCCGGATTGTTTTCGATCAGTTCATACTCTCTCCAGGTGATGTTATGGCTTTCCTGAAGATCCAGATTAATCTCAGTCAGACATTTCTCCTGGCCGTACAACGCTGCGTTGCGTGCCAGCAATTCAGTAATGGGCATTGTTTAATCTCCTCCCGTTCTACCATGACAATATTTGTTTGTGATGAAACAAATTGACTTATATAAAACTGTAAATTTAAAATGCAAAATTAATAGCGGTTATCAAAGATGCGGGTCGATTTCTTTTCGCTCCGGGGAAGTTCCCCGATAGCTACGGCTTTCGGGACGACGGAAATCCCAATTTTTGCTTTACAATGCTGTTTGACGTCTTGTTCGAGCTGCTTTTTATCTGCATTGTTTTCGGTCTCAAAGAACAGCGTCATAATATCTTTGCCGCTTAAATGGTCAATCATGACCTGGTATTCACTGCTGGCACCTTCTACTTCGCGCAGCAGCTCGTCAATCTGACCCGGGAAAATATTCACACCCTTGACTTTGACCATATCATCGGTACGGCCAATAATGGTATCGATTCTGGGGTAAGCCAAACCACAAGCACATTCTCCTGGCAGGAAACGGGTTAAATCATGGGTGCGGTAGCGAATCAGCGGAGCACCTTCCTTCTTTAAGGTCGTGATCACCAGTTCCCCGATTTCGCCTTCCGGTACCTGCTGGCCGGTATGCGGGTCGATAATCTCAAAGTACAGATAATCATCCCAATAATGCATGCCGCATTCGTAATCGCAGCTCATCGCGATACCCGGTCCGTAAATCTCAGTCAAGCCATAGATATCGTATAATTGAACGCCCAATTCACCGGCGATGCGTCGGCGCATTTTGTCGCCCCAGCGTTCCGAACCGATGACTCCTTTGCGCAGGTGGATTTTGTCCTTGACTCCCCTTTTGGAGATCTCTTCAGCCAGGAGTAAGGCATAGGATGAAGTCGCGCACAAAACGGTACTCTTTAAATCAATCATCATTTGAATTTGTTTATCGGTATTGCCAGGGCCCATCGGAATAACCATGGCCCCTAAAAGCTCAGCTCCGTTCTGAAAGCCGATGCCTGCTGTCCACAAGCCGTAGCCCGGCGTAATATGGACCCGGTCCAGATTGGTCAAACCGGCTGTTTCATAGCAGCGTTTAAACATGATGGCCCAGTCTTCGACATCCTGCCTTGTATACGGAATAATGACCGGGGTGCCGGTGGTTCCGGAAGAGGAATGAATCCGGACAATCTCACTGTCGGGAACAGCCTGCAGGCCAAGCGGATAAGCTTCTCTCAGATTATCTTTATTGGTAAACGGTAGCTTTTCAAAATCTTCCTGGCTTTGCATGCTTTGAAGTAGTTCGTACCCTGCAAATTTCTTGCTGTAAAAACCGTCAAGACTGCAGAGTTTGGTCAGATTTTTTTTAATCGCTGCAAACTGGGTTTCATTCATCCGTTTCATACACAAATATTCCCCTCTTCTATGTTTTGGGCACCAGCCCGAAGGGCCTGAATGTTCATGTCCAGCAGTTTGGCCGGCAATACGCTTTCCAGAGCAGTTTCCATGTCCGTAAGTGTAAAGCCAAGTACTCCGCTGCCTGCTGCTGCACCGAGTAAGGCAGTGTTTAAGACTTTTGGTGAGCCGCAGACAGAACAGACTGCATCGCTATCCACAATATAGAGCCGGCTGACACTGTTTTGCAGATAGTCCAGCATCGTCTTCCCCTCATAACCTTCAGCCGAGAGTGAAGCTGTGACCGGTTTAATCGCTTTTTGACTGACAATGACGGTCCCTTGCGGCTTTAAAAAAGGAAGCGCCCGTACAGCTTCCGCGGGTTCAAAGCCTATCACCAGATCAGCTGTCTTCAGTGCTATCAGCGGAGCGTGAATATTTTCACCGATCCTTACATGGCTGACGACGCAGCCACCCCGCTGGGCCATGCCGATCGTCTCCGCTGTACGAACTTTTAAGCCTTTTTGCATCGCGGATTGGGCAATAACTTTGGAAGCCAGGACAATTCCCTGACCGCCTACCCCAGCTAAGATAATATTCATACCTGCTCACCTCCTATCGCAGCAAAGGAACAGACCTGTGTACAGAGGGAGCAACCGTAGCATAAAGCCGAATCAATTTCAGCCTTATCCACTTTCCAGGTAATGGCCGGACAGCCCAATTCTTTGATACAGCGCTTGCAGCCGCTGCATTTTCCGGTATCAACTGTGAATTGCGGCCCTGGTTTGGCTATTGCAATGCACGGATATTCAAAGATCACCGCTGAAACGCCACGCACCACTGCAGCATCTTGGACGGCAGCGACCGCTTGTTTTAAGTTGAGCGGATTGCATGTCGTAATCTGTTTAACACCCAAGGCTTGAAGAACAGCCGGAATACTAATTTTTTCAGCGATATTTCCCATCATGGTTTTCCCGGTACCCGGGTGTGGCTGATGACCTGTCATCGCCGTTGTCGAATTGTCGAGAATGATCAATACGATATCGGTTTCATTGTAAACAGCATTAATCACACCGGCAATGCCTGTATGAAAAAAGGTTGAATCACCGATAAATGCAAAATTAACCGTATTCGGTTCAGCGCGGTGCAGTCCCTGGGCAATCGTAATGCCTGCACCCATGCAGAGGCAGGTGTCAACCATCTCCAGCGGACTTGCATTACCAAGTGTGTAGCAGCCGATGTCACCGGAAAAAACCGCTTTCTTACCTTTCATGGCTTTTTTCACCGCGTAAAAAGAAGCGCGGTGCGGACAGCCGGCACAGAGTACCGAAGGCCGGACCGGCAGAGCCGGTTGCCGCTCAGGCTGTATAACTTCTACAGTCTGTTGATCCTCTTCAGCTATGCATTCTTCTTTATTGTTTATATCCTCATGTTTAGCATTCAATGTGGAGAGATTTAGACGGCAGTCTTCATCCTGATTAGGCTTCTTTAAGAATTTCGTGATTGCCTTGCGCGCGATTTCAATGCTGTTTTCCCCAGCCTGAGGGGTATGACCGGTCAGTTTGCCGAAGACTTTGACAGGCAAATGGTATTGGCCGCACAGGAAAATCAATTCTTTTTCAATCACCGGATCCAGTTCTTCGATCACCAGTACTTCATCGAGGCCGCTTAAGAATTCCAGGGCCAGTTTTACCGGAAAAGGATGCGGCGTTGAAACTTTGAAGAGTTTATAGTCAATATCCGAACTATTCTTCTGAACATCGTTTTCGCGTTGGCGGCACTCCTTCAGCACCTGGATCGCTTCACACGTATAAGCATAACTGATGCCGCCTGTGGCAATACCTTTTTTACCGCTGCCGGTTAATATATTGCAGAGATAGGAGGAAAAGTCCGCTTCCAGTATTGGACGTCTGGCTTCAATTTGCAGATGCTTTTCATAAGAAAGGCGAGGAAAAATTGTCCATTTCGGATTTTTGACAAAAGCGCAGGCCGAAGAAGCCGCCTGGGCGGGTTCGAGTACGATAGAGGCGCTGCCATGACAAACACGCGTGGTTGGTCGAAATAAGACCGGGGTCTTGTATTCTTCCGAATAGGCAAACGCATCGTCAATCATCTGATAAGCTTCTTCCGGTGAAGATGGGTCAAAGACAGGCAGTTTGGCAAAAGAAGCAAAATGACGGGTATCCTGCTCTGTCTGGGAAGAAATAGGTCCGGGATCATCGGCAACAACGATGACCATTCCCCCCTCTACCCCGATATAAGCGAGGCTCATTAATGGATCGGAGGCAACATTAAGACCAACTTGTTTCATGGTGACCATCGTTCTGAGACCAGCATAGGCTGCACCAGCTGCAACTTCCAGCGCGGATTTTTCATTGACGGACCATTCAACATAAATATTCCCGGGATTCTTCCGGGCGACTGTTTCCAATATTTCAGTGGAAGGCGTGCCTGGATAGCCGGTTACAACCGCAACGCCGGCCCGGATAGCTCCCATGGCAATTGCCTCATTCCCCATTAAGAGTACTTGTTCCATGAATCGTCCTCCTAAAACAGATCAAGACCAATAGACTAATATTGACGAACAAACCAATAAGCTTGCCCTTTGAAGAAAGACAAGCTTTGAAATTGCAAAATAACATATTTAAGTATAATTCTTTTTTGGCATGATCGTCAACGACATTACTGTTTTTAAGGCAATTTTTTAAGAATTTTTATCGATTTGCTTCGGTAATGATCTGATTACGCTCCATTGACAAAAGACACTTTATTTTATATAGCTGTTATCCTTCAGAAGGACGTCATGTGAGCCGCCTTCCACGATGCTTGTTGCGGATACGAGCGTGAGTTTGGCGTTTTTGTGCAGTTCTGGAATCGTCAAAACCCCACAGTTGCTCATGGTTGAACGGACTTTGTTTAGGCTCAAGGTTACGTTGTCTTTTAAACTGCCGGCGTACGGCACATAGGAGTCAACGCCTTCTTCAAAAGAAAGCTTGCCGTCACCGCCGAGATCGTAGCGCTGCCAATTCCTGGCACGGTTAGAGCCTTCTCCCCAGTATTCCTTCATGTAGCTGCCATTGATATTGACTTTGTTCGTCGGGCTCTCATCAAAACGTGAAAAATACCGGCCAAGCATGATAAAATCGGCACCCATCGCCAGCGCCAGTGTAATATGGTAATCATGGACGATACCGCCATCCGAGCAGACGGGGATATAAATTCCGGTTTCCTTAAAATATTCATCGCGCGCATTGGCAACTTCAATCAACGCGGTAGCCTGTCCGCGGCCTATCCCTTTTTGTTCGCGGGTAATGCAGATCGACCCGCCGCCAATGCCGACTTTGACAAAGTCGGCCCCCGCTTCGGCCAGGAATAAGAATCCCTCGCGGTCCACGACGTTCCCGGCGCCAACCTTTACGGATTCACCGTATTTTTTGCGGATAAAATCGATCGTCCTTTTCTGCCATTCCGAAAAGCCTTCGGAAGAATCAATGCAAAGAACATCTGATCCGGCATTAACCAGCGCAGGCACTCGTTCTTCATAGTCCCTCGTATTAATCCCTGCTCCGACAATATATCTTTTGGAGGCGTCCAGAAGTTCCCTTTCGTATTCTTTATGGGAATCATAGTCTTTGCGGAAGACCAGATACTTAAGGTTTTGGTCTTTATCGATCAAAGGTAAAGCATTCAGCTTATGGTCCCAAATAATATCGTTGGCTTCACTCAGGGTGATCTGATCACTTCCGCAGATCAGATCCTCAAACTTTGTCATGAATTCTTTGACTTTCGTATCTTTGGACATTCTGCTGACACGGTAATCTCTGGTCGTAACAAGACCCAGCAGCTTACCCGTAGCTGTACCGTCCGAGGTCACAGCCACTGTGGAATGGTCCGTTTTGGCTTTCAGCGCCAAGATGTTCGCCAGTGTGCTGTCCGGGGTTATATTGGAATCGCTGGTCACAAAACCTGCCTTATAGTTTTTGACCCGCGCAATCATCTGAGCCTGGGCATCAATCGGCTGAGAACAATAAATAAACGAAATACCGCCTTCTCTGGCCAGAGCAATTGCCATTTTATCGTCCGAAACAGACTGCATGATTGCCGATACCAGAGGAATATTCGTATTGATGGAAGATTCCTCACCTTTTTTGTATTTTACAACGGGAGTCTTCAGACTTACATTTGTCGGGGTACAGTCTGCCGAAGAATACCCGGGTACTAATAAATATTCTCCAAAAGTATGGGAAGGTTCATCAAAATAAGTTGCCATATCAATCTCTCCTTTGTCATTAATAATAATCATTCAAAACATTTTTATTGCATAAAGCTTGTACTTCTTCATTTATATATCAGGCGCCAGCTAAGTCTTCTTTAAAATCAATAACGAAGATATAACCATAAATATTCTTATTCGCTAAATATTATCACATTCCCTTCAAAAATCAAGCTGTCAGTAGAAATTCAGACAATTTTAAATGTTAAGCATCGCCAAAAACAAAGGTTAGCAGGATTTCCCTGCCAACAAAGATAGTGTATAGTATTCATAGTATTGATTGTTTAGAAAGGATGACGCCTGTGTACGATAATATTCTTGAGACCATTGGCCATACTCCGCTGGTCCGGATTAACAGATTAAATCCGAAGCCGCACGTTGCGCTGTATGCAAAACTGGAGGGCTTTAATCCGACTGGAAGCATCAAAGACCGCATTGCCTTAAAAATGATCGAGCAAGCCGAAGCGTGTGGCTCGCTTGTCCCCGGCAAGACCATTATTGAACCGACTTCCGGAAACACAGGGATTGGCCTCGCCATGATCGGTGCCGTCAAAGGATATAAGGTAGAAATCGTGATGAGCGAAGCCGTATCTGTGGAGCGCCGCAAAATGATTGAAGCTTTTGGCGCCAGGACAATCCTGACCGACCCATCCGAGGGAACTGACGGAGCGATCCGCAAAGCACACGAGCTCTGCAGGATGTATCCAGAGAAATATTTTATGCCGAACCAATTCTCAAACGAGTACAATAAGCTCGCCCATTATTATACGACTGCGCATGAAATATGGGAGGAGACCCACGGAAAAGTCACTCACTACGTCTCCGCACTTGGTACCTCAGGGACGCTCATGGGTGTTGGCATGGGTCTTAAGGACAAGAATCCTGCGGTTCAAATTATTGAAGCCCACCCTGAAAAGGGCCATTATATTCAGGGTCTTAAAAACATGGAAGAAGCTATTGTACCGGAAATCTATGATCCCAGCAAGATAGACCGGACAGTCATGATTGAATCTGAGGCCGCTTTTGCCATGGCCAGAGCCATCGTTCTCCAGGAAGGCATCTTTGTCGGGATGAGCAGCGGAGCCGCAATGATTGCAGCTTTGGAATGCATCAAAGATATTGAGGAAGGATTGATCGTGGTCCTGTTTGCCGATCGCGGGGAAAAATATCTGAGTACGAATCTATTTAATTTAGCTGAATAAGCAGCAGATATAGAATGTTTGAATCAACACAGCACATGCCTAAGTGTATCAACATATTGTCAAGCGATTAATTGTGAATCTTCGATACGACAGAATTTCTAAATTTAAAGAAATTGTATACGTGTACAATTTCTTCGGTTAATGAAATAAAATGATCATCTTTACGGTATTATCCCTTGCCACGTAGTATTATGGGTTAATACCGATATTATATTGTCTGGTTCTTAAACTGCGTGTCATACAGCTTTTTATAGATCCCGTCCCGTAACAATAAGTCCGCATGTTTTCCTACTTCTGCGATCCGTCCTTTTTCCACGACAAGGATCTGGTCGGCCGCCAGTACCGTGGAAAGCCTGTGGGCAATAATAAAACTTGTCTTCCCTTTCAGCAGCGGAACCATTGCTTTTTGAATGTACAGCTCCGACACCGAATCCAGGGAAGAAGTTGCTTCATCAAAGATAATGATCCGGGGGGCTTTTAAGATGACGCGGGCGATCGAGATCCGCTGCTTCTCCCCTCCTGACAGCTTGATGCCTCTGTTCCCAACCACTGTTTGGTATTTGTCCGGCAGCATCATGATAAAATCATGGATATAAGCCGCTCTGCAGGCTTCTATCATTTCATCTACCGTGGCATCTTCCCGGGCGTATTTTAGATTTTCTTCAATTGTATCATTAAATAAATAAGGCTCCTGCATCACAATGCCAATTTGTCTGCGCAGTGACTGAAGTGTTAGGTCCCTGATATCTTCTCCGTCAATTTTGACACAGCCGTTCACAACATCGTACAGTCTTGGGATCAGATTGGTAATGGTTGTCTTCCCTGCCCCGCTCGGACCGACCAGCGCGACCATGGTTCCGGACGCAACGGAAAAGTTGATATCCCGAAGAACGGGTATTTTATGGTCATACGAAAAAGAAACGTGTTCAAAGTCAACTTGACCGACAGCCGAGACGATGGTTTTCGCTTTGTCACGGTCCACAATCTCGATCGGCTGATCAAAATAGTCAAAGATCCGTTGAAACAAAGCGAACGAACGGACAACGCTGATATGGATATTTGAAAGCTGGGCTGCAGGGGTATAAAGCCTGGCCAACAGCGCTACAAACGCCACAATTTCCCCGACGGTGATTTCACCCTGCATATAGAGGTAACCGCCAAAAAAATAGAT
This sequence comes from Dehalobacter sp. TBBPA1, assembly GCF_040931655.1. Classification (NCBI taxonomy): domain Bacteria; kingdom Bacillati; phylum Bacillota; class Clostridia; order Eubacteriales; family Desulfitobacteriaceae; genus Dehalobacter; species Dehalobacter sp. TBBPA1. Next base: position 1,547,026 of record NZ_CP162385.1, on the reverse strand, counting down.
GAACATCGGCCCGATAAAGGTAAAAATGCTGATGGTCATCGTAAACCATTGCCCGGCTAAAGACTCTTTCATCCGCAGACGGGATTCTTCCCGATTGACTTTTTCGAATTTCGCATAATCCGCTTTTTCTTTTGTAAAAATTTTCATCAAGATCGAACCGCTGATGCTGAACGTCTCCTGTAAGATCTGGTTCAGTTCATCGACCTTGGTCTGGGTCTGGGATACAATCTTCCATCTGACTTTGCCGACCTTGCGCGTCGGTATGACAAAAAGCGGAATGATCACGATGCCGACCATCGCCAGCTTCCAGTTCATCGAGATCAGCGCCACAGCTGTGGCGACAAGCGTCAGGGTACTATTAAGCGTATTGATGATCGTGCTGTTCAGCATTTCCTGGACACCATTGATATCGCTGTTCATCCGCGTGATGATTTCACCCGGTTTGACCGTCGAGAAAAAACGCAAGGACATATGCTGGATATGGTCAAACATCTGGTTTTTCATTTTATAGATAATATTGCGAGCAATCAGGGTTTTGAGATAATTCTGTCCGACCATCAACAAACCGCTTAAGACAACTGCCCCGATGGCCACCACCATCAGAATCGTCAGGTACTTCATATCATGCTGAGGCAGAGCCTCATCTAAAATACTCCGGGTCGCTAAAGGCGGTACGAGTCCAAGCAGCGCTGAAATGACCAGGGACAGGATGATCACAACAGTTTGTTTCCAGTACGGAATAAAATACCGGAAGATTCTGGCCAGCATTTTGCCTGTAATCTTCGGCAGTTCCACTGAATCATCGATGAAACGCACCCTGCCAAGCCCCATGAAACCACCCACCTTCCGATTAATTCCCTATGGGTAGATTAGCACGACTTGGCAGGATTGAAAAGCCCTTAACGAATCTCCTAATACCAGTATTGAACAGACCCGTCCCAATTATCAAATATAATATAAAATTTATCTCCGTAGTACATTCCGCCGCTAAACGCATTCGAACCGTATCTTGCTTGGAGATCATTCAGCATAGCTTCCAGCCATACAAGATAAGCACTGTAATGACTATCCAGCACGTCGGATTCAGCAGCATCTGTTTCAGGGGTAACCGTAAATACGATAAATGCGCTTCCGTTATGGGAAGTATCGGTATTGCCCTGATAAGCAGTCACGGCAACAGCATATTTGATTGTTTGGCCTGCAATCACGTTTGTGCCGTAGGCATCCTGAATATAAGAAGCCATATTGGAAAAGACACTGTAAATAGCCGGGAGAATTTCCGGCAGCGTTTTATTAATATTCTCCGAGAGCATTGGTCTTAACAGGTTAATCGGAACTGCAAAGTTTAAGTTCTGGCCGCCATAATACACAGCAGCAGTGATACCAATAACTTTCCCCTGATCATCCACCAGCGCCCCGCCGCTTGAACCGGAACTGATCGGAGCAGAAATCTGAATATATGTCGTTCCGTTAATATCTCTGGATTTTGTGCTGATTAAACCGTTGGATATGGTATCCTCCAATCCAAACGGGTTGCCGATCGCATAGATATTATCCCCGGTTTCAATCAGGCTGGAATCACCGAGGGAGACTGCTGTCAGTCCTGTCGCACTTATTTTAAGTATGGTCAGATCGGTTGTTTCGTTATAGCTTAAGACCTTTTGGACATCATAGGTTATTCCTGCAGCTGTTTTTACTTTCGCGCTGTACGAACCTTTAATGACATGATAGTTCGTCGCGACTTTTCCGCTGGAATCAACAATAAACCCGCTGCCGCTCCCCAGAGCATTCCCGCTACTGTCATAGGTCTCAATGTAAACGATAGAAGGGCTGACCTTGGCAAAGATCTCTTTGGCGGTTAAGGTCCCTCCCGTTTCAATCCCAAGGTAACCGTTGACCAGGGATGATGAAATTGCAGCTTCCCCACCAAGTATATTCAGCTGTGTAATACTGGAGCTTAGGGCTGATAAGTAATTATTAATGCGGCTGTCCGATGTTTTTCCGGTCAAGATGATCGGTGAGCTCAATTTGGCGGCATAGGATGAGCCTGCCAAAGCATCGGCAAAATTATTACCAGTTGCTAAAAATGTATTGCCAAAGGCATATTCGGACTCAAAAGCTTTCAAAACCGCTAGATTTGTTGCGTAGCGGTCGATGCCTTGAATGCGTGTCGGGCTTGGAAGCGCGTTGACGACTGAATCATTGATCTCAGCAGTATTGCCGATCACATAGGTTTGCTGAATACTGTTGTTTGCTACATATTGTTTCAGACTTTCACTGACCGTACTCTTGTCGACCAGAATAATTGGAATTTGTTTTTTGCCGGCGTAGGATGAAATCGAAAGCACATTCGGATAATCACCCCCGGGAGCGACGACAAGCATTCCGGATGTATTACCGATACGCTTAGCTATCTCAACCGAGGTATAATATCTGTCGCTTCCGGACAGTCGGGTAACTAAGATTCCCATCGACTTCAGCTGGGCTTCAACAGCCGTAGAAACGGCAGCTGTTCCACCGACAATATAGACATTCTTTGTGCCGAGCGCAGTCAGCGTGGACTTCGTAACTGCAGTCAAGCTGTCTTTTTCAGTCAGTAAGATTGGAGCATTATACTTGGCCGCCAGAGGGGTTGAGGCTAAGGCATCGGGAAAGTTACTTCCACACGCGATAATTGCCCACTGTGAACCTCCGGACCAGCCTTCTTTGGCGATATTAGCGGCAGTGGTATACCGTGTATCCCCAGAAATACGGTGGGTAGAAATCGTCGATGCTAAAGCCTCGGGGACAAATACACCCAGACATAAAATTAAAGTTAACATTACTGAAAGGCATTGTTTTGCGTATTTTTTCACTTTTTATCTCCTTTCAACCCACAGCAGATTAGGTTCTTACAAAATCGTTTATATGAAAATGATCTAACGATTATACTATATCATACCATTATTTACAAAAAATAACGATCCCATAGTTTCGTTTATTGAAGCAGGAAATATGCAAAGACATTTTTTAGAGCATGCCTGTGCGGCGGCTATAAGGTTATCAGTTTAAACCGGAAGCCCAATGGATGGGATGAATCAAGATATAAAACGGGCCGGCGTTACTTTCTTCGAGTTTTGGGTAAGGAAATGGCTCCCAGATACCGCCTGAATCGCTCATATAAGTGAAATGTTGGATTATGGGTCCATAGGCAGTACCGATAATACCATAATCGTGCGGATCTTCCCCGGCCATAATTGCCTGATAATTCGTAACGCCAAGCCTGACATTCTCTTCTGCCCCGTGGGAAACAATGGTATATACTTTTCCAAATTGCTGTCGGAAATGAGCAATTTCCGACTTTAACCGTCTTCGCAACTCTTGTTTGACAGCCGGCGTTATATCCTGCGCAGATTTGAGATGATATTGCAGGGAATAATCCGCCAAAGTCTCGTAATGCAGCCCAACTTCATGTCCCAGCGCCCTTACTTCTTTGAGAACTTCAGGATCAGCGGTGCCCCAACGAAAATAATAGGTACTTTTGACGCCTCTGAGATGTTCAATCTTCGCCATAGCTAAGGCATCCTCAGCGGATACATCCACATCATGCCTTAAAACGATAGTTTTCTTGGTAATTGGAACATGGTTATAGTAATCCATAACCCTTATAGGCTTGTAGCCAAGTAAGATAATTTCATCTAGAAATCCTTCATAGTTTTTTTGGTCCACCGGCAATATGATCTGTTTAATCGAAGCAGTTTCCGGTCGAAGTGTTAAATAGCGTATTGAGCTCACATGTCCGGGGTTTTTCGCCACAACCACATATTTTCCTGCTGAAAGCCTTTTCTTAACCGGTGTTTTGCCAATATACGTGTTATTGACATAGATTGGGATTCCCTGCGTCGAATCGGTCTTGATTTCAAGATAATAGCTATCCAAGCCCGTTTGAACCGTAATTTCTTGGGCTTTTTCATCCAAGGTTACAATAGCGCCTATCTTTTCTAAATAATCACGGAAATAAAAAATAGTGTCCTGACTGAATAAGTGATTCGGAGTATGGAATTTAATGATATTAACTGAGATGAATAACTTTCCAGCCACTAGAACAACTGCCAGCAAAAGTATGCCAACGGCGGCGGCTTGGGATCGTGTAACGTTTAATTTCATATTCTCAGCTTTCCCCTGTCGTTTTTAAAAATACGTACACTGTACATACCGTACTTAGACAAAAATAAAGTTATTTGTGAATTATGTTACGATATGATTTATAATACGTATTATTTTTCATTATGTAAATATAAATTTTCTTGGCTTCAAAATAGGGTTGAATGTATGATGCTGTGGAAAATTAACGAGCAGAACTTTATAATAAATACAACCAATTATTTGATTTGAGGTAGTTATGAACAGAAAATCTTATGTTACCCGCATGCCTGATAAGACAGGAGCTTTCCTGCTCGCTTCCAAAATCATTGCCAAATACTGTGGCAATATTGTCCGCGTGAGCTACAATAAGGCTGTTGACCTGCATATGCTGTTTCTGGATGTCGAGGCCACTGCCGAAAACCATCAGAAAATCGCCAAAGAACTCGAAACGGTCGGTTATCTTAAAAATGAACTCTCTGAAACACGCGTCATCGAGGTCAATATCAAAATTCCGGACCGGCCTGGTGCCGTACTTCCTGTCCTTAAAATTCTGGACCTCTATAATATTAATATCTCGTATTTGAATTCGAGTGCCAACGGCACACCCTATCAGGATTTCAAAATGGGCCTGCTGATCGAAAATCCGGATATGATTAAAATGTTGCTCGATGATATCAGCGTAGTTTATCAGATTGATATCATCGAATATGACGATTTTGAAAAGAATTTGGACAATACGATTTTCTATATCCGGCTGGCGAATGAAATGCAGCATATCCTTTCTTTAAGTACAGAACAAACCATGGAATTCATCTCCGAATCGAACCGGATCCTCCAGATGCTGCAGGAGACCGGTGAGAGCCCCAAAAAAGTCTTTGGCTATATCCGTCGTTTTGCATATTTTATCAGCAAATACCGCGGCAGCCATTTCAGCACCGACATCGATCAGGTGCGGATCAGCGAACAGGTCACACTGTACAGCATCCAGCCGCCCTGCGGTAGCAACACCTATGTGCTTGCTTCAGCTGAAGAACTCGTTTTAATTGATACCGGCTATGCAATCTATGCCGAAGAAATGTTCAAGATATTCAAGGAGCTTTTTCCGGCCTGGGATACCCTGAAAAAACGCGTTTTTATCACCCACGCCGACGTCGACCACTGCGGCCTGCTCCCTAAACTCGAAGGCATACGTATCGGCTTAAACCAAAAAAGCGCCGACAGTCTAAGGTGTCAAGCCGCCGGAATCCCCGATTACCGTGAAAACAGCGATCTTGGCTGGGGCTACAGCAAACTCAGCCGGATCATCTCCGGCTATTCCCCGCCAAATCCCGAACAGTTCGAAGTACTTGACGCCGGCTTTCCGACCCCGGCACCCGAAGAACATCAGGAACTGATCCCGATCGCAGAATTCACCGTTGCTGATCTGAAATTCCAGGTTTTCGAAGGCAGCGGCGGCCATCTTTACGGCGAGATGATCTTTGTCTGCGAAGAATACGGCCTGGTGTTCACCGGTGATAATCTCGTGAATATCAGCGGCTTCTCCGAGGAAAGAGCCGAGTTCAACTCCCTGGCACCTTACCTGATGCGGAGTGTGAATATTGACTCGCAAAAAGCAACCGAGATGCGCAGGCAGATCATGAGGCTGCTGGTAGAATTAGAAGACAAAAATAAAAAGTCCTGCCTCGTCTGCGGCGGGCATGGACCCATATCGGTACTGGAAAACGGGGAGTTTAAGGCTCTACAAAAGGCCAGGTTAAAACAGCCTCTAACTTGGTATTCACGCCAAATTTCAGAAGGATGATATTAATCCGTTCACTGAGAACGCGAGCCGACACACCTAAAATAGAAGCAATTTTCTTGTTGGACAACCTCTTGGTCAATAATCTCATGATTTCTTTTTCTTCAGGCGTTAGTATTTTTTCCAGAATTTCCACAGGCTTAACTGGAAAGTGCATATCATCGATGTCTATTTGTTTTTTTGGAAAAGCTAAAGGACTTTGATAAAAGTAAGAACCGCCGTCGATGACCCTTAGAATGGCTTGAACCATTTCCCGGATATACATATCTTTTAAGATTACCCCTTGGGCCCCTTTACTCTTTGCTGCAATGACATACCCTTCCTGATTAAACTCCGTAAGCATAATGATTTTTACAGTGGGCGCAATTCGTTTGATTTGCTCGATTAAAGAGATTCCATTGCTATCGTCCAGATGGATATCCAGCAATATGACATCAGGCGAGGAATGACGCATAAAATCAAGGCATTCTTCCCCATTTTTTACAATCCCCGCGATTTCAATTTGCGGCTCCATGGAAAAAAGGAATTTGGTATTCTCCGCAAAAGGCCCATGACTGTCAACAATTAAAACTTTAACGTTCATTTAACCCACCTAACTTTAATTGTATCTTAATATCTTAATATACCGGTATTGTTGCTTGGAGTGTTGTCCCACGCTCAAAGCCGGAACTGACCAGCATTTGTCCGCCCAAGCCCTCAATACGTTCTTTCATGATTGCTAAACCGAAATGTGCCCCGCCTAACGATCCTTTTTCAAGTTGATCAGGATCGAAACCTTGTCCATTATCCTTCACCGTTAATTCTAATTTATCTCCACTTAGTTCAACACGGACTGTCTGCTTCTTTGAACCGGAATAATGCAGGGAATTGATTATTCCTTTTTGTATGAAGCGGTAAGCGGCTATTTCGATATCCTCTGGAAAACGATCGTCTAATCCAATTCCTTCTGTTTCCAGCAGAATGAAACTTGGCTCCTTCAGCATAATATCCTGAGACAGCAATTGTATAGCAGGAATTAAACCCAAATCCACTAAAACTGGCGGAAGCAAATTGTGAACCGTTTGATTTAGGTCATAGTTCAGATCATTAATCAGATCCCTCATCCGCGAAATTGCCTGCTGGAACATCTCATCATCCAGATTTTCCTTTTCGAGTATTTTCAGCCAACGGCTGATATCCAGGGCGCTCTGTACCGGACCATTCAATATTTCTTTGGCTACTCTTCCTTTGCCTCGTTCAATCATTCGAATTAAGGAATTGGTAATATGCTGAAGTTCCCGGTTTCTTTTCTGCGAGCACCAGGATGTTAGGGTCAAGGCATTAATATCCTTGGTCAAGTTGTCGATAATCAGCAGCATTAGCACTTCGTAGGCCAACTGACCGGCAAGCAAAGTAAGAAAAGGCAATTCGGACTTTTCAAATTTAATATGGGAATAGCGGTGCCCAAAGAAAATGCCGCAAGTGGAATTTTGGGAAACAAACGGCACAAAAATCTCAGCGGGACAATCATCCGAAAGAAATCTTGCTTCCAAATCTTGTTTTTGGTTTCGACTAAAATACGCTTCTAATTCGGACTGTTCTTGACGGTTTTTTCTAAACCGGCCGACCGCTTTTCTCAAACAGCCGGTCTGTTCATTTTCAACAATGATGAACACCCCGTCAATTCCTAACGTTTTGACAGCTTCTTCAAAAACATGGTCTTCAGAGATAAGGGAGGTCACGCTTTTGTTTAACTCCGCAACCCTTTGTTTCAAGCCGATATTTGTTTGGAAAAAGCTAAGCCTTTCCAATAATTTGCTGATAATTAGCCGAATAAAAAAAAGACAAACAAAAAACAGCAAGGATAGGAAAAACGCAGATAAATAAAATTCGATATTAATAGTATTGATAATTTTACAAAAGTAAAGAGCGTACAAGGCAATTAAACTAATAAAAATTATTGTAAGGAAATTGGTAATTATTATTTTATACAACCTTCGGCTGTCCGGCAAATACTTGTTAACAATCGCATAATATAAAGAGACTGGCACGGCAGAAACAAAGATGACACTAATCTCAGTGTAACCTAGCTTGTGCATATTAAAAATTGTTGGAATGGCTATTAATACTACGCTCGGCGAGAAACCAATCACCATTCCGGTTAGGACAATCCCTGCTTCATTTTTTTCCGGCCGGTCTTTGTGTAGCCTCATGACTTGGACCAGGTTCCATACCGAAATAAGAATTCCGATAAGCATATTGGACAATGCCAGTTTTCTGATAAAACTCGCAAGATGGACTAACCCCAAAGACTGTAGGACAGTTAGGATAAGAATAATCGTAGATAGAATAACAGCGATTTTACAGCCGTATGTATTGATCCAATTTTTATTAAGAACAGGAAAAACGGAAAAAAAAGCAATCAACAATACAGGTGCTGCCGAAAACGCTATATACTCCAATTCTTTGGCGAAAAACAGACAACGGCCGGAAGCGTAGGTAAGAAGAATCACCAAGCCAAACAACCATAGCAGCCAGAATAAAATACGGGCCTGTCGCAGAAAAGGGCGTTTAATCCAGGTCAAAAAACCTAAAAGCCAAAAAATGAACCCTAAAAGAAACGTAGGGCTTTCGCTCATAACTGTGAGTAAATCAAAGTGTTTGGGTATTATAATCTCCAGAACTGAAAGTTCACCCGGCTTACAAAATTCAATCGAGGAAGCTCCTTCCATTAGATTCCATTTTTGAACTATATGGTGTTCCCCTGGGGCCCCCCCGTTAATTTTCAGGATCTGGTCCCCCAGCTCAATACCGGAGCGATAGCCTTCTCCGTGAGTATCGCAAAATGTTATCCGCCATTGATCATTGACGTTCTCTAAATTTAGCCCAATGTAAGGTTGCTGTAGGCAAGCAGCAAAATAAACCAGCCCCAACACAATAAAGACGATACTCGCAATATAATAAATTTGCCGGTTAATGAATCTATCCCACAAGATTGATCATCTTCTCCTTCTGTTTTTCCGGAACAGGAATGGTCTCTAGAATTTCCCGAGCTTTTTGACGGTAAATTTCAAACATTACGGAGCAGTACTGGGCAACCCCTTCTTCGGTAGCTATCTGCTTTAACAGATGTTTTTCTTTATCTCTAAACGCTTGTGATTCTCCGGTGTAACATTGTGTTAAACGCTTAAACTGTCCGGCTGTTTCACCCTTGAGTGTATGACATAAATACACATACGGTAGGGTTTTCTTATTGTTAACAAAATCTTTCTTTTTTTCAAAATCCAGAAAATCATTGAGATCGTTACGGATTTGGTTCATAATCCCGAAGTTGAGACCAAACTTGGCCATGGACTCTGCAAGCGTTTCCGTGGCATTTCCAAGGATGGCCCCAATTTTACAAGCACAAGCAGTTATACTGCCGGACTTTTGCCTTACCATATCAAAGTATTGTTCCAGCGATACCCGCTGGCTGTCAGTATAGAGAAACTCCAGGAACTGCCCGTTACTGGCCGTGGTTCCCATACGCTGCAGCGCTGTGCTGACTTCCCTGTAAATCCTATCATCCGGTATTGCGGCTATAGCCTCAAAACTCAGCATTAAAAGACAATTAGCCAAGTTAATGGCATTGGCCTCAGGGATCTGACGCCAGGGCAAATCATCATGATCCCTGTCCTGGATATCATCAAAAATATCCGCTGCCAGGGCAAAGAACTCCATACTTATGGCCCCTGGCAGCGCAGTCTCCGTTTCCCCGCCTATACACTCACAACACATACTGGTCAAATGAGCCCACCTAAACAACTCACCCGTTGGGCTGTCGGCATTTAGCGAAGCTTGGATTATTCGGCCCATTTCCAAACACAGTCCGGATGACCTTAAGATTCTTATAATTTCGGCATCAATAACTTGATCAGGCTGAAGGATCATGGCTTATTACCACGTCTCAAGGATACCAACTTCAATTGCCACAGTACCCCCGGATACTTCGCATCGAGAAAAAACATTTTGTATGACAGAGAGCTCACTGGGTTTTACAGCATTTTTACCATACTTTTCATCCTTGGTCATTAAATTCTTGGGATTTTTGACGCACTCGTGAACAAAATTGGCAATACCTTCATAGTTCATCCTGAAAACCCCTTTCGTAAATAAAAAAAATTTACCATTTGTCTTACTGAAAGTAGTCTTTGTCAAAGTTTTCATTCATTCTGATGAATTCCCTTCAGCTTGATCATTCATAAGGAAGATTCTTCAAATAGCGCCATATTCCTTTAGCGAATTTTGGGATGTTTTGTCGAATTTTACATTTTGTCCCATGACAGTTCAAAAAAATAAAAGCCCTGCCCCGACTGCGGTGGGCATGGGCCTCCTAAAACTCATCATAGGAATTGCAAAAAATACTTGTAAAAATGTTTATATTGGGAATACTACGCTTGAACATTATGATAAAAGGTAGTGCGAGCGATGAAATACGATAAACCTACTTTAGCTATGTTTATGGGAGCTTTATCCACGGTTCCCTATGAAATCGTGACAAGAATCCTCATGACTTTTGGGTTTGCCAAGTATAGTGTATATCAGCTCACTAGCTTTATGATAACACTGGACAGGCCTAATGTTATCCTCGGAGCGATATATTCCATCATATTAGGTTGTGTATTATCTCTTGTTTTTTATTACGCACTTAAATTCTTAGATCATGACTATTTTATAATCAAAAGTATCGGCATTAGTTTATTAAACTGGTTAACATTAGAAGTCATTTTCATGTGGCTTATTGAAGGGCGTAACTTTATTCCGCATAGACCTATCAATGATTATTATTCAGAAATGATCGGTTCAATTGTGTTTGGGATTACGCTAGGACTACTGTTTCGCTATTATTTATTTAAAGGTTATAAGAAAAGCGCATCATAGGAACATTTTGCAATCACATTTGCAAAAAATCTTCAATACATAGCATCACCTGTTCAGCCGTCGGACTTAGAAGGATCAAATGACCGCCTTTTGGGAAATACTTAATCTTTTTCCTGTCCGAAGACACATGTTTATTGATATAATCCACACTCTTTCTTCTTACAGTATCATCATCTTCAGCCTGAATAATTAGGATTGGACAATTTATTTCCTTTAATTTTGGCTTTGTTTGGTGTAGTAATAATAAAAATTGGATCATAGACAAAAACGGTGAGATCTTTTTTGCTTGTAAATATCTCTTGATATGGTTAGGCTTCTTGTTCTTCATATCATCCGCAATATTACGAAACACTTGGTATATATTCCAATAAAAGATGGGGGTATTGATTGTCACAATACCCTTAATATCATATTTACAAGCAAGATTAAATGTAATCAGCCCTCCCATGGAGAACCCTATCAGCAGAATTTCTTCCCCAATTTCTTTCAATCTTAAAAGTTCACGTTCAGCAGAATCTATCCAGTCCATGTAAGTTGATTTTTTCATTTCATGTCTGGTTGTTGAATGACCTTTTAATATAGGGCAAACAACATCATAACCAAGAGCAGTCAAATATTCGGCCAAAGGCTTTACTTCGTGTACCCCGCCACCAAACCCATGAATGATTAGGCATTTCGTTTTCTTATTATCCATAGAGCTCACCTATCATTGTCCCTATTTTTACCTGTCACATTTATGATATAAATCGATATCTTTATTATGTTCCAAAATTATAAGAAAATCATCACAGCGATACAGAGTAACCATTATTTTTTATATTTCTCTTTTTTAGCGATCGTTCCTCTTCAATTTTATATAAGCTTGCAGACAAAATCTTTCTAAATTCTACAATATCTGAACTCTACATTATTTTTCCGTTGATTGCAGGACGCTAAAATTGTTCTGCATTGCAGAAAAGATACCCGCCGGTTCAAAACCCGCGGGTATCTTTTGAATATTTGGGGGTTATTCCACTCTTACGGCGGTTCCGGAAGCGCTGACCATCAGCATACTGCCGTTCGCTCCGATGACTTCATAATCCAGGTCGATGCCGACTACGGCATTGGCGCCCACCTGGAACGCCCGGTCTTCCATTTCGCGCAGGGCAATATTGCGGGCTTCCTGCAGCTTGCCTTCATAAGTCCCAGAACGACCACCGATCACATCGGTTATACTCGCAAAAATATCACGGACAATATTAGCCCCCATTATGGCTTCTCCGGTGATCACCCCGTGGTATTCGGTGATCCTGCGTCCTTCTACGGACGGTGTCGTTGTTAAAATCATGTTGGTTTCCTCCAATAACTCTATTTCATAAGGCTAACGTTACTATAAGTATATCATTCCAAGTATTTATTTATATTCATATTCCTCTCCGCCTTTTGACGGCTACCTATCATTCACAACAAGGTCTTCCTGCATAATCTTGTTAAAAACAGTAACCAGATACGGATCAAATTGTTTGCCGGCGCACTTATTGATTTCAACAAGTGCACTATAGGGGTCCATGGCCCGTTTATAGGGCCTTTCATGCGTGATCACATCGTAGGAATCAACAATAGAAACTATCCTCGAGAACAGCGGGATTTCATCTTCTTTCAGCCCCTGCGGGTAACCTTTTCCATTCCACCATTCATGATGACCGAGAACGGCTTCTGAGACATGCGCTAATTCCCTGGACGACTGCGTGATCCGATAGCCGATTTCGGAATGTTTTTTCATAATGCTCCATTCTTCCGGGGTCAAGTCACCTTGTTTTTTTAAGATTTCCCCCGGAACACCTATCTTGCCGATATCATGCAGCATTGCAACTTGGACCAATTCGACGATCTCTCTTGGGGACAGGCCGATCTGACTGCCGAATTTACTGACCAGACTTTTCAGCCTCATGACATGGGCTTCCGTCTGATAATCTTTTTCCCAGAGCAGTTTTTCCAGGAACTCGATGATGGCAAGGCGGGATTTCTTGCTTTCATTTAATTTGTTGCTATACATTTTTTCCTCAGCCTGGCTGATCATTTTTGCCAGGGGTTGTTCCCTGTTCTCATAAACCGTCAGGCCAAACGAGATATCTATTGGTACCGTTTGCGGGCGGGAGATTTTTAAATTATTTTTAATATTGTTTAAAAACACGCCGGCCTGATCAAGCGGCACACCAGGCATGATAATGATAAATTCGTCCCCGCCCCATCGGATAATCACATTCTCAGTGCCGATCGTCTCTTGCATGATTCTGATCCCGTCAGCAAGCAATTCATCCCCTTTTTCATGACCAAAGGTGTCGTTGATCAGTTTCAGACCATTAAAATCCCCCATGGCCAATGTTGCAGGCATGAGGGTTTTATCAAGGAAATCTTCCAGCACATTTTCAAAATAGGTACGGCTGTAGGCCCCCGTTAATTTATCATAAATGACAAGTTTTCTGATATTTGCTTCTTTGCTTTCGAGCTCCTCCCGGATGCTTTGAAAATACAGGGCCTGCATATTAAGATAAGCAAGCAGACCAACAACACCGGCAACTAAATAACCTACAGACGGTGAAATAACGTTAATTAATTTGCACAACGGATAAAGTAAAATCGACAAGGCCCAAAAAATATAGGTATAGCCAAGTATTATTCGGATCGGGCCTTGTGGTGTTTTTGCTTTTAAGCATGTCATAGCAGCTTTGGATAATAATGCAATGATCCAGACAACAGATAGAAGTAAAAGAGCGGTTGCCGAGATTCCCTGAACAGCAATACATATAAAAGCAACGATCAGAAAGCCCGTGCCGATATCCCAAAACACCGGGTAGCTTCTGCTAAAAAACAACAGCGTACCCTTGAATATCAGCCAGTACCCTGCGATCGAAGAGGCATAGTTGATAATCTGAAGCACCACGGACGGGCTGTCGGTTTCCAGCAATGCAGTTCTGGAAAGATAGGTTATCATGAGCATCAAGACAGAAAGACTCCATGCTAAGAAATAATGTTTCTTCTCGGAAAAATATAAAAATCCGTAAGATATCAACAAGACCAGGGTAATTGAAATACTGGCTGCAACGATGGAATCCGCTGTCATATTAAATCCCCTCCTCAGAAAAAAAAATCGCGGCCAAAGCAGCCGCGGTTTTCATCTTCTGTGTGCAACCCGACTGTCAATATGCTTCAGCACTTAGACTCGTAGCTTTGCGTCCCTGCTTTTCAACAGGTTTGCCAATGGATCATATGATTTTAACTCAATTATAGTAAAATACACGAAATCTGTCAATAAATGTATGAATAATCAATAAATGTATGAATATTCAGAGTCTGACTATTCATACATTTATTGATTAATATTATGCAATAGATATTATCATCCAGATCAGATTCTTCTTACATGGTTTCCAAATTTAGTTCATGTTTTTTTCCTTTGGATGATCAGGATCAGACCTGCCAGAATCAGCAGGATCGGGACCACCAGGCCTAGATCTATATAGCGCTGAATTGACGTTACAAACATCCCAGTAAAGGATATGCACGCTAGAGCGGTTAGAATAAAAACAGGCACCAGCAGACCGCGCGGGCGTCCGGAAAATAAATAGAGTTGAAATAGACCGACTGCAACAGCCAGCGGATAGACCGGCCAGGTATATCCGGAAAATTGCCAGTGTGTAAAAGTCTCAAAGATGAACAACAGACCAATAACGGTAAGGATACCACCGGGAACTAGCAATCCGGGGCTTTCTTTCTTACTGAAATAGTTGAATTCAAAAGCAAGCCCGAGAATAAGGATCAATACCGGCCAAAGAAATTCCATACTGAAGATTTGCCAGTTGCCAAGATTATCTATAAGCAGCAAGCCTCCTGTAAGGATTAGAATGATTCCCCAAAATAAGCCGCTTTTGTTCATATAGAGCCTCCTCTCACCTTATAAAGGTTAATAAGATACTCGAGATTTAAGAACTACAAATTCGTGTTAGATAATGGATTATTTTGATAAATAAAGTTCCCCGTCGTAGGAAGAAATCCTTCCATATAGATCAGGCCGGCGGTCTCTAAAGATCCCCCACTCCAGCCGCTGAACCTCGAGCTGGTCCAGATCAAATTCCGCGATTAGAACCGCTTCTTCGTTTCGTCCAGCCTCCGCTATCTTATTACCCTGCGGTCCGGCAATGAAAGAAGAACCATAGAAGGTGATTTTGGAATCATCCTCTTCCTCGACACCAATCCGGTTGGATGCGACCACAGGGATCAGGTTCGCGGCAGCATGGCCGAGCATGCAGGCCTGCCAATGGTCTTTGGAATCGATCGCCTGATCCATCGGTTCTGAACCGATGGCTGTCGGATATAACAGGATCTCCGCCCCCATCAGGGTCATGCAGCGGGCAGCTTCCGGGTACCATTGATCCCAACAGACGCCGACTCCAATCTTGGCGTAGCGCGTTTGCCAGACTTTAAAGCCTGTATCACCGGGGTTAAAATAGAATTTTTCCTCATAGCCCGGCCCGTCGGGGATATGACTCTTTCTGTATTTGCCGAGGATATCACCGTCCGCATCGATCATAGCAATCGTATTATAGCGCGCATAGTTTTTCTTCTCATAAAAACTGATCGGCAGGACGATCTCCAGCTCTCTGGCAATTTTCCGGAAATGTCTGACTGCTTGATTATCTTCTAGCTCTGCTGCATAAAGGTAAAAATCCGATTTTTCTTTCTGACAAAAATACGGGGTTTCGAACAACTCCTGCAATAGGATGATCTGCGCGCCCCGGGCCGCAGCCTCCCTGACCAGTGTCTCCGCCCCGGCAATATTTTCTTCAACGTTACTGGTGCAGCGCATCTGGGTTGCTGCCACTTTGACGTTTCTCATCGTTAAATCCCTTCCCTACTGCCTATTCAGTATGTTCTGAACCTAATCTTACAGGTGTCTCTACTATTTTGTTAATTTGTATGCATTTTCTATTTTACATGATGCAGAAAAAAACCACAACGCAGAAGAGCGCAACATATAAAAGATGCATCTGTTACGCTCTCCTCTTCGTTTATATTTTATTTCAGACTTTGGTATATATTGTTGGGTAATTCATACATTCACCTTAAACTTTTACCGCAGGCATCTGCTGGGTGGTACAGTGAACATTGCCGCCTTCCCCAATAATTGCCATTCCATTAATGGTGCGGATCCGTCTTTCTGGAAAGATCCCGCTCAGGGTCCGAATAGCCAGGGCATCTGTTTCGGCAGCCTGGCCGCCAAATACAGGTAAAATAATTCCGCCGTTGACAAAGTAAAAGTTCAGATAACTCAGCGTCAGGCGTTTACCGTCAGCAAATACGGCGGGAGGCTGTTGTATTGGGATGATTTCAAGGGTTCTTCCTCTGGCGTCCGTTTCGCGGTTTAACACTGCGAGGTTTTCCCGGGTAATCGCATAATTCGGATCGCAAGGGTCATCACAGACCTGAATCAGGATTTTGCCAGGCGAAGCAAAACAGGCGATATTGTCGACATGTCCGTCTGTTTCATCTCCACATAAGCCTTTTCCCAGCCAGATGACTTTGTGGATACTCAAATATTTCTTCAATAGTTCCGTAATCTGCTCCCGGGAAAGATCAGGGTTGCGGTTCGGATTGAGCAGGCATTCGGCCGTTGTCAAGAGTGTACCTTCTCCATCCACGTGCAGCGAGCCGCCTTCCATAATCAGCGGCGCATCAAATGGTTTCAGGCCGAGGTGCTTCAATATTTGCGGTGCGACCTGGTTGTCCAGATCCCAGTCCGGATATTTGCCGCCCCAGGCATTGAAGTGCCAGTTGATGCCGGCTATATCTCCCTGATCATTGACGATAAACGTCGGCCCGTTATCCCGAAGCCAGGCATCATTATGCGCCAACGGCAGGAGCTCGATCTGCCTGTTCCGTAAGCGGCCTTCGAGCAGCAATCGTTCTTTGGGGTTTACCAATACGGTGACGGGTTCAAATTCCCCGATAGCTCGAATAATGTCGGTATAGCCCTCGCAAACAGCCTCGTAATTTTCCGGATGGCACATTGATGCCCCGACCGGCCAGGAAATAAAGGTACGTTCGTGTCTGGCCCATTCCGCAGGCATTCTATATTTTAAATCGCTCGGAAACATCAGTTTATCCTTTCTTTAGCAACAACATATATCCATCATTACTTTCAAATCTACTTTTGTCATGATGATTATTTATGGTTCATTTTACATGAAAATCCAACTACTTTTCAAGGCATAAAATCACCCCACGATAATTGTGGGGTGCATCAGACAATATTCAATGATTGATGGGTATACGTTAAAGTTATTCTTTATCTTGAAACTTTTCCGTGTCTTCACGCCGGATCTGGGCGCGTTTGATCTTGCCGCCGATCGTCTTCGGCAGTTCGTCGACAAATTCAAGAATTCTCGGGTATTTATACGGAGCCGTCACCTTTTTGACATAGTCCTGAATCTCTTTTTTTAGCAATTCAGAGGCCGTATAGCCTTTGGCCAGCACAACGGTCGCTTTGACGACCGTTCCCCTGACGGCATCCGGCGCGCCGGTCACAGCACACTCCACGACGGCTGGATGTTCGATCAACGCACTTTCAACTTCAAAAGGACTGATCCTGTAGCCGGAAGCCTTGATGACATCATCATTGCGGCCAACAAACCATAAAAAGCCGTGTTCATCCCAGTAGGCCATATCCCCTGTGTGGTATGTATCGTCATACCACACTTTATGGGTAGCAGTTTCATCCATGTAGTACCCGCAGAACAATCCGGCAGGTTTATTGGAATCAGCCTCGCGGATGACCAGTTCTCCTTCGACTCCCGGAGGGCATGGAGCTCCGTTTTCATCGACCACATCGATCTTGTAAGCCGGGTTCGGTTTGCCCATTGCTCCCGGATAGATATCCAGCCATTCAAAGTTGGCAACCAGCACGGTTGTCTCGCTCTGGCCAAATCCATTTAAGATGCTTAAGCCGGTAATGCTTTTAAAACGGTTAAAGACATCCGGATTTAAAGGTTCTCCGGCTGTGGAGCAGTGAACAATCGAGGACAGGTTATATTTTTCGAGATTGTGTTCAAGCAGGAAACGATAAATGGTCGGCGGTGCGCAAAACGTAGACAGCTTATATTTTTGCATCATTTCCAAAAGCTTTTCAGGGATAAACTTATCCATATCATAGACAAACTGCACCGCACCGCAAATCCACTGGCCGTAAATTTTCCCCCAGCCGAATTTAGCCCAGCCGGAATCGGAAACCGTCAGGTGCAGCCCGCCGTCCACGACGCGCTGCCAGTATTTAGCCGTCACAATATGACCAAGCGGATAGGTGAAGCTCTGAATGGCCATTTTTGGCATGCTCGTGGTCCCTGAAGTGAAATAGATGATCATTGTATCGTCATTCGTTGTCGCGTCAGCACCTGTGGGCCGGACCCAGTTTTCGGAAGCAGCCTCCATGCTGCTGTCAAAATCAACCCAGCCGGGACGCTTAGCACCGACCAGAAACAGCGTCTGGAGCGTTGATGATTCTTCCCTGGAAGCTTCGACATGGTCGAGAATTACCGGATCATGATAGGCGATGATCGCTTTAATCGATGCGGCATTATTTCGATAAATAATATCCTTCTGCGTAAGCTGATTGGAAGAAGGAATATAGATCGCGCCGATTTTGGCCAGAGCCAGAATCGCTATGTACACTTCATAACGCCTTCTCAGGATCAGCATGACTTTGTCGCCTTTACGAATCCCGGCTTCGCTTAACATGTTCGCCGTTTTATTCGAGTATTTTTTCAGATCGGCAAAGGTAAATATCCGTTCATTATCGTGGTCGTCGCACCAGACCAGCGCTGGACGCTCTGGTTCCAGACGGGCATATTCATCGACGATATCATACGCAAAATTGAAATTGTCAGGTACTTTCACTTGATAATTCGCACAAAAATCTTCATAAGAATCAAAATCGGTTTTCCCGATATATCTTGAAGCGAGGTTCATCTGTTCACATCCTTTATAAAAGTATGACGGTTAAAAATTTTGCTGATCTTTTTTCGAGGGCCAGCATTTTATGTGGAATCAAAGAATTAAAATACAGAGAGTCTCCCGGGTCCAGCACATATTCCATACTGCCGATGATGACTTTCATCTTGCCTTCCAGACAGAAATTGAATTCCTGTCCGTGATGGGAAACAAGTTCAGGACTATTTTCTGCATCCAGGGTCACCAGCAGCGGTTCAATTTTTCTGTTAACGTACTGATAAGCCAGACTCTGGAAATCATACTGGTCATACCGTTCAACTTTGAGACCCTTACCCTTTTTGATGAAGCAGACATCATGCAGTTTGGGCGAGACACCGGTAAGAACATCCGTTAAATCGACTTGATAACAATCGGCAATTTCATAGAGAATACTGATCGGAATATCATCTTCGCCTTTTTCATACTTCAGATATTCTTGAACAGGCAGTCCGATTTTACGTGCAGCCTCTTCTTCGGCCCAACCGGTAAGTAATCTTAAGCCTTTAATTCTTTCGGCAATATCCCTCACCTTTTCATTCATCTTTCAAGCCTTCCTTTCGCGTGAAATAGTGGATCATGTAATGATCCTCGAGGTACAGCCAGCGGGCCTTACAGCTTTGTTCCTGCACAACGGCATTTGTCTCGAGAAGATGATCCGCTTTTTTGGCATCTTCCAGCAGGCAGAATGGGCAGGCATGATGCCGTTTGGCGACCGTGGAATAACAGCGCTCGCCAAGTTTGACACCGCTGTCCTGCGCTGCCTTATTTGTGGCAACAACGATCCGGCGGCTCGTAATCAGATAAGCCGGCTCTTCGATCAGCTCCAAGCCCTTGACAAAGCATCCGATGTATTTTTGTTTGCGTAAATCAAGCTGAATCTTCATAAAGCGGGTATGCTTGATTTTATATTGATTCAGACATCGGGTGATCCGGCTTTCATCTTTCTGGGAATGAAAAAGGAATTTCATCCCGTATTCAAAGCCGTCATCTTTGGGGGTCTTGCGAATAATCAGCGCATTAAATGAAAATTCTTCATTTTCAAACGTAAACATGATATCGATAATGACAATATTGACAGGAATATCCACTGGGATAAAAGCATATATCCCGCCTGTGCTCAAATCCAGGATTGCAATCGGAAATGTTTTCTCCACTTCGACCTTCCGGTTGTTAATCGAGGAAATCTTCGCTGTGGCTGGAATATCATGGATCAAATCGACACGGAAATACTTCCGCTTTTCCTGAAAGTCTTCCATCCAATCACCTCATGAAACTGTTTGAAAATCATGTCAATACGTTTTTCTGATAAATACCATTTTACATGATGTTGGATAGAACCACAACGAATGTACCCGCAAAAATTTGCGAATAATATGCCACGGATGAGTCCGGACAAAAAAATACCAAAGTCCAAACATTGATTTGGAGACTCTGGTATTGCTAAAAAACACAATGCAGAAATATTGAGTTTTATCGTTACAAGTTTTACAGATTATTTTCCGGATAAAGTGTTTCGGGTTTCTTTTCTGTTTTTTTCTTTTTTTGTTTCATAATATTCTTTGGATTTTTGTCGCCCATACCGATCCTCCCTCACATGTTATAGGATCATTTTATCCATATTATGGATATTCTATACATTGTAAGAGGGATGCTGTTAAAAATGAGACAGCACAAGTATCAGCAATGGAATTGATAAACAGCTAAGCAAGGTTGAAATCAGCACCGTCTGTGATGCCAGACGTGCATCATTTTTGTATTCAATCGCCATTAAAACCGTATTGGTTGCAATAGGCATGCCGGCCATGATGACCGGGATGGCAATCAGCCACATCTGATCAATCTGAAAGATATATTTGACCAAAACCAGGGTTAATAACGGCATCACAAGCAATCTGACGACCGACAGGATATAAATGCCGATATCACTGAACATCTTTTGGAGCGGCAGTTCACTTAAGGTCGCCCCGATGGTCAGCATTGACAGAGGAACACAGGTATTTCCGATCGCATCGATCGTGCCGGTCATGAATTCGGGCAGCGGAACAGCGGTGATAAACAGAATGAACCCGATGATACTCGCACCCACGCCCGGATTAATAACCTTTTTCAGGTTTAACCTTGCAGGATGCCCGGTTTTATCCGTATTCATAATTTTAATGCCGAGCGTATACAACAACAAGTTAAACATAATATTGTAGATCGCAGCATAAAATATTGCTTCTTTGCCATAGAGCGCCTGAAATATTGGAAAGCCTAAAAAGCCTGTATTTGCAAAAACAATTCCAAAATTAAAGATGGCTTCTCTGGTCCGATCTTTGGTCAGGATCTTCGCTGTCAGTTTCCCGACGAGAAAGGCAAGACCGTAACAGGGTATCGTAAGCAAGAAAACAAAAAGTGCCGTATGCAACCTCTCCGTAGTAAAAGAAACTCTCATCCCGGACAGGATCAGGGCCGGAAGTGCAATTGTCAGAACAAATTTAGAAAAAACCTGAGTCGCTGCCGGTGGAATAATCTTCACTTTGGCCAGGACATAACCCAGTAAAATCGTTAAGAACAAAATCCCCAGTTGATTATAGACGCCTTGTAGTTCCACTTTTCTCTCTCCAGTATATTAGATTCAATACTTTATGAAGGTTATACAGCTGATTATTATATCATAAAAGACATAGGCTATGGAATCCATTATCTGCATTCCTGCTTCCGAAAAAAGAAAATTCCTGTATGTGCAGGAATTTTTACGTTGTATGACCTTTACTGTGCATAAGCAGAAGGGCTTTTTGAAATGCCTTCGGAATCGGCAGGTCCTTCAGTTTCTCCCGGGAAATCCAGGCAAGCCCTGATTTTACCTCCGAGTCCGGCTTGAGCGAGAACAAAATGACATCCATTTGCCAGATCTGATGTGTGAAAACATGTTGAATGCTGCCCAAGTGTTTGATCGGTCGGAGATCTAACTCCCAGTCGCGACGGAACAGTTCTTCCGCAGAAGAAGCAGATTCCTTTTGGACGAGCGGCAGTCCCCACATGTTGCCGAGCAGCTGTGTATTGCTGCGGTACTCCATTAGAATATCCCCGTCGTTACAGACAAGCGCCGTCCAGTAATCGAAGCGGGCCGCTTTTTTTGCTTTCTTTTTAACCGGCAGGATAGTCTCCCTGTGCGTACGATGGGCGGTACAGACGGTACGCCAGGGACAGTCCCGGCAACCGGGAGTATCGGGTGTACAGCACATTGCGCCAAGTTCCATCAGTGCCTGGGTAAAATCCCCTGCCCTTTCCTTGGGAATCATTTCTCTAATTATTTCAGCAATTTGCTTTTGCGTTTTTTGCTGGCTAATGTCAGCTTCAAGTCCCAGAAGACGGGTTGCGACCCGCAGTACATTTCCGTCAACAGCCGGATAAGGCAGATTGTAAGCGATGCTTGCAATAGCTCCAGCCGTATAGTCACCGATTCCTGGCAAAGCGCGGATTTCCGGATAAGTGCGCGGAAAATTCCCGTTGTACCTATCACGGACCGCGATGGCAGCCTGATGAAGGTTCCTGGCCCGACGGTAATAACCAAGACCTTTCCATATGGCTAAAACGTCCCCCTCGTCCGCGTCAGCCAGGCTGCCAATATCCGAGAACCGTTCCAGGAACCTCAGGTAATAATCTATAACCGTATCGACCCGTGTTTGCTGAAGCATGATTTCCGATAACCAGACCGCATAAGGGTCGTTCGTTCTTCTCCAGGGCAGATCCCTTTTATTTTGGTCATACCAGGTCAATAATAACGCAGCAATCTCTGACGGTTTCTCCTGAATATCTTTTGGTTTATCTACTAGATCCGCTAATTTATTCAAGCTGCCTCCCTGTTATTCGCCTCGATGTTTGATATTGCTAATTACATGCATTTTAGAGTTAACAAGTTACTGGTAAGAAGATCAGGCTTTGCTTCAGAGCTCGTCAGCCATTTTCCGCAGTCTGGCATCCGCCGTACAGAAAATAACCTGACGCGAGTGTGACAGTTCCTGCAGATAAGCCAGTGCTTTCTTCCAAAATCCCTCGGTTCCGTTCATTGATCCGGCCAGAAAGAACAGAGGAATTTCTGTGCTGCTGTCCTCAAGGGCGGCTTCGGCAATGGCCAGGCGGTAAGCAAAATAGTACGGATAGGCTTCGGCCATCATCATTTCTTTTTTATCCGACAGGTTCAACGAAAATGCCTGCCTCAAAAACCGCTGTGCTTTAATCTTTAAAACAATGCCGTTCTCGGCCTGCCATTTTTGCAGCGAGGTTTCAAGCAGTTCCGCCGTATCATCAAGGGTATGCTGTAATTCCTGATAGGTTTGCCATTGCTGTTTTACGCTCCCGAGTTTTTTCTCCAAGTCATGATCCATTTTCACAGCCTGACTATCCTGAAGGTCTTTACGGATCTTCTGAAGCCGGCTGTTTTTTTCTGAAAGCGCCTGGCGGGAAGCCGCCAGGGCGGCCAACCTTTCTTCTTCTGGCAGACATGCTTCACGTTCCAGTTCGGCAAGGGGTTCTAAAGTTCTGGATAGTTGATCCAGATTCCGCTTATTTAAGGCGATATCATACTGTTCTTTCAGTAAATCATATTCTTTTTCAGTTTCTTCTTTGATCCGCAGTTCACGTGCAATCAGCAGCACGGCCTCAAAGACCTCGTCGATATCGGCATCAGACGAGATCCGGTTCTGCAATTTTTCGCGCAGTTGTGATGCATATTCCTGCAGTTTCTGTTCTGTTTCCTGCTGTTGCCCTGTCTGTGCCTGCAGCGTCTGAAGCATTTCCGCACCATGGCTGTTTTTCTGCCAGTACTCGTCCCAACCGCTTTTCCAGGACGAAAAATCGGAAGCCTTGACCATCGCAAAAGCTTGTTGCAGCCGCTGACTGCGGGACAGAATGATTCTGCGCAGTTCTTTTTCCCTTCTAACCTGTTTCCTGACCAGGTTATAATCCGCCTGGAGCCGGTCTGCAGCCTGTTTCTGATTCTGGTACGCTTCGATCTGCCGCGTGAATTCTTGATAGTCTGCAGCTTGATATTTTTGCAGAAGCTTTGTCAGACGCGAAGCCAATCGGTCTTCGATGCTGACTGCCCCTGACCGCCGGATAACCCTCCGGTCAATCATACGTCCGAGTACAGAGTCCTGCCATTTTTTCAAGCGTGTGTATGATCGGGCAAGTGAACGTTGGTCTTTGTCAGTCATACCGGCAATCAGCGCATATTTTTTGAGTTTGGCTTTTTCTTCATAAAGGGACCCTTCCAGTTCCTTCACGGTATCAGCTAAACCGGCAAAGCTTTCAAGTTCCTTCTGCGCGGCACGAAGCTCTTCTTCAGCGCTGCGTAAGTGCTGCTCCTCATTTTCCGGCAGTTGCCGATAGCCGGATGATCTTAGTGAATCCTGAAGCTCGTTGATGGCCTGAGTCTGCCGGGTGATCAAAGCTTTACCTTGTTCCGCCTCTTTTTGAATCAAGGCCCAGGCATAACACTCTTCCCGCAAACCTTCAATCATGTCCCAGTCAACCTGTTTATCCTGAACAACGGCCGCCAATCGAATCCCGGTATCCCTGCGCAGTTCTTCGAGGCTGGCAAGTTCACCCTGCAGACGGCGCAATTCACGGTAATCAAGGTTCTCTCTCAGGATAACAAGCCGCTGCTGAATTCTTTCCATCTCAGCAATTTTCTCCGTCATAAGATGCTGTTCAGCCTGCAGGTTCTTAATTTCGATTTGCAGAAAGCGCTGTTCCTCCTGCCGGTGGCTTGCTTCTTCCCAATCTCTTCTTAACGCATCATACTCGGCTTTAACCTGAGCCATTCCATCCGCCTGTTCTTCGACACGTTCCTTTGCTCTGGCCAGGGCGTCATGCACCCGTGCCAGGGAGAGCTCTTCATTTCCGACCTGCTGGAGATTGGAGACCCTTCGGTACAAACCATGCTTATTGGTATCCGGCCAGACAATAAAGCCGCCCTGCCGGATTGCCTCAAAAGTCATATTCAAATCTGTTTGTTCCCCGGAAAGCAGGATTTCTGCTAACCCTTGTCTCTTCCGCTTATCTGACGGTACTGCCGACACCCGGTCGTCATAGTATTCCTGCAGTAATTGATACAAAGCTTTTGCCAGTTCGGGTTCCTCCAAATATAGCACCGTAAAATCCCCGGGCAAGGACCACTCCGTATCCCCGATCAGCGGATGCCCCTGCAGCCCGATCTTATCAATCCTCATAATCTTCCCGTCCCTGACTGATTGCAGCCAATCCAATTTTCTGGACCAATTCCCAACGCCGCTGTTCTTCAGGCCGGTTTTCTGAAGAAAGGCGTTTTTGGATCTCTCTTCCGAATACTTCGGTTAAATCCGGGAAGCCGCTGGTTTGGCGTCTTATAACATTGCCATCGGCGCAAAGAGCCGGACCAGACTGGGATGTATGGTAAACCTCAAAGTAGCTGAAGTCTTCGGAGAGAAGCTGATGCAAAGTCTGGACTGTACTTTCCGGATCCGGATATGGCCCAGACAGAACAATCCGGAACAAATCTCTTTGCCGTTCTTCTTTCGTTGTATCTGCCAAAAGCCCGCTAGCAATCTCTTTTGGTTCAGCCGCCTGCGGCCAGAACTTTTCAATGTAGTTCCGTCCGCCAAGTTCCACAAAATCAACCTGTGTCAATTTCCCGTCTGTTTCTCCAAAAAGCACGCCATGCAGCCCGCTGTCCTGAAAGCTCCTGGCTTCAGGGGATCCACAATCTGCCCAGAAAGTATCACCGATCTGATGCAGCCCACTGAATTTCTGCTGATGCCCTAACGCCAGATAGGTTAAACCACTTGCTGTAATCACCTCTGGCTCCAGAGGAATAAACCTATCCGTATTTTTGGGGGACGCTATCTCTGCATGGAGCAGCATCACCTGAATAGGTGCGTTGTGTAAGACCGGCTGAATCATCCCCAGATCAATCAGCTCCTGACGGTAATTCGTCCATCCCGAGCCATAGATGACAGTTCCTTTGGCCGGAATTTCAATATGACTGATGCCCCCTGCAAAGATATGAACATTACCGGGCCATTCAGCAAAACGGTAGGCCGAAGAGATGACCAAAGGATCCTGATCCCCAGGAGTGATAAAGACACGGGTGTCTTTCAAGCCGGAGAATGACCTGTAAACACGCTCGACCGTTTCTTTACGCGCATTCTCTTGGTCGAATAAATCCCCTGTCACGAACAGAAAATCCACTTTTTCTTTTTGGCAAAGCGTCAGGACGGCTTCGAAGGTATGCCATAAGTCCTGATTGCGCATTGCTGTCCAGCAAGCCGGTCCTTCCCAAGAACGGCTGTCAAATTGAAATCCGGCACAATGCACAAAACGGATGGTACTCGCCATTTTTTACACCTCACCCTGATGACACCAAAACATCAATCGATCGTCGCTTACCAGCCATGTAAACATCACAGCAAGCAGAATGTTTGCTGCCAATACGATTTCCCAAGTATGGTGTTATGTTAGTTCTTGGGGACCCCGGCAAATTCCTGCTTACAATTGCAACTTACTTTTTCGCTCGATAAAAAAATAAAAAATAAAAAATAAAAGCCAGAAATCTTTCCGGCTAAGATTCTGCATGTTTTCATACAGAAAAACTGATTTCAGACAGATTTCTGGTTGATTCGGGCCAAGCGTCTGCGACGGGTAACGATCCTGTAAATCGCAAAAATAATCAGCGTCATAACAACAAGAACAACGGTATAGACCGTCAGGGTTATTTTGTTCGGATTGGCGAGTAGGGATATTGGATGATGGCTGTTGTCTACCACTTTTCTTCCAAGTATCATGCCGTAATCATCAGAGATCGTTGGAACTCCGCCGACTTTAGCAAAGGACTGAAGATATAAGGCGAGGGCCTGCCATTCTTTGACTTCGGCATTATTTCCGGCTGTGTCTTTGACGATCTGGGCTTCAAAATCTGTAACCGGTATACCTTCTTCTGTTTTCGGCACAATCGATAATAGACCGTAAGATTTATCGCCGACGATCGAAAGCATCTGAGCAGAATACAAACCGGCAACCACCCTGTATAATTTGGTATCGTCAATCTCTTCAATAGAGCCGTCCGGCTTCTGCAACACGGCGTCAGTGACCTTATTGAATATCATCCGGTTCGGATTATACGTGAAATCAATACCTGACATGAACAATTGGGCTTCAGCCATCATCGGCGAGATCGAGGCATCTACTTCGCATAGAGTCTTTAATTCCTGGCCGGTTAAATAGACAGAAACCAGCGGATACCCCGGAATATTATCCGGACCGGTCCCGAGGGAGCTTACGCTGAAGGCGTCGGCTGCCGTGATCGCGCCCTTAAAAAAGGTACCTCTGATCGTCCCGGCAGGTACAACTGCGACATCCACCGGAACATAGCCGGAACCTTCCGCCTTTTTCACAGCATAAACGTAGGCATCAGAAATCAGGTTGGCCAATGGATCTTCCTGATGCGTATTCAATATGTCGTTGACCTTCCGGAAGTTATAGGGGGATTCTGCCAATACTTGATCATAATTTAACTGAAACGGAGCAAAGAATTTGTCCTGAACCTGTTGTTTGAACTGACTTACAATACCGGCAATCTGCGGATCCTCAGGCAGTCTTTCATCGATTGCCGGCAGACGGTAAGCAACAAGTCCCCAGTCTGAAGAACCGGATTTTTGAGAAATTTGCAAAACACCAAGGTACTTGCAGCTGTCTCCGGCGGAACAAATAAGCGTCTTGCCTTCGATGATTGGTTCTTCAAGTTTGGTGTGGGTATGGCCACTGATAATCACATCAATATCGGGAACTTCTTTTGCCAGGATCTGGTCTTCAGATTCGGATGCCTTTTCCCAGGTCCCGGAATGGGATAAGCAGATAATTAAATCAACTTTTTCCTGGTTTTTCAGGACCGAAACGATCCGTTCGGCGTTCGCGACTGGATCGGCGAATTCCACTTCGGCTTTCGGTGCGTTGGATGCCGCATCGTTTCCAATCAGGCCAAAAATACCGATCTTTACCCCATTCTTTTCAATGACGGTGTATTCGGTGATCCCATAATCCTGATAAGCCTGTTGCAGAGCTGCCAGCGAAGGCGTTAAGCTGCCGTCCTCTTTGGCCGGAAAGGCAATATTGGCCTGAACGATCCGGGGCAAAATCTCCCCGTTTTTCCGCGCAGCAACAGCTGCCTGAAGGCTGTCGGCCAGTCCGGAAGCCCTGTAGTCATATTCGTGATTACCCAGGGTTACAACATCATACCCCATCTGCCCCATAACGCGAAGCTCCGGGGAGTCTGTCCGAAAAATCGTCTGAAATGGCGTTCCCATGGAATAATCTCCGGCATCGAGGAGCAATGCATCCGGGTCACCCTCTTTCTCGGCAGCAATGGCGCTCTGGAGTCTGGCAAATCCGCCTGACTGATTTATCACACCGTTTTGTTCGTCTTTGACCGGCAGGAGATGATCATGCATGTCATGTGTAAACAAAATCGTCATACTCTTCTGAGTTTCGGCCGAGGCAATAGGAGAATTAATGGGCAAAACAAACATTGTGCCAATCAGGAAAGCAACCAAAGCAAATTGGATTCTTTTCATCATCTTTCCCTCCTCATTTCTATATCTATGCTATCGGTCTACTTATCTGTCAATCAATCAATTTATCTATCCGTCTATCCGTCTATCTATGCGCTATGTTATTCTTGCCAATCTTGGAACTTAGCCACTGAATTATATCCTGAAGAACTTGAGAATTGTCCGTTTCATTGTGCAGTTCATGTCTGCAGTTTTCATATTGTTTTACAGTAACATCACGGATTCCAGCTTGTTGGTAATGCAGACGCAGAGCTGTGATAATTTCTCCGTAGTGGCCGACAGGATCCATTTGGCCGGAGAGGATCAGAATCGGAATGTCTTTCGGGATCTTCCTGATGTTAGACTTCTTTTGTACTTGCAAAATTCCGGCAAAAAAATCATGATAGAACGCTAAAGTACAGGTTCCCCCGCAGTAACTATCCTGAATATATTCATCGACAACAAGCAGATTGGTGGTAAGCCAGTCAAATTCTGTCCTGTTTTCTGCGCACCGGGCATTGAAGTTTTTAAAAGTCAGCTCGTGAATGAATTTGCTTTTGTAAAGCTTTCCTTTGACCAGAGCTATCATCCGACATAAAAAGCGGCCAAAATACAGCATAAACGTCGTGTCTCCGCCCGGGCCGGATAAAATAAACCCCTGTACTCCCTGCTCATCTCCATAGAGATGCATATAATGCTGAAGAATAAAGCTTCCCATACTATGACCAAAAATGAACAACGGCAGTCCGGGATTTTCTTTTTTGACCAGGGCAACAGAATCATAGACATCATGTACCATAAGGTTCCAGCCGTCTTGACCCGCAAATCCTTCCATGCCTGCGGTTTCAGTTGTTTTGCCATGGCCTCTCTGGTCGTAGGCATAAACAATGTACCCTGCCTCCGTCAACTCCCTGGCAAACGGCGCATATCTGCCGGAATGCTCCGATATCCCGTGGATAATCAAGATGATTGCTTTGGCGGGGAGCGTATCCGGCTCCCATTTGGTTGCAAATATTTGATCTGAAGGATGGATATTCCAGTAGCTTTGCTTTTCTCTCATGCTATTTCCCCTTACGGCAAATTAGAGGTGTGGTATCCGAGGTGTGTGTATCCGTTTAATGAAAACATTCATTTAATGAATCACACCTAATATATCATCTTGAAGACAAATTATCATCCTTTTCCCACGTTATAAATATTTCCAGAATTTTGGACATGCCTTTTTTCCAGTGAATTGTTAAAATACTGGTAAGAAGCGAACGAGACCCTTATAGAATTGAGAAGACAAAATTTTACGGAGTGGAGGATTTTAATGACGAAAAAAATTGTTGTTACGCTGCTTCTTTCTGCAATCCTGATTCTCGGCTTAGCTCAGGTAACGTCTGCTGCCCTCGGCAATACACTTCTGAAGACAGGCTCGACGGGGTCGGATGTCGTAGAACTACAAACCAAACTTAACTGTCTGGGTTACAGCGTCGGCACAGTGGACGGAATTTTCGGACTCAAAACACAAGCCGGTGTCATCGCTTTTCAGAAAGCCAAGAATTTATCGGCTGACGGAATTGTTGGGCCGATCACGGCTTCAGCCATAAACACCGCCTATACGAATAAAGCGCAGGGCGTCAAAGCCAGCGCGATTGTTGCGACGGCCCAGAAATACATTGGTGTCCCCTACAAATATGGAGGTACTTCCCCATCGACTGGATTTGATTGTTCTGGATTTGTTCAATATGTTTTTGCGCAAAACGGCATTACCCTGCCGCGTATTTCCAGGGACCAGTACCTGGTTGGCAAAGCGGTCAGTTTCGCTAATTTACAACCGGGAGATATCGTTTTCTTTTCAATTGCCAAAAACGGTGTCGTTGATCATGAGGGGATTTACATTGGCAATAACCAGTTTATCAATGCTTCAAGCTCCAAAGGTGTTGCTGTCTATAGTTTCGGAACCTATTGGAAATCTGTCTATCTCGGGGCAAAACGGGTGATTTAGTGGTTATATGAATCATGTTCATTTCGTCGGCTGAAATATATTTATTCATTTATTGAGAATGTCCGGATCGAATAATATCTGACATTCTCATTTTTTCTGACCTTGTGGCTTATTCGTTTATCAGTAAAAGTATTTAAAAAAAATCGTAGATTGTGTTATATTAAGACAAAACACAAATCAGTCTGCTAGCTTATCCTTTATGGACAGAAAGGACATCATATGCCTGCGAACCATCCGAAAAAACATCCGCATCATCTACCTAATCGGCACAATCACTCCACTCAGCATCAGCAATCCTGCAACTGTGGCCATGACCATTCCCAGAAGACCGGCCATGCCGTTCATGTTCATGATGCTGAATCCTGTCCGGTCTGCAGTGGTTCGGAAACCATTACGCCGGAAGAATACCTAAATAAAATTGAGGAAGCCGTAAATAAGCTCCCTCAAAATAAAATCAGGGACAGAATGAACCGGCTGATTGTCCTGACAGCCGGCACAGCCGCCTCGGCCGCTGAACACAAGGATACCATCCTGCTTCAAATCACAGAGGTATATCTAACGCTGCGCCTGGCGGAGGAATCCGGTCAAACGCTGGCTCCCGAGGACGCCCAACGTCTTTTCCGCGAACTTTCCGGGCAGGCCGGCCTTGCGCTTACTGCCAAATATGGTCTGGAAGGATTGACCAGGGTTGGCTTGGACGCAGACTCAAGCAGCACGCCGGGAACAGCCTCGCTTGTGTTTATTAGCTGCTATGCAATCGGCAAAGTATTGATGCAATATTTCAGGAAGCAAAAGGAAGGTTCCGCCTTGGCCGCTGAAGAAATCAAAGACTGCTTTCGGGCAGCGAAGGCCGAAGCAGAACGATTGGCACGAGAATAAATTTGGGTATTTATTTCAAGAGCGTTGTACTAGACATACTTTTTAATCACGATGGACTGGCGGCCTTTTTTAGAAAGTCCGCCTACTTCCTGAAGCTTGATTTTTCCGAAGCCGCGCAGAGATAGCGTATCCCCTTCTGCAACCGTCTTATCTGTCTTGTCACATTCCAGTGAATTCAGCATGACCTTCCCGGATTCAACATATTCCCCCGCTTTGGTACGGCTTAAGTTAAAACCTGCCGCGACCACACTGTCCAGCCGTAATGAGGCTACGGTGTCTTTCAGCAGAAGAACTTTTTCTTCCGGTATTTGCAGCAATCCCGCAGAGATGATTGCTGTTTTTATTTTGACACGGCCAACTGATTCCAGATTGTTTATCAGGAACGGCAGGATTTCTTTCAGGACAATCAGATCACAGCTTTTTTCTGTGACCAGAATGTCACCGACCGTTTCCCGTTTGATTCCTGCCCCCATTAAGCTGCCTAGGAAATCCCGATGCGACAGGCCGCTGTCTGCAGGATATTCCGCCCGGATAAAAGCTAATGGGCAATATTCATCATCCTGAATGACCTGTTCGGGCTCCAAGTAGTCCGGAAAAAAGACCAATACGGTACGCTCAGCCCCTTCATAGCCTCCCCAGAAAAAATGCCGGGATCTTCCGTCCGTAATAAGCATATTTTCGGCCAAAGACCGCTGCTGCTGATTGCAGAACCTTGTAAAGGCCGGAATATTCTTTTTCTCGGATTCTTCAAGCTTGTCAAGGACCCGGGCAAGCAGTAGCCTGCTTTCTTCATCCTGGGCATATTTTTTGACGATTTCGTTTTTATTAATCATGCAGTATCCTTTTAAGAACTTTCAAACAATTATTTCTTATATAATATTATACTGATTTCGACGTATTCAATTAGTTTGATGGCTCACCTGATGATCAGTAATGCGTTGCCGAGTGTAATACAGCCGAGTGCGATCACGATGCTCAACAGCGTGCCGACAAGATATTTTTCGGCGAAATCCCGGTCGTTTAGCTGACTGAAACGCGCTAAACTTTTTGCTGCGAGCACAAAGCCAATGGCCCCGAGCTGCCCGTTCAGCCACAGTGTCAATGTAATAACCCGTTCCAGCACGCCGATCAGATACCCGCTTTTAATTAACTCGTTGGTATCCTCCTGATTCTGAAAATGAAATAAGATCAGGATCTTTTTGATAAAAATAGCGGCAGGCGACAGGCACAAGATATACAACAAGATGAGCACGGCACCGTTGTATAGTTCCGGCCCCGTCAAATCCACCGAAATCCTACCTAAGACACTTTCTCCGAGTCCGCTTGTTTCTGTAAGATAAAAGCCGCAGGCCAGGATAATCAGGATATGTAAAAACTGGTCGGCAACAAACAGGAAAAAATCTGTTTTTGCCAAGTCCGGCTGTTTGGCTGCATAATATTGAAGCAGACGGGTTCTGGAATAATCGATAGACAGGTGGCTTAGAACGATGATCAGCACTGCAAATATCATGTTATTAACAGGTCCAAACCAGATTAGAGCCAGAATCAGAAGGACGGCATAGATCAGACAATGCCAGAGAAAGTACTTGATCTGGTCACGTTTTTTGGTAGCCATTGCCGTGCTTTGCAGAATGAAGTCTCCAAGCAGATGGGCAATTATCGGCAGCAAAAAATTCATAACTCACCTCTCAAAGGTTCGATGGATCATCAGCAGGGTAACAATATCAATTTCACGAATCTCTGGAATGTTGGCAGATTTGATCACGTTGTCAACATTCTGTCTGGATGTATTGGTAATATTTGATATTTTTCCTGATAATCCTTTTTTATAGACCTCTTTCAGGGTCAATTTATTTTGAAGTGACTCCGAAGTAAAAATGGCGAAAGGTTCAATATGCTCGCTGTTAATCCAGGATACGTCATCGATTGAAGCCGCTTTGATTCGTGTTTTTTGATAATAGCTCTGGCGGTACCTTTCCGAAACAAGACCTGGCAGCCGCTTGAATGCAGGCAGATCCATTGCCTTTTGGTCAAACAGCGGCTGAATGACTTCGGTCAGCAATAAGACGTTGTTTTGATACAGACTCTGTTTCCTGACGAGCAGATCGGATGTTTTGAGCAAGGTATTAATGACCAGATCGTTTTCGTGCTTGGCGTTGAATAATAAGTCATAGCCGCTGCGTTCCGGGATCCTTAAAATTGCCTCCCTGGCCAGATGGTAAGCTGGTCCGTCCTGTTCCGCTGAAGTCCCGTCCGGAATCCGGACATCCCAGTCCCCTACCCCAAATCCGCAGCGAATGGGTAGAGGAGCCAGCAGCATTTTTAAAAGACGAACATAGAGAAATGCGGCTGTCGGTGTTTTGAACAGTCCTTGTACTTCGTCACCTGCGCTGAAGATGACGGCAAATTCCTGCGATCTTTGAAAGATGCTGTTCAGGACATTCAGGCACATCTTCATATATCGTTGAATCTGTTCACGGTCGCTTTTGGGAAGCTTTTTCGAGTTTACCAGATCGGCAATCACAGCAGTGTAGAGCATAGAACCACCTCTAGTGTTATTATAACAGCATTAAAATTAAAAGCAATCTGTTTTGATTGCTTTTAGTATTTACAACCTAAATTAATTGCTTGCTTTCTTTACCTTTAGTATACGACTAGGACCTCTGAAAGGGTCTTTTCTTACGAAATACTCTCCTAGCCCTGTCTTAACACAGCAGATACCAGGATATTTGAATCAACGAATACTCGTAAGGCATTACTTTTTTCCCTTTCCCCGTATGATATATTGTCAAGCCTTTCAATGTATCTTCGATACAAAAAATTTCTAAATTTGAAGAATTTGTATGCGCTTACAAATTCTTCGGTAAATGAAACAATTGGCTTAAACAGGTAAGGAATCTGGACCTGGATTAAATTGATAATTAATATGCTGACGATTATAAAATAAGCTTCTTTTGTTAGATTCAACTTGTGAATTTAGTCAAAAGAAGCTTTAATTTAATATAAAGTGACTAATAGGTTAGAATATCAATTGATATCGTTATTGGATTGTTAGGCCTTCACCAGTTCAACGGCTTTAACAGCCGCGCTGCCGGCATCGGGGGCAAATCCGTCAGCACCGATTTCTGTGGCGAAATCCTGGGTTACTGGTGCGCCGCCGATGATGACTTTGAAGCCAGTGAGGCCGCTGCCTTTTTTGATCGTCTGTACCGCTTCTTTCAGTGCAGGCATCGTGGTGGTCAGAAGACCGGAACAGGCAACTAAGGTCACGTTCTGATTTTCATTGATCGCTTGGATCCATCTGTCTGCCGGGACATCAACACCGAGGTCAACCATGGTGAAGCCGGCGCTTTCAATCATCATGGAAACAAGGTTTTTTCCAATATCGTGCAGGTCGCCGGCGACGGTTCCGATAATGCAGGTACCTAAAGAGTTGGAGCTGTCGCCAGCCATTAACGGTTTTAAGACTTCTACGCCTTTGGCCATTGCTTTAGCTGCCATCAGCATTTCCGGTACAAAGATTTCGCCGGTGGAGAATTTGTCACCAACCACGCTCATGGAGTCCACCATGCCCTGAAGGACGTCTTTCGCAGCGCTGCCTTCATCCAATGCTTCCTGAACCAGACCAGCTACCAGTTTCGTTTTACCTGCTTCTACCATTGCTTTGACTTCGTTAATTTTTGCCATTTTTATCCTCCCAAAGTTAAAATTCGAAAATCGAGTTTGTGCTCAAGAATAGTTTGCGTTTTGCATAAGATATTATTTCTTCTGCCCGAACTTGCCTTCCCGAAAAGCGCTGATGTATTCCATGCAGTATTCATCCTGGCCTAAAAGCGCTTCAGTTGAGAAAATCATACCGAGAAGGTCCTGATTGGTTGGATCGAGAATGCCGCTGTCCATACCAGCGTTCATTGCCAGTACGAGGAAAGCCTGGTTGACGAGCTTACGGGCGGGCAGATTGAAGGAGACGTTGCTGCAACCGCCGGTGATATGGATGGTCGGATACTGCCATTTGATTTCTTTCATGACATCGACGATCATGTTGATACCGTCTTCAGAGGTGCAAAGCATTTCAACCAGCGGGTCGATGTGCAGGCGGGACGGGGCAATATTGAAGTCTTTCGCAAGTTTCATGATGCTGGCGAAGACTTCGAGGCGTTTTTCAGCGCTCTTGGAGATGCCACTGTCATCGTTGAGCAGCGCGACACATTCCCATTTCGTGGCGGAGATAATTGGGAAAATCACATCGATCTTGTCGCCTTCGCCAGATACAGAGTTAATAAGTCCCGGCTTTTTGCAGAACGGAATTGCTGCAACGATCGCCTGAGCATTCGGGCTGTCAATACAGATCGGGGTATCGGTCACTTCCTGGACCAGGTCGATCAGCCATTTCAGGGTCTCAATTTCGATGCTGGTATCAGTAGATGCGCAGACGTCGATAAAATCTGCACCAGCGTCTGTCTGGATTTTAGCTAGATTGCGTATAAAGTCAGCGTTCTTCTCCGTTATGGCTTTGGCGACTGAGGGAATAGCGCCATTGATTTTTTCACCGATAATGATCATAAAATGACTCCTTGAATATCTAATTTATTATGGTTAATACTTTAGTTGAATAATTTGTAATATTATTCGACATTCTGATAGGCAATACGACTTAATTCATAGACCTTATCTGCAAAAACAGGGAACTTACTCAAGTCATTTTCCGCAATAGGATCGACATTCATAGTCAGAAGAATTCTCTTATCTCCATATTTTTCGAACCATTTTTGGGCAAGTGCTCGTATATCTTCATCTGTCATATCACTGGTAAGAACAGGACTGGCTACAGCAAACGTTATTGGTGCATCATGATACGTTTCGATCATGGCGTCTATATCATTCAGCGATGGTTGTGGATACCAATAATCATCACCTTCTTCGATCATTGCCGGTATCAGCCTTTCCGCTTTTCCGCAGCTATGATGCTCAAAAATAATGCCCAATTCATGACACACATCGGTTATCCGTTTGATATACGGAACAATCATTTCTCTGCAAGTATCTAAAGAAAAGAACGGACCGGTGCTTGTACCCCAATCGTCATGGAAGAAAACACTCTCAACATTAATAATTTTCTTCATACGCCGGATATAATCAACATAGACATCCGCAAGCTTGTCAAAGAAACGATGTACACCTTCCTGCTGGTCCTCATCGACTAAAGCCATCGCCGCTTCAGCGGCACCCATCAGATTCATCAGTCGTTCCCACATGCCAAACTGGATCCCCAACTGAATAAGACGGTCGTCTGCCAAATATTCCTTATTGTCGTTTACAATGCCTTCCCAGTCCATCTCATCAAGATCCGGCATTGAAATATAATCTTCCCATCGATTGATATCAGGTACTTTCGGTGCCCCAGGCTTTATGGTTGCGCCACAAACATTTTCTTCCCACTGAAGCTCAAGGCCAAACCATCCAGTCAAGATATTGCCTGCTTTTCGGAAATCGATGCACTCTCCGCCGTCAAACGCTTGATGATTGGCATAATTATCGGGATGTTGACGTGGTCGGAACATATTTGTTTCTGCTCCAACCCAACCACAAACAGGGATCCAATACGGAGTCTCTCCTCTAAATAGCATTTTGAAATTTTCTCTTCGTTCAATTGGACGATGCATTCTTGGTGTGGCTGGAAATCCGTACATCCCAATTAATTCAATACTTTCAATTGGGGGATACATTCCAATAATTTCTCTTTCTTTAATGGGATCAAATTTTTCTTTCTTAATAAAAATCACACCTTTCAAAAAAATGCGTTGTTTGATTCATATGATAATTCAATATTTTTAAAAAAAACACCGTCATTCATATTGAAAATGGTTTTAGTAAACAATACAATTTGTATTACAAAGACTAATTGAGGGGGAACATCTATGTTGTTGCATGGTTCCGTTATCAAATACGAATTGAGCAAGAAAATGTCCTGTTCTTATAAGGTTTTCTCTCAGGATATTGAAGTGGATCTCCCGCTGTTTTATGAGGAAGGCTTAAATATGTCAGGTCATATTGTACTAATAGATAGTAGTGAAAGAATACAAATTGTACATAACAAAGAAGACGTTATTTTCGTATGCCATAACCGCTTCGCAAAAAACATCCTTAACTCTACAATCAATTTAATTATTATTGAGGACAATGTGCCGATGACAATCATTTTTAACCAGATCATGCAGATTTTTTTAAGATTTAATGAATGGGAAAAAATAATGATCGATAATATAAGCAACTTTGCTACATTTGACAAAATGTTTGATAATCTGGAGATGGTTGTGGATCAAGGTGTTTTTCTGGCGGATACTCAGTTTCATTTTATATCGTATACAAAAAAATATATTCCTGAGTTTCCAGATCTAAATATTGATCAAGCATTGCAGATGATTGTGAAACAGGGTTTCAGCACATTGGATTCGATTAAGGAAGTGTTTCAATATAACGAAATCGAACATTGTCTGCATAAAAATATCTTTTTCCATAATTCGTACGTTGGACGTTTGGGAACGTGGTATTCAGAGGATGAAGATAAAAATAAGTACTACACCCACTTATTAGATTATCTTGCGAAATATCTCGAAGAACTATATTCCATCAGTGGGTCTTTTGAAAGGAATGCGGGTAGTACCCAACTTTTAAAGGAAGTTTTCCGCAATTTTATTAATGGCGTCAGGGTTGATGCTTATACCCTGTTAACGACACTTTCTCAAAATCATTATCACCAGGATGATGAGTATTTTTTAATTAACTTCACAACAAATATCAAGGGGGAATCACATCTTTATGCAAATTACATCGGAACGCAAATGGAGCGAAAATGGCAGGGGATTTGCTGTATACAAAATGAAATCTACACACTGATTCTTGTAAATATCACTGTTTTCAAAAAATTTGAAACCGTCAATTTCTTTCAAGAGCTTCCGACATTGATTCGTGACAGCATGCTAATTGCAGCAATCAGCAGACGATTTCGCGAATTACAGAATGTGTATCAAGCATTTAACCAGACAAAAATTGCTTTCGAAATCGGCAAAAAAATTAAACCAAACTATTGGTTATATAAATTTGATGATTATACCCTTGATTATCTTTTGCATTCCGCAAAAGGTGACTTTTCGCCGGAACAAATATGTAGCACAGTTATTTTGAAAATAAAAGAATATGATAACAAAAATCATACGCAGCATTTTGAAACGCTATTTGAATATATTAAAAATCAATATAATGCTTCAGCTACTGCAAATGCGCTTTTTATTGCCCGGAGCACATTTTTAAGCAGAATGGAACAGATTACCAAGTTGACCAACTTGGATCTAAATGATTGGAATGTGCGTTTATATTTAATGCTTTCATATAAATTCTATGAAATATAGCGTGAACAAAACAGAGACCGTTTCAGATTTTGTGTAAACCTCCAGAGTGATGTAAGATAAGAGCATCACATGGAGGTTTTTATTTATGGCCAAGAGGAGAATTACCCCCGAGAGAAGAGAACAACGTAAAAAGTTACTGGAGATGCTGCAGGCAGCAGGAATCAACGATGTTTCAGGAGTACAGGATCTATTCAAAGAAATGGTAAGTACCGTCCTGGAAAACGGCCTGGAAGCAGAGATGGAAGACGAACTGGGCTATAGCAGATACGACTACCGGAATAAAGAAACAGACAACAGCCGGAACGGTTATAGCGAAAAGACCGTAAAGACTAGCCTGGGAGATATGGATATTTCCATCCCCCGTGACCGCAAAGGCGAATTCGAGCCGCAGATCATCAAAAAGCAGCAGACAACACTCTCAGGAGACATTGAAGAAAAGATTCTATCCATGTATGCCAAAGGAATGACCACCGGAGATATCGAAAGTCATATACGTGAAATTTATGGTATTGAAGTATCCGACAGTACCGTAAGCCGTGTCACCGATAAAATCCTGCCGGTAGTAAAAGAATGGCAAAGCCGACCGCTGGAAAGTATTTATGCAGTCGTATTTATGGACGCCATCCACTTCCATGTGCGCAGTGAGGGTCAGATCGTCAAGAAAGCCGTGTATATCGCCATCGGTATCCAGATGGACGGAGTCAAAGATGTACTGGGCATGTGGGTCGGCGAGAATGAAAGCGCAAAATTCTGGCTCTCCGTGATGAACGGGATCAAAAATCGTGGCGTAGAAGATATCCTCATTGCCTGCGTAGACGGTCTCACAGGTTTCACCAACGCCATTGAAGCCGTATTTCCCAAGACAGAAATTCAGCAGTGCATCATCCACCAGATCCGGAACACAACGAAGTTCGTTTCCTACAAAGACATCAAGGCTCTCATGGCCGATCTGAAGAATATTTACGCAGCTATTGATGAACAAACTGCCCTTTATGAGCTTGATGCCTTTGATGAGAAATGGGGAAGCAAATATCCCAAAATCGCGGTATCCTGGCGAACGCACTGGGCCAATTTAGCCACCTACTTCAAATATCCCCAGGAAGTCCGAAAGCTGATTTACACCACAAACGCTATTGAAGGCTTTAATCGCCAGCTCCGCAAAGTCACCAAAAGCAAATCCGTCTTTCCAACCGACGACAGCTTACTGAAAATGCTTTATCTGGCCATGATGGATATAACGAAAAAATGGACTGGCCGGAGGCAGGATTGGGGGCTAATTCATTCCCAACTGCAAATCTATTTTGAAGACCGATTGGAGCAATTCAGCTAAAACCCGCTCTGGGGCAGACTTGACATGGGACCCTGCGGCGGCTGCTTCAATGGGTCGCGGGATGCGGCTCAAAGGATGTATTCCTTTGGGGTAAGCCCCATCCCGTTCTTAAGGGTAGCATCCGCCGCCCCCATATCAAGTCTTATCTGGGGTCGATTGACAACCCGAAGTATTCCTGTATAATGCAGACAAAAGGAGCGATAGACTTATTCAAGCTATTGCTCCCATAAAATATTCGCCTTATTTTACATCAATTTTGGAGTTTACACAGAGTTCGGGATACACCCACAAAACAATTTAAAGATCATGATTGGTAACCGATTTGGGAATTCCGGAATAAAGCCTGTCCATAAATCGTAAGCGCTTACGATTTTGCCTTTTATACGGTATAAGAAAAATAGTCCACAGCAGCCGAAACTGTGTGACCTAGGGATTTTATTAACTATTTCTAAAACTTTCAAATACTAATTTTTTGTAGTATTTCACCGTTTAGCAAAGAGATTTTATAGTCGATATCTTCAACAGTTAATTTGACATAATCGTCATAAAAGGCAAAATCACTTACAATTTCACTATCATAAGCCCAAATTTTGTCACCTGTAATAGTCAAGCATTGAATACCCAACTCACAAATAATAAACATTTTCCCTTCATTTTCTCTGGTCACCACATCAAAAATTAAGGAATAACATAATAAGGTCTTTGTAACCTCATTCTTTTTGGTGTCAAAAAAATAAATTGATTTATCTGATGTGAAGACAACTGCATCTGTATTTTTAAATTTGACTATAGTTGGTATGATACCATGACCTTCATTCAAAATACCTACTACTTTTTTTACATTATCATTTAAGTTCTCAATTACATAGAATTTCCTTTTAACCTGAGCGTCATTTCCCACAGTTATCCCTTTATTAGCTCTGATATATTCTCTTAATTCTGACTCGGAATCTAATTCATATAATTTAAATTCAACACTGTTCTTAATGAATCTCATTATTTCCCTCCAAACAATGTAACTGTAATTAATTTCGATCCGTCCCAAATAGACTCGGCTTTAACAAACCCATTTGGGCCAGCAATGAGCGATTCCCTTACAACTCTACCATTTTGTTGAACTTCAAGTATACTTGATGGATTATTATAAGCTTTTGTAAGATTATCAAGGACAATGTTTCTTCCGGCTGCATTATCAAATATCCCAATGCTATTTAATTGCCTTTCCATTCCTACTGAACGTTCAATATTATGCATTGTACCTGTCGCATTACCAAATACATACTCAAGTTTGTTACCAAACTCAGGTACAGTCTTAGCCGCCCCCAAGCCCGAAAAGAAAAACCGTTTTGTAAGTATGGGGCAAATGTCAATACAGCGCGCGTTTACCTTTCTAAAAAATTCCTTCTATATTGCATATGATGAAAAAATGGAGAAGCAAGATAAATTTTTGTTTAAGTATACCTATTTATTTTTATGCGTATAATCTAAATGTAGCGAGTATCATCAGCGTGGCTAGATGACATGAATTTCACTATTTCACTAGTTAGGTCATAATCTGTGAAATAGAAATGACCAGTTGGGGCAGGACCAACATGATACTTGCTACAATTATTTTTGTTTATTTGCTTCAAGTAAGATAGTTTTTCTCTCTTCCTGCCCGAAAAATTTATCTATGAGCTGTTGGCGTTTATTGAATTTAATATTTTCTGTAAAAACTAAGTGTTTTTTTACTATGCGGGTAACCATTAGCTTAATATTTCTATCTTTTGTTTCATTGTATAAATCGCCTGCTTTTTGAGAAAACTCTTCTGTTGCTCCATAGTTTTCAGAAACCATCAAATTAAATATTTTGTAATTTGAGTTATTTAACGCATAATTGTTAAGAATGTCAATACTTCTTCTATCCGTCGAAAGATAGGCAAACTTATTATATATAGATAAAACCATAGATAATGTTAATCTGTGAAAAATATTTAATATATCCGATTCTCTAAGAGGTTTTTTCTGCTCATTTTTGGCGTCAATTGATTCTGAAAAACTGGTTATGTCTTTAATTAATTCATCAAAATCATCATCGACGGGTTTTAATAATTTTAATAAAATCTTATTTGGGAATTTATATATACCATCGGTTATTTTTTCTTTGTTTTCTTTTATTAATATGTTATAAAAATTGGGCAATGCCTTTGAAAGCATTTCTGTATACTTTAAAGCTCTAAGAATTTTATTAGAATAACTATTAATTTCGGTCTCATCATAATCATACAAACTTTTACACTCAATAAGTAATTCTTTTTTTCGCTCTTCCTCAATTTTATTTTCTAATTCTAATATCTTTCCTTTTTCTCCATTTTTGGGTGCTTCTATTTTATATTGCGCTTTTATACTAGTTAAATAATTTATATTCCCTGCATCAATATCGAATTCTTCCCATTCTTCCATTAATGATTCAGCGACATTATATATTGACATTATAATCTGGGGATTACTTGTTAAATAGGAAAGAAATAAGATGATATTATCATTAATGCCAAAGCACATATTATTTAATACATATTGGATATCTTTGAATGAACCATCGATATTAAGCTTCCGATTTAAACATCTTGCTATAAAAAACGCAAGATGATTTTTATTGCAAAATCTCAAAGAAAAACTACTGTCTACATATTTTAAAATTTTCGCTCTTAAAGCTACTTCTACAACTCTTTTTGGGTTTATTCTTAGAGAATATTTCTCATTATATTCTTCTACAACTCTCTGTAAATCGGTCAAAGATAGAGGGTCTTCCTTGTTAAAATGAATATAATATGCAATCTCTTCTAAAGCCGTAATAGTTTCTTCAACAAAATCTTTATCCGCATTTTGTATTATCGAGTTATAAATATTAGTTTCAAAGATCTTATTAAAAATTGATTCGTTCTTTAAATTTTGCAAATCTGAACTCTGTAAGAAATATTGTGTAAATTGAATTATAAAATCGGGATCAAAATCGAATAATTCTAATTGATGTTTAG
The DNA here is from genome assembly GCF_040931655.1 of Dehalobacter sp. TBBPA1. NCBI lineage: Bacteria > Bacillati > Bacillota > Clostridia > Eubacteriales > Desulfitobacteriaceae > Dehalobacter > Dehalobacter sp. TBBPA1. The sequence goes on along the minus strand of NZ_CP162385.1, from coordinate 1,503,991 downwards.
CAAAGCCATTTATAGCTTCAATAATTTTTTCAATATCTTCATCGTTCATACAATTAGAAGCTTTACAAATATTTCTAATTAAGTCATGTCTTTTATTTAAGTAAAAATCACTAATTTTCAAAACATAAAAATCGTTTTTTTCATCAATTTCTTTACGGACATTTTCTACAATATTGTATTCTTGTTCATTCTTAGTTCCAATAATTATATAATCAAATTGTTCTTTTAAAATTAAAATAAATTCACTTTTCACATTGTCTTTTATATTATCAAAGTCATCAATTATTGCAATTTTTTGGTCTTTCCTAAGTTGTCTAAATCTTTCATATTGTAATGGGTCTTCGCTATATTGTTCTTGAAATGTATATTTAATAACTTTATTTAAGTGCTTACCTTTAATATTCTCTGCATTGAGAAAGAGGGGTATCATCTTATAATCAATCAAATATAGAAATAGTATTTTAAGCAATGCTGTTTTTCCAGAGTTATCACCGCCAACAATATTTAAATACTTCTTATCTTGAACTTTTTCCATAAACTCATCTAGACTGCTTATTTCAATCTTATCAGTATATTTGTCTTTGGCTTTTCCGGTTAATATTGGGAAAACAAAGTACTGTGTGAAATCCTTTGAGACTTTTCTTTTTTCATCTTGTTTTATCTCGTTTACAAAAAATATGTTAGGTACTAATTCATTAGACTTCTGTAAAAGGAGTTTATTTGAGAATAACTTGTTGTGCTTGTATATATTATGATTTTCCTCATTAACCCATTCAAATGCATATGCATCGATGCAATTGGTTTCAGTATTTAATAAAATTGCATTAAATTCACTTTTTCCAATGATATCTTTATTAGAAAATTCTCCACCGGCGGAGATAAAAATACTTTTATGATTATCTATATTTAAATCTTTCGTTGATAGATCATGATCATGTCCTAAAAAAAGAATAGAGGAATCCGTATAGATAGTCCTTTCAAGATTTTTCTTACATTCCCAAGAAAACCATTCTGTACTGTGATGCATTATTGTTATTGTAAGATTTACATTATCATTTTTACTCAAAACTGATAATTGTTCATTTGGGAAATAGTGAAGCTGTTTATCATTTGGTTCAAGAGTCGAGAATAAGGCTGTATTTATTAAGTTAATTTGAATATTATAATTTTCAAAGCTTATAATTTTTTTATCACAAATTTTATTGTATTTAAAGCAATGATTGGCCTCGGAATAATTATAGAAATTATTTAACATACTCATTTCATTATCAATATGTTGTGCAATACTATTTTCTTTATAATATTGTTGAATAGTATCTCCATTTCTATCAACGTTTCTAAAGCAGGCATCGTGATTTCCAGGGACTAATAAAAATCTAATAAATTTGTTAAATTTAAGTCTTGTTCTTATTGTTGAAAATAATGACCCAAATAGTATTTTCACTTTTTTATATTCATTTTCTTCACCAGAATAAGCCAAATCACCAGAACAAATTACTACACACTCATCAAAATTCTGAACAATATTAAGTGAATCAACCAATTTTTCAATTTTTTTTATCTCTATATATTCGTTTTGCTTAATATGTAAATCACTTAAATGTAAAAATAAGATTCTCATTATTAGTTCCCATCCTTTTTCTTACTCCATTCCAATTGAAGAAAAACATACAATTTCCTAAATTTTAGCATATTTTGTCATTATTGTGGTGTTTTTAGAATTAAAAATATATTTAAATAGATATAGAAGGAATTTTTTAGAAAGGTAAACGCGCGCTGTATTGACATTTGCCCCATACTTACAAAACGGTTTTTCTTTTCGGGCTTGGGGGAGGCGACGACTTTTTAAACAAGCTGGAATAATGGGTCAACATCAAGCAATTGGCTTACCGCTGGCATTGGGCGATTTGAAAAAGATGGCTGCTGGCCATACAGCCTTTTCAAATCGCCGGCAATAGCGGTAAGCCAATACTATAAGGTTTCTTTTAATCTTAGCGGCGGTTAAAGTGACCTGCATCTTAAAATATTCAAGGGGCCATTGCCTTTACCGTCTGAATGTTGGGGATTTGAAAAATTTCAAATCGCCCGGCCAGACGGTAAAGGCAATTTATCATAAGCTATTAATATGACCGGAATCGGCTAGGGTTGGGCCGGTTCTGCTTTTGCTTTTTGTTGAGTCGGCATAAGAAAAAGGAGACGGCTAACCATCTCCTTACACGCTGATGAAGTTCTAGGTTACAAAAAATAAATCGATGAGCTCCTCTAAAAGCTTTCCTTTTTCAGTCAATTTATATTTTTCGTCGAAACCGGTTATCTGTAATTTTTCAGAGCACAAATCTCTTATTTCGTCCGCAACATCATTACTAATCTCAATTTCCCATTTGCTATTGATTAACTTTCCCATTCTAAGATTCTTTACTAGATCATCTCTTTCTTTCAGAACGTCATTTATCAAGTATTCCTTTTGTGATTGTAATAAACATATTATCATTCGCTCAACCCCAATTCCCTGAGCAATTTTGCTGCCTTACTAGATGATGTTGGATTCACTGATATTATTTTGCCCGTTTCTGGATTAACGACAACCTCAGCAGTTCTTCCGATAAGCCTTTGACTTGGACGACCTAAACTGTCTGTAACAACGTTATTTATCTTAAGGGGATCTTTCAATGCATCGAGAACACTTTGGGGACTTACTCCAGCACGCTTAAATCCGTCACCGATAGCTCTATCTACACCATGACTGGTGAACCCCTCTATCTTTATACCATTCTTAGTTATTATTTCTACACCGGCATTTGTCGCCCCCTTCGTTACCAGAAATTTATCCAAAGCTACCTTAAATTCAGCAAAATTATCCGAATGCTTTAGAGCTTGATTCATTCCCATTAGTAAGGTATATGATGGAACCCCCGGGAACAATCCCAGCGTATCCGCTAACGCTACTAAAAAATGATCTAGGTTTGGATCTTCGATAAGCTGTGTCCAACTATAAGATGCCAGCATCATATCAATGACATCCCAAGGACATATAGCCACATGCCCTGTTGGATCAATATAAATCACCGGGTTGTTGTTCCCATAGGCATACCTGTTTAGCGTTACCGGACTGTTTATGTCTCCAAGATAGCTGTCTTGTGTCAAAAATCTTCCATCATTCGGATCGTAATATCTGGCTCTGAGGTAGATCAGACCATTGGCATCCTGGAATTCACCGGCAAAAAGAATATCATTGTCTACAGTCTCGACAGATGCTCTGAGATCCCCGAAAACGTCATATTTGTAACTGTTTAAGATATTTCCGGAAATGTCTGTGACCTTTAGGGTGCTGCCAAGTCCGTCGTTATGGTAGAAGATGGTGCTTATCGTAGAACTTCTGTATAATACTCTGCCGCCGTAGATATAGTTTTCTCCACTGCTTAATTCTACCAGGACCTGAGATAATCCTCCGAGTGGGACGTTAAAGTAGGAATAATTCTCAGGGTTTTGACCTGTAACGGTCTGAGTTAGCCTGTTACTGCCTCCGTCGTAGGTATAATTAATCGTGTCTGTTCCATCTGTATAAGAGATCAGCCGGTTTAAGGCATCATATTGGTACAGCTTTGTGCCGTTTACGTCGGTCAGGTTGCCGTTTACATCATACGTGTAGATATCTGTCCCTGCTTGAGTGATTCTGTTGGCCGCATCGTACGTATAGGCGATTATCCCGGCTAGCGTTCTGTTGCCTGCCGGATCGTACGTATAATTCACTGTCTGGCCACCGGGATAGACGGCGCTGGCCAGTTGGTACAGGTCATCATAGGTATACGTCGTGGTTTGGTTCAGTTCATCGGTTTCGGTAAGCCGTTTTCCGACATTGTCCAGCGTATAGGCTGCTTTGGTGAGCGTTGTTCCGCCAAGGACATGTTCGACAAGGGTGAGTCTTCCTGCATCATCGTATTCGTATGTGACGGTAACACCGTTCGGCAGTGATTCACCAATCCGATTTCCGGCAGCGTCATACGTGATTGTGGTCGTATTGGCCGTATCTGTGACGGAAGTAAGCAGGTTTCTTGCATCATAGCCGTACGTCACCTGCAGTCCGCCGGGATAGGTGATGGATGCCAGGTTGCCTGCATCATCATAGCCAAAGCTTGCGGTATTGGTTCCCCGCATGATCGAGGCAAGTCTGTCAAGATCGTCATAGGTATAGGTAGTTGTTCCAAGCTGATCCGTCATTGACAGTCTGTTGCCAGCGTCATCATAGGTATAAGTGACCTGACTGAGATCCGGATAAGTGACTGTAGTCAATTGGTTCAGGTAATTATACGCGTAGCTGACTGCGGACTGGTCAGGTTTGGTCCAGCTGATGACATTCCCCGCTGCGTCGTAAGTCCAGCTATAGGTATTGTTTAAGGCGTCTGTCTCGCTGATTTTTCGGTTAAGCTCATCATAACCTAGCGCAGAGGTATGGTTGTTGGCATCCGTGACGGCGGTCAAATTGCCGTTCTCATCATAGCTGTAGCTCGTGATTTGGTTTAAGGCATTTGTCACTGACACGAGTTGGTTTAAGGCGTTATAGGTATACGTGATGTTCTTGTTGTTGGCATCGGTCTTCAGAATCACATTCCCGGCTTCATCATATCCAACGGTTGTAGAATGAAGCAACGGATCTATGGTTTCGATCAGATGGTTGTCTGCATCATAAACAAAGGTCCGGACCTGGTTCAACGGATTGGTCGTTGTTAGTATATTTCCAGCCAGATCGTACGTGTTGGTGGTTACCTGATTACCCGGTTCGGTCACCGTGAGCACTTTGGAATTCTGATCATAAGTGTAGGATGTTGTGTTGCCGCGCTGATCCGTGACACTCAGTTTGTTCCCAAGCGGATCATACTGGACGGTAATCTGTTTATTTAAATGATTGGTGATCTGGGTATTGCGGTTTAAGACGTCATACACATAAGTCGTGGTATGGTTATTTCGGTCTGTAACCGTCAGCTTGTTGCCGTTGCCGTCCAGGGTATAGCTTTCGGTCTTCCCTGCCGCATTGGTTTCTGATATCAGCCTGTCAAGCGGATCATAGCCATAGGTTGTTGTATGATTTAGCGGATTTGTAACGGAGACCCTATTGCCGTTCGCGTCATAGGTATAGGTCGTCACATTGTTTAGTGCATCCTGAACGGTCAGCAGACGGTTGTTACCATCATAGGTGTAGGTCGTTATATTGTTTTTCGGATCGGTGATCGTCAGCAGATTGTTGTTCAGGTCATAGGTGTTTGTAATGACGTCTCCCAAGGGATCAGTGATGGTCAGCATATTACCGGCGAGATCATAAGTGTAGGTGTACTGGTAGTCGGCCGGATTGCCCCCCTGAACATTGCCGCGCGGATCGACCTGCGTCAGTTTGCGTCCCAGGATATCATACGTGTACGTGGTGATATAGCCAAGCTGATCAGTCTGGGAAATGCGGTTACCATACGTATCATAGGTGTATTGTGTTACGCCGTTGTTGGGATTTGTGATGCTAATGACCTGTCCGTATGGGTTATAAGTCATCGTGGTTACGGCGGTTTGACCGGAAACCTCACGTGATACGGTCAGCAGGTTGCCATTTGTATCATAGGTCATATCTGTGGTATAACCGGACGCATCAGCGATTGCAACCGGATTGTTTTTTGTGTCATAAGTCAGCGTTGTGACATAACTCAATGGTGCGGGATCCGTCTTGGTCAGCATATTGCCCATATCGTCATACGTATAAACGGTAGTGTTGCCATTCTTGTCGGTGACACTGGTTCGGTTGTTATTGCCGTCATAGGTGAAGGTTTCGGTAATCCCTCCCGGATAAATAATTGAAGTGATCCGGTTGGCGGGATCATATTGAGTGATCGCGCTGTTTTGTTTGGCGTCTGTGACGGTGTTCTGTCTGTTTACGGGATCATAAGTAAAGACAGTCTGATTGTTTTCCCCGTCAAGCTGGGAAACCACTCGTCCCTGAGCATCATAGGTGTTGTTAACTGTCACATTGTTTTCAGGATCGGTGATCGTCGAGAGATAGCTTCCGCTATAGCCGTATTGCCATACGCCGGTGTTTACATCGGTCACTGTTTCAAGGTTTCCCGACGTATCATACGTAAAGATCAGAGTACGGCCTGCCGGATCGGTCACCTGCTGGAGCTTATTATCCGGATAATAAGTAAATTGCAAGGTTCTTCCGGTTGGTTCGGTTACGGTTTGCAGAAGGGAGCCGTTATAGGTCAGGGTCGTTCTATTGGCGTTTTTATCCCTAATTGCACAAAGTTTGCCGGAAGAATCAAATTCATAGACCGTCTGATCCTTAAAGGTCAGTTCATAACCGCCGGTGACCTCGGTCAGATTTTCAAAACAGGCCGGAGGCCGGGTGAACATACCGCTGCTGGAAGCAAACTTGACCTGGTGGCCGTCCGGATACAAGACCGTTGCCGAACCGTCCTGATTGATGGTGACGGTACAGTTATAGTTATGCTGCCAGCCCTGCCCAAGAGGGCCTGAAGTGCTGGTATCCTGTGAGTTATAGTAGCGGGTAAATTGTAAAGGTACACCAATGGTTGGTATCGTAATGTCTGTTTTCTCATACGTAAAATTCCCCGATACTGCATTTACAGGGTCATTGCACTGGAAGTCCCAGTGCTGCTGGCCTAGGTAGAATTCTGATTCGGGCACGATAAATTCTGATTTCAGCCAAGGGTCGGCATCACCGTGATAAACTTCGTCGCCGGTTCCTGTGGGTGCTGGACCGGAAGCATCTCCCCACCAGTTGTATTGGACATCTGCCGTTCCGGTGAAATTATAGAACCCATAGGTATTATTATTGAAGTTATTGAACTGGATTGTTGCCTGGATGGGTTCTTGGGTAAATTGATAAATACCCATCCCATTATCGTAAAAATTGTTAAACATGATTTGGGTCTGATTTGCAGACGGAGTTAAATATATTCCTCTTCCATTGTCGTAAAAGCTGTTTCTTAGAATCACAGAATTGGAATTCGTTAATACTATTCCGCCAATAATGCCGCCGTCATGTATGCTGCAGTCGGTGACAACAGCATTATTACAATGACTTATGGAAATTCCTCTATAGTCCGCGTATCCTATTTCACAATTACGAATGTCAATTTTTGATGCTTTAAACACAGATACATTTTCTTGTCCATACAAGAACTTTGCATTCTTCGCAATAAACTGTGCATTTTCTCCAATAGATATTCCCCAGCAATCCCCGGCCATTGCTGAAGTTTGGGTACCGTCGTTATTGGTATCTCCACCGTTTGTATCATCTTTGATGGATGTAAAGACAATAGGGTTTTGGGAATTGCCTATAATATTTACGGTTCCCTTTATATTAATGACTTTATCATGTAAGATTTTAAATATTGTCCCCGGCTGAATTTCCACAGTACTTGAAGTAGCTATACCTAAATTTTCGACAACATATGGGACTTGATATAAGGGCAGCGTTTGAGATCCTATCGTCGCATAAACATATATGCCATCATACGTACAGTTAGTCTGCGTGTTATTGTTCAATGTCAATGTTGGGAATAAGCTTGCCATTAAGCTTGACCGAAACCCCAGGAAATCTTTGCAGTTATCAAATGTATTTCCGGTTATACTTCCTGTCAGTACTTGGGTCGAATTTACATAGCGGATTGCCTCATTTGGACACTGGGAAATACTATTGTTCATAATTGTACATATTGCATTTTCAATAGCGATAGCTGAGGTGCTGCTGTTCGTGATTGTATTGGCGGAAAGGGTATGCGTTCCTTTTAGCACATAAATGCCATATGAACACGCTGAAATATTATTATTTGCGATGAGGATATTGCCGTCTGCTAAATATATGCCGCTAGAACAACTACTAATTGTATTGCCTGATATGGTAGGAGTACTATTTTTTACATAGATGCCCTGGGTAGTACAATTTGATACCTGTGTATTTGTGATACTGGCTGTGCCATTCGTTTCAATACCCCTGTTTTTGCTGAGTTCCGAAACACAATTGCTGATATTCAGGCTTCCTCCTGTGCTATATACCTGAGCATATGTATATCCGCCATAACGAACACGGCAATAGGATAAATTTATATTTCCGCCGGAATATGACTCAAGGCAAAGCCAGTTGCCATTGGCCGGGGTCGTTGTTGTTCCGTCGTTATTGGTGTCTCCGCCATATGTATCATCTTTGATCGAAGTAAAGGTGATTTGATTCGTGTCTGATCCGAGTGCATTCAGTGTGCCTTTAATCACAAGTTTGCTGTTAACCGCGTTCAATTTGACCACAGTTCCAGGCTCGATAGTCAGTGTCACGTTTGGCTGGACTGTGGTGTATGACACTACATAGACATTATCGCTGGTCCAGGTTGTATTCACAGTAATCGAAGATGGCGCGGTGATCGTCGCCGCATAGGCTGCAGATGATTTAAGCAGAAGAATAAAACAGCCGGCTAATAGCAGAAATAATATTTTCGAACATAGTGTTTTCACTTTTTTCCTCCTTGGTTAACTAAATTCTTAAATTTAATCACAAAGCAATAAAAAATGTAAAAATATATTTATATTTCCAAATTATACTATATTATCTTTTTTGGTTAAATAGGGAATTTATCACAAACAAATAGTACATTCGTCCCAAAAAGTTTAACTGCTCAAAATAAAAATGGGGCGTAACGAAAACTTTATGTTTCGGTTGCATCCCCTTTAGCAATGATTTCCTTTGATGTCACCAAAGACACTCAAAATACCTCAATATATCTGCTGGCAAGAATTTCAGTTTTAGCTGCGAGAACGGAAGAGCGTTGGATCTATGTAAGGCTGCACACCCCAAAAGAAAAGACGCCATTTTTATTGACGTCCTTCATTTGGGCTAAGTTATGATACAGCCACTTTGAATTATATTTAATATTTAGCTTCTCTATCCCTGCTTAGTGGTAATGGACTTTGTAGACCTCCATGGTCACTGTGACACGCGCTCTACTGACCTGCTGAGTTTTTTTATCATGGTACTCCATGAGCTTGCCCTCATTTCCGATTTCTTAAAACCAGAATTGGTTCATAGGTATCGTGGAAAAGAGGAAGATACATTGATCTTTTCCACTGATTTTTGATTCGAAAGACTAACTACGAAAGGATGCGAAAGGAATACTTGGAATAGTTACATTTCTAATTATACTACTACATATCAAATTAATATGTTGACGTCGGAGAATATGCGGTCACAGTCTCCAGCAAAGTTCCAGAAGAATTATAAACCTTAGCAGTAGCAGATACCCGATAGGTCCCGCTGACAACATAATAGTTTTGTAATATTGTCGTGCCAGGCATGCCTACTCCCGATGACGTCCAGGTTTTAATTGCACTCCAGCTACTGCCGTTAAATTTCTGCAATTGTACCGTTAAATCTACACGGTTGGTTCCAGAGTATAAGCTAACATCACCCATACAGGCCGCTTTCCCTGATGAATCGATATTAAGACCTACATTTAGTTGTAAAATGTAAGTAAATAAAGGGCTTATCGTTCCTGATCCTTGTGTGCTGATATTATTCTCATCAATAGCAGCATAAGCCGGAACGGCAGAAAAAATGGCCATCAGTAAAATAAAACCCATGCAAATAATTTTTTTCATAAATAGAAAACCTCCTTTGTAATATCTTCCATTTACGAAAGACAACAAAGAAGGTTTTTTGCAACAAGTTTTTACAAATTTACTGAATATATTTTACTCCTTCAGCAATCTTTACCGCAGTTTCTTGATCCGTCGATGCGCTGACCGTAAATATACGGCCTTCCATTTCCCAAACGATTGTAACCGTCGAGTTTTTCTCTGTAAGCGTCCCCTTATGGCCGTTTATACTGATTTCTCTAAAGACAGATGCATTTTCTGTATCCGATTGGGCTATACTGCCTTCAGTCAATTCCGTATATAAAATAACCATATCCTGCTGATTTCTAAATATAATTTTTTAAAGGTTTCACTATTGGAAGTGTTACTGACTTTGTATCCTTCGGGTATATAAGTTGGAACATAGGCTTTTGTCCAGTTGACAACCGGCCCTCCGTTGCCCGATTCATTACCAGTTTCATTTACCTGATAAGATGTATATTTCGGCTGAATATCCACGAAAAAGTTCAATACTTTGACTCTAATCGCTTTTACGCTGGCTACAGTGGTAAACAATAGAATAATAACAATCAGCATAGCTACCGCAGACCTATTTAAGATCCTGAAAGTTTTTTGCCTTAAAGCATAAGCCTTTTTTCTTTTTAAGATATTATCCAATTGAGAGCTGAACTTTTGAACAGCTTCCTCCGATGGAATATATGCGGGATCATTTTTCAGCTTTTCTTTTTCTTCCAGTAAGGCTTTTCCTTCTTTTTCCGCAGTCTCGTACATGACCAGCCTGAACAAACTGTCTTCATATTCCTCATAAAGTTTCTTCTGCATAGATTGTGAACTATTATTCAACATGTTATACCACCTCCTTATGGATCAGTTTTTGGACTTTTCTCCTTGCTCGGGTCAAATACTGCCGGACACTACCCGGTTTAATTCCCAAAACTTCTGCGAGTTCTTCATTATCCATTTCTAAGACATATTTGAAATATAATAAATCTTTCTCTTTCTCGGGAAGCCTTAAAATAGCTTCCTTCATCTCCGATGCCTCTTCCTGACTAATGATCATACCCTCCACACCGCCTTTAAGGTCGATAACCGTTTCGGCCAGGTCTGTGTCCTCCCCATAATACATATGCTTTTTTTCCACATCGCGATGTTTAATAAAATTAATTGCCACGCTCCTTGAAGTATAGACAACATAAGCAGCTGTTTTGCAACTTTCAAATGTACGCAGTAAGGGAATCTTACCGATAAGTTTGAGAAAAGTGTCATCAATCAGGTCTTCCACAACATTCGTATCATGCGTGATATTGTAAACGGTTTTCTTTACGAGGCCGTAATAGTTCCGATATAAGTCCACCATAAAATCCTTATCGTTGTCATTTGCCAATGCTGTCATTATTATCAAACCACACTCCTTTGATAACAATAATAACATATTCTGGGTATCAAAAGACAAAGATAAGGAAAGAAATATAATATATAAAGATAATCATGAAGTATTTTTGCAACATTTTTTGATCGTTTTTTATTGTGAATAAAGTAATTTATTACCATATTTTAAGGTTATCTGTATTGGTTAAGCTTACTTAAGGCAGCGGAAAGTTCCGCTGCCTTAGTCTTATACTAATAAGTTGTAGGTGGTAAATGGTAATAACTGTATTTGGCATTGTAGACTTGGTCAAAAATGCTCTGAACAGATAAATAGCCGATCCCATAAGTGGCTGTACCTGTGCCCGCAGGAGTAGTCGTACTCGTGCTTGCATATCGACGTATAGCCGCCCCAAGCATACTGGTATTGCTTGATGGTTGTTCCTTGCTTGCTCCCAAAGTAGCTACGGACGGCCAACTAATGCCTGCATAGGAGTATGAACCGCTCCATTGTAAAGGACTTACGTAATGACGTAGATTTGTGATAAAGCCTTCGTTGTATAGCCGCAAAACTGCTTGACAAACACCCCTATGGTCTTCATGAGAATCCTTGTGAGAATGTGTTTTGACAAGAAGCTGCTGAGTTGTAACTCTCGGTTCTATTTATTGCCATTGCTGGAATCATATAAGTCCGTGGAATAACCTATAAGGAAGAAACGATGTAAAAGTACACTCTTTCTTTACTAGGTGATAGTATTGCAACGAATTTTAGAATTAATAAAATTTTTGATTAATTATATGTTGCAAAATGCAATTGGAGTTGTCTATTAATGGTGAAATGATCATATTATGGTAGTTAAAGGTGGTGGGTTTATGAGAAAGAATGTGATAGCGCTCGTTCTATCCTTTTAATTATTTGTTCATAGAGCCCATCGTATTATTGATTTTGACAATAATTAAAGTTAGACGAGCGCTTCTTAATAATGTCTGTTTGATTCAAAAATGATTTGACTAACGTTATACCATTGCTTGTTTTAGATGAAGACATTAAGCCTGAATGAAGTCAGCAACCTCATAAAAGACTTTATGTCAAATCCAAATTATTGTTATTAGGCCCATTTACAGGAAATAAAAATTCAAAAGGAGTGATTCTCTTGAATAGAAAGATAATGGCTTTAGTAGTTTCTTTGGCAATAGTCCTTACCTCCGGATTATCAGGATCAGTGATAGCTGCCGAAAACACCGGAAACAACAATGACTTACAGAAGATGTACGCCTCTCTCCCTGCTTTAGAAAATATTAAAAAGCTTGATGTGAATTTACCTAATGAGACGTTACTTAGTGAAAATAGGGATGATATGCTACCGAAGTTATTGACCGATCAGAACAAAAAAATTCTTGCATCATATGGAGTAAATACGAAAAGCGATGTTGTAAGTGTGAAAGAATTAAGAGATAATAAAAATAATCGTATTCTTTCCGAAGTACAATATGCTGATCTCGTTTCAGTAAGGTTTGATGTAAATAACAATATTATTTCTATTTCCGATTTTAATACCGTATCAGATACAGCAACTACAACTGTCAGCTTGCAAGACATGATTAATACGGTCGAGAAAAATAGTAACCTTAATGGATACAAGCTAGTAAGTTCAGAATCATTTGATGATGATTATTGGCAGTTAAATTGGGAGAAAGATATTGGTAGTGACATCTTAAACCCTTACGATTCCCTTAAAGTAGTATTAAATAGCAAAAATAACTCTGTAGCTGTATACAACAGGTTCAATATGACTCCAAATACAGCCAAAGCTGTCATAACCAAAGAAGAAGCTTTGACTGCCGCACAACCAGTTATAAATCAGTTTTCAAAGGTTACGAACAAAACTGTGTCTCTAAGTACAGTAAGACCTAACTATTTTTGGAATGACGGGGGGCCTTATCAAACTGAAGACTATGTAAAACTGGCATATGTAATCAATGTTAATAATGGCGAGTATTTAATTTATATTGACGCAGTCACTGGTGAAAATCTGGGCGGAGATGCATCTAAAAAGGACGGAAAAGCATTTGCCTGGACTGGATTTGCATATGCATCTGAATCGGCCTCACTTGCTAGAACTGGGATGAGTGGACTAGGGTATAACGCATTAAGTTCATGGGTTGGTAGCGGTTCCAGTATGGGAACTAGCATTCAAAGTTATTGGGGAAGCAGTTCTGCCTATGGCTTTTATGTTGATTGCCATGGTACTTCAACTACGATAGGTGATAATAGCACCTGGTCATTATCGACAAGCAACGTATCCGGTAATTGGAACTTTGTATTTTTAGATGCCTGCTCGACGGGGGCTTCAACTGCATGGGCAAGCGCATTTAGTATTTATGGTTATTCCGGCAGAGCTTTTCTGGGATGGTATCAAGACGTTGATGTAGTTCCGGCCTATCAATTTTGCACCTATTTTTGGCCTGAAGTAGTAAATGGGAATCATTCAAATAACGTAAAAGACGCAGCATTATGGGCAGCTAGTCAAGTTTCAGGATCAACACCAATAAGATTTTATGGAGATTCTACTTATAATGGGAGGGTATAAATAATAATAAATGAAATGTATAATATCCATTTGCTTTACAGTACTTTTGTTGATATTTAGTTTTGGGTGTAGTTCAGTTAATTTGGATAGTCAAGAACAGCCTGATTCTAAAATTTCTGAAAAGGAGGAACAGACTATTACTTATGCTAATGCGGCAGATCTTATTACTATCCCTGATAAAATCATATATTATCATCGGGGTAATCAAACAATTGTCGATAAGAATAATAAGTTTGATAACATTTTAAAAATAACAAAGGATCGCGCTTCAATAGTTAAGGACGTTAGTAAATTAGCTTTTTCCCAATCAGATATTGAAGCATTGAAGCAAAATAATGATGTAATAGAGTATGTCTATTTAAAAAATGTTTCCGCGAATTGGAAATATGATGTTAATTCTGATTTTATTTACAGATTTGAATATAACTCTATCATTTTTCCCTTGACTGGTGAGTGGAATGACAAGGCTATTTTCTTACCAACATCACCCGGCCCTTTAGTTCCTATGGGATCAGCTGATGAATTGATAAAAGTTCTTAACCAACAATAAATCCATTATCTTCAAAAAATTTGCTCGTAACTCGTAAGTTAAAAAATTGAGGCTGAACTTAACGAATTATTTAATCCGTTAGCAGTTCAGCCCCTTTCTTTTGTACCTCATAAAAAATCATCTGTTTCTTTTTAATATCCTACTTTAAGAGATGACTTACAACCAGCTTTAAATTGGTTCCGTCATCATTAAATCGATAAAGGTTATTTTTTCCTGAGTCCAAAAAATAGAATCTATCATCTGTTTGCAAAAACGGACTATCTACCGAGAAACTTGATAGGTTTAAAGCAGATGAAGAAATAATTTTCTGCAAGTTCCCTTCTGCTGCCAAATAATTGAGACTTTTGCCGTCAGAGTAATAAATTTTATTGTTCGCCACGTTGACATAATTGCCCCGGTAATTGAACCCGTCCAATAATTATAAACTGTTTGTTCCATCAGTATTCATCCTGTAGATACTTGAGGTCGTAGGCCCTGTTCCACTCGGCATTAAATAGTAAATAAAATTCCCATCAACGATCATTATTTCAATCGGTTCAGTTGTCGATCGAAAAGGTATTTCAGTTTTATTTGTTCCATCTGTATTAATTCGGTAAAGCTTATTGAGTCTAGTTTTTATGCCTGTGGGGTCAATATCCCGTAAATAATAGATATGGTCATCCTGAAGATTCAGGCTACTGCATCCAGTATCGTCCGCAATCTTGGTGATTCCCGTACCATCCGTTTTCATTTTATACAGACGGCCATGATCGGAATCATTAATAAAGTATATCAGGTTTCCCTGGACGATCAGATCTCGGATATAATTCGTACTTAACTGACTTTTCTGCGTGCCGTCTGTCTTCAGCTTAAATATCCCTTTTACGGTATGTCCCGGCCCTTCTGCTTCTGAAGGATAATCTTCAGCGTAATAAATCCATTCTCCCAGCACATTGACATTTGCTTTATTCATTGTTGGCATTGTATTGAGATCTGCGGGACGATCGACGGCCAGTAAAGTACATTGACTTCCATCGGTTCTGATCTTAAAAAGCTGTCCCCCGAATTGACTGGAAACATCTCTTAAATAGAAATAATCCCACACCCCTTGAGTTGCAATATTACCCCGCTTAATATCGGTTATATATGGAAGCACTGTATAATTCTCATCAATTCCTGGTTTGTTAAGCTGCAAGTTCCCGTTGGTATTACCTCTATTTTGCAGCAGCTCCTTAACTACGCCATCGGATACGACATCTGTTTGACCTATGGCAACAATGTTCGGGAGAATTTGGTTTTGCAGCAAGTATTCTTTCGTCTTGTCCACGGCAGTATCATTAACCAGAAAAACAGGAGAATGTGTTTTAGCGGCCAGCGCGGAAGCAGCCAAAGCATCCGGATAATTTGAACCGGTAGCAACATAAACGGTACTTAACTTAAGCTCTTTGGCAAAATTGCTGATTACAGCCAAATTGGTATCATAGCGATATCATTCCCCTGCAATCGTTTGACATGGGGGAAATTGCCGGCTACCCCGTCGCTGACAACATCATCGCTACCGACAATATAAGCGGCAGTGATGTTTTTATTTTTGATGTAGTCTTTTACGCTTTGAGGACATTTGTACGTCATGGTTAAGAGCACGGGCATGCCTTTTTGGGTTGCGATCGAAGAAATTGAAATAGCATCTGGAAAATTGAGTCCTGTTGCTACGCAAACCTCACCATTGAAATCGAGCTTCTCTGCAATTTTTGCGGAAGTATCAAACCGGTCTTCACCTGATATACGCGTACAGCTTAGACCTGTAGCTTTAAGCTCTTTTTCAACGTTTTCCGAGATGGCTCCAGTACCACCGATAATTACAGCATTCTTGGCCTCAAGTCTTTGAATTTCCTTTTTTGTACTACTGAGCAAATTCTCTTTGATGTTTAACAAAATCGGGCAATTGTATTTTTGCGATAACGGTGCGGCACAGAGCGCATCAGCAAAGTTTTGACCGGTTGCTATGATTACATATGCAGATTTATCGGGCCAGCCTTTTTGCGAGATCTGGGTTGCCGTTTGGTAACGGTCATTCCCGGCAACCCTTTGCAACGGAGAATCGGCATATAACTTTACTGAAGGACTTAATAACAACGCTAGAATACAGAGGACAGATAACAGAGATAGATTTTTCATAAGAAAAATCGTAATTGCACACTTTCTTTTCAGTGCTCACGGTTTAAGAATCCCCCGTAATTTTAGATTTTAGATAAAGAGGGGATAAAACCCCTCTTTATGTTAGGAAGAACTCACCTGTAATTTGAAACTTATTTGCCTACAGCTGCAGCTTTTGCGGCTGCTTCTTGTTTGGCTAATTCTGCTTGACCTGCATCGGAGGCTGAATTGAAGACTTCAAATTTTCCTATTACCGTATCGCCATCAGACGCATATAATGGAATCCCTGAATATGCAGGGGCATTTTTCATTTTCTCCATATACGCAACGGCTTCCTGCGGATTCTGAGGTTGATCTTTGTCTAAATCAGCTTTCTTAATATATCCAACTGTTCCATCAGTTCCCTGAGCCTGTATCAAATCTGGAAATTGCACAGATGTGGATGCCATGTTGGCGCCATAGGTTTGTCCATGAGCATTTACTTTGTAGTTAGGAGCAACATTAGAATTATCCGAGTCTGCTATCGCAGATATTGCTCCAAGACTCAAAGAGCCTGCTAAAAGACCTATAGCTAAAGCTATACCGATAGTAAAAATACCAGATTTTTTTAACATATTTTTCAACACCCCTTCTTTAATTACTTTGTCTTGGTGAGTAAGCACACGGTTCTTCTAAATAACCACTCCCATTGTACATTCTAAAACTTCCACCGGCATAATATGTGCCTTTGACACTTGTATATGGAGAAGTAGCAGTTAACATTACCTGAGGAGAACTATTGTATGCCCAAGGGCTGTACTTAACACATGTCCCTGCGTCATTATACATATAAGCACTAACCCCCATATAACCTGTTGACGCACTTCCATTTGTGCAGGACATTATAGCACTGGCAGAAGCAAAACTAGGAGATGTCGTAATTGTGCAATAACCGTTATAGATATACCCTCCATAATTCATACCAAAGTTTGTTACTGGGCTGGATGCTTGACCGGCATACGCCATGGTCGCAACAGAGAGAAATAAACCAAGAAAAAATGGTATGAAAGAAACTCTTAACTTTCTAATCATATTATACTCCTTTCTAATTTATACAGGCAAATTTTTCCTTCCAATACTAATAGACAACATAGATTACTTTTTGCAACACATATTTAGGATTTTTTTACTCCTGAGACTGTCCCTAAAACGGCAACGGCGCCAATTGGCACTTTTCGTATCAATATTATTTTCAACTGGAGCTAACCGACTACCCCCCCTCAAATTAAGACATAAATCAAAAATGCGAAGCAGACAAGAAAGAATTAAGTTCTAAAATATATTTTCAGAAATGGTTGATAAACCCTTACTATTTTTCTTTTTACACATTGAATTAGCTAATTCGATGAGTAAAAAGGAGGATACTGTAATGAGTACAAATGTTTATGGAGGCCCAGGAAACAAAGCGTATGCCGTGGTGGGATATCTCGATGCACTCGATCCCTACACTGTCCTATGGGAGGAATACGGATGGAAATTTATTGAATACCCATCGGGATCCAAAAAAAAGAGAGCGTATCTGCCAGGAGGAGCATCTACCAAGACCTTGGATAATCCTCCGAGTGAGACGTTGAAGTAAGAATAATTCTCAGGGTTTTGACCTGTAACGGTCTGAGTTAGCCTGTATCTCCCATTTGTTGCAAGACATTCTCTAACTTTTGTGGAAATGGCACTCCCATTTTAGCAATATTTTCAAGTATACTGATCCCTTCATTAGACAAATAGAACATAATCAGCATCGTTCTTAGAGTACTTCCTGAACCGATGATGTATTGATCAATAATGTTTCCCAAGGCAATTAGGGCAAATATCAATATTTTTTTACATATACCTTTAAATCCGATATTACTCGATACTTTCTTATCAAAAATCGCCAATAGGACACCAGTTACATAATCAAATGCTACAAATGCGACCAGCGCATAAACCAGGGAATCAAGCTCACCTAGCAACCATCCGAAAACCCCGCTTAAGTGCAATCATAATTTTGAGATAATTTAAAAGCAATTCCACATTAATCCCCCCAATGCCCTTCTTGTCCAAACCATTTTGCTAATTTCTTCAGAGCCCGTTTTTTTGTCTTATTAACTGCTTGTCTGCTGATTTCATTAATAGCTGCGGTTTCTGCTACGGTATAGCCCAATAGATAGATCTTTTCAACAACAGATAATTCCGATTCCGTCAACAGATGATCTATCCCTGTTAATTCCAGTTCAAAATGGGTGTCCAACGTAACCAATGCAGCTTCAGCATAATAAAGTTGCAACTCCGTTTTATGCTTCGGCAAGTACAAGTTCGACCATACTAATGAACATGGGTGTTGGCGAAGCCGTTGTTACCGAAAAAGTAGCAACAGGTTCTTTCCGCAAAGGAATCGCCGGAAAAGTTGGCTCGGGGATAATTGAGGGATATCTAAAACCTCAACCGTAGGCGCCGATATCCCCGCGGGAGCAAGGCTTAAAGCTGCAGGCGGTTCTTACGACGTTGACGCACTGCATGCATTTAATAACGGCGCTATGGTTCATATTAGCGGTTATTATAGTGGAAGTACCTTCATTGCAAGGAATTGTTACGTTAACACAAACTGGGCTTCAGGAAGTACTGGCAGTTACTATGTTTACTTTGGTTAAGACATCTAGTAAGTCCAAAAGTGAAAAAGGCGACCTTCGGGTCGTCTTCCTCTTTTATTTAACCATAACAAGCGACATAGTGTTGCAACATTTCCAAAAGTGCAAGTTGACATCAACCCAATGTAACGTAAATGGCGCTTCATTATAATTAGCAGACAATCTATGATTGATCTCTCTTCCGTTACAGACTTTTCTTCTGTCTTCAAATTTCCGAGTTTTTGCCGAGTTTTTGCCGTTTAACAAGTTGCTGAGGAAATATAATCAAGCTGAAGGGAGAAATATTACAGAACGGCTAAACTATTTTCTTGATTTTAGGGCCTTAGAAAAAAGTTACCAAGCAAGTTTACGAATATCCATATTTCTTCTCTTTGCTAATTAATCAGCTGGTTCAAAAAATTTTTAAAAACAAAGGAGAGATATTATGTCAGTAAAAGTAAATACCGCAAGCGCTTCAACTGTATATCATGGACCAAGTTCCAGCATTTATGCCTCTGTGGGCAGTGTTGGCATAGAGCAAGTCGAGGTCTTCGCCGTGGAAAAAAACTGGTTCTATATCGAGTACTACACCGGAGCCACTACCAGGAAAAGAGGCTATGTCCCGTACAACACAATCACGAATCCGGCTACTGTAGCGGCCAGCGTCCCGACCCGGTCTTTAACCGGCTATGCCGATGTTTCAACCCTAAACATTACGGTATGCACAGGTCCGGGAACCTCAACCACTTATCCATTACCCGGGAATGTCTATGCCACGGAAGGTTTCACGCGTTTTAATGAAACCAGTGGGAGCTACACGTATATTGAATACAGTACATCGTCTGGCACCAAACGTGGATACGCCTTGACCAGTCAACTTGCAAGCAGGAACAGGGGGGTGCTTGCGAACGTTTCATCATCTGCTACCATTTATACCGGTCCCCGCAGCAATTACGTAACCGGGGGAGGTGTTTACTCCGGAGAATACGTAGTTATCCTGGAAAAAGACGCTTCTTCCTGGTACTATATTGAATTTAACTCAACTTCCGGTAGAAAACGCGGTTACGTCGATCAAAACTTAATTACGCCATATTCTTCGACCAGCGGACTTGGATCACTGAAAACATTTCAAAATGCAGCTTCCGTCCAACAGAATGTGTATGTTTATGCCGGACCAAATTTAGGTTTTGCCTCTGTTGGCTCTTTATCCGCTGATGAGACTGTCTTTTGGATTGAGGGTGTTACTGCGGAGTCTGCCTATTCTTTTATCGAGTACACAACCTCCTCCGGTCAAAAACGGGGCTATGTGTCGGCCAGCGGTCTTCAGACTCTCACTGGAGCTGTCGTTTCGGTTGCAAACGCAGACACTGTTTATCTTGGACCAAGTGACATAAACTACGCGTCTGTAGGAAGTGTCAGCCAGAATGATCCGGTCCTGGTTCTTGGCAAGGAAAAATCGTGGTTCTATATTCATTACCCCACATCAAGCAATAAGAAAAGAGGCTATGTTCCATACGACTGTTTGAATGATCCCTCTACCGTTGCCGCAGGTGTCTCGGAGAGGACGTTTACGGGTTGTGCCGATGCAACCAACCAGGATCTGACGGTCTATACCGGACCGTCGAACAATTACGCCGCTTCTGGAACTGTCTATTCTGGTGAAGGGG
Source organism: Dehalobacter sp. TBBPA1 (assembly GCF_040931655.1). Taxonomy (NCBI): domain Bacteria; kingdom Bacillati; phylum Bacillota; class Clostridia; order Eubacteriales; family Desulfitobacteriaceae; genus Dehalobacter; species Dehalobacter sp. TBBPA1. The sequence continues at coordinate 1,483,392 of NZ_CP162385.1, read as the reverse complement.
TCACCCGCTTTAATGAAAGTCAAAACGGCTTCACCTATATTGAATTTAGCTCCCCCTCCGGAACGAAAAGAGGTTATGTCGATACAACGCAATTAGCAGGCAGGAACAGAGGCGTTCTGGCTGAAGTCACTTCCACTCCCGGCGCTGTCTATTGCGGCCCGGATACAACCTATTTCTTAAGCGGGGGGCTCTCACTTGAAGAATTCGTCGTCATCCTGGAAAGAGACATTTCTTCTATTTATCCGACACAATGGTATCACATCGAATACAATACTGCATCAGGACGGAAAAGAGGCTATGTCAGTCAAAATTGCCTGACTGCTGCAGGCTCTCTGAATTCTGTTCCGGCATTGCGAACAGGTACCGGGTTAGCAAAAGCTGTCGGGAACCAAACCGTATATACCGGACCAAATACCAATTTTACAACAATCGGCACAATTTTTGATAACGAAAGAGTAAGCATACTAAGCAGCGCCTCGGTAGAATCAGCCTATGCTTACGTCGAGTACAACACAGGTGGTTCGGCAAGCAAGCGCGGCTATGTATCGACAGGAGTCCTTCAGTCGACTTCAGTGACCCTGCCAACTATTTCCGTTGCCAATGTCGTAGAAGGAAGTTATGGTACCAGCGGCAACAATCGTTCCCTTAACTATTACAAAATTGGCAGCGGCAGCAATGTTCTGGCGGCGGTATTCGCAGTTCACGGATTTGAAGATGCCTGGGCGGCTGACGGCGAGGAGCTGGTCAAAATCGCTAAAACGACGATTGAAGAACTTGCTGCGGAAAACCTCTCCGCATGGACAATCTACGTTATTCCCTGCGCCAATCCGGATGGAATTCTGGACGGTTGGACAAATAACGGTCCTGGCCGGGCAACAGTCAACGCAGGTAAGGATATTAACCGTTCCTTTCCGTATACTAATAATAATGACTTTTATCCCTATACTAACAGCCGGAATTTTAACGGCTCATTGGCACTGGGTTCAGTTGAATCGCTTGCCCTTAGCCAAGCCTTGCTGCAATGGCAAAGCGAAGCCCAAACCATGGTTTTATTGGATGTTCACGGCTGGCTCAATGAATCTCTCGGGGATACTACGATCGGGCAATATTTCCAGACTCAGTTCGGCTCAACTTTTAGTCTTAGCACATTATCTAGTTCCGCCAAAGGCTATGTAAGTCTTTGGGGACAAAATAAAGGCATGCGCGCGGCGTTAATTGAGCTTCCCTTCCCCAGCTCATCACAAGATATCATTGACAGGGATTTTGCCGGGAAATTCGTTTCAGCTACGTGCAATATGCTGAACGCTATCGCTTCAAGTGTGGCCGTCACGGGCGTCACGGTATCTCCCAGCCAAGTAACGCTTGCTTACAATCAGACCCAGCAGCTTACTGCGACCGTGTCCCCGTCCGACGCAGCGAATAAGGCAGTAATATGGTCAAGCAACAATACAAATGTGGCAACAGTGAACAGTACTGGCCTAGTAACCGCAGGCGCAGCTTCAGGAACCGCAACGATCACTGTTCGGACTGTAGACGGCAGTTTTGCAGCAAACTCAATGGTGACCGTTGCCTCAGCATCTATTCCTGTTACAGGTGTAAGCATGAGCCCAACATCTGTCACTTTGGATGCGGGAGATACCCAACAGCTAACAGCTACCGTCGTTCCAGCCAATGCGACTAACAAGGCGGTTACTTGGTCGTCTAGTAATACAAGTATTGCAACTGTCAACAGTAATGGTCTGGTAACTGCACAGGCAACTGGATCAGTAACTATTACCGTAACAACAAATAGCGGAGGATTCACAGCAACAACGGCGATAACCGTATCTAATAATGGAGGCGTCCCTGTAGGATACAAAACCTATAAAGTGGGTGCTACGTTACCAAGCGGCGGTCCATTTGCTGGCTGGGCAGTAACTCAAGGATTTAATGACAAAGAAACAAATAACAAAGGACATCTGGGTTACGATATTGCCCTTGGAAGCACTGGCACCCCTGTAAAGCCCATATTCGGCGGAACTGTAGCATTTGTTCGAGCTGATAATTCAACTGCGAACGGGAGAATCGTTGTCATCGAGCATAATTTAACTGGAGTCCGGACATTCTATTCCTCTTACTCACATTTAAACTCTACGAGTGTTAGTGCCGGAGACTCTGTGACAACCAGTACGACAATAGGCACTATGGGCGGTTCTGCAAGTGGCAGTAATTCAGGTGTCCCCATTCACGTGCACCTTTGTACCTATACTAAGAGCAGTTATGCTACTGATCCAATGGGCTATTGCAGCGCTACCGATCCAAACACCGGCTATCACCCGTTAAAGTTTGAACAAGCTGCCGGAAGCTACTACAACGACTATTACTATGGCGGGGATACGAGTAAGTTCCCTCGTTGCGGCGGATGTTGTTTTTATGATCCATTTGGGGTCGTCAGCACCGACGGTCAAATCATTGAAGCTTTTCACCCATAAGAAAGAAATAAACAAAGAACTGGCGAGGCAACTCGCCAGTTCTTTGTTTTGCGTCTTAGTGAAGATAACTTAGTCGATCGGGCTTGTAAGTAACATTTTGGACACATGATCTGTAGTATCAAACTCCAATTTAAATATTAGCCCTCCGTCACTGTACCAAATGTTTTTAAGACCGTTTTCGTCATACCAGATATACCCGGCAACTTCAGTATACACTGCCTTTCCATATAAAGTCTGGATTTTATTGTTATTCACGGTCTTTCTTTTGCTTCTCTCATCAGGAAATTTTGCGATAGCGGACTCCAACGAGTCACCCACTTTAATACCCCTAATGAAACTATAATCAGGCCGAGTGGTTTCTATGCTGCAAAAGATGTCGTTCTTACCTGCACCTTCAGGATAGTAAAAAGACACTACTGTATCCGCGTAGTTACGTTTCATTGTCACATCGATACGTCCATCTGTTTCTGGTACCATTTCCACATCCACCGCCGGGCCGAAAAGTATATCTGCTTTCTCTATCGTTAAGTCCAAAGTAAAACCGATAATTTCTCTCGTAAAGAACGGCAGTTCGTACATTGCCTGTTTAATTTTTTCTGCTGGAACCTTTTTAAAAGATGTTGGCAATTCTGTTTGCTTTTGTTGATCATAGGGACGTAATTGAAGATCATTATAGGTAATACTGAGGTATCCGTTACTAATGGCAAGTGTGCCCTCAACATGTTGAAGCTTATTCGGGGATTCCTTCTCGCCAGTGGAATAGAAAGCCTTACCGTCAGGTTCCTTCCGGGCGTTTGTACTGAATCCGCCTTGTGTAATTTTTCCATCTTCATCATATTCCGCAACAAAAAGATGGAAATCAAACCCGTTTTCCGTTTCATTATAGACTTGGATTTGAGCAATGTTTCTGTCACCGTATGCATACTGCCAGACTCCTGTGAATTTTTCAACAGGTTCAACTGATTCTGCTGGTACCGTTGGTCCAGATTCCTCTGATGACTCCGATATCGCAGGTGAGTTTGACGGTGACATTGTACCAGGAACGGAGTTGGTGGTTGGGGTACAAGCAGCAAAAAGTAGAATTAAAAGCGCTAAGATCATTATTAGTTGGATAAGGGATTGAGATTGTTTTTTCATTCACCTTTCTTCCTCTCTTAGCTTCTTAAGATTACTCACTTAAAATCACTTTTAGTATACTTTGAACAGACTGAACAATGAAACTTGATTACTTATAATGTTCTTTCTTTTTTTTACCAATTATAAAAAAACACCACCAGTAATTCAAGCAAAAGATTTCATAAGCCGGCTTATTATTATATTAGGAAAGCCTTCATATATTGCAGAACTGTAAAAGCTAAAATTCGTTGTAGTCATTCTACAACACTCATTGATCACGTCCCGGCCAGTTTTTTATTTTGCTGTTTTATATTGACTTGTAAATGACATTGCATTCGCATACGTTCAAATCGAAATTTATAGGTCGATAACCCTTTGTGCCTTATCTTTAATTTTTTGATCATGGGTCACGATAATCACGGTTTTCCCTTCGGCATTCAGCGAAAGTAGAATATCCATAATTATTTGAGCGTTTTTGGCGTCCAGCGAGCCTGTTGGTTCATCCGCTAAAATGATATCGCATTTTTTAAGAAATAAACGAGCCAACGCGACGCGCTGCTGCTCTCCCCCGGACAGTGTATAAACCTTACTGTTCAGTTTACTTTCTAGACCAACCCTTTCCAGCACTTCTTCAATCGTATAATTTGTGCGGCTGTCCCGCCTGACCAACTCAAGGTTCTGTTCAACAGTTTTATTCTCTATCAGTGCAAAATTCTGAAACAGAAAACCGACGACAGAGCGAAAATATGCCAATTTTTGCTTATTCGTCGTGTACTCCATTCCGTTGATTCTCAAACTTCCGGCGTCAATGGGCTCGATTAATCCAATCATGTTCAACAAGGTGGTCTTTCCCGTTCCGCTGGCGCCGGAAAAGCAAACAAATTCCTGATCCTTGATCAGAAAACTATAATCTTGAAACAGAGTCAAACCATCAAATTTTTTGGTGATATTAATTCCTTCAATCATAATACCCTTCCTTTTAGAATGGCCGGTACATTGGCTTTTTCCATCGTACTTGCCTTCATAGCAATAAATATTAACTCAACCGCCAGCAAAATGAGCCCTCCCCAGATGAGATCAGCACCCTCGGCAATCCCCAAAAGCCCTCTAAGCAAAAACGCCAGGATGATGCTCACCAGAAAAACGACTAAAGTGATAAGTATCAACCTCTTGTTTCTGGCAAAAAGCGAGTAGCCAAGTACTTTTTTCAGCGCCAGTTCCATCGCGTTGAACTGATACTCCAGTTTGATAATAAAACTGATCAGCGCGATTTCAAGCGCCAGCAAGAAGATCGATAAAATAACGACTAATTTCACATTGCGTAAGATAATCGCCCAATTGTGTTCATAGACATCCAGGGCATTGGATTTGACCCTGATTTGATCGGACAGCTGATACTCCGTGATAAACTGATTGAAGTCCCGCTCGGGGATATTGTACATCGTATCATAGGCATAGTACATATCGTTATCTGCCTGATATTCATCAATTTGTTGAAGTGTATTATTATAAATTATAATCGGGTTTGCCATTGGTCGGCTTACATACTTGTTTGGCTGATTATGAATGCCCACTAGACTAACATCGTCGTCATATACTTTGGTTTTAACGCTTGAAAGAATTTTTTCTCCAAAAAAAGCAGTGATCATTTCTTTCGCGATAAAACATTCCTGAGAATCCTCCGATATACCGGACGGGACCAGTAGATAATAATCATCGTCAGTGCTTTGGACCGCCTCCGCCAAGGCATAGCTCACTTTTGAGATTTCTGCAAACGAATTTTGATTTATTAGGATAACAGGGTACGGGCTGCGGAAATTAGCTGTCAAATCATTGTATTGCAAGGAATATTTTTGAAACCGTTTATAGAATTCTTGATTCATCATGCTTTCATCTGAAATTGTTTTGCCTAAGTGATTATTTACCCTGTAATTCAATTGATAGTAACTATAATCCTTATGTTCGGAAAAAAAATCATGCTGCTTATACATTAGATACCCTTGCGCCAGTATGGTGAAATTGCTGGATAGGACAATGAGGGTGAGTACGGTGGTCATGGTCTTCAGGATATAGTTGGCTGTAAGAAGTCCGCCGCCTGAGCGTCTGGCTGCGATATCTTTTTTAAAGTTAACGCGCAAAACGGCCGCATTGATCAGTGTATTGGCAATCATGAACACCAGAAAGGATAGGGCAAGGGCTTTAATTTTAAAAAGTACATTAGAATTGGATAATAGGCTTAATATGAACGGCAAGCAAAGGAAGGCACTGACCAGGATACCGATATCGGCCAAAGCATTTTTGCCGAAAACAGTTCGGACATCCTCCCCAAGGGTTATCCGAACCATGATCTCCTTCTTCAGGCTGATGATTTCATAAATCGTCAGCAGCAAGATCAAGCCAAAAACGATAGACCAAACCGCCAAGAGATTCAGCCAAGTCTCTTTATCGGAACTGAACAATTTAGGGAGTCCGCCTCCATATTTACCTACCAGGCTCGCTTTGAATAAGCGCATGGCTTTCAGTTGGGATTGATCGCCGATGTAATAACAGTCTTTGAACTTTTCCATCGTCTTAATCTTACTAAAATCCGCATATCTAACTTGTGTTTCTCCCATAAAAAGGCTGTTATGCTTTCCTTCAAGAATCCCTTTGACTTGTAATGTTTCCAAGGCGTTGGGCGTGCCGAATACCGTGATCTCTTTGGCGTAGGCCGAGATAATCGTACTGTCCACAAAGAAGAAATCGACATCATACGCCTCTCCTGCATTGAGAAAATCTTGGATGACTTCTTTTTCTTCAATAGCGGCTTCCCGATTCACAAAATCAAATCCCGACTGGTAATATGATTCTTGAAAGCCGTCCAGATAAAGAATGAACAATTCCCCGTTAAAAATAAAGCCTATGGTGATTAACAAGTATATGACGATCAGTTTTATTTTCTTCATAATACAGAAAACCCTTCTCTATTAATTGTGCAAATATGGAGCTAAAGAATGCCTCCATATCGTCATATCGTAACCGAACCTTCAAACTCACTTATATTATATCGAAAGTACATGAGCTTTCAATCTGATTGAATTGAAAGCTCATGTATTATTCAAATACTATGCTTGTTGGTCAATACTCAATACTCAACACGCCATACTATAATAATTCACTGTGTTTCCGGAATGTTGTACTTCAAGATCCGATGTATCATTTGCCCATACCCAAGTTCCATAATGAGCCCTATTTCCATTTACAATTTTCGCAGCATGTCTTACTATAAGCATACGCAACATAGAAATTTATTTTCCAGTAGTCACTACAGTTGGATCTCTGATATTTTTTTGATTACTTTTTCAGAGTAATACTCCAATCTCCCTCACGATAATATTGGAAATTTTCAAGTGTAATATCCAGTGTTGTTTGCTCAGCAGGGAAATTAGGCAAACTGATTACTTCATAACGGGGTTCACCGTATTTATCGCTTTGCTCATACCCGGGATCAACAAATGTTGCTTCTCCATCAATCTGTAATGGAATGGCATTGTATTTCTGATCGCATGACCATGTAAAACCTGACAAACCATTCTTTATTGCCTTGTCAAATTTTTTATCAATAACAATCTGCAGTCCAGTTTTGCTGGGGTTTTCTACGGTTTTTTTACTCCCATCTGAACGTCTTACAACAATGGAATTTTCATTTACCATCCGCTGCAAAGCAACAATATTGACGTTGTAAGTGCCAATACTAACCGGCAGATCGACGGGAGTATTATCCCCTTCCGATGGAATTTCCAACTTTAGATCCACCTTTTTATTCTCATTATCAGCAAGAATTATATAGGGAATTACTGCTTCTAAATCATCCTTTAAACGAGCTTCAAAATAAAATGTATTTTGGGGGACATCTTTATCCTGAGAGGATACAGGAAGATATTTTTTGCCTTGTATGTCGACAAGATAGATATTACCGTAAGTTAATATTTTCTTATTATCGTCACTTAATCCTATCAGTTTGACTTCAAGCAAATTATCTTTATACTGTGTTAAAGCCGCCACACGTATACCATTTTCATAAGATACATTGCCGAAATCCTCAAAATGCTCAACCCCCTCGACCTTCGACATAATGACCGGCACTGTTAGTCCTCCGATTAACAAATCAAAACGATCAACAACACGGCCAAATTGAAAGCTTGCAGAGCCGATCCACTCATAATCAGAAGATCCTTTCTCCCCGTCACCCATGGCATTAAATTCAGTAAGCTTACCCTTATTGCCTTTGCTGTCAGTGACCAATTGAGTATCGTTTTGTTTCCATTCTACAGGAATATTACTTCTGATTACAGCTTTGACAACATTGCCGTCAGTGAAACAGGAGAGAATTTCAATTTTTTGTCCATTTTCAGATTGAAAAATAATACTGCTATCGACTAAAGCATAGGTTTCAGCATCATTACTATCCACAATAACTGCATTTAAACCTGGTATATACTTTTTTAGCGGCTCAAAAGCCTCAGAAATATTACTATGAAATAAAAATACGATGCACATTACTACTGTAGCAAAACTTACAGTACAAATGGCAGCTCGTTTATAACCAGACGAGTAAGATTTGGGAGCCTTGCTCTTGCTGGCCTTTGTCTTGATCCTTTCTTTAAGGGAATCTGTAACTACAATGTGATTAAGTTTATCTTCAATGATTTCATTCAGATTGTCGAACTTGTCCATGATAATACCACCTTTCCATACTTTGTTTCAATTTTTCTCTGGCCCTGCTTAGTCTCACGGCAACTGTAGATTCTTTCATTTTAAGAATTTCAGCAATCTCATTAATCTTAAATTGCTGATAATAATACAGAAGAATAACTTCTTTATGCTTTGGACTTAAGTTCATGATTTGTTCCAGAATTTCGCCGTTGTCTCTTTCCAAGACTAAAATATTGTTATTACAATTCTTCATTAAATGCTCGTCGATTTTGTCAACCGTGATGACTCTTTTAAACCATGAAGTCCGCAGATAATTTTTGCATACATTCATGGCGATACTAATGAGCCAAGTTCTTTCACTTGCTTGTCTATTATAAGTCCCATATTTTCTGTATGCTTTGATAAAAGTATCCTGTAGGGCATCCTCTGCCAGGTGAATGTCTTTTAGATATAACCAGCAGAGACGAAGAATGTCATCACCATATTGATCCATCATTTTTTCTAAATCTGGTATATTTACAGGCACCGCTTAACCCCCTTTCACCTATTAGACACATCTTATTGCCAAAACCTTACATTATTTTATATTACTTATAGCTTTTTGATTTGAAATTTAACACGTTGCTCAAAGAAGCTTAAGTGTTTGCAATACAAAAACTTATTCATGAATTTCAAGCACACGTTACCAGCATTTAGAAGAAAAATAAAGCTAAAAATTTAGGGTGCCCTGACTGATGTGGCAATTTTTGCAACAATTTTCGCAGAAAAACGTATATCACTTTGTTTTCTCTGATGTTAAATATTCAAGCTGAGAGTTTCACTGTAACACCTACACGGGGTACGAGGTTATCATAAAAAACCACGTCAAGCCTAAGCTCTGACACTACCGCCTGAAGGCGCTCAACCCTGCGATGCTCCAAGAGTTCACCAACGACATATACCTGCACGGGTATTCAAGAGCATGCTCGTGAACATCATGGGCATGCTGAACGCGGCTCTCGACTACGCCGTCCACCCCTGCGATTCATCAAGGACAATCTGTTCTGGTACGTGAACATGCCTCGCTCGCTGCCGAAGCCGATCTGCGGCTTGCAGGGGTTGTCACCCCGCTTCACATGGTTAACGTCGAAGTTTCCAATTTTACCACATTATCATTTTAAATAGGGAATTTATCACAAGCAAATAGTACATTCGACCCAAAAAGTCAAATTGCTCAAAAATAAAAATGCTGCCCATCGTCTGAATAAACGATGAACAGCATCAATTTTTTCTGCCACTTTACATTTTATATTAGGAAATAAATTAATCCTACATCTCGTACATCTTTTTGCGAAGCACCTGAATATCTTCACTTTCCAGATATTCGTCATACGTGATCTGCTTGTCGATGATCCCGTTCGGCGTGATTTCAATGATCCGGTTGGCCACGGTCTGGACAAACTGGTGGTCATGTGACACAAACAGAATCGTCCCCTTATAATTGATCAGCCCGTCATTTAAGGCCGTGATCGATTCCAGGTCGAGGTGGTTGGTCGGCTCGTCAAACAGCAGGACGTTAGCGCCGGAAAGCATCATTTTAGCCAGCATGCAGCGGACTTTTTCGCCTCCGGAAAGCACTGCGGCCTCCTTCAGCGCCTCTTCGCCGGAGAAAAGCATTCTGCCCAGCCAGCCCCGGACGAAGGTCTCTGTCTGATCATTGGAATATTGTCTGAGCCAGTCGACTAGGCTCAGATGAACATCGTCAAAATAGGCCGCGTTGTCTTTTGGAAAATAGGATTGGGATGTGGTAACGCCCCATTTGAAGTCTCCGCTGTCTACAGTTGTTTCCCCGATTAATATTTTAAACAGGGATGTCTTGGGCAGACCGTTAGGACCTACGAACGCGATCTTATCGCCTTTACTGACAATAAATGAGACATTGTTCAGGATCTTCTCCCCTTCTACTTCTTTGCTGATTCCATTCATGGCCAACAGGTCATTCCCTGCTTCCCTGTCCGGTTTAAAATCAACAAATGGATATTTGCGGGATGACGGCCGGATGTCCTCCAGGGTTAGCTTCTCGAGAAGCTTTTTACGGGAGGTGGCCTGTTTGGACTTGGAAGCATTGGCACTGAACCGCTGGATAAACTCCTGCAATTCTTTTTTCTTGGCTTCCGTCTTTTCATTGGCGTCGCGCATCTGCTTCAGCGCCAGCTGGCTCGATTCGTACCAGAAATCATAGTTGCCGACGTAAAGCTGAATTTTGCCGAAGTCAATATCGGCAATATGCGTGCAAACTTTATTTAAAAAGTGCCTGTCGTGAGAAACGACGATTACGGTGTTCTCAAAGTTATACAGAAAGTTTTCGAGCCAGGTAATGGAGGCAATGTCGAGGTGGTTTGTGGGTTCGTCCAGCAACAGGATATCAGGACTTCCAAAAAGAGCCTGGGCCAAAAGGACCCGGATCTTTTCATTGCCGTCGAGTTCCTTCATCTTTTTATCGTGGTACTCTTCGCCAATACCGAGTCCGTTTAAGAGGGTTGCCGCTTCGGATTCAGCTTCCCAGCCGTTCATTTCCGCAAATTCCGCTTCCAGTTCGGCGATCTTCATGCCGTCTTCTTCGGAAAAATCGGGTTTGGCATAGAGAACTTCTTTTTCATCCATAACCTCACAGAGCCTTTTGTGGCCCATCATGACGGTTTTTAAGACCTCAACTTCGTCAAATTCAAAGTGGTTCTGCTTTAAGACAGCGATTCTTTCACCGGGGTCAATCGAGACATCTCCTTTATTGGCTTCTATCTCACCGGAGAGAATTTTTAAAAAGGTCGATTTACCGGAGCCGTTCGCACCGATGAGACCGTAACAGTTCCCTGGGATGAATTTGATATTGACGTTTTCAAATAATGCACGTCCGCCGTAACGAAGAGATATTCCAGTCGTACTGATCATTTTATTACCATCCTTATTCGTGCAACCAAGTCGCCATTATAATACAATCAAGTAGTCATTATAACATAAGTAATCAACGTTTGTCGAAGGATTATGATTTCGCAGCAGCAATTTTTTCAGCAAGATCGTTCAGATAGATCCAGCGTTCCATCTTGCCGGCAATGGCACATTCCAGCGCTTCTTTCTCGGAAAGCAATTCCTGCAATTTGGCATAGTTACTGGTCTCCCGCGAAATGGTTTCATCCAGTGTACGCAAGTTTGCTTCGAGCTGTGCAATCTCTTCTTCGATCTTTCCGTATTCCTGTTCTTCCTTGTAGGTAAACTTCAATTTTTTCCTGGGTTCGGCGGTTTCACCCTGGGGATCAGTACAATTAAATTGGTCTGAAATGCCTATGTTGCTTGAAGTGATTAAAGTATTTGAAGTATTTGAAGTACTTGAACCACTTGAAGGACTGTTTCTTTTAGAACTATCTTTTTCTTCTCTGCCCTTATCCGTAATTTGTTCCTGATAGTCGGAATAACCGCCGACATATTGCCGCAGTGTCCCGTCTTCCTGGAATTCAAAGATCCGGTCTACGACTTTATCCAGGAAATAACGGTCATGGGAGACGACGACCACAGCACCGTTGAAGTTCTCCAGGTAATCTTCCAAAATGGTCAGCGTCTCTATATCCAGATCATTGGAAGGCTCGTCCAGCAGCAGGATGTTCGGGGCTTTCATCAGCACGCTGAGCAGATAAAGTCGTCTGCGTTCGCCGCCGGAAAGCTTGGCAATCGTATTCCACTGCAAATCAGCAGGAAACAGGAAGCGTTCCAGCATTTGCGTGGCAGTCACTGTTCCGTCCACCGTCTCAATGTTTTCGGCAATACCCCGAATATAGGCGATGACGCGCTGAGAGGGGTCCATCTCTTCGCTTTCCTGTGAAAAATAACCGATCCTGACGGTTTCCCCTGTAACAATCGTCCCGCTGTCCGGTTCAACCAAGCCAATGATCATTTTTAACAGCGTCGATTTGCCGCAGCCATTTTTGCCAACAATGCCGATTCTGGCGTCACGCAGAATGATATGGTCAAAATCCCGGATCAGCATTTTTCCGGTATAGGATTTTGCGATATGGTTCATTTCAATGGTCTTTTTACCAAGGCGTGACGCCACCGAGCTGAGGTTCAGCTTCTCCCCGGCTGCAGGTTTTTCCCTCTCACTTAACTGTTTGAAGCGTTCAATCCGTTCTTTGCTTTTCGTTCCTCTGGCTCTGGCGCCGCGGCTGATCCACTCCAGCTCCGTTCTGTAGAGGCTGCTGTTTTTTCTTTCCGTGCTGATTTCCATTTCTTCGCGCTGAGCTTTCAGCTCCAAATACTTGGAATAATTCGCCGGATAGCTATAGAGGTTTCCCTGGCTGATCTCAATCATCCGATTGGTCACCCGATCGAGGAAATAGCGGTCGTGCGTGATCATAACAATCGCTCCGCTGTATTTGCGCAGATAATTTTCCAGCCAGAGGACCATCTCATTGTCCAAATGGTTGGTCGGTTCATCCAGAATCAAAATTTCGCTCGGTTTGACCAGAGCACGCGCAATCGCAACGCGTTTCTTTTCTCCGCCGGACAAAAAGCTGACGTCCATTGAAAAATCCGTAATGCCCAGCCTGGTTAAAATCGACTTTGCTTCATATTCCATCAAGTCCTGGTCTTCGGATGAGGCTCCCAGAAACACCTGTTCCAAAACCGTCAGATGTTCACCGAATATGGGGTTTTGCGGAAGATAACTAATCCTGACGCCAGAAGCCATCGTCACCATACCGGCATCCGGCGTTTCAATCTCGGCGATGATCTTTAAAAAAGTTGATTTCCCGGTGCCATTAGTCCCGATCACACCGATTTTATCTCCCTCATTTATGAATAGAGACATATCTTTTAAGAGTTTTTTCTCACTATAACTTTTCGTAATCTTTTCTGCCGATAATAGAATCAAATGAAGCACCTCACACTGGCTAAAAATAGTTTCGCATTCTCACGGTAAAATGACTCCTTCCAAAGGCAGCCAATGTTAAAGATATCATATCACGCCTAAAATTTCTAATAACATTATTCCTGAATTAAAAAATCATAGATTTCCGTGGTTAGATTGGTAAGTGTATGCCCTGCCTCGGGCAGAATATTGATCTTGGCCTGCGGAACCAATGTTTCCATCCGCCGAGCAGTCTTCGCCGAATGAAGCATGATATCTTTGCCGCCCACAAATAAAACTACCGGCATCGTCAAGGACTTCAGTTCCTGATCGGGAAAAATGGGTATCATTTCACGGCGAAAGTTGAAACTCTTGCCAATCAGCAATTGATAATCCAGCACGACGTCAGGAATAGGCTGATTACCATTCACTTTATAGAAAAGTTTTTTTAGTCCTCGATCTCCAAAACACATATAGAGCATCGCTGAAAAAAGGAAAGAACCCTTTTGCTGTCCGACGCCTGATGGGCAAAGCAAAACAAGCTTTTCAACTTTTTCCGGCCGAAAAACAGCATACTTGATCGCGAGCCAGGCACCTAAAGAAATCCCGATCAAACTTGCTTTGTCGATCGCCAACGCTTTAAAGACATCATCAAGCCACTCCGCATAAGCAGAACTGTCGAAAGGTAACTGTTCTTCGGCACTTTTTCCTGGTTCACCTGGGATATCGACGGCATAGACACGAAAATGCTTCGTATAGGTCGGCATATCACCCAGCCACATCACGGAATTCATCCCGCTGCCATGGAGAAGAATCAGCGGCGGCGCGCTCGGATCGCCTCCTGCTAAAACAAACGTTTTGCCATACCGGGTGGTCAGATGGATCATCTCATATTGCGCTGACCATTGTTCCAATAAAGCATCATATATCCTGAGAACTTCCTTTTTCCCTTCCGGAGTGCGGAAGGCCATTCTGTTTTTCATAGCTTTCCCTCCATTCATATTTATCTGCCATTTTCTTTTTGCCGTTTATTTTTCGCTGCAACCGCTGCCGAGCTTATTCCGGATCTTTTCCAGCCAGCTCAGTTCACTTTCATAGGATGAAATGATATTCTCTTGAATCAGCTCCCACATAGTAAGTTCTCTTTTGCTTCTGGCTGGCGAAAACCTGCCTCTGCGGCTTTTCTCTTTTTCTAGGATGATCTGCATTTTAATTTGCTCTTCATATGCCAACAGCAAGCTTTTTAATTCCTCATCGTCCAAGAGATCCGACCAGGCAAGCTGTATCAGAAATGTTTTTTTGGTTTCCGGGATTTCTGGTGTTGAAAGCACCCATTTTTTCAATTCTACGATCCCATCTGCCGTGATTGTATATATTTTTTTGGAAGGTGAACTTTCCTGGATCTGGACTTCATTGGTCACAAAACCCAGGTTCAGCAGTTCAACCAAGGCTTTATAGATCTGATTGTTATTGCCGGACCAATACATAAACGATGAATCCTGAATAATTTTTTTCAGATCATACCCCGTCAGAGACTGCGTACTGAGAATTCCCAAAATCGCATAATTAATGGACATCATCATGGACATCATTTATTCTTCTTCACTTCCATTCTAAAAAATACAGTAACGTATGTTATTAATAACATATGTTACTGTATTTGTAAAGTGCTATCCCATTTATAAAAAAATTAAATATAAAATCAGGTCTAATGCCTAATGCTTGTGATGCATATCCGGTGCATGATGATGCGCATGTTGTATGGTTTCATGTTCGTGCGGATGACTGTGCTCCCCTGTCGTAAAATCAGCGTGAACATGGCTATGATGGCCGTCACCATGATGATGGCGATGGTCATGACACAACGCTTCATGACGATGTTGATGGTCATGTTTCTCCCTAGCCGCATAATAGGCCCCGAATATCATTAGAATGGCTGCAATGATAAAATTACTTGTTATGGGTTCTTTGGCGACAATAAAAGATAAGCCAACGCCAATAAACGGTGCAACAGCATAATAGGCGCTTGTTCTAGCCGCCCCGAGGTCTCTCTGGGCTCTGACATAGAAAAGGAAACTGAGGCCATAAGCGAAGAATCCCAATATTAGCGTAAAAAGAATATAGCTGTAATCGGCTGTCATTTGTTTGGTGACAAAGGCAATAAGCAAGGAGCCTGCTCCGGATCCCAATCCTTTAATGACGACAATCTGCATGGGATCTTTCAGCGAAAGCATTTTCGTAAAGTTATTCTCCAGTCCCCAGCAGACACAGGCCAGCAATACAAATATTGAGCCTGCGGAGAATGACAGTCCTTGAATATCTTTTAGTGATAAGAGTATGCTGGAAGCTGTAATGAGAATGATTGCCGTCCAGAGCCTTGGCCCGATTGTCTCCTTAAAGAGCCACAAGGCAAGAAGTGCAGTTGCTGCAATTTCAAAATTGCCCAATAAAGATACATTGGCGGCCGCAGTCGTGCTCAATCCGACCAAGAGCAGAATAGGCGCACTCATATCCAAAAGAACCATTCCAATTGTAAAGGGCAGATCCTTCCTGGCAATACCTGCTTCTTTAGATAACGGCCTATTTGCTTTAATGATTAATCGCAGCGCGAACATGCCGCTGCCAGCACCCAGATAAAGAAGTGCAGCGAGCATGATCGGCGATAAATGGGACAATAACAATTTGGACAATGGCGTGCTTATACCGAAAAGTGCAGCTGCCAGGAGTGCCTGGAATACTGCAAATTTTTGTTTTTGCATCGAAAACCCCCTGCCTTATTGACATAATCTCGACGTCACGTGATCATCATTTTGAAGTCAATTGGTACAGGTCTGACCTTCTCTGGGCAAGCAACGGCAATTCACGGCGGACTTTAGCCACTTCAGCCAGGTCAAGATCCTGAATGATACAACCTTCGCGTTCATCCATTTGCTGCAGGACATTTCCCCACGGTCCGACCATGATCGTGTGCCCCCAGGACGTATATCCGGCTTCCGCATCACGGGCCGGAGCAGCGCCCACCATAAAAACCTGATTATCCACTGACCGGGTACGAAAAAGGATCTCCCAGTGGGCCGGACCGGTCGTCATATTAAAGGCTCCCGGTACAATAATGATCTTCGCACCCTGATCAACCATAAGTCTCGCCAGTTCCGGGAAGCGCAAGTCATAGCATATACAGATTCCCATCGTTCCGAATTCCGTGTCAAATACAGTAATCTTGTTTCCGGGGCTTAAGGTATCCGATTCCCGAAATTGCTGTCCGCCCTCAATCTCGATATCAAAGAGGTGAACTTTGCGGTGTTTGCCTATTTGCCGGCCTTGGCGGTCAAACACGTACGATGTATTATATATCTTGTTCTCCGGATCTCTTTCCGGCATCGAACCTGCAACGAGGTACATTTTATACTGTGCCGCCAGAGATGAAAGCTTCTGCCAGCATGCCCCGCCCTCTTCCTCTGCATAATCAGGAAATAAAGACGTCTGATACGGGCAGTTAAACATCTCCGGCAGAATGACCAGATCGACATTCCCTTTAGCCAGGCTGTCCAAATGTTGTCGGAGACGGTTGAAGTTCTCCATTTTGTCTGGAGATACTTGTAACTGAAGCGCTGCAGCTCGAACAATAGACAAGAAGATCCATCCTTTACACGTTTTTTATTCTTATACATTCTCAATTTATCAAGCTGAAACAATCATCAAAATAATATAGCAGGAAAAAAATCCTAAAATACTTCTATTTAGGATTTTTATCTGCTTACTATCCATTATCATACACGTCCGGAAAAAGTCAACTGGTACCTTGTCAACTCTAACTTTACTTCATCCGGTCCAGCGCTTTCAAGATACCGTAAATGATGGCCTGAGGCCGTGGCGGGCAGCCAGGGATATGGACATCCACCGGTACAAGTGAATCTATGCCGTTGCTGGTGGCATAGGAATCCTTGAAAATGCCGCCGCTGCAGGCGCAGGCACCTACTGCTACGACTAGTTTTGGATCAGGTGCTGCATGATACGTCTTCACCAGCGCCAGCTGCATATTTCTCGTCGCGGTGCCAGTCACCAAAAGCATATCGGCATGTCTTGGCGACGCCACAAAACTGATCCCGAGCCTTTCAATATCGTTGACAGGATTGTTCAGCGCATTGATTTCATAATCACAGCCGTTGCAGGAGCCAGAATCCACCTCTCTGATCTGCAGGCTCCGGCCGAACATTTTTTTAATCTTTGCTTCCAGGTCCATGCAGACCGCTTTGTAGGAGGTGTCAGGCAGGTTGTTTTCATCAATAATCAGCGTTTGATTTTTGACAGCCACGCTCTTATCCACGTGGAGCATTGCTTTATCCTTTTCTGCCAGCTCAAATTGATTGGTGGTCGTTACTGCGCCTGTCGGACAGACTTCTTCACACAGCACACAGAAGATGCACGCGTCATAGTTAATCCCAATGATTCCTGCTTCCTTAGCCATCACAATTGCCTGAGATGGACAGCGCAGGACACATTCCCCGCAAAAACTGCACTTTTCAGGATTGATTTCGGTCTGCCCCAGGAACTGACCGCCACTGGCGGGTACTTTGGGATATTCCTGGGTAAGCCTTGGATATTGAATGATTTTTTTTAGCGTCTTAAACATTTTTTAGTCTTCCTTGCTTGGTATTTAAATTAGATTTATTTTGGGCCTGTCTGCGTGCCACAGTTTCGCTTACGGCCGTTGTGCCTTCCATGGCACAAAAGGCCGCGCTACGCACTCCATGCTCCGCTTGACGCTGGAACCGTGGCACGCAGACTGATTAAAAGCTAGTTAGTAATTTCTGTATGCCGGATATTGATATGGATAATCGTTTAAAGTAAGTTGTACTGTTACAACATTTAAAATATCTAAAAAATGAGCTAAATTCTGACATGCAAGCTTACTTGAATGTGCATAAGATCAGTCTGGGGGCCACAGTTCCACTGTGAGCGGAGCAGGATTGCGCAGCGCGGCCTTTTGTGCCATGGATGGTACAACGGCCGGAAAGTGGTATTGTGGCCCCCAGACTTGCCCCAGATCGCAGTAAACCGCTCTTTAGAGATCGTTCCCTGCGTAGGAAAGGTTAAAGCTTTTATTGATCAGCGGAAAGTCCGGCACAATATTGCCTTTGACGGCATGACAGAGGGCCGGCCAGTTGCAGAAAGACGGCGTCCGTATTTTATAGCGGTACACAGTATTGTTCTCGCCTGTCATCAGCCAGTGGATGTTTTCGCCGCGCGGGGCTTCGGTCAAGCCGAAAGCAAAGCGATACGGTTCAACAGCCTCAACAAGTTCCAGTACTTTCCCTGAAGGCATTTGATTGATTGCTTGGATCATCAGGTTAATGGATTCAAAGCATTCCTCAATTTTGGTATTCAGCCGGCAGTTGATATCGCCGTTGTAATGTTCCGGGATATTAAAATTGAGCTGCGGATAAGCTGCGTACGGGAAAGATTTCCGGACATCATAGCGCAGTCCTGAAGCCCGGCCGCCTGGGCCGACCGCGTTTAGATCGGCCGCAATTTCCAGCGTAAGGATACCGGTATTTTCAATCCTGTCAATAAACAAGCTGTTGGCTTTGATAATCTCGACAGTTTCCTCAAGCTCGCGGCGGATTTTATTCAGCTGGCCAATCAGACTGGGTTCCTTTCCTGCCACAAAGTCTTTTCTAATCCCGCCCGGCTTATTGACACTTCGCAGGAAACGCATGCCGCACAGTTCATCAGCTAAGGCGTAGGCCCAGCCTCTGATCATCCGAAACTGGAACGTTGCAAACCCATAAGCAGCGTCAAGACAAACACCGCCGAGATCGCCCAAATGGCTGGTCAGTCTCTCCAGCTCGGCAAAAATGACCCGGGTGTAGGCTGCCCTGATCGGAGCCTCGATTCCGGCAATTTTTTCGATGGCTTGACAGTACGCCAGGGAATTTGCAAAGGTCTCATCTCCGGAAATCCGTTCTGAAATATACAGGCATTTCTCAATGCTTTGCTGTTCGGCCAGTTTCTCTATTCCTTTATGGACAAAGTACAATTGCGCTTCAAGATTAATGATCGGTTCTCCGGCCACACTGAAACGGAAATGGCCCGGTTCAATGATTCCGGCATGGACAGGTCCGACCGGAATTTCATAGACCCCTTCCCCTTCAACTTTGCGAAAGCTGATTTGTTCTGCAGCCCGCTCTGGTCTATATCCGGCTGGAAAAGCTTTGTGCAGCGGATAAACCCCGTTCGGCCAGTTGCTATGAAAAACCAGTCTTTTGGCATCCGGATGGCCTATTGGGATGATTCCGAATAGATCCTTAATTTCACGCTCATACGTTGCCGCAGCCTGGATGACATGACTGATTGACGGTATTTCCATTTTGTCGGGACTGACCGACGTTTTCATCACCAAAAGCAGCGTATCCTGTCTGTCCGCAAAAACGTAATAAACGCCGAAGCAAGAATTCTGGTTTTGCTCATCATTGGCAAACATCAGAACGAGCGGATAACCCAGTTCTTTATTTAAGTAAGCGCATATTCCGGGAATACTTTCCGAAGCTGTTTTCAGATAAAGCTCATGATCCCGGCTGTTCCTGTTTCTCCCGCCAATATCGGCCAACTCTGCAACGAAGAACTTTTCTGCTAGTATTTGTTTTAATTCAGATGCCTTCATCATCTCTACCTCTATTTTCAGCGATATTTCATTGACTAGTACAACGTTCTCAAATTCCCTGTCCAAATAATTCATCCAAGCTTGATTAGCCTATATGAGGTCTGGCGGGCACAGGCCAACCGGGAAGTTTAACGCAATCATAATCATATATTTGAGCATTTATTACAGATAATGTTGTACTAACAGATCGATTCGTGAATCATGTTGCTGTCTTTAAACCATTTTGTTTTAACAGGATTTACGAATCCCTTCCTTAGATTGTACCCAGGACAATGCTCTGGGCCTGGATGATCAGCTCCCGGACTGTTTCTGGCAGATAAACCCCGCCGGCTGTTACGGCTGCCAGCAAAACAACCAGGCAAACTGTTCCGGGGATATTGATTTCTCCTGTCCTAGGATCAGCAGCCTCCGTACTGTCCGGCTGACCATAAAACATTTTAAACAGCGTCACAGCGATTCCGGCAAAGACAGCCGCCAGAAGCAGAATGAACACAATTCCGACCCAGAGGTTTAATTGGTTGAAGATTGCGGCGGTAATGCTGAACTCACTCGCAAATACGCTGAAGGGGGGTGTTCCGGCAATTGCAAATAGACCTAGCAGAAAGACCGTTCCGGAAATAGGCAGCGTTTTCAAAATCCCTTTGATCTTGAAAATCTGTTTGGTGTCATATTTCTGCATGATATTACCGGCAGATAAAAACAGCATGGATTTGGTCAGCGAGTGATTGATCATATGCAGCAACCCGCCAAAAATAGACAGCGGTGTAAAGATCCCGATAGCAACAGCGATAATTCCCATATGTTCAATACTGGAATAAGCCAGAAGCCGTTTATAATCCTTCTGCGTCAGAATAAATACAGCCGCGGTAGCAATCGATAAAATCCCGATCCCGATGAGGAGCCTCCCGGTAAAGCTGCTGCTCCCCTGATTGTGATTCACAATGGCCGTCGTCCGGATAATGCCATACATCGCGCTGTTCAAAAGAACACCGGACAGCATGGCACTAATTGGAGAAGGGGCCTGACTATGCGCATCAGGCAGCCAGGTATGCATCGGAGCAAGGCCGGCTTTCGTCCCGAATCCGACCAAAATAAAGATAAACGCTAGGCGCAGAACGGAACTTTTTAAGGATGCCGCGTTGGCGTACAGCGCAGTCCAGTCCAAAAATGAGCCGTTCTCCAATATTCCGGCCGAAGAAAGGTGCAGTAAAATGATGCCGAGTAGGGCAACTGCAATACCGACAGAACAGATAATCACATACTTCCAGGCAGCTTCCAGCGCATAACGATTGTTATAAAAGCCGACTAAAAAGGCCGAGGCCAGCGTTGTCGCTTCAATCGCAATCCACATCAGACCCATGTTTTTGACTGTCAGCGCCAGTACCATCGTAAAAATAAAAGTCACCATCAGCATATAGTACAGCCGAATTTTTTTGGCCGGCAGCTTACCCTGTTTGACTTCTTCCTCAAGATAACCGATCGAAAAGATGGCCGCCATCAAACCTATCGTCAGGACAATATCCAGAATCATCATGCTCAGGGCATCGAGATAGAAAAATCCGCCCAGCGAAGAATAAGCAATCGCTCCATACAGTATGACTTTATAGGTCAGGACAGCTGCGATGATCAGCAGCAGCACAGCAGATGAAACGCTGACGAGGTGCAGCAGCCGCTTCGGTTTAAGTATAAAGAGCAGCAGTAAGGCAATGATTGGAATGACCAGAAGTAAAAAGCCCATATCGTTGTATCTTATCCTTTCAGATTATTGAGTTGATCCGTATCAATGGAGTCGAATTGGTCATTAATTCGAAACGTAAGCATACCCATGATCAGAACGAAGGTCACCAGGTCAATGAATATCCCAAGGTCCACAATGAAAGGCATTCCCTGCGTTGCGAGCATGGCCGTGATATACAGACCGTTTTCAATGACCAGAAAGCCAATGATTTGTCCAAGCGCTTTTTTACGGCTGATCATAAAGAAAAGGCCGATCCAGATCACGGAAACCGAGTTGACGAGCTGCATATTGGACATCCCCTGGTTGCTGCCGTCAATCGTTGCCAGCGTGAAGTAAGAAAAAACAACCAGTCCGCAGCAGACCAAAACCAGGATTGGAATATTCAAGATAAAGTCTTTTTCAACTTTGTACCTTACAGAGGCATATGTCCTGTTCAGAAGATCTGGAATGTAGATGACTTTTAGAACAACAATCAGGATACAGACAATCAAAATATCCCAGCGTCCTTCGTCCGACAGGCTTCTGACTCCCATGACCCCGGCAGCCAGAGCAATCAGCATGGACTGAATCCGGAAAGACTTGATATAGGAACTGATTCGTTTATTGGCCATAAGCACAAAAGAAGAAAGTAAAATCAGCACAGATAAGGTTTCCAAAAGATTTTCAGACATGATAACCTCCCAGGATAAAGAATTGCAAAATTCCCAGAAAAGCGAGAATAAAAGATAAGGCAGCCAGATTCGGGATACTGAAAAGCTTAAACTTAACTGTATTGACTTCAATCAACGCGATGACCAGCGCCATAAGGGCCACTTTGAGCAAATAAAGCAGAAGTGACAAAATAACAGCGCCGAAGCCCATAAACGGAATCAGCTGGTCATGCGGAATGAATAAATTCACAAACAGGGTGATAAAAACCAACTGTTTCACTGCTGCGCCGTATTCCAACAAAGCTAGGTGCCGGCCTGAATACTCCAGGATCATCGCCTCATGCACCATCGTTAATTCCAGATGGGTGGACGGATCATCGACCGGAATTCTGGATGTCTCCGCAATGATAACGATCAGCAGCGCCAGCCCCACCATCATATAAACCGGATGAGCCAAAGGAAACCCTGTAACCTGTACGGTCTGCATAATGCGAGGCAGTGAAGTGGACCCGGAAAGGAGGCCTACCGTAAACAGGGTCACAAGGATGGATGGTTCAATCAGTGAAGAAATCATGGCCTCCCTGCTGCTTCCCATCCCACCGAAGGTACTCCCCGTATCCAGGGCTGCAGCCATCATAAAAAACCTGCCGAGTGCCAGGATGGAAACGAGCATAATAAAATCACCCGGAATCAGCACCGGTACAATCTTTGTTGACACAGGAACCAGTAGCGCGGCAGTCAGAGCTGTCGCAAAAACGATATACGGAGCTACCTTATAAATCCACGAAGATACCTCTGAAACGACAGAGGTCTTTTGCAGCAGTTTATAAAGATCAAAATACATCTGCAAGACAGGCGCACCTTTGCGCTTTTGGGTCAAAGCTTTGACCTTTTTGATCAGGCCGCTCACAAGCGGTGCAGCCAAAAGAGTAACAATCAGTTGAATTAAAATATAGGTGATGCTGTTCATTGCTTCATTTCCTATCCTTCCCGGTGTACAGTCTTTCATTAAACTTCTGCCTCGAATGCAAATCCCCCAGTCAAATTGTTTAAGCCAAACGGTTATAGAGCATCAGTAAGAGAACTGCCGCAAATATATAGATCAAATAACTATGGATGCTGCCGGTTTGAATTTTATACTTTGTTCTTTGGGAAAACTTTTGAAGTCTTTTGATGACAGGATGATAGAGGTAATCTTCAAATATCGAGGCGACCGTCGTCGCATATTCGATTGACTCCGGATAATACAAGGAGTCTCCCTCTGTCGTAATTTTCCTGGTTGGTCTGAACAGGATCCTGAAAACAATCTTGATCGGTTTGGAAAAACCGGTCGCGCTGTACTGCATGCGTGCATTCAGCGCTTCAAAGCCGCAGTCCCACGTTCCGTATTTTTGTTCGATATATTTACCGCCAACGATCCGGATGACCAGAAGCGTAAACAGGATGATTCCGGCCAAAGCCAGGACCAGGGCCATCGGAGATATAATGCCCGGGGAAACCGTCAGCGGATAATAAACCAGCATAAAGCCTCCCTGAAGCTGACTGAAGACTGAGCCACCGCCGAGACTGCCAACGACCGGATCCAAGAGCTTTAAGATCGTTAACGGAAAAAGTCCGATCCCGAGACAGATAAACGCAAGAAGGCCCATCCCGATATTCATGGTTTTGGGAACTTCCTGCGCATTCGCGGCTTGTTCGCTTCGCGGAAGGCCTAGAAAGGATATCCCGAACAGCTTCACAAAACAGGCTGCAGCCAAAGCTCCGGTCAAAGCCAGCGCTGCCACGGCGACCGCCGAAAAGAAGTTTAAGCCGAACTGTCCGGGCAGTATATTGGCAAATAAGGACTGATATGTCAGCCATTCACTGATAAAGCCATTAAACGGTACAATGGCCGATATGGCCAAAGAAAAGCATAGGATCATGAAACCGGTAACGGGCATCTTTTTCAGAAGCCCGCCAAGTTTTTCGATATCTTTGGTATGTACAGCATATTGAATTGCTCCGGCTCCGAGAAACAGCCCCCCTTTAAACAGAGTATGGTTGAACGTATGCAGCAGCGCTGCTGTTAAGGCCAGGCCGCCGATGAGCAAATGGTTTTGGGCAAAGGCGATATACGAGACCCCTAAGCCAATCAGGATAATCCCGATATTTTCTACGCTGTGAAAGGCTAGCAGTCTTTTAATATTATGTTCCATCAAAGCATAGGCAACCCCAAGTACAGCTGACAGCATGCCCAGAACAAGAATGACAATTCCCCACCAGGTATTCTGCACCCCTAAATAGCAAAGCACAAAACGGATCAGTCCGTAGATGGCCGTCTTGATCATGATTCCCGACATCAGAGCCGAGACATTGCTCGGGGCAGCCGGGTGAGCGTAAGGCAGCCAGATATGCAGCGGGATAACGCCTGCTTTTGTGCCAAAGCCAATCAAAAATAAGATGAAGGCAATGTTTCTGGCCACTTCGGGGATCGCTGCGCCATTTTGAGCTATCGTCAGGTCAAAAGAATGTGTGTAGTGATACATGATCATAAATCCAATTAAAAGACAAGCCGTTGCCAGATGGGTCATTACAATATATAACGTTCCAGCTTGCTGATTTTCTTCTTTTTCCGATTCGAATACCACCAGGAAATAAGACAGCAAAGACATTGCTTCCCAGGAGATATAGAAAAATACGGCATTGGCCGAGGTTAGTACAAAAAACATTGAAATAATAAACATTACATATAGAAAGTTAAACAGGCCGATGTTCCTTTTCCCGTTGTAATGGGAAATATAGCTAATCGAGTAGATCGAAACACAAAAGACCAGGATCGACAGCGCCAGCACAAAGAAAGCAGAAAGATTGTCAATACTGATATTTAGGGTAATGAACGGAATCGCGGATTGCAGCGAAAAAATGTTCAGCGTTTCAACGTCCGAGAAAATCTTTCCGACTGAAGCTGCCGCTGCGGCGGCGGAAGCCAAGATACATAGTGCATTGACAATCACATTGCCGGTATTTTGTTTTTTGACGAAGAGATATCCAAGGGAAATAACAGCTCCGAGCAGATAGCCAAATATTGAGACTAGATATAAATGATGCAGTAAAAGCTCCATGAAACATTCGTCCTCCATATATGAAATCAACGTTTAACCATTTGAACAGATCCCCCGCCAGAAATTCTCCCAAATCTCCTCAAAATGGACAGTCACATCTTCAGGTTGATAAATGAGGATGCTTGACAGCAGCCCGTGCGTCATGGCCGTATAGGATATTGCCACGGATTCGGGATCCTGGCATCGGATAATCCCTTTATCCATATTGGCTTGAATAATATCTTTAACCATTTGGAACCGCTCTTCTGATAAGCAGTGGATTTTTGCAATCAGCGTTTCAGCGAAAGCTTTAGGTGGAAAAAGCAACAGCCTCTTCCAGAAATACAGTTTGGTCAGCGACTTGTCATAGTAATCGAAAATCATAACGAACATGCTTTTCAGATCATCACAATGCTCGTTGATCTCGAGAAAGTACTGGTTAATTTCCCGATTGATGACTGCATACAATAAATCTTCTTTACTGGAAAAGTGGGCATATATCGATGCTTTTTGGATGCCAACTTCACTGGCAACTTCGGTTAGGGAAAACTCTGTCCCTTTGTCTGCAAACAATCTGAAAGCCGAGTCCATCAGCTTTTGCTTCGTTTCCACCGTCGTGTTCCTCCAAAAGACAAAATGCCTACCTAACGTTAGGTAGCCTCAATAAATTATAGGATTGACCCAATAACTTGTCAAGCTCTTTAGAAAAGTTCATAAAGTATCTTGCGCCGGAAAATAATAGACTTAGATCAAAAAGAAAAAAGTGAGGCGTCACCATTGAAAAAACTCCATTTCAGAAACATAGGGGCCTTCAGTATTTTGCTCTCACTTTTATTATTCTGTTCAGGATGCTGGAGCAATAAGGAAGTCGAAACGCTAGCTTTTGTCACGCTAAGCAGCTTTGATTATACCCAAATTAACGGTCAGGATGTTTGGACTGCGGCCACGCTGATCCTGAAGCCTCAAAGCAGTCAGGGACAGGACCAAGGAAATAAGTCCGGTTCAAACAATAATATGGAACAGCTTATCACCGGTCAGGGACCAACAATGCAGGCTGCAATTAGAAATTATTCGGCAAAATTGTCAACTGTCCCTTTTTATGGTTACGCTACAGGCTTTATTCTTGGAGAAGAGGCTGCCAAAGAAAAGGCACCTGAGATTATCGAACATTATGCCCGCTTCCCGCAGACCAGGCCACGCGATATTATTTTGGTGGCCAAAGGTGAAGCCAAGGAAATACTTAAGACGGGAGGCACAATGAACCAGTTGTTTTCTGAGGAGACATCCCAGTTTATCGATTTAAAAGCCACAAACACCGGCAAATCTTACGGTATGTATTTCTATAAGTTTGTATCCTGGCTGACAAGCACTGACCGTGATGCCGTTTTACCACAAATTAAGATTATGCCCTTGGAATCGGATAACAAAGAATCCGAAGCTAATCCCAAAACTGAAGGAAGCATTATCGAAGGCCTGGGTGTTTTTCAGTCTGGCCATTTGGTGGGCTGGCTTGATGAGGAACAAACGCTTGGTTTTCTGCTGCTGACGCAAAAAATAAACAAAGGCCCGATTTCAATCCCCGTTCAGAAGGACGGAACCATGTTTAACTATTTTCTAAGCAGTTCAACGTATAAAATAAAACCAGTCGTTACCAACGGAGAGATATCTTACCACGTTACAATTCAGACGAAAGGAGAAATTGATGAAAATAATGGTTTAAGGCTAACTAAAGAAGATATTGAACAATTAGAATCTGTTGCTAGTGAAAAAGTAAAAGAAATAGCCACTGCAACAGTTAACCAGGCCAAAACCTACAAGGCTGATTTTTTGGGGTTCTCCGAAAAGCTGCATCATAAAGATCCCAAAACATTTCATGCTTTGGGATCGGAATGGCGGGAAGCTTTTGTGAACGCTAATGTTGAAATTAATGTGAAAGCAAAAATCATTAGCACCGGCAGACTAAAAGAAAAATTAGAAGTGAATCCTCCAAATGAATAAAATTCCTTTTAGAAAAGTTCATATACTTTCCTGGTCTGGGAAATAATATACAAATATTGTTTTAGATAGGATGAGGCCAACAAAAGATGTTTATCAATCGACTGACAAGAACCTTAAAAAGCTGGACAAATAAAGCACCTGAACCCACCGCTGCCCCTGAGCCTCCCAAAAAACAGCCGTTGTCCAGAAATTATGAGGATAACATAAAAAAACTGCAGCAGCTTTTTGCCAATTGTTCGGATGTCCAGTTCCATCCATTTCAAATTAATTTGGAAGAACCGGTAAGGGCTTTCATTATCTATGCCACAACTATCACGGATAATCAAGTGATCAGTGATTCTATACTGAAAACCCTGTTGGAAGAGACGCGCAAACTGCAGCAATTGACGAAGGGCGGCAACGCAAACCTGCTGCAGATCATTCAGGACAGCCTGCTGAATCTTACCGAAACCAGCATGGTTTCTAATCTGGATGAAGTCGAACGAAAAGTGTTTGCAGGCAATGCGGTTCTAATCATCGACGATTCGTCTTCAGCCCTGGCTGCCGGGGTACGAGGCGGCGAAAATAGGTCCATTGTTGAGTCTGATACCGAACCAGGTGTGCGCGGGCCAAAGGATGGGTTCATTGAGTCCATTGATACAAACATGAGCCTCATCAGAAGACGTTTAAAAACCAGCAGACTTAAGCTGGAAACTTTAGAAGTTGGTGAGCTGACCCATACAAAAATTGCAATCTGCTATATTCAGGGGATCGTGAATGAACAACTGCTGCAGGAAGTGAAGCAGCGGATTGGCAGAATCAAAACGGACAGTATCCTGGAAGGCAGTTACATCGAAGAACTGATTATGGATGAGCAATATTCCCTGTTTCCGCTGGTACAATACACGGAAAGGCCTGATAAGGTCACTGCTTCGCTGTTGGAAGGCAGAATCGCGATTCTGGTAGATAATTCTCCGATGCCACTGCTCATTCCGGCGACATTTGTAACCATGCTGCAGGCAGCCGAGGATTATTATCACGGTGCAGTATTTGCGACATTTACAAGAATTCTGCGCTTAATTGCCTTAAATTTGGCCTTGTTGCTGCCGTCCGTCACCGTTGCCGTCTTCTCCTTTCACCAGGAATTGTTGCCGACGCATCTCGTCAGTTCAGTGGCAGGAACGAGGCAGGGTTTACCGTTGCCAATTGCTTTGGAGATCCTTGTCATCGAGTTTACATTTGAACTTTTGCGGGAAGCCGGTATCCGGCTGCCGAAAACTATCGGTCAGGCTATCAGCACTGTCGGCGGTCTAGTTATCGGCCAGGCAGCTGTCAATGCAGGCCTGGTCTCCCCAATCTCCGTTATTGTCGTAGCGACCACGGCAATCGCGTCTTTTTCGATCCCAAACTATGATGCCGGCTATGCGCTCAGGATACTGCGGTTTATATTGATTTTACTGGCCAGTTTTCTGGGAGGGGTCGGTATCATGTTCGGCCTGATGATCATCCTGATCCATCTCTGCAGCCTGCGTTCTTTCGGTGTCCCTTATTTAATTCCGTTTGCTCCTTTAAGTCTTGGCGAAATCAAAGATATCCTGGTACGGGCTCCATGGTGGGCTATGTCTAAACGACCAAAGTCGTTCCGTACGGTGAATCCTGTCCGGCAGAAAGACAACCAGGGGCCGTCGAAACCAATGGATAGGAGGAAAAGGTCATAAATTCAGAAAAGATATCCGGTGTACAACTTGCTTCTTTAATGTTTATGATTGTCATGTCCACTGCGATCCTGTTAATTCCCGGCATAACAGCGGAAAAGGCCGCAGAATCAGCCTGGCTTTCCGTCCTGATTGCGCTTGCTGTCGGGATCGTTAACCTTATGCTGATTTATTATCTGGGACGGCGGTTTCCAAAGCTGACGCTGCCCGGATATGCTGAAATCCTGCTCGGCAAAATCCTCGGAAAAGTCGTGACTTTCGGCTATGTATTATTCTTTCTGACCATAAGTGTCTTGGTAATAAGAGAATTTACTGATTTTTTGAATATGAACCTTATGCCCGAAACTCCGCCTTATGTTTTTCAAACAGGTTTGATGATTGTGGCTGCCTATGCAGTTATTAAAGGAATCGAAGTAATTGTGCGGGTCAACCAGTTTATTCTGCCTTTGTTTATACTGTCTCTGGTGGTCTTGCTGGCGTTAGCCGTCAGAGATATGGATCTAAACAATCTGCAGCCTTTTCTGGATAAGGGTGTCCTGTCCGTTCTGGATGCTTCCCTTGTTCCTGTAGCCTGGTTTGGTCAGATTGTTGTACTCCTATTTTTATTCCCAAAAGTAAACCAGGCGGAGGATATTTTAAAAAATGGCATCTTCGGAATTATTGCTGCCGGTATCCTTCTGACTTTCATTACTGTTGCCACCCTTACTGTTTTTGGGCCGGAATATACGGGTGATATGTACTTTGCTTTTCTTTATTTAGCTAAATATATCAAATTCATTACAATTCAAAGGCTTGAATTCCTTGTTATTTTTATCTGGGTATCCGGTATCGTGGTCAAAGTAGCCGTCATGTATTACCTGGAGACAATGACCTTAGTCCGAATGTTTTCTCTTAAAAACAAGAAATACGTTCTCCTAGGGCTTGCCCTGCTGAATATTATTCCACCGAATTTGTTATTCAAGAGTCCTCTTGATGTCGGTTATTTTCTCAAGAATATATGGCCGTCAATCGGTTTAACATTTGAGCTGCTGATTCCTGGTCTGTTGTTGCTACTTACGATCATCGAAAAGAAAAAAGTGGGGCGTTACCATTGAAAAAACTACTTAAAAAGCTCCCTTTTAGATACATAGGGACCTTCAGTATTTTGCTCTCACTTTTATTATTCTGTTCAGGATGCTGGAGCAATAAGGAAGTCGAAACGCTAGCTTTTGTCACGCTAAGCAGCTATGATTATACCCAAATTAATGGTCAGGATGTTTGGACTGCGGCCACGCTGATCCTGAAGCCGCAAGGCAGTCAGGGACAGGATGGAGGAAAAAAATCCAGTTTAAGCAACAATACGGAACAGCTTTTCACCGGTCAGGGAGTAACAATGCAAGATGCAATTAGAAATTATTCCGCAAAATTGTCAACTGTCCCTTTTTATGGTTACACTACAGGCTCTATTATTGGGGAAGAGGCTGCCAAAGAAAAGCTACCTGAGATTATCGAACATCGTTCCCGCTTCCCACAGACCCGGCCACGCGATATCTTTTTGGTGACCAAAGGTGAAGCCAAGGAAATACTTAGGACGGGAGGCACGACGGACCAGTTATTTTCTAACGAGGTATCCCAGTTTATCGATTTAAAAGCCACAAACACCGGCAAATCCTATGGTATGTATTTCTATAAGCTTGTATCCTGGCTGACAAGCAATGACCGCGATGCCGTTTTACCACAAATCAAGATTATACCCTTGGAATCGGATAACAAAGAATCCGGAGATAATCCCAAAACTGAAGGAAGCATTATCGAAGGCCTGGGTGTTTTTCAGGCTGGCCATTTGGTAGGCTGGCTTGATCAGGAACAAACCCTTGGTTTTCTGCTGCTGACGCAAAAAATCAACAAAGGCCCTATTTCCATCCCTGTTCAAAAGGACGGAACCATGTTTAACTATTTTTTAAGTGGTTCAACGTATAAAGTAAAATCAGTTGTCTCCAACGAAGAAATATCTTATCAGGTTACAATTCAGACAAAAGGCGAAATTGATGAAAATAACGGTTTAAGGCTAACTAAAGAAGATATTGAGCAATTGGAACCTGTCATTAGTGAAAGACTAAAAAAAATAGCCACTGCAACGGTTAACCAGGCCAAAACTTACCAGGCTGATTTCTTAGGTTTCTCCGAAAAGCTGCATAAAAAAGATCCCAAAACATTTCATGCTTTGGGATCGGAATGGCGGAAAGCTTTTGTTAACGCCAATGTTGAAATTACTGTGAAAGCAAAGATCATTAGCACCGGCAGACTGAAAGAAAAATTAGAGATCAATCCTACCGATTGAATAAAATCATGCTAGACAAATTCGCGCAGGACACCGGCAAGGCTTTGCAGTCCTTCTTCAATTTTATCGTCAGGCATATTCGAAAAATTGATCCGAAAAGTATTTTCCCTGCCACCGTTCGGGAAGAATGAACCGCCGGGTACAAACGCGACGTTCTGTTCCAGGCTTTTGATCAGCACATCCCTGGCATTGATATCCGTCGGAAGCTCAATCCAGGCAAATAGCCCTCCTTTGGGTCTGGTAAAGGTAACTCCCTCGGGGAAATGATCCTCCATCAGTTTTACCGTCAGATTGCGGCGTCTTTTGTAGACCTTGCGAATTTTTTCAATATGTTTGTCAATGTTATACAATTCAAGGTATTTGGCAATTTCTCTCTGGGCCAGGGTGTTACACTGCAAATCCGTTCCCTGTTTGACAAGAACATATTTT
Source organism: Dehalobacter sp. TBBPA1 (assembly GCF_040931655.1). Lineage (NCBI taxonomy): Bacteria > Bacillati > Bacillota > Clostridia > Eubacteriales > Desulfitobacteriaceae > Dehalobacter > Dehalobacter sp. TBBPA1. Next base: position 1,451,661 of record NZ_CP162385.1, on the reverse strand, counting down.
TCAACAACCTTCTGATCACCGGCAACCCAGCCGATCCGGTAACCCGGGCAGAATATTTTGGAGAACGTTCCGAGGCTTAAAACACAGCCCTCGTGGTCAAAAGCCTGCAGGGACGGAAGCGGTTCATCCTCAAAACGCAATTCACCATAAGGATTATCTTCAATGATCATGACCTGGTGTTTCATAGCTGCCTTAACCAGGTGTTCCCTGCGGGGCAGTGTCCAGGTTCTGCCTGTCGGGTTCTGAAAGTCAGGAATCACATAAATGAGTTTGACGTTGGGCGTACTGTTCAGTATCCTGTCCAGTTCCGCAGGGATCATTCCCTCCTCATCCGTCGGCACTTCTTTGAATTCGCAGCCATAAGCTTTGAACGCACTGATAGCAGCAAGATACGTTGGACTTTCGCACAGTACGACATCTCCTTCATCCAGAAAGACCTTTCCGGAAAGATCCAGGGCCTGTTGTGAACCGTGGGTCAAAAGGATATTATCCGGCTCAAATTTGGTGCCCAGCCGGTTATTCATGCGTGCTGCAATCCATTTCCGCAAAGGAAGATAGCCTTCAGTGGTCGTATACTGTAAAGCCTCCGTCCCTTCTTCTTCCAGCACGATCCTGCTGACTTCCTTGATTTCGTCGAGTGGAAACAGCTCCGGTGCCGGGAGTCCGCCTGCAAAGGAGATTATTTCCGGGTTTTCAGTGACTTTTAGTATTTCCCTGATTTCTGAGGCTTTTAAATGACTGATTCTTTTTGCATAGTTGTATTCCATGACGCTCTCTTTTTCCCGCCTTTTCGCACAAATTCACATATTTATTAGTATCCCACATTTGATGGGAAGATTCCAGTCCTAATCTGGTAGTTCAATTCGCAAATCCCGTTAACAACAACGATACCTTGGCTTTGCCCAAGTCAGCCTCCAGCTTTTGTAAGTTAATTTTGCGAGAGAAAATGTTATAATAAGTAGCGAGGTGATAAGAATGCAGATCCTTAAAAACGACTGGCATGATTTGCTTCATGCCGAATTCGATAAAGAATATTATCAGAAGCTTCGGAGATTTCTAATCGATGAATACCGATCCCGGATCGTCTTCCCGGATAAATTCGACATCTACAATGCCTTGCATTATACGGCGTATCAGGATGTAAAAGTGGTCATTCTGGGCCAGGATCCTTATCATGGCCCTCAACAAGCCCATGGTTTAAGCTTTTCTGTCCAGCCTGGTGTCCAGGCCCCGCCGTCCCTGATGAATATCTTTAAGGAACTGCACGATGATTTGGGATGTTATATTCCAAACAACGGATATTTAAAGAAATGGGCCGACCAAGGCGTCCTGCTACTGAATGCTTCGCTGACCGTCCGTTCCGGTCAGGCCAATTCCCACAGTAGCATCGGCTGGGCCCAGTTTACCGATAAAATCATCGCGCTCTTAAATGAGCGGGAAGACCCTGTTGTTTTTATTCTCTGGGGAAAAAATGCCCAGTCGAAACTGAGCATTCTCAATCCATCCAGGCATTGTATCATCAAATCCGTCCATCCCAGTCCGCTGTCTGCCTATGCCGGTTTCTTCGGCAGCAGACCGTTTTCCAAAGCCAATCAATTTTTGGTCTCGATTGGCAAGAAGCCAATTGACTGGCAAATAGAAAATCTGCCTGCCTCATCTACCACATTAGCCGGATCGCATCGTCCGTGATTTGGACTGCGCCTTCTTTGAGCAGCCTGCCTAACGCCCGCTTGAAAGCGGATTTGCTCATTTGCAGTTCCGACTTGATTTTTTCAGGAGAACTGTTGTCATTGAGCTTAAGCACACCGCCGTTTGCTTTTAACTTCTCTAAAATGACCCGGGCATCCGTCTCTATTTGCTGCGCGATCTCTTGTCTTAAACTTAATTCCAGCTTGCCATCCTGTCTTACCTTCTTGATTCGGATGTTGACCTTATCACCGATCGCGATGCTGCCACACAATTCCTTATTTGGAATCATACCGTGATATTGATTATCCACGGCGACAAACGCACCAAACTCAGGATTAAAGTTATAGACAGTGCCATGGGCATTGTCATTTTCTTTATAAGGAGAGTTTATTTTGAGCAAATCATATATTTTCATTGTGGCATATAATTGATGGCTGTTATTGAGCGCTAATCCCACCAGGTAGGCTCCGCCTTTTTTGACCTCACTGACTTGCTCTTTAAGCGGCAGCAATAAGTCTTTCTCCAAACCCCAGTCTAAAAAAGCGCCAAATTCTGTCGTATCGACGACAGTTAAAGCAGCCGTTTCACCAAGTACCAGCCTTGGTTTTTTTATGGAGGCTATGATCCTTTCTTTCGTATCCTTATACACAAATACTTCGATTTTATCACCTATTCTGATATCCTTTGGAGCCAGGCTTATCGGTAATAATACACTATTTTGCGTATCGTTCTTTGCATTCAGGATATACCAATTTTGAGATGTTTTCACGACTTTTAGTTCCTGCATTTTGCCATATTCAATCATCCAAATTTCCTCTTTATTTCATATATCTGATATCAGATCTTAGTATTTCCTATTATATCTTTATTTAGAAGATTGTACTACTATCGGTCATTTTTATACTAAAATCCAGGAAATCATACGATCTTTGACTCCCTGGATCAAACGATATCCAAGTCTTGATTCGCAGTCAATTCACAAGTTCAAATTCACTATTATGCCGATTGTAGCGGAAGACCTCACCCGTTTCAATAATATAGTACCAGCCTTCGATTGTCAGCGTCTGATTCAGGACTCTTTCCTTGATAAACGGGTATGTTAACAAATGTTTGAGCTGCTCCACAATGTTGATTTGTTCAGTCATCCATTCCCTTTTCGCCATTTCCGATTCTGGAATATTCATTGCTGTAATCTTTTCTTTAACATTCCCTGCCAATTCCAGCCATTTTCGGGTGTGCGGAATCGATTGCATTTCTTTCTCCGAGGCATATAGCGATTTGCACCCTCCGCAATTGGAATGGCCGCAGACTACGATATGCTGAATGCCAAGAATATTGACGGCATATTCAATTGCAGAAGTCGTGGCCAAATACTCTTCTATATTACGGTAAGGCGGTACAATGTTGGCGATATTCCGGATAACAAACAGTTCTCCGGGTAAAGTTCCGGTGATTAAATTGGGTACCAGTCTCGAATCCGAACAGCCAATGAATAACGTATGCGGGCTTTGAGAATTCCCTAATTCTTCAAAAAGCTGCCTGTGCTCCTGGAAATCCGTTTCTTTAAATTGAATAAGGCCCTGAAGTAATTTCTCCATATTTTACATCCTTGCTTCTTATTTATACCTCGATAATGTCCGTTCCTCCGCCCGTGAGACATCTGCCGCCGGCAGCACTTACCACATAGGTGTCTTCCACTCCCACCATGCCAATGTTGGGCAGACCCTTTTTCGGTTCGAGCGCGATGACCATATTCTCAGTGAGTTCCGCTAGGAAACCATTCGTAATCACAGGCAGTTCATCGACATGAAGTCCAACGCCGTGTCCGAGAAACTTAACTTGCCGTTCCCCATACCCCATAAAGTTCCGTCTGAAGTCTTCACTGAGCGTGCTCATTACCGATTGATAGATTTCCGACGGTATCGCCCCTGGAATCAGTTTTTCTGCCAGACGCTGCTCAATTTCCATACAGGCGCGATGCGCCTTCACAACATCGGCATCAGGCTTGGCTCCAAAAATATAGACCTGGGTTTTATCGGAATGATAGCCATTGCAGCCAAAACCGACATCGACAAAAACCAAATCCCCTTTTTTTAGCTTTCTTTCCCGGCTGCCTAACAAAGGAACGGCAGGACACATACCATAGGCCCCACCGGGGCCGTCAAAGCTGGTTGGGTAAAGAGAGCTTTCTCCAAAACCAATCTGTCCGGCAACCATTTCCGTCTGAAACATGGAAAAACGGCTGACACCATGATGTCCAATCTTGATCATGGCGGCATAAAGTTCCGCTACAAAATCGGCCTCGCTCATACCTTCCCTGAGCAGTGGCGGAACAAGTTCATGCAGCAGCTTACAATGGTTTTTTCCTGCTTGTTCCACCCATTCCAGCTCGTACGGCGATTTGACCGCTCTGACCGACAGCACCAGCTTGTCTACTGAATGAATGCTTCTCATCGTGAAGTACTTCTTCAGCCGCTGCAGCATGGCGAGCGGCACAATCTCTGTTTCAAGATACGTATTCCCTAGCCCAGGTCCGATCATCCCGGCCGCATCACGGTAACTTTCCATCGGATAGATCGTTGTCAGAGGCGATTCAGCTTTGGCGCGATCATAACTTCGGCGCACAAAATAGTGCCGGGTCCGGTCTTTTTGAATTACAAGCATGCCGTCCTGCATTGTTCCTGTAAAATAATACTGATTCACTTTACCAAGTATAAGGATAGCATCCCATTCAAGATAGGTCTGATCCATGAGGTCGCACAAGTGATTCAGTCTCCGGTCAAGTTCGTTTATCATAAGTGTCATAGACAGTTCCTCCGTTAGACAATGTATCGCGTACTTCTCTAGAGTTTACCATACTTTGCGTTTTTTCAAAATGGTGCAATTCCCTGACTTTGAAGTTTTACATTTTCTTGACAAAAAGTTAATTTCAAGCTAAGATTTAAGCAATATTTGATACTGTTAAACCGCAGAATGAGAGTAGTAACATGATGTTTGCTGTTTCAAGAGAGCCGCAGTCGGTGGAAAAGCGGTAACAGCACTGATGTGAATGGACTCATGAGGGCCGTGCAGAGATTACAAAGAATGATTGATGTAAGCGTATGCAGGCCGGGAACTCCGCCCGTTATGAATGGAGCGTATGTCCGTCATACGTTTTAAGCGGCGTGTAAACGCAAGTTGGGTGGTACCGCAGAGATCAAAGTCTTTGTCCGATAGTTTGGACAAGGCTTTTTTTTAATAGATTTTCGTTTATTCAACGAAGATTAATCAAAAGATAGTTAATAATAATCTGGAAAGGAATGAAGACCATGACAAGCATACCTTACAAAATCTATTTACCTGAAGAAGAGATGCCCAAGTACTGGTATAATGTAAAAGCTGTTATGAAAGAGCTCCCGCCGCCCTTTATTCATCCGGGCACGATGAAGCCCTGCACCGCAGATGATCTGCGGCCGATCTTCTGTGACGAACTGATTGAACAGGAACTGAACAACACGGACGAATATATCGAAATTCCTGAGGAAGTTCGTGAATACTACAGGATGTACCGTCCTTCCCCGCTCGTGAGAGCCTATAATCTCGAAAAGCTGCTGGATACACCAGCAGAGATCTATTTCAAATTTGAAGGCACGAATACTTCAGGTTCCCACAAATTAAACTCTGCAGCTGCCCAGGTTTATTATGCCAAAAAACAGGGTCTATCTTCGCTGACAACGGAAACCGGTGCAGGACAATGGGGTACGGCCTTATCGATGGCCTGTGCGTTTTATGATATTCCATTAACGGTCTATATGGTGAAGGTGTCTGCAGAACAAAAGCCTTACCGGAAAGCCGTCATTGAAACCTATGGTGGAAAAGTCATTCCATCTCCTTCCGACACGACGGAAATCGGCCGGAAGATTCTGGCTGAAAACCCCGGCACAGGCGGTTCTCTTGGCTGCGCGATTTCGGAAGCGATTGAAACATCTGTCAAAACCGAAAACTGCCGTTATGTACTTGGCAGCGTACTCGACCATGTCCTGCTGCACCAGTCCGTGATCGGCGAAGAAACCAAGCTTGCCTGTGACAAGTACGGCATTGAGCCTGAAATGATCATCGGCTGTGTCGGCGGTGGGTCAAACTTTGGTGGTCTGGTTGCACCCTTCATGGGTGACAAGATCCGCGGCAAAAATAATATCGAGTTTATTGGTGTTGAACCGGCCTCCTGCCCTTCTCTGACCCGCGGCAAATATGCGTTTGATTTTGGAGATACAGGAAAAACGACGCCCCTGATCAAAATGTATACGCTCGGATCAGGGTTCATTCCCTCTCCGAACCATGCCGGAGGCCTCAGGTATCACGGTATGAGCGGAATCGTTTCCAAACTGTACAATGACGGCTATATGACAGCCCGGGCAGTTGAACAGTCCAAGGTATTTGAAGCAGCTACAGCCTTTGCGCGCTGTGAAGGCATCCTGCCTGCTCCGGAATCCGCACATGCTTTGCGGGTTGCAATGGATGAAGCGCTCAAGTGCAAGGAAACCGGTCAAAAGAAGACCATCCTGTTTGGCCTGACTGGCACCGGATATTTTGATATGGCTGCTTATATGAGCTATAACGCCGGCACAATGACAGACTATATTCCGACCGATGCTGATCTGGAAAAAGGCTTTGCTACGCTGCCAAAAGTGGATCTATAGAATCGGCATTCCTAACAGACTTCGTGATAAGGGAATGTATCTAAACACAGCCTATGAAGGGCGCTTCAAATATAAATTGAGGCGTCCTTCCTTTATATCTCTTGGGCGTTGTAGCTTTGCACAGCGTTATAAAATTTTCGTTCCGAGGCAGGATATTTAAATTATGTGTCGAAATATTACAAAATTGCGTATTATAATATGAACTAAATAAAGAGCTGAATCCAGGCCAGCCTGGAGCGGGGGAACTTCTTTTTCTGGGGTGAATCGCATTTTGCGTAGGGCCTATACCTTTGGTCCGAATCCGTCAACTAACCTCGTAAGCTAAGAAAGGTGAAAATTTGATGCATTTTAAGCAGATCATTTGCGTTACCTTGACCTGCCTTAAAAAAATATCATGGAAATCACCGCGCCTGCTCGGTGGTTTATTTATTACAATGATATTAATCGGGTCGTTTGCCTGTTACCTTGCCACCCCAATGAATGCCGTCGCTGTCTCAGTCAACGGGAAACAACTTGGACTCGTCTTTAACCAGAATACCGCAGATACACTTATGGCGTCTGCAGCCAAAGAAAAACCTTACGAGATGGCCTATACCAATATCACCGTCAGCAATGCCGATTATCTTCGTTCTGCGCTGCGGCCAAACAATGTTGAAGAAAAAATTAATCACCCCTACGATGCCTATCAGTTCACCATTAATGGTACTGTGATTGCCGTTTTGCCGGAAGCGGAAGATATTGATCAGGTCTTAAAAGAATTTCAGGCGTATTACGTGAAACCCACGAAAGATAATGTCGTGACTTCCGTTAAGATCGCCGAAGACGTCATATCCTCCAAAACAACGGCCGGGCTTTCTCAAATTCAATCACCTGAACAGGTTTTGAAATCTCTGATTGACCATAACTCCCTTACGGTCATCTGTCAGGGAAAATATACGGAAACGCAGAAAATCCAATATGATACCATCACCAAGAAGGATTATAAGCTCGGCTTTGGTAAAAAAGAAGTGATTACGGCAGGCAGTGACGGATCGAAGTCCGTAACCTATTCTTATGTCCAGAGTAACGGCAAGTATTCGGAAAAGCAGGTTGTCAAGGAAACGATTCTCCAGGACGCTGTGACTGAAGTGATTGCCGAAGGCCCGACTGCCAAGCCGATCCTGGTTGCTTCCAGATCCAATAGCTATTCAAATGTCGTTGATTATGCACTGGGCTATGTCGGATGCCCGTATGTTTATGGTGGAATAAGCCCCGGCGGGTTTGACTGTTCCGGATTTACCCGCTATGTATACGCTGCGGCCGGTGTCTCCCTTCCCCATTCCTCTTTCGCGCAGTATGCTTCCGGTACCCCGGTTGGCAGGGATGAGCTGCAGCCTGGAGACCTTGTCTTTTTCTCGACCTATGCCCGGGGCGCCTCACACGTCGGTATTTATATTGGCGGAGGACAATATGTGCACGCCTTTAATTATTCAACCGGCGTTGTCGTATCCAATCTAAGCGCGCATTCGTCCAGTTATCTTGGTGCCCGCAGATATTAACAACTTTGCTGGCAAGAGTTATCAACACAAATAGGATGATGCTAATAGTTAACTTTTAGCATCATTTTTATGTCAATGACTTGAACATAACCGAGCTGTTTGCATTAAAAAATTGAATTTTTCTTTCCAATCCAGTATATTTATACGGGTAAGCAGCAAATTCATTGGTTATTATCATAGAACATATGAATGATCCTATCTGAAAATGGAGGGAAGAAAGAATGGATATGATTGCTTTAATCATTGCGGTTGTTCTCTTTATTGCGGGTATTGTTGGAACTGTTCTTCCCGTTTTGCCCGGCGTCATTTTGATCTATGCAGGCATGCTGGTCTATGGCTTCATGACAGGCTTCGCAACATTAAATGCCTACTTTTTCATCCTGCAGGCCCTGGTCGTAATCCTGCTGTTCTTTGTGGATTATTTTGCCTCGGCTATCGGAACGAAACGCTTCGGTGGAAGCAAGCAGGCAGCCTGGGGCGCAGTGATCGGCACCATTCTGGGTTTGATCGTTCTTGGACCGCTTGGTATCATTCTCGGTCCGTTTTTGGGGGCGATTGCAGCCGAACTGATCCGTGGTACGGAATTAAAGAAGACAATCCAAATTGGTTTAGGTACACTGCTCGGTGTCCTTGGCGGTACTGCTGTCAAGATCGGTGCCGAAATCATTATGATTGTCTATTTTTTCGTGCGCATCTATTAATGACTTTGCATAAATATTCTATTAGAAAGCACATTTCCCCTTTGATTTCTGACAGAAATATTAATTTCATTTTTTCCATAGAATGGAACCCATCCGCCTGATTTTTTAATTTTAATGAAATATGCTATACTGTTCCGAGAAAAGAGTAAGATTCCTGCAAGTATTTGCAGGCTTTATTTTTAGAAAGCGTGGCTCGGCAGCATGAATATCCTGAACCGTTTTGTTCGTTATTATAAGCCTTACCGCCTGTTGTTTTATACGGATATGCTTTGTGCAGTGATTGTCTCCGTCGTCGATCTGTCCTTCCCTCAAATCCTAAATCACTTAAGCAAAAATGTTTTTACACAAGGCAGAGAAGTGATCCTGCACAGTATCGGCTTTTTCAGCGCAGTATTGCTGACACTCTACATAATCCGCTACTTTTGCCAGTATTTTATCACTTGCTGGGGCCATATCATGGGAGCCCGGATGGAAGCCGACATGCGCAGAGATTTATTCACGCACTTTCAGCGTCTGTCTTTCTCTTACTACGACCAGAACAATACCGGTGAGCTGATGTCCAGACTCGTCAATGACCTTTTTGACATTTCCGAACTGGCGCATCACGGACCGGAGAATATCTTTATTTCCTTCCTGAAAATCATCGGGTCATTTGTTTTGCTGATGCTGCTGAATGTGCCAATGACTCTTATCCTGCTCGCTGTCACAGCGATCATGGTGATTTTCAGTATTCAGCGTAATCTCAAGATGAAAGCGGTCTTCCTAGATAACCGGGTCAAAATTGCCAAAGTCAACACAAGCCTTCAGGATAGTCTGGCTGGAATCCGGGTGGTCAAGTCCTTTGCCAACGAAGAAGCAGAAAAAATGAAATTCCGGAAAAGCAATCAGGACTTTCTGGCATCCAAAGCCGGCAGCTATAAAATGATGGGAGGTTATTTTGCCTGGAATTCCTTCCTTTCCGGGCTGCTTTATATTGTCGTCATTATCTCCGGCGGCCTGTCCATTGCCGGTGGATCACTAACACTTACGGAACTTGTCATTTACCTGCTTTACATCAATATCTTTGTTCAACCATTGGAAGTACTGATTAATTTTACCGAACAGTTTCAAAAGGGTTTTGCCGGGTTTAAACGCTTTGAGGAAATTATGGAGACAAAACCTGATATTATGGAAAAACCAAACGCCCTGCCTCTGGAAAATGTCAAAGGTGAAATAGAATTTTCCAATGTTTCTTTCCGATACAACCTCGATGATGATGTCCTCCAAAATGTCAGCGTCCGAATTCCTACCGGAAGGAAAGTTGCTCTGGTGGGTCCCTCTGGCGGCGGAAAAACAACACTGTGCTCCCTACTCCCCCGTTTCTATGACGTTACCGAAGGAACCATTACGATTGACGGTAACGACATCCGGGATATCACGCTGGAATCCTTAAGAAATGCGATCGGGATCGTGCAGCAGGATGTCTATATGTTCAACGGTACGATCAAGGAGAATATTGCCTACGGCAAAGCGAATGCCTCCGACCAGGAAATCATTGAGGCTGCCCGCAGTGCCAACATTCATGAATTCATCATGTCTTTGGAACTTGGTTATGACACGTTCGTCGGTGAACGGGGCGTCCGGCTTTCTGGAGGACAAAAACAGCGACTGTCGATAGCAAGGGTATTTTTGAAGAACCCGCCGATATTAATCCTGGATGAAGCGACTTCGGCACTGGATAATGAAAGTGAACGCTATATTCAGGAGTCTCTGTCCAAGCTATCGCATAACCGGACGACGGTTATTATTGCCCATCGTCTGAGTACCATTAAAAATGCTGACGAAATTATTGTCATTACAGATGAGGGCATTCAAGAAAGAGGCACTCACCGCCAGTTGATTAATCTTGACGGGATCTATGCCCGGTATTACAACATGCAGTTTGAGGGAATCGATACACAAGTACGTCAGCCGGAGTAAAGCAGATCAACGTAAACGTATTCAAAGTAATTATTGTCCATAAGCACTAATGATCGGTATTATTTTACCGAAAATTTTTTTGCAGAAAAATTTAACTTAATAATATTTTTGTTATTTGACAAAAATAAGTTAGGTCATAATTGCTTATGGAGGTAAAAATAAATGGATGAAAAAAACAAGACCATCTTAGCTTCTGCCAAAAAAGACATGGAAGTTAGTGAGGAAATCGGCGATCTGAGAAGCCAGTTATCCGCAATGGAAAACACCATGAATCAGTTGAAACAAGTATCATTCAGTAACTCTTCTTCTCAGGGTAGTACAGTAAATCAGAACGAAATCATTCAGCAGAGCCAGCAGGCAGCCAATCAGCTTCAGCAGCAAATTCAGGGCTTCCGCAACCAGACCCAGCAGCAGAAACAGCAGGCAGATCAACAGCTGCGACAAGCTATCCAAACGGCGATGACCGCTTTGACACAGGCCAATCAGCAGATCCAGGCTCACCAAGTACTGGAACAGATGGGCCAACTTATTGATCAGACTCAGGGCCAGTTACTTCAGATGAGCCAGCAGAGTCAAAATATGGTCAGCCAGCAGGGCCAGCAAAGCCAAAGCCAGCAGCCTTCTCCTTCTCAGTATGGGCAAAGCATTCAGGGTCAGGGTATGCAGGGACAGAGCAGACCGAGTCATTAATCTCAATTTATCAATACCCAGTATTTGCATACTGGGTATTTTTACATATTATATCCATATATTGGTATTCTATTAAGGAGGAAGGAAGATGTTATTATTTAACAGAAATGCCTCATACTCTTATTATCAAAGTATGCAGCAATCAACCTGGGATAAATCAATAACCGATACCGGGACAACAGCGGCGACATCAATAGAGACTGAGACTGAGACTGAAACTAGAACAAAGACTGAAGCTGATTCAGCACTTGCAACAGAAGAAAATAAATCTCATACCGGGTCTGTCTCCGTTGGTACCGGTGACGAATATCTTGATGAAATCATTGAAATTGCCGGTTATTCCTATGATGCGCGACAGGATATTTTTATCTCGAATATGAAGCCCTGGCAAAGGTATATCGGTTACTGCCGGCTTTTTGATGAGGCTGCCGCACCGCTTGGCATGATTATCGACTGTGAACCCATAACCTTTGATTACCTCAACGAGAAGTGGATGATTGGTCTTTGGAAAGGTCAGTATGATTTGGTCAGCGGCGGTGAAATCGGCCTGTATAAGTCAAACGGTCTTGTTTACCAGTCCGTCAACGATAAGGAACTTCTGGACATGTCGTATACCATCAAGAAAAATGGAAAAAAACTTTTCTCCAGAAAAGCAAAACATTGGTGGCTGACTGGTTTCAAACTTGGAGAATTTGCTGAGCCGAATGAGCTGACGATGGATATCTGCCTCAAGTTGAAAGACGTTAATATGAGGAATGCTTTTCTCGCAGGAATGCGTAAAGTCGGCTACAACGAGCACGAATTAGCCGTAGAGGATAACAGCGTAAGCTTCACGTTCGATATCCCCAAGACGGCCCAGCCCTGGACCCGCACACGATTGACTGATCAGTTGATCCAGCGCAAAAATAAATTCTTATGTGAAAAATATCAGGAAATAACCGGCTCTGAGGGTACCGTCCAGGAACGGCTCAAATTGTTGGAAAAACAAGATCCCAGAATGTACAAGAAAGTGAAAAAAATTGGCAAACGCACCCCTTCCCTGGAAGCCTGGATGGAAGTATTGATGACAGCTCTGATTATTATCATCTTTTTAAGAGCCAATACAGTCAGGTTACAACCTTTAAGCGTTGAATCCTAAAATTCTATTTATTTTAAAAATTTTATTTGTCACGGACAAACCTGTTCCAGAGTTTGTCCTTTTTACATAAAATATCATTGTCAAATATTTCTAAAAATAAATCTGTTAAGGGGCGAATCCAATGTTATTTCACAAATCCAACGCTTTCATTCGCTATCCTATTCAAACCGGAATCTCCAATCCTGAAATTATGAAACGTCTTGCGGTTCCCGCTCAAGGTACCGGTGACCCCGATTTGGATCAGGTGATTGAAAATGCCGGTTATCGGTATGATCCAGAACAGGATATTTTTTACGCGACTTTAAATCCATGGCAAAGAAATGCCGGATATTGCCGAATTTATGATGAGGTATCAGCCCCGACGGGTATGATTATTGATTGTGAACCGGTTTATTTTGAATATGACGGCAAGAAATGGATGATTGGTTTCTGGAAAGGCCAGTACGATCTGGTAACCGGCGGAGAAATCGGGATTTATACCGGGGCATTTCATTTTACGCTTCCAGGAATTTTTAGCGGAATGTTTTATAAATCTGCAGACAACGACGAATTGCTGCCGATGTCCTTCGTGTTAAGGAAGAATGGAAGCGTGCTCTTTACCCGATCAGAAAAACACTGGTGGCTTACAGGTTTTAAATTAGGCGAATTTTCTGATCCTTCGGAATTAACGATGGATATTGATCTTGCTTTTCCGAATACAGCAATGCGGGACGCTTTTCTAAACGGTTTAAGAGATGCCGGATACAATGACCAGGAATTTTATTTTTCCGGAAATAACGTATCTTTCACTTTTGCTAAGCCGCATACCGTCCAGCCAAGAACGCGAAAACCCAATACAGACCGGCTCATTCAGGCTAAAAACAAATTGTTATGTGACAAATATCAGGAAATCACGGGTCCTTACAGCACAATGCAGGATAAAATGAAAGCGATTGAGAGCCTGGCCCCGCAGTTATATCAAACCGTCTTAAAACTTGGAAAGAGCAAGGAATTTTATGAATTGTGGATGAAGGTTCTGATCCTGGGCTTAGTTGGTCTTTTTGGTTACAGAAGAAGCAGAGAACTTTTCGAACATCAAAGAATCAGTGAATAGCAGCAATTTTTGGGACAAAAGGTCCTTTTTTTTTGCCTATTTTTTACGATCCCCTCCCAAACCTACCTCTTTGCTCTCTTCGTTATTTAGGAATAAACAGTTTGTTTTGATGACAGCATTCAAAGAATCTTTTTTTATACCACTTGACCGCCTGATAAAAATGGTACCAGTCGGATTCTGCAAAATGATCAGCAAGAATCACATTTTCTACTCTCCTGTTATTAAAGGTTTGGGGATTAAAATTTTGAAAAGCTTTTCTCAGCCATTCACTCTCCTGATAGATAATGCCAGACCATTCATTTTTCTGAAACATCCCGTATTTAAGCATGAAGGCAATCCAGCTTTCTTCCCTGTTTCTATCCGAATCTTTATTAATCAGCTGGCTCATAAGTTTAGGGGTATTATCGAATTGATAATTTGAATCCCGGAATTCAGGATGTTTTTTTAAATAAATCTCAAGGTACCCTTTTATTTTGGCCAAAGCTCGCTGATACCTTTCTTTATTGTCAATCTCCACAACGGTGTATCTGCCCTCGAAGGTATCGCTGCTGTCATACCGATAGGACCAAACAAGGTAAGGCAGATCAGGAAAGGTCAACGCCTGCCCGTGGCCATAAGCGGGTATAATACGGTCAAACATTTCGTCATATTTTTCTCCGCATAACTGTTTAAACAAATACAAAATCAGATCAGGTATTCCTAAGTAGACTTCATTGCGCGCTCCGCAATGATTAATATCATTCACTTTGCTGAGCATGCCGCTGAAACCCTGATGTGAAAAAGTATCGGCATAAGCATGCAGAACAATCCCAAATTTAATCAGATTATTGTCGTCCAGGGCCTCATTTAAAAGCACCAGGGCCACTGGCGACTCCTCTTTACAGCGGAGTTTCTTCGTGAAGTTTTCTCCTTTACAGCCAGGGACAAAATGAAAGGCGCAAGTATTGTTGATCATTGCCTCGTAATTAAACGTTTTTATTTTAAAATAGGAATGACAGGTTGCCATATTTAAAAAAACGGCACGGTTATCAGAGCGGTCAACACTGACTTCCGGTGCCGGATTTTGGATCGTCATCAGATTAATTCTGGCATCATCCACATACTGCGAAGCATAGGCAATTTTTCTGGAGCTTTCCTTGTTGAACCCACATGACCTGCAAAATGCCAAAAGCGCATAATAATGAATATCTCTTTTCAATAGAAGGCTCCTCCTTTGCCATGTCCATCTTGATCTTATACAAACCTTCAAGATAATATATGGAAATGGCAAAACGGAAGTGAACCTTTTTCTATTCGTTCATCCCGGTATAAATAAGGATCGCATCCCGTAAAAAGGCTGCTGTCCCAGGATGCTTCTTATCATAGTAGGCTGTAAACCTCGGGTCATCAGCATACATTTGTCCCAGACCGGCATGTGCTTCTTTGCTGTATTCCTTCCAAAAATAGCTCAGCCAGTTACGGTGCAGCTCTGCGGTTTCCTGAGCAAGTCCGGAGGCAGGATCACCTGTTTGGAAAGCTGCTTCAAGCTTTTCCGTAATCATGGCAGAAAGCCTAGTCATTTCTTCATACTCCTCAGGTTTCATGCCCTGAAATTTTTGATTGGACTGATCGACAACATCGTCTCCATATTTTTGGCGGATTTCCTCGCCATAAGTTGTTTCATTTTCTTGAATCATTTTTTTCTTGAGTCCTTCAAATTTTTCTTGGTCAGACATGGTCATTCTCCCTTCATAAGACGCAATCGTTTTCTCAATATTCACGATAAGGCTTTCAAGCTGCGCTTTTTTTTCCAGCAGCTGTGAAAGGTGCTCCCGGAAAGCTTTTAGTTCATTAAAAGACGGTGAATTGATCACTTCCTTAATAGTTTCCAGCCCCATACCCAGTTCACGATAAAGCAAGATCTGCTGCAGCCTGTTTACTTCCGCCTGTCCGTATAGGCGATAGCCTGAAGAATTAATCCTGGCCGGCTTTAGAAGCCCCATCTGATCATAATACCTTATTGTTCTGGGACTGATGCCTGCCAACCGGCTAAGTTTCTGTACAGAATATTCCACACCACTCACCTCAAAACTAGGATACACCTTGACGTCGCGTCAATGTCAAGAAAAATATTTCCGATACTTTGGGACAAAATAGGATATAATATTACAATTATAGGCTATTTATGGTAATATTATGAAAGTGGAGAATGATAAGGAGGGATTTATATGACATCGCAAGACAATATGAAAGAATCTTTTGCTGGCGAATCTCAGGCTAACCGAAAATATACCGCTTTCGCTCAGAAAGCTGAAGAAGAAGGATATAACGGCGCTGCCAAGCTATTTCGGGCAGCAGCTGAAGCTGAAGCCCTGCATGCGTTAAGCCAGATGAAAGTGCTGGGTATGCTGAAATCAACAGAAGAAAATCTTAAAGCTGGGATCGATGGTGAAACTTTTGAGTTCACGAAAATGTATCCGCGTTTTCTGGAGAAAGCAAAAGACGAAGGCAATTCTGAAGCACAAAGAGTTTTTCATTTAGCCAACGAGGCTGAGAAATCGCATGCCGCCTTATACAAAGACGCACTTAAAGATTTAACGGCAGACAATGACTATTATTACTGCCAGGTATGCGGCTATATCCATAAAAACGAAGCACCGGAAAAATGCCCCGTTTGTGGTGCACCCTCTTCAAAATTCAAGAATGTGCAATAAAAAGCCCAATCAAGAGCACTGCTACAACGCTGCCGACAATTTTGCCGGCAGCGTTTTTATTGTTTAATAGTAAACTCTGGGTTTACATCATGTAGCCTAACTGCTCTTCGGCTATTGCGCCATCCATGGCGCAAATAGCCGCGCTCCGCATCGTGCTCCGCTTGGCCGCAGATAGACTACATGACGTTATATTTCGGGTCCATTAAGCCATTATATAAAGGTCTCTCGTCGCTTATTTGCTGTTCTGAATGCTTTAAAATGGAATTAATGTTTATTATATCAATGCCAGACACTTCATACTGCTGAATTCTTCAAATATTGTAGCCTTACACAGATATGGAGTCGAGCGTTAAGTGTCAGTGGCGTTAAGCGAGCAAAAACCGCAGCGTCAAGACATGCCAACGGTGAACATTCTAAAAGGCCCAGAGGTTTTGGCATGTTAGCGAGGATTTGTGCGAGTAGCCACGAAAACGTGCGAGCGGAATATCTGTGTAAGGCTACAATTACCCAAGAATATAAAAAGAAGCAACTCAAAATATTAATTCTATACATTTGCGGCTTGTGTTTAGCTCTATCCTTGCTTATTGACTGGTTTTCTTCGATAGAAGCACAGGAAGATCAAGCCAATCAGAGAAGAAATCGTAACTGTCAGATACACCTGCTTAAATCCGCTGTTTAAGGTTTTTTGGAATTCTGATTCAATGGCTGTACTTCTCTGGTCAATCTCCGCGAGATAATTTTGTTTGGCTGTGTTAAAAGCTCCCGGGACGGCATCTTTTAAGACCGTCATTTTTGTTATCGTATTCTGAAAGGATACGTTTGACTGAGGCATCGATTCTACGGACGTAAGCGCATCAATTCCATTCTGTATCCCGGCCTGTATATTCGCAACCATATCCGGAGTCTTATCTGCAAAGAAGCTTTCTGCAAGCAGTTTGCTGTTCTCCGTGATGGTTGTTACATCGGAAGCTTTTACCTTATCCATCAGTTCATCAGGAATTTGATAGTCATTGCTGCTGTTCATATTGATTTCAATCTTTTCCAGATAGGAAAAGTTGGGCATATCGACGGTTGCCAGAACATTTTTCATCATTGGATTGCTTTTCATCTCATTGATTTCTGTTGTAAGTTCCTGTGCATACGGCAGTTTCGGCATGGAGACTTCTTTGGGCAGCAGGTTCATTACATTATTCTGAACCGCTACTCCGGCATGCGCCAGAAAACCAACCATGACTGCCGGCGCAATCGCCGTTCCGATCGATCGAACAAGAGACAAGGCGGCGAGTGCCGAATTGGACTCTTCATCTTTGGCATTTTCCAGCATCATATAATTTAATGGTGTGCCCATCGTAAAGCCCATACCAAGACCCATGAGAACCAGACTGATGTTTACCGTCAGCATACTGGGCTGGTCAGCTGCGACAAAGATTAGAAACAGCGAACCAAGCAAAGATATCAGAAAACCTAGACCTAGAATCATTTTAGGTCCGTATTGATCGATCAGCTTTCCGGATAAAGGAGCGCCAACCCCTGCAAACAAACCGAGAATGATAACAAAATAGCCGCCGCTTCCGGAAGCAATTTTCAGTGAGTTTTCGGCAAACTGCGGTACAAAAATCATCCCCATTAACACAATTCCGGTAATAAAGGCAATGATAAAGGTGATCATGATCCTCGAGTTTGTAAAATACGATAAATTCATCACCGGATCCTCTGCTTTTTTCTCAGCCAGGATAAAGAAAGGAATAAGAAGCACAAACAGGGTCAGGAAAGGATAAACACTCGTACTGATTAAAGTTGACTTAAAATCAAAGAAGTCAATATTTTTAAGTCCATACATTAAAGCTAGAATCATCACGGTCAGAATCAGGATTCCACCGATATCAATCTTTTTGACATTGTCATTTCTGTTGTTTGGCAGACAGAGGAAGCCGGCGATCAGGATAAACAGCGTGATCGGCAGATTCACATAAAAGATAAACTGCCAGTTACTGCTGCCAAAGATATCCAGAATTGCACTGCCTGCCGAAGCACCGAAAATATTGGCAATCCCGTATACTCCCCCAACCAGTCCCAGGGCCATCCCCCGTTTTTCCGGAGGAAAAGTCGTGCCAAATTCAGCAGTCGCAACCGGAAGGATTCCGCCTCCACCAAGCGCCTGGACAATTCTGGCTGCGAGCAGGACCGTAAAGCTGTTAAACTCCTGGGCTAAACCACAGAATAAAGAACCCAGACCAAAGAGAAAGATACTGGCAAGATAAATGTACTTGCGTCCGAACATATCAGCAAGTTTACCCATGATCGGAATACTGGCCGCATAAGCCAGTGTATAAATCGTAATCATCCAGATCCCGGTTTTTTCATCGACCAGCAAATTATTTTGAATAACTGTTCTGGCTGGTGTGACAATTCCCGTGTCAATCGCACCCATAAAAATACCGAGCAGATATAGAATCATAACGAGAACAAAGCTCTTTTTCGTATTTGATTTGTTCAACTTGCTTAACTCCAATCTTTAGATTTTTGATTGGTCTAAATTTTCTCGCATTCATTGACGGCTTTCATGCTATTGGCGGCAATGACCGACATTATTTTTTGGAACTGTGCGATGTCTTCTTCGTCAAGCCCTTCATAGATGGCTGTATGCCAGTCAGTCAGGATTTCCTGCATGTTGTCCATGATTTCCAACCCTCTTGGCGTTAGGGTTATTATTTTCTCGCGGTGGTTTTCAGGGTTTATCATTCGATTAACATACCCTTTTTCTTCGAGCTTGCTTAAGCTTTTGGCAACCGCTCCCTTGTCAATGACAAAAAAAGTAGCAATCATATCTTGATTTACCTGATCGTTTTTAGATAAAAACATCAGAATTTCTTGTTCAGAATGCCCCAAATGATATTTACTCAACCTTCTCATTGAATAAATGCGATTAAACCGAAATATGACCGACAGGTCTTTCATCAGCAACACGAATCACCCCCTTTACATATAGTTGTATTTGCAACTGTTGTACTAACAACTATCTTATTCGTTTTCTTTATGTCTGTCAACAGACGACATCAACCCATCCATATAAAAATATCTGATAGCGTGGATAAGTACGATCTAAAGAATAACCATAAGAATAACAAAATAACAAAAATCCGTTGAAACAATTTCAACGGCGGTGCATCAGTCAATATATCAGTAAATATGCCCGAAGCAAGGATTTCTAAACAAATTTTTCTTTTTGCAGTTTATAGAGAAAATGCAACAGTATTTTTTGCGGCAGGATTTTCGTAAGGGCAAAGGCAGCCTTCATCAATATCCCGGGAATAATCATCCTTTTATGTTTGAGCATCCGGTCAACCGTATACCTGGCTACATAAGGGCTGTCCAGTGCTTTTACCCCAAACGTGATCTTGGCATTTTGTTCAAACTCGGTATGCACCGGCCCTGGACACAGTACGCCTACATACACTTTGCTGTTCGTTTTTTGCAGCTCCTTATGTACAGCTTCCGTCAGTCTCAGTACATAGGCCTTCGAAGCATAGTAAGCAGCCATCAAAGGCCCGGGTAAAAAGGCAGCCGAAGAAGCCACATTTAATATATACCCTCGGTTACGCCGCTTGAAGTCCTGCAGAAACAGTTTCATTAAGATATGAACTGCTTTGATATTGGTATGAATCAATTCCAATTCTCTGGTAAGATCCGTCTGATCAAATTCGCCGTATACAGCAAACCCGGCATTATTGATCAGCATATCAATTTCCTGGTTCTTGACCAGGTCATAGAGTCGGAAACAGGATTCCTCCTGTGCAAGATCGAGGCTGATCGTCTGGACATTGCAGGAAAGCTCTTTCTTTAATTCTTCCAGCCTGTCAAGACGCCGTGCAACCAAGATTAAATCATAGCCTTTCGTGCTCAGCACTCTGGCAATATCCCGGCCAATACCTGAACTGGCCCCGGTGATTAAGGCTTTCATATCCTGTACTGTTCCTTTCTACCTTGTGGCATCCTTCAGCGTCTCTAGTTCCTCTCTCGAAAACAGGTAGGTCTCGTTGCAAAAATGACACTGGGCTTCCGCCTGGCCGTCGGTTTGAATGATCTCTTCGATTTCCTCTTTGCCTAAGCTGATCATCGCGTTGCCGATCCGCTCCTTGGAACACTGGCATTGAAATTTCACCGGCATTTTCTCGAGTACCTGAACATTGTTTTTGCCTAAAATTTCTTCCAGCATCTCCTCTGGTGTAAATCCATGCTGAATCATCGTTGAGACCGGCGTAATCGTTTTAAGATGTTCTTCAATTTCAGAAATGGTCTCTTCAGCAGTTCCGGGCAATAGCTGGATAATAAAGCCGCCGGAAGCTTGAATTGTATGATCCGGTGCAACCAAGACACCGAGTCCGACCGAAGAAGGGATCTGTTCGGATTTGACGAGATAATAGGTAAAGTCTTCCCCGATTTCTCCGGAATATAACGGAACCTGCCCGGTAAAGTAATCCCGCATACCCAGGTCCTTAACAACAGACAATGTGCCTGCAGAACCTACAGCTCCGCTGACGTCTAATTTCCCGATCCGATTTAGATCCAAATGCGTTTGAGGATTGGTGACATAGCCCCTGACTTCCCCGTGCGCATTGGCGTCAATCAGGATAATACCCAACGGGCCGTTGCCTTCAATCTTGACAGTCAGTTGTTCATCGCCTTTGAGCATTGCTCCGAGCATTAGACCGGCGGTCAGTGTGCGGCCGAGTGCCGCCGATGCTGTCGGCCAGGTCTGATGCCTGCGCTGGGCTTCACCGACGGTTTCCGTCGTCAAAGCTGCGTAAGCGCGTACCTTGCCGTCATAACCCAAAGCCTTAACTAAATAATCGTTCATTTCAATCTCCTTATCTATCGCTGAAATTGATCTTCAAGGATAAACAAAAGGCTGAAGAAATCTGTTATCAGCCTTAGAAAATGCTTTTTTAACACCGTCATTATTAGATCATAATTAGCACAAAAGTTCAATATTCTTCTGAAAAAAATCAACGAAATAGATTGATAAAACGCTCCCAGAAAGATAGCCTTTCTGGCTCCGTGACTGCACTCTTTTCATCTGCTGCAGCTTTCAAATCTGGAGTCCGGATAACAAACTGAACACTTTTCGGGGAAATCTTCGAGGACACAAAAGATACCGGCTTTGTCTCTTCCCCGCTGCCAAATGAGAGTGTCTCCAGCAATCCGGAAGCCTCATCTATACCATTTTTAAATTGTCTTTGCCCGTCAATCAGTTTTTGAACCTGATCAGGCAAAACCGCTGAACTGGATACTAGCTGATTTAAGCCGCCCGTTATCGCAGCTGTACTGTCGGCCAGTGCCACAGCACCTGTTTTTAATTCCGCCCCCTGCTGCGCAAATTGATCCAAACCTGCTGAAAATTCAGTAATACCTTGCGCAGACTGGGCTATGCCCGTTGTATAGTTGGACAGGCCGGTGCCATATTGGGATAGTTGAGCCTTCATGTTGCCGATCTGCTGGAGATAAGCCTGTTTTTGTTCAGCGGGCAGGGAATTCAGCAATGGCGTTAATTGATCCATCATGGCAGTTACACCGGAGGAAAGGTTGGTATACTGAGCTGCAAGTTCCTGTCCCTGCTGGGAAAGTTGGGCAGTGCCGCCTCGGATCTGCTTAAACTGCGCCGCGAGACTTGATGCTCCGGTTGAATATTGTTCTATCCCCTGACGCATCGTGCCGGCTCCCTGCTGTAGTTTGGCAGAGCCCGAAGCAATACTTGCTATGCCTTTATTCAATTCGATTAAACCGGCCTTCAGCTTCTCCGTACCGGAAACGATTTGCCCGGCTCCGCGTGACATATGTGTTATACTTCCGGTATCCATGTTAAGATTCAGGAAATTGGAACTGTCAAAATAGGAGCAGGTCATCGTCATGGACGCCATCTGAAATTTTTCAGTATCATAAACCACCGTATACTGCGCATTTTTCTGGGGCAACACCATGTAGGCCAGTGTTAGGGTCTTGCCGGAAATCATGGTGGAGGCTCCTGATGAAGAAACGACCGTGTTTTCATCCAGAGCCAGCGGCAGCTGGACCTGACAAAGATAGTTTTCCTGGTAATACGCTTTGGCTTCAGCATTCGGCTGAATCTTCAGCCTAATTTCAATTCTTCCTTCTTTGCCGACAATGTCCTCGGGCTTAACCTCCTGGCCGTTCAGCCGATAAGCAACAGCAAACGCAAATGGCAGTTCTCCATCAGCCAGTTTGCCCTGATAATAGAAACCCGCATCCCGTGCCGGCAGCTGCCAGGAAATCTTGCCGTCCGTGAGCACTGGGGTTTCACTGCCGGAAAGGTTGGTAATCGAATCGTAGACACCGTAGTCCAAGTAAATGCCGGACACAGGCGTATCAATCCTATTAACGACTGTAATACCGGAAATACTTCCATCCGTTTTCAGGTCCGCATAAACGGTCTCATCTTTGACAACGGTCATATTTTGGTTGCTTGTCGTACTCTCCGTATCTGAAGCAGATGCGGATAAAGATAATACGGGAATCATCAGTATTACAGTCAGAAAGCATGCGATTAGTTTTTTCATCGGATTGTCTCCTCCCTCCCACTTTCTTTCGCAGACAAAGTGGTTTTCATCATTACTTTATCAAACGTCATCAGCAGCACCGGCAGTAAAACAAGGACCATCAGTCCTGACAGTGCCGCACCCCTGCCCAGCAAAATACCAATATCACTGATAGCTTTAATTTGGGAAAGCATTCCTTCCGCAAAACCCGCCACGGCAAGAATCAATGCTGAGATCATCACGGTGTTCCCGGCAGTATTCAACGCAGACAGTACTGCGTCTCTGGGTTTTTGTGTCTTCCTGAATTCGAGATAACGGTTGGACATCAGAATCCCATAATCAATCGTTGCGCCAAGCTGGATGGAACTCACAACCAAATAACCGATAAACACCAGACTTGATCCCTGAAAATAGGGTATCCCCATATTGATCCAGATAGAAGACTCAATGACTGCGATCAGCAGCACCGGAACAGATATGGAACGGAACGTCAGCAGAATAATCAGACCCACAGACAGAATTGAAAACAGGTTAACTGTACGCGTGTCCTGTTCAACAGTATTTTTGATATCGGCGATACTGGTGGCATTCCCCGCGGCATACCATTCATCAGGGTAATACTTTTGCACCGACTGTTCGAGTTCTGCAACGGCTTCAAAAGTCTCGGGCGTTTCACCGGCAATGTTCATAAGAACGATCATACGGGTATAATGTTCCGACAGGAACATATCCCTGACGCTTTGCGGCAGTAAAGAACGTGGGATTGCAGGATCTGCCAGCGTGACCAGAGTCTGAACATCGCGGATATATTTCTGTTCCTCCAGTTCCTGGGCCAGCTGTATTTCAGCAGCAATATCGTCATTTGGAACTAAAATCACAACAGGATTATAGACACCGAAGCAGCTTTCAATGTTATTTCTTTCCTCGACAATGGTTCCCTCACTGGAACTTCCGGAAGTATTCCCATATAAAAAGTCAGTATTCTTTTGTGCCAGGAAAGACGGAATAACAATCATCACAACCAGGGCAAACAACAGATATCTTACTTTGATTGTGCCCCGGCCTATCTTCATAAAAGGCGGAACGAGGGGCCTGTGCCGGGTTTTGTCAATCGTTTTGTGGAAGATCGCAATCATAATCGGCAGCAAAATGATCACACTGATATAGCTCAGACAGATTCCCTTAACCAATACCAGTCCGAGATCCTTGCCGATCCCGTACTGCATAAACAGCAGGGCTAAAAACCCAGCTATAATCGTCAGCGCGCTCGCCGAAATAGATGAAAGTGTATTTTTTACTGCTTTGGCAATTGCAGAAAAAACCTCGGCCCCGGCATCCTTTTCCTCAAGATAGCGGTGGCAAAGAAACAACGAAAAATCCATCGAAATGGCGAATTGCAGCACCGCAGCAATTGAATTGGTGATGAAAGATATGTTATGGAAAAAGGCATTCGTTCCGGCATTGATAATCACAGAAACCCCTATGACGCTTAAATACAGCAGCGGTTCTATCCAGGAGTAACATGCCAACATCAGGATGAGGACACAGAGCGGAATAACGATGATCATAATCTTGGACATTTCCGAGCCAAGCACTTCCCGCATATGGCTCGAATCTTCAGCTTCTCCCGTGATACTGACATTTTCGCCTAACGAAGCCCGGATCGCCTTCAGGGCATCCCCTGTTCCAGTGGAATAATCCCCCTGAGCAAATTCAACTTGAAACAAGGCAGCTCCATCTTTATAGTAACTATCCAGAACGTTTTGGGAAATAAAGGCCTCCGGAACCGTAACATCTGTGACATCATCCAGCCAAATCACATTTTTTACACCCGGAACCTCTTTGATTTTTTCCTTGGCTTCAAGGGCTTCCCGTATAGAAATGCCTTCCACCATGACCTGAGCAGTTCCCGGATAACCAAACTCCTGATCCACAAGCGTAATCGCCTGCTTGGTCAAGGAGTGTTCCGGCAGATATTCCGCTAAATCATAGTTAACTGTAATACTGGGTATAAGCGCAATACTGGCAATAATGACTGCCAAATAGATTAGTAAAACGACCCGTTTATGGATAATAAGGCCTTTCACAAACTTTTCTATAAACAGCTGCATATCTTTATCATCCTTTACCGTTTCATTTTAAAGTCTCTTTTGGATATCCCCGATAATCAATAAAAGAAATTTGTTCAATAGATTGGCAAGACGCACTTCATCTCCGCCATACTTATTAAAAATATTAATGATTCCTTCAATAAGCGCCAAGGCCAAGGAGTCGGCAAGCAGCATATCACTTCCAGGCTTGGAACTGCTTAGGAACAAATCGTTCTCCAGACGCTGCTTGACAAGCTCAATCAGTTCCACCTTTATATTTTCGTATTTGGAGCCCTCGACACTTTTCATTAGGATTAAAAACTGCGTTCTGTTATCCAGAAACACCTTGGTTATCACTTCTGTGATATAGGTGATGCTTTGCATCGACAGGCTGCTTTTATCGCATATGTCAATGAATACCAGCTTTCGTAGCTGCTCTATAGTTGACTGAAGGATATTATCGAGCAGGTCATCCTTACCTGAAAAATAGGAGTAAATATTCCCTACAGTAATCCCGGCTTGCTGCGCAATACTCCGCATTGAGGAATGACGGTAGCCTGAGACTAGAAACTCCTCTTCCGCAGCCTCGATAATTCTTTTTTTAATCTCTTCTTTTGGTACTTGCATAAATAAACACCCATTCATTATTCTTATTTTCAGTATATCGCGGCCGAAATCCAGTTGTCAATATTAAACATGAGTTCATTTATACTGCAATACTCTTATTCTATGCGGCCATATTCCGAATATGTATCCGTTTGCTCATCACGCTTCCCTCAGATTCCACCTCACATTGGACACTCTTGCTCTGGGCTGATATTTGGCAACTGCCAGCCCCCATAGTAGACTTTCACCGCTTAGTTACGCTCCATGCATGGCGCACGACAAAAAAACAACCGGATTAATGAACTGCCCCCTGTCAAGTAGACACCCAAAAAAACTAAAAACTTTATGCTGCTAAGGTCTGATTTCGATACTCTATCGGAGTCAGGCCTTTTAGTTTTTTCTGTAATCTTCTCGTGTTATAGAAATCAATGTATTGATCAATCGCTAGTTCTAATTCCTCATAGGTATGGAACTTCTGCAAATAGTACATCTCAGATTTGATGATTCCCCAAAAGCCTTCCATAGGGCCATTATCAATACATCTACTGACACGGGACATACTTTGCGTACCACAAACGCTATCAATCTTATTTTTGAACTGTCTATTGGTATATTGAAAGCCTCGATCGCTATGGAATAGTGGCTTTGCATCTGGATTGGCGGCTACTGCTAGGTCAAAGGTTTCAAAGACGAGCTGATTGTTATTGGAACGCCCGAGGACATAAGAAACAATTCTTCTGTCTCCCAGATCCAGTATCGCACTCAGATAAGCTTTCAGCCCATTTGTGAGTTTGAATTCCGTGACATCAGTCAACCATTTTTGATTCGGCTTATCTGCATGGAAGTTCCTGTTCAGTATATTTTCAGCGGTTATCTGAGGTGTACTTGGGATATAGTTCTTCCGCTTCTTGCGAATGACAGACTTTATATTGACAGATTTCATCAATCGATATATGCGTTTGTGATTGTACTGTTGGCTCATGATCCTGTTGATATTCATCGTCATGCGCCGGTATCCGTAAATACCATGAACTTCTGTGTATAGCCGAATCATCTCTTCCAGTATCAGTGTATTCCTTCTGTCTGTTTCACTTTCCGGCCGATTAATCCATTTATAGTATGAAGAGCGTGCGATATCAGCAAAATTACATAATTCTGCTATGGTATATTGCTCTTCTTCATGAAGTTCTTTTATCGCTAGATATTTGTGTTCTTGGCGTACTCGGTTGCTTACCGCCTCCTTTCCACCTCGTCCAATTTTTTTAAGAAATCAATCTCCATTTTTAAATGTTTATTCTCAGCCTCAACAAGCTTTAATTGTGCAGCGAGCTTTTCTGTCTCACTCAATTCTTCAGTGTTTTTACGTATGCCACGGCGGTCAAGCAGCGCTTCATACCCCTGATCTTTGTACTTTTTCACCCATGTATAAACCTGTTGATAGGAAACTTGAAATCGGTCAGAAGTAATCTGGTAATTGTCATTGTTTTCAACACAGAAGGCAACAATCTCTGTT
The DNA here is from genome assembly GCF_040931655.1 of Dehalobacter sp. TBBPA1. Lineage (NCBI taxonomy): Bacteria > Bacillati > Bacillota > Clostridia > Eubacteriales > Desulfitobacteriaceae > Dehalobacter > Dehalobacter sp. TBBPA1. Next base: position 1,424,718 of record NZ_CP162385.1, on the reverse strand, counting down.
CTTTCCTCGTAAGTAGTTTTTCTTCCTTTGGTCATAAATCTATCTCCCAGTGCATTGTAAGTTTTAAATGTTTCATGACCATTATACTTATTTACCCAACTTAGAAGAAGCCCGTGACTCGAAATACAATATTTACTGCTTATCTGGTTAAGAGAGCCTTCACCATTATTATAATCTGTAACTGCCTGCAATTTTATTGTATCAGGATAACATTTATTAGCTCTTAAAGTCTGTAGTCCTTGTTTTCCTTCTATTTGATATTTGCGAAGCCAGGCTTGAAAGGAGCTCTTATGAATTTGTAATTCGTAACAGATTTGAGATGTCCCTCTTTTGCCAGAAAGATAATCTTCGATTGCTCTCAATTTTTCCCCTATTGGAACTTTTGTTTTCCGTCCCATAAAAAATATGCTCCCTTCATAGAAACAGTTTTATTATTTTAACTGTCTACTACGAAGGGAGCATATCATAAGCTCGGTTGTTTTGTTTCGTTTTTACTTAGTTTTGCTTAGTCTTCCTTATTTTTGTTTAAAAGAACGCCAGGAAAATTCCATAATCTTTTCTAAACGATGGCCAGTAAAATTTATCAAAATCTGCTGTTTTCAGCATCGTAGGTAAATGTTATGCATTTGCTGCCGTCCTTACAGCGTTATTGTTCGCTTATATCCCGTAAAGTTCCTGATAGTCCTGTTCTGCTGCCCTTATTTCACCTTGAGCCTTATCGCATTGCGGATACAAAAGAGAGCAGTTTTTATGGCAACCGTTACAGTGCAGCTGGGACAAGTATTCATCAAGACTGATTTTTTCTTCCGGACCGGTGGTATCCCCAACAGTTGCATCCGTAGCGGCATCATTTGCCGAAACAATAGTATCAGCGTCTTCTGAATCATCATTGTCAGATACTGAACCCTCCGAATAGGTTATGTTTTCATTATATTGACTTTCCGTTGGGGAGTCAGTCCTGTTTTGGGATGTACTTGGTGATGTCGTAATCTGGGTCTCTGTAATTTTGCCTAATTGATTCTCATCGCTTGCCGAAACTGTTGAAAGAACTCGGGTATACAACATGACGACCAGTAGGCACGCCGCACCAAGGCGAACCAATGTTTTTCTGACATTACGCTCTTTCAGGTTTATGATGATCCTGCCGACTGATTTCACAAAATAGCTGGCATGAATCACCAGATGCGTGATCAAGAAGCCCAGACAGATGTACGATGTCCATTTATGGACCAGATAGATCCATTCACCATGAGTCGTATCCGAAGGAAACAAAACCTTCGATATCAGAACTCCCGTAATCACGATAATCGAAATACTGATGAAGATTGCAAGGTTTAAAGCATATTTCATCTTCACGGAAACTGCGGTCCGATTTTTAAGCTTGCTTTGCAGTAGATTCAACGTTGTATTTTTTACCCAGGACCAGTTTAACAGAATATGGATACTAAAAAGAGCAAAAATAAATAACCCTGCAATCTCATGAAAAGTTAATCCAGTTCCAAAAGCATCCAACAGGAACACAAAAAGTATGCTCATCGCAATATCCAATACAATCTTTGTCACTAATTTGCTGCTCATTCAACCCTCACCTAACCGTTATGTATTCGTATAAATTTCTAATACGAATCATTTCTTATCTTGCTATGTATTCTATACGGCTCCTGTGTTGGTTCTATGGCAGAAAGATGACAATTTTATGAACAATCCGTCTGCACAGGAATAATACCGCCGAGTACAGTACTTACAGAATGGCTATTTAATTAAAACTGCCATAATACTGGCACACAAATTAACGGCCTCTTCGCATTAATGCGAAGAGGCCTTAAGTGTATAACCCGCAAAATTCCTCATGGACACAAACAGATAATTTTACTCGAGTCACCTACTTTAACCCAAATACATGGAATCACAAATGGAACTTACGCTACTTTCTCTACGCCTTTCTTGAGAATCACCCGGATAACGGAGTCTAGAAATGGAGCCTGGTGAAAACCTAAGGTCAAGGTAACAAACTGATCTACCGAAACAACATACTTGTGAACCTGAACGTTAACTGGAAATCGATGGACCTCAAACACGAATCGTAACGGAAAACTGAGAAATTTTGCGGGAAACTGATCTGAATAAATAAAGCCAACCCTGAAGGTGGCTTTGAATCCGTCCGGCAACATCCCATACATCCCTCTGACCTGTGCCCCGAATTCCAACCTGACCTGTCAGCAAAAGGTAACACTGTATGTTTTTAACCATCATGTATTATATTTTCTGATTTTAGTATAAAGGGGGGACCGGATTTTTGTCAAGATGAAATCAAGGCTGTAAAATATTACCGCTCAATGCCGAGGCGCGCTTTGATCCCCTTATCATAAGGATGTTTAATTTTCTTGACCTCAGAGACATAGTCTGCAAGATCAAGCAGTTCTTCCGCAGGCCCCCGTCCGGTCATCACAACCTCAAGCCCTTCAGGTTTCGTACGCAAAAATTCAAGCAGAAGCGAACGGTCAATAAGGTCATAATTATAGGAGGCTACTGCTTCATCAAGAATCAGCAAATCGACCTGACCTTCACAGCACGCTGAAATCGCCTGCTGCAGGATCTTATTATAAATGATCCTGCGTTGCTCCTTCTGCTCATTTGTTTCCTGATTATAGAAACCGAAGGACTCTTCGCCGCGCAAAAACATTATCCCCGGAATTTTCTCCAGGGTGTGCAGTTCTCCTGTATCCTGGCTTTTTAAGAACTGAACAATTAATACCCTACGCCCTCTGCCTGCACACCTGACTGCCAGACCGAGAGAAGCGGTCGTCTTTCCTTTGCCGTCCCCGCAGTAAATATGGATAAGACCCTTTTTCATCAATTATACACCTGCCTCCAAAATATTCATGATTGCAGCCATGTCGACGTGTTTCCGAATTTCATCAGCTAATCGGTCGTACTGCTGCTCTTTATATTGTTTATAGCTTAACCGTTTGAGGCTGGTTGAATCCAACCCCTTTTTATTCAACAGACATTCGGCAATCGCTATAGAGACCCCTTCTTCATCAAATATTCCATGAACATAGCTACCCATAACATTCCGCTTTCGGGCGCCTTCCGTCTTTTGCACCTGAAGGCCTGACTCTATGTCGATATGCGTCAGAGGCTCGGTATCCCCTGTTTCTGTCACGCCCATATGAATTTCATAACCGTGAAAACGGATCGAGGATAATCCGGAAAGAACACCATCAAGCTGACTGAACCGGCCTTCCACCTGCGTCCTGGTCTTCTGTTTGGAGAATATTGTTTTCATATCCAGCAGACCCATTCCCGTGAGACTTCCGCCCTCTTCTACGCTAAAAGGATCTTCCAACATTTCTCCAAGCATTTGGTAGCCTCCGCATACGCCAAATACGATTGTTTCCCCGTCAGTAGCCTGCTTTTTAATCTTTGCTTCCAGACCACTCTGACGCAGCCACAACAAGTCAGCCATCGTATTTTTCGTCCCTGGCAGGATGATCATATCCGGATTCTTCAGCTCAGCCATGGATTTTACATAGCGCAGGGAAACTCCGGGAATCAGTTCAAAAACGTTAAAATCAGTAAAATTGGACATCCTTGGCAGCCGGATCACTGCAATATCTACTGCTTGCACTGTTTTGTCCACAGCAATTCTTTCGGATAAACTGTCTTCATCTTCAATGTCGATATTCAGATATGGAACGACACCGATGACCGGAATATTGACTTTTTCTTCGATCATCCGCAGCCCGGGCTTCAGAATTTCTACATCTCCGCGAAATTTATTGATCACAATTCCTTTGATCATTTCCCTTTCATCTTCACTTAAGAGCATCACCGTGCCGTAAATAGATGCAAAAACGCCGCCCCTGTCAATGTCAGCAACAAGCAGGACAGGAGCTTTAGCCATTTTAGCCATCCCCATATTGACGATATCATCCTCCTGCAAGTTAATCTCTGCGGGACTGCCTGCTCCTTCGATGACAATAACGTCATTTTTCTGGTCAAGCGTCTGGTAGGACTTCATAATGTTTGGAATGAGCCTGGTCTTATATTTAAAATAGTCTGCTGCATTCATATTACCCAACACTTCACCGTTGACAATGACCTGCGATCCCTGATCATTCGTCGGTTTCAGAAGGATTGGATTCATCAGGACACTGGGTTCCTGCCCGGCAGCTTCTGCCTGGACAACCTGTGCTCTGCCCATCTCCAGCCCTTCTTTGGTAATATAGGAGTTCAACGCCATGTTCTGGGATTTGAAGGGCGCTACCTTATAACCTGCCTGTTTAAAAACACGGCACAGACCTGCCGTGAACAAGCTTTTCCCGGCATTAGACATTGTTCCCTGAACCATGATTGATTTGGCCATCGTGTGACACCCGCTTTCCTGTTTGTTCTGTTATTATTTACTCTGAAATCAGATACTTCAAGGCCTTATTCGCTTCTAAATCCCCCGGCGGAAAGGTCTCCCCGGCTTTTCGGAGAATATACGGAACGTCCAAGGCCGAATGCTTGCCGCTGACAGGGCTGGTAGCATGATCGGCACAGACAAGGATCCTGGTTTCATTTGCCAGGTTCTGACGCAGAAAGGCAAAAAACTCCCGGTCAATTCTCTCAATAAATTCAATTTTTTCCCGATAATCATGCCGGTGAGCGGCTTCATCTGCTCCATTGATATGCACAAGCACAAAATCATGACCGGACAACAGGCGGCAGGCTGTTTGAGCCTTAAGGGCCAGATCTGTATCCGTGTCTCCAGTTGCTTCTTCTAGTTCAGGAACATCCATTTTCAAGGCCAAAGCAATCCCTTTGGCAATTTCTGCACCGCAGACTGCCGCTGCCTTTTTGCTATACAATTCTGCAAACGCAGGTAAACAGCTTTTCCCGGATATTCCCCACGGATAAAACATCAATTGCTGTTCTTGGCTGCTTAGGTGTTTTAACCTGTCTTTTCCCTCAGAAACAAATTTTTGTAGTATTGGGGCTGACGCGCAGATGTCCGCTAATAAAGCATCTGAATCACCGCCCAAAAATTCATGCGGCGGATAAGTCTTACAATCCAGCGTTTGAAAGTAATGCTTTTTGACAATGATCAGGTTCCTATATCCGGATAAATGCAGCACCTTGATATTTGGATCGATATCGGCCGCTATCTTCGCTGCTTCCTCCATATCCGGACCGGTCAAGTTCCCGCCGTTAAAAGAGCTTAGTATTCCGTGACTGTCAAGGGCGGCAAGATTGCAGCGCAGAACGACTTCATCCTGTTCCAGGCAGTAGCCGTTGGCAAGCAGTTCAAGTGATGCCCTGCTTTGTGGAAAATAAGCAGGCTCAATACCTAAAAGATTGAGGATACACGGCATGCTTTCCGGCAGGTAACCCTGCGGGCAGGAACTAAACCAGCCGGTATAACCTCCGGCGGCAATTTGGTCAAGTTCAGGATGACGGGCAGCCTCAAACGTGGTTTGCCAGCCTAATTCTTCAATTTTTTCATCCGCAAGTCCGTCAACAATGACCATGACTGCTTTCATCACATATCACATCCCTGAGTGCGGCGCTGAGTTTTAAATTATCTTCGCGGCTTTTTACAGCAACCCTGAAGTATTCATCATTCAAATTGACATAGTTGGAGCATGGACGTACCATAATCCCTCTCTTGATCAGCTTTTCAGTTAGGTCTGTACGCTGAGTCCGGAAAAATATGTAGTTTGCTCTGGAGCCGATGATCTGGAGACCAAGGCCCAATAACGAATCAATCAGAAATCTTCTTTCTGTTTGAATCAGCTGCTTCGTTTGCTGCAGATAGACTGTTTCTTTCAAAGCAGCGATGCCAGCCATTTGGGCCGGCGTTGAAACACTCCAGTCCTGACCGGCGGACCTCATTTGTTCGAGCAATTTTTTGTTGGATGTCAAAGCGTAGCCAAGTCTAAAACCCGGCATCGCAAATATCTTGGTAAAAGCTTTCAGAATAACAAGATTTTTATACTGTTCAATACAGTTTTGCACAGAAAATTGTTCTTTATCTTCGACGAAGTCCATAAAGCATTCATCAATCATCACAATTGCACCGATCTCCTGGCTCTTGGCAAGCACCTTTTGCAAAAATGCACGTGAACACAATTGGCCGGTAGGATTATTAGGGTTACAGATGATCATGAGGTCCAGGCCTGGGCTTATTTGATCCAGCAGGTCCTCACGAGCTGAAAAATCGTGCTCTGGCCGTAAAAAATAATATTCTACCGAGCAATCCACCGTATGCAGCGCTTTTTCATAGTCTGCAAACGTCGGAGCAAAGATCAGCGCCTTTTTCGGTTTCAAAGCCAGCGCAAGTCTGAAAATAATCTCTGCAGCCCCATTGGCGGCAAGAATATATTCAGGATCCGTATACTCATAGTTAGCCAGAGCCGCAACAAGATCCCGGCAAAACGGGTCAGGATAGTTCGTACATTCATCAAGCGACCGGATCACGGCTTCTTTCACAGACTCCGGCAGCCCAAGTGGATTGACGTTGGAAGAAAAATCAAGAATTTCCTGCCTGCCCGTCAGTTTTTTTACCGAATAAATGTCTCCGCCGTGGATATATTGATACATCTGCTCTCACCTGTCTCTGTAGTATTTGTAGCCTAAGCATGTTTAAAGTTTGGGATTATTCTTGGGGTGAATATGTAGGTTCTAATCTATAGATTCTTTTCTGCGGTTGGCGCCTCTTCGTAACCGCCTTTTCGGCTATTGCGCCATCCATGGCGCAAATAGCCGCGCTCCACATCCATGTTCCGCTTGTCAGGTCGGTTACGAATAGACGCTAATCTGTAGGAAGTTTTGTAGAAAGTTCAGGAAAGATAGCAAATACATTAAGCCCCTTTATACTGTCTCAGCCGGTATTCCTCACTTTATTGGCAAGCACAAGTCTAATATCCTAATTGCCGCCATGTGAAGCACGATGTAGAGCGTTGCGTCAGAAGTAACAATGCTTAGAAGGTACTGGTACAAGGAGCAAGTCATAAAGAAGCTAGTTACAGAAGGCAAAGTAAACCTGCTTATTAAACTTGATAGTGCTTCTTGAGCCGCTAAAGTCTCCCATCCTGAAGATCAGTCTGTGAGTCACAGTTCCGCGCTAAGCGGAGCACGAGGCGGAGCGCGGCTTTTTGACGGCCACGGATGGCCTAATGTCGCGGTGCCATGGATGGCAAGGAGCGACGTGCCACGGAGGGCACAATAGCCGAAAAGCGGTATTGTGACTCACAGACCTGCCCCAAAGAACATTTTACCGCTTACAGATTGACGTAACAGCAGTCGCATTCATATACCCCTGCTAAACAAAAATACTATCATCCGAATTGCACGATAAGCGCTCTGACAGCGGACCCAAGAATCAGGCCGACAAGCGACGTCGCAACCATCAGCTTGTTGGCGCGGCGGATATCTTCAGCCTCGATCTCCCGGATCGGATCACCGATCGTTGGCTTGACCACCAGCTTGCCAAAGTAAGAATTGCTTCCGGCAAGCTGAATATTCAGGGCTCCGGCACAGACGGCTTCAGTGTGGGCGGAATTCGGACTGGTATGATTATGACGGTCACGCCGGTAGATTCTCAAAGCGTTTTTAAAATCATAACGGGTCAGAAAAACTGCCAGGAGCATCAAATAGGCAGAAATTCTCGCCGGCAGATAATTTACGACATCATCCAGTTTGGCAGCAAACCGGCCAAAATAAAGATATTTGTCATTTTTATAGCCAATCATCGAGTCCAGGGTATTGACTGCTTTATACAAAAAGCCCAAAGGGGCTCCGCCAACCAGAATGAAAATCATCGGGGCGATGACGCCGTCGGAAAGATTTTCAGCCACGGTTTCCACAGCGCCTTTCGCTACCTGGGAGCTGTTCAGGTTCTCCGTGTCCCGTCCGACAATCCACGATAATTGATAACGCGCTTCCATAATATCGTTCTTCTGCAGAGCATCATATACCTTCATGCTCTCAGCTTTCAGCGACTTGGTAGCCAGAATCTGATAACACATTAAGGCCTCGACAATAAACCCTAGCAGCGGACTGATGCTTTTGAGCAAATACAGCAGGCCTAACGGCACGAGAAATGTTATCGTGACAATGAAAGCAGTCAGCAGTACCCCGCACCAATACTGGCTTCGGTCCGTCCTGCAACTAATCCGGTGCAGATATTTATCTCCTCCGGCAATCAGCGAACCGATCCAGCGAACCGGATGAGGCAGCCAGGAAGGATCACCAAAAATTAAATCCAAAATATAACCTGTAATTAAAGCATAAAGTGTAATCATTCAATACCAACTTCTTTATCATTTCGTCATTCACCAAAAAACAAGCGGGTGATCAAATTCGGACCTTTATATCCTTATCCTCTAAATCTTCGCTATCGCCGCCAGCTTTCTGTTTTCGGCCCATAGATCCTGATCAATGGTCAGTTGATAGCCTTCGCCGTTCTTTATCTGCCAATGGTAAAAATCAAATATTTCCGGAGAAAATGCCTCAAGCAGCATCATGATCGTACCGCCGTGAATAATCAGTCCGGCCTGTTCTATTCCGGCTTCATCTACTTTCTGAATAACGCGGCTAAAACCCTCCAGGCAGCGGGACTTAAACATTTCCGGCTGATCTCCCCCTGGGATTTGTTGTTTCCCGCCGCTGTCAATCCAGCTTTGGTACTCGGCAAGGTCCTTCAGCTGTTCATACGATTTGTTCTCAAATATACCGAAGCTGCATTCCGCAAGTTCAGGAATTATACTGTAAGGGACATTCGGATAAATCAGCTCCTTGGTCTGAAGGCAGCGGAGCATCGGACTGACAAAAACATGTTCAACTGCCGTATAGCGGCCGGCAGCAATATGCTCGCGGAGTTCGAAGATCCCCTGTTCAGATAAAGGCTCATCCGTAATTCCGATATACCTGCTTCTCAAGTTGCCCTCAGTCTTGGCATGCCGGATCAGGTAAAGGAACTTATTCATGCTCTTCACCTTTAATCAGAACAGGAATGGAGCAGAAGACGCGATAGACCTTAGCCGCTTTCTGGGCGGCTGCACAAAGGATCCTCCCGGTCGTTTCCTGCATTTCCCGGTCATCTTTCAAAACCGGCACCACAGCTGAGCTTAATTCATCACAAATCAGAATCATGTCGGGGTGCTGCTCGATTCCGTCAGCGATAAATTTCCGTGCATCAAGGTCGGCTCCCTGCAAACGTCTGATCAGCAGATGCAGATGGTCAAGCACCGGACGCTGAAAAGCCTCTTCGAAGCTGCAAGTCCCTCCGTCCGTAATGTTTGCCGAAGCGATATCCCATCTGCTCCTGACAAATTCCAATTTCCCCTGACTGCCGCCTCCGATCACCAAAATCATAGCATAACGCCTCCTGCTATTACTGAAATTAGGAGTATTCCTGTTTCACTTACCACAATATAAAAGCCTGCCAGATCACCGGTTATACCCCCAAAATACTTTTGGGCCATCAGGTAAAATAAGTAAAAAGACAGCACAATAAATAAAACTGCAATGCTTCCGACAATCACACTCACGTACAGCATTGCCGCAACACATAATAAAGCGATCAAGCAAATGATGGTTCTTACCGTTTTCTTCGAGGCATAACCTGCAAAGATTGAAGCAAGTCCTGTATTTCTGACACACGGAAAGCAGACGACTGCCAAAGCGGCCATCGATCGTGACAGGATAAACGAAACAAGAACGAGAAAGAAAAAGTCAGGTGTCAGATACGTCTCATACCACGCCGCAAACTGCAGCAGCAGGACAACTGACGTATAGATGAGCGCGAACGCTCCAACATTAGGATCCTTAAGGATTCGAAGCTTTTCCTCTTGGTCCTTATGGGAATTCAAGGCATCTGTCGTGTCACAATAACCGTCAAGGTGAATTCCGCCAGTGATCATGACGTTAATAAATACAGCTGCAGCAGCAAAAAAGACGGGACTGAACCCGAAATATTGCAACAATAAAAACAAGAGACAGATAACAAAGGCAATGACAGCCCCGACTCCAGGAAAGAAGATAAAAGAATAACGCATGTTCTTCTCGTTCCAGTCGATTTGAGGCATCGGAATTTTAGAGAACATCGAAAAGGCGGCAACAAACGATTCAAACAAGATTTTCATAACCGGAAAGCTCCTTCATTCCTTTATGGATAAGCGGGATCGTGCAGACTGATTCGATCACTACATCTGCAGCAGCGGCAATTGCTGAATTTATTTCAGCCAGTACACGGATATAGCCGGCTGTAAAATCATCATAGGTTTTGAAATCCTCAAATATCGTACTGGTTACGATAACCGTGTTCGGTACGGTCACCGATAGCAACCGGATATCATTGATGATACAGTCAATGGTATCCTGCGGGCTGCGCTCCTGCAGATACATTTCGTTGGCAATCAGGTTGCCCATGCACTCGAGTAAAGCGGTATGGCAGCCGCTGAGAACAGGGATCTTATCGAAAAGTCCGTAAGAAAACTCAAAGGTATCGAATCCTTTGCCGTCCCGCATTCGACGGTGCTTGACCACCCGGTTGCAGCACTCTTCATCTGAGGCAGCCATTGTTGCAATATAGGCCATTTTTCCTTTATTCAAACTGACAGCTAAGTTTTCTGCTATTTCAGACTTTCCGCTGGCAACGCCTCCGCTGACCAAAGCCAACATTTACTCACCGCCTCTTTCCTTTCACCAAAATATCCCTTTATCTATTATTATCGATCATCTATCGATCATCAAGCGATTCAAACTTTTCCAGCTTATACACGCCTGACTAACCCATCCTAGCGGTTCGAAAGCTGCGGCATTTCCGGATAAACGAACGGGCAAACTCCGGATTCCCCCAGAGATGAAGGTGGGGATAGCCGGCAACGAGGTTCTCATCGGCATGGATGCAGTCCCACGTTTTGCTGCCGGATGAATTTACTGCCGTAAAACTGCTGCCGTTGGCTGTCGAATCAGAGTAATGAAATTCATGCGCATTGATCTTGCCGCCTTTGTCGCACAGCAAGTTGTCCTTTTGCGCCGTCAGTGAAATATAACCGAAACGGTTCAGTTTATCCGTCAGTACAGCATCCCCTTCTAAATGTCCTGCCATTGGATAAGGTTTGCCGTCCTTGTCAGCAATACGTTCCAATAAATACATGAACCCGCCGCACTCAGCTATACAGGGAGTATTATTGGAGAGAACATGCCTGATGCTTGCCAGCATCGATGTATTGCTGGCCAGCTGTCCGGTATATAATTCCGGATAACCGCCGCCGAGAATCAGTCCGTCACATTCCGGTACAGCTTGATCCTCAAGCGGACTAAAATACTGCAGTTCCGCTCCCAATGTTTCCAAAAGGTCGAGGCTGTCCTGGTAATAAAAACAAAAGGCTTTATCTCTGGCTACGGCGACTTTAACAGCAGAGATTCTCTCGATCCCGGCCTCATGATAGTCTATTTCCGGGGCCCCTCCCGCAATACGCAGCAGCTGTTTCAGATCAATGGATTCTCTGGCCTGTATGGCCAGTAATTTCATTTTTTGCTGTAGGTCTTCCACTTCGGATGCTGTAATTAATCCAAGATGCCTGCTTTCCAGCGCGCATTCTTTGAGCTTCGGAAAGTAGCCGACCACCTGGATATCCGTCTCTTTTTCGATCATTTCCTTATACTGCGGGTATAGGGAAGGTGTAAGATTATTCAGAATAACGCCCTTGATCCCGTTGTCCGGTCTAAAATGGCAGAATCCTTGGATCAAGGCTGCAATTGAGATTGCTGAACCGGCACAATTGGCAATAAGGATAACAGGCGTTTGCGTTACTGCAGCCAAATGGTAAGAACTTGCCACGGTACTGCCAATGCCTAGCCCGTCATAATAACCCATTACTCCTTCTAAAACAGCGATTTGCGACTGTTCGGAATTCTTGACCAGCAAATACCGGCATACCTCTTCCGATAGCATAAACAAATCCAGATTCCGTGATTTTGTCCCAATGACTTCGGTATGAAACATCGGATCAATATAGTCCGGCCCACATTTAAACGCAGCAGGATTAACTCCTTGCTCCAGAAGGGCTTGTAATACCGCACAAGTGATTGTGGTCTTGCCGCTGCTGCTGCCTGCAGCCGCAAACATAATACGTGGAATAACTGCTTTCATGACTTGTTCTCCATTTCTATTGAAGCTCTCCATGGACATCAAAAAACCTCTCTAACCGGCGGTTGGAAGAGGTTTTACTTACACAATCTGCAAACAGTCCAAAACACTTCTGCATGATTCGTATGCTACACCTTTCATCCTCCGTGAAAACAGTGCAAAATGGCTCAGGCAGGTCTTCCGACTCGGTTTCAAAGCAAATTCAGCCTTCCCATTGTAAACAGTGGCAACTTTGAATCTGCTCCACCTTACGGCGGCGGGACCGTACAGGCATTTCACCTGTTTCCCTATTATTGCAAAATTATGCAACCTAAGCGACTATATTATATCAGATGACGCACAACGTGTCCACCCGCAATCTGCGGGACAGCATATAGCCTTCTCCTCCTGCATGATATTTTCACAGACGCGGCCTTGCTCTTCTGCCCTCCTTTTGATACGCTAGGAAAAAAGAACAGCAATTCACGGAGGTATCTCTTCATGTCTTATTCTCTTCCAGCCAATATTATTTCAGCCGAAAACCTGACCAAACGATTCGGAGATTTCACTGCCGTTAATGCGATCTCTTTTACCGTCCGGCAGGGAGAGTGTTTTGGACTTCTTGGTCCAAACGGTGCCGGCAAAACGTCCCTGGCTAGAATGGTTTTTGGCTTGTCCCCGAGAACTGAGGGCCATCTGACGGTTTTCGGCCAAGATATTTCGGAGCATTCCCGGGAAATTAAAGCACGTCTCGGTGTTGTTGCCCAGGAAGATAACCTTGACCCGGAACTGACGGTTCTGGAAAACCTGCTGGTCTACGCCTCCTATTACCGTCTGCCGCGTAGTATAGCCAGGGAACGGGCTTTTGAAATCCTGGACTTTATGGATCTTCGAAGTAAAGCCAATGCGGTCGTCGACGAGCTGTCCGGCGGCATGAAACGACGTCTGACAATTGGACGAGCGTTGATCAACCGTCCGGAGCTATTGATTCTTGATGAGCCAACCACCGGGCTTGATCCGTACGCCCGTCATATAGTCTGGCAGCGTCTGCGGCAGTTAAAAGAAAGCGGTACGACCATGCTGCTGACAACACACTATCTTGAAGAAGCCAGTCATCTCTGCGACCGACTGATCATCATCAATCAGGGCAAAATCCTCGAGCAAGGTGTACCGGAAGATCTTATTGATAAGCATGTCGGGCAATATGCGCTGGAACTCGGGGTAAGTCCGGATATGCAAAATAAGCTCCTGCACTGGAGCTCTGAGTGGCTGAAATCTTTTCAACAAATTGGTGATGATCTGGTCCTCTATTCTGATAACGGACCAGCCATGGCTGACGACCTGAATCAAAGAATTGCCGGTGAACACCTTCCTGTCAGCTATCAGCGCCTGAGACCGACGAATCTTGAAGATGTTTTTCTGAAACTGACCGGCGAAACGCTTCATGGTGTGCGTGGCGGGTTTGAGAAATCATATGAAGAGCGCTGATGATATGGAGGATAAGAGGATGAAAATAGTTAAACCTGATCTTAATCCAATACTGACTTTCAAGGTATTTCTGCGGAATCTGAAGGTTTTCGGCAAAACCTGGAAAGCCAATTTGATGTTTAATTTTCTGGAGCCGCTGCTTTATCTCTGGGCCATGGGCTTTGGTCTGGGCGTTTATATTACGCAAATCAACGGGCTTTCCTACCTTGATTTTCTGGCTCCGGGGCTGATCGCATCTTCAGCGATGTTTGCTGTGACTTATGAAATGACCTACAACAGCTATACCCGGATGTCCCAGGAGAAAATATTTCACAGCATGGTTGTTACGCCGGTAAGCATGGACGACATCGTCCTCGGCGAAATCCTGTATGGCACATTCAAAGGCGTTCTTTACGGTGCGGTTTTCTTTATTGTCGTCGCTTTGTTCGGCATTGTCCACTCCCCGTATGCCCTGCTCATCTTTGTCCCACTGATCCTCATGTCCGTCATTTTTTCCAATCTCTCTTTAATTTGGACGAGTCTCGCTCCCAATTATGACTCTTTCGGCTATTTCTTCACGCTGCTGATTTCTCCAATGTTCCTGTTTGCCGGGATCTTTTTCCCGATTGAAAGCCTGCCCACCGTCATTCGTTTTCTTCCGTGGCTGACGCCGCTGTACCATGCCGTTGAAACGGTGCGTCCACTGGTCCTGGGACAGGTTACTCCGGCAATCACCGGCCATATCATCTGGCTCTTAGCCGTTACGCTGCTGACGCTGCCTTTCCCGCTGGTCATGGTTAAAAAGAAGCTTATTCAATAAACGAACCCTTTTTGGATTTTGGGGATCTAGACGGTTGCAACTTTCCATAAATACAGGCATATTTCTGACTTGCTCTCCTTAGGCAGATTTGATAATCTAATAAAGATATTGACCACTATCACCTTGTCACCTCTAAAATGCATGGTAAGCGCTGAGGAAAATCTTTGTATGCCAAGGTGAAGAAATGAGCAATACTGGCGGTTTTGCGATTGACTAATCGTATTTATTTACTAATTTATGTAAAAAGGAAGATAAGAAAACATGAGTATTCTGACTGTTAAAAACTTGAGCCACGGCTTTGGCGACCGAGCCATTTTTCAAAATGTATCTTTCCGCCTGCTGAAGGGCGAGCATATCGGCTTGATCGGGGCGAATGGCGAGGGAAAATCTACATTTATGAATATCATTACGCGCCAACTCGAGCCTGATGAAGGCCAGATTGAATGGTCTAAACGAGTCAGAGTCGGTTATCTTGACCAGCACACGGTTCTGGCCAAAGGAGCAACGATCCGCGATGTTCTTAAGGATGCTTTTCAGTATCTTTTTGCACTGGAAGCTGAGATGCTGGCGATTTGTGATAAAATGGGCGACGCTTCATCCGAGGAGCTGGAAGTTCTGCTCGAAGATATGGGCTTGATTCAGGAAACCTTGAACAACAATGATTTTTATATTGTCGATGCCAAGGTCGAGGAGACCGCCCGCGGCTTGGGCCTGCAGGATATCGGTCTCGATAAGAACGTAGATGACTTAAGCGGCGGTCAGAGGACCAAAGTGCTTTTGGCCAAACTTCTGCTGGAGAAGCCGGATATTCTGCTTTTGGATGAGCCGACAAACTATCTCGACGAACAGCACATTGAATGGCTGAAACGCTACCTGCTGGCCTATGAAAATGCCTTTATCCTGATCTCACACGACATGGAATTCTTAAACAGCGTCATCAATCTGATTTATCATATGGACAACCTGCAACTGAACCGTTATGTCGGAGACTATCAGAATTTCCAGAATTCCTACGAAACGAAAAGATTACAGCTTGAAGCGGCCTATAAAAAACAGCAGCAGGAAATCTCCGACCTGGAGGATTTTGTCGCGCGCAACAAAGCCAGAGTCTCTACTCGGAATATGGCGATGTCCCGCCAGAAAAAGCTCGATAAAATGGACCGGATTGAACTGGCCAAGGACAAACCCAAACCGGTATTCAACTTTAAAGAAGCCAGAACTTCCGGCAAGCTCGTGTTTCAAACCTCTGATCTGGTGATCGGCTATAACGAACCGCTCTCCCGTCCGATCAACATTTCCCTGGAACGCGGCCAGAAGGTTGCTTTGACCGGCGCCAACGGAATCGGCAAAACCACGCTCTTAAAGAGCATCCTCAGTGAAATCCCTTCCCTTTCAGGCCAAGCTGAACTTGGGGACTATCTCTTCCCCGGCTACTTTGAACAGGAAATCAAGGATGCCAATTATAAGACTTGCATCGAAGAATTCTGGTCGGACTTCCCCGGCTATACGCAGTATGAAGTGCGGGCAGCGCTGGCTAAGTGCGGTTTAACGACGAAGCACATCGAAAGCAAAGTCCTGGTCTTGAGTGGCGGTGAGCAGGCCAAAGTACGGCTCTGCAAGTTGATTAATAAAGAAACGAATTTTCTGCTGCTCGACGAGCCGACCAACCATCTCGATGTCGAAGCCAAGCAGGAGCTGAAACGGGCGCTTCAGGCCTATAAAGGCAGCCTGCTTCTCATTTGCCATGAACCTGACTTTTACCAGGATGTCGTTACGGAAGTTTGGAATTGTGAGAACTGGACGACCAAGGTCGTCTGAATATTGGCGAATTAAGAAAAAAAGCAGATTATTACAGATTTTTGATGTCATCAGGTAAGATAGTAAAGAAATCGGCAGTTTGTCCCAAAATCGCCACCGATGGCGAGTTTGGGACAAATCTATTTAGAGGGTAACTAAAAAGCTTAATCTTAGCAGTGTTTAAAGTGACCTGAATCTTAAAATAATCAGGCTGATATGCTACAGCTATTGTCTTAACTCAAGGTGTAAACAGTATGCTCTCCTGCTTTTACAGCAGTCTGACCCGCCCCCTCCACATAGAAGCTTAACCAAATATAACTATTCGGATTACTGGGCTAGATGTAAAACCAGTATTCTAATAATGTTAAAAAGCAAAAGGCTGATATTTCTTAATATAGAAAGCCAGCCTTGCATCTTATATACTATGTTTTAAGTTGATGTGATTAATGATTAAATTCACCAGAGAAAGCCCTCAAGAAATCAATTGGCATCATTATGGTAAAAAGCTCCTGAATTTCTGGCG
The DNA here is from genome assembly GCF_040931655.1 of Dehalobacter sp. TBBPA1. Classification (NCBI taxonomy): domain Bacteria; kingdom Bacillati; phylum Bacillota; class Clostridia; order Eubacteriales; family Desulfitobacteriaceae; genus Dehalobacter; species Dehalobacter sp. TBBPA1. Next base: position 1,407,987 of record NZ_CP162385.1, on the reverse strand, counting down.
TGTGAAAATCCAAATCACCGGTAACTACGATATCCGGCTGGGCTACTATAGCAGAAACTAAAATAGGTAAATCTTTTGGATCTCGTATATATGGAACTGTTACCGTGGAAAGATCTGAGGGAGTATAAGCTATCTCGAATTCAAGTGTTGTAAGAAATTTATCCCATTTACGGATTATCTTTGGGAATTTGCGTTCAATGACTTCTGAAATTTCCGTAATCGAGTAACTACAAATAATCAAGTAGTGTTGTTCAATAAGTAGAGTTAAAAGTTTACTGGCAATTGATGATTCTGATAAGACAGCAGATATCAGGATATTTGAATCAACAAATACGCGTAAGGCATTATTTTTTCCGCTCATTCCACATTTCCTCCCGGACTACTTCCAGTTCATTAAGAAGGTCTTGTTCGGTAATGCCTTTCTCTTGTGCTTCTGTACTAAGGGCATCTTGTAATTCACGTAAGGCAATTAGACTTGCCTTGGTAATTACAACTTTACCGTTGTCTTCCAGGAAAGCGATTCTATCACCTTCGTTTAATTTTAATAGCTCCCGAATAGGCTTCGGAATCGTGACTTGTCCTTTTGAGCTAATTCTTGATATTTCCATAACAGAACCGCCTTTCTATTTTTCTTTACATCTTTACTTTCTTTACTTATATTATACTACTGTAATAGGAACATGTGCAATTTACAAGTTTCTCCTCATTCTCTTAAAATTTTTGTCGTTACCGTCTGATATTGATGATTTGAAAATAAAGCAGCAAATAAACTACCTCTTTTCAAATCATCGGGCCCAGACGGTAACGACAATCGCTTACAAGTTTAGTGAGAGAGCCTTACATTAGGAAAAATCCTTGGGCCTATTGGCTTACCGCTCGGCATGGGATGATTTGAAAAAGATAATTGCCTGTAATTCAAGCCTTTTCAAATCATGGCTATGGCGGTAAGCCAATACTCTAACCTTGCTATTGAAGGGTCATACATTCTGTCATTCAGGTAGTACAGGCCGGATTCTTTATCATAATAGTAGCCGGCATAGGTAAACGGGTTATCGACTGTCCCTGTCTGCGAAGTTATATTGCCAAATGCATCATACTAATATGTTGCCTGAATTGTCCCTGTATTGTCAAGAAGGGATGTCACATCACCGTGACCGTTATACATATAGTTCAGTGTCTGTCCGCCGACTGTCCGGGATAACAGATTCGTTCCATAAACGTTTCTGGCGAATTGGTTTCCTTTGCCGTCCAGTTCAAGGACAACCTTGTCACCCTCATAGATGAACCGGATTGTCTGATCATTGGTCGTCTTGGTGGCACGCAGACCATCGCCATAGTACGTGTACTCAACCATGGCATTGCCGGTGTTGCTCTTGATCATTTGGTTGAAAACATCGTACTCAAAGTACTGGGCAAAGCCGACGAGATCTTCGGCATATTGCGTCGCGCCGTCTTTCTCTTGTCCGGGTATGAACATCCCGAAATGCGGCGTTGGCGGGTTAACCGGGTCGATTTTCCTTATCTGTTCTGTTAGTTTGCTGGTATTATTGCCGTTATTGTCATAACCATATTTTGTGATTGTTTTGAGATCGCCTTCTAGCTTTTATAGAGTTAATGCCTTCATAGAGTTTGGCATGTCTATTATTCTTCTACTGTGAGAACTGGAGGACCAAAGTCGTCTAAGAACGTGAACTTTGACAGATTTTGCTTCATTTGCTCTATTTTTAAGGGTAGATTGTTTAAAAACTTGAACAAAAAAGTATCCTATACATTTATACTTTATTGTTTTCTTTTTTTTCTAGTTGAAGGCCGCAATTTTTGCAGTAGTTGTCCCCTTCGTCCTGAATAACTAGGCGGCAGTTCGGACAAGTTCGTGTAGATGCTTTTATGTTTCTGTTTTTTGCTAGCTCTGCTGAGACAATGCCAGTAGGTACGGCAATTATGCCATAACCAAGAAGCATCAGCATGGAGGCAACAATCCTTCCCAAAGGTGTGACCGGTGTAATGTCGCCAAATCCGACGGTCGTAAGGGTCACAATCGCCCAGTAGATTGAGGCCGGAATACTGTCAAATCCGCTGGTTTCCCCTTCGATTAAATACATCATTGTCCCAACAATTACAACCACAACGAGGACCGCCTGCAGAAAGACAATAATTTTATAGCGGCTGGCCTTTAGGGCATTGATCAGCGAATATGATTCACCGACGTACCGGCCGAGCTTTAAGATCCGAAAGATCCTCAGCAGACGAAAGACCCTAAAAATCAAAGCAAACTGGCTACCGGCAATAAAGATACTCAGATACGTTGGCAAGATTGCCAGTAAATCGATCACGCCAAAGAAGCTTTTCAGATATCTTAGTTTATTTCTTACGACCCAGATTCTGATGATATATTCAATTGTAAAGAGAAGCGTGATCACCCATTCCGTACCAGAGAGAATTGTGCGGTAATCCTGATTCAAATTGGGCAGCGACTCCAAACAGACAACGAGAATACTCAGCAGGATCAGCCAGAGCAGCGCAATATCAAAAGACCTCCCCGCATGGGTATCGTTCTCGAATACGATCGTAAATAATCTGTCTTTGAGCGAAAGATTTTTATTATTTTCCCCAGTCTTCACTTTTTCTGTCTTGTCTCTATGCGATTCTTTTACCATTTTTTATTCTCCAGTTATGATAAAATTAACCTATAATTTAAAAGAATAATTTTTTTGTATTATAGCATATTATTTTCCAAAATACGTCTTCCGTAGCTCTGTATGAATCTCTATTGTCCAAAATTAATCGAGGAAAGAATTTGGTTTACTTCTGCCAATCCTGCGCTATCCGAATAAGCGAGCTACTTTATATAACTCAAGGAAATTTTTACTGCTTACCAAAGTTCCGATTTCGCTGGATTGTGCGATAAATCCCCACTATAAAAGAGTAAGGTTTATCTAAGCCTTACTCTTAAACTATTCCATATTCTAATTTTTACAATACGCTCGTAATCGTATTTACATTCAAAAACAATCTGTCCATTACTCTTCCGATGATACAACCTTGCTTCGCAGTTCCCCGACCATGCTCGGTACGTCGATCTGCATCGGGCAGCGCTCCACACAACGTCCGCAGCGCAAACAGGTGTACAGCATCGGAGCAGCAGCATCGGCTCCGCCTTCAACGAAGGCCGTCCAGACGGATCCTATGCCGCTTAAGTATGTCTTGCCATAATGCCCTGCTGTGACCTGGAATACCGGGCACTCATACATGCAGCCACCGCAGCGCAGGCAGTGCGAAGCTTGGCTGAAATGTTCCTCCGCCATCATTTTGCTCCGGCCGTTATCAACAAAAATAACATAAAATTCTTTCGGTCCATGAGCGCCGTAAGTCGTAACCTTCTCGATATCCCCGGTCTTGCTCGGGCCGCTGATAATATTGACATAGCTCGGTGCTCCGTACTGGGCGTATCTCCACGTTACCTCAGCTGTCATCATAGCCTCAAGGAAAGACGGTACAAGTTTTTCGATGCCCACAATGACAATATGTACCGGCGGCGCACCCGTACAAAGCCGGACATTTCCTTCATTTTCAATAATGACAACCTGACCGGTATCGGAAGCAACCACATTGGCACCGCTGATTCCAATATCAGCAGTGAAATATTTCTCTCTTAAGAATTCCCGTACGACCCCAACTTCCTGAGCAATATCGGGAGGCACTTCTTTTTTGAAGAAATCGGAAAAGATCTCTGCAACCTGTTCTCTGGGTACGTGGATTGCCGGAGACAGAATGTGCATCGGGCGGTCATCCTTCAGCTGAAGAATGAATTCCCCAAGATCGGTTTCCCAAACCTCGTTTCCGGCTTTCTCCAGCCCGTGTCTAAGTTTAAGCTCTTCGCCCAGCATACTCTTGCCTTTCACGATCACCTTGCCTGTACCGACAATCTCATCGAGAATACGGAAAACTTCGTCCTTGTCTTTGGCAAAGAAAGCCTTGCCATGATTTCTTTCAATTGCTTCCATGGCCTGCTCCATAAGCTCTTTGTTATGCTGCATCGAATATGCTTTAATTTCCCGGACTTCCTCGGCAAGCTTTTCCGTATGCGGATAGCGATCCATGGTTGAAGATACCGTCTCCCTGTAGGATTTTACAGCTCTGGTTATCGCCCGGTTAATATTAGGATCTTTACTTGCTTTATTCAAATTCTTGGTGTAGGCGCCAATTTCTTTATTCAAGTCAGTCATTAATCCTTAAACCCCCTAAATAAGAATTCAACCATATCATCCATGATCATCGGATGATTCTTATCGACACCGCTTTCCAGTGAAGATAAGCAGTACGGGCAGGATATCAAAGCCCGCTTTGCTCCAGTATCCGCCAATTCAACGACTCTGCGTTTAGAAATTGTTTTGGATATCTCGGGAAACAGCATTTTACTTGGGCCTCCGCAGCAGGTTGTCCACTCTCTGCAGCGCAGCGGCTCAATATATTTTACACCGACTGCATCCAGAACATCTCTGATCTCCTGGGATATGCCAAGTTCCCTGGCCATCCGGCAGGAATCATGGATAACCACCGGATCCTTTTCATCAACAGCAGGAAGCAAATGCCTTTTTTCCCAGACCAATTCGATAAAAGTCTTCACCTGAATATCCGGAAAGTCAACCAGTTTGGGATAAATAAGCTTGAACATTTCCGCTGCATGCGGCGAAGTACAGACGACGACTTTTGCTTCGGTCTTTCTGATGCGTTCAGCCAAGACTGCAGCATAGGATTTTAATTCTTGCCAAAAACCAAGTTCATCCAGCAAAGCACCGGTATACATATCTGCCCGAGGGTCATAACAAAGATCATAACCAAGCTTTTGCAAAATGATTGCAGCTTTATAATTTACAGAATAAAATCTTTCTTTGTCTTTGGCCAAGACAGAAGCATAGATCTTCTCCGCATTAATACCTGTCTTATTCACAATCTTTCTTGCTCCCATCAGCCAGGAGAAGAGGTTGCTGGACGAATCGACATAGATCAGTGTCTTGACAAGTGAATCAATATACGGCAAAAGCTGATATTCACTGCCTGTGTAAAACAGGATCTCACCTTTTTGGGGCAGCTTTAAATCTTTTACCCAGGAAGCTATCTCCTTTGGCTTCAGAGCCAGCGGGTTCTGATATTCAACAATATTATCTCTGATTAACGCCAAAACAGGCGGCAGTTTTTTCTTCTTAGGCAAAATCTCACAGCCCTTCTAATGAAATGGGTACATCAATTATTTAATACAAAAAAAAGATAATAGTAAATGCCCAGTAAAAATGTATTATGTATTCATAATTCGGGTAATACAATGATCTCTAACTTTAAAACATGTGAAGAAATAATACCCTGCATATTCTGGCCTTCACTCCCTTCTTATGATATGATAAGATAAAATTAATTTCCAGACAAAACCAGAAAGAGGAGAATTCTATGGAAGAAAACATCACTCCGGCCAAACCCAGAAGAGGATTCTGGATAAAAATTATTCCGATTGTAATAATTATTGCGCTCATTGCTGCCATGATCGGCTTCAAAGGCTACATAATCGTTGAACCTGGCCACCGGGGCGTTATCGTCCAGCTTGGTAAAGTTATGCCGTACGTTTTAGACGAAGGGTTCCACATCATTGTACCATTTATCCAGGATGTTATTCCAGTCGAAGTCCGGCTTCAGAAAGACCAATCTGACCAAACTACCTCTTCCAAGGACCTTCAGGTCGTAAATACAACGATCGCTGTAAATTACCGGCTTAATCCGGGAAATGTCAACAAGCTCTTCCAGGATGTCGGCCTGGAATACAAAGAAAAAGTTGTCGACCCGGCCGTTAGTGAATCGCTCAAGGCTGTGACCGCTCAGTATACCGCTGAAGAGCTGATCTCTAAACGTTCGGAAGTCAGCGCCAAAGTCAAAGAGACGCTTGGTAAGAAGCTTGTAGTCTATTATATGGAACTGGATGACATCAATATCACCGAATTTGACTTCAGCGACCAATTCAATCAGGCTATTGAGGAAAAGCAGATTGCTGAACAGCAAGCCTTAAAAGCAAATCTTGATCTTCAGAGAATCCAAGTTGAAGCCCAACAGCAGATTGAACAGGCCAAGGCTGAAGCAGAAGCCCTGAAGCTGCAGAAGGATGTCATTACCCCTGAACTGGTAGAACTGCGTAAAATTGAAGCTCAGCTTGAAGCGATCAAGAAATGGGACGGCAAACTTCCGACCGTGACAGGCAGCGGAGCTGTTCCGTTTATCGATATCAGCAATCTGAACAAATAATTGTGATCGAATATTTAACTCGGTATATTTTAGATATTTAGGGATCTTAATGTCATTGTGTAAGGATGAAACAGCCCGCATTCTTTCAAAGGAATACGAGCTGTTTTTCTATTGAAAATCCGTTTGATTCCATAAAATAATTTTTCTTTTATCTGTCTCCATCCAGAAGGTTCCCAAGTCCTCCAAGGATACTCCCCTCGCCTTTCTGGGCCCCGCCAAGCCTCGGCGCAGAAGCAATGATTCTGTCCGCGAGACGGCTGAACGGCAGAGACTGCAGCCAAACTTTGCCGGGACCGGAAACCGTTGCAAAGAATAGTCCTTCCCCGCCAAAGAAAGCAGTTTTGATGCCTCCGACAAATTGAATATCATAGCAAACGCTGCCGGTCATTCCGACGAGACAGCCGGTATCGACCCTGAGGGTTTCTCCCGGCCGAAGTTCCTTCTCGACAATTGTTCCGCCGGCATGCAGGAAAGCCAGGCCATCTCCCTCGAGTTTCTGCATGATAAATCCTTCACCGCCAAAGAATCCGGTTCCGAGTCTTTTGTTGAATTCGATGCCGATCGCTACCCCTTTTGCGGCACATAAAAAGGCATCCTTTTGGCAGATTACTTTACCGTTATACGCAGTTAGATCAACCGGGATGATTTTCCCGGGATAAGGGGCCGCAAAAGAAGCATGCGCTTTGCCTGCCCCACTGTTGGTAAATAGGGTCATAAAAAGGCTTTCTCCTGTTAGCAGCCTTTTCCCTGCTCCAAATAGCTTCCCGGTAAGTCCCCTATTTTCTCCCTGTCCGGATCCGTCCCCGAAGATGGTTTCCATCTGAATGCCCGGTTCCATAAACATTAAGGCTCCTGCTTCCGCAATCACACTTTCAGCCGGGTCCAATTCAATCTCAACAAACTGCATGTCATCCCCGTAGATCTTATATTCGATTTCGTGAGCTTTCCCCATGTTATCTCCTCTCTTCCCTGCTTATCTATTACCAATTGTTTTCCATATAAATTATTTTCCATATAAATTGCTAAAATCCTGCTTACTTTTTCTTTTAACAGAAAATCTTGACGATTTACAGGGAAATCTCAATGACATGGTTTTTGCCGTCGTCGCTTAACGCAATTGGAAAATGATCCTGGACTTTATCATCGACTTTAATTTTGGTAAACGTCATACTTTCACCAGTTTCGGCACCTGCCGGCTGCCGGCAGTTTACTGTAATCTGATACGTTGAATTTTTATGCCGGTAGGTCAGGGAGTATGACTCCCAGTTAGAGGGGACACACGGGGTTAACGACAGTTTATCCCCTGCAATCTGCAACCCGAGAATACCCTCCAGTGCCGCCTGATACATCCATCCGGCAGCGCCGGTGTACCAAGTCCATCCGCCTCTTCCGACATTCGGCTGAACCGCATAGACATCGGCAGCAATTACATAGGGCTCTGCCTTATATTGACTGACTTCAATACCGGTACGGGCATGGTTGACGGGATTCAGCATTTGAAACAGCTCCATCGCCTTATCCCTGCTACCAAGTTTACTGAACGCCAAAATTGCCCAGGCAGCCGCATGTGTATATTGTCCGCCATTCTCTCTGACTCCGGGAATATAGGCTTTAATATACCCGGGGTTTTTATCTGTTTTATCAAACGGTGGTGTCAATAGTTTTAACAAGGCGGCCTCCTTATCCCAGAGATATCTTTCTACCGCCAGCATGGCATCTGCTGCTCTGCTCTTTAAGGCACTGCCGGACAGTATAGACCAGGACTGGGCAATCGCATCAATTTGACACTCGGAGTTTGTGATTGAACCTACCGGAGACCCGTCATCATAATAAGCGCGCCTGTACCAGGAGCCGTCCCAGCCATGTTTCTCCATATTTACCTGCAGCTCATCGAGGATTCCGGTATATTTTTCAACTCTTTCGTTATCATCCTTTCTGGCACAAATCGGGATGAACCTTTTAAGAACTGCCAGGATAAACCAGCCAAGCCAGACACTTTCTCCATTTCCTTCCCTGCCAATCGCGCTAAATCCGTCATTCCAGTCCCCGGTCCCGATCAGAGGCAAACCGTGCCCGCCAAATCGCAGGCTGCGGTCTATCGCCCGTACACAGTGTTCATATACTGAACCACCCTGCTCTGAGGTCTCTGGAACGGCATAACGTTCGTCTTCGTTTTCCCCAAGTGCTTCAAGTTTTAGAAAGCTTGTTTTCTCTTCTAAAATACTGAAATCTTCGGTATGTTCCAGATAGTCTGCTGTTACGTAAGGCAGCCACAATAGGTCATCTGAGAATTTTGTCCTGATTCCTTTGCCGGTCTCCGAATGCCACCAGTGCTGTACATCTCCCTCCGGAAACTGTCTGGAGCTGTGCAGGATAATCTGCTTGCGGGTTATTTCCGGTTTGATGACGGCCAGGGGCATAACATCCTGAAGCTGATCCCTATAGCCGTAAGCCCCGCCTGTTTGATAGAATCCTGATCTGGCCCAAATCCTGCAGACAATGGTCTGATAGAGCAGCCAACGGTTTACCAGTAGATCAAAGGACGGCTCCGGAGTTGAGATCTGAATACGTGACAAAACATCATCCCAATAGTGGCTCACATCCTGAAATGCCTCTTCGATTCTGTCCGGACTGCGAAAAGCTTGAACCAGGGAAAGTGCCTTTTCTCTATTTTGTTCATCCCCAAGCAGAAAATAGACCGTTTTTTCTTCTCCGGGATCCAAGGTTACTTGAAGTTGCAGGACTGCACAAGGGTCAATATTCGTACCCATCTTGCCTGAAAGACAAGACAATATCCCTTTCGGTTTTGTCAGGCTGCCGCCTACACCAAGAAATTCAATACGGTCTGATGTTGACGATAGATAATCCGCACCGAAACCGGTAATAAAGGCTGCTCTTCCGGCAAACTCTTCCTGGTAGACATTCTGGCAGAAGATGGTTTTATCGTGCAGCTCGGTGAGCAAATAAGGCATGTTTTGTTCCCTGTTTACCCCCAGCACCCATTCCAAATAATAATAGAGTGAGAGACGTTTCGGCAGCGTATTTTTATTGGTCAGCCTCAACGCTGTAATTTTCAGATTCTGTCCTAGCGGGATAAAGACCCTCGTCTCCTGGTTAATTCCGAAGCTGGAATGTTCAAAGACCGTGTACCCCTGACCATGCCTGATAAGATAAGGCTGACTGTCCCTGACTGGCTGCGGCAGAGGTGACCAGTAGTCTTGGGAATCTTCATCCTTGATAAAGACAGCCTCCCCGCTGACATCGAGCAGCGGATCGTTTGACCACGGGGATAGTTTATACTCCCTGCTGTTTTGGGACCAGGTATAGCTCGCCCCTGCTTCAGAAATGATTGTCCCAAATTTTTCATTCGCGATAACATTGACCCAGGGCAACGGGGTTGGCTGATTTTCCTCATTGATGATTACATATTCTTTTCCGTTGTCCGTAAATCCGCCATAGCCGTTAAAGAACTTAAGGCCTTCTGTCTTTTTACTCTCCAAGACAGTGCGGTGCGTTTTACTTACATTCTGTACAAGCAGGCTGTCTTTTTCTAACCGCCCGTTGGTAATACGGTTGCCTGTGATTTGTTCTATTGTGATTCTTTCGCCAGAAGTTTGTTCACTGGCAGCCGGCTCGTCTATGATCTTTTCACCAGCTCGCAGACACTTCATGATCTGGTGGTTTAAAGATCCGTTTTCGCCGGAAAATATGACACTTGCGACGGTATGAAGCAAAACGCCATCCTCCGCGGAAAGCTGATCTTTTTTCAGAAGAAATACGCCTCCGGGTTTATTGACAAGTTTCCGAACATGGCTGATGCTGATTTTTTCCATAATAACTTCCTGGATCGCCTGGAAGTATCCCGTTTCGTCCTCATTGAAAATAACCAAGTCGATGTAGAGGCCTTTGATTTTCCAATATTCATGAATGGTCAGGATTTGATCCACCAGCTTTAGCTGGCTGCTGTCCTGAATCTTCAGCATGACAACCGGCAGGTCTCCTGATATGCCATGAGACCAGAGAGAGGTTTGTCCAAGCTGATTAGATGCTGCGGGGCTTTTCTGGATTGGGCAGCCATAGATGACCTGCCCGGCCAGACTGGAAATCATATTGGCTTCTCCAAAAGACAGTTGAAGGTTCGTTAATTCCATCAGATTTTGCGACCATGCCAATTCCTTGGCTTGCGTGATCACATAGCCACTGCGGTATTTCTGGGCAAGCTGAAGGACAGATTCCAGCTTATTGCCGTATCCGGTCAGGAAATAGACAGATACCGTTCTTCCCGGATCAATTCTCACCCTGGCCCGCAGACTTAAGATTGGATCAAGAACCGCTCCTACCGAATTGGACAAAGGCTGGTTAATATCCATGACCCTAGGGTCGGCCAACGTTCGTCCGCGTCCAATAAATTTGACTCTGTCTGTCTCATACTCGGTTTCCCCAAACATATTTCCTTCACTGAACAAGGTATGCATCATATAATGTTCAGCGTTGTGCAAATGCCGCGGCCGCCGAAAAGCGACAAGGGTATTATTTTCATACTTTGTCTGGATGAACAGCTTGCTGAAGGCGGGATGAGCCATATCCGCCGAGATTTCATCCAAAGCAACTTCCACATAACTTGTCAGCTGGAGATCCCTGGAATAACTGCTTTGATTGGTCAGCGTGATTTTCCTGATCTCTACAGGATCCTCAGGGGCGACGAATACATCTGTCTGCGTGATGATATTTCCGTCTTTGCGAATATACTTGACCGTATTCGGGAAACAGGTTACCTTGTATTCCTCAGGCTGCGTCTGTACCGGTTTGGCTGTAGCCGACCAAAGATTTCCCGAATTAAGATTTTGGACATAGAAAAATGTTCCGTACCTGTCCATGGCGGGATCTTTGCGCCAGCGGGTCAGAAAAAGATGATTATATTGACTGTAGCCTGTACCGGAAAGCGTAAGCATGACGGCATATTCCCGGTTCGAAATGAAACTGCAGCGCGGAACCCGGGTATTCGGACTCAGGTAGACCACAGGTTTCTCTCCGAGTTTGCAGGAAATAGCGCGGACTTCCTTTTCCCCGGTTTCTTCGATGATCGGATTAAACGTATATTCTTTCAACGGAACCTGCTCCTGCAGCAGCATTTCAATCGATTTAATGACCGGTTCCCGGTGGAAGCGCTCCTGCATCCTGTTTGCTTCAAGAACATTCCCTAAGGCAATCAGGCTCATCCCCTGATGGTGAGACATATAGCTCTTGACGATGCTGGATTCCGCATTATACGGAACTCTGCTTTTGGTATAGTCAATCGCTTCAAACAGTCCGAATACACCGTTATAACCTTTATTTTTCATCAAATGGAGGTTTTCCATACTTGCTTTAAAATCAATCGGCAGCGCCATAAAAGTCGAATACGGGGATATGACCATATCCTTGGACAATCCTCTTTTCAGGCCTAAGCCCGGAACGCCAAAAGCTTTATATTGGTAATTATTCTGGATATCAAAACAGAAAAATCCCGATTCGGATATCCCCCACGGCATTTTGGCCTTTTCCGCATGCGCCTGTTGAATCTTTACCACAGAGCGATAGGATTCATCAAGGAGCGTTCCACGATAGTTCTTAAACAGAATAGAAGGCATTAAAAACTCAAACATGGTTCCACTCCAGGATACCAGACAGCGCCTGCCGTTTATTCTGGTCAGCGGCCGGGCCATCTTAAACCAGTGGCTTTGAGGCACATCCCCTTTGGCGATTGCCAACAGACTGGTCTGCCGGGCTTCCGAGGCCAGCAAGTCATAATAAGATTTATCCCGTTTTCGCTCTGTTAAATTGTAGCCGATCGTAAACAGCTTGATCTGGTCGTCAAACAAGGGCTTGAAGTTCATTCTGTACACTAAATGATGAAGATCTTTCTGTAGCTTCCCAGCACGGAGCAAAGTTAAAACAGCTCGTTTAAGCCCGCGATAGAGATAAGGCTGTAATTCCTTACCGGTAGTTTCTGGATTGTTCAGCAAGCCCAGATATTCCCGAATAAGAGATTTGACCGGGTACTGTCCGAGCTTTCGCAAAGAATCAGGCAGGTTAGGCAGGGTCAGGAACGGGAAAAAATATTCCAGCGCATTTTTTTGGTCTTGAAGCATCCGAGCCAGAGCCTCCGGCCAAAAATCTTTGGTGATCAGCCTGAGGTCTGTTTCGGGTTTCTCAGCCGTATTTCCGTTTTGATCTGCGGAATTCCTGAAACGATTGCGCGTCAGTTTTGCCCATTTGTCTACAAATGCATAACAAGTTTGAAGGTCTGTTATTCCTGCGCAAGCTCCGACTTTTTCAGCTCGCTCGCTTGCCATGATAGCTTTCAATTCTGTGCCAAAAGATTCCCTGACGTCAGGATCAACCGTGCCGGCATTCTCCTGACTCAGCAGATAAGTATCCATGAACCCCTGCAGCATGTTTTGCGCGATCAGTGGTTTCCCTGAAATTTCGGCCAGGCCGTTTTTTAGCGCGATCATATAGCCTGCCATGTTTCCGCTGTCAACCGTTGAAATATAGATCGGGTGAAGCGGTTCCAGCGTCTGCGTATCGTACCAGTTATAGATATGCCCATTCCATTTTGGCATTCCTTGGATCGTCCGGAGCGTATTCCTGATCCGGCTCAGCATTCTTTCCGTGCTTACATAGCCGAGATCTCCGGCTGTAAGATTAGCCAACAGCGCCAGCCCGATGTTGGTAGGTGATGTCCTGCAGGCCTCTCCTTTATGCGGTTCCATCTGGATATTATCCGGAGGCAGATAATTGTTTTCCGTATTGACAAAAAGATCAAAATAAGCCCAGACCTGCCGAGAGAACATACGAAGCACCCGGCGGTCTTCGGAAGAAATCTTTGTGATAGAATCGGTATAGGGCAGACTCATTCGGTAGGCAAGCCATGGCGACACCAGCCAGCTGATCAACAAGATTGTTAGGATTATCCCGGTAAGCAAGCTCACATAAAAATAACCAAATAGAAAGAAAAGGCTCATCACGATGCCGCGCACCATTCTATGATAAAAAGTCCAGGGGTCTAACTGAAGATACGTTTCAGAATCTGCAGCCGTCTCCCATTCGAGTAACTTGCGTTTGGTGATGATTTGTCTCCCAAGACTCCTAAATACGGCATCCAGTTGATTATACGCTTGATACGGCAGCACCGCGATGCTGAACAGGATCTGGCTGATTCCTAGTTTTAGCTCAAACTTAAAGATCCTGAAGGTTATACTGCGGTCGATGAGGCGTCCGCCAATGTTCAGAAGCAGCGGTAAACTTAAACTCAACAGGACTAAAATCGCCAGCTGGCTGAAGAACTGATGCAACGCGGTAACGGCTAAAAAAAGAATAATTATCTGAAAAGGCGTTTCCAGGCTCCGTCTGAGATTGTCAAAAATCTTCCAGCGGGATACAGCGGAAAAGTCCTGCTGAAACATATAACGCGCAATTTGCCAGTCTCCCCTTATCCAACGATGCGCCCTTTTGGTATGCGACAGGAATTTGGTCGGATATCCGTCAAAAAACTCAATATCCGTCGCTAAGGCTGTACGCGCATAGAGACCTTCAATTAAGTCGTGACTCAGGATCCTATTATCCGGAAAGGCATTTTGGGTCACGGCGTGAAATACTTTCAGATCATAAATGCCTTTGCCTGTGAATATTCCTTCGCCAAAGAGATCCTGATAGATATCTGAAATCGCACAGGTATAGGGATCAATGCCTGCTGTTCCGGTGAACACCCTGGCAAAAGGCGAAGCAAACGCGCTTGCCGCCGTAAGACCGATCCGCGGCTGAATAATACCATAGCCATAGGCGATACTTTTGCCGTTGTCAGCCAGTCTTGCTTCATTCATCGGATGCGCAATTGTACCAATCAGCTTGCGTGCAGAATCTCTGGGCAATATTGTATCGGCATCCAGTGTGATAACATATCGGATTCCTTGCATGGCTTCCAGTTTTCCTGTCCGGATAAAGTAACTCGTCTCTCCTTCATTCAGAAGCAGCCGGTTGAATTCAATCAGCTTTCCCCTTTTTCTTTCCCATCCCATCCAAAGCTTATCTTTTTCGTTCCATTTTCTTTCTCTGTGAAAATAGAAAAAACGCTCCTCCCCATATTTGTCATTCAGTCTTGCCGCCGCTTTGACACCTGCCTGAATGATTTCATCATCCCCGGTCTGTTTGGCCGCAGGGGCATCTGCAAAATCACCGAGAACGGCAAAACACAGGTTCTGATCCCGGTTGCTTAAATAGTGTGTCTCCAGTTGTTTCATTTGCTGCCGGACTTTGGACGGATGATTGAAAATTGCCGGGATCACAACAATTGTTTTGTATTGTTCCGGTATCCCGTTATCCAGGTACAATTTCGGCAGAAAGTTCGGAGACAGCATCCTGCAGAACAGACGATTAATCAGACAGACAGCCATGCCATTGATCAGGATCAGCGCTCCAATCAGGCCCAGAAGCATACTGCCTGATAATACATTGCCAGAATTGTTTTTTGTCAGATCGAGAAAAATAAGAAAAGGTATCAGTGTCGCCAGAAATATTAACCCAAGGTAGGACAAGGCAGGTTTTAATTTCAGATAACAGTATATGCCATGAAAGGACTTTTTTACCCTGCCCCAACTGTCGGCCAGCTCCTTTTCCAGGCGCACCTTGCCGGAACCAAACAGGTAATAACCAACGTGGTTAAAAGGCGCAGACTGGTTCTGGGCAGCTAATTTTTCCAATGTTCTGGCCACAATAATTTCTGTAACTTTATATTTTCCTGCCAGACCTTCTATTTCATGCCTGTATTTGTCCCGGGAGTCAAAATCCATCTTGTCAAATATTTTGGCCGGATCCTTTTGAAGGGTTTGCTGTACCAGACTGACATTTTCGAAAAAAGCAGACCAGTTCTCAGCGTTAATCTGTTTAATATCCGTGACAAGTTTGCCCATGGCCGCTCCCTGGGCTGTCAGAAAATGATGTTCTGAATTTACGGCCTTCTCCACCGTTGTATTTTGTCTGCTGGCCGCATTATCAAGCCAGTTGTATAGTATTTTAGCTTCTAGGCCATGTTCCTTAAGCTTTCTGGCGATTCTTTCCATAAAAATTGCCGTGAGCACGTCTTCCGGATCCTGCCCCGATGCAGGAGGCATCTCAGACGCAGGCATTTCAGCGTCCGTGTATCCCTCAAATACAGTCTTTAACCAATCATCAGCTTTTCTTCTTTCGGCCTGGATATAAAGAATACGCTCAACCTGATAGTAGACTTTTTCCAGCAGCAGTACTTTTAGCATCATTGGAACAGCCCATATCTCAGCAGATGAAAGCGGCGCCTCTTCTTGATACCCGGCAATAAACGCCTTTAACTGATCAAAATTCAATTCATGTTCGCACTGTTTTAAAAATTCAGCTATAATCAGATAAATTCTGGGGTAACCGGCGTTATCCCCTCCTTTTAAATACTGCAGCTTGCTTTCATATTCTTTGGAGATATCCTTGGTCAGTCCTGTGATTAATTCGCTGATAATGTAGTAGTTGTCCAGGTACCATTCTGCTGCGGGAATGACGTCTTCCGTTTCATAGTAATATTCATTGATTGGAGAATAAGCTTCACGGATATAGGCACTTTGTCTTTTAATAACCGGCAGCAGGCTCCGACCTTTAGGGGTAAGCCCCAGCCAGTTATGGAATTGAGCAAGTTCCGAGATCTTCATATTTCAACCCCAACATATTTTTTTCTTTACTCATTATGTCCATTTCTGCGGGCATAATTCGTAATTTGCAGCCTGCTGGGGCAAATCGCCGCTCTTCGCCATCCATGGTACCACGACATTGGGCCATCCATGGCCGTCAACCGTTGGAATGTCTTAACGCTTAGGCTTTCTGTTTATTGAACGCTGCTGTCACTAAAAGTTCGCTTGTGTATTTTGTGCAAGTCCGCAATATTTTGAGAAATAAGTAGGAATAATTACATCTTATAACAGAGACAGGGGTGTATCGAAACTAAAGTTTCGATACACCCCCTTGCTGAGCTAAGCTTTGGCCTTTTTTTAAATTTACAGCGTTTGTTGTATTAGGCGAAAATAGTTATCTTAAGAAAAATAACCTTGAAAATCTTCGAGGGACATCAGGATCTCCCGTGGTTTATTGCCCTCACTGCGGGCAACGACGCCGGCGTCCTCCAGCATATCCACCAGGCGGGCTGCCCGGGAATACCCAACTCTCAGACGCCTTTGCAGATAAGATACCGAAGCAATCCCGGATGTAATCACCAGCTCGCCGGCTTCAGCAAAACGCTCGTCAAGATCTTCATCTGGCTTTTCAGGGGTTGTGGTTTCTTCAAGCAGATTTTCATCGAGCTCATAAGCCGATCTGCCCTGTTTTTTCCAATGTTCAATGACATTTTTTGTTTCTTGCTCGTCGATAAAGCAGCCGTGAACTCTTTGGGGTTTATTCAGGCCAATCGGGGAATACAGCATGTCCCCTTTGCCCAATAATTTCTCGGCACCGCCCCCATCAAGGATCGTTCTGGAATCAATTTGCGAGGAAACGGCAAAAGAAATCCGGCTTGGGATATTCGCTTTAATAAGTCCTGTAATAACATTCACCGACGGACGCTGCGTGGCGATGACCAGATGAATCCCTGCCGCTCTCGCCATTTGAGCAAGTCGGCAAATAGCCTCTTCGATTTCATTGGCAGCTACCATCATAAGATCGGCCAGCTCGTCAATCACGACGACAATGTAAGGTAACGGCTTATCCATATTCCTATTGAAGTGATCAATGTCACGAACGCCACTGGAGGCAAACAGTTCATAGCGGTCTTCCATTTCCCTGACAATGAATTTAAGGTATTTGGATGCTTTCTTCGGATCGGTAACGACCGGTGAAAGCAGATGGGGGATGCCGTTATACTGGTTAAGTTCAACCATTTTGGGGTCGATCAAAAGCAGTTTGATCTGATCCGGTGTATAGGAAAACAGCAGCGAATTCAAAAGACAATTGATAAAAATACTTTTCCCGGAGCCGGTAGCGCCGGCAACAAGCAAATGCGGCATTTTTGCGAGCTCACCAATAACAGGCTGGTCCGCAATATCTTTGCCAAGCGCTATTTTCAGCTTACCGCCAGAACCCATAAATGATTCAGATCCAATCACTTCTCTAAAGTAGACGGTCCTGGACATTTGACGCGGCACTTCAATCCCTACAGCCGCTTTGCCCGGGATCGGTGCTTCAATTCGGATATCTCTCGAAGCCATGGCCAAAGCAATATCATCTGCCAGATTGACAATTTTACTGATTTTCGTTCCTGGAGCAGGTGAGAGCTCATAACGTGTGATGACCGGGCCGACGGTAATATTGGTAACTTTTGCGGTCACTCCGAATGTGCTTAAGACATCCTCCAGAAGCTCCGGGTTTGTGCGTTCTGCCGCCGCGGTACTGTTTTCCCTGCGCCGCAATAATTCGATCCTCGGCAGTATCCAGGCTTTCGTTTTGATGTCGTCGTAGTCGTATTCCGCAGGGATATCTGCAGATACATTTACTGATGGTTTTGATTCATACGCCTTATAAAAATTTCCGTGAATTTTTTCTTCAGTCACAGGAGTCGCTGCCGTCACTTGCGTTACGGGAGCTACTTGCTGCCTTTCCTGAAAATAGTTGTTTCTCTGAAACAGTGTATCCTGTTTTTTCTCTTTATCTGCGCTTTCCAGCGGAAATGTATTGTTTTTCCTGACATCTTTCTTACTCTCTTTGAAATAGTCTTTAAATCCATTCATACTGACCGTATTTTCTGAAATATAGAAACTTTTATTTCCTTCGCCAAAATACGAAGAGAAATTTGCTCCCAAATGTCCCAGGTGATCCTTAGTTGCAACCGGTTCGTCATTCACAAACAATCGCTCGGCAAAATAGGATGAAAAGCCATTTTCGCGCGCCAAGCTTACCGGTATGCCTGTCTCAGGTTCAGAAGCTGCCTTATTCCCCAACCGATTGGCCTGAACTTCTCTGGACCTGGCGGTACTGATCCTTTTCGACAGTTCATCTGATCTCGCTTGTTCAGTTGATCTGGCCTTGTCAACTGGCCGGTCCTTCATTGTATTCTTTTTCCGCTTATATTCATCATATCTGTTATCATATTCATCATCATCATCATCATCGTCATCATCGTCAAATTCCTGTTCACGCTTTGTTCCGGACATAAGCCAACAAACAACCGCAAAAATCAAACAAATTACCGGCAGACCAAGCGCGTAATTTCCGAGAAGTTCTTTAAAGAAACTAAAAACGTTGGTCGAAAACTCCTGGATCTCGAAATATCCCAGGATCCCAATCAGAAACATAAAAAAATACAGCAGCGAAAGTGCTTTTATAAGTATTCTTCCAACCAGCCTCAAGGTTTACCACTCCTAACATTTATCGATATCATTGATCTCAGTCGATCTGCAGATATTCCATAAGATTAAGCACGCATTTTTCCGGAACCGAGACCTCTCCAATTTCGACCTGACTGAAAAAGCCATGATAGTCGCTGCCACCTGTTGCGAGAGTCCTGTATTTTCGTGACAGTTCTTCAAAATAGGTAATCTTCTCTTCGCGTTGAGCCCAGTAACCGTAATAGACTTCAATTCCAATCGGCTTGTAACTCAAAAGATCCTCAGTTAGGGACTGATCGATTAGTCCCGGATGAGCCAGGACAGGAAGCCCGCCTGTTTCGAGAATCAGATCAACTGCATCAGGAAAGGGGTTGCCTTCATAGGGTATATAGGCTGTTCCGCCGGGTCTGAGACAGGACGCAAGATTATCCCAATTAATAGTGAGTTTTTGATCACATTCAGTCTTATTCCAGATCGCGTAAATAATATGAGACTTGCTGATGACGCCTTCAAAACTTGCTGTATTTTCAATCTCCTGCCATTCGAGCACCAGTCCCAAATCTTTTAACTTTCCGAGCATTAATTTTGTAACAGCAGTTCTCTCTTTACGAATTTGCTGAAGCTTTTCATGAAGATAGTCATTATTAATGTCTCGGTAATAGCCCAGCAGGTGAATCTCCTGGTTCTTGTAATAGGTATTCAACTCAAGTCCGGGTATAATCCGAATTCCGTAATCCCGCGCAATGTTTTGCGCCTTGGTGACACCGGATGTTGTCTCATGATCGGTAATGGCGACAATATCCATCCCTTTTAAAGAAGAAATTTGCAAAATCTCTTCAACCTTGAGACTTCCGTCAGACTGATTGGTGTGAATATGAAGGTCAGTTTTCAATCGTAACGATCCTCTCGCCAAGATTTGCTATAATGTTTTCTTTTATACTATTTTATTCGTTTTTTACGGCAAAAATCCTTCAAAATAATTTGAATGATTGTTATATGTATGATCTGCCATCAATTTAAATGCAGACTGAAATGTTAACTGAAATGTTATCGTTGACACAATCAAGTAATTCCGATATAATAGCTTTCGTCGTCAACTGTAGGAAACACCTAGGGGATTAGTTTAATGGTAGAACAGCGGTCTCCAAAACCGTCAGTGAGGGTTCAACTCCTTCATCCCCTGCCAAGTAATATCAACGGTTTGAGGGTTTTAATATTTAAGTTTAAATAAAAAAGTGGAACAAAAGTGGAACATTTGATTTAAAAAGCTCCGGGGATTTCCCGGAGCTTTTAGACTATATATTTAAAACATTATGCTGGTCAATTTTATAATATATTCTCTTTTCTATTTGTTGATTACAAGACGATTTTTTAACCTCAATTCGTCATTAAAGTAATTTTCACTGATAAGCAATTCTGGATCCTGTTTATCACCAGAAAAAACTAACCTGGAAACATTCTTCGAGTATGTAATTACCGAAATTTTAATCTTCATCCCTTACCTCCAAATACCCCTATATTTTTTATAGTGAATTTTCAGAATCGTGTATTTAATATATCAATATGTCCTAGTCGAAGTAAAGGAAAATAGGTCGAAACATGAATATTACATGAATATTCATGTTGTTTTTGCAATTTATACGAGCGCTATTTATAGCATGAATAATGTTAAGATGTTTCGTGAGCAAAAGAATATGTCTCAACTTGAACTCGGACTTGTTATTGGTGTATCTCAGCAGGAAATATCTCTTATTGAAAAAGGAAAAAGAGAAGATATTACCTGTAAGAATGCCGCCAAATATCAATGGCCCTTGGCGAAGATATTAAAGATGTTTTTCCTGAATTCTTTAATCCTGATTTACTTAGGAAATAATCGGTTAACCCAAGGTTTAGAATAGTATCCATCTTACCTGGTGTAGGATGGATTATTTTGTTTTCTTGCAGGATATTCCAATATTGGATAGAAATATAGTAAAAATAATGTTTTGGAGGGAAATATACATGAAAAAAGCTGGTGGAATCATTGCTTTAATAGCAGGTGTTTTTGGAGTTATATCCGCGGGTATCACATTGCTTATTGGCGGAGCAGCTTCAGCATTCGAAGCCGAAGGAGCCGGAACTGTTGTTGGTCTTGGTTGGGGCGGAGTTATCTTTTCATTTTTAGTTATTATCTTAGGTGCAATATGTATCGGAGCCAAAAGTAAAATTCCTGGTATATTGCTTATTATATGTTCTTTGGCTGGTGCAATTTTAGGAGGGACTATTGTTGCTATCTTTATGGTCCTCGCTCTTATTGCTGGGATATTGGCTGTAATCGGAACAAAAAAGAAAGAAATCACTGGAGTTGAAAAACCAGCCTAAATAAGCCAAAAATACCACCCTCATATTTGCCATGTAAGGCGTTAAAAATCAGATACTTAATATCCAGATTGCTCTATCCTTATAAAATTGAAATAATATTTTCCATGCGACTAAATTTACCTTACTTCGACCTTTTACTAATAGTAGAATATAAAAGGATTATCCTGCAACTACTTATTATAAAGTATGCGTGGGATAGAACTTAATGTAAAAATACGGAGAAGAGGTAAAATGATGATCAATTATTCCGCTAAAGCCTATCAAATTCAAATTTACTTTCACCCCGAAGACGACAAAATGAAAATTTGTTGGGATGCCCAAAAATTTTTTGACGTGCTAAATTCTATTGGAATTTCAAATATATATGAAAATACCGATGACAAATGGTTTCTATATATACATGAGTTCAAGGAGGATAAGTCATTTATTTGGGGGTCATTTAAGGGCGCTTATTACGGAGAAACAAGAAATCTTTTGGACAGAAAAACGCTAAAAGAACGCTCCAAGTGGAAAACTCCTACTGAAGGCGTTAAGCAGGAGGTTCATTTTGTTATAAGAAAAAAAGATGGTTATTGTTTGATAGAACATTTTCCACATTGTGAATTTGGATCAAACCGTATTATGATGTACTTTTCCGAAAAAACAAGTTTAGTTAGAGAGGTTTCATTTGAAAAACTAATTACTTCAGGATTCATTGAGCATATCGAGAAAATGCCAAAGATAGCCTCCTTACAGGTTCGCTTAAGAGTAAAGAATATAATTGATGGCCAATCACAATCTACCGATTCTTTACAAAGAAGCATTGATGATACCGAAGCTGAATACCTTACCCTACGTCTTAGTGGTAAAAGAGGGAAAAGTGGAGGCTTAGCCAAGAGAGCTGTTAAGACTTTCTTAGAGCCTTTTATTTCAGATAGAAAACTATTGGTTTCAGCGAGAGCCGAAGGGACAAAAAATGGATATCGTAGTATAATAAGCTTAGATGGATTTCAAGAAAAGTATGATCTTAAATCAATAACTGATGTTTCCATTTTTGAAGAAATGAAAGAAATCATCAATAACCGTTCACTTATTTAGTCTGTAAGGTTAAGGTGGAGATCTTGAAAAAGGTTTTAAGATTGTTTTCAAAATTATTCCATAAAGAAGCAATTAGAGTCTTCCGAATATATTGGAAACTCTCTACAGCCCATGAGAAAAGATTTGATATTGTACTTTCTGTGGCAATCACCTGTTTAGTATTATTCTTTATAAGATTAGCTAATCTGTCTTACGATAATATAACCAACCTATTTGAGACATTATTTGGAACAATATTAACTATTCTTTCAGTCCTTGCAGGTTTTAACGTCGCAAGTGTGTCTATTTTGTCAAGTTCCCAATCTCCCATCATTACTAAAATGAAGGAAGCTTCGATAGAAGGTAAGAACTGGAATGAACTTACCCAATTCATTTGTTATTTTTCTTGGGCGATTGTTCTACAGTTAACGCTTCTCTTATATTCTATAGTTTTACTATTCTTTACTAAAATTCTGACTTCTGCTTATATATATATTTTCCTTATTGTAGTTTCTTTGTGGCTATGGGGAGTAATCTATTCTGTTTTTCTATCAATTAGAAATGCAGCAAATATGTTTTTATTCTTCTTAGCTGATAATTAAGTTTTAATCATGGCTTCCGTGCATACAATGCCACAAGATTTAATATTCTAGATGCAAAAAGCCCCGAAGGATCTTACTCCCCCGGGACTTCGCTGTATCTACATCATTACTTACTGGCACTGTAATAACCGGTATCTCTGTTCCTACGGATAATGACTCTGTTGAGATCGGATTCCTACACATCAAAGCATTCCAGTCTTTCTTTCCTTCATTTACAGACTTTTGGATAGATTTTTTTAACCGGAGAAAAAAATAAGGGAATCGGAATTATCCGACTCCCTTATTTTTATTTTTTTAGGTTATGATCTTTTTGATTTCAGATCATTTTGGTATGTATCACTTGATTTATTGTTTTTTTTTAAGCCTTTACTATTAAGTCTAAGATGAAATAGCACTAAAACAACTAATAAGAAACCTGGAATAACATGGACGCTTTCAAAGATTTCCTTGGGAATCATTTCATTTGTTAACGCAGTAATCACCAAGATCAGAAGATCAATACAAAGCAATACATTAACAATTTTATTTCCTTTATCCGTATCCAATTCTATCACTCCTTTCATTAAATGTAGGTAATATGTTAACAATTGATTATGTCATTTATGTGAAATAATGGTGACAGTTATGTGAAATTTGAATGGACAAAAGTACATTCAAATTTTATATCGTCCTGTTTCTTTTAATTTGCAATTTTTCTGTATTTTTGATCACTTGGGAACATCTACAAGATTGAAACGGTATAAAAAGATTTTGTAATCCCATACTAAAATTAAAGGAGGGTTAATATGAGCTGGAGAGAATCGCGATTTATGCAAGTTGTGTGGACCGTCATTCGCGTATATATTGGCTGGGAGTGGCTGAGTGCCGGTATCGGCAAAACTTTTGGAGCAAGTGCTGCAGCCTGGGTAGGCCCGAATGCGGGAGCGGCCGTTACAGGTTTTTTACAAGGAGCTCTGACCAAAACCGGTGGCCAACATCCTGATGTATCCTGGTGGTATGCATCATTTATTCAAAATATTGCTCTTCCGAATGCCAAAGTGTTTGGTTATGTGATTGCCTGGGGAGAACTTCTGGTTGGCTTGGGATTGATCCTCGGTTGCTTCACGACCATCGCTTTACTTGCGGCAGTCTTTCTGAACATGAGTTATCTACTGGCTGGTGCTGTCAGCACCAATCCGATGTTATTATTCTGGGAAGCTTTACTGCTTTGGGCCGGCGCAGCTGCCTACTACTGGGGAGTGGACAGGATACTTATACCCCAGTGGAAAAAACGACGACTCAAGCAGGGTATTGCGTAACAAAATTTAATATCATGCTTGTTAAAGACACGGGGAAAGCCCATGTCTTTAACATTTTTTTCGTTATATTTTCCCCTTTATAATAAGAACAAAGATTTTTCAAATTCTTTAACAAAATACTTCTTCCCTTTAGGGATCACCGTATGTCCCTCAGACTCCAGCAAAAACTTCTGATGATCCAGACCACCGGGAAACTTATCATTCAATTCTCCGCCTTTCTTAAGCGTCCGCCAGTACGGGGTAATATCTGGATTACCGGCATCCTGTCTTTCTTGCGAAGCGTTGGCGGCGATATTAATAAAAATTCCTGCCGTCAGCTGACAGGTAAAATCAGCATAATGTTTTTTGGCCAGATAAGCTCTGATTTCATCGGAAGTAATCAGTTTGCCCGGAGGTATCCTTTTCATGACTTCATCATACTCCAGCGGAGCGGCAATCAACATATTTCCAGCACCAAACCGCTTGGCCATCTTCTCGTCATAGTCGATAAATTCTATTCTGGGCAAGTTTTTTGCCTGATGCAGCTTTTCATTAAACGTTTTTCTAGCCATTTTTTCCTCATAAAAACCATTGACTCCTCAAGGGATCAATGGTATATTTAAGTTTAATTAGATTTTATTTAGATTATAATTTCTCTACATTACTATATCACATATCTTTCTGATTGTCAATATCCTCTTGCATCATCCTCTAATCAAATCAATGCAACAGTGAAAGGATGTCGGAAATGGAACCATTTATGCTGCTCCCTCCTGCCATGATCAACAAGATGGCCGTGCATGAGATCCTGGAATGCAACGACCAGACGGCCCGCTTTGGTTTACAGCTTTCAGCATCAGAAGCCTTAGAGCTTGTAGAAACACGGGCTCATTCTCTTCGCAGCTTCGGACGGGTTGAATTTGCAGGCGGCATGATTAATAAGCTCATTCTCCGCTTTTGTGATTCCCCTTTTCTCTCCTGTCATAATTATGCTGCTGCCCTAAATGACCTGATCGAGACATTTTATTATTTTAAGAATGAGACGCTTGATGAAATAAGCGACGACGAGTTGATCGGACTGATGAAGGTTTATTTTGACGGGAACTGTCAGGGCTCGCTTGAGCTGCTGCAAAACCGCGAACTGGAAACGCTTGCCCGTAATATCCGCTATGGCCTGACGGATTATTGGAATGTACACCCCAACGAAGATGATCCGGACAATGAGGAGGTGGACGTATGGTGAATATACTCAGAAAACACGCGGTATTGAATATGTCTCTTCCTGAAAGCGCTGTTCTTCAGTCACTTTTGGAACAGGCTTTTCAGCATGGCCTGCTGACTGACGTTGAACTTCAGCATATGCAAACACAAATCGTTAAACTCCTGACAAAACAACTGAAACGGTTTACACATGGCGACAGCTGCTCCGTAAAGTCGGAAACAGCGCAAAGTATCATGCTGTCCATCCTGTATACGATCGGTATCTATCTGAAGAGCCTTTCTAATCCCAGTCTCTGTCTGGATTGTCTCAAACAAGACCAAATCAATGATCTGTTTCAGGAAGGCAGAAACATTATTAATCTTCGCATCAGTGAAGCCAAAACACTTCTGTCTGTAATTAATTATGACGGTTTGACCTTTGCTAACCAGGCCTATAGCGATACGCTCGAAAATGGCATTCCGGCATTTTTTACAGCTTACGATCCGGAATTCGCCGCGCACGAAACACCCGGTTCAATCGATTACCCGCTTAGCAATGATCAGATGGATTCAACGGGGATTGTCTATATTCATCATTACTTGCAGCAATTATACCGCGAGGATACTTTCTGCCTGAATTTCCCCGGCGAAGACATCCAATGTTTGCTGCATGGGTATCACGATCATTCCGAGGACTTGCTGCTGAATATTTTTGAGCTGGTATTAGCCCAATCACTTGGCTCAGTACTGGCCGGCAAGCCTGCGCGTCAATTGAATATCAGTCAACAGGATCGGGAATACCTTCAGCAGAAATTATCAAAGCTCCCCGACCAGGAATTTGATGTTATCCTGGAGAATGCTTTGACCCAAGTCAGCGATGAGCTCGCGTTTAATGACAGGAGTCAGATTCAACTGCTTCAAGAAAGTACGGTTTCTTTTGCTGTCAGACTCAAAAATGCTTTGAACAATGGGCGGTTGGAAGCAGTCTTTATTACTTTAAAAGCGCAACCGGAGCGCCCTGCGATCATTTTTGAAGACGGACCGGGTTTAGCAGATGACATATTCCGAGACATTGCCGAAGAAATCCGACAATGCCGCTATATTGAAGATAAGCTTGCAATCATCCGGAGGGAAATTCACAGCGCTGCCGACCTGGCAGATATTCTCGAAGCATCCTGTCTTTTGGAAGATGAATATGACAGTGTTTATCATTCTTTAACCTCACTGGAACTTGCACTGCTGATCAAATCACTCCCGGCTCCCGATCCATCATTTTTTATCCGTTCCGGGCACGCGGCCTCTGAAGAAATGAAAGAGTGGCAAATCCGGCTGATTTCCTTTGTTGACCAGCTTGTGCCGTCTGAACGAGCTAACCTGCTTCATCTTGTCAAAGATCTGACGATTATATAAAAAAATGTACCTCTGAGATACCGTCCACTTCCTAAAAAATATTTTAAGCCTTTTAAGCCTTTTATTCATAAAACTAGGCCCATACTTATCTATGGAAAGGAACCTTTATAGAAAATAGAAAATAGCAAAAAAAAATATATAGAATGACTCAGCAAAAAAACAGAGTCGTTGCTCTGCTTTTTCGTTTTATTCTTCATCATTCTTTTTCTGTTATGTATCTTAGTCTGAAAAGAGCACGCAATGATCTACCTTGCACCACCATAGATGGTTGATTACCTAGCCATGATCTTTCGACCATAACCAAGCAGGTCGCCACCTATGATCATGGTTTGTTCGACCATGCAAGATATCTTAACAGCTGACAGCAACCTCACGGCTGCAGCCAACCATTAATTCTATAACTTTGTAACGAACTTACAAACTCATAGAATATACGACACCCGGCATAATCTTAGCTCGACCCTTAACGATAGGTTGGAACCCTAAAACAATAAAAATTAATCGACTGCCTCAAAGCTTTTCCCAACCGTTAAAAATCTTCCCTCCGACTATTTGAAAGCCTTTGACCTTCAGATAATCTTTGGCCGACCCGGTTACACCCCCGAAAGAGCATAACAGAGTCTTGGCTCAACCATTACGTACCCTTTTACAATCTTAGAATTTGCATTTTTGCTGTTTTTTATCCCAGGCAATAAATTCCTCACTTTTTCGTTGAGGCATGGATCAGTCACCGCCAAAATCGAATAGATCACTTAAAAAAGATCCCCTGCGTTGCTTCGAATTTTTGCCGTAATGGTCCCGATCATACGCATGCTCATGTTCACGATCATGATGTTTGTTTTCATGCTCATAATTTCCGTATTCATTCACATATCCAGGTCTGCGTTCCTGAGTACTGCTCTCGGATTGAGATTTTTCGATAATTTTGTCCAATTCGCCGCGATCGAGCCAGATCCCGCGGCACTGTGGGCAGTAATCAATTTCTACTCCTTTGCGTTCCGTCATCTGCAATTTCACATGACACACCGGACAATCCATGAACAACACCTCCACAAGAATTTATTTATAGGATAAGCTTATATGCTTAATATTTGTTTAGAAATTCTGTTCCGTATTGATTGACAAATATATTTTGATATTGCAAATCTTGCTCCGTCCTGCGTAATTTTTGTTCAGCAGGATATCCAAGCCCAATCATACATTCCACTTTTAAGCCTTGAGGTATGTTCAGCACTTCCTGGATATATTCTTCCGTGGTCTTTCCCTCGGACTGATTTCTGTTTCTGACCTGAACCCAGCAGGAGCCTAGTCCCATCGATTTTGCGGCCAATTGAATAATGATCGCAGCTATGGATGCATCTTCGGTCCAGACATCGGTTAGGCTGCCGTCCGCCAGGACCACAATGGCTAAAGGGGCTCCGCTTAAGAAAGCTGAGCCGTGCTCTCTGGCCAAGGAAAGTTTTTGAAGTAGGTCATGATCTTCCACAATGATGAAACGCTGCGGCTGAATCCCTCTACCGGAAGGGGCCAACAAAGCAGCCTTGACCAGATTTTGGATTTTATCTTTTTCTATTGCGGCTGGACTATATTTACGGATACTTCTTCTATCATATAACAAATCAAGCATTTTTATCCCTCTTTCCTGTATATTCATTGGCTTCTAATACACAAACTACGATCTATCAACTCTAGCTAAAAACTTTACCCGTCTCAAACGTTCACCTTACTTTTTTGAATATTGCTTCCCAAATAACAGGTCATATTCCAGCAGCCAGTAATCTTTTTCTGCTTCCTGAAATGATGAAGGAAGCTCGTCGTACGTCTGCCCATATTGGTCAACGAAGACCGATTTGCCATAAACGGGCAGGACATCTGCCATCCGACCGGTATACTCAAAAATAGTATTCCCTGGATAATTCAGCTGTTTCAACAAATAGGCCCCTAGAAACGACGGACTGATAAGTCCCAAATCTGTGGCACTTCGTATCGTTTTGGCTGCGTCCGCAGAACTTGTATCTGTATCTGCATTTGCATTTGTTTCAACAGTGCCCTGCTGATCGTTTGACCAGATGATCAGCGGGACCGATTTCATTTTTAAGGTGTCCCCCGTTGACCATTCGTTTTCATTCCCGGTAATATAGCCGGTTTCTTTATAGACCTGATAATCCTTGCCCAAAAAAGGCAGGTGGTCCCCAAAATAAACGACGATTGTTGGCCTGTCCGATTTCCGCAAATAGTCAGTCAGATAAGCCAGCGACGCATCTGCATCCCGTACGCCTTTCGCATAGGTGTCTAAAATCCCTTTTCCTTCGGATGTAAGACTGCCGGATGTACTGACCGTATGATCACTGTAACGGTCCGCCGGATAAGGACCGTGATTTTGCATCGTTACAGCAAAAATGAATTCCGGCTGATCGGCTGTTTGAAGCTCTTGAATAATTCTTTTATTGACTTCGATATCTGCAATATATTCACCGTCAATTTTGGCCCCGTTGAAATCTTCCAGACTATAAAAGTGCTGAAAACCCAGCAGCGGGTAAATCTTGTCCCTGTCATAGAACCAGCCGTGGTAGGGATGAATGGCCGTCGTCTCGTAGCCGTAACGCTGAAGCAAGTTCGGCAAAGCAGGCAGAGATTTTGTGACATACTGCTGGTAAGCAATCGCTCCCTGTGGCAGGAAATTGGTCGATAATCCTGTCAAAAACTCAAATTCCACATTAGCCGTACTTCCTCCAAACACCGGGGATAATATCTCGCCAGAAGTGCCCTCGTTGCTTAATTCTCGAAAATTCGGCAGCGGATCTTCAGAAAAAGCAACCTTCGGAAGCCTGGTAGGATCCCAGAAAGATTCATCCAGAATGACAACAATATCCGGCTTCATTCCGCTGTCCTGAACACCAGCAGCCGCCGCTGACGAACCGGCTTTGTCCTCGGCTGTGATCTTGCTGATGGTTTCTTCACTGTAGCCAGCTGGCTTCAAAACCATGATATATTCCGTGTTCATCATGAAACCCAGAAGAAAACCGTTCTGTAAGCTGTTTTGGGTTTGGACCCAGTAGATATGTTCGATTTCGGCCATTTTAAACAACGTCTGTAGTGGCGTATGCCGGTAAAAAACCAGCAATGGTATCAGAATAGCGACGCCCGCAAGAACACCCATCCTGGTCCTTAAGCGTAGGCGATATTTCGGAACAAAGAATGTCCCGGCCAGAATGAGGACGATAATCATCACGCCAAGAAAAAAAAGGACCGGCAGCACTTCTCCAGAAATCTTAGGCAACAGATTATAAACCTGATCGAATCTCCCAAAATCCCAGGGAAATAAAGGATCCCCTAAAAACTGTTTCTTTACCATATTTGTTAACGAAAGTAAAATCAGCAGGACCGATGAAGAAATGACCGTAAGCCGCAGATTCCCTGTAAGAAAAAGAAAAAAACACAGAAGTACAATTGCCAAAAAATCGTTCATTAAAAATACCAGGAGATTGGAATAGATCCATACAAGAGCTGATTTAAAATCTCCCCGTTGGATCATTTCAGCAACAATGACCTGGATGAATGCTGTAGCTGCAATCCAGATCAGGAAGCCCTTAGCTGACAGTTTCCTGGTTCTTAAAGGGCTTCTAACAGATCCTTGGAAGGCCTTCACCATATAAGACATCGATAACCCTTTTCCCTCCGAGTCTTGTTTTCACTGTTACGAGAGGTTTTCCGGTCTCTGTGACGCTGCCAATCAGCCTCGCCTTGGTGCCAAGAGGATTTTGCCTTAGAATATTCAGAGCCCGTTCCGCATGTTCCTGAGCAGTGATACAGAGAAACTTTCCTTCATTGGCCATATAGAGCGGATCCAGGCCTAAGATATCACAGAAGGATTTGACTTCCGGATCCACAGGAATGCTTTTCTCCTCGATTTCTACGGCATGGTTCGAAGCTTCGGCAATCTCATTCAGAACCGTGCCCAAGCCCCCCCGGGTAATATCCCTCATCGCGCGGACCTCAATGCCTGCCTGAAGCAAATCTTCAACCATTGGTCCAAGATTTGCACAGTCACTTTGGATTGAATTGACAATCTCCATGCGCTGAGACATGATGCAGGCGTGATGGTTGCCCAAATCACCGCTAACGATGAGCGCATCTCCCTCACGGATCACATCTGTGCCAATGTGCCTGCCGCTTTTTCTGAAACCAAGACCGGCTGTGTTGATATACAAACCGCCATTTCCCTGAACGACTTTGGTATCTCCGGCAACAATTTTGATGCCTGCTTCCTTAGCCGTTCTGCTCAGTGAAGCGACGACGCGGTCAAGCAAATCCAGATCGAGGCCTTCTTCGAGAATAAATCCCGCTGTCAGATACTGAGGTTCGGCTCCTGCCATCCAGAGATCGTTTACTGTTCCGCAGACAGCAAGCTTGCCGATATCCCCGCCCGGAAATTCCAGAGGCGTGACCACAAAAGAATCGGTGGTCATCGCCAGAGGGTATTCGGAAACAGGAAGGATTGCAGAATCTTCCATTTTATCAAGGTAATCGTTGGCTAAATATTTATGAAAAAGATCTTTGATAAGCTCCCTGGTAGCATTACCGCCGCTCCCATGCGCCATTACAATCTTCATTTACTCACCTACTCATTTTTCATTACAGGCTGCTTAGCCTGCCTGAGTCCATCTGTAAACTATCTTACTGTATCTATCTTATCTATCTTCTTAGTATATTTTCCCGACTTATTTTCTCATACGCAACATTTAAACGTTGATTACAAATTTATGAATGGATTACTTTCTGGTAAACCGAAACCAAATGCCGCAGGTGCCCTCAGACGATACCATACAGGGTCCCTGCGCTTTAGCCGGTGTACAGACCTTCCCAAACATCGGACACTCATCAGGGTTGATCTTACCAAGGATAACCTCGCCGCAGCGGCAGTTCGTCGTTTTTTGAGCAGTATCACCGGCAAGGTCGGCCGAACCGGCATCGTATTTCCGGTATTTTTGATTCAGATATAAACCGGAATCCTCAATAACGCCGATCCCACGCCAAAAAGCCTGTCCAGACTCAAAATAATTGTTGATATAGGCTAAAGCAACCGCGTTCCCTTCGGGCTTAACCACGGAAGGATAAAGATTATGCACTTCGTGTTTATGATTTTCGACTTGTTTAACCAAATCGTAAATGGCGATCAGGATATGTTCCCCTTCAAAGCCGGCTACGGCAAAAGGCTTCATATACTGCTTCGTCAAACCTGCATAGGCCTGCGAACCAAGAATCGTGCTGACATGCCCCGGCGCAATAAACGCTGATATTTCATTATCCGTGGCGCAGATAAAATCAAGAGCCGGCATAACCCTGCGCAGTGCAGTCAAAAACTTAATATTCGTCAGACCGGAACGCTCCGTCTGCTCAATAACCAGTGCATAAGACGGAATCGTGGTTTCAAAGCCGACGCAGGCAATCACATACGTAAGTTCCGGGTTAGCTGCGGCCTTTTTAAGCGCTTCCTGCGGTGAGTACATGATCTCGACCCTTGCCCCGTCCGCCTTGGCCTCACTTAAAGATTTCTCCGAGCCCGGCACTTTCATCATATCGCCAAAGGTAAGCAGCACGCAGTTCGGGGTCATGGCCCATTCAATGGCTTTATCAATATAGGAAGCCGGAGTCACGCACACCGGACAGCCCGGGCCGGATATAAGCCTGATCTTTGGCGAAAGCAGACTGCGTATACCGTTCTTAAAGATTGAGGAAGTATGAGTTCCGCATACTTCCATGATTTTAAGCTCTTGATGATCTCCCGCAAGCTCTTTCAGTATATGATCAAGATTCATATTTCAGTGACTCCAATTCTGCAAATAACTCCAAAATTTCATCGGCAGTGTCCTTCTGAATAACTTCAATGGCGCATCCTGCATGAACCAGTACGTAATCACCTGCTTGGGCATCCACCAGGGCCATATTAACATCAATAATATTCCCCTGGAAATCAACCTTACCGGTAAAATCATTTACTTCCACTACTTTCCCGGGAACAGCCACACACATTTCGTTCACCACCCTGTTCAAATGCCGCTAGTATCTATTAGTACCTTGTCAGCTCAAAATTGTGATATACAGGATTTAGGGTTGACATCATACTAAAATTATTTTATTACGGTTGACCTAAAAAAGCAAAGAATGACCTTCTAGCTTTTTCTTTGCAGCAGCCATCCCGCAACATCTTCAAAACCTTGTCCGGTTTTGGCGTTGACTTCAAAGACCGGTGCAGTTTTATTCAGCGCTCTGACACCTTTAAAGAAGAATTCATCGTTAAAATCAACATACGTTTTTAAATCACATTTCGTAAGCAGAATCACATCCGCTTTTTCAAAAGCCAGAGGATATTTGTACGGCTTATCGCTGCCCTCGGCTGCTGAACAAATCAGCATTTTGATATGCTCACCAATTTGGAATTCTGCCGGGCAGACCAAATTACCAATATTTTCAATGAACAACAGGCCGGGCTTGTCGAAAGACAATCCGTCCAAGGAACCCTGGATCGTAGGCGCATCCAGATGACATGCTCCATTCGTGTTGATCTGGATCGCTTCAATACCTAACTCTTTGAGCTTGACCGTGTCAATATCCGATTCGATATCTCCTTCGATCACATATACTTTATTTTCAGAAAGCTGCTGAATTAGATTAATAATGCTCGATGTCTTTCCCGCTCCGGGCGCCCCCATGATATTCACAACAAAGACTCCCATTTTGCCCATTTTTTCCTGCGTCGCAAAGGCTATCCTGTCATTTTCATCAAAAATGTTCTGGACAACCTGAATTTCTTTTTCAGCCACTTAAGGCCCCCCTTTTTATTCTGTTTCTATTTCTATATCTTTAACATAGAATTCTTTTCCAATGTTTGTTGGCATACCATCATTACCGCAGTCAGGGCAGGCAAAAGAAAACGGCTGACGCGTATAATGAATATTGCAGTCCGGGCAGTACCACTTGGCTTTAATATTCTCCATTTCGAGAACAGCCCCCTCGCAGAGCGTGTCTTTCGAAATAATGTCAAAATACATCTGAATGGATTCGCCAATAAAGCCGGACTGTTCTCCGACAACCAAGGTAATGCGCGTAATACTACGCGCATTATTCTCCTTGGCTTTTTCAGAAGCAATTTTTATGATTTGTTCAGTAATCGGAAATTCATGCATCTTCTTCTACTATTTCCACCTGTGTAGGATTATCCTGAGCTGCTGTCCCGGAAGCAACTTCCTGGACGACAGGCCCATATGCAGTAAACAACTTACTCGATTTATCTCTCATTGGTGCAGTGTAACTTCTTTGGGTATTCAGGCAGTTTTTCGGGCATACCTGAACACAGAAATTGCAAACAATACAGCGGGTACGATCGATTTCCCACTTTTTATCGGATTTGCCGACCTCAATAGCTGTGGCCGGACATCTTTTAGAACAAATGCCGCAGAACGAGCAATTTTCTATCTTAGCCATCTCAATGCTACCGCGCGTATTGGGATAAAACTCATTTTTGATGACCGGATACATCGCTGTAGCAGGCTTGCTGAATAAACTTTTCATAATCGTTTTGTTAATTACATTAAAAGCCATGCGTCTCTCCCTACCTTTCCGTACAGCTGATACAAGGATCGATGGTCAATGCCAGCACCGGAACATCTGCAAGGTCTGCGCCTGGCAGTATTTTCAACAGCGTCGGGATATTCGCAAACGTTGGTGTTCTGACTCTGAACCTCTCCAAGTATTTTGTACCGTTGCCTTTAGCGTAGTAGAAAGTCTGACCGCGGGGCTGCTCCATACGTGAAATATATTCTCCGCTCGGATTGCCTTTTACCTTCATATCCACCTCGCCGTCAGGCATTTTCTCAATACACTGGCGAATGAGATCCAGAGACTGGTATACTTCACGCACCCGAACCACGGTGCGGGCGTAGCAGTCGCCGTCTTTTTCGACGATTGGCTCAAAATTCAGATCACCGTAAGCGGCATAGCCTAAGGTACGCATATCCTGAACAACACCACTGCCTCTCAGGGTTGGACCAACGGCACCCAGATCGATCGCTTCCTGATAAGTCACAACGCCTATGCCCCTGGTTCTCTTCTGAACGGAATAGTCACGTACAAATACATCCGTCACCGTTTTGGCTTCCTCCCCGATGTCTTTGACAATAACCTTTATTCTATTCAATGTGTCGTTGTCAATATCCTTCCAGACCCCGCCAATTTTACATACACTAAATATAACCCTGCCGCCGGTGGTCTCTTCAAAAATATCGAGTACTTTCTCCCGGATCCGCCAGCAATGCATAAACAGGCTTTCAAAGCCATAAGCATCGGCCATGAGACCGAGCCAGAGCAAGTGGCTGTGTACCCTGGAAAGTTCCGCCCAGATGGTACGCAGATATTTGGCACGGGGTGGAATGTCCATGCCCATCATGCCTTCCAGCGTCTGGGCATAGGACTGTCCGTGAATAAAACTGCAGATCCCGCAGATACGTTCAATGACATAAATCATTTCATTAAAATCTCTTTTTTCAACCAGCTTTTCCAAGCCCCTGTGCACAAACCCGATCGAAGGAACTGCGCCAACTACTTTCTCATCTTCCATAATAAGATCGAGATGGAGCGGTTCAGGCAGTACCGGATGCTGAGGGCCAAATGGAATTATTGTTCGCTCACCCATATTACCATCCCTCTCCTATTCTTTTTTATCTGCGGCAGCTATATTGAAAGGCTGTTTAACTGCCGTCTCGTAAAATGTCCCCTGAAAATCAACCGCCATTCCACTGACATTAATACCATAGAGATCATGAATCTCGTTTTCATAAAGAAACGCGGCAAAATACACATCACTGATACTCGGAATAGTATCGCCAGACTGGACATCCAATCTCAGATTTTCCAAAGTCAAGTCCAGCTTTTCAAACGAATAAAGCAAATACATTTCCGATGGCGTTTTTGTACAGCAGATTTGGATCAGGCGATACCCATTCTGCAGATACTGCTTCGCACGATCAACAAGCTCTTCAGCTGTAACCGGATTAATGATACGTTCCGTCATCTATTTCGCCACCTTCCTCAAGTTCTGATATTTTTCCTCAAGAACTCCCAAAGCCTGAACGACACCGTCAATGATTGCTTCAGGTCTGGCAGCACACCCAGGGACATACACGTCTACCGGAATGACGTTATCGATTCCGCCCTGGACATTGTAGCATTCACGGAAGATTCCTCCGGAAGTGGCACAGGCTCCGATCGCCACAACAACTTTCGGATCCGCCATCTGGTTATAAATATTTTTAATGACCTCTTTATTTTGTTCATTGACAGATCCTGTCACGACGAAAATATCGGCATGCTTTGGATTGCCAATATTGAGAACGCCAAAACGCTCGACATCATATAAAGGCGTCAGACAAGCCAGTACTTCGATGTCACAGCCATTGCAGCTGGAGGCGTCGTAATGGACCAACCAAGGAGACTTCGGCAAGTATGACAAATCATTTCACTCCAATCAGTATAAGGTTTTTCATCTGAGTGCCAGATAGGCGATGTTGCCTACGCCGAGCACAAGTGCAACGATCCAGGCGCTTCCGAGTACGGACTGCCATTTAAGACGGGAATAGTTGTTATCGATCCAGATCTCCAGGAAATAGACGACGATCGCCAGGATTAAGGCAATGATCGGGTTCGACGCGAAGAACAGACAGACAATACCCAGCAGGAAGACATTTTCATACCAGTGGGCAATCTCAATCAGCGCCAGATCCGTCCCGGAAAATTCCGTGATAATCCCACGGACAATCTCCTGGTGCGCATGATGAGACATCGATATATCAAAAGGTGATTTACGGAATTTAATGGTTAGGATAAACAGGAATCCAAGAAAAATACCTGGCAGACTGTAAAGCAGCGGTTGGTCATACATTGCGATGTCCCAAACATTAAAACTTTTCGTCACCATGTACATTCCTACAGTCGTTAAAATGACCATCGGCTCATAGGCCATGATCTGCAGCATCTCTCTCTCCGCACCGATATAGGCGTACGGCGAAAAAGTAGAGTAGGCCGCAATGATCAGGAAGATACTGGCCAGCGTCAAAGCGAAAATCGCCAGCAGCAAGTCTCCGCCGCCAAAGAATATCGCTCCCGAGATAATTACAAAAACAATGAAACAGATGATGTACAGCCTCTGCTGCGGATTTACCGCAATACTGCTTTTGTTCATCAATTTAAAAATATCATAGAAAGGCTGCAGAATCGGTGGACCGTATCTGCTCTGCATCCTGGCAGATATTCTGCGGTCCACCCCGGCAATCAAACCACCGATGAACGGGGCCAGAATGATATAGAGAATGACCATTAACCATGCATAATTTCCACTCATATGATCCCCACCCCAAACATTATGATGATTAGAACAATACTGATCACAACACCAAGTTTAAACAGTTTGCTCTCACCGAAAATATTTTCCAGATAGAAACTCCTCATCGTTATTTCTCTTGTAAGACCCAGAGAACCATAAAACTTCTCTTTTTCGGAAGTATTGAGTCCCGCCAGGTATTGCGGTTTATACTGATAATTCTTGTGCGTGAACGACAGACCCACAGGCAGAACGACCATCAGGCCGACCATAATCAGCAGAATAATGACATTTCCCTGATCCAGTAGGTATGTCTGATTATAGATGGACGCAATAAACGGCTCCAGAGAATATTTCGAGATGAGCGGGAAAAGCAGACAAACCCCAACTGTCAAAACAGCAAGCGTAGTCAGCGTAAAGCGTTCTGTCCCTGGGACCTTTGACTGGAATTCCAGCGGTCTTTCTTTCACCATCAAAAGCTTACCGAGCCACTTTGTCCAGAAGAATAAAGTTGCGGCACTTCCAAAGGCCACAAATACTGTGAGTACCGGATTTGCTGTAACCAGCCCTTCGAGCGCTGCCCACTTACTGATCAGCATACCGAATGGAGCAAGAAACATTCCCGCAATCCCGATGACCATACCAATCGCAATCTTCGGCATTTTGGTAATCAGTCCGTCCATGGACTCGATGATACGATCACCGATGTTATGCTCGACTGTACCAACAGACAGGAAGAGCAAAGACTTGGCAATCGCATGGAAGATCATAAGCATGATCGCAGCCCACATCAATTGATAGGTTCCAATGCCGGCGCAAACAATAATCAGGCCAAGATTGGAAATCGTCGAATATGCGAGTACACGTTTGGCATCCGACTGGGAGATGGCCATAAAGGCTGTCAGGACAAATGTCACCGCTCCAACCATCGCGACAAATAGCCCGACCATTGAACCACCGTCAACAAAAGCAAAAACCGGTGAAAGTCTGATGATTAAGTACACACCAGCTTTAATCATGGTACTGGAATGGAGCAGTGCGGAAACAGGGGTCGGCGCAACCATCGCTCCAAGCAGCCAGGAAGAAAACGGCATCTGGGCAGCTTTTGTTAACCCGGCAAACGCAAGTAACGCTGTCGGCAGAAGCACTACGGTAGACGCAAGCTCCGGCAGCATGTTCAGCTCAATCGTATGCGCATTGATAAATAAGTAAACAATGGCGATGGAAAAACCAAGTCCGCCAAGCAGGTTCATGTTTAAAGCCCTGAACGCATTCTTAATCGCAATTTCTTCGCGGCTGTAGCCGATCAGGAAGAATGAACTGAATGTGGTGATTTCCCAAAAGAAATAAAGCCACATCAGATTGTTGGCAAAAACAACCCCATACATCGCTCCTAAAAAGACGAAGATAACAAAAAAGAAAAACGGGGTCCTGTCTTTAACTTCCTTGTGATGATGATGATAATCCTTCATATAGCCAACAGCAAATATCGCTATCAAACTACTGATGATACCAATGATCAGTGTCATGATCAGAGAGAGATTATCAACAAATAAATTATACGATGTCTGGATCTCTTCCCCATAAGAACCTTCAAACCATATCATAATTGCAGCACTGGTTAGCATCAAAAGCCCGGCCAGATACTGTTTGTATTTCAGCGAAATCCCAATGACAATGACTGCTAGAATGACCTCAATTGCAAATATTCCAAGATCAATATATTGATTATCCAGATTAAAGAATACTGCCCCTGTATTAAAATACTGAACAGCCAGATTGACTGATGCTACAGTCAGAATGATTGTTGACAGCACCACAATGCCTTTCCGGACAGCCGGCTGCGGCAAGATAAGCAAAAGCAGTGCAACAACAATTGGAAACAAAATAAGAAATAGCACTGTGTTCATAGTGTCCTCTTTCCCCTCAATTATTAAATCGTTTATTAACCTCAATCATGAACTTGATAGCAAAATAAGGTGCCCAGTTCTTATTCTGCTTTCTGCAAATTATTATGTCCCCCTTTCCAAATAATATAAAATATGGTTTCATACTCATTTCAAACCAAGTTTAGTATTTAGTATAAGGACTTGCTTCGATAATTTCAACAATATTGCAACAATTTTCTAAACTTTTTTGAGAATATATTAAATTATTCTGAATTTTCTGCCTCTTTGTGCTCCACTATATCCCTTGGAATCTCTCTGCTATCTTCTGGATCCTTCCGTATGCTTTACTATGCTATTTCATGCTCTTCTCTTCAGTTACCCGAAATACAGGGTGAACCAAACGAACGGTGCAGCCTCATACTGCACCGTTGATTGTTTTAAAATATCTATTATAACTTTTTCAGAGCAATATCAATTTGGCTTACGGCTTTTTCAAGATTTTCCAAGGAATTCGCATAGGAGATCCTCAGATATCCTTCGCCGTATTCCCCGAACGAACTGCCCCAGAGGGTCGCAACACCTGCTTCGTTTAACAGGTACTCGGCCATCTCCTTGCTAGTTTTTCCAAAAGCTTTGATATTCGGAAACACGTAAAAGGCACCGCGTGGTTTCAGACAGGCAACCCCACTGATGGCATTCAGTCCATCAACGATCCGATCCCTTCTGATTCTGAACTGCTCTGCTCTTCTCAAAACTTCATCCTGCGGTCCTGTCAGGGCCTCAATACAAGCCATCTGTGTAAAACCTGCCAGACAGGAAGTACTGTTCACAACGAGCTTGCCAATTTGCTGGGCGGCTTCCTTCGGCATAATGCCATACCCGGCGCGCCAGCCGGTCATCGCATAGGTCTTCGAGAATCCGTTCAGTATGATTGTCTTTTCTCTCATATGCGGCAGCGAAGAGATCGAAAATGACGGCTCTTCATAGACGACATTTTCATAAATCTCATCCGAGAGAATCACAATATTCCGGTCGGCCAGAAAATCAGCGATTTCCTGATAGTCTTCTTTCGTCAGCATCCCGCCGGTTGGGTTTTGCGGCGAGTTGATAATCACCATTTTGGTTTTGTCTGTCACGAGGGATTTGAATTCCTGGATATCCATTCTGAACTCATTCTCTTCACGCAGCGGGATCGGTACCGGTACCCCGCCAACGAACTTAATGACGGATTCATAAATCGGGAAACCCGGATTCGGATAAATGACCTCATCTCCGGGGTTAACCGTAGCCAAAATGGCGTAAAACATGATCGGCTTTCCACCCGCCGTCATGACCACTTCCTGAGGGTCGATTTCATAGCCTCTTTTTTTGCCCGCATAATCCGCAACCGCCTGTCTTGCCTCCAGCAGGCCTGAAGAAGGTGTGTATTTTGTCATGCCGGCCCGCAGGCATTCCATTCCTTTTTCTATGATATTGGGCAACGTCGGAAAATCCGGTTCACCAATCTCAAGGTGAATAATTTCCCTTCCCTGCGCTTCCAAAACATTGGCCTTAGCCAGCATTTCAAAAGCCGTCTCACTGCCCAGTCTATTCATCCGGTCTGCAAATATCATACGCATAATACTATATCTCCATCCTCAAGTTGATCATTTCATTATATTTTACCTGAAAAAGCAGGATGAAATCAACCTAAAAAAGTATGCTCATCATACAAATACTATTCCGCTTCCCGCAGCCGCTCCACGATACTTTGCTTGTCCGTCATGGCATACGATACCAAAGGAATCATCATACCAAGCATAAACAGGAAAGGAAGTACGATCAAAAGCGGCCACAAGATAAAATGATAACTAAAGAACCACAGCAGACCACAAAAAGATTTGACAATTAAAAGTGAAAATAACGTGCTAAATACGAGCGATAGTGCGCAAGTGCCAAGCGTATAATAAAATCCTTCAAACATTAATATACGGCGCAGCTGCCTTCGTGTCATGCCTATACTTTGCAGCATAGCAAATTCTTTGCGTCGGGTCAAAATACTGGTGAGAATGGCATTGACAAAATTGAGAATGCCAATCAACCCGATGATAAAGCTGAGTGCGCCGCCAATCATCACAACGGTGCTCTGCATACCGGAAAACTCCTTGAGAGAGGTGAACTTCGAGACGTAATTCATGACTGGTTCCACTGAATCGGTGTAGCTTTGCAAAAAACGCTCCATTGCCGCCTCTTGATCTTCGGAAACATTGAAGGCATAGCTCATTACGGCGGGCTGTACTACCATTGTTTTATAGACATCCGCTGGGAGATAGAAGTTATAGTCCCATCCGGTACGGTCTGAATTGGAATAATGTTTGATGGCCACATGACCCAGCATGATAAACTCCTGCGTCGTGTACTCCCTGCCAGCAAATGTTTCCGACGTTCCTTTATAGTTGTGAAGTATTACCGTGTCACCAATCTCATAATGCTTGTTCTCCATTTTCGGTACACTGTTATCGTCCAGCGGGACTCCCTCCAGAATGTACTTACCAGTAGCCAGCTTTGCATCATCAAGCTCACCGTCGATAAGCTCCAGTCGCTGAAGAGGCATACCCTCAAGACCATAGACCGCAGCCATCAAATCGCCGTAGGGATTCCTGTTATATTCCTGGGTGGTGTTCTTTTCGTCCTCTGCCGCAAATCCTTCCGCTCTGCCGCCATACAGTCGCCCACCCGCCTCAAAGCCGGGCTGTGTTTCCACCGCCTGAATAAAGCTCTCGCTGGTCTGGTTTTCGGGACCGGAGTAGTCATTTTGAAAGTAATCGGCATGGGCAATCAGAAAATCGGTATCCACGAATTTAGAAAGGAACTTATTCATATCAATGCTCTGAGATAGCGTAAACACCGTGTTCAGCAAAACAAGGCTCAGGGACAAGCTAATGACTACTAAAACGGTACGTCTTTTGTTCCGCCCTAAATTAGCCAGGGCCATACGGGGCATTTTTCCGCCATCAGTGGATTTTTTCGGTTTGCAGTTCTGCTTTGTATTTCCATCCGTATACCGCACTGCCTCCACCGGTGAAACAGCGGCGGCTATCCTACCCGGTTTGAAGGTACTGATGAGCACGGTGACCAAAGCAAACAGCGCCGAACCAATAAAAATCCATGGGCTTGGCGATACAGACACCGCACTTCCGGCATAGGTGGAATTGTTTATGAGGAGAGGAACAAGGGATTTACCAATAGAGAAACCTAAAATCAATCCGATTGGAATTCCTATAGTGGAAAGGATCAGTGCCTGTCTGCGGATAATCCGGCGTATCTGTCTCCCTGTTGTTCCAATGGTTTTCAAGAGTCCATAAAAACGAATATCCCGAATAACGGAAATCTGAAAAATGTTGTAGATAATGAGATAGCCGGTGAATACGATCAATAGCAAGCCCGAAAGCAGTGCAATCAGCGTACCTGCGTCCATACCAAAATTCGTGGAGAGATATGCCCAACTCACATTATGCTCCAAGTAATTCGGCGCTTTTTCATCCAGAGAATAGCCACTGTCGGTAATGACCTTTGCCAGCTTCCCCTCCAAATCGATGCTGTTTTTGAACATAATAGACGCGTTGATAACCCCGGTGAGAGAATTGTCCACCTTATAGCTGTTTTGCAGTTCGGCCGGATGAGCATCTACATAGGCACGGGAGGCCAAGATCTGGCCCACGTTAAAAACGGGGTCGCTCTCCCACCAGCCTGCAAGGACAAAATCCCGCTGTACTTCTTCGCCCCGGATGTCAAGTGTGAGCGTAAGCGGCGCGCCAACCTCAAGGGGAACGCCCATCAGCTGCAAGGTCTTGGTATCTGCAATGACTTCGTTTTCAGCTACAGGTTTGTGTCCGCTTGTTGGTTCGCAAAATCCGAGCTTCATCCCGCCATCATCATCATACCAAAACTCGGCACGCCGTTTGAGAAATTCCTTGTTTTCCACCCCGTCGCATAGCATTCGGTTATAGGAAATTTCTTTAATAAGTACATGATCTTTGATGTTGTTGAATTCCTCGTCAGTGATATATTTAAGCACAGCATGGCCGTCGCCGCCCGCCTGCCTCATCGTGGCCTGCTGAAGACCCTCCACCGTACCGATCCCCATGGTGAAAAGCGTGGTGAAAAGCACCGCTGTCAAGGCAATGGCGATGATCGCAATCAAGTTGCGGACTTTATTGGCCCGATAGCTCTTGTCGGCCAGATTGCGAATCGCCTTTTTGTTTTTTACTTTGATCATTTACTTCCACCACCCACAATTTTTCCATCTTCAATTCGGATGATGCGGTCTGCCAACTGGGCAATTTCCTCGTTGTGGGTAATCATGACAATGGTCTGACTGAACCTTTCGCTTGTGACCTTGAGCAGTCCCAGGACATCTTGGCTGGTTTTACTGTCGAGGTTTCCTGTCGGCTCATCCGCGAGAACGATAGCAGGCTTAGCAGCTAAGGCTCTGGCAATTGCCACCCGTTGCTGCTGACCGCCGGAAAGATTGTTGGGCAGATTGTTCAGTTTGCTTTCAAGCCCCAATGTGCCGATGATTCTGTCCACATAGCGTTTATCCGGCTCGTTCCCGTCGAGCTGAATAGGCAGGACAGTATTCTCGTACACATTCAATACAGGAACAAGATTATAATTTTGAAAGACAAAGCCTATTTTTCTTCGGCGGAAAATCGTCAGTTCTTCGTCTTTCAGTGCAAAGATCTCCTTTCCATCGACAGTGACCGTGCCACTTGTGGGGCGGTCAAGCCCGCCCAGCATATGTAGAAGCGTAGACTTGCCGCTGCCGGATGTGCCTACGATGGCTACAAACTCCCCACTCTCCACGGTGAGGTCGATGCCGTCTAACGCTTTAACCGTTGTATCTTCGCTGCCGTAATATTTTTTTAATTTTGTTGTTTCAAGTATCGTCATTTTGTTTTCCTCCCCAAAGAAAATAGTCAGTATCGCAGTTGCCTGCAATATTGACTATATCACAACAATCTTTCCACAATCTTTCTAGAATCTAACAGTCTTGAAAGATTTACTTTTCTATTGGCAAAAATACTGAAAAGGTAGAACCACTGCCCGGCTGTGATGACACCTTGATATAACCTCCCTCGGCTGAGATGATCTCTCTGGTCAAAAACAGCCCAAGACCAACACCTTCTTGATTACCAGCGGTTCCCGAGCGGTAGAACCGGGTGAATATTTTGCTTTGCTCATCCTCGGAAATACCCATCCCATTATCGGTTATATCAATACGGCAGAACAACTCATAGGGTATGGCTTTTATGGTAATACACCCGCCGCTTGTGGTATATTTTACGGCGTTATCCATGATATTATATACGGCTTCTGTCGTCCATTTCAGATCAAAATGGGCACAACTCTCCGTATCTTCCATGGCAACAGAAATGCCCTTGGCCTCCGCCTTTGGCCTGATCTGTATCCGAACTTCATCCAGCAACCTTTGGAGGGCTTCCTGTTTCGGTGAAACAGTAATAATACCCGTTTCCAGCCGTGATATTTTCACCAAAGCATTGATGAGGAAATTCAGCTTTTCCGCCTGTGCA
The DNA here is from genome assembly GCF_040931655.1 of Dehalobacter sp. TBBPA1. Taxonomy (NCBI): domain Bacteria; kingdom Bacillati; phylum Bacillota; class Clostridia; order Eubacteriales; family Desulfitobacteriaceae; genus Dehalobacter; species Dehalobacter sp. TBBPA1. Next base: position 1,363,582 of record NZ_CP162385.1, on the reverse strand, counting down.
GACAAGGCTTGCACACAAACTTTACAGTCTTCCGGCAATTCGTGTTCACTGAGCAGCTGTGAATAAAGCAGGATATTGGCAACGGGTGTTTTGGTCTGATGGGAAATATCAGAAATCAGCTCTTTTATTTTATCCTTTTCCGCAAGCAAATTCTTGGAGGATACCGCACATTTGGAAAGATACCGTGCAAGCTTAGCTTCCACCGCGGATAAAGCAGATTCATCAAAAACACCTTGGGCAAAGCTACCGTTTATGGCTGTGTCCAACATATCTTCAATTTTTTCAAACGTTTTCTTTGTTCTTTGACGGTTAACGACAATCACCATCACGGCCGCGCATACCGCAGCAATGGCAATCCCGATACAGGTGTAATCAAGTGTATTCATCTCACTGCACCGCCCAGGTGTAGCCAATCCCATAGACCGTTTTGATATATTGCGGTGCAGACGGAAGTTCTTCCAATTTATCACGCAGTCTTTTTATCGTAACCGACAAGGCATTCTCGTCAACATACTCGGCTCCATCTGTCCAAATCCTGTCCACCAAATCTGTACGAGAAATGGTTTTTCCCTTGTTTTCTATTAAGACCCGGAGCAGTTTCTGCTCAGTTTTGCTGAGTTCAATGGGTTTGCCGCCTCTCTTGAACTCCATCCTTGCAAAGGAAAAGGAAAACCCATCAATCTTTACGGTATCGCGAACCTGATGCCTGCCCTTCCGCAGTTGGACGCCCACTCTGGCCCGCAGTACCATCAGACTGAAAGGTTTTGTGATATAGTCATCCGCCCCAAGCTCAAACCCCGTTACAATATCAGTTTCCAAATCATTGGCAGTCAGGACAATTACAGGCAAAGCCAATTTCTTACGGATCTCAGCTAGAAGGTCAAGACCGTTTCCATCCGGTAAATTGACATCGAGTATCACCAAATGAAAGAAGTTGGTTTTTAGCTGTTTCTTGGCCGCGGCAATGTCATACGCCTGCACAAAGGTGCAATGATCTTCTTTAAGGGCCAGAACAATACCATTGCTCAGGGCCGTATCATCCTCGACAATTAAAATGTGATTCATCATGCACCTCCTGTCTGTCGACTTGCATCTTCGAAGGGTTAATTGGTTCTACCTTTTGATCAATACTTTCGGTCTAAAATTAATTGATTGGTCTTGTATGAAATCTGCAACGAATCGTAGTACCTGTTCCGCCATCGGACTCAGAAGGATCAAATGACCGCCTTCATGAAAATATTTAATCGTTTTCTTATCCCAAGACACGTATTTATTGATATAATCAATGCTCTTTTTTCTTAGATGTGATTAAATTTATTCGGCAAACATACGATGATCGCCTCCAAATGCTTCAGCAGATCAAAAAATTATTTTTCTTTCAGTATATTACTGAATTAGATTGGTTCTTACAAATGGGATTACAGGCATACTTTAAGGCAAACTTTAACTTTAACTACTTTAGACACATATTACGATAGCTCAATAGACAAGTATACTTATTATTTTGACAAGTATACTTTACATCACCATTTGAATATGTTACTATGTATTCGTGGAGGTGATAGTTTGAATGAGAATATTCAGCTAAAAAACCGATTAAAAGTTGCCAGAGCGGAAAAAAATCTTTCACAGGAACAGCTTGCAATTCTTGCAGGCGTAACCAGACAAACAATTAGTTCTATTGAAACAGGTCAATATTGTCCAACAGCAAAATTAGCATTAATTTTATCAAAGGTTCTAAATAAACAGTTTGAGGATTTATTCTATTTTGAGGAGGTTATAGATAATGATTAGTAAAATGGTCGAGAGAGATGAAAGAACGACATTTATCGAAAATATTAGTTATAAATTTGGATATGTCTTCATTACTTTTGCATTACTTCTTGATACTGCATATAGATCGTTATATTCCAATGAAGCACCATGGGATCTACTTGCAATTATTATTATAAGTGGTGTTGTTATGTCAATATATCAATACAAACAAAGAATTTTAGGAAACACTTGGCTAAGAACATTTATTTTTACATTTATCATTGCCTTTATTATTGCAATTATAATGGTATTCGTTAGAAAATTATTCTAAACTTTTCCGGCGTATGGAGGCGCGGCCGATACGTACGGTCTCGCATAACGTCTCGTAGGTTCCCACCGCGTCTCAACCGCATCCATATTTTCTAAGTGGCGGACGAAAGCATACCAATAAAAATCTCCGTCCGCGCCATGAATGACGGCCCCTTAAATTACTTCCTATCTTTATTGGATCCCCTTTTCTACCCTTAAGGATGCAGCATAATTAGGGTTTTGCATTTTTATATTTTGCATAATGGCAATCAATAATTCTTGAAGCAGCGTTTTGGAAATAAACTCATATCCAGGCAGCTTGGCATTCCAGGTGTGCAGTAATTTCTCAAACAGTTCCTCAACCGCGTAGAAATCCGTTAAATTTTGTACAGGCTGCAGAGGGAGGGTTTCAACAGCCTCCGTTATCTCATGTTTTCCATCATTTAAAACCACATAAGCTAATTGATCTCTTTGACAGCTCTAAAACTCATATAATCTTGTTGATCGATCTTCCTTTTATCAAATATACCTCCATGATAGACAATGATATATGCCTGTTGTTCATCCTTTACTGATGTATCTGAAGTCCAGTAATAGATTACCTTGGAATGTACATCCCATAAAGGTGTTTCTTTATCTGGTGTTCTATCATAGACGTCCTTCTCTTCTTCCGGATACCAGACTCCACCTGCATTTTCGTCGTGGAGCATCATAGAACGAACTGCTTCATCCACTGTTGGCAAGCGCCAAATATTTTGCTCTTCCTTCATAGTGGTTGTACCATCCTCTGATAAATACTTGCATATATCTTGTGCCTCTTTCCAGGAGGTCCCTTTGTCCGGCCAGCCAGGCCCCCTTGGTGCCCAAGCCAGAGTTACACCATTCCCTTCTACTATTCTCATACCAAAATCATTATCATTAATTCTTTGGGAAACTTTAATACCTTGAGGAATTGAAATAGCTAAAGTAATAACTAAAGGAACAATTATGATTAACCTATATGCCCATTTCTTAGGCTCAGGCTCCCCAAAATAATAAAGTAGCCCAAGAACAGCAAAAGGTATAATAATCAATAATCCTAGCACATTAAAACTAGCACCGGAAAAAAAATAAATACAAAAGCCACCAAAAATTAGATGTAGTAGAAAACCCACCCTTTTCCATCTTAATATAACTAATGCTAATAATACAAAAATGATAGCAAATACCATATATTGGAGTAAAAACATACAGAGGTTGTCTCCGATGGAAGTAGCATACCAGCCTTCATGGAAATTCTCAAAAGCTCCCCAATAAGCCCATACACTTGACAATATAACAGTTATGGACACACCTAACCATCCGATAATTACCTTCTTGTTTTTTTCCATCCTCAATCTCCTCAATTAAATCACCGCTATAATCTATGTCGATACTCAAACAAATTGTTTCAATGTTATTTCTTTCAGAGTCACGGTAGAGATGCCGGTGTACGGAACTACCACCGCACAGGGCTCCTCACGAGTATTCGCTTTCGTAATTGACAGATACCTGTCTTAGCTTTTCCCTTCAGTGAGGTTTGCATCTGTTGTCCGGTCCTACACGTCCGGCAGATGAGTTTCCTATGTAGGCTGTAGCCGAAAACATATGTAATATTCAAATACAAACAGAAACCTTAATGTTAGCCGATGGGGCTTCTCTCATCAAGCCCATCAAATAAATCGCTTGGTTTTTAACGTCTAATATCAAACTTAGAGTTTGTTATAAAGCCAATTTGGCATGATTTTTAACAACCACGCTATACTCCGCCAACGCTTACTGATATAAGCATGCTTTTTCTTCGCCACAATCTTCTTATATATTTGCAATGCAGCCTTCGCTGGTGAGGCTACCCAAAAGAGACCCTCACCCTGAGCCATAGCCGTATCAACAAAACCAGGTTGTATGTCTGTAATAATTATAGGTATTCCTAATTTATATGCCTTTTGACGTAACCCTTCTAGATAGTTGGATACAAAAGATTTTGAAGCATTATATGCTGGGGCACTTCCATTACCTCTAAGAGAAGCAATTGATGATATACCTACAATATGACCTACGCCTCGCTTGACAAAGTATTTAAAAGCCACATTAACCATCGCTACGAAACCGGACACATTGACATCAATTGTTTTTTTCTCTTTATCAAAATCAAGATCAGGATTTATAAATCCACAGCCTGCGCTGATGATAATTATTTCTACTTCGTTCATTTCCTGAATTAAGTCTTCTAATAATTTCATGGCTTCTGTAGAAGAAACATCAAAGTTTTTAATATATGACTCAGTAATAATTTCTTTCTGGAGCTCATGTAGAAGCTCCATTCTTCTACCAGTAAGCCCGACTATATAATTATTTTCAGCTAATATCTTTGCCAATTCTCTTCCTATCCCAGATGTAGCTCCAATTACAATAGCTTTCTTCATAGCCAGGCACCATTCCTTAATTTATTAAAACTAATAAATAACCGCACCTAAAAACACAAAAAAGAAAACCCCGAAACAACTTTATATAATTCAACATAATTAAATATATTCCTTGTTTTTCCATAACATCCTTATGGGAAATTGAAAACTGCTGCCAAAATAATTTGTCAGCAGTCCATGGAATAATGCATCATCGTGCTTTGCCTTACAGTTTCTTTTTCTTGAACACCAGGAGTGAGAGAATCAAGCATAACACAATCAGCAGCAGCGCCGTCCAAGCTGTTACGGACATGTCGCCAATTGTTTCCGCATCTGTAAGTAGCGTGATGTTATCCGAGGCAAGCGCGACGGGATTCCATTTTTGAAACACCGGAAACACATTGGCAATCAGCAGGAGCATCATGATTGCGGCTGTCAGAAGAAGTCCTCCGTAATTCCCCGATGCAAGTGTGCTGGCCAGCAGAAGGACTGCCAGGAGAAAAGCACCGAACAGCCATAGGCAAAACAACGAGAAAAACAGATGAGGCAAGGAGAAGCTCCCGAACAGATAAACAGTGTATCCGTAATCGGTGATCGCGGCAAGGACATAGCTCACCGTCCACAAAAACAAAGACGCCAAATATTTTGACATGATGACCGCAGATCGAGACAACCCCTTGGCAAGAAGGATGACCAGCGTACCGCGTGTCACTTCCTGGGAGAGTATAACGTTGAAGACAAGCAGCAGGATGATCAAACCCATTTGGCTCATGTTCTTGAAGAATTGGCCATAGGCATCCAGGACTGTCGGCTCCGGCATGCTGATGGATATTCCCTGAACGGTCAGCTGGGCAAAAATATCGGGCATCATCTTGGCCAGTAAGGGGCTCATCATACCGAATAAGAACAGTACCGAAACCATGATAACGGCTTTATAGCTGCGGATTTGCTCCAGAAATTCTTTTTTAGTAAAAGCAATTAAACCGTTCATTGAATAACCTCCAAAAATACATCTTCCAGTGAAGGTTCAAGCACTTCATATTTCAGAACGAAAACTTGTTCCCTGAGCAGCAGTTCCAGAATTTTTAGCCCTTCCGTAGCCATGTCCTCAAGGCGGACGGTCAGGGAATTTTCTTTGGCCTCCACTGCAGATACGAAGGGGAGATTTGCAAGCTTCCCGGCAAGAACAGCAACGCTGTCTTGATCCGCCAACGCTATCCGGAGGGAACTATGGCGATAGCTATTTTTGATATCGGAGAGTTTCCCTTGTAAAACAAGCTTGCCATCGTCCAGAATCCCAATATGATCACAGAGCCGTTCCACATCGGCTAAAATATGGGTGGAAATTAAAATGGCGGTCTGCTTCCCGGCAATGGACAAAATGTCCAATATTTCTTTTCTGCCAACGGGGTCAAGCGCCGAGGTCGGTTCATCGCAGATCAGGAGCCGTGGCTCGTTCATCAAAGCCTGCGCAATCCCCAGCCGCTGTTTCATTCCTCGGGAAAAACCTCTTATTTTTCGGTTACTGTTCTCCAGCCCTACAAGGGCCAACAGTTCTTCCGTCTTTTTCCGGATTGGGCGGGGCTTCTGCCCGGAGATTTCCCCGCACAGTCTTAAATATTCGACGGGTGTCATGTAACTGTAAAACTCCGGCACATCCGGAAGATAACCCACATGCCTGTTGGTTTTTGTGTCTCCGTAAGCGACTTTTTCCCCGCACACTTTGATTTCTCCGGCGTCAGACTTTAAAAACCCCAAAAGCATTTTCATGGTGGTTGTCTTCCCTGCTCCGTTTTTTCCTATCAGGCCAAAAACGGAGCTTTCGGAGACTGAGAAGCTCAAATCCTGTATGACCGGAAGACCCCCGAAGTTTTTCTTGACATGTTCCAGCTTCAGAATTTCCATTAGTCGTCACCTTTGCCTAAGGTAAAATACAAGATAGGGCCGATAATCTGGAACAGGACGACGACAATTACCCAAAGCACCTGATTGCCGATGCGGTAAGTCCTGTGCCGGAAAATATGAACGAGCGCAGCTGCTGCCAGGGCAAGTTCAATCACCATGATCGGAATTAGAAAAGGTAAATAAGACATTAGATCTTCCATCAGGCTTCCTCCTCCATCGATTCAAGTCGTCGCCAAAGTTTCTGATAACGCTCCTCCGATTTAAGACTTTGAAACGCAGGATTATCTACAACAACGCTCTTTAAATCTTTACGGATGAGTTTATCGCTGCGCGGAGCATCTCCTCCCAAATTGAGAGATTCAAAATACGGCTGCAGCATGTCAAAAAACAAATTTCCTTTTAGTTTTAACGGGAATGTATTCTTTTGAAAAATGATATCCGCGTATGCTTCCAACATATCCAGCGCTTTTTCATTACGGTTCTGTGCTGAGTAAAGCGCAGCTGCCGTGAGATACACCGTGAAATAATGGGACGGCTGCATCTCTTTGAGCTGAAATACCTCTCCAAGACTCAGCACCTTTTGCAGACAGTCATCCGTTTTTTCCGGAGCATCTGCATAAAGTGCCATGAGGTCGGGAAAAGCCCCGAAAAGACTGGCTACATTCGTATAAATAAATTGCTGGAGATAACGCTTGGCGCGGTCGCTGTCACCTTTTATTGCATAGGCTTTGGCCAGCAGTATTCCCGTTGATACCGGTCCTTCCTCGGTCCCTTCGAGCAGATCGATAGCTTGGGCAGGCTCCTGCAGGGCCAGGCAACAGTAGGCTCGCAAGGAAAGCGCCTCTCTGGCCAGTGCCGCGTCGCAGCTGTTCTTTTCCACACACTCAAAATATCCCGAGGCTTCCCGCAGAACGTCGTTCATCCGGTCTGATCCGCCGGCAAGCGGTGCGTGGTTAACCAGCAGCTGCGCGATGGAATATACCAGATTCCAGCACGAATGATACTTCTTGATAATCGCCAGGCACTCGGCGTAGGTCTGGTCAAAGGACTGAACAGCAAAAGCATTTGCCAATCTGCGGTACAGTTTTCTTATATCCTCCTTTGTCATTTGAGCTTCATACCCCAGAAGCTCATCAACGCTTACGTTGAAGAAGGCTGCCAATACAGGCAACAGCATAATATCCGGATAGCTTTGTCCTGACTCCCACTTGGAAACCGCCGGTTTAGATACCCCAAGATATTTGGCCAGTTCTTCCTGGGTGAGCCTTCTTTCTTTTCTCCGGGCTGCAATTATTTTTCCAATGTTGATTTTGGTCATAGATCCCACCTCATTTTTAATTCTTAAGTTTTGATTTTCAGGTTCATTATAGTCTGCTTATTTTTTTTACTCAACGGAATCGTCGTTAACAATTGTAAAAAAAGTTAACTATGAGTTAACTTTCTGCAGGTCATGTTGGCGCGGCAAACGACAAAAAACCGCTGACAAAATCATTCGTCAGCGGCTTTAGCTTACCTACAATCATTCAGCTTTATTCGTGCATTCAGCGTTATTCGTGATGCTGGTGCTCTTTCTTGAGCTGGGCAACCAGCGCGTCGGATAATCTTGCCGGAACTTCCTCGTACCCGATGAACTGGGTCGTGAACGTACCTCTCCCCTGTGTCATAGCTTTGAGGTCAATGGAATAGCGCATCATTTCGGATTGGGGCACATGGGCTTTGATCACCTGGCATTTGCCGTTGGGTTCCATGCCAAGGACCTTGCCGCGTTTGGAGTTCAAATCTCCGATGACATCACCCATGAATGCTTCAGGAACCTTGACCTCGGCCTCAACGACTGGTTCCATCAATACCGCGTTGGCCATTTCAGCACCTTTCTTGAAAGCAAGATGTGCCGCAAGTTTAAATGCCATTTCTGACGAGTCTACGCTGTGATAAGAACCGTCATACAATGTGAATTTCACATTCGTCATCGGATATCCGGCTAGAAAACCATCAGCAACTGCTTCACGCAGACCTTTTTCAACAGCAGGGAAATAGTTTCTCGGAACCGCTCCACCGAAAACTTCTTCGTTAAATTCAAAGTCTTTTTCCGGGTTTGGCTGCATCTTAATCCAGACGTGTCCGTATTGGCCATGGCCGCCGCTTTGTTTCTTGTGTTTGCCTTCAACTTGCACCAATTTTTTGATGGTTTCTCTGTAAGGAACTTTCGGTACTTCGGTCTCGACGGCAACACCGAATTTTCTAGCCAGTTTTTCGCCGACAATATCGAGCTGCATTTCACCGAGCCCGCTTAAGATCGTTTGTTTGGTTTCTGTATTTTTACCGACGCTGATGGTCGGATCTTCATCGACTAACCTAGCAAGTGCGGATCCCAGCTTATCTTCATCGCCCTTGCTCTTCGGTTTGACGGAAAGCGGCAGCGCAGGTTTTGGGAATTCAATTCCGTCCAGCTGAATACCTTTCTCTTTCGTTGTAAAAGTATCTCCTGTTTTTGTCTCCTGCAGTTTCGCAACGACGGCAATATCACCGGCCTGGACGCTGGCCGTATTATCCTGGTTCTTCCCTCTCAGATAGAACAGCTGGCCCAGTTTCTCCTCGACTTCCCGGTTTGCATTGTAGACAACTGTCTCACTGGTAAACGTTCCACCATAAACTTTGAAGAAAGTCATTTTGCCGAGATAGGGATCAGCAAGCGTTTTAAAGACCAACGCAGCCTTTTTGTCGATAGGCGCAGGGGCAGGCACATAGTCAGCCAAGAATTGTGCGAATTCCTTTACGCCCAGATTTTTTTCTACCGAACCAAATAAAACCGGAACAATCATATTCTGAGCGAGTCCTTTGGCTGTGATCGTTTTTAATTCTTCATCGTTTAGGGACTCTCCATCCAGATATTTCATCAGGAGTTCATCATCAGCTTCTGCCGCAGCTTCAGCAAGTGCTTCTTTCAATACGGCAATATCATCTATATATTGATCAGGTATGTCGGGTTGGAACAGACCAACCACACCTTCGAATGCTGCCTCTTTGCCAACCGGAATCTGCATTTGAACGAAACGGGTATTCGGGTAAGTTAATTTCAACCGATCCAGTACCTTTTCTGCATTGGAATTTTCTCTGTCCAGTTTATTGATAAAAATAACTTTAGGGAGTTGCTTTTCTTCGACCAGATCCCAGATGATCTCAGCCTGAACTTCTAAACCATCAACCCCGCTGATCACAAAAACACTTGTATCCACGACGCGCAAAGTACTGATGACTTCACCGATAAAATCGGAATAACCAGGTGTATCGAGAACATTAACTTTAACATCCTTATGCTCGATCGGAATCAATGAAGTGCTAATTGAGATGTGACGTTGTACTTCCTCTTGAAGGTAATCTGATACGGTGTTTCCATCGTTTACTTTCCCAATGCGGTTCGTTACTCCGGCATTAAAAAGCATGGTCTCAGCCAGCGATGTTTTACCTGAACCTCCGTGCCCCACAAGACAGATATTACGAATACTCTTGGTGTCATAGCTTTTCAAGAATAATCTCCCCTTTGTCTATTCTTTTTAATAACTTGACTTAAACAAGACTATAGCAATAACATCACTAATATTAAATTATAACATGTTTAATTCTCTTTAATTCTCTGTGGTTTCCACAATTCCTCTAAAAAAAACTGTATCCCTAAAAAAACTTGGAGCATGACCTTCTTTCCCGGTGCATAAGTTGAATAGAAATCAACTATATGTACTCTGACAGAGTATCGGCCAGGGAGGAAGAAATGCCCAGAAATAACCTCATTTTCGGTGCAGTCATTCTTTTTGGGGCGAATCTGGTCAACCGTCTGCTCGGGTTTGTCTACCAATACCTGATTATGCACTATATCGGCAGTGAAGCGTACGGATTGTTCTATATGGTATTTCCGGTCTATATGACTGCACTGGTCTTAACCACAGCGGGAATACCACTGGCTGTCTCCAAGATGGTTGCCGAAAGAGTCTCTATTGGCCGCTATGCTGAAGCCCGGAGAGTATTCCGGACAGCTTTCCTGACTTTATTTATTTCCGGTCTGCTGGTTACCATCACGCTGTACCTGAACAGATCCCTGATCGTTCACAGTTTCTTTGCGGATGAGCGCGTTGGAATTGTTTTTCAGATCTGTATCCCGTCAATTTTTATCGTATCTGTGGCTTCTGCGTTCCGGGGATATTTCCAGGGACTGCAGAATATGATCCCTTCAGCGGTCAGCCAGGTTTGTGAACAAATCTTCCGGATCGGGATCGGCTTTTCTCTTTCCGTATATTTATTAAAGAAAGGCATTGAATGGGCAGCAGCCGGTCTTGCAGCAGGAATGCTCTGTGGGGAGATCGTTGGTTTGCTTGTGATCCTGATTCAATATCTGGTGCAGCGCAAGCACCTGCCTTATGGAAATCAAAACGGCGGACAATCCAAACCCGTCATGCCGGAGCTAATTAGTTTGTCCTTGCCCGTAACCGGAAGCAGGCTAATGGCTACAGGGCTGTCTTCTTTGGACACCGTCATTATTCCCAAACAGCTTCAGCTTGCCGGCTATTCGGCCAGGAACGCCACCTCTCTCTTTGGAGAGTTCAGCGGGACTGCACTTACGCTGCTCTCGTTTCCAAGTGTCTTTACATTTGCGCTGGCGACATCGCTTGTCCCGGCTATTTCCGAAGCAATGGTCCGAAATGATGTCCGGGCTGCCAGGAATAAAAGCATAGATGCGGTCCGCTATACCATTATGCTTGGATTGCCGTGTGTCATTGCACTTTATTTTTTTGCTGAACCGCTTACGCACCTATTCAAAAGTGACCATGTATCTGCAGTGTTGAAGGTCTTAGCCTTGGGCGGGCTGTTTGCCTATATTCAACAGACGACCACAGGAATTCTGCAAGGACTCGGCAAAACCTTTTTACCGCTGGCCCATTCGGTCATCACGGCAGTATTCCGGATCCCGCTTCTTTTCTACCTGACTGGAATTCCAAAATTTGGTCTCGCGGGTACCGCTTTAACTTATGTATTTGGTTTTGCCATGATGGCTTTCTTAAACCTTTATGCCATAAACAAGCACATCGGACTACAAGCTGATCTGAAATACATGATCCTGCAGCCGGTCCTGGCCGGACTTGGTATGACAGCTGTGCTCAAAAGCATCTTATGGCTGGTCCCGGGCCAAACAACGCTGCTTCCGAGTCTTACTGTCCTTCTTGCCGCAATCGTGATTTATTTTGGGATCCTGATTTCTCAGGGAGGCATTTCAATAAAAGAAATAAAGAAGACCTGGCGGGCTTTGAGGTTTTGGCCTAAAAATAAATAGTGCCCCATTTACCGCATACCTAGCGTTATGCTTTCACCGCCAAAAATTTCGGATCTTGCTTCCCCACTGCCAATACGTCAGCAGGGCTACCACCAAAACAATCACAATAAGCAAGATCTTATAAATAAAATAAATTTTCACCACGGACAGCAGCGTAATAATGACAGCAAGAACAATCGGAATGATAAATAATTTTTTAAGATTATTCTTTCCACCTTTTTCTCGACTCAGCCAGAAAATAATAATAAACACAGCAAAATAAAAGAAAAAAATCCAAAAGCCCATACATTTCTCCTCCCTATAGTAAATCTCCCATGGTCTTTAACCGTTCATAATCGGTCAGGTCACAGTGTAAAGGCGTAACCGAAACATACCCTTCCTGAATTGCCCTGAGGTCGGTATCCTGTTCTTCTTCAAAAACGAGCGTTCCGGTGATCCAATAATACTCTCTGCCATAAGGAGATTTTCTGTTTTCGAACGCATTGTCGTAAACAGACCTGCCTAGTCTGGTGACTCTTTTTCCCTTCCATTCCTCCCTGTCGCAGGGCGGCACATTGATATTGAGCAGGCCACTCTGATACTGAAGCAAGGGGCTGTTCGTATCAATCAAGCGTTTGATGAGCAAAGCGCTTGGCATATAGTCTTCGTAATCATAATTGGCAAGTGATACCGCAATGGAACGTATCCCTAACAGGGCACCCTCCATTGCGGCTGCCACAGTACCTGAGTAGAATACATCCGAACCGAGATTCGGTCCGTGATTAATTCCGGATATGATCAAATCCGGCTTGGCAGGAAGAATATCCCCCTGTATTGCCAGTTTGACACAGTCTGTCGGTGTTCCGTTGACAGATACACCGATATGATTATCTGGCAAGGAATGATGGGTCACGAAGATTGGTTGAAACAGGGTGATAGACCGTCCAACAGCTGATCGCTGCCCTTCCGGAGCCACAACGTAGATCTCATGCTGATGGTCCGCTGCCAAAGCATCATACATGGTCCTGAGACCGGCAGCAAAATAACCATCATCATTTGTCAGCAGGATTTTCATGCAAAACTAGCCTCCGTCATTCTGCCGCCATTATTGGATTAGTGTCTGCCCATAATTAATGAGAACGCCTCTGCCCTGGTGGCAGCGCTGGTTTCAAACATTCCTCTGACTGCTGATGTAACGGTCTGCGCGCCGGGTTTTTTAATTCCGCGTACGGTCATGCACATATGCTCAGCTTCAATGACGACAATAACGCCGCGTGGATTAAGCATATCATTCACAGTATTCGCAATCTGGCTCGTCAATCTTTCCTGTAGCTGCGGCCTTCTGGCGTAGTCTTCGGCAACTCTGGCCAGCTTTGACAATCCTGTCACCTTGCCGTGTCTCGGTATATACGCAATGTGGGCCTGTCCAACAAAAGGAAGCAGGTGATGCTCACACATTGAATAAATCGGAATATCTCTAACCAGTACCATTTCCTCGTGGTTTTCCGAAAACAATACAGACAGGTTCTTGCTCGGATCTTCATGAAGTCCGGCAAAAGCTTCCTCATAAAATCTGGCAACTCTTTTGGGAGTATCCTTAAGTCCTTCTCTTTCCGGATCCTCTCCAATTGCTTCTAAAATATCCCTTACAGCTCGTTCAATTTTTGCATGATCTATAGCCATCATGATCGCCTCCTGTTATGGTGTAAATTAGCGGAATATTTTATTAATTAGGTCAACTTGAATTGTATCATTTATTTTCGATTTGACCAAATTTTTTTTACTTTTTCTGCAGATACGCAATTCTCTCGACAATTTTATCATCATAATTTTACTTCTTTAAAGTTTTAACCTGCGTTTCTCAGGCAGCTCCGGCCATTTAAAGATCGGCCCAATTAACTTATACACTAGACTGGATTCCTTGGTCAGTATGGGGCCCAATATGGCGAGAATAAGTACATACAAGGCAGAAAACGGCTGCAGGACTCCCAGCAAGCCTCCTGATAGGGCCAGTGTGGCAAGTATAATCGAAAATTCACCACGTGACAGGATCGTTAAGCCAATCCTGAGTGAAGCGCGATGAGACAGCTGAGCTCTCCTTCCGGCTATAAACCCAGCAATCGTATTACCAAGAAGCGTCAGCAGTACTGCGCCAAGGACCGGCCAAACAGCGCCACCCAGCGTAAAAGGATCGATGCTTAGACCGAAACTGAAGAAGAATAATGCGCCGAAAAAATCACGAAAGGGAACAATAATGTGTTCAATCCGCTCGCGATGCTCCGTCTCCGCCATTACGAGGCCGAGTAGCATTGCTCCGATGGCCTCGGCAATATTCAGGGTTTCGGAAATCCCCGCAACCAACGTCACCGCCGCAAAAGTCACCAGTAAAAACGTCTCGTCCGAAGGAATATCCAGCCGGCGGTTCAGCCACGGAACGAGCTTATGGCCCAAAAACAGAAATGCCCCGATAAATCCAAGTGCAACAGCTGCTGTAAGCAGGACTGTAACGGTCGAAGTCGAACCTGAAAGAACCAAGCCGGAGACAACGGATAAATAAATTGCCACAAACACATCCTGAAACATCATCAGCCCTAAGATAATTTCTGTCTCATCGTTCGCAGCTCGTTTTAACTCGACGATGACTTTAGCTACAATAGCGCTTGACGAAATTGTCATCATCCCTGCTACGACCAGGATTTCTTTGACGGGCCAACCTAAAAGCAATGGGTACAGCAGCGCAACAGAAAAGTTGATGAGCATATAGATGAGGCCGCTGCGGAGAATCGACGGTCCCGATGCCATCAGCTGTTTGATTGAGAATTCTAATCCAAGAGAGAATAGTAAAAATAAAACACCCATCTTTCCCATAAAGTCGATGAGCGCGGCTGACTGAATAAACCTGAAATCAAATACCCCGATATGAGGAGCATGAGGTCCAACAACCATCCCCGCAATAATCAGAATAGGCACAATGGAAATCCGCAATTTACCGGCTATCATCCCCGCCACGGCCGATAAAGCCAGAGCGAGACCAACTTCCAGTAGCAAATGCTCCATTAATGAACACTCCCGTGAAACAGGAGTCCTTTAGCAGCTTTCACCTGTTCTTTTTCTCCCAGAATAACAATCGTTGCACCTTCCTGAAGAACGATGTCGGGATTGGGATTGATCGTTTTATTTTGGTCTTTTTTCACCATCGCTATTATCGTCCCGCCGGTCCGCTTCCGGACCTGCATCTCACCGATTGATTTACCAATCGCATAAGCCCCCGTTTCAATCCTGTACCATTCGAGTACCATATCCCCGATGGCTACCTCAACAGTATCCAGATCTTTAGGGCGATAGGCCATTCCGCCCAGAATTGAGGCAATACAACGCGATTCTTCATCATCAAGTGTTACCATCGAGATCGATTCATTCGGATCCTCGAGGTAATAGTGATACATTTCCCGGCGCCCGTCATCATGGACGATCACGACCAGCTTATCTCCAGACCGGGTGTCCAGCTGATACTTTTTCCCGATCCCCGGCAAGTCTTTTTCCTTGACTAACTTCATGCCAAAAAGCCTCCTTTTCCTTTAAATTAACTTTAACAAATCTACGGATATAAGTAAAGAAACGACAGCATCGGATAAAATAAGAATTCCCCATTCAGACTATGCCTGGTCAGCTAATTACGACACAAAAAAAGACGTAACGAAACTTTAGTTCCGATACGTCCTTCTAACTTCTTTTATGTGGTGAAATGTGAAATCTTCATTTTGCCATATCGACGTCAATGTAAATCAGATCACCGCGTTGCTGTAAAGAATACGCGGTCGAAAGTAAATAAAATTTTACCGTCTTTCGAGCCGGCATAATACTTCATAATTTCCAGCATCAGATCACTCTCAAATTCTTTTTGCTTTTTGTCTTCATGAAGACAATCCAAGTAGGGTCTCAGCCCGGTGCTTCGATACAGATCCAGGATATCGTCATAACTGTTCATCAAATGATAATACCTGGTTTCCCATAATTCGATTTCCGGTGTTAATTCACAGAGAATATCATAATAATATTCAGGAGTATGGACCTTATAAGGAATCGCAATGTGATTAAAATAGCCGGACCACTTCGCTGAGGATACCAGGTCTAGAAGCAGCTGATGAATCAGCATTTCATTGACAAACGGAACTTGGACAGCTAATATGCCGCGGGGTTTCAGCATGGCAAACAGTCTGGAGATAAGAAGATCATTATCAGGAATCCATTGAAAGACCGCATTGGAAAATATGAGGTCGAACTGGCCCAGATCGGAAATGTCCCGTCCGGCATCTCGTAACAACCAACATACTGACGGATTTGTTGCTTTGGCAATTTCGAGCATGGCATGTGAATTATCAATGGCTGTGATAGCCGCATTCTTCCATCTCTCCGCTAAAATGCGGGTGCTATTACCCGGGCCGCAGCCTACATCCAGAATGTTTTCAGGCTGTTCAAGCTTAATACGGCTGACTAAATCGCGTGACGGTTTGGATCTTTCTTTCTCAAATCTTAAATATGCCTCTGGATTCCAGTCTGCCATGGTAATGCCCCCCAAAAACGTTTCTTTGGTATATCAAACACTCTAAGCACTTTCTGATATATCTAAGTCAGCTAAGGCTGCCGCCTTCACCAATGGCTTAGCGCCAGCCAAGTTTTCTATAATTGTACCAGAAAATAAATGATAATGAAACCTCTTTGGGAAGTCTGACCTTAAATGGCTTTTTTAACCGTTAAGCCGAAAGATTTATTGTAACAATCAACTGCCACCTTAGTGTCGGACATTTCTTCATACGTATTCCCAAGCAGGATCCACGCCGCGCTGTTTTTGTTGTCCATGGAGACCAGTCGTTCCAGGATAATTTTAGCGTCGTCCCACAGCCCTTTTTCGGTCATGCAGACACTTAAATTATAGAGCACCGTTTTATCTTCCGGATCAATTTTCAGGGCATTCTGATAATACTCAATTGCTTTGCGCGTTCTTCCGAGCTGAAAACAGATAAAGCCTAAATTATTCAGCAGCAATGTGTCGTTATTCTTCAGCGTATAGGCTTTTCTAAGTAATCGGTAAGCCTGGTCGTCCTGCTGAAACTCGTGGTAAATGCCGGCCAGATTACATAGGGCATCAAGATCATCCGGGTCATGTTTTAATACTTTCTGGAACAGCTTCCGGGCTTTGCCCTGCTGACCGGTCTGCGCATAGCAGTAGGCCAGCCTGGACATCAGGCTGAAATGCCCCCCGCATTTAATCGCTTTATGGAAAGATTCGACCGCATCCTCGGTCTGATTCATTTTTAGCTGCATCTCAGCTTTCATTTCCCAGTATTCCGGCTGATACGGCTTCACTTTACAGCAGCCGCTGAAACAGTTTAAAGCTTCCCTGTATTGCCCCTGGAACTGATAGATGCTGCCAAGTCGAAAAAGGATATCGGCATCTCCAGGTGAGGAACGCAGAGACTTATCCAGACAATTAATAGCTTCCTGCCATTCCCCAAGTTCGAGGTAACAATCCGTCTGCAGATTCCAGTAAGTACTGTTCGCTTCCAGCTGAAGCGCATTTTCGAGATGAATCAAAGCATCATTGACAAATCCCTGTCCATGACAGCAGCGGGCCAGTAAAAAATGTACTTCAGCCAGCTGTCCGGGCTCTTCGCTATAGATGATTGCTGCTTCCAAATAGGCCTGAGCTTCTTTGAAAACCTTATGATCAATCAGTGTTTTCACCTCTGCCAAATACAGGGCGTCGGAGATATTTTCTGTGTTTAAGATTCCAAACAGGATTTCCAGGGCCTGCTGTTCTTCACCCATGAAAAGCAGCCAATTAATTTGCAGTTTTGTCTTGAGATGTAAGCGGTTTCCCATATCAACACCCCTAAATATAAAATTATCGTCAAAGACGAGTGCCTTGTTAACCTTAAAATTATCATATTACAAAAATTATGACGCCCGGCTAGCTAAGATTTTGGTTAACATGGTACTGGATAGTTATTCTTCTTCTTTCCATTATTTACCTCTTATTTGGCTGAAAAACCGCTCCTCAAATAACATCTCAATTAGATATTTTTCCAATTGGAACTATTTTTTTCGTTATTTATTTCTAAAAATATGTATAATAAGAGAAGAGTTGCCAAAGCTCAATTTATTGATAAAGAGGCTGATATTTTGTCCAAAGCAAAAGTACCCTTCTTGATCATCCTAATGATCATCATGATAGCAATACCGACAATGTCCGGATGCAGCAAAATATTCTCGTTTTCCGCTGATGAAGAATCCAATCCAGTATCAAACTTGCCACCTGGTGCGCTTTACATAGACGGAGCTGCTATCCGTCCGCTAACTCTGAATGTAATTAATCAGGCCAAACAATCCATTTATATCGAGCTGTCCAGTCTGAATGATCAGGAAATCATTAATTTGCTGATTACAAAAGCGCATTTGGGCATCGAAGTGAGACTGCTGCTCGATCAATGGCAGAGAGATAATACCTCAACCATCAAAGCACTAAAAAATGAAAACATATCGGTCCAGTACTATCCTGCTGAAAAAGGACAGTACCAGACAGTACGCTATATGGTTGTTGATCACAAAACGGCTGTTTTTTATGAAAAGGACTGGACCGCCAAAGGCTTCGATGCGCACAGCATGGCTGTAAAGCTATCCGGAGACTCTGTCGGTGTCATGGACAAATCCTTCGGCAAAGACTGGACCTATACGACAACACTGTCGCTAGATTTACCGGATACTTCCAAATTGCCAGAAGACAATATTACCTTTGCCGTTACTGTCAATGTTAAACAGCAGCTTCTTAATTTAATCAACGCTGCTACGTCTGAGATCTTAATAGAAACCGAACAACTAAGTAAAGACGATATAATTGATGCCCTGATGGAGGCAAAAAAAAGAGGCTGTAACGTGAAAGTGATCGTCAGCCTTTCCAGTGCGATTACCTCGCCCGATGCCATTCAGGAATTAAAGGACGCCCAGATCGAATTACGCTATTACAATCATCCTGACAAAAAAGCGATGGGCGCAAATTTCGGTATTTTTGATCAGACAACGCTGTTTTTTTCCAATTCTGCCTGGACATATCCTTCTTTTGTTATTAATCACGAGAGTTCCTTGACTATCCCTTCCCCTGCTGCCGCCAAAAAAGTTACAGCGCTGTTTGATGAAGAATGGGCTAACAGTACACCTTAATCAGTATTTCTCGTTCCTATCCTTATATAAAACCATATGTAGGGCAAGTCTGTGGGCCACTATACCGCTTTTCGGCAGATTGCCCATCCATGGCATCGCCGACATTAGGCCATCCGTGGCCGTCAAAAAGCCGCGCTACGCTATCCTGCTCCGCTCGCAGCGGAACTGTGTCCCACAGACTGATCTTAGGGTTATTCAAGCAGGTCTGCATGCTAAAATACAGAGCATTTTGCGTAGTTATTATCTGGCATACTGAACTTACTTAAACAACTTTTGACCAGTCTGCGTGCCATAGTTCCAGCGTCAAGCGGAGCAAGGAGGCGAAGTTGCCCCAAATACTTTAGTCTGACTATTATTTACTTATTTATTTAAAATACGCTCTACTTATACTTATTTATTATTGATGGAGGCACCATCCGCACGCGAGAATGAATACGTATTTGATTCTGAAATAACATTATTGAGGCTGTCGATCATCTTTAAAAGAAGCTTGACCGGCTCAGTCTCATTCTGGATTGATTTGGGCAAAGTGGCTGTTAAGACAGTATTACTTACATACTTCGTTTTAACCGGGGTATCATCAATATAAATCTGATAATCCGGTAGGAAGTTTTCTCCTTGAACCTGAATCACATCTTCACTCAGGCGAAGGACCTTTTCGATCTTGGGAAAACGTTCTCCAAGCAGGTACAAAGCATCCTGAACTGGTTTATCCCGTGGTTCCAGCTCATAGGCATACGCATTGCCAATCAGTGAATCATATTGCAGCATTTCATAGTCTGCAGATTCTGTTTCGGTGATTTTTTCATTCTGCTGATAAAGCGCAGCGGTCATAACGTCCGACCCTTTTTCATATAAGGAATAAAGGAAATCCGTCAGGGTATTTCCTTCTTTTTTGCTTTTTTCCAGAATGTAAGGCCCCAAAAAGCTCGAGGAAATACGGATATTTTCTTTATCTTTCGGGCTCGAGAAATTATCCCAGATGATAAAGGGCACCGTATATTTGTTTAAATAATCACTGTAATTATTCCGGTCCTGAAAAAAGTCAGCCTCTTTGTATACTTCCGAGCTATTGCCAAGCAAGGGTAAATGATCTCCGTAAAAAACGACAATTGTTGGTTCGTCAATCTTCTTCAGACCTTCAATCAAAGCTTTCAGGGACTGATCGACATCGGAAATTGTATTCACGTAGTTCTCCAGCAAGGTTTTACTTTTAGCTGAAAAGTTACCCTGGACCTGAATCGTATTTCCGGCATTAGGTTTCTCCGCATAGGGTCCATGAGCCTGCATCGAAATCGCATAGATGAAATCGGGTTTATCATTCTGTCCAAGCTGCTGCAGAATCTTCTTCGTAAGCTCCGTATCGCGGATATAAGTTCCTTTCTTCTCAGGATCTGTAAAAAATTCCTTGCTAATAAATTTGTCAAATCCCATCTCTTCGAAAACAATATTGCGGCGGTAAAACCAGTTATGGTAAGTATGAATTGCCGTAGCCTCATAGCCCTGCTTTTTGTAAATCGCGGGCAGGGCATCCATATCCCTGGTTGCGTACTGGACATACGGAATGATCCCTGCCGGGAGAAATTGGCAAGAATACCCTGTTAGAACCTCAAACTCTGTGTTCACCGTTCCTCCGGCAAAGACAGGAACAACCATCTTTCCGCCTGAATAATTTTTTTGCAGATAATGAAAATACGGAATTGGATCTTCGCTGAAGCTTACTTCTTTCATCAGCGTCGGATCCCAGAAAGCTTCACTTTGCACATAGATGACATTGGGGGTGAAATCCGGATCAACCGTGTAATCAGTTTTGGTCTGAGCAATAATCTTTTCAATTTTTTCTTTTTGGTAAGAAGCCGGAGCATCATCCGAATAGGCTTTATAATTCATCATAAAGCCGATAATCAAGCCATTTTCTTCATAATTGGACTGCTGGCTCCAGTTTACAAGCCGGCAGTTGAAGGTCTTTTGCATAGAAGTATGGGCAACCAGATTAAACAGCAAGAGAAAAGACAGTACCGCAATGGGGACTTTTTGAGCCGAAAGGTACTCTTCTCTTGGTATGTAACGAATGATCATGATGATCGCAGCGATGAGCAAAATCACGAGTCCCAACATAAAAGCGATCGGCATATCCTGAAAGCTCTGGGAAATATTCGCAGCTTCCTTCCCAAGGTTTAAATCCCAGGGCAGCAAAGGCTCTCCTCTTAGGAGTAGTTTTTCCCTACTGACCAGCGCAATAAAGGAAAGGCCGGTTAAGATGACTACTGCAATGGACAGGTACAAACGCCGGGGCAAAAGATAAAAAGCATTAATCAGTCCAAACAGCATGGCATACGTGGCAACAAATTGATTCGGTTCGCATACTGCCCAGACCAGTGTATCAACGAGACTTCCGCGGGAGACCGTCTCAAACAATATTAAAACCATTAACGGAATTATAGCCAGAAATTTAGAATTAGACACTTTTTCCTCCTTAGCATTCCTCATAAATTATAAAGAGGATGTCCTTTGGACATCCTCTTCCCGCTTTGCCGTTAGACATCTGGTTTTCTGACCCTGCACATGCAGGTGGGCACCTGGACAGATCTTTCCATCTTCTTTTTGCAAAGCATGATGTACACAACCTGCCACTACTCAGTTCCCGAGAAAAAAATAGGATCAAAACCATGATAGTCCATACAAACAGAGCAGCATCACAGCTATTATAACACCGGGGTGAAAAAAAATCCTCTAGAAACAACTGGAAAACCAATATGTTTTAGCGATGCACTCTATCTTCTAAATCAGCAAGTCTGTCCAAAATCACAGAGATGGTCATCTCCTGGGTACGCACCCTCTGTCGCAGCTGTTCGACGAGACTGGACATATTCTTGATTTGATGCAGTGTCCCTGGATTCACCGTTCCATCATCCACTAAAGCAAGCGTTCTTGTTCTATTAGCGAGATCTTTTGAATTGGAATTCAATTTATTTAAGTACCTGATCTTGCCGTATCGGGTATTTCTGCCCTGGTTAATTTCAATGACCTTGTCGTCTTCCAGCACTTTCAGCGCTTTTTTCAGGGTAATACTTGCTACTCCTGTTTCACGTTGTATTTCGGAATAGGCAATCTCAAACTGATCTTCCTCATGTTTTTTGGACACCTTCTCGAAAAATTCCAAGAACTTATTGTACGTCTTATCTTTCAGCTTCAATGTTACTCATCCTTCCAAGCAAAAATAAAACAACCAAATAGTTTATTGTATTATATCATAAATTAATGATTATTTTCACTTAAATTGTAAAAATATATTAATTTTTTAAGAATAATATTAAGCCTGCTAAAGTATTTCGAAAAATCAATAAATTATTTGTCTGTTAGGTCAGCTTGTTTAAGACCTCTTCCTTCATGGAAAAAGAATGTTTGTCGGAAGGAAACGCTGTGTCTTTGACTTCCTCGCAATATTTTTGCACAGCATCAACGATCAGGGGTTCAATCATTGCGTATTGTTTGACGAAAGTCGGTACAGTCTTGTCTGAAGCGCCAATCATGTCATGAATAACCAGGACCTGGCCGTCGCATTGATTCCCAGCACCGATGCCAATGGTCGGCACGGATATCGACTGTGTGATCTTTGCCGCGAGTAGCGCCGGTATTGCTTCCAGGACCAGCATGAAAACACCGGCTTGAGCCAGCATCCCGGCATCACGCAAAAGTTTGGAAGCGCTGTGTATTTCTGTTCCCTGGACTTTATATCCGCCCAGCAGGCCGGCCGTTTGAGGCGTTAAACCAATGTGCCCGACAACAGGAATCCCGGCTTTGGTCAGAAAGCTGACAATCTCGCGGTATTCCTCCCCGCCCTCGAGTTTAACAGCGTCAGCTCCGCCCTCCTGCATCAGCCTTCCGGCATTGCGCAACGCATCTTCAGGCCTCGCATAGGTCAGATAAGGCATATCCACAATCATGAAAGTATTTGGAGCACCCCGGCGGACAGCTTTGGCATGATGCAGCATATCCTCCATTGTCACTGGAACGGTTGAGTCATATCCTAAGACGACCATCCCAAGCGAATCACCCACAAGGATTACATCGACGCCGGCTTTTTCCATGATTCGTGCCGTTGGAAAATCATAGGCTGTCAGCATCGTGATCTTATTTTCCTGTTCGCTCATCTTTTTAAAATCTGGAATCATTTTTTTCATCGTGATCGCCTTCTCCCTAAACCTTCTTTATTTCAAACTTTGTCTAAGCTTTTAAGTCATAAGTTATATGGGTCAAGCATATGGTGTACAGAAATTGGAGAAAAGGGAGGCTGCCGTATGTCAAAACCGTTTCAGCTGTCGTTAGTTACCAAAGGTATAGCGCTGGCCATTGTTATTTCATTTCTGCTGACCGTTGTTCTGAGTCTGGTCTACTTTTTTACTTCGGTGCAGGAATCTTTCCTTTACTCACTGCTCGCTGCCGGAATTGGAGTACTCATCGCCAGTTTTTACATTGCGTATCAATCCGGAGCAAGAGGACTTCTGTACGGACTGGCTGTCGGAATCGGTTTTTTTGTGGTCACTTTATTGATTTATTACATTTTCTATGCGGGTGATCCTTCTTGGAAAATACTGCTCGAGAAAGTCCTGATTAGTCCCATAGCGGGTGCGATTGGTGGGAGTATCGGAGCCGTGATAAAGAAATAACGCGGTCCATGTAGTGCGTTAAACCACGCTCCTGAACTATTCACCCTCCAGAACATGCTGTTGGGTGAAAAAATGGGACAAGTACGGCTTTCTCCCACTATACTGCTGGGTGTATACTCCTTAACCCTTTCCACCTAGGCCCTTGGCCTATCGCCCCCAGCTGGGGGTTTTCTTTTTTTGTTCTATTTGGCGAGCGCAAATTTGTTGATCCAGTTGACGATAATACGGTCTCCCTGATTCAGCTCGGTCGTAAAATGAGCTTCACTGCCATTGACCTGCATTTCCAGTTTTCCGCCCGAAATTGAGTTTTCAGCAAGATTGATATACGGAAATAGTTCCGACAAAATGGGCTTGCGCGAAAAACCTTCCACTCTGATTTCCATACCGTCTTCAATAGGCTCATCTTCCTGAATGACCCTTCCTTTGCAGTAGATCTTTGCTTCAAACGGCGGTAAACTGAACGCTTCTCCGTTAACCGTAAAAATCATCGGTTCGGCTTCCAGCGCCAAATCCCTGATCAATATTTTTTTTTCAAGAATATCGATACGGTCGTTGTTATTAATAACACAGTCAATGGTTACAGCGTGACCATTGACGATAATCTCCAGATCCGATACCAGTTCCCGGGGCTGGTTGTTGACTTTGATTTTCTTTTTGTTGATTTTATTGATATTAATGCCTTTCATGGCCAGTAAATCATAGAGCGTTTCATTCATTTTTACAAGCAGGCTGCAGCCATCCTCAAGCCAGTCTTCTTCATTTGCCGGTTTATTGTTCAGATAGATGAACGGATTGAATTCCTCTTCCTTGCCATCCCAGATAATCTTCTTCGCTGTGGGCCGGGAAATGACATCTTTGACCTGCGCTTTGGCATCTTCTCCGGAATGACCCGGCCTAAAGGTGACCATGTCACCCTGACTAAGCCTCTGATCCAGCTTGGCCGACTGGCCATTGACTGTAATCACCGCTGGACTTCCCAACTCTCCTTTAATAACCTGAATCTCACCGTTTAGCTTATAGATCAGCGCCGATCCCGGACGTCCAAAAAACGTTTTCGGCTGGATGCCTGCTGCGAGAAGCCCTTCCGCCACTGTAGCAAGCTGCAGTTCAAACAACGGAATATTCGTGTTATTCACATTGACTGCATAATAATGGAGACCTTTATTATCCAGCGCGGAAATTGCAATTCCTATCGGCGTAATGACATCCGAACCAAACAAATCTTCTTCCTGGCCGGAGACCGCGGACAACCTTTCCCTGACCTGAATACCGATCCTGCCCCGGGAAAGATTAATCACCTTTGACAAAATATCTCCCATCAAGGGCGTAAGACTACCTCCCCCGACCATGATCACAGCCTGAGGTGAACAGCTGTTATTCAGTAGCAGGATTTCTCCGCCGATCCTTTCGGCAATCACCTGAACGGTCGGTTTAATGACATCCAGTATTTCCTGACGTGTGACGGAGGACCTGGCACCGAAGAAATTGACGATGTCAATCAGGCTGTTTGGATTTGGATCGTTCCCGTTCAGCTGTTTTTTAATCCTTTCGCCTTCCTGAAAATCGACCAGATAATTGGAACAGATTGCTTCTGTGACCTCATCGCCGGCCATGGGCACCATTCCATAGGCAAAGAAAGTGCCTTCCTTGGTAAACGCAATATCTGCAGTCCCTGCCCCGATATCCACGAGGGCCAGATTAAGTCTTCTCATATCTCCGGGAATTGCGGCCAGTCCGGCGGCAATCGGTTCCAGCGTCAAACTGGCCATCTCAAGCCCCGCCCTTGCTAAAACTGCAATAAGGCCATCGACAACCGTTCTCGGTAAAAACGAAGAAATAACCGTGATTTCTGCTTTTTTCCCCCTCTGCCCGACCAGCGTTGTAATCTGCTGGTCTTCAAGCAGCTGCTTCACCGTACTGTATCCGACACAGTAGAATAGGATATTATCTGTCTCTTCAGCTGAGATTTTCTTCATGGCCTTTTGGACAGCTTCCATTTCCATGGCCAGGACTTCTTCCTGTTCCCAGTGTGTCGGCAGAACTTCCTCTCTCGTGACCGTCGCTGTTTCGGTACAAAGCGCCCTGCCTGCTGCAGCCACAGCCACTTTCGTCAATTTGCAGTTTAGTTTATGCTCAAGTTCATGCTTGACAAATGACACGGCTTTAGCGACTTCGTTCACATCGTGAACCTGTCCGTCATACATCGCTCTTTGCGTATGTTCGGTTCGCGCACTGGCTACGACTTCATATCCCGATACACTCTTTTGCACCACAAGTCCAATAACGACCCTGGTGCCGATATCAAGGGCAAAAACAGTCTCCACTTCTCTTCCCACCTCGCAAAGTTATATATATCGTTAAATAGCCAGCTCGTTAGCCAGCTCATAGAGTTTACGGTTAAACATTTTCTTTTCCTTAAAAGCAAGTTCCAGTGGCCTGTCCACAATCTCATTTTGAAAATGTGAGATCATCACCTCAGATTTTCCCTCCATCAGTGCCTCAATGGCCTTGCCGCCCATCATTGCTCCGAGCAAAGAATCGGCTGCCGAGGGTGCTCCTCCGCGTTGAATGTGGCCGAGAATCGTCACTCGGTTTTCCAATCCGGAATAATTCTTTAAGCCTGAAGCAATTTCACGGATATCCCCTGCTCCTTCAGCACAAATAATAATACTGTGATTTTTTCCTCTCCGATATCCCCGCAGCAGTTTCTCACTAATTTCTTGAAGATCAAAAGGGATTTCGGGCGTCAGGATCGATTCGGCGCCAATCGCGAGTCCTGAGTGGAGGGCAATATCCCCGCAGTTTCTGCCCATGACTTCGACAAGAAAAGTCCGTTCATGGGACGAAGCGGTGTCTCTTAATTTGCTTACAGCCTCGACAACGGTGTTCACCGCCGTATCAAAGCCAATTGTCGAATCTGTTCCGGCAATGTCATTGTCTATCGTACCGGGCACGCCAATGACTTTGATACCCAATTCAGCAAGTTTTTTTGCTCCGCGGTAAGAACCGTCTCCGCCAATGACCACGAGTGCTTCGATTCCTTTGGCCTTTAGCTGGTCCGCGGCCAGACGTTGGCCTTCAGGCGTAAACATTTCTTCACATCTGGCAGTTTTCAGAACCGTTCCGCCGCGATGCACAATATCTGCAACTGAGCCCAGCTCCATTTCTTTTATTTCACCGCGCAGAAGCCCATCATAACCATGGAAAACCCCATATACCCGGAGATCATGGTAAATGCCCTTGCGAACAATCGCCCGTATCGCGGTGTTCATTCCGGGAGCATCCCCTCCGCTGGTTAAAACTGCAACCTTGCTATCCGCGCCCATAAGATCTCTCCTTTTCAGCATTATACAGTTTTTTACATAAAGTTTCAAACAACACCTGTTTTCTCTCCCGTATCTTTTCAGACTGATTTGTCAGACTGCCGGTGTTTTTTCGAAAATAGGATGCAATATCGCGATAGGGGTACTGAAATATCTCATGCAGCAGGAGATACACCATCTGCCTTGCTTCCACAATCTCCCCTTTTTTCGTACTTCCCAGGACTTTGTCTTTTTCCAAACCGCAGTATTCACAAACGATAGAAACGACGAGATTGGCCTGTTCTCCGATGCCGGGAAGGTGAAATAATTTTTCGGACTGAGGTACATGGATTTTCTCCTCCGCAAAGTTTGTCGGCTGAATGTCTTTTTTTAGCTGTTCAGCGATCTTTACAGCCTGCTTCATATTTTTTATACCGGAAAGAAGCGCCGGCTGGCAGGGCCGGATCTCCTGAAACAAATCTCCGGTAAGACGATATGCGATGAAATGCTCGAGCTCCTCGGCTGCCGGGTCCTTTAAATAGAGGAAAAATCCGCTTTTAAGCCTTGATGCAAACCGCTGGTTCAAAAAGTCAAAGTTGGGTGTACTGCCCTGATATGTAATGACCGTCTTTCCGCCTTGAGCCAGAATGGTATCTACTGTATGGAACAGTTCTTCAAGCGTTTTCTTCTTTCCTTGCAGCACATTAATATTATCAAGCAGGAAAAGGTCATTGGAACGCACAGAACGGCGAAAGCTGTTAAGGCTGCCATTTTGGGCCGCAAACGCAAATTTCTTAGAGAATTTATCCGCATCGATCAGGACAATCTTCACCTTTTGCGGTTTCATCTTTTGCAGGATACAATTCAGTAGCTGAGTCTTGCCCAGTCCTTCCTGGCCGGCAATTATCGTAACCGGGGGCGCCTTTTGTACTTCATAATTCTCTATGTATTGAAAAGCTAATTGGTTGAACTGGCTGATAAACACTGTTTAGAATACCCCCTGCGAGAAAACTTACTCACCAATTTTTTATGTTAATGTCATGGAGGGCCACAGTTCCGCTTTAGGCGGAGCAGGATAGCTACCATAATTCGGCAACGCGGTACCAGGGAAGAATAAGGGTTAAGGAATATATCCCTAACCCTTGCCTAGGTTGATAATTTTAGCCATCTATCATTACGCGTGCTCTGCGGCTAATATATTTCGAGATATCTGTCGATTTCCCATTTATGCACGGCGATGCGGAAGCTGTCATATTCTTCGGTCTTTGCTGCAACAAATCGGGAATAGATGTGCTCGCCAAGGGCATCTTTGATGACTTCATCATTGCTTAATAGCATTAAAGCCTCTTTGAGATCTCCGGGAAGCGAGTCAATCCCCATCTCTTTTCTTTGCCTGTCATCCATGGCAAAAATATTCAAATCAACGGCTTCGGGCGGGTTAAGTTTCCGTTTGACCCCATCCAGTCCGGCCTTAATCTGGACCGCTAAAGCCAGATAAGGATTGCAGGAAGGATCCGGGCTTCTTAATTCAATACGGGTTGAAGAACCCCTCTTGGCCGGAATACGTATCAGCGGACTCCGGTTGCGGCCCGACCAGGCAATATAGCAGGGTGCTTCATAGCCCGGAACGAGCCTTTTATACGAATTGACCGTAGGATTGGTGATCGCTGTGAAAGCCTTGGCATGCTCCATAATGCCGGCAATATAATGATACGCTTCGCTCGAAAGGTTCATCGGTCCTTCCGGATCATAGAAAACGTTTTTGCCATTTTTGAATAAGGACTGGTTGACATGCATTCCAGAACCATTGATCCCAAAGATCGGTTTCGGCATAAATGTCGCATGCAGTCCGTGCCGCTGGGCAATCGTCCGGACGACAAATCTGAAGGTGACCATTTTATCAGCCATTTCCAAGGCATCGGCATATTTGAAGTCAATCTCATGCTGTCCGGGGGCAACTTCATGATGGGAGGCTTCAATTTCAAAATTCATCTGTTCCAGCGCCAGAACCATATCTCTTCTGGCACTCTCCCCTAAATCAACCGGTGTCATGTCAAAATAACCGGCTTTATCATGGGTAATCAGGGTCGGTCTGCCCTCAGTATCGACATGGAACAGGAAAAACTCCAGCTCCGGTCCTATGTAACATTTGAAACCCATTTCTGAGGCTTCTGCCAGTACTTTTTTTAGTGTATTGCGGGGGCAACCGTTGAATGGCGTCCCGTCAGGATTATAGACATCACAGATGAGTCTCGCTACCCCACCTTCAGCAGGCCTCCACGGGAAGACGACAAATGTGTCAGGGTCGGGTCTCAGGTACATGTCCGACTCCTCAATACGCACAAAGCCTTCAATAGAAGAACCGTCAAACATCATTTCTCCGTCCAGGGCTTTCTCAAGTTGTTCTACCGGAATAGAGACATTCTTTAATACTCCGAAAATATCGGTAAACTGAAGTCTCATGAATTTTACGCCCTTTTCATACGCCTCTCGCAAGACATCTTCTTTCGTATAATTCAATTCTCAGCGCTCCCTTCAATTGTTTAAAATTTTTACTCCTACAATACCATGTCAACCATAAATCTTATATTTTAAATTTTATGGTTGACATGGTTCTAAATACTTTTTCAATGCTGGGTGAATATATAACAACTGACGGCTTTCCGTAACCGCAGAAAATCTTTGAATATCTTTCCCGTCAAATTGCTGGGAAAAGAACAGTTTAATCGTCGTCCTTTCATCGTTTGTCCGTAATTCTACCTTATCAGGATAAAATAAGTAATTATACAGTTCATCGCGCCAGCTAAGCTGTAAATTTCCTGTGGAGATTCTGATAATACCGAATTTTTCCACAATGATGTCCCCTATTCCGGAGAAACCCTGGGTGATATTCTCAGCTTCCACCGCCATCTGACCGGACTTAAATTTCAGGGACAGGATATGCTCAAGAATAAACCTGGCCGGCAAGGAGATTTCCTCTATCATCATCGCATACGCTTTGATTTCATCCTCCCACTGGCGAATTTTTTCGGCATAGGCCGACTTGATCTCCGTTAAATTTTGGGTTTCTTTTTCTAAAAGACAATAAATCCGTTCAAAGCTTTCAAGCAGAACCTGATCATGATGATTCAAGTGAACATCTCCACCTTATTTTGGCTTATAATCTATTCTAACCTATTCCCAATTTTTTTCACAGTCCTTTTTCGGTATATCAGAAAGTATAATTACATTCTGAAAGTTCTAAACAATTTTACCGATAAAGTCGGGAGGTCTTTTTGTGATATCTGATAGTCTGGGATAAATCCTGAATTAGCAGTTCAATTTCTTTTGTTTCATCCTGCAGCGACCTGGCGTACACCAGCGCGATCCAGCCGCAGCGCAGCGCTTCCATATTTTTTCCTTTCTTCATCAAAAGATTGGCAAGCTTTAACATCGCTTCTCCTTTCGGCAATTCCGGCTCGTCATAAAACCTTTTGCCGAGCAGTTTGTACAGATTCTCCTGAAATAAAGTATCCTCATAGCGGATAAGATATGTTAATTCCTCGCTGATTTCGCCGATCTTGGAGCTGTCACCAAAGAACTGAAAATACTTCAGAGCTTCCAGATACTGTTTTTTCGCCTCCGAGTAGTCCTGTTTCATAATCAACAGGATGGCCAGACTGTAATAGCGCACAGCAAAGCCGAATTCGCTTCCTTGATGGTATTGAATGGACAACTCAAGGCTGCTGATTGCTTCATCCAGCAATTTCGAACATTGAAGAAGATTACTTAACATGAAATAACTTTCACTGACTTCAGGATCACGGTCGTTTTTCAAATACAGCGCGACAACTCTCTGCTGCAAAAGCAGGGCTTCCGGCAGCCTGTCTTTTTCAAAGTACAAGAAGGCGATATATTGCAGCGCATTAGCCAGAGAAACTTGTTCGCCTAACCTGGCATAGATCTTCGCGGCATGATAAAATCTTTTCTGCGCCGCAATTCTCTGCGCCTGACTGTAATAGATTTCTCCCAAACAGAGGTTGATCTCTGCCTCCCCACTCAGATAACCATGTTTCCGGCAGAGATTCTCGGCATGCAGAAAATTCTCTTCTGCAGCCTGCCACTCTTTAATTTTTATATAAACCTGGCCCAGATCGGAGTACAAGGCCGCTAAACGCAGGGATGATGCTTCTCCCGGATAGTCCCTGATAGCCTGCTTATATAAATAAATGGCTTTGGCATTCTTCCCCTGGCTGAAATAAACACTCGCCAGTCCGGCCCTGGCTTCAGCAATCCCCTTATTGTTATGCAGCTGTTTGCAGTAGACCAGTGCCCTTCGAAATCCAGCTTCGGCATCATTAAATTTGTTATTTTTCACCTGGACCGTTGCTAGCAAGCGCTGGGAAAAAGCGATAATCACCGGCATTTCCAGCGCTTCAGCCTCGAGAAGGCTTATCTGCAGACTTTTTTCAGCTTCTTCAGTGTTTCCTTCACCCAAGCATTTGATTCCATTTTCCAGATACTTCCTCCATACTTCCAGTGTGGTCTCCATGGTATCCCTCCTGAATTTTCAT
Source organism: Dehalobacter sp. TBBPA1 (assembly GCF_040931655.1). NCBI lineage: Bacteria > Bacillati > Bacillota > Clostridia > Eubacteriales > Desulfitobacteriaceae > Dehalobacter > Dehalobacter sp. TBBPA1. Next base: position 1,332,145 of record NZ_CP162385.1, on the reverse strand, counting down.
CAAAATATATGAATTTTCTTCACAATACCTGAATTTTCTTTACAATATATGAGTTGGGGCAACTTCATTTGGTCTATAATATGCTATACTAAATCTAAGGGAGCAAATCGATGCTATGAATGTTTTTGCTCTTGAAAAAATGAAGTAAATCATCCTGCAGGAGGGATTGTAATGAGCACAAAAAGCCCATCTTCAAAAAATATTCTCTGGATCATCGCCAAAGTCCTAATTTTCATACTCTGCATTTATCTGGCCTACCTGGTATTAAAACCGCTGCTCGGCATCATCCTGAGTATCGGCTTTTGGATTATCAAGGTTGCCGTGGCCATTTTCATTTCTTTATTGGTATTACACCTGCTCCTCAGAATCATTTTCAAGGTCGATCTGCTGGAAATCATTTTTGGGGTTCGCTGGCCAAAATAATGCCACCGCGATACACGGTGGATAATATCGGACATTTAAACTTTAAATATAAAAGGAGGCGTCTTTATCGACACCTCCTTTTATATTTAACATGATTTACGGCTCCCCGGAATAAGCATGGTTCTAGGGGGGGGATAAACAATGAGCGTCTTTGTGGTGAACAGAAAAAAGCTGGCGGTGGGGACCGTGATCCTGATGCTGATTGCGGTTTTGGCCGTAAACAAAGAACAGGTTGTATCCGTTGTTACCGGAAATTCAAAGCCGATTTACTCCGTCAAGACCGAAACAAAGCAGGTTGCGCTTACTTTTGATATCAGCTGGGGCGAAGAAAATGTGCAGCCGATTTTGGATATCCTAAAAAAAGAAAATATCAAGGCCACTTTCTTTCTTTCATCTCCGTGGGCCGAAACAAAACCGGAGCTAGTCAAGCGCATTGCCGCGGACGGTCACGAAATTGGCTCCCACGGGCGGCGTCATGTTGATTTGAACACCTTGACAGCTGATGCCCTCATGAAAGAACTCGATACTTCCAAAGAAGTCCTGGAACGTTTAAGCGGCCAGAAAATCAACCTGCTGCGCGCTCCGAACGGGGCCTATGACAACCAGGTCATCTCGATCGCAAACGAGAGAGGCTACAAAGTCATCCAATGGAGCGTTGATTCCCTGGATTGGAAAAGACCCGGAGCCGACGCAATCGTCAATTATGTGATGAACGGGCGCTCCAAAAATAAAGGAGCCTCCCCCGGCGACATTATCCTTTTCCACGCTTCTGATTCCGCACCGGATACGCCCGAGGCACTCCCCACTGTTTTGAAAATGCTCAAAGAGAAGAACTATGAAATTGTGACAGTTGGCAAGATGCTCAGCAATGCCCAGGAGAGCTGGCCACCCGGTTCAAGCCTGTAATGAGCACTTGTATCGCGTTCTCAATTTACTCGCTAAATCTGCCGACATAATCCTCTTTACATTACAAGACTAGTATGTTAGGGCTAGTCTGCATGCCACAATACCGCTTTCGGCCGTTGTGTCCTCCCTGACACGCCGCTCCTTGCCATCCATGGCACCGCGGCATTAGGCCATCCGTGGCCGTCAAAAGGCCGCGCTGCGCAATCCATTAGGGAGACTAACCCGAACAAAACAAACGTTTCTGTGTTGATAACGGGATTTACAAATGGCTGTACTAATGCCCTTTCCAACTTTGGAACCCTTCGCCGACGACCTCTGAAACATCGCCGATGGCCACAAAAGCATCCGGGTCATATTTGTGGACAATTTCTTTGACCTGGGTCAGTTGTGCTCTATTTACGATACTGTAGACCACTCTCTTTTGAAAGCGCGAATAAGCCCCTTCAGCTTGAAGATACGTTACACCTCTGCCGACGAGATGGATGATATCCTCAGCAATCTCGTCCGGCTTTTCTGTGACGACCATAACGCTCTTGGAATAATCCAACCCGACCTGGACGAGATCTATCACTTTGGTAGCGATAAACATATAAATCATTGCATACATGGCCATTTCCGGGCTAAAAATCAGTGCAGCTCCGATAAAGACAACCGCATCGAGGATTAAGATGATCTGCCCGACACTGAATTGTATTCTTTTATTCAACACGATCGCCAGGATATCGGTGCCGCCTAATGAGCCGCGACAGCGAAAGATGATGCCCATTCCGATACCGGATATAACACCCCCGAAAATAGAGGCCAGCAGCGTATCTGTTGTTATCGGAGCCAAAACATCTGTAAACTTCAGCGCAGCAGATAATGTCCCTACGCCCAGGATACTCCAATATAACAGCTGTCTGCCGACTGACTTGTAGCCGAGAATGAATAACGGAATATTCAGAAGGGCCACCAGAATGCTTATATTCCATTGAAACAGATAATGCAGCAGAATCGCAATTCCTGTGACTCCGCCGTCAGCAATCTGGTTGGGCAGGATCAATGTATTAATGCTGACAGCTACAATCACTGCGCCTATAATGATTCCAAAAAATCTTTTGAGAAAATGCCATGGTATTTTTTTCAGGTTCATGTTTTACCTCAAATTAATCTGGTCATCCAAGCTTTCTCCGACAATTTGCTCTAAGCTCTCTTCAACACTCTCTTCAACATTATTCTTGACAAAAAGAATTCTATTTAGTAAAGTAATGAAGCAGTTTTATTGCGCTCGTAGCTCAGGGGATAGAGTGACGGTTTCCGAGGCCGCAGGTCGTTGGTTCGAATCCAACCGGGCGCACCATTAGAAAAAATAGACATTGCAAGTTCTTGCAGTGTTTTTTTAGTATCATATATTTTTCACGGCATTTTATTGTTCTCAAGCATAAAAACAGATAAATCGTTAAACCTACTATATAAAAAGGAGGATTTAACGATGAATATTCTAGAAAAAGCGACCGCCAAGAGCAATTCCATTGTTCAAAATATAATTGATCACGAACCCATTAATTATATTGAGGCGGGTTTGCAGTATCAGATTGTCTTGATGGGTCGTTTTCAAGCCTCAATTATTACCACCCTGTATAATCATGCTGAAGATCCGGAGCTCAGAGTACTGCTTAAAGATGCACGCGATGCACTGGTAGAAAGAACTGTCAAAATGAGTGAAGATTTTTTACGATCCGAGGATGTCAAGCTGCCAACCATACAGTTTCCCGAACGGTCCCTGGAAGAATACCAGGACATCCCAGACCACTTGCACTTCAGTGATATGGAAATTGCGCTGCTGCTGCTGGAAATGAGCGCTTCCAGCCAAATGGCCTTATTGACAGCCATTAATCAAAGCTATCACCTGGAAATTGGGAATCGTCTCCGCAAGGAACTGAACATTGGATTTGATTGGGCTTACCAGTTGGAGCAGCTGATGCTCCAAAGAAACTGGCTTCCCAAAATTGCAAAAATCGTTCATTAACAACAACGTAAGATTCATTTTTTAGTATTCCATATACATTTAATATGCCAGCCTCAAAGAGACTGGCATTCCTTATATTTTGTGTCCTTTTCGAATTTAATAACACTTACTCCGGAAAATATAATTGGAAAGCCGCAATGATGTCTTGCTGAACCAACTCCGGCTCCTTTTCCCCATTGATTTCAACAACCGGTTCCCCATTTTTTTGCCACTGTTTGTACAGCTTCTGGTAATTATCTGCAACGTGCCGCAGCGTCTCACTGTTTTCAAATATTTCAGTCTGGAATCTGCCTGCCGCTATTCTCTTGAGCGATGTTTCCGGGCTTACCTTAATGAAAAGTGTAAGGTCCGGTTTTACCGCATATTGGTTGATTTCTCCAATCCAGGACTCATCATTTTTCATTCCCTGATACGCAAACGAAGACCATATATATCTGTCACAGATCACATAGTTTCCCTGCTCCAGAGCAGGAATGACCAGATTGTTGTTGTGATCAAGCCGGTCGGCAGCAAACAGCAACGCCAGACAGTTGTCATTCACGCCGTTGATCCGGCCTGAAAGCACCTGGCGGATCGTTGTCCCGAGCGGGCCCTGGCTTGGTTCTCTGGTTAGAATGGTTTTTACTCCGCGTACTGTTTCAAGATATACCTTCAGACGCTCAATCTGCGTTCCTTTGCCTGATCCATCGATGCCTTCGAGCACAATGAACTTTCCTTTCACCTGCACGATCTTTTCAACTCCTTCAGGATTCATTGTAATCTATTTCAGCGCAAATAAAAAGATGCCTCCTCTCTGAGACATCTTTATATACTGAGTGTTCATTTGTTCGTTTGATCGTTCGTTCATTTATCCAACCTTACTCATCACCCGAAGCTTATCAGCGAGCAGTGCAATGAATTCAGAATTGGTAGGCTTCTGACGTTCTATGTTCATCGAATATCCGAAGATCCGCTTCAGCGTTTCCATATGTCCGCGTTCCCAGGCCAGCTCAATGGCATGTCTGATGCCTCTTTCCACCCTGCTGGGAGCCGTATTGTATTTTTTAGCAATTGCCGGGTACAGTTCTTTGGTTACAGCCCCGAGTAAAGAAACATCTTCGATTACCATGAGTATTGCATCCCTGATGTATTGATATCCTTTGACATGAGCTGGAATACCGAGTTGGTGCATCATTGTCGTTACTTCAACGTTGATATTGACCCCTCTTCCGACCGACGTAACAGAGGAACAAGTCTGCAGCAGCGGTGGATTTGTGATTTCCAGATCCTGCGTCAGCGTCCTGATGCGTTTTCCCAGAATTTCCAGGTCAAATGGTTTCAGGATAAAATAATCAACCCCCATGACCATGGCCTGATGCGTCAGTGTTTCATGCCCGAAAGCCGTTAATAATATGACTTTGGGTTTTCTGACTGATGTTCTGGCATTGATTCTTTCCAGGACTTCCAAACCATCAAGATTCGGCATAACAAGATCCATAATGACGAGATCCGGGTCATGTTTTTGAATCAAATCCCAAGCTTCAAGTCCATTGTTGGCTACGCCAGCAAGCTCAAAGCTATCATCCTTTGAAATGTAATCCTGAAGGATCTGACATAGATTTCGATTATCCTCTGCTACAATAATCTTTACCTTTTTTGACATCTCTACATTTCCCCGCTTTATCATATTTTTCCCGGTTCGTTTTCCGGTAGTATCATTATAAATCAGCGGAGATGTCGAATTCTTAAAAAATAAGGAACACTTTCTAATTTTGGCATTTATTGCAAAGGCCTGTCCCATCTGCAAAAAACGATATTTGAGAATTATTTTTTTTCGTTAAAATAAGCCAAATTATTTTTCGTCCTACATATTGTCCCGAACTTCAAGAGAATTTCAGTGTAAATATTAAAGTTTTGTCTTGTTCTGACGAGTTACCGTATCTGCATGATGTTTCAGCTGATGATAATTGCTTCCGTCGGACAACCGTCGGCTGCTTCCTGCGCTGATTCTTCAAGAACCTCCGGGACCTGTTCCTGAAGCGTCACAGCCAATCCGTCATCATCCATTTCAAAAATGTCCGGGCAGATTGCAGGACATGCTCCGCATCCAATACAGGCTTCTTTTTCTACATAGGCAATCATGTTGTTCACCCCAAACTTTTTTTTGTCAATCGTCGATTGTATTGTTCCCGAGGTGACTAAAGATATGCAGATTTTCAGATTTTCTATTCGTGACTCATCTCTACGATTTTCAGACCATCGTCTTGTTGTTCTACTATAATCTGGTAAGTAAGTACTTTTCTTTGATCAATGGATGACCCCGTCGTAATTTCAACCAAATAACTATTTTGCGCAGAAGTGTTTTGAATCTCCACGTTTTGAACACTTAAAAATGGATTATCCTGAAACATCTGCTGCAGTATGCTATTCGTAGCTTCAGCCTGTCCTGATGCCAGAGCCGAAGCAAGATCAAATTGCCTGTAATCAAGCTTTTCCCAATAATCTTCAATCACTGCCTTCGGATTTGCATAACTTTGCCCATTGGCTATTGCTGAAACTGCAGTATTCGGATTCTGCCACCAGACAATGACGCCAATAAAAAAAATACTGCAGACAAGTATAAAAAAATGACGGTTCAATAACATAATTTCCCTCCTAGACCTTTTACTATAATATAGGAGGGAAATTGGAAATTCATGACACCCGGTAATTATTTGTTGAAGATTTTTTTCAGAAGATTAAGTACGGACTGAGGCAGCTTGATATAGTACATTTTCATAGGATTTTTCCTCCTTCCAGCACTGCTGTCTTGAGAATAATTTATGCGGCAGCCTGATTTTATACGACGTGGTAATTTTTAACAGCATCTTCAAGCTGTTTGACTAGTTCGATTTCCTCCGCAGTTTTTGCCGTGAAATAAAGTTTTCCTACGATTGACGTCAGCATTTTCAAAACATCTTCAAATGTCAGTTTATCTGTGAGCGCCAATTTTTCACTTGTTTCAATCATGGCAATTCCAAATTGATGTCCGACACCGTCTTTCATCATCTTCGTACAGGATTTTCCCAACAGTTTCATGACAAGTGCAGCTTCCTGCGTATCGAGCTGCCGTACGGCATCAATGGTGGTATAAAATCCCTGGACGATCCTGACGCCAACATTGGACCAATCTACCGGCTGAGCCATTTCCATTCCTCCTCAAAAAATAACCTGTGCCTTACTATATGCACAGGTTAGATGAGGGGTGAAATTAGTTCCTGAATATTCTGCGTCTTTACGCTCTAGAATTGCCGATTACGGGTACCTGAACCGATGAAACCTTTTGGAGGACGCGCTCCGAACTTCCCTGATAGAAAGAAGTAATCGGCAGGGCCTGCAGAAAATATCGGCCATACCTTTTTTTAATAATCCGGTCATCCAGAACAATCACGACGCCTTTATCCTCTCTCGTTCGAATCAAACGTCCAAAGCCCTGCTTGAAGCGGATAATTGCTTCAGGCAAATTTAACGCATAGAACGGATCAAGTCCCTGACTTTCCAACAGGCGGGCCTTCGCTTCCAGAATGGGCGTATCCGGCGGCCAAAACGGCAGTCTGACCATGATAACACAGCGCAGCATGTCCCCGGGAAGATCGATGCCTTCCCAAAAGCTGTTCGTTCCAAGCAGGACACTGCTGTTATTCTGCATAAACTCCTGCAGAAGGTCTTCCCTGGTGCCGTCAATCCCCTGGGCCAGCACATTCAGGTGCTGGCAGCATTCTTCATTCCCCAACAAGTGGTATACCCGCTGCAAATACCGGTGGGAAGTAAATAATACCAGTGTACCTCCATTCATCTCTTTGGCAATTCTCCCAATAAATGAAGCAGTCTTTTCTGCGAGCCTATCCTCCGGTAGATTTACAGGTAAATCATTGACGACACAGAAAACCATTTGTTTTTCATAATCAAACGGTGAATCCAGCTTCAGGCTGATATAGCGTTCTACTCCGATATCCCTGGTCAAATACGCAAAATCCTCACCGACACTTAAGGTGGCAGAAGTTAAAACCGTACAATTATTTTTACTGAATATTTTTTTATTTAATAACGGAGCAACATTGATCAGCGTGTTTTTTAAATAGACTGTGTTGCTTTTTTCGAGATAGGTTACACGTTCTTCCTCACTTTTACTAACGATCTTGCCAAATCCGTCAACGATTTGGGCAATATCACTTTTTATTCTGCTAATCTCATATCTGGTTTCTTCCAACTGCTCACTTTCAAGAGCCAGAAAGGTATTAATTCTATCCAGCACCTCCACAATGCCTTTAAACCTGATGATCAGATTTTCCGAGGCCAGCAGGATCATCTGTAGGATATCTTCGCCGACCTTTTCACGGTCTAAGCGAAAACTCAACTGTCGGCCAAGCACGCTTTGCAGCATGCTGAAAAGTTCCTGGGCCTGATCCGCAGCCGCCCTGCAGCGATCCGGAATCTCTTCAAGATTGCTTTTAAAATAGGTCCAGTTAAAGGCAGGGAAGACCTCTGCCCAAACAGTATGATTTCTTTTCAGATAAGCGAATAGATTGCCTTTCCCACCATAGATACTGTCCGTCAGCCGCAGCATCTGTTCGAGGCAAATTTCAAATCCAAGTTGCTTGAGCGCAGTCTGGTAAATATTATGCGCTTCATCAATGATAAGATTGCTGTATTCCGGCAGAATCTTATAATTCGTTTTGATATCGGCAAGGAGCAAGGAGTGATTAATCACAAGAACATCAGCAGCCTCGGCTCTCTTCCTGGCATTATAAAGGTAACAACGTGAAGTAAAAGAACACTCTCCGGGTTGACAGGCCGGATTATCCGCGCCAAATTTTCGATAAGTCGGAACGAAGCTTTGATTATTCGGCAGTTCTCCAAAATCCCCGGTTTTCGTTTCAGAAGCCCAGGAAAAGAATGCGGCCTGCCGGAGTTGTTCATCATGGGTTGTATAATCCGTAAACAGCGATTCCTGATAAAGGCATTTCAGACATAAATAATTGCTCTTACCCTTAAGCAGTGCTGTTTCAAATGGAAAAGGCAGGATTTTCTGCAGCAGCGGAAGGTCTTTGCTGAAGAGCTGCTCCTGCAAAGTGATGGTGTGGGTCGCAACAATCACCTTCTGCTGATGCCTTTTGGACCACCAGAGTGCCGGAATCAGATATGCAAGCGTTTTCCCTGTTCCTGTACCGGCTTCAATCACAACATCTGTCGCTTCGGTAAACCCTTTCAGGATCTCAGCGGCCATGACGGTTTGAATCTCTCTGTTTTCAAACCCTGGAATATTGCTGGCGAGTAAGCCGTCCTGGCCAAAACACTGCACAGCCCAAGCCGGCGAATCAGGAATTTCAGCCAAATCATCCGAACCGGGGCTAAAAAGATTTTGTACCGTCTCTCCCCGGTAAGGTGCAATACGGATGGGCCTGTCCGGATACGTTCGCACGATTTCCTTTTTCAATTCGATTAGCACAGGCTGACAGGAAAGACCCTTTGTATATTCTTCCAACTTGCTCAAGAAGCCCAAATCAGCCTTCAACCCCTTTTTCCAGCACTGCAGAAGCAGGTCATGGGTCAGCCGGACCTTTTTTTGGGCCGTAGATATAAACCTGTGATGTTTCTTTGTCTTAAGTTTATCGGTTATTTCCTCTAAGCTTTGCTGGCTGACTGTCGGGAAAAACACTGCGGCAAGTTCCTGAACCTCAATCACGTTCTGGTTCAGATTAATTTCAAAATATTTTTTTAAATCTGGCAGGACTTTCTTCTGCTCATAAACAAATATAAGGGCATCATGGGTAAAATCTTCAAGACTTTTTTTATGCTGTTCCATCCTACCTGGGGCTTCGCCTTCGCTCTGGAACGAAAACAACAGATATTTTGGAAATACCCCTTTTCCCAAGCGCAGAGCTGCCAAGTATCCACGTTCTGAGGGAGTTCCCGGACGTATTAGAGATAAGATGACACAAGTCTGATTCAATCAGCCAAGCTCCCTTCAAAAAAAATATACGCACTTAACAATAAATCATAACATTCCTAATAAACTAAATACAGAGAAGATTCATAAAGAAAACTTGACTGGTGCCAAATCATACAAATTTTAGGAGGAAAAAAATGAAGCCAATCTATTTGCGAACGGATTTCCCCGACGGCCGCTCTCACATCCTGATCCGAGATCTTGCCTCAGTGAATACAGAACTGCATCACTTTATTCTATTTTTGACCAACAAGGGGAAGCTCTGGATCGATGTTTTTTGGCCGCATGACGAGGAATCCGAAAAGTATACGGTCAGTATCTCCGAAGAAAAATTCTGGCATACTTTCCGGGAATGGCGTCTGCATGGACTTGTGCTGGGCAGCAATGAACGCGTGGCCGAAATATTTGCCCAAAGGCATTTAAATAAAAGGACTAAGCCAAAATCAGTTTAAGGCGTATCCTTTTTCGTCCCCTTCATTTTGTCCAAGCGATAAATAAAAGCCAGTACTTCAGCAACCGCCTGATAAAGCTCAGGCGGTATTTCTTTGGACATCTCTACCTGCATCAAGGCTTCTACAAGGGTGTCGTCATTTTGGACCGGAATGCCCTGCTCTTCAGCCAATTCGATTATATTTTTGGCCATATACCCTTCGCCTTTGGCGACAATCCTCGGAGCACCAACATGATCATAGGCCAGAGCAGCAGCTTTTTTCATATTTTGTTTTTTACTACTTGGACTTTCCCTTTTCATCCTTTGATATCCACCCCTGAAAAATTTTTTCCGGCCAGGAAATGCGCAAACTGGGGAAATTCATCGTAGGTCTTCAGCGATATTTTTTCTAAAGATAAGCCAATATCCGCGAAGCCCTGCTTGATTTGATCATAGATATCTTCAATGAGTGGATTCAGCTCCTCGCGATGATCATTTAAGAGGCAGATATGCAGTTTGTTGTCGTAAAGCGTAAGGTCGGCTCCGAGCTGGTCAAGGTGTTCCGTCTCGACCTGCAGCGCCAGATGGCAGTGTTCAATATCCATCTTATGGCCTTTGCGGGAACTCTCCACGGCAAGCAAACAATTATATATCTCATTGTTATTTTGCAGCGGGATATGCATAAGCAAATATGCGGCATTTTCTTTATTCCCGGTCTGGATCCAGATCTGCTGTCCGGTAATCTCATCCAGAAAGCCCTTCAGCGCGCTTTTTTCAGGAGAGGCAGAATCTTCAGCCAGCGCGTTTAAGAGCATTGTTTTTACATTTTCCGTTTGTTCTGCTTCCTGACCGGCATTATTTTTTAATTTAAACAGCAGCTGATTCTCGTGGTCGAGACCCAGGCTTTTGAAATAATGCAGGATATTTTCAAACTGCTCACCGCTGGTATCCTCCCACTTCGGGATAATCTTCCAAAGCAGGTCTGCAAGCGTGCTGAGCGGGGATTTCTGATCTACTGGACTTTGACTCGTTGAACTTTGATTTATTGAGCTCTGTTTTGAAGAATTTTGATCCGTTAGCATCGTTTTAAGAACACTGCTGTTTTGCTGATTCAGATATTTTGCCAAGATGACAGAGATCTCAGGAGTTAGGTTAATTCCCCTGTTTAGAATCGTTGTGATCTGCTCCGGGGTCAACCGAAGAGCTTGCCTGGCTGCCTGGCTGGATACCTGTCCTGCGCCGGCATTTGTCTCCTGCGGCGCTGTTCCAAAAGCTGTCTTGCTTAATAAATTACCCTGGTTTTTTCCTTCCCGCAAAATCGTCCACATCTTATCAGCGGCCTGGTATAGTATTTCAGGCGGAGCACTCTTGCTGCCTGCTGCCGTGTTCTGATTGACCATGCTGTTGACCAGAAAGTCCGCTTCATCGGCTGAAAGGCCAAATCCTTTGGTTATCATTGAAGACAGTTGTTCCGCAGACAAGCTGCTCAACTGGCCGGTGCTCTGACTAACCCGGCTCAAAACAACGCCTTCCGTATTGACCTCTTTGACAACCGCCAGAAATCTTTCACCTTCCAGAAACTGCGGTTCCAGCTGGGCTTTAATTTTTTGCCCGGCAATGGAGATCAGTCCTTCCTGGTTCCCATTTCTGCTGATAATTTCCACCGGAAGAAGCTGTCCGGTTTTCAATTGTGTAAAATCTATCAAAGGAGAGATCTTGCCAATACTCTGGATATTGTTTATGATCATTAGAGACTCCCTCGCAAAAAAATCTACCATAATAAAATGATAAACAAATATGATCGTAGTCTAGAATTAAAGGAATGATTGTGTTGAGTATTTTTGAAACGATTATGCTGCTATGTTTTGGTTCGGCCTGGCCTTTTTCGATCTACTCGTCCTACAAAGCCGGAACAGCAAAAGGAAAAAGCCTGTTTTTCCTGGTTGTATTACTTATCGGCTATTTATCCGGCATCCTGCACAAGATGATTTATTCGTTCGATTATGTCATTATACTATATATCCTGAATTTTTGCCTGATCGCAGTTGATACGGGGCTTTATTTCCGGAATAAACGGTTAGATACTTTAAGAAATCTTGAATAAGCCGGGGAAAGTCTGCATGCCACAATACCCGCGTGCCATGGATGGCTCAATCCTTAAAAAGTCCGCGCTTCGCATCGTGCTCCGCTCGCAGCGGAACTGTGGCACACAGACTGATCTCATGCTTAAAGCACGTTTGTTATGTAATATCCCGTTCATTTATGTAGTAGAATATTGAATGTCTTAATTGTAGGTTACCAACGTCTTATTTGGATAATAAGACAAAAATAAATATCAATAGGAGATATTGTGATGAATAATGAATTTAAGTTAGTGGAACCTGAGCAGTTAACGGATAACTCCTTTAAACTGGTCGGAAAGGACTGGATGCTGATCACAGCGGGAAATATAGAAAAGTATAATATGATGACGGCTAGCTGGGGCGGATTCGGGGTACTGTGGAATAAAAAAGTATGCTTCTGTTTTGTCCGTCCTTCGCGTTATACCTATCAGTTTATGGAAGAAAACGATACTTTTACGCTTTCGTTTTTTGAAGAAGACTATCGGAAGGCTTTATCTTTTTGCGGAGCAAATTCCGGAAGAGACGTGGACAAAGCAGCCGCTACAGGGATTACACCCGTTGAAAGCCCGTTTGGATCCGTCTATTTTAAGGAAGCTAGACTGGTTATGGAATGTAAAAAACTCTATTATCAGGATTTGGACCCGAGCCATTTTCTTGATCCGGCAATTGAAAGTAACTATAAGCAGAATGATTATCACCGTGTTTACGTTGGTGAAATCATTCGGTGCTATGCTAAAAATTAAGTTTAACTCAACGAGGCGCTTCAATTATCAGGGGCGTCATATCTTTTTTCTGGGTGTTGTAGCCTCATACAGCGCAGAATGCGCCACTCACACATCAGTTGTCAAACAATCCAGTGGAATATTTAACAACTCACCATCTCGCAAACAAGAACCCTCGCTAACATGTCAAAACCTCTGGGCTTTACAATAAGTTATCGCACCTTGCCATCCATGGCACCGCGACAGTAGGCCATCCGTGGCCTGAAACCGTTGACATGTCTTAACGCGAGGATTCCTTTATGTCTTACATAAAAGGCCTATCCCAAACTCGCCACCGATGGCGAATTTGGGATAGGCCTGGCCGTATATCTTTCTAATTACAATTTCGCTTCAATAGCCTTTACAAGATCCGGTTTTCCTCTAAATCCAACGATCTTATCAACGATTTCACCGTTTTTAATCAGCAGCAGTGTCGGGATACTCATTACGCCGTATTTCTGAGCGATTTCTCCCTGCTCATCAACGTTTAATTTGCCGATGATTACTTTTCCGGCATATTCATCTGCCAGTTCTTCCACTACAGGAGCTATCATTCTGCAAGGTCCGCACCAGGCAGCCCAAAAATCGACCAGTACCAGCTGGTTTGAACTCAGTACATCACTCTGCCAATTCTCAGTAGTAAATGTTTTGACATTAACACCTGCCATCTTAAATCCCTCCATTTCTTAACATCCCCATAGAAAAATTCGTTTGTTTGTCCGTATGATTAATGGACAAACCGGTTCATCATATCAATCAGATCATCCAGGGCTTTATCATTTTCCGCTTCAAGCGCACCTTTCAAGCAGGTTCTGGAGTGCTCTTCAAAAATCATAATGCCAACTTTATTAATTGCTGCTTTGACTGCCGCAACCTGAACCAGAATATCAGAACAACATTTTTCTTCATCAAGCATACGCTGCAACCCTTTGACCTGTCCCTCAATCCGTTTCAATCGGATCATGATATCGTTTCCCGGCCCACTTTTTTTCTTTGGTTCCATCTTACCCCTCGCCTCTATACCCCATAGGGGTATGTTCTAAGATTATTATATGGTCAGTCTGGTTATTCTGTCAAGAGGCTTTGCAGGATATTTCTGGACATTTCAGGATATTCAAAGATATTATATAGGCTTTGCCGGATATGAAATATATTATGCCTGTTTTTTATGAATAATAAACCGGCAAAGCCCTTATCGAAAGTTCTATTAATGAGATAAGATGAATTAAATTGAATTGATGGGGAATTATTGATGAATGATTAATTAGAAGGCTGTTTTGCTTTCAGGTCCAGTTTAATATGAAGCTCTTTGAGTTGGCTGTCCACGACCGGTGAAGGCGCCTGGGTCAGCAGACATGAAGCACTCTGGGTCTTCGGAAATGCGATGACATCGCGGATATTGTCCCGTCCGGAAAGAATCATCGTAAGTCTATCCAGCCCAAACGCAATTCCCCCATGGGGTGGTGTGCCATATTCGAACGCTTCAAGCAGATAGCCAAATTTTTCTTTGGCCTCTTCACTGCTCAAACCAATCAGGTCAAAGATTTTTTCCTGAACATCCCTTTGGTGAATCCGGATGCTTCCTCCGCCGAGTTCCATTCCGTTCAGGACCATGTCATAAGCCTTTGCTCTTACCTTCAGCGGATTGGAATCCAGGAGGGCAATATCTTCATTCATCGGACTGGTAAACATATGGTGAATCGCTACATAGCGTTTTTCTTCTTCATCATATTCAAAGAGCGGGAATTCCGTAACCCAAAGACAGTTAATCATATCTTCCCGAATAAGCTCCATTCGTTTAGCCAGCTCTAGTCTTAAGTTTCCAAGCGCATTATGAACGACGGCTTCCTTATCGGCAACGAAAAATAGGATGTCTCCGGTTTCTGCTCCCATCGCAGCCAACAGTGCGTTAATCTCCTGTTCGGTGAAGAACTTCAGAATCGGTGATTTCATTCCTTCGGGATCCATCACAATGTAGGCAAGCCCTTTTGCACCGTAAATGCTGACAAATTTGGTCAGCGCGTCAATTTCCCGCCTCGGCATACCGGCACAGCCTTTGGCGCAGATCCCCTTAACCCTGCCGCCCTTTGCGACAACGTCGGCAAATACTTTAAATCCGGAATCTTTGACAACCGGAGCCACATCAATCAGTTCCATGGTAAAGCGGGTATCCGGCTTGTCCGAACCATAGCGTTCCATCGCCTCCTGATAGGTCAGCCGCGGAATGGGAAGTGGAATCTCAATACCTTTGACTTCCCTGAATATCTTAGCAATCAGGTTCTCCATCATCGGCAGAAGGTCTTCAATCTCAATAAAGGACATCTCCAAATCGAGCTGGGTAAATTCCGGCTGGCGATCCGCACGCAAGTCTTCATCGCGGAAACAGCGGGCGATCTGAAAATATTTTTCCATGCCAGCGACCATCAACAACTGTTTAAAGATCTGCGGTGATTGGGGAAGCCCATAAAATGTTCCCTGATTCACGCGGCTGGGTACGAGATAATCTCTGGCCCCTTCCGGTGTTGACTTAGCCAGAATCGGCGTTTCAATTTCCAGAAACCCCTCACTGTCCAGAAAATCACGCATGATTTTTGTGACCTGATGTCTGATCTTAAAGATGTTCTGCATTTCGGTCCGGCGGAGATCAAGATAGCGGTGTTTCAGCCTGACACTTTCATCGACATCCACATTGTCCTGGATATAGAAAGGCGGAGTTTTCGCTTTATTGAGTATTTCCAGGTTTTCAATCACAACTTCAATTTCTCCGGTAACCATATTCGGATTTTCTGAACCTTCAGGTCTCACCCGAACGAGACCTTCGGCCTTTATCACATACTCCGAGCGGAGTTTTTCAGCCTGATTAAAAGCGTTTGCAGGCATATCCGGATTGAAGACAATCTGGACGATTCCGGACCTGTCGCGCAAATCAACGAAAATGACGCCTCCATGGTCTCTTCTGGTCTGAACCCAACCCAACAACTTTACTTTTTCGCCTGCATTTTTCCTGTTCAGCGTACCCGCTCCGATTCTTTCTGCTAACATGGACATCCTCCTACATTTCACATTTCGTATGATTCAACAAAAAAGCTTTGATTTGATCCAGCGGGATTTCCTGCTGTTCTCCCAACCGCATATCGCGGACAATCACCATTTTTCGGGACAGCTCATCGTCACCCAGTATTAATACATAGCGAGCCTGTTCCCGGTCTGCATATTTAAGCTGACCTTTAAGTCCTTTTCCCAGAAGGTCCATAACTGCCGGCAGCCCAGCCTGCCGCAGATCACCTAAAAGCCTGAACCCTTCCTGTCTGGCCGCCTCACCCAACGCTGCAATCACGACCGGCGCTTCAACCTCAGGCAACATTTCAACACTCTGCTTTTCCATGACACTCAGAATACGTTCCAGTCCCATGGCAAAACCAATTCCCGGTGTGGCCGGACCACCAATTTCCTGGACAAGACCATCATAACGCCCGCCACCACAAATCGCATTCTGAGCACCGATACCTTCAGCCGTGACTTCAAAGGCTGTTTTTTGATAATAATCCAGCCCGCGAACCATTCTGGGATTAATCCGGTAGGCAATCCCAGCGATCTTTAGATATTCCTGAGTCTTCGCGAAATGTTCCGCACAGTCTACGCAGAGCGTATCCAGGGTCGTCGGAGCATTTTCCGTCAGCTTTTGACAGGAACTGTTCTTACAGTCTAAAATCCGCATCGGATTTTTGGTAAAGCGGTTCTGGCAATCCGGACAAAGATCATCCTTGCATTCCTGCAGGAACTCTTGCAGCCTAATCCTGTGCTCAGCCCGGCACGTCGGACAGCCCACGGAATTGATCTCAACCACGAGTCCCTTAAGGCCGATCCTGCCAAAAAAATCCCAGATCAGACAGATGATTTCAGCATCGACAAGTGGATCCTCTCCACCGAGCACCTCTGCTCCGAACTGGTGGAATTGCCGGAAGCGTCCGGCCTGGGACTTCTCATAGCGGAACATCGGGCCGAGGTAATACATTTTGACCGGCTGCTGCAGCGCATAAAGCTTGTTCTCGGTATACGCCCTGCAGACGGAAGCCGTCCCTTCAGGACGCAGTGTGATGGATCTCTGCCCTTTGTCCATAAAGGTATACATTTCTTTATTGACAATATCCGTTGTCTCTCCGACGCCGCGCTGAAAAAGTTCGGTCGCCTCAAAGACCGGTGTTCTGATTTCTTTATATCCATACTCGGAACAAATCTTCCGGATTTGTTCTTCGAGAAACTGCCACTTTTCTATGGTACCCGGAATGATATCCTGTGTACCTTTCGGCCGTTGAATCGACATGATCATATCCTCCTGCACAACGGTAGATCACCAGATCATCCGGCGTGTCCAATCTAAAAAATAAGCTTATCTATTATAACACAATTATCCTTCAGTCTCATCAGGATTCCCTGTATTTTTTCATAAAACAGGCAAAAAATCTGTTAATGATTGCTTTATTTTTTGGTGGACCTGCATCAGTTGGTCCTCATAACACTGCAGGTCCAGCGGATGATACATATTCTCGTGGCCTGAATCCTTCTTCCGTATTTTGCTGACACTGCCTGCGCCAAGACCAATGATATTTTGCTGTTCTTCGATCACCGCAATATTATAGCGGCATTCTTTGCCCTGCAGGGCATAGCCGATATTCTCAAGGTTACCGGCAATATACTTTTGTCGGTACAGATAATACGGAATATATCCGCGCTGTTGAATCCTGCGATGGACTTCGCGCTGAATATCCTGCCAGTCTATAGCATCTTCACGGTTTGAAGCCGAATGGTTCTCCCAGGCCGCAGAGCCTCGTTTCAGCGCCAGGGCATGGACGGTAATGTTATCCGGTTGCAAAGCCAGTACTTTTTCCACACTGTCCAGGACTTCCTCAGATCCTTCACCCGGCAGTCCAAGGATCAAATCCATATTGATCACCCAGTCGGAAACATCTCTGGCTAGAAGAAAACATTCCCGGATATCGGCGGCCGTATGCCTGCGTCCAATCACGGGCAGGGTTGCCTCCTGCATGGTCTGAGGGTTAACGCTTATCCGGCTCACCCCAAAATTCTTCATGACTGTCAGTTTGGTATAGTCAATCGTATCTGGTCTACCGGCCTCAACAGAATATTCACACCGCTCAGCCTGTGGAATCTCGTCACGGATGGCTTCCAGCAGCATCTGCAGGTCGGCAGCGCTTAGCACCGTCGGTGTACCACCGCCGATATAAAGGCTATCGGCCTTCATACCCAGTCCCCGCATCATTTCCCCGGTTAGTTTGACTTCCTTCTTCAGAGCTTTCAGATACCGGCAAAGCTGTTCGCTTTGCTTCCCAGCCAGGGAGTTGGACGGAAACGAGCAGTAGAAACAGCGGGACGGACAAAAGGGTATCGCAAGATAAACGCCGGCAAAATGCTCGGCTTCTTTCATCGTTTGACGGAAAGGCTGCTGAACCTGTTCGATCTGGTGAAGCAGGCTCACCTTTTCCTGGTCAACGAGGTAAAGTTCTCGCAGGATTTTATTCTTTTGTCCTTCGTCATATCCGAGATCTGTCATTTTGCCGATGATTTTACCAGGCCGTATCCCGGTCAGACTTCCCCATGGAAGCTTTTTTCCGGTATATTCGGATAAAAATGTACATAATCCTCTCTTTAAAATGATCTGGGACAGCGGTTCTTTGCCGGGAAGCTTCAGTCTGTAGAAATCATCCGCTGATCCCGTCTGCACTGCCTTCGCATATTTTTTTCCGGTAGTTCTGTCAGATAGGCAGATTTCATAAACCTTTTCCGAGGCAGTATTCACGGACTCTATGTTCAAGCAAAAACCTTCAGCATCAGACCGTTCATTATCAGCGGCAGACCGCATTATTCCAGCATCGGATCGAATGGCGGCTGATCGCATGTCATCCGATAGTACGTCGGAAGATAACTCTCCTGCCATGAGATTTCTGCCTGTTCTAAACTTTTTTCCCGGAAAAAAAGCTGCTATGATTTGTGAGCAGCTGGTCAGCATTTTCGGATCGATTGTGGAACTGCAAAGAAGAATGCTTTCCTCCATCAGGCCAGGTCTCCACTGATATATGGATTTCTGGCCCTTTCCCGGCCAATGGATGTAAAGGATTCATGTCCGGGATAGACCAGGATTTGGTCATCCAAAACCATCAACTTATCATGGATGCTGCTGAGTAGTTTATGAAAATCCCCCCCTGGAAAATCCGCTCTGCCGATGGAACAGTCAAAGAGCGTGTCCCCGCTGAACAGTACACCGTCCGTCAGCAGGCAGATGCCGCCCGGTGTATGTCCCGGTGTATGGATTACTTTCATTTGAACTTCACCAATAAAGAATTCCTGACCGTCTTCCAGCAGTATTTCAGCTGGGGACATCACATAGTCCTTACTGAACATTCTGGAAAGGTTTTTCTGAGGATCCGTCAGCATCCCTGCATCCTCCCTGTGGACGGCGACTTCAGCATGCAGGGTTTTTCTCAATTCTTCAGCTGCCCCGATATGGTCATAATGTCCGTGCGTCAAGATGATCCGTTCAACCTCGAGGTTATGCCTCCTCAGCAAATCCTTGATCATCGCACTACCCGATCCGGGATCGATGATTGCAGCCTTTTTAGTCTTGTCACAAGCCAGTACGTAGCAGTTCACACCCAAGACAGGCATAACTATTCTTTCAATCAAGCGATATCGCCACCTCTAAATAATATACTTTAACAATATACTGACTAACCCGAGCAAAGCTAAGTTGATAACCGTATTTACGAATCAATCTACTAGTTAAAACTGTTTCTTGCTGTCCAGCAACAGCGTAACTGGTCCGTGGTTAACCAGTTCGACGTCCATGTCGGCCTGAAAAAGGCCCGTCTCAACCTTAATCCCGGTTTTTTGCAGGTACTCTGTCAGGCTTTCAAACATTGCTCTGGCCGTTTCCGGGGGAGCTGCCTCAGAAAAGCTTGGCCTCCTACCCTTCCGGCAGTCACCGAACAAAGTAAACTGGGACACGAGCAGTAGTTCTCCGCCGACATCGGCCACCGACAGATTCATTTTAGCCTGATCATCTTCAAATACTCTTAAATTTAAGATTTTATCAGCAAGCCACTTGACATCGTCCCTGTTGTCTTCCTGTCCGATCCCGATCAGAACCATGAGTCCTACCCCAATCTGGCCTACAGTCTGATTCTCAACCCGTACGGCTGCGCTTTTGACCCTTTGTACAACACCCCGCATCAAGTGTTTCCTCCACCCTGAATTCTCTCGACTACGGTAACATCTTTGACTTTACGGAACTTGTTAAGAACAAAGTTTAAATGGTCAAGGTTTTTCACTTCGATTCTCAGACGGATATGGGAGACGCGGTCTTTGCCTACCCGGGCACTCATTCCGAGCATATGGGTCCGTGTTTCGGTAATTACGTTCATGATATCGCTGACCAAACCCACGCGATCCAGACCGATAATCTCGATGTCTACAGGATAGATTGACTCGACAGCGGCTTCCCACTCAACCTCAACGATCCGCTCCTGCTCTTCTGCCGTAAGGCCAACGAGCTCCGAGCAGTCCGCCCTGTGGATTGATACGCCGCGCCCTCTCGTTATATAGCCGATGATCGAATCTCCGGGAAGCGGATTGCAGCACCGGGAAAACCGGATCAGGATATTGTTTACCCCCTTGACCGATACTCCCTGAGAATGCTTCACCTGGTGCTTGTGTTCTGCCTGAATCGGAAGAAGCGGTGTTTTCAGCTCTTCTTTCAGGATTTCTTCCTTCAAACGGCCCAGGGCCTTTTTAAAAGTAATCGCACCATCACCCATTGCCGCATATAGATCATCAATGTTGTTAAAACTGAAGCTTTTGGCTAATTTGATCATGTTTTCTGATTTTAAGGCTGTTGACGGTTCAAGACCAAGCTTCCTGGCTTCACGCTCGAGGCCTTCACGTCCTCTGATAATATTCTCTTCTCTTTTTTCTTTCTTAAACCACTGGCGGATTCTATTTTTGGCCTGAGAGGTCTTTACGAGGCAGACCCAGTCCCTGCTTGGGCCGGTGGGCGTCTTGGTTGTCAGAATTTCAACAATATCCCCGTTTTTCAATTTGGTGTCAAGTGGAACAATTCTTCCGTTGATTTTAGCACCGATACAGCTATGACCGACATCCGTATGAACCCGATACGCAAAATCGATCGGACAGGAATCGGCCGGCAATTCAACGACATCGCCTTTGGGTGTAAATACAAACACAGTATCCGCAAATAAGTCTATTTTCAGCGATTCCATAAATTCGCCAGCATCGTCCTTGGAGTCATGCTGTACCTCCAGGAGCTGGCGAATCCAGGATAGTTTCTGTTCGAAATTACTCTCAATTTTTTTGCCTTCTTTGTATTTCCAGTGGGCAGCAATCCCGTATTCAGCCGTCCGGTGCATTTCCCAGGTCCGGATCTGGATTTCAAACGGGTCCCCGTGGTTTCCGATTAATGTCGTATGCAGGGACTGGTACATATTCGGTTTCGGCATCGCAATATAATCTTTAAACCTTCCGGGAATAGGCTTCCACAGGGTGTGAATAACCCCCAGTGCTCCGTAGCAGTCATTCACGGTTTTGACAATGACCCGGACTGCCGTCAAATCGAATATTTCACTCAGATCTTTGTTCTGATCGAGCATCTTTTTATAGATACTAAAGAAATGCTTCGGACGGCCGGCAATATCGGCTTCAATTCCGACTTCATCGAGCCTGACTTTAAGCTGTTCGATCACCTCATCGATCTGTTCCTGTCTTTCTTTTCTCTTTAAAGAAATACCTTCAACTAAATCGTAATATTCCTGCGAATGCAAATAGCGAAAAGCGAGATCTTCCAGCTCCCACTTGATCCTGAATATCCCGAGCCTATTGGCTAAGGGCGCATAGATCTCGATCGTCTCCTGCGCAATTTCCTTTTGTTTAGATTCAGACTGATATTTCAGGGTCCGCATATTGTGCAGGCGGTCGGCCAGCTTGATCAAAATAACCCGAATATCCTTGGCCATCGCCAGAAACATTTTCCTTAAGTTCTCAACCTGAACTTCAACCTTGCTCTTGTACGAAATTTTACCGAGTTTGGTTACCCCATCGACGAGTCCCGCAACTTCATCGCCAAAATTCTTACGGATATCTTCAAGCGTCCTGTTCGTATCTTCAGCGACATCATGCAGCAGCGCAGCAATGATCGTCGAATCGTCCATCTCCAATTCGGCAAGAATCGAAGCGACTTCCAGCGGATGATAGATATACTTTTCTCCGGAATTGCGAAGTTGGCCACGATGGGCAAGTTCCGCATATTCATAGGCCTCTTCAATTTTTTCCAGATTGTATTGTGCGTTATTGGAAATCAATGTTTCCTTCAATTGTTGAAAATTCATAAGCCACCTCTGGGTTCCTATTCGCTCCAGACCCTGAAACGCAAAGAAGTCTGCAAGTAGGTTTTCTCGATATTGTTTAATTTAAATAAATACGGGCCTGTTCCGCCATACCAGCTGATGATGCCAAGTTCCTCAAATATTTTCATGATGTTGAGCTGCATTTCAGGTTTTTCCGCAGACGGTTCCCACCGAATAAAATCGCGCTCATCCGTTACGCTCTTAAGATTTCGATAGAAATCAGCCAGTATCTTTCGGGAAAGACGTGGTCCCGAAATCTTTTCTTTGAAAGCGGCAGTCTCGAAATCCGGAAGGCTCCCGCTAATGGCTGGCTCCGATTCGGAATATCCCTCAGCCGTACAGGCGATTTCCTGCTCGGCTTCGACACCGGAAGGACGGAAATCCTTGACAACGGCCTGGATGGTTTCGACATTACCGTAGCTGTTCAGCTCAAGATTATAAATAATATCGATCATATCGATGTTTTTGACCAGATCAAATTCTTGTCCCTTTTTAAACGCCATAGCTTCCCGTTTAAGCTTTGCTGCTGCGAGCGTCATTTTCAAATGTTCCCGGCCTTTACCGACAACAGAAACGCTTTGGACGGCAAGGCCATCCGTTCTTAAGACAGGTGCTGGATTTCCTGCCCCAAACGGAGCCATTTGTTCCAGCTCTTCCAATAACTGAACATTCAATTCATCCCACGATATAATAGAATCGATCTGAAAACGTTCCTTAAAGATGATCCCAAGTTCAAGAAAACTATTGTTAAGTCCTTCCCTGAGCTGCGGGATCTGGTCAACAGGAACCGTAAATCCGGCTGCCTGCTTATGACCGCCAAATTTGCTTAAAGTATCCGCCTGTTTTTTTAATTCGTCGAGAACATGATAGTCCGCGATTCCCCTGGCTGAGCCTTTCCCAGTATCTCCTTCCTCGGCAATAAGGAAGACCGGCCGCTTGTAGCGCTCCACGAGCCGTGAAGCGACAATGCCGATCACCCCGTGATGCCAGTTCGGTGAGGACAAGACAATGACATTGGGTATCGGGCCTTCAGCCAGTATGCGTTCAGCATCACAAAGGAGCTCCTTTTCGGTAAGCTGTCTCTGATTGTTTTCCTTGCTAAGTTCCCTGGCCATTTCCAACGCATCATCATAGCTCTCTTCAAGCAGTAGGTTCAGTGCCAGCCTCGCTGTATCCATTCTCCCGGCGGCATTAATTCTCGGGGCAACAATAAACGAGATTTGACCTGCCTTAAGCTTCTTGCCGAGAAGGCCGCATTCCTCCAGCATCGCCCTGATCCCGGAGTGCCTAGTATTTTCCATCACGGTCAGCCCGTTTTTGACAAGGATTCTGTTTTCCCCGACGAGTGGGACAATATCCGCAATCGTTCCGAGTGCGACCAAATCAAGATAATCGTTCTCCGAGCCAAATGTCGCCTCAGAATAACCTAAACGTGCGTATAAGGCCTGCAGGAGTTTAAAGGCTACCCCGACACCGGCCAAATGCGGAAACGGATAACCTGAATCCACTATTTTGGGATTTAATATTCCGACTGCGCAAGGAAGCTCATCCGGTGGTTCATGGTGGTCCGTGATAATCATATCGATGCCCAGCGTTTTGGCAAATGCCGTTTCTTGAACTGCCGAGATTCCGCAGTCAACAGTGATAATCAGCGAGATATTGTTCTGGCTTGCTTTCTCGATAGCTTCCGAATGCAGGCCGTAGCCTTCTTCCCGGCTCGGGATATAGACAACGACCTGATACCCAAGACTGATCAGGCCCTTATACAGCAAGGCTGTTCCGGTTACCCCATCGGCATCGTAATCCCCGTAGATCAAAATCTTTTCCTGATCTGTCCTGGCCTTGGCAAGCCTTTGCAGGATGACCTCCATATCTTTAAACAAGAACGGAGAATGCAGGTCCAGCAGCGACGGCTTCAAAAATTCCAAAACACTGTCTCTCGAAGAATAACCCCGGTTATGAAGAATACTCAGGGTACTGCGGGAGAGTCCCGCTTTTTCTAAAAATGCTTCACCCGAATACGTTTTTTGTGATAAAATCCACAAGTTGTTTTCCATAAATCATTCCTATTTCTGATATTCAGAAGCGCCGGCAGTATTTTCTTTGGCAACAGTTTGACTGTCTTTGTTCTGACTATCCTTCTGCGGTATATCAATCGGATCAGCATCCGAAGCTGGAGCCCTTTTGCTGGTAAATCGTTTATTGACTTTGGTTTCTTTCCTGCACTTCAATTCCCGGCGGAGTGCAAGGCAGAACATCAGTAAGGCACCGGCAAAGACCGAACAGAAAATAACGAGAACCAGCGGCAAATCTGCTGTCCAGAATAAGAAATGGATTGGAACAACTGCTGCATTTTGAACCGCAAAAATCACCACAATGAGCGCAATAATGATTGAAACTAACAAAATGACCATACTTTTCCCTCCTTTGTATCATTAATTCGTATCATTAATATAGTATATTTCCTATAATAAGCCAACCTGTGCAAAAAATAAACTTAAAAATTGCTTGAAGCACAATCGCTCTGGAAATACTCCGATAGTTGAAAACGAGCGGGATGCCTATAATAGCAGTCCAAATCAGGATCGCCGGTATAAACGGCAGTAGCATTCCAAACAGGAACAGCGAAGTAACACTTCCGCCAGCTACCTTGAGGACACGAAAATTGTGTGTTTTCCTATTCAACAGATACGCCGTAATTAATCCAAAACATATATAGGCAAGAATGATGATTTCCCAGAACAGAATACTTCCTGGTTCATTCACCACAAAATTGACTGCAGATACAATTAGGCCCGCAATCACGAGACCGGAGTAGTTACCAAGAAGCGTTATACCCGCCGCACAAATCAGGATTGATTCCAAACCCAGCAGATTCCAAAACAACAATCCGTCACCCTGCTTTTTGTCAATGTCTAATCTTGTATAGTATTGCCCCGTTCGCGCTGGAATAATTATACTTTGCGGCCAAATCTTATAAATTCTTGATGAAAAAATAGTCCCTGCTACTATTCGAGCAAGAACTACATTCAATTAGAGATCAATTTAAAACTTTAGATTTTAGATGTCTTACTTCTCTTTCAGGTACAACTCATCAAGGTTAAGCCAATAATTGATCCGATCTTCACGGGGGTCCATGCTAATATCAATGTTGCTGAAGACCAGCAGTACGCTCACTTCCGGTGTTTCCAGCTTCAGGCACATATCATCCAAAGCTGCCTGATAGGTTTCCGCCTTACCCGGCGGGAACTTTGCAGCAATCTGGTCGAGATAACCGTTCATATCCTGTTCGAGAATCACACGGTCATCCTTCATAATTTTCAAAGACGGGATATTGTTATTGGCAGGGTACGTCCAATAGATGCTATAGGTGCCTTTGTCGCCGTCAATTGTGATATATTCCTTCCCATTTACAGTTCCCATCTGCTTTACAGATTCCATCTGCATATTAATAGCCCAGCGGTAACCGCTGATATCTACGGGTTCGGCCGGTAACATCAGGGATGTTGCGATATAATTGTCTTTTCCCGGCATATCCTCAGGTTCCGGCCAGGTTTTATCAAAACCTAGTTTGTCTTTGAAGACATCGCTCTGGGCAAGACGTCGATCAAACCAGGACGGCAGCTTTGCCTCACTGGCACTGGCCAAATAGTCAACTGCATCGGTAATCGATTCACGTACTGCGCGTTCCGGTTGGACAGCTGAAGGAGTCAGCTGGTTATCCTGCAGTATTCCCTGGCTGACCAAGATCTTTTCCAGTCGGTTTACCTGCGCAGTGACCGGCAGTGCCTGATAGCCAACGACTGGTAATACGGAGAATACCGCAAGCACACAAGTCAGGACAGCAATTACAGCATGTGATCTGGCCTTTCGTATCATCAGCAGGACAGCCGCTGCTAAGGCCACAATCCAGATCAGTATGAAGGAATATTCAATCGTTTTAAGTCCTGACTTACCCAGCTGGATCACGACTGCCCAGGCTTCGAAGGCGAGAATTACCAGAGCGGCAATCGGATAAATTCGGCGATAGAATTTTGCCAGTGCGGATTCGTAATTGGTGACCATCATATGGAGCCAAATCCCGCCGATGGTATAAGCTGAGGCAATGCCTGAAAGCTGGACGAAAGACGATGCACCTATGCCGCTCATCGTCGTTTTGCCCGCCCATAGAAGCAGAACTGCGGTCAACGCCAGGATAATCGGAATCATGATGCTGCCAAACAGAATTTCAATAAACCGCGGCTGTTTCTGGGCCACTTCACGATGTTCGTCGACTTTTCCTTTGCGAAAATCCGGAAAATAGCCCACAAAAATCGTAAAAACCAAAAAGCCGGTCAGGGTCCCGATAACCATATAAACCTTGCTGCTCATGCCGTGATACAGCAAGGCCTGGACAGCACCTGCAACCCCGGAAGCCCCGCCCATAATCACTGCTCCGTAAATGATAGCGATAAAGAAGGCTTTTTGCGTCATGAATAAGGACCTGGAGAAATCAGACTGGTCTTTGGGATATCCGGCCAGGATGATAAAAACCAGAAAACTGACCAGCATTGCCATACTCACACGGGTAGCAGCCAGAGTTGTAACTATAGCATAGCGGGATTCATCCGGGATTGTTCCTCCAAACAGGTAAAGCGCCAGGAAGGTCATTGCTACAGTCACGACACCGAGCAGGTTAGCAGCCAGAAAAGCCTTTTTCTGATTGATACGGCTTTGGGCAGCAGTAATTGCGGTCAGACTGAATACCGCACCCATTGCAAAAGCCCAATGCAGACAGTTAAACAGAAAGTTATAAGGTTCTTGTTGCGGCCAGTCAAGCTGAATCCTGATCAACGTTACGACGGCAAAACCGAAAGCACAGGCAATTGCAGCTGGAAAAGTTTGAAAGGCCTTCGCTGACCCACGCAAAACCTGGACAATTGACCGGGTAAAAGCATTCATCCGTATACCTCCTTGCCGAAAAATTCCATTTCAAAGTAACAAATCAATTTTGAGTTAGTCTTAACAAATTTTCTACATACATACGCTTATCCCTTCTTCATCGCCGGGGCCTCGTTTATTACGAATATGACAGCAACTACGGACCATCTGGGATCCGCAGTTGCAATTCAATGTTTGGTTAGACGTCTTTGGCGGCTTTTGGGCCCCGGCAGATGGCTATCTTGCCGGTCCTGACGATTTCGATGATTCCGTAGTCATCAAGCAGTTCGCAAATTGCATCAATTTTGACATCTTCACCGGTCAACTCGATGATCATAGTCTCTTTATTAACATCGACAATATGGGCCCGGAAAATTTCGGCGAGGTTTACAATTTCCGCCCTATTTTCCGGCGAAGCCTTCACCTTGATTAAGGCCAGGTCTCTGTGTACCCTGTCCTTTCCTGTAAGATCAATGATTTTGATCACATCAATTAGCTTGGAGAGCTGATTAACAACCTGTTCCAATTCATATTCATCATCGGCATCAACCTCAATAGTGATTCTGGACATGTCGGCTTCCTCGGTATAGCCGGCGTTAATGCTTTCAATATTAAAATTCCTGCGGCTGATCAACCCGGAAACATGGGTCAAAACACCCGGTTTATTTTCCACCAATACGACTAAGGTATGTTTCATTTTCAGCCCCCCAATATCATTTGGTTTAAACCGGCCCCGGTCGGAACCATCGGCAAAACATCCTCTTCTTCAGGAATACGGATATCTATCAGGAATGGGCCTTCCGAGAAGATTGCTTTTTTCAGCACAGCTTCAATTTCTTCTTTCTTATCAAGACGAACGGCAGGAACACCCATCGCTCTGGCGATTTCGACGAAGTCTGCTTTCGTTCTCATACAGGAATGTGCATAATGGCTGTTGTAAAATTCCCGCTGCCATTGGGCAACCATCCCCAAAGATTGGTTATTTAAGATCATGACTTTGACAGGCAAATTTAAGTCGGCAATCGTCATCAGCTCCTGGCAATTCATCATAAAGCCTCCATCGCCGCATATGCAAATGACCTTCTTATTTGGTTCCCCGACCTTGGCTCCCATGGAAGCCGGAAGGCCGTAACCCATCGTTCCAAGTCCTCCGGAAGTCAGCAGGGATCTTGGGTGTTTAAAACCGTAGAACTGGGCGGTCCACATTTGATTTTGCCCCACATCCGTAACCATAACTGCATTTCCTTCTGTGATTTCACAAATCTTTTCAATCACAGGCTGTGGCAGTATTTCATCCGTATCCTTTTTATACGTGAGCGGTTTTTCTTTTTTCCAGCCAGACAACTTTTCCAGCCACGGTTTAAACTGATCCTGCCATTCTTGGGCAGGTTTCTCCTGCAGTTTTTGATAGAACTTCTCGAGTGTCCAACGCAAATCGCCAATCACCCGGATATTTGTCCGGACATTTTTATTGATTTCAGCCGGATCAATATCAAAATGCACGATTTTAGCGTTAGAAGCAAACTGATCCAACCGTCCTGTGACCCGGTCATCGAAACGCACGCCGATCCCAATCAGCAGATCCGTCTCGGTTGTGGACATATTCCCGGCATACGTGCCGTGCATCCCGATCATGCCAAAAAAATGCGGATCATCGCTCGAGACGCAGCCCAGCCCCATCAGGCTCGAGACCGTTGGCACCCCGGTATAGGCTACTATTTTTCGCATGATCTCAGAAGTGTCCGACAGATTTAGGCCGCCCCCGACAAAAAACAAAGGCTTTTGGGCGAATTTAAGCTCGTCAAATACGGCATTCATCGTCTGGCTATCTCCCTCACAGACCGGGGTATAACCTCTTAAATTAACCTCTGCGGGATACTCAAAATCTATTTCTTCAGCAAAGATATTTTTCGGAATATCAATTAAAACAGGACCCGGACGGCCCGTACGTGCAATATAAAAAGCTTCTTTCACGGTCTTCGGCAAATCCCTGACATCCCTAACCAGGTAATTATGTTTGGTAATCGGGGTTGTAATCCCGCGTATATCCGCTTCTTGAAAGGAATCCCGCCCTAAAAAAGGTACGGCAACCTGACCGGTAATCAGCACCAGCGGGACAGAATCCATATAAGCTGTGGCAATTCCAGTGATAAGATTCGTGGCCCCGGGGCCGGAAGTCGCCATACACACGCCGACCTTGCCGGTTGCCCTGGCGTAGCCGTCGGCAGCATGGATTGCGCCCTGTTCATGCCTTGGCAGAACATGAGGAAATTCAGACATATACAGCGCATCATACAAAGTTAAAACCGATCCGCCGGGATAGCCAAAAACGACTTGTACATCTTCCTTTTTAAGACATTCGATGATTGCTTGTGCTCCGGTCATTTTCATTCTGCTATCTCTCCTCTCTCTTGTATGTATTATAGTACAGAACACAAATAAATGCACGAACTATATCAGTTCAGTCTATTCATTGCTCATGTTGTTTATTAACTTACTTGTTGTTTATTAACTTAAATGAAGGACGCACACTGTCTCCAATTAAAATTCTACTGTAAGATTGGTTTTTGCCAGATAGATTTTGCCGGCATAACACCGGGAAGCCTCCGCAGCCAGGTTGGCCGTCTCACCAATATGCGGAAAATGACTCAGCAGAAGTGCTTTCGCCCCGAGTTGTTTTGCCAGGGATGCAGCTTCGACAGAAGTCAAATGCCCCTGGAATAAGCCGGTTTCATGGGCATACAGGCTTGATTCAGTAATCAACAAATCTGCTCCGCCCTCAAACCGGCTTAAATCAGATGCAGGCCCAAGATCACCGGTATAGACCAGGACTTTGCCGGCATATTCGAACTTCATTGCCAGGTTGTAGGCATCATGAACGGTTGGCGCAAAGGATATTTTCAAGCCGTCAAGATTGAGAACCGCATCCGGCTTTATTTCGATACCGTTGCTATATTCACCAAAGGTTAATTCCTTAAAACGTCCCGGCTGATTACTTGCATAAACAGGAAGCGGCTTTGTTCTTTTCTTGAACGCAAACGCAAATTTACTCGCATACAAAAGGCATCCGAGGTCTGCCGTATGGTCATGGTGAAAATGGGAGATAAAAACCGCGTCGATCTGCTCGTGGGAAACATGCTTCCATAAATTTGCCAATACCCCGCTGCCGCAGTCCAACAGGACCTTATGCCTGCCTGTCTGCAGAAGATACCCTGATGTCGCCTCTCCTGCTTCGGGATATGCTCCCCAGCAGCCCAGAACTGTTAGCTTCATTATTCCACGTCCTTTCTAAGCGTATGTGGTATCTTAGTTGGGCTGGTCTCCATAATGTATAGCTGCTTTCGGCAAATTGCGTCCTCCATGACGCAAATAGCCGCGCTGCGCAATCCATGCTCCGCTTACGCTGTCTATACATTACGGAGACTAGTATTATGTAATTATGTATGAATTATATCAGCAATAACGCTTCTCTTTGCTGTCCTTGGTACTGCTCCGGCAGCATTAACTTCTCCATGAATGTCAAAAAGACCCCGGAAAATCCGGGGTCCTCAAATGATAGCGTAAATTTAGCTTTCGACCGGATTATCTTTCTTATTGTCTTCGCTTGTTCTCTTTTTGATCTCAACGACAAGCTGGCTGGCAATGCAAATGGAAGAATAGGCACCGAAGAATACGCCGATAATCATTGCCAGGGAGAAGGTTCTGGTCGATTCTCCGCCCAGGAGGAAGATCGCGAGCAGAGCAATCAGCACGGTGCAGACAGTCTTTACGGAACGGCCCATCGTCTGCCAGACAGATTTGTCCACCATATCCTCGAAGCTGTCTTTCTTTTTCATGCGTCTTTCATTCTCTCTGATACGGTCATAGATGACGACGGTATCATTAATCGAATAACCAAAGATGGTGAGAATTGCCGCGATGAACGCTGCATCAATTTCCCACTGGAATATTGAGAACAAGCCCAAAGTAATAAGTATATCATGCAGAAGCGCAATGACGCTCGAGACAGCATAAACAAAACGGAAACGGAACGAAACATAAATCAGGATCAAAACAGACGCAACAGCCAGCGACTTCATCGCTCCCGATTTCAGTTCGTTGCCGATAGCAGGCTGAACAAGCTGTTCTTCAACATTTTTTATATCGAACGTTCCAGCCTGTTTCTGAATTGCCGCCAGAAGCTCGTCCCTCTTGGTCTGATCCAAAGCTTCCGTTCTGACGATAGCCGAAATGTCACCATTTGTCAGCTGTACGCTACCGGTCAGCCCGACAGAATCCATGGCCTGGTTGATATCCGCTTGGGTTACTTTTTCGTTAAACTGAATATTGAACATCGAACCGCCTTTATAGTCGATGCTGAGATTCAGTCCTTGCGTACAAAGAGAAACAATACCAGGAATCAAGAGAAGCAAAGAAAGCGCAAACCAGATATAGCGTTTTTTTACTATATTAAAATATAATCTATGTTCATGTTTGACATCATCGTAACTGGCCTCGCTGGCGGCAGGGGTAACGACCGGGGCCGCATTTTTAGGTGTTTTTTTGTCTTTATACTTGTCAGCCACTTATTTTACCTCCTTTACGCCAAACAGCCATTTGCTCATCCGCGGGTTGATTCCGACAATCCAGCGCATAACCCAGCGGGTAAACGTGATGGCCGTAAACAGGCTCGCAACAATACCGACGATCAACGTAATTGCAAAACCTTTGATCGAAGCAGACCCGAGCAGGAATAATGCCAGGGCAGCAAAAATGGTCGTAATATTGGAGTCAAACACCGTAATGAAGGCCCGGCTGAATCCGGCATCCACGGCAGCCCGCAGCGATTTGCCAAGCTTTAGTTCTTCCTTGATTCTTTCGTAGACAATAATATTCAAATCGACGGCCATTCCAATAGAAAGGACAAATCCTGCTATGCCTGGCAAAGTAAGAACCGTCCCGATTCCGTATAAGACCCAGAGTACAATCACCGAAAAAACGATAAGTGAAAAGTCAGCGACCAACCCTGGTAAACGATAGAGCACCAGCATGAATAAGAAAATAAAGATAAGCGCAATGACGCACGCATTTAAACTCTTATTCAAAGAATCCGCACCTAGAAGCGCACCCACCTGGTTTTTTTCAACAATGCTCATGCTGACCGGCAATGCACCGGAACGGAACATAACAGCATACTGGGCTGCTTCTTCCAACGACGAATAGCCCTGGATCTGACCTTGCCCGTCCACAATCGGCACAGAAACTTCCGGATCTTGGATCTTCCTCTCATCCATATAGATACCAATCTTTTGACCGAGATATTTCGTTGTGATATCCGCAAACTTTGAGGTACCCTCAGAAGTAAACGATATTTGCACGACATAATCCGTGCGACCTCTGGAAGTATCGACCGCTGCCTGGGCATTCTTCAGCATGGAGCCGTCCATCAGGATATTTCCATCCGGATCCCGGAAAGTCAGCTTAGCGGTTGTTTGCAGAACTTTAACAGCCTCATCGGGATCAGCGACTCCGGCCAATTCAATAATAATTCTTTTTTTATCATAGTTCGTCTGAATATAGGGTTCGGATACTCCGAGCCCGTTAACACGTTCTTCAATGACAGCCCTTGCTTTATCCATATCGTCGTTGGTAATCGCTGCGCCATCTTTACCCGGTTCAGCCTGTAAAACCAGATGAACGCCACCGCGTAAATCAAGTCCTAACGGAATCCCGGTTTCAGAATTCGTCAGCGGCTGAATCGAAAAGAAAACGACAACAGCAACGAGAATGACAGTTACTGCAAGTTTTAAAGTATTTCCCCGTTTCATTCTTTTTCCTCCTAATAGAATAAAGGGACTTGCCCATACAAGCATCATTATATCCCTTTTGCATTTGAGGTGTCAATTTCAAAGCTATAAGCAAGTGTTACAGCACTTGCTTATATTTGGATACTATGCAATAGATTTCAAACTTCGCCAATAACAAATTTCCGTAATCAGAACTGTTGTTTAACGCAGTTTATTATTTAACCTCAGCATCGTTGTCTTCATCGATTACTTCAGTCTCTTCAACCTCTTCTTCAGGTTCAGGCTTATTCTTCTTATTACTCTTGACAGGTGTATCTTTGCCGCCTTCAGCACTTTTGATCGCAGACTTCAGTATTTCAATTTCAACGTTATTGGCGATCTTGATGACAAGCGTATCTTCTTTTATTTTGGTAATGGTGCCCAATATCCCGCCAATCGTTGTGACTTTAGCCTTCATTTTAATGGACTCCATCAGTTTCTGCCGCTCTTGTTTCTGCTTTCTGCTCGGCAAAACAAACATAAAGATAATCATAACTACAAATAGTACAAAATACATCATCGTTGTCGTGGTTTGATCCATAAGTAAAGAATCCCCCTTAATTGTAAATTACCTAAATATGCATACTCATTTCATTATATCATCTTTATTCCGCAAATTCAGCGTGTATTTAGATAATTTTTCTATTTAAATTTTTTTATTTTAACTTAATTTCTAAGCTAATTTTCAGGACCTTATTATCTATACGTATATTTCATATGATTGTCTTATTTTTTATAACCATAGTCCGCAAAGAATTGTTTCCGGTATTCCGGAAGCTGGTCTTCGGCAATCGCCTGGCGGACCTCTTTCATTAAATGGGTTAGAAAGTGCAAGTTATGGATCGTCATCAGCCGGTGTCCGAAAATCTCATCCGCTTTGATCAGGTGCCGGATATACGCCCGGGAATAATTCTGACAGGCATAACAGCTGCAGGTAGGATCAATCGGCGTAAAATCATCGGCATATGTGGCATTACGGACCACAACCTTGCCAAACCTCGTCATTGCTGTCCCATTTCGGGCAATACGCGTCGGCAGCACACAATCAAACATATCAATTCCGCGCATGACACCCTCGATTAAATCATCAGGTGAACCCACACCCATCAGATATCTTGGTTTAGCTTCGGGCAGCAGCGGAACGGTATAATCCAGCACTTCGTACATCATTTCTTTAGGTTCGCCGACGCTCAAGCCTCCCAGCGCGTACCCTGGCAGATCGAGTTCGGTAATTTCCTGAGCGCTTTGTTTGCGGAGATCCTCATACATCCCGCCTTGAACAATGCCGAAAAGTGCCTGCTTATCTGTAGTCGTCAGCGTATTTTTGCAGCGCTCCAGCCAGCGGAAGGTCCGTTCAGCGGATTTCTTCGTGTACTCCCGGTTTGCCGGGTAAGGCGTGCACTCATCAAAAGCCATCACAATATCCGAACCAAGAGCGATTTGAATTTCCGTCGCTTTTTCCGGACTTAAGAATTGTTTGGAGCCATCAAGATGGGATCGGAATTCCACTCCCTCTTCGGTAATTTTCCGTAAATCACCGAGACTGAAAACCTGAAACCCCCCGCTGTCGGTCAAAATCGCGCCATCCCAGTTCATAAATTTGTGCAGGCCGCCTGCGCGTTTAATCAGTTCATGACCCGGACGCAAAAACAGATGATAGGTATTGCTTAAGATCATGTTGGCTCCGAGCGCCTTCAGTTCTTCCGGGCTGACAGATTTTACGGTAGCCTGAGTCCCCACCGGCATAAACACAGGCGTCTCTATCATGCCATGAGGCGTATGAAGTCTTCCCAGACGGGCCTTGGTACGGGTGTCTTTCTTTAGTATTTCCAGTTTAACGGCCGCCAAAACATTTCTTCCTCTCTTTTTGTGAAATTAACCCGGAAACATGGCCTTCTCCATGTGTTAACCGGAATTAGAATACGTGCATTTTTCCCATGTTAAACTAAAAACATGGCGTCCCCAAAACTGAAGAAACGATATTTCTCACGGACTGCGGTCTGATACGCTTCCAAAATCAATTCCCGGCCTGCAAATGCACTAACCAACATCAGCAGTGTCGAGCGCGGAAAGTGGAAATTCGTGATTAAGGCATCGACAATTTTGAATTGATATCCGGGGTAGATAAAAATATCCGTCCATCCTTCAGTTTCGGACAGCACATTCCCGGAAGCATCCTGACAAAGTCCCGCTGCGGATTCCAACGTCCGGACTACGGTTGTCCCAACCGCAATCACCCTGCGGCCTTCTTTTTTGGCCAGAGAGATTCTGGCGGCAGTCTCAGAATCTATGCTGAAATACTCCGTGTGCATTT
The DNA here is from genome assembly GCF_040931655.1 of Dehalobacter sp. TBBPA1. NCBI lineage: Bacteria > Bacillati > Bacillota > Clostridia > Eubacteriales > Desulfitobacteriaceae > Dehalobacter > Dehalobacter sp. TBBPA1. Next base: position 1,297,033 of record NZ_CP162385.1, on the reverse strand, counting down.
GGTGTTCGGTGATTTCTTCCGTCTTCACCGGCCGAAACGTTCCCAGCCCGACATGCAGCAGGACTTCAAGAACCTCGACTCCGTTGTCCGTAATCCTCTGCAGCAGCTCTTCCGTAAAATGCAGGCCTGCAGTAGGTGCCGCGGCCGAACCGTTTTCTTTGGCATAAACAGTCTGATACCGCTCTTTATCGTTTAATTTTGCTGTGATATATGGAGGCAGAGGCATCTCGCCGAGACTGTCCAGGACTTCCTCAAACAAGCCGGAATACGTAAAATGAATGATCCTGTTTCCGTCGTCAAGAATTCCGATCAGTTCTCCGCACAAAAGTCCTCCCCCGAAAACAACGGTTTGACCCTGTTTTAACCTTTTGCCGGGCTTAACCAGGACTTCCCAGCGGTCCCTGTCTATTCTCTTCAGCAGGAGCACCTCAATTTTTGCTCCGGTACCTTCTTTTTGCCCAATTAATCTGGCCGGAATCACCCTGGTCTTGTTCAGGACAAGTACGTCTCCCGCATTGAAGAATTGTACAATATCCTGGAATAAGTAATGAAATATTTCACCTTTGGCTTTATCCACCAGCATCAGCCTTGATGAATCCCGCGGTTCTGCCGGCGTTTGGGCAATCAGCCTTTCCGGCAAGTCGTAATCAAAATCCTCCAACCTCATTCTCTGCTACTCCATTTTCACCAAATCAATATTTTTGTAGTAATAGTTTAGGATATCCTGATAAGAATAACCTTGCATTGCCATATCATAGGCACCCCATTGGGACATCCCGACGCCGTGTCCCCAGCCCCTGCCGTTGAAAACAAATACACCGTATATCCCAGGTTTTTCTGCTATACCGTCATTGGAGCTTTTGATCCTGGAGAGCAGCGGACCAGTGCCTTCTTCCGCAGAGGTCCCTGCCAAAGAATTCCCAGTCAAAGAAATCTCCGGAGTCTCCGGGGTATTTTTCTGAAGTACAGGCATGATATATTCTACCTGAAATAGTCTTCCAAGGAAAGAATCATTTGAAAGAGGTCCTTCAGGATAAAACTTGCGAACGAAATCTCCGCCGGATACCAATTTTTCGTTGCCTAACCAGTCTTGAAGCACGACACGGTATACGCGGCCCGATACATATTTCGCCAGCTTCACCTGTCTTACCGGGGCGAGATCAAAAGCTTCTCCAAGAACATCCGCGGCAATTACAAACCTCCAGTGATCGGTATAGCCTCCAATGCCGTTGGAAAACGGATCTGGAGTGGACGTATAATGAGCGTCCTGATTCTGCCAGACATTCTGGGGGGCCTCCATATAACCACCGTTATGTGAAGAGTAGAAAATTGAAATGGGTCTGCCGGTATCCTGATCAGTCAGGACCTCTCCCGTCGTTGCTGTCACCGCCTGGCTGGCTTCCCCTTCCACTGATCTGCCGAGGTAAGCCTGATGGATATTGGGTGAATCCGTGATAACGCCACCATTTATATTTTTCAGCAAATATGTCCTTGCGGCGACCGCCTGCGCTTTCAGGGCTTCGAAACCTTTTGCGGCCCAGGCATTGCTCATCTCTATCGGAACGACGCCTTTCAAGTAGTCTTCCTGCTCAAGTGAATTATACAGCTTCCAGCAACCGTTTTCTTTCACAATGGAAAGATTTCCGCGGTAGCTGATCCAATCCTTTTCGGGTTCTCTGACCCGAAAAACGCCCTGATCTTGAGAAGTAAACTTAACTTTATTTTTCTCCAGAATCACGAACTGGTCACCGACAGCCAGGAAATCTACCATACTGCTCTGTCCGATCTGGCAGCGGTCCCCGGCTGTTAAACTGACGCTAACATCATTATAGTCGAGGGTATAACTGCCCTGTCTGACTTCAATTTCCAACCAGCCGGTTTCAGGAAACTGCCAGACAAGCTTCACAGTTACCTCCCTTGCAAGCGCTGCATTCGGTGTCAGGGTAATCAAAAAAAGCATTACAGCAAATAATAGGCAAAAAGCTTTAGACAAAAAAGCGCTCTGTTTAACACCGTAGCCATGGAAAAACATTCGAATCGACTCCTTCACTATCCGGCTGTTAAACAGATTGCCCAACTATCGTTCAGTATATTCAATAATTTTCCTATAGAAAGCTTGGCTTACGCCAAGCTTTTGACGCTGGCGAAAGCCTTAATTTTGCCCTTAAATGAATCAGAAAGCTATTTACTTTCTGATTCACAAAAAAGTCCCGTCTGTACATTCGCTGGAAGATCCAATCCAAAATAGCTGTAGACCTGGTTCGTTACCATTCTACCTCTTGGTGTCCGCTGCAGGAAACCTCTCTGCAGCAAAAATGGTTCCACAACATCTTCCAGGGTCTCAGCCTCTTCACCTACCGTAGCAGCCAACGTTTCCAGACCAACCGGTCCTCCGTCAAAATTTCGGATAATGGCCAGCAGAATTTTCTGATCCAGACTGTCCAGGCCCATCGGATCAACTTCGAGCTTATCCATTGCTTTGGCTGCCGTCTGAGAATCAACAATCCTGCTTCCCCAGAACTGCGCATAGTCCCTTACCCTTTTAAGTAACCTGTTGGCGACCCGTGGTGTCCCTCTGGAACGCTTGGCAATCTCCTCCGCTCCGTCCGATGACAAATCCACTTTCAGAATCCGCGAAGCCCTGACGACGATCTGCAGCAGTTCCTCCGTCGTATAAAATTCCAGCCGACTGATAACCCCGAACCTGTCCCTCAAAGGAGACGTCAGCTGCCCGGCTCTGGTCGTCGCACCGATCAGCGTAAACGGAGACAGGGACAGCCTGATGGAACGGGCGCTTGGCCCTTTACCGATCACGATGTCCAGACAGTTATCTTCCATCGCGGAATACAGGACTTCTTCCGCTGTCCTGCTTAGACGGTGGATCTCATCTATAAACAGCACATCGCGCGGTTCGAGTGATGTCAAAAGTGCCGCCAAATCTCCCGGCCTTTCAATCGCCGGTCCGGAAGTCGTCCGGATATTGACCCCCATCTCGGCCGCAATGATATTGGCCAGCGTGGTCTTGCCGAGTCCGGGCGGACCATAGAGAAGGACATGGTCGAGAGCCTCTCCCCTGTTCTGGGCCGCCTGGATAAAGACACTTAAGTTTTCTTTGATACTTGCCTGTCCGATATATTCCATCAGCCTGCCCGGTCTTAAGGCTTCAAATTCCCGGTCTTCAGGACACTCCAGGGAAGTGATGACTCTTTCCAAATTTTCTCCTCCTTTAAATCAATGTTTTTTTAAATTGCTCGGGTAAAGTCTCCGTAATGGAAGACCGCTTTCGGCTATTGCGCCATCCATGACGAGTCGCTCCTTGCCATCCATGGCATCGCGACATTAGGCCATCCGTGGCCGTCAAAAAGCCGCCTGCGCATCCATGCTCCGCTTGACGCCGGTCTTCCATTACGGAGACTTAGTCTGGAGCTAGTAAAAGCTTAATTTCAAAGTTTATGCTTCTGAATCGTTGTAGTAGTCAAATGTTATTTTACAACAGGAATGCGCTTCATTCTGACTTTCCAACATGCCAACCTGCTTGAAAACCTAAGATTAGTCTGGGGGCCACAGTTCCGCTGTGAGCGGAGCACGATGCAGAGCGCGGCCTTTTGTGCCACGGATGGCACAACGGCCGAAAAGCGGTATTGTGGCCCCCGGACTTACCCTGATATCGTTTTTAATATAATATAAAGGATAAATCACATATGCTCGGACGGTCCTGCAAGCAGGCGAAGTGCTTCTTTGAGCTGATCCTCCATGGAAGACAGTCCTCTCTTTTCCGCCCTAGTCAGGGCGTCACGCGCTTCATAGCGGGAAAAGCCCAAAGCCAGCAGTGTCTCCAGGGTATCGTTGGCCGGGATAAAGGAGCCTAGATCTTCCGTTCCGGCTTTAATATCAACATCCTTGATCTTTTCTTTCAGTTCCAGAATGATTCTCTTCGCAGTTTTGCCACCGATTCCAGGGACTTCGGTCAATTGAGAAACGTCCTCACAGACGATTGCCGTCTTGATCTTACTGACAGAAAAAGCCGACAAAATACTCAGTGCTGCCTTTGGACCAATCCCGGTTACGCTGAGCAGCTGCAGAAACAGCTCTTTTTCATCCCGGGTCAAAAAGCCGTACAAAGACAAATCATCTTCCCGCATGATTAAATGGGTATGCAGGGTAGTTTCTTCCCCCTGCCTGATCTTTACCATTGAACTTACCGGAACATGGAGTAAATAGCCTACGCCGCCGACATCTAGTACCAGGCGGTCCGCTTCGGCTGTCCACACAGTCCCCCGCAGCATTCCGATCATTTGAACATTCCTCCATTTATCCGGCGTCCCATGCTGTGCGCATGGCATATGGCGATGCCCAATGCATCAGCCGTATCATCAGGCTTAGGCGTTTCCTGCAGCGACAGGATTGCCTTGACCATATACTGTATCTGCTTTTTATCTGCTTTACCGTATCCGACCACAGCCTGCTTGACCTGCAAGGGTGTATATTCGAATACTTCAATATTTCGGCGGGCAGCGCTTAGCAGAATGACTCCCCTGGCCTGTCCAACCGTAATCGCCGTCGTAGTGTTGCGGTTAAAAAACAATTCTTCGACAGCCATCACATCAGGTGAATATTCTCCCAAGAAATCCTCCAGAGATTCATAAAGCATTCTGAGCCTATCCGGCATCGGCAAGTCAGACGGAGTCCGCCAGCAGGAATAAGTGACCGGGGAAAGCTTTTGGCCATTTTTTTCGATTAATCCATACCCCATAATGGCGGTTCCCGGGTCAATGCCAAGAATTAACATCTTCTTGCTCCTTCTGTGATCCGCATTCCATTATTCCAGTATCTTGTCAAGCTTATCATCCTATACTCATACCATGTTCAATCCTAAATCTTATCTATCGAGGCGGAAGATACGGTTTAGAGATCAGCATCTTCCAGTGATTCGGCAAGATCAAAGTTTGTATAGACCTTCTGAACATCATCATGGCTCTCCAACGAATCAATCAACTTAATGATCTTTTTCGCTTGTTCAATATCGGCAATCTCGACGCGGTTGACCGGAATCAGATTGATGGCCACATTTTCAATCGGTATCTTACTATCCAGCAGCACCTGTCTGACTTCCTGCATGCTGTCCGGCTCGGTGAAGATTTCGTAGCTCTCATCTTCAGACGCGACATCCTCTGCACCTGCTTCAAGCGCCAGAAGCATGATTTCATCTTCATCCATCTTTAAATCTTCTTTCGGTACATCAAGCTGTCCTTTTTCTGTGAACATCCAGCTGACACTGCCGGTTTCTCCAAGGTTGCCGCCGTTTTTTGAGAAAAGATGACGCATCTCTGATGCTGTCCGGTTCCTGTTGTCCGTCATCAGCTCCACCATGATCGCTACTCCGCCGGGACCATAGCCTTCGTAACGCAGTTCTTCATAATTAGCGCCTTCCCCTGCTCCGGCACCTTTTTGGATCGCGCGCTGAATATTGTCATTCGGCAGGTTGGCTGCCTTGGCATTATCAATCGCAATTTTTAACCTAAAGTTCCCGTTCGGGTCTGCACCGCCCGCACGTGCGGCCACCATGATCTCTCTGGCTAATTTTGTGAAAATGCGGCCTTTGATGGCATCGGTTTTAGCTTTTTTATGTTTAATATTCGCCCATTTGGAATGACCTGACACAATGATTCCTCCCTGATACATTATAGCCTATATATTTTACCATGTAGCGGGAGCTCAGGCAAAAAAAAATCAGGTGATCTTCCAAATCACCTGATTTTCTCGTCTAGTCATGAATGCGGTGGCCGCCTATTCAGTTTAAGCTCAATATCGGTCTGTTCTTTAAAATCCATTGTTCGGCTGCGTAGTGAAGGGGCAGTGTACGTATATTCTCCCAATCTAAATCCTCGACTCTCCGTTCGCGCAAATCGATTTCTTTAAAATATTGGCCGCAATCTAAACAGACAACAACCTCCACTCCAGGAAACTCGGCAGAATTGAGATACGTTTGTTGAGAAGAATTTTCACTGCCGCAGTGTATGCAGCCCGATATTTTTATTGGCCTCTCGTTTCCGCAGACAAGACAATGTAGAAAGCGTTTTCCATTCAACGCATCCAATGTTGTCATAAGATTATCTTCACCACAAACCGGACATGGGCACATTGGCTGATCATCCACACTTGCAGAGATAGGCAGTTGCTGATATACCGCTTGAGCTACCCCAGCTATTGCTAAGCTCAGACGGCTGAAAAGAGGTTCGTTTCCTTGAATACGACCTGCGCTGAACTCATCTTGGAGAACGGCAAGTTTGGAGTGGTCTATCTTTTCTTCCGCAACAATGTTCAACCTGTCCCATAAATCAATGATGGCGTTTTCCGGCAAATCATTGATGGTGAATAATGGATACTGCCCGGATCTCGACGGTAATTTCAAATCCTTCAGGTTGTTTTCTTTTTGCCAGGCAGTGATCTCTGCTCTCATTTTTAAATAGTTCTCTTTGACAGCAGACAAACTTGTTGCTTGTCCTCCATCGATCTTTTCAGTACACAAGTGCATCCCTCCCAAAGGTTAAGACAGTGTCAAAATGATTTACCGTACCGGTTCTGGCTTTCGACTATTTCTCTTGGTCCTTGACCTCTTCATACCAGGCAGCGTGATGCGCCTTCGCAAATTTTTCCGAGACGTATCCCTTTAACATGCCCGGCAGAGCAGCCCTTGATTCAGGATGAAGCAAAGCCAAATAGAGATGTCCCATCAATGCTGTAACCATCATAAACATCGACAGATCGTGAACCGGATAAGCTATCCGGACCAACTGATCAGGAAAAACCTGAGGGGACCACATGATAAATCCGCTCAAGGTGATGAATGCGGAACCCAGGATCGTAATCAGAGAGTTAATCTTTTCTCCGCCGCTGAACTTGCCTTGGGCCGGATAGTTGGCGTGTCCTCCAAAAAACTCCTTAGGGAAAGCCGTGATATGTTGGATATCCGCTTTCGTAAACCGGAAAGCAGAACGCAGCCATTCCCAGTGATATTTCGGGTCTTTGACAAAAAACATAGCCACAATGACCACCACAAAGATCACGGCAAAAACCCTGTGGAGGATCCGAGAAACATCGACGCCACCAAATATCATTAATGCCGGTCGGAAAAACTCGGACAATATTCCCCATCCTGTAAGGAGGAGAACAAAAAAGCTTACGACATGAACCCAATGGCTCAATCTTTCCCCTTTAGTAAACCGTAGAATTTTGCCGGGAACTCGAGGTAAATTTGGTTTTTGAGCAGCCATTACATTTTCTCCTCCTTCTTCATTTGATGGTGATCCTCAAAAGGCTCTTTTTGATAATTCCCCTTGATTGCATTAATCACTACTCCAGCAACAACTGCCGCAGCAGCGCCTCCCATCGCAATTTTGCCGATAGGCCGGATAATATCTTTCCATAGATAAAGTGATAAATCGGTCGATGGATTTTCAGGCAGTCCATAGGCGGCAGGCGCATCGAGCAAAATATAGCGGTAGGTTGTACCTGCCTGCCCATTCTGGCCATAAAGATTAGCGTTGGGGAACTTCTTTTTTACCTCGGCCAACCGTGCTTGGGCAATCCCCAGCATGGTATCGTAATTACCGAATGACAGCGCTCCTGGCTGGCAGATTTTTACGCAGGCAGGCTCAAGACCATTTTCCACTCTGCCTACGCAGCCGGTGCATTTGTTAGCCTTCTCTGTGGTTTTATCAACCTTTGGCACATTAAACGGGCAAAACTGCGCACAGTACCCGCATCCAATACATTTATCTTGATCAATGACCACAAACCCGGAATCTGTTTTAGATATGGCACTTGAAGAACACGCTTTCAGGCAAGAGGGATCCTCGCAGTGGAAACACTGCGCCTTGCGCATCAGCCAGTGCATGTTATTATTTTCATACTTTTCCTCAAATGTTACATACGTATAGGTGTTTGGTGTAAAACCGGCCATACTCTGATAACTTTTGACGAGAGAGGTTTTTTCAGTCGGAAGATCATTCCATTCCTTGCAGGCTGCTGAACAGGCTTTGCAGCCGGTACATTTGGATCCGTCCACCAAAATCATTTTTTTTGCCATCTCTAAGCCCTCCTTATATTGACCAGACAACATTTATATTCGGGTGTTCCTGCTGTCGGGTCAATTACGCCGATGGTTACTTCATTGATGCTTGATCCAGGATTTAAAGATGCAAAACCCCAACTCCAAGGTACACCGATCGTTTCGGTCGGCTGTCCATGTACCTCATACGACTGAATGCGGTCTGTGACAAGACAACGAATCTCAACCTTGCCGCGTGCCGAGGATATTTCAACGCGGTCCCCATCTTGTACGCCAATCTTCGCTGCAAGGTTTTTGCTGATTTCTGCAAATGGTTCCGGCATCAGTTCGTTCAGCATCGGAATGTTACGGGTGATACCGCCGGCACAGAAGTGTTCGCTTACGCCATAAGTCGTCAGCACATAGGGATAATCTTTACGGTTACCAACCTTCTGAACATCGGGCAATGTTTTGGGCATTGCCACAATCGGATTGCTTGATACATTCGGATGGAAGATATTTTCCGCAGGGCTTTCCACCGGCTCGTAAAACTCTGGTAGCGGACCATCGTTGCAGGTCCCCCCTACATTCACGCCGCCAACCGGTTTGCCGTCTGCTGAAGGCGTTGTTGGTATCCCGCTTGTATATTTGCCTGCAAACAAACGCCCTACTCCTTCCGGATTCATACGGAAAGCCAGCTTTCCTTCCGGAGTGTCAGGCCCTTTGGTCTTGTCGACTACGTCAGCACCGTCATTGCCAGCCCAAACATTTTTGGCCGCATCCCACCAAATTAATTTGCGTTTGGGATCCACAGGCTGTCCCTGGGCATCGCAGGATGCACGATTGTATAAAATACGGATATTTCCCGGCCAAGCAAAGCTCCATTCGCGGAACAATCCAAGTCCAGAGGGATCTGCATCTCCCCGGCGTGCAGCCAAATTGCCTTTCCCGGTAACACCGGCATAAATCCAGCATCCGGTAGATACTGACCCGACCGGTGCTTTGAGATAATCGGCTAATGTCGGCAATAATTCCCCGCTTGTTTCATCATAGCCGTTTAATTCCTGCAAAACCTTAAGCGCTTTCGGCTCATGGCCGTAATCCCAGCGCGCATCGAGAATCGGTCTGTCTTTGGGATCAGTACTGCCTTCATATAAGCTTTTCACCCGCTTATACAACAGATCGAGCATATCCAAATCCGGTTTGCATTCGCCAAGGGGCTTGAGTGCTGCATCCTTCCACTGAACCCAGCGGCCTGAGTTCGTCAGCGTCCCGTCTTTTTCATAGACAAAGGCAGCCGGTAAAAAGATTACTTCCGTCATAATTTTAGATGGATCAACACCGGGCTCCCGCCAGAACTGGGCAGTCTCAATTTCAAATAGATCAGAGACAACCAACATCTCTAGTTTGGGCAAAGCCTGACGGACCACTTCGAGGTTTGGTACGGATACCAATGAATTGGAGCCAATATTCAACATCATCTGGAATTGGCCTTTATTCACCGCATCCCAAATTCGAACCAAACTTGAATTAACATTGGAATCATACTTTGGCAGATAATTGAAACAATAGTCGTTTTCCTTGGTCGCTTTATCTCCGAACCAGGCCTTCAATAACGATACGAGATGTTTTTCCCGGTTGGAGCCGTTTCGTACCAAATAATCTTTGAGTGTCTTGTCGGAATGGGAGGGGGCCGGAAGATAACCTGGCAGATTATTATAGAGATTGGCCATATCCGTGGAACCCTGGACATTCGGCTCGCCGCGCAAAGCGTTGATACCGCCTCCCGCTTTGCCGATATTGCCCATCAACAGCTGGATAATGCCGTAACACCGGATACCTTGCACACCCGTTGTGTGATGGGTCATCCCTAATGCATAAAGGATGGACGCGGGTTTGGCACTGCAGAAAGCATCAGCAATTTCCTTAATTTTTGATGCAGGTATCCCTGTAATATTCTCAGCAGTTTTCATATCATAACGGGAATAATGCTCTTTCAATTTGCTGAAGACGCTGTCAGGATCATTAAGGACCAGAGCTTTAACCGGTTTGTTAGATTCGTCTAGCTGATAACCCCAACTATCGGTTTTGTATTTTTTCTTTTCGGGGTCAAATCCGGAAAATAGTCCATCCTTGAATTGAAAATCCTTGCTTATTTTGTACAGAGCATTTGTGTAGTTAAGGACATAATCGCGATCATAGAGCTCATTTTCCAATATATAATTGATGATAGCCCCCAGATAGGCAATATCTGTACCCGGGCGAATCTGAGCAAATATATCTGCCTGCGAGGCTGTCCGTGTAAAACGGGGATCAACCACAATCACTTTTGCTCCGCGCTCCTTGGCCTTATTGATCCACCGCATAGCAATGGGATGGTTTTCGGCACAATTTGAGCCTGCAATTAAGAATAGTTCAGCATTCATCAGATCCGGCCAGGAATTGGTCATGGCACCACGGCCAAATGAAGGTGACAAACTTGCCACCGTGGGCGCGTGTCATATCCGGGCCTGATGTTCGTTATAGGGCGTCCCTAAAAGCATTGATAGTTTTTTAACTAAGTAGGATTCTTCATTGTCGATTTCAGCCGATCCTAGGACAGCAATCCCCTCAGTCCTGTTGACAGCGAGTTTCTCGGTCTTCCCTGTAGCTGCGTTAATGACATCGGCATCAGTCTTCCAGGTTTTCTCCCTGACATCTTTGACTTTTTTGGCTACTTTGTCGATAGCCTCGTCCCAGGATATTTCCTGCCATTCATTTGCCCCCGGAGCACGATACATCGGTTTCGTAATCCGAGCCTCAGAATAAGCAACTTCTCTCAAGCTGGCTGCCTTAGAACAAAGTGCCCCGTTATTGGTCGGATGATCGGGATCCCCGGCTAAATACACCAGCTTTTCATCCTTGATATAGAGAAGCAAGCCGCACCCTCCGGAACAAAAATGACAAATGCTCGGAATTTTTTTTGTACCTTCAATCTTAAGTGCATATCCCTGAGCCTGAGCGAGGTCGGGATCAAAACCAAGGCCAAGCGCCAGCGAAGCCAAGGAAGCTCCTGATAGTTTCAGGAAATTACGTCTTGATAAATCCATTTTTCTCCTCCTTTACTTTTTTTAAACAACAATTTTTACTTTGTGCAAGTTTTTAAATTTTCTGAATATTCTAACCTGCAATGTCATTAATATTAAACTGACATAGGAAATTAATCAAGTATTGTTAATTACTTAACAGAATTGGGCTTTTTTTGCGAATACTTGTCAAACGTCTTAACATTTTTGGTTCCTCTGTGGCCGTCACCGCTTTTTAGTCTCCTTGGTTCGCAAAAAAAACGCCTCAAATTTCTATTTGAAGCGTTTTCTTGCGACTAATATCGACTAAGATGTAAAATAAGGGTTAATTACTGACTGGTTCCTTCTTAAGTGCCTCATTTGCAATCAGCACCTGACCGAAGGCAAGACCGCCGTCCCCAGACGGGAGTTTCTGCGGGTAAAGGATCTCTACCCCAATCTCTCCCGCCAAGAACAGTAGAATCTCGGTCAACAGCTTATTTTGAAAAACACCGCCTGCAATCGGCAGTTTTTTGTTTTCAAGACCAATAAGCAACGCCGTTTCTAGCATCTGACACGCTAAAGAATAGTGAAATCTAAGCGCAGCTTCCCCAGGATTTTTCTGAAGCAGCACATCGTTGGAGATCTCTTTTAAGAGGCTCCCCACTTTTACGTGAAGAACACCGGGCTGCGGTTCACCTGAAATCTCCAGACAGGCTGGATATAAAGCCGGATATAAGTCCGGACAGAAACTTCCATCTGTCCTGCCGGCCATTTCGTTATATTGCTCAATAAGACGCAAGCGTCCCTCTACATTTGTCTGACCGGTTTTCTCGTATTGGTCCAAGAGAGCGGCCAACGCCTTGACCCTCATTGAAGCTTGCAGCATTATTTCTAGGAATTCGTTCCGGTTTTTTTGTGTACCCGTATTTCCGTCTTCCAGCCATTTCTCGGCCACACTCTCCAGTTCGATCGCTGCCTGTCCCTCGTATGTCACTTCTGTACAAATTCCGAGCATACCGCTGACCGCGTCAAAGAGGCGTCCTGCGCTGGAAGTTTCAAACAGCTGGAATCCGCTTCGAAGCTGGCCATCCAGGATATTCTTTTCCTGAGAAGATAATTTTGTCCAAAGCGGTTCCGTCTGCTGCCATTCTTCTTGCGTCATAAGTTTCTTCAGGTAAGCATAGGCAATCCTGAGCGGATATTTGGCTCCGGCATCGCCGCCGGGCAAGGGCAAGTATTCAAGGTGTGCTTTGCGCTCATAGCCTTCCTGATTTCCGAAAAGATACTCAAAGCCCCAGATCCTGCCGTCCTCGCCATAACCTGTCCCGTCGCAAATCAGGCCGAGCATCGGATCATCCATCCCATGTTCAGCCATCACGCTGACGAGATGGGCATGATGGTGCTGAACGCGAAATTTCGAGCAATCCATCGACCGGGCAATCCGGGTCGTCGAATATTCCGGATGCATATCATAAGCAGCTTTTCGCGGAACGATGCTCGTTACTTTCTGAAAGGAGTATAACTCCTGTTCAAATCGTTCCAAATTTTCGTATCCATGCATATCTCCAATATACTGGCTCATGAAAGCCATCTTTCCGGAAGCAAGGCAGAAAGCATTTTTCATTTCTCCGCCCAGACCGACAATCGTTGTTTTGATCTCCTGTTTTAAAAATAGCGGCAGCGGCACATAGCCCCTGGCCCTACGGATAAAGATCATTCGATCCCCGATCATCTGCATGACTGAGTCATCACACGGATGATAAATATCTCTGTTGTTTAGAAGAAAATAATCTGCAATTCCGCTTAGTCCTGCCAACGCTTCCTGATTGTCATAGATTAAAGGCTGTCCACTCAGGTTTGCGCTGGTCATCACGAGATAATCATAGGTCCCCTGAAAGAGCAGATGATGAACCGGTGTATACGGTAGCATGATGCCAAGTGATTGAAGGCCGGGTGCCGTTTGCGGAGAAATCCGGCTATTCCTATTCTTCTTTCGCGGCAGCAGGACAATTGGTGCAGAGGGACCGGCAAGCGTCGATCTTTCGAGCTCCGTTATGGACACCTCTTTGAGGGCGGTTTCAATATTCCTGGCCATGACAGCAAATGGTTTTGCTCCGCGCTCTTTGACCCGGCGCAATCTGCTGACCGCCTCATCATTGCAGGCATCACAGACAAGATGAAAGCCGCCAAGACCTTTGACGGCCAGAATCGCGCCTTCCTGCAGCAAGTTAATGCCGATCCCGTTGCCGCTAATTTCATTGCCTGTACAATCCAGTAGTTTAAGTGCTGGCCCGCAGACCGCACAAGCAGTCGGCTGAGCATGAAACCGCCTGTCCAGCGGATCCTGATATTCCTGATGGCATTCCGGGCACATCTGAAAACCTGCCATGGTCGTTTTCTCGCGGTCATAAGGCCGATCCTTAATAATTGTGTAGCGCGGACCGCAATTGGTACAATTAATAAACGGATAGAGGTAGCGCCGGTCCTTACTGTGAAACATCTCCTGCAGGCAATCCCTGCATACTGCAACATCCGGGGAGATCAAAACATCCTTGTCTTCGGACTCCCTGCTTTCTGTGATCGTGAACTCCCGGTAATGCTGAACCGGGATCTCTGTTATCTCCAGCGAAACGATCACAGCCAAATCCGGCTGGTCTGCTCTGATTCTGCGAATAAAGTCTTCCACCCGTTCCCCTTCAGCCTGAATCTCGACTCCGCCGCTGAAATTGTTTACCCAGCCTTTAATGTCCAGCTCCCGGGCAAGTTTAAAAATAAACGGCCTGAAGCCGACACCCTGAACAATGCCGTTGATCAGAATTTTTACAGCTCTTATCACGTTTTACCACTCTTCTGTTTGAAATATCATCCTTATTTTTACATTGGGTCTTTTCTCTAAGGTTATTTGGGAAGATATCCGGTATCAACCAGATGATTGATCAGCTCGTCGGGATCAACATCGGACTTGATAAAACCATTCGCTTTGAGAAATTCAGCCGATTCTTTAAGTTTTTCAATGTCCTGACTGTCAATCGGCATTGTAAAATCAAATTTCGGATATAAAGCAGTTACTGCTTTAAGCTCCATTCCATTGGCGTCAGCCGTCATTCGCAAAGCCTCAACCTGATTTTCCTGGATCCAGTCCAATATTTGCTGATGAATTTCCAGAAAACGCTTTGTTGTTTCAGGGTACTTCTGAATAAACTCTGTTCGCGCGGCGATTACAGCCTGACCCAGGATAAGGCCTTCAGCATTCCGAATCAGGGTGATTTTTTGGGAAGCAATCCCTTTGGTCAGCAGCGGATCGGGGATGACCGCAGCATCCACTTGTTTTTGCAGCAACGCGTTTAGCGCGTCAGCTGAGGCCATGCTGATTATTTCTACGTCATTGGCAGACATGCCTGCCTCGGCAAGCGCTTTGATCAGCATTTCATGCAGCATCGTTCCCTTCTGCAGGGCGACCTTTTTTCCCTTCAGATCCGCTACGGATGCAATTTCGCCACCTTTAGCTGCAACCAGGCCGATCCCCTTCGGAAACTTGGAATAGCTTGAAAGAATCTTAATATCGTTGCCGTTCGCATTCGAAATGATGGCCGAAACATAATTCAGTGATGTGGCAAAATCAATCGATTTGCCAGCAAGGGCTTCCGTTGTTGCCGGACCTTCCAACTCGTACCACTTCACCTGAATTTCATCCTTCGCAAATTCGTCTTCAAACATCTTTTTCTCCAGTGCTACAATTGCCGGGGCGTTCAAAGGCTTCGTCGAATACGATATATTAATAATTTTTGGTTTTTCCTGCTGTTTGGCCGTATTCGGCTGACAGCCTGTCACCGAAATCAGCAGCAATAATGATAATAATACAGTAATACAAATTTTAAGATACTTCTTCATGATAATCCTCCTACTAATACTTAGCGAATGGCCTCTAGTATAGCTTTCCTCATGTTGATAAATTCTAACCTATCAGGATTTCTTGGATAAGTAAAAGGTACTTCCAGTACCTCTTTGATCGTACCGGGAGACGGCGACATAATCATGATTTTTTGACTGACAGTCAGTGCTTCTTCGATATCATGGGTGACAAGGATAACCGTTTTTCCGGTTTTCTGCCAAAGATCAATGATTTCTTCCTGCATTCTGGCCCTGGTCTGGGCATCAAGGGCCGAAAACGGCTCATCCATCAAGAATACTTTCGGTTTAAAAGTAAGCGCTCGCGCCAAAGACACCCTTTGGGCCATTCCGCCGGACAGTTCGTAAGGATACGCTTTGCTGAACTGTATTAACCCTACTAACTGAAGCGAGCTGGCGACAATTTTCTCAACTTCGTCTTGTTTCTCTACTCCTTGGATACCCAGCGCGGTATTTTTTTCAACGGTCAGCCACGGAAAGAGCCGTGGTTCCTGAAATACGACGGCACGCCCATAACCGGGCCCGTCAATGTTTTCTCCATCAATCAGCACTTCTCCGCTGCTCGGGGGTTCCAAGCCTGCAATAATCCGGAGTAACGTAGTTTTGCCGCACCCGCTGGCTCCGACAATACTGACAAATTCTGATTGGTTGCACCGGAAATTGACTTCTTTCAGGGCTTCAATACTTCCCCAGTCGCTGTGGAAAACCTTACCGACATCACGGACTTCGACTAAAACCTTATTCATTTGCGCTCACCTGCCTGATACATCTTTTTCCACGGCATCAGTTTATTTTCAATCTTTCTGAGGAAAAAGTCGATCAGCATCCCGGCAGCTCCGATGGTAAACATCGCGACAAATATCTTATCGGACTGAGCTAATTGCCTGCCTTCAATAATCAGATAGCCTATCCCTGAGGATGCACCCAGCAGTTCAGCTCCGACCAATGCCCGCCAGCAATTACTTAACCCCAGCCTCAGACCCACAAAAATCGACATAGCCGCCGAAGGAATATACACCTTTTTGACCATTTCCCACGGAGAAAGCATATAGGCATGGCCAACTTCAATCAGCTTCGGATCTACACTGGTGACGCCCTGCACCGTATTCAGGAAAACCGGAAAAAATGAGGCATACACAATCACAGCAACTTTGGAGGCTTCATCAATCCCGAGCAGAAGCATAAAAATCGGGATCCAAGCGATTGGCGGGATCTGCTGCAAAAAATGCAACGTAGGATTCACCCAATGCCTGAACCCTCTGACTTTGCCTACCAGAATACCCATCGGAACTGCAAAAACAACCGTCAAAAAGAACCCGTACACCAATCTCCGCAAACTTGCCAGCAGATGTTCTTCCCAAATCCCGGTTGCAAGCATATGCAGAAATGTTTTTAAAATCTCACTTGGCGGAGGCAAGATGTAGGTATTAACCAGACTGCTGCGTGCCGCTAATTCCCAAACTACAATCACAGCTGATGGGAAAACCGCCCCTCTGAGTATATTCAGAAGCTTTGTCCGGTTATGTGGATTTCCATGCCGGTCAAACCTTTTTTCCGTTTTTTCCTGATTGATTTGCATCAAGTGGTGTACCTACCCTTAGCTCGAATTAAAGCTGCACTGTTTCCTTGGGAATTAATACTACAACATTCGGAAAGAAAAAGAAAGAGCCTAAGCATTCTACGCATTAGGCTCTTTCTTGACGAGGTGTTTTCTAGGGAAGTTGCATCCTCGCACGAAATAATTTTGTGCAAGAATGCAATAATTTGAAGAAATCAGTAAAAATATTGAGAAATCTGGTTGTGATAGCAAGATTACGACTTGCAGAGATATTCGTTAAATTTGCCGCGCTGCGTATAATACGTGTGCAGCAGTTCATGCGACTTATGGCCATTGGGTTCTTTCAGGAACTCGGCATACAGTTTCATGACATCCTCATTCTCATGAGATTTCCTGAGCTGTTTGCCTTCATCTTCCTTATAAATAGCCTGGAGACGTTTCTGACGAATCTCCGGTGTGGTCGGTCTGGGCTGGCCGCCGCCGCTGATGCAGCCGCCGGGGCATCCCATCACTTCGATAAAGTGATAGGGGGATTCACCTTTGGCAATTTGGTCCAGAAGGATCTTCGCTCCTGCCAGACCACTGGTTACAGCAACTTTTACCGTAACTCCATCGAGGAACTTATAAGCCTCAACAGGATTCTCGATGATCACATCCGCTGTCTTAATCTGTTCCAGGCCAACGATCGGAGTAACATGGAGCTTATCAAACGGCAGTTCCCGTCCCGTAACCACTTCGTAAACCGTACGCAGGGCAGCTTCCATAACACCGCCGGTAACACCGAAGATATCGGCAGCACCGGAGGAAAGACCCAGCGGATTGTCAAATTTGCTGTCTTTGAGGTTTACAAAATCAATGCCGGCTTCCTTAATCATCTTGGCAAGTTCTCTGGTCGTCAGTACGGCATCGACATTCGGTACGCCATTGTTCTGCATTTCCGGTCTGGAAATTTCGAACTTCTTGGCCGTACAGGGCATGATCGATACAACATACATGTCCTTCGGATCCACTTCGATCTTGTCGGCATAATAGGACTTCGCCAGTGCCCCAAGCATGGTATGCGGGGATTTACAGGTCGAGAGATGGTCAAGTTCTTCCGGATAGGCATGCTCAACATATTTGATCCAGCCCGGGCTGCAGCTTGTAATCATCGGCAGGGTAGCCTGGCCGCCGGTCAGCGCATTTTTCACCCTGGTCAAGAATTCGGTGCCTTCTTCCATAATGGTCAGGTCAGCCGTAAAGTTGGTGTCGAACACATCGTCGAAGCCAAGTTCTCTCAAAGCAGAAGCGAGTTTGCCGGTAACGAGTGTTCCAGGTTCCAGCCCGAACTCTTCACCGATTGCAGCCCTAATCGCAGGGGCAACCTGAACAACAACGCGTTTATTGGAATCATTGATCGCCTGCCAGACATCCTGGATCGCATCGGTTTCCTTCAGCGCGCCTACCGGGCAGACCACCGTACACTGTCCGCAGTAAGCACAGTTTACGGAATTAATTGGCAGATCCATAGCCGGACCGACAACCGTCTTAAATCCGCGGTTTTGTGCATTCAGAATACCAACCTGCTGAATTTCGTTGCAGACAGTGATACATCTGCGGCAAAGAATGCATTTGGACATATCCCGGGTAATGGAAGGGGATTTGTCGATGCAGCCGGCTGAACGTTTTCCTTCAAAACGGGCTTCACTGACGCCGAGCATATTACCCATTTCCTGCAGCTCGCAGCTTTGATTGCGTTCGCAGTTTAGGCAGTCTTTCGGATGGTCGGACAGAATCAGTTCATAAAGGACTTTTCGGGCCTTACGGACTTTTTCGGTGTTGGTTTTGACAACCATTCCTTCTCTGACCGTAACCATGCAGGAAGGCTGAAGGCTCTTGGCCCCTTCGACTTCAACAACGCACAGTCTGCAGGAACCAAACTTATGAACGCCTTCCAAATAGCACAAGTTAGGAATATGAATATTGTTCTGTTTCGCGGCTTCCAGGATAGTCGCGCCCTCCAAAGCGGAAACACTTTTGTTATTAATTCTTAAATTTACCATGCCTTTACCCTACCTCCTGTCACAGCGTAAACAGCGCATAGATTCTGCAATTGCATTGAGCTTGTGGTACCCTTGAGCCACCTCGCAGAAGCAGTCTTTTCTCTTTTCAGGGTCAAGAACTTCCATTGGGAATCTGGCATGCTCAACGAGTTCGTCCTGATCTGCCGGCGCAGGAATTTCGATCTTTTCGCCTTTATTCAGCACGCCTTTGCCGCCCAGGTAGAGGTCAATGGAAGATGCCGCCTTCTTACCGTCCGCAATTGCCGTGATCGCGACATCGGAACCTCTGGCAACGTCACCGCCGGCAAATACGCCATCCATCGTGGTCATCAAGGTGTCTTTATCCGTAATAAAAGTTCCCCAGTCTGTTAATTCAACATCATCCATTCCGACAAACGGCAGATCCGAAGACTGGCTGACCGCCGGGATGACCATATCGACCTTCAGGGTGAAATTGGATCCTTCTTCAATTTTTGGTTTTCTTCTGCCGGCAGAATCAAAGCCGCTCACCTTCATTCTGACGCATTCAATTGCTTCGATTTTGTCTTTGCCAATAAAACGGGTCGGGGCAACCAGCGGAATAATTTCAATGCCTTCTTCAATCATATCGCAGATTTCTCTGGCATCAGCAGGCATATCTTGAATAGTTCTTCTATACAAAACATTGACCTTCTTAGCGCCTAATCTTAAAGCCGTTCTGGCTGCATCAATCGCAGTATTGCCGCCGCCGATAATCGCTACGGTTTCACCGATCTTCACATCCTGTCCGAGGTTCACATTGCGCAGGAAATTCAAGCCGTGAACAACCCCCTCGAGGTCTTCGCCTGGGATATTGATCTTGTTGGACAGCTGGGTTCCTGTTGCAATATAAATGGAATGATGTTTTTTGCGCAGCCCGGCGAAGCTGACGTCATTGCCTACTTCGGTATTCAGATGGATCTTGACGCCGACTTGCTCAATCAGTTTGATTTCATGCTTGAGCACGTCTTTGGGCAGCCTGTATTCCGGAATACCAAATGCAAGTAGGCCTCCGGCCACAGGCGCTGCTTCATAAACATCAACCTCATAGCCGAGTCTTGCCAGGTAATAGCCGCAAGTCAAGCCTGAAGGACCTGCGCCGATAATGCCGACGCTCTTGCCGTTTTTCGGGAAGACAATGTCTTTCGTGGATTCTTCTTCATGCTTGAACGCATAATCCGCCACGAACCGTTTCAGATCGGAAATCGAGATCGCTTCGTCCAGCTGCGCCCTGCGGCATTTGCTTTCGCACGGGTGCGTGCAAATTCTTCCGCAAATAGCCGGAAACGGATTTTCCTGTCTGATAAGGTTGTAAGCATCGATATATCTTCCTGCCGAGATCAAGCCCATATATCCAGGTACATTGACGCTTGCCGGACAGGCATTCTCACACGGCGAAAGGAACAAATCCGAACATACGCCGGCGCGGCAGTATTTGTTCTTGATATGCTCTTCGTATTCGTCACGGAAATACCGGATGGTACTTAAGACCGGATTGGGAGCCGTCTGACCCAAGCCGCACATGGCGGTTTCTTTGATCTGAGCGCCGAGCTCTTCGAGAAGTTCAATATCGCCTTCCTGGCCTTCTCCCTTAGTAATGCGTTCCAGGATCTCGAGCATTCTCTTGGTTCCCACACGGCAAGGAACGCATTTTCCGCAGGACTCATCCTGGATGAAATCCATGAAGTACCTGGCGGTATCGACCATACAGGTATCCTCATTCATGACGACCAGTCCGCCGGATCCCATAATGGCACCGATTTTGCAGATATTTTCATAATCCATCGGCGTATTCAGATATTCCTTCGTGATACAGCCGCCTGAAGGGCCGCCGGCTTGGGCAGCCTTGAAGTTTTTACCTCCGGGAATGCCCCCGCCAATATTGAACAAAATATTGCCAAGGCTCATGCCCATCGGGACTTCGACGATACCGGTATTGACGATATCTCCGGCCAGTGCGAAGACCTTGGTGCCTTTGCTCTTTTCAGTGCCAAACTGCGAATACCAGTGCGAACCCTTCAGAATAATCGGAGGAATGCAGGCAAGGGTTTCTACGTTGTTGATAATGGTCGGTTTGCCAAACAAGCCGCGTTCGAACGGGAACGGTGGTTTTTGTTTGGGTTCTCCGCGTTTGCCTTCGATCGAAGCCATCAAGGATGTTTCTTCACCGCAGACAAAAGCGCCTGCGCCAATCCGGATTTCCAGGTTAAACTCAAAATCCGAACCAAACAGTTTCGCTCCGAGCAGGCCGCACTCGCGGGCTTCTTCAATCGCGGCACCCAGACGTTCAACGGCAATCGGATACTCCGCCCGGATATAGACATAGCCCATGCTTGCACCAATCGCATAACCACCGAGCATCATCCCTTCAATGACACTGTGCGGGTCACCTTCGATGACGCTTCTGTCCATGAACGCACCAGGGTCTCCTTCGTCAGCATTGCAGACCATGAATTTTTGATCGCTCGTTGATTTCATTCCAGCTTCCCATTTGATGCCTGTAGGGAACCCGGCACCGCCGCGGCCTCTGATGCCGGACTTTTTAACTTCATCGACAACATCCTGCTGCTTCATGCCAGCTACAGCTTTGGCAATCGCATAATAACCGTCTTTGGCTATATAAGCGTCAATCGAAGCGTATTCGATCTGTCCGCAATTTCTGAGCGCAATTTTGACCTGGTCTTTGAAAAAATCAATATCCTTAATATTTGGAACGTGTTTGCCAAGCGTCTGATCGTAGAATGTATACTTTTCCAGCACCGTACCGTTGATAATGTGGGATTTTACGATCTCGGCCATTTTTTCGGGATTAACATCCGTATAAAAAGTCTCATCAGGCAGAATAAGAAGGACAGGACCGACAGCACAAGTTCCCATACAGCCTGTCTCACTAACTGCAACCTTGTCCTGAAGCTCGTATTCTTCCAGATATTTCACAAGCGCAGCGGATACTTCACCACAGTTGGAGGATACACAACCTGCGCCTCCGCATACAAGGATTTGATAATTATACTTGGACAGTTTTTCACTGTATTCCTTTTTAATTTGATCCAAATCAGCAACACGATTGATTTTCATGCGCTTTATTTCACCTCCAGCCCTACCCTAATTTCTATATTTATTCAGGATACTATCAAGCTTATCCGGGTTAACCTGCTTATACACGACATCGTCGATCATCATCGCCGGAGCTAGTCCACAGGCACCGATACAACGGGCTACCTCAAAAGTGAAGAGCCTGTCTTTCGTTGTTCCGCCAACTTCTATGTCCAGGATCTGTTCCAGACGGTCGATAATTTTCTTGCCACCCCTTACGTAGCAAGCCGTACCAAGGCAAACACGGATAATGTGCTTTCCTCTGGGCTGAGTCGAAAAGAAAGAGTAAAAAGTAACAACGCCCGATACCTCCGACAAAGGCATGTTCATGCTTTCTGCAATAAATCTCTGGATTTTCAGAGGCAAATATCCATAAATATTCTGAGCCATATGAAGAACTTGAATCAGGCTTCCTTCTCTATTCTTGTATTTTTCTAATACTTCAGCAATCATGTCCAATTTTTGTTGGTCAGCTTCTTCGCTACAGCAACATTGACAATTCTCAACTTTGTTGCTCATTGTTTACCTCCTTAGGTACCTATTCGTGTTCAAATTCGCAATCAGTGTCCAAAAAAAAAGAATTCCTCCCTACATTTCTTAATATATCAAAAAACACTAAACTTTTTTGATATACCAAAAAACTTCGTTACTTTTTGGCCTTTGTCCCAACAATCACAAACCCAAAAACAAAAAATATCGCCCCCCTGTCATTGAAACTTATCTATGGTATAACACAAACTGTGCTGACCCTCCAATGGAATCGTTCAAGGTCTCATACCTTTTACGTACGGATCATCAAAACGGGTAAAAAGAAATCTCCCAAAGCCGTCCCGGTACAGTAAAAAGTATGCAGCGATAACACAAATATGTAAAAAACAACCGTCAATATTTATTTCATAATCCTAAATATCCATCAGAATAAATATAAGATATCCCTTGAAAAATTATAGCACCCGCTAGATTTGACCGCAACACAAAGATACACGAAGAAACCTATAAGCATTCATACCAGAACTTGGAGTATCTATATATATTCCCCTAAATTTGGTCTGCGTCATGGATGCTATTCCACAATATGGCCGTTTCCATAAACAATATATTTGATGGTCGTCAGTTCCGGCAAAGCCATCGGACCGCGAGCATGCAGCTTTTGCGTGCTAATGCCAATTTCAGCGCCAAAACCGAACCTTCCGCCATCGGTAAAACGCGTTGAAGCATTGACATAAACCGCAGCCGCATCGATTTCATTTAAAAAACGCTGAGAGGCCGTGTAGTTTTCGGTAATGATCGTCTCAGAATGCTTCGTGCTATACGTATAAATATGATCCAGCGCTTCGTCAATACTGTTGACAACCTTAACGCTGATGATCAAATCAAGGTACTCCGTCGACCAATCTTCTTCCGTTGCCGGAACAGCATAATCCAAAATCTTTCTGACTCTATCACAGCCGCGGATCTCAACACCGTACGCTTTAAACTTTTTTCCAATCATCGGCAGGTACTCTTCCGCCACCGCCTCATGAACGAGCAAGGTTTCCAGCGCATTGCAGACGCCGGGTTTCTGGGTTTTGGCGTTAAAGACTACCGATACTGCCTTTTCATAATCAGCATCGAGATCAACATAAGCATGACAGACCCCTGTACCGGTCTCAATCACCGGAACGGTGGAATTTTCAACCACTGTCCGGATCAGTCCCGCCCCGCCCCGCGGAATGATCACATCGATATATTTATTCATGCGCATCAGCTGTAGGGCATACGCTCTATCCGTCTTCGGTATAAGCTGAATCGCACCTTCCGGAATTCCATTCTGTTCAGCGGCTTCAGCGATCACCCTGGCCAGTACTTTATTGCTTTCAATCGCTTCCGAGCCTCCGCGTAAGATGCAGGCATTGCCGGATTTTAAACACAGCACCGCTGCGTCCACCGTCACATTCGGCCGGGCTTCATAAATCATCGCCACGACACCGAGCGGAACCATCGTCTTCTGAATAACCAGACCGTTTGGCCTTTTCCACAGTTCTCCGCCGCCGACAGGATCGGGCAGCCCGACCACTTCCTTGATCGCATTGCTGATATCTGCAATCCCGGCGCTGGTAAGGCGGAGACGGTTGATTAAGCTTTTCTTGAGGCCCTTTTCCTCCGCTGCCGTAATATCCAGCACATTGGCTTCCAGAATTGCGTCCTGATTGTCAAGAAGTGCCTGGGCCATTGCCAACAGTGCTTTATTTTTTGTCTCCGTACCCGTAAAAGCTAATTTGCGTGCCGCATTTTTGGCCCGTTGGCCAATCATGATAAGATCTTCAGCAAAATCCATGATTCAACAACCTCCTGTCAATCTCCCGTACATTCTATTCAATATCTCTTTTATTCAATATCTCATATATTTAATTACATTGCTATCCAAGATTATTCTTTTGCCGACGCCCAATGAATCATTTGACTTTCTTGATCAGTATTCCTGCGTAATCGTCAGGTTATCCCTGTGAACCAGTTCCTCTGCTTTAATTTCCGGAATCAGTCTGCGTATCTCCTCGGAGTGGAATCCTTTGACTTTTTCAGTTTCTTCACTGCTGAATTCGGTAATACCACGGGCAATTTCTTCTCCGCGGTTATTCACAATTTTAATCAGATCTTTGCGCTCCCAAAATCCTTCGATCCCGGTTACTCCGGAAGCGAGCAGGCTCTTGCCGTCATGAAGCAGGGCCTTTTCGGCACCAGCATCAATAATAACCGTGCCCATCGATAACGCTGCATAAGCCATCCAGCGTTTTTTTCCATTAAGCTTATGCTTCAACGGTGGGAAATAGGTCCCTAATGGGTAGTTTCCTTCGACAATGTCTTTGATCTGGGCAATTCTTGACGCATTCATTAGAAAGGTCGGCGTCCCGAACCGTGTTGCCATTTCAGCAGCCTTTAATTTGGTGACCATGCCTCCGGTCCCAACCGCAGACCCTGTGCCGTCGGCCAGATTTTTAGCCTCTGCCACATTCTCTACTTTCGGAATCAGTACAGCCTCCCGGTTATTCACTGGATTGGCTGTAAACAAACCGTCGACGTCCGTAAGAAGGACCAATAGATCTGCGTTGATCATTCCTGCCACCAGCGCGGATAACCTGTCATTATCCCCGAAACATAATTCTTCGAAGACCACGGTATCATTTTCATTGATGATCGGAACAACTCCGAAGTTCAGCAGTTTTTCCAAGGTATTCTTGGCATTCCGGTAATGTTCGGCTTCAACCAAGTCGATCCGGGAAAGAAGGACCTGGGCACAGCTCATGCCATATTTCTCAAAATAGTACGAATACCTTTCAATCAATAATCCCTGCCCAACAGCCGCCGTGGCCTGCTTGCCGACAATATCCTTCGGACGTTCCTTCAGCTTCATCTTGGCCATCCCGGCAGCAACAGCGCCGGAGGTAACCAGGATGCAGTCTGTTCCCTGCTTTTTCAGTTCAGCAATGACCCCGGCCAGTTGATCGATGACCGTTTCATCAATGCCGCCTTCCGCGAGGCTTAAGCTGTTGCTGCCTATTTTTAAAACCGCCCTTTTCAGGGTATTCATTCAAACATACTCTCCTTCCATCTCCTCAGCCCGTTTAGCACACGCCTCCATAGCCTGATAGACGATATCTGCCAGCCCGTCTTGCCGGAAGCTCTCCAGCGCCGCGTAGGTTGTTCCGTTCGGCGATGTAACAGCTTCTCTTAATTCCAGCGAGGTTTTGCCGCTCTCCGCAAGCATTTTCCCTGCGCCAACCATGGTTTCTGCAGCCAGAAATTCAGCTTCGTCCCTCGTCAGGCCAAGCTTTTCACCGGCCAGAGCCATCAGTTCCGTTAAGAAATAGAAATAGGCCGGGCCACTGCCGCTGACGGCAGTCAATGCATTCATTTTGCTATCGTCAATCCACAGGAATTTTCCCAAAACAGCAAAGATAGCCTCAGCCGTTTTCGCCTGTCCGTCCGTGACACAGCGTCCTCTGGCCAATCCGGATACAGCCTGCAGAACCGCACTGGACGTGTTGGGCATGACCCTGATCACGGCAATGCCCGGAAGCGCCTGCTCGTAAACAGACAGCCCTATTCCTGCTACTACCGTAATAATAAGCTTTCCTGTAAGATTGAACTGAGCGAGCTGGTCAAGAAGACCTTTGATATCTTTAGGCTTTACCGCCAGAAATATAACATCTGATCCCTGAATAGTTTCTGCAAAAGAAGCGCTCGCAACACCATACGTTTGGGCCAGGAGTTCCGCTTTCTCCTGAAATACATCATAGGCCATGATCCGGAAATCCGTGTCCTGCTGAGATAACCCCTTAATCACGGACGAAGCCAGATTTCCTGTTCCAATAAATCCGATTGTCTGCATGTTAATACACCCCATCCTATTCATCATTTTTTCAATCGTATTTTGCCAACTATTTGCTGATCCTTCAGTAAACTGATTCTAGCGGAATTACAAATCAGTCTACGCGTAAATATTATTGTTCAGTGAAAAAACTTTCCGCAAAAAAATAAATACTTCTTTGTCCATCTAAGGACGAAAGAAGTATATCTTCCGCGGTACCACCTTAATTGCGAATACGCCGCTTCAAGCTCAGATAACGGTGAGACAGCCGTAGGATTATTCATCTCACTTCACAACTGGGTTTCTGTTAACTATCAAGAGAACTTCCAGCTTTGTACACACGTGTACGCAGTTCCCCTCTCTGTATGACCCATTAACATACTGGGTTGATCATCAGCTTTAATTTTCCAATTCCTATTTATTCTAGCACAAAAAATACCCGGAAACAACTTGAATGTTCGATGATGAATATCCCCAAAATACTGGCCGGATATTTGGTTGTCTGATAGATTTCAGGATGATCTTCGGATAAAACAAGCTGATTTAGAATAAACCGGCTAATCCAGCTGCCAGCACGAACACGGCAAATATCATTCTGTAGATTGCAAAAATCCGCATCGGTTTTCTTTGTAAATATGAAATAAATTTCTGGATGACGATGACTGCAACAAGGAAGGATACAATGAAGCCGACAGCCAAAGACAATATTTCCTGTGAAGTCAGAATAGCGAGACCGCCAATCTTAACAACCTTCAGCAGACTCATCCCAATCATCACCGGAATCGCCAGGAAGAATGAAAATTCCGTGGCGGCCACCGTCGGCAGCCCGGCTACCCACCCGCCGATAATCGTCGATGCTGAACGGGACATCCCCGGAATAACGGCCAAACATTGAAATAAGCCGATCATAACCGCCTGTCTTGGAGAAACATTCAAGTCCCGGTCCCGTCCAACCGGTGCCTTTGTTCTAAGCTTATTCTCGGCGTAGATCATTAAGATTGCGCCGAGGAAAAGCGTTATCGCCACGGGAATCGGGGAAAACAGGTATTTTTCCGCGGTATTGTCAAACAGAATCCCGATCGTGGCGCCCGGAATGCACGCCAGCACAATCATCAGCCAGAATTTCAGTCCGGATTCCTGGTAGCCGACCCTTGACGGGAAGAAATCCACCAACGTCTGTTTGATCTTCTTCCAATAGAGTACAATGACCGCCAAAATCGCTCCAAGCTGAATGACATACGTATACATTTCCACATAATGCGGATTGGTACCCTGAAAGTTGATTAAATTTTGAAAAATAATCAAATGGCCTGTCGATGAGACCGGCAGGAACTCCGTGATCCCTTCCACGATGCCTAAAATAATGGATTGAAGAATAAATTGAATGGTTGCCATATGGTCTCCTTATCTGTGATCTTGATCTATGTATTCCCTTTTTTCTTACCTGGTCTATTTTGGCACTTATACAGGCTGTCTGTCAACCTTAGGTTATAAAACTCCTTTAACTCACCTTTGCAAGCCGGCTCGCGTCTTTATTGCATTTTTCCTTCACCGCCGGATCAAGTCTGGCCACACTTTTTGGTTTGCCGGTTTTTATGACGGTTATATAATCCACAGAAGGAGGAGAGCCTGGTAGTAGGTTAAATTCGTCAGCGCTGACGAATTTGAGCTGCCATTTTGATTCTCGCCTTTTTGGTAGCTTTAATTACAGGATACGTAGACGGGCTTCGGATGGTGAAGGCTTGAGTATAACCTATCAAAATCTCCTTCCAAAATTGGGGAGCTGGAGGTCACTTTTTTTGCGCCAGGATGGCGCGGCCCTTGCAATCAATTTCATTTAACGCTTATTTAACTTGTCTAGCGAATAAATTTATCTTGTCAGGTTTTATATTCTATGGTATCATTAGGTTTTATGAAGGGGGTGTGCATTTGAACAAGAAACAAATTAATATAATTGAAGAAATTCTCGCTTCAGTTGGGCTTGAATCTTTAAAAGCTTCTGAGTCAAAGAATGTCCTCAAAAAAATCTCCTAAAAAGGGGCGTGATGAAAAATGATGCTAATTTCATATAGCCAAACCTTAAGTGAGTGAAAACGAGTTCCTGATTAAAAATTAAGGAGCTCGTTTTTTTATTATGTTACTCTGAAAGGAAAAAGAAAGGTTAGTATCACGCAGTCAATCGTTGATTGCCTCGATTCCGAGCCGTTTAAGCTTGTCAAGGTGATCTCGCATGTTTTTGAGCTCCTCCGTAGAGTGCCCCTTCCAGTCCAAAACCTCGCCCATTACTCGTAGTGGGTGTTGGGTTCGATAGGACCTCGTTGGATTCCCCGGAAACTTCTTGTCCGTCAGATTAGGATCATCCTCGATGGGACCTGTGGGCTCTACCCGATAGATTCGACCGGGTCCGTCGCCCACTGCCAGTTCCGCTCCCCACGTTGCCGCATCCAATGTCGCAGTCAGATAGACGTAGTTGGCCTTCTTTCTCTCGCCATAATTAGAGCTATTGCCAGGTTCCAGCATGTCTCTCTCCTTCAGGTCGGCTTTTGTGCCGTGGTAGAAAGGTCCGTGATCCAATGTTTTAGACGGTGTCCGCTCGTTCTTCATATTCATTTCCTATCCTTACCTCCCCGTGGGAAACAGGTTGTTTCCATTACCCACTCCTCGAATATCATAATTCATTGGTAAATAACTTTACACGATTGTTATTGCAACCTCTTTTACTAATTTCATCTGTTATGAATGTTTTTGAAATATACATTGCTTTTATCATGTTCTTGAAGCGGGTGTGATGAGAGGTACCCTCTGCAAATTTTAGCTGTGCTTTTTCACATTTGCTGATAATTGAACATACAGGTCGTAGTGCTTCTATCAATTCTTCTATTGTATATTTGTCCATAACATTGTCATCTGTTATCAATGATTTTGAAATACACAATGCATTTATCCTGTTCTTAAGAAGTGTGTACTGAGAGGTACCCTCAACAAATTTAGGCTGTATTTTTTCACATCTACTGATAGCTGAAGAAACAATTTGTAGAGCTTCTTCTAATTCTTCACTTGTATATTTGTCCATAGTATTGTACCTCAACATTATTTTCAAAGATAAACTGCTTAGCTAATAATATTCATATATTTTTCTATAACCAGCTTATTTAGAATAATTACAAAATGCTTTGCATTATTTAGGCTGGAACCAAGATATATTGTTTCTGAATCAAAAAGAATGTTTTGAGGAATAATAAATATTACAAATTAACGTTAGGGGGCAATATAATGGTAAATAAATCCATCTATAGGCGATGGTGGTTTTGGCTATTATGTATCATAGTAATTATCATACTTGTCCAAGCATGTAGTGGCGGTCAGTCTACCCCTGCTCCAACTCCCGCTCCAAATTCGTCTACCCCTCAAACTTCCACTCCCCAGGAATATAAGCTAAATGATGAGGTTAAGGCAGGAAATATTGGGTATTCTGCAAGCGAGGTAAAAAGGAGCACTAAAATCGGGCAAAATGAATATTTGCAAAAAACAACCGAAAATGAATATTTACTAATAAAAGTAAAGGTATCAAACAATGATAAAGAGACTCGTACCATTGATACTAGTTTATTTAAGTTAAAAGATGCTGAAGGCAAAGAATATTCTGCTATGGCTGAAGCAGACATGTATGTAAACGCCGATAATAGTTTCTTTCTAGCCCAGGTAAACCCGGGAACAAGCAAAAGTGGATATATTGTATTTGAAATTCCTAAAAACCTAAAAGGTTTAAAATTACAAGTTTCAAGTGGTTTAGGATGGTCTGGTGGACAGTACCAGATAATAAACCTCGGTCAATAGGCTTGGAAAAGTATGCCCGGTTCCGCATGGTCTGTCGCTTAACGTTCCGTGAATTGCCGACGCATTCCGACTTGATGCATCTTTACTAAGTGTTGGCAATTCGCTGTTATATACGTGCGGCAAATCTAATCATTCAAATCTATTCTATCCTTGACATAATCTTGAGCCATGTTTCTTTGGTTAAAAAACTCTCTTCAACTTGCTCTTCTAACTCTAAAAAGCGTTTATATGGAATGCTGAATGAAAGAATGTCTTTGTCGATATGATTTCGTGCGGAAGGGTCCGTTAGTCCGATAATACACTTTGGATCCTCCTTCTCAGCTTGCTCTAGTGCATATAGTACAGACTGCTGACAGCCAGAACCAAAGTCTACTTTAACGTTGTCTTGAGTTGGTTTATCGTAATTGGCGAACCACATCAGTGCTGAAAATTGATCTGCATTAGCTAGGAATATAATAATTTCTGGTGTTTCATCTTCAGTCAATTCCGATAACGGTTTAAAAATTATATACTTTGCGGGTACAACTTCAGGTAACCCAGTTGCGAATTTCGCTGCTAACTCCGGGTTCTTCTTATAAAATTCTCCTTCTCTACCACCGGGAACACCAGTTGATAAGAAATGTTCAATAAAACCTAATTGAAAACGATTGAAGCCAAGTCCAACTTTACCACCAGGACAATTCGTAGTCTTTTCTTCAAATACCGCCACTCTTCCTTTAGCTGCAGCATTTAACATGGAAATAACACAACCCCGTTTCCCTTCTTGGAACTGCATTGCATCCTCGGGTTTAACATTTGAACGGAATACTGCAACTGGCTGAGTTTTTAACTTTATTGAATCAGCAATTTTACTTTTCATAACACCACTCCTAATTTCATTATACTCTGATTCTCAGCATGTCATGGGAGTTTATATAATGGAATATAGCATTCATCTATTCTATGTTTCGACAACGGCGTGTTATACGTCGTACGGCAAATATTGCATGCAAACACCTTCCAGGAATTTCATTATCAAAGCCTCTTTAGCAATGATTTCGCAATAATACGGTGAAATGGTTTAACCGGAAAGAAATAAATTTTTCCCCATACATTATGGTAGCTAACAATTGTCGTCAGAAATATGGCTGTACCTTGCTCAATTTCCTTTTTCATCACTGCTGTTTTGAAAAATAAATGTTTATCATCTTCAGCCATCACAATTTCATTCTCATTTCGTTCTATTACTTTAAATAAAATAGCTTTTGAATTAATCGGATAATAATCAGCTATATGAACATCTTTGTTTCTCCCTGTTTTTAGGCCGAACCGCCCTACAAGAAAATTTCTAAATTGCATAATCCCCCTTATCCCTTATATCAGGATAGTTTGCGGAATTAATATCAGCAGGTGTGTAAACTAGCTCAAATGCAACCTTACTCAAAAACTTATCAAGCAAATGACTTTTCTCTTCTAAATTTCTTTTTAAAAATCTCATTAAGTTCTTCAATAATATGTGAACAGAGTACAAGGGTGTAAGCTTCCGTTACACTTTGAATTACTATAGTGAGCTGAGATTTTGGGAAAAGAATAGCCGAAATAAGCACATTGGTATCAATCATGATTCTCATATTTCTTCTCCCAAATCTCTTTTCTTATATCTTTAACTAAGTTATTAACATCATCTTCAGAATAAATACCCTGCTTTTCAGCTACCCCTTGCATTCCTTCTTGTATTTCTTTCAATGCTATCATGGAGGAATTAGCAAAGACTATCTTATCGCCTTCTTCAATGAAGATAACTTTATCCCCTTCTTTTAAGTTGAGTTTCTTCCTTATTCCTATTGGTATTGTAATTTGTCCTTTTGAGGTTATCCTAGCAAGTTCCATTACAATCACTCCATTCCTTACTTTCCTTACTTCTTATTATACCACATATTATGCGTTATCAAGTTGGTCGCCCCCAGATTCAGAAGTCGCCAGGACGGCGACTCCACCAATTCTTGCAAACTAACGTAATTACCATTGCCGAGAGGACTTTATTAGATTATTAATTCCTTTAACCTAACTTTTTCTAAGCCACATTCTGATGCTAAAGAATTAGTCGTTTGTACTATTTCTTTGTTAATAAATTCAACTAATATTTCCATAAGATTATCTCGATTAAGATTTTTCATATCAATTACGTCTCCTGGCAAATGTATTCGATTTCGCAACTTTCGATAACCATCAATTATGCTCCTCATATCATCAGTTAAATTAAGGCATCTATTATATTCTTCTTTATTAAGTAATAAATCAAAATTAATGCTTTGTTCCATCAATCCTACCAAAACATTTCTTTGTCCATTAAAACGATATCCATCAATATTAAAATATTCATCTTTGAGTATTGGTCTTCTTTTCTGCTCTTTTGATAGTCCTTTAAATGTAATATCGTGCGAATTTATATTATGTATAATATAGTTCGATTTAAGCAATCGTGCTTTTAAGTGAAGTTCAAATCCTATCCCCATTTTCAAGTTTTCAATATTTATATACTGTGACCGTTTACGAATAGTTGGACATAATGCAAATATGTCTTCTTGTCTTCTTTGTGATTCCATTTTTAACTCATGATATTGTGACAATAATATTGTATCTTGGAATGCAAAGTAAGCTTCTCTATTAAGACTAATAACCACGCCATTTCTGTTTAAGTCATCTTTATACACCAGATGACTATACTGAAACACATCACTTCCTGCTAATCCGTTCATACGAGCTTCTTCATAAGTTATGAACATATTATTATATAAAATCCTTTCAATAAGATTAGCGTTTACAACCCGCGCCAGGACGGCGCGGCCTTTGCGACCAAATTCATTTAATGTTCAACCGTTCCCGAAGCGTCTTATACATTCATCTAGACAAAGTTTTGGGAACGGTGTGTTATGTAAAGTCGCGCGCCCCCAGACTTGGAGGCCGACAGGACGTCGGCCCCTTTAATACAACTCAAGTACTTTACTTAATAAAAAAGGTCTTAGAAACACTCATAATTATTCCAATAATCAATATTATTGTTGGAGTAAATGTGAAAAAGATTAACTTCTTAATCTTTATATATTCATTTAAAATTAAAGACTTTATAGCTAATAACAATATCATTATTGATAATATCATTGTTCCATTAACAATCAATAAAGAGGAAAATAAATCAAATAATTGGGTAGCTTGTGATATTTCTTTTATAAAGCTGATATATTATTTATAATTGTAGCACTATTTACATTAATTAACACCGAAATTAACACCGATATTTTTCCTCTTTTTCTTTTCGCATCATACCCAAGCAATATTATTTCTAATCCCTAGTCTTATTTGGATTAGGTTTCTTTATTGTCCAAGTTGTCATGAAATCTGGATTGACTACAACTTCGCCTGTAGATCTGAATCTATATTCACCTGGAGGTGCTTCCTTAATTGCCGAAATATTCGGCGGCAATTTATATTCTTTTTCTGAATTAGATAATTGAATTACAATCCCTTCGGAATCATTAATCCTCAAGATATCCCCATGCAATTGAACCTGCTCAATAA
This sequence comes from Dehalobacter sp. TBBPA1, assembly GCF_040931655.1. Lineage (NCBI taxonomy): Bacteria > Bacillati > Bacillota > Clostridia > Eubacteriales > Desulfitobacteriaceae > Dehalobacter > Dehalobacter sp. TBBPA1. The sequence continues at coordinate 1,263,570 of NZ_CP162385.1, read as the reverse complement.
AGTTTTCTTCGTGATCTAAATACGCAATACCAACAATAATATGTTTGTTGATAAAACTACTTACCAATGTTTGATCGATTTTCAAAACTCCACACCCTTTTATTGAATTTTAAAAAATAATATAAATCAGCGGCTCCCTAACCTCGACCTCATACGATGCTTAAATTCTAAACAAATAGGGAGTATGTCAGATAACGTTCCCGGGATTTACGCAGCGTCATGCTACATTCATATTGTCAAAGTTGCGTAAATCCCGTGTTATGTGATGGATGGCGCCTTCCTGTTCAAAGGCCAACAGGACGTTGGCCCCTATAAATAGCCAGAAAAAGTTACACCTCTCTTGCTGCATAATATATAAATCCAGCGTGGCAACTGTAGTGGTAAGATATAATTAATAATATAACTGTTCATTCAGGATTATTTATAACCTTTATTTAGCTGTTTGCTTAGACAGACAGATTTTTAAAAATTGAAATTATTGTGTAACGAAACACTGCGTTATCGGATATATGTTTTGAAGGAGGTGATATTGCATGTTCGACATAGATGACATTTATCAGGAATATGCAGAAACCGTCTTTAAGTTTCTGATCATTCTTTGCAACGATGAGAATACTGCGGAAGAGCTCACGCAGGAGACCTTTTACCGGGCAATAAAATCAGCTAATCGATATGACGGTACATGTAAAGTTTCGACATGGCTTTGCCAAATTGCCAAACATCTGTGGTATCAAGAAATTGATAAAAGAAACCGCAAAGAAACATCTATGCTTGATGACAATATTATTTCCAACAAATTTAATCCGGAGGCAGAATTATGTCTGATAGAAGACAAAATGCAACTTATCAAAGCAGTACATATTCTTGATGAAACTGCCAAGGAAATCGTTCTCTTACGCATCACAGGCGCATTTTCTTTTAGAGAAATTGGGGAAGTATTCAACAAAAATGAAAACTGGGCAAGAGTCTCTTTTTACCGTGCCAAACAAAAAATTATGAAAGGAAGATTGTAAATGAAATGCGAAATTATAAAAGACCTGTTACCAAGCTATATTGATGGTTTGACCAGCCCTGAAAGCAATCTGGAAATTAAAGAACATCTTAATCATTGTCCTCAGTGCAAGGAAATTTTTGAGCAAATGAAGGCAGAGGTCAGGGTAGAGCATACCGAATACAACAAAGAAAAAATCAAACCATTTAAAAAGCTGAATAGAAAAGTTTTAAAAGCAGTTCTAATCACCTTGACAGTCTGTGCCTTGGCGGTAGTATCTTATTTCTATTTCTTTGCATTTGGCTGGAGAGTAAACTCCAATGATATAAACATCGCATATGCTTATAAAGATGACAAGATTTTATTTGAATTTGAACTGACAGATGGCAGAGTCCTTAATTCTTGGAGTCGTCTGGACGCGGATAACATTGATGTTAAAACTATTACGTTTACGGAATGTTTCAGTAGTATCTTGGATGACAGAGGTGAACATCCTGGCAAGTTTTCATATGGCATACACTGTACCACTTATAATGGCAATAAAGTACAATTTGCTGAGGATGATTGCGTTATCTTACAATTTAAGGACAAAACAGAAACTTTCTATTTGAGGGAGATAGCTAAAGAATTAAATATAATGTAATCGCCATTTATAGGAAGAATCTGTACTTTAGACTAAGTATAATACTGTCATATTTAAATTTTCCGCCAAGACGGCGCGGCCTTTGCGACCAATTTCATTTAACGGTTCGTGAATTCCCGAAGTCTGGTTATTACTCTCGCATGTTTTCTCAGATTTCGGGAATTCACTGTTATCTGCTGCCCGTCGGAATGACTTGCAAAATGCGAAACATTCATTCTGCCAAAGCAAACCGACACGTGCATATTTCTTAAATAAAAACCTCAAGGCCCAAACACATCGAAGCTTACACTTTGCCACCCAAATTCGTCACCAGTGACGAATTTAACATATCCAAATTACGCACTGGTGCGGAATTTGACCTACTCCCAGATGCTCATCCTTCTTGTGATTCCGAAAACTCTCTCATAACCTCTGTAAAGACTTCAACCTGCTTAAAATCATATCGTTTACTTTCATATCTTTCTCCTCCGTTTCTACCGTTTCGCCTAACGTCCTGAGCACTCCCGCAGCGTCTTATAACATTCATCTAGTCTAAGTTGCGGGAGTGCTCTGTTATACGAAGCCGAACGCCCCCAAATTCTGAGGACGCCAGGACGGCGGCCCCTCAATAACAATTGTCTTTATGTAATCTATCTGTGTCTAAAATTATTCGTATTACCTTACATGGATTACCAACCGCAATAGAGTTAGATAGAATATTTTTTGTTACTACGCTTCCAGAACCTATTACTACATTATCACCAATAGTAACTCCCGGATTAACGATTGCTCCTCCACCGATCCAAACATTATTGCCTATAACTATCGGTAAAGCATATTCAAAACCTTCGTTACGTACCTCAAAATTTATAGGATGCCCTGCTGTAAAAAGGTTAACATTTGGTCCGAACAAAACATTATCGCCAATTAAAACCTTGGCACAATCTAAGATAGTACAATTATAGTTCGAGTAGAAATTCTCTCCTATGTAAATGTTATAGCCATAGTCACAGTGGAACGGTGGCTCAATAAAAAAATTATCCCTTACCTTACCAAACAAACTCCTGATAATATCATCTCGCTTTTCGATTTCATCTGGGTGTAAGGAGTTAAATTGGTATAGAGCTCTCTTTGCAGTTTGTCGTTCTCTGAAAAGCTCTTCATCATTAGCCTTATATAGCTCTCCATTTATCATTTTTACTTTCTCATCCATAGCTATTCCCTTCCACTATTTGATCAGATATTATCAATCTTACTATTGGAAAATAGCTATGATATTATTCCATTAACCGCGCCAGGACGGCGCGCCATTGCGTTCGGTTTCGTAGAACGTCTCACGTGTTTGCGACGCGTCCCAACCACATTCATATTGACAAAGTGTCGAAAACACGCTGTTAGACGATGGACCATGCCGCCAGATTCAGAGACGATCACGGACGGGAGTCCCTTCAACGTTCCTCTTGAATCTGTACTACATAAAATAAGAAAAATATGCCATATAAATCGCTTAAGATAATGCTCATAATTTTCTTCTTTCTCTGTTATATAAATTATCTTTGTTTCACATTTATCTACAAGGTTGCATTCATTTAAAAAGATGATTAATCCAACCCATATGAATATTATGTAATATATTTAAGTCAGTTTACGCTTATTTATTGCATATATCTTCAATTGCTGAAATAATAAAATACCCCATAGTAGCTACTGATAAAATGACTCCTAAATATCCTTCAAGATTCAAAAATGCACCTAAATAAATACCAATAAAACCTACTAAAAAAGTTACTATCAAAGCTTTAACAGACTTCCTCACATTATCCCTTCCTTTATCCTACGTATTTATAATAATTCAATCATTTATTCTTCTTTTACAATCCGCGGATGGATGCGCGGTCTCTCGCATGGTCTTTCGTATAACGACATAGTATTGTATCTGAAGTTGAGCGGGCTTCCTCATAATTGTATCTAAAAACATCGTCCTCAATATTCCAGTTTCTTTGCAAAGTTATCTCAGGGAACTGTAAACATTTTTTACGTATGAATTGCTAACATTCCTTTTGATTAAATGGTGAAGATATTCTTTGATTTCTGTTTCTCCCATTTTTAACGGTGTTTTTGCATAGTGATTTGCAAATTGTTCTACGTTTCTAAGATAAGTTCTCTGTGTACTTGGACTTAACCCCTTGAGTTCTAAGTCCATTTTCATTTTGTTTCGTAACTCTGACATTCCTATCACCCTTTACAGTTTTTGGTTATTATTTCCTGCAAGGGAGATAAGTATTTCTTTTTTTGAATTCTGATTTCTGAAGCTACCGCGCAGCGGTTTTGTTCAACGTTTCGCGTATTGCCGACGCGACCTAACCACATGCATCTTTGCCAAGTGTCGGCAATACGCTGTTCTACGACGTATTGTGCCCCCAGATTCAGACAGCGCCATGGACGGCGCGGCCTTGGACTTCAGCACCACTAGGCATAAATAATCTAATCTTTCGCTTGAATAATTCAGTTATGTCATAACAATCAAAGATAACGTCTCACATTATTCATATATTTTATATACTCTTCTCCAAATTCCCTAATACACCATCTTTCTTCTGAAAGAATAATCCAGTGTACTGATATCTGAAAAGTTATTAATAACAAAAGCAATCCCCATGAACGAGTTAACAATACACATCCTAAAAAATAAATAAAATATGCTACGTATATAGGATTGCGTGATATTCGATATAACCCATTTAAATTTATTCCGTTCTTTTTAGGGTTAGCATAATTCACTATAGATACAACATATAAAATAAGTCCTAAACTATAAATTATCAGACCTATGTAAAACCACTCAGAGTCAGTTTTAATCTTGAGCAGTAATAAATATAGCAAGATCAATGCGGTTGTTATTTGATAAACCCAGAATGCTACCTTTTCTCTTCTGATTAATGGAGCAAAGAAACTTGCACGTTTAAGTGCTTCTTTGTTTATCACATTTAAAAGACCATACCTAATAAGAACAATTGGTATCACTGTCAAAAACGCATTCATTTTATCCCACTTTCTGAAGCTTAATTTATAGCTAAAGTTTTTTCATCCGCGCCAAGGATGGCGCGGCGTTGCACGATATGTCGTAGAACTACGGTATTCCCGAACTAAGTTCGTATATACCTCTTTTTTGGTGGTGTTTCCGAACTAGGTTCGGGAATACTTACTTTAAGTGTAATCAATCATCAAAAGTCGACTACCATTACAGACATTATATATCACTGAACTCAGACCCATTTCTTAACGATAATTCCACATTATCCCTCAATTCCCTTTATATTTATTCTCTTTACCTTCTAAATATTGAAAAGAACAAATTAAGCCCGCTTGCTATAGTATTATTGCATCTCAACCTCAACTAGAGGTCAAATCAAAAGACCGTAACGACTCAACCATCGTTACGGTCTTTTGATTTAGTCTTCCTTATTCTCTTTGTTTAAAAGAGCGCCAGGATCCAGGTCACCCAATAACTCTTTCGCTTTAGTAATACATACTGTCGCTCACAAGAGCCGAAAAGCGGATAGCACCATGTCGTTCAAAAAAAATGCTAATAACAGTCTAAAAACTATTATCAGCATCATCGTTTTAAAGTAACTTTTTTAGGGGCCCATCCCAACATTTGACTTAAAGCCAATTTATATTTAAGTGGTAATGTTTACAGCGCAGCCACCACTGCGTCACCCATTTCTTTGGTCCCAAGCACTATATCGCCGGGTTTGGCCAGGTCGGCTGTCCGGTAGCCCTGATTCAGAACTTTTATCACAGCATTCTCTATTCTACCGGCTTCTTCATTCAGGTCAAACGTATAGCGCAGCATCATCGCCGCCGAAAGGATTGTCGCCAGCGGATTTGCCTTATTCTGGCCGGCAATGTCCGGCGCAGAGCCATGAGCCGGCTCATATAGTCCTTTTTTACCGCTCAGGCTGGCTGAAGCAAGCATGCCGATCGATCCGCCGAGCATCGAAGCCAGGTCGGTCAGGATATCCCCGAACATATTCTCGGTGACAATCACGTCGAACTGTTCCGGATAACGCACCAACTGCATCGCAGCATTGTCAACATACATATGCGTCAGCTCGACATCCGGATATTCCTTGGCCACTTCTTCAGCAATCTCCCGCCAGAAACGAGAAGACTCGAGCACATTGGCCTTATCGACCGAGCAAAGCTTTTTCCGTCTACCTCTGGCAGTTTCAAAACCAAGCTCAATGATCCGTCGGACTTCTTCTTCATGATAAAGCAGAACATCATAAGCGGCCTTTGGGTTTTCGTTTCTTCCCTTTTCGCCAAAGTAGATTCCGCCGGTCAGCTCGCGGATCACAACCATATCCACATTCTTGACAACTTCTTCCCTTAAGGTGGAAGCCGAAATGAGCGAAGGAATCATCTTGACCGGACGGATATTGGCATACAGTCCGAGTTCTTTGCGGATAGGCAGTAGCGCGCCAAGCTCAGGTCTTTCCTTGGCCGGCAGTGTATCCCATTTCGGTCCGCCGATCGCACCTAAAAGCACCGCGTCGGCCTTCTTACAGGCATCCAGTGTTTCGGCAGGCAGTGCTTTGCCGACTTCATCAATTGCGGCTCCGCCGATCAAATAACGATCGAATTCAAACTTGACCGGGCAGTCTTCTAATGCTGCCTGAAGCACTTTCAGCGCTTCAGGAATAATCTCTCTTCCAATCCCGTCGCCGGGCAATACGGCAATTTTAGGCATTCTTTCTTTTCTCCTTTACGTACGGAACCAGCCCACCGGCTTTGATCAGTTCCTGCATAAATGGCGGAAAGGGAGTAGCCTGAAAACTTGTTCCTTTGCTGATGTTTTGGATCGTGCTGCTCTGGAGATCGACCTCGACTTCGTCACCGGCCTCAATGCCTTTGACAGCTTCCGGGCACTCTAGAATCGGCATCCCGATGTTCAGCGCATTCCGGTAAAATATCCGCGCATAGGATTCTGCGATGATGGCTTTGACACCGGCAGCTTTAATCGCCAGCGGAGCATGTTCCCTGGAAGATCCGCAGCCAAAGTTTTTGCCGCCGATCATCATATCTCCGGGTTGCACGTTGGCCGCAAAAGAAGCATCCGCATCTTCCATACAATGGGCGGCGAGATGTTCAGGTTCGAAGCGGTTCAGATAGCGGGCCGGGATGATGACATCCGTGTCAATATCATGGCCAAATTTCCAAGCTTTACCCATGATCAACAACCTCCCTCGGATGAACGATTTGTCCGCATATGGCTGAAGCCGCAGCGACTGCCGGATTGCACAGGTATACTTCGCTTTCAGGATGACCCATCCGGCCTACAAAGTTCCTGTTTGTGGTGGACAGCGCCCGCTCACCTTTGGCCAGAATCCCCATATGCCCCCCCAGACATGGCCCGCAGGTCGGCGTACTGACTGCTGCCCCGGCTTCAATCATGGTCTGAATCCAGCCACGGCTCATCGCTTCAAGCAGGATATCCTGGGTGCCCGGGAAAATCAGGCAGCGGATATTCGGATGGATCTTCTTCCCTTTCAGAATCTTAGCCGTGATTTCGAGATCCTCAAGACGTCCGTTCGTACACGAGCCGATCACAACCTGGTCTATTTTCAAACCCTTTGCTTCCTCCACCGATTTGGTGTTCTCCGGAAGATGCGGGAAAGCGATTTGCAGCGGAATATCTTCTGTGTTAAATTCGTAGACTTTCTCGTATACGGCATCCGGGTCGCTATGATAAACTTTATAATCCCTTTTTGCCCTGGCTTTGACGTACGCCAGCGTAATCTCGTCCGGTTCAATGATTCCGGCCTTGCCGCCAGCCTCGATCGCCATATTGCACATCGTCAGCCTGTTGTCCATAGAGAGTGCTTTGATGCCGTTTCCCGTAAATTCCATCGCTTTATAGCGGGCACCGTCAACGCCGATTTTGCCGATGATATATAGAATCAAATCCTTGCCGCCAACATAAGGCTGGAACTTCGTGCCGTGAAAAACAAATTTTAAAGTTTCGGGTACTCTGAACCAGGCTTCGCCTGTGGCCATCCCGGCCGCGCAGTCTGTACTGCCGACACCGGTCGCAAACGCACCGAGTGCACCGTACGTGCAGGTATGGGAATCGGCGCCAATGATCAGGTCACCGGGAAGTACCACCCCCTGCTCCGGAAGCAGACAATGTTCGATGCCGACTCTTCCGGTATCCCAGTAATGTTTAACCTCATGTTTCCGGGCAAAGTCGCGAACGATTTTGCATTGTTCCGCGGAGGCAATATCCTTGTTCGGGGTGAAATGGTCAGGTACCAGTGCAATTTTTTCTTTGTCGAATACCTTCTCAATTCCTAATTTTTCAAACTCTTTGATCGCGACCGGAGCTGTGACATCATTGGATAAGACCACATCCAGTTTGGCATTGATGATTTCTCCGGGAACGACTTTATCTGCTCCGGCATGGGCTGCCAGAATTTTTTCGCTTATCGTCATACCCATGGGCAACAACCTCCTTTTTCATGTGCTCCTTAACATTATCTCATCTCCGTAAACATTCCGTACGCGCAGATGAGATAATAAGTATCCGCAATCATGCATCATCGCGGCCTGTTTTACATCCAGTTATCATCTTTGCTTCAGGCTGATCCAGCCTTTGCTGAGTGCCCTGTTGACAGCCTGGACATAGGCTTTGACACTGGCCTCGATAATATCCGGACTGACACCCCGCCCGGCAACAGTGTGATCACCGAACGAAACCGTTACGGTTACTTCACCCTGAGAATCCTCGCCGACGTCAATTGCCTGTAACGAGAAATTCTGCAGTTTTCCTTCAATCCCGACAATTTTGTCGATCGCCTTATAGGCAGCCGCTACAGGGCCGTCACCATAAGCCGCTTTCACCAGCTCATTATGATGCTCTTTCCCATCTTTCAGCTCTAAGCCAATCGTTGCCGTAGGCTTCAGGTTATTTCCGCTTAGAATCTGCCAGTAATTTAAGGCCAGCGTTTCCTCTGCCTCCTGCGTTTCAGCAAGCGCATAAAGATCAGCTTCCGTGATAATCTTTTTCTTCTCAGCAAGGATTTTGAAGTCTTCAAAAAGCTTCTCAAAGCGTTCTTCACTGACTTCAATGCTCAGGTCGTCCAGAGACTGTTTGACCGCATGCCTCCCGGAATGTTTGCCGAGGACAATCGTATTCATGTCAAGTCCGATGGCATCCGGGGACATAATTTCATACGTACTACGTTCCTTGAGAACCCCGTCCTGATGAATGCCTGATTCGTGCGCAAAAGCGTTCTTACCTACAATCGCTTTATTCGGCTGGACCCTCATACCGGACAGTCTGCTGACCAGACTGCTGGTCCGGGAAATCTCCCGGGTGATGATACCTGTCTCGACCCCATAAAGGTCTTTCCGGGTGTGCAGCGCCATGGCCAATTCTTCCAGCGCAGCATTCCCGGCCCGTTCTCCGAGGCCGTTGACCGCACATTCAATTTGATGAATACCTGCCTTGACTGCAGCCAGGGAATTCGCGACGGCCAATCCGAGATCATTATGGCAGTGGACGCTGACTTTGACTTTTTCAATGCCATCGGTTTTGTCCATGATCGCCTTGACGAACTGAGCGAATTCTGCGGGCATCGCATACCCAACGGTATCCGGAATGTTAATCACAGTAGCTCCGGCCTTAATGACCAGTGAGAATACCTTGGCCAGAAAATCCACATCGCTGCGGGACGCATCTTCAGCACTGAATTCGACATCACTAACTTTGGATTTTGCCAGCTTGACCCCATAGACAGCGCGTTCCAACACCTCATCCGGTGTTTTTCTGAGCTTGTATTGCATATGAATCGGAGATGTCGCAATAAATGTATGGATTCGCGGGTTTTCCGCAATATGAATTGCCTCCCAGGCTCTTTCAATATCCTTAGCTTCAGCTCTGGCAAGCGCAGCAATGGTCGTATTTCTGACTTTTTCGGCGATTAAAGATACGGCCTCAAAATCGCCCGGAGAAGTGACTGGAAAACCGGCTTCAATAACATCCACACCCAATTTTTCCAGCTGACGGGCAATCTGCAGCTTCTCCTCCATATTCAGCGCAACGCCGGGAGACTGTTCCCCGTCCCTTAACGTCGTATCAAAAAATTCAATCCGTCTCACCCTATCCACCCCCCGCCCTCCTTTATGATATCCAGTAAATTAATTTCTAAATTGGTTCATAAAATTAATTTGATTATCCGGGTAGGTCTCCATTATATTTTAGTTATATTATTCTGAGAAATACATTGTTGGAATCGACATGCAAGTAGAACATTCCAGATACAAATTTTTAAAAGCCGAACATCTAAATGCTATATTCTGGCAAAAAGTTTAGCTTATAAAAACTGCTGTATCATACTTAAGATCAGTCTGGGGGCCACAGTTCCGCGACAAGCGAAGCACGGATTGCGCAGCGCGGCTATTTGAGCCATGGAGGGCTCAATTTGCCGAAAGCGGTACTGTGGCCCCCAGACCTACTTGAATATATTATTTTGCTCAAGATTCAACCCACATAATGGATATTAGCAGGCTTTATTTCTTCTTCAGCCACGGCATCATGGAACGAAGCTCCTGGCCGACTTTTTCAATTTTATGTTCGGCATCCCTGCGGGTCATGGCATTGAAGACCGGACGGCCAACCTGATTTTCGGAGAGCCATTTGCGGGCAAACTCCCCATTCTGGATTTCGGAAAGGACCTTCTTCATTTCCTTGCGAGTTTCTTCCGTAATGATGCGTCTGCCGACCATCAGGTCCCCGTACTGGGCTGTGTCGGATACGGAGTAGCGCATCCGGCTGATTCCGCCTTCATACATCAGGTCGACAATTAATTTCAATTCATGCAGACACTCAAAGTAAGCAATTTCCGGCTGGTAACCGGCTTCTACAAGTGTGTCAAAACCGGCGCGGACCAATTCGGATGCACCACCGCAAAGCACGGCCTGTTCGCCAAATAAATCGGTTTCGGTCTCTTCTTCAAATGTGGTCTCGATCAGTCCGGTGCGGGTACAGCCAATACCTTTGGCATACGCAAGACCAATTTGCTTGGCATTACCGGTAGCATCCTGATAGACGGCGATCAGTCCCGGAGTTCCTGCGCCCTCAGTGTAAGTCCGGCGCACCAGATGTCCCGGGCTCTTCGGAGCGATCATAATCACATCGACATTAGCCGGCGGCACGATTTGACCAAAGTGAATGTTAAAACCGTGTGAAAAGCAAAGTACCTTGCCGGCAGTGAGCGATGGTTCGATTTCTTCCCGGTAAATCCTGCTCTGGGTCTCATCAGGCAGAAGGATTTGGATCAGGTCCGCTTTGGCTGCTGCTTCAGCGACTGTCATCACAGTCAGGCCGGCTTCTTCGGCTTCTTTCCATCTTGCGCTGTTTTTGCGCAAGCCCACAATAACATTCAAACCGGAATCTTTAAGGTTTTGGGATTGAGCATGACCCTGGCTTCCCCAACCCATTACCGCAATCGTTTTTCCTTTCAGCAGTCCCATATCAGCATCTTGATCATAATACATTTTAGCCATGTTATTTACTCTCCTTATTCATTATTTATTTAAGTGAAAATTTATTAGTAAAGCATCTATCAGTCGCTTACCATATTAATTATCGGATCGGGCAATCACAATTTTACCGGTTCTGACAAGTTCGAGAATGCCGTAAGATCGCATCGTTCTGACAAACGCATCGATCTTATCTTCATCTCCGGTAAGCTCGATCGTTAGGTTATTTTTTCCCATATCAACGACTCTGCCCCTGAAGATGTCTACCGTTTGGAGTACTTCGAGCCGGGTATCCGATTTAACCTTGACCCGGATCAGGGCCAGCTCCCTGTTCACCACGGACTCCTGACTTAGATTGGTCACCTTATGGACAACGACCAGTTTATGCAGCTGCTTGGTGACCTGCTCAATGACCTGGCTGTCACCCTCGACCACGATCGTCATCATGGACAGGTCAGGATTTTCAGTCTGACATACCGTCAGGCTGTAGATATTGTAGCCCCGCCGGGAAAACAGGCCTGATACCCGTGCCAGGACCCCCGGATCATTTTCAACCATTACAGCGAGTGTATGCAGCATTATTCCTTCCCCTCCAGTATCTCGGTAATTCCCTGACCGGCAGGAACAAAAGGAAGTACAACTTCATCCGGTGAGATCGTGAAATCCAGCAAAAACGGTCCGGGCGTTGCAACAGCTTCCTTCAAGGCGTCTTCAACTTGATCGGCCTGCTCGACTCTGCGCCCTTTGATCCCGTAGGCGTCGGCAAGCTTTACAAAATCGGGATTGGCATCCAGCTGGATTTGGCTGAAACGCTCGTTAAAGAGCATTTTTTGCATCTGCCTAACCATGCCTAAAACCCCGTTATTCATCAGGACTATTTTTATGGGAAGGTGATATTGGACCGCAGTGGCGAGTTCATGGATGCTCATTTGTAAAGAACCGTCTCCGGTCACCAGAAAGACCAGACTGTCCGGTTTCGCAAACTGGGCGCCGATTACAGCCGGAAGACCAAAACCCATCGTTCCCAGACCCGCACTGGTAATAAAATGTCTTTCTTGATTAATCGGACAGAATTGAGCCGCCCACATTTGGTGCTGTCCGACATCTGTTACCACGATCGCTTCTTCCCCGCTGATTTTCCCCATCGCTTCCAAAATCGTCTGCGGATTGAGGCGGCCATCCTGCTCATAGCTTAACGGGTATTGCTTTTGCCAGCTCCTGAGTTCGTTCCACCAATCCTGAATGGCCAGCGGATTGATTTTGGTAAGGAACTCTTCCAGGACAAGTCTGGCATCTCCGACAATCGGGATATGTGCCCGGATGACTTTGCCGATCTCGGCAGGATCGATGTCAATATGAATAACTTTCGCCTTCGTGGCAAAATGATGTTTCAGCCCGCTCGTGACCCTGTCGTCAAAGCGGACACCGATCGCAATCAGTAAATCACACGCATCTACGGCAAGATTGGCAGTAATGGTCCCATGCATTCCGACCATCCCTAAATGATTCGGATGTTTGGATGGGACACTGCCAATGCCCATCAGGGTCGTGACCACAGGAAGATTGGTTTTTTCGAGTACTTCCTGAAGAATCTTGCCGGCTCCGGAGGTTATGACGCCTCCCCCGGCATAAACAACCGGTTTTTTGCTTTGGGCCAGTGCTCTGGCTGCTTCAGAAATCTGACCGGGATTTCCCTTGGTAAAAAATTTATAGCTTTTCAGCGCCACTTTGGACGGATAAGGCTCATTGACCTCTGCTGCCATAATATTCTTCGGCAGATCGATCAGGACCGGACCCGGGCGGCCTGTACTCGCAATATAAAACGCTTCTTTCACAATACGCGGGATATCTCTGGCATCTTTAACCAGATAGGAATGCTTCGTTATCGGCATCGTGATCCCCGTAATGTCAACTTCCTGAAAAGAATCTGTCCCCAACAGATGGGTCGATACCTGACCGGTTAAGATCACAAGCGGGATGGAATCCATATACGCATTTGCAATTCCCGTGACCATATTGGCGGCTCCCGGACCTGAGGTAGCCAGACAGACACCCACCTTGCCGCTGACCCGTGCATAGGCATCGGCGGCATGAACAGCACTCTGCTCATGTCTTGGCAGGATATGACGGATCGAGCTGTCCAGAAGCGCATCATACAGTGCGAGCAAAGACCCGCCGGGATACCCGAAGATCAGTTCTACCCCTTCCTGGTCCAATACATCGAGCAGCGCTTTGGCCCCATTATAATTATCCAAAGCAAGACTTTCTTCGTCTTCCCAGGTAATTTCAGGGTCTCTGGCTATTAAGGCGTCTTCTTTGGCCTTATCCATTCATTCATTCCTCCTTGACTGTCCGGAAAGCTGCTCCTTTATTGGCTGACTGGGCGAATTGGACGTAACGTCCCAGATATCCTGTCCGGCCTGCTACTTTATACACTTTCTCCAACCCTTTTTTGGGGTCAAAGCTGTTTCTTCTTTCTGCTTTTTCAGATTCGGGCAGAAGCCAGTCAATGGTCCGTTTTTCTAAATCAATCCGAACCATATCGCCGTTCTCGACGAACGCAATCTCCCCGCCGAGCGCTGCTTCCGGAGAAATGTGCCCGATCGAAAGTCCGCGGCTGCCTCCGGAAAAACGTCCGTCCGTCAACAGTGCCACGGAAGAATCAAGGCCCATTCCCGCTAGGGTTGCTGTTGGTCCGAGCATCTCTCGCATACCAGGCCCGCCTTTCGGTCCTTCATAGCGGATAATCACGACATCGCCTTCTTTGATCACGCCGCTGCGGATCGCTTCTGCCGCCAGGTCTTCTCCGTCGTAGACCTTGGCCGCGCCCCCGAAGACAATATCTCTGTTCGCCAGCGCACCTACTTTGATCACGGCTCCTTCCGGAGCCAGGTTGCCAAACAGGACACAGAGTCCGCCTTTGGCAGAGTACGGATCAGTTAGTGGCCGAATCACACTCGGATTTTTGACAACCGCGCTGCTTAGTCTTTCCGCCATGGTACTGCCGGAAACTGTCATCCCGGAACCATCAATCAAACCGGCATCCAGCAAGCTCTTCAAAACAGCACTGATCCCGCCTGCTTCATTGACTTCGACGAGATAATGCCCGTTCACCGCCGGACTCAGTTTACAAATCTGAGGGGTCCGGTCACTGATCGCATTGATCTCGGCCAGGTCAAATTCTATTTCTCCTTCAAACGCGATCGCAGGCAGATGAAGGATGGTATTGGTTGAACACCCTAACGCCATATCGGCGGCAACGCCGTTCCTGATTGAAGTGCTCGTTACGATATCACGCGGCCGGATATTGTCCCGCAGCAGGTTCATAACCTGATAGCCGGTTTCTTTGGCTAAGCGTATTCTCTCGGAATAGACGGCCGGTATGGTACCATTGCCGGGTAAGGCCATGCCGATGACCTCTGTCAGGCAGTTCATAGAGTTTGCCGTAAACATTCCGGCACAGGAACCACAGGTTGGGCACGCATTCTGTTCGAGGCCCTGAAGCCACTCCTGGCTTTCCTGGCCGCTATAGACTTTGCCAACGCCTTCGTAGACGGTAATAAAATCAACATTTTTTCCCTCGTGACGGCCCGGCAGCATCGGCCCGCCGCTCACGACGATGGACGGCAGATTCAGCCGCATCGCGGCCATCAGCATTCCTGGGACGATTTTGTCACAGCTCGGAATAAAAACCAGGGCATCGACAGCATGCGCTCTGGCCATAATCTCAATGGAGTCGGTGATCAACTCTCTGCTCGCCAGAGAAAAATGCATTCCAACGTGTCCCATGGCAATGCCGTCACAGACACCAATCGTCGAAAATTCGAGCGGCGTGCCGCCGTTTTCTCTGACTCCGGTTTTGACTGCTTCGGCAATTTGACGCAGATGCATATGCCCGGGCACAAATTCATTAAAGGAGTTGACGATACCGATCAGAGGTTTACGAATTTCCCGGTCGGTAAGTCCGAGAGCTTTAAATAGAGAACGGTGAGGTGCCCTGTCAATTCCAACTTTTACTGCATCACTGTTCATGGGATCGCTTCCTTTCCGGAAAAATTTTCGGTCTTTGGTCTTTATTCTATCGTTTGGTCTTTAATCTATCGTAAGGAAGAAAAATAACGCTTTGTCAGTGTTATAGCTGTAACTTGTCCGCGCTGGAATGTACAGTATTAGATAGGCTCTCCCTCTGTTTTGACATATTCGTGGAATTTAGCCAGCAGCTTTTTAAATACAGGTCCTGGTTTGCCGTCCCCGATCTTTCTGGAATCCAGCATAATAATCGGAATCAGCTCAGCCGCCGTACCGGTCAGGAAGCACTCATCGGCACTGTAGACATCAATCAGATGAAACAGCTCTTCTTGAACGGTGATCCCTTCCTGGCGGGCTAAATCGATGACCGAATCACGGGTGACGCCTTTTAAAATCCCGGCATAAACTGGAGGTGTGGTTATAATTCCGTCTTTGATAATAAAAATGTTGTCACCGGTGGCTTCACTGACATACCCTTCCTGATTCAACATCAATGCTTCCATCAGACCTGCCCTGTTGGCTTCAATCTTGGCCATAATATTGTTCAAATAGTTCAGGGATTTGATTCTCGGGCTTAACGCATCCGAACTGTTCCTGCGAGTTGCAGCCGTAATAATTTCCATCCCGTTTTCATACATGCTTGGCGGGTACAGGGAGATATTGCCTGCAATGCAGATAATCTCCGATTTAGCGCATTTCCTTGGGTCTAAGCCCATATCTCCGACCCCTCTGGAAATGATCAGACGAATATAAGCATCTGTAAGGTTATTTTTTCTTACGGTTTCCACGACGATATCCATCATTTCCCGACGGCTTATCTCGACGTTTAACAGAATTGCATTGGCTGACTCATACAGTCTGTCAATATGTTCCTTTAATTTGAATACCCGGCCATTATAAGCTCGGATCCCTTCAAATACACCATCTCCATAAAGAAAGCCATGATCAAATACAGAAATTTTCGCCTCCTGGCTGTCAACAAATTTACCATCGCAATAGATAATCATGTGAATACTCCTTTCCGAAACTCAATTTTGATTTCAACACTATCTATATTGTAACGAAACACAATCAACATGTAAAATATACCTTAATAAAAAAAAACAGGGAGTCTAATTGATACACTTCCTAACGTGCATATTCATATATGAGAAAAACTCTACGGACTTTCTGAACCATCATTATCTCGTCAACGATGTGTTATAGCACATATAATTATTTTATCTAAGTGTATATGATACAGTTAACTGTGTCAATATATTTGGAGTATACTTTTCATCCTGCAGTGGGCCGATCAAAAATATCCTTGCCAATTCCAGGATAGCTTGGTATAATGTCCACTGTACAGAAACACTTGTTCATTCAGAAGGGATAGGGAGGAACTATTTATGAAGAAAATTGTAATTGGTTTACTAGGTTTTGGAACTGTCGGATCAGGTACAGCCGCCATACTGGAAAATAACCGGTATGACATCAGTACCCGTACCAATGCTGATATAACTATAAAAAAGGCTTTAGTCCATGATATCCATAAACCTCGGCCGGATTGCCGCGGCATTATTTTGACAGACGATCCCAGGGAGATCACGGATGATCCGGAAATTGACATTGTTGTCGAAGTAATGGGCGGTATCGAGCCAGCCCGCACGCTTATCCTGACCGCAATAGCAAACGGCAAAAATGTCGTTACCGCCAATAAAGATCTTTTAGCTCAAAATGGAGAAGAACTGCTTGAGGCTGCGAAAAAGAACGGTCGAGATTTGTATTTTGAAGCCAGTGTCGCTGGCGGTATCCCGATTATCGCTGCCTTAAGGCAATCCCTGACCGCCAACCGGATCTCCTCACTGCTTGGAATTATTAACGGTACGACCAATTATATTTTGTCTGCTATGACCGAACAGGGACGCAATTTTGCCGATGTCCTGAAAGAAGCCCAAGAGCTCGGCTATGCTGAAGCAGATCCGGTCTCCGACGTAGAAGGGCTTGATGCCGCCCGCAAACTTGCGATTCTTTCTTCCCTGGCTTTTAATACGCGCGTGACGTTTAACGATGTTTATGCCGAAGGAATTTCCAACGTTTCTCCGGAAGATATCCACTATGCCGATGAACTCGGCTGCGTGATTAAGCTGCTGGCCATTGCCAAAAATCAGGAAGAAGGGATTGAAGTCAGGGTGCATCCCGCCCTGATCTCCAAAAAACATCCGCTGGCCAATATCGGCGGTGTGTACAACGCGATTTATGTCACCGGTGATGCTGTCGGAGAAACCATGTTTTACGGGAAAGGCGCCGGAGCCTTGCCGACAGGCAGTTCCGTTGTAGCCGACATTATCCAGATTGTACGCAATATGTCCGCCGGATCCGAAGGACTCCTGAATTGCGGCTGTTACCGCAACTATCCGATCATCTCAACGGATGACTTTACAACTGCTTATTACATCCGGCTTAAAGTTAAAGACGAGCCAAAAGTCTTTGCAACACTGGCGTTATTCTTTGCTGAAGCCGGCATCAGCTTTCATTCCATCATCCAGAAACCGCGGCCGGATAAAAGCGCCGAAATTGCACTGGTGACCCACCCCTGCCGGGAAGGACAGCTCCGTCAGGCCATCCAATCCCTGAACTCCTACAGCAAGCTGGATAAAATCTATAATGTTATTCGGTTGGAGACGAATGGAATAAGTATCTAGGGTTGGTCTGGGTGTCACAATTCCGCTTGCGGCAGATAGCGCCCTCCATGGCGCTAACAGCCGCGCTCCGCATCCATGCTCCGCTTGACGCTGGAACTTGTGGCACCCAGACCTAATATAGGGTATTCAGGCTTGAATGAAATTATTTGAGCAATGGGTTTAAGAATGTTGTACCGACTGTTTACTTCCCTCAGTAATTGTTATAGAATTTATTCGAATAAATAGGCATATTCATAGATTACCTGCCGAAAAAATGGAGGAAAAGATGTTCCAAGTAAAAGTACCAGCAACTTCAGCAAATCTCGGACCAGGTTTTGACTGTATGGGACTGGCTTTAAGGCTATATAACTATATCCAGGCTGAAGAAAGTGAAAAACTGGAGATTATCCTTAAAGGCACCTATACGAATAACATTCCTGCAAATGAAAAAAACCTTTTATGGAAAACCGCCTGCAAGCTGTGGCAGAAAATTGATTTCCAGCCGAGACCCTTAAAAATCACCCTGGAAAGCCATGTTCCGCCTGCCCGCGGGCTTGGAAGCAGCTCCACCGCCGTCGTCGGCGGACTGATCATCGCCAATGCGGTAGCCGGGAACCCTTTAAACCGGCTTCAATTGCTAGAAATTGCTTCTGAAATCGAAGGCCATCCGGATAATGTCTCGCCTGCTCTTTGCGGCGGCATCACCCTGACAGTCATGGATGAAAACAAACTTATTCCGAGGACGCTGGCGAAGTTTCCAAAATTCAAAGCTGTCGTCGTGATCCCGGATATTCTCGTTGAAACTGAAAAAGCGCGTGGGATACTGCCCGCTTCTGTTTCCAGAACTGATGTGATCTTTAACGCTTCCCGCGTCGGCCTTTTAGTTGATGCGTTTATTAAAGAGGAATACGATTTATTGGCGATTGCCACTCAGGACAGGATCCATCAAAATCAGCGGGCTTCTCTGATCCCCGGTATGCCCGAAGCCTTAAAATCTGCCGTACTCGCCGGCGCGTACGGCGCAGCGCTAAGCGGTTCCGGACCGACCTTGATTGCTTTTTGCCCTCACGGCAAAGAAGATCAGATAGCCCTGACGATGAAGGGCGTACTCCATGAAAATGGTTTACCTTCTGAAGCCCTGACCCTGGATATTGATTCTGAGGGAGCCGTGCTGACCGAATTTTGATTTTTTGGAGCAACCCCTAAACAAGAGTAAAATGAACCGATAAGATACTGTTAATAGTTTGATACTATTGGCAGTATTTTTTTAACTTGGGGTTTACGTCATGTACCCTAACCGCTCTTCGGCTATTGCACCTCCTTAGCGAGTTGCTCCTTGCCAAATAATTTCAGAATAAGAATTTTGTCAAAGAGCATGACAAAATTCTTGCTATTGCTTTAAAATCACTTCATAATAATCCTAAGGTGGGATTATTAATGACTTTTGCAGAAAAATTAGATTTTTTAATGAATATTACGAAAACAAGCAATAGCGCTCTGGCTCAGCAGATCTCCGTAGATGCATCTTTGATCAGCCGTTTTCGGCGCGGAGAACGCCAGCCTTCCCGCAGCGCCAACTACCTGAAGACAATGTCTTCCTATTTGGCGCAGCGCTGTACCAAAGCGTATCAAATCACCGCTGTATTTGAACAGCTCAACATGATGCCAACCGCAGAATCTCAGATCGAGCAGTTTAAAATCCTGGTCCATCAGTGGCTTTCAGGTGAAATCGGCAATGATACCGAAACAGTCAGCGAATTTTTAAACGGACTATCCAATTTTAAGTTCAAAAACCTGTCCCTGTTGGAACGCAGCGAGGAACCGGAACTTGTCATGGAGCTGAAGATGGATGGTGCCGTCTTCTTTGGTGAGGAAGGTAAACGGGAAGCTGTGAGTACATTTCTGACCATGCTGCTGTCCGACAAGATTCCCCAAACGCTTCTTTTATATAGTGACGAGCGGATAGACTGGTTAACCGGGGATTATTCCTTTACGAAGAAATGGTCGGCCTTGCTCAGAAAGGCGATTCTGGCTGGAAATAGGATCAAAATCATCCACACACTAAGCAGGAATTTGGATGAAATGCTCTCGGCAATCACCCAGTGGATGCCCATCTATATGACCGGAGCCGTGGAACCCTATTATTGCCCAAGAAAACGGGATGGGATTTTCGGACGGACTTTGTTCATTGCCCCCCAAACTGCCGCCTTAACTTCAACTTCTGTAGACAACAAGACAGCGAATGCCGCCAATTTTTTGGTGACAGATAAAAAAGCGGTCAGCGCTCTGACCGATGAATTCAACGATTATCTGTCCATCTGTCGTCCACTGATGAACATCTATACCCCCGGAAATCAACAGGAATATCAGAAAAGATATTCACTGGCGCTGGCTCATTTTGACAGTGCAGAAGCTGATACAATCCTGAAAACAGAATCACTATCCATGGTAACCATGCCTTCTGCAACCTTCGAACATATTTTGACCCGGATCGGCAGCACGGAAAAAAGAAACATACTATCTTACCATAAAAGCCGGACCAAAACTTTTGAGAAGAACCTTCTCCTACATCAGTACTATGAGATTGCGGCTCTCCCGGATCCTGTCCGTATGAAAAAAGGTGAACTACACATCAATTTTTCTTCCTTCATCATCCACGATCAGGAACTATACTATACACAGGAAGAATACACGGCTCATCTCCAGCATCTTATCTTTCTACTCGAAAATTATGAGAATTATCATCTGCGTCTTGTTTCCGAGGAAGAAAAGAAGGACTATTTGATCTATGCCAAAGATGCGGTCGGCGTAATGATTGTGAAGACCTCTCTGCCTTTTGTTGTATTTGAAGTGAATGAAAGCAATATGACCTCGGCTTTTTGGGACTCTCTCCACAGTGTTGCAGTCAAACAAAAAAGCAAAAACGACAGACAGCTTACAATTACTAAATTAAAAGCATTTATTCTCGCCCTCCAGAATGCTGAGTAGCATAAAGGGCCAAATATTTTTCATAACTTCTGTAAACTTTCTCGACATATTCCCTGGTCTCTGTAATTGGAATTTCCTCAATACGGTACGCATTCGGGTCCTTCGGCCAATCATCCAGCCAGCTTTGTACCCTGCCGATCCCGGCGTTATAAGCTGCCAGGGTAAGAACCGTATTGCCGGAAAACTCCTTATTCAAAGAAGCAAGGTACCAGGTGCCGTAACGAATATTGGTTTCCGGATCAAGTAAGTCAACCTTTGCGTAATCTTCATTGAGCCAGACAGCTATCTCTTCCGCTGTCCCCGGCATCAGCTGCATCAATCCGACTGCCCCTTTGGATGATTTCGATTTGGTGATGAACCTGCTCTCTTCCCTGATTACGGCAATCACTAGCAAAGGATCTGTTCCATACTTGGCGGCATATTTTTCAACCGTCTGCTTGTATGGAAAAGGATACATCATTCTGCCGATAAAATTTGACTGGTATACAGCCAAAATTATAAACAATAAAAAAATAATTGCTATGGTCTTAACAATTTTCCTCTTTGCGATAAACAAAACGCACCCATCCTATTTCATATATTCTAATATCTTGTTAACCCTTAAATGATAACATCATTTTTTTATTATCTTTTGATTATCCGTATGTTCATCTACGCGGAGATATGATTTAATTCTGAAACATTATATACGACAAAGCTGATTCAATGCAAGACGAGACCTTGAATTACAGATAAATCTATGGAATGGAGATTTCAGGAAAACAGTTCTTTCCAAATCATCTCAAGTTGTTTTTCAGTCTCTCTCCAGTCCCAGGAATTATCGATGACCCGGTCGGCTTTCCTTTTTTTGTCCTCCATCGGCATTTGCGCAACAAGCCGCCGCTCGGCCTCTTCCCTAGTCAAGCCACTTCGTTCCATCAGCCTGGTGATTTGTATTTTAGCAGGGACATAAACGACCCAAACCTCGTCGACAAATTTTCCCCATCCCGTCTCCAGAAGCAGCGGAATATCCAGGATAATCAGCTTTTCACTTTGGATTTCTGCCTTCAGGCATTGATCCTGCATCTGCTGCCGGATCAAAGGATGAACAAGTTCCTCAAGCCTTTGCCTGGCCTCAGGATCGGCAAATATGATTTTGCCTAGCTCCGCCCGGTCAATCTTCCCATCTCGGACGCATTCAGATCCAAACTCTTTGCCGATCAAAGGGATCAACGGCCCGTCATACAACCTATGAACTGCGTCATCCGCGTCAAAAACTGGGATGCCCTTCTCCGCAAACCAACTGGCAACACGCGTCTTGCCGCTTGCTATTCCTCCTGTAAGTCCAATTTTGATCATGTTTAACCTCAAATTATTTTTAATGACCCGATGAGTATCAGGACGATCCCCGGCAGATACCTGACTCTCGCCAACACGCTCGCCGGAAGTCTGCCTGTCAATACCTGACCAGTAAAGATCATCAGAATCTGCATCAATGTCACCATCCCGATGACATACCAGAGAATTCCTGTCAGCGCAGCGGCTACGCCCGAAGCAAACGCATCCAGGGACAATGCCACGCCGAGAAGCAGACTTTCATTCAGTGTAATGACGCCGGAGCCGTCAATGTCTGCCGCATCCGGTGTCTTCAAAACCTGAATGACCAGGCCGAAGAAATTTAAATTAATGCTGAACAAAGTACGATATGGATTGTCATCTATCTGTCCGGCTGCAGTTGTCATCACCGGTACAGCTTCGGGAAGTTCCGCTCTGCCTCTCAAAGTCTGAATCAATTGATACGAGCCGATTGCAATAAGAACGACTGCCCCCAAGATACCGGGATGGATCACCGTAAGTTGAGACGTGATCAGATGGCCGCAGTACATGGAAACCGTCATGGCGAGTGTAGTACAAAAACCAATGATCATCATGGAACTGAGCGGGATCCGAATCTTCTTCAGACCGTAGGCCATCCCTACCCCTAAACCGTCAAGACTCAAAGCCAAAGCAAGGATCATTGCCATTCCCATATTCTTTTACCCCTTAAGTATTTCCTTCGGGATAATATATGGCTGTAACCTCGTTTTGGTGTACCGCGCTGGCTCATCTGTATCGTCGGTCTGTCAGTTTTTTCGTACTAATCCTGGTAAGCCAGCCACTCCTCCATCAGATGATCGAGCTCTATCTGCACTTTCTCATACGACTGGTGAAGTGACAATGTCAGTTCATAATCACTGGCTGCGGCATCGAGCTTATCCTCAATTTCTTGAAGCAATAATTCTGTTTCCGCAATTTTTTCCTCGATTTGCTTGATCTTTTTTTCTATCCGTTTGGTATTCTTGGACTCTTCCCTGTAATCTCTGGCTTTTTGAACCTCTTCATTTTTACAGGTCTGATCTTGAGCGGCTTGAGCAGATTCTTTTTCTTCATCTTCACTCTTCTCGCTCATCTCACGATAGGCCGTGTAGTCTCCCTCAAATACCTTCAGACCATTCACTGTAAGCAAAGCAATCTTATTCACGATTCGGTTCAGAAAGTACCTGTCATGGGATACGGTCAAAATTGTCCCGTTGTAATCCTGCAACACTTCCTCCAGGACTTCTCTCGTCTCCATATCGAGATGGTTGGTCGGCTCATCAAGCAAAAGCAGGTTCCCCTGATTCAGAAAAAGCTTGCAAAGTGCCAGCCTGCTTTTTTCTCCCCCACTTAAACCAGCAACAGGTTTGAATACATCCTCTCCCCGGAAGCCAAAACGGGCTAAAACATTGCGTATTTCCGGATCGTCAAGCGTTGAAGAATAACGGATCTCGTCCATGACAATTTCCCTTAAGCCAATATTCTCATGCTCCTGGGAATAGTAGCTGACGGAGACATTCGCCCCGGTCCGGATCGTACCGTTATACGGGATTTGTCCTGTAACAGCTCTTAACAGCGTCGTCTTTCCAACCCCGTTTCTGCCGAGCAGGGCAATCTTATCACCACGGCGCAATTCCAAACCTACATGTTCAAATATGGTTTTCTGCCCGTACTTAACGGCCAGATCGTCTATCTCGAGAACCCGGTCACCTGAGCGGGTTTTGGCCTGGAGGCTTAGGCTGAGTTTTTTTGAATCTTTCGGCGCATTCACCGGCGTAATTCTTTTCAGCATGGATTCCCTGCCCCGGGCTTGTTTAGCTTTGATTCCGGCACCATGACGCCGGATATACTCCTCCAGGTCCGCAATTTTTTTATTGATCCGTTCCGCTTCTCTGGTCAGCGATATTCTTTCAATATTCCGCTGCAGTTCAAATTCCGAATAATTGCCGTTGTAAGCTTTCAGGAACCCATCCTCAATCAGGTAGGTGCTGTCTACGACCCTGTCCAGGAAGTACCTGTCATGGGAAACGACAAGCACAGCTCCAGCATAATCTCCCAGGTAATTTTCGAGCCATTCCAGTGCCTCAATATCGAGATGGTTCGTAGGCTCGTCAAGAATCAGAACGTCCGGATCACGCAGCAGAAGCTTACCAAGCGCCAGACGGGTTTTCTGACCACCGCTTAAATGATTAGCTTCAGTCGTCTGATGCCGGTCCATCCCGAGTCCGGTCAGGATCTTGCGGATCCTGGCTTCGAGTGCATAACCACCCGCCCTTTCATATTGTTCCGTAAGCAGACTGTACCTTTCGAGCGTTTTCTCGTCGGCCTGTTCCGCCATTTTATTTTCCAGGGATCTGAGATTGTCCCGCAGATCAAGAATATCCTGACGTTCCGCCAGCATTTGTTCAAATACTGTACCGTGTTCTGCTGTGGATGCAGTCGTCTGCGGCAGATAACCGACAGTACCCTGCCAGTTGATATCTCCGCTTTCATGAGCAATCTCTCCCATGACAGCCCTGATCAGTGTTGTTTTACCTACTCCATTGGCTCCGACCAGGCCGGCTTTTTGACCCTTTTCCAAACGCAACGTTATATGATCCAGCAGGGTGCTCCCTGCTACTTCAATTTCAAGTCCATTGCAATAAAGTATGCTCATCCTTCTGTGAAATACTCCTCCTGGATTCTTTCTTCCTGCATTAAAAGTTATTCCTTCTTCAAAACAAATTTCATCTATTTCTGGCAGTTCGGACAGTACACCGTTGTCCTTCCGGCTACTTTAATTTTAGCCAATTGACCTCCGCAATATTTACACTCCTGACCGCTGCGTCCGTAAACCATCAGATTTTCCTGAAATGCACCCTTCTTGCCGTCTGCATCGCGATAATCACGAAATGATGTTCCGCCAGCCGTGATTCCTTCCTGCAGAACCTCACAGATCGCATCGTAAAGCAGAATAATCTCCGACACCTTTAACGAAGCCGTATTCCTATCCGGCAAAATTCCCGCGCGGAACAGAGCCTCGTCCGCATAAATATTTCCGATACCGGCTACGACGGTCTGATCCAGCAGCGCAGCCTTGATGGTACTCTTTTTCCTGGCGAGACGCATCCCGAGCTGGTCAAATGTAAATGACTCGTCCAGCGGTTCCGGACCAAGTTTAGCCAAGCAGGCAGCCTTAAAGGCCATTTGAAAAGATACCAGTTGTATTCTGCCGAATTTACGGATATCGGAGTAATGAAGCTCCCCCTGGTCGAGCCTAAACACAACATGCGTATGTTTATTTGGCTCATGCTGCTCAGGATAATAGATCAAACGTCCGGTCATCCTGAAATGAATGATCATCGTAAGGCCGTGACTCAGGTTCATGAGCAGATACTTGCCGCGTCTGTTAAGGCTTTCAATCGTCCGGTTCCTGGCCAAAGCGGTGAAATCCTCATCCGCCAGAGAAACTGCTGCCGGAGGCCATCGGACTTCGACATCTTCAATTGTCTTTCCCAGAATCCTTGCAGCCAGGGACAGCCGGATACTTTCTACTTCGGGCAGTTCAGGCATCAGATCGACCTCCTAAAACAACAGCGCATCCTCCTGATAAGGGACCATATCATACCAGTTGCTTCCGACTTTGCAATCTACCAGCAATGGAACAGAAATCGGGAAAGCCTGCTCCATCTCTTTCTTGACAATTGCTGCGACCTTGGGAAGTGCTGACGGTTCGACCTGGACTACCAGTTCGTCGTGAACCTGAAGCAAAATTTCTGCCTGCAGGCCCTCAATCGCTTCCGCTACTTTGATCATCGCAATTTTCATAATATCAGCCGCGGTTCCCTGGATGGGGGTATTCTTGGCAATCCGTTCCCCAAACTGCCGCGTCATTCTGTTCGGATGAGACAATTCGGGGATTTTTCGCAGCCGGTTCAGCAGCGTACGAACCTCTCCCTTTTCTTTGGCTTCAGTGACAGCCTCCTCGAGATACCGGTGAACACCGTTGTATCTTTCAAAATACTGGCTGATATAGTATTTTGCTTCTTTTCTCGAAATGGTCAGATCGCGGGCCAGTCCAAAGTCCGTCAGACCATACATTAAACCAAAGTTAACTGCTTTGGCCTTGCGCCGCATATCTGAATTGACTTCGTTCAGCGCTACGCCAAACACCTCGGCAGCTGTACGTCTGTGCACGTCTTCCCCGACCAGGAAGGACTCACAAAGTATTGGATCTTTCGAATAATGCGCCAGAATTCTTAATTCGATCTGAGAATAATCTGCGGATAACAAAAGCCAGTCTTCCTGAGTTGCCTGGAAAATCTTCCTAAGTCTCCGGCCTTCTTCCAGACGGATTGGAATGTTTTGCAGATTCGGTTCGGTACTGGAAAGTCTGCCTGTAGCTGTAACCGTCTGCTGAAACGTGGTATGGATTTTGCCGTCACAGCACTGGGCCAGCAGGCCCTTGACATAGGTGGAATTCAGTTTGACCAGCTGCCGGTATTCCAGTAGTTTTTCCACGACAGCGTGCTCTGTCCGCAATTCTTCCAGCGTTTCTGCATCCGTTGAATAACCCGTTTTGGTTTTTTTGAGTGGCGGGAGCCCTAAACTCTCAAATAGAATCCTGCCAAGCTGCTGCGGCGAATTGATATTAAAGTTTTCACCGGCCAGATTGTAAATCTCACTTTCCAATCGGCCGATCTTAACCTCAAGTTCCTGACCATATTCCTGGAGTTTCGCCTTGTCCAGGGCAATTCCGGTCTTTTCCATCCTAGCCAATATGAGGCTTAAAGGCTCTTCAACCTCATGCAAGAGCTTTTCAAGATCGTCTTCCGCCAGTTTTTCCATATAGGAAGCGGCAAGTTTCCGCAGCAACGCGGCCTCACGGGCCGGCGTATTTGAAAACAGATCCGTCACATAATCCCCCAGCAATTCGGAAGCGCTATAATTGGACCGGTTCGGGTTTAACAGATAAGCGGCCAGGCTTAAATCCAAATCAACGCCGGCGAATGTCTTATTCTCATTCAGAAGCAGTGAATATAGCCCCTTGCTGTCTGCCACCACTTTGCGGACACCGTCGTCAGCCAGGATTTCTTCCCAGAGACGCAGTACACTTGGAGCAGCAGCATACCGGTTTAGCGAATACGTATAATGTTCATCGCAGATCCCCATTTCAGTCCAGAGCCCCTGATGAATATTCCTGCCCTCAAAACGATAACTGAGTGCGAGGACCGGTTTCTGCTCAAGCCAGGTATTCAGCAGCTCCAGCCAGCCTTCTCCGTCCATGTTCTTTTCTTGCTGGATAGTATCAATGATCTCTGCCCCTGATGCTTTTTGCTTCTTGCCTTTTTCGATGATTTGCTCAGGACCTGTTACCGCAGCGAGGCTCTGTTCAAACAGTGACGCGACTTTATATAAGCTGTAGCCATGAAGGATCTTTTTGCAGGCATCTTTGTCCGGCTCCGCCCATCTTAAGTCATCAAGAGAAAACGCAACCGGCACATCGTGAATCATTGCTGCGAGCTTTTTGCTTAAGAGTGCCTGATCAGCGTATTGATTCAGCAGTTCCTTTAATTTATTGCCTTTGACTTCATCCTTATTCTGCAGCACATTTTCGACGGACCCGTATTCGTGAAGCAGTTTCAGTGCTGTCTTTTCCCCCACACCGGGAATCCCGGGGATGTTGTCCGAAACGTCCCCCATCAGGCCTTTCAGATCGATAATCTGAGCAGGCTTCAGCAGATATCTTTCTTCCAGCCGTTGTTCGTTGTAACATTCAACTTCCGAAATCCCTTTCATTGTCAGCAGCACAGAGCTATGCGGTGAAATCAGCTGAAGAGCGTCCCTGTCTCCGGTAAAGATTAAAACTTCTATTTTCTGGGCAATCGCTAGATCATTTACTGTCGCTATGATATCATCCGCTTCGTAACCTTCCAGTTCCAGGATCGGAACGGCCATCACCCGCAAAATTTCTTTAAGATAATTAAACTGCGGCCGCAAAGTCTCTGGTGTCTCTTTCCGGTGAGCTTTGTAGCCTGCAAACTGCTCGATGCGGACCGTTGCTTTCGTCTTGTCAAAAGCTACGACCCAATAATCTGGCTTCTGCTCTTTTTGTAGCCTGAACAGCATGGTTAAAAAACCGTGTACAGCATTCGTCGGAAGCCCTTCGTTGGAAGTAAGCGGCGGAAGCGCATAGAAAGCTCTATTTATAAGACTGTTACCGTCTAAGATCAGCATCCGGGGCATTGTAATACTCCTTTCAAGAACCGTTTCTTCAGAATCTCCCTCGGAATCATTCGTCAAAACAATTCCTTTGAATATACCTTTCTATATCATAACCTTTTCTGGAATCAAGTACAACAAGTACACAGCACAGAAAAATAAACGGCTGCATTACTGCAAGCCGTTTAATATCCGCTGATTTCAGTCATTCACACTTCTTTGTCCGCTGCATCATTGATTTTGATCCTTCATCATGCTTTTCTCTGAAAAGTATCGGGGATCTCCTGGATATTGGCATTGACCGAGGACAGACAGTTCCCGCCTCTCTAAGGCATCCTGTTATAGACAATAGGTTTAAAGGAAAGTTTTGACTTTTTCTTTTTTTCTTCTATGGATTTAAGATCGTCAGAAGGTTCGCTCACATATTCAGTCTCAGGGTTGGATTCCAGTACAGTTATGCCATCTGCTTGGTCATGGTTCTGACTCTTCCCTATGAACCTTGCACCCTGTTCAATCTGAAGCCCTTTTGTTTTTATATCGCCATAGACTACGGCAGTTGAAGCTATTACCAATAAGTTCTCAACTGTAATATTCCCATGTACTTCTCCCTGTATCCGGGCGTTTACAGCAAAAATTTCCGCTTCTACTTTTCCATGCGGACCCACAAGCAGATCTGCTTTTGTTTCAATTGTTCCTTCAAGCTCCCCATCAATTATCACATTGGTTCTGGAGTTTATTTTTCCTGTTATTTTGCATTCTTTGGCAACGTACACGTCATTATCTGTTTTTTTACCAAATTCGACAGCTTCCATCTTCTTTTCCTTTCACTCTTCCATTATTAAACATTATATTTAAATTTAGGATATGACAACAGACCCAAATATTATATAGGCCATTAGTCCTATTTTTATACAATAACTGCAAACAGTGATATGTAAGTCTACAATAACTTAGAATAATCAGCCGAAATATATAGAATCGGGCACATAGTGGAAATAGAAAGAGGACACAGCAAAAACTTAATCCTCTTTCTTATGTCAATTATCCTGTACGTTTATTCGGACCGCAAATCCTTTTCCCTGATTTCAACCCTGCGGATTTTGCCGCTGATGGTTTTGGGAAGCTCGGTCACAAACTCAATTACCCTCGGATATTTATAGGGTGCGGTTACCTTTTTGACATGATCCTGCAATTCCTTAATCATGTCTTCCGAAGGTTCGTAACCTTTGTTCAGTACGATCGTTGCCTTGACATTAAATCCTCTGATAGGATCCGGAACACCTGTTACCGCTGATTCCAGAACAGCAGGATGCTCTGCGAGCGCCGACTCGACTTCAAAAGGCCCAATGCGGTAACCGGATGATTTAATGATGTCGTCATTCCTGCCGATATACCACAGGAAACCAAGCTCATCACGGTAGGCCAGATCGCCGGTATGATACAGGCCGTCATGCCAGGAACGCTGCGTATTCACTTTGTCCCGGTAATAGCCCATGAAAAGACCTTTCGTCTTGGTCGCGTAATCCGGAGCTTTGATGCAGATTTCCCCGGTCACACCAGGGTCAACCTCTTTGCCGTCTTCATCCGCAACAACCATCTGATAACCCGGTGTAGGCATCCCCATCGAACCGGGTCGCGGTTGCACCCATGGGTACAGGATTGAGCAGCAGACGGTTGTCTCCGACTGCCCAAAGCCTTCAAAGATACGCAATCCGGTAGCCTGCCGCCATTGATTGAACACTTCCGGATTTAAGGCCTCTCCTGCGGTGCAGCAGTGTTTCAGCGCCAACAAATTGTAGCTCTTGACATCTTCCCGCAGCATAAAGCGGTACATGGTCGGCGGTGCACAGAAAGTGGTTATCTGGTATTTCTCCAGTTTCTGCAAAATATCCGCACCGTTGAATGTATCAAAGTCATAAGTAAAAACCGCTGATTCACCTAACCACTGGCCATACATTTTGCCCCAGAGGGATTTCAGCCAGCCAGTGTCGGAAATTGTGAAATGCAGGCCGCCAGGCTCTACTCTGTGCCAAAAAATGCCCGTCATAATATGTCCTAAGGGATAAGCATGATCATGCGAGACCATCTTGGGATAGCCGGTCGTTCCGGAGGAAAAGGCCATAATCAGCATATCCGTGGCTTTGGTCGCTTCTTCGCCGGTAGGGCGTTCCCATTTGTCAGACGCAGCTTCAATCCCGGCTTCAAAATCAAGCCAGCCCTCTCCTGCATCCTTATGTTTGGTCACCGCTTTCATCTGAACCGTTTTACATTCTGGAGCAGCCTCGTCAAAATGCCGGGTACAATCACCGTCTGCGGTAATCACGGCCATCTTGATACCTGCCGCCTGGCAACGATAGATATAATCTTTTGCCGTCAGCAGGTTCGTTGCTTGAACGGCCACTGCGCCAATTTTATGCAGGGCCATCATCGCATACCAGAATAAATAGCTCCTTTTTAAAACCAGTAGGACAAGATCTCCTTTTTTAATGCCAAGTGACTTAAAATAATTCGCCGTCTTATCAGACCAGCGTTTCATTTCAGCAAACGTAATTCTTTTTTCTTCACCATTATTGCTTACCCAAAGCATCGCCAGCTGATCGGGTTTCTCCTCAGCCAGCTTATCAAGGACATCGTAGGCAAAGTTAAAATCATCCGGACAGGTCACCTTAAAATTCTTATATAAATCTTCCAGTGTGACATAATCGTCCCGGTGCCTGCCAATATACTTCTCATACATGATCATGTGCGCGTCCTCCTTTATTTCATGACGATGGCCAGGAATTTTGCCGGAGCATCGCCATGGGCCTTCATCGCGTGGGGAACGGACGAATCGAAGTAAACGCTGTCACCCTCACCGAGTTCGTAAACCATCTCACCGATAAAAAAGTCCATGGATCCTGAAACCAGGTAATTGAATTCTTGCCCGTCATGGGAATGACGTTCCGGTATTGCATTGTTCGGTTCTACTGTCACCATAAACGGTTCAGCTTTCTTATTGCGGAAGGTGAAGGCCAGGTGCTTGTAATCGTAAGCTTTTCGGCGGTTGATCTCATAGCCGCCGCCGGCTCTGACCACGCAGCAGGTGGATAGCTTCGGTGACTCACCGCTGATGATATCCAGTACGTCAACCCCTAAAATACCTGCAACATTGTACAGAAAACTAAACGAAAAATCTTTTTCCCCTGTTTCATATTGAAGATAATCCGCAACCGGAACATCGAGTATCTCAGCAATCCTTTCCGGCGTGAAGCCCGTTGACTCGCGCAGCATCAATAAACGTGCGCCCATATCCTTTAGTTGATCAGTCAAGTTAATGGCACCTCCTTATAATTTTCCTGTTTTAAGTAAACTTGGCTGAAGCCAAGCCTTGGCTAAGGCTACAGCCTTAGCTGCACTTATGTATAGCAGAAAGCGTTTAGAGCCTTCCTGCTATACTAAAATAATTGCCGAATCATACTACTATACTATAACACTATGTTTCAATAGTATTATAATACTATGCTGTAATACAATACGGCAATACTTTTACAAGACTTTTTTAAAATACTTAAGTCAAAACGCTACTACTTAAGTTAAGACGCTACGACTTTAGTTAAATTTATACCCGATTTCTATCGCTTTGATATTGGATGCCAGAAGATCTTTCTTCCTCTCCGGAATCGACTTGGATACTGCTTTATTCAGCATCTCCAGATCAAAAATGCCGGCTTCTTTGGCAATCTTCCCAACCATGACCATATTTGCGAGTCCTTTCAGACCAGCATCTTCAGCCAACTTCGTGGCCGGTATATAAAAGGTCTGAACATCGGAACGCTGTACCTGAATCGGGATCAGGGAGGAATCAACGATGATTGTCCCGTTTTGCTGGACATCACTTTCGAATTTTTCGAGGGACGGCTGATTCATCGCAACCAACATCCCGGGATAGGTGATAATCGGTGATCCGATCGGCGTATCGCTGACAATCACGTTAATATTAGCTGTGCCGCCGCGCATCTCCGGCCCATAGGACGGAAGCCAGCTGACTTCCTTGCCCGTGAGCAGCCCGGCATAGACGAGAATTTTGCCGGCAAACAGCACACCCTGTCCGCCAAACCCTGCAATCATAAGTTCAAGTGTCGTGCTCATTAGAAAACCTCCTTGTCCTTATAGACACCCAGCGGGTAGTAAGGAATCAGGTTCTCGCGCAGCCAGGTGAGCGCTTCAACAGGCTCTAGCCCCCAGTTGGTCGAGCAGGTCGACAGAACCTCGACGATCGTAAAGCCTTTCCCGGCGATTTGATATTCGAAAGCCTTTTTGATCGCCTTCTTGGCGTTGATCACATTTTTTACACTGTCTACGGACACCCGCTCCGCATAGGCCGTCCCGTCAATCGTGGAAAGCGTTTCGCAGACTTTCAGGGGGAAACCTGCATACTTCGGATCCCTCCCGTAAGGAGAGGTCTGGGTGATCTGGCCAGGGATGGTCGTAGGGGCCATTTGTCCGCCGGTCATGCCATAAATGGCATTGTTGACGAAGATAATGGTAATATTTTCACCTCGGGCTGCTGCATGAATGGTCTCAGCCGTCCCAATGGCCGCAAGGTCTCCATCACCCTGGTACGTAAAGACGATATTGGACGGATTGGCGCGCTTAAGGCCTGTTGCAACTGCCGGAGCCCGGCCGTGCGCTGCCTGCGCCATATCACATTCAAAATAGTTATAAGCAAGTACAGCACAGCCAACAGGGGCGACACCGACTGTTTTTCCGGTAAGATCAAGTTCGTCCAGAACTTCTGCCACCAGCCTGTGAATAATCCCATGGGTACAGCCGGGGCAATAGTGACTGGATACATCTGAAAGTGCTTTCGGTCTTTGAAAAACGATTTCCATAATTAACTCCTTTCCGCCTGCGCAGCGTTTTCTATGGCTTCCAAGACAGCTTCTGGAGTCGGAACCATCCCGCCGGTACGGCTGCAGAGATGCACCGGGCGGCTGCAGCGGATGCTCAGCTCCACATCCTGAATCATTTGACCCATACTCATTTCGACCACCACAAAAGCCTTTGCTTTTTCCGCTGCGGTTTTCAGCTGGTTTTTCGGGAACGGCCATAAAGTAACCGGACGAATCAACCCTGCTTTTATGCCTTTTTTACGGGCTTCGTTAATCGCATTTCGGGCTATTCTGGCGCAGATACCATAAGCAACGATAATTACTTCCGCATCCTCGGTCAGGTAATTGTCCGTTCTGGCAATTTTCTCAACATCCGCATATTTTTCAAAACGTTTCAGGTTAAGCATTTCGAGCTCTTCGGCTTCGAGATAAAGCGAATTAATGACATTTCTTTTTCTCTGACCTTTTGTTCCAGTTAGCGCCCAATCCTTGGTAACGTTTGACGCCGCTTCACCGCGGCTGATGTCCACAGGCTCCATCACCTGTCCGAGCATCCCGTCGCCTAAGATCATTGCAGTCATCCGGTACTGGTCAGCCAGTTCAAAAGCTTCTACCGTCAGGTCGAACATTTCCTGAACGTTATTCGGTGCGAGCACAATCATATGAAAGTCTCCGTGACCGGAAGAACGTGTTGCCTGGAAATAGTCGGACTGGGACGGACGGATTCCGCCAAGTCCAGGACCGCCGCGCTGAATGTTGACCAGCACTGCAGGCAGATCGCTTCCTGCCATATAGGATAAGCCTTCGCTTTTCAGGGAAATTCCCGGGCTTGATGAAGATGTCATCGCACGGACTCCCGCTGAGGATGCTCCGTAAACCATGTTAATGGCCGCAATTTCACTTTCCGCCTGTAAATAGGTTCCTCCGATTTTCGGCATACGTTTGGCCATATACGCTGCAACCTCAGTCTGAGGCGTTATCGGATATCCGAAGAAATGACGGCAGCCGGCCATAATTGCTGCTTCGGCAATTGCTTCGTTTCCCTTCATTAATACTTTTTCCGCCATTTGCTTTAATTCACCTCTTTTTCAATCTGAATACAAACATCGGGACACATAATCGCACAGAACCCACAGGCAGTGCACGCTTGCTGATCGGTCATTTCCGCAGCATGAAATCCTTTGCTGTTAAGGATTTCGGGCGAAAGTCTAAGCAACTTCTTAGGACAAGCGTTTACACAAAGAGAGCAGCCTTTGCATCTGTCTGCCTCGATTGTTAGTTTCGTCACTTTTGCCATTCATACTCCTCCAAATCTATTGGAAATATATTTTGAATATTACTTGCCAGTTCCGCTGCCAGACTTCTCTGCACGGTTGTCATCACAACCGGCAGTCCCGTCCTTTCAGAGATTTGCTCTGCATAAGGAAGCGAATTCATGACATCGGAGGCGGTAGTAGCATTACCCAGGTTGGAATTATTAATAATTCCGGAAAATTTGATTCGCGCTGCCGCTTCAATTTCGTATTTAATGTTAATCGTCGCTTCGGCATCGCGGCTCAAAGGCCGGTACATATTTACAACAATGTAGGCAGCAGCATCTGTACGGTGGAGCTGTTCGTAATAGCGGCCGAGAGCATAGGCACCTCTGTCGTCTCCGCCAACGTCAATCACCGCATAGGCATCGCGTTCGTCAAATATCGCATTGATTTCTCCCGGAACAGCAGGAATATCAACATTCGAATTCGCATAATCCGAGGAGATCAGCTTAATCCCTGACCTTTTCAGCATCTGCGCGCTATCTTTCGTTCTGAAATAAGGGTTAACAATATCCAGATCGGCAATGGTGACTTTCTGATGACTTTTTTTCAGCCACAAGGCGTAGTTTACAGCAATACTCGTCTTGCCGCTGCCATAGTGACCGGCAAAAATGGTAACCCTTGCACTCTGCACACGAGACCTCCTAAAGTAAGGATGATAAGACAATTAAAATTAATAATACCACAAATTCACGTTTGATATCAACTTCAATACATATTTAATACTCAATTTCCAGCTTATTTAATGCTTGCATCGTTGTTTTTTTATAATCCGAATAACTCCTTTAATTTCAAAGCGATATCGGTGTCCATATAGGTCAGCATCGCAAGCTTTAGATCACTTTTTTCTTCCGCGGTAAGCTTGTTGTATTCTGCGATGACCCTGCCGGCTTGATCGCGATAAGGCGAGGAAGGATTTTGGATCAGATTATTGACAACCGTCATCATGGATCCGACAATTTGCTTTTCCTGCGCTGTTTTTACATTTGCATAGACGGTCCCTAACTGGCTGTAAACAGTACGCAGCAACACTTTTGTCGCTTCAGAATTAATTTGAGAACCGCTTCCGCTTTGACCGGCTGAATTCCCACCTCCGGCAGTACTTTCGCTGCTTGAAACCTTTTCGTCTTTCTTCTCTAACCTTATACCGACATCTATGTTAAGAATACCATAAGAACCATTTGAATACATCCATCGTCCCTCAATCCATCATTGTCCGATGAACAGCAAATACGGGTGTTTGTGATTCAGATCCGAATCATAAACACCCGTATTCGTAAATTGTCGATTGCAAATTTGTTCTACCTTTTAGTATGTAACCGTTTTACACTGAAACAATGTAAAACCTGCCAATTTACTTGCAGTTTTCTAAATTCTTTATGGCAATAGAACTCAAAAAACTTAAAGTAATTGTGAGGGTTACGGAAAGGCACGTAATTACTTCTTTGGACCAAATAAATAAATGGAAAAGTATTCTTCTCCATCTTTTTCAATCCTATACATTACTTTTTTTTGTTTGGAAGGCATTTTCACAATATTAAAATTATTGGTGATAAAATACCCGAAACCGAGTTCGTTCATTGGGAAGTATAATATCCCGTTATCATCTTTAATCGGTTTAAACGTATCATAAGAGATTTGCTGGATTTTTACGCCATCCGGAGCCTGTTCTGAAAAGATAAGCTGGCAGTGTTGATACATCTCAAAGTCATGATACAGTTCAGCAAATTGATTTTCCATTTCAATCCCCCCTTTCCGGTTTTATTACTTCGCTATGAAGATTTCATTTCCTGCCCTAAAACTCAAAATTTGGCTAAAATCCTTATTTTATACAGGTATATACAATTCATTATATATACGACTTGCAAAAATAATAAGCTTCTTTTCTGGCAATCCCGCTCATGGGATGCAACCAAAACAAAACAACAGACCGAGAACAATCCTTGAACAATCCCTGGTCTAAATGTTAAAAACTTACTGAATTAAAATAAACTACCTGTGTATTTTATTCCTATATGCAGATACTACAGATAAATAAACAAAAAGGAGGAATATCTAATGGCTAAGTATAAATTGCCGGTTAACAAACAAAGCGTTGCCAGCGAGCTTAATGTTAACTTAGGTCCAGACACCTCCGCAAGACAAAATGGCTCTGTTGGAGGTAACATGGTTAAGAAAACCTTTGAATACATTAACGGTAAAATCTAAATTATCCAGTCTTGGCAGCGAAAGCCCCGAAGGATCTTACTCCCTCGGGGCTTTGATGTTCATATATCTTTCGCCGTTCATAGGCCTTCTATATTTTAAGCGTTTACTTGGTGCCGAAGGCCGGGGTCGAACCGGCACATCCTCACAGATATCGGTTTTTGAGTGTGTTCAAGGCAATTTTACCAAGTTGTCCTTGATAACGCTGTATTTCTTTAAAAGTCATTTGGCTGTTTATGGCTCTCTTTTTTTGCTTTTCTATAGAAATCTGTCCAAGAAATTTATTATTTTATCCATATCATTAACTATTTTTTAGCAATTTTCTTTCGTTTTGCTTTTTCATATACCTGTTCTCGCTTGCCAATAAAAAGCACTAATACTCTTACTTTTTCTTCCTGAATATCATAAATCGCCCGATACTGAACCCCATTATAAAAAAGTTTCATCCGGTATAATCCATGAAATTCACCAACCAGCATGTCACCATGAGTTCTTGGAGATTCCTCTAAAGTAGAAAGTTGCCTCAAAAAACGCTCTCGCATTTTACTGGGGCAACTTTTCAGGTACTTTTCTACATCCTTAACAAGTACGACTTCGTACATTTATTTTATCAAACTGCGCAGAGGAACCATATTCCCCTCTTTTTGCGCATCTTTCTTTGCCTTGTGTATAGCTCTTGCAGTTTTTCTATCAAGGGACAAAGATAGTGATTCGCGTAGAATATCAAATCTTCCAGATCTTTTTGTCGTATTAAGAACTGCTGTTTTTGCACTCGCCACCTCTCTTCCCCTCCGTTCTAATCGATATTTCTTGTACATTTATTTTAACCTACTTTCCATATATATACAAGCAAATTAATTAAACTTTTCTTTAATACATTATTCTATTATGTATGATATATGTTAATTTATACAAATAGTAAAGGCTCATGAAATAAAATCTGAGCCTTTTAAATGTGTTTACTTTATTCTGACAAGAATATTCTTTCGTATGCTTAAATAAAACAAAAACGAACCCCATTAATTTTTAATCATGGGGTTCGTCAGTAATCTGAGCATGATTGATCATGCTCTTCCTATATATACTCTTACGATAGGTATCTTTTTACTGATTCAATCAGCTGTGTTTGATAGTTATAGATATCATTAACGTCCGATATTTGAATTCGAATCGGGTGTTTATTCTCATCAGGAATGTATAAATATTTCTGCTGTGCATTTAAGCCTAATCTACATATCCACTTTAGTTTGTTATCATCCAAGAGAATACCAAAATATGATTCGGTATCTCTAAAGAATATCCTTGATGAATTAACTGCCGGATTTAAAACACTTTTTACTGCATAATAATATTCTAACTCTTCTTGTGTTGTCTCTATTTTATTTTTTAATTCCTGATCCTTCTGTACAGTAGTTACTGCCTCCTGTGGTTCTTGTTCAACCTTTTCTGAATCACCCATCGCAGCTTTTAGCCGATCATTAACTATCTCATTTAGAAATTGGTTGTATGATTTTTTTACTATTTCCTTAAATTTATCAACAGTTGCCTTTGTTCGTTTCCCCTCATATATTTCACCAAGAATATATGTTACAAAACTTTCATCTGGATCCTGCCTTTGTTTAGATAATAATGTCCTAATAAGACTCGTGTATTTTAATTCAGATGCAGTATTAAAAACGTATTCAACATTCAAAGCAGATTTATGGAATTTTTTAACTTCTGGAACCAATGCTTCTTTGATATCTAATAAATTAAGTTCCATAAAAGGCTTTTCATCCATTTTATTTGGTTCCTCTAAATCAGTGAAGAATTGATAAATGATCCCGTTAGTCAATATCCCAAATTTTGCTTTCGTCGTTCCAAAATACCTAAACAATTGAGAACCATGCTTATCTAATTTTTCGCCGCACCATTTTGCTTCAACCAATATAATAGGTGTTCCGTTCTGAAATATTGCATAGTCAACTTTTTCACCTTTTTTGATACCAACGTCAGCCGTGAATTCCGGAACAACTTCACTTGGATCAAAAATGTCATATCCAAGCATTTGGAAGAACGGAAGGATAAGTGAATTTTTAGTAGCCTCTTCAGTGGTGATTTTTTCCCTCAAATTTTCCACTCTTAAAGCAAACTGTTTCAATTCATCAATAAAATCCATGATTTTCCTCCTATATACCTTGTTTTATACATTAACAAGAATCTTTTGCTAATTTAGCATATATTTTACAGTCATATACTAAAATCCTTCTTTTACACTGATTTTCCATCTAAATAGGGATGATCAAAAGTCCAAATAATAATGCAAAGAAGAGGATGAAATAATATCGCCCTCTTCTTGTGTTATCTGCCTA
Organism: Dehalobacter sp. TBBPA1; assembly: GCF_040931655.1. Lineage (NCBI taxonomy): Bacteria > Bacillati > Bacillota > Clostridia > Eubacteriales > Desulfitobacteriaceae > Dehalobacter > Dehalobacter sp. TBBPA1. The sequence continues at coordinate 1,224,452 of NZ_CP162385.1, read as the reverse complement.
AAAAAATCTGTACAAATATAAATTTCAATACATTTGGGCAAAAAATAAAAAGGCCCAAAAGCCTTTAAATTTCATGGTGCCGAAGGCCGGGGTCGAACCGGCACATCTTCACAGATATCGGTTTTTGAGACCGACGCGTCTGCCAATTCCGCCACTTCGGCACGCCTTACTTTTGCTATTTTATAATATCAGCGTCAAAAACGCAAGTACATTGCCACTTTTTTTACGGCCATTTTCATATTATTTTTTACTCCCATAAAGACAACTTGGATTATGAACGAATAATACCGGTCAGGATCTCGTTGGCTTCCTCAGCCTCCGACTCCGGCACGAGTATTTCGACGCTTACGTCGACGGATTCCTGTGAACCAACTGCTTTTAGCTGGACTAAAATACCTTCGTCTGCAAATGCTTTTTGATATTTTTCAGCGACTGCTTTATTTGGTGCTATATAAATGACTGTCCACATATTCTATCCTCCAATAAGCATTTAGACCATCTTATTATACTTCTGAATCATTGCTTTCTCCACATTTGGCGGAACTAATCCTGAAACATCTCCTTTCAGACTTGCCGCCGATTTGATCGAGCTGGAACTGATGAACGAATACTCGCTTTTTGTCATTAAAAAGACGGTCTCGATGTCAGGAGCCAGCTTTTTATTCATCAAAGCCAGCTGAAATTCGTATTCGAAATCCGTCATGGCCCGCAAGCCTCTGATCAGCGCAACAGCTCCGCATTCACGCGCAAAATCCACAGTCAGACCGCCAAAAGACTTGACTTCAACATTTTTCATATCGCTGGTTTCGCATCTCAACAGTTTCTGCCTTTCTTCCAATGAAAAAAGCGTCTGTTTGTTACTTTCGGAAGCTACCGCCACAATGACACGGTCAAAAAGGTAAATAGCTCTATGCAGGATATCAAGGTGCCCATTGGTTACTGGATCGAATGTCCCCGGGTATATCGCAGTTCGCACAAAAAATCTCCTTCAGTTCAGAAAATATCTCAGCGTCATAAAATCTATTTATGGGATTCGCCCCAAAGTAACAATATCCTGCCTCTTCCAACAAATTTTTATTGCCATCTTACCTGATCATTTCCCAAAAGCGCAATAAGCGCCCTGTCAAGCTCTTCAGATGGCCTGACAAAATAATTTGGACTTATCTCAAAGGTCTTCTTATTATCCTGGCAAAAGAAATAGACAGGATGCGTTCCGCGAAATGCCCCAAGGATTGCCAGGATCTTATCGGTCAGTTCCGTATCCTGATTGCTTGGAATCTTCAGAAACAATTTATCCGGTTTGACGCTGCATTCCTCGATCGGCAGAACTTTTTCAGCAAATATTTTCTTTTCATCTTCATTCACATAATAACGACCGTGAACAACCACAATATGGTCGTTGTCCATCCTGACAACTTCCGGAAACAATCTGGGGAATACCAGAACCTCAATCGTTCCGGTCAGATCCTCCAGTAAGAAGGTAGCCATCATTTCCCCTTTTTTCGTTATTGTTTGCCGATAAGAATTTATTATCCCACCCAGAATGACCTTTTTTTCTTCCGCACTTTCGAGACAGGCCGCAATTTCTGAACTCGTGATTTTCCTTAATAGGTCATTCACGGAATAAAGCGGATGGGCTGTGAGATAAATACCGATATACTCCCTCTCCATCTTTAGGATCTCGCTCTCGCTGAATTCCGGTATTTCAGGCATACGCAACCCTTCATCGAGGTCCTGGTCGAGATCAAACAAAGACATCTGGCCGGATTCGTTGTCCTTTTGCCGGTTCTGGGCCAGCTCCAGGGCCTGATCCAGGACTTTCATAGCCTGAGCGCGGCTGCACAGTGACTGAAACGCGCCGGCCTTAATCAGACTTTCAAGGGTTCGTTTGTTTAGAACTTTAGCATCCATGCGTACAATAAAGTCATAAAACGACGCAAACGGGCCGTTAGCTCTTTCGGCGATGATCCTGTCAACCACCTGTGTCCCGACATTGCGGATCGCCTCGAGCCCGAAACGTATCGCTCCGTGTTCTATGGTAAAATCCCGGTAACTGTACTGGACATCGGGCGGCAGAATCTCAATGCCGCTGCTCCTGGCTTCCTGAATGTAAAAAGTGACTTTATCTGATGCGCCGATTACGGAACTCAGCAGCGCTGCAGTGTATTCGAGCGGATAATTCGCCTTCAGATACGCTGTCTGATATGAGATCATCGCATAAGCCGTGGCATGCCCCTTATTGAATCCGTACTCGGCAAATTTGGCCATCAGATCAAAAATCTCTTCAGCTTCCTTTTCACCTATACCCAGACGGAGCGCTCCCGGCACAATCCATTCACCGCCGCTGTCTTGCAGGCCGTAGATAAAGTTCTGCTTTTCTTCGGCCATGATCTTCTTGTCTTTTTTCCCCATGGCCCTGCGCAGAAGATCTGCTCGTCCAAGAGAGTATCCGCCAAGATTCTGAGCTATCTGCATGACCTGTTCCTGGTAGACGATAATCCCGTAGGTCGGTCTTAAAATCTCTTCTATTTTTGAATGCAGGACTTTGATCAGCCCGCCATGCTTCCGGCGCACGAACTCCGGAATCTGTTCCATCGGACCGGGCCGGTACAGCGCGTTTACCGCAATAATATCTTCAAAACAATTGGGCTTCAAATCTTTTAAGATGGCCCGCATGCCACCGCTTTCCAGCTGAAATACACCTGTACTGTTCCCTTCGGAAAGCAGCTGATACGTCGCTTGGTCGTCGAGCGGCAAATGGTTCAGGTCAAGCCGGATATCGCGGGCCTGTTCAATATTTGCAAGCGCTTTGGTCAGGATCGTCAGGTTCCGCAGGCCCAGGAAATCCATCTTCAGCAGTCCAATCTCCTCAACCGTTTTCATCGGAAACTGCGTCATCAAGAGCCCGTCGGAGGTTTTCTGAAGTGGAAGGTAACTGGTCAATTCGTCCCTGGCAATCACGACGCCGGCAGCATGCGTGGAAGCATGCCGCGGCATCCCCTCCAGGGACTTGGAAATCTCATACAACTTTTTGATTTCCTCTTCTTCCCTAACCATTTTCTGCAGTTCAGGAGAAACGGCCAGCGCTCTTTCCAGCGTCATGCCCAATTCATACGGCACTGCTTTGGCGACTTTATCGACTTTGCTGAGCGGTATATTCAGGACTCTTCCGACATCCCTCAGCACGCCCTTGGCGCCCATGGTACCAAACGTAATGATCTGGCAAACCTTCTCTTCCCCATACTTTTCTGTTACATATTTGATGACTTTTTCCCGGCCTTCCGGGTCAAAGTCGATATCAATATCCGGCATGGATATCCTTTCCGGATTTAAAAAACGTTCAAAAAGAAGATCATGGCGCAGTGGTTCCACGGAGGTGATGCCGAGCAAGTACGCAACCATACTCGCAGCTGCTGAACCACGCCCCGGACCGACCGCAACATCATGCTCCCGGGCATACCGGCAGAAATCGGACACAATTAAAAAATACCCGGAAAAACCAGTCTGGGTAATAATCCCAAGCTCATATTCCAGACGCTCGCGCTGTTCCGGCGTTTCCTCCGAGTAAAATACCGGGAACGCCTTCCAGCATAATTCCCGCAGGTACTCGTCCAGGGTGCAGCCTTCCGGAACCTCGTAGACCGGCAGATAATGCTGGCCAAACGAAAAGCTGACGTTGCAGCGCTCCGCAATCTCATTCGTCTGGCGTAAAACCTCGGGCGTCTCCCCAAAAAGCAAATTCATCTCCTGCTTGCTTTTCAGATAATACTCCCTGCCCTCAAAGCTCATCCTGGAGCTGTCAGCCAGCGTCTTTCCGGTCTGGATGCACAGCAGGATATCCTGAACCGACGCATCTTCTTTCCGAATATAATGGACATCGTTGGTCGCAAGCAGCGGAATCCGCGTCTCCCGGTGCAGGTCCCAGAGGCCGGCGTTGACCTTTCTCTGATCGGTGATGCCATGATCCTGCAACTCCAGATAAAAGTGTTCCGGACCGAAAATATCAAGATACTCCATCGCGGCCGCTCTGGCTCTGGCCGGATTGTCCTGCATCAGGTACTCCGGGATCTCCCCGCCCAGACAGGCGCTCAATGCAATTAAACCTTTACTGTGCTGCTGTAAAAGCTCCTTGTCGGCCCTAGGTTTGTAATAAAAACCGTCCACGTTGGCCTGCGAAACAATTTTCACCAGGTTCTGATAGCCCTCGTTCGTTTCGGCAAGAAGAACCAGATGATAGTTCTTGTCATCTTTGCCGAGGACCCGTTCCGTTCTTTTTCCGGGAGCCATATAGATCTCACAGCCGATGATAGGCTTGATTCCCTGTTTGCCACAGGCTTTATAAAAATCCAGCACGCCGTACATCACGCCGTGATCGGTGATCGCAAGCGCCGGCATTTCCAGCTCAGCAGCAGAATGTACAAGGTCATTGATTCTGGCCGCGCCGTCCAGAAGACTGTATTCGGTATGAACATGAAGATGTGTGAACATAGCCTATCTTTTATCCCCCATCCGGGCTGTCATCATCCCTTTAGCCAGGACTCCGTTATCATTGAAAACTTCAATCTCAATATTGCAGTTCTTTTTTGTTACTAGCAACAGTCTGGCCGAAATGCTGACGACTGTTCCGGCCGGAACCGGATGGAATTGATAAAAGCTGAAATTTTCCGTGATCGCATCCAAGCGGTATTTTTTTCGGAGCGCAATGTAACCCGCCGTATTCATCAGGGTTACCAGAACACCGCAGCTGGCTGAACCAAATTCATTTACCATAAACTGCGTGATTTCGCCCCGAATGGTCAGGTATTCAGACTCTTCCACATAACCAAAGCCGCTTAAAACCAGATTATCTACGGTCTCGCCGAACTGAGGCTGCTTTTGGATCTGCTGAAAAGCCTCGAGTACATCCTGCAAGCTTATGATTCCGATCAACTTGCCGTTTTCAAGTACGGGCGCAATCTCCCAGCCCTCCCAGACCATTTTGCGGGAGATATGGGTAACCGGATCGTCTCTTCCGACGGTCAGTGGATTTCTGTTCATGACTTTGGTGATCTTGACCTCGACGCCTTCGCCGGCGACATCGACCGCGGTCACAGTGCCGAGCAGGTTGTGCTGGTTATCGATGACCGGGAAGCGGCTGTGTCCGGTCTTTTGCGAAAGCTTATACCAGTCTCCGATCGTAGCACTGTCTTCCAGAACCTTCGCATCCTTGACCATGATATCTTCAATGAGCAATAGTTCCTTGCCGATGAGCCTGTCAAAAAGCGCCCGGTTGATCATCGTCGTAACTACGAAGGTGTCATACGGGGAAATGATCACCACCGAATTCAGGCTCTTGGCCAGCGCCACGACCTCTTCCGTAGGTCCCGGGCCTCCGGAAATAAGCAAAGGAACATTATTTTTCAAGGCAAGGAGCTGGGCATCTGTCCTGTTGCCGACGATACAAAGCGCGCCTTCTTCCAGATAACGCGCTAAATCTTTCAGTTCCATCGCCGCAATAATAAACTTATTCGGACATTCCGTCAGCCTGTTCTCTCCGCAGATAACAAGCCCTTCCACGATTTGGGCTACTTCCTGAAGCGTAAGATCTTCAATCTGTTTTTCTTTGACCCCTTCAATCCGCAGCGTCCCAACCTTCGGGATCGAACGGACAAACCCTTTGTTCTCCGCTTCTTTAATTGCGCGGTAAGCAGTCCCTTCGCTGACATCAAGCTCTTTGGCAATAAACCGGACTGATACCTTGCTCCCTATGTCGAGATCCTCAATAAAATTAAGAATCTGCTGATGCTTTGTCTTTGTCAAATAAAAACGCCTCACCTGTTTTTTTCATTAATTATATCACATGGTGAGGCTTTGAACTAATTGTTGTTATATAGTAGTTTTTATTTATTAATCCGTTTTAATCTCTGAGACAGCTTTCCGCCTATTTTCCCGGAAATTCTCGGAGACAGGGAATCCCAGCCCTCGTTTTTGACCTGCTGGATGATGCCAAGTTCCGAAGCAATCTCCATTTTCATTTCCTCAATGAAATCTGGTCTTTTCTTCCTGTTATCCTTTTTTTTCGTATTGCCTGTGTTTTTCTTGGTGATGTTTTCTCTCATGCTTTAACGCTCCTATTCAGAGTATGGAGACTGCGGCCAGTGAACCGTCCCGGTTAGGGCATTCGGGGGTTTTCAGCCCATGGTTGTTTTCCAGACGGCAGACGCCGTCCACAGCATAAATGCATTCTTTCGCGCAATCTTTGGTTCTCATTCTGTTTTCATCTCCTTACAGTCTATTTTTGCCCTGAAAAGCAAAAAATATCCTGTAAGGGTTACAGGATTTTCTTTAAAACACATCTATTTGTCTAATCTTATGATCAATATCGGTTTTTATATCATAAATTTGCTTTGTCTTCCAGCTTTCTTGATATGTTTAGCACTGCATTAATGTCCTTTAGATTCTATAATTTCATATACTGTCCCGGCTCAAGAATCATTCCCTTGCTCTCCGGTGCTTTTCTGCTTAGCAGCGCGAGAAAGGCCTTGGCATCCTGCTGTTCTTCCTCAAATGTATTGTAATGCATCGGAATCACGACTTTGGCCTGGAGCATCTGAGCTGCTTCGGCCGCATCTTCCGGCCCCATCACAAAATTATCCCCGATCGGCAGCATAGCCAGATCGATTTCTGTCAGGCTGCCAATAAGCTTCATATCCCCGAACAAACCGGTATCCCCGGCATGGTAAAGCCGCTTGCCTTCGAGCTGAAGCAGAAAACCGCAGGCCAAACCACCATACAGACAGGTTCCATCAGCCTGCTCGATCCCGGAACCATGAACGGCCTGAGTCAGCTTTACAGTTCCAAATGGAAAGATGTGCTTGCCTCCGATATGCATCGGATGAATCCTCACCCCAAAGGTCTCCGCATACCGGCATAGTTCAAAATTAGAGATCAGGACTGCCCCGGTCAGCCTGGCCAGTTCGACTGCGTCTCCCAAATGATCGCTATGACCATGCGTGACCAGAATTGCATCGAGCGCTTTAAAATCAGCCGGCTTAACCTTTGCTTTCGGATTCTTCCGCAAATATGGATCTATCATCAGCCGACCTGCGTCAGACTGGATTTCAAAACAGGCATGGCCGTGAAAGATAATATTCATACTTTATTCCTCATTTTGATCTTTTCTTCTTGATTCTGCCCTTCTGGATTCTGCGTTTCTGCCTGACTCTGCTCTTCCGTTTTATGCTGCATTCCCTCGCCATCCTTCTTAAGTTCCTTCTTATCTTCCATGTCTGCAGAAGCCGGTCTTGTCACCGTGTACCAGTTATGCAGGCGGAACTTTCTGAACATAATCCGCAAAATAATGCCGAGGTCAATGACCACCAGAATCGCCGCGATGTACCAGTGTCCATAGGCGGAGAAAATTGCCGCCAGCCCGAAACAAAGGCTGATTCCATATAGAACAAACACTGCCTGGCGCTGGTTCAGGCCAGTATCGAGCAAACGGTGATGAAGGTGTCCCCTATCTGCCCGGACGATCGAATGCCCTTTCCACTTCCTCCGGATGATCGCAAACAGCATGTCCATCAAAGGCATGCCGAGCACCAGCAACGGGAAAACCAAACCGAGTACTGTAGCGGTTTTCAGCAAACCCCAAATGGAGACTGATCCGATCATATAGCCGAGAAACATGCTCCCGGAATCACCCATAATGATTTTAGCAGGATTAAAGTTATAGAACAAAAAGCCCAGTGTTACGCCGCTCAGGGCCAGCATCAGAAGATCGGCCCCCGGATAGGCTGAACGGATGGTTGCTGACCAGAACAATGTGATCGCCGCAATAAAGCAAATACCCGAAGCAAGGCCATCCATACCGTCGGATATATTCACAGCATTGACCAGGCCGACAATCCATAGCACGGCAAAGATATTGCCGATCAAGCCTAGTTGGACGACTCCATATAGAGGCAGTGTAATATGCGGGACTGCCATACCAAAAAAGATCAGAATCACCGCGGCCAGGATCTGCCAGAGCAGTTTGACCAGAGGCCTCATTCCTTTTACATCATCATAGATGCCGACCACAAAAATAATTGTGCTGCCGAGGAAAAGTCCGATCAGCATTTTATTCACGGCTACTGTCAAAAAAACAGCCAGCCAAAAAGCCAGATAAATCGCAGCGCCGCCGAGACGCGGAATCGGGGTCTTATGTATTCTCCGCTCGCCCGGATAATCCATCACACCCCATTCTCTGGCCAGGATAATGGAGATGGGTGTTAAAATCAAAGCAAATAGGACTGCCAGTAAAAATGTTGATAAATAAGAAAGCATACTACCTCCGGATATGGTGAGTTAAATGGCACCGCGACATTAGGCCATCCGTGGCCTTGTCGCTCCTTGCCATCCATGGCACCGCGACATTAGGCCATCCGTGGCCGTCACACCTGGCCTGGGAAGCCCCATTGACGCAGAACCTCATACGCAATCACCGCGACTGAATTGGACAGATTTAAGGACCTCGCATCCTTTCTCATCGGCAGGCGGATCTGCCGGTCAGGATAGCGCTGTAGGATTTCCGGCGCCAGCCCCTTCGTTTCCCGTCCAAAAAGCAGATAGCAGCGGTCTGGAAACTCGACATCTGTATAAAACTTAGACGCTTTGGTCGTGGCCAGAAAAAACTGACCTTCAGCGTTCTGGGTTTCAAATTCGTTAAAATTTTCATAAACATGTACCTTTAAGAGATGCCAGTAATCGAGTCCTGCCCTTCTTAAATGCTTGTCGTCAATACTGAAGCCGAGCGGCTTCACTAAATGCAGGTCGGCCTGAACCGCTGCACACAATCTGGCAATATTTCCTGTATTGGGAGGTATCTCGGGTTCAACTAGTACAATGTTTAACCTGCTGTCCGTCATCATCATTTTCTCCAAAAACTGCTCTTAAATCCAATTAAATAAACACAACAGCTATATTATAACCCGAAAACAACGAAAAATGAACGTTGAAATATTCACACCGCAAAAAAACTACCCATATCCTTAAAAAAATCTGCTATATTATGTATACTTTTTTGTTATACTGGATGAATCAGGCTCATTCTGTTATATTATAAAGTTGGATCATAAATTAAATAAAGGGGTAAGAAATATGAAACAAAATTTAACACAAAAAATATTATCCGCCCATCTCATCTCCGGTGAACTTGGGGCCGGAGGAGAAATCGGCATCAAGATAGATCAGACTTTAACTCAGGATGCCACAGGAACCATGGCTTATCTTCAGTTTGAAGCCGTTGGCATTCCAAGAGTTAAAACAGAATTATCCGTCAGCTACATCGATCACAACACCCTGCAGACCGGTTTTGAAAATGCTGACGACCACGCCTTTCTCCAAAGCTGCGCTTCCCGCTTTGGTGTTTATTTTTCGCGGCCCGGCAACGGGATCTGCCACCAGGTCCATCTGGAGCGTTTCGGAAAACCTGGTAAAACCCTGTTAGGTTCGGACAGTCACACCCCTACCGGCGGCGGAATTGGCATGCTGGCCATGGGCGCCGGCGGCCTCGATGTTGCTGTAGCCATGGGCGGCGGCGAATTCTATCTGCCTGACCCGAAAGTCGTCAAAATCAATCTAACCGGGAAATTAGCTCCGTGGGTGTCCGCCAAAGATGTCATTCTGGAAGTCCTGCGCCGCCTGTCCGTCAAAGGCGGTGTCGGCAAGATCTTTGAATATGCCGGTCCTGGTGTCTCTACGTTAAGTGTCCCCGAAAGAGCTACCATCACCAACATGGGCGCCGAGCTCGGTGCAACGACCTCCATCTTCCCGAGCGATGAACAGACCCGGACCTTCCTGAAAGCCCAGGGCCGCGAAAACGACTGGATTCCGCTTGAAGCCGACGCCGATGCGGTATACGATGAGGAAATCTGCATCGACCTTTCTGCCTTGGAACCGCTTGCAGCTCAGCCGCATATGCCTGACAACGTCGCCGCTGTAAGCTCTTTAAAGAATATCAAAGTCAACCAGGTAGCGATCGGCAGCTGTACAAATTCTTCCTACCGCGACCTGATGACTGCCGCTACCATCTTAAAAGGTAAAGTGGTCGATCCGAGCGTCAGCCTGGTGATCGCTCCCGGCTCCCGTCAAGTTCTGACCATGCTGGCCAATAACGGCGCGCTGACCGATCTTCTTGATTCCGGAGCCAGAATATTGGAATCCGCCTGTGGGCCCTGCATCGGCATGGGACAGTCCCCTTCTTCCGGCGCCGTCTCCTTAAGGACCTTTAACCGCAACTTTGAAGGGCGCAGCGGAACTGCGGACGCTGGCGTATATCTGGTCAGCCCGGAAGTCGCTGCTGCCAGTGCGCTGACAGGTTACTTTACCGATCCCCGCACACTGGGCCCTGCTGCTGAAATTCCCATGCCGGAAAATTTCCGGGTCGATGATTCGCTTATTATTCCGCCTGGTTCTCCGGACACCACCATCGTGCGCGGTCCAAATATTAAAGCACTGCCGATTGCTCCGAAGCTTACGCCGGATCTGGAACTTCCCGTCGTAATCAAGCTGAATGACAATATTACTACAGACGATATCATGCCTGCAGGCGCCAAAATACTGCCGCTCAGATCCAATATTCCTGCTCTTTCCGAATATGTTTATAGCAAGATTGATGCCGGATTCTCTGCTAGAGCCAGACAGCTTGGTCAAAGCATTATTGTGGCCGGACAGAACTATGGTCAGGGCTCCAGCCGCGAACATGCCGCATTGGTTCCGATGTACCTCGGCGTCAGAGTTGTCCTGGCCAAGAGCTTTGCCCGGATTCATAAAGCTAATTTAATTAATTTTGGCATCCTGCCGCTTACTTTTGTCAACGAGAGTGACTATGACCTGATTAAGGACGACAGCAAGCTTATCTTTACAAATCTGACTGAAGCCCTATCAAACTCCGAAGAATTTGATATCTTGTTAAGCGGAAAAAATGCTTCCATCAGGGTCAGCCATAACCTGACTGAACGCCAGATTGGAATCATCCTAGCCGGAGGCTTACTGAACTATACCAAAGAAGCCGGCAAATAAGTTTTTTTGTCTAAGAAAAGTGTTCCTGCTTGTGGAGCTCTGAATCCTTGAATGGCCAAAAGATGCTGCTCAGGAAGAGAAAGCAGGGGGAAAATTAGCCATGACACTGTGATCTTATTACATGCGATAGAAAGCCCGAAGGCCAAGGAATCATAACTCCTTGAACTTCGGGTTTTTATCTGGATCCAATACTCTTTCTTGATACTCTTCTTGTTTAAACTAATCTTGTTCAAATAAAAGATATATTGTCCGGTTTGGGATCGAAAAGATCGCTGACGGCTTTAGCAAATGTAAGATAAAGCTTCTTAAAATCATCATCCACCGGAGGATGCATAAAGCTTTGCACGAGATTACGGTAATACCATTCCTGCTTCTCTCTGCCCCGGTTAAACCGCGTCCAAAGCTTCTCGCCTTCTTTTTGATAGTCTTCCAGCATCGTCAGAACATTATGCAGCTTGTCGGCGCAGGCTACGGCCTTGATCACCGGTATCGCCGTTTTCAGGTATTCAATGGTATGTTCTTTGCGTTCTTCCCACGGCAGTGATTTATCCGGTTCTGAACACCCTTCTACGATCAGGGCAACCTTGTTGCCAAATTTATTGCGGAGATATTCCAGATTAATGATGGTATCCTCAACGGTATCATGCAGGATGCCAGCAACAACAATGTCTTCCGCACATCCTTCTTTCTGCAGGATCATCCCAACTGCATACGGGTGTGTAATATAGGGCGTATTGGTCCCTTTCCTGAACTGACTCTTATGGGCATTTGCTGCGATGTCTATTGCGGCGAATACTTTGTTCATTCTTCCTCCTAAAGGTTAACCCCAAAATAATCAACTATCAATTTAACGCTTTTTCGAAATCCTGTCCAGTCAAGAATGTAGGATTTCCTGTTTTTTTACCATTATCCCGACAACGATTAGACAACGATCAGACAACTACTCAAAACACATCACGGGCCAGTATATCAATTTCCGCTTTCAGTCTGGCTGTTTGATTCTGATCAAGCTGCCATTTACCATCATTAAACACGACGACATCGCCTTCCTTAATCCCTGCAGGAAGATCAGTGAGGTTAATATTCTTTCTGTTGTTGCCGTCAAACTCCACCACGGCGACGCTGCCTTCGAAACGATCAATAACACCGTTCATTTTGATGCCACCTTTTTGGAATAATCAAACCCATTAGTCTCATTATTTTGATGTAATCGCCAGCGTATGAAATGTCACTTCTGATCCGTCGGATACCGCAACAATCGTCCCATCCAGGTCTGTCCTGAATACCTTGACTCCCTTATTCTTCAGCTTATCCAGTGTTTCCTGTGCAGGATGATCATAATCATTTTCTTTCCCGACGCAAATCATTGCATATTCGGGGTCTACCAGATCCAGAAAGGGCTCGGATGTCGCATCGCCGCTGCCATGATGCCCAACTTTTAGGACTGTCGACTTCAGGGCATACATGCTCACATTCCGCAGCATTTCTGACTCTGACACTTCTCCGGCATCACCGGTGAATAAAAAAGAAGTGCTGCCGAATGCTATCCTGATCACAGCGCTGTAATTGTTCAGATCTTCATAATCTGAACCGTTCGGAGCGAGTACAACGGCAGTCACACCGTCCCCTAAGTCCAGATTAACACCTGTTTTCGCCGATGTTATTTTGAGGCCTTTATTTTTCACCGCGCTAAGTACATCCTTGAACGTTTTAGTCGTATGGGTTTTGCCCGGCATGATGACTTGCCCGATTTTAAAGTTATCGATTACGGCATCAAGACCCCCAATATGGTCCTCATGAGGATGGGTGCCAACGACAATATCCAGTTTACTTATTTTTTGTTTTTCTATGTACGAGGTAACCGTTTCTGCATCTTCATTATTCCCTGCATCGATCAGCATGGTTTTTCCCGAAGGGGTTTTGATTAGAATACAATCCGCCTGCCCGACATCAATGAAATGGACTTGAAGGGTGCCTGAGACTGAAGCAATATCCGCACCTGAGCCGGTATTGGAGGAATTCGGATTTGACGGCAGCGTACCTTTTTGATCTTCGACCACAGTCACTGTCTGCCGCGACTGATCCGTAAAAGCCGATGAGCTGCCGTTCAGTGAGCTGTAACCAAGTAAAACTAGCACGGTTAGACAAAGAATCGTTAGAAGTAATCTTTTTTGCTTTTTCATTGAGCTCCCTTTTCATACAATGATGATCGTTTCACATTTCTTTTTCATATTTTGATCTGTAATAGATACCTGAGAATACTACAAATAAATATGAAATAACCAATATGATAATCGCCATCAAATCAATCTGCATTAAACCAAATGCCAGGATTGTCGCGCCATATACATAGATCATTTTATCATAAGCCTTAGCTTTGGCCTTATTGGTAATTGTTAGATTTCTTTCATCATTTTGCTCAATTTCTATTTTCCTAACCTCATCCGGATAATTTTTCAGCGCCATATTGCTAATGATTTTTCCTAAATGGTGACCAAATAGTCCGCATCCAATACCAACACAGATGTATGGCAAGACTTGCATACTTCTTTGTGGTTCATGAATGGCCTTTATCAAAACGAACCCTATTACGATTAATAATATTCCTAAAATGGAAAAGCCAATTGCTTTCATATTCTTTGTCATATTTATTCTTCCCCCTCATAAATAAATATTTCTTCAACATTCATCCCAAAGAAGCGTGCAATTTTGAATGCTAAGATGATGGATGGATTATACCGTCCATTTTCAAGTGAACCTATGGTTTGTCGAGATACTTCCAAAGCCGCGGCAAGCTCTTCCTGCTTTATTCCTCGCTGCCTGCGTATTTCTTCTAATCTGTTATTCATAGACTCACTCCTAACGCTTATGGAAAGTTTACTTTCCATATATATAACATATTCTCGATAGAATGTAAAGTTAACTTTCCATAAAAATAACAGGTGCTCTAAACCTGTTAAAAATTAATACATGGGATAATATAGTCAATTTGACCCCGGGTAATGACCTAATGCCCTTCCACTAACACCTTTTGGGCTTTACCCTTATGGCAATTAGGCTCTTTACATCATCAAGGACTAACTTGTCATCTACTTTGATCATTAACCAACGTCCGCCACAGGAAAAAGCTGTTTTGAGATACAGGCCTTGCACGAATGGCGTAAATGTACCCAACGCCATTTCTGTCTCTTCTTCCTCTTTGGCTCCAACTACGACTAGCGCAATAAAATACCCCTCCATCGGATAAAGCGTACATAACGATTTACTGCCCTTTTGATATTTAACATTCCAGCCTGGCTGGGCGGAACATTTGCTATAAGTCATTTTGGGCTTCACCTGGTAGGCTTTTTCAATATAGGAAAGCAGCTCCGACCAAAGCGGTTCACCTTTACCAATAAATTGCTTAATATCTTCAAAAGATGGTTCGTGATTTACATTAAACAGATCACACCACTGCATTGGCAGTCCCTCCTGTAACTCTGACAGAAATTATATATGGCAAATTTTCCCTCTTGTTGCTGAGTCTACCTCAATAAGATTCCCTTGGTCTGCTTCCATAACTTCGTGTATTGTCGTCCGAAGTGCAACCTCTATAATTTGTCTCGTGGAATACAGCTATATTTTAACATATCTTACAAGAAAGAGGTAAGAAAATTAGGAAATCATTAGGATGAGGTTGTTATCTGCTGTCTTCTTATGCTATTATAATCTAATAATATCAATTCAGAAGCGCAGAAAGGAGTTTTCGAGAATGTTGTCCGAAGATGATCGGCGCCTCCTTCATATCCTGTCCCAGGACTGCCGTCTGACTGCGGAAGACTTAGCGGTTCAGACTGGCCTGACAGCGGATTATATTAAAAAGAAGATCAAGCAGTGGGAAGATGATAAGGTCATTGCCAAATACGGTGTACTGATCAATTACGACCAGCTGGAAGAAGACAGGGTTACTGCATTAATCGATGTCAAAGTCCTGCCCCAGCGCGGCAATGGCTACGATAAAATTGCCCAGCGGTTCCAAAAATTCAATGAGATCAAATCAGTCTATCTGATGTCGGGAGATTTTGACCTGTGTTTAATTATCGAAGGCCATAATATGCATGAAATCGCCCAGTTTGTTTCCGATAAACTATCCCCGCTGGATGTGATTCAGTCAACTTCGACTCGCTTTATTCTGCGCAGGTATAAGCAGGATGGCATAGAATTTCACGGAGAGGAAGAGAGACCGCAGCGTCTCATGATAACGCCATGAAGCAATACTTATCACCACTGGCTTTAAATCTGAAGCCATCAGGAATACGAAAGTTTTTTGACCTGGCCGCCACTGTGGAAGGCGTAATCTCCCTCGGTGTCGGAGAACCGGATTTTGCGACTCCTTGGGTCATGACAGAAGCCGCTATTTTTTCTCTTGAACAGGGTCAGACTATGTATACCAGCAACGCGGGTCTGGTCGAGCTTCGCAGAGAATTATCCAAATATATGGCCAAACATCAAGGCTTAAATTATAATGCTGATCAGGAAATCCTTATCACCGTCGGTGCCAGCGAGGCGATTGATCTGGCGATGCGCGCTTTGATCGTGCCGGGCGACGGTGTGCTGATTCCGGATCCTTCCTTTGTGGCTTATGCCGCCTGTGCAGAAATCAGCGGCGCAGAGGTTCATTATGTTACAACAAGCGCAGAACACGATTTTCGTCTGCAGGTTGAAGACCTTCAGATGGCTTATACACCAAACTGCAAGATTTTGGTTCTGTCTTATCCAAATAACCCCACCGGCGCAGTCATGACCAGAGAAGAGCTGCTGCCGATTGCCCGGTTTGCGTCTGAAAACGATCTGATCATCATTTCCGATGAGATTTATTCGGACCTTAACTACGGCGGAGAACATACACCCTTTGCAACTTTACCGTACATGTGGAACCGCACGCTTCATGTCAGTGGCTTCTCGAAGGCCTATGCGATGACAGGCTGGCGGATCGGCTATGTTGCCGGCCATCCTGACCTGATCCAGGCCATGCTGAAAATCCATCAGTACACAATTATGTGCGCCCCGATTATGGCGCAGATTGCTGCACTGGAAGGACTGAAATCCGGAGAAACGGCCAAACAGGAAATGGTGATGGAATATGACCGCCGCCGCCGAATTATGGTCCACGGTCTCAGAGAAATGGGCCTTACCTGCTTTGAACCCTTAGGCGCTTTCTATGTCTTCCCCGACATCACAGCTACCGGATTAAACTCCGAAGAATTTGCTGAACAGCTGCTGAAGGAAGAAAAAGTCGCCGTCGTTCCGGGTACGGCTTTCGGCCCGGCCGGCGAAGGACATGTCCGCTGTTCCTATGCGTATTCAACGCAGCAGCTGCAAGAAGCCTTAACCAGAATGGCCCGGTTTGTTAAGAAAAGAATAAGTTGAACCAGAGTGACATTACCTATTTGATTCGCTGATCGAAGAAACCTTACACGTGTAAGGTTTCTTTTCAATCTCAGCCTCTGTTTAAAAATTCGGCTGTTTTAAGATTAATTACACTAGTGTAGTCAAATCTCTAAAACGGCAATTTTTAATCATATCCTCAGACACGGCCTTAATGATATCCTTTTGGTGACACTCAGACTATTCTGCCAATTCTCTGACAATCCGGCCTCCATGGTTTACGTTAACCTCCCCTTGTTGTGCACTGGTACCCCATTTGTTAGACAGCATGGTATACTGAAAACAAATGGGGTGCAGTCCCACTTACACCATTACGGAGGCTTACAAAATCTGATATAGTCTTGTCTCACTGTATATCATTTAAAGTAATTATTTGATATTTATTTTTTTTACAAAAACAGCCACCCCTAAAGGAGTATTATTTCCCTGCAAAAAGAAACCTTACGCGTGTAAGGTTTCTTAGAATCCGGGAATTATCTCATACCGAAGAATCACAGCGGAAGGCTTGACGGCACCCTTACTTCGTCTTTCTGAAATAAGCATATGTCATCGGCTCACCGCTGCCACGGACTTCGGCTGCTGTGACTCTGCCCAAAAACAAGGTATGCGTGCCGGTATCCATCGAATCCGCGACTTCTGCCTCCATGGTGGTCAGCACTTCATCAAGCAGCAAAATGCCGGACGATCCGCGGTGCGCTTTGATTCCGTCAAATTTATCGAACTCCCTGCCTGACCTGTAGCCAAATCTTCTGACGAGGTCATGTCCGTTCTGGTCCAGAACGGATATGCCGAACTTGCCGCTTTGCATGATCAGTTCATGCGTGTAGTTTTTCTTATTAATACCAATCGCAATCTGCACGGGATCGGAAGTAATCTGGAAACAGGTATTGGCTGCCTGCCCGTTGTCTTTGCCGTTAGCGGCCGCCGTAATAATAAACAAACCGTAGGAAATGGACTGTACCGCTTTAACAATCTTCTCCTCGGGACTTAATCCGGTCTGAGCAGGACTCGTCATGGCAGCTTCGGCATTCTTGACGGAATCGTCCTTGCTGTTTTCGTCCTGCTTCGGTTCCTCCTCCACCCTGACAAAGTTGCTGGAATCAACACCGCAGACCGGACAGGTTTCCGGAGGATTATCTCCTTCATGTATGTAGCCGCAAACAACACAGCGCCATTTCATATCTCCACGCTCCCTTTTATAACAATAATTTATTTATAATCATTATAACTTGCTTTTACAGATTTTTAAACTCCCAATATACTTTTTTTAGAAAAGCATGATTTAATTCCGGCTTCATCTCTTCCATGGCTCTTTTGCGGACAAGATCCTTAAAGGTCCCGAGACTCGAGCCGCTTAATCCCTGCTGCATCGCATACTGCCGGAATAGTTTCCAGTCAAGCTGCATCAGGTTTTCTTTCTGCCACAAAGCCACCGCAATCAATTCGGCAAAAATTCTTTCAAAAATATTGTTCTGAGTAGTGGTATGAAGTTTTCCGGCCTGATAATCTGCTTTCCATAAAATCAAGAAATCATGGATGTTCTTTAATTCAAAGTTTCTGCCGTCCCAACAGACTTTCCAAACGAGCTCCGCCACTCTGTTCTTGAAAGGCCGCTTGGCAATTTCTCCTCTGAACTCCGGCATGAATACGAGTGTTGCCTGCATATGATTCTCAACAAGTTTTATAAGCCTTTGTTCCTGTTTTTTGCCGACCCCGTCAAAAAACATCGAAAACGTATAGCGTTTGAGGACATCGGCCAGAAGCCTGGCGCTTGCCGCTTCATGCATCAGGAAATGTCGTTTGCCGTTTTCGACGTAGATAAGACCAAAATTAGCCGGTTCACCGTCTATGACCTTTTTAAACTGCACAATTTCCGGGTATTGGTCCAGTCTTGCTCCAAGGATCCGAATCTTTTTTCCAATGAAAGACTTCAGCTTATATTCCAGTTCCCGGGGTCCTCTTGTCCCGACGATTTTAAATCCCTCAAGCAAGTAGTTCTGGTCGGCAAACTTTAGCGTCCCGGATACATGGCATTCCCGGCTAGCTACTTCCCACTTGCCGGAATCATGAAACAGGCCTGCCAGACGCAGATAAAGATCTTCAGGGGTATTCCGAAATACGGCCATGGTATGTTCCCAGACATCCAGGGAATGGTACTGATTCTGTTCAAGCCCCTTCAGCCTGGCCAACTCAGGTAAATACATATCCCAGTAGCCGATTCTGTCCAACATCCGCACGGCCTTTTCAGCCTCGGCCAAAACAAGAATCCCGGCAAGTTCCGCCGTAATTCTTTCCCGGGATGTGCTGCTCAGAAAAGAAAGATGGTCCGTTGCCTGCTCCCAGGTATCGGGATCGATTTCCAACGAGAACTTCACCGCGAATTTGACCATCCTTAAAATACGGACAGGATCTTCCCGGAACCGTTCATCAGGCTTACCGCAGGCTCTAAGAATTTTGGCTTCCAGATCCTTTCTGCCTTCCATCGGATCATAAAGTTCCCCCGACACCGGATCCTGATAAATCGCATTAATGGTAAAGTCCCGGCGCTGGGCATCTTTCTCTAGTTCTTCGGCCTGCACGACATCCACTTTGGAACCTTCCGTAAAAATGCTGGCTGTCGAGAAATGCCTGCCAATGATCTGAACGGAGAAGCCTTGCTCACGGAGAATATCTTGGACTTCTTCAGGGCTCAGCTCGCAAACCAAATCCATGTCCGGAGACTCCAATCCCAGGACTTGGTTACGTACCGCTCCTCCTACAATCCAGATGCGGGTATGGCGGGACAATCGTTCGATAACATTTTTCTGGAAGTCATTCATAGGACTCCTCCGGATCTCTTTTATGCCTGTTTCTCGCGTTTCAATATTCTAAGCTCCTACTTAGTTAAGCGTTCTATATACAAGCACGTGTTTTTTTAATACCCTGCCCTATAGTCTACAATATTGATCATTTGACCGGAGTCAGGATATTTGGCCAGATTTGTCTGGAACACTTCCCACATGCGTTCAGAGGTTTGAACCGTCCTACCGCCGATATGCGGCGTAAGGAAGACATTATCCAGTTCCCAGAACGGGCTGTCTTCCGGCAGCGGCTCTTTCCTGAATACGTCAAGCGCCGCCGCGGCTATCTTTTTACTTTTAAGTGCTTCGATCAGGGCATCCTCGTCAACGACTTGTCCTCTGGCCACATTGATGAATAATGCTCTGTCCTTCATCTGATGGATAAAGTCTGCATTGACAAGTTCCTTCGTTTCCGGTGTCAGCGGCAGGACAACAACGACAACATCACTGACCGCCAGAATCCCGGGCATTTCCTTCAGAGGCACGATCTTTTCAAAAGCCTGGTCCTGACCGCCATGAAGTGATACGCCATAAACCGTCATCCCAAAAGCCCCGCACCGCTTGGCAATCTCTTTGCCAATGGTACCTGCCCCCACGATGCAGACCGATTTGCCGTACATTTCGGAAATTTTCGGTTTTGCGCTGAATATCTTCTGTTCCTGCTGTGATACAAATGTATTGCCCTGTCTTAAGAGCATCAGGATACTCCAGATGACGTGCTCGGCCATCTGGATCTTATGGGCGCCTTTGACATTCGTCAGCATGACGCCTCTCGAAACAAGCCTGTTCAGAGGCAGCATATCGACCCCTGCGCTTAAGGTTTGAATCCATTTGAGATTCGGATACAGATTAATGGTATCCTCTTTGATATCCCAGCCATACGTAAGCAGTACATCCGCTTCCGGGTCTGCCTCTGTAAAGTCCCTCACCTGAACGATCTGAGTACCCGGTCGAATTGCCAGCAGTCTTTCCAAAAGATCATCCGATATTTTTATACTGCTCAGGATCTTCATTGCTTTTCTCTCCTCTTGCTCCTGTTGTATGGTTGGTTCGTATTTTGTAATGGGAGCCTGGGGGCCACAATTCCGCTTTCGGCAAATAGCACCCTCCATAGCGAGTCGCTCTTTGCCATCCATGGCATCGCGACATTAGGCCATCCGTCGCCGTCTAACAGCCGCGCTTCACATCCATGCTCCGCTTGATGTCGGAGCTTGTGGCACCCAGACCTACTATGGGGTAATCAGGATTGTATGAAATTACTTGAGTAAAGAATTTAAGAATGTTGTACTAGATACATTATCTGAGGTTTTCAGGATTCAGGACCTGCAGCTCCGCTGGCATAAACCTGCCGTCTTTCCTGATCAGTTCCCCGTCAAAATAGACCTCTCCGCCGCCGTATTCCGGTCTCTGGATGCATACCAGATCCCAATGAACCGCGGACTGGTTGCCATTGTCGCATTCGTCATAGGCCGAACCTGGGGTGAAATGAAAACTTCCATCGATCTTCTCATCAAACAATGTATCTTTCATCGCCTTCTGAATGTACGGGTTAAAGCCGAACGAAAACTCACCGATATACCTCGCACCTTCATCGGTATCGAGAATTTTATTAATTCTTTCGGTATCGTTGGCTGAAGCCTTGATAATTTTGCCGTCTTTGAATTCCAGTACGATGGATTCATACGTAAATCCCTGATAAACAGCCGGGGTGTTATAGGTGATGATGCCGTTGACCGAATCTCGGACCGGCGCTGTGAAAAGCTCCCCGTCGGGGATATTCATCTTACCGTCGCATTTGATCGCTGGCAGCCCCTTGATTGAAAACGAAAGATCCGTTCCGGGACCTGTAATCCTTACGATGTCTGTCTTTTCCATCCGTTCTTTCAGTGGATCCATCGCTCTGGACATTTTGGAATAATCCAAATTGCAGACTTTAAAGTAAAAATCTTCAAAAGCTTCCGTGCTCATCTCAGCAAGCTGCGCCATCGACGGATTCGGATAGCGAAGTACACACCAGCGGGTATGCTTGACTCTTTGCTCGGAATGGAGTGGTTTCGAGTAATGGCTCATGTAGATTTGCATTTTATCCGCAGGGACATCGGCCAGCTCGTTAATATTTTCTCCCGAGCGTATTCCGATATAAGCCTGCATGTCCTTCATTCTGGCGACTTCCCACTTTGCTTGGCTTTGAGCCTGTTCGACTGAAAGCCCTTTTAATATTTCACGCTGCAGGGTATGATGCGTAATATTAAGAAAAGGCTGCGCGCCGGCTTCATAAGCCTCTCTGACCAGCGCCCGGGCTAAAGGAATTTCCAGCCCCGATAGCTCAATCAGGATATGCTCGCCTTCCTTTAACTCAATGGAATAATGGATTAAATTTTTGGCCAATACGTCTATTCTCTGATCATTCATGCTGTAGTTAACCTCTTTTCTGCTTGTTCGTTTTGCCTTCAGGGATAAATCTCGGGAATCCGCTTGATTTATCAAACTGACCGATATTGGTTAATTTTTACTATAGTTATTATAATATATTTTTTATTTCTTTACGCAACATCTTGCTAAACTATTCTATTAAATCATAATATATGTCTATCAGATAATGCTTATTCTATTAGGAGAAGAACATGAATGCAAATAAATTATTCACATACACTTTAACGCCCGAAGATGACGGCAGGAAATACCAGGACATACTTCTAAGGCGCTTCCATTTTTCCCGTAAGGTGCTGCAAAAGCTGAAAGTCGGCGAAAATGTCTGGATTGACGGCAAATTCACCTATCTGACTGCCCGCGGCAAAACAGGACAGATCCTTGTCGTGAATATCCTGGAAGAAGAGCCGGCAACGGTCTCCGGAGAAACGCTGCCTATTGAGATTCTCTTTGAAGACGAAATCTTCCTCGCGGTCAACAAACCACCCGGCCAAGTCATCCACCCCAACTCGAGGTATCGGACCGGAACGCTCGCCAATGCGGTGGTCGGTTACTGGGAAAGCAAAGGTGAAACCAGACCTTTTCGGCCAGTCTCGCGGATCGATCGCAATACGTCCGGCGTTGTGCTGATCGCCAAATCCCGCTATGCCCACCAGCAGTTGGCCGCCCTTGCTATCAGAAACAAAGTTGAAAAGAAATATCTCGGTATTGTGGAAGGGAATTTTCCTTTGGAACAGGGTGAATGGCCCCTCCCGATCCGGCTTAAACCGGGCAGCAAGATTGTCCGGGAAGTTCATCGGGACGGACAGTCGGCGCTGACGCTGTTTCGAACGCTGCAGCATTACCTGGGCTATACCCTGATGGAATTCACCCTGGTCACCGGTCGGACGCACCAGATCAGAGTGCACGCCCAGGCCGCCG
Organism: Dehalobacter sp. TBBPA1; assembly: GCF_040931655.1. Lineage (NCBI taxonomy): Bacteria > Bacillati > Bacillota > Clostridia > Eubacteriales > Desulfitobacteriaceae > Dehalobacter > Dehalobacter sp. TBBPA1. Next base: position 1,201,791 of record NZ_CP162385.1, on the reverse strand, counting down.
GCCATCCCCTTTTGGGAGATGATTTGTATGGCGGCAGTATGAAATATATGCAAAGGCAAGCCCTGCACTGTTATAGCTATGGTTTCACGCATCCCTTAAATATGCAGCCTCTTCAAATCCGGGCTCCGGTGCCAGCGGATATCGCTATGCTTATCCAAAGTAAAAAATAATACCGCTCCTTGCCATTTGGCAGCGCGGTATTCGTTCCCGAATCAAAAGAACAGCTAAATCTGATGATTTATTTCGTATACATTTTCAGGATTTTTTTGTGTGATTTCCGACTTCCGCTGTAACATCAGAAGTATGTCTTCCTGTCTTTTTTCAATTACATCTAAACGTTTCAGTACTTCCTCAATCAGGATCTCCGATTTCAGGTTAACCTCATAATCATGCTCTGCTCTTAGTCGGTCCCTGTTCTCCTGCCTGTTTTGACTCATCATAATAACCGGCGCTTGCATTGCAGCGATACAGGATAGCACAAGATTTAACAGAATAAAAGGGTACTGGTCAAATGCATGACCGAATAGAAGTATGGTATTTAGCACGATCCAGGATAAAAGGACAGAAATAAAAATAATGATAAAGGTCCAGCTGCCTGCGAAGTCTGCAAGCTTATCCGCCAGCCTTTCACCAAAAGAAAGACCTCCCTCATGTACTTTAAAGGTATTTTTTGAATGACGGGCTTCGGCAAGTTCCTCAATGGTTTTATTTTCAATGTTTTCCACGAATTCACCCTCTCTAAGTTCACTGTAAATCTTCTTTTCCTATCATAATCAATTTCTAAAGCCAAAACAAGTTTTTATGATCGAAGCCATTGCTAAAAAAGTCATTGCTAAAATTCACACTCAAATTATAATGATAATATTAAGTGAGAAAGGAACTGGATACCATGAATGCAGATGAAATCAAGCAAGGATTACGCCAACACGGCTACATAGCCGATGACAGTACCGCCATGATCCTGCAATATTCCTTGCTGCTGAATAAACCCTTGTTAATTGAAGGTCCGGCCGGAGGCGGAAAAACTGAGCTTGCCAAGGCCTGGTGCCAGTACCTCAATCGAGAATTGATCCGCCTCCAGTGCTATGAAGGCATCGATGAAGGCAAAGCTCTTTATGAATGGGACTACCAGAAACAGCTGCTCTATATTCAGACGAAAGGACCGGGAACCAACGCGTGGTCTGATACGAGCGAGAATATTTATACAAATGAGTTTTTGCTGAAAAGGCCTCTGTTGAAGGCCATAACAGGCGAAACCCCTTCCGTTTTGTTGATCGATGAAATCGATAAAAGTGACGAGGAATTTGAAAGCTTTCTGCTGGAGATTCTGTCGGACTGGCAAATTTCAATACCGGAGATTGGAACGATTTCCGCTGTGAGCATCCCTTCTGTCCTGCTGACCAGCAACAGCACGCGAAACTTAAGCCAGGCGCTAAGAAGAAGATGTCTGTACCTTCATCTTGATTACCCGAACGAGCAGAGAGAACTTGAGATTCTTCAGATCCACTTCCCGAATCTAAAGGAGAGCCTTGGTAAACAGGCGGTTACTTTCATCCGCAAATTGCGGCTCGAGAAGCTCAAAAAACACCCCAGCATCAGCGAAGTGATCGATTGGGTCAACATCCTGGAACAGCTGCAGATCGAAGAACTAACGGCGGAAGTCGCTTCCAGCGCGCTGAACATCCTTTTCAAATACCAGGATGACTGCCAGCATGTCCTGGAAAAAGTGAACCAAAAGGATTGGTTTGATGGAATACTTCATTCTTAAAATTGCCGGACTGCTTAGAAAATCCGGCATTAACGTAAATTCACGTGAAATATCTGACTGCATCCGGCTGCTGAAAATGCTCGATCTTGATAAAATGGATAAATATACTTTTTATCACCTCATTAATACGACGCTGATCAAATCTCCTTGGGGCCCTGATTATGCTTTATGGCTGATCGAGTTATATTTTGGCCCTGATTTGGAAATGTCGTCGGACCATCTGGGCATTCTAAAAAGCCGGGGCCGCTTTTCCCAGGAAGAAGGCCACGGAGGAAGTGCCGGCAAAACTGTCCCGCTAGAGCTCTTGATTGGGGCCGTGCTGAACAATGAAATCGATCTGATTTATGCTGTCCTGCAGGGCTTGAACCTGAATCTTGAACTCAGCATCGAGGATCGCGAAAAAGGCCTGGCTGCTTTCCGGACCCAGAGTGGTTGGAATGAAGCAGCCAGCCATATTGAAAAGGCTTACCAACAGAATGAACTATCTGAAGCGGAATACCAGGCGGCACGGGCAGCCCTTGAAGAATGGAACCATTTACTCAAAGATGAAATTGAACGCCAGCTGGCTAGAAATATGAGTTCGGAGCATTTGATCCAGGAAATGAAAAAACGAAATCCACGAACGGTTTCGTTTCTGGACTGCGACGACGCGCAGATCACTCAAATGTCGCAGGAAATCCAGAAGATAGGCCGAAAACTGGCCGTCCGCAAAGGAAGGCGCCGCAAAGTAGGTCCAAGCGGCACTATCAATCTGAATCGTAGCATCAAACATTCCCTGAAAACCTGCGGAATCCCGCTGAACCTGATAAAAATGCAGCGAAAACAATCGAAACCCGACCTCTGGCTGCTCTGTGACATGTCCAATTCCGTTAGCAAATTTATTTACTTCATGCTGATGTTTGTCTTTGCGACGCAGCAGCGCTATGCCAACGTCCGCTCATTTCTGTTCGTCGATCAGCTCGTGGAAGCGACAGATTATTTCCAGGAGCAGGACTGGACAGGCTCACTTAGCAATTTGCGCAAAGTTAGTGGCTATAACCGCACAGGCTACTCCCATTATGGTAGTGTGCTGCTGCAGTTTGCCGACCGCTATCTGCCTTTCCTGCCGAAGAAAACCACGGTACTGATTTTAGGGGACGGCAAAAACAACCGGAACAGGCTGGACGGCAGCGACGTCCTGGCCCAGATCAAAGAAAAAGCCGCAGCCTTGTACTGGCTGAATCCCCTAAGCAAGGACCAGTGGGACAAGGGCGACTGTCTGATGAGGAAATACCAGGAGTATTGTACCGGTGCATTTTCTGTAGCGAATATTGAAGAGCTGGAACAATTTCTGAACTCCCTTTAGATTAAGACAACCGCGAAATGAAAGGGACGAATCTTTATCCCCATTATTTAATTGAGGGAATAAAAAAATTCGTCCCTTTGTATTAGCTTATCCTCTCGCTATACCGCAAAGTCTACGTGCTGGACCGTCCCTGCTTCTCCGTTCTCTTTTAGAAATATGCCAGTTTCCTTGATCTGAGCGTCTAAATGATTATCCGTATCTTTCAGTGAAAATAGCGAATCGACATTTCCTAAATAGATTGCGCCAATTCCAACCTGACTTAAGGCTAGTAGCTGGTCGTTGCCGGTGGCATCCTTAATCCAAAGGCTAAGTTCTTTGTAGATGGAATCGTTTTCATCGATCCAGCCGTTTTGATCGTTATCATACGCGGCTAACTCCCCGAAACCATCTCCGCTTGTCGGTCCAAAGAGCTCGCTGCCGTCATTGATGACTCCATCGCTGTTCTCATCCAAAGCAAGGAACCCGCTGCCTTCAGCCAGGAAAGACATCGTGTCCTGCGTTCCGTCGGCATTAAGGTCAAAATCCGTTTTAAATCCTGACAGGCTTGCGCCGCCTGCACCGTAATTAATCACTAACGGATCGATCAAAGCATCTCCAGCTTTGATATCGATACGCTGATAGGCTGTATACTCGCGGCTTGTAGCGATATTCAGCTTAAATTTTATTTCACTGCCATCTTCGGTAAGAATTGTGCCCTGGGCTGAAAAGTTCATGGATTCTTTTTCTGTATAGGACTCTTCATAGTGGTAATTAACGCCCCAGCCAACCTTCTGACTGCCGTTCCCATTATTGTTGCCGTCGTTCTTTGCTGCCATTAGGTGACCAAAATCACTGTTACCCGAACCTGAAAGAGTTAGTTTGTTCGGTACATCAATCGTTACCTTTTTCCCGGACAGTTTGGAAAGGAATTTTTCTAACAGGGAGATAATTTCTTTCTCCCTAGGGCTGAGTTCAAAAAATTCATCTTCTGACTCAGCAGTTGTTTCTGAGCTGCTCACTGCGGGATTCTCCTGTAATTTAGCCAAAGCGTCACCCGAAAGTGTCAGCGAATCCGCAGTTGGCTCTGTTTCATCGTTTGCATCCGTGCCCTGTCCGTCAACCCAGGCTTTCAGCCTTTCATTGACGGTCTTTTGCTGTTTCAGCTTGTAGTCCGAATAAAGATCAACAGCTGAACTTAAAACCTTCATCTTCATCCCTCCATGGATATTAGACTTCCTTATTATTATCGTAAAGATTTTTAGTTTTCTTAAGACCCATGAAGACATTTCTTTGCTTGGAATCAAAAAAAAGATGCAATCATACATCTTTTTTAAATCACGTAGCATTCGACTGGGAAGTCCGGCATTCAGACTTTCCTAAAATATTAATTATCTCCTGCCGCAATCTCCCGAAGCCCGGTCTCGAGGATCTCCATCTCACCGATCTCATTATCTCCGGCAACCCCGAGCTCTTTGAATTTCCTGGCGGTCACGAGTACCCGGTTTTCATAGGAGCCAACGGCCCGATTGTAAGCCTGAGTGGCCTGAGCGAGTCCTTTGCGGATGTCCAACAAATGCTCGGTCAAAACGCTGATCCTGTCATAGAGCTGTTTACCGAGCTCGCTGATATGGCGGGCATTTTCGTTGATCTGTTCCTGGCTCCAGCCGTAAGCCACGGCTTTAAGCAGCGCGATCAGCGTTGTCGGGGTCGCCAGGATAACCCTTTGCCCGGCGCCGTATTCGATGAGTTCCGGATCTGACTGCAGCGCGGCACTGAAAAAGGTTTCACCCGGCAGAAACATGACAACAAATTCCGGCGTAAAATCGAACTGGTTCCAGTAAGATTTCGCGGCAAGTTTGGTAATATGATTTTTTACCTGCCGGGCATGACCCGACAACTTTGTTCTCTTCTGGTCTTCATCGAGTGCTTCCACAGCTTCGAGATAATCCGCGAGCGGAGCCTTGGAATCGACGACGATCGTTTTATTCCCCGGAAGCCTAATAATCATATCCGGGCGCTGCCTGCCGGACTCCCCGCTGACTTCCTCCTGCTGGTAAAAATCACAGTACTCCACCATGCCAGCCAGTTCTACAACCCGCTGCAGCTGGATTTCTCCCCAGCGGCCTCTGACAGTCGGCGATTTCAAAGCAGAAGTCAGCTTCAAGGTCTCCCGCTGTAGCTTTTCCTGACCGAACGCCATATTTTCGACTTGCTTAAGCAGCCCTTCATAAGCCCCTGCTCTTTTTTGTTCCAGTTCATTAATCTTCAGATCAACTTTGTCAAGCGACTCCCGCAAAGGCTTTACGAGTTCATCGATAGAAGTCTGCCTTTTTTCCAGATCAGCCGAAGCCTGGACCTGGGTCTTCTCAAGCACAACTTTTGCCAATTCGAGAAAGGACTGATTGTTATTTTTAAGTGCTTCAGCGGATAAGGCCCTGAAGCCATTACTGAGCTCCTCCCTTGCATGACTGAGAAGCGTTAATTTCTCTTCATACGCTGTCTGCTCCATCTCAAGCCGGGTACGCAGTTCAGAAATAACAGCGGAATTTTGCATTCTTCTTTCATATTCCTGATTCAGTTCCGCATGCAGCCTTTCATTCTCCTGTTCAAGCGCCCGGGCTTTTTCCAGTAGTCCCCTGGCTTGGCCTCCACGGATACTGAATCCTGTCCCAAATCCGAGAATGATCCCGACCATGACTGCGCTGATGACATAAAGGAAGACTGGATCCATCGGGCATCCCTCGCATATCCATATTATTATTGGCGTTATCGTTTTTGCGGTTTGATCCTACTTCAAATAATCTTCAGGCAATTTGGTCAGGGGTCCCAAACTGTCTAAAGGCCAGTACCTGATCCAGACCCTTCCCAATATCTTCTCCTTGGGCAAGGCGCCCCAACGATGGCTATCGTAACTGGCAGGACGGTTATCCCCCATCATGAAATAGGAATCCTCCGGCACATTTTCAGGCCCATATTCATAATCAGCGGGATATTCAACATAAGGCTCATCTAGAACCTTGTCATTAATATAGACTTTTCCATTTTTGACTTCAAGCTTTTCTCCGGGCAAGCCGATGACTCTTTTGACGAGATCCTCATCCTTCATCATAGACTCGGGAGCTTCAAAAACAATAACATCTCCGCGCTTGATATCACCGCATTTATAAAAGAACCGATCCACGATTAAACGATCCTGAAGCTGAATCGTAGGCAGCATCGAGCCGGTCGGGACGATTCGGGTATCAATCAAATAATTTCGGATCACCAAAGAGAGAACAAAAGCAATTGCAACGATGACGACCCATTCAAACAACGATTTCATAAAACCCTTCAACATAAATCACCTTCCACATTTCTTCAATATCTCAAATTTCAAAGGTTAGCCCAAACCTAAGTTACTTTCTCTATTAATCTATATATTCCTGCCTATTACTATCTGAAAAAAACAAAATGCCCCCAATGGAAAAGGATAACAAAAACCATAATGAAAAGCAAGGCTCGAAAAAAAGCTTTATCCCATCACGCGATACACATGTTTTCTATGATCAAAAATTCATTTTTTTATTGATAAAGAAACTAATACCAGTTACTCAGCCTATTTAAGTTCCTTAATAAAAATCCTAGTAAAACTCCAAACGTATATGCCCCTAACATTTTAGCAGTTATTATCCTTTTTTCCATATAGTACCATTTCTTAGTCGTGTCTCATATAGTGTAAGGACACTAGAGAATAACTTATTTAACTTACACGTTAATGGCTCTAAATAAAATTAGATCGGTTGGCCTATAAAGTTCTTATGATATTCTTATGAGCTATATTCTCTAGCTGTTTATTCTTTATGAGGAAAGGGGGCATTTAAAAATGGCTTATGATGGAGTAGTTGGGGGCGCAGTAGGAGGTCTCGGTGGTTGTGGTTGTGGTATTGCAATCATTGTTGTAATTATTCTTCTGTTAATCGCTTTGGGTATTGTTTTCTAATTTAAAACAATTTTGAAAGGAGGAGAATATTATGTTTAGATACGGCGGTGGATGTTGTTGCAGACCTATGGCACCTGTAGCTCCGGTTGCTCCCGTAGCTCCTATTTATGGTGGAGCTGGAGTCGGGATCATTGCCATTGCAATATTAATTTTAATTGCTTTAGGAGTTATCTTCTAAATTCTAAAAAATTTTAATAAAATAAGAAAAGTGGGGTTTGAATGCCCCTCTTTTCTTTGGTTATAGCAAAACTACCTCCATATGCACCGTAAGTTCCATTAAGTTTCACGGTTAATTCATTATATGTTTATGGCTAAGGGAATTAACCTCTTAGCCCCTTTATAAGAAATTTTACCAATAGTAGTTACGAGACCATAACCTTCCAAGCGCAAATCCAGCAAATAATGGAAAGAAAAACATTTTTTAACACTCCTTTCTAAGCCGTTGGTAATATATGTAATGCATTATATGCTTAATTCACTTATTCGGTCTATAAAAAGATATAACTAACATTAAGCTAAATCATCTTTTCAGTACAAAATAGTCACTCAGGGGGATTTAATTATAACTAATGGTTTCAGAAAAACGAACAATTACGTATTTTACGCTTTTGTGTTGACAAAGCATAGAACCATCAAATATAATGTAATCTGTCGATGCGGCCGTGGCGGAACTGGCAGACGCGCTAGTTTCAGGTACTAGTGGGCTTACGCTCGTGGAGGTTCAAGTCCTCTCGGCCGCACCAAAATTCGTCTAAAAATCCGCTATTCATGCGGGCACTAAAAAAACCACTATTTTAGTGGTTTTTTTGATTTGCCAAAAAATAAATATCCATTTATAAAAAGATTATAACTCTTTATTTCCCTTTTTCCCTTTTTCGTTATTAGAACCAATTCCTTTCAATGCTTTAACAAACCATGGAGTTGGTACCTTATTTATTTTTGCTGCATATCCGATAATTCTTGTAACATAGATTAGGCCTACCCAAAAGATAATTAAATAATGAACATTGGATACGAGTCTGGCAGGATAGTATTCAATGCTACTTAGCCCGGAAGTAAGGTTGACAAAGTATGTATCCACCTTAAACTATAGAATATTTTACATATCTTACATAATAAAGGAATTAATTAAGTTTGTCATTAATTTTCCAGTAAAATGTAAAATCTTTTTCTTTAAATCTTTTTTGCTTATTATAAACGTTATAAAAACAACCCGACCAGAGCCGGGTTAAAATGGAACAGAAAAATGAAAAGAAAAAGTTTACATCGTTACTATACGATTCAATTGTATGTGGTTCAACTGACCACATTTTCGGGAAACCCTGCCAGAAACTGTTCCAGATTGCGCACAGCCAGATCCATCAGCCGGATTCTTGCCTCCAGCGAGGCCCAGGAAATATGCGGTGTAATGATACAGTTTTTGGCCTGAAGCAGCGGATTATCCATTTGAATCGGTTCTGTCGACACAACATCCAACGCGGCTCCGGCAACCTTTCCGCTGTTCAGGGCCTCGGCTAAATCTTCCTCAACGATTAAAGGTCCTCTTGCATTGTTTACGATCATCACACCGGGTTTCATTTTAGCAATACTCTGCTTGTTGATGATTCCTTTGGTATTTTCAAACAACGGGCAGTGCAGCATAATTGCGTCGGATTCAGCAAGTAGTGTATCCATATCGGCATATTTCATATCAGCGCTTTCCAAGGACGGATCGGGATTACTGTCAACAGCCAGGATCCTCATCCCCAAAGCCTGAGCTATTCTTCCAGTTGCCTGGCCAATTCTGCCGTGACCGATGATTCCCATGGTCTTTCCCGCCAGTTCTATGAGCGGGTAGTTCCAGTAACACCAGTCCGGATTGCCGGACCATTCTCCTCTCCGAACCGATTCGCTGTGCGGCCAGACATGGCAGCACATTTCAAGTAGCAGCGCAATTGCCATCTGAGCGACAAAATTCGTCCCGTAGGCCGGAATATTCGTTACGACAATTCCTCTTTCTTTGGCTGCCTCAACATCGACAATATTATAGCCCGTTGCGAGAACCCCGATAAATTTTAAATCAGGTGCGTTATCCAGCACTGTTCTGGATAAAGGTGTTTTATTGGTAAAGATAATCTCCGCCCTGTCGATCCTTTCCATGATCAAATCTTCATTGCCGGCATGATAGGCGGTGCGGTCATAGACGGTAAGCTCCCCAAGCCTTTCCAGCCCGCTCCATGATATATCTCCGGGATTAAGCGTATATCCATCCAAAACGACGATCTTCATAGTGTCCTCCCTATACGATTTTGAGCGTTAATGATCTTTTGAGTATGACCCTCCATGCTGGAATGATCGTCCAGCCAGGTAGAGACGCAGGATCCTTTCAGCAGCCCTCTCCAGCAGCGCTTCCGCATTCAGGATTGCGTCTGCTAGGCTAACAGGTCCTTCCGCAATGCTAAATACACCGGAAAAACCATGTTTGTAAAGCTGTTGGGCATCTTCCGTCAGCCCGCCGGACAAACAGACGACTGGGACTTGATGTTTTACAGCTTTTTCAGCTACGGCCAGCGGCACTTTGCCGAAGAGCGTCTGGTAATCGGTCAAACCCTCACCTGTTATGACTAAATCCGCATCGGTCAGAACTTTGTCCATATCTGCCGCCCTCATTATGAGCTGCGCACCGGGTTGCATATCCGCCTTCAGAAAAGCAATCAGAGCCGCTCCAACGCCTCCTGCAGCTCCGGCACCGGGCATATCCCGCACCTGAAGGCCGGTGCTTTTCTGAATGATTTCAGCATAATGCCGGAGATTCTTGTCCAATAGGGCAACCATCTTCGGTGTTGCTCCTTTTTGCGGGCCATAGACTGCCGAGGCCCCCTGCGGTCCGCATAGCGGATTGGTCACGTCACATGCAGCCATTATTTCCATATCGTTCAGTCTGGGGTCAAAGCCAGAAAAATCTATATCCGTTATTTCAGTCAGATAGCCGCCTCCAAAACGGATTTCCTGACCATGCCGGTCCAGGAGTCTTACCCCTAAGGCCGTGGCCATTCCGGCTCCTCCGTCATTCGTGCCGCTCCCGCCGATACCCAGAATTAACTTTTTAGCTCCAGTGTCCAAGGCATGCTTTATTAGCTCTCCAACACCATAGGATGTCGTCAGCAGAGGGTTTCTAAGCTTTGCAGGAATTAAATTTAAGCCTGCCGCCGCTGCCAGTTCAATCACAGCTGTTGTTTGGTCTTCTAACAAACCAAAAAAAGCATCCGTCGTTTTACCCAGAGGCCCTTTTACCCTGGCAGGTATGATCTCACCACCCAAAGCCGCAATCATCGCCTCTACGGTACCTTCGCCGCCATCAGCCATCGGGATCAATTTTACAGCAATATCCCGTTCAACGTTCCGAATGCCTCTTTCGATTGCCCTGGCAGCACTTAGCGCGTTCATACTGCCTTTATAAGAGTCAGGTGCGACAACAATTTTCATGATACCCTCCCAAAAAATTCAAGCAAGAAATCCGCCATTCCCTACTTAAAGTTTTCAGCTGCTTCCAAAGGACTGTTTGCGAGAATATCCTCCACTTCTTCAAATCCTTCGGGGAAAGCATAGTTGTAACGTGCAGGAAGCGCCAATACATATCTGGAATTTCGGCCAAGCTCGCTTGGCGGCATTGGTGCCGCACCAACACTGAATTTTTCATTCAGTAAGTCTGTCCATTGGTCCAGTGTAAATATCATAATCGGAATATCCTGACGAGGCTGCTCCGAAGTCCATAGTGGATGACGAATCCGAATGAGCTGACCCATTTCAATCACTTGACCGCTTTGCGGACCATCCACAGCAATACCTTCCCATTGCTCAGTTACAATTGAGTAGCCCTTCCAACTGTCCGGCAACGTAAAATCAAAGCCATACACCGTGTTCCGATAGATCACCGGATTGTTGTCTTCGTTTGCCTCGTTTGATCCGTTTGAGCCGTTCGTCTGACCTGTCTGGTTTGTTTCCTGATTCGTACCATTCATTTGATCGTTGTTTGCACAGCCAGCCGTCAAAATTCCCAGTCCCAAAGTCAAAATTATTAAATAGAAACCAAACCGTTTCATAGCTACCCCTCCCCTTCCGGAATCAGCTTTATCATAGCATTATTTTATTCCCTGATACAATATCAGACGAGGATGAAATATACGAATCACCTTTAACTCGTTAACGCTTATTGTCAATGTCTGAATTTTTTAATTTTGAATTATTCTTACGATGACACAAGATTTCATTGTGAAAATATATATGGAGTACAAGTTCTTCATGCAGACAAGCCCCAATTAACTGTCAATTAGTCTGCGTGGCACAGTTCCACGATAAGCGGAGCAAGGATTGCGTAGCACGGCCTTTTGCGTCAAGGAGGACGCAACGGCCGAAAGTGGTATTGTGGCACGCAGACAAGCCCAAAAGGCTTTTAGCACGCACTTAAGCACTTAAGCAGTATAAGCCCACAAAAAATGAGGGCACATTACGTACCCCCACAGAATCTGCAAACTAAATCCATAAGATCAAGAAGCTGGATTCTACAAAACAAAGAACGCCACAGCAATAATCAAATATACTGCTAGCAGCTGAACCCCTTCCATCCAGTTTGATTCGCCATCTGTCGCTACCCTGTTGGCAATCAGAACCGAAAAGACAAGGGCTACAAGTTCAAATTCATTAAAAACAATACTCATCGGTGTAAACAGCAAACTCAGGAAAATCAATACAGGCGTAACAAACAAGATGATCTGCAGGCTTGACCCGATTGCAATCTCAACAGCGACATCCATTTTATTTTTCAGTGCCATGACAATCGCCGTGCTGTGTTCAGCAGCATTACCAATGATCGGAATAAGGATAATACCGACGAAAAATTCGCTTAGCCCGATCGCTTCCGACATTGGCTCAACAGCACTGACCAGGAACTCGCTCTCCAGTCCGATCAGCACAGTGGCTCCGACCAAAACGGCAATTGCTTTTTTGATGGACCACTTTGGAGAGCTTTCCTGGGAGTGGTCGACCGAATAAATATCTTTGTGTGTGTAAAAAGAAAAGACTAAGCTCAAAATGTAGATGAGAATCATGATGACTGCGACAATGACACTGAGTCCCTCATAACGTGTACTCAGGAGTGCCGGATCCAGAGTATGCATGAAAATAGCCGGAATCGTTAAACCAATAACTGCAAATAACAGCATGCTGGCACTGTTGTCAATAACCTTTTGGTTAAAATGCTGGGACTTGTATTTGATTCCGCCCAAGAGCATGCTGGCACCCAGCACGAGTAAAATATTACCGATGACCGATCCGGCAATGGATGCTTTGACAACCTCAAAAAGGCCTGCTTTTAACGCAAAGAAAGAAATAATCAGTTCTGTTGCATTGCCAAACGTTGCATTCAGAAACCCGCCTATCTTGGGCCCTGAATAGAAGGAAATTTCCTCTGTCGCTTCGCCCATCAGCGCAGCCAAAGGGATAATGGCGAGTGCTGTCAAGACAAACATCAGGGTTGGTGTCCAGTGCAGAAATTCACCTACAAAAGTGATCGGTACAAATATGAGCATGTAACGTAAAATCTTCACTTTTTTCGTTCCTTTCGAATATGCTAGAATATTATAGTCCCTCCGGGCTGCAGTTCCGCGAATATAAGTTCCAGCCGGTTTTGATTGTACAAGACCCAAAGCGCTAACTGCCATTATATACAAAATGAGATACATTTTCAATTCTTAAACAAAAGTAGTGTCAGACAAAGATTCTTAATGTCCCCGCTACCATCAGCATTATAGCTTTAGCGGGTTTCCCCCAGGTACTGATCGTCTCTAAAATCCGCTGCAGGAAACACGACTGTTGATCTTGAATTATTCATTACAATTATATTACATAAAAAGTATCTGAATAATCAAAAAAACACCCAAAATCAGGAGGAACATGCCATGTTGGTTGTTGCACTTAATGGGAGCCCAAAACCCAATGGAAATACGGCTCAAAGTCTTAAAATCGTTCTTCAGGAATTAGAAAAGGAGGGCATTCAGACCGAACTGCTGCAATTAGGCGGAAAACCGATTTTCGGCTGTAAGGTCTGCGGAAAATGCGCTCAAAGCGCAGACAGGAGCTGCCCGGGTCATGACGACGAATTGAATCCGATTCTACAAAGAGTCTTTGAAGCTGACGGCATTCTGATCGGTTCCCCAAGCTATTTCAGCAATATGACCCCCGAAGTCAAAGCCTTTATTGACCGCTGCGGCATCGTTAACGGGGCCAATGGCCGTTTATTGACCAGAAAAGTTGGTGCCACCGTTGTGGCTGCCCGGAGAGCCGGTACAAATTTCGTTTTTTCTTCGATCAATCTATTCTTTGGCATCACCGAAATGATCACCGTAGGTTCCAGCTACTGGAATATGACACTTGCCCATAAACCTGGGGATGTCCAGCAGGATGAGGAAGGCATCCGGACATTTCAGACACTTGGCAAAAATATGGCCTGGCTTCTAAAGAAGATCAATCAGGAATAGTCATAAACAACAATGTTATTGCAGTTTCTCAGATGCTTCTATCAAATTTGCCTGAGATTCCAATACCAATGGCCGGTCTTTTAGGATTTATTCCCAAGGCCAGAAAGCGCAGACCAGGTATCCGCGAAGCAAATTCAAACCACAGCCAAGGGAATAATATTCCGATAATAAGAAAACGCCAAGGACTAATCGTAATAAAACCACCTATTACTGAATTCACAAACAAATGAAGAAACATGATTGCCATTGAGCTTTGGCCCAGGGAACTTAATACCCTTCTGCAAAACGTCCAATTGGCGAGCCTCCTGCTTAGGCCGGAGATCAACAGAATTGCAGCCATCGGCACAAGGATGTTCGTACCGAAAAAGTAATACTGACGGTGCTTAAAGTCCAGACCAAACCTCAGGTAATCCTGAAAATAGGCGTATAAGAACAGGACAAGAAAGACTGCTGATAATAAAAGAATGATTTTGTTTAGCTGGGTATTTACCAGCCATTTTTTTTGTTTAAAAAGGAAACCCAGCGCATAGAAAACGATTCCAAAAAAGGCTACATCCATATTCCAGGGAACAAAGAAATCTTGGTGAAAGCGTGATTCCCAGAAGGCAAAAACAAAACATGCTGCAATCACCAGCACGACAAGCCACCTTGGACGAATCTTCCGGATGACGAAGTCAAAGAATATCTGGACAAAGAATAAGCAGGTCACAAACCAGAAGGTTCCGTAAGCGCCTTCCAGCTTGCTTCCACCCAGAACCAAGGCTGTCCAGTTGATATCGGCCGATTGGCCTTTAAGTGCACTTAAAACGGCCAGGAATACCGTAATCAGAACTATATAGAATACATAAGGAACCAGAAGCTGTTTTGACCGCCGGACGAGATATTGCAATGGTGTCCCAGCCCCGGCAGATCGATACAGATAGCCGCTGATAAAGAAAAACAAAGGCATATGAAAGAAGAACATCAAAAAAGAATACGGATGACCGGCATGTCCCCAGACGACGCTCAGTATTCCGATTCCTTTCATCACATCCAGCCAAATGATCCGGTTATCATTTTTTTCCGCGGTAATTCCCTGCACTGTCATCAAATCATCCTTCAGCTGAATATCGTCCCTTGTCACCGGATATGTAACTGGGACTAACAACAGTACTAGTCTATCACAGTCCTAAACGATGAACCAGCATTTTATTAAAGGCTACCATGTCCGCATTTTTAAGAAAGTACATATCCGACAATGCTTATTACAGCGGCTTTATAAACATTTGGGTCCAGTGAATATTGCCTTCACTATCCTTCGCAGCTCCAACACCTATTTCCAGATAGGACGGGCTTAGGATATTACTGCGATGGCCGGCAGAATTCATCCAGCTGTTCATGACTTCCTGCGGTGTTTGCTGACCATAAGCGATATTCTCCGCCGCAGCTGAAAATCTGATGCCAAAAGACTCCATCATTTTAAAAGGAGACCCGTAGGTCGGAGACTCGTGGGCAAAGTATCCTTTGTCGATCATATCTTGTGATTTGTATCTTGCGACCCTGCATACTTCCCAATTTTGTTTCAGTTGCTGCAATCCTTTTTTAGACCGTTCAACATTGACAAGCCGGATTACTTCCGTCTCCAGGGCTTTAATACTGTCAATATTCGGGATAAAAACCTTCTGTCCGGGGTAGATCAGTCTCAGATTTTGGATTTGCGGGTTGGCCTGGGCTAATTCGCTTAATCCAATTTCATACCGTACTGCAATTTTCCACATACTGTCTCCGGCCTGAACGCTATACTGGGTCGATTGAGCAAAGACTTGTCCAGGGCCACACAACAAAAATAACGACCCTAGAACAGGGATGATAACATTCCGATTGACTATATTTTTTTCATCAAATTTACCTCCTTCATTGTCCTACAGTTATTTTAAACAACTTTCCCATCTTGCATTCAGGCTGCAGCAGGCCTATAATTTTGCCAGTAAGACTTATTCCCCTAGAAATATGTTTTAGCATCATGATTGGGAGGTTGAAACGATGTCCAAAGAAAAGATCTTGATTCATGCCTGCTGCGCCACCTGTGCAGGTTATGTCCTGGAGCAGCTTTCTGCGGATTTTACTCCGGTCATCTACTATTGCAATCCTAACATTCATCCGGAGGAAGAATACGTGCTCCGGAGTAGTGAACTGCAGAAATATGCCGCTGCCCAAAACATATCTTTTATTGAGGATCCTTATGACCCCCGGCAGTGGCTGGCACAAGTGAAAGGTTTGGAGAATGAACCGGAGAAAGGACTCCGCTGTGACCGCTGTTTTGCTCTGAGACTTCAAAAAACGGCCGCGTATGCTTCGAGAAATAATATTAGCATCTTTACAACCACTCTGACCATCAGCTCTCATAAAAGCAGCCAACACATTCTGGAGATAGGTCAAAAGATTGCTGATGAAAACTGCCTCAAATTCCTGGCCAGAAATTTCAAGAAACAGGATGGCTATAAAAAGACGATGGAGATCGCCCGATCCCAAAATTTCTACCGGCAAAAATATTGCGGCTGTGTTTATTCCGTTCGTTGAATCAAAATAACCAAAACTTAACTACTAGATTTTTGTTTATAATCGTTGACTTTAAAGCTTTTCCATGTTAATTTTTTATTGAAGAGTCTCTAGATAATTGATGTCTAGGTATAAAATCTAGCCGCAGTTGTCTTTGGACTTTGCGCAAGAAGCTCCCGGACGCGGGAGCTTCTATTATTTTATTCGATTATTTTTGACTGTTAGAAAATACACCATTGCAAGTACCTTTACATATATTGCATCAAGTACCAATTCATACCAATTATACAGGGGGTGTCTTGCGATTATGGCTTACGAAGGTGCAGTTGCCGGTGGTGTTGTTACAGAAGGCGCAGTTGGTGGTTGTTGCTGTACGCCTAATTTCTGCGGAATTGCTATTGTAACAGTGATTATTCTGCTCTTGATTGCGATGGGTATTTTGTTCTAAGGATCTAAAATCTTATTATTTGATCTGACTGTAAAAGAGGTGAAAATAGATGTATAATTATGGATGCTGCTGCAGAACTGCCCCGGTGGCTCCGGTTGCCCCGGTGGCTCCGATATATGGCGGTGCAGGTGTAGGTATTATCGCGATTGCGATTCTTATCCTTATTGCTCTGGGTGTAATCTTCTAAGAAATTGGCAAAACTAATAAAAGAGGGACAAAGGAACGTATCTTTTGTCCCCCTTTTTGATTGGAAATAAATAATACGTCCCTTTGTTCCCCTAAGCCGCGATACTTAATCTACCGTCAAAAAGCTTTTGGAACCGGGAAGGAATTCCGCAGTTTCTATGGAATAATTTAAATAAACGGTCATCATAATAAAAGTGTCAGAGGTTTTGCTATGAAGAATGTTGCATTCTTTCTTATCCCGAAAAAAGATGTTATCTTTCTTAAAAAAAATGCTACGATGCGTCAGGCGCTTGAGCGTATGGAGTACCACGGATATGCAGCAATCCCTTTGGTGGATTCCAAAGGGCATTACGCGGGAACTGTAACAGAGGGCGACCTCCTCTGGAAGCTGAAAAATACCCCTGATCTGACGTTCAGCAACACGGAAAAAATACACCTTGATGAGATTGAACAACGCACCCAGAATGCAGCCGTTTCGATCAATGCTCAGATCAATGATCTTATTTCCAGGGCGATCCAGCAGAATTTTGTTCCCGTGATTGACGATCAGGGAATTTTTATTGGGATCGTCCGACGCCGCGAAATTATCGAATATTGTGCCAAGCTGCTAAATGAAAATAATCTTAGAATCATATAATTCAGGAATAATTTAAGGACGTTGCCGCTCCTTGCCAGCTATAGCAACGCGGTAACGTCCTAAACATTTCTATATGGATCATATGATGGTTAGATGGACTCTTATCCTTCTTTCTTCTCTTCAGACGAATCCTTGGTTCCTTTGACGCTGTCTTCCAGATCATCGGTCGCAGACTTAAACTCTTTAATGCCTTTGCCCATAGCTTTACCCAATTCAGGAAGTTTCCCCGGGCCAAAAATGATCAACACAACGACTAAAACGATGACTAATGTCATGGGAGCAATCATTCCAAAAATAGGTTGCACTTCTGTCACCCTCCTTTTCATATTACTATATCATGAACTCTACAAAAAACCAATTTCTTTACCCTACATCATCCTATCGTAGAAAGAGAAAAATTACAAGCATTTTCGCCAGAAAACATGGCTTGATAGACAAGATATAATTCCCAGATTAATTCCCACAGTTCTCCTGTAGCCTCAGTTACGCAAATGCCCATCTCTTTGGCTTCGGCCCGGCCTATCGGATAACCGTGCGAAAAATAACCGTTTGTAAGGTTTTGCGTGACCGCTTTCACCTTTTCCTTATCATTTTTCAGCATATATTTGGAAAGCAGGGATTCGGCATATTGTCTGGAAGCCTTTAAGGCTTTCTCATAATCCCCAATCAGCCACGGATCAAGTTTATTCAAAACCGAATTGACGATGATCTCAGAGACCTCCGTATTCGAGTTGTTTTCGATGAGTTCTTCAATATATTCGAAGCAGCAGCGCAGGGCCTGCACCGGTATCCAGAAATCCTTATACAATGGATGCTTGACCAGTGGATCTATCGGTCCCAGCTCGGATATTGGGCCCATCACAACTTCATCCGCTCCCAGAACAATCATTGAAGCTGCTGATTTCGCTGAAAAAGGAACGATGACTGAAAACTCTTCACAAAATTCCCTGATCAGCATGACAACCTTATATGGTGTATCAACCGCGCCGCCATAGCTGTGCAAGAAGAGGTCAATTTTTTGGGTTTTTCCAATTTTATTCAATTCTTGATACAACGGAACCAGGATTCCATCGTCGAGAGGTGTATAAGAAAAATAGACAATAACTTTGGAATGCCGTATCTTTTCTATTTCTTCCAATAACACTTTCCTTCTTTGGTCATTCAAAAATACACAGCTCCTCACTTAGTAATTCATGTATAATATAGTATTTTTTTCCATACAAATGAGTGTTTGTATCTCTTGAAAAAATAACCAAAGCCGCTGCGGCGGCTCTTAATGTAGTTTGAAGCAAAAAAAGAGCTGCAGTAAACTTCTTCGTTTTGCAGCGCCTCTATCATTATATTATTATAATTTAATTTGATATTTTTAAGGATCTTGTGAGTCCTAAAATTATCATCTGAAGGTGAGCAGATTTTTCACAACTTCGTACCTTAGTAACTTCGCTCACCCATGTAATTAGCCAACTCGATTAAAGCATCCTTGGCCGGAACATCAGGAAGTTCCTGGAGGTTTGCTTTGGCTTTGTCGATATACTGCTCGACAATTTTTCTTGATTTATCGATTCCGCCTGCCTGGATGATCAGCTGGATTGCCTCGGCTACTTCAGCATCCGTTTTCGTCTTCCGCCCCAAAAGATCCTTTAATCTTTCTTTCTGTGAAGAATCCTTCAATGCAAAAATCATCGGCAGGGTAATGATCCCCTGGCGGATATCTCCTCCGACCGGTTTTCCCAATTCTTTGGGATTTGCAGTTATATCAAGAATATCATCAACAATTTGAAACGCGAGACCAAGGTAATTGCCGTATTTACTCATCAGCCATATCTGCCTCGGATTGGCATTGGATACCTTGGCGCCTAATTTGCAGCATAAACCGATCAGCAGTGCTGTTTTTCGCTGAATACGGTAGAGATACTGCTTCAAGGTTTGCGTTGTATCATAGGAAGACTTAATTTGCTGAATTTCCCCCTGACACATCTCAATACAGACATCAGCCAAGATGCTGGATACCGCGGGATTATCGATCTTCACAATCAGTTCTAGGGCCTTCGCAAGCAGATAGTCCCCTGTTGCCATCGATACGGTATTTCCCCAGCCTGCGGTCAGGGTTGGACGTCCTCGGCGGGTAAGGGATGCATCAACGACATCGTCGTGAATCAATGTTGCCATATGTATAAGTTCCACGGCCATTGTAACAGGAAGAAGCTTCTCAAACCGGTAGTCAAAAAATTTTCCGGCAAGAAGCGTAAAACTCGGACGTAACCTTTTTCCGCCAGCTTGTAGAAGGTAAAGACAAGTTTGCGAAAACATAGGATCATCGACATTAAGAAATTTATCAAGTTCCTTTTCTACTTTTTTCAGATCTGCATTGATTTCTCTAAATAATTTCTGACGTTTCAACTATTATTCACCCGCTTGCATGTCTTTCTGATTCACTTGTTTATCGGGAGACGATTCCTCAATTTCCTGATAGGAAAGAAGCTCTTCATCTTCCGCTATTTTTTTAGACTGAGCCGGTTTATCTTCAGGAGGATGGTCTTTAGGAGGATAGTCTTTAAGAGCATTTTCAATTAGACCGTTGGGAGCACTAAGTGTACTCTTAAATTCTCTGGTGACTTCATCGGTGAATTTCCGTACCTTAAATATCATTTTGCCCAAAGTCCTCGCCACAACGGGCAAATCATCCGGACCAAATAGAATGACAGCGATGACCAATATCAGCGCAATTTCAGTCATACTCATTGGTTCTGTCCCCCTCCCTCTTCGGCTTCGGAAGGCTGAAGTTCTTTTTTCTTTCTCGTAATGAGATAGCCCAACCATATACTTAGTTCATAAAGCATGTATATTGGGCCTGCCATCAGTAGCTGAGTTAAGAGATCCGGTGTCGGGGATACAACTACGGTAAGTATAATAATGGCAAAGAAAGCCCATTTGCGAAATTTGGCAAGCGTTTTTGGAGACAGATGTCCGGTTCTCATCAGGAAAAGCAGCACAACCGGCAGTTGGAATACTGCTCCGAAAGTCCCCATAAACGTTAAAATAAATTTCAGATAAGAGGATTTGGTCACAAAAGGCGTAGAATCTACGGCTCCTCCTCCTGCAAGCAACAGAAACTTCAAACAGACCGGCAAAACAAGATAGTAGGCAAAAGCGGCGCCGGCAATAAAAAGAATAAACGATGACGCAACGATATAGTAAAGATACTTACGTTCATTTTTTTTGAGACCTGGAAGTATAAAGCTCCAGATCTGCCACAACACAACTGGAAGGGCAATAATGATACCGGTTACTACCGATATTTGCAGCTTTACCATAATCGGCTCCATCGGGGTTGTGGTAATAAAACTTACTCCAGCCATCCCAGTGACAGGCTCTGCCAGAAAACCGTATACATAGTCGCTGAAAATATACCCAATAACCGTTCCGATAGCAATCGCATACAAAGAAATAAGAAGTACTTTTCTTAATTCTTTAACATGTCCCATAAGGCTCATTTCTAAGTTTCTTTTTTTCCTGCGTTGCACTATTTCGCTCCTCCATCAGCTAAATAAGAGCCATTAATTATTCTATCACGATATTTAAAGAATACCAAATATACTTTCTATGTTCTAGAAAACTTTCTTATTCGTGTCAGACAAAAAAAAGCTCAGGTCTGAGATTGATATGTAGAAATGTTTCTCAGTGGCTTGAGAGCTCCAAGATCTTCACGCAGGATATTTATTATTGTAAGACCCCTGTACCGGCTTTTTTGTTTCGCTCGATTTCCGCGTATAGAAATTCCATTAATTCCTGCAAAGGCTTGATCGGTAAATAATCGCGGATTTGAGCCAGGTTCTCTTCTGCTCTACTGAGATTTTCCTGTAATATTGAAGCACAGGCTGGCTCTTCCGAAGCTGCCCAAGCCATCCCTATACAGTACCCAAAGTTCTCCAGTTTATCGATATAAGTTTGGGGAATCCCGGAAAGCTTAGCACTGAGTTTCACAGCCAGCGCCGTCAGAGAAGCTCTTTCATTGCCTAAGATCATGTTATATTCCTGGAAAGGGATACGCTTATTTTTATACCGCCAGCGCATCAGGATGCCTTCATTGATTGTCTTGATTAGTTTGACAAACTGACCGGCATATGGAAATATATCTTCCTGACATACCTTCTTCAGAGTTTGTCCAAACATAAAATCCCCTGTCAGTACAGGAAACTGCCTGGAATGCTCGGACATATCCTCATCGGTAATCAGTTTATGAATATGATGCGCCAAGAAAACATATTGAAAAACGGTTGCAAGGGAAAGAATCGTTTTGCTGATTTTTCCGGTCATACAGCTTACAGACAAAACCAAGGCCGGACTCATATACCTGTCCAGATTATTCATCGGCAGATTCAACAGATCATCAAGCGTTGATGAATTAAACTGCATTTCTTTATTCATTTCTGTTTCAACTGTTTTTAGTTCCGATTCAACGCTATAAACTTCGATCACCTTTGATTCCCCTCCAGAAATCCTAAGTATTCCTCATAGTTCTGTGTTATTTTACATTATTCGTGATTAAAAATAAAAATCCTGCCCTGTCGTTTCTGTCTATTATTCAAGAAACGACATAATTCTATACATAATGTATGTATTGTATCAAGTAAATAGACCTTTAGCAATCCCGAGACTGCCAAAGGTCTATCTTTTTTGTTAGATCATTTTTGCAATGAGTTCGGCCGGATCGACAACGTGAACATTTCGCTCAGGCTTAGCCTTATCTTTGACGCCGTCTTCCAGCATCGTAATGCAGTATGGGCAGTTGGCGCCAATGGCTTGAGGATCTTTGGATAGTGCTTGTTCTACTCTTAGGTTGTTGATACGGTCACCCAGATTTTCTTCCATCCACATTCTGGCTCCACCTGCACCGCAACAAAAGCTCTTGTCATGGTTGCGGTCCATCTCGACGAGCTGGACCCCCGGAATCTTATTGAAGAGTGCTCTTGGTGCATCATATTCCTGCTGGTAGCGTCCGAGATAACAGGAGTCATGATATACAATTCTTTGTTCCGGCAGCCGAACGTCTTTATTCAGTTTCAGCTTGCCTTCTCCGATAAGCTGGTTAATGAACTGGGTATGATGAATCACTTCATAATTGCCGCCAAGTTCCGGATACTCATTTTTCAGGGTATTGAAGCAGTGCGGACAGGTAGTGATAATCTTCTTCACGCCATAGTTATTCAGGATGCCTACATTTTCTTTGGCCATGAACTGGAAGAGATATTCGTTGCCGGCACGGCGGGCAAAATCACCGCAGCATTTCTCTTCTCTGCCAAGGATCGCAAAGTTGACGCCGGCAGCTTTAAGAATTTTGGCAGTAGCTACGGAAACCTTCTTCGCGCGGTTGTCGAAAGAACCGGCACAGCCGACCCAGAATAAATACTCCGGATTTTCTGCCGTTTTCATAACCGGAATATCAAGGTCTTTGGCCCAGCCAGCACGCTCACTCCAGCTGACACCCCACGGATTGTATTTGCTTTCAACATTACGGAAAGCGAGCTGCAGCTCAGGTGCATAGTTGTTCTCATTCATCACCTCATACCGCCGCATATCAATGATTTTGTTGACATGTTCATTCGATACCGGGCATAAGGTCTGGCAGGCTGAACAGGTCGTACAGGACCAGAGTTCATCGCGCGTAAAGATATCGCCGATTAAATGCTTTTGAAGTATTTCCGCACACTCACGATCCTCCTTGGCAATCTTCCTGAAGTCTTCATCTGTTAAATGAGCTGTGGATTTAAGACCGAGCTTGGTCATCTCAGCGCCTTTTTCCAAAAGATGATCCTTCAGCTCTCTGCTTAAGAGTTTTTTCGGATTCAGCGGTTTACCGGAGATATTTGCCGGACAGTTATCCATACAACGGCCACATTCTCCGCACGAGAAGCAGTCCAGCAGCTGTT
Organism: Dehalobacter sp. TBBPA1; assembly: GCF_040931655.1. Taxonomy (NCBI): domain Bacteria; kingdom Bacillati; phylum Bacillota; class Clostridia; order Eubacteriales; family Desulfitobacteriaceae; genus Dehalobacter; species Dehalobacter sp. TBBPA1. The sequence continues at coordinate 1,178,466 of NZ_CP162385.1, read as the reverse complement.
TCCAGGTAAAGTTTTCAATTCTTCCTACACCGTACTCCGTAACCTTTTCGTCTAGCAGATCCATTGCCGGAACCTGACCGCCGGCAGGTTTCAATGTAGCAAAATAGCCATTGAACGGTGAGGCCAGCAAATGCATGTGCTTGGAGTTCGGGATATAGACCAGGAAGCCGAGAATGATCAGCACATGGGTCCACCAGCATATCTCAATAATGACACTGAGCGTTTCAGCGCTGTAGCCCTGGTACAGTCCGGCAAACAGATGATAGATGAAGGCCAGGTTATAGGCAGAGTTTGCATCTAAGACAACTTTGGCTCCACTGGTCAGCCACTCGGTGATAATAACCAGGAAGATCAGAATCACGATAATCGCGGCTTCCGGCGTTCGGTAGAGACGTTTGGGCTTAACGATCCATCTTCTGATCACACCGATAATTAAACCGACAAATACAAGTGTCGACAGAATATCTTTAATTAGATAGAAGTAGGGACTCGTTCCGAGCAAGGGAACATGGACTGAGGGGAACAGTCCTTCGACCATAAACGGGATTTCTCCTAAGGCAATGAATATGAATCCCCAGAAAATAAACAAGTGAATATAGCCGTAAAATTCCTTGAGCATTTTGCCCTGCAATAAAACGTTTACGATAAAATTCTTCAAACGTTTGCGCGGGTTATCAAACCTGTTTTCTTTCGCACCTAAGGTCAAAATACGGATTTTTTTACTTAAGGCGTGAACAAATGCATAAACTGCAAGTCCTGTCAGTACTAAAAATATAATCAGCTTTAAAGAAAGCAATCCTAACACCTTCCTTTTCCTACTCATCCTATTTTATCCGTCAGCCGGATCATCATATCATTAAAGATCGTTCATTACGCCATTTTTAACGTTTTGATCTTTTGGGTCAGCATCGGCACAATTTGATGAAGATCCCCAACAAGACCATAGGTCGCGATGTTGAAAATGGGAGCTTCGGGATCATTGTTAATTGCAACAACGATTTCGGAGGTATTCATTCCGGCAAGATGCTGAATAGCGCCTGAGATACCACAGGCAATATAAAGTTTCGGGGAAACTGTTTTTCCGGTCTGTCCTACCTGACGGTAATGCGGAACCCATCCTGCGTCAACTGCTGCACGGGATGCACCGGCTACGCCGCCAAGGGCTTCAGCCAGTTCCTCAATCAAACGGTAATTTTCCGGACCGCCTATGCCTCTGCCGCCGGAGACAATAATCTCAGCATCCTGCAGATTGACGGTATGAGATATGCTTTGGATAATATCTAAAATCTTGGTGGTCATATCCGCTTCTTTGACGGAGCTTTCACAGCGGATAACTTCACCTGTCCGGCTGTAATCGGGCTCATCCATTTTCATGACCTTCGGACGGACCGTGGCCATCTGCGGACGATGATTCGGGCAAAGAATGGTCGCCATAACATTGCCGCCAAATGCAGGTCGGGTCTGTCTTAAAAGCCGCGTTTCCGGATCAATGGAAAGAGCGGTGCAGTCCGCCGTAAGGCCGGTGGTAATCCTGACTGCAATACGTGCTGCAAAATCTCGTCCGTTATTGGTCGCGCCAAACAGCAGAATCTCCGGTTTATATTGATTAATAATTTCAACAATCGCTTCCGTATAGGAATCGGTACGATAATCCTTAAATACAGGGCCGTCTACCAGATAGACTTTTTCAGCGCCGTATGCAAAACACTCTTTCGCTAAATCGGCAACATTTTCACCAAGAAGCACGCCGGCCAGCTCCACCTTCAGCTCATCGGCCAACTTGCGGCCTTCGCTAAGCAGCTCGAGTGCTACAGTGTCAATCTTGCCGGTGCGTTGTTCGATGAAGACCCAAACACCTTTGTATTCATCGTTGTTTTTAGGAGCTTTTTTGGCTTTTTTGGTAACTTCTATGGCATTGTTCGGGCAAGCTTTGCCGCAGGCTCCGCAGCCGGTACAATTATCCTTTAATTTTGCGATGCCATCTATGATCTCTATAGCGCCGAAAGGACATCTATCAACACAAGCGCCGCAGCCATTACATTGATTTTCTAGGATCTTTACACTCATTTTCCTGCTCCTCCTTATACCATTTCAGCAGCCTGCAGCTTCTTAATCAGCAAATTGCATAATTGTTCATCTGTTTCACCTTTAAGCATTTCACTCTGAATTTTAACTTCAGGCGTGAAGATCTGCATAACCTGGGTGCAGGAGCCGTTTAGTCCGGTCTTTTCGGCAGGTGCGTCAATATCCGCAGCAGACCAGATTGATACCGGCATTCTTGAGGCTTTGATCGAACCTTTAACACTCGGATACCTTGGTTCACCGATTGCTTTATCGACTGCGATGACCGCAGGCAATTGAACCTTGATCACTTCAAATCCGCCTTCAAAGGCGCGTTCAACCACGAGATGATCCTTATGAACTTCTCTGATTTTTTGAACATAGGTCGTTTGGGGAAGATGTAAATGCTCGGCAATACCGGGCCCTACCTGGGCGGTATCTCCGTCAATGGCCATTTTCCCGCAAAAAATGATATCCGGTTTGCCAATCTTTTCAATGGCTCTGGCCAGCGAATAGGAAGTGGCCCAGGTGTCGGCACCTGCAAACGCCCGGTCACTGATCAGCACTGCTTCATCCGCGCCCATCGCCAGACATTTGCGCAGCGCAGATACGGCCTGTGGTGGTCCCATGGTTAGGACGGTTACTTTACCACCGTATTGTTCTTTAATTTTGATAGCAGCTTCAGCCGCATATTCGTCAAACGGATTCACGATACTCGGAACACCGTCACGGATTAACGTGTTTTTAACCGGATCAATCTTTACTTCGGTAGTATCAGGTACTTGTTTAATACAAACAACGATTTCCACTTTCTTCATCCTCCCCTTGCGTTGCTTTTTACATTAATACAAAAAAACTGAGAGTATTTATATAAATAGTGCTCCTGTCCCCCTTTTGACTATCATACATTCAGTATTATGTCTGGCAGCAGTTTTACTTTTAGTTAGTGAAATCATTCACAAATGGTTTTTTACCTTATCCTTTTGATTTTATATTATAACCAAAATATCCCTAAAATGACTATATTGGTATATACAAGTACGAGCTTGTCACTATAATATCAAATAGTGACGAATAATACAAGAAAATTTTGAATATTTTTTGTTGCAAAACTGGAATTCTTCTTATAAAGGTATTCTTTAAGGTATATCCTTCCTATTAAGGCACTTCCTTCACATTAAAGTGAGCATTCTTTAAGATATCATAAATTTCTTCAAATGGAGTTGATGCAACCTCCCTGTACATTCTTCTGGTATACAGATGACGGGCATTCGGATAAATATTTTTTATGCTCCGCCTGAGCTTATTCCCGGGCTCGTCAGCATCGACCAGCACATAAATCTCATCATATTTTTCTTCGTCAATGAGCATTTCGAGGCTCGTCGGATTAATAGTCCCATACGTACAAATGATTTCAACCGGTTCATCCAGTACCTTCAGCAGTTGCTTCCGGTCCGTCTTTCCCTCAACAATAATGGCTTTACTCACTTCATCACTTCTTTTATCCAAGATTTGTTCGCTGTTATCCCTTATCCCTTATCCGGTATCCGGTCCGGTATTCGGTATTCGGTATTCGGTATTCGGTATTCTTGATCTGCTTTATATGTTTCTTTTTCTCTTATTATAAGTCATATATCAATCTCATCAATGAATAATAATCAACGAAATCATAAAAAATGTCCTTAATAAATCATACACATAAATAATCCGGGTTTTCCCGGATTATGATCGATATCTTCGTTTCAGCAATGGCTCGGCTTGTCGGCTTGCGTCTGTTGGATATTACGCTCCTTTTGAACATCATACTCTGTAAAATGCGGATCGCTTACCGTTAAAGAGGATTTAGCTCTTGCATTTTTTTTATGTTTTCCCATGCCTGCTTCCTTTCATCGTTTGCTTTACTCACTCCCTAAGTAGTATGTCCTTTCTACAACCCGTCTATGCCCAAATTGCCGAGTCTTCTGGGACACTGGCTAAACAATAATTCTTCGCAAACTTCTGCTTGGTAGATTGTTTTTTATCTTGAACCCAGAACAAAACTTTACATTGGTGTATCGAGAACTTGAAGTTAAGGATTGTTTTCAACAGTTTCAAAACGTAAAATCCAAGAGTTTTTGGAGACTAATCCAAGAACTCTTCCTATTTCTGATGGTTAGCTTCCAACAAGGTTGTCCCAAATATGACTACGTATTCGTATTTGGGGTCTTAATACCATAGTTTTTTCTAACTCGGCAATACATCTGGCAAATTTAATAGGATTAGTGTTGCTGACACCTCTTTGTTACACCAAAAGAAAAAGAAAGTATTTTTTTACATACTTTCTTTTCAAGCTCTTTTACCCTGTTTTTTAGCCTCTCAATATCAATCGGCAGACCTTTTTGATGTGTAGTTTAATAAATATCTGTTATATCATAAAATGTCTTTAACTCATTCTAACTATTTTGTTGACTAACTTTGACCGAATCTTGACCGACTACTTATAAATACTTAGCTATTTCTATAGGTTCTTACTACGGCTGTTGTTCAGCCTACAATTTATAAAATTCCTAAGTATTTCTCAATCTCGTCTTTATCAACGGCTTCAAGCTATTTATATCATTCTCATTTTGAATTACTGGTCGGAGCGACACGACTTGAACGTGCGGCCTCTACCACCCCAAGGTAGCGCTCTACCAAGCTGAGCTACGCCCCGACATCTGTCCCTTGCGAAACACTAATACAATTTATCATACCGAGGTCAAAAAATCAAGCAAAATCCGGCAAAAAACAAATGACATTGATTGTACGTTTCAACTTTTAGCAATCAATTCGATTTTACGTACACCATCCAGCTCACCCAGATTTGACACCAGGCTTTCCACAGTTTCTTCCATTTTTTCTGTTTCGATTGAAAGGGAGACATTGGCAATCCCCTGCAGCGGAATCCCCTGATTGATGGTAATGATATTTCCGGAGACGGAGGCTACATAGTTTAAAACATTTGACAAAATCCCTGCTTTGTCCATCAGCAGCAAAGACAGCGTAATCATCTTCTCTTTACTTGCTTCATAAAACGGAAAAACTCCGTCTTTATATTTATAAAATGCGCTCCGGCTTATTTCGACCCTCTCACAGGCTTCATTCACGGTCAGCACATCAAATTTCGCCAAAAGTTCTTTAGCCTGAGCTGTTTTCGTAATCGCCTCAGGAAGAATCTCCTTGCTTACCAACAGAAAATCTTTTTTCTGTTTGCTCACACAATTCAGCTCCCAACTTTTTTAGCATGCTTTTTCATCTATTATAATCATTTTCTGACGGTTTTGACAACCAGATTAGTTAAAGAAAGGGAAAGCCTAATGTGGGGCTTTCCCTTTCTTTCAAAAAAACGAAGATAAAATCTGTTCATGCGCCTCTAAATAATGATGCAGATCAGACCGCCGTGTCCTTCATTTACGATACGCTGCAGCGTATCCTGCAGTTTGATCTGGACATTGTCCGGCATCTTGTAAAGCTTGTTCTGAATTCCTTCCCTAACCAAGTCATGCAGGGACTTACCGAAAATATTGGACCCCCATAATTTCTTCGGATCAGATTCAAATTCTTCCAGAAGATACTTGACCAGTTCTTCGGCCTGCTTTTCTGTCCCGATCAGCGGCGTTATTTCCGTCGTGACATCCGCCCTCAGAATATGCAGGGACGGTGCGCTTGCTTTAAGCTTGATTCCAAAATGACCTCCGGATTTCACCAGTTCTGGCTCTTCCAGAAACATTTCATCCAGTTGCGGCGTGACAACACCATAGCCGTTTGTTTTGACTTCTTCAAAAGCTTTCGAGAGTTTATCCCATTCTTTTTTGGCTTTGCTATAATCCAAAATCATTCTTAAAAGAGTATGATCGCCTTCAATATTAATTCCCGTCAGCTGTTCCAGGACTTGTTTAAACAGATCTTTTTCGGTGGTGATCTCGATTTCGGCATGGCCCGTTCCGAGATCGGTCTCTTTCAGAATAATGTCTTTGGAATGCGGACATTCAGACAATATCTCCAGGGCATGATCGATATCCCTGATCCGCTTGATATCCCCAACCGATTTTTGAATGACGTTCTCAAACTCGGCCCGGATCGGATGGGAAAGGTCCAGTTCTTCAACCCATTTGGGGAGCTCAATATTGACTTCGGCAACAGGGAACTCATACAGAATTTCCTCAAGGATCTGAGAAATGTCATTTAAGTTCATTTCCATGCAGTCTACCGGAATGACCGGCACTTGGTATTCCTGCTCCAGGCCGCGGCATAGCTCCATGGTGCTTTCCGCGTAGGGTTTGGTCGTATTCAGCAGTAGAATAAATGGTTTGCCTATTTCCTTCAGTTCGGAAACGACCCGCTGCTCCGCCTCAAGATAGTTTTCTCTCGGAATTTCGGATATAGATCCGTCTGTCGTGATGGCGATACCCAAGGTAGAATGGTCGGTAATCACTTTGCGGGTACCTATTTCAGCCGCTTCCTCGAAAGGAATCGGTTCGTCATTCCAGGGGGTATGAACCATTCGTGGTTCATCTTCTTCCCCCTCATAACCAAGTGCACCATTCACAGCGTATCCGACACAATCCACCATTCTGACATTCATGTGAATCGTATCCTTCAAAACAACTTCAACCGCCTCAGAAGGAATAAACTTGGGCTCCGTCGTTGTGATTCGGCGGCCCGCGCCGCTTTGCGGAAGCTCATCCCGTGCTCTTTCCCGCTCAAATACATTGACTATGTTCGGCAAGACCAGGAGTTCCATAAAACGTTTAATAAATGTAGATTTTCCAGTCCTGACGGGACCGACAACACCGAAATAAATATCCCCTCCTGTCCTTTCAGCAATATCGCTGAAAATATCATAGTTTTGCATAGATCTTTTCCCTCCCTTTTAGTGTGCTGTCCTTCCAGCAAGGACCTGAAATCTACTTTTTTTGCTTGTTTTGTCTTCTCACACTTAACAACAGGACTAGCACCTCAAGCATTATATTTATATTGAAGAAATGACGAATTTATGTCTAAATTATTTATCCATTTTTTCTGAGGACTCAAGAATATCTTCCGCTATTTGCAATACATATAGGCAAGAACACAGTATCCACAACAAAACGGAGGTGCGCTGAATATGATCTCGTCACTGTTAATCATTATTGGAACCATCATCATGCTTATGCTCGGGATCTTTTTCCTGGTATTATGTATCAAACTCGGATTTCTTTGTCACAAGGCATTGGAAATATATATTGTGAAGAACAGCAGGGAGGATGAACCGCATCAAATCTCAGGGCGCGTCAAAGCAAACTAAATCAAACTAAAAGAAGTAAGCAAAGCAAAAGGCTGCTAACAAATTTGTCAGCAGCCTAGTACCTTGTCAACTCTAAATGCATGCTAAGCTTATCTCAGGACTATATCCCAAGACTCAACGCCCTAATATCCCCATATCCTCTGTTTCATGTTTTTTGCCTCTCATCATGAGGTTCTCAAGTGCTTCGCTCGGACTAAGTCCTTCAAATAGTACTTTGTAGGCCTGTTCGGTGATCGGCATAGAAATACCATATTTTTTACTCAGCTCAAAGGCGACTTTTGTCGCGCGAACGCCTTCCACGACCATGCCGACTTCCCTCAGGACTTCATCTAGCGGCTTACCGGCGCCCAGTGCCCTTCCTGCCCGCAGGTTCCGGCTGTGCAGGCTTGTGCAAGTCACAATAAGATCCCCTATTCCGGCCAGACCGTAAAAAGTCTCAGACTGACCGCCAATAGCCACCCCGAGTCGGGTCATCTCAGCCAGGCCCCTGGTCATTAAGGCTGCTTTGGTATTGTCTTTCGGGTTCATCCCATCCAGGATACCAGTACAAAGCGCAACAATATTTTTGAGCGACCCGCCCATCTCAACACCGATCATGTCAAGATTTGTGTACACTCTGAATTTCGAAGTCATGATCAGATCCTGAACGGCTTCGGCCACTTTGATATCCTTGGCGGCAACGGCGACGGCTGTAACAACATCTCTGCCGACTTCCTCCGCATGACTCGGGCCGGATAAGACCGCAATCGGATGACCCGGCAGTTCTTCCTCAAGTACCTGGGAAAGCCTTAACCCTGTGTTCTCTTCGAGTCCTTTGGCCGTATTGATCATGATGCAGCCAGGTCTTAAGTATGGCTTGATCAGACGTGCGCTTTCTCTGACCGCGTGGGAAGGTACGCTGATGAAGACGGCTTCAGCATCAATCTCTTTTAAGTCCGTCGTCGGGGTAATCTCGTCCGGCAGAAAGCATCCCGGAAGATACTGAATATTTTCCTTTTTTCGTTTCATCAGCTCTATCTCATCTGAAAAAATCCCGATAAGGGAGACCTTATGTCCTGCCCTGACCAGCAGAAGAGAAATTGCTGTTCCCCAGCTCCCTGAACCAAACACTGCAATTTTTTTCACTTTGTTTTCACTCCCCTTTATTTTTACCAAACTTAGCTTCAGTCCCGTTAAGGATTCTTTTAATATTGGACTGATGCAGGAAAATCACTGTTGAGGCGCCTACCAAGGCCAGTACTTTATACGCGAGCGGCTCCTGAAAAACAAAAGCCATGATAATCACGGTAACTGCGGCTAGGATTGATCCCAGCGAAACGTACCTGCTTACGAGCACAACCAGAATAAAAACCACCAGGGCAACAATTGTTACCTTGGGCACCAGAACAACAATGACACCCAAACCGCAGGCAGCACCTTTACCGGTTCGTTTAAAGCCAAAATACGGATTAAAGCTATGTCCGAGCATCGCAAGCAGACCACCGGCAATGCCGCCCCAGGGGCCGAAGACCAGCCAGCAAAGGTAAGCTGCAAGGCCACCTTTAAGCGCATCCGCAGCCAGTACGCCGATTCCCCACAATGGACCCAGAACACGGAAGGTGTTTGTAGCTCCCATATTGCCACTTCCATGCTTCCGAACATCTATATTTTTGATCTTGCCTGCCAGAAAAGCAGATGGTAGTGCTCCCAGAAGATAAGCAAGCAAAAAAATCAGATACGCAAACATAATGAAACTTTCTCCTTCATTTCTCTTACTTGCAGATTATTGTTTTTCTTCGTCTCTTTTTCGCATGATCATTCTGATTGGCGAACCTTCAAAGCCAAAGTTCTTACGCAGCTGATTTTCCAGATAGCGCTTATACGAAAAGTGAACAAGCTCCGGATCATTCACAAAGAATATAAAGGTCGGGGGCTGAACACTGCTTTGTGTTGCATATAAAATCTTTAGCCGTACGCCTTTATCCGATGGCGGTGGATTCAGATGCACCCATTCCCGTAGCAGGTTGTTTAAGGTGCTGGTCGAGATACGTCTGCTGGTCTGCTCTGCAACAAATTCCACCAGATCCATAATTTTATTGATTCTTTGGCCTGTCTTGGCCGAAACGAACTGCGTGGGTGCATAAAGGACAAAAGCCAGTTCTTCCCGGATATCTTTTTCATATTTATTGATGGTTTTCTCATCTTTGATCACTAGATCCCATTTATTGATCACAAGGATGAGACCTTTTCCTGCTTCATGTGCATAGCCGACAATTTTCTTGTCCTGGTCTGTTACGCCTTCGATGGCATTAATCACCATCAGTACGACATCCGACCTGTCCACAGCCCGGAAAGAACGCACTACACTGTAGTTTTCCGTGACTTCGGAGATTTTTTTCTTGCGCCTGATACCGGCCGTATCGATCAATACATAATTTCTGCCTTCATACGTAAACGGAGTATCGATCGCATCCCTGGTCGTTCCGGGTATGTCACTGACAATGACCCGTTCCTCCCCGAGCAGCATATTGACAATGGATGATTTGCCGACATTCGGTCTGCCAATCACGGCGATTTTAATCACATCCGGGTCATAGTCGGCCGCGGCATCTTCCGGCAGGGCCGAAACAAGCGTATCGAGAAGATCCCCGGTATTCATGCCGTGAACGGCCGAGACCGGAATCGGATCACCGAAACCCAGCGGCAGAAATTCATGGGCCTCTGCCTCAAATCGGGTAAATTTTTCTACTTTATTCGCAACCAGCAATACCGGTTTGCTCGATTTCCGCAGGTATCTGGCGATCTGCTGATCATCCGGCGTAATCCCGGATTTGGCATCGACAAGAAACATGATGACATCAGCTTCATCGACTGCGATTTCGGCCTGCTGTTTCATCTTCGATGAAAGCGGTGTCGTTTCATCTTTAAATTCTATACCGCCGGTATCAATCAGCGTAAATTTTCTGCCAAGCCATTCAGCATCAAAATATAACCGATCCCTTGTTACCCCGGGGGTATTTTCAACGATGGCCACCAAGCCGCCGACGATTCTGTTAAATAGCGTCGATTTCCCGACATTCGGACGCCCGACAATTGCTACCACAGGTTTACTCATTTTCCGAACCTCCAATCGTTATCCCAAAAAGTCCTTCTATAAAAGATTGACCATCATTCTCCACAACTACCGGTATGCCATTGACCTGTTCGGTCAACCACCGGACATCATATCCATCGAGGAATACTTCTTCACCGGCTCTCAGCATCACGCGCGACAGTAAGAAATACTCTCCCTGCAGGTCACCCAGTTGCAGTGCGATGTCCTGAGCCGTGAGCAACCCTGCTACGGTCACCGCAGGTCCAAAAAAACGGTTGCCAATCTCATGAACTGTAATATGTACACCCTGAACTGCAGGCAGCTCCGCGACCCTGGACCGGAAATATGCCGCTGCCGATGAACCAGTTACGAGATGTATCTTTCTTTCCGGAATCTGCCGCGGCAGGTCACAGAGACACATCCGGATTTCTTCCTGAAACTTTCGGGCCATGCCAATGCCGTTTTCCAGTTGCGGAAAGTCATCATATTCTGGATATGACGGAATATCTCTGCCGGCAAGGATATAAAATTCATCAGAAAAATAAACAAGGTTTAGTCCGGTCCGTTTTCGGTATTTCTGCTGACATTCTATGCCGATATCCAGGACTTCCTTGGCCTCCTCCGGCGTTACAGTCCGAAGTTCAGGCAATCCATCCCTGTACTTTGTTAAGCCGACCGGAACAATCCCAATGGACTGGACCTGTGGGAAAAAGGCCGCAAGGTTCTCCACGGTTTCCTGCAAGATCTCCCGGTCATTGTAATCAGGAACCAGAACGATCTGCGTATGAAGAACAAGACCGGCTTCAGCAAGCCTTTTTATTTGCTCCGCCAGCTTCCCGGCCTGCCTGTTTCTCATCAGTTTCTCCCTGACGACGGGATTCCATGCATGAACGGAGATATACAAAGGACTTAGATGCATTTCGATGATTCTCTGAAAATCCTTCTCCTTCAGGTTGGACAGAGTGATATAGCTCCCCTGGTTCACCGACAACCGGTAATCGTCATCCAGATCGTACAGCGATGATCTCATCCCGGGAGGCATCTGCCGGACAAAGCAGAAAACACAGTTATTTCGACACTTCATTAGTCCGTCTCGGCCTACGCTGCTGACTTCGATACCGAGCAGTTCCTCCGGTTCCTTGATAATCTCCAGTTCCCAGATCTCATGATTCTTCTTCTGAATGATCAATGTAAATTCTTCTTCAGCGGTCCAATACTGCAAATCCAAAATATCCTGAACATTGTGCTGATCCACCTGGAGAATCTCATCTCCGGGTTCAATTTCCATCTCAGCAGCAATACTGTTTTTCATGACAGCAGATACCATCAACCCATTGGGCATCTTTTCCATCCTTTTCCAACGTAAAACGTTTAGCACTTGGTTAACCTTTTTATTATACTATAATGGCTATTATAAAGGTACTAGTAAACCATTTTTCAAATAACTACCCAAATTGAAACATAAATAACCTTATGATTAGTCTGCTAGCTGCTTCGCAACAGCTTATCCTGTCGGAAGCGCGAAATATTCAATAAAATACCTATTTCAAACATGGTTACAAGCAGGGAGCTTCCTCCATAGGATACGAGAGGAAGCGTGATCCCCGTTACCGGAAAAAGACCGGTTACAACACAAAGATTAATCATGGTTTGGATGCCCAGGATCGTTGTGATCCCAAATCCGAGCATCCGTCCGAATCCATCCGGACATTGCCGGGATATGGCATAGCCGCGCCCAATGAGTACGATAAAACACAAAAGCATAAGCGAAGTCCCGAAGAAACCAAATTCTTGTCCGATCACGGCAAAAATAGTATCCGTATAATTTTCAGGCAAAAACCCGAGCCCTTCATTGCTTCTCCCGATACCTATCCCGAGCAGTCCACCCGACCCGAAGGCTATCTGGGCATTAATCTGCTGGTAGCCGAAGGTCGTTGCATATTCCCATGGATGCAGCCAGCCTAAAATTCTGTTCCACTGATACTCTTCACCTTTGACCAGGTAGAATCCCGGGATGCCAATTAGAGGTATCGCAGCCAGAAAATAACCTGTCGGAAGCTCGGTCATCAAAAGCATAAACCCTCCTGCCGCCAGGATGACAATCGCGGTTCCAAGGTCGGGCTGTTTATAAACCAGCAAGAAAATGACCGCGAGCACACCAATAGGCAGGAAGATATCCGTAAACTTCTTTATCGGATAGCGGCTAAGAATATAGGCGAAGAAAAAAACGATGGCCAGTTTCGCAATCTCCGATGGCTGTACGGACATCCCAAAAATATCCAGCCAGCGGGCCGATCCTTTCGTAGTAATAGACATATTGCTGAATTCGACCAACAGGAGCAGGATGACACTGACGAGAATACTCAGCCCGGAAATCTTCCGGAAAAACTTCAAAGGAATAAAAACCGCCGCCCCGGCTGCCACTATTCCAAGGCTTACCCAGCGCAGCTGCTTAAAAAATAAATAATAAGAATTATTGGTATTCTCATAGGAAAAAGAGGAGCTGGCACTTAAAACCATAATCAGACCAACTGCCAAAATGATGACTGCAGAAAATAACAGAATAAAGTCAGGTTTTTTTGTTTTTATCTTCTGAACAGCCATCTTTTGACCTCCTGTTGCATTAATTCCGTCTGAAGTGAAATGACTTCCTGCCAAATCAAAGCAAGAAGCCATTTGATGCATTAATTTTATTAAAGTGTGTCCACGTCTGTATCCGGAATATTTCCGATTTTCTCGCCTATCGTAACTTCAGGTATTTCCGGTTGGTTCTCCAAATCCTGACGGGCACTGGCTTCACTGGCTTCCGTAAGCAGTTCCCGGATACTCAAGCTTATTTTTTTATCTTCCGGTTTAAAATCGATGACTTTGGCTGTGATCTCCTGGCCAACCTGTACGATATCCTGTACTTTCATGACCCTGTGGTCGGCCAGCTGGGAAATATGCACCAGCGCATCGATCCCGTCCTCCAGTTCCACGAAAGCGCCGAAAGGTGCGATTCTGACGACTTTGCCGTGTACGATGGATCCCACGGCATATTTTTCAGCAGCAGCAGACCACGGATTCGTTTTAAGCTGTTTTAACCCGAGGGAAATCCTGCCTTTTTGGGTATCAATCGCTAAGATCTGAACTTCAACTTCATCATCGACATTCACGATCTCCGACGGGTGTTTTACTCTGGAGAAAGCCATATCCGAGATGTGCAGCAGCCCGTCAATACCGCCAAGATCAACAAACGCACCAAAATCGGCCAGGCGGCGGACTGTTCCCTTGACGATATCGCCTTCCTTAAGCGTCTCCAGAAGCTTTTCTTTTTTACCTTCCTGCTCTTCAGCTAAAATAGCCTTTTGGGAAAGAACCAGTTTCTTCTTGTATTCATCGTACTCGATGACTCTTAAACGAAGTGTTTTCCCGATATATTTTTCAAGATTGTCTACGAAGCCGGTCTCAACCTGAGAAGCAGGCACAAAGCCTCTCATTCCGAGGTCGACCAGAAGTCCGCCTTTGACTGCTTCCGTAACGACTGCCTGAACTTCTTCTTTTGATTCGGCCAGATGGGCCAACTGTTCCTTCGCTTCAACCTCATTGGCCCGTTTACGGGATAAAACAGGGTAGCCTTCCTGGTTTTCAACACGCATGACCATCACGGAAATCGTGTCACCAATTTTAACGAGATCATTAATATTCGAAACCTTGGTAGCGGAAAGCTCCTCAAAAGGAATCATGCCCTCCGATTTCCAGGCAATATCCACAAATACCTCATCGCCTGTTATTTTTACGACGGTCCCTTTGACAATCGCGCCCCGATAAAGTTTGGGCAGTCCCTTATCAAAATTTTCCATCATGTTCTCTTCATCACTAACTGTACTAACCGTCTTCACAACGCTTTCCTCAGCCTCTTGGATCTGTGTTTTTTCCATAAACTCCGACATTTTCTTGTAAACCTCCTCGATAATCCAATCCGGTGTGGAAGCTCCTGCTGTCAGGCCGGTAATTTTAGCATCCGTAAACCAGATCTCCAGTAATTCTTCAGCTGTTTCGATACAGTATGTTTTCGTTTTCCCACTGCAGATCGATCCCAGTTTTCGTGTGTTGGAACTGCTCAAGCCCCCCACGACAATCATCAGATCCACTTTTTCAGCCAATTCCCTGGCTGAGGCCTGACGTTCTTCAGTTGCCGCGCAGATCGTATTCTGGACGATCAGCTCCCCAGTATGTTTTTTTAATTCTTCAACAACCGTAAAAAAATGGCTTTTTTGCTGTGTTGTTTGGGCTAAGACTGTAATTCTCGGGTAGTACGGCAAATCTTCAGCCTCGGCCAGCGTCTCAATGGCGAGGGCATTACTTCCTGCCCATCCCAGGATCCCTTTAACTTCCGGATGGCTTTTGTCACCGACAACAATGACAAAACTGTTTGCTGATGAGCTTGCGGCCATTCTTTGCGCTTTTTGAACATAAGGACACGTTGCATCAATAATGGTAATTCCGCGTTCCTTTGCTTCCTCGTACGTTTCCGGGGGAACGCCATGCGACCTGATTACAAGCTGTTGACCCATTTTAGCCTCATCAACAGAGTGAATGACTTCCAATCCTTTCTCAGCCAAATAATCAACAACTTGCTGGTTATGAATGAGCGGTCCCAAAGATGCAGTCAACCCGGTGCCGGCAGCTTTTTCAGCCAATTCAATCGCCCGTTTAACTCCAAAACAGAAACCTGCTTTTGCCGCTCGCTGAATCGTCAACAAAACTGCCCTCCTTTTATGCCTATCACGTCTATTTCGCTGAGAAAAACAAAATTCCTTCTAATACCTTGTTAACCTTTTATGATTTTTACATTTCATTCACAACATCCATGATTTTATTGGCAAGCCATTCCCTGCTATTTTCAGTCTTTTCAGGGATTTCAAGGTTATCGGCATAAAATGGCTTACCGATAATTATCCCTATCTTGCCCCTTTTTTGGGTTAATAATCCTCTGGCTCCATATACCTTGACCGGCAGAATCGGGGCATGGCTTTTGTTTACAATCAAAACGATCCCTGCCATGGCTTCCTGAATGTTACCGGTTTTGGAGCGGGTACCTTCCGGAAATATCCCCAGAACTTTTCCTTCTTTTAACAGCCTGACCGATTTTCGGAATGCCCCGATATCGCCCTTCCCACGTTTAACCGGGAAAGTACCAAGTCCGTGCAGAATCTGCCCTAACAATGGTATCGAGAAAAGCTCCTCTTTCGCCATGAAATATACCTGTCTTGGCATCGAACAGCCAACAATAATCGGATCCCAGAGGCTTATATGATTGCAGGCTATAATCACAGGTCCTTCTGCAGGAAAATTTTCCAGGCCTGTTATCTTACATCCTTTGACCTTCAGAACAAGGGTCATGATTCCCTTCGCCAATGAATACAGCATCACTTTAATCCTCCCTGATAATTCTAATGATCTTGGCAACAACTTCATCAATCGTTAACCCTGTCGTATCGAGGATCACCGCGTCCTTAGCTGGTTTCAGCGGTGCAAATTTTCTCTGGGAATCTACTGCATCTCGTTTTTCAATATCCGAGCGTATTTCTTCCAAAGATACCATCTTACCCTCTTTGATATTCTCAAGGTATCTCCGACGTGCACGTTCAGAAGCCGAAGCCGTCAGAAAAATCTTAATTCCGGCATCCGGCAGGACGTATGTACCGATATCCCTGCCATCCATCACGATATTGCCCTTCAGTGCTTCCTGACGCTGTAGTTCAACCAGCCGGTTACGAACCCCGGGATAAGATGCAATCAGTGATACTGCCCTGCTTACCTCAACATCCCGGATTTTAGAGGTAACATCTTCCCCGTCGCAGAATACGGTTTGACGGTCATTATGGCTTAGTCTGATGTCAATGATCCGGGCTAGATCTGTTACTGCCTTTTCATCCTGAAGGGAAATTCCTGAAGCAAGGGCTTTATAAGCTACAGATCGATACATCGCACCTGTATCAAGATAATACAAGCCAAGTTTGTCGGCAACGATTCTCGCAATGGTACTTTTTCCTGCCCCGGCAGGACCGTCAATCGCCACCTGCAAATGATTTTCACGCAAATGTTCCAAAACGATGCTCCAATCGAAAAAATCTTAATCTTGCGCGCTGTTTCGAAGCTCGCATCTGCCAAAATTATACCACAGCAAAATGATCGCTTACAATTCACTTTACGGTTTAAGATACTGAGACCCCGATAACCGCCAGTAAGTTATTCAGCGCATGAAGCCCGATTGCCGGATAAATCGAATCATGTTTGGTATATAAAAAGCCAAGTCCGATTCCGAGAACCAGCTTCGGAATGAAGCCGGTCAAATCAAAATGCAGAGCGGAAAAAATGCAGGCACTGATTACAATCGCCGTCCATTTGCCGAAATAATTTCGCAAACAGCCGAGCAGTACTCCCCGGAACAGCGTTTCCTCAATAAAAGGAACAATAACGGCGATCAGAAAAATGTTCGCAATGAACATGGAAATTGTCGGGTCCTGCAGGAGCTTTACCAGTTCATTTTCTGCCGTCGTCTGGCCTGAATAATACAGAAGTACCATATAGATCATATTAATCAGCCAGACCAAAAAACAGATTTTGAATACATCAATAAGGGTGGAAGCAAGACTGGTCCTTCTCCAGCCCAGGTCATTCAGGGAAAGCCTATTTTTGAACATAATCAGCATAATCAAAAAAACAAACAGGGTATTCGAAGTAATCATGGAAAGATAATAGGCCGTTTTGATTTCAGGAAAGAACTGATAGATAGAATAACTGATGAATGGCATCAATAAAAAAACAACTGCCATACCGATCACAAAATAAGCTAAGGCCTTAAAATTCAATTTCATATTTCATCCTCTGCAATTACATAAATTATCCTAGATTATTTTTTTCAGATCTATACATAATAAATTCAAATGAATTACACAGAAATATATACAGCGGAAGGAGGCTGTTAGGATGCTTTATTCCAAAAAATCGGATCATAGCTTGCTGTTCATGGGTTCTGCCATGGTGGGGGGATTTTTGCTGGGTTGTACTTATAAAAGATATGGCAAAAAAATCGAAAAACACATTCAGAAGTTCTGGCAAAAAGATTCGAATGATGATATGTTCGCAGCACACGAAAGCTAAATCTGAATCAGCGATCATCGCCTCTTATCTTTATTCACTGACACTCTGCTCCTTAACCGGAGCCTTTTTTATTCTATCAGAAAGAATACGTTCCTTTCTGATAGATCTAAGTGCAACTAAGGCTGTTGCCAAAAGGATTGGCCACAGCCAAGTTTTCTATATTTTCAGCTTCGTGGGGCAACCCTGTGTCCAAGGCCTACGGCTACTTCATCCAAATGCAGCAACCCTACCCCAAAAAACACGGCCACGCTGAGATGATCACCGCGGTGGGCAATCCCAATTTTTCCTCCGATATTCAGCCCCGCTGCTTTCGGCATAATCTGGCTTAAAGCCTCACGTGTCGCGCCCGCGACGGCCCCTTCGTCGCCATGGGAATCGTGGATTACCCCTTCACGTTTCGAAGCAACAATCGCCCTTTCGACAAGCTTTTTAATTGAAGCCAGATAATCTCCGCCGTAATCTACGGCAACTGACTTGATGCTATCCGCTAAAAATTTCTGTTTAAGCGCACTTTCCTCTTCTCTGGTTTCACTCATTGCCATTCTTAAAGCAGCCAGAGCAACCGTCTTACTATCCGGCACCATAGTCAATCCTCCTTCTAGGCAAACGTTCTTTCATGACGCTAACAAACAATTACACGCTAAAAAAAGAGGCGATGTCAGAAAAAACAACACCTGCTTTCATTATCTTACATGAATTTCCGGAGATTAGCAAAGCTTATCTTGAGGGACTTACGACGAGCTTATCAGCTGGCCTCAGCAGATTTTAACTTCACATCAAAACTTTTGACATCCCCGTTAAGTTCAATCGAATATGTTTTATTATTCAGAATCACATTGACAGTGACCGGATAAGGAATGCTGGTTGCATCCAGAACAACGGTTCCCGGTTCAACTGTGATGCTTTTCCCATTTTCAATGGTTCCAATATCCTGGTCATTTTGTCTAACCATTACAACACTGTCAGGAGTTATCTCAAAGGAGAGACTAATCGAGCCGCTGTTTACATTTTCGCTGTATTTAAAGGCCGGGGCATCTATTTCTCCGGAAAATTTCAAATAGAACTCGACGGGATCAGTAAATGCTTTCAGCTGATACAGCCCTAACAATACTGTACAAACTGCCATAATCCTGATGGCTGTTTTCTCAAAGCCCTGAAACCTTGACACTTTTTGGCGCGGGAAAGAAAATCTCCTGGAGCGCATCTGACTCACCTCAGTAATATGTATGCGCCGTCAGGAATTTGCATACCGACATCATTCTGTAAGGCATCTATAAAACCTTATCTGGGGTTGGTCTGCATGCCACTTGCACGGAATTGTGAGACGCAGCCTGATATCTAAGGATTATTTAAGCATGTCTGTAACTAGAATGTTGCTCTTCGAAGCAGCTAATTATGAATGTCTTACTTATCTGACCAGAAGACTAAACTGCAAGTCGGGTATGTTATCATCCTTGGCTTCCCAAGCAATCCTGTACCTTCGCCCATATTCCACTTGCGCGGTTACTGTGGCATGAAGACCTTCTAACAGGAAGTCGCTGATAAGCTTACATGAAAGGCGTTTGCTGAACTGCTCCTCGAATGCGCTAGATAACGAGCTGCATTCTGGCATACAACCCCGCTTAAATAACCTTATGATCAGTCTGGGGGCCACAGTTCCGCTGTGAGCGGAGCACGATGCGGAGCGCGGCTTTTTGCACCATGGAGGGCGCAATAGCCGAAAAGCGGTATTGTGGCCTCCAGACCTACCCAAGAGCATAGCCGTCTGCCATAATCTTGTCGCTCCTTGCTTCTATGGCTCATTCGGCATTAGCTCATCCTGGCCGTCGCTTTTCCGGCTTTGTAGCCGGTTGAGAAAGCTGCCTGGAGGTTGTAGCCGCCTGTTACGCCGTCGATATCAATGACTTCTCCGGCAAAATACAACCCTTTGACCAAACGGGATTCCATTGTGGTTGGATTAATTTGCTTGGCGTCAACACCCCCGAAGGTAACAATTGCTGTCGCCATACCGAGCGTCGCCGTTATATGAAGTACAAGCTCCTGAAATAACCGGCAGAGTCTTTTCCTTTCTTCTTTAGTAACTTTATTAACAACCTTCTCTGGGTCAATCTCCGATAAAGCGACCATCACAGGAATCATACTCTGCGGGAGAAGATCGTCCAGGGTGTTCTTAAACTGCTTGTTACCATACTTCAGAAAATCCCTCTGCAGCCTTGAATCTATCTGCTCAGAAGTAAGGGCGGGCTTTAGGTTTATTTTCAGCTCAACCTTCTGTTTTTGGTCCAAAGCCTTGGAAGCAATCCTGCTTAAGGTTAGAATAATCGGACCGGATAAACCAAAATGCGTAAACAGCATCTCCCCAAATTCTTCTCCCTGCTTTTTCCCGTCGATCCAGATTGAGGCAGCCGTATTCTTCAGCGTCAATCCTTGAAGCTCTTTCGGCCATTTTTCAAGGGTTTTGAGCGGAACAAGCGCAGGCAGCGGCTTAATGATCCGATGTCCTGCTTTTTCAGCCAGCGTATATCCGTCCCCGGTTGATCCTGTTCCAGGGTAGGATGCTCCTCCCGTGGCAACGATCACAGCATCTGCCGGAAGCACTTCATCGGAGACAGCCAGCTGAACACCGGTTACTTTCCCGTCTTCGATCATGACTTTTTTGACAGCCTGGTTAAGCCTGATTTTTACGCATGTTCGTTCCAGATACTTCTTTAAAGCCTTAACGATTACCTCCGAATCGTCGGCTGTCGGAAACACTCTTCCACCTCTTTCTACTTTTGTTTCGACACCATAGTCTTGAAAAAAATGAATCAACGCCTCATTGCCGAACTCTTTTAAGGAAGCGTATAGAAATTTTCCGTTTCCGGGATAAAAACTTACAAAATTACTGATATCCCCCGCATTGGTAAGATTGCACCGACCTTTACCGGAGATCGCAATCTTACTGCCGAGTCTCGTCATTTTTTCAAGGAGTACCACCTCTGCTCCAACGAAAGCAGCCTGGCCCGCTGCCATCATGCCTGCAGCCCCACCGCCTATTACAACAACCTTTTTAACCACAATCCATCCTCCCTGCTTTCCAATATGTTGATTGCAAACCAACAACACTTTCTAAAATAACTTTAGAGATCAGTCTCCGTAATATCTAGACAACTTCAAATGGAGTAGGATGCATAGCGTGGCTGTTTACCTACCTTCAATATTCGTTGAATGCGCTGCACAAGCAGCACATAGGCCTGAATCCGTATCGCTGAAGATCTGTTTGCCGCACTCCCGGCAATAATAGGAATTCGCTTCTCCGACAATAACCTTACCGGCCAGAAACTTGAACGGAAACATCAGATATGCAAAGCTCAGAGCCCGGGAGCCGCAGATGTCCACACAGCGACCGCATTGAACGCACTGGAGCGGTTCATAAATCAAAAGCATTTTATTCTCTTTCTGTTTCAGTGTGAGCGCCTGCTGCGGACATATTTTGGTACAAACGCCGCAGCCGTTGCACTGGTCGGTATATCTGATTGCCTGAAAAGGAACCTTCTTATTTGGTTTCTGTTTCAGTGTCTCTGCCAGCCATTGACGGGTCCTCGGAATGGTATAGGATTCTTCTGCTTCGATAGCCGGAAACGCTGCCGTGATTCTATCTTTGCCAAATTCACGCAACCTGTTTTTCAACCCTTTTTTCGATCGGCCACGAGCAAAACGTCCGGGACCGTAATCCGATTTTGCTGCGCCTTCTTCAGCAGGGAGAATCTCCAGCTTTAACCCGGGATGATCCGTCCATTGCTGGCTAACCTCCAGATAGAAGCGCTGGCTGACCGCTGCAGCCTGTTTATCCTGGCAATTGGAACAGTCCCCTGTAAGGATTCTGACCTGTTTGGATTCTGCCAAAAGCATTAAAACTGTCCAGGCATCCCTGTCCAGCATCCCGAGGCAGGCAATTTCATAACCGGCAGGCGCAGCCATTGGACAATTTAATACGCAATTTCCGTTTTCCAAAAGGTACTCTCCGAGGTTTTTCATGTCTCTGTCCACAAAACCGTCAGAGGGGCAAACAGCCATACAGACACCGCATTCCGTACAGCTTTCTATCGAAATCTCTTTCTTATCACCGATGGACTTATGCGGGCAGGCTTCAATACAAAGCCTGCAATCCCGGGGATAGGGCTTCTTCTTGTTCAGACAGTTGTCGGGATGATACAGCATTTGATTGTATTTCTTCATGATTATTCATATCCTTTGCGAAATTCATTTTCAATTCTTTCGAGATGACGAAGCATTCCGGCATGCGCTTCTTCAGGTAATTCTGCTTCGATCGCCTGATATATTTCCTCATGTTCCTGATAAAGAAGTTCCGACATGCCCTCTTTTTCAAAAGTATCTGCCCAATTCGTCTTCAATGTCTGGTGCATGATATCTGAAATCATATGGAGCATGTGGATCAGCATCTTATTCTTCGTTCCTTTAGCTATAGCATCGTGAAAATCCCGGTCACAGGGACAGTCCTGCCGGCCCGTATTCTGACCCTTTCTGATCTCAATAAGAGAACCCCTCATTGCGGAAAGATCCTGATATTCAGCCCTTTCTGCTGCCAGTGCGGCAGCCTGGGTCTCCAGGATTTTTCTTATCTCCATCATTTCAAAAATGGTATCTTTCTCCAGAGAAAGCACCCATGGCAAAGGAGCAATGACAGACTCGATATTAACATGTTTAATATAGGTTCCTTCTCCGCTTCGGATTTCCAGCAAACCCATAATTTCCAAAGCACTGAGCGCTTCCCGGACAGATGCCCTGCTGACCTGCAGCCTCTCCGCAAGATCCCGTTCGGAAGGAAGCTTATCACCTGCTTTGATTTGTCCTTCAGCAACCAGCGTACTGATTTGATCAACTATTTCTTCGTAGATTCTTTTCGTTTTTGCTGGTTTCAGATTCATGCTTTCTCCCCGCAATATCAATATTTATTTCGCATTGATTACCTATTACTTACAAATGATATAAAATAATCACCGTATACTTACTGCTTCCTTCAAAGCATTGACTTCAGAAGTCGTTAACAGTCGGTATTCTCCTGCCGTCATTTTTGGATCCAGCTGGAGCGGGCCAAAACAGATTCTGCGCAAGCGAAAAACGGGGTATCCGACCTGCTCAAGCATTCTCCTGACCTGCCTGTTCTTTCCTTCGTGAATGGCAAGCTCAATTTCGGTCTGGTTGCCGCTTTTATAACGGGAAAGCTTCTTAATTTTCGCAGGAGAAGTCATACCATCCTCGAGGTGTACACCCGACTCAAGCGTCCTGATTGCCTGATCAGAAATATTACCGGCGACTGAGGCCCGGTATACTTTTTCCACGCCAAAACTTGGATGCGTCAGCCGAAATGTAAGTTCCCCGTCATTGGTCAGAAGCAGAAGTCCTGAAGTGTCATAATCCAGTCTGCCGACCGGATAGACTCTTTCTTTAATATTCTGGCCAAGTAAATCAATCACCGTTTTCCTTTGATGGGGATCCGTAACACTTGTAATAACACCCGCAGGTTTATAAAGCATGACGTAGACCAGGTCTTCGTTTGGTCCTGAAGAATACGTCTTAGCGTTGACTTCGATGACATCCTCAGGCGTTACCTTAAAACCCGGCTGCGTTACGGTCTGTCCATTCACTTTTACAAGTCCCTGACTGATCAGAATTTCGGCATGACGCCGAGAAGCGACGCCCAAACGAGCCATCGCTTTTTGCAAACGTTCAGATTGATCTCCGGAACAATCCATCAAAAAACCACCATTAACAAAACATCTCTCAATTGATTTTAGCAAAAAAACTGTAGAAAGCAAACCCTTATCCAAAGACCCTGCTGACGATCCAGATTGAAGCAATCAGTCCGACTGCATCAGCGAGCAGTCCGACTTTTAAAGCATATCTGTGTTTTTTGATGCCGACTGAGCCAAAATAGACGGCAAGCACAAAAAAGGTGGTATCTGTGCTTCCTTGGAGCGTGGAAGCAAGTCGGCCGATAAACGAATCAGGTCCGTATTGATGGATCAGTTCAGTTGCAACCCCAAGGGCCCCTGAACCGCTCAGTGGCCGCATAACGGCCAAAGGAATAATGCCTAACAGGTCTGGATTCCAGTCCATAGCTAAAAAAAGAGGTCGAAGAAGGTTGATTAACAGATCCAGGGCACCAGAATCCACAAACACTTTAATGGACACCAGCATTCCAATTAAAAACGGAATAATTTTTACGGCGGTTTTAAAGCCATTCTCCGCCCCCTCAACAAATGTCTCATAGACTGGAACTTTATGAAGGTAACCATAAAGCGGCACAAAAAATAAAATAAACGGAATAGCCCATCTGGCAAGCTCAGAGATGATGGTCATAATCCGTTCCTCTTTCTAAAAAGAACATCTGCAATGATGGCTGAGGCCATGGCACACCCTGTGGCAAAAACTGTCGTCCCAATGATCTCGACTGGATTGGCCGATCCGGCTTTCATTCTGACAGCAATGATTGTAGCCGGAATAATCGTAATACAGGACGTATTCAGCGCCAGAAACGTAATCATCGCGGGACTGGCTGTTTCCTGATCCGGGTTTTCTTTCTGTAACTCCTGCATGGCCTTCAGGCCAAACGGCGTAGCGGCATTACCCAGACCGAGGATATTCGCACAGAGATTCATGACAATTGGGCCGAAGGCAGGACTATCCGCCCTGAGCGATGGAAAAAGTTTTCTGACCAATGGGGCGCTTATTCTGGCCAAGTGCCGGATGAGTCCTGCTTTTTCGGCAATATGCATGATACCCAGCCACAGGCTCATGACACCCATTAACTCGATTGCCACTTCTATCCCGAGTTCAGAAGCCTGAAGGGCCGACGCAGTGACCTGATCGATATTTCCATTCAGGGCAGCGACAATAATGCCGCAGATCAGCATAACCAGCCAGATCAAATTGACCATAACAGAAACCCCCTGCTTAAAATGTATGTTTTCAGCAGGGGGAATAGAAGAATAGACAATTTCAAAAATATCTCGACGATATCAAGGACATGCTGTTTGTCGGCATATATACTTTATTAGCACCTTTCTTCATACCCGTCTTCACGGTGGAATCTCTTTCTATTGACCATATGGGACAATTTATCCATTAGATTAGGCATTTCGTCAATGATACGTTCTGCAATCATATTTCCTTCGACCGGAAGCAGTCGGACCTGATTTTGGTTTACAACCAGAAAACCTACAGGTTTTACCGATACCCCACCGCCGCTTCCTCCACCAAAAGGCATCTTGGAAGCGTTTTCATTTTTTTTCTCCTCCTCTTTTTCTCCCTCAGTGGAAGAGAATTCGCTGCCGCCGGCTGCAAAGCCACAGGATACCCTGGAAACAGGTATAATCACAGAGCCACTTGGTGTTTCGACCGGGTCTCCAATCACTGTGTTTACATTTATCATTTTTTGGATACTATCCATCGCTGTCTGCATCAGATTTTCAATTGGATGTTCATCCATAATTCCTAGTCCTCCTGTTTTTTAAGATCATTAATAGGAATTTATAGCCTGTAAAAATAATATGGCTGCTTTTTAGATTTAATATGCAGCAAAGTCTAAATAAAAATATATTTTCGGTAAAATTCGGAATTACCCGGTATCTAAAGTCATCTTGCTTTAGTGGGTTATACCTGTGCAGTCTTGCCGAGATAAACCCAAAAGCTGTCCAGCAGGCTCCCGTCAAGTAACCCGTCTCAGCAGCATCCCTGCCGCCAAGCTCAAGCTCGGCCTGGAGGGAATGAACAGTCATTTTGCGATAAAAAGAGCGGATGATTTTGGAAAAACCTTGTTGCAGCCGTCTGATACTTGCGGAAGAATAGCCATAATGACGAACAGCCTCCCGCAGAAAATGCTTTATCAACCGGTAACGTTTTCTGGTCGAGTCAGCATTATTTTTTGATTTTCTGTCCGGGCAGTCATTTTGCTGTATATTTTCTATGCTGTTCAACAGAAAATAAAGAAAGCCAGTCGAGACCATCTCTGCCGGAATGTTTATCTCCAGATTGGACCGGAACAATGCAGCTTGATAATGTATCTTCAGCATACTGCTAAAATTTTCGAAAGTATAATCGATGACCAGATTGATTTTGAACAGCGCTAAAACCAGCAGCCAAATCAAGCAAGCTGTGAGCAGTGCAAGAAATGTCATGGCTTGCCTCCAATTAGGAATATTTTATCCTCTCCATGTTATTCCCAGTATTGTGCCGTTCTATGAAAATTTGCCATTTTACAAAATAATTGCCAGCTTGACATCTTTCTGATATAAAAGAATAAACAGATGTTTTTGAGAGGAACGATATAATGACACTATCCTTTACAGAACTCAGTTCCCACGTTGTTACCGTTTTATATATTATCAATATTTTACTGGCCTGTACCGTTATCTTTTTAGAAAGAAGAAATCCAACCTCCACCTTGGCCTGGATTCTTGTTTTATTTTTGTTCCCCGCCGGTGGAGCAATTCTATATTTTATGTTTTCTCAGAATCTGACGCGCAAAAAAATGTTCCAACTCGGAGCGGAGGAACATTTGAAATATGCTGCGCTTTTAAACAAAGAAATTGAAGATCTTCAGTCTGGAAGATTGACCTTTAATGACCCAGCGATGGAAAACTACAAAGATATGATTCTGCTACATCAGATTCAGAGCCAGGCACTCTTTTCCCAGGACAATAGCGTAGAAATATTTACAAACGGCAGAAAGAAATTCGAAGACCTTTTTCGCACGATCCTCGAAGCCAAAGACCATATTCACGTTCTGTATTTTATTATTAAAAGAGATTCGTTGGGACTGCAATTAATCAAAATTCTGACCGAAAAAGCCAAAGAAGGCCTTGAAGTCAGGCTATTGGTTGATTCCTTCGGTAACAAACTGCGGAAGGATGATTTTCAGCCTCTGATTGATGCCGGTGGAAGTGTCGAAAAATTTTTCCCTTCATTTCTGAGTTATATTAACCTGAGGCTCAATTACAGAAACCACCGTAAACTAGTGATCATTGACGGTCAGATAGGTTATATCGGCGGCTTCAATGTCGGCAATGAATACATCAACCTGAAGAAAAAGATGGGGTATTGGCGTGATACTCACCTCAAAATAACAGGCACCGCCGTTCTCAGTATGCAGACGAGATTCCTGCTGGACTGGAAAGTTGCTTCAGGTGAAAAAATCAAGCATTCGGCGAAGTATTATCCGGAACCAGCAGTTGTCGGAACGAGCGGTATTCAGATCGTCTCCTCCGGCCCGGATTCTCCCCACGAAGAAATCAAGCAGGGTTATATCAAAATGATCAACTCCGCCAAGAAATCTATCTATATTCACACGCCTTATTTTGTACCTGACTCCAGTATCCTCGAAGTTCTGAAAATTGCCGCGCTATCCGGTGTCGACGTAAAAATAATGATCCCGAACAAACCGGATCATATTTTTGTCTACTGGGCAACGTATTCCTTTGTCGGGGAACTGATCAAAGCCGGGGCTAAGATCTATATCTACAATAACGGTTTTCTGCACTCGAAAACCATCGTGGTCGATAAAAAAATAGCTTCTGTCGGTACGGCGAATTTTGACATCAGAAGCTTTCGACTGAATTTTGAAGTCAATGCATTTATTTATGATGTCGGCATTTCGGAAAATCTCTGTAAAATTTATAATGAAGATCTGCTTTTATGTACCGAACTGACGCCCGAGAAATATGCGAAGCGTTCCGGTCTGATCAAGTTTAAAGAGTCCATTTCGCGACTTCTGGCACCGGTACTATAGCGAAGTATAAAGATTTGTTCTTACCAGGATGCTCTTACAGATAATTCTCAATTGAGAAGTTCTAACCGGTTCTAGAAAGTAGAAAGCCGACTGAACTATACAAGGTCAGCCAGTTTGGCATCCGTCAGTTTGACGAGTTCCGCCGTATCAAGTTTCACTTGCATCCCGATTTTTCCCGCACTGATAATGATGTAATCATATTCCGAGGCCATCTCCTCAAGATAGGTCGGAAAATCCCTCTTCATCCCGATAGGGGAACAGCCGCCGTGAATATAGCCCGTGAGCGGCAAAAGTTCTTTAGATTTATGCATCTCAATATTTTTGTCCCCGGCTGCCTCGGCAGCTTTTTTTAAATTCAGCTCGCAATTTCCAGGGATAATGAAAACATTGGTCCCTGTTGTTTTTCCGGTTGTAACAAGCGTTTTAAATACCCGTTCCGGGTCAAATCCCATCTTCCGGGCTACGGATACAGCGTCTATCAGTCCGTCTTCCACTTCATATTCATAGACTTCATGCCGGATCTCTTTTGATTTAAGGATCCTTACGACGTTCGTTTTTTGATTTACTGCCATTATTCTTCATCCATGCCTTATGACATCATAATTTCTTTACGTTAATGATCATTGATCACGTTCGATCTTTGCCAGACATTTTTCGCAATAACCATAAAACTTAACACGGTGGTTAATTACTTTGAATTTATTCTTCTTCATAATATTTTCTTCAATTGTTCCCAGCAAATCTTCCTCGACTTCTTTAATGGCTCCGCACTCCAGACAAATCAAATGGTGGTGCCGGTGTTCCTCGTCATCTTTCACGATATCGTACCTGCGGAATCCATCTTCAAAATCAACACCGTAAATCAGCCCCATCGCTTCCAACAGCGATAGCGTCCTGTAGACGGTAGCAACACCAATTTCGGGAAATCTATTACGGACAAGCTCGAAAATCTCCTGACTGTTCAGGTGCTTTCCCTGATTTTCCGTTACTACCTCAAAAACATACTGTCTTTGGCTGGTAAATTTATAGCCTTTTTCCTTTAAGAGCTGATTTAACTCTTTGACTGTCATAAGAAAACACCCCGTTCTCTTTGTTCTATTCAGATTTTACCATATCTTTCATCAAAAACAACCGTACCGTCGGGCTTTTGTTCAGCAGAGCTTATTTCTGTCCCAAAACAGAAAAACCGGTCAAACCGGTTAACATTCTGAATCTGATGGGTTGATTTCATTCTTCGTCGATCATGGTGATTATTATTAGATTCTTCTATATTTTATTAATTCGATTCTATTTAATTCGATTTTATTGAATACTTTAAAGTTATCAGTATAAATTTTTTAATGTATTCGCGTTAAGCAGATTTTTGAACCAGATGCAGATACAGTTTCAGATAGGCAAAGCAGTATACTCTCGTGGTGTATTCGGTCAGCGCCAGGCTTTTATCTGCGATTGTGGTTACCCAGGCTTCATAACTTCTTGGCAGTCCGACTGGGAACATATGATTGGAAATGATATCCTGTTCTTTTTTGTTCAGTTCAAAGTATTTCTGCGCATTTTTCACCGCGATCTTCGGATGATTGCGTGAATGCCGGTAGCTTTCTGCGAGCAGGTTCTTGTCTTCTCTTTTCTTAAACTTGTATAAGTAGAAGTCGTGAAGAAGTGCCCCTCTGATCGTCGAAATGACATCGAGTCTGAACTTCATGGCAATCTTATAAGACAGGTAAGCAACGTCCAGAGAATGCTCAAAGACTGAGCCATGGTGATGCGGGATCACTTTCATTTTCTGGTATTCATCGTGCTCGATAATGGGTCTGGCTACTGCAAGAAAATAATCATCATACTTTACTAATAATTTTTCCATGATTGCTCCTAACTTTATTAACTAGAACTTATTATATTAGAAACAAACCATGATTTCAATGGTCTTTTGTTACAATTTAATAGCACTTTCGTTACATTTCCGTAAACGTTTTGTCAAAATTGTAATTTCTTTATTATTATTTGGCATTATTATTTGGCATAACGCAATACTATTTTTAAGTAATTACGATTAAGTAGCTGAAAAGCACCATCATTTTTGGCGTTTTATTTTCTGATATAAATCACACCGATTGTCTTTTGGCCGCAGTGACTGGAAATCACGCAGCCTGCATTGGTGATCAGAATTTCTTTATACGGATAAATATCCTGCAACGCGCACTTCAAGTAGACGGCTTCCTCTTCACTTCCCAGGGAGTGGGTGATGAAGATTTGTTTTGAATCTACAGAATCCCGCCTGGCATTCTCAATCAATTTATCCAAGGCCTTTTTCTTTTCTCCGCGCACTTTATCAACGACAAGCATTTTCCCATTTTCTACACCGATGGTCGGCCGGATTTTCAGGACGCTACCCATTAGGTTCTGCAGAACATTACACCTGCCGCCTTTATAAAGGTATTCCAGCGTATCGATCACAAAGCTCACATGGACCTTGGCAACCGAATCCCGGATCTTTGCCGAAATTTCTTCCGCCTGGAGCCCCTGTCGGGCATATTCGGCAGCTGTAATCACCAAAGCTCCTATGCCTGTAGACAGGTTTTGGGAATCAATTACCCAGATTCTTCCCTGTGGAAATTCCGAGGCAGCAAGGGCGGCATTTTGGTAAGATGAGGACATCTGAGCAGAAATGGTGATTACAATAATGTCCTGCCCCTGATCAAAATATTCCCGAAAACATTCTGCATACGCATACGGTGAAGGAGCTGCCGTCTTCGGAAGCAACTTTTTTTCTTCCACAAGCTGAAAAAGCCTTGCCGGAATTAAGTCTATGCCATCCCTGTAGGTTTCTTCTCCAAAATCAACATGCAGCGGAACAACATCAATATCATATTCTTGAAGCAATTCTGCTGAAAGGTCATTGGTACTGTCGGTTATAATCTTAACCTTCCGCATTCACACCACTCCTAAACATTAATAACCCGGCTTTTTATACAACAGACTTTCTTTGGCCAGGATGTCGGTATTATAAACCTCTTCGGTCCACTTTTCCTTGGCTACTTCTTCAAAAGAAACCGAAATATTCTTATCGGGAATTCCCATTATTTCCGTCATCGCCTCGGCCATTTTGTCGGCTAAGGCTATTTTTTGTTCGTCACTTCGGCCGGGCCATAATTTAACGATGATATGCGGCATGATAAACTCCCCCTTTGAAATAAATTGAATAATGATTATCTATCACACTCTAAGTTATAACACAAATCTTAAAACTCGCATAGAATATTTGTTATTCCTGGTCGTCTTGCGTATTTATTGAATTCAGAAGGCCTTCCGCCTTTTCCTTCAGATTTCCCGGGATATAGATTTCCACACCGAAATTGGTCATCCCCATATAGATTCGAAGATAATCCCCGGCTTCATTGTACCTTTTATAGCAGGGAATTTCTTCAGAATCAAGGATAGATTCAATAATATCCGCCTCAATTTCATTCGCGGCTTCAGTGATTAAGATCCATTCTTCAAGTTCAGCGTTACGATCTTGTTCAGCGGGTTCCTTCATTCGTATCCTCCTTTTTTGCGCCAAATTCATATCGGTATATTTTCCGTTATGATTTAATCTATAGCATAATCAAATTGAATTATCGGGTTTTGTAATCAGATCATAGTATCTATCTTATCTTTTAATAATCTCAGACGGTAGCCATTCATAGCCGTATCGCCTAGTTCCCCAAGCAACCGGTAATTCGCTACTGCACCGACAAAAGCTCCGATGACAGGTACCAGCTGCAAAAGCTTGGCGAGATCAATATAATCTCTGTATTCCTGCTGAAAAGTGCGCCAATCAACCGTTTCCATTGAAATCGGATGCCTGTAAATGTATTCATCCCAGTCCAAAATCCTTTGAAAGACCTGCATCCGTTTCTCTCTGCTGGAAAAAGACAGCTGAAACAGATGAAGGATATATAGTCTTTCCCTTAAATCTTTGACATCAAATCCATAAATGCTTGCCATCTCAAATAAGAACTTAATTTTGATGCTTAAGAGCAGAGGAAAATCTGCAAATCCAAGCAAGATACCGCCTGCTCCTGTGCCCGCCCCTTCCAGACTGGCCGTTTTTTTGTAGACGCTGATTTTAGCCAAAGCAAGTCTATCCCGTTCCTTCAGGTCAATATTTTTAAGCGGTTCCCTTGTCGTAAATTCGGATCCTGTCAAAACAGCCCCCACCATATTTTTGATCGCAGCTGTGATGATTTCATGAGCTTTATCCGGAATCAGCCTGTTCGTTCTGTTCTGAATATTTTTTGCTACCCTGTCGGTCAGCGATGCGTTCCTGGTCATTTTTCTCTGCCATTTTTTCAGTTCTGCGAGCACCTTCACATCATATGCTTCCACCGATGTATCTCCTTCGTCGCTTATCATAAGACTATTTTACACGATTGCCGGTTCATTGGATATTTTTATTTCATCTGCTAAAGATAATACCGTAAGATTCAAAGATTATTCACTTTCAGGAGGATAAACCGATGGAAAATTATCCGACAGATTTCCGAAGAGTGCCCCAGTCTTACTGGATGGCTTCGACACCCCGGACCGAGTATCCGGCTCTGAATGAGGATGTTGAAGCCGATATTGCAGTCATTGGCGGCGGAATCGCAGGGATTACTTCTGCTTTTCTTTTAAAAAAGGAAGGCTATAAGGTGGTTGTCCTTGAGGCCGACCGCATTCTTCAAGGGACTACAGGTCATACGACCGCCAAGATTACTTCACAGCATTCCTTAATCTATGCTAAGCTGCAGAAAAAGTTTGGGGAAGAAAAAGCCCGACAGTATGCGCAAGCCAATGAAATTGCCCTACAGTTGATTGCCGGACTGATTCAGGATAACAACATAGACTGCGATTTTGTACGGCAAAGTGCCTATATTTTTACACAGCAGGATCGTTATATTCCGGAAATCATGGAAGAAGCCAAAATCGCTGAGACTTTCGGCATCAAAGCTTCTTTCCTGCGGGAAATTCCTCTCCCGCTCCCGATTAAAGGCGCTGTTCGTTTTGATGACCAGGCTCAGTTTCATCCGCGAAAATATTTGCTCGCACTTGCCAAGGAAATACCTGGAAAGGGAAGTCATATTTTTGAACAAACCAAAGCTGTTGACATTCAGCAAGGCACCCCTTGTTTAGTGCTCACCGATAACGGGCCAAGAATTGCTGCATCAAAGGTTATTATCGCGTCTCATTACCCTTTTTATGAGGCTATGGGTTTATTTTTCACGAGACTCTATCCCGAACGTTCTTATGCTTTAGGTGTCAGAATCAAAGGAGATTATCCCGGAGGCATGTATATTTCTGCTGAAGACCCAACCCGTTCCCTACGTTCTCAACACGACAAGGAAAACAATTTGGTAATTGTTGGCGGCGAACATCACAAGACGGGGCAGGGAGAAGATACCCGCAATCATTACCTAAAACTCAGAGATTTTGCCAGGCAGCTTTTTGAGGTTGAGGATATCCCTTACCGGTGGTCCACACAGGATTATACGACGATGGATGAAGTCCCTTATATCGGTAATCTCACGACCGATACGCCTGATGTCTACGTCGCTACAGGGTTTGGCAAATGGGGAATGACCGCAGGTACGGCCGCCGCTCTTATTTTCCGGGACCTTATCCTGAACGGCTACAGCCCCTGGATGAATGTGTATTCCCCTTCCCGCTTTACGCCGGTCGCCTCAGCCAAAAACTTTGTCCAGGAAAACCTGAACGTCGCCAAACACCTGCTTTCCGGCAAACTGTCATCCGTCCCGGGCATAGCGGAAATTCCCAGAGGCGAAGGCAAAATCATCGAACATGACGGCCAACGAGCAGGTGCTTATCGCGACCAGCAAGGGGCCCTGCATATTGTCGACACGACCTGCACCCATTTGGGATGTGAATTGCAGTGGAATTCAGCTGAAGCATCCTGGGACTGCCCCTGCCATGGATCCCGTTTTACCTACGAGGGTGAGATCATTGACAGTCCTGCGCAAAATAAATTAGAACACATTCAGGAGTGAGGGCAGCAATCCTCTGCTCAAGGGTTTTGAATGGTTCAAAGTCATCAACTGATATCTTGCTGGTCAACCGAAGACATTCCTTGAAATATCTGGCCAACAATATTTTCATTCCCTGCAATCAGGGATATCCCTCTCTTTTTCTCAAGAAGCGCGACTTTCCCGCCTGCTTCCTCAACAAGCAGAATGCCCGCGGCAACATCCCAGGGACTTAGATTCAGTTCCCAATAGCCGTCAATGATTCCTGCGGCCACATTGGCAAGGTCATAGGCTGCGGAGCCGATTCTGCGCATCCCCCTCGATCTAGGCACAAAGTATGCAAAATAGTTCGTATTGTTGTCCGGATTTTCAGACTGGTCATATGGGAAACCAGTAGACAGCAGGCATTCCTTTAACCTGGATTTAGCGGCAACGCTTATTCTTTTGCCGTTCAGGCTGGCTCCCTGACCGACCACCGCTTCAAAAAGCAGATCCAGCATCGGCAAATAAACAACGCCCAGAACCGTTTTTTTCTTATATTGAAGTGCCACCGATACCGCAAAGACCGGCAGACCCTGCGCGTAATTCGTCGTTCCATCCAGCGGATCAATAATCCATAGATAATTCGAATCCTTGTTCTGATGCACCCCGGATTCCTCAGACAGAATACTGTGGCTGGGATATTTATCCTGAATCGCTTTCAGAAAATAATCTTCCGAAAGCTTGTCGACCTCCGTTACCAAATCTACTTCTGTCGACTTCGTTTCGATATAAAGATTCTCCTTGCGGAAGTTTTTTTTCTGAAGATTACCGACTTCTCTTACCCAGGTTTTAACATTACCCAAAATATTTTCAAAGTCTGACATATCTTTCCTCCTATGATGGTCGAATGACCGTGTTCATTCAGTGAGCAATGTTGGCTTGTTTAAATGGACATCGTCACTTTGTACATTGTTTTTACCCATCTCCTTGGCATTCAACAATAGCGTGTCAACACGCTGCACAAAACTGTCCCGTTCTTCTTCCTTGCGCCAAGAATCTACTCCGAAACTGCAGGTTAGATGGCCGGAAGTGAAATCATAGCCTGATATCCTCTTTCTTATTCTTTCTGTTATTTCCACAGCCTCACTCTTATGGGTATTCGGTAGCAGAATAACGAATTCCTCGCCTCCCCAGCGGGCAAAGATATCTGTTTCTCTTATCATTCCTCTGACCAGATCCGTGACCTCCGTCAGAACCTTATCCCCAGTTAAATGTCCAAAGCAATCGTTAATTTTCTTAAAATAGTCAATGTCGAAAATCATAAGTGAAAGATCACAAGGATATCTTTTCGCATAGGAGATCCATTTATCAAGCTCATCATCAAATTTCAACCTGTTATAGATCCCGGTTAACGGATCTCTAATAGACAGTTGGATCAGATCTCTGCCGTTAAGGAAATGGATTCTTTTAAAAAGGTGGGTCCTAAATGAAGCGCTACTGCTCAGGGCCGCCACTAAAAAGATATAAAAAATTACCGCGGAAAAATCCGAAGCATCCATTTGCTCCAAGAAATAGATCGAAGCAGCAAAAAAAGTGACCGCAGTAAATACGGAGACCATGATCATATTGATCCAACGGTTCGGGACTAAACAAACCGCTAAAATAATCGCGATAATACCAAAAGCTTGAATAAAAAAATCCGGAGATTCATATTGGTAAAAGACAAAAATAAATACAACAGACGCCATTACTTCATAAAGCGTAACCCAGAAACACAGCGTTGAATACTTTTTTATGGATTTCATTCTGAAAAAAAATATACCTATCAAGATCAAATAGACGGCTCTTACCAGAAATATCAATTGAAATGCTTTCGGGTTCTTCACAAAATAGAAGTCCGGAATAACAAAAAGGAAATATAGGATTCCCAGAAGAAGTACGATTGGCCGGAGATATTTAAATAAAACAATTAACTCAGACTCTTCGTACTCCTTCTCTAATTTTTTATCTTTAAATTCACCGAAACGGTTTATCATGTTCGTTTGGTTTACCTTCATTGTTTTCCCTCTTTTGTTCTCTACTGTCCGTAATTTTCCGAGATCCACTGCTGAAGCAAATTGGCCTGCCCGGGAGAAATCATTTTTGGCTTTCCAATACTGACTGCATAGCAGGCAATCTTGGCAGCTTCTTCGACAAGCTGCGCATTGGCCAGGGCTTTGTCGAGCGTCGGGCCTACCGTCAACTGGCCATGATTGCTCATCAGTACAGCATTTTGTATGCCAAGAGTCTGGATCGTAGCCTCAGCCAGCTCCTCGGAACCCATCGGGAAAAAAGGGGCCGTTTCAAGTTTTTCACCCAGCACAGCAGCCATTTCGGCCAAGACAAGCGGAAAGGGTTCCTCCACACAGGCCCAGGCTGTCGCAAAGCAGGAATGGGTATGACAAACACCGAGCACATCCGGTCTTTCCTGGTAGGCAAGACAATGCATCCCGCTTTCAATCGAAGGTTTTCGGCTGCCATCGATCACAATCTGCTGCGTATCCATCACAACTATATCTTCCGGTCTGACCACAGAGTAATCCATCCCGCTCGGGGTTATACATACATAGCCTGTTTTCGAGTCCCGCATGCTGAAATTCCCCATGGTCCGCATAATTAACCCGGACTGAAGGGCCTGTCTGGCAATATCAATGACCTGTTTCCTTTGTTCTTCCAAAAGCATGGTTCTTAAACCCCCAAGCTCAAACGTTTTCAGCTATTTTATAAATCAATTCTTCCGTTTTCTCCCATCCCAGACAAGCATCGGTAATGGACTTTCCATAGATATTCGCTCCGATCTCCTGCCTGCCTTCTACCAGATAGCTCTCAATCATCAGCCCTTTAATCATTTTATTCAACAGCGGATCATACGTTCTGCTTGTCAGAACTTCCCGCGCGATCCGAGGCTGTTCATAGAAGCGCTTCATCGAATTGGCATGGTTGGTATCCACAATGATTGTTGGATTGACCAGTTGGAGCCTTTCATATTCGTAGGCGGCATAGATTAAATCTTCATAATGATAATTCGGAATATTTCTGCCGGAGGAATCCACAGCCCCTCTTAGGATAGCATGTGCAAGCGGATTACCGGATGTCTCTATTTCCCAGCCGTTATAGATAAAATGATGCCCTTGCTGAGCGGCATAAATCGAATTCAGCATAACCGTTATGTCCCCGCTCGTCGGGTTTTTCATGCCGACCGGTGTACATACGCCGCTGACGGTTAAGCGGTGCTGCTGATTCTCCACAGAGCGGGCACCAACTGCAATGTAACCCAGCACATCGAGAAGATACGTGTAGTTCTCCGGATAAAGCATTTCATCAGCTGCCGGCATATGGAATTCCGACAGGGCTCGGATATGGAGCTTACGGATGGCTATAATCCCCTCGCATAAATCGGGTTCTTTGCTCGGGTCGGGCTGATGGACCATCCCCTTATAGCCTTCCCCCGTAGTACGGGGCTTGTTGGTATAGATCCGCGGGATTATCAATATCTTATCCTTGACTTTTTCCTGCATGACAGCGAGCTTTCCAATATATTCACATACCGAGTCCTCATTATCCGCCGAACAGGGTCCGATGATCAGAATAAAGCGGTTATCTTTGTTTTCTAGAATATGGCTAATCTGCTCGTCCCTGTCCCGTTTTATTTTTTTTATATGTTCAGGTAAAGGTATCTGTTCAATAATCTCCTCGGCCGTTGGTATTTTTTTAATATATTTCATGTTCATAACTGCATTCTCCTTTTGTATCACTCTTCACTAATAAAGGCCGGTAAAATGGATATGCCAAAATCGTGTGCTTCCATGCCATGATAATATTGACTATATTAGGAATTATAGTACATTCTGATCCTTTTTAACATCCATTAATTTGCATGGAAATCTTCAAGGCCCTTTTGAATATGCTGGAATGTCCCTAGTCCTTGAGATTAAAGGATTGCTTTAATGCCCATTCCGCTACAATCTTTGCCTGAACTTCTACTTCAATCTCCGCTTCCCGGAAGGCCTTCCGCCAGTCAGTCTCGACTTCTTTCCAGGCTGACGGCTCATGACGGTGCAATTGCTGCATTAAACCCAAAAAATCCGAGTCATACAACCTGGCTTTTGAAATGCTCTTTAACGCCACCTCTTTGATGCTTTCTGCAGCGGCTGCTTCCATTTGCTTGACATTTTTCGTGGAGATTTGGATATTAGCGTTTTCAGGAATTGTCCCGGAAGTTTGGATTAATATATGAAAGACTGGTTTTCCATCAACCATTTTTGCTTTGACTTTATGCTTGGAGGCCCCCATTTGGTAACTGATCATCTGGGAGCCATATTCAAACTTAAACGTCATTAGGCTGTCTTTAGAATCATGCGTCAGAAGCAAGTATCCTGTAGACTCCTCCCTGTCCAACCAGCCAACAAGTTTGTCGCTTCGAAATACACCCAAGCCTTCAATCATAATACTATCGCTTTTTACATCATTCCATTTAATCTGCGGCAGCACCGGATCTCGGTCTGGGCTAAGAAGCCATTGACAAAATTCCAGAAAGGTAACCCCTCTTGAAACTCCCGTGCGAAGCGCAATCTCCTGCTGTTTTTTTATCTGCTTAAAAAGATTCGAAACAAGTGCCGGCTTGGCCTGAAGAAAAGGCCCAGCATTTCCTTTGGTCACAAATAAAAATTGATTGGGTCTACCTTCAGGAAAACGCAGAAAGTTTTCCACCACCTTGGCCGTCACTGTCTTAGCCAAATTTTCCCCAAAAATGGTAAATATTACATGGCTACTGGTCTGCAAACGCGGAAGCTGTTTATTTATAGCCGCTATGCTTTCCATAAGTGTTTCAGCTTCCCCTTTATACACCAGATCCGTAGATTTGCTGGAAGACGCACCACCGTCTGAATTACTGGAGCTTGGCGGACTAATGATTACCCATTGACCCTCATACTTTTCCTGACCTTTTTCAGACAAGTAATCGATCGCCCCGCCAGTCATCATAGCCAAATCCTCAACCTCATTTCTACTCCAACAGCCTGTAAGGAAAAGCAAACTCAGCATCAAAAGAATCATCCGGGCATATCTTTTTGCTTTTGATGTCACTGCATACAGCCCCCTTTTTTCTTTCTGATTAATGTAATAGCAAGCAACAGTAACGGCAGTACAACTTCAAATAACAAAGATATGGACGGCCAGCATTTTGTCAGGAATTCCAGTAGCGCCATGGTGTTTGGTACAAGAAACGTTGCCCCTGAGAATACGATGATCATCACTGAAGCGGCAATAATTTTCGGATGCTTTCTACCGACTGACTGTCTGGCTGCAAGAATCGTTACATAAAAAAGCAGAGAGGATTTGACCATGATCCCGGTCAGCCATAACGGCAATACCAATAATTCTATACGTTGAATGTAATTCCCGTATTCAATTGTTTTCACAGTAGACCATATCGGGAAAATCATTTGACCGGTCACATCTGCCCCTAAGACAGTAAGTACAACCAGCGATCCGAAAGTCAACAAAAGCATTGTGCTGATAACCGCGTAGGATGCCTTCTTCAGCACTTCCTGAGGTTTGTTTATCAGAGGGATTAACATCAGCAATACGGCAATTTCGCCATACCATTGAACCGGTATCCATATATTCTGCATCACCGGACTGATCCCGTCTTCCAAAATAGGAAGCAGACTGCTTGGATCTGCTTTCGGAATCGCCAAGATACAGGCCATTAGATAAGCAAATACAAATAGAGGCAGGATGAATTGGTTCATCCGCGCAATCACTTCAATCCCTTTTTGCGCAGAATACCAGCAAATAAGTACAAATACCAAATTGATAGGAATGCCCGGCGTTCCAAATAAAGCGGATACGGTTAAAAATTCCGAAGTTTCCCTAACGACGAGGATATTTAAGACAATAAAAAATAGGATATAGGAAACAGCCAGCGCCTTGCCTCCGATTTTTCCTACAATGAGCGGCAGATATTCTGCTATTGTGAGTCCCGGGAATCGCTGTGCCAGCTTGGCCGAAATGAACAATACGCCAAAAGCAAATATCCCTGCTCCCAGGCTCGCGAACCAGGCATCTTGTTTGGCTGTCAGTGCGGTTAATCCCGGAATAAATAGGATCGCGGTTGAGGTCATCATAAT
Source organism: Dehalobacter sp. TBBPA1 (assembly GCF_040931655.1). Taxonomy (NCBI): domain Bacteria; kingdom Bacillati; phylum Bacillota; class Clostridia; order Eubacteriales; family Desulfitobacteriaceae; genus Dehalobacter; species Dehalobacter sp. TBBPA1. The sequence goes on along the minus strand of NZ_CP162385.1, from coordinate 1,138,934 downwards.
AAACAGCAACATTGCTATTTGCGTTCCGGACATCCGTTCCTTGCTTATTTGTTATCCCCCCTCTTTTTAGGTTTATGCTTTATGTGACCAACATTGCCCCGCAGAGATTTCTTGCCTCCGAAGAACCTGGGTCTCGTAGACATCGCCCACCAAGGGGCCCGGATTAAGGTATCTTTCAGATCACGCAGTGTCAGCGGAGCGATGGGTGACAGATAAGGTACCCCGAAAGAACGCAGACTGCAAAGATGGGTAAGCAAAATCATCAGCCCAAAGATAATTCCCACAATTCCAAAAACACTGGCCATGATAATTAAGCCAAAACGAATGATCCGGATGCTTGTCCCGACATTGTAATCCGGGAATGTAAACGAAGCAACCGCTGTCAAACCGACAACCACCACTGAAGTCGGACTGACAATCCCGGCATCGACTGCGGCCTGCCCGATCACCAAACCGCCTACTGTACTGATCGCCTGCCCAACTGTCCTAGGCAAACGTACCCCGGCTTCCCGTAGAAGCTCAAAAACAAGTTCCATCAAAAATATTTCCAAAGAAATTGGCAGAGGCAGATTTTCTCTTGCTCCGGCTACCGTATTCAAAAGAGATATTGGAATAAGCGACTGATTGACTGAAAATACCGCAACTGTAACTGCCGGAACCAGTAGTGTAATATTGATGGCCATAAAACGGCCTAATCGCGCAAAAGAGGCAAACAAAGCGCTATAATAGTAATCTTCTGAGGCCTGTATCAAGGTCACAAAAGTGCATGGAATAATTAAAGCAGAAGGTGAATTGTCAACCATAATGGCAATTCTGCCTTCAAACAGCGAAGCGGCGGTCCTGTCCGGCCGTTCCGTATACTGTACAAGTGGGAACAGACTGATTGGTTCATCAGAGATAAATTCTTCAAGATAACTGCTGTCTAAAATATTATCGATCGTGATCCTCTCAATACGCGATTTGACTTCAGCTACAATCTTTTCGTTTGCTACCCCCTGAATATAGCAAATATTAACCTTCGTTTTGGATAACGTTCCGACCGTTATACTCTCAGCCTTCAGTAGGCTGGTCCGGATGCGGCGTCGGAGAAGGCTTATGTTTGTTCCCAGATTTTCCACGAAACCGTCCCTCGGTCCGTGAATGTTCGGTTCAGTCGTCGGCTCATTAATCTGTCTGATGTTATAGCCCTGGACAGAAGCTTTAATGCCAATCGGATACCCGTCTATAATCAGAACGAGATTGTCCTCCAGTACTGCGTCAGCTGCTTCGGAGATCAGAGACAACGTATCGGCTTTGTAATTGGTTAGCAGATGTTGAAGTATGATACCGGGCATATCACCGACATTTGTTTTGAGATTCGTGTCCGTATAAACGGCTGTGTTCGTATTAAGATCTGCTTTTGTGTGAAGATTTTCTGTCCTTGCAGAAACCTCCAGCATGATCGGCTTTAAAATTGCATCATTAATAATTTCGGGCTTACACAGGCTGTCTGAGTAGACAATAAACGCTTTGATTTTTTTGGTAGAGTGCAGCTGAAATTCTCTGAAAGAAATATCCGAACATTTTTCAAAAATCTGCTGCATGGCTTGCAGGTTATGCTCAATTACGCTTGACAGAGGCTTCCCGGCTTGGGACCGTTCATCAAGCAAAGGTTTTTCTTTTCCTATGTTCTTACTGCGTATTTTAGTGATAAGCTGGTCAAGCATCTCGGCATTACCATCCAAATTTATTCTATCATGCTTATTTTGTGTATTAATTCAGTTTTTACTCTAATCTGAAGAAAGATACCAGCAGACAATCACCGGAACAGATAAATCAATAAAGCATAAGGAACAAGGGCGTAACAGAACTTAAGTCCCGTTACGCCCTTGCCAAAAATGCGTTATTTTACTCTTCTTCCCTGAAATATTCCATGCTTGTCTTTTTCAATTCAGCATGACTGAATAGCATCTCATACTGTCGTATGTCTGTAACCTTAGAAATTCTCTCCATTGTTTTCCTGCACTCCGACGGCGAATGCCCATGAATCATGGTAAATAGATTATACGGCCAATCCGGAAGTTCAGGGCGTTGGTAGCAATGGCTTACTTCCTTAAAGGCGGCCATGATGTGACCGGTTTCTTCAACCTGCGCTTCTGGAACAACCCATACCCCCATCGCATTTGAAGTAAATCCAGCTTTCCGGTGATACAGGATGGCACCAAAACGTCGCAGCACCCCGTCATGCTTATAGTCCTGGATTCTTGCTCGGACACTTTCTTCTGACCATCCCAGTCTGGAAGCTGCCTCAGAGAAAGGACAAAGCGACAAAGTCAAATCACCCTGCAAAATGCGGATTAAGGCCTTATCCCCCTCCCCTGCCTGAAAAGCAGGCTGCCCTTCCGGAGACGAATAGCCGGCATTCGCAATGGGCAGCTTATTATTTGTACGCTTTTCCAGGTCAAACAGCACGCCAATCTTGAACAACCTGATAGCGGGAAGGCTGTAAACTTCAGGACTTCCCAAAATATTCTTTGCCTGTTCTAAAATCTGCATCAGCCCGGCCTGCGACCGGGAGATGACCGTAAACCACATATTGTAACGATGATCCCGCAAATAATTATGCGTAACTCCGGGGATTTCCATTAAAAAATCCGCAAGAACGGATATTTTTTCTTCCGGAACCTTAGCCGCGCAAAGCGTGCTGAAATACCCAAGACGACGAGAATCAAAGACTCCGCCTATCCGCCGGATCATTCCTTTCTGCCGGAACTGGTTAACCCGCTGCCATGTTTCTTCTTCATTTAGCCCCAGCATTTCTCCCAAAACCTGATAAGGACGTTCCTCAACCGGGAAGGCCGCCTGGATTCTGGTCAGCAAAATCCGGTCCTTTGTCTCCATTTAGCAACTGACCCCCTTGCGTCCGTGGTATAAACACCAGGGCTCTTCAGCCATGTAGTCACCGTTTTCATAAAAAGCAGCACGAGCCCGGCAGCCTCCGCAAACTTTTTTATACCCGCAGCTGCCACACCCACCTTTATACGCCAGCGTGCGCAGTTCTTGCAAAACCGGATTGCTGCGCCATATTTCATCAAAAGGTGTGTCCCGGACATCACCGAGAGGCAGATTCAAATATGCACAGGGCTGTACCTGACCCTTCGGACTGATAATGCAATATGCTGTTCCAGCCAAACAGCCGCGGCTGAACCGGGTGTTTACCCCCATCTGTTTGGCAATTCGCATAAACTGCGGTGCACAGGTTGGTTTCAGTTCAATATCAACGGTTTGCTGCTTCTTCATGATCCTGGTCAGCACTTCTTCGTAAGCTTCCGCCCTTAAAGACTCTTCTTCTATAGACACTGCCCGGCCTGTCGGCACCAGAAAGAAAAAATGGTGCGCCACTGCTCCCTCCCGGACCGCAAAATCCGTAAGTGTTTCCAGTTCATGTGCATTCCAGTCCATCACTGTTGTATGCACCTGGAAAGGAAGCCCCACTGCCTTGCAATTGCGCATACCTTGCACAGCCTGGTTCCAGGCTCCGTCATAGCGACGGAAATCATCCTGCTTTTTTCGATCCATTGAATCAAGGGAAATTCCCATCCCCATGGCGCCGGCTTTTTTAAGCTTTGCGGCAAGATCTTCCGTCAACAAAGAACCATTGGTTCCGAAGACAGGCCGTAAACCAAGGTCTTTGGCATAGGCGACTAGTTCAACAATATCTGGGCGCATGAGTGGTTCACCGCCGCTAAAAATCATTATCTTAAACCCTGCTTTGGCGATTTGTTCCAGCAGCGTCCTGGCCTCAGCCGTGTTGAGTTCCTCCTCGGCCCTGCATCCGGCATCGCGGTAACAGTGATCACAATACATGTTGCAGGCATTTGTCGTATTCCAAGAGACAATCATATCTTTCTTCCTTTCCTAGTACAGAGATTAACAAAGCTAAACCTCAACCATTAATCGTTTTTATTCCGATCTCTTTATCCGTTAAGTAACAGGCAGGATCAGATTCCCAAAAATCGCCTGTCACAGCCTCTGCCCTGGTGCGGAAATTGCCGTTGCAGAAATCTAAATACCGGCACTCGGCACATCGCCCTTTGAGAAGCGGTTTACGGTCTTTCAAACCTGCCAGCACTGGTTGGCTTAAGTCAGTCCAGATATCTCCGAACTTTCTCTCTCGGACATTGCCAAACGAGATATGCTGCGTAAACTGATCTGGATGTACATTCCCTGAAGGATCAACCTCTCCAAACGCAATCCCAGAACGATTTCCGCCATTGCAGCCGATGAGTGTCTTTATTTTCTCCGCTCTGGCCGGATCTTCACATAAAGCCCGCAAATAGAGATAAACACCGTCGGCGTGATTATCAACTGTCAGGATTTCCTTGTGCAGTCCGCGTTTTTCAAAGTCCCTTGTTCTGCGGATAATGGTATCGAGCGCCTGTCTCGACTCTTCGGGAGTAATATCATCAGCGACCATTTGCTTGCCCCGTCCGGAGTATACCAAATGATAAAAACAAACACGGTCAATTTTTTCTGCTTCAATAAAATCAAAGATACGATCCAGTTCCTCATAATTATGACGGTTAATCGTAAAGCGCAGACCAACGCGCTGACCCGCCTCCACACAGTTCCGGATTCCTCCCATAGCAGCCGCAAAAGCTCCTTCTCTGCCCCTAAACTTGTCATTCACCGCTCTCAGACCGTCAAGAGATACCCCAACATAACCTACACCAATTTCTTTGATGTGCCGGGCAGCTTCCGGTGTTATCAACGTACCGTTCGTAGATAAAGTTGGTCTGATTCCTTTCTGAGCAGTATAGGCGGCAAGTTCAAAAAAATCGGGCCGCATCAAAGGCTCTCCGCCTGAAAAGAGCAGGACAGGAACGTGAAACTCCGCTAAATCATCAATAAACCTCCTCGCTTCTTCCGTTGTCAGTTCTCCGTTATATTTCTGCGAATCTGAGTCCATATAACAATGGACGCACTGCAAATTGCAGGTTCGCGTCGAATTCCAAACAACGACCGGTCCTGAACTACCTGTTGCTCCGTTTTTAGCCCCATGAGCATGCCTGCTATAACGCAGGGAATCCCCGAAATATTCCGCATCAAATAGCAGCCTCGTAACACTAATCATCATTATGCCCCCAATTATCTTCAATTAAATTTAACCTTTACGTATAAATGCTGCCTGAATCTTCCCAATTGGAAATCCCCTCATAGTCAATGTTTTGAAACAATGAGGATGCTTGGCTCTTCGTACAATTATACAGTATAAAATCAAAAATGAATAATGTAAACCCTACATTAATATAATTCTAAGAATTAATGTCTATATTACCAGTAGGAACCTTTTTCAAATAAATAAAGGTCTGCAAAACAATTAACGCCGTGACAGGCAAAAAAAGGAGAAATATCTTTTATGAAACAACAAAAGAAATCCCAGGCAAGAAAAAAGCTCCCCAGAAGTTCGATTTTCATGTATATCGCATCTGCTTTTATTGCTGTTATCGCTGTTGCACTTTTAGTCAATAATATTTTGTATTTCAACAACACCATTTCGCAGTATATCACGCAAGGCTATCCATATGAAATGGTCGCCAAGGAATTGGTTCCCGGTCAACTGCTCCCTGGAATCTTCCAGCCGCTTAGCATCCTTGGCATTGCCGTAGTCCTGTATGGTGCAGGTCTCATCAATCAAAAAATCACCGGATACTTCCGTTCATGTTCCAACAGTGAAACCGTGGTCCATGCTGAACCCGCAGTGGTAAATACAAACACCGTTAATACCGCAGCTGAAGATATCGTATCTGAGGACCCGGCTGAATCCCCTGCTGCAGTGCCCGAGCAAATTGAATCTCAAACTGTAGAAGTGCAAGACGCTCAAGACAGCACTGACAACAAGGACAGCACGGATAAATAAAATCTCACACAAAAAAAGAATCGTAATAAGACAAGTCTAAAGCCTATGGCGTTGTGCCATAGGCTTTAGGCGTATATTTTTCAGTAAAATACGTACCCTTCTGATCATCAGTATAACTAAGATCATCAAGACAATGGCCAGCACTGCAGTAAGAAAGAATTTCTGGGCCGGGGTTAAATAAAAAACTCCAGACTCCAGTTAGAAATAAATGCAGACTTTTTTGACCAAATTTCAGCGGTAGAAAATACCATTCTAAAATTTCAAAAATAAGTGCATTCTATATAAAAAAGGAGTACTTTAATGCTGAAAATTGGCAGGAGCGAAGATACAATCATCATTGGCCTTCTTGGAGGTTTAATTGGGACGATTGCTATGGATGTATCTAATTTATTAATTTTTAAGGCAGGGAAAACTGAAACACTATATGGTCATATAGCAGGTGGATTATTTGTAGCTCCATATAGAACAAAACGACGCGAGAATTTCATATTGGGTCAATTGGCTCATTTAGGTATAGGCTCATTGTGGGGAATTCCCTTAGTTTATACGCTTAAGAAAACGGGTAATGATCATTACTTGATAAAAGGAGCTGTCATTTCTATGCTTTCTTTGGGCACGCTTATAGGTGGACAGAAAGTTGGTTTCTTAAAAAAATTCCGCTTAACAAAGACGTATTATTCGGCAATCTGGAATCATCTTCTTCATGGTTTGGTTTCTTCTCAGACTATTATAATGTTAGCCAACCCAACTATGATTAAAAAAATAAATGCCCGTGAGAAGAATACATCCTTCTCACAGGTCAAAGATTCCAATATACATCATTCCTTGGATACCTAAGAAAACCGCATTGGATACCTTAGGGAATCCTTAGTTCCGGATCCAACTTTTCCGCCCATATCTCTTCGAGAAGCTGAAGGTCTTCTTCAAATTCCTTCATGGTCTGGGTATCTTTTATTTCGATTTCTTCCAGAATTTCAAACTTAAAGGCCTTGGCCCCATATTCATCCCATTCCGGTTGAAGTTTTGTCAGCACACAGGAGCCGGTATCTTTAGAAAAATCAAAACGGTTCTGGAACCGCCTGACATTAACAGCGCCCTGCAGAACATAACTGCCGTTTTCGTTATTGGTAATCATAAAAACTCCACCGGAAGTTTTCCGTTCCTTATATTCATTGCGGAGCTCCCTTTTCCGGTCGGATGTACCCGTCATCGTCTAATACCCCATTTCCTTCAGAAGTTTGGAAAGCGTACTCAACCGTTCTCCGATTAATTCATCATCATTGCTGAGTACTTGCCTGAATAGTTTGATGTCTCCTTCAATCATCGGATTATCAGTACATACGGCTACGGTCATTGCATCTCCCTGCAGCCCGATCCTGTCAATGACGGGTTTCTCAGGATCATACATTTTTTCATACCGGTAGGCCTCACGAAAATGAAGTGTCGATCTGCAAATCAGGATCGCAAGATCGATCACCCGGTGAAGTGGAAGCTCCTCGGACTGTCTCGACCATTTTTCTCCGGTGAACCGCCAGACTTTTGCAGATATCTCCAGCTTTCCCCTGTCATTCCACTGGGCCAGCCCCAGGGATAATCCTTTGGCGTCGGAATCATAGGCATTTCTGCCGTCAATCCGTTCATAGTCCTCCGATACAATCACAGGTTTATGTTTCAGCGTCGTCGGAATCTTCATAAGTCACCTCTCCTAATTTAGCAAAATTTTATTTTGTCATTTCTTTTATATCAACTAATCTACTAAATTACTAAATTAGTAGATTGCAATGAGAAGATTATCACATTACACCATCTTTGTCAAAAAAAATACGCCACCATTACAGGCACAGTGGTCACAAATATTTTGACGTCCATAGCTAGACCAGTGTGGTATTGTGGCACACAGATCTACCCTCATACTATGTAAAAGAAGGCTTTAACAGCCTTCTTTTACACTCTATTGTAATTGATAATCGCATTTGTCACGGTTACTACGGAAATCAACTCATCCTTTTCATCAAGCATTTCAATCAACCAGACATGAGATGTCTTTCCCTGATGCAGCAGTCTGCCTTTCGCAAGGATATAGCCTTCTATGTTTTTTGTTTTCATATGATTTGCCGTAATATTCTGGCCCACAGCAACCTGGGTATTATCCAGCAGTTGATTGGAGGCATATCCTGCAGCCGATTCTCCCAAAGCAATGGTTACCCCGCCATGCAATATACCATAAGGCTGGCTATGAAAAGCCGTTAAATTCATCTTGGCTTCAAACGTATTGTCCTTATACTGTATATATTCAATATTCAGGTAATCCATCAGGTATTTCTGGTTTTCCATCAAGTGGTCCTCCTTTCCCGCGCACGTTGCTAAGCGAATATGTGATGCTCAACGGTATAATCAGCCAGGACATTTTCATCGACAGCAATTCCCAATCCCGGACCCCGGGGTACTTCAATCCTGCCGTTTTGAACCGTGACCTCAGGCCGGATGATATCCTGTGGAAAATAACGCTGGGACGGCGACAAATCTCCAGGAATATAGGTATCCTTCAGACTTGCCAAATGGACGTGCAGTATTTTCGAAATTCCGCTTTCCACCATACTCCCGATCCAATAGTAGATATGATGCTTCCGGCAAAGCTCAATCATCTGCCTGACATAAAACAGGCCGCCAACCCGGCCGGTCTTGATGTTCAAGGCGCGGCAGGCTTTTAATTCGATCGCCTTCTCCAGGTCAGCTACACTTAAAATGCTTTCATCCAGACAGACAGGCGTCTGCATTTCTGCCTGGAGTTTCTGATAGTCCGTCAGTTCAGCTTCAGCCAAAGGTTCCTCCAAACACAGCAAACCAAGACCATCTATTCTCATCAATTCGGGAATGTGCTCGGAGCGAAAGCTTCTGTTGGCATCCGCGAGCAGCTCGAGATAGGGATAGGCAGTTCTGATCATGTTGAGTTTGGCAAAACCGTCCTGCGGTTTGATCTTTATTTTAAAACGGACGTAACCTTCCTGCAGGTACTGTTCAATCTGTTTTAACAGGCCGGCGCTATCCAGATCTCCCAGAACCATCCCCGCCTCAATCTGCGTATTTGTCTCCTCCAGAAACACAGCCGCCATGACAGGGATATCCTGACGCCTCGCGTACACGTCCAGCAACGCATTTTCAACCCCGGCGCCTGTCATCGGGTAAGCTCTGTCCAGCCAGGCATGAATGTCGAAAGGATGCACAGTCTCTTCCTGCAGCAGCCGCGGAAGATAAGTTTCCAGCAGAAGGCGTTTGGCATCAGCAAGCGTTTCCGAAGTATAAAAAGGATCAGAGAAAGCGACAACTTCCCCATAGCCGGTATTCCCAAATTCGTCTGTGATTTTAAGAATGATCGTTTCCCGGTGGTTCAAAGTGGTCTGAGATGTTTTAAAGGTAAATTTCAAAGGCATGTCCAAAAGGAACAGCTCTGCTTTTTTTATGATCATGGGTTTCCTCCCCCGGCCAGCATATCTTCCAGTGCCTTGTGACGGATCTTTCCTGTGGTATTCCGGGGAAGTTCAGCCAAAAAAATGATCTCGCTGGGAAGTTTATAGTGGGCAAGTCTCGGAGACAGATAGTCCCTGATCTCTTCTTCGTTTAACGAAGATACTGCAAATAAGACAGGTACCTGTCCCCACTTAGGATCTTTTCTTCCGATGACAACGCATTCTTTGATCCCAGGGTGCGCGTAGAGTATATTTTCGATTTCCCGCGGATAAATATTTTCCCCGCCTGAAATGATCATGTTTTTGCGACGGTCGAGAATATACAGGAAACCATCCGGATCCAAATAACCGATATCTTCCGTAGGAAAAAATCCAGAGATTGTTTCCCGGCCAAGATACCCGTCCATAACCATGGGACTCTGAATCAGGACTTCGCCGCTGCCGTCAGGCCCTGGATTCTTGATCAGGATTTCCACCGAGTCCAGCGGTAAGCCAACTGAATCAAGCTTATCCGGGTATTGAAGAACGGAAAAAGTTGCCGATTGGCTGGTGGTTTCCGTCATACCGTACGTTTTATAGATAGGGATCTGCCTAACCATACATTTTTCAACCAAGGGTCGGGGTATGAACTCCCCCCCTATAAGCACCACTCTCAAGCAATGCCTGTCAATCCGGTCAATGATTCTGTTCAGCATGGTCGGAACAACCGACAGCATATTGACTTTTCCTTCCTGAACCAGGTTTAACGTTTCTTCTTCCCGAAAGCTTTCCAGCAAGGTTACCGCAGTCCCGTTGTATAAACTGCGCAGTAGAATCGTTAAGGCGCTGATATGATACAACGGCAGAATCATTAGCCAGTTATCTTCTTCTGTGACTCCGAGGCTTTTTTGAGAAGCCTTAACATGGGCAGCAAACTGTTTCCAGCGCAGCGGAACAGATTTGAATTCTCCGGTCGTGGCGCTCGTATTCATAATGACTGCAATTTGTTCCGGGTTATAATCCACGGCCGGATCAAATTCGCTGCATGCTTCCGAATCATCTTGTTCTGCAGCATCAGCCTTTACATCATCCGTAACATCATCCCCAACTACATCCGAAAATGACTTCACTTCGGCCGGAAATGACTGGCTAAAATTCACGGCGGCCAGACCATCCTGGGCCAAAACCAGCTGAATATCCAAGGTTTTTACTTGTTTGCCGATTTCTTCAGCGGTTAAACGTGTATTCAGCATCAATACTTCTTTTTGAAGCAGCTGTAAGGCCAGAAAAAACAAGACCGTTTGTTCAGAATTATTCGAAAGGAGCGCTACCCTTTTTTGTTTTTTGACATGCAGCAAAAGCCTTACCGAAAGTAAGCTCACGCGTTCGGACACGTCCCGAAACGTCAGGTCGTTGATAAATTTCTTATCCGGTTTTTCAAGGGCTTGCCTTTTTAACCAGTTCATCTTAATCCATACTCTCTATTAAATCCTTAATTCCATCCATACAGATCGTGTATTACATTATTTGAGGTAGGTCTTCGTAATATCCTGCCGGATCAGGGGAATTTCGGGAACTTTTTGAAATCGGGCTCGCGTTTTTCTTTAAAAGCGTCTCTGCCCTCTTTGGCTTCGTCTGTGGTATAGAATAACAGCGTTGCATCCCCGGCCAGCTGCTGCAGTCCGGCGAGACCATCCGTATCTGCATTGAAAGCTGCTTTCAGGAAGCGAAGGGCCGTCGGTGAATGCTGCAGGATTTCCTGCGCCCATTTCACGGTCTCCTCTTCAAGCTGCTCAAACGGGACGACTGTATTAACGAGTCCCATCTCCAGGGCTTCCTTAGCCGTATATTGACGGCAGAGATACCAGATCTCGCGGGCTTTCTTCTGGCCGATGATGCGAGCCAGATAACCTGCACCGTAGCCGGCGTCAAAAGAACCGACCTTCGGTCCGGTCTGGCCGAATTTGGCGTTCTCCGATGCGATTGTCAAATCGCAGACAATATGCAGAACATGGCCGCCACCAATCGCAAACCCATTGACCATTGCGATCACCGGTTTAGGAATGATGCGGATTAAATGCTGCAGATCCAGCACATTTAGACGCGGAATCTGGTCGTCACCGACATAACCGCCATGACCACGCACCTTTTGGTCACCGCCGGAGCAGAATGCTTCTTTTTCCTGGCCCTGACCATGATTAGCGCCGGTCAAAATGATCACCCCGATATTTTCATCCTCCCGGGCAATCGAAAAAGCATCAATCAATTCCATAATCGTTTTGGGGCGGAAAGCATTGCGGACTTCCGGGCGGTTGATGGTAATCTTGGCGATCCCGCTGTATGTCTCATAAATAATATCCTCATAGCTGCGGCTGAATTTTTTCCACGGAAATGTGCTCATTGAATTACCTCCCTATAATATCGTATTCTTTTTCTCCGGGTTCATATTCTTTTTTCCCGAATTCTTATTACGTCTTTCCGTAATTTCATCTAAGCATCAACGCTTAGGAACTCGCTAACGACCGCCCGAAAAGTCTGCGGGTCTTCCATATGCGTATTATGCCCTACTCCGGAGATGGTCTGCCGGATAATCCTGGCATTTAAATGACTGAACTCCCGGCTGATTTTCTGGTATTTCGGGTCAAGTTCGCCGCTGATAAAGAGAACAGGCATTGTCAATTCGGCCACCAGATCTTTCAGACAAGGAAACGTTCCCTGACCGCTCGCCAGTAGTGTATTGGCAAGCGCATATGGTTCATTTTGCAGGCGGCGCTGCCTGATTTTCGCTCGGACTTTCTCGGGAAGCCGGGCTTGTGTTTTGAAAAGTTCCAAACCTGACCAATAGCTTTCAAACCATTCAATCCCGTTCTGCCGAATATCTTCGGCCAGTACGGCATCATCTCTGCGCCGCTTCTCCCTGCTGAGCTCACCGCATTCCCCATAGGAAGCGCTTTCCATGATAAGTTTAGCAATTTCCCGGGGATATTGTAAAGCATAGGCCAGCGCAATTCGGCCGCCCATGGAATACCCTATCACGCTGTAATGCACCAGCTCTAACTGCTGCGTCAAATCATGCAGCGTTTCCAGCAGCGTGGGAAGTCTGTACGGCTGAAGGGCAGACGGTTTTTCAGTACTGCCGTGTCCTAGCATATCCACCAGGATCAACCGGAAGCCGGCCAGATCCATGTCGTCCCAGGTACCGAGGTTCTCTGAAAAGCCGTGCAAACAGACGACCGGTTTCCCAGTTCCCCGTACTTCAAAGTGAATGTTTAGACCATTTGCGGTGATCATCATTTCCTATCATCCACCTTAGTCATTTTCTGATGGCAGCCGGGTATACTTGTCATGCAGTTCCTTGCTTAACTCCAGATCTATTTTTACTTCAATAAGCTTGATGCCTTGTGTGTTCTGAGCTGTTTGGAAACTGCGCTCAAATTCTTCATAATTTTTCGGTTCAAAGTAGGCGATGCCATACAGAGCAGTTAATGCAGAAAAATCCAAGCCCGGGGGGGTTAAGAACAGCGTTTCAAAATATTTTCCCCGGCTCTGGGGCAAGTACCTGAAGATCCCCCCGCCATTGTTATTGAACAATAGGATGGTCAGATTCAACGGGTGATTCTTGGCGATCTGAAGCCCATTTAAATCATGGAAAAGTGCAATGTCTCCGGTCAGCAGCACCGTCGGTTTACCGGCAGCCGCTATACCAAGGGCTGTAGAAACCATGCCGTCGATTCCATTGGCACCTCTGTTTCCTAGTACCTTCAGGTTTTGCGCGCGAGCTTCCAGAAAATCATCAACATCGCGGACGGCCATACTGTTGGCTGCAAGAATCCTGGATTCTTGAGGCAGAAGATCTTGAAGCCTTTGAATCAAGGCCCCTTCAAACAGTCCTTTTTCCTGTCTGGCTTGTCTTAGCTGCACCCGCATTCTTTGTTGGCAAATGAGCCACCTATCCAAATATCCCCGGCTGCTGTTTTCGGTTTTGACCGACGCTGCAAAAAGTTTAGGTGAAGCCAGTACATAATGATTCGTGGAAAGTGCCGGGTTACGATAGTCAAATACTGTATCGGCCTGGACAAATAATGCGTCCTGATGCCGGGCCAAATACTGCTGAAGGCTTTTCGACACAGGTGTCTGTCCAAACTGGATGACATATTCAGGTCTTAATTCGTCTTTGACCGCATCGTCTTTTAGAAATGCCTGGTAGCTGTCCAAAATGATCTCGCTTGAGAAGCTGCGGAAATTGGACAGCGGATCGGCAAGTACAGGCGCTTTCAAACGCGCCGCTAGGGCCAGTACCTCTGTATGATAGTCAGCATACGCGTCGCCGCCGCAAACAATGATTCCGTTTTTATTGCTGAATGCTGCATCAAATTTCGGATGAACTTCCAAAGGCTCGGCAGGAAGCAGATACGAAGACGGGTTGTTAAGGCTGAAAGGTTCTTTATGAAGTCTAAAAGCATCTCTGTAGCGGCCTGCTGTAAAATCAAGTTTACTTAAATCCGGCACCAATGGTTCACGCAGCGGGATATTCACGTGGGACACGCCAAAGCTTCCCGTCATGGCGCTGCCGTAAGCTCTTTGCATAACTGCCCTGGCATAGCGGTACATCCGTTCATCTTCTTCGGGTAATGCCAGTTCCTCAAAAAAACGCGCATACTCTCCGTAAATCCTGGTCTGATCAATGGTTTGGGGCGCTCCGGCCTGACGCAGTTCGGGCGGCCGGTCGGCCGTCAGAACAATCAGCGGAACTCTGGAATATTTGGCTTCTACCAGGGCCGGCAAATAGTGCGCTGCAGCAGATCCTGATGTACAAACCAGCACGACGGGTCTCTGCATCTCTTTGGCTGCCCCGAGTGCAAAGAAGGCTGCGGAACGTTCGTCAATGCTGACATAGATCTCAAATTGATGTTCACTGAATAAAATTGCCAGCGGGGTAGAACGCGATCCCGGGCTGATCACAACTTCCCTTACGCCCAGTTGGTACAATTCATCCACCAGGGCCGCTATGTAATTCGTTGCTACAAAAAAATCGGTCATCGTCGTACTATCCTCACCTTCATGTCCAACATATTTCAAATCCCAAGCTTAAAGATTTCCAAAGTTAGAATCATAAGATTCCAGGATTAGATTTAAGGACATGGGGTTCAGGGTACAAGGCCCTCCAGGATCGTCCTTAATTTATCGTTCGTCTCGATGTATTCCTCCAGACAATCGGATCCTTCCACGATCCCGCATCCCGTATACGCATAGACCATATTGTCCTGAATAAGGGCCGACCGGATACCGGCCACAAAAATGCCATTACCGTTCTGATCCATGATTCCCAGGGGGGCCGCATACATCCCCCGCTCGTGTTTTTCCTCTCGGGCAATAATGTCAAGGGCGGGTCCGACCGGATTGCCGCCAAGGGCCGGCGTCGGATGCAGACGGGTGACCCAGGCGGTTAAAAGACTGCGGTCTTTTGCCCCAAGACGGGTCTTTAGATGATAAAGGTTTTTCAGGGTCAGAATCCTTGTCTCGTCGATCCATACCTCAGCGCAGTATTTTTTCATCACATCGGCTATGGTATCCCGCACAATTCGGTGCTCATGCAGGTTTTTAGGGTCGTTTAGCAGGATCTCCATTTGAGTCCCCTCATCAATGGCGTTACGGGGAATTGTGCCCGCCAGGGCATAACTGATAATTTCATCGTCCGCTTTCTGGACCAGGATTTCCGGCGTAGCACCCAGAAAAGTCCGTCCTTCCTTCGCATACGCAAAAACAAAGCTGTCCGGGTTTTTTTCCCGGAGGCTCTTGAGTACGCTCTCAACATGAACCGTCGTGGCACAACTGATTTTCACTTCTCTGGAAATAACCACTTTATCCACGTTTTTTAAGGATATTTCCTGTTTGACATTGGTGAATAATTCCTGCCACTGCGGGTAATCATCATCAGCGATCGTATAGGTATGGCGGACAGACTTTGTCTCCCTGTCCTCTAACCCGCAAATTTCTTCCTTCGGCGCCTGCTCGGGATAGTATAAAAGCTGCTTGCCGTCCTTTTCAACATAATAGTACTTGAAAGCAATGGTTTCATTGCCAAGTCCGGCCCATTTGGGATCACGGACCGACTGAAAAAAGGTTCTGGCAGAAAACACTAGGTCGTAATTCTGATAACTTTCTCCTTCAGCAAAGGTTTTCCAACGTATTGCCCCGATGATCAGTTCACCGGTCAGGGGATTATAAAAGAAAAGACGATCCTGTTTGTCAAAATGGGTCCAAAAAGCCAGAGGATTTTCCAATTTCATTTCTTTTTTTAGATACTTCAATTTTTTCCGTCTCCGCTTGTGCAAAATTAATTTCCTATAGTATTATCCTACATTTTCGGCGATATATATACTATTTTATCAAAAGGAGGAAAATTTTTCACGTAATCCGCAGTTTTTTTATAAAAAACCATGTTTACCCCATAAATTGAAAAATTTTTTAGATATAATAAACAGCCCTAATCCGATGGAAATTCGGACCAAGGCTGTTTAATCACCCAGTCATTTCATTCAGTTAAATCCAACACGATGTGCGAGAATTAACCACGGATTCTGTCCAGGGTCCTTTTGGTTTCAAGTAGGAATCCGTCCGTGCTGACAACCGTCTTTTCAGGAAGATCGGAAATCAGGGCCAGGTCTTTGGTCATAATTCCTGCTTCGATTGTCTGCAGGGAAGCGGCTTCCAACTGATCTGCAAACTCGATCAGATCTTTCAGTCCGTCGATTTCGCCGCGTTTTCTTAATGCTCCGGTCCAGGCAAACAGGGTAGCCATCGCATTCGTTGAGGTTTCTTCGCCTTTAAGATGCTTGTAATAGTGACGGGTTACTGTCCCGTGTGCTGCCTCATATTCATAGCAGCCATCGGGAGATACCAGAACCGATGTCATCATGGCCAGACTGCCGAAAGCTGTCGCGATCATATCGGACATCACGTCCCCGTCATAGTTTTTACATGCCCAGATATATCCGCCCTCGGAACGGATAACACGGGCCACTGCATCGTCAATCAGCGTGTAGAAGTACTCAATATCCGCATCGGCAAATTTCTGCTTGTACTCCGCATCAAAGATTTCCTGGAAAATATCCTTGAAGGTATGATCGTACAGTTTGGAAATCGTGTCTTTGGTCGCAAACCATAGATCCTGCTTGACATCGAGCGCATAGTTAAAGCAGGAACGCGCAAAACTCTCAATGGATTTGTCGACATTATGCATTCCCATAATGACGCCTTTGCCAGCAAAGTCAAAAATCGTCTGACGGTTCACTTCACCGGTTTCACTGGTGAAAACGAGTTCCGCCTTTCCAGCGCCCGGGACTTTGTATTCGACATTGCGATAAACATCACCATAAGCATGACGGGCAATCGTGATCGGTTTCTTCCAGGCAGAGACCATTGGTGTGATGCCTTTCACAACAATCGGCGCTCGTAAAACCGTTCCATCCAGAATCGCTCGGATGGTGCCATTCGGACTCTTCCACATTTCTTTCAGATTGTACTCTTCAACCCTTTGGGCATTCGGCGTAATGGTAGCGCACTTTACGGCAACGCCATATTTCTTGTTGGCCATAGCGGCATCGATCGTAACCTGGTCATTCGTCTGATCCCGGTATTCCAGGCCAAGATCGTAATACTCAGTTTTTAAATCGATATAGGGTAGAAGCAAGATCTCTTTAATGGATTTCCAGATGATTCTGGTCATCTCATCGCCATCCATCTCTACCAGTGGGACGTTCATTTGGATTTTCTGCATTTTGTCCTCCTTAATATATCTGAAAATGTCTAAAATCGAAAGCTTTTGTCAATGACATAATTTCGACTGCTATTATACTATAAAATATCGAATTGATATACAAGCAAACACAAAGAATAATACAGAATTCATTTCTGCCATCTTCTATTATCAGCGTCTATGTTTAAATCTTTCCACCTGAATATTTGAGCTTTTCAGTTAACCATTTAAGGTTTTCCGGCAGGCTGCTCTTGTCTTTCCGGCTCAATCCGGGTTTTATTTCCAAGCAGAAAAAACCCCTGAATAAACAGCAGCACACCGGTCACGATCAGCATCCACTCTATTTTAATTACATCAGCTAAAGGACCGAACACCAACATCCCAAGCGGCATCATGGAACTTGATATCATAGTCAGAACACCGAATACCCTGCCTAGAAAATCCCCTTCCACTTTTTCTTGCAGCAGAACCATTGCCGGGACATTGAAGATGGGCATGACGACCCCGATCAGGAACATAAAAAGAAGGTAAATCCAAAAAACCGGAACGACCCCAAGCGCGAGAGTACATACCCCAATCATTAACGCTGCCAGGGTCATCGTGTTTACCCGGTTTTTGAGGCCTCCCCAGGATGCCATCCCGAGTCCGCCGATAACCATGCCAAGCGAAAACGCAACTTCAATTGCAGTCAGCCGCCAGACATCATTACCAAAACTGCGTGTAACCTGAAGCGGGGTTAAAAACGCAGAAGGCGCTGCCAGGAAAAAGAAAACAGCTGTAAATAGAAAGAAAATTTTCAAAAACGGATGGTTAAGAACATACCGGATCCCTTCTCTCAGATCACCGAAGTAACTGACGGTTTGCTTCTGCAAGGCTTTGGCATGGGCAGCTACCCTCAGGAATACAAACAATACCGTCACAGCAATGGCAGCTGTGACCACATCAATAAAAAAGATTGTTTCAATTGCAGCTATGGCTAACAATGCTCCGCTGATCATCGGTGATACCAGCATGACCAGCGACTGAATACTGCCGTTGATGCCGTTGACCTTGGTCAGCTTATCCTGCGGAACGAGCTGAGGTAAAAATGCACCTACAGCTGGCGTCTGAACAGCCGTTCCAAACGCACGCAGGGCAGCCATCACAAACAGAAGCCAGACGGTTTTGTAGCCCAGCAAAAAAAGAATGGCCAGAATAAGGGTAACTGCCGCAATGAGCGTGTCCGACAGCATGATCAGGTTTTTACGGTTATAACGGTCAGCCCAGACTCCGGCAAACGGAGAAAGCAAAAATGTCGGCAAAAATCCGCAGATGATATAAACCGTCATCATCACGCCGGATTGCGTGCTTAAGGTGATGTACCACATCATCGCGTACTGAACCAGCGATGTCCCAAAAAGCGAGAGCGTCTGGCTTGCTATAAACAGAACAGTGTCGTTCTTCCAGTTCGATCCGTTTGGCAATCTCGTTATGCTTGGCGTATTTTTCAGGTCAGGCATAGCAGTAATTTCTCCCATCTATAGATACTTTTCCTGAACATTTCTCAAAATAACTCTAATTTTTTGACATCAAGGATAACACGATACGATTATCCTTGATACACATCTTCCTCTGGTGATTGGCATTTATGGTATAATTATATTGTATTTCAACATTTACTTTAAACCAAAGGAGTATTTTTATGATGAAGTTCTATTGCACTCACGAGCCCCTTGTCCTCTGTCGGGAGGGCAAACAGGTTTACTAAACTTGTACCCTCCAAAAAATTCTCTAACATGACTTGAGATGAATAATTTTGGAGGATAAAATGAATAACAACTTTTTAGCTGCCTACGGGCTGAATGATCGTTTTGCACAAGAAGCAACTTTATATCCGGGTTTATATTTAGCAAGGGTCATTGAACAGCACCGGGATTTCTATCAAGTGATCGCTGAAAATGGCGAGCTGCAGGCTGAGGTCTCCGGCAAGTTTATTTTTAACGCCAGAAATAACGCAGATTTTCCGGCCGTCGGGGATTGGATCATGATTGACCGCTTAAACGAGCGTTCCGGCAACGCGATCATTCACCAGGTGCTTCGCCGCCAAAGTGTCTTTGAGCGGAAAGCTGCAGGAACAACCCATGCTGTCCAGATTGTCGCGGCCAATATTGATGTCGTATTTATCTGCATGTCCCTAAACTATGATTTTAACGTGCGCAGGCTGGAACGCTACCTTACCATTGCTTTCAACAGCATGGCAACTCCAGTCATTGTTCTGACCAAGGCTGACCTCTGCACGGATTTAGACAGAAAGCTTCAAAAAATTTCGGATGTCTGTGCCGGCACAGACGTCATTGTCTGTTCAAGTATGACAGAAAACGGTTACCGGGATATTTTAACCTATATTGCCAATGGTAAAACAGTTGCCCTTATCGGTTCTTCCGGTGTCGGAAAATCGACCCTGATTAACCGCCTGCTGGGCCAGGAAGTGTTAGCTACCCGGGAGATCCGTGATGACGACAGAGGCCGGCATACAACGACCAGCCGCCAGCTGCTGCAGCTTCCTAACGGAGGCCTTGTCATTGACACGCCAGGGATGCGGGAGCTGCAGATTGAATCCGGTGATCTGGCCCAAACGTTCGATGATATTGCGGAATTTGCCCAAAAGTGCAGATTCAAAGATTGTTCCCACACCACGGAACCGCGATGCGCGGTACGCAAAGCGATTGAAAATGGTGAACTGCTGCAAGACCGGGTAAACAGCTATCAGAAACTGCAAAAAGAGCTTGCTTACGAAGGTTTAAATTCGCGGCAGCTTGAGCAGGAAAAAATCAAAAGCATGTTCGGCAGCAAAGGCGAAATGAAGCAGGCCATGCGCCAGTTCAAAAATAAGAAACAAAGATAGCACGAACCCAAGTAAATCGATTTCTAAATTCCGTTAACAAAGATCCAGAACTTTACTCGGGTAAGCGAAATACAAGTTGACTTTAGCTGATTGGTTTTTTTCCATTCAGCTAAAGTCTTTTTCTTTCTATAGCAATTTTCTTACGTTTTTATAGCGCTTTAAATTCGTAGGTAACTTGATCATCCAGAACAGTAACGATCAGCTTATTGGCCTGTTTGCCTGCTGCGGAAGTGTTGAAGCCCGCACAGGAAATGTAACGTACTCCCCTGTCCAACTGAGCTTGATCCGTGGAGCCCGGATAAAAGACATAGACATTTTTGCCAGTCTCCTTGTGGTAATCCGCTAAAGTATCCTTAAGTAAAGCAGCTTCTTTGGCATTAACAAATGAACCAGGGGCACAGTCCATGGATACAAAGATTTGATCGCCTTTGCTACTGTTTAATTCTTTGAACAGCGAGGTCCATTGCGCCGGGTCAGTTCTCCGGAGCCCTCCTTTGCAGCAATCAAGCTGAATGAAGGTACTGTTCTTGTAATGAAAGGTTTTATACCCGCTGCCAGTTTTCATAGCAGGTTTGGTCACTCCTCCGGCTAATTTGGCAGCGCTTGCTCCGGTGTAAATGGCAAGATCCATATTTTTATTGATAAACGTATTCAGTTGCATCAAGCTTTGTTGTTTGGATTTGCTGTTGGGCTGCACGCTGCTGCCGAACACCGCAAACCTGAAACTACTTGATCCCGCAGAGAACGTTGCCGCCCGATTGGCCTTATCCGTAAGTACAGTATTTTGGGGTATCTTGGTAGTATCGATGGCAGGATGATTGCTCACGCTTGCCGTAAGCTCATCCCAATAAATCATTCCGCCGCTATTGGAAGGATCCGTGTTCCGGACGTAGAGTCTTGTCAAATAGCGCGGGGAATTGATACTTCTGAGAGACGTGCTGACCTGTCTCCATCCATTCCAGCTCATATCCGCTGAAAATTGGACCTGATGCTTTTTACCGCTGGCATCTATAACTTCTCCCATGAGTTTATTGGTATTCTCCAGAGAATTATAAACCCAAACGGCAAGACCTGACGTATTGGCGTTAAGCGGGATCCCTTTGTTTCCAAAAAGAACGGATGCCTCACCAGGGTCCTCCGTATAAAGAAAATCATACATTAGTTCTCCGGATGTTTGACCTGCATAAACCTGCCCGCTACTGATCCGGTAAGAACCCCTGACATTTTCCGAGCTTGCTGAAAATGTCCCAAAGCTGTCTTCAAAAGCATATTTATTTTCCGTACTTTCCGAAGATACGGCAACCGCACAGTAGGCATGAGCATTGCCGACGGAAGCCTCGATATAGCCTGTACCTGCGTTCTGAGCCTGGAAGACACCATTAAGACATTCTCCGATGCCGATGCTGCCATATACCTTCCACTGAATATCTTCCGGCTGAATCCGAGCTGTAAATCCCTCCAGACTGCAGCCTGTAACCTGTATCGTCTGGCTTTGCCCTGACGGCACCTTGATTTCATTGGTACTCAGAATAAGCCTTGCGGGGGCGCTTAAAGAGCAAATATCCAACTCAGTCGTCAAATCCCCTACCTTTGCGGTGACTTTTCCATCCCCCACGGAAGTCGGACGAAGCGTACCTCCTGAAAACGTGCCTTTGATACCGCTGACTCCCCACTTCACATCCTTAGGGTCAATGTCCACCGGGTTCGCATATTGGTCTATTCCTTTAAGTGTAAAACTTCTCGAAGTATTAACAAAAATATTTGGACTTTCGGTTTCAATGATTAATCTTGAAAGCGTTCCGGCAGGAGCCAAAGAAAAAATCCCGATGGCGTTCGCAACCGGCCTTAATGTTCCCTCTGAAGGGACATTGGCAACCCGGAGCTGCTTTGTCCCAGGGGTTCGGGCCACCATGGTCGTTGACCCGCCTCCGTCAAGTATCATGGCTTTGTAAGCGCCCAGCTGCAGCATCAGTTCTGCTGACTCTTTTTGGGTAAGACCGATACTGTTATCCTGTCTTCCGTCCACAGTGACCAGAATCAGTTGTTTGCCGTCCTGCGTACTTCCTGCGAGCGTGCGGGGATTATTCTGATTAAAGCTGCTAACATTATATGAGAATTTATCGGGTATCTGACCGTCTTTAACCAGAACAGAAGCTCCGGTGACTGACATTTGAAGGCCGGACCAGTCCGGGGTTGAGTTTAGGCTTAGCGAAGCTTGTCCGCCAATTTGCAAACTTTGCATCAGTTTTGCTGCTTGTTCTCCCCTGGAGATGATTACAAAGCCATTAGTAGGAATCACTGCGGCTGACTGAGCCTGACGCACCTCCACAACCCGGCCGTCAGATACAAGAACTTCAACCAGGTCAGGATAGGCAGCCGAAGCCCCTAGTGTAGAAGCCCCCCATTTCTTATCAAGAACGGTAATATCGGTATAATTCCGACGGCTGGGCTGGTTGTACTGAGAATCAACAAACGGCGCAGAATCAGGGCCAATCAATTGAAGCTCATTTTTCCAATAGTCAATACTCAATTCGCCGTAATCGCTTATGCTTAAAGAAGCCATTTCATTTTTATTTTGATTATACCAGCCGGCTGTCGACAACAAGCTACCATCTTGAACGATTGGCCCGTCGGCATAGCCGGCTGCCGCATTTATTGCATTGAAAAAACTGGCATTCACCGCTGCCACAGCGTTATCTTGTTGAGCTAGAGCGGGAACAGTGACGAGTTTTTCTGTGATCTGATCGTTTGTCAATGTATCAATTTTTATATTAGGATTCGTCGTATCGATTCGTAAAACATTAATGTTTAACCAGCCGTTCAAAGTGAATCTCGATATATTCTCCAAAGTTGCCCCAGCAGTAATCGTTTGCAGGGTGCTTGATTGGTAAAGCGCAGCCGGCAAGGCTGCTGCTTCACTTGAAAGCGTTGCGACGAATAACATCATGGCGATAACAACGGATAATGCTTTTTTATTAAATTGAATCATGATAATTTGTTTGTCTCCTCTTTCCGTCTGATATTTCTGTCTATACACAACAAAAATTTGGAATTTCTTCCAACTTATTTTAAGTATACACCTTTGTCTGCTGTTTTATCTACCTTTTTTACATAATTTTTCAGAGCACGATCTATAAAAATGATGAAACTGCAATACAGAACAGTTCATGCCCCTGGTGCTGAGACTGCAGCCGCGCTATCATTCCCATCATCCGATCGAGGGATCCGCTATCAGGCCTGTTCGATATTTTTGATGAAGCGTTCAGGTCCGATTCCATTTTTTGAAACGTTTCCCTCGAAAAAAGTGAAACCGGTTTGAGTCCTGCCTCTTCCAGAAGCAGGGTCAGATTCGCAGCATTATAATGAAACAAGTGATCCCTTTCCATAAAAAGCGGGGAATAAGGTCCGTAAACCGCGTTGGTGAATGAATCCCTGTTCGGAATGCTGAAAAATATTTTCCCATCCGGTTTTAACAAGCCGGATATTCCTTTGAGGAATCCCACCGGATCAGCCATATGCTCCAGAACATGCCAGAACACAATTGCTTCAAATTTTTTATTTTGTTCCAATACGCCGGTCTGCCATACATGATTAATCATTTGAATTCCGAATCGTTCATCAGCAAATATACATGCCTTTTCAGACGGTTCTACACCCGTGACCTTCCATCCCGCATTTTTGGCCATGAAAATAAATTCGCCTGTACCGGAACCGATTTCCAAAAGGTCACCTTTATGGGGGCAAAACACTTCCAGCAGCAGAATATTAAAACTTGCATGCTGCAGAAAAGTATCCTGGATGTACCGCTGGCGCATCATGATCCAGCTGTCGTCATACGTTGCGTCAATCAGACCGTCCGGGCTGCTGCCCTGCATGGTCAAAGCAACGTGCTCATTCATAATTAAGTCGCATTTCAGGCAATGAATCAGTCTGAATCCGCTGTATTCAAAAAAAACTTCCAATCTACATCCTTCACATATAGGGCATTTTTCTATTTTGATACCTTCCATCACGATATTCGGTTCTCCCAACAAGTGTATTTGATATAACTAGCGCAATGGATTCTCTTCCCATTCGATCAGTCCGGGGTTCGGGTCAAGGATCGACTCATACTGTTCTTTCCAGCCATAACGCGATTCAGGATCAAGCTGCAAATACCGCAGGTACTTCGCCAAACGGTCTTTCGGGTCCGCCCAGCCCAGATGTTTGATCCTCATATTGCCTAAAGCATAGGAAAGCATTGTAATATTTTTGGGAAACCTCCCGCAGTGCAGGGGGGTTTCATTCCACTCGGCTTGAAAATCCGGCCTGTACCTGATCAAGAAAGGCCGATAAATGGAATGGGCTTGCCAGTACTTATCTTCCCTGTAATGATTGTCATCCCAGAAATCATATAAACGGAAAAAATAAAGGTCCACATCAGGATTACAGATTAAATCCTGGACTTTCTCCTTAAATTTACGTTCGAACATTTCGTCTGCATCCAGGTTTAGGATCCATTCCGGATTTGTCCGGACCGTTTCTTCCCACTGCTGTTTTCTAAGTTCCACTTCATTTTGAAATTTTGATACCGGGTTCTGAATGATCTGATACGGAATTCCCCGAAGGATCTTCCGGCAAAGATTGACACTGTTGTCCGTGCTGCCGTCATCAATGATGACAGCTTCATCTATATAGTGCCTGTGTTCTTCCAGCACTTTTTCCAGATAGCGATTTGCTTCATTTTTCATAATCATTGACAGCGTTAATTTCGGTCTATGAACACTTAAATATTTTTCATTGGTTCTCTCTTTTACTTCTAGTCTACCTTTATCGGCGTCGCACTTTTTCTTAAAATCACTTACCCCCGCCAGCGCTGATTCCCGGTAAATATGATAAGCTGGATAATACGTATCCACAAACAAGTCCAACCCCAGCGCCTTGACCCGGATGCAGAAATGACGGTCTTCTCCCCATAAAGTCAAATTTTCTATTTCCCTGAAACAGATTCCTTGAAGCAGGGCTTTTCTGCTGATCAGCGTGCATGCTCCAAGACCTCCGACTTCGTAAACGCCGGGGACTTTCAATTGATTGAGAAAAGCCTGCTGCCTCTTCATTTGTTCCTCCGGGGTCAGGCTCTCCCCTCTGAGCCTGCGAACCAGATCATAGCTGTCATACAGCCACACATTGGGCAGCTCCGGAGTTTCCGGATACCACGTCGTCCAGAAGATTTCAGAAATAATATCTTTGCCGGTTCCAATCAGGTGGGTGATGGTTCGAGGATAAAGAAGCAAATCCGAATCAACTAAAAACAAATAATCGTAAGAACCTTCAATCGCTTTTTGAATCATAAAATCTTTATACTTAGCAACCTTCCATATCAGGTGCTCTTTCCAGTAATGGGTTGCGTCATCACATACGTAGGTTTCAGAATTCTTTTCTTTGTCCACGGATTGATACAGTCTTACCGGTTTGTTTTGGGCGAAAAGCAGCAGCTGCCGGCTGGACTCTTCCTCATGATTGTCATCAACAAAAATATACTCGATGCATACATCTTCCTGTTCCAGTCTGGTCAGCGAATCAAGAAATTCTCTTAAGATATTGGATTTTTGGCAGACAGGGCTTCCCAGCAGAATCTTTTTCTTCTCCATTATTTTGACTCCTGATTATAGATTGCCGATGCCTAAAGTGCATTGGTTTATTTTGTATATCATCATCTTTGTATAACATCATCTTTAATTTTTACTGACGACGCTGCCCAGTAAAGTTTCAAAATATTTTTGATTATGCAGAACCAGCTTGTCATCCGGCTTATACTCACCGGCCTTCTTGTTATAGCGGATGGCCTCCGCCAGGTTACCGGATTTGAAGTAACAGGCGCAAAGCTCCATACACGGAATATAACCGTAACAATCATGGACGACAGACCCCCAGCTTTCTTCCGGCTTTTTTATCGTGGTTGCCAGCTCATACCAGAATATTGCTTTGGGATAATCCTCCGCAGTTTTATACAAATGACCGATCTGGCAGCAGACTTCTGCCCTGGGAAGATCGTGCTCCATACTTCGCAGCAATGCTTTAAGCGCATTTCTACGGTCATCTTTGCTCAAATAACAGTTGCTCATATCGATGCTGGCATCAATATAATTAGATAAAAGCCCTCCCTCGGTATCGAGGAATTTGTCGTAGTATTGAATGGCTTCGTCAATTCTGCTGTTAATATAAAGCTCCCGTGCGTAATAGAAACAATTTCTGTCGCTTAAGATCCGGCCTTCGGAAATAATCTTTTCAAAGATATCTAGATTTCTTGCAGTTTTCCGTTCAACTTTTTTATGGGTGACACAAATATCCGAGTTGATAATGTTTCCTTCAATTTTTATATATTCGTGAATCGGGTCTTGCCAAGTATAGTTCATCGACCTTTTCAGGAGTCTTTCCCGGAAAAAAGTACAGACAGCATTCCCTTTATCATCAACGCCAAGGTTATATCTCATCATCACAATATCCACTTGCGGATTCAGGGTCTCTTTCAGCTGCCGGAGCTTATTCCTGTCATCCTCCAGCAGCACATCATCTGCATCCAGCCAGAGAATATAGTTCTGGGTAGCTTGGGCAAAAGAAAAATTCCTGGCTGCTGCAAAATCATCTATCCAGGCAAAATCATAGACCTTAGCTTGATAACGGGTAGCAATCATTTTGGTTTTGTCCGTCGAACCAGTATCCACGATAATCATTTCATCGGGTATATCTCTGACACTTTCGAGGCATCTTCCGAGCGTCTTTTCCTCATTTTTTACAATCATGCACAGGCTAATTGTGACCATTGCTTTCTCCTTGAACTGTATCAAATTCACAATTCATACTATGTGAATCAAGCAAGTCTGGTGAATCTTGATGCGCAATCCGCGGACAAGCGGAATACTATATAACGTAGAAAAGCTCGTTCAAAAAGGAAAGGTGATAGGATTGATTCACACGTTTTACGCGGCAGCCGATGCCTATATAACTAATCTTACCCCAACTGCGAATAACGGAAAGACAGGTGCGATGTATACAGGCCTGGATCCGTATTCCAGTTCAATCTATAGAAACTTGCTAAGGTTTGACCTCTCCATGCTTGAACCCAATATTACCATCCAGAAAGCGGTGCTCCGGCTTTATCTGACTACGCGTTATCAAGCAGGCGTGCCGCAGCAGCTGGATATTTACCGTTTAACCGCTGCCTTTGAAGAAACTGCTGTAACCTGGGATAATGCTCCCGGATCCGTTTTAACTCCTGATTATACGCTGGTTGATGATAACAACCCTAATGGCTATATCGATATCACCATGACCGATCTGGTGAAAGGCTGGTATATTACACCTGCCGACAATTATGGCATTATGCTTCAAACTACGGAGCTTACAAATTCCCTTTTGGCCTTCAGAACAAGGGAATATGCCGAAAGTGCCATGTGGCCTATGCTGATTGTCGAGTATTCCCTGACCCATACCGTCATTTACACCAGTCCTGTCATCGGTGACTTCTCCTATTTATCCACAAGCTTTGTTTTAGAAGGGCATACCTTAGAAACAGCTTATACAATCACCTATGATTCAGCAGCCCCTACAGCAGGTCTTGCTATCGTGGAGCAAAGCCAGGATGATGATACTTGGGCCCAGTCAACCTCCATTAGTTTGGACCCTGGAGAAACCAGAACAATGAATGTTTCTACACCTATGGTCTATGAAAGGCTGTCATTTGTAAATGCTGCAAGCGCCGCTATGACGGATACCGTCGGCAGTACAATCGATGTCAATACCAATATTGATAATTCCAATGAAACTGCTTTACGTTACGAATCATCGAATACGATTCTTCCTATTAACCCTGATACCGGGGTTATGACGTTAGCAGTTGCGGATACGACGACAATTATTATAACCGCCAAATACCTGGATAACTTCAACTACTTTAGCTTTGAAGTAATTGCAGCCCCTTGATAGCCAAGGCTACTAAATAACATGCGGTTGAATACGACTCCCGGATTATCCGGTTTGTATTGAGCCGCTTTTTCATTGTATTTTTGTGCTTCTTCCATATCCCCGATCCTGTAATAACAGTAACATAGCTGAATATTCGGGATAAAACCCCAGAAATCATGCAGGACGGTATTCCAGCTGATGTCAGGCTTTTTGAGGGTAAGCGCCAACTCGTACCAGCCAATTGCCTTCGGGTATTCTTCTTTTTCCAAATATAAGCTCCCAATGTAACACAGTGTCTCAGCGCGCATACTGCCGTATTCAAAACTCCGGATCAATGTCCGGAGCGCTTTTTTCCATTCCTGAGCCCGATGATAGCAATCGGCAAGGTCCAGACAAGCCAGTATCGCATAGTTTTCAAACATATTTTCACTGTCCAAATAGCGATTGTATTGCTCAGCGGCCTCCTCACAGCGGCTGTTGATATACAGTTCCCTCGCATAATAGTACAGGTCCCTGGCGCTGATTTTGCTGCTTTGTCTTATGAGTTTTTCCAAGATCTTTAAGTTTCGGTCGCTTGTACCACGTTCTTTACAATGCGTAATGCAGATTTCAGTATGAAGAATATTGCCGCTGAACTCAATACACTCATGAATTGGATTGCACCATTTGAAACCGGCACTTCTGTTAATCAGCCGTTCCCTGTAGAATGTGTCGGTCTCATACCCTTTTTCATCCCTGCTAACATTGTATTTCATCATCACAACATCAAAGGACAGCGGTATTTCCTGCTTCAATTCCATAAGAAGTTGACGGTCCTCTTCCAAAATTACATCATCAGCATCCAGCCACAGGATATAGTCCATCTGAGCCATGGAAAAAGAATAGTTCCTGGCCGCAGCAAAATCATCAATCCACGTAAAATCATAAATCTTCTCGGTGAATTTTGCTGCAATTTCCTTAGTCCGGTCAACAGAACCGGTATCCACAATGATAATCTCATCGACAATGCCTTTAATCCCCGTCAGACATCTTTCCAGTGTCAGCTCCTCATCCCGGACAATCATACATAAACTGATCGTAATCATCGCGCTCTCTCCGGTGCTTTATCATTTTTCTTTGCTATATTTTTATGTTGCGGAAATTGTTATGTGCAGTCTCAACCCGGAATATGGTTACATAGGATAGTCATATGAATATAGGGATATGAATATAAACCACGTGAGGTGCATTCCATGACCGAAGCAAAAAGAAAGGTTTTGTCCCCTTCCTATCTGAAAACCTTCAGCTGTATTGCCTCAGCCTGTGAAAATTCCTGCTGCATAGGTTTTAACATCCGAATCGATCCGGAAACCTTCAGCAAATATAAGATGGAGAATGATCCCGTCATCCGTAAGTTATTTGAAGAAAATATTTATATCATCCGCAGTTCGACAGCAAAACAGGATTATATCACCATCAATCCGACTAAAGATTATCGTTGTCCTTTCCTCACGGAAGAAAAACTGTGCTTCCTGCAATGCCGGAAAGGAGAACAGTACTTATCCGAGATCTGTGCTTCCTTTCCGTGTATAGGCAATATTTTTAACGGTGTCCTGGAAAAATCAGCAACTCTAGCTTGTCCGGAAGCGGCACGTCTGGCTCTGTTACAGACCGAGGCGATGGACTTAATCGAAGTTGAAGAGCCTAATGATACCCGGAATTTTGTTTACAATTTGCTGAACACCGAAGACGAAATATTTCAGAATAAACCTGCGAAGCACCTGTCTGAACTCAGAGAATTCACTTGGAGTATCCTGAAAGACAGAAAATACCATTTAGATGACAGGGTTGTTTTTCTTGGGGCCTTTATGGAAGAGGTTGACCGACTGGAGAAAGTGTCTGCTGTTGATAGAATCCCGGATCTCATTTTGAGCTACACAGCTCTTTTTACGGATGCTTCAGCAATGCAGGATATAACAGCCATTCCTGTTTCTCCGGTCCCACGTATTTCCCTGTTTCTACCTCCTGCGATCCGTGTGATTCTTCCCTCGATTGAATCAGACCGGTATCTGCGTTGTTTCAGTAAATTCTTAGAAGGAATTCGTTTTTATGCTTCAACAAGTTATACCCAAGTTGGTAAATGCTATGAAGAAGCCTACCAAAGGTATTACTCCCCTTTTATGCGTGAACATGACTATATCCTGGAAAACTACCTCTTAAATTACGTTTTTATGAAGCTGTTCCCTTATGACTTGAATGGGAATTCAGTTTATTACAGTTACTTGCTGCTGGCAGTTAATTATGCCTTGCTCAAAATGCAGCTCGTTGGAATATCCGCTTATCAGCAGGAACTGACCGTTGATACTGCCCTCATGGTGATTCAATCCTATACAAAGGCTGTCGAACATAAATACCCGATTCTCCATAACCTGATTCAAGCGCTGAAACAAAACCATTTGGATTCTCTCGCTCATATTGCAGTTTTTGTCAAGGATTAAAGCCAAAGACACTTTTGAATAGTGAGAAGCTCACCCTGAAATAATACAGGCGGGCTTCTCTAACGCTCATCTTATACCTATTTGACAATCAAGGATCAAGAGGCTGTTGCAGCGGTAGATAATTACTGCTGAAAAGCGGGTCTACAATTTGGTCACTGACCACAGTAGGTGTTGTTCTTGACCAAATAAATACCTTTCCTGGGGGCGCGCCGGATACTTCGATTTCTATCTGGGTGTTGGGCAATTTTTGATTGAAGAAGATGCTTGTCGTGCAGTAAGGTGGCAAGGTAACCGTTGATTTGAAAGTTGGACTGAGAAGTGTCTTGGGACAGACATCTACATTAAAGACCGAAACATTGATAGGCCCGATAGTGGATGCACTGTTGTTCATGACTTTAACATCCAGGATATTCCCTACACTGGGATTACTGAGTTTGAACGGTCCTGAAGTCTGAGCGTTGGCAGCACCTAGGCTTGCTTCTATCGCTGCTACTTCAGATTTTATTTCCAGCAAACCAAAGGTGGGACTCAATACAGCGTTTTGGATCTGGAAGATTTCCGTTTTAATTTCTGCTAAGCCAAATGTCGGACTGAACACCGCGCCTTCGATTGCTGCTATTTCGGATTTAATCTCCTGCAGACTGAAAGTCGATCCTACGATACTCGTGAAAATGCCTTCAACCAGCGTGCCAATACTGAAGACTTCCGTCTTGATCTCTGCCAACCCAAACGTTGGACTGTCTAGCTTATTTTCGATATTCTCAACCGTGAATTCAATAACCTGAACTTCGGACTTAATCTCCTGCAATCCAAAAAATGGATGATTCACTGCTTTTTCTATCGAAAATATCTCAGTTTTGATTTCTGCAAGCCCAAATGTCGGGCTTTCCAACAGTTTTAGGATTTTCTTGCAATCAGGCCAATGCTTGGGACAGCAGCCTTTTTTCTTGCAGAAAAATTTAAACGAACTGCCAAAGAAAAACAGGACGCCTACCGCAGTCACGCTTATTTTCAGATTTCTTACGATCACAATCTTTTTTCTACCTACCTGATCTTTGGGACTGGTTTGATTATCAACCTTGCTCTTGTGAAGAATTTTTATTGTCGCCCCACCTAAGAAGAGTCCCGACAATACACCAATACATATGATTGTTGTATTCACAGCTTGTTTAATTGTAGCAAAACGTGCGTATAGTCCGGACTCAGCTGCATATCCAGTTTCTGTTTGATTATTACGCAATTCATCTTGGATTATCTGCAAGTGACATAAGAAATTTGCCAAAGATATTTTATCCAATATTTTTTTACCATTTTGGTAGTCATCAGACACCACAATACCTCCTTTGTATTTCTAATATTATCCAATTTTAGTACGTGCTTATTAATATGATTTTGAGAAATTTATTGTGAAGAAAAACAAGCATTTTCTCAAAATAATGGAGATATCTCAAACAAGCTCAACCTAGTTTTCATACAATATGCTGTAATAGCTTCTAAAACATGCTTCAGAAGTATTTGAAACAAGATATGGAAAGAGGAAGGGAAGACAATGATTCCACCTTTCATCAGTTATATTACATTTAACCGCTTGGGCCTGACCGCGAGAAATCTTGATTCGATCCTTGATACTTCAGAAGAATTTGAAATGCACATCATCGACAGCAATTCCAGGGATGATACCTGGGAATATTTAAGATCCCTTCAGGACCCGCGCATCCAATCCGTAACCAGGCTTCCTCTAAACTGCGGACCCATTTATCCCCTGAACTTAAATCTTTCCAGAAGAAAACCGGAACAATATTTTTTAACCATTGACAGTGATGTTTTTATGATTAGCAAAAAATGGATTTCACGTTTTATGGAGGTTTTTGAGACATTTCCTGAAGCGGGACTTCTAGGCGTTAAAAGAGGAAAACCTTACCCTCGGTATTACCCTCCGGTTATTCCCAGAGTTAAAGACAACATTCATTATTTACAATTAGAAAACGGTCATATTGACGCTCCGCTCGACTTTGTTCCAGGCTGCTGCCAAGCCTTAAGACCGGAATTAATCAATCAGATCGGTTATTGGAACGAAGAATGCTGTTATGGTGATTCCGAACTATCTGCGCGGATCTGTTGTTATACTGATTTCAAGGCAGGTTTTATCGATACCGTTGAAATTGAGATGACGCAGTCCATTAACTGCGCCGAGTGTCAGGCTGAAAGATGGTGCAGCTTGAATCATCCGGTAGATACCTGTTTCGATATCTGGCGCAGATATTATATTAATAGAGCTGCCGCCGCAAAGTTCCGGCCAAACTTTCTCAAGGTATTCCAGGAACTTAAGCAAGGAAAAAGGTCAGCCTATTCAGCCTCAATGTCCGATCCCGAGTCAACCCAAAAAAACCTGTATCACCAAAACTGGGCAATGGAAAATATCAGATATTATATTCAAAATTCCAATTAAGAAATAAAGCAAGAAACGAAAAGAATTGATGCAACAAAAAGCACCTTTCCGCCATAGGAAAGATGCTCTTAACCAATTACCTGAACTTCAGGATATCCCTTATCTCCGTAAGCAGGATTTCCTCATTAGAAGGTTCCGGAGGTGATTCGGAGGCGGGCGGCTCTTCTTCTTTCTTTTTCCTTAATTTCATCAACACTTTCAGCATAAAGAAGATGGACAGTGAAATAATCAGAAAATCAACAATCGATTGAATGAATGCGCCATACCTGATCGCCGCTTCCGGTACACTGTCTGTAGCTTCCGTAATGACAATTTTCAGATTGGCGAAATTAATCCTTCCGAGCAAGAATCCGATAACCGGCATCAGTATATCATTAACCAGAGACGTGACAATCTTCCCGAAGGCACCACCAATAATTACAGCTACCGCCAAATCGACAATGTTACCTTTCATGATGAACTGTTTGAATTCATTAACCATCGGATCACTCTCCTCAGTTACCATTATAATCAAACAAACTGTCTTACACAACGGCTCCTCGCCGCTCCTTGCCATCCAAAGAATATTATTCCCAATGTTCCAATAAACGCTGCACTGTACTGATCAATCCGGTCAGATCAGTAGAATATTGTATATAGCTTACTTGCTGGTTCCCACTGTACTGTATTGCATCATCCGTTTCTTTAACCATCGATGGCAGCTGTATTGATGTCACAAGCAGCAGGATCCTGGAATCGGGCCAATGTGTGCGGCATTCAGCAATTAATGCTGACGTCTTTGGGCCGCCCTCCCCATCCGGTGATTCGGCAATAACGACTTTGGGATAAATTTCAAAGGAACCCATTTCATCGGAACCTTGTAGCGCCCTTTTCAGACCCGAAATCGTTGTCACTTTTACCCCAGTGCTCAAAAGGGCCTGCTCCAACGGATAATTAAATAAATTATCTTCCAGTGCGATCAGGACGTCGGTCTCACTGTTTTTTTGGTTTGCCGCCGGGGGGAAACTCATTGAAAAGACAGCACCGCCATCTTCCCTGTTAAAAGCCGTAATTTCACCGCCATGATTATGTACGATGGCCCGAACAATGGGGAGTCCAAGACCGGTTCCCCTTTCTTTTGTGGTAAAAAACGGACGGAATAAATTTTTCATGGCTTCCGGCGTTAATCCCGGCCCATTGTCTATGACATTGATACAAACATGATTGCCGCGTTCTTCCAGCCGAATGATTACTCTTCCGCCGGCGTCTGCAGCCTGGACTGCATTTCGTACCAGATTCAGCATGACCTGCGTTAATTGTCCCGGATCAGCTGCCACTGGCGAGACCTTTCCTGTTTCCAGAATAATATCTGACTTTGTGCCCATAGCTTCTCCTTGAAACAGCGGCATCAGTTCCTGGAGAAAAGCAACCGGGTCAATCGGTTCGGCTTCAATGTTGGATGGTTTTCCAAGCAGCAAAAATTCATTCAATAGACGGGTGACCCTGTCAAGTTCCCGCAAAACCAGGTCTTTATAATTGCGTGTCAGTTCAGGATCTTTCTTGCGGCCCATGAGCTGTAGAAGCCCGCTTGCCGCACTGATTGGATTACGCAGTTCATGCGCCAGGACGCCCACCATCTTGGCAGTCGCCTCAAAACGCTCAGCCTGACGGGCACTCTCCTGCCAGCGGTAATAATCCGTCCGATCCTCCAACAGCAGCAGCCAGCCTCTGACTGTCGTTTCTTCCAGCAGCGGAGATACCTGCCAGTCAACACGGCAAATGTCGGAATCACTGTACTTATCCGGGAAAGAATCCATTTGCCCGCCAACCGGGATAACGGTATTGGAACGGATATAACCCAGCCACGGTCCCGGCCAATCAGCGATCGGGCTTCCGAGCAGGTCAACATTTGCACCATTCATCAATTGCTCTGCCTGTCTGTTGGCATAGATAATTCGATAATGACGGTCAATCATAACAACTGCACTGCCAACCGCACCCAAAAGTACATCCAGCTGTTTCTTGAGCAGTCGGCATAAACAAACTCCATCAAAAGCAATGACACACTCTTCAGCCATTAGAGGGAGCAGAAATTCCGCCCGGCTGAAATCACGAGGCTGTAAAACGCCTAACTCTCCGTGTAAATTACCTTGGTTGATTTCAAAGATAATTGTTTCAAAAGAATATCTGTTTAAACGGGCAGCCTCTACCGCACGCTCATCTCCTTTGATCAGTAAGGCAGAGAATCCTGAGTCTGCATACTCTAGCCAGCTCCCCTCTGCATCAAGCAGGATCATCAGGGCATTTAAAATAAGCTCAAGCAATTGATCCTGAACATTTTCTTCTCCGTGACAAAGAGATATAACAGTATGGTTCAATTTACGCAGCGCAGATAATTCAACAGTCCGTATCTCTCCGCTAAATTCGGCAAGTGCATTCTGGAAGCTGCTGAGCATATCCGCAGCTAAACGGGCCCGGTCAGCCACGGAAAAATTCGATTTCCCCTGCCGGCAGGAAGAGCACTCCACTGCATCCAGAAAGAAACCATCATTCAATGGCCAGCGAACAGGTTGCCGGCTGAAAGGTTCATACATCTGATGACAAATGGGGCAGGACTCAGGCCTTTTCGTTAATAACGTGCCATCTTCAGATACAATCATCAATTTCAAATGTAAGCCTGTTCCGATACATTCCAAAAAAGTGTTCCAGCGTTCCGACTTGATTATTTCGACTGCCTCAATCCACTCGGACACGGTCATGGTCCTCCTTTGCCTATCCTATCTGTACATAAGCAAATTCGACCAGAATTGATGATTTCCTTCCAGATATTACACTATTTTTTCCATGTAAGTCTGATTAAGGAAACACGACTCGACACTATTCGCTCAATCCCGGTGTTATACTGAAATTAGTCCTAATCCATATTAATTTGGAGGATTGACACATGAATAAAATATTGGTCGTTGAAGATAACCCCGTTATTGGAATGGTTATTCAAACCGTGTTAACCGATGAAGGACATCAGGTTGAAGTGCGGAAAAGCGCCATGGAAGGTCTGTACCTGATGTACACCGGTTTTATTCCTGATTTAGTCCTTACTGATTTGATCATGAGAGAAATGGATGGCAGAGATCTTATCCTAAGAATGCGTAATGACAAAAAGCTTTGCAGTATTCCTGCAGTCATTATTACGGCTTCAATCCCTAATGCAGAAAATTTGCCTGATAAAGATCAATTCCAGGGCTTGCTAAGTAAGCCCTTTGACCTGGAAGATTTGGTCGAAACCGTTGACAAGCTGGTCAATCATCACTCACCTCCGGCTAATAACGTAACGCTTCAGGCTTCGACTCCAATCACACCTGCACCCGTCGCAGTATAGGAACAGATAAAGACTGATAAATTTCTCAGTTGTTTGAACTGGATGAATAAAAACCGTCTTCCTTTTTTACAGTCATTGATTATACAATAAGAGTGTAGCTTTATTTTATTTGGGTAGCAAGATTTACATAAAAATAATAAAAAAGTATACTGTCTTAATCTAAGGTATATAATTAAATTGATTTTGAGATTACTTCAAGAAGCAGCCGAATCATTTTCTTGTTTTACAACTCTTTTTCTGATTTCATTTCTTTCTAAATAAAGTTCTTCTAAATATTTCTCAAATCTTTCTCCAAGACTTGGAGATTCCAAAGCAAATTCTACTGTTGCCTTCAGATAACCTAGTTTATCACCTGCATCATAGCGTTTCCCTTCAAACAGACAAGCATAAATGTTCTCATCCTTACTCATAGATTTTAATGCATCCGTCAACTGAATTTCACCGTCCGTTCCAGCAGAAATTTCTTCCAAATATTTAAAAATTGAAGGATTAATAATATACCTACCTATAATCGCTAATCTAGAAGGCGCTTTGGCTGGAATAGGCTTTTCAACTAAATTTTTAACCCGCCAAATGTTTCCTTGGTGATCCAATGGATCGATAATACCATACTTACTAACTTCGCTTTCCTGTACTTCCTGAATTCCGATCACACTGGAACCTGTTTCCTCCGAAATATTCATCAACTGTTTGGTCACAGGTATATTAGATTTTATAATATCATCACCAAGCAGGACTGCAAATGGTTCTTGTCCCACAAATGACTTGGCACAATAAATTGCATGTCCAAGCCCGAGCGGCTCATTCTGCCGGATATAATGGAAATTTGCCATATAGGACAGATTTTTAATCTTCTCAAGTAAATCAAGTAGTCCTTTTTTCTTCAGGTGAGCTTCAAGCTCAGGCGAACGGTCATAAAAATCAACAATTGGCCACTTGCCTCTACCGGTAATAATTAGAATGTCTTCAATACCTGAGGAAATAGCTTCATCGACAATATACTGAATAGTTGGTTTATCAACAATTGGTAGCATTTCTTTCGGTAAAGATTTCGTTGCTGGTAAAAACCTTGTACCAAGACCCGCCGCAGGTATTATTGCTTTTTTGACTTTCATAAAATCTCCTCCATATAAATAGCCGGTTGCATCTCATTACCTTTAATTATAAACATTTATTAAAAACATCATAATATACTTTTTCCGTACTTTCCGAAATATTGTCCCAATTATAGTGCATTACAACCTTCTCATAAGCTTTTTGTCCTGTGATATTCACAATCTCAGGGTTCAAAAGTAAATATTCAAGCTTCCTTTTTAAGTCGGATTCATCGGACTTCTTAAAACTAAAGCCACAATCTTCATCTATTACATTAACATTTTCAGGTATATCACTTACTAAACAACATTTTCTATAACTCATAGCCTCCAACAGAGTTATTGGCATACCTTCAACATCAGAAGGAAGTACATAAACAAATGCATTGCTAAAAAGCTCTTCCAATAACGGCCCCTTAACATCTCCAGTAAAAATGATTTTATTATTAGGATTTTTTTCCTTTATTTCATTAACATAGGAGTCAGTATAACTTGATCCGCCAGCGATAACAAGCTTTTTATCCGTACTTAAATCTCTATAAGCATTAATAAGATAATGTGCTCCTTTCTCTGGTACCAACCTAGCAAGAAATAAAATATATTTCCCTTTCTCCAGACCATATTTCATTATTTCTTTTTCTTCTCTTAGCGGTTGACTATTTACGCCGTTTGGAATATATATTACTTCATCTTCTTTTTTTATATATTTATAAAGATAATATTCTCTTAAATTTTCCGAAACAGATATTACTTTATCAGGAAATCTGGCAGAAACCTTTTCTCCAAACTTCAAATATAGTTTTGCTAATTGACCCCATTTATCTCTTTTCCAATCTAATCCATGAACTGTAACAATAACATTTTTTCCAATTATTTTCGGTATAAAGCTCAACGATGCAGGTCCTAATGCATGATAATGGATAATATCATACTGTTTTGTCAAGCTGTCCATTGTTGCTTTGAATGTATATATAATAGGTTCCAAATATTTATTTTCTGACGTAGGAATGTATTTTAAATTTATTCCGTGATAATTTTCTAATGTCGATCGACCGGCTTTACCTATCGCCCGACAGTAGACTGTAACTTCATGTCCTTTCTTAGTTAATCTCTTACTGATCTCTTCAACGTGTCTTTCAACTCCACCGGCAAATATAGAAATTCCTTTTTGACCAATCATAGCTATTTTCATTTATTCTGTCCTCTTTCAATAAGCTAAAATGTCAAGAGACATTATCGAATACTCACTCCATCGAAATAAATAACTCTTTTTTCAAGGTCAGACTTATTTTGCTCAATATCCTCTTGCCAGTCTGTTTTATACATTCCTAACTTCATATGTACGCCAACCTGATCATTCATTGTGTTTGGAAGTCCATTTAAGTCGAGTATCTTCTTTTTGTCTTTATATACTTCAAGAATCGGATTTTGGGACTTGAGCCATCCCCACTTAATGTGAAAGGTCCATGTCACCCACCGACCTTTATCCTCCAGATAGGATCCCAGATCATAAAAATGCCGAGTACCGTTTAGATCAATTTTTTCGTTAGTGGACATTGGTGATGTATCCCAGTTACGTTCTAAAGTATATCTACCATTTTCCGTATGTAATGCTAGGGGCGGATATGTCCATTCTTCTCCCGGATCCGGAGTATTGTGCCATTGAATAATGATCTCAGATCCATACGGGTCTAGTAAATAATCCTCATCTTCTCCATCAGGAAGCAAGACACTAACTATATAAACATGTTCTTCCAAAGGTTTTTCAGCCCGAACCGTTGAAAGCTCCGAACGTTTTCCTCCATTGACACTAACATCTGTATTACGTAACTCTATACGATAAGAATACATTCTATCAAATGCAAATTTAGAAGTTATTTGACCGGAATATTCATCGTTTGCCATTTCACGGTTCCAATCCGATCCTAATCCATACTCAAAATCATCATAAAGAGTCGGCTTTTGTTTCCAAACGTCATATTTTTCTTTAACTTCTTCCTTCTCATTTATTTTTTCATTTTGATAACCAGATGCCTGCGGCTCCTTATTATCGTCATTCTCTACTGTATTCGTATCTACCTCTGTTGACTCAAAAAATTTTCCATTTTCCTCTTTTGGGGAATCATGAATATATTCTTTTGTGTTTTCAGTAGCATATTTCAAGGTAGATACTTCATTTAATTTTGACAAATATCGCCTTATTTCCTTATTATATTCCCACTTATATGCAAACCCTATAAATAACAAAATAATTATTAAAATAAATAGAATTTTTTTATTTATGTTCATATTTTCCCCTATAAGATATTAATAATCTATAATAAAATTTGCAAAATACTTAACAGCATTCAAAAGTGACCTTTTCTCGATAAAACGGAAAATCCAGAGTAAGTTTTCTCACAAATCCTCATGATAATTATTCCTGTATTCTGTCAACCCTACGCGAAATAGTTTCCTTCTTATACTATAAAGCTTATTTGCTTTCTGTTGTCTGTATACGCGGTTTCTTCCGCACTTAAATCCTGCTTCTCTGACATCGGCCCATAGTTTATCCAGGCCAATCACTCCCTGAGCCTCTGTGTGTTTCTTCTTTAAAATTTCTAGTATTTCTTCATCTTCTTTTTGACGGTTACTTGGCTCTCGCTAACCAGTCATAAAAGCCACTCCGGGACACTTCTAACGTTCTGCACATCTTCTCAATCGGAAAGCCGGAGATGCTTTCCTTCTTAATGATTCTATAGATTACTTCCAGTTATTCTGGATGAAGATGAGGGTAGTTTTTTTAGGATATCTATGGTCATTTCCTGATCGGCAATTTTTTTATCTTTTGCTTTTAACTGCGCTTTTGATTACCCAAACTTACCTGTATCCTACAAACCGGGTACGGGTCAAAGTATTAAGAACCTCTTGAAAGAGACCGTCCGAAAAAATACTTTTCAATTTTTAAATACTCAAGTAATCTGTATCCTATAATAGGTAAGAAAATTCCTGCAATCATACCCAAAAAAATATGAATACAATAATTATTTGTTCCTAGTAAGTGGCTAACTAAAATTCTAAAGCCAGAGGCAGCTATAGTATGAGCTAAATATATCACTAATGACATATAACCTATGTATTTTATAAAAGAAGAAATTTTAAATCGTAATAAGAAGTTAGAGAGGCTAAAAATTGCGAAAATTCCACAAAAAGAAAATACTGTTTTCCCAAGAAATTCAAGGTAGCCACTTAGCGGAATGGTTAAATAAGAAAAGCCAGTTATTATAAATAAACCAATAGAAAAGAATAATACTCCATTGTTAATACATTTAAGTGATAATTGATTATTAAGAAATGCACCCAATACAAAAAACAAAAAATGAAAGAAAATGGATTCAAAAATCCAAACTTTTATCAATGGACTCAAAATAGCTAAAAATAATGCCATTAGTAAAACTTGAGTCAACTGAAAGTTCTTTCTAAGAACTAAATAAAGAACATAATGAATAAATAGTACATATAAAAACCAGAATTGGCCATAAGGATTATATGCAATATTTGCTAACAATTCCTTTAGTGACATAGGATTGTTTGTTACACTTGAAAACAATATATTTATACCACCTTGCAAAAGAGACCAAATTATATACGGATAAACGATTACTTTAATTTTTTCTTTAATTCTGTTCTTCTTATAGAACCATTTTTCAACAAACAATCCTGATAAAAAAAAGAATAAAGGCATGTGAAAGCCATATAATAATCGATCTGAATTATAGAAAAAATTTTGTGGAACGTTCATCTGTGCTGTGTTTATTCCTCGTAAGACATGGCCGTAAACGACTAAAATAATTCCTATTCCCTTTGCTACATCTACCCATTCAATTCTTTTATCCACTGATCTCCTCCTATTTATTTTCTACATGAAAGCAATTATTCCTACTTCTTTTAAAAAAAGATACATTATCAATATTGTTATTGAGTGGCAACTTCATATTAACAGCTTACTATAAAATTGTATAAAATCAATAAAAAAGTCTTAGTCAATTTAATTGACTAAGACTGCCTTTATTTCCATTGCTTATTTCTGCTATGCACGCTGTGACAAACCCATGCTATTCAACACTGACATTGCTATAGTATACTACTCTTTTTGATAAAATTGACTTATTATTACTTCCACTTTGAGCCCAATCCCATTTATAAACACCTAATTTCATAACCGTTCCAACTTTATCATTCATTGTGTTAGGAAGGCCATTCAAATCAAGTATTTTTTCACCATTCTTATATACTTCAAGTATAGGATTTTGCGACTCAAGCCATCCCCATTTAATGTGGAAGGTCCAAGTAACCCATTTTCCTTTATCTTCAATATACGAACCAAGATCATAGCGTGCTCTTGTTCCATTATTATCTATCTGCTCATCAGTCGACATGGGCGATGGATCCCAGTTGCTTTCTAAAATATAATGCCCAGCATCATTAGTATAATAAGCTCCTGTATGCAAAGCAAGTGGAGGATAAGTCCAGTCTTCTCCTGGATCTGGAGTATTGTGCCACTGAGCTATAATTTCCGAACCTTGAGGATCATAAGCATAATCCTCAGATCCACCATCCGGAAGATAAGTGCTAAAGGTGTAAGTTTTTTCAGCTAAAGCCTCACATGGCCTGACAGCTGCTATTTCAGAACGTTTACTGCCATTGACAATTTTATCATCTTTTCTAAGTTCAATCCGATAAGACGATAATCCATTAAGCAAAAATTCACCAGAAACGGCACCTGAATAGGTATTATTAGCCATTTCGCGATTCCAATAGGAACTAAGTTTTTTTCCTGCAGAATTTAATAATATATCATTTTCAAACATAGGGGATTCTATCAATTGTCCTCCCCAGCGATTGACTTGGTTTTCTTTATTTTTGCTCACTGCTGCAGCTGAAGCAACTGTAGTGTTAAACAAGAGAGACACAAATACAATTAATCCAAAAACAGCCTTAACTTTTTTCATAATTAAATTCTCCTTTCGGTAGCTGGCTGCCATTTCAGGCCCTATAGCTTTGCGTCCTTACCTTTCGGTAAGTTTGCCTTTATCGTTCGAGAACCAGAGACTGTCCATTTTTGAAACAGTACATGTATCTCAAAAACGATTATTCATTTGTCAAAATGTCAAAAACAGACAACAAAAAAACTTATTTTTCGGTAACTGGCTGCCATTTCAGGCCCTGTAGTTTTGCGTCCTTGCCTTTCGACAAGTTTGCCTTTGTCGGTAAAAAGTTTTCCAACAAAAAAATATACATTTCTAATAAAAAGATAGCATTTTCATGAATAGTAGTCAAGCTTTTTTTCACTAAATAAAAACGTCTAAGTATGTTAATCTGCTAATCATTAGCAAATTATGAAAAACTATCTCATGTTTTTTGATTAATTTTTTGATAGCGTTATTCTATAAACTCAGACAATATTTTTTCGGTCTTTTTTTGGTCTGGTACCCAGTAGGATATATTATTAATCATTTGTCCTTTGCCTGGTATGAAAGTTTGTTCGACATTTTCACCGGGAATTTCTGAGAGTAATTTTGTCAGAGCAATCATCTGTTTTAGCGTTAAATCAGTTTTCATCTCATTTTTGTATTTGAGAATGATATTTAAAGTCTCAAGAATTTCACCCGAATCACGTTGTTGCTTATAAAGAGCATTTAAAAACTTCTGTTGCCTCTGAATTCGATCAATATCACCACCGGGAGAATATCGCCAATGAATATAATCAAATGCTTGTCTTCCGTTTAATATTTGAACTCCTTTTGAAAGATTAGCACCATGATCTTTCATATCAATTTCAACATCAACTTTTACGCCCCCAATTTCATCGACTATGTTTGGGATGGGCTCCATATTCATTAGAAAATAATAATTAATCACGTTCTTGCCTAAAAGATGGCTTACCGCATCAATACTTGCACTTACCCCGTCTCCCTTAACACTGCCATATGCATAGGCATGATTAATTTTATCAAATTTACCTTCAATCGGAATATAAGTGTAAGTATCTCTGGGAATACTTAAAAGTTGTATTTTTTTGTTTGTAATATCTACTTTTCCTATCATAATAGTATCCGAACGATATACCCCCAGCCATTCTTCTCTTTCTTCTGTCTTATCAATGCCAAGAAA
Source organism: Dehalobacter sp. TBBPA1 (assembly GCF_040931655.1). Classification (NCBI taxonomy): domain Bacteria; kingdom Bacillati; phylum Bacillota; class Clostridia; order Eubacteriales; family Desulfitobacteriaceae; genus Dehalobacter; species Dehalobacter sp. TBBPA1. The sequence continues at coordinate 1,095,471 of NZ_CP162385.1, read as the reverse complement.
GAGAATATAAATAACTTTGTCAGTGCCAATATCCGAAACTTCTGCCGTACTCTCTAATTCTGAATTATTGGAACCCGAATTTTTGGGAGTGTTAAGCAAAGTTTTATTGTAATCTAAAGAAGTAATAAGATAATATGCGAGTCCTGTAATAAGTACCAATAAAATTAGACAGGAGACAACAATAATAATCTTTTTATTATTTTTTATCATATCCATTTTCCTTCACTAAAATATTCTTAACTAATTTGGCTACTTTTCTACACCTGCATCTAATTATCCTTTTAAAATGTTTTAAGTAGTAATGAATGTACAGCAAACAAAATAAAAACAGATAAATCTTTTTCTCACTTCGACTATTCTCTTTATACAGTTTATTAAGATTGTCGAGGTCATTTTCACGAATTTTTTTTATGTTAGCGGTTAATCCATCAATGCCATATTCCATTTTAAAAACACTTGCTAGTGGCTTAGAGAGTCGTACTCCTCGATATTTCCTAAGAACTTGGAAATATAGTAAATTATCTTCCCCTTGATGTTTCCCTTCCAAAAACCAAAAATTATCGTCCCGGAAAATCCCTTTTCGAATAATAACGGTTGGAGTTGCAAAGATAATTTTAAATAACATATGATAAAATCCGGCTTCCATATATTCAGGTTCTAACGGATATCGATTCTTTTTCCTCTCTGTAACAGTAACATAATTTGTGCCACTTAGCATAACATCAGGATTTTTTTCCATGAAGCCAACCTGTATTTCAAGTTTGCACGGGTCCCATGCGTCATCTGAATCCAAAAAGGCAATATATCTGCCTTTACTATGCCGAACCCCATTGTTTCTTGCACTTGAAGGTCCTTTATTCTCTTGACTAATATATTGAACCGAAATCTCCGGAAAATGGTCTAAATACTTCTTAGCCATCTGTTCACTGTCATCCGTTGATCCATCATTCACTAAAATTAGTTCAAAATTTTTATAAGTCTGAAGTCTAACAGATTCTAACGCACGTATAAGCGTGGTGCTTCTATTATAATAAGGTATAACGATACTAACCATGCACATTTTTGACTTCACCTCCAATTATCCAGCATAAAAAGGCGCTTCATCTTTTCATACCGCTTTTGCCACGAATTTTCCCTCCCATATTCTCTTAACACATTACGGTCATATCCTTCCTTTAAATAGTGTTGAACTGCTGCGATAAATTCTTCATGATTACATGCAATTGAAACCGGCGCATTTAATTTCACAGTTTCTTCTAAATTCATTGTAACGACAGCAACTCCTGCAGAACAATATTCATAAAGTTTAATCGGACTTACCGAATCCGTCATTGGGCTTTTAATAAAAGGAATAATCGCAATATCAGCATATTGAAGATAAGCAGGTAAATCATCATATTTTTTGGGACCCAAAACATGAAGATTTTCTAAGTTTTCTAGAACCTCTAGATTTGTTTCGCATTTACCAATTAAAAAAACATCTGCATTAACTTGAAGTGCGATTTTTTTTACCAATTCAATATCAAACCAATATTTTATTGCCCCAACATAAATAATTTTTTTTCTTTGATTTTTTGAATATTCTGCTGGAACAGCTAACCCAGTTTTATTGAAATGATCAAATTCAACTCCATTACTCAATATAAGCGGATCCTTATCATATTTAGCCACATGGTCTTTAAGTGTACTGGAGGCAATAACTACGCCATCCGCTTTTCTAATTAGCATTTCATCTATCTCTTTTATATTTGGATATTCTGGAAAGTGAGAATAGTCATCAGCAATGCGGTAAATAAATTTCTTATACTTTACTACATTGGTTAACCAATAGGCTTTAGGGTTCGAAATCCATAAAACATCAACATCGTTAAAATCCATTTGTTTTAAAGTCTTTTTTACATCCGGTCTAATAAATTTTTCAAACTGTTCGATAATTTTGGGATTTCTAGAAAAAGGATGGTTCCCATATAGCCGTAAAGCATACGGAGAAAAACCGTATACATTTTCTGCCAAATAGTGACGTTCACCTTTAGATATACTCTTTCTGAAATAATAGTCTTCTTTATTCCTAAAATAAATTAACTGATTGTAAGGATTTGAAAGCCATAATGCTTCATAATTATCTTTTAAAAAGCAATTGCAATAATGATAATTTCCCAATTTAAATTCACAAGAATTGTACTCAATAAAATCAGATATAATTACTTTTTTCATTTTTCATCTCTCCATCGCATCTACTTTTTATAAAATAAGAAAAATTCACAAGTATCATAATGATAAAACAGAATTGTCCCATATGATCTGAATAATTTGCTAAAACATTAAAACCATTCATATAAAATGAGATTAGAATAAAAAAAGGTATAAAGAAAAATGTTTTATTTTTAATAAAAACATAAATTGGGCTAACAAATATTACAAGATAAATAATTATAGCGCCAATAATAGAAAAATCATAGGCAAACATGATCATGGGGTATTCGAAACTATTAATAAACCCTCCCATCATCATCGTTATCTGCCTCGAATAGCCAAGTCCTCCCCCCATAATCCATGACGGAGGGTCTACATAATGTTTTAATACTAATATAAAAGCACTATTTCTCCCACCACTATAGTCACTTGATGAAAGACCAGCCATAAACCTTTTTATTAATACTTCTTTCGTAATCGGATTGATGGCACCTAACAATCCAAAGATAGAAAAAAGTATAAAATATAATATTTTATGGGTTCGGTTATTCAGAAAAATAATCATAATAACGGCAATAATGATTGCTGTCCGGCTAGCACATAATACTAACCCAATGAGCGTCACTAAAGTTACAACATACTCGTTGCTTATTGGTTTAAAATAACGGTTATATAAAATATTCAACATATAATAAGCCAAAAAATACCATGATACAACAAGAGGATGCCCGACAATTGAATAATATCGATACTCACCACGTGCATGGGCCGACAATACCAGATTTATTTGATCGTTATCAAAAAAATAATGCTTTGCTAAAAATAACTGAATGGCCGATCCGGACATATAATCCAATAGTGCCGTAAGCATCAATAAAAGACAGATTAGATTTATGCTCTTGATAAATTTTTCGCAAAGAGGCTTAAAAATGGCTTCCGGTATTCTAATGGCCGTTATCAGAAACGGTAAACCCATCGAAGTCATAAGAACGATTTGCTGAAGCAGATTTCTGCCATTTAATTTTAAAAGAATTAAAGCCATTCCTATGAATGAAAATGTTAAAAGAATAATCCTTAAATCCAAACACTGCCTTATCAAAAAGATAACAATGAGTGTAATACCAAAAAGTAAAAAAAATATATTGAAGTAAGTATTTAATATCCCATTCCCTAAAAAAGACCGGGCAGATTCATTAAAAAGAAAAAGAGAAAAAGCAGTACAAAGTAATAGGGGTACAATCAAACCATCGGTTAATCGTTTATTTTCTAACTCTACTTTCTTCATTTACAATGCCTCTAATATAAAAAAAATTTTCCCTTTATCACATCAATATTTGCTAACCCATTTTTAATTAACACATCGGAATAATCCGGTTGTTTAATCACTTTAAAATTATTTGAATTCATCTTCAATGTTAATTGTGTTTTTTCCAGGCCGGTAATATTCGTTTCCAGTGTAAAACTGTTTTGAGTGTCAAAAATTATGTCAACATTATCCCTTGCTCTAACGTAATTTGCAAGCTCTGAACATGTACAATACCAAACAGGATATCCTTTTAGCAATTGAAATATCATTTGAAGACTATCTAAATCATCAAAAATATTAGGCATTTGCCTTTTGCCATCTGCTCTGGAAGGCGCAATATGTTCTTGGATAGAAATAACCAACGAATTATCCAGCAAATACCTTAATTGTTCTAGTTTCCTGCTTTGAATCAATGGTTTAAGCATTTTTTTGCCAATATTCTTAACATTGAAAGAATTGGAATAAGCAATGTGACATAAGGAACCATTTATAGTTGTAGGAATGTCTACGACTTTATTTTTGCCAAAATATTTTATATCATAGTTAGATAATAAATACTGGTCGTCTCCTTCAATAGGATTATTGTCATTCTCTATTAAGTCTACATTGCAATATCTACACCACCATAGAAATCCATTTTGATCTATGCTATCATCTGAAAATTCATTGGCAACATACCCACAGTATTTACCACCAACCGGATTTTTGCCAAATACGTCTTTATATATATTAATACCGGTTCGGATAGTATCTGTCGCCTGCTTTAAGTCTACAAAAGAATCCCATTCCTGAATAAAATCTGCTGCTATTTTTCCTGGTCTTCCATGGGTAGTTCCATGATAGGCTATCTCAAATTTACGATTTTCTCCGACTGACCTAAAAAACTTTTTTGTCTCTTCATCGCAATTAATTTGCTTAGATACAAAAGGAAATAGAGCTTTTTCAATCACAGGTGACCGGACCCCAACCGGTGTAAAAAATGTAACTTTAACCTCAGTAAATTTGTCCAGTATATTTTGCTCTAAAAAGTATAATGATGATCCACTATTTCTTTGAGCATACCCCCAATCCTCACCCGGATCGATTTTACCGTTATGGTTTAAATCGATCCAAACGTTACAAAAATCATCAATCATAAAAATAACTGGTGACACTGCATTTTGATACCACTTACAAATTTCTAACATCCTATTCATAAACTAGTTTTTCTCTTTCAAAATTTTTTTTGTAAAATCACAAGTCCAGAGATAGATTAATCTAAATGTTTCTTTTGGAATCATTTTCACTAGATAGCTTACAATGATAAATAATGAACATAATAATAAGGCCAATAATATTTCCAGTATTATACTACCTAGAAACGGTGTTATTCCAATGTAAATAATATATAAACCTAGGGTGATAATCCCTCCCTTAAAAGCTTCAAGGTATTTTAAACCCAAATCCAAATATTTCCTGCCAATAAAAAAATACAAGACATTCATAATAAGATAGCTGAAAATTGTCGCAAAAGCAGCCCCATTAATACCTAAGGATGGTATTAATGCAAAATTTAATATAATATTGCTTACAGCTCCAGCTGCAAGGATTAAAGAATCAAGCATCGGCTTATTTTTTATATGGATGCCTAACGAGTAAAACTCCCCTAAACCATAAAGGAAATAAGAAAAAACGATCAAAGGTACAACCTTAAAAGCCTCAACATATTTGGGAGTAGCCAATAACAATATCGCAGGCTTGGCAAAAACTGAAAATCCTAACACACAAAACCAGCTGATAAAATTATAGTAGATGTATACTTTTTTGAACCTTAAAGGGGCATCTGCCTCTTTATAAACCTTGTATTTAAATGCAGTAAATACAGATTTAAAAGGAGAAATAAGAATTGGCTCCATCAGCATCCCAATCTTATATCCCATGGAATATATAGCAACTTGCTGCAATCCTATATAAATCTGAATAAAGTATCGATCCAGTAAAGTGTAGACCCAAGCTGATGCTTGTCCAGGTACTAAACCGATACTATAACTCAACATAATTTTTAATTCCTTACGACTGATGATAAGCTTAATATTTTTTAAATCATAAAGTAATAATCCTATAAATACAATAATTACGGCATAAAGCTGAGCCTGTAAGGCTCCCAATAATCCATTTTCTTTAATGATTATAAAATAAATTGATAACAGTAGTAGTAACGAAGCACGAATTAAGTTCATGATACATACAGTTTTGGACTTAAAGAGCATCACATAATACGAATTATAAATGCTGATTAAGCATAAAAATATTGAACTAAGTATTAAGTAGGTGACAAAATATGTTTTCCCACTTTCTCCTGGAAAAATCAAGTCACATATCTTATTTTTTAGCAAGAACGATACAAAAAAAATTAAAATACTAAATATAATTGAAAAAGTCAAAACAATATTTTTCGTCCTGTTCTTATCTTGAAACTCGTTGATAAAACGAGTCATGCCAGAATATATACCTAATGTAATAAAAATAGCCAATAACGATTGGATACTTGTAAATAGGCTATATTGTCCAAACTCATCTAATGTCATGTATTTCGTGAATACAGGAACTGTCAGCAAGGAAAAAAATTGAGTCAATATTGAAGAAGCAGCATATATTAAGCTATGCTTAGCTAAATTGTTTATTTCCATAAGAAAAAATAATGTCCACCTTTCATTGGCTCTCTCACAAATACCTCTCTAATATAAAAAAAAATCAATCATTGAATATCACGGCTAGGATTCTTATAAAAATTTTTGGTAAAGCTTATAAATTGAATTCCCATAATCCGCAACTTCCAAATGTTTCGTACATTCCTTATAATAAGTAAAATTGTTGATTACTTCTTTAGTTTTTGCATACAGATCTTCGTTGCTTCTATTCTTAAATAATATCGTACCTTCCGGTCTCTTACAAACATCACTGGCAATGGATGGTATACCAGATGAAAGGGCTTCCGCCACAGATACGCCAAAACTATCCGTACAAGCAGGTCTGATGAATAGATTTGTGTTCCTTAATAATGGCCAAAAATCTATATTATCTAAAACAATTAAAAATGAGTCTTCAATTTCATTAGTTGCAATTCGCTTTTGAATTTCACGAATGTATTCAATGTCTGTCACGTTAGATAAACAATATATAAAGCCCACGTCAATTTCATTACTTAGCTTACTGCATAGCTCTACAAGCATGTCCAGCCCATAGATATCATTTCCTTGATAGAAATTAGTATTAGAACCATTTGCAGAAATAATAAATTTATGGTTTTGGATAAATTGAGCAATTCGAGTAGGAAGCTCACAGCTAATCTCTTTTGGTTTTAAAAATGCTGGAATGATACTTAATTTTGTTCGACAGTCAAGCCACTTAAGTAATTTATTCCTTTCTTTTTCACCTGTTGCAATAAGATAATCCGCATTTTTTAGAACATAACCTACCAGTTTTTTTTTGAACATAGTCATTTCATGCCATTCGTCTCGAAGACTATGAAATGTAATGATCGTATGGATTTTTCTTCTTTTTGCTATTGAAATAATTACTGCGCAATCAAGCCAGTTCACAGTATGAATATGTAAAATATCTATCCAATTGCATTTTTCGAATTGTCTTAGCCACTTAAGATGAAATAATTTTTTCTTTATCTTGCTTTTATTGGTCTGCAAAAGCTTCGTATCAAAGACTTCCACCTTTACCCCATTGTTACATAATATGGATTCTAATCTCTGCAAATGCACAGAGACACCTCCTCTTGGAGGAGGATAAGGTCCAACCAAACCAATCCTCATAAAAAACCTCTATTCCACCGCACTCTGCGACATAAATAATTATTCCATTAAACATTTTTTAGCTAATTCAAATCTATTAATATGAAATATGAAATTCAGTCTTCTCACAAAAATCCCAGCAAATAGATAGCGAGTTAATTTTAACACCATAGCTTGGAGATATTATACAATTTTCTATTCTAATATCTTCATCAGCTCTAATTTCCACTTTAGATTTTCCTGAGTCAATAATTGCCACTTTATCACCAGACTGTCGGGCTTTGACTTGATCGGAAAGGTGTAATCTGCAAGTTGATTTTTCTTGACTCCCCATGAAATAGTCTTTTATGATAATTCTTCGATCCGCTTCGTTCAATTGGACAGACCGCTTATACTGTATCCGCTGATTTTCCCCGAGTACAATTTCACCAAGAAAATTCATGTAACCAGGTGGTTCTTCGTTAAATATTAGCCTAACACCTTTATTCAAGCTATACATTTTGAATAAATCTGCGACAGTATCATTTTTAATAATATTTTGTTCTAAGTCCCCTAAGCAGGATACATTATGAAACTTCGTTGATCTAAATGCGTGCCTTGCATCTTTATCCATTGTGTAAATATAAGATCCCGGATCTATTATTATATCCATCCCATCAATATTAACTTCAAAGCTTAACTGATCATTGTGATCATGTCCCCCATTACCCTTCTGGCCTATGCTACCACACTTAATAACAAAAAATATTCTATCATTTCTCATTATATATAGACCGGTATCAGAATATCCAATCAGTTTGGAATATGATAAAGTTGCATCCATCTGTTTTTGACATTTAGCAAAAATCCATAAAGCATCCCATATCTTCTCTCCAGCAGCTGCCTTAAAATCATTGCGTTGAAAATATTCTCCCGCAATTCCTAAAATGGTCCGATGATCACGCATGTCGTCAACTCCATAACCATTTAGGATACAAAATCTTCCGTTATCTGCGTCACCAAATTGTGGAGCCAACCCATTGGGCTTTATATAATGCATAGTAAATTCGCACATTTTTTCGAATCGTTTCTTATAAGAGCTCGGAAAACACACAATATTTTTTTCAGCCAGTATTGTTGTGAACATAAATATCTCTAAAGCCAGTCTGTGATAAGATATCGAACCTTCAAAAGATCCTCCGTCAGGGTTTACTTGATAGTCCATTTCCAAACACAAATCATTTATTCCACGATCTAACCAACGATTGGCTCTTTTGTTATAGCCTTTAAAAAAGATACCCAACCACACCATCGCGGCACAATTTGTCAAATGGTGATTGTTTCTCAGCCCTGAACTACTCACTTCTAAATTCTGTTCAATATGTACACCAGAGTAATACAAAAGAGAAAAATAACGATTTCTGAAATAATTAGTGAATGCAGGCGATGATCTGAAAAAGAAGTAAGCAAAAATAAGGCTAATTACCCGTAAAGATATGTCCATACTGCTTACCCAATTTACACCTACTTCAGGTGGGTTTTCATCAATCCAATGATTAATTTTTGCTATAAATTCCTCTGTATATTTTTCATCGCTGCTTAAGTAATAAGCCTGGCCTAAAGTTATCAAATCCTGAAGGCGTGAAAGTTCCCATGGTACCTTTATATCTGCTTTAAGTTGATTATACTGATCAAATCCCGCTTCTACCAACTTTTGGTAGAAAACTTTTGGCCATCTGTAACCTGATTTAAAATCATGATGCCATTCAATTTTTTGACCAAGTGAAAGTTCTCCACTACCTAATAAATTAAAACGATGTGCTAACAGTTTGTCCGCCTGTTCAAAAATTTGGGCATTAAGATTTATTTGAACTTTAAACTGATCTATTACAGCTTTTTTATCGACAAATCCGTCATAAAATACCATCTCAGTTTTAAAATTAAGAAAATCCCTTTCTTTTCTTAAAAAAAACAGTAACTTTTCAAATTTTTTTATTAAATTACTGAATATCTTATTAAGTATTTTTTTTTGGATAATATATAACCTATTCATAAAATTAGGCTTCCCTATAAATGCCATTACCTAAAAGATAGTACTTAAAACCTAATTCCGCCATTTTTTCAGCATCAAAAAAACCTCTGGTATCAAGAATAATTCTATGGCGCATAATCTTAGAAACTTGCTTAAATTCGATTTTGGAAAATTCTTCATGGTTTACGCCCAAAAGAATTAAGTCGCTTTGCTTAGCTGCAGATAAGATGTCTTCTGTTTCATAAGAACTTTTATCTATATATGGATCGACTATGCTTAAATCATAATTCCTTGTCTTTAACAATTTAATTAATTCTATAATAGGACTTTCTCTAACATCATCAATATTTGCTTTATAAGCAGCTCCAAGTATACAGATTTTTTTCTTACCTTTAATAGGAGCAAGAATTTTATCAACTTTTTGTGCAACATAATTAGGCTTAGCATCATTGATCTGCCGGGCTAGAGCAATCATTTTTGCCTCTTTAGGATATTTTTCTACAATAAACCAAGGATCTACAGCAATACAGTGTCCTCCTACCCCTGGCCCTGGATTTAATATATTTACACGCGGATGTTTATTACAAAGCTGAATTACTTCCCAAGCGTTAATTCCGATTTCTTCACAAATTGAAGCAAGTTCATTTGCCAAGGCAATGTTGACATCCCGATAAGTATTCTCCATCAATTTACACATCTCTGCAGTAGTAGCATCCGTAAGAAAAATCCGACCTTTTACAAACGACTTGTAAAGATCTCGGACTGCCACAGCTGACTTATAATTGATACCTCCGATAATTCGGTTATTCTCAACAAGTTCAATTAAGATTCTTCCAGGTAATACACGTTCTGGCGAATGTGCGAGCAAAAGCTGTTCTCCGATTACTAACCCAGATTCAGCCAGTATAGGTGCCATTATATCTCTAACTGTCCCTATAGGTGACGTTGATTCCAAAATAACAATATTTTCTTCCTGGAGATAAGGCACAATGGTCTTCGTAGCCTCAATAACATAACGCATATCTGCCGTCTTATCAGGCTTAATAGGAGTCGGTACTGCAATGATGAATACGTCTGCCTTTTCTGGTTGCATACTAGCTTTAAGTTTACCTGATATTACTGCAGCCTCAACTAATTTATCAAGATAGGGCTCCTTAATAAGAATTCGCGCTTCGTTCAATTCATGTACGACTTCCTCATTTATGTCGACTCCAATGATCTGATGGCCATTTGTAGCAAACATAGCAGCTGTAGGTAATCCAATGTATCCTAAACCCAAAATACATATTTTTTTAGTAAGCATAAAAATCCTCCTTATTGGCTAATATTTGTCCCTCTTCTACGAGAATCAGGAGCCAACAACCTAAAGTGATTCTGTAAAAGAAAATATGATTTATACTCCCTTCGATCAATACGGTTGAGGACTATACCAATGATATTTGCTCCAACATTATTCATAAACCATTTTATCTGTTCTATATTTCTATAACGTGTATGATTTGCCCGCGTAACAATAAGCGATCCAGAAACTTTCGATGCAATAATCGAGCCATCTACAGCGTGCCCAAGAGAAGGAGAATCGATGAATACAATATCATAGTGCTTAGATGCATCCTTAAGGAAATTATCAAACCTTTTGCTATTCAAAAATTCAATAGAATCTACTGAACGAGTTCCTGCCGTAACATATTGAAGATTATTAACAGCAGTTAAACTAATCACTTCATTAATGTCAGATTCAAAATCCGTTAAACCTTTGATACTTGCATTCCAATGTCTCTTCTTACGATTAGCCTTCCTCAAATCAGCATCAACATATAAAACATTTCTTCCTGCCTTCGCGCTGGCAATAGCAAGATTAATTGTGACCGATGTTTTTCCTTCACCAGGTCTATAGCTTGTAATTAAAACAGTTTTTAAGTTTTGTTTTTTCACACTAAACCCTAGATTAGAACTTAAAACTCTAAATGCCTCTTGAGCAGGTGAGTTTAAATAATCAGTGATATCAATAGTATGTATTGCCATAAGCCACCTCTATTTAATCTTCATATTCGGTATAATTCCTACAACAGGTAACCCCGTCTTTTTTTCAATTTCTTCAGTGTTTCCAACTGCGTCGTCAATAAATGCAATAAATAAAACAAAACTAAAAGAAAGGACTGCCCCTGCTAAGAAACTAAGGCTAATTAATAGGATTGGATTAGGATAAACCGGCTTTTCCGATACAACAGCTTTATCTACAATCGTAATATTATTAATCCCCAATAGCTCTGATGCCTTGAGAACAAAAACTGAACTTACTTCATTTGCGATTTTACCTACAAGATACGCATCTCTATGTCGGACAGAAATCCTAATTGAACTTGAATCGGGGATAACTGTAACATCAATAGAATCAGCAATCTCTTCATTTGTCTCTTGTAAATGAAGTCGTCTAATAACTTCAGAAGTAACAGAGTTACTTTTAATTACTTCTTTATAATTTGTAGCCAAAATTTGGCTGGCCAATAAATCATCATAAGTCATCATATGAGGATCGCCACCATGGCTATTATATAATACAAATAACTTTGTACTTGCTTCATACTTGGGTTGCATAATATCTAACGAAACATACGCAGATATCAAGCTTAATAAAACAGGTATCAGAAGTACGATTATTTTCTTTTTCCATAGTATTCGAAAGAATTTATTCCAGTTTGTCATATATACCTCTCATTGTAAAATAAAATTCATTAAAAAGCTGATTTAACTTGAGCAACTTTTACTACTGTCTGAACTAAAATATTAATATCTAGCCAAATAGACCATTTATCGATATATTCAATGTCTAGTGCTACGACATCCTCAAACTTTTCAATGGCACTTCTGCCATTAACTTGCCACATTCCTGTAAGACCTGGCTTTATACTGATTCGTCGCCAATGATCTGTATCGTACTGAGATACTTCATCAAGCGTGGGAGGTCTAGTTCCCACTAAGCTCATCTCCCCCTTAAATACATTAAAGAATTGTGGGAACTCGTCAAGACTGGTTTTGCGTAAAAATTCTCCAACACGTGTAATTCTCGGATCGTCTTTTATTTTAAACATAAGTCTACTCTGATATTGATTTTGTTCTTTAAGTGCTTGTTTTTGTTCCTCAGCATTCATACACATCGTCCTGAACTTATAAATCTCAAACACTCGGCCGTTTCGACCAACCCGTTTCTGTTTAAATAAAACAGGTCCAGGCGAATCCAGTTTAATTGCAGGAACAATAAAAATGCTGAGAAATAGTGTCAAAAAAATACCTACTAGAGCTCCGCAAATATCCATAAGGCGTTTGAGTAACTTTTGTATTGGATTCAGTGTTACAGTATGAAAAGTGAGCATTGGTCTTGGCCCCAGCATAGATATATTAACATGTGTAGGTAATAGCAAATCATATGGATTTATTACCAAATGTGCTGTAATTCCCATTTTTTGGCACAACAATATGTATTCATTTAAATTTCCGGAATAGTTTTGAGGCAAATAAAGTATAACTTCATCTACGACATTTTTAATTAGAATATCTTCTAAATTTGTCAAATTGCCTAAGCAAGTAATCCCCTGTATGGATTCGACATCAGCTATCTGTATAATGCCTATAATATTATAGCGAATACGCGTTCTTTCCAAATAGTGAAGAAATAAAGACCACGTTGCATTTGTACATACAATAATAAGTCGTGGATCACGATTACTGGATTTTCTTTTACGATATATCATCCCAAAAAATACGCGTTGTAGGAACATGATAATAACGATGTGTACTAAAAATATTCCTATAAACAAACGACTAATACTTGAATCTTTAACAAAATAAAATAAGCTTCCAATTATAAGACCGGAAAATAGTGAAGAAAAAATAACATTACGCAAAATCCGGTCTAAATAATAAAAAGTTGTTTTATCATACATTCCACGTAAAGCCATAAAAAAACCCAAATAGGCGTGAACACAATTAAAATCCAGAGATAGTTGGTTATTACTAATAAATCTGTAAAATCACTAGAAAAAACATATGAGCACACGAAAGTTAATGCTAGAAAAATAATATCTACAATAAACTGAACAATATTTGCATGAACATATCTGTTCTTTCTATTCATTACTACTTCTCCATTACTGAAAAGATAAAAAAAAGCAATAATTTAAAAATTAAATTTAATGGTTTTTTGTAAGATTTATATTCAACAAATATAGATAAAATCCTTGTTTTTTTATATATTTTTCATTTAATAACTTTTTCCCATTTAATAATAATGCCTACTAAATATTTTTGAAACTAATTACGATAAAGTAGATACAGTCTGTTTTTCAGGTAGATTACGAATTATGAAACCAGATCAGGAATGGTTAAAAACCATCTTTGAATCGATCAATGATGCCGTGATTTTAACAGATATTCAGTTATAAGTAAGAAGGCCGAATTACTCACTGGCTGGAACAATGAAGACGCTCTACAAAAAACACTAACCAAAGTACTAACGTTAATTAATGTTAAAACTTATGATAGGCTCGCAAGCAACCTGCTGAGTGTAATCAAGTTCGCCAAAGATATCGTTTAGCTATCAAGAAATGGAAAAAAACCAGTCAATTGTATAGCTAAACCGGTAAAAAACAAAGACAAACATATTCTGGGTATGGTACTCATATTAAGAGAGCTGAAGAAAAAAATAAAATATTTGAGAAATCTGAATTAAACTTTCATGATCCATTTACCTGTTTATATAATCGAAGATTTTTTGAGGACTTAATATAACGAAATTTGCCTATTTCTCTGACTATCATTGAAGTCGACTATCTAATCAACAACGCAAATATTGAAAACAAGACATCAAAGGTTCTTTTCCAGAAAGAATACGATTTTTCTAATATAATAATATCATTTAAAGTTGTAACGACTGCGGCGGCTTTGCTCTCCATTTGTATCCCTTCAGAAACAATTTAAAGGAATTTTCGTTCACTTATATAATCATTATCGTAACAAAAGAGTCAGAAATAAAGGCTTTAAGCTATTTCAGCTCCGATAGCCTTTTGGATTTTTGCTAAGCCATTCCCAGGCACTGCCAATAATTGTATCCATTCCGCTATAGTGTGGAAGCCAGGTCAATTCACTTTTAATTTTGTCAACCTTGGCAATTAACATGTCCGGATCTCCCTGTCGGCGTGCGGCCAATTGAACGTGAATATTTTTACCAGTTATTCTTTTTGCCATATCGATCACTTCTTTGACTGAATAACCCGTCCCTGTACCGACATTATAGACTACTCCTTTGTTGACTTTCTCCAACGTATATAAAGCCGCGATATGTGCTTCAGCAAGATCCAAAACGTGAATATAATCACGAATACACGTACCATCCGGCGTTTGATAATCGTCTCCAAATACATCGATACTTTTCTGTTGTCCAAGTGCTGTCTTTAAGACAAGGGGAATTAGATGCGTTTCCTGCTCGTGGTCCTCGCCAATTGAGCCATCCAACATTGCCCCAGCTGCATTAAAATATCTCAAGGCTACCCATTTAAGACCATAAGACAATTCCATCCAATAAAACATTTGTTCAATCATCAATTTTGAAACTCCATAGGGATTAACCGGTTGTGTTACAGCATCCTCCGGGATAGGAACACTATACGGTATGCCATAGATTGCTGCAGTCGAAGAAAAAACGACCTTATCAACACCACCCATAAGCAACGATGCAATAAATCGATTTGTTTTAGCTACGTTTTCTGTGAAATAGTAATCTGGTCTTTTTATTGAATCACTTACGATGCTGCAGGCTGCAAAATGGATAACTGCTTCAATGTTTTCGTTCTTGACAATATTTAAAACCAGACTCCTATCTGCGATATCCCCATGGTAATATTTGACTTCCTTACCCAACGCTTTAAGATGTCCAGTTAATAGATTGTCTAAGACAACGACCGAAAAACCTTTTTCCAGTAAAACCTTAACTGTATGGCTGCCGATATAGCCAGCGCCGCCAGTCACTAACACGTTTCTTATCAATTAGTTCACACTCCAGTTATTCAAAAAAAATTAGTAATAAATACTAAATAATATTATTGATTCCTCCCTATTCGACGATTCCAGAATTTTTCCTTCATAATAATTGAAGCATATTGTAAAAAATCAATCAAATAATCAAATCATTTTCCCAATTAGGAGCAACCTCTTTAAACGCTGTTATTTTTTCTTTAAAAATACTGCGAATTTCCAATAGTTTTTCTTGAGTATCTGCTTCAAAGATCAGTACAAGTTCAGGTAAATTTGAAGATGCTCTGACTAATCCCCAGCCTGCATCAAATACCACTCGTGCCCCATTGATATCAATCACCTTATCCCCGTATTCCTGCTTAAAGCTCTCGACAAGCTGATCTACAACGAGATATTTTTCCGAGTCCTTACAATGTGCTTTAACTTCAGGAAAAGTGATATAAGAAGGTATATCCTCAAGTACTTCAGTCAGTGACTTTTTGACATGGGACAAATACTAGATAAGCTTAGCGCCGGCAAATATGGCGTCATCAAAGCCAAAATAATCATCTGCAATAAAAATATGACCGCTTCGTTCACCCGCGAGGTCAGCCCTTTCGCTTTGCATTTTTAATTTTATATGGGAATGTCCGGTCTTCCACATAATCGGAATACCACCGTGAGCCAGGATATCATCTGTTAACTCCTGTGTACACTTTACATCAAAAACAATTTTGGAACCTCTTTTTTTCTAAAAGTTGACTTGCCAAGATAATTAAGATTCTGTCGCTCCAAATATTATTTCCATACTGATCTACAACCCCCAGTCTGTCTCCATCACCATCAAAAGCCAGCCCAAGATCCGCCTGAATATGAGAGTGGGTGACCATTTGTGCTAAACGTTCTCTTGCCTTGAGATTAGATGGATCTGAAAAATAATGGGAATATGCAGTATCGGGATCACAATTTAGTTGGAAAGTAAGACAACCAAGTTTTTGAAAGATTTCATATGCAAATAAACCAGCCCCGCCATTTCCGGCATCCAGAACAACTTTTGGCTTGTAATCGGACATATGAATACGGCTTATGACTGCATCAATATAGGCTTTCCGAATCTCGACAATGTTTCGGACCCCTGACTGAGGTAACGTGCTGAAATCCTGAGTCTGAAGAATGTTGAAAATCTCTTTGATCTCCTCGGGGCCGATTGTTTTTGAATATTCGTCCCCAAGCTTGAATCCTGACCATCCATTCGGATTATGACTGGCTGTGATCATCATGACACCAGGGCTCTGGAAATAATACTGAGCAAAGTAAGCAACCGGACTTAGTGTCAGACCTATGTCAAATACCTCAAAACCGTCTGCAATAAACTGTTGAATAGCTGCATCTGCAAATTTTTCGGAATAACTGCGGTTATCATAGCCTACGACAACCCGATTAATGTTTCGCCAATAAAAAAGTACTAAATGCTCTAGTGATCAATGTGACATTCTCTTTAGCTTCCGGTCTGTAATATCAATGATTAAGCCTTCAAGCGCTTTAATTTATCCGTGATCGTCATAGATTCCCTGTCGCTTACCGCCATACATACAGGTTGATGAACGAGTCAGCAATCTTTAAACCCATTAAATTTGATTCGTAAAATGGGTCTTTAACGCAGTTAATCTACGCTAATTTTACCGCCGATATCTGCGTTGCGTTGTTTCCAGCTCCGTTTGTGGCAAGTGCAGCCTTAATCGTCGCTGTCTGATCGGCTGTGGCCTGAATAGATATCGTTGTTGTAGCAGTTAGGGTTATAACTGTATTAAGTGGTATCGTGGTGATGTTATTTGCTACAGATGTCCGATAATCCCCACCAGAGGCATAATGATTAGTACCGTCAGAAATTCTAGCCGAATAGGTTAATGCGGTTGTGGTGTTTCTTAATAAGGCAATTTGCCCAAATACAAGCCATCTACCAGGCGCTAATGTAATTGACGCTCCAGAGTACCAAGTATTAGCTACTGCGATTGAAACATCCGCTGATGCCTTTGTATTTGCTATTGGTATATCCGAAGACGGATTTAGCTCATTGTACCATTGAGACATAGATACTATAGGTAGATCAATGGATATACAATGATCAACAAAAGACTGAAAATCAGATGTTGGTACGTCTTCTGTTTCGGTCGGGCTATCTGTTACGTTATGAAATAGGGCAATCATCGTCCAACCGTATTCTTTGGCTTCGTCTGCTTTTGCGATAAAATCAGCTATGGTTGTATCTCCGTAAACATACGAGCAACTACGCATCAAATAAGGATTGTCTATTGGCATTGATTGATTGCGGAACATTGCCAAACGGCCAGTCTTAAATCCGTTTTCCTCCATGACCTTTAGAACCGTAGAAGAGTAATACCCATACGGATAAGCCACGTGATCGCTTGCTCTTGTAAATCCCCAGTCATTAAGTTGTTGCCTTGCTTTAGTTAACTCGTTTCTGGCAGCAACTTCAGTAAGTGATGTTAAATCATAATGATTGACGGTATGATTTGCAATGTCGTTGCCGGCATCGTAGATTTCCTGAAGTTGGGCAGGGGTGATAAGTCCTTCTTGGTTATATCTTTCAGTGATGTAGTAAAAGGTGAAATTCTTTCCTTTGGATTGTAGATACGGAAACATTTTTGTATAAACGGATTCGTTGGAATCATCTGAACAAATTATTACTCTGCCTATACTCTCGATGTTTTTGATGATACCGCCGAGACTTACTACAGCGTAAGCAGAAGCCGAGGTTTTATTTCTGATTCTTAATTTGGTAAAAACAGTATCCCAGCTTGGCTCTCCCCATCCAATTTCAGCGTCTTCTTTTTTAACAGTAAGCAACGCCCACCCGCCAGCCTGACCATAATAATATATTGAGGTTGTAAGCTGGTAATAGTTTGAAAATCCAGAATCATTGCTTAGCATTACCACAAGGTCTTCGGTGAATGCCGAATTACTTGAGATATAAACCCAAAAGGACAAAGACTCCATATCGGATAAATCCCAATTGATTACCTTATCAATATAAAACTGTGTGTTATACGTCGTTGCTGTTAATTGCAATGATTTTGTGCCGATTTTGTATTGATTAGTATTGTCTGCTTTGGTACAGCTTGTTGCCGCCCAGCCTGAAGTATCTTGAAAATTATCAAGGACTACGCCTTTTTTACGGAGATAATCGTTTGGTACAGCATATACTTGGTTAATAATCTTATTCACATCAACTTCAGCAGTTGACGCAGTAGATGTTGGGTTGATAATATCCATAATTAAATGTCCCCCTATGCTGAATAGCTACAGTTTATTGTTGCGCTGGTAGTACTGGTTCGGATGGCTTTAAAATTTTGAATGTCCGATAGGGAGTCCAGTTTAATAATTCCACCATCTTTGACCAATAATCCTAGTGTTACTGTTGGTGCGCCACCGTCTACCCTGAAACGGATGTCTGCGCCCTCCACGGTTATATAGGCATTAGTATTTGTTCCGTAAGTACCAAACGTCAACGATATTCCCCCGGCTGTTGCATCTATAGTAAGTTGTTCAAATTGGTTCGCATAACTCCCAATTATCGAAACCCCATTATTTCCAGAGTCTATTCCAACTTTCCCAATTATATTTGACCCCGTTGGAAGTGAATCAGTTACCATAACTGGCATAGGATTAAGGTACCAAGATGAACCGTCAAAAATGAATACTTTCTTTGTATCAAGTTCGATAAATTTCGAGCCTGTTGCAACGTCAGTAGGTTTTGTGTCAGAAGATAATCCTAAAAATTCCCTGGTAATCTGTGTGATTGACATTTGAATTTACGCCTCTCTTTCTTTTTTTAAAGTTAGAAAATGATACTTTTTTTAATGTGTGAACTTCTAATAAGATAATCCCCCCTTGTTTTTTGGTGACGACTATAGGTTAAGTATAATTTCTTCAGCCTTAAATAACCGGCAAAAACTCGGCAAAAATTCGGAAATATTTAAGCCCCTTAATGATAGAGGGCATTTGGTTCGCAAACTGGTCTTTGCTGGTTTTCTAATGATCATAGGAATTATGAAGCAAATAATACAGGTAATAGAATTTTTTCCCTTCATCAGACCGGTGCTTCCGGAGATCAATCCGAAAATTTCTATGCTGGTGTCTGTCATGCAAAAACACCAGAAAACAATTCAAGAATCTTATGTGAAAAAATCAATCGATGTTCACCAGAATAAATTAATAATTTTTATTCCACAACGTATCCCTCGTCCACTGAATCAGAGATTCATAGACATTATTCTTATAAGCGACAAAGGTATCCGGATCATCCGTACCGATCTGCTCCAGCTCCCACTTCAGTTCCTTGAAGGTTCTGTCCAGGTTCTCATAGAGAAAAGCAATTTTATTGGACTTCGCTTTGACAGAAGCGCTGTCGAGGTCCTTTCTCAGCCGGTCGACGAAGTCGTAAGATGTGCTTTTTTTGAGCGAATCAAGCTCATTCTGTTGCTTACCGCTCTTCTTCTCGAGCTCGATATTGGCATTATACAACTCTTGCGCATTCTTGCTCAGATTGGTATTCTCCTTGGTCAGCCGTTCGTTCTTCTCCTTTTCGTCATCCAGGACTTGCCGGAGTTCTGTTTTCTCCTCGAGAGCCTTATTCTTTTCCTGCTCTGCCTGGGTCCGTTCATTAACCGCTTTTTGCAGTTCACGGGTAGACATGTCTACAATATCAATTTCCGCGATGAACGCTTTCCGTTCCTCCTCCGGGACGCCTAAGAGGATGTATGCCTGCGTATAGCTCAGATTTGGAATTTCCTGCGGTTGCTCGCCGACGCTCTGGGCGAGGGGCTGCTTGTCGCCGTAAGCTTGGTAGAGGCGCATCATTTTTTCGGCCGTGCTCTGGGAGTAGTCGACCGACTCCTTCAGCCATTTGCCCCATCCCCCATAGGGGACCAGCTTCTTGGCCTCCGTCAGCCGCCGCCCAATCTCGATGGTATTGGTAAGCACGATATGATTGGTCTGGTATTTAATCAGGTTAATCTCAGCCGCGATTAAATGCGGCGTACGTTCTATCATCACATCGTTCATGTCTATCAAATGGCTCATGACAGCTTCAGGTCCTCGCTTTCAATTTTTCCTCACTTACAGAATATGAGGACAGGCTTACAAATGTGAAAAACCTCCTATAACAGGGTTGTCCAAGAATCTGAGGCGCCTCAGATTCTTGGACAACCACGGCCGGCGGCTGATATTAAGGGTAGCGCAGAAGTGTCACTTTTATAATATATGCCTTCGGGGGTAACCGCCGGATAAACTTCACCATAAACTATATTTGACAAGCCGTACAAGCCCGGCCTGTCAATCCGTAGGAAAGGAGCTGAGGACAATGGCAGCGATAGCGGTTTCTCTAAATTCGATACTTGCTGCGCGCTACCAGACCGGGGGGACTACACCCGCCGGCGACCCGGAAATCAAGAAGAAAGGCATCAATTATGTGAAGCCTGATGCCGCGGTGCAGGACCTCTTCGATGTGATAACAGCCTTATACAGCCTGAGCCAGAATCCGGTAGCGAATGTGCTGCTGCAGAAGAATTACGAATTGATTAACGAAGAATAAACACACGCAAAATCTGCGGGAAAGGAGGTGAAAGCATGGCTATTGTAAACAATAAATTCGTCAGATTAACCTTCCTGACCGCCGGCGGTAAAACATTTGCCATCACGGTGCCCAATCCAAGGGCAGATATGACCAAGGCTGAGGCTGAGGCCGTGATGGATATGATCATTGCCCGCAATATTTTTAATACGCCCAGCGGTGAGATTAGCTTAAAGCGAGATATCAGAGTGTTTGATAACACCACCAACGATCTTTTCGATCCGGTGGTTTAAGCGCTAAAATAGGAGCTATCAAAAATACTGAAGACCGGTAAGCCAAAACGGAGTGAATTATAACTGCGACAAGCGAAGGGCTGGGGATACCAGCCCCTCCTCATCAAACTGCATGCACTTCCGGGTCAATCAAAAGCGAACTGGTGCCAGATAAGATGGAAAAGACACTTGAGCTTTAAAATGATCCGCCAAAATAATTACTAAATATTTGAAAAAATATTACGATATATTAGTTACAGCTTGTTTTTTCGTTTCGAACAGTTTTTTATTAGGAGATTAGGAGCATGAAACCGGATCAGGAATGGTTAAAAACGACGTTAGAATCGATCAGTGACGCTGTCATCTTGACGGATATACAAGGCAATATACGATTATTAAGCCAAAAGGCCAAACTGCTCACCGGCTGGAAGAACGAAGAAGCGCTTCACAAACCGCTGACTGAAGTATTTCAGCTTTTGAACGCAGCTACTAATGAAGAGCTTGGCGGCAGCATGCTGAACGTGCTTGAGACTGGCAAGAAAGTTGAATTTACCAAAAATGCTGTTTTGCTCTCCAAAAGTGGCGAAAAGCGTCCGGTCAGGAGTAAGGCAAAACCGGTGAAAGACGAGGACAAGCACATCCAAGGCATTGTGCTTGTCTTTAAAGAACTCGTCAGAAAAAACAAAAAACTGGGTAAAGCCGAATTTCTAAGTTTCCACGATCCGCTTACCGGATTATACAACCGCAGGTTTTTTGAGGAAGAATTCAAGCGACTGAATACTGAAAGAAATCTGCCAATATCTCTGGCCCTCATTGACATCGATTACCTGGACGACATAAAAAAAGACCTCGGCCATGCTGAAGGAAATCTTATCATCAAAAAGATCGCTGAAATCATTAAACAAGAATGCCGTGTTGACGATATCATCGCCCGGATCAGCGAAAGCGAATTTATGATATTACTGCCGAAAACCAACTCCAAACAGGCCGATATTCTTGTGAACCGGATCAATGACTTGGTTGATAAGGAAAAATTAGAACCAACAACGAAGAAAGAAAATGAAATTGCCCTCGTCTATAAAGAAGCTGCAGAAAAAACTCCTCCGCTTAAAAGCACAGCTAAAAACAAACCGAGTA
Source organism: Dehalobacter sp. TBBPA1 (assembly GCF_040931655.1). Taxonomy (NCBI): domain Bacteria; kingdom Bacillati; phylum Bacillota; class Clostridia; order Eubacteriales; family Desulfitobacteriaceae; genus Dehalobacter; species Dehalobacter sp. TBBPA1. Next base: position 1,073,165 of record NZ_CP162385.1, on the reverse strand, counting down.
ATGCTCTGATCGAAATCATTATGGAAACGTTATTCCATAAGAATGAAAAGGAAGAAAAAGAATCCGCCCAAGTAAGTGAGTTTTGTGCCGAAATCGGTCAAACCCTGGAATTGAGTGAGAAAAACATTGAAAATCTTGAGATGATCGGACTCATCAGAAACATTGGCAAGGTCAGCCTTGACAGCAGGATTCTTCATAAACCGGGCAAGCTGACTGATTCCGAGATGGCGGAAATGAAGCGTCATCCGGAGCTCGGCCATGAAATCCTCAGCACAATGAATGAGTATGCGCATCTCTCGGATTACGTCCTAGCCCATCATGAACGATGGGACGGGAAGGGATATCCCAAGGGACTGAAAGGTGAGGAAATCCCATTGGAAGCCCGGATTGTTACGATTGCTGATGCTTACAACGCGATGACCAGCAGCCGTCCATACCGAAAAGCCTTGGACGTGGAAACCGCTGCTGAAGAAATCCTAAAAAATGCTGGAACCCAGTTTGATCCTCATCTGGCCAAAGTATTTGTCGAGAAGGTGCTTGGAAAAGAACATATAAAATAGGTATCTGAATATCTATCTAAAACAGGATGGGTTTGGGATCGATGAAAAAATTTTAGAAGCCCACTGGACTTGGTAGCCAGCAATATCATTGACATGTAAATATATAATAGAAATGTATTGAAAATTATTACAGACTTTGATTAAAGGATAATACTATGAAAAGAATAACGAACCGGATTAAAGCCCTTGATTTTGCGCGGGCTCTGTCCGTACTGCTTTTGTTCCTGACCTTTGTTCCCGAAGGTCCTCTCTACGGGGCCTATATTGCGCATGCTCCGTGGTTTGGTTATACCGTCATTGACTTTGCTTTTCCAGCCTTTGTGACACTTTCCGGAACCAGCATGGCGATTGCCTACCGCAAGCATGTGCCTTGGGTACGATTAATCAGAAGGTTTTTTGTACTGATTATCATTGGCCTCATTTTTAATTCCCTGGTATCCTGGGAATTTCATCTTTCCGAGCTTCGCTTTACCGGAGTACTTCAGGTTCTTGCTTTTACTGGAATTATGACAACCCTGATAACCAGCGTATCCGGGAAATGGTTCTGGCCGTTCACTGCCGGACTACTTATTCTGGCTGCCTATCTTGGCATTCTCTTATATACAAGCCAGTTTTTTCCGGGCAGTTTGCCCTCGCCGGACCATAATTTATCCGGAATGATTGATCCGTTTATTTTCACAAAGAGCCATCTTTATGTTCACGGCGATGCCGGATATGATCCTGAAGGAATATGTACGCTTTTTTCCGCAATTGCCAGCACGCTTTTCGGTTATACGGCAGGTTTGTTTTTGAACAATAAAAACATTGGCCGAAATTTCTTAAAAATCCTGGCTCTGGCTGCCGTTCTTCTGCTGCTTACCCCGCTGCTGTCCAACTTTATCCCAATAGGTAAACGACTCTGGACGCCGTCCTTTGTGACGCTGTCATCCGGTGCCACCATTCTTGTTTTGGCCTTTGCCCACTTGATCTGGGACCCGCAGATCCCGGTTATTAGGAAGCTCATGGCACCTTTCTACTGGATGTTTGAAGCGATCGGCCGCAATGCGATCCTGCTGTATTTTGGTTCTTCGATGGTGTTCTCGGTTATGCATCATATGATCCTGAAAATGAATGGGAATACTCTCTCGGTTTTTGAATTTTCTTATAACTGGGTGAAATTCTGGAGTAGCAACCCTCAGCTTGGCTTTATTGCGATTTATACTGGGCTCTGGGTCCTGCTAGCTGTCTTGCTGCACTGGCGTAAGCTTTATCTTACGGTGTGACTAATCCCTGCTTAACCGGTTTTGTATTTAAGGAAGCTTAATCAGATCACCATTTAACAGGAATAATGACCTTATTCAGATCGCTTCCGTCCTCCATGCTGGACTCGAATACTTCGAGCTGACCGCTTCCTGCTGCCAACGGCTTAAATGTCAGCGAGGCTTCGAAATCGCCTCGGCCTGGCGCCCCTGCTGCAGCCATTGTGTTACCTTCTGCCAGAATATTACCTTGTACATCCCTTAAGCGATAGCTTACGACAGCTTCGAAGATTTGGGCATTGCCGGTGATCTTCAGTGGGCTCGTTATGGTTTGGCCGTCGACAGGAGCCGTAACCCAGATCGCCGGTTCATAGACCGAGCTGAGATCCCTGGCAAAGGGTTGCTCAGAAAGACCGACGTGGCCCCACCAGTCCATGCCGTTTTCAGCCTTGCCGTTCACGATGAACTGAACTTTTTTAATAGTCGGAAACTCGGTCAGTGTATTGACAATGCTGGCAATTCCAAGTGTTTCGCCGCTGGCACCAACGTTCGCATGCAGCACCTCTTCGGAAAAATCAATGGTTGCCAAGCCGTTTTCGATATTAACTTCCAAAATTTTCGTGTTGGCGGGAAGTACCTTAAATGCGCCTGTCGTTACAGGGGTACCGTTAATTAGCTCCTCGAGAGCTGCCCGGGCAACACCTGTGCTTTTCGGGATCTCATGCACCTCTCTGACCAGGTACATTTCATTATTACTATCCTTCAGATAATAGACCGCTACTTTCATCGTTTCAACAGCAGGGGGTTCAGGCTCAGGCGAAGGCTCCGGAGTTGGTTCTGTCTGGGATTGACACCCTGCCAGACTCACTAAAGCCAAAAACATGAATGAAACGAAAAGATTCCTGATCACTTTCATCGCGTATTTGCCTCCTTGTCGTTATTCTCGAGTAGCTTGCGGTTACTGGGGGTTAATATATGGCTTTAGTCATATATTAACACAAAATCCCAGAGCAATGAATATCTGAAAAATCAATCAATCCAAAGATTAGGTATAAGTAAACATTTTACATTTTCTATATATTTTATACCTATTTTTAGATATACTAAAAGCATAAAGGGGGTTGTTAAAGTTGAATGCAAGCGATGAAATGAAAAAAGTCTTTCTTGCGGGAATTGGAGCGATAGCGACAACGGCCGAAAAAGCTAAGGAAGTCATTGATTCGTTAATTGAAAAAGGTGAGCTTACCGTCGAACAAGGCAAAGTCATCAACGAGGAATTAAAACGCAACCTTTCTGAAAATCTGCATCATCATTCTTCCGCCCGTCACATGGAGGATCTTCTGCAAAAGGTGAACACGCTGAATAAAGAAGAGCTCTCTGTGCTCAAAGAAAAGCTCGCAGAGATGGAGAAAAAGAATGACCCAAACTGAGGTCAAACTATCATCCGCAGCCCGCTTAAAGGAAATGGTCACTGCGCTGAAACGCCATGGAGTCATCCACGGCGTTTCTCCCGCCAAGCTAAAATTCATGCTGGAAGACCTCGGCCCGACGTATGTCAAGCTCGGTCAGATTATGTCCATGCGCACAGATATGCTCCCGAAGAGTTACTGCGATGAACTTGCCGAACTGCGAACGGATGTGAAACCGATGATTTATGAAGAAGTGCTTCAGGTCATCGCCTCAGAATACGGCTTCGCCGCAGAGGAAGCTTTTCAGGAAATCGACCCTGTGTGCATCGGCTCAGCATCGATTGCGCAGGTGCATAAAGCTGTGCTGAAAAGCGGCAAAGTCGTCGTGCTGAAAGTACAGCGCCCCGGTATTTATCAGACGATGGAGCGCGATATCCAACTGCTCAAAAAAGCAATCTCGCTGATCAAAATCTTAAATATCAATGTCGGAAATATCGACTTTAAAATGTTTATCGATGAAATGTGGGCGACTGCCCAGCAGGAAATGAACTTTATTGCCGAAGCAAACTACATCAAAGAATTTACCGACCTGAATGCAGGGGTGAATTATATCTCCTTTCCGCAGATCGAACGTCAGCTGTGCACCCCGAGAGTCCTTGTTATGGAATACATCGATGGGGTTCAAATCGATGATCTTGATAAGCTTCATGCACGCGGTTACGATCTGAATGAGATCGGGATCAAACTCGCCGAAAACTATGTCAAACAAATTGTCGATGACGGCCTGTTTCATGCCGATCCGCATCCGGGAAATATCTTTATCCGAGACGGAAAAATCGTCTGGCTCGATTTAGGGATGGTTGGAAAAATCAATAACCGTGACCGACTGATGTTGAAAAAAATCATCCTGGCCATCGTCCAGCATGATATTGAAGGGTTAAAAGAAGTATTTTTATTGCTTGATACGATCAAAGGCAGGGTAAACCACACCAGGCTCTATGAAGACATTGAAAGCCTGCTGGCACGCTATGGTGATCTGGATCTGTCTGAGCTGCATTTTGGCCAGATCATGGAAGAAGTCAAGGAAGTTTTTAATTTCCATCAGATATCCCTGCCGACAGGCTTCACGATACTCGGGCGCGGGGTCATTACGATCGAGGGCGTACTCGCCGTATGTTGTCCGAAAGTCAATTTCATTCAAATCATGGCCAATCACGTTTCTGGAAAATTCCTAAGTGAGTTGGATGCAAGACAGGAATTGGTTTCTGCGGGGCTTTCTTTGTACGGTTTCACCAAAAACAGTCTTGAATTGCCGGTTCAGTTCGCCAACATCCTCAAAATGGCAATGAGAGGACAGGCCAAGATCAATATTGATCTGTCCAGTGCCGATGAACCCGTACGTCAGGCCGACATGATCATGGACAAGCTTGTCTTAAGCATTCTCAGCGCGGCCTTTCTGATCGGGGCCAGTCTAGTCTGTATGACGAGCATCACGCCCCGCCTGTTCGGGATTCCGGTCATTAGCCTGATCGGCTATCTGATCGCACTTCTGATGGCAGGATGGCTAATGGCAAAAATTATTCTCAAAAGACTGAAGAGAAAATAATTTTTTATCCATTATCCGTGCAAATCTGAATTCAAAAAGTCAAAGGTCAGCAGCATCCCCCGCTGCTGCCTCCAGAGCAGTCGCAGCTTGGTTCTGTCCCTGTAAGCCACCCCGTGATAACGGCTGAAGCGCAGCCCACACCGGACTTGACATCGATCGCCTCAAACGGGCAATTGCGGGCGCAGGCGCCGCATTCCATGCAGAGATCTATATCCAGTATCTCTGCTTTTTTACATTTTAAACCCAGGACCTGATGCGGACAGACTTCGAGACATCTTCCGCAGCCGGTGCATTTTTCCGTCTTAAGCGTAAGCGTAGAAACATTTTTTAAATAGCGGTGCTTCATATCGGCTTCCCCCTTACACCCTGAATAAGCTGTTCACTAAAATGAGAATAACTCCGATGCCGATGGTAACCGCAATAGCTGGAACAGCGGTTTTCATTTCCTTCATAACGCCAGAAAACGAAGTATATGTCGAAGATCCAGTAAAGTTCATCGCATAAAATGCAGAGATCGACGGCAGAACCAGAAAGTACCCCAAAGCCCTGAGCCAACTGTAGGAAAGATCTCCCGGCCAGCCGTTCAGCACATTCACTGCTGCCGCCCAAAGCAGACCCAGGAGCCATCCCTTCCAGGCAAATGCCTTTCCTGGAATCCACGGCAACAAAACCGGGGTCAGAACACAACCCACAATTAGCGCCCCGGCATAGGCATAAAAGTCTGTGATCCCAAAAGCTCCTGGACGGATCAGATTCAAGATAAATAAAATGCCTAAAATCATCAAGGACATCTTAAATGTACCGGTAAGTTCCATCGGCGTAAGTACCAACCGGTCATACGCCGTAAACTTCACGGTCCGCATTTCGGCTGTCGCTTTCCTTCCGGAAGCGATAAATTCACGGATATCCCGAGCTCTAACCGGACCATACACGACATTGAAACCAGTTTGTTTGTAGACTTGATGCGCACTTACCCCAGGAGCGCCGAGCTGCGGCAGAAGCAATGTCCTGTGGGACACAATCTGGGCAAGCCTGGTCTTCCCGATCCGACTGCTGAGCTCCGCCGTGCCGAACGTCCCTTTGCCTGCCGCACACCAGACATTAATGCCTTTGGTGTCAAGCACCAGTATCCAGGCCTGAAGTCCGGCCAGCTCCTTGCGAAGGGCATCAAAGGTCATTTTGTAATTGGCCGTTACCAGAACCTCGGAATGTTCATCCGGATTGCCGACAGCATAAAGTCCAGGATTGATTTTATAATTCATCCGGCCGATACCCCAGCGGGCTTTCCATCCTCCCAGGATATCCTGAGTCGTTAAGTTCGTCGAAATCTGAGGCACCAGCCCTACTGGTGTCTTTATTTCACCTGTAATCCAGCCGCATTCCGTGTCATAGATGGTTACAGACCCCGCTAAACTGTCATCCCCGCAGCAGCACGGCTGCGGGTCAAACATTTTAAGCTCAACCTTCTTATTAGCCTTTTGATTATTCTGATTCGGATCAGAACTTATTTCTCCCAATATAACACCTCCAAAAGGTTTGCGTGGATAAAAGAAAGCTTGGAACAAACTCTAACTTAGACTGCATGCAGACTCATCTATAGTCTTAATATCAGTCTGCGTGTCGCAGCTACTGCGACGAGCGGAGCATGGAGTGCGCAGCGCGGCCTTTTGCGTCAAGGAGGACGCAACGGCCGAAAGCAGTAATGTGGCACGCAGACCGACCCCAAGTTATGGCACTATGACATAGGCGTTATAGCCTGCACACCTTCACTTTGGCAATCCTTTTTTCATCAACTTCCTCAACCTTAAACATCAAACTGTTGAATTCTAAGGAAGGCGTATCATCTTTTCCGGGAATCCTTCCGAGCTGTCCAACCAAAAAACCGCTTAGGGTCTCATATTCTTCAATCGGCAGTTCTACGTCGAGATAATCTTGGACCGCATCGAGGCTCGTCGCCCCGTTGATCATATAGGTATTTTCATCGATCTTTTCAAATTCCAGTTCGACTTCATCATCCTCGTCAAAAATGTTGCCGACAATTTCTTCAATAAGATCCTCCAGCGTCACAATACCGGCCGTCCCGCCGTATTCGTCAATGATCACGGCCAGATGTGTCTTGTTCTGCTGAAGTTCTTTGAATAATTCATCGGTGCGTTTCGAATCCGGTACATAATAGGGTTGCCGGACAACATCCCGCAGATGAAATGTCTCCGGATTGCTGTTGTTCGTTAAATACTGGAAAAGGTATTTGGATTGCAGCACCCCGACAATATTGTCGATATTCTCCTCATAGACGGGTATCCTGGAATACTTCTCATGATTGATAAAGGCAATGACTTCACTTAAGCTTGCTTCAATCGGCAGCGCCGCAATATCCGTGCGATGTGTCATGACTTCGGAAACCGTTTTATTGTTAAATTCAAAAATATTGTTAATCATCAGTTTTTCTGTTTCATGGATAGCGCCTTTTTCCTCGCCAACATCAACCATCATGCGGATTTCTTCTTCCGTGACCTGCTCGTTCTCCGCATTCGGATCTACCCCGAAAAGCCTTACAAACACGTTCATTGACGCCGTAAGCATTTTTACGAATGGTGAGGTAATTTTAGACAGGATATACAGCGGATTTGCAGCAAACCAGGCGATCTTTTCAGCTTTATTCATCGCAATTCTTTTCGGCACGAGCTCTCCGAGCACCAGCGTGAAGTAAGATAAAATGATGGTAATTAGAATAACGGCTATCGTCTTCAGCAAGGATGCTGAAACGGGGGCCCCAAGCTTAATCAGCAGTGAAACCAGCGGATCGGAAAAATTTTCTGAAGCAAACGCACTGGCCAGAAAGCCTGCCAACGTTATCCCAATCTGGATCGTCGCAAGAAATTTGCTCGGCTCGCCGAGCAAATTGGTTAAAATTTTGGCCTTCTTGTCGCCATCTTCAGCCATCATTCTGATTTTATTGTCATTCAGGGAGATCAAAGCAATCTCCGAGGCAGCGAAAAAGGCATTGAGCGCAATCAGCACGACTAAAAACAAAATCCCGGTAATCAATGATTGTTCCTCCTGATAATAATAAAAAGGCAGAATCATTCCTTATACAGGATTGTCAAAGCCTTTTACCAAATCCTATTAATAAGTCATTTGAAATAATACTACTTCGTATATCTCCCGCATTTTCCTCCATATCTTACTACTCTCTCCCTTTCTTGATTCTACATCTATTTTAATTTACCCGATGATAAATTGCAATGTCCTGTGTTGTTCTGCAGAAAATCAGCGAATAAACCAGAAACGAATTGAGCAAGTAAAAAATGGATATGCTAGAAGTGGCTGTGCCAGTCAATAGAACAGGAAGGGCAAATCTATGAAAATTTTGCTTGTTTACCCGCAAATACCGCTAACCTATTGGAGTTTCCAGTACGCGTTAAAGTTCATATCCAAGAAAGCTGGATCTCCGCCCCTGGGGCTACTTTCCGTAGCTGCTATGCTGCCGGAGCATTATGATAAGCGTCTTGTGGATATGAATGTAACGAAACTCAAGGATCGGGATATTTTATGGGCCGATTATGTCTGGATCAGCGCGATGGTCGTCCAAAAAGAATCTGTCAGGGAAGTTATTAACCGCTGTCATGCCCTCGGAGTCAAAACGACTGCAGGCGGTCCCCTCTTTACTTCCGAACCTGAGGAGTATGATGATGTAGATTATCTCGTCCTGAATGAAGGGGAGAACACTGTACCTGCCTTTGTGCGTGACCTTGAGAACGGATCGGCAGCGCACATTTACACAACGGAAGAATGGGCGGATATCAGAAATACCCCTGTGCCTTTGTGGGACCTTATCGATATGAAACACTACGCAACAATGAATATTCAATATTCACGCGGATGCCCATTCCATTGCGATTTCTGCAACATTACATCTTTATACGGTCACGAGCCCCGTACCAAGACCTCTCCGCAGCTCCTGTCAGAATTGGATTCCCTTTATCGGGCCGGATGGCGCGGAGGCATCTTCCTGGTCGATGATAATTTTATCGGAAACAAAAAAAAATTAAAGGATGATATCCTGCCTGCGTTGATCAGCTGGATGAAACAAAAAAATTATCCGTTTACGTTTATCACAGAGGCCTCGATCAATCTGGCTGATGATGACAGCCTTATGAATCTAATGGTTAAGGCGGGGTTTCTGACTGTATTTATCGGAATTGAAACCATGGATGAAGACAGCCTGGTTGAGTGCAATAAACTTCAGAATAAAAACCGCAATCTGATTGCGTGTATCAAAAAAATTCAGAAATTCGGCCTTCAGGTTCAGGGCGGCTTTATTGTCGGGTTCGACAACGACAATGCCTCTATTTTTGACAAACTGGTAACCTTTATTCAGGAAAGCGGGATCGTTACCGCGATGGTCGGGCTGCTGAATGCGCCGAAAGGAACTAAACTATATCAGCGTCTGGCAGCGGAAGGCCGCCTGTTAAAAAGCATCAGCGGCGACAACACCGACTTCTCGATGAACTTCATACCAAGAATGGAAAGCCACCTGTTGATCAAAGGCTATCAAAAAATTGTCGATACGATCTACTCGCCAAGAAAATATTATGAGCGGGTCCTGACATTCTTAGAGCAGTACGAACCTGCTGGATTTACGGCTCAGCGGATCGGCCGTTGTCAGGTGCTCGCGTTTATCAGATCGGTATTCCGTTTGGGAATTATCGGCCAAGAAAGACGATACTACTGGAAACTGATCATTTGGTCTCTGCGGAAACGCCGTAATGTATTTCCGCTGGCAGTAACCCTGTCCATATACGGTTTTCATTTCCGAAAAGTATTCCGCCGGACTGAGGAAATATTAAAATAATTTTAGAAAATTTGGGTGGAGGATTTTGATCTTTAAGCTTCTTTATGGAAAAGATCAACGCCGAAACGGCTGCCTGAGATGACCCTGTTCTTCCCTGCTGTTTTGGCAGCGTAAAGTGCTTTATCCGCAATCTCAATATTTTCGGTCAGCGAGCAGCCTTTTTGATAGAGACAGACACCGGCACTCACGGTCAGTGGCTTATCAAAATAACTGTTAAGTGCAAATTCTTCCCTGATTTTATCCGCTTTCAGGCAGGCGTCCTTCAGGCCGCAGCCATAAAGAATAATTAGAAACTCCTCACCGCCGTAACGGCAGATAAAATCAGTGGCCCTGGCATTCGTTTTTAAAACACGGGCTAAAACCAGCAAAACCTTGTCGCCAAAGACATGTCCCTTCTGATCATTTATCTTTTTAAAATTATCAATATCAAAAATGGCAATGCAAAAAGGCTGCCCTGTCCTCTGATAATTGGATACAGCCTTCTGAAAACTCTTTTCCAACAGCAGGCGGTTCGGAAGCCCTGTCAGCGGATCTCTGGCCGCCTGATTTTTGGCCTTTCTGAACTGATATTGGCTGATATTCAGCAAACTGTTGACTTCAAATACAATGATAAAACCGAAGGCTAGGAGCAGAAGGCTGAACAGATAGATATTCACGGATACAAACAGGTCCGAAATTTTGAATGACGTAATGAATAAAGAGGCTACGCTTTCGGCAGCAGCAATGATCAAACCCGGAATCCCATAACGCATGCCGTGAAAAGAAACAAAGAAGAAATAGGAAAAAAAGAGCATATTCAGTAATTCAACATTTCCTGCCATCAACAGGGTATAAACAGGAATATCAAGCACTAAGCTGAGTCGCATCATTTTCTCGGCCCGGGTGTCCTTGCTGAAGACACAAACGGAAATAAATGCATTATATAGAAGGGTGATAAAGAAACCAACAAAAAACACGCCCGTGAAAGAGCCCTGAAAACGGATCAGCTCAGCCAGGGCAACAATAAGCAGTCCCCACCTAAAGAGCAGGAATTTTCGTTCCAGCGGTTTATATTTGATCAAATCAAACTTTCTGACCAACTGTTTCACCACATTTTGCGAATTACGCAAATATTATACCATAATTTTCTATTCATCCAAAGAAAATTTTTGCCATTTGATAAACATAATAAGGCTTACTAGAAGTACCTTAGGCAGTTTCAATACTGTTGTCGGCCTGAAGGTTTAACTTTTCGACCGCGTTTTCGCGCATTTTATATTTCATAATTTTGCCTGCGGCATTCATCGGGAATTCTGCGACAAAGTCAATATAACGCGGTGTTTTGTGCTTGGCCATGTGGGTGCGGACAAAATCCTTCAGCTCATCAGCGGTCAGTTCGACGCCGTCCTTCAGTATGACACAGGCCATAATCTCTTCCCCATATTGTTTGTCAGGGACACCAATAACTTGAACGTCCTTGACCTTTGGATGGGTATAAATAAAATCTTCGATTTCTTTCGGATAGATGTTTTCCCCGCCGCGAATGATCATGTCCTTGATACGTCCGGTAATTTTATAGTATCCGTTCTCATCGCGTCTGGCCAGGTCGCCGGTGTGCAGCCAGCCGTTCTCATCAATCGCCGCAGCGGTGGCTTCGGGCATTTTATAATAGCCTTTCATGATATTGTAGCCCCTGGCAACAAATTCGCCGTCCTCATTATCCGGAAGATCTTCCCCGGTCTTCGGATCCACGATCTTGCACTCAACACCTGGCAAAGCACGGCCCACAGTGGCAACCCGCAGTTCGACGGAATCGTCGACACGGCTCTGGGTGCAGCCGGGTGAAGATTCGGTCTGTCCGAAGACAATGGTGATTTCATTCATATTCATCTTCTCGACGACATCCTGCATGACCTTCACAGGACACGGGCTTCCTGCCATGATTCCGGTCCGCATGTAGGAAAAGTCTGTTTTCGGAAAATCTTCATGCTCGAGCATCGCAATAAACATGGTCGGAACACCATGGAAGGCGGTGATTTTTTCCCTGTTGATGCAATCCAGCGATATCTTCGGCGAAAACGCCGGTATCGGGGACATGGTCACCCCATGGGTCATGGACGCAGTCATCGCCAGCACCATCCCGAAGCAATGGAACATCGGGACATGAATCATCATGCGGTCGGCTGTGGAAAGATCCATGCAGTCGCCAATATTTTTACCGTTATTCACAACATTATAGTGTGTCAGCATAACGCCTTTCGGGAAACCAGTGGTTCCTGAGGTATACTGCATGTTGCAGACATCATGACGGTTAAGAGAAAGGGCACGGCGGTATACTTCCTCAACGGGGACTTTGTCAGCCAGGGCAATCGCATCTTCCCAGGTGAGACAGCCGTTCTGCCTGGAATCAACCGTGACAATATTGCGTAAGAAAGGCAGCCGTTTGATATGCAGCGGCTTTCCGGCCTCGGTAGTCTCCAGCTCGGGGCAAAGCTCCTTGATAATGCCGACATAATCGGAGTCCTTATATCCGTCTATCATGACCAGCGTGTGTGTATCCGACTGGCGCAGCAGATATTCTGCCTCATAAATCTTATACGCGGTATTTACGGTTACCAGCACAGCGCCAATCTTGGTTGCCGCCCAAAAGGTAATGTACCACTGCGGAACGTTGGTGGCCCAGGTCGCAACATGGTCCCCGGGTCTGACACCCATCGCGATCAGGGCGCGTGCAAATGTGTCAACATCGTCCCGGAATTCTTTATACGTACGGGTATAATCCATGGTCGTATAACGGAAAGCATACTGATCCGGGAACTCATCCACCATCCGGTCAAGCACCTGGGGGAAGGTCAGATCAATCAGCGTATCCTTTTGCCAGATATATTTTCCGGTCTTGGCATTGTTATCGTACAAATGACCTTTCACCGATGTTTTTTTCGTGTAACGGCTCATATATTCTGCAAAATTCGGGAAAACGACGCCGGCATCATCCAGGTCCGCCGCCCAGCGTTTGACCCATTCCAGGGAAACATAGCCCTCATAGTTAATCGAATGCAGGGCCTGCATCATCTCATCGATGGGTAAATCTCCTTCTCCCATCATACGGTACCGGGTGGTGCCGTTCTCTAAAACGGAATCCTTGATATGTACATATTTAATGTAGGCACCAAGGTTCTGAACAGTCTTTCCAGGTGTCTCATCTGCAAAACGATAAGGGTGATGCATATCCCACAAGGCGCCAACATTGTCACTGGCTACATGGTTGAGCAGATGGCATAAACGGGAGGTATCGGAATAGACTCCGTTCGTTTCAACCAAAAGGGTAACGCCTTTTTCTTCGGCCAGAGGTACCAGACGGTTCAGCGCAGTAAGCACCACCTCGTCATCGACTTCACCAGTCGGCTGCGGTGCGATATCGGCGAGGATACGAATATACGGGGTTCCTAGCTTGGAGGCTAATTCAATATACTGAACGATCTCCTGATGATTCTGTTCCGCTTTCTCAGCATACTTTAGACAACAGCCGGAAGACAGACAAGGAATTTGAATACGGAGTTCGGATAACTTTTTTATGGTTTGCGGCAGCTGAGACTCAGTAAAAGGCTGGGCCTGCACTGCAAAGATCTCACTGCCCAGACCGCGGATTTCAATGCCGTCAAAGCCAAAGTCCTTGGCCATGGAATAGATATCGGTCCAGCTGAAATCCGGGCAACCCAGGGTTGAAAACGCAAGTTTCAACATACTCTCCTCCTAGCATTTTATATCTTATAAACTATTGAAAACTTTACTGGCGCCATGTCTCTAGTACCTTGTCAACCTTAAAACTGTAATATAATGGGGAGCAGATTTCTTTTAAGACAAGGCGAAGGATTGAGGCATACCGAGCGTATGGTGATTGACGACAACGCAGTATTAACAGAAATCTGCCGCCAGGATATATAGATTTAGGGTTGACATGGTACTAGCTGCGCCTAGAGATATCAGAAAGTGCTTAGACTTTTTCTGATATACCAAAAAAGCCTTCACCCCTTAGCATTTCTGTTAAAGACGAATGCTGCTTTATACTGTCATGGTACAGCCTTTAAATATAAAACTGTATGATATAATTTTAGGTAATGCTATCAAATTTCCGAATATTTGTCAAGTGTTGTGGATCAGTATGCACTCAGACAGAACTGTGCTAAGTCAGTTTTGCTGGTTTGATTTGGCGCTAAATAAAAAATGAAAACGGCTGGAGATCTACTCCGCCGTTTCCAACATCCATCAAAATCCGGGATAACATTTACGACTGATACTGCTTGTGAGAATGTTTCCTGCCCGTTAAGGCATTGACGATGGACAACAGGATCACCGCACCGAGGAGAGCAACCAAGAAACTCCAGACATTAAATCCATTGATCCCTATTCCTCCGAAAATGTTGACGATCCATCCGCCGATGAACGCCCCGACGATCCCGACAACAATATTCATTCCAACGCCCATTTTGGCATCACGGCCTGTAATCATGCTGGCAATCCACCCCGCAAGGCCGCCTAAAATAATCCAGCCGATAACACTCAAGACAATTCCTCCTTTGCATCAGATATTTTAAGGCAATTGTTTTCATAATTAATCTGCCCAAAATAAAAATATTTACCCGGACCTGTCTTCAATTCGAATGTTTTTATTAACCTTTTTATTAACGTTTGCATTGAAAATTTTTACATCTAAATTAAGAAGCCAAAACCGGTTTTATCCAGATAGCCTTCCTCTTGATTCTCTCTGGTAATGACTTTAAGTTTGGCGGGCTCAACAGTGACTCTTAACGGAAAATCAAACCCTTTTTCTCCGTCTAAATCCGTACCAATCGATTCCCGACAGTTGATTGTCAGCTCTGCCGTCTGGAAGTAGTCTACATATGGGCTCTCCGCATGTTCACCGTTCGCCACTTTGATAACCAGCGGGATCAGTTCGAGAACTGGACATGGTTTAAAAATATACACATCAAGCAGACCATCGCTAATAGAAGCCAACGGCGCTATCCTCTTAAAACCGCCTGCCGATTTGCCATTCATAATCAAGATGAAATACACTTCATCGTCGCGGTTGGCTTCCCGGCTCCGAATACTAACTTTCACCGGCTTCATATTGGCGAATTCTTCAACACCCTTTAAATAATAGGCGAGAGCCCCAAAACTTTGTTTGATTCTTTTGGGAGTTTTTTGGCTGACATCGATCAGAAAACCCAGACTGGCCACATTTAAAAAATAGCGGCCATTGGCGACCCCGATATCGCAAACTGTAAAATGATCCTGAAGCAGAATCTCCGTCATTTCATTGACCCGCTCCGGAAAATGAAAATAACGGGCAAAGTCATTGGCAGTTCCTACCGGATATATTCCAACCGGGATCTGGCAATCATAATAAAAAAGAACATTGATGACCTGGTGGATCGTCCCGTCGCCCCCGGCAATCCAGATCCTGTTGAAACTGTTGATATCCGCTGAGGAGACCATTTTTTCCAGGGCTTCCGTAGTGCTGACCCTGTAAGGGACCAAATAATAGCCTTTATCTTGGACAGCTTCAATAATGCTGTCCAAGTGATTATTAAAGCTGCCGTTTCCGGCAAGCGGATTATAGATTAATAATATTTGCATTGTCTACCCCCTGAAAACAATTCATAGCAAAGAATCATAGAATAACCTTAAACTTACCTGATAACACCACAATACTACGGTGTCGGTCTTTTCGCAAATATCCAGTAATGCTTCTACACGATTCCTGGGAAGACTTCAATCGGGCATTTTTTCTGGACAATTTCGGAAAGATAGTGTATTCATTAATACGGGAGTTGATTTTCTTGAACCCTATTGCATTTGAAATTGGTCCTTTTTCTATTCATTGGTACGGTATACTGATCGCTCTGGCGTTTTGCGCCGGACTCATTCTCGCGAACTATCATACGAACTATCGCAGGCTGGACCCGGACAAACTTTTTAATCTGCTGATTGTTATGATTCCCGCTGCTCTGATCGGTGCCAGACTATATTATGTCCTGTTCAATTTGCATTATTACATATCTTGTCCGGCGGAAATCGTGGCTGTCTGGCATGGCGGATTAGCCATTCACGGCGGAATTATCGGCGGTTTTCTGGCGGTCTTAGTGGTTACCCGCAGAGATCCGGATTTAAAATTTTGGTCTGTGGCCGATGTTATCGCGCCAAGTCTGGTTATCGGCCAGGCGATTGGCAGATGGGGCAACTTTCTTAATCAGGAAGCACATGGCGGCCCGGTTAGTGAATCCTTTATCAGTAAATTTCCGCATTTTATTCAGCAGGGCATGTATATTGACGGCCAATATTACCATCCGACTTTTTTATATGAGTCTTTATGGGACACTTTGATCTTTTTGTTCTTGTTCTGGCTGATCAGGAAGAAATCAACACCTGACGGCATCATTTTCTTGCTTTATTTATTGCTGTACTCGGCAGGCCGTTTTATTATTGAGAGTCTCAGAACCGACAGTCTGATGCTTGGTCCATTTAAAATAGCCCAAGTCATCAGTATTGCAGCAATTTTGCTTTCGGCCGTTCTTCTCTTTGTAAAACTTAGGAAAAAGAAACCAGTTTAGTCATTTCCAGCGTTCCGACGCTAATTGGCCTGATATGGTATAATAATCTGAGGACTGAACCGGTATCATTACTGCTGTGGGGGTGACTGATTTGGTATTTCTTACAATTTCCAGACAAACAGGAAGCCTGGGGAAAGAAATATCTGGGCTCCTCGCCAAGAAATTGGATCTGCCTCTGATTACACACGATTTTGTTGTGAACCAATGGCTGCCGGAGATTGCCGACAAGCATGAGCTACATATGCTGAAAGAAAGCCCTGGCTTTTATTTGAATCTGTCCTCTCAAGGCCTTACCTTTGCCGAGCATATTGAAAGCAGATTAAAAGGTTATATTTCTGAACAGCCTGCTATCATCTTCGGTCTCGGCGCTCAGGTTATTTTCTCCCGCCATCCTGAAGCGATCCATGTCAGAATCATAGCTTCAGATGAAGTTCGAACCGGCCGGGTCATGCATAATCTCCGTCTGGACCGCTCCAATGCCGAAAGATTCCTGGAGCTGACCGACCGCAAACACAAACGGTATATTTCCACCATTTATCATAGAGACTGGTCTGATCCTTCTCTTTACGGCATTACGCTGAACACAGATTTTATTGGCATCAAAGAAGGCGCTGCATTTCTGGAGTACTATGCCAGAAATAAGCAGCTTTACTCCCCTGCGGCTGAATGTCCTTCTCAGGACGGTAAAAAACCGATTATTTTCAAGCATCCATCCGAAGAGGAATTTGCCGGAATCCTGGATATGTACCACCTTGACTGGGAGTACGAGCCCCGTACGTTCCCGATTCAATGGGATGAAGAGGGTAATGTTACCATGGCGTTTTCACCTGATTTTTACCTACCCAGATTTAATACGTTCATTGAACTGACCACGATGAACCAAAAATATGCTTCAGAAAAAAAGAAAAAGGTTGAGCTGCTCAAACGGCTCTATCCCGGCACCAACATCAACATTGTCTTTAAAAATGATTTTTATTCCCTTTTGGAGAGATTCGGCATTAAGAAAGGACATGCACAATGAATGCTAATGCTGTTGGGAAGATCATTTTCACTGCAGAGGAGATTCAACGGAAAGTCGCCGAAACCGGGCGAATCATTGATACCGACTATCAGGGCAAAGAGCTGGTTGTGATCAGCGTCCTAAAAGGATCGTTTTACTTTTTGGCTGACCTGACCCGGCACCTGACGGTACCCTTAAGCATTGATTTTCTGTCGATCAGGGCCTTCCCTGATGAAACGAATAAAACTGGCATTGTAAGATTTGCGAAAGATCTTGACCTTTCGATCACCGGCAAACATGTTCTTTTAGTAGAAGATGTGGTCGGAACCGGACTTACGCTTGCTTATATCTGCCAGCACCTCGAAGCTGCAAAGCCGGCTAGTCTAAAAATATGCACCCTGCTGGATAATCCCTCGGAAAGGCTCCTCACCATTAACATCGATTATTGCTGTTTTCTTATGCCGGACCAATTTGTAGTTGGATATGGCCTCGATTACCAGGAAAAGTACCGAAACCTTCCGTATATCGCAGCCTACAAGCGCGAAAAATAAAAAAGAAGCTCCAACGAACCTTTATCAATGTATCCCCAGTATTACCCTCAATTTCGTTTCCTGCTATCCATCTTCCTTAAAAGACCTTCGTCTACAGATATTCCGTTTACTCATTACCCACTTCAGTCTGATTTCATTTCGGAATTTGCCTCTTAAAAATTCTTTTTACAGATTTTTTTGAACCAAACCTTCATTTCTATCAATCCCGTTGCAGACTCTTTTCTTCGAAACTCTCCAGATATAGTGAACCTTTTCGTTCACCGACCTAATCATCCAATGATAACATTTTGTTTCCATTTTCAGGCTTCACTGGTATTCCATCTTAGGAATTCCTTGAAGCTTGTTATTATCATACATAAAATACAAGCTTTCGGTCAACCTGCAAATATCGTGATTTAGGCTAAAGTTAATAAAATGTTACGAATTTTCAGTCTATTATACCGGTTTTTCTTTAGCTCATAAAGAATTACTTGCTAAAAGGAATAAAATCCCACGGATCATCGCAAATCCGCTTTTTTTATTCTTTTTTGGCTGTACATCAGATTGTCAACATGGTTCAGAAATTGCTCAATGCTGGCATATTTCATATCGAAGATGTCAGTCCCAAAACTTCCTTCCAGCCTGTAACGCTTTCCGGAAGTTTTATTATACGCTTCAAAAGACACATTGATTCTCTCAATTGTTTTCTCCAGAGCTTCTTTGCTGTCACATTCCATAATTACCGCGAATTCATCGCCACCCATCCTGGCAATAATGTCTGTTTTTCTTAGGACACTTCTTATTAGCCCAACAGCAGTCTGGATCGCTTTGTCCCCTTCGGAATGCCCATATTGGTCATTAATTTGTTTCAGTCCGTCAAGGTCGGCATAAATAAGCCCAAATTTGTCATCGGCCTTATGGTGGATCCTTCGGGAAATGTAATAGTCAAAAGATCCTCTCGTCCATACGCCGGTCAAGTTATCCAGATGAGCCATTCTTTGCTGCAGAAAATAATAAATAATCACGAGGGAAAATGCCGTACAACTCCACATCAGAAGCACACCATAAAATAACGACTGAAGGATCCCTCCGATAATCGGCAATATTCCAAATCCGATCATAGGAATCCATTCCTGCTTAATGATTTTTCCTTTTCTTTTGAGAATATGTATCAGGCTGACTATCAGATAGAAATAGGTAATAACGGCTGAGACAAGAAAAAGTGATCCCCGGTGGTAGACATTCGCACTGTCTATAGTGAAGATAAAACCGTAAATGGGCGATAAGACGGTCAGTACCGTATTGATGACAATCGGAATAAAATACAGGATTTCCCTGGTTTTAAAAATCGTACTATCTGGTTCAGTCCAGCTATAATTAAATTTGTACCATGAATAGGTTAACAGCGGTGCCGTAATAAACAAACATATATGCATCAGCTCGGACACCGGGATCAACCATAACTCAGGGCGTCTGTTGATCATACAGGTCAGCGTTTCAAAAACAAGCTCCAGCATAATGACTAAAGACGTGGTCAGAAATTTTTTATTGATACGATCCTGCCGGTCAAGACTCTGGTAAGCAATTAAAAATACTACCCCCAACAACACCAGGGCAACAAGATTAATATCAATCCGTAAAAATACCTGCATACTTTTTACCAGCCTTTATGTCTAAGATCAGCGCATGAAAATATTATAGCATAATTTCGTGGAATAATTCGCGTAACGTAACGTGATCCAGCAGTCCAAGCGAACATGGATGTGAAACGCAGCTAGGTCATGCTAAATGTGCAAAAAGGGGCTATTAACACCCAAAATGAAATGCTGCCAACACAGTGTCAGCAGCATTCGGATTGAGGTGAGCCCTTTTATTTAGCCAGAATAGCTGTTAAATCATTCTCTGGTGTAGAGATTGGTGTGATATTGAATTTTTCGACCAAAACACTGAGTACATTGGAAGAGAAAAAAGCGGGAACGGATGGTCCGATATAGATATTTTTTATGCCCAGCGCCAGAAGTGTCAGTAAAATACAGACGGCTTTTTGCTCATACCAGGAAAGCACAAGCGTTAAGGGCAGATCGTTTACGCCGCATTCAAAAGCCTTGGCCAATGCAACAGCA
The DNA here is from genome assembly GCF_040931655.1 of Dehalobacter sp. TBBPA1. Taxonomy (NCBI): domain Bacteria; kingdom Bacillati; phylum Bacillota; class Clostridia; order Eubacteriales; family Desulfitobacteriaceae; genus Dehalobacter; species Dehalobacter sp. TBBPA1. The sequence goes on along the minus strand of NZ_CP162385.1, from coordinate 1,053,251 downwards.
ACCTGAATAGCGGAATAGGCATCGTTGCATTGACCCATATCCATTAGCCGTGGCAGTCCCCCGATTTCTCCGATATTCAGGTCATTAAAGCGGTATTTCCCGCAGGCAAGTGTCAGTACGACCGTATCTTTCGGAGTTTGTCTGACAAACTCGGTATAGTAGTTTCTGCCGGGTTTCGCGCCATCACAGCCGCCAACCAGGAAGAAATGCTTGATTGCCCCTGCCTTGACGGCATCGATCACTTTATCCGCGACTCCGAGAACAGTATTCCGGGCAAAACCTGTCATCAGCTCGTTTCCGCCGTTGATCCCTGTCCTGTATTGATCTCCGCTGTAGCCGCCAAGTTCAAGCGCCTGCTTAATCAGGGGCGAAAAGTCCTTGACTTTGGCATCCGGGATATGCTTCATTTCGGGATAACCGACGACGGATGTCGTATAAACCCTGTCAGCGTAACTGGCTTTGGGTGGCATCAGACAGTTCGTCGTAAAAAAGATTGGAGCCGGAATATTGTCAAATTCCTTTTGCTGGTTCTGCCAGGCCGTTCCGAAATTGCCCTTCAGATGCACATATTTTTTAAATTCAGGATAGGCGTGAGCTGGGAGCATTTCACCATGGGTATAAATATTGATTCCTTTTCCTTCTGTCTGTTCCAGCAATTGTTTCAGATCGAGCAGGTCATGGCCGGTGATCACAATGAATGGGCCTTTTTCTATGGTTGTTGTAACTTTGGTTGGCACCGGATGACCGAAAGCCGAAGTATTCGCTTCATCGAGCAGCGCCATACAGGCAAGATTGGTTTTGCCGAATTCCATCAGCAACTCCAGCCATTCATCGACGGAATGATCTTCCCCGACAGCTTTCAATCCTTTATAAAAGCAGGCGGTGACTTGAGGATCCTGCTTGCCTAGAACATACGCATGCCAAGCATATGCCGCCATCCCGCGCATGCCTAACAAGAGAGTCGTACGCAGCGAAACGATGTCCGGATCACCATGGAACAAAGCTTCAGGTGCAAAATCTTCCGCCCCGCCAAGTTTGTTTTTCTCTTCAGTTACCTTTTGTATGAAGGCATCAAAATCTTGAGGATCAAAATTAACATTGGTCACTGTGGCAAACAGGCTCTGCATCACCAAAGCATCTGTTTCCGGTGCAGTTTTCCGACCGGATGCTGCTCTGGCCAATCCAATCAGGGCACAAGTGAGTTCATCATGCTTATTAGCTACTTCCGGTTTCTTTCCGCAGACCCCTGCGTTCGTGCATCCTTTTCCACCGGCAGTTTGTTCACATTGAAAACAGAACATCTGAGACATAAGAATTTACCTCCTCTATATTTTGTTTTTAATCGTGGTCTTATTTTTTTAATCATACGTAAAAAACTGCCGGAAATCGGTATCCAAGGTTACAAAAATCAGATGCCATTTTCTTAATATTCTGATAATATTTAATCGCCATATCCGCAGTTATATTCTCTCTTTGAATCATGGAATCATCGTTGAAATTGATAGCAAATTAATTGTGGATAATTGTGTGAATATTGTGAATTATATATATGCAATACGCTTGTTTAATTCATGGAATCAATGGCAATATGTTCGGAGGATCGTGGCTATTGCTAAGATGGTATGATGGAAGAAAGGGTGATGCGTATTACTCGATGTTTATGATGATTTCTCAATAATCTCTTTGAACAAGAGAACCAAATTCGGATCAAACTGCGTTCGGGAACATGATACGATTTCCTTGATTGCCTCAGCTTCAGACAGTGCTTCACGATACGGCCGGTCATTTGTCATCGCATCAAAGGTATCAACAATACTTAAAATTCTGCATTCGATCGGTATCTCCCCTGCTTTCAATCCTAAAGGATAACCTTTTCCGTCCCACCTTTCATGGTGCTTCAGAATCAGGTGTGCAATACTCTTTAATTCTGAGGATTCGGCCGCAATTCTTTCCCCGATCCCGCAATGCGTTTTCATGACCTTCCACTCCTCCTCGTTCAGCTTGGAAGGTTTACACAGGATCCTATCTGGAATTCCCACTTTACCGATATCGTGAAATTTGGTAAGCAACCTGATCCGGTCGAGTTTACTTTGAGGCAGCCGCAGCGCTACACCCATTTGGGTTGCAAGCTCACCCATCCGTTCCGCATAGCCCTCGGTAATATAGTCCTTCGCTTCCAGCGCTCTCATCAGGGTCTTGACCAAATCGTTCCGGTTGCTGGATTCCTTCAATAATTTATTTTGATACATGTTGTTATTTGCTTCCTGAAACATCCATTCTGTATTGACAATACCTGTCCTATGGAAAGAATAGCCCGAAGACAGCGAGATCTTTAATGCATCTGTTTGTTCATTATATTTATGCAGCATTTTATTCATCTGTTTAAGTTGCTGCTCAATCTCCTGGCTGGAGAGTCCCTCGACAATCACGCAAAATTCATCTCCGCCAATACGGGCGATATACCCAATCAATCTGAAGTGGTCATGAATAATCCGGGCTACGGATACAATCACTTCATCCCCTTTCAGATTTCCAAAAGTATCATTAATAATTTTCAACCCATCAATATCAAAGAGCAGCACGGTGAGCTTTTCGAAGCCTTTTCCATGGAATTCAGCCAGTTTGTTGATTAAACAGTGCCGTTTATATAGCTTTGTCAGGCTTTCTCTTTCCGCCATCTCCCTTAACTGCATTTCCATTAGGGTTCTTTCGGTCATATCCCGAACCAGTATTAAGATTTCATTAATCTCTGAGATGTGAATTCGCGATTCAAAATAGTAGTCCCGTCCCTGGTACTTTAACCTAAAATCACAGGTGACCATCTCCCGTTTCTGAACAACCTGATAAATTGCCTCCTGTAATCTCCGAACAATTTCGTTATTTCTTAAGATCTCTAGTGTTAAAGGATCGTCCTTTTTATTGGAGACGGCAAATGGCGAAATATGGCCATCTGAATCGCTGACCAGCATAATGTCCTGAATCGCGGCCATCAAAGCTTTGTTTCGAATATTAATATGCTCAAGATCCAATAACTTTTCCTGCAGCTCGGGATAGTAATTAGAACAATTCAACTTTTTTACCTTATCAGAATATTTCAATAATCTAAACATTCTGTCATTTCAAAGGATTTGTATACTATTTCTACATAAGTTAAGAAATTCCTACTATTCGACAAATTTTTTCAAAATATGCGGAGCATTAGATTTGGCTATCGGAGGTGTCAGCCAGCCTTTCTGGGCAGGCATAAACAGTACCTTTGCCTCCTCTGACATAGCCGAGAAGTGTAATGTTATGTTCCCGGGCAAGCCTGATGGTCGCTGTTGTGGGCGTCGATTTGGAAACTACCACGGGTGCTCCAAGCCTGATCATTTTCATGAGCATTTCCGAAGTAAGTCTGCCGCTGATAAAAACCATGCCATTTGCGGCTAGCTCCATCTTGTTTGCCTTCATCAGTATTCCTGTCATTTTATCGAAGCAGTTGTGCCGGCCAATGTCTTCATTTAGCACTTCAAATCCGTCAGCGTAAAATAAGACACTGTGGACGCCGCCAATCGTATGAAAGATCTCAGACTGCTCAATGAACTTATCCATGATTGTCAAGATATTTCCTGCGGAAAAAGTGGATTTGTTCGTGCTGACGGCGTACTGCGTCTTTTTCAGCGGATTAATGTAGGTATAACACTTGCCACAGCCGGAAGTGATGCTTCTCAGACTTTCGCGTCTGTCAATAACGATTCCTTCTCTAAGTTCAATCAGCACTGCCAGCATTTTCTCATTGTATTCGATGCTTTCAATATCTTCATAAGAACCAATAACACCCTCATTATATAGAAAACCCAGGGCCAACTCCTCGTGGTGCCGGTTCAGACAGAGAACGGAAACAAGCTCCTGTCCATTGACTATCATTTTAAGGGACACTTCGGCGATGACCTTTCTCACCGCTTCTTTCATCACAATGGCATCATTTTCTCTTTGGATTTCTACTACCTCAAATTCTTCGTAGACGATTCCTTCGTCAGCAGCATTCATTGTTTACCCTCCTAGCAGTAATATTGCCATTTTATTTTACCACTAAAATAAGATTTACTGAAATTAATGGGGCATGATTCATGATCAATCCGAATAGATTTCCGTATATTTGCAAGGCATTTTATCAATAATAGAATAGACTTATGAAAGACTTCTTTCAGTACGAACATCAAGACATTGAGGCAGTCAGGTGGTGGAATAAAATCTGGATACTGACGGAATCATCGCAAAGCTCAACTGGTTTTACAGCCTGGAACTGAACCAGGTTGATCTTTATATGGCGCAAAGTAAATTGGTCGAAGATATCTATATCAGCAAAGTATTGGAACGGTCATCTTATATTGAACAGCAGCATGTCGATAACATTGCCGCCCAAATACGGAAATACGGTAGCGAACCGACCATTTTAGGGGATATTATTTCCCCGCTCCTGGGAAAGACCGCCGGGAATATCACTGCTGCGTTTGGAATAGTTTCCCTGCTAAAAGCCGATATTCTTCTGGAGAGAAAAGCAATGAGTGATTATAAAGACTTGATTTTAAAAATCGGAAAAGATCATACGTTGTTTTCTGTCCTGTGGGCCAATCTAGTTGACGAAGATCTGCACACGGCCTGGTTTTTAAATAAAGTTCAGGAACTAGAGGCCTGCCGCTAAATTCCTTATTTTTAGGCAGGAATCTTATTTCACTTAACACCTGCAGTCCGAATCTTCTTTATGATATTTACCAGCCCTTTACCGCCAAATACAAGCCATAACCCCAGAATAATCTGGATGGCCGAGTTCACCAGCTGGCTGATAATTTCATGCCAAGCACTGCTGGTAGGAAGGTCCGACAAAACTGCATAGACGGTTAAAGCTGAAATCAGCGAAGAAATGGCATTGACGAGCAAGATCAGACCGGCTGTCGTCAGTACAATGATTTGAGCACTGTCAAGATCAAAGGTAGGGGACATCATGTCCTCCTTTTTCTCCTTCACGCTCAACCATGAAGCTCGCGAGCTTCTCGGAAAAAATCCAGATTAAGACTCCGATCATGACCGGGAAAGCCATACTCCCCACCCCACTCAGGATGGTCTGTATATTCATTGGTATATAATAAAGGGTCACGGCAGAACTGAAAAAAATCGAGAGGTATAATGATCCAATATATTGAAAGCAAATATGAGTATTACACGCTGGATCGAGAAATTCCTTTAGAAAGAATGTCATATCCTGCCAAACTATGACAATCCTTGCTTTGCTTTAGTGCTTTTGGGTCATAAAAAAGCCAATCTTGCGACTGGCTTACAAGTGTACACCCAATAAATCTAAGACTGGCTTACAAGTGTACACCCAATAAATCTAAGACTGGATCAATAGGATTTACAAAAGTGAAAGTATCCGACCCGGCAAATAATAAACCGACGGCCCAGTTAAACTCATTGAGGACCAATGAACCGCTATCGCCGCCTTGATCAAAGGCAGTAACCATAATTTGATTCTTAAATTTAAGAATCCGTCCGTCATAATCCACATCAATAATGGCGTCTATTACTTGAACGATACCACTGGTCAAACCCGTCGTACGTCCGGATTTTTTCACCAGCATTCCTAATTGCGGCAGCGTTTTACCCTGGACAGTACCAATGCCAAGAATTTCCGGAACTACGAGGCCTTGTCTAAGTGGTTTCGCTACAGCAGCATCAACAACATTGAAACCGTTGTCTTTTAATGGAACATACCTGTAAAGTTTAGCAATTTTATCATTTCTCTTGGTCCCGCCATCCAGTGGTCCAGGCTGAAGGATTGGATCGCCTTTTTTAGCTCGTTTGTCTTTACCATTCGTTGAATTGGCCAAGACATGATTGTTGGATAAAATCAGTTTTTTGCCTGTAAAATTATCATAAACCACAACTCCAAGAGTTCCGGCTGTAATCTTATAGTGGCCGATGCTTACCCCTCCTGGCGCGGGCCGCCAGCTGGATTTGCGGGATACATTATCTTCAGCTTCCCTAATTGGCCCTTCTTCCTGAATTCTATGAGCAGAGACCTTCCCGACCTCGATAACATCGGTAACAAATCCTTCAATAGATTTTAGAACAACATGTCGTCTGATTAACTCCGTTTGCGTTACTTTCCGACTTACCATTACGACAATCGCCTTTTGATCAGTCAGTTTTCCTTTGACCTCTTTTAGTCCGTAGCCGATTCCCACCACATTGTTTAGCGAAAGAAGATAATCAATTGCTTTTTGACTAAGATATTTATTCATCTTAAGCTCTTAACCTCCCCTAATCGGCGCTTACCAATTAGTTAACCATATTTTGCTATATAGTATGGGAGGCTAAATTATAGTGTGACAAGCTTAGGCAGAGGCTAAAATGCTTTCCATGGAAATCTCTTCACTATTCGCTAGCGCTGTAGCAGTTTTGGAATGCTCATTGTTTAAGGTAATTCGTCCTTTCTTGGCTGGCATTCTTGCTTTCTGTCTGCCTGAAAATCCACTTTTTCTATTAAATCTCTGGAGAATTCGACGGACAGTTTCGTTTTACAGGTATTATTGTTTAATCGTTTATTATTGGCTCTATTAGCGTTATTTGTTTGTAGTTTATTGATCCTAGTTAGAAACATATAGAGGACATAAAACACAGCAATCATGATTATCCCGGCAATAAGTCCTGTTCCCTGCCCGGAGATAAATGGCATACTGATGATAATCATGATCAGACTCAGAAAAACAATCCAGCTAGAATAAGGGTATAAAGGCATCTGACACTTCCCTGATGGCGGACACCCATATTTTTTTCGAAAGCGTAAGTGAGTCGCCATAATTACCGCATACGTAAATAACAAAGCAAACCCACCAGAGCTTATCAAAAATAAGTACACACTTGGGAGCATAAGACCAATGCCCAATCCCGCAAGCATGGCTAAACCAGAAATCAGTATTCCCCGATACGGGACGTTTCTCCGGTCCTTTAACCACCTGGGTGCCTGGCCTTCTTCGGCAAGAGAACGCATCATTCTGCCCAGACCAAACATCGCTGCCAACATGGTGGAAAGTATCGCTGTTATGAGTACAAAGTTAATGGCGTTGCCCGCCCAGCTGATTCCCCATCTATCAAGCGCAGCTACCATGGGACTGAATTTTTCACTCAGACTGGAGGTCGGGATTAACGGAAGCAGCACAGCAATAGAGACAATATAAAATCCTACTAGAATTAATACTGTATGGGAAATTGCTTTGGGAATCGTTTTTGTTGGATTGTCAGCTTCCGAAGCAGCCAGTCCGATGATTTCAAAACCCGCATAGGAAAATATGACGATAAGCATACTCCCTGCTATCCCTTTTATTCCCGCCGGCATCAAAGGTTCCCTGACTAATTCTCCGACACCAATTTGGGAAACAGTCGAAAATAATCCCATGATTAAAAGTAAGGCGATGATAATAAACGAAGCCAGGGCTAATAGCTTAACGGCAGCCAGACCACTCTCGAGCTTACTTAATTTATCAGCTCCCAATAAATTTAGCAGCGTGACGCTTACAATAATTAAGCTTCCCAATCCGGCTATGGATATATTGGGAACCCATTCGCGCATCAGGATCGATACAGCAGTAGCCTCACTGGACATAGCCAAAACCATCCCAGCCCAATATACCCAACCAACTACAAAACCGGTTCCTTTCCCAAAGGTTTGGGCTGCAAAAGTACGAAAGGAGCCGACATCAGGATTTGCAACCGTCATTTCCGACAATGCAAAAAGGATAAAATAAACGATGACTCCGCCAAGAATAAAGGAAACGATAATTGAAGGTCCTGCAGCATTAATCGCTACCGATGAGCCCAAAAAAAAGGAGCCTCCGATTACTGTTCCCAAAGCCATCATTGTAAGCTGCCAAACAGATAATCCCTTATGTTTTTTCTTCATTATTGTATTCTCCATATTCAGGTTTGTGATTTCCATTATTATTTCTCAAAATCACAAATACATTCTGTTTGGAGATAACAATTCAATCCAGCTAAAGAAACCTATCATTTATTCCAGAAGTAACAGTCCAAAGTATTTAACGAATTCCTGTTTATCTTTTAAGGTTCGCATTGTAAAGCCTTGCTTAGAAACAGTGGCAAAAACATCAATACCGGCGCTTTCCATAGAGGGACGGGTCACTGTACACTTCTTGGGCGATGCTGGCGGTTTGCACTCGCTGCAAATATGGCATGGTCCTGCCCAAAAAGAGAATGCTTTGTAGAATCCATGTTTAAAAGCTAATTTCTCTGCATTCAGCATTAGTTTTTGAAAATCACTTGTCGGCGGCTGGCCTTCAATCAGAAAAGCTTTGGTATAGCCGTCTAATTTCACCCTCGTTTCCTCATAGGAAGGGCTATTTGGCGGACAGCACTTTTCCCCATAGCTGGAGCATCCGTAACGGCAATGATCTTTTGCCCAGTGGGCCGTAACAACATCCTGAGGATTGATCATCGTGATGGACTGAATGGGCAGTCTTTTTAATCTTGCGTAGATTTGCGCTTCTTTTGTTATGGCCAGCTCCTCTAATTTGTGCTTATTCTTGGATGCAAAAATCACCGAAATATCACGGGTGAGGGGTAATAAAGGTGTCTGATGCATCTGCTTTTTCGTAAAAAATGCAGCCACATCTTTCTCTGAAAGGATGTTTACCGAAAACATAGAGCTGTCTTTTTGTTGAAGGTCATTCTCATTAAGGTAATTATGATATAAGTTCATCGCAGTGTTTAAAGAGTATTCCCCGGAAAACGCCCCCATGACACCAATAATTCCGTTATGGATAATGCTTTCCGCGTGTTTTTCGTAATTTTCGCCTGTGATAATCAGCTCATAAGGCGATTGATCATCAAAAGAAATTTCTTTACATTGCTCCAACATAAACTTTTGAATTAACGGAGAAAAAATATCAGCAGAAAATCCCTCAAAGAGGACATTCCCCCTAAAAGATGCTAACATGGGCAAAAGTTTTTCCGCGATAAAGATGCCGCTGATTTTACCGCTTTTTAAAGCGTCCAGGCTAAAAAAAGGACTTGTTGCCGTAAGATATTTTGCGCTGACGGGGGCATTGCACAGATAGCCTTCTTTCCTAATGATTAGACCCATTTTGTCTAAAACGTCGAGGAAAAGAAACGTTCCTTTCGCATCGAGATGAAGGCAATTGGTCAGATCACCGAAAGATTTACCTTCTTCAATCGCGGTAAAAATATCACATGCCATCGCCTTCTGAAGAATCGCTGCTGTTTGCTGTTCCGCTTTGACCTTCAATAAAAAGTCATAGTCATTGTTTTGATAATCAATTTTGTTCATGCCGGTATCATCCTTTAATTATTTTGCCATCGGTTCTCTTTGCATAGTTCTCTTTCAAATACGTAATCACTTTTTGGATTCCCTGCTGATGATTTAGCAACACAATCTCAATTTCTTCTTTGGTCATATTGTCTTGATGAAATCCTGCAGCTACCAAGCAAATGCAGTTAAAAAGCTTGGAAACATCCTGTGCCAGAGTTCCGGCCAGGACGTCATCACGGTGGCCTTCTACGGCATACTTTGTAACCGTGCCGCAGTTTCCGACCGCTGCACTGCCGATATGTTGTTTCCCTCCGGTAACGGTAATTAGAATGTCGTGTCCTATGATGGATATCTCGTAGGACAGGGCAAGCTTGTCTTGTCCGATGGTTATTTTCATTGGTCACTTCTCCATCTTTCATAGAGATTATGAGGAACTCTCAACAAATCCAACACCTTGCCGACACTTTGATTTACAATATCGTCAATGGTTTTGGGCCGGTGGTAAAAAGCCGGTACGGGCGGGATGAGTATGCCGCCCGCTTCTGTTACGGTCGTCATATTTTTTAGATGAATGGACGAAAGCGGTGTTTCTCTGACCATCAATAAGAGAGGACGCCGCTCTTTCAAGGCCACGTCGGAAGCGCGGACAATCAGATTATCGCTGTAGCCATTCGCAATCCCGGACAGAGTCTTCATACTGCAAGGTGCGACAATGGTCGCCTCGATCCCGTAAGAACCGCTGGCAACAGCGGCAGCTAAGTCGTTATGGTCGTATACTTTGTCTGCTAAAGATTGGACGTAGCCAACAGCATAATCCGTTTCCAGCGAGAGCGTTTCTTTGGCCCACCCGCTCATGATCAGGGAAACATGATGCTCTGTCTCTTTGAGGACTTCCAATAGACGTACGCCGTAGATCACCCCGGTGGCACCGGTCATTGCAACAAGAATTTTCATTACTTATCAGTCCTTACCTTATCCTTATCCTTGTTTTTGTCGCCTTATTTTTTCTTACACTCTTTTATTCCCATTTTTACTGTTTCTGAATTGGTTCGTTTGATCATAGTCGATGCCTGTTTTCGTGATGACAACACCATAAATTTCTTTAGCCGTTTTGATGGAGATGATCTCATCCAAAACATCCGCATATACCTTTTCTACCGGGCGGTCCAGCGGTTTGCCCCATCCGCCGCCGCCGCAGGAACTCAGCATGACCTGGTCACCTTTGGCAACACATCTTGGCGCTTCTTTACTTGCCATAACGACCGGTTCCCCCTGATGAATAAAAACCCCTTTATTTAAACTCCCTTGGTTTCCGCCATTTAAACCGTAAGGTGCAAATTTCATCCCATCCCCAAAATTTACGATATGGCTGCCTTCATCGTATAGCTCAAACGCATATTTCATCCCTGCTCCGCCGCGATATTCTCCGGCACCGGCCGTATCCGTTTCCATTTCATGATAAAGGGTGATGTGCGGATATTGAATTTCGTTGGATTCAATATCCGGCGTTTTGACACCACCGAAATTAGACATGGGCGACATATAGGATTTTCCGTCTCTTCCTTGCATGGCGCCGCCGCTTCCGGTCGAGCAAAACGAAAACCCAACGTAATAGCGGTTATTCCTCGGATCGGTACCATAATAAGAAGGGCCTGCATAGCGCGTATATCCCGCAGGAACCCTTCCGGGGACTGCTTGATTCAATGCCTGAAAAATGGCGCCGATTATTTCACTGGCCGGGGTTAAGGTGCAAAGCGTCATGGGTGCCGGTTCATATGGATTTACTAAAGATCCTTTGGGCAAATGGACATCGATGCAGCGGAAGGCACCATCATTTCTGGGAATATCGTCGCCTAAAAACCAAAGTACCGCAATACCCGAAGCAGTCGTCGCTGTGACCACTGAAGTATTGATAAAGCCTTTGACCTGCGGGTCTGTCCCTGCGAAATCAACCAAAAGACGTTCGCCTTCTACTTTCACTGCAATCTCAATTTTAACAGGTTCTTCTTGAAAACCGTCATCATCAATGTATTCGGTCGCCCGGTAAATACCGTCAGGAATCTCTCTTATCCGCTTCTTCGTGAGCATTTCGGTTTGTTCCAGGGTTTCGGCAATGGCTTTGTTCACGACAGCGGGCGTATAAGCTTCCACCATCTCCAGAATGCGCTTCGCAGCAACTTTGTTGGCGCCGATCTGGGCTAAGAGGTCGCTTTTGAGCATGTTGGGATTACGGGTATTGATTAAAATCAGATCTAAAATTTCACCCATGAATTCGTTGTTGCGCATTAGTTTTGTCGGGGGGATTCGAATTCCTTCCTGAAATATTTCGGTTGCCTTGGGATTATAGCTGCCCGCGGTGGAACCTCCGATATCCCCGTGATGGGCGCGGCTGACACAGAAAAACATTAAATTGTCCTCAAAAAAGACAGGGGTAATGATTCCGATATCAGGCAGGTGATTTCCACCGTCATAGGGATCATTGATGATAAAAACATCACCGTTTGTGATGCTATTCGGATATTTCCGCAAAACAGATTTGACGCTGAAGGAGCCTGCTGTCGCCAAAATCGGAATACCGCTTAACTGAGAGACCAATTGACCGTCTCGATCACAAATACAACAAGCAAAGTCACAGGCTTCGGCGAAGATCGGGGAATGGGCGGAATGCTCCAAGGCGAGTCCCATTTCTTTGGTGATACTATCGAGACGATTGGCGATAACGGTGCGGTTAATCATATCTTCCGTCGTTGTCCTTGTCATGCTTCTGTACCTTCTTTTGTTATCGATAAAACACCGTTCTTAACCGGTTTGCCTGCAAAGCCAGCGGGAATCAAAACCGTGGTGTAGTCAAAATTAATCAGAGCCGGGCCGTTGATACTTTTTGTACCATTGCCGGTTAAATCACCGGCGTGGTAGACAGGGACGGAGATTTCGCCCGTTTGTCCGAAGGGGTTCCCTGCCACTGTCCTATTCGCTAAGAGAATGTCATTCTCAGGGAACGGAAAACGTGTGTTCTCCTTCTCCCGTTCCACACAAGCCAGATGGATATTCATGATTTCCCATTCCTTGTCTGTTTCAACATATTCATAGATGCTTTCGTGGGTACGATTGAAGGCGATTTCTAAAGCATCCCGGCTCTCTGAGGTAAACGTTCCCTGCCAGGGTATTGCTATTTCATGGTGCTGTCCGATGTAACGCATTTCCAGGGTAAGTCGGAAATTCTGCTCATTTTCCGGTACTCCCAAACGCCCGAGCTCCGCTTTTCCTTCTTTTTTCATGTCGGAAATAACCACGTTAATCTTCGATGGGTCCCATTGTCCCTTTTCCATAAAGAAACTTCGCGTGAAATCACAACGACGGGTTGCCCCTAACATACCCCATGCACAAAAGACAGGACCGGTGACCGGAAATAAGACTTCTTTCATATGCAGCGCATCCATCATGTTGGCTGCAAACAACGGAAAAGCTCCTCCCGCGCCGATCAAGGAGAATTTTCTGGGGTCATTGCCTTTTTGGATTGTGACAAGACGCACCGCATCAGCCATCATCTCAGTAGCAATCCGGTAAATGATATTGGCCCCTTCTGTCGCAGAGATATCCAGCGGCGCAGCAACTTTGTCGTGAATCACTTTTTCAGCCAGCTTCTTATTAAGGCCCATTTGACCACCGAGGAAACTATCTTCATCGATCAGTCCCAAAACAACCAAAGCATCCGTAACCGTAGGCTCGGTCCCGCCTAAACCGTAACAGGCAGGGCCTGGAACTGATCCGGCGGAGTCCGGTCCCACCAACAATCTTCCGCTTTCGTCCAGACGGGCAATGCTACCCCCGCCGGCTCCAATGGAAGTGATGTCAATGGTCGGGATCGATAACGGATAGCCAGCAATCTTCGATTGGGGGATCAGCTGATTTTTACTGTCTGCCACATGCACATCAAAACTGGTCCCCCCCATATCTGCCAACACCGTATAGGGCTTTTCTGTCATTTTCCCGATGGCTTCATTGCCGCAGGCACCGCCGGCAGGTCCAGAAAAAAGGGTTCTGACAGCGAAACTGGACATCGCATCCGTATCGCTTAAGCCACCGCTGTTCATCATCATGTGAATCGGTTTGCCCCAGCCATATTGGGCCAGTTCTTTTTTGACGGTGCGGAGATAATCTTGAAGAACCGGCGTCAGATAAGCATTGAGAACCGTCGTGGAAGTTCTTTCATACTCTCTGATTTTTGGCGCTACGTCCGAAGAGAGCGCCACGAAAACGCCGGGTAGTTCTTCTCGAATAATTTCTGCTGTTCTTTTTTCATGTTCCGGATTTAGAAAAGAAAAAAGGTAACAAACCGCAATGCTCTGTACGCCGTATGCCTTGCATTTCAGACAAGCATTTCGGACAGCTTGTTCATCCAGCACTTTAAGGATGTCCCCTTTGTAGTCCATACGCTGCGCAATACCCAAGCGCAGTCTGCGCGGAACCAGTACATCCGGCGTTTCCGCTCGCAGATCCCATTGATTTTCAAGCTGAGAACGGCGTATCTCCAGCGCATCACGGAACCCCTCCGTGGTAAAAAGTGCAGTAACCGCGCCTTTTTTTTCTAAAAGGGCGTTTAAAGCTAAGGTGGTGCCGTGAATGATTTGTTCCGTTTCTGAGAGGAGTGTCTCTAAATCCGTATGCCAGGCATCTGCTAATTTTTTTAAGCCAGCGATCATCCCCTGGGCAAGATGGTTATGATCCGTGAGATTTTTGACAAAGACCGTTTTGGGTTCACTGTTTTGAAACATCCCTACCGCAGTGTAGTCGGTAAATGTACCTCCTGTATCAATGGCAATTTTAATCATATGCTCATCCTTTAACCGGTATATTTAAAATACGCATCCCTTATCTGGCATATTTAAGAAGCCGCTGCACTGCTTTTTTGACGTCATCGTTCATCTCGATTTTAGGAGCAAAGCCGCTTAACGGTTTTGTGGCATCAATCCCCATTTTAGAAGTACGGCTCAGTTCATCCGTCGAGGGGTCAAGGGTCACACCCATTCCCAGGTGCTGCGGCAAAATGGAAACGCCTTTATCCGCTTGTAACCGAGTGGCAAGTGCCCATAGGACTTCCTCTTCGTTAAAGACGTCAACATCTTCATCCACCACAATGACCATTTTAATATTGTGGTCGACCGCCAAAGCGGCGTAAATCGCTTGCATTGGCTGACCTTCGGCAATTTTTTTCATAGAAATATAGCAATGAAAAAGTCCGCAGGCGGAAAAAGGTGCATGAACTGCTTTAATATTCGGCAAGGTCTGATGTAAAGCGTTTAAAACATCGCCTTCTCTCTGAATGGCCACAACCGTGATATGCTCACTGCTCATCCCAGGCGTTAAATCATGATAAAAAGCGTTTTGCCGGTAGCGGATGGCTTTGACTTTAAAGACATTTTCCGTACTGCGATAGCAGGCGTAATTGGTAAATTCAGCGAAAGGACCTTCCTGTTCCCGTACGTCAGCCAATATTTCACCTTCCAGGACAATTTCCGCGTAGGCCGGAACCTGCAAATTGACCGTTGCGCAAGGTGCAACCTCTAATGGTTCACCGAAAAGTCCGGCAATCGCACCATATTTTCCCTGGTCATAGGGGACGAGGGCCATCGATCCCAAGGCAATATTGGGATGAACACCAATCACGATTGCGGCTTCCAGGCTCTGTCCTCTTTCTTCGCTTCTTCGGAAATATTCCCAGAGCCTTTGACGGGAATGGAGTGAAATCCCTAAGGTATTCTTGTTTTTTAACTGCATGCGGTGGAAACCTAAGGTTTCCACACCGCTTACAGGGTCTTTGGCAACACACAGTCCGGAGGTCACATAGGGTCCGGCGTCAATCGGAAAGTGGGTCGGAATCGGAAGCTTATAGAGATCAATCTCATCACCGGTGATACAATGCTCAGCAAAAGGAGGGTTCTCAATAACTTTGACCTCTTCAATCCGTTTTTTGATACGCTGGGCATAGGTCTCAGAAACTTTAGACGCTTCGACACCCAGGCCTTTGCCAAACCGTTCTCTGGTGCTTAAGATACTGGTCACCACAGGAAACGCACTGTTTTCTACTTGATCGAAAACCATGACGGGATAACGGTGCTCTTTTTCCAGTTCCATAATGAGAGTGCTGATTTCATACGCTCTTTTGACTTCTTCCGTGACATGCTTCACTTCACCATCCTGTTCCAGCTGCTTCAAAAAATCTCTTAAGTCTTGGCTCATATCCTAACCTCTTTTCTTACTGCATTGTCTCCCGCAAATGATTCTTTACTGGGCTAAACCTGATTTTTTAATGCTGTCATACACCAATTTTGTGATGACTGTGGAAAGAGGCCAGCAGACTGCAATGGTAATCAAGGCTTCAACAACGGCAACCTTAACAGGTAACTGGTAAATATAAATTAATCCGATACAAACAACAGCATTCCCCAAAACATTACAAAGGAATTGAGCGAAAATGTGGTGCCCCCATTTTTCCATAGAATATTTGGCCGCCACGAAGGATACGGCAAGTGACCCGATAGCATTCGCAAAGATAAAAGCAATCCACAGCGGACTGTACCAAATGGAAATGATAGCTTCAACTTCCCCGGCAATGATCCCTGCAGGCTGTTTATAAAGCAGAACAATGAGGGCTGTAAAGGAAGCCCAGACCGTACCGTTAATTAAGTACATGCCTGCTTTGCCTGTGGGAAGAAGGTTGTCAATAAACCCTGTCGCCTGACAGGCTATGACAAAGACAATCCCTAAGAGAATGGACCCTACGAGCGCTTTGGTGTCGGTTCTTAAAAATTTGTTTTTCATAATGTCCTCCTAAAATTATATTTTTTAATTTTAAATAAAATTAACGGTGATAAAGAATAGGGTACAAACCATCATACTGATCATTTCCCAGCTTTTTAAATGCAATTGTTTGCCAAACGTCCGCTGCTTGCTTCGGCCATAACCTTTTAACTCCATTGCAAGAGCGATATCTGAAGTATGCCGGACTGTGCGATAGAGCAATGGCATAAAGGTTAGCGGAAGATTTTTTATTCTATTTTTAATTCCTTCCGAGGGATAACCCCGAACCGATTGACTCTCTGAAATTGCCAGATATTCCTTTTGCATCAGAGGAAAAAAACGTTTTGTCATAACGACCAACATGGCATAACGATAAGGGACACCCCATGCTATAAGCATTAAAGCCGCATCTGTGGCAGAAGTCCAGGTCATAAACTGAACAGCGGCCAAGGTCACAGCAGCCGTCCGGGAAATACCCAAAGCAGCGGCCGGAATTGAGCCTGTATAAACAGACAGAATACCCCACTTCCAGAGAAGGTCCCCCTCCCGGCAGAACAATAACTGTATGACAAGAATCTGCGAGGCTACTAAAAGCATTACTGGCAACAGTATTTTATATTTTTTTAAATGGTTGGTAAAAATACAATCCGCAATGATTACCAAGGCAATAATTCCGATTTCCAGGCTCAGATTTTGTGAAAGCAAAGCTGTAAGAATGAGTGTTAAACACCATACCAACTTCGTACGCGGATCAATTTTTTCAATGAAAGCCATAAGCAACGCCTTCCTTCTGGAAATCTAACCCTATGTCTTTAAGGACCTCTTCAAAAGAACCAATCTCTTGGGCCGGAATATCCAATGCCAGACGGTGCATGTGCATTGCCACAATACGGTTGGCATATTGTTTGGCCAAACCCAGGTCATGGGTAACGAGAATAACCGTTTTACCTTGTTGCTGAAATGCAGAGAGCAGCTCCATGATCAGGGCGCTCTGTTCTTCATCTAAACCTGAGGTAGGTTCATCCGCCATGATAATCTCGGGGCCTCCTACCAAAACAGAGGCAATTGCCAGCTTCTGACGCTGGCAGCGGCTAAGCCTGTGCGGGTGGACATCGGCGAATGCCAATAGCCCGACTTTGTCTAAAATCCCATTTACTTTCTCTGCAATTTCCTCTTCCGGCAGTTTTCTTGTTCTTAAAACAAATGCCGCCTCATCTTTTACTGTGTTCGCAAAGATTTGAAGATCGGGGTTTTGAAACAGGAAACCTATTTGACTGCGTATCGTTGCTAAGTTCCTCTTGGTCAGGGGTTTGCCAAAGATTCGAATCGCACCCGTATCCGGGATAAGCAAACCTTCCATTAATTTCAACAACGTCGTTTTCCCTGAACCATTGAGCCCAATCACCCCAATAAAATCACCGCAATTAATATCTAAATTCATATTTTCACAGCCTTTGAAACCACCTTTATAGGTAAAGGCCAGATCCTTTACTTCCATCAATTTTTCATTCGATTTTTGATTCGATTTTTCATTCAATTTCTCATTTAACTTTTCATTTGCCGCCGTCATATTTGGGGTTGGTCTTGTTTGATTGAAGCGTTTCTGATAGTCACCAGGGCTGCATTCTTCTCTGATTGTTCCTTCAGCCATGATAAGAATACGGTTGGTATAGGGAAGAATATCGCAGGCCCGGTCCATCACCATAATCACGGTAATTCCCTTTTCTTTATTTAAATAGCTGATATAGGAATAAAGTTCCCGTTTTCCTTTTCCGTCTAATTCTGCGGTGGGCTGATCTAAAACAAGAATGGGCGTTTCCATCGCGAGAATACTTGCCAATACTACTCTTTGGGCTTGGCCGCCGGACAGTCCATCCGTCTTTCTTTGTTCAAAACCCTCCAGGCCAACGAATTGTAAAGTTTTTTTGACTCTGTTCTTCATTTCATCCCAAGGAAGTTCCATATTGGCAATCCCGAAAGCCACTTCTTCCTCTACCGTGATACTGACCATTTGATTTTGCGGTTCCTGCATCATATAGCCGATATAATCACACATTTTTGCTAAGGGGATCGCATGAATGTCTTGCCCCATGACCCTAACGGTACCGTTTAGCTGTCCGTTAAAAAATTGAGATGCCGCTCCGGTGATACTATGGAGTAACATCGATTTTCCCGATGCGGCTTCCCCAGTAATGGCGATGAAATCTCCTTGATTGATGGTTAAGTCGATATCTTTTAACACTTTGTTTGTCTCAGGCGGAAATACAAGAGATTCTATTTTAAGCTGTACCGCAGGTTCCATCGGATGAAGGCCTCCATATAAAAATCTAAACTATGTAAACGACATGCATACAAAATAAAAAAGTTCCAGTTTTGAGAGATACTAACTCTCAAACTGAAACTTTACCATTGCTTCATGTTGATATCTTCATTGGCAGGTCTTCTGACTCATAGCTTTAACCGATTTCTGTGCCTTCCCGATTTCTCAGTGGCATCGTACAGTCATCACAGCTATTTACAGCGGCGGGTCCGTCCAGGAATTGCACCTGATTCCCTATTCTTCTCGATAAGAGACACCAAAAAAGAATGTATGATTATTACGTCTTATTCTAAATGAAATTGAAGAAAAGTCAAGAGAAAAGATGGTGAGATTTTAACATTTGCAGCCAGGACTACATTTCCCAGATGAACAGGTTTTACCACCTTTAACTCCATAGGCATTAACCGTTGTAAACCGCTGAGTTATTTTATCATCAGCGCACTGCGGACATATTTGTTTGTCTCTTGAACTAACACTACAAAAAACAGAAAACTTGTGACCACACTTTTCGCAAATAAAGTCATAAGTTGGCATTTAATAACCTCCTAAAATATCTTTTCTTCATCAAATCAATAATAAATTCATTGAATCCCCAATATTATATCCGTATGACGCCAGGAGAAAATACTAGCTGGTCTTAATTACAGATCTTTAAATATGTTTCTGCCAGTTTTTTAGACGGCTATAATCCTGTATAATGATCCCTCCATATATTGGCCGTATAATGTTCTCAGATTTTAAGTCGCGAAATAATTTTGACACCGTTACTCTTGTTGTATCTGCAAGTTCAGCCAAATCTTGTTGATTGATAAACAGTTGCATCCCTTGTTGATCTGCAAGTGCACATAAAGTTTCGATAATTCTATGGTCTACCTTGTAAGTGTAATGTTTCTGCAGCCGGCTTATATGGTTATTACTTTTCATTGAAAGGTCGTAGAGCAGCTCTTCAGTAAGCGTAAAATCAGACTTCATCAAACTTTTCATTTCCTGAATTGAAATTGCAGCGGCTACTGTGTCTTCAACAGCCGTAAATGAACCGAGAGGGGGAATACCGGTAAACAATGGCGCAATCATAAATAAATTATTTGCACCCAAGACATCAATGAGAACCTCATTGCCTTCTTCGTCAACTTTCGAATATTCAACCGTCCCTGTAAAAATATATAATAGCTTCTCAATCGTAATGCCTTGTTTAATAATAATGCTTCCTTTGGGATATAACAATCTTTCTCTATCCGCAAAAACTTTCTTCCAACCATCTATTGGCGACCGGAATAATTTTGTGTGTTTCAGCCATGGTAGATCATTATCACTCATGATTACACTCCCTTGTACTTAGCCTTATACTTAGACTAATTAATATGTGAAAATGTAATTATGTTGTTTCCTTGTCCTGCCTAAATCTCCTGATAATTAGAGATATGGGCAGACAGAACTACCCTTACCTTGATTATATATTATTTTTCTTCGTGGATATAGTATGCAGATAATGGACATCTAACGACGAGCGTCAATTTAATTAACGCTGGTGAATGGTTATAAAAGTTGTTTTATGTTGCTAAATACTAAGATTATAACTAAAAATAAGATGATCGCTGTCAAAGTACAGAAAAATATTTCCTTAGAGCCAAGGTGCCTCATAGTGACCTTCCTTTATTCGTTAGAATACCTTGTTCCTGTTTCTTTTGGAAAAGGGAATTTACAAATCGTCTTGCTTTAATGATGATTTCATTGATCACCCCGACCGGACAAAAATATAAACACCAAAATCTTCTAATAAACAGCGATACAACCAGGATAATACTGAGCAGTATCCATTGCACACTCACCCCCTGAAATCCGAACAGGACTCCAAAAGGCTCATAACTGCCTCCTATACTCGGTGATTTAAAGCAAAAGCTTAAAATCAGTACGATCCAAACTAACATGTATTTTATTTTTTGCAGCCATGTTGCTACATGATGATTACATTTTAGTTTTCCGCCTCCGATTTTTGCCAGTATTTCCTGAATCCCTCCAAAAGGACATAACCAATAACAGTATAGGTTCTTCCCGCTTAAGAAAATAATTACTGGAATCCCGACGATTAAAATATACCAAAAAAGATTTTGTTTAAAAGCCGTGAAGAATCCCATTAATCCGCTGGCAATGTTCGCAAGTGAAATTGAACAGTTAAACCAGAAACCAGTAAAAAATATACTGCATATAAGAACCAGCCATCGCAGCTTAGGAATCTTAAAACGCACTCCTATAATCGTTGCAAATATTAATAAAGCCAAGCCTATTTCTTTGATCCCCAAATTAATATTCTCGGAAGGCTCAGAAATATTCAAAGCAAGTTGGTTTTTACCCAACCCATGACTAGCCTGACGGACTGCATTGGTAATTCCTCTTGATGAAAGCGTAGCGCTGGTCACTTTGTCGATATCCTGACCAATTTCTAACGGTTCATCTACAGATTTACCTGTAAATTGTTTTAGAAAATCCCCACTCAAAACTGAATGAATATAGGATGGTGTTTCCGTAGCATACCCTACAACCCGAACTTTTAAAATGTTACCGTTGGGGTCTGTAGCCGTTAAAACAGATACGGGACCGCCATAGCCGTTCCCTTGACCAAAAACCACGTACCCCTGCAGCGTATCCTGACCGTTGATATTCTTATAGCCTGCATAGGTCAGTGGGTGAGTCTCAATCGCTTTAAACTCCTGAGTATTGCTCAGCATTGAGGGTAAGAATTGCTGGACATCCATCTGTCTGCCCTTAAAACTAAACAATAATGCGATTATTAAAGATCCAAAAAACATAAATAAGAACAGTCTTTTTAAATGAACTTTAGACAAAATTACACATCTCCCGGTATACCATCGTTTATTATATCCGCACTACGTGCCTTTCTCAGCACTTCCCGCCTCAATTGAAACATAGTGCATGTAGTTCCAAGTCTTGTTGGATCCGGCTACAAGAGTGTCCCTCAGATTTCCTCAAACTGCCAACCACGCTTTTACGACAAACGGTTTGACTGCCCAGCGATTATTTTTTTGTTTTCTCTCTGGGCAGCAAACCATTCAGCCTTACCTTAAAACTGAGAACAAAAGTAATTACATTTTAGATGCATTATCAGCTATTTTTGCTTTCGGTACAGTAAAAAACCAACGCCAGATCCCGACTCCTGAAATTACAGTGATTGCAGTCAAAAAGACTCCGCCCATTAAAGCAGCACGAGACTCATTTTCACCGAGACTAGTGAAAATAAATATATCCGTTAAAAAGAGTAATAAAACCCACGCACAAACGACTAACCATTTCCACCAATTTAAGCTTTGACCACGTTGCTTCGACCATGAATACAACCAATACACAGCCACCGCTGTTCCCATTCCTGCAATGAACGAATAAAGGCTCATCCGCTATTCCCTCCTATTTCTTAAAGATGCCTTCCGGTATCCCGTCAAAGAACATATCCGTTCTCATCCACCAAGGCACGTCTTTATAAGTCGCCCACGTCGGAGCATTATAATCGTCTTTTGACGGACTTGGATAAAAGCTCTTTTGCCCCCATAACATGATTTGATGTGCTATTCCGGTTCGATCTCTTACAGCCAATTCACGGCTATACTTATGCAACGCATTGTCAAATCTGCGCCACGGACACACAGAATAACAAACACCGCACATATGTCTGATGGGAACAGAAGCATAATAGTTCTGACATTTTTCTCTGTCTGACATCCAACGTACCACGCCATCGTCCTGCAGTTCGGGTTGTCCGCTTGGAATAGAGCCACCAGGACATTTTTCCGCGCAAATACCACACTTGTCGCAGAAATCCTTTAAGCCCATGTTGATTGGCCGATCCGGCTCCATAGGAAGATTTGTCAGTACAACAGCCAATTTTACCGAGGGTCCAAATTCGGGTGTAACCAATATGCCAGGCCTTCCCATCTCACCCAATCCTGCATCAATTGCTAACGGCGTGGGTAAAAGTTCATCCCACCCTATAATTGGGTTTCCGTTATATCTGGCAGGATACCCCAAAGCTTTGATAAAGCCCGTAAGTCTTGCAGCAGCAAGGCCTGACCGCGTATATGCCTCAAATGGACTGTAAAAAAGCGGTGTTGCTTCTATTAAATTAGGTTCATGGGGTACAGCAATGACAATTGCATATTGCCACCAATCGGGGATGTCTATGGGACCGCCTCTTACCCCCCTTGGCGTTATTGGATCAATTCCTACCGCAGCTAAAATTGGAAGCATCCTGGGGTCCACGCCACCACCCCAGCCTAAGATCCACCTCGGATTGACTTTCGTAATACCCACTAAAGTCCCACCAAAGAGGCCTGCCATTTTTTTAATGAGTTTGCTTGTTTCTTTTGGATCCTTAACTTTTAATGGTTCTTTGATTACACCCTTAAAGTCCCACTCTTTTGGGTCCCCTACTAAGGGAGCAAGCATGCTGGTCCAAGCCTTGTTCCATGCAGTTGCAATTCCCCACATATCCTTATTCATTTTTTTCTCTTCTTCAGCGAGGTTTGGAAGAAGTTTGGTGAACCACGCTCTGTCGCCTTCCAGTTTATCAGGATGCTTTGCGTAATATTCCTTCAATCTGGGCATTAAATTTTCTTCGCCTTTTTTGCTTAATAAAGCATCTTCTTGATAGTACAGACGACGAAAGGTTGGTGAATCTACGTCTTGATCCACACGATTGACCGGTCCTTTAATCTCATAACCAGGCTTATCTACTCTAAACGGCTCACGATTAAAATATACTTCCCCTTGTTCTGATTCCCATCCCATCATCGTATCAATGGACTTTGCATCACCAAAGCTACTGGCAGCAATTCCCCCGAGTGCCGCTACACCCCCAGCAAGCCCGGCAAATTTAAATAAAGAACGTCTGCTGATTTGAACAGATTTAATCTTGTCTACTACGGAGCCATTTCCCTGGCCATTTTCTAACGGGCTATTTTCCATCCTGTTCACTCCATTCCAATTTGTGAAAATTAAAAAAGATAATGTTAAAAGTCCCTTAGATGCTAAACATTTGCGCTATGAAGTCTGGTTTTTTTAGACTTAGTCTTTGCCTTTCCTCCTTTACTTAAAATCTGGATCCTTATTATAAACATGAGCGCTCGTATTCAGTTTATAGCAGCCAACTTTTTGTGTATGTTAAACGAATACTTTTTTGAATATTCAGAAAAATCTAACGCAAACAAAGGAGCATCAGACTATTTTTTGACTAATGCTCCTATAAAATATATTTCCTTTAATTCCCCAGGGCAAATTCAACTCGTTTTTTTACTTCTTCAAGTGGGCCGAATTACCTGAAACGAATATGATATAGACCTGTTCCAAAAGCATATCGGCCGAATAACCGCGTACTTCTCTCTGGAACAAGTAAAAATCACTTGCGAAAGTTGTGAGCAACATGTCAGCTCTAAATATACTGTTAGTTACCGGGAATTCTTTTTCATTTATCTCTTCAAAAAGATCGACAAATATTTGGTGTAATTGGTTATACAGCGGACTCCCGTCTATAGATTTTCGTTTTGGCGCAATGTCCCCAACACCTTTAAGTAATTTTGCTTTGTTTTCTTTGAATTGGATAAATAGCCTGAGTACCCCCTTCAATCGCTTGCTCGGCGGCTCTTTCCGTTTTTCTTCCAAGTAAGCTTCTGTCTCCTCGAAAAAAAGAACAATGCTGTCAGTGCTTTTATGCTTACACATCTTCATTTGGAGACATCATTTACTTATCTGGCAGTCGTCAATTCAGTCACGATGATTGGCTTTGCTATGGTGATGATGCCCCTTACCACTGCGGCACTAAACCAGTTACCGGCAGAATTAATCCCGCACGGGACCGCAATGAATAATACCCTGCGGCAAGTGGCAAGTGCCATTGGAACGGCGGTTCTTGTCTCGGTGATGACGAACAGCGCGTTAAATCCTGAAACGTATGGCATGGAGGGGGCTATCCACGGCGTCAACGTGGCCTTTATGGTGGTGACTTGCATCAGCATAGTTGGAGTACTTCTGTCGTTCTTTATCAAAGGAACCCGCTCGGAAGAAAAAAGTGCCTAATAGCACCATAAAAATTGGTTTGTTTACAAAATTCCGTTGCTAAACATTCATTTGAGCAGATACATTTCTTTGTATCTGCTCAATATTATTCGGACTCCTGAACCTGAATCCCCCAATGTGCAAGTTGTTTTAGAATCGGCATCAGGTCACTGCAAAGGTCCGTCAATGCATATTCAACCCTCAATGGCATCT
Source organism: Dehalobacter sp. TBBPA1 (assembly GCF_040931655.1). Classification (NCBI taxonomy): domain Bacteria; kingdom Bacillati; phylum Bacillota; class Clostridia; order Eubacteriales; family Desulfitobacteriaceae; genus Dehalobacter; species Dehalobacter sp. TBBPA1. The sequence continues at coordinate 1,028,532 of NZ_CP162385.1, read as the reverse complement.
CCATATATTGTTTACGGTAGATGAGACCATCTTCTTCCAATTCCTTCAATGAGCTTGCCAACATCGTATTTGTTATGCCTCTAATCTTGCGTTTCAGTTCATTATACCTTGTTACCCCGTCTTGATTAAGCGCGCATAAAATAGGCACTTTCCATTTTCCGCCTATTAGCCTTAATGCACTCCCTAATGGACAATCCTCCATACATGGGCAGTTATTTTTACATGCGCTGTTGTTTTGATCGTTTTTCATAGTCAGTTTTTCCTTACCTACTCATCATTTTCTGCGTACTTGAAAAATAAAATCTAGGTAGTAATATTGTACTAGGTAGTAAAACTAAAGTAAAGACTATCAAAAAATATTAAGGAGATGACGAGATGGTTATTAATGAAGGGGTCAAAGCAGTCATTGAGGGTTCGGCCTTCCTCTCCCTTGTCACGCTGAGTACAGATGGCATTCCTCACCCAATCATTGCGGGCAAAGGCGAAGTTGTAGGCGATACAGTAGTTTTCGGGATTTACAAAATGGAAGTAACACAGCAGAATTTAGCAGCTAATAAAAATACATGGGTTGTTGCAGCAACAATGAACGGTGGACCTAAAGGCTATCGTCTCGCTGGGACAGCTGAGGTCAAGGATAAACAGCTCATTTTCACCCCAGCAGAAGTTGATGCTCTGATATAGACCTTCTTTCTAGCGCCAGTTGACACGAATGTAAAACACGAATCCATGAAAAAGCCAGGATTTTCTCCTGGCTTTAGGCTGTGTAAGTAATCTGCAATTTGTGAAATTATCTTTTGGTATTTTTTCATTATTCATGGTTAAGGTTATACCATCACAGCACAGTTATACGCTTGCACCCATGCTTTCTTTATCGTCTTTGTTTTAAAAGAGCGCCAGGAAAGTTACATAAGCAAAAATCATTTCCTGTCCAATATCCCAGCTCATAGCCATTGCAGGATCTTTATCTGCGAGCTCCGGATGCTCTTTTACGATATCACTCCAAGAGATCAACAATTGTTCTTCCACTGTGAAGCACCTCCTATTTATAAACACCATACTCCATGACAAACTTGTTTACGGCGATGATGTTTTCCGCTTTACCTGTAATCAGTTCCTTATCCGTACCAAATACATATCCGCCGCCAGGGGCCAGAATGTCTACTAATTCTTTGGCCTTGGCGATACATTCTTCCTTGGTGCCAAATTGCAGTAAGGTTGCCGGGTAAAGTCCCGAAATACACATGGTATCTCCGAGTTTATCTTTAATTTCTTTAGGATCCCCGTATTCAAACCAACCCATGGATTTCTTGGCAGGCAGCTCTTGGAGGTGATCGTAATAACGAGACCAATCGCCTTCATAAATTGGTACGACATTGATATTCTGGGAAGCAAAAAACTCCATGATCGTTTTGAAAGCCGGCCAGAAGAATTTATCAAAATCAGCAACTTTTAACATTGTAGGCAAATGAATAGGGATCAAAATAACTTTGGGGTACTGTGTCGGCGGAACCATGAGTGCCTGACCCATACCGAACCTGATGATCAACGGCGTAAATGCCTCTATCGCTACTAAGAATTCCTCGGGACAACGGCGGATATCCATGAAGGCGTTTTTAATGCCCCGGAAGAAATCCGCAATCCAATCCATTGGGTGAATAATAACGCCATCAAGAAGTTTGGGCATCCCGCATTGCGCGGCAAGCGCACCCGCAATACCTCCGGATTGTGCCCCAAACATGCCGAATTTCATAGCGCCTTTAGCAAAAGCTAAATCCTTAACCGGTGAAGGTTTGGCCAGTTCAGCGTATTTACGCGGCAAGATTTTTTCTACCATAAATCTAAACGGATCTTTGGCAAACTCCGGATATTCATCAGCTGTCATGATTTGGGCAGACTCATCCGAATACTGTGCGACCGTACTGTCACTTAAATAATGAAATGCTTTACTCCCCAACGCCTGATAAACGCCGCCAGGTCTGCCAAAGTAGTTATGAACCATGTCCAGCGGGATTTCGCTGGCTACTTTCATCATAGCTTTGCCGCCTTTGTCCGTATCCCAATTGGTTTCTGCATCGGTATACCCTGCAAACTCGGCGCACCAAGATCCATAAGTCCCAAGCACAGGGACACGGTCCGGCTGTTCCAGATTAAAGGCTTTGAACACCCGATCTAAACGTTCTTGATATAGACTCATCATATCACTCATCGATCAACCCACCCATCTTTGGCATATTTTGACGCCTTCAGCAGCGTTTGTCGAAAAGGCATCCGCACCTATGCTTTTACATACGACCTCATTAACCGGTACGCCGCCGATAATCACCTTGACTGAGCTTCTAAGACCTGCTTCAGCAAGACCGTCAACCGTTTCTTTCATACTATCCAGCGCCAAGGTGAGTACGCCGCTTAATCCGACAATATCTGGGTTAACCTCTTTAACCTTGTCCACGATCTGACTGACCGGAACATTGATCCCCATGTCGATGACCTCAAAACCTGCGGCTTCTACCATGGATCTGAAAATATTTTTGCCGATATCATGAAGGTCTCCGAAAACGGTAGCCAGGACAATTTTTCCGCCTTTTGCTGAAGATTCTGCGCTTAAAGCCGGTTTGAGCTTGTCCATGACGTTTTGCAACACTTCCCCGGCGAAGACCAAGTCCCCGATAAAGTACTCACCCGAATCATAACGCTCACCTACGAGCGTCATACCTTGCTGACAGGCTTTAACAATTTCTTGGACTTCTGCCGCGTTGTCGTCTTTGCTGAGTACTTCATCAATAGCCTTGTTTAACACGCCTTCATCCAAATCGGACATCGCTTGAATCAGGGCTTTCAAATCCACCACTTCAAACCATCCTCCTTAAATTTTTTACAGCTATTTTTTTAGTCTATGATAATAAAGTTTGCTGTCTATACAAGTTAATATATCATAGATAAAATTTAATAAATCTTAGCGCTTACTAAGGGTATAATTTATATATTTTAAATTTTCAAAATTATTTATATATTATTTATCTCAACAGTTTTCTGCCCAATTTCATTGTGGATTATTATTGGCATAACAAATAATTTTTAATTATTTGGAGATGCTTTAATTATCCTTATTTTCTGCGATTCTTTTGTTTTGCTTTTCTGGTAATCAAAAGACAGAGTGTGTCTTGATTCACATATCTTCAGAAACAGAAATGATATGATAAGGTATAGGGGAATCTGTGTGTGGAGGTGATTGCAGTGTTTGACTATTCACATTTCCCATGGGAGCCTTCATCTGAAAAACTATTTGATTTTATGAAGACGAATGGTCAACGTTTTACTGTAAGCAAAGGACAAAGAGTCATAAATACCGGTGAAGAAATAAACTACATCCAGTGTGTCGAAAAAGGAACATTGAAGACCATGATGTTAAGTAAAGACGGAAGACAAAGAACAGTGAGTATTATTCAAGCCGGAGTTCTGCCAAAAGATCAAACTGATTATTACAAGTGTAACAACACATAAGGCATGGTTTAGGATATCACCGATATTGAATTTATTTTTCATTATCTCCCTCGCGTTGATTTAATTACACCTACTCGTTTTTATTCTATCGGCATTTGGTGCTGGGTAACTTTGTCCGGTAAGTGTCGCGAGTTTTCCGAGTTTACGCCTTATTTTAGCGCAAATATCCAGAAAAGCACCTACTGGACAGAAGCAATCGCACCAGAACCGATAGATAAAGATGGACCCCGTCATAATCACAAGCAATAATAGCCAATTAAGAAAAGTCCCTGTAAGCCCGAACAACGTGCCAAATGGTTCATAACTGCCAATAGCCGGGTTCCGGTACAGGAAAGTTAAAAGTAAGCCAGACCACAACAGTATCTTAGGTAATAATCTCAGGAGCTGATTAGATACCCTTCGGCACTTGCTGTGACCTCTTACCATACTTGTTAATTCTTGTACTCCCCCGAAAGGACACAGCCAGTAACAGTATAGGTTACGTCCTGAAAAAAGAGCGATCCCTAAACCGCCTAGTACGATTACATACCAAATCATATTACTGTGTATAGAAGGCCAATACCCCATCAATAATGCCGAGATAGAGGATAAGGAAATCTGGATTTTAAGCCAGAACCCAAAGATAACGACTGCAGCAAGTAAAGTAATATACCGTACTTTGGACTTTTTCCACACCAAGCTTAGGATCAATACGGCTAGAAATAGAATGATCGCGCTTGCTTCCGCTAACCCAAACTTCCAGGATTCCGGCTTTTCCGATATACTTAGACCAAGTTGATTGACTGCCACTTCATGACTTCCCTGTCGTACAGCATTGGCGATAGCCCTGGAACTTACTGTAGCCCCGGTGACGTAATCAATGTCAGCACCCAGTTCAATCGGGTTATTTGCTTTTATGTTCTTGAACTGATCCAGAAATTTTGCCTTTAAGACTTTGTTCAAAAAACTGGACGTCTCTCTACTCTCCACAACCACAACTTGTTGGATCTCCCCCAGCGGATCGATTACTGTAGCTATCTTCATTGGCCCGCCATAACCATTGGCCTCTCCAAATACGACATAATAATGGTCCTTACCGTTACTTTGATCAGCTTTAAAAGTTGGAGGGTTGTTACTTATTTCTTTAAAGCTTGTTTGCGGCAAAATTTGTTTCATGTAGAGAAGTTCATCCTTCTCTGCTGCCATATTGGAATATGCTAAAATCCCGATCAGCATAGCAACCGCAACAACTATCATTATGCGTTTCAACATTATTGCTTCCTCCAGAAGTATGACTAATAACTAGGCTGACAAATAAAGTAAATAAGAAACCTAATAACGATATGCCGGCTCCCGCTTGAGAGCCGGCATATCGTTTATAGTTCTACTTACTTCCTTGGAAAGAATTTATTAGGATCCTGCGCCCACCAGCTTGCCACATCTTTGGGTTCTGAATAGCCTAACATTTTTTCCATCTTGACAAGAGTGGACCCTAGCGTCGGTGCCAAATGCGCTGCTAACTTATGCATTTCAGTTTTGGGCTTATTGTACGGACAATAATGAACACAGTTACCACAAGCACTTATGTTGTGATCATCCCAATACGCTTTGCATTTACAAGCATCGATCGGCCACTTTTTAACGCCAGAATTTGTAGTGGAATATACGGCTTCGGCAGTACGATTATTATCCTTGGGAATAGACCCGGAAGGACAGTTATCAGCGCAAACCGCACAGGTCTCGCAGAACTTGGTCACTCCCATATCTATAGGTTTATCCGGCTGGATAGGCATGTCGGTGATAACACCACAAATACGCAGACGAGGTCCAAAGTCTGGGTTGATGAGCAGACCATTCCGTCCCATTTCCCCCAGCCCTGCATCGACAGCCATCGGAATTCCCAAGCCTGGTCCATAACTACCAAATGGCCAAGCACGGTAACCCATATAATTAATAAAGAGGGCCAAGTGCATAATCAAGAATTTATCAAAGCTGTACGCCCGATACGTTTCAGCTACTTCAACACAGGAAAGGGTACGCTGGTAGGCCTCGTAGTCCATTTCAATACCACAGACGATAACGTTATTCATCTCTTGAGGCAATTCATCATCTACATTCGGCAGTTGTAATTTCTTTCTTTCTTCTGGTGTCATCACCGGCCCCAACAGACCGTTTTGAAGACCAAATACTTTTTCAAAAAGACGTTTAGCATCCGTCTTCCAATTCTCGGCGTGATACCGGTGACTATAAAGCCAATCTCTATTAAGCTTACATGTCCCCACAACGCTTGCGCCGAAATGCTTAGCGGCCATTTTCACAGTCTGGGCTGCTTCTTCCGGAGTCGTCGTGTATGGTTTTGTTAATCCCGGAGGCAGTTCTGGCTCCCACAGATGCGAAGCAGCAAAGCTACCAACTTTAAACATCAGCGCCGAACTCATAAATAATGACAGATCGCGATGATCAAACCCGGGTTTTGGTGTACCGACAGCGATATTTTTTACGGTATCATGAAGCGCTGTCATCCCTTGCGGCCCAAACATATAAAACGACTGGCTTTCATCCCAATACCCGCGGGAATGAGCGTTATTTCTATTATCAAATCGCCCGACTTCACCTTCAACCTCATAAGGCGGTTTATCCACTCTGGGGTATTCCAGCGCACTCGCAGCACCGTCTCCGAGTAATTTCTCTCTTGCTCCGGGCGTAAGTGTCAATATACTGGTCAGGGCTCCAGTCAGTGCAGTACTTTTCAGAAAGGACCTTCTGCTAAGTTTCTTAGACATTTTATGCTTTTTCTCCTTTCATTAATTTGGCAATCGTTTTTTTTCCAAAAGATTTGCTGACCAATAATTGAGCAACAGCAACGATAACGACCCCAATAATACCCATCAGGAATAATCCAACTATTCCGGCTTTGGGTTGCCTCTCCCATACTCCCATGTAGAGCCAATACACCAGGAAATCTACGTAGAGTGTAACAAATATTGATAATACCCAGTTCCAGATGCCAAACTTGCGGTTCTTCTTTTCCACAGATTTTTTGTATAATTGAATAAGCAATACCGTAGTAAGACCCAAAATATATGCGATAATTCCACCCATACTATCTACCACATCTCCCTTCTTTTCTACTTTTCCTTTTCTTTGCAATTTTTGCTTTTTTACCAATTTTTTGTGACCCGAACCTAATAAACACAATCATTAATGGGAACTTTTCATGTATTTTTCACGCTATATTTCCTCCTTGTAAATACTTTCTTCAACTTCATACGTCATCCGCTTAATAATATAAAGCATAATGTTAGAATTTTCTGTGTTACGATACACATAACAAGAAGCCCACTCAAGGTATAATTTTGAGTGGGCCCTGGTTTGTATTTTTTTGTCATTAACAATCCAAAGTCAGTACTTTAAAACTTCATCAATCATAGAAGCTAATTTTGAAAGATTGTAAATGTAAATTCTATCTTTTGTTTTTTTGAGTATTCTCTGCTCTTCTAGCATTTTAAACAGTTTACTCACTGAAACATAATGAGTTCCAGTAATGTCTCCGATCGTTTTTTGCGTTAGTTTGGTGTTGATAATGTAATAATTGTCCACAAGTTTCCCTTTAGAGACACAGAGATTATAGATAAACCGTAATATTCTGCTTGACGGCCGGCAATAACTTAAATCCCTTGTTTTAGCCATAAGGCAATAAGACTTGTCAAGAATATTTTGAATAACTTCTAGAAATAGTTGTTTATCCTCATTAAATATTTCCAGAATATCTTCAAGCGTGAAAAAATAAACCGTACTTTTTCTGATTGCATAAACCTGAACTTCGCTATTGTCTTCATTTGTATTGATTGTTGCCCCGATCGTTTTTTCATCAATATGAAAAAGAAATTTGGTATAGCCTTCATCTGAGCCAATGCTTACACCCAGGCATCCGGACTTGACATAAAGAATAGAATTAGCATTTGTACCCTGAGCTTGAACGATTGCTCCTTTAGGAAATATACGTTTATGTGCCAGATGCAGGTACTTTTCTAGTCTTTCGGTTTGCTCAAAATTCTCAAGCATATAAGGTCGGGGAATTTGTTTCCTATTAGTATCATCCATTATCTAATTCCTCCTTTTGCATATACTAATATACTTTATCGATTCTTATGCTAAGATTAGATTTAGCAGGAGATTAATAAAAATTAGTTTTAGATAATACAAAAAGATTAGATATTATGCCTTCACCTGCTTAAACAAATGAAGAATTGGGTCTAAACTTAGTTTATCAGGAATTATCTTATTTAAAAGAGCTTGTCAATTATTAGAAGACGAAATTAGTATAAAGGATTATATCTTTTATACTGTGTATTGGTAACATAAATTATGAATATATCGTTGATTTCTCAAATTTTTAATGGTAAAGCAAAGGATATTATTTTTTTTACATAGCAATTTGTCTCTGACAACATTCGGGTTGTCAGAGACATATGCATTTTCCTATTAAATTCTTCTTTGATTTGTTACTTACTCAATGAGTTAATAACGTTCAGGCCACTCTAACCACCATTTGTACTTCTCAATCTGTTCAGTACCATAGCCAAATATATCGTCAATCGATTTGAGCAAACTTGAAGCAGTTTCCCCTTGACTACCGATAAATGTGCCGGCCTGATGGAACCAGGAGTCTTCTTTGGAATTCCATGGACATACTTTCATGCAGCGTCCGCACATGGATCCTTCTTTATTGGTTACACGGAATTCAACGCATTTCTTAATGTCACTCTGCCAACGCAAAATACCATTCTTTTCAATATAATCCTCGTCTTGGGTAATCGCTCCCGAAGGACAATTATCGGCACATTTTTTGCACACCCTGCAGAAATCCTGAGCGCCGAAATCAATTGGCCTATCTGGAGCTAGCGGCAAGTCTGTGGTCACAGCGGCAGCTTTGTTGCGGAATCCAAGTGTCGGGTGAGCTATACAGTCACCTGTCCTTGTCATCTCTCCCAGTCCTGCGGATACCATACATGGAGCCAGGATCAAGGCATAATTGGAAAAATGATGCGCCCTGGCATTGTAACCAAGATTACGGATATAGTTTGCCAAGATTACCGAAATAACGGCGGTTGCATGATAAGAACGGAATGATTGGGAACCGCTGATGCCGTCATAGCCGGTAGATGCCATCATGGTCTCCAGGTGCTGATCCGTCATGACAACGATGACATAAGGCAGGCTCTCTGTGACAGGCACTGATTTGGACAAGTCATCTTTCATCATATCTGCAAGAGGAGGTGCCTTGAACTCATAGTATGCAAATGAAGGCATTTTGCCGATGCCAACCTCGTCAGCTCTTAAGAAATAGGCGCAGTCTTTGATATGCTGGGACATCTGTTCAGGGTCGGGAATAGCCAATTTTTCAGGGGCGGGTTTTCCAGAGACCATCGGAGCTAAGCTTAAAGTAAACTTGGCTAAAGCATCTCCCAAAGGATATTTTGCAGCAGCATGGTAAAACATGTTCGCCTTAAAAGCCGCCTCGGAAACCTTATGGCGGAAAACCAAGTTGAATCCCTGATTTGCCTCATGGAATTTTTTTATAGGGCCAACGATCTTGGTTGTGCCCAACCATTGGTCGTTAAAATCAGCCATTTTAACTGAGGCTAAGCCGTAATTCGTCGGATGAAGCTTCGACTGTCCTGCGGAGTTTGTCACCGTCTCGGCAGCTTGCACCGGCAAAGCATTTGCCATACCAAGAACACCCATGGAAATAGCTGAGGCTGCTCCTGCCTTTAGAAAATTACGTCGATTTATCTTTTGATGCTGCTCGTGTTTCTGCTTCTCTTCTTGTTTTTCAATAGACATCCTTTTTCACCTCTTTAAGCTTCTAAACTTGTATTTGCTTTTTTCTGTTGTTTACCGAAAAATCCTAAGAGTCTTGCTAAGACTACTGCTAGTACAACTGAAATACCTAAAAACAAAAAGATTGCTGTACTCGTTGCTTTGACATGCCCTACGCTGGCATTAATATAAATGAAAGAAATCCCCATCCAAGTAATTGCATACCATGCGACGTACAAGACCCAATTAAGAATAGTTTTCCATTTTTTGTCCGTATTTGCTCTAGGTTTAATAAATAGTAGGCCGGCTAAAAAAAGAACACCCGCTAGAAAGACCAAAAATGTACCCATATTTCTCCTCCTTTATTTTTTATTAGCAACTTCCGCAATTGCCCTGATTCCGGAAACCACAATTTCCATTTAAATATAGCATCTATTATAAAAATAAACGCTTAGTATTTCTTAAGCGTTTTTTGATTAAAATTTCATAATCCCCAGGGGGGACGACCGCTTGGGAAAAACTAAGATTCGAATCCGGATTCGAATCTGGCAAGCCACTTTCCCTACTCCCCATATGGAATCGCTGCCTTGGCCTTCGTCAGGCAGGGCGACGACTTGCAGTAAGCAGCGGAGTTTTGGCATGTTAGTGAAATATTTCTGTTTTTAACTGCTGCGAGAACGGTAGAACGTTTGATTTATGTAAGGCTGCACACTCCCAAAAGAAAAGTGCACCTCCTAATGCTAGATTTTTTTGTCCAACATTTGGGGTGCACTTCATTTTATTGACGTCCTTCATTTGGGCTAAGTTGTGATACAGCCCCAAGTGATATAACATTTTTACTTCTTTGTAACGTCAGACCTATGAATAGAGCATTAGCAGCGTTAAAGCCAATTCAACCCCATCTTTTTCCTGATCTGAATGAAGAAACTGTGATAAAATTCTTTCCCTTGCCATTTTAAAGATCATTTCCATGTCACTCATTTTAAGAACACCCTCCTATTCTTTAGGGTTACATATTTATTTTCAGATAACAGATGGAAGTTTCTATTACTTTGAGCTATATTCCACAATAAATTCAGTAACAGCTTTTAAGTTTTCTGCCTTGGCATCATTTTTAGTTGCCAAAACTTTGTCCGGTGCAAAGACAAATCCGCCGCCCGGAGCTAAATCATCGATTAATCCCTTGGCAACTTCAATGCATTTTTCCTTTGTTCCGTAGTACAGGTCGTTTGTCTTTAAACCGCCGGCAATACACATAGTGTTTCCTAAGGCTTTCTTCGCCTTTCTCAGATCGTCCTCTTCAAAGAATCCAATAACCGATCCCTTTGGAAACTCCTGTATATACTCGTACAGATGTTCCCAATTCTTTTCAAATAGAATGAGAATCTTGACACCTCTTGCTGCAACTGCTTCAACATATTTTTTAAAGGATGGCCAGTAAACCTTTTCAAACTCTTTCGCTCTGATAAATTGCGGCAAATGCAGATATAAATGAACATATTTGTCATCAGAAACAGTACGCATTTTTCCAAATGTGTCTTTTACCATAGGGTCGACCATTGCCATGCAGGCTTCAGCCACTTTATCAGGACATTTTTTAATATCCCTCATAATCCCTTTGAAATCCCTTAAATAGTCCATTATCATATCACCGGGCATAAAATGATTTACACCCGCGTTGGTTATCGGAAGTCCATGTTCAGTTTTAAACCTCTCCGCCAACATCTTTGTTGTTTGACCAAACTGGAAGAAGATGGAAAGTGAATTGGCATATTTCGCGAACTTTTCTTCCACTGTCCCCTCTTGGAAAATCTTATGTTTTCTAGGAAGAATTTTGTCGCGGATAAATTTCATCGGATCAGCAATAAGCTCATCATACTCTTCTACTGCCATAATTTCCGAATGACCGGTGGCGATTTGAATGGTTTCCGTCGCATTGTTAAAAATTCCGCCGCCTAAGGAATACACAAAATTAAGGGGAAAGGTTACGCGTGAAGCGAGTGCCCCATCAAAGGGAAAATCTGTTAAGGCCTTGGAATAAGCTTTGTATTCAAGTTCTACATCTTTTAATGCTTCTTCTAAGGTTATTCCATAATAGGAAAGAGCCCAATTGTCTACCAGACCGTAAATAGGAACCCTGTCTGGTTCTCTTAATTCTATGGCATCTTTGAGCCTTTTGACACGTTCATCATACAATTTTAATTTATCGCTCATACTAGATCCTCCTGTGCTATTTATTTCACAAGTTTTCTTCGTTGCGAGTTTTCCTCCGATACTGATTTAACGGTTATCGTATAACCCTTACGATTAACCAACCCACTTCTGGCATATTTTTACCCCTTCTGCTGCATTCGTGGTAAATGCATCAGCACCGATTGTTTCACAAGCTTCTTTCGTTACAGGGTTACCACCGATAATAACTTTAACTTTGCTGCGTAATCCCGCTTCTTCTAAAGCCTCAACAATATTTTTCATCGATTCCAATGCTAACGTCAAAACACCGCTTAAACCAACAATTGTAGGATTTACCTCTTTTACTTTTTCTACAAATTCACCTGCAGATTGATCAATACCCAGGTCGTATACTTTAAAACCTGCTGCTTCAGCCATGCTCTTAAAAATGTTTTTTCCAATGTCATGCAAGTCGCCTGCAACAGTTCCAAGCACCATTGAACCGACAGTTCCAGCATTTTGGGTGTCCATAACCGGCTTTAAAATATCAATTGCACTGGTTAACAACTCCCCGGCAAAGATCAAATCACCGACAAAGTATTCCCCCTTTTCAAAAAAATCTCCGACTACTGACATCCCGCTCTGACAAGCAGCTACCACCTTTTTGGATTCATCTGGACTGGGATTTGTGTTAACAAAGTCATTCAGCATTTCAAATACTTTTTCTTCATCGAGTTCTCCAATTTTCTGTGTTAATAGCGACAAATCCATTTTAATTTACCTCCAGTATTTAAAAATTATTAATATAATGTTACCTATTAATTTAACAAAATTATTGCCGAAAAATTGATAACATTATCTTCTTCTTTCAAGTTATATTGTATATACATTTATATATATTTCCATTAGTAAATACTACTCATATTTATTTTTTGTTTAAATTTATTACGAAAAAAGGCACATTATATTCGTTCGCTGGGCTATGACGCCAAAAATTTCAGCGGCGCCTTCCAAAGGCGCCGCTGAAATTTTTTACCTATACTCGTTGGATTAATATTCGAACTTATACAGTTCTGGCCATTCCAACCACCATTTATATTTATCAACAATCTCTGTGCCATAGCCAAACATATCGTCAATTCCTTTTAAGAGGCTTGAGGCAGTTTCTCCTTTGCTTCCGATCCAAATTCCGGCCTCATGAAACCATGAGCTTTCCTTGGAGCTCCATGGACATACTTTAATACAAACGCCACAGCTAACTCCTTGATCATTGCTTGCCCTAAATTGTGCACACTTCTTGAAATCGCTGTTCCAACGCAAATAGCCGTTATATTCAACCATGTCCCTGTCACGCGTGATAGCTTGGGAAGGACAATTATCGGAGCATTTATTGCACACACGGCAGAAATCCGCCATTCCGAAATCAATCGGTTTATCCGGGACCAAAGGCAAGTCCGTGGTGATGGCTGCCACTTTGTTGCGGAATCCCATGCGCGGGTGGGCAACACAGTCTCCGGTCCGGGTAAGCTCCCCCATCCCTGCAGCGATTAAACAGGGTGCCATTACAGCTCCATAGTTGCCAAAATGATGTGCTCTGGCGTGGTATCCAAGCTCTCTGATGTATTTAGCCATAATTATAGAAATGTTGGCGGTCGAATGATAACACCGGAAAGATTGAGAATCTGAAATTCCGTCATATCCAGTTGAGGCCAAGTAAGTCTCTAAATGCTGCTCAACCGCAACAACGATGACATAGGGCATCTTCTCCGTAAAGGGTACATCTTGAAGAGGAGTTCCCCTTGGAACCATACCGCCAATAATTCCCATCATCGGTGGATTCATTTTATCGGAGTAATAACCGTATTCAGGCATCTTCCCGATTCCGACTTCATCAGCTCTTAGATAATAAGCAACATCTTTAATATGCATGGACATTTGCTCAGGATCAGGTATCGGAAGTTTTTCCTTTTTGGGCTGACCATCAACGATGTTTTCTCCGAATATGGGGGAAATAGCCCAGCCAAGCGCATCACTCAGCGGGTGTCTAATACCGATCGTATAGAACCCCGCCTGTGCCTTAGGTCCTAAAAGACCTTGGGCAACTAAAGCAAATCCCATATCTTTTTCTTTAAACTTCTTTACCGTCCCTACGATTTTGGATGTGCCAAGCCATTGGTCATTGTGCTCGGCGAAACTGACGGATGCGCCTCCATAATTAGGCTCGGGTTTCAGCTTAGACCATTGTCCTTTTTTAGGGGTAATGTATTCGTAGTTGCTTACCGCAGCTTCAGCTATTTTCGAGGGCGCTTTAATGGCGCCAAGAACGCCCATTGCCGCTGCAGCCGCTCCAGTTTTCAAGAAGCCACGGCGGCTTACCTGAAATTTTTCTTCTGGAGCATTTTTACTTTTTAAAGAATCTGCCATCTTTTTTCCTCCTTTCATGCTGATGCTGATTCATTGTCTTTTACTTTTTTAGTGCCGATGAATCCTAACAGGCGCGCTAGAATCACGGCAATTACAACTGCGATTCCTCCAAATAAGAAGATGGCTGTACTTGTCGCCTTGGCGTGACCGACTGTGGCGTTAATGTAAACAAAGGAGATTCCCATCCATAAGACAGCGCTCCCAACTACGTATAAAGCCCAAACAAGCACATTCTTCCACATGACATCCTTTTTGACACGCGGTTTAATAAACAAAATTCCGGCTAAAAATAATATCCCGGCCAAAAAAATTAATACAGTACTCATAGCTTTTTTTTTCACCTCCCTTATTACAGACTACTTTCATTTCATCTGCCATTCGCTAATAATATAATGCATCATATTAAAATCTTCTGTGTTACTATACACATAAATTGGCCATTATGGACGCTCCAATAATGAATGATGCTTTACTTATATAATTTTTCCCCTGTTTATTTGATTAGTTCAAGTACCTCTTCAACTACAATGTCGGAGAAAATATCGTATACCTTGTCACCGGTTTCTTTCGTAGCGATTTGAGGATCGCCTAAATATGCCAAAGGAGCGCCTAAATCTTTCCAATTGTCTTTGCCGGCTGAAATGCCCGCAAAGAGATGTTCTGCCTCCCAGTTCGGTTCTAACTTACTTAGTTCTTCCTGATCCACTAATTCGGGATGTCTAAGTAAGATTAAGCCTGTTTCCCATTCTCCGGCATGAAAATCCCATTCCGGATGTTCTCCCTTGCATACTGAACTCATTCTAGGCAGTCCATGATGAAACCACTCGGATACCTTAACATTTAATCCATCTTTTTTCAGTGAAGCTCTTTTGATTCCTTCTTTGATCGCTTCGTTGTTTTTGGGTTCGCCATGAGCGCATATAATAACTATTTTATTAAAGCCCCATTTCGCTAAACCAAGACAAACGTCTTCTACAATATTAACAACAGTTTCAAATCTCAGAGTGATATTGCCATCAAATAAGTTCGCAATATCAGCTAAGGTATAATGAAGAGTCGGAGCTATTAATGTTTCAATACCTTTGGCTTTTAATTTTTGGGCAGCTCGTTCAGTCATTTCGTTAGCACTCGTTACATCAACCATCATTGGCAGATGTGTCCCATGAACTTCGCATGGACCCATTGGAAATAGAGCAATGTTCGTTTTTTCTTCTAAATTCCTAACTTGCTTTGTTGTCATATTAGATAGATAGTTAAGTTTCATTATACAGATCCCCTTTTATTTTTATTGGTTTTCAAAAACAAAATTCCGACTAGAAATAATTTCCCCGCAATTCATATAGTACTCAAAGCTTTTTTGCCTCCTTATTACGAAATGTTTTCATCTCATACGCCATTTGAGAACAATATAAAGCATAATATTAAAATCTTCTGTGTTATTATTCACATGTTATTCCACAATGGAAGCAAAAAACGCAATCTTAATCCAAAAAAGCATGAAGAAACGCCTTGAATCTGACGTTTCTTCATGCTATAGTCATGCGGTTCTCATTTTATGAAATGAAAAAATATAGATATTTTGATAAATACCATCATTTTTAGAATAAAATTTTCAGCGGTGCCTCCTGCAGGCACCGCTGAAATCATCTCTCATACTCGTTTAGATTAATAAATTTTATACAATTCCGGCCATTCCAGCCACCATTTATATTTATCGACCATTTCAGTACCATAACCAAACATATCATCGATAATTTTTAATAAGCGTGCAGAAGACTCTCCGTGGCTGCCGATCGAAACACCGGCCTCATGGAACCACGAATCCTCCTTGGAACTCCACGGGCATACTTTAATACAACGCCCGCAGCCAACTCCTTCTTCATTTGTTATTCTAAACAATGTACATTTTTTGAAATCGCTGTTCCAACGCAAATAACCGTTATGCTCGACCATGTCACGATCAGTTGTAATCGCTCCGCCCGGGCAATTCTCCGCACATTTAAACAATTAATAATACTTTGGTCGTTTTTTTAAACGGCCAATATTTTCATACTAATTTGCGTATAAATCATTAGATACAATCCAATCCCAGCCAGTAATGCTTTTTACCCTTAAGTGATTATTTTCAAGACTTGCAAGTGTGTCACACAGTCTTAATTCCACGTGTTTCAATGTGTTGAATAGCTCATCTCGAAATCCTTTTTCCCTTACTTCATCCCAAATTTGTTCAACGGGATTTAGTTCGGGGCTGTAGGGTAATAATGGAAATATTTCCATATTATCTGGGATAGCAAGTCCTTTTGATCTATGCCATGCAGCGTTATCTGCGACCATAAGAATGTAGTCATCGGGATATCTTTTTGAAACTTCTTTAAGAAATATGTTCATACAAGCCGTGTTGGCATATGGAAGTACAAGAGATACCATTTCCCCATCATGCGGGGAGACGGCTGCATAGGCATAGGAATATTCTCTAACTCTATGACAAGGGACATTTGGTCTCAGTCCTTTCTTGCACCAGCACCGTTTGGGCTTGTTGATCCGGCCAAAACCAGCTTCATCTTGAAACATTAAACGAAGTTTTTTTGATATTGTGTTACTTGTAAAATTTACCAGTTCAGTTATCTTATCCGTGATTTTTTTTATAAGCACTGAATTCTTCAGGCTTAGACTTAGGATGTTTACTTCTGGGCATTACTTTTCGCCATCCTTGTCTTTTTAACATTCTATAAATTGTTGATTTTGGTACCTCTTTACCGACAGTTTTCTCATATGCTTCCTTAATATCTGCAACGATTAGGATCTTCCCCTCTTCTGATTGGGATTCAAATCCTTGAAGGATCTGATTTTCCTCAGATTGTGTAAGGTATCTTTTATTTCCACCTTTACGATTTTCTCCAAGCATTGATTCTAGACCATTATTGAAATATTTGCTGAGAATATTGTTTACGCTTGCAGGCGGGTACCCAACCATTTTTCCTATTTCTTTTGATGGCATGTTCTGTACTGCCCGAAGACGTAATACCATAAGTCTCTTTATTACATACTTGTTATCCGCTTCTTTTTCAGCTTTTAATATTGCATCAATTTGTTCTTGGGTAAATTCTTTCTGTCTCATTTCAAATACACACCTTCCAAGTTGGTATGTATTTATTATATCATAAATAGGAAAATAATGTAACCTTTTATACGCAAATTAGTATAATGTCTTTTTTATTCATTGTCGAAATGGCAGCTTCAAGACGAGATCCTTGGGAAATGTCTCAGAACATAAACAATGCCCTCAATACTTCCTTTCGGAAAGTCGAGGGCTTAAGAATTTGTTTAATCTACCGATTTCATTGATGCAGCAATTACATTGGGACCTTGTATAGATCCGGCCACTCTATCCACCATCTGTATTTTTCGACAATTTCAGTCCCATAACCGAACATATCGTCAATACTTCTAAGCAGGCGCGCCGAAGACTCCCCTTTGCTGCCGATCCAGATCCCGGCTTCATGGAACCAGGAATTTTCCTTGGAACTCCACGGACATACTTTAATACAACGATGACAGCTTGTTCCTTCTTCATTGGATACTCTGAATACAGTACATTTTTTGAAATCGCTGTTCCAACGCAGGTAGCCGTTCATCTCGACCGGGTCAAGATCAGAAGAAATAGCCTGGCTCGGGCAGTTCTCCGCACATTTATTGCATACCCTGCAAAAATCCAGCATTCCGAAGTCAATCGGTTTATCCGGTACCAAAGGCAAATCCGTAGTAATAGCTGCTACTTTATTGCGGAATCCCATACGAGGATGAGCTGCACAGTCCCCAGTCCGGGTTAATTCCCCCATCCCCGCGGCAATTATACACGGGGGCATAGCCGCCGCATAGTTGCCAAAATGGTGAGCCCTAGCGTGATAACCCAACTCTCTGATGTATTTAGCCATTATTACAGCAATGTTGGCTGTTGCGTGATAACACCGGTAAGAAAGGCAACTGGAAATTCCGTCATAGCCAGTCGAAGCCAGGTGAGATTCTAAATGCTGCTCAACCATCACCACAATCACATAAGGCATTTTCTCAGTAACTGGCTTTTCCCCAAGGGGAGGCTCTTTGCCGGTTGTTCGGCTAATTACAAGGAAATCATTTAGACCCGGATCCATTTGGTTAGAATAATAAGCGTATTCGGGCATTTTGCCGATTCCGACTTCATCAGCTCTTAAGTAATAAGCCATATCCTTAATATGCATGCTCATCTGCTCAGGATCCGGTATTGGGAGACTTTCCGGATTAGGTTTACCGTCGACGATAGTATTAAGGGAAATTGGTCCTATTGCCGTCCCAAACCCCCCAACCAACGGATAACTTCTTCGTTTTAAAAACCCATTGTGCGCCTTTGCGCCTAATGTTCCCTGAATCGCTAAACCAAATCCCATATCTTTTTCGCTTTTTCTTTGTATAGGCCCTATGATTTTGCTTGTCCCCAGCCACTGGTCATTATTTTCCGCATATCTGACAGTAGCGCCTCCGTAATTTGGTTCAGGACATAATTTGGACCATTTCCCTTTTCCCCCCGGGATATAACCGTAACTGCTGGCACTTATGGCTTCGGCAATTTTCGCGGGCGCTTTTATTGCGCCAAGAACGCCCATGGCTGCCGCAGCCGCACTTGTTTTCAGAAAACCTCGGCGACCCACCTGAAATTTTTTCTCAGATTCTTTTTTGCTTTTAATGGAATCTACCATCCCTTTTACTCCTTTCATGCCTGTACAGACTTGTTGTCATTCACTTTTTTGATACCGATGAATCCCAACATACGCGCCAGGATCACAGCAACTACTACCGCAATTCCTCCGAATAAGAAGATAGCTGTACTTGTTGCCTTAGCGTGGCCGACACTGGAATTGATGTAAACAAAAGAGACTCCCATCCATAAGACTGCATTGCCAATACCATATAAAGCCCAAACAAGCACGGTCTTCCACATGACCTCTTTTGTGGCACGTGAGTTAATAAATAAGATTCCGGCTAAAAATAGAATCCCAAACAAGAAAATCAAAAAAATACTCATAGCTTTTTACCTCTCTTTTTACTAACTAAAAGTAGTCTCTCGGATAACCTTCCAACCCGGCGTGCTAACTTGATCCCCGGTTGATATCCTAAGTTTATCCCAATTATCTCTTCCAGCTTCCCTGACAAGGTTTCTGTTGGGTTATGACATAGGCCTCATCTCCATCTCAAAAGAACCTATATTAAGCTCGCTACATCCTTCAGCTCTTGGCTCTTTTTAATTCAGTTATCCGTGTCTCCGAGTTACTACACTGATATTGTACATAACCCTGCTTTTAGGTGGATTTGCCACGACTACTTTGCAAAAATATTTTTGCTTTTTTCTCTAATCCTATATGAACTTGTCTACGGAAACGTTTTGCTATTGAAGAATTTTTGGGAAAAATAACCGATTGTTTGCAAATACTCTATAGGAATACTTGCAAAGCCACCTTAAGAATAATAAAAAAACTGCTTTCGTCATATTACTGAGAAAGCAGTTAAAATAAGCAAATTAGTAAGATATTCCTTTATCAACCAGATCTTTTAATTTTTCTAAATCATAAATAATAATTGCATTTTTTTTCTTGCGTAAAATTTTTTTTTCTTTTAAACTTCCAAGTATTTTACTAACTGTTACATGATGGAGTCCAGTTATCTCAGCAATAACTTTATTTGGCAATGCAATTTGTATTTCCCAATAAGTATCCTTTGATTTTCCGTTCAAATTATAAAGTCCATAAAACAATCGCAAAACTCTTATAGAAGGGGCATATAGCTTTAGTTCACAGCTAAGCTTAATAAAATAATTTAATTTAAGATTTTCATTGAAAAGGAAATCAGAAATTATTTTTTCATCATGTTTAAATATCATAAGCATTTGGTCTTCAGAGAAAAAACATACCTTGCTAGCCTCAACCGCGACAATCTGAACATTGTCTCCTTCAAATTCAAACAATCTGTTTATAACGCTATGCGGTCCGCCTGAACTGACAAATATTTCTCTGCCGTCATCTGTTATCCTAGAGGCAATGAATCTCCCTGATAGTACAAATATTATTCTACCGATTATTTCATCAGGCTGTAATATTATTTCCCCCTTGCCATAATTACGTAGAGATCCTAAATGGATATAATTTAGAAGTTTAGGGACACTAGAAAATGCATCCGGCAAAATATAGCTTTTAGTAACTCTGTCCATTTTTATCCTCCTATATTTTCCCATTATACCAAATATTTAATTTATTATATTAAGTTTATATTAAGATAAAGCTTTGAAGTTTAGCGGAGACTACTTATATTATTTTTATTGGTGAGGTGATTTATACCGCACCCTACCGTCAAGACACATTTTTCAAAAAATTTAGTTATGTCCTTTCTGCCGATTAAAAGCCGTTTTGGAATAAACTTGACATAGGACCCTATGTCGGATGCTTCAATTTGGGCAGGTTCTGTCGATGAAAAAAAGAGAAAAATATTTGATCTTAAAGTTGTTTTAGACTGATCTGTGTAACTCCACAATTATATGCAAAAGGAGGTGCTTCTTTGGACACTGCCGCGTAATGGATTTTGTGGACACCGTGAATGGCTAGTATAATAAAACCAGAGAGGTGTCAGAAATGAGTAAAAAGAATTTTGATTCAGAGTTCAAGAGAGAAATTGCGCAGGTCTATCTTGAGGGAAGAAGAACAGCAACGAGTTTAGCTGAAGAACTGGGATTGCATGTAAATACCATTTACAAATGGGCTGAGCAATTCAAAACAGATCCTGAAAATTCCTTCCCAGGATCAGGGAACCTCAAGCCAGAAGACGCTGAGTTAAAGAAAGCCCAAAGGCGTATTAAAGAACTCGAAGAAGAGGTCGAGATCCTAAAAAAAGCCACGGCATACTTTGCAAAGAACAGCAAGTAAAATACGCTTTTATTTACAAATACCGCTTCAAATATGCTGTTAAGAAGTTATTCCAAATAATAGAAGTTTCCCGAAGCGAATATTATCAGTGGGTAGCTGCTGGATTCCCGAGTCGCCAGGATAAAGATGCCGTGGTCCTTGCCAAAATCAGAAAGATTGAACGAGATAATGATCATAACTACGGTGTACAGCGCGTTTATGAATCTTTAAACAAGGAACATAACGTCAAGTGCGGTCGGAGCAAAATCCAGCGGATCATGCATCAAAATGGTATTAAAGCTAAGATCAAGAGCAAGTACAAGTCGCAAACCACTAAGGCTGATCTCAATGAACAGGCATTTCCTAATCTGCTCAACCAGGAGTTTAGAGTTACAGAGATTAATAAAGTTTGGCTGGCCGACATTACCTATGTCAGGACAAATGGAAAATGGTCTTATCTCGCAGCCGTCATGGATTTGTGCCGTAGAAAAATAGTAGGTTGGGCACTTGGAACAAAGCCAAATGCCCAAATTGGTTTGTCGAGCTCTGACTCTGGCTATCGCCAAGGAACGGCCTGCTCACGGACTTATTCATCATTCAGATCGCGGCAGTCAGTATACTAGCAAGGCATTTCGTGAGTTACTTGATAAGCATAAGATTATCGGCAGTATGAGCCGTAAAGGGAATCCTTACGATAATGCCCCGATGGAATCGTTCTTCCAAACCTTGAAGACAGAATTTGTTTACAAACGATACTTTCAGAGCATCGAACAAACACAGCGTGCTCTCAAACAGTGGATTGATATTTATTACAATTGCAGAAGACTTCATTCAGCATTGGGTTATAAATCGCCGCTATTCTATGAATTATCTAGAATACAACCATTTAAAGTGTCCGCATGAGCCAATATGGCGCACTTCTGCAGGCACCGCTGAAACGATCTTATAAATTCATTTGGATTAATAATTTTACATTAAAATTTATACAACTCCGGCCACTCCAGCCACCATTTATATTTATCAACGATTTCAGTACCATAACCAAACATATCGTCGATACTTCTTAATACGCGTGCAGAAGACTCTCCGTGGCTGCCGATCCAAACGCCGGCCTGATGGAACCACGAATCCTCCTTGGAACTCCATGGGCATACTTTAATACAGCGCCCGCAGTAAACTCCTTCATCATTTGTTACTCTAAATATTGTACATTTTTTGAAATCGCTGTTCCAGCGCAAATAGCCGTTATACTCGACCGGGTCACGGTCGTGTGTAATAGCTCCGCCTGGACAATTTTCCGCACATTTATTGCATACTCTGCAGAAATCCAGCATTCCGAAGTCAATAGGTTTATCCGGTACCAAAGGCAAATCCGTAGTAATAGCCGCTACCTTATTGCGGAATCCCATACGAGGATGGGCTGTACAGTCTCCTGTCCGGGTAAGTTCTCCCATCCCTGCAGCAATCAGTAAAGGCGTCATAACCGCTCCGTAGTTGGCAAAATGATGCGCTCTGGCATTATAGCCCAGCATTCTGATGTAAGTAGCCATTATTACGGCAATGTTAGCTGAAGCGTGATAACATCGCTGAGATTGGCCGCTTGAGATTCCGTCATATCCTGTTGAGGCCAAGAAAGTCTCTAAATTTTGCTCAATTGCGACAACAATCACATAAGGCGACCTTTCGGTATACGGTTTATCTCCTATGGGATCTCCCTGACGAACTTTACCGGTAAACAACTGAGGATCCGCTTGGCTAGAATAATAAGCGTATTCGGGCATCTTGCCGATTCCAACTTCATCAGCTCTTAACCAGTAGGCTAGATCTTTAATATGCATGGACATTTGCTCCGGATCAGGAATGGGAAGTTTATCTTTCGTCATGGGTGGTCCACTAACTGCATCATCAGAGGCAATCATTGCGGTAACCATTCCTAAGCTACCAGATACCGGATCTCTTCCAGGTTTAAAAATGCAATCTTCTGTATACTGTCCAAGAAGCCCTCGACCAGCCAGTGCAAATCCCATATCACATTCTTTGGTATTTTTTACAGTACCAACGATCTTAGATGTCCCCAACCACTGGTCATTATGCTCTGCATAACTGACAGAAGCTCCTCCATAATTAATTTCAGGCCTTAATTTTGACCATTGGCCTTTTTTCGGTGAGCTATACTCTAAGTGGGGTGCAGTTGCCGCTTCAGCAATCTTTGCGGGGGCTTTAATCGCTCCAAGGACACCCATGGCAGCTGCAGCCGCACCTGATTTCAGAAAACCGCGGCGGCTCACCTGAAATCTTTTTTCAGGATTGTTTTTACTTTCGATGGAATCTTTCATCCTTATACTCCTTTCACGCCTGTACAGACTTGCTGTCGTTTACTTTTTTGCTACCGATGAATCCCAACATACGCGCTAGGATCACAGCAACTACTACCGCAAGACCTAAAAATAAGAAGATCGCTGTACTTGTTGCCTTAGCGTGGCCGACACTGGCATTGATGTAAACAAAAGAGACTCCCATCCATAAGACTGCGCTGCCAATACCATATAAAGCCCATACAAGCACGGTTTTCCACATGACCTCTTTGGTGGCACGTAGTTTAATAAATAAGATTCCGGCCAAAAATAGGATCCCGAACAAGAAAATCAAAAATGTGCTCATAGCTTTTTTCACCTCCTTTTTATTGACTGACAGTAGGTTCTCGGAAACTCTCAACTCAGTCTATCAAACTCAGTTATCCGTGATTCCGAGTTACTATACTAATATTGTATATAGCCCTACTTCTTGGCGTATTTAGCGATCACTGCTTTTAACAATATTTTGACTTTGCTTTGTTCGCCAATTCTATATGGAATTGCCTACAGTAACAATTTAACCTATAGAAGGGGCGTCTATTGAAGAAATAATCGACTGTTTTGCTAATACTCCTAGTGGGCTACTGGCAAAGCCGCCTGAAGATGAAAATAAAAAAACTGCTTTCAGCATATTACTGAGAAAAGCAGTTCTTAATAGCTAATTAGTAAGATATTCCCACATCAATCAGATCTTTTAATTTTTTTAAATCATAAATAATAATTACCTTTCTTTTTTTTATTAAAGTTTTTTCTTTTCTTAAACTTGCAAGTATCTTACTAACTGTGACATAATGAATCCCGGTTATTTCAGAAATAATATTATTTGACAATGCAATATTTATTATCCATTGATTATTAATAGATTCTCCGTTCGATTGACACAACTCATAAAACAATCGTAAAACCCTTGTAGAAGGTGTAAATCGCTTCATTTCACTGAAAAGCTTATAACAATAAGCTCCCTTAACGCTATAATTTCTAAAAATGTCAAAGATTATTTCTTCATCTTGTTTAAAGACCAGAAGTAATTGCTCTTTAGAAAAATAGCACACCTTACTATCCTCAATCGCAACAATTTGAATTTTTTCTTCTTCAAATTCAAACAATCTGTTCATAAGGGAATGCCGCCCAGCAGTGTACATAAATAATTCCCTGCACTCATCCGCGACGGTATTAATATTGAATCTCCCAGATATTACAAATATCGCCTTATTCACTATTTCATCAGGAAATACTATGATTTCTCCCTTTCTATAGTTCCGTATGGAGCCTAAATGACAATAATTTAATAGTTTACTGATAGGATAAAATGTATCTGGCAGAATATAATTTTTAAGAAATTCATCCATTCTTTATCCTCCATACTGCGAGATTTGATCGTACGCCTTAGACAAGACAAGACTAAATTATTATTCTCATTATCATAATCAATTATAATTAATTAATTGACCTGAAATAATAGCCATGGCTATTATTTCGATATTTCTTAGTCCTGCCTATATTGCTACTATTTCACAGTAACTCTGACTGCCTCTACTCCTGCGGCTACTTCAATATAAATTTTTTCATTACCTGCTCTATCTGTTAATAATCTTTCTAAAAATATTTTCTATGTCAAAAAAGAGAAAGCAGGGATTTAGAATTACTGCTTTCTCTTAATAACAAACTATCATGATATCATTTTATTTTCATCCAGTCATTAATTAAATTTTTAAGTCCTTGCAAGTCAAAGACTGTAATCTTATTTGTCGTTTTATATAAAATATTTTCTTTTCTCAGATATCCGAATAGTTTGCAGATAGTCACATAGTGAATACCTGTCATCTCTGAGATAGACTTTTGGGATAATTTAACGTCAATTTGATAAACGCCATCAACCAATTTCCCCTGATTAAGACAAAGATCATAAAGTAAACGCAAGACCCGGGCTGATGGGCTATAAAGGGCCATCTCATGGGTTTCCCGCATAAAATAACTACATTTCGACGAATAGGATGTAATGAATTCAAAAATCATTTCTTTATCCATCTGGAAGATTTCTGAAAGTTGTTCTTTGGAGAAAAAACATACTGTGCTGTCCTCTACGGAAACAACATGAACAAAACAGGGATCAACTGGGAATAATCTGTCGGAAAAGGTATAAGGGCCCGCATAGAACATTATTTTTTTTCGTCCATCTTCATTAAGAAAACTTATACTTAGTTTTCCGGAAAGCACATAGACGATTCTATCTATTAACTCTCCGGGCAAAACAATGGAATCCCCTTTACGATATTCACGGACAACACCCATGTGAATATAATTTTGCAGCTTTTTCATCGGATAAAAATGATTGGGTAAGGCCCCATAATTATTTGCTATTTTGTCCATACTTTTATTCTCCCGCAAATATATAAATTTAAATTATTATACTCCTTTATAAATGATTAACCTATAAACTGCTATACAATTGGACAAAGATCTTATCTTTCGAATCAATATTAACATAGAATAAGAATTCTGTATGTTACCCAGCATACAAATGTAGAAAATGTTGAATATGATCAAAAAGGCAAAAAGCAGCCTTAAGCTGCTTCTCCTAATTCTAAACATAGTAAGATGGAAGAATACCTAGTTGACACTATCCTTTTGCCAAATTTGCCTCCAACAAAAAATCCATGGCTGTTCTTCTCCGAAGTTGGGTTTCCAACATTTTTAGCTCTCCGGGCAGACCGGCTGCCTGATCATCCTGTCGGCTGTTCTTTAACTGCTCTTTTTTCTGCTTCATTTCTTCACCGGTAAGCTGAATCCCTTCTGCTTGAATCACTGCATCCAAGATTTTTTCTCCAAGTATTATTTTCGCAGCCTCTTGTTTACACTCAGCCAGCAGCTCGTCGGCCGTTATCTTCCTTTTCATTAAGTAATTAATGGGTTCCATATCGTGGACTGTCTTAAGCTCCTCAGCAAATTTCCGATACAGATTCTCTGCTGCTTGATTTAATGTCTCCTCGTCAAATTCATATTTGCTTTGATCGGCCAGCGCCTGAAACACTTTTTCAATATTTGCTGCTCGTGCTATTGCCTTTTTTTCTTGATTGATCTCCGTTGCCAACAATTCTTTTAATTCCTGCAAGGTTTTTACTCTTGGATCAATTTCCCGGATAATGTCGTCTGTCAATTCCGGCTCTTGCATACGATATACTTTTACAATCTCGACGGAAAAGGTGATCCGCTGCCCCCATAAGGCTTGGTATTCCAATAAAACAGGTTGTATCTTCGTTTCAAAAACGACTGTCTCGCCCATCCTCTTGCCAAGCAGGTTGGCGGAGAATTCCTGTAAGACGTTCTCGTCACCCAATCTGAACTTAAAGCCTCTGTCCCTAAATTTCGGGACTGTCATACCATTTTCCGTTCCCTCAAAATTCACGATGACGTAATCTCCGGCTTCGATCGGTTCATCACTTTTTTCGACCTGGATTTCGTCCATTGATTTTTGAACATAATTGAGTGCTTCATTAAGTTCTTCTTCTTTGACGGATACATCAAAACGATTGACATTTAATCCTTTGTACTGTCCAAGTTCAAATTGTTTCATCTCGCCTCTAACCTCTCTGTTGTCTGCCACTCAAGATATCTCCCCTTCCGGAAATTTTTAACGGTCCGCCCGGATAATGCCAACTGATTGAAGCATTACAATAATGTGAGCTGCTCCAAGTATCAGTATTAAAGCAATAAATAACAGATCTTTTATTTTTAGGCTTTGTTGTTTTTCCATTGGTTCCATCTTTGGTACCCTATTCGGTTCCACATTTGTTTCCATACTCTCACCCCATTATTTCGCCAACGATTTAGTAAGTTGAGTATAAAGCCGACTGGACAGAAGAATTGACAATAAAACCGGCTGATAAACAGACTGATGAAAATAAATATCGGCAGCATTAACCACATGACCCATACGGCTTTAAACAGGAAGAATGCACTAAACGGCTGGTAATCCAATGTTCCATAGTCCCCTAAGAAGGTTCCAAGCATGACCGCAGCCCATAGGATGGTCGGCGCAGCCAGCTTCAATTTCTTGGTGACTTGCGGGGAAATCCCCAAGGATTTAAAACCCGCCACTTTATTGATGACCTCCTGGGCTGCTCCGAAAGGGCAAATCCAGGCACAGTAAATGTTCTTTCCTAAGAGGACAATGAAGCTCAAAGTTCCACCAATAAGCACGTACCATCCCAAATTGGTCAACCCGGGCATTTGCAGCGTTATTAAGGAGAACAAATTGCTGGCTGCTACGAATTTTTTTACGAAAAATCCCATGATACCAAAGCTTGCTAAGAGTATCCAAATCCTCAGCCGCACGAGTTTCTTGATGAAAGCTGCAGCGAGCGCGATGATATAGATTATCGTCATGGTGAAATCCTGCCGGTTAAATTGATAAGTGTCATAAGGATTGCTCCAGCGCGTATGAAAGAATTGTGCTGCGATATACGCAGTCCCTTTGTTAACTGCCTCAGCTACAGCATGAGACGATACCGTGGAACCGGTTACCCGGTCAATGTAATTATTGGTTTGTCTTTCATCCAGATAACCGGAATAACCGGAAGCCCCTCCCAAATAAACAGGTTCTTTGATGGAGAGATTCTTAAATTGATCAAACAATTTCCCGGTATAAAGTCTCTCAAAAAAGATGGGGGTCTCACCCTGCTGGGTAATGATCACTTTTTCCACTAAGCCTTCTTGGTTGACGATGGTCATGGCTTCGATGCGGGATTGATACCCTACTGCGGAGTCACAGACGGCATAATATTTCTTCCCTTCAGCATCAACTTGATAAGCACGTTGGGCCCCGATCATTTTCTCGATGGATGTTACACCAGGAATATTCTGCTGAATAACCGCCTCGTAATCAATGGTTTTATTCGTCCAAAAGATACCGTAAAAGATCGCCGCTATCGCAGTTATGAATAGTACGATCAAATAGTAAGACTCCAGGTCTCTCTTTTTACTAGCCATCTTTTTTCATCCTTCGCTGTTTTTGAGAATAAATCCTTAATAGACGTAATAAAGTACGCAAGCCACTAATACCAAAGCTAAATGGACAAGTGGCTAGCGTATTAAAAAGCATCTTATTCCTTCAATTAATCTAGACTGAGATGGTTTCAGAATTTTCTTTGCTCTTCTTGGGCGAACTCTTCAATAATCTATATGTGATAATGCTCGGGATCAGCGTTGCTCCGCCAAAAAAGACAAACCCCATTGAGGCAGCCTGGTATTCGTGCTCAAGAAGGCTAGCATAACCCCAGGCCAGAGTAAATATAAATAAGAAGTTCGCAAGAAAACCACAAAGCTGTATAGGAATCGTATTTTTTACTTTGCTTTTTGAATACTGCCAAATACCAAATTGAATAATGAGCATTAACATACCAAAAAACATCCAAACAAAGTCATTCGCAATTTTCATTTTAGTTTCCCTCCTTTATTTTGTCGGTTCTGTGTCCTTCCAGAAATCTTTCACCATATTCGCAACATAGCCGGACTCAATCCGTTCTTCAGGATTTACAGGGCCATTGTAGCCAAACCACTCGTCAAACTTACGGGCTGCATCTTGAACCAAAGGAATTTGGGTAGCAATTCTGGCCACATCATGCTGCCATTGATCAATTTTATTCCAAGAACAGACCGAGATACAGTTCCCGCAATCTCCACCGTTATAGGCAAAGAAAGAGAGACAGCGATGAGAGTCGACATGCCATTTTTCCGTGTAAGGATTTTCCGACGGACCACAATCCTCGGGCTGCAAAACCCGTGCTTCTTTTTCATGAGAGATGGCCTGTGACGGGCAAGCATCTGCACATTTCAGGCACAAGCGGCAGAACTCACGTACACCGAAACTTCTTGGCTTATCAGGGACGAGTTCCAAATCTGTATAGACCTTGGCAATACGCAGCCGGGGCCCGTATTTTTGGGTGATTAGCTGTCCGGCTCTTCCTACCTCTCCCAGACCGGCTTGAACTGCAATTGGAATACTCATTCCGGTATCATTTCCCGACGGGATTGCATAGTACCCAATCTCTCTTAAGAAGTTTGCCACTTTAAAAGCCACTTCTCCCATGTTCGAGTAAGATTTGCCTGGCGCGGCGCTGTGAAGAATCGACGGAGCGGTGCGGTATGCTTCGTAATCCATCTCGAATACCATAGCGATGACTGATTTCGGCTTAAAACCGGCATATTTTTCCCAATCTGCATCAAAAACGGTTTGCCCGAAGGTCTCTACTTCCCCTTTCATAAATTTAAAAGGATCCGTCGGAAAAAATTCAGTCCTGCCATCCGGTAATTTGAACGGTTTAAGGTTTGGCCGAGACCAGGTTGAATAGGTCCAGCGATCATCATAGGGCGCAATACCAACCAGATCTGCCCCCAGGAAGCGGGCTGCTTTTTTCACAATTCTACTGGCCTCTTCACCTGAGCCGAATTTCCATTGCCGCCCTTGACCACGTCTCTCCACAACTTTGGAATTGTCCCAAGAATACATGCCCTGGATAACCACCGGTTCTGTACCAGATTCATTGGTTGCGGGATTAAACGGATAATGCGCAATGACGCCGCCGGGGCCACTCCCAGGTGCGGTAAATCCATTGAATTTATATTCTACTGACCAGGCTGCCACATCTAATGCTACTTCCAGTTCACGCCATCCCAACTCATCCTTGCGCAGTGGTAAAACCGTACCGTCATGATGGGAGAAAAAAATACCTCCCGTTTCAGTAAGGGTTGCATCACGTCCTTTAATTCCAAGCGTCTCAGCGTTAATTCTGGGAAGTTCTTTCCCGGTGTCTTTTTTTCCTGTGATTTTAGAAACATCATCATGCTTAAACTTAATTGGAGATTTGTTTTCTTTCGGATCAAAGACCCTTTGGTATAAGAGCTTGTTTCCGGGCAAACGTTGGTATTTTGCATCCACTGTGTAAGGAAATTCCGAGGTTTCTTTGATTGGAGCTACGATCTCTGCCGCTTCAGCTGTTAATGGGTTAAAAGTTTCTTTCGCCGCTGCAGCGGATGCAACTGCAACAGCTACGGCACCCATTAGGGATGTTTTGAAAAAAGATCTTCTGCTTACATTGTGCGCCATGTAGTCTCTCCTCCCTTAAAATGGAATTATTAATTCCACTTTATTGTAGGCTATCTAAAATTATTGTCTCTGTGTCTAGAAACACATTTGTTAAACTATTGTTGAAAACATTTTTAAATGTTTAAGATTACTGACAAACCTCAAATTGAAACAGACCAATAAAAAAACACCTTGAACATTCAAGGTGGCCTTAACCTCTTTATCTATTAAAAAAATGAGTCCTTTTAATTTTAACTTTTATCATTCTATGATACACTAACATACAAATGATGCTTTGTTAAAAACGGATAATTAAATATTACCAGACAACAACATTAGCGGGTCGGAAAGATGTCAGCCTCAATGCCTTTGGCTTCAAGCCCATGTGAAAATGGCTCCAGTGTGATTGGGTTATTATTATTTGACACGATTCTTTATTTAGGAGGATTAAAGTATGGAAGGAAATAACTGCTTTATCTTCGGAAATAAAATAGTGCCTGGTATTTTTTTAGAAAGGGGAAATGAACTAAAATTTAAGCGGAATCAAATTATTTATTATCCCGGGCAGTTATTGGAAGGCATACTTATCGTAACAGAAGGCAGAGTAGAAAATTTTATCTATTCCTCTAATGGTAATTCCAAAATCTTTTTCATCTTTGGTCCCGGTTCTATAATAGGCGAAACCAATATTTTTGGGAATGTGCTGAATCCTGTTTATTATAAGGCATCCGATAATGCCAAGGCCTTATATGTGAGTAGAAATACGCTTGTTGATATCTTGAAAACGGATTATAATGCTGTTGAATTTTTGATGGAATCAATGGCTAAAAAAATAGTAACTTTCTACTACCAGACTCAGGATCTGACTTTTGGTGAGGCAGAAACTCGAGTATGCAATACATTAATTCAACTTGCCAGATATTATGGAGAAAAGAATAGTGATAATACTGTTAGTCTGAATATTAAAATCACGCATCAGTTTCTTAGTGATATATTGGGTATTAATAGAACAACAGCATCCAAAATAGCTATCGGCTTAAAAAAACAAAATCTCATTGATGTTAAAAGTGGAAAATATATTATTACGGATATAGATAAACTATCTGCTTATAATAAGGCTATAACAGAATAACTACGAAAAAAATTTATCGATAAAGCTTAATAAAGTATCGATATTTTCAAAGACAAAGAAAATATGTAGCGTAGACAACAAAATCCCTGTTGTCTGGGCAATATGTTTTCTTTTTTTATTTTGCTATCTTTATCTCAAAAGAGTTATAGCCTTTAATCACAAAACAAAATCTCAATGTCTAAAGGGGGTATCTAACAAAAAAGTTAAACAAAACGATTAAGTGTCTGTGTAATCATGGCAGATCAAAAAAAAGGGAGTGGTTTTTGTGTGGTTAATTTGGATGGCGGCAGGAGCTTTAAGTTTCTTTATCGCCCAAACATTCAACAAGCGCTTAAAGGAAAAAGGAATTATTTTAAAATGGTATCAATGGGGAGTTTTTGTCATTTGGTATGCGCTTGCCTTTTTGGCAATTGATATTGTCTGTCTCAGTATTGCTGAACATGAAACAAGAGCAGCCACAATCATGGGAGCGACTATTATAGCCATCATGCTGGTATTATTGCCCCTTCTCAGGAAAATGCTTACCCCGGGTAAAAAGAACTCGGTCAACATGGAGAAAAAGGGGGAAGTGGCATGAAGACTTCAAGAAGAAATTTCTTGAAAACAGCACTAGTAGCTGGAGCAGCCTTAAGCGTTCCTTCCTTGATAGCACCGGAAGAAGCCCAGGCTAAAACCGTAGACAAACCAGTTTACGAGTTGACTAAGGATTATGGCCGTTTCGATCAGAAGAATACCATGTTCGCCCGCAAATTTTGGGATGCTGAATACAACGCCTGGAGAAAAACTTTACAGGCTCGCGATTTTAGTGTAAAAGATGAGCACGAATACATGGCGATGAACTTGGCTGCATGGCACGTGCATAATAACGGGGCATTTATGAATGCTTTTGGAGTATCCGCCCAATCACCTTTAATGCGGTGGGACGATGCCGTCATTACCATGGATGAAAAAGTCTCCGAGGCCTATAATACAGTTACTACTAAAAATACTGATAACCCCATGATTTGGGATGATACGATAGCTCCAAATGCTTTTCAGGCAGAGCCTGAGGTATTTAGCCGAAAGGTCAAGAACGCCGGCTTATTTCTTGGTGCATTTGATGTAGGTGTTGCCAAATTAGACCCTAATTGGATTTATTCACAATACTTTAACTTTAAAGAAAAAACAAGTAAGCCTTGGCCGAAAGATCCTGCACAGTTTAAGTATGCTGTAGTAGCGGCGATCGAGATGAAAAATGACCCAATTCGTGATCTAAAAACCTACAGTGCTTCAGCAAGCGCCGGACTGGGCTACTCTAACATGGTGGAAGTTGCAGACTCACTGGCTAGGTTCATCCGAGGTTTAGGATATCCGGCTATCCCTATTGGTAATGATACGATGCCAACAATTCCTGCCGCACTTGAAGCCGGTATGGGCGAATTAGGAAGAAACGGATTGCTGATTACGCCTAAATTCGGTCCCCGGGTACGGTTATGTGCCGTACTTACCGACGCACCTCTGATGCCAGATAAGCCTGTGGATATGGGCGTTAAAGCATTCTGCGATGTCTGCAAAAAATGCGCGGAAAATTGTCCTAACGGTTGTATTAGCTCGGGTGAACAAACAGCTGAAACACTCAACATATCCAACCGCCCCGGTGTCGTCAGATGGCCTGTCGACGGAAGAAAATGTTTTGACTTTTGGAGAATAAATCGTTCATCTTGCAGTGTTTGCATAGGAGTATGTCCGTACAATAAGGTAAAAGGAACAGCCTGGTTCCATGACATAACACCTTCGGTCATAGAACATGCCTCCCCACTTGATCGTTTCCTTGTCTTCGTGGATAAAACTTTGGGATATGGTGCAAAGAAACCTTTTGAACTTTAATTAAAGACCCAAAATAAACAATAGTCATAGGGGAAGTGTTACTTTAAAAAGCGCACTTCCCCTACCTCTCTGGAGATGTAGAAAATGAAAAATTATTTGCTGGTTAAAAAGATAATAATATTTCTGGCAATTATTGCTCTACTTGGAGCTTGGTTTATTTCAGACAAACAAAAAACAAATGAAAACACAAATAACGCCAAACAATATGCTGGGGTATTAAAGCAAGCTTATCCGCAAGCAGAAGAATTCGAAAAAAGCTCCTCAGACCCTTTAACTTTTTCGGCAAAAGATTCAAATCAAAAAGAGATTGGTTTTGTAGCTTTTGGAGAAGCCAATGGTTATGGTGGTCCTCTGAAGATTGCAGTAGGTATAGATTTAAACGGACAAATTATTAGCACAATTGTTGTCGAACAAAAAGAAACCCCTTCTTATTTAGGAGAAGTCCTAAGAAAAGGTTATTTGGATAAATTTAAGGACGCAAAGGTAACCTCACCTTTTGTTCTAGGAGAAGATCTTAGCGGAGTTTCAGGCGCTACCATCTCCTCGAAAGCTATAGCTAAAGCAGTTCGCAATGCGTCCCACGCTGTTGGCAGAGGAAATCTGAACCTTGAGATCGAAGAGAAAAGTGAGCCATGGAATTTTGGAGCAGCAGAAGCATTTGTAATGTTTATATTCATTTGTGCTATCATTTTTCCTTTCTTCACTAAGCAATTGAATCTTCTCTTTAAAAGGAAATTAAATCTTCGACTTCCAATTATCTGCTGTAGTATAGCAGTGCTTGGCTTCTGGCTTAATCGTCCAATTTCTATGCAATATTTGACAGGCGCGATGTTAGGTTTTTTTCCTTCAATACGGGAAAATTTTTTATGGTATTTAATTTTATTCACAGGAATTGGTTTGCCATTATTCACAGGGAAAAATATTTATTGTTTTTGGGTTTGCCCCTTTGGCGGTTTGCAGGAAATAATCAATAAACTTTGTGGGGTAAAATACCGTTTAAAAATTGCCAAAATCTTTAAAGTAACACGTTATTTCTTGCTATGGCTTGGTGTTTTTCTGGTAATAATCAATAACAATCCGGCTTCAGGAAATATTGAACCGTTTGGAACAGTATTTGGCTTCAAAGGAACAGGCTTTGATTGGATAAAACTTATCGTCGTGTTGGTAATAGCGGTATTTAGCTATAAGTTCTGGTGCTATTTTTTATGCCCCATAGGTGCAGTAATGGACTTATTAAGTAACGTAAACCATGTGGTTACAAAAAAATTGCTGCAACTATATAATAGAACAGTTATTCAAAAATCAGAAACTATTTCTTCAAGTCCCAAACAATAAAAAGATACTATTTTAGAATTTGATTTTTGCTCAAGGGGTCTGAATCTATAACCATATATCGGCTTCTAAACACAAGTGCCACTTTAGCTACTCAATCTTAAATTTTAGTTAGTAGCCGAGCACTCTCGAACCATCAATTTCTATTACCCCGTATTCTTCTACAAGTCCCCTGTTAATAAAAAGCCTATTTCTGACAGTTTTAAGTTTCCCTGTATGTTTATACTGGCTGATCATTCGGCATACCGTACTCCGAGAGGCACTGATAATCTCTCCTATTCGCTCATGGGACAAGTTTACCGGCAGCTCATACCAATCCCCGTTCCCGTGTTTCTTTTGTTCACCGGATTGGAGCAAGGAAACAAAATAATAGATCAACCTTTGATTAGGTGTTGACAAAGAAGAAAATATATTTTCCCCTTCTAAAATTGACCGCAATCTCAATGTTACAATGGATACCATTTCAATTCCTAAATTGATGTCCTCAAGCATGGCCTGAATCAAGTCTTTTCGGGAAACCTTATACGCCTCGCAATCTTCGATAGCGTGAATGCTTACAGCAACCGGAAGCTGATCGAATGCCGGTCCTAAGCCAAAAACCCTTCCGGGGCCTACTAAAGAGGCAATTCTTTCTTCCCCACAGAGATTATTCAGATAATATGCAGCCCATCCTTTAATGACAACATACGCATGTTCCACCACACTCCCTTCCGGAATGATGATGGTGCCTTTTTTAAATGACACCTTCGTTCCTTTACTTGAAGCGTGTTTGATAACAATGTCTTTAACCGGCCGTTCAATCCACTGCAAATACACAAGCGAATTGGAGATATACATGTTACCTCAGCCCCCAAACGTATTAATTTAAAAGAGATTATGGTCTTGCCAAATTCGCCTCCAGCAAGAAATCCATAGTAGTTCTTCTCAGAAGTTGGGTTTCCAACATCTTTAGCTCTCTAGCTAAATCAGCTGCCTGATCATCCTGCCAGCTGTTCTTCAACTGCTCTTTTGCCTGCTTCATTTCTTCGCCAGTGAGCTGAATCCCTTCTGCTTGAATCACTGCATCCAAGATTTTTTCGCCAAAAATTATTTTCGCAGATTCTTCTTTACACTCGGTAAGCAGCTCATCAGCCGTTATCTTCCTTTGCATTAAGTAATGAATGAGTTCCATATCGTGGATGGCCTTAAGCTCCTCGGCAAATTTCCGGTACAAATTCTCTGCTGCTTGATTTAAGGTCCCTTCATCAAATTCATACTTGCTTTGATCGGCCAGAGCCTGAAACACTTTTTCGATGTTGGCTGCGCGCGCTATTGCCTTTTTCTCTTGATTGATCTCCGTTGCCAACAATTCTTTTAATTCCTGCAAGGTTTTTACTCTTGGGTCAATTTCCCGGACAATATCGTCAGTTAATTCCGGCTCTTTCATACGATATACTTTTACAATCTCAACGGAAAAGGCGATCTGCTGCCCCCATAAGGCTTGGTATTCCAGTAAGACAGGTTGTATCGTGGTTTCAAATATCACTGTCTCGCCCATTTTCTTACCAAGCAGGTTGGCGGAGAATTCCTGTAAGACGTTTTCGTCACACAATCTGAACTTAAAGCCTCTCTCCCTAAATTTTGGGACTGTCTTGCCATTTTCCGTTCCTTCAAAATTTACGATGACATAGTCTCCGGTTTCAATCGGTTCATCGTTTTTTTCGACCTGGATTTCGTCCAAAGAATTTTTAACGTAATTGAGTGCTTCATTAAGTTCTTCTTCTTTGACGCAGACATCAAAACGATCGACGTTTAATCCTTTGTATTGTCCAAGTTGGAATTGTTTCATTTCGTTTCTAACTTCCATGTTGACTGCCATTTGAGACTTCCTCCCCTTCCGGAAATTTTTAACGGTCTGCCCGGATAATGCCTACTGATTGGAGCATTACGACGATGTGAGCTGCTCCCAGTATCAGTATTAAAGCTATAAATAACAGATCTTTTATTTTCAGGTTTTGTTGCTTTTCCCTTGGTTCCATCTTTGGTTCCATCTTTGGTTCCCTATTCGATTCCATATTTGTTTCCATACTCTCACCCCGTTATTCCGCCAACGATTGAGTAAGTTGAGTATAAAGCCGACTGGACAGAAGAATTGACAATAAAACCGGCTGATAAACAGACTGATGAAAATAAATACCGGCAGCATTAACCACATGACCCATACGGCTTTAAACAGGAAGAATGCACTGAACGGCTGGTAATCCAATGTTCCATAGTCTCCTAAGAAGGTTCCAAGTATGATGGCAGCCCATAGGATGGTCGGCGCAGCCAGCTTCAATCTCTTGGTGACTTGCGGGGAAATCCCCAGGGATTTAAAACCTGCAGCTTTATTAATGACCTCCTGGACTGCTCCGAAAGGGCAAATCCATGCACAGTAACTATTCTTACCTAAGAGAACAATGAAGCCCAAAGATCCACCTATAAGCACGTACCATCCTACATTGGTTAAGCCGGGTATTTGCAGCGTTATTAATGAGAACAAATTGCTGGCTGCCACAAATTCTTTTACGAAAAATCCCATAACACCAAATGCTGCTAAAAGTATCCAAACCCGGAACCGCACAAGTTTCTTGATGAAAGTTGCTGCGAGCGCGATGATATAGATCGTCATCATCGCGAAATCCTGCCGGTTAAATTGGTAAGTGTCATAAGGATTGCTCCAGCGCGTATTGAAGAATTTGGATGCTACATAGGCCGTCCCTTTGTTAACTGCCTCGGCTACAGCATGAGACGATACCGTGGAACCGGTTACCCGGTCAATGTAATTATTGGTTTGTCTTTGGTCCAGATAACCGGAATATCCTGAGGCCCCTCCTAAATAAATGGGTTCTTTGACGGAAAGGTTCTTAAATTGATCAAACAATTTTCCGGTATAGAGTCTTGCAAAGAAGATGGGGGTCTCTCCCTGCTGGGTGACAATTACTTTTTCCACTAAACCTTCTTGGTTGACGATGGTCATGGCTTCGATGCGGGATTGATATCCTACTGCGGAGTCACAAACGGCATAATACTTCTCTCCTGCAGCATCAACTTGATAAGCACGTTGGGTTCCAATGATTTTCTCAATAGATGTAACACCAGGAATTTTCTGCTGAATAACCGCCTCGTAATCAATTGTTTTACTCGTCCAAAAGATACCGTAAAAGATCGACGCTATCGCAGTTATGAAAAGTACGATCAAATAGCAGGACTCCAGGTCTCTCTTTTTACTAGCCATCTTTTTTCATCCTTCGCTGTATTGAGAATAAACACACTATAGACGTAATAAAGTACGCGAGCCACTAATGCCAAAGCTAAATGGACAAGTGGCTGGCGTATTTAA
This sequence comes from Dehalobacter sp. TBBPA1, assembly GCF_040931655.1. Taxonomy (NCBI): domain Bacteria; kingdom Bacillati; phylum Bacillota; class Clostridia; order Eubacteriales; family Desulfitobacteriaceae; genus Dehalobacter; species Dehalobacter sp. TBBPA1. The sequence goes on along the minus strand of NZ_CP162385.1, from coordinate 990,578 downwards.
AACATTTTATTCCTTCATTTATCTAGACTGAGGTGGTTACAGAATTCTCTTTGCTCTTCTTTAGCGAACGATTCGATAATCTATACGTAATTACAGCCGGAACCAGCGTTGCGCCACCAAAGAAGAGAAAACCCATTGCGATCGCTTGATATTCACGCTCCATCAGACTGGAATATGCCCAAGCCAAAGTAAATATTAATAAGAAGTTCGCAATAAAACCACCGATTTGCAGACCAATCGTGTTTCTTCCTTTCCTCTTCAAATACTGCCAAATGCCGTATTGAATAAGTAATAACAACATGCCAAGAATGACCCATACGATTACACCAGAAATTGTTGTCATATTAGGTTCCCTCCTTTATTTTGTCGGTTCGGTGTCCTTCCAGAAATCTTTGACCATATTCGCAACATAGCCGGACTCAATCCTGTCTTCAGGGTCTACCGGGCCATTGTAGCCAAACCACTCGTCAAACTTACGGGCTGCATCTTGAACCAAAGGAATTTGGGTGGCAATTCTAGCCACGTTATGATTCCATTGTCCTATTTTATTCCATGAACAGACCGAGATACAGTTTCCGCAATCCCCGCCGTTATAAGCCCAGAAAGAGTTACAACGTTGAGCGTCAACTTCCCATTTCATCGTGTAGGGATTCTCCGACGGACCACAATCCTCGGGCTGCAAGATCCTTGCTTCTTTCTCGTGAGAGATGGCTTGAGCCGGGCAAGCATCCGCGCATTTCAGGCACAAGCGGCAGAACTCACGCACGCCGAAACTTCTTGGTTTGTCGGGGGTAAGCTCCAAATCCGTATAAACTTTAGCGATACGCACCCGGGGGCCGAATTTTTGAGTAACCAACTGTCCGTTTCTCCCTGCTTCTCCGAGACCGGCTTGAACTGCAATTGGAACGCTCAGTCCGGTGTCATTTCCCGACGGAATCGCATTGTACCCTATCTCTCTTAAAAACGTTGCAAGCTTATAGGCTACTTCTCCCATGTTCGAGTAAGCTTTGCCCGGTGCAGCGCTGTGAAGGACCGACGGCGCTGTGCGGTATGCTTCGTAATCCATTTCGAAAGCCATGGCAATTACGGATTTTGGTTGGAAGCCGGCATACTTTTCCCAGTCTGCTTCAAAAACGCTTAGCCCGAAAACCTCCACTTCCCGATTTCCAAGAAATTTTTCGATATTAAACGGAGCATATACAGTTCTGCCATTAGGCATTTTAAACGGTCGGGACTTTGGTCTGCTCCAGTTGGCATAAGTCCAGCGATCGTCATAGGGCGCAATACCGGCTAAATCCGCTCCCAGAAAGCGGGCTGCCTTTTTCATAATCAGACTAGCCTCGTCCGCAGAATTGAATTTCCATTGCCGTCCCTGACTCCGCCTTTCTTCAGCTTTGGAATTATCCCAATTAAACATTCCTTGAATAACCACAGGTTCTTTCGCCATTTCATTCGTTTCGGGATTAATGGGATAATGTGCAATCACGCCTGCCGGACCACTACCAGGCGCCGTAAATCCGTTGTAATTATATTCCACTGACCAAGCCGCTGTACACAAAGCTACATCCAATGCGCGCCAGCCTAATTCTTTCTGGCGCAGCGGCAAAACAGTACCATCATGTTGAGAGAAAAAAATTACTCCCGTTTCGCTAACGGTTGCATTACGCCCTTTAATCCCAAGCTTCTCAGCGTTAATCCGCGGAAGGTCTTTCCCAGTATCTTTTTTTCCTGTAATTTCAGAAACATCATCATGCACAAATTTCATTGGCGTCTTGTTTTCTTCAGTATCAAATACTCTTTGATAATAAATCTTGTTTCCCGGAAAACGCTGATACTTTGGATCCACTGTGTAAGGAAATTCCGAGGTTTCCTTGATCGGAGCTACCATGTCCGCCGCTTCGGCCACTAATGGGTTAAATGTCTCCTTTGCCGCCGCAGCCGATGCCACGGCAACAGCTACGGCACCCATGAGCGATGTTTTGAAAAAAGACCTCCTGCTTACATTGTTCGCCATAAAGTTTCTCCTCCCTTAAATGGAATCAATATTTCGTTTTCATTATACTTTTCTCAAATTATTGCCACTATGCTCAGCAGCACAGTTGTTAAATTAATTTTGGCTAAATTTTTATTGGTGCAAGATTAATACAAATAAAAAACTTGTGACGCACCTAGAGGATGCGACACAAGTTCATTTCGTTCAAGTCACCATTTATAATTAAATACGCCTACTAGCTAGAAATACCGATTTTTTCATAGTCTTCCATGATCAGTCCTTTGTGAACATAAATTTTATTATTGGCATTCTTCAGTTTGCCTACATTTTTGTAATGATGGAACATTCGACATACCGTAACCCTGGTGGTACCGATAATTTCTGCTATTCGCGCATGAGACAGATTGACAGTTAATTCATACCAGTCTTCCTGTTCTTTATATTCCCCGCTTTGAATCAGTGACACGAAATAATAGATTAGCTTTTCTTTTGGAGATGACAAGGAAGAAAATATATTGGCTCCTTCAAAAGCGCACATCAATCTCATCGTAACAGTGGATACCATTTCTATTCCCAAATTAACATCCTCAAGCATTCCTTGAATCAGATCGTCCCGGGACACCTTATAGGTCTCGCAGTCTTCAAGAACTTTAATACTTATATTAATTGGTAGTTGACAAAAGGCCGGCGCTAAGCCGAAGATTCTTCCGGGACCTGCCAGACAAGCAATTCTTGATTCCCCACAGATACTATTTAGACAATAAGCTACCCATCCTTTGGTGACTAGACACGCATAATACACGACATCGCCCTCATGATATATGATCGTACCTTTTTTGAATGCCTCTTTGTTATTCTTCCTTTTAACGAATTTTGAGAGAATTTCATCTACAGGTGGTTCTATCCACTCCAAACGTACCGCTAAATTATCAAAATACATGACTATCACCCCCAGAATAATAGTCTAAACAAAAATACTATCTAACCAAATTAGCATTTACTAAAAAATCCATAGCTTTTTTGCGCAAATATTGGTTCTCCAGAACACCGATATCATTCGTCAGATCAGCGGATTGCTCATTTTCCGGGTTTTTCATCCATTGTTCTTTTAAATCATCAATTTCTTTGACAGTAACTTGAATTCCTTCTGCTTGAATTACAGCGTCCAAAATTTTCTCTCTGAGAATCTTTCTCGCAGCCTCTTCCTTGCACTCAGTCAATAATTCATCGGCAGATATCTTTCTTTGCAGTAAGTAAACCATGAGTTCTGTATTGTGAAATTCCTTAAGCTCTCTGGTAAATTTCAAATATAAATCCTCTGCTTTTTGATTCAAGATTTCTTCATCGAATTCATACTTGCATTGTTCTGCCAGAGCGGCTATCACTCTATTGATATTAGCCAAATGTGTTCTGGTCTTTTTTTCTTGAATAATTTTTTTCTCCAACATTTTTTCAAATTCCTGCAGCGTTTTCACCTTCGGCTCAATCTTTTGTATGTTTTCCTCTGTTAATTCCGGCTTATCAATCATAAATACTTTAACAATTTTGATGGAAAATGTGATCTCAAGCCCCCATAAGGCTTGGAATTCAATTAAGAAAGGTTGTATTGTCGTATCAAAAACTACAGTATCGCCCATTTTCTGTCCAAGCAGCTTAGCTGAGAACTCCGGCAAAACATTATCGTCACCCACCTTGAATTGTAAACCATCTTCTTTCACTTTCGGATAAGGCATACCCGTTTCTGTTCCAACAATATTAACGATTACAGTATCTCCTGTTTCAATTGGCTCATTCCTTTTCTCGACCTGGATTTCGTCCAAAGATTTAAGAATATAGTTAATTGCTTCATCAAGCTCTTCCTCTTTAACTGATACATCAAAGCTTTCAATATTTAATCCTTTATACTGTCCAAGTTCAAATTGTTTCATTTCTTACTAACCTCCATGTTGACTACTACTTGATATTATCTCTCCTGCCGGTTTTTCAGCGATCCGCACGGATAATCCCAACCGATTGAAGCATTACAATGACATGTGCAGCACCAAGCATGATGATCAAGCCTATCAATGACAGATCTTTCATTTTTAGCCTTTGTTGGTTTTCCATCTTTGGTTCCATATTCCGTTCCATAGTCGGTTCCATATTTGATTCCATACCCTCACCCCATTATTCCGCCAACGATTTAGTAAGTTGAGTATAAAGCCAACGGGACAAAAAAATTGGCAATAAAACCGGTTAATAAACAGGCTGATGAAAATAAAAATGGGTAACATTAACCACATCACCCATACAGCTTTAAACAAAAAGAAAGCGCTAAAAGGCTGGTAATCCAATGTCCCATAGTCTCCAACCCAGGTTCCCAGCATGATTGCAATCCATAGGATGGTCGGGGCGGCCAACTTCAAAATCCTGGTAACTTGCGGAGAAATCCCTAAAGATTTAAATCCTGCGGCTTTGTTCAGAAACTCCTGTACAGCTCCAAAAGGACAAACCCATGTACAGTAAATATTCTTCCCAAAGAGAACAACAAAGCCCAACGATCCGACCATAATCACGTACCATCCTAAATTTGTCAAGCGGGGTATTTGTAACGTTACAATCGAGAACAGATTGTTTGCCGTCACAAACTCTTTGACAAAGAAACCCATAACTCCAATAATGATTAAAAGCCACCAAATCCGTAAACGGGAGATTTTCTTTATAAAAGTTGCGGCGAGTGCGATAAGAAAAACCACAATCATTGTTAAAGTCTTACTGTTTAATTGGTAAACGTCATAAGGGTTCGACCATTGCTTATCAAAGAATTGCGACGCGATATACAAAGTCCCTTTGTTAACAGCTTCGGCAACAGCATGCGACGATACCGTAGAGCCGGTTACCCGGTCAACAAAATTTCCTGTTTGTCTTTTATCCAGGAAACCGGAATAACCATAGGCGCCTCCCAGGTAAATGGGCTCCCGAAGAGAAAGACCGTTAAATTGATCAAAAAATTTCTGGCTATAAAGCCTTTCAAAAAAAACCGGTGTCTCTGCCTGCCGGGTGACAATCGCTTTCTCAACCAATCCACGATCGTTAAGAATCGTCATGATTTCAATCCTGGATTGATATCCCACTGCCGAGTCGCAAACCGCATAATATTGTTTCCCTGTGGCGTCTATCTTATAAGCCCGCTGGGTTCCTAAGATTTTTTCAATGGAGGTAACTCCCGGGAAGTCCTGCTGGATAAGTGCAGGGTAATCAACTGCTTTTCCGGTAAACCAAACACCATAAATGATTGCTGCAACCGCCGTAAAAAATAGAACCATTAAATAATAGGACTTAAGATCTCTCTTCTTCCTCTCCACTTTTTTCATCCTTTTCTAATTTTCAACAAACCGTTGATGATAAAGGCGTAAAGCCACTTAAGACCCCGCAAGGCAAGTGGCTGTATACGTCTTAACGAGTCATTTTAACCTTTTACCTGATCAAGCTGAGATGGTTTCAGAATTGTCTGCCTTCTTCTTTGACGGACGGTTAACCAACCGATACGTTATTGCAGCCGGTATCAAAGCCGCGCCGCCAAAGAAAAGAAAGCCCATAGCAACGGCCTGGTATTCACTCTCAACAAAGCTGGAATAACCCCAAGCCAAAGCAAAAACGAACAAGAAATTGGCAGCAAAAGCACATAACTGCATAGGAATTGTATTTTCCCCTTTAAACTTTAAGTATTTCCATATACCATATTGAATCAGCAGCATCAACATGCCGATACCCATCCAAATTAAAACACTGTAAATCTTCATGTAGGATATCCCTCCTCTTACTTTGTCGGCTCGGTGTCACTCCAGAAATCATTGACCATGTTCGTGACATAGCCTGACTCAATTCGTTCTTCAGGGTTTACGGGGCCGTTATAGCCAAACCATTCGTCAAATTTGCGTGCCGCGTCCTGAACCAACGGGACTTGGGTAGCAATTCTGGCTATATCATGGTTCCACTGCCCAATTTTATTCCAGGAACAGACCGCAATACAGTTTCCGCAGTCCCCACCGTTATAGGCCCAGAAAGAGTTGCAGCGGTGTGCGTCAACGTGCCATTTTGATGTATAAGGGTTTTCTGATGTGCCACAATCTTCAGGCTGTAGAACACGCGCTTCTTTCTCGTGAGAAATGGCCTGGGCAGGGCAAGCATCCGCACATTTCATACATAGACGGCAAAATTCACGTACTCCGAAACTTCTCGGCTTGTCAGGAATAATGTCTAAATCGGTATAGACTTTGGCGATACGAACCCGAGGCCCGTATTTTTGCGTGACAAGCATTCCATTTCTTCCTGCTTCCCCCAGACCAGCCTGCACAGCGATGGGAACACTCATTCCGGTGTCATTCCCCGATGGAACCGCATAGTACCCAAGCTCTCTTAAAAACGTTGCAAGTTTAAAAGAAACTTCTCCCATATTGGAATAAATTTTGCCGGGCCCAGCGCTCTCAATGATTGATGGCGCCGTTCGGAAGGACTCATAATCCATTTCAAAAGCCAATGCAATTACATTTTTGGGTTGGAAACCGGCATATTTCACCCAATCAGCTTCAAAAGTACTTAGTCCAAATACTTCCACTTCGCGGTTTTTAAGATATTTGTCAAGGTTATACGGCATATACACCGTTCTGCCGTTTGGCAATTTAAACGGCATGGTTTTTGGTCTGCACCAGTTACCGTAGGTCCAGCGGTCATCATAGGGCGCAATTCCGACCAGGTCCGCTCCTAAAAAGCGTGCTGCTTTTTTCACAATTTTCGTAGCTTCTTCCGCTGAGTTGAATTTCCATTGCATCCCTTGACTCCGTTTGTCTTCAGCCATGGTATTGTCCCAATTGAACATCCCTTGGAAGACCACAGGCTCCTTTGCCATTTCATTGGTTTCAGGATTAATGGGGTAATGCTGGATTATTCCGGCCGGGCCGCTGCCGGGTGCTGTAAACCCGTTGTACCAAAACTCTACCGACCAAGCTGCAACACACAAGGCTACGTCTAATTGGCGCCAGCCTACTTCTTTTTGACGCAGCGGCAAAACCGTACCATCATGTTGGGCAAAAAATATAACGCCTGTTTCTGAGACTGTTGCCCGCCGTCCTTTAATACCGATGGTCTCAGCGTTAATTCTCGGCAGATCTTTTCCGGTGTCTTTTTTTCCGGTTGTTGCCGAAACGTCATCGTGAACAAATTGTATCGGCGTCTTGTTTTCTTCCGGATCAAAAACCTTTAAGTAGTAGACCTTGCTCCCTGGTAAACGTTGATACTTTTCGTCCACTGTGTAAGGGAATTCCGATGTTTCTTTAATAGGCGCTACAATGTCTGCCGCCTGGGCAACTAGGGGATTAAATGTTTCCTTTGCAACCGTAGCCGTTGCAACAGCCGCGGCGACGGTGCCCATGAGTGAAGCTTTGAAAAAACTTCGTCTGTCTAAGTTTCCCATGAAGTCTCTCCTCCCTAAATAAGGTAATATTAATTTCGTGTTTATCGTACTTTAGATTCAATCACTGTACCTGTATACCGTTATACAGCCAAGAAAAATAATGGTTTATATACTTTTCAAAAAATTAACTTTTTCGAGAAGATAACAGAAAAGAGGCCATAAAGATAAAAGAACCTACTTATTAGGCACTTGTAAAAATGTTCTAATAAATAGATTCTTTTTGTTTTAATAATATTCAGGAAGAAAATACTAGGCTTATTTTTTACCAATAAGCCGGGATAATCCTTCACCTAGCTGAGCCAATGTTTCTGCGGATTGGCTTACCAAAAGCATTTTAGCATTTTGTTCCTCCGAAGCAACAGATACCTCTTGCGTGCTGGAAGCTGTTTGTTCAGCTATTGCGCCAATACTCTCGATAGAAATGGCAGCTTGCGTTGTTCCACTGGCTATTTCCTGTGCCGCAGTCGTCACTTGCTGAATCTGATTGACAACAGTCTTAATCTCCTCAACAATTGTCTGGAATGATCTCCCCGCCAGCTTGACAGCCTCGACACCTCCGGCTACTTCATCCTTACTTATTTCCATCATTTCAACAGCACGTTCTGTCTCCCGTTGAATATTACCTATAAGTATTGCAATCTGGGCTGCAGAAGTTGACGATTGCTCCGCCAGCTTACGTACTTCATCGGCTACAACAGCAAAACCTCTTCCCTGTTCACCTGCCCGGGCCGCCTCAATAGCTGCATTTAGGGCCAATAGATTGGTTTGTTCGGCAATATCTTTAATGACATCAACAATATTGCCAATCTGAATGGATTGATCCCCTAATATAGAAACAACTTCGGATGTTTGGACGGATACTTCACTAATCTTCTCTATTTTTCTTATGGCATTTTCTGCTTGACTGAACCCCGATTCCGCTGCCAATGCCGCCTTTCCGCTGCTTTGGCTGACGCTTTCTGCATTGGCAGCAACTTCTTGCGCGTTTGCGGAGAGCTGCTCAATAACCACACTCGTTTGTTCTAAAGAGATCGCTTGGTCCTTTGCCCCGGTTGCAAGTTGGCCTAACATATCGGAAAGATGTGCACTTACGGCGGTCGTTTCCTGTACGGTCGAAGATAATTCCCCACTGGTGTTTTCTAAATTTCCGGCAGCTTCCATAAGCTTTGCAATAAGCGCGCGCCGACCAACGACTAAATTATTCGTAATAGTAAGCAGGTCATCCAATAAGCCGTCAGTATTTACTTCAAAATTTGAAGCTAGTTTGCCCTCGGAAAGGTTTTTATTATAATCGGTATACATGCGTAGAAATTTTGCGTTTCGATATATCAGGTAGGCTAGACTACTACTTAGAATCAAGCCGACAAAGGAAAACAGAATACTTGCTTTTATCACTGTATTGAGCAAATCTTCCAGACTGCTCCATTGTCCATTGGCCACCATTCCCTTTAGAACAATATTTACACCGGCAGCTATGAGAAAAAGTAAAACAATAATGAAAATATTTATGTATTGTTTTTTCGTAATGGTAAGCTTCAAAATATGTCCACCCCTTTATCCTTATTTATTCTTGCATTGAGCTTATAATAATATTAAATTAGGTTAATAGTAACTAACAATGATTGGCAATGTCAACAAATTTTTCAAAATATTTTGCGCTATATTGACGCATACGCTCACTAAATGGTTATATTCTATATATTTCATAGAATAGCGGCGATTTATAACCCAATGCCGAATGAAGTCGATATCAATTTTCTACCTGTGGAAAGGCTGCAGCACCCAAAACTGAAAAAGATGCCCCAAATATGATTTAGGGCATCTCCAATCTGGGTCCAGTTATTGCCACGCATATAACTTAATTAAGTTACATGCGTGATGAAAGAAATCAATGGGCTGCCGGTACTTTGTACAGCTCTGGCCATTCCAGCCACCACTTATATTTTTCAATCTGCTCATCACCATAGCCAAACATATCATCAATTTTTTTCAACAGGCTGGAGGAAGCTTCTCCATGGCTGCCGATCCAAGTACCGGCAGTATGGAACCAGGATTGTTCCTTAGAGTTCCACGGACATACCTTCATACATCTGCCGCAGGATGAACCTTCTTGATTGGTTGTACGGAATACGGTGCATTTTTTCATATCACTGTTCCAACGCAAGTAACCGTTGTATTCAACCGGTTCCTTATCGAACGTAATAGCGCCGGAGGGGCAATTTTCTGCACATTTGCCACAGACCCGGCAAAAATCAAGCATCCCGAAATCAAGCGGTTTGTCGGGAACAAGCGGCAAATCCGTGGTCACTGCTGCCACCTTGTGGCGGAATCCCATACGCGGATGTGCGGCGCAGTCACCTGTTCTGGTTAATTCACCCAGTCCTGCAGCAATAATACAGGGTGGCATGGTTGCCGCATAGTTTGTCAAATGATGCGCTCTGGCGCTATATCCAAGTGATCGGATATAGTTGGCCAAGATAACCGTAACGACTCCGGTCGTATGATAAGAGCGCATGGATTGACCGGCGCTGATACCGTCATATCCGGTCGAGGCCAGCATAGTCTCTAAATGCTGGTCAATCATTACGACAATAACATACGGCAGCCTCTCGGTTACCGGCATTGCGTTGGTCAAATCATCTTTCAGCATATCATCCGGACTTGGCATTTTATGACTATAGTAAGCAAAGGCAGGCATTTTACCAATCCCGACTTCATCCGCCCGTAAAAAATATGCGCAATCTTTGATGTGTTGGGACATTTGTTCAGGGTCGGGAATCGGCAACTTGGTCGGCGAGGGCTTTCCGTCAACCATTTCTTCAGGAGCAAGATTCATCGCGAACCCGCCAATAGCGGCATTTAAAGGGTGCTTCATAACAAATTGGAAGTGATAGTACCCTCTTTGAGCTTCCGGCGTAAGTTTGCCGCGGCAAGCCAGAGCAAGTCCCATCTCGCCTTCGTGGGTATTTTTGACCGTACCAATAAGCTTCGATGTGCCTAGCCACTGGTCATTGTGTTCAACAAATTTGACGGAAGCACCGCCGTAATCCATAACGGGATGAAGTTTGGACTTTGCGCCGTTCTGCGGCACTGAAGCATTCGTCACTGCATCCGCAGCCTTTGCCGGCAAAGCGTTTACCGCTCCGAGAATCCCCATGCCAATAGCAGAAGCGGCACCAGCTTTCAAAAAGTTACGTCGGTTCATCTGTAATTTCGGCTGTTGTTGCTTTCCTTCATGATTGGAAAACCTGGACATTTTTTTCACCTCTTTATACTTCTACGCTTGAATTTGTACGTTTTTGTTTACCGAGAAAGCCTAAAAGTCTGGCTAGTACAACGGCGAGAACAACTGATAATCCTAAGAATAAAAAGATTGCAGTACTTGTAGCTTTAACATGTCCTACGATGGAATTAATATAAACAAAAGAGATTCCGGTGACGGTGATCAGATACCAAATAACGTACAATGACCAGTTAAGGACAGTTTTCCATTTCTGATCCTTTTTCGCCCGGGGTTTAATAAAGATGATCCCGGCTAAAAACAAAATCCCGCCTAAAAAAACTAAGAAAGTTCCCATTTTTTCACCTCCTCCATACAATTTGCATTTCTCAGAAACCTTACACCTGCGTTGAATCAACCGACTACAAAACAAATACATCTGTTTGTAAATCTGAATTGACCGGATGAACGGTTTGCGAGAAATCTATCGTCAACGAGATCATAACACTTTAAAAAAAAAAAAATTATTAGCGCATGGTAAGTTTTTTGTTAACATATGCTAATATTCTTTTATTTTAAGATTCTACAGACAAAACAATATCTTGTTTTGTCTGTATATTAAAAAAATATAAATGTACATAATGCATTTTTGGACACTTACACAAAATAAGCCAGGACTTTCTCCTGGCTTTAGACACTATATCATATATTTTCCCCTAGGATATGCGTTTCTTAAATTCCTATTTCTCCATATTCCTCGAGTATCAGCTCCCTGTGAACATAAAGTTTATTCTTACAATTTTTTAGTTTACCTGTGATTTTATACTTACTGATAATTCGAGATACCGTAACCCTTGAGGCACCGATAATTTCTCCTATCCGCTCGTGAGATAAGTTCACAGGCAATTCAAACCAATCTCCATGTTTTTTACATTCGTAGGATTGTAGCATCGATACAAAAAAATTTATTAATCTTTCTTTCGGAGATAACAAAGAAGAAAATAGGTTGACACCTTCAATAACACAGCGTAATCTGTTGTATAAAATGCTTATCACTGCAATTCTTGCCTCTAAGTTATCAGCCATTGACTCTATCAGGTCGGCCTTGGAAACCAGATAGTTCTCACAATCTTCAATCGCTTTGACACTTGAATTAATTGGAAGCATATCAAATGCCTCACCTAATCCGAATACTCTTTTTGGACCAACCAGGCATGCAATTTTCGACTCTCCACGAAGATTGTTGACATAGTAAGCAACCCAGCCTTTGGCTAAAAAGTGCGCATTCTGCACCAACTCGCCTTCGTGCAGAATGGTCGTCCCTTTTTTATATGATACTTTAACTCCTTTACTCGTCGCATGACTTACCACGCTTTCAACAACTGGCGGATCCACCCACTGCAAGTACGTACAAGAATTCACTGTATACATACTGATTACCTCGTTATATCTTGGTCTAAGATATTATTGCGCTAGATTTGCCTCTAACAAAAAATCCATCGCTTTTCTGCGTAAGCATTGGACATCTTGTATATTGTTTTCTCTTGACAGTTCTACTTTCTCTGCTTTCTCACGGTTCTGCAGCCGGACTTTCTCATGAAGCATTTCTTTATCCGTAAGCTGAATTCCTTCTGCCTTGATCACTGCATCTAAAATTTTCTCTCCAAGAATTCTTCTTGAAGCTTCTTCCTTACACTCGTTCAGCAGCTCATCAGATGATAGCTTCCTTTGGATTAAGTAAACAATGAGTTCCATGTTGTAAACGGCCTTAAGCTCCTCAACAAACTTTCGATACAAATCCTCCGCTGCTTCGACTAATATTTCCTGCTCGAATTCATATTTGCAGTTCTCAGCTATTGCCCCAATTACTTTACTCATATTAGCGATTTGTGCTTTATTTACTTTTTCCTGAAGAATTTTATTCTTTAGTATGATTTCAAATTCCTGTAACGTTTCTGCTTGGGGATCAATTTCCCGGACAATATCGTCAGTTAACTCCGGCTCTTTCATACGATATACTTTTACAATCTCGACGGAAAAAGTAATTTGTTTTCCCCATAAGGCTTGGTATTCCAGTAAATCAGGCAGTACCGTCGTTTGAAATATCACCGTTTCACCCGTCTTCTTACCAAGCAGGTTGGTGGAGAATTCCTCTATAAAGTTTTCATCACCCACTCTGAACTTAAAGCCTCTCTCCCTAAATTTTGGGACTGTCTTGCCATTTTCCGTTCCTTCAAAATTTACGATGACATAGTCTCCGGTTTCAATCGGTTCATCGTTTTTTTCGACCTGGATTTCGTCCAAAGAATTTTTAACGTAATTGAGTGCTTCATTAAGTTCTTCTTCTTTGACGCAGACATCAAAACGATCGACGTTTAATCCTTTGTATTGTCCAAGTTGGAATTGTTTCATTTCGTTTCTAACTTCCATGTTGACTGCCATTTGAGACTTCCTCCCCTTCCGGAAATTTTTAACGGTCTGCCCGGATAATGCCTACTGATTGGAGCATTACGACGATGTGAGCTGCTCCCAGTATCAGTATTAAAGCTATAAATAACAGATCTTTTATTTTCAGGTTTTGTTGCTTTTCCCTTGGTTCCATCTTTGGTTCCATCTTTGGTTCCCTATTCGATTCCATATTTGTTTCCATACTCTCACCCCGTTATTCCGCCAACGATTGAGTAAGTTGAGTATAAAGCCGACTGGACAGAAGAATTGACAATAAAACCGGCTGATAAACAGACTGATGAAAATAAATACCGGCAGCATTAACCACATGACCCATACGGCTTTAAACAGGAAGAATGCACTGAACGGCTGGTAATCCAATGTTCCATAGTCTCCTAAGAAGGTTCCAAGTATGATGGCAGCCCATAGGATGGTCGGCGCAGCCAGCTTCAATCTCTTGGTGACTTGCGGGGAAATCCCCAGGGATTTAAAACCTGCAGCTTTATTAATGACCTCCTGGACTGCTCCGAAAGGGCAAATCCATGCACAGTAACTATTCTTACCTAAGAGAACAATGAAGCCCAAAGATCCACCTATAAGCACGTACCATCCTACATTGGTTAAGCCGGGTATTTGCAGCGTTATTAATGAGAACAAATTGCTGGCTGCCACAAATTCTTTTACGAAAAATCCCATAACACCAAATGCTGCTAAAAGTATCCAAACCCGGAACCGCACAAGTTTCTTGATGAAAGTTGCTGCGAGCGCGATGATATAGATCGTCATCATCGCGAAATCCTGCCGGTTAAATTGGTAAGTGTCATAAGGATTGCTCCAGCGCGTATTGAAGAATTTGGATGCTACATAGGCCGTCCCTTTGTTAACTGCCTCGGCTACAGCATGAGACGATACCGTGGAACCGGTTACCCGGTCAATGTAATTATTGGTTTGTCTTTGGTCCAGATAACCGGAATATCCTGAGGCCCCTCCTAAATAAATGGGTTCTTTGACGGAAAGGTTCTTAAATTGATCAAACAATTTTCCGGTATAGAGTCTTGCAAAGAAGATGGGGGTCTCTCCCTGCTGGGTGACAATTACTTTTTCCACTAAACCTTCTTGGTTGACGATGGTCATGGCTTCGATGCGGGATTGATATCCTACTGCGGAGTCACAAACGGCATAATACTTCTCTCCTGCAGCATCAACTTGATAAGCACGTTGGGTTCCAATGATTTTCTCAATAGATGTAACACCAGGAATTTTCTGCTGAATAACCGCCTCGTAATCAATTGTTTTACTCGTCCAAAAGATACCGTAAAAGATCGACGCTATCGCAGTTATGAAAAGTACGATCAAATAGCAGGACTCCAGGTCTCTCTTTTTACTAGCCATCTTTTTTCATCCTTCGCTGTATTGAGAATAAACACACTATAGACGTAATAAAGTACGCGAGCCACTAATGCCAAAGCTAAATGGACAAGTGGCTGGCGTATTTAAAACATTTTATTCCTTCATTTATCTAGACTGAGGTGGTTACAGAATTCTCTTTGCTCTTCTTTAGCGAACGATTCGATAATCTATACGTAATTACAGCCGGAACCAGCGTTGCGCCACCAAAGAAGAGAAAACCCATTGCGATCGCTTGATATTCACGCTCCATCAGACTGGAATATGCCCAAGCCAAAGTAAATATTAATAAGAAGTTCGCAATAAAACCACCGATTTGCAGACCAATCGTGTTTCTTCCTTTCCTCTTCAAATACTGCCAAATGCCGTATTGAATAAGTAATAACAACATGCCAAGAATGACCCATACGATTACACCAGAAATTGTTGTCATATTAGGTTCCCTCCTTTATTTTGTCGGTTCGGTGTCCTTCCAGAAATCTTTGACCATATTCGCAACATAGCCGGACTCAATCCTGTCTTCAGGGTCTACCGGGCCATTGTAGCCAAACCACTCGTCAAACTTACGGGCTGCATCTTGAACCAAAGGAATTTGGGTGGCAATTCTAGCCACGTTATGATTCCATTGTTCTATTTTATTCCATGAACAGACCGAGATACAGTTTCCGCAATCCCCGTTATAAGCCCAGAAAGAGTTACAACGTTGAGCGTCGACGTGCCATTTTGATGTGTAAGGAACCTCAGACGGACCACAATCCTCCGGTTGCAAAACCTTTGCTTCTTTCTCGTGAGAAATAGCTTGAGCCGGGCAACCGTCCGCGCATTTCTTACATAAGCGGCAGAACTCACGGACTCCGAAACTTTTTGGCTTGTCAGGAATTAGTTCCAAATCCGTATAAACTTTAGCGATACGCACCCGGGGGCCGAATTTTTGAGTAATAAGCAACCCGTTTCTTCCGGCCTCTCCGAGACCGGCTTGAACTGCAATTGGAACGCTCAGTCCGGTGTCATTTCCCGACGGAATCGCATTGTACCCTATCTCTCTTAAAAACGTTGCAAGCTTATAGGCTACTTCTCCCATGTTCGAGTAAGCTTTGCCCGTTGCAGCGCCGTGAAGGAGCGACGGCGCTGTGCGGTATGCTTCGTAATCCATTTCGAAAGCCATGGCAATTACGGATTTTGGTTGGAAGCCGGCATACTTTTCCCAGTCTGCTTCAAAAACGCTTAGCCCGAAAACCTCCACTTCCCGATTTCCAAGAAATTTTTCGATATTAAACGGAGCATATACAGTTCTGCCATTAGGCATTTTAAACGGTCGGGACTTTGGTCTGCTCCAGTTGGCATAAGTCCAGCGATCGTCATAGGGCGCAATACCGGCTAAATCCGCTCCCAGAAAGCGGGCTGCCTTTTTCATAATCAGACTAGCCTCGTCCGCAGAATTGAATTTCCATTGCCGTCCCTGACTCCGCCTTTCTTCAGCTTTGGAATTATCCCAATTAAACATTCCTTGAATAACCACAGGTTCTTTCGCCATTTCATTCGTTTCGGGATTAATGGGATAATGTGCAATCACGCCTGCCGGACCACTACCAGGCGCCGTAAATCCGTTGTAATTATATTCCACTGACCAAGCCGCTGTACACAAAGCTACATCCAATGCGCGCCAGCCTAATTCTTTCTGGCGCAGCGGCAAAACAGTACCATCATGTTGAGAGAAATAAATTACTCCCGTTTCGCTAACGGTTGCATTACGCCCTTTAATCCCAAGCTTCTCAGCGTTAATCCGCGGAAGGTCTTTCCCAGTATCTTTTTTTCCTGTAATTTCAGAAACATCATCATGCACAAATTTCATTGGCGTCTTGTTTTCTTCAGTATCAAATACTCTTTGATAATAAATCTTGTTTCCCGGAAAACGCTGATACTTTGGATCGACTGTGTAAGGAAATTCCGAAGTTTCCTTAATAGGCGCTACGATGTCTGCCGCCTGGGCAACTAAAGGATTAAATGTTTCCTTTGCCACCGCAGCCGTTGCAACAGCGGCGGCGACGGTACCCATGAGTGAAGCTTTTAAAAAACTTCGTCTGTCTAAGTTGTTTCCCATGTAAGTATCTCCTCCTAAATGGTATTAGTATTTCAGTTGTATTTTACTTCAGCTAAAATGATTGACTATATCCAGTGATACAATTTTAAAAATATTTCCATCAATATTTTCTTATTAATAATGCCAAACCTTAAAGAAGATTTTTGCTTTATTTTTTACACATACTAAATTTCTCTAAAACATTTCATGTTAAAATATTATGTGAAGAAGCCATGGAAGAAGGTCTCCTCCCGTAATGGAATAAAAATTTAAGCGACGGGTTAAAAACCCGTCGCTTAGAGCGCATTGTTCTATTACGAAAAAATAATTTTAATGAGCAGGAGGAGCTGTTGGGGCCGGAGCCGGGATACTGGCAGGTATCTTATAAAGTTCCGGCCACTCCAACCACCACTTGTACTTCTCGATTTGTTCAGTACCATAGCCGAACATATCGTCAATTGACTTGAGAAGCTTTGAATTGGCTTGCCCTCTGCTTCCAATCCACATCCCAGCTTCATGGAACCAAGAATCTTCCTTGGAGTTCCAGGGACAGACTTTCATGCAACGTCCGCAGGAAGAACCTTCTTCATTGGATACACGGAATTCCGTGCACTTTTTCATGTCGCTGTTCCAACGTAAGTAACCGTTATATTCAATTGGGTCTTTGTCATGCGTGATGGCTTTGGATGGACATTCAGCCGCGCATTTTCCACATACTCTGCAGAAATCCAACATACCAAAATCGATTGGTTTATTGGGAAGCAGTGGCAGATCTGTGGTAACAGCGGCTACTTTAAGGCGGAATCCTAGCCGGGGATGTGCTGCGCAATCTCCCGTTCTGGTTAATTCGCCCAATCCCGCTGCTAATATTAGAGGTGGCATGACGGCCATATAGTTTCCTGCATGGTTGGCTCTAGCATTATAGCCGAGACTTCTGATGTATTTTGCAATAATAACCGCAATATTCGCCGTAGCATGATAACTGCGCATAGATTGAGATGCACTGACTCCGTCATAGCCGGTGGATCCCAACATAGTCTCCAGATGTTGGTCAACCATTACGACGATTACATAGGGATAGCGTTGTGTTACTGGGTAAACACATTCCTCTACCGGTTGGTAAGTCAAATTCTTTGTGGGATTAACTTTATGGGAATAGTAGGCATAAGAAGGCATTTGTCCAATACCAACCTCATCAGCTCTCAGAAAATAGGCAAGGTCTCTAATATGCTGGGACATTTGCTCAGGGTCGGGAATCGGTAATTTTTCAGGCGCCGGTTTGCCGTCTACTGCAGCTTCTGAGGCAACCAAACCGAGAGTCGCACTTATTGCTCCTCCTTGAGGATGTTTAGGAACGAAATTAAAAACTCCTCTATGGGCTCTATCACTAATTAGCCCCCTCCGGGCCAAATTAAACCCCATATCAGCCTCGTTGGTATTTTTTACAGTCCCAACAAGCTTGGATGTCCCTAGCCATTGATCATTATTTTCCGCAAAACGGACGCTAGCTCCGCCATAGTTATGCTCGGGATGGAGTTTTGACCATTGCCCTTTTGCTCCGGCAGAATAATTAACATTACTGGTAGCAGCATTCGCCACTTTAGCAGGAGCCTTGATCGCTCCTATGACCCCCATTGCTGTTGCGGCCATTCCAGCTTTCAGAAAATTGCGGCGGTTCATTCCTAATTTTTGTTTTTGCTCTATTTTTTCTACCATGCTATTACCTCCTTTCTAAGCTTGTACTGCATTGCTTGCTTTTTTTACGCCAATAAAACCTAACAGACGAGCCAAAACAACCGCAAGTACCACAGAAATCCCTAGGAATAAAAATATTGCCGTACTTGTTGCTTTGACGTGGCCAACACTGGCATTAATGTAAACAAAGGAAATACCAGTCCAAGTAATGGCATACCATAGTACAAATAAGCTCCAGTTCAGAACCGTTTTCCACATTAATTCACGCTTGGCACGGGGTTTAATGAAAATAATTCCTCCAAAAAATAACACGCCGGCGATAAAAATCAAAAATGTGCTCATAATTTTTCACCTCCTTCCCAGTTAATGAAGTAGATTTTGTTCATTACAGATACATTATAAAAGCAACAAGCAATTAAAGCTTTAAACCGGTTTAAAACTTTAATTGCCTGTTGTTAAAATAATTAGAAATAACTAATTTTTATTGTTTCCTATTTTTCAATTATCTTATTCTTTTCTCATGCGCTACTTCTAAAACATGTGTTTCATGTGTCAGCATATAAAGCTTTGGTAAATCACGGATAATTATTTTGCTCTTCTTTTTTTCCAGGATATTCTGCCTTCTTAACCATCCCAATACCTTAGATACTGTTACATAATGCGTCCCCGTAATCTCCGATATATCTTTCATCGATAGGTCAATATTGATTTCTATACAATCATTCACTTCGATGCCACTGGCGAGGCAAAGTTTGTAAAGCAACCTTACAACTCTGACAGTAGGATTAAAATAATCCATCTCGGTTACTTGTTTAACATAATAGTTTATTTTGGATTGATAGTTCTTAAGAACATCAATTACAATATCATCATCTATATAAAAGATTTGTCTGATTTGTTGCTCTGTAAAAAAACAAACTTGGCTGTCTTCAGTGGCAACAGCATAGATGCCACTGAACTCTGTGAATAAAAGACTCAATATACAATACTTCCCAGCAAAATACATCAATTTTTCCCGTTCATCCTCAATGAACAAATTGATTTTAAGCCTTCCATAAATGACATAACCTAGAGTTAGCATTCTATCTCCCGGAAAAACAACCGTACTTCCTTTCGGATAAGTTTTTACAGACCCTAAATGAGTATACTTAACTAGTTTCTCAACTGGAAAGAATGTATCGGGAACTACTACTTCCAATTTTTTAAGATCTTCTTCCATACTCGTCTTCCCCCCGTCATTTTTTCAACCGCCGGGCAATATGCTGGTTAAATGCCCATCTCCCCTTTCCTCACTTTATTTTGTATAAAAATGTTTTAAATGTTTACATACATTAAATATTTTACTGAATGTTTTATGGTAGACTGAATACGGCTGTTAAGTCTTTTACTATCTTAAGAATTTAACAATAGCGCATATATTATACAATATTAACTTCTTTTATTGTTTAATTCGCGTTAAATTTTTTATGCCATCCGTAATGCTACCGTTCAAATTGTTTTGACATGGTGGCCCGGTTAGTTATATATCTTCTCTGAGGTAGCAGCCTAAAAAGCATTTCTATTATATAGTTGCAACATTTTTTTGTAACCACATGGTTTACGTTACTTAACAAGTCCATTACTGCACCTATTCTCAATTATGCAGGTGAACAAAAGACAACCGGGATCAAATCCGATTGTCTTTTAATTCTTCCGTATTTTCTTTGTTTTAAAACAGCGCCAGGAAAGTTACATAAACAAAAACCATTTCCTGTCCGATATCCCAATTTATACCTATCGCAGGATCGTTATCTGCGAGTTCCGGATGTTGTTTAACAATATCACTCCAGGATATCAACAATTTTTCTTCTACCATGAAGCGCCTCCTATCAATAAATACCATACTCCTTGACAAACTTGTTTACTGCGATGATATTCTCCGCCTTGCCTGTGATGATTTCCTTATCGGTACAAAATACATATCCGCCGCCTGGTGCCAGAATGTCTACTAATTCTTTGGCCTTGGCGATACATTCTTCTTTCGTACCAAATTGCAGTAAAGTTGCCGGATAAAGTCCCGAAATACACATGGTATCTCCGAGTTTATCCTTGATCTCTTTAGGGTTCCCGTATTCGAACCAACCCATGGATTTCTTGGCAGGCAGCTCTTGTAGGTGATCGTAATAACGAGACCAATCGCCTTCATAAATTGGAACGACATTGATATCCTGGGAAGCAAAAAACTCCATGATCTTTTTAAAGGACGGCCAGTAAAACTTGTTAAAGTCCGATGTTTTCAACATCGTTGGTAAATGCATCGGTATATAAACAACTTTGGGATATTGTTTCGGTGGAACCATGTTAAGCTGGCTCATGCCAAACCTGATGACCAACGGTGTAAACGCCTCTATTGCTGCTAAAAGTTCCCCGGGACAACGTCGGATATCCATGAAGGCGTTTTTAATGCCCCGGAAGAAATCAGCAATCCAATCCATCGAGTGGATAATCGTAGCATCAACAAGTTTGGGCATTCCGTATTGACCGGCCATTGCACCGACAATAGCTCCGGATTGCGCCCCAAACATACCGAATTTCATAGCGCCTTTAGCCAATGCCAGTTCTTTTACCGGTGAAGGTTTGGCCAGTTCGGCGTATTTCCTGGGCAAGATTTTTTCTACCAAAAACTTGAACGGATCTTTGGCAAACTCCGGATATTCATCGGCTGTCATGATTTGGGCATGCTCATCCGAATACTGTGCGACAGTACTGTCACTCAAATAATGAAATGCTTTGCTCCCTAATGCCTGATAAACACCGCCTGGCCTGGGAAAGTAGCGATGAACCATGTCCAGCGGGATTTCAGTGACCACTTTCATCATGGCTTTACGGCCTTTTTCCATATCCCAGTTTGTTTCTGCATCGGTATACCCTGCAAACTCGGCGCACCAGGAACCATACGTGCCAAGCAGAGGTACGCGGTCTGGCTGTTCCAGATTGAAGGCTTTGAATACCCGTTCTAGACGTTCTTGATACAGATTCGCAACTTCACTCATTGATCAACCCACCAACCCATTATTTGAAGAAATTTTAGTACGCACGCCGATAACCAAGAGACAAGCTACACCCATTAAAATACCATCTAAAATCAAAGCTGACCCCCAATTTCCTGAGCTTCCGCGAAGCACACCGGAGACTACCGGAGCCAAAATAGCACCGATCTCAGAAACAAGATTCAATGTGCCGAAAGCTGCGCCACGTAAATTGGCCGGTGCGTTCTCTGAAGCTAGGGCGTGTCCGACCGGACATAAAGCGAAGTAAATCAAACCCGAAAGAAATAGTATAATGGATTGAATAACCATATCTTTTCCACCGGTCGTTACATAGGCTGTGAAGATAAAAATAAATAATGTCATTAGCGCCAACATGACGATAAATGTATTGCGGCGGCCATTGGGTTTATGGGAAACCATATCGGATATTTTGCCGCCCAAAGGAAAACCGATGACTCCGGCAATGGCATTAAATGATATAACAAGAAGCGCCGCAGTGAGCGTTCCGCCACCAAAATCTTTGACAATGGCACCGCCCCAAAAACTATAAAACCAGAGATGCCATAATAAGGGGATGTGTACAAGGTAGATAAGAATAAGGTTTCTATCCTTTAGTACAGGGCCAACCTCGCCGCCTTTAGTAACGACAATATAGCCTAAAAATACAATGGCCAAGAAGGATAAAATGACAGCAATCATTATATCACTTAATCCTACCGTATTTGCCGCAAAATAAATAGCCATAATGACAATCAAGAAAACTATGGAATATTTAGATAAATTGATTATGGCCTTCATGTAATTTTCAGAAACGCTTTTATCTTTCGGCTTTAAAGCAATCCGCATGATTATAGCCACGACAATGGTAACTATCCCCAGAACGATAAACGGCATTTTCCATGCATTTTGACCTAAAACAGACTTACCCGCATTTATCAAATATATTGTTCCAACCAAAGCCGCCGACAGCCCCACAGTAAGCCCGGCCATAACGACACCCATTCCTAAACCAAGCTTCTTAGGGGGAGTCACCTGGGCAACCAAGGAGCGGTCATTTGAATAAAGAACGCCTTCGCCTAACCCGGTTAATACACGTAAAGCAACAAAAACCATCAAGCCGCCAATCAAACCGGTTAAAAGTGTTGTAATTCCCGCCCAGAAGATACTAATAACAATGATTGTGCGATAACCAAATTTGTCTCCGAAGTATCCTCCAGGAAATTGTGTCAGCATGTATCCGGCAAAAAATAAGCTTCCCAGTAATCCGCCAAGGGCATACGGGTTTGCAGCAGCGCTCAAAAAACCCACCTTATTGGCAATCATCCAGCTCACCACCGGACCAGTACATGCGCGATCAGCATATGATACGACCCAGCCAATAAACAACATTGCCCATACCGTATGGTAGCTTTGCCATCCTTTTTCTGTTTGTTCCGTCATAAATAAACTCCTCTCATACTTGATTTATTTGGCTCAAAGATATTTGTCCTCTTGAACCATTTCTATAATTTTTTGTATTTTCTAAAAATTAGTTTATCAGGAAACCATTGATATGTATAATATATATATAGTGATATATGCATATGATTTTTGTATCGAATCAAGAAAGGGGTACTCATGGATATACGTCAATTACGTTACTTTCGGACAATTGTTGAAAAAGGACAGATTACACTGGCAGCAAAGGCTTTGAATATGGCCCAGCCCCCTCTGAGCCAACAACTCAAGCAGCTCGAAGATGAGCTGGGAACGACGTTAATTATCAGAGACTCCAAACGTTGGGAAATGACTGAGGCTGGAATATTGTTGTATCAACGCGCAGTAGAATTGATGAATTTAATGGAAGATACTAAAAAAGAAGTCAAAGAATTCAGAGATGGAATTCGAGGAACGCTACTCATTGGCGCGTCGTCAACTTGCGTTTCCTTACTGCCTGGCCGAATTAAGCTCCTTCAGGATCAATATCCAAAACTTTATTTTAAATTATTGCTGGGCGATTCGCGTTTTCTTGAAGAAATGTTGGAGAAAAGATCAATTGAAGTTGCTTTGCTATTACTTCCCGTTAAATCCAAAGAAATTAAGGCCCTACGTTTGCCCAAAGAGCCGTTTGTGGTTGTAATACCATCAGACTGGAACATGTTTTTTCCTGAGGATACTATAAGCTTACAAGATATTGTTACCTATCCTCTCCTTCTATTGAGAAGAATTGAGGGAAGAGGTTTATATGAGGAAATCCTCGAAAAGTTTAATGCGTACGGCTTAATGCCTGATGTAATATTCGATTGCCCTGATATTTCTACACTGCTGACTTTGGTTACTTTGGGAGTTGGGTTGACCTTAGTCCCCAAATTCAGCATCAACCCTGTTTTTTATGACAAGATAAAAATTCTACATATTAAGGAATCTTTCCTTGAAAAGGAACCTGCAGTGGTATGGGTAAAGGACAGATATTTGTCTAAGGTAACCAAAAAATTTCTTGAGACATTCTCAGAGTAAATTGGAATTTCTCTTTCACTTTACTCCTCAATTATGCAAAGTGAACAAAAGACAACCGGGACCAAACCCGGTTGTCTTACTTACTTTTGCTTAATTTATATTTAGTTCCTTATTCCTTTGTTTTAAAAGAGCGCCAGGAAAGTTACATAGGCAAAGATCATTTCCTGTCCAATATCCCAGCTCATAGCCATCGCAGGATCTTTATCTGCGAGTTCCGGATGCTCTTTAACGATATCACTCCAAGAAATCAACAATTGTTCTTCCATCGTGAAGCACCTCCTATTTATAAACACCATACTCCATGACAAACTTGTTTACGGCGATGATGTTTTCCGCTTTACCTGTAATCAGTTCCTTATCCGTACCAAATACATATCCGCCGCCCGGGGCCAGAATATCCACTAATTCTTTGGCCTTGGCGATACATTCTTCCTTCGTGCCAAATTGCAGCAAGGTCGCAGGATAAAGCCCGGAAATACACATGATATCCTTGAGTTTCTCTTTGATTACTTTCGGATCGCCGTATTCAAACCAACCCATGGATTTCTTGGCAGGCAGCTCTTGTAGGTGATCGTAATAACGAGACCAATCGCCTTCATAAATTGGTACGACATTGATGTTCTGGGAAGCAAAAAACTCCATAATCGTTTTAAACGCCGGCCAGAAGAACTTATCAAAATCAGAAGTTTTCAACATTGTGGGCAAATGAATCGGTAATTCCAGAACCTTCGGATATTGCCTCGGCGGCGTCATAAGAGCCTGACCCATACCAAGCCTGATAATCAACGGCGTAAATGCCTCAATAGCCGCCAAAAAGTCATTGGGACAACGGCGGATATCCATGAAGGCATTTTTAATGCCCCGGAAGAAATCAGCAATCCAATCCATCGGGTGTAAAATAACACCGTCAAATAGCATAGGCATTCCGTATTGCGTGGCAAGCGCGCCTACAATACCCCCAGATTGTGCCCCAAACATGCCGAATTTCATAGCGCCTTTGGCAAATGCTAAGTCTTTTATCGGTGAAGGTTTGGCCAGTTCGGCATATTTCCGCGGCAAGATCTTTTCTACTAAAAACCTGAACGGATCTTTGGCAAACTCCGGATATTCATCAGCTGTCATGATTTGGGCATGCTCATCCGAATACTGAGCGACAGTACTGTCACTCAGATAATGAAATGCCTTGCTCCCCAACGCCTGATAAACGCCGCCAGGCCTGCCAAAGTAGTTATGAACCATGTCCAGCGGGATTTCGCTGGCTACTTTCATCATGGCTTTGCCGCCTTTTTCTATATCCCAGTTGGTTTCTGCATCCGTATACCCTGCAAACTCGGCGCACCAAGACCCATAAGTACCCAGTACCGGTACACGGTCCGGCTGCTCCAGATTAAAGGCTTTGAATACTCGGTCTAAACGTTCTTGATACAGATTCGCAACTTCACTCATTGCTCAACCCACCCATCTCTGGCATATTTTGACACCTTCAGCTGCGTTTGTGGAGAAACCATCGGCTCCTATGCTTTTACAAACAACCTCATTAACCGGTACGCCACCGATAATCACCTTGACTGAATTTCTAAGGCCTGCTTCAGCAAGACCGTGAACTGTTTCTTTCATGCTGTCCAGCGCCAAAGTCAGTACGCCGCTTAATCCGACAATATCCGGGTTTACCTCTTTTACCTTGTCCACGATCTGGTTAACCGGAACATTGATCCCCAGGTCGATCACTTCGAAACCCGCGGCTTCTACCATGGACCTGAAAATATTTTTACCGATATCATGAAGGTCTCCGAAGACAGTAGCCAGGACGACTTTTCCGCCTTTTGCTGAGGACCCTGTGCCTAAAGCTGGTTTGAGCTTGTCCATGACGTTTTGCAGCACTTCCCCGGCGAAGACTAAATCCCCAATAAAGTACTCGCCTGAATCATAGCGCTCGCCTACGAGCGTCATACCTTGCTGACAGGCTTTAACAATTTCTTGGACTTCTGCGGCATTGTCATCT
This sequence comes from Dehalobacter sp. TBBPA1, assembly GCF_040931655.1. NCBI lineage: Bacteria > Bacillati > Bacillota > Clostridia > Eubacteriales > Desulfitobacteriaceae > Dehalobacter > Dehalobacter sp. TBBPA1. The sequence continues at coordinate 964,756 of NZ_CP162385.1, read as the reverse complement.
TTGCTTAGTACTTCATCAATCGCCTTGTTTAACACGTCTTCGTCCAAATCGGACATCGCTTGAATCAGGACTTTCGAATCTACCACTTCAAACCATCCTCCTTAAGTTTTTTACAGCTATTTTTTTAGTCTATGATAATAAAATTTGCTGTCTATACAAGTTAATATATCATAGGTAAAATTTAAAAAATCTTAGCGCTTACTAAGGGGGTAATTTATATATTTTAAATTTTCAAAATTATTATCAGTAAAAAAACAAATGAAAATTAGGGGCGCGTGATCTGTTCAAAAATATAACCTAAAAGGCCGGATAAAAAAGCCAGGATATTCTCCTGGCTTTAAGCCTTTGCTTCATATGATATTCTTGTTCCTATTTCCCGGGTGGTAATATATTTTCTTCGTTTTAAAAAAGCGCCAGGAAAGTGACATAGGCAAAAATCATTTCCTGCCCGATATCCCAATTCATGCCCATTGCTGGATCTTTATCTGCGAGCTCCGGATGCTCCTTAACGATATCACTCCAAGAAATCAATAACTTTTCTTCCATCGCGAGGTACCTCCTATTTATAAATACCATACTCCATGACAAACTTGTTTACGGCGATAACATTTTCTGCTTTCGCATCCTGAGGCGCAATAAGTTCTTTATCAGTACCAAAAATGTATCCTCCGCCAGGCGCCAGATCATCCAATAATTCTTTCGCTTTGGCAATACACTCTTCCTTGGTGCCATACTGCAGTAAAGTCGCCGGGAAAACTCCGATAAGACACATGGTATCTTTGAGTTTATCCTTAAGCTCTTTGGGATCGCCATGTTCGAACCAGCCCATTGTTTTCTTGGCAGGCAGTTCTTGAAGATGATTATAATAACGTGACCAATCCCCTTCGTAGAACGGTATGACATAGACATTATGGGCAACGAAGAATTCCATAATCATTTTAAATGACGGCCAGTAATACTTGTCAAAATCCGCTGTTTTGAGCATCGTAGGTAAATGCAGCGGCATAAGAAGAACTTTGGGATTTGGACTCGGCGGTCCCATGTGTACCTGACCCATACCGAGTCTGATGACCAACGGTGTAAACGCTTGGATGGCTTCAGCGAGCTCAACCGGACGACGGCGGATATCCATAAATGTGTTTTTAATGCCCCGGAAGAAATCGGCAATCCAATCCATCGGGTGTAAAATAATACCGTCAAATAACACAGGCATTCCTTGTGCGGCAAGCGAACCCTTAATGGCTCCCTTCTGGGCGCCAAACATTCCGAACTTCATGGCGCCTTTGGCAAATGCCAAATCCTTCATCGGGGAGTCTTTGGCCAGTTCGGCATATTTTCGCGGCAAAACCTTTTCTACCAAAAACCTGAATGGATTTTTAGTAAATTCGGAATATTCATCATCTTTCATTATTTTCGCACCCTCATCGGAATACTGAACGATATTGCTGTCACTTAAATAATGGAATGAACTGCTCCCCAACGCCTGATACACGCCGCCAGGTCTGGAAAAGGGCTGATGAAGCATATCCAACGGAATATCATTCGCCACTTTCATCATTGCTTTCCCGCATTTATCTGTGTCCCAATTGGTTTCAGAATCGGTATATCCTGCATAATAGGCACTCCAGGTACCATAAGTGCCTAACACCGGAACGCGGTCTGCTTGTTCCAGCCTCAAGGTTTTATAAACCCGGTCCAGACGCTCTTGATATAGATTCACAACTTCACTCATTGATCAACCCACCCATCTCTGGCATATTTTTACGCCTTCAGCAGCGTTAGTCGAGAAACCATCGGCTCCTATGCTTTTACAAACAACCTCATTAACCGGTACTCCGCCGATAATTACCTTGACTGAATTTCTAAGGCCTGCTTCAGCAAGACCGTCAACTGTTTCTTTCATGCTGTCCAGCGCCAAGGTCAGTACACCGCTTAATCCGACAATATCAGGGTTAACCTCTTTTACCTTGTCCACGATCTGGCTAACCGGAACATTAATCCCCAGGTCAATCACCTCGAAACCTGCGGCCTCAACCATGGATCTAAAAATATTTTTACCTATGTCATGAAGATCTCCGAAAACGGTAGCCAGGACAATTTTTCCGCCTTTTGCTGAGGACCCTGCACTTAAAGCCGGTTTGAGCTTGTCCATTACGCTTTGTAACACTTCCCCGGCAAAGACCAGGTCCCCGATAAAATATTCGCCCGAATCATAACGCTCACCTACGAGCGTCATACCTTGCTGACAGGCTTTAACAACTTCTTGAACTTCTGCTGCATTGTTTTCTTTGCTTAGTACTTCATCAATCGCCTTGTTTAACACGTCTTCGTCCAAATCGGACATCGCTTGAGTCAGGACTTTCAAATCCACCACTTTCAATCATCCTCCTTGAATTTTTTTGTTTAGTTCTGCAATGCTGAAATAATTTTCTTATTTCATTTACTCGTCTATACAAGTAAAGATATCATTTGCTAAAAACACATGAATTAGTTGACGATAATTTGTCCATAAAAAAACAAACGGGATCAAACCCCGATTTTGTATTTTAGCTTAGAACAGTATCCCAATTCCATTCTATTGATTCAAATATGCTGTCTATTTTGAAATGATAGAAATAATCTAAGGTGTTATAATTGTAAATCCCGTTTTGACCTGTTTAATATTCTAAGGTAATGATTGGCTTCTCTTAATACATGATCTGCTAAGAGTGGAATGATTATTGATTTTATCTTACATGTTAGTAGCCCTTCTGTACCTGCTGCTTTAAAATCCCTTAATGCTCGGGTTGCCGTAATAGTTTCCCGTGTCAGACGTCCTATGTCTGTCTTTTTTTGGGCTGCTGGTACTCTTTGCTCAAGTGAATGAAATTCCCTATCAAAGCCCTCTGCTTTGACTATTAGGCTAGATTCAGTTGGATCTAATAAGTGACGAATAAACTGTGCATGCTCCGCCATTTGCCTATTCCAAAATTTTTCTTCTTCAATAGCCTCCTGAACAAAATCAATTGCCATGTGCCGTTGCAACCGTTCTAAATGATTTATGTAAAATAAGGCTTCTCTTCGGATATGGATTATTAATAAAGGAAAATTAAAAGTGAACAATTTACATTGAAGCATTCCGTTAAGTATGTTGGTTTTAAACTGGACCAATGCATTGGTCAAACTAATGGCTTTCTGATTTAAGACAGTGACTTGTGCCTCCAGTTGTGCTGGATTTATTCCGGTATTAGGGGTTAGTCCGAATTCTTCATTCGTAATAACTGATTCAATAGCAATACCGGATAGTTCCTCAGTAATTTGTTCTGCTCGTAGCGTTTTATCTGTTATTGATTCCCCTGAGCTTAATGTTTCTTCACTGATAACCCCGTTTGCCAAAAAAACAGCTTCCCTTAATAATTCAGCAAATTGGGTCTTAAACATATCCGCTTGCCGCGCGAATGCTGCATCCTTCGCCACAAAACCAGCTTCGAGAAATATGGAGTGCTCTTTCATAATTCGTCCAAAAAAGAGGTGTAATTCCAGGGATTCCCGGACAAAATCTCCTGGCAGTAATATTGCGTTCAATTAAATCCCTCCTAAATTAACTCTTATGCTAAAACGTATTTTTCAAATAACTCATTTATTCCATTATCTCTAGAAATCTCCTCATGTCTTTTTTCTAACGGATCTGTCTAGTTTGCTGTTGTCAATCCTTCCAAGAAATTAGGATATCCGATAATAATCAACATACCAATCCGCAAACCGTTGCAGCCCTTCCTCGATAGTTGTACTCGGCTTAAACTCAAAATCCCTCTCTAGGGGTGTACTGTCGCTATACGTGGCCTTTACATCTCCAGGTTGCATTGGAAGGAGCTCTTTCTTCGCAACAATCTCTCGACTGACCGCTTTACTCAACGCCTTCTCTAAAGCAGCGATATAATCCATCAATTGTTCCGGCCGATTATTACCAATATTGTAAACTGCGTATTGTAACCCATCGAGGATGCTGTCTTTATCTACTCTCTTAGCTGGCGGATTACAAAGTATCCTCATCATTGATTCTATAATATCATCGATATAGGTGAAGTCTCGATAACAATTCCCGTAGTTAAATACCTTAATGGCCTCGCCATTAAATATCTTCTGAGTAAAAGCATAATAGGCCATGTCCGGTCTTCCCATCGGGCCGTATACAGTAAAGAACCGCAAGCCGGTAGAAGGTATGCTATACAATTGGCTATAGCTATGCGCCATTAATTCATTGGATTTCTTCGATGCAGCATAGAGAGAAACAGGATTGTCTACTTTATCCTCTGTTGAAAACGGCACTTTCATATTAGCGCCATAGACTGAACTTGACGATGCATAGACTAAGTGTTGGACAGGATTGTGACGACAGGCTTCCAAAATATTATAGAAACCAATAATATTACTCTGAATATATGCATCCGGGTTCTTAATAGAATATCGTACTCCCGCCTGTGCTGCTAAATTCACCACAATCTCGGGCTTATACTCTTCAAAGACCTCCTTAAGGGTTTCTCCATCTGAGATATCCTCTTTTATAAAAGTGTACTGTTCTTGTTCTTCTAATAGCTTAAGTCGGCTCTCCTTTAAATTCACATCATAGTAGTCGTTCATATTATCAATGCCAACGACTCTGCATCCTTGTTCCAAAAGCTTCTTAGATAAGAAAAAACCAATGAATCCGGCGCTGCCGGTAATTAAATAAAGTTTACTCGGGTCTAATTCCTTATATCCTTCTATCATGGTCATCAACTTCTCCTTTTATAATAGATAGATAGCTTTCCTAACTAATATCCTCACTTAATACCATTATTTTCTGCCAATCGAATAGTATTCAACGCCGCTTTCTCTCATCTCATTTACATCGTAAATATTCCGGCCATCATAAACAAGAGGTGTACGCATGAGCTTCTTATAGTCTCCCGGCTCCAGTGCTTTAATTTCTTCCCATTCGGTAAATATAAAGCAGACATTTGCACTATCCAGTGCTTCTTCAGCTGTCCTTACATAATGTATGCTTTTCTTGCCATACTTCACTTCTTGTTCTAAACCCGTGTTAAAAAATTGTCTTTTAAAGTTCTCCGTACCAACCGGATCATAGGCATAAATATCCGCCCCTTGCGTTAATAATAAAGGTACATTTGCTAGCGATGGGGCTTCTCTTAAATCATCAGTCCCGGGCTTAAAGGTTAGCCCTAATACTGCTACTTTCAAACCATTAAAGGTGATAAGCCGCTGACAAGCCTTCTTATACAGAAGGAGTTTTTGATCGTTATTGACATCGATAGCAGCCTTAACTGTTCTAATGTTATACCCATGCAAAGTTGCCAGATAATCTAGTGCTTTCGTATCTTTTGGGAAGCAACTCCCGCCATATCCAATACCCGCATTTAGGAATCTACTGCCAATCCGGCTGTCATACCCCATCCCTCTGGCGACTTCTTCAATATCGGCGCCGACCAGTTCACAAAGGTTTGCAATATCATTCATATAGGATATTTTTAATGCTAGAAAATCATTGGCGGCGTATTTAATCATCTCAGCAGAGCGTCTTGACACGGATACGATCGGCAAGCCAAACGGCTCATAGATTGTTATAAGCGTATCCCTGGCTTTTTGGCTATTTGTGCCGATAATAATCCTAGCCGCCTCAAGCGTGTCGCGTACTGCCGTGCCTTGAGCTAAGAATTCTGGATTTGATGCGACTTGTACTTCTACATCATTTGCTAAAAAATCCTGAATAAACTTCTCGACTTTATCATTGGTACCCACGGGAACTGTGGATTTCACCACTACGAGGCAGTCCTTTTCTACCGTTTCCGCAATTTGTCTTGCAACTGTTGCTATGTATACTAAGTTAGCAGAACCATCAGGCTGTTCAGGGGTTCCTACACCAACAAAAATGGCATCTGCATTTTTGTAAGCAGATTTATAGTCTGTCGTAAAAGTTAATCTCGCTTCATTAAGGTACATCAATTCCTGTAAATCTTGTTCGTAAATTGGAGATGTTCCCCGTTGCAGCATTGTTATTTTTTTCTCATTAATATCTACACAAGTGACGTTATGTCCTCTATGGGCCATACATACCCCTGAAACCAAGCCAACATAACCCGTCCCCGCTACGGTGATGTTGAGCGGACGTTCAATACTTAATGGCTTTTGAGATCGGGGGGATAACGTTTTAAATGTTATGTCATACATAATCATTAATCATTCTCCATTTCCGTTGATTGATCTTCGGAGAAAAACATCTGGACAAACGCTCTCCTATGTAATCTTATTCCAGTCCAATCTATACAAGAATCAATAAATCATTTTTTTGTTCGGCACAAAAAGAAGAGCCCTTAGGGACTCTTCCTTCATAATATCGTTAACTACATATTAACAATATCCCTGCTACTCCATCTCGATTACCAGTTCAGGTAGGTTGAGGCTAGCTTCACTGGAATTATATTTGGTATACTGGGATGAAATGTTTGCTAAAGCAAAGCTGTACTCTCCATTGCCTGTAATCGCTGCTGTCACATCATAATCAACCCAGGAATCAATTGTTACCTTCGTCTTTGTACTCAAAGGCTCCCCTATTATACTCGGGGCATTATTGTAAGTTAATCCACTTTCCAACCAGGGAATACTGGTTCCATTGTAATTGTTGGATACAGCATAGATAGAACCTCCATCTCTACTGCTTGCAACAGAATATACCCTTATCTTAGCGTTCTTCATCGTACCGCTTAATCCGGTTACATTGAACTTAAGATAGCTATGGAGCGTATATGTGCTTTTACGCACTTCCAATGTAGTTATTGAGCCGTAGTTTTTATTCGGATTTATACTGCTAACCTTTGCATCGTCGGTTGGCGTAAACTTGCTAATCTGGGGTATGGGGTCTACTGATACAGTAACACTCGCTGAACTGCTCACTCCGTTGCTGTCGGATACTGTGGTTGTTATGGTATGAGTACCGATAGTCAAATTGCTAACGTTAAATGAACTGCCATTTCCGATTAAACCATCAATCGATGAGGTCCATGTCATACTCGCACTCAGGTTCCCATCCTCCGTATCACTGGCGCTTCCGCTGAAGTTTATGGCGTCGCCACTCATATAAGAGGCTCCGTTTACAGGACCGATTATACTCACGGTTGGCGCATTGTTGTTCGTTGGTATGGATAACTCATATATTTTTCCGTCGTTTTCATTTGGATCCACATTGTTATCTACACCGCGATCAGTTACATACATAGCCACAGATGCCGGATCGGTACTGCTCGGTCCGAAGCCTATCCCCGAAAGTTTTCGGGCTGAAGCTGCAGAGATATCAATCGTTTGTTCCAAAGTACCGGCTACGGTAACCTCTGCCACAACAGTCCTCGATGCTGTGTCTGAAATGTACAAATGGCCTGTAGCTGGGCAGAAGCCAATTCCTTCTGGATCGTGTACTCCTAAAATTGTAGTGTCAAAGTTTGTCACAAGATCATCACCATATGGCGGTACACCATCGAACTGGCCATTGATACCCGGCTTAATTAGATAAACTTCTTCATTGACACCATCAACGATAAAAAGGGTGTTGGACGAAGAATCAAATGCCACTCCTTCAGGATCGTTCGAGCCAAAATATGAGGTCATAAACACTGAACGGGTGTCGTCTGAAGTGCCAAAAAAACCATCCTTGCCGGGTGCCACCTCAAATATTCTATGCCCATCGTCCTCCGAAATAAACATATGCCCGTTGGCAGGGTTATAGGCAATGCCCGTTGGTTCTTTGGTAAAAGATCTTATATTAGAAGTTCTAACGATTGTACCGCTAAGCGTGGTTTCAAATAGGTTCGCGTTTGCCCATAGATTGGTCATTTCATCCACTTCGGAATCACAAAATAAAAGCGTATTTGATGATGGTAAATATTCGATGCCGCATGGATCAGGACTCGGCGGTGTTAAACTAGAAGTGTCGATGGTATGGTACAGCACTGAACTAAACGTACTTGCAGCCATAACAACCGGTTCGTATAAGGACAACTCAATGATACGGCTACTGTCTGCCAGATAAAGACTTGTTTGCTGCGGATTATCAGTCTGATCAAAGCTTGGCGCAAAAACCAAAGCTTTCAGGTTAGTGAGTTTAAAAGTTGATAAGTTGCGGGTGGCTACAATCTCTCCGGACTGCGCTATTTCATATAGCGTCTGGTTATCTTGACTAAAAAGGTGAAGATGACCGGTTGCCGAATCAAAGGCCAGCCCATGGGGCTTTAAGATGCCAAGTTGCCGAAGATCCACCGTTGTAATAGATGCATTCTCCAACCCCTTGCTGCCTGCTGGCGTGATTTTAATTATACTCGGCCCGGACAAATCCAAAATAAATATCTGTTTTCCGGTATGATCCACGGTCATGCCCTTTGGCTTTTTCAATCTCCAAGATTGAATATTTTGCCGGGTCAGCATAGATGGCTGCAATTTGCCGTCAGTTCCCGTTGGAACCAGGACAAGGCTCTGTCCGCTTTGTTCTAAGATCAACAAGCCGCCAAAATCCTCATCATATGCGGTATTTACAGAGTCCAGTTTGGCAACCGGAATACGAACTGATCCTTCAAGTTTTTCATCCATCGTAACTGACAATAAATCAGTAAATTGTGAGAGTGATGGGTCCGATGGATTCGTGTTCATAACCTCAAATTGATTTGTTTTGGGTAGGAAGGTCAGCCCCCCTAGGTTTGGAATCCCGATATTCATTGTGTCGATTACCCTGACCTTATGAAAAAAACCACCTTGACCCTGGGGTTTTTCAGCAGCATAGGTAATGGGCGTTATCCAAGTAAGCACAATAACCATGGCAAGACATTTTGACATTGGTCTCCAGAAATGCCATTTGTGGGTTCTCATTTATTATCCTCCTTATCTTTCATTCAATTATTTTTTATATTTGCAATCTTCTTTTCCATCACTTCCATTGAAGAAGAAAATCGCCTTCATATCATAGTTATGCTATTAAACTTTGTCCTTATTATTGGTATTTGCCAGACCATACTTATTTCTTTATAAAATTAAAGATCATCTTAATATCTTTACGCTTGATTATCAACATATCTAATAACGGTGTTCTTGTTTTCAGACAAAAATATACTAAAAAGCTTATCCCACAAACTATATATGAAGCAAAAGAGGCAGCTGCAGCTCCCATTATGCCATATGATGGAATAAGGATAATATTTAAACTCACATTTAAAATTGCAGCTATACCTAAAAGAACCAGATTCACATTTTTATGACCATTCACCACATTGTATGAATAAACCATTTTGTAAAATACCATACCTAAAACTCCTGCTAATAATATCATCGTAACAAAATAGGCACCGCTAAATTCAGCTCCATATAATAGACAAATAACTGGTTTGCCAAAAAACACGGCAGCTAGAATAAAAAGAAGCATCATAAAAAATGAGATCCTGCTAATTTTGACCACTTCTTCAGCCGTTCTTCCTTTAGTAAGCTTAGATAGTAATATATCTTTAAGCGCATCCGGTATCATCCATAATTTATTTGCTAACAGTACACCCAGCGAGTAAATACCTATTTGAGCCATATCTATGTTGAAATATTGTAGAATAAGCACATCAACCTTATAATTTATTTCCATAAAAATAACTGTAACCATTGGAACAATGCCGTATTTTATATAGGGAGAAATCCCTTTCAAATTGGGACGAATAGTTTTAACTTTGATTTTTAAATTTGAAACTGCAATGATAAAGTAGACTAAATGTTTTACTATTAAGAAAGTGATACAAAGAAAATAGTTTGCTGTTGTAAAGATCATTAGAATAACAAGAAAAGCGATATCAAACAAGTCAAGTCGAATACTGGCAGTATTTCGCAATTTAGGATTTTCTATTAAGACCACATAGTTTAACTGCTTAATTCCCATCAGTAATGGGATTAGTAAAGTTACAACTTTAAGATCCGTCGGTAAATCCAAAAGAAAAATTAAGATAGCACTTATAATGATGTAGAGGAAAAACAGTCCAAAAACATAATTGATATATTCTCTATAAATATCCTGACCAGTCTTTTTTTTAAAAAAAGGATACGCCTGATATACACCAAAACAGAGAACTAAAGAAATCAATCCTGCATAATTCAAAATAACAGAAGCCTCACCCCTCAACTCCGCCCCTAAATACCGGGTATAGAGTATGGAATGGACTAACCCTGTCATTACGCCAATAATTCTGGCTAACATGGAAAAAACATATGCGTTATCTGTCAGTTTACGTATAGTTTTTTCGAAAATCATTCGTATTGGTTCCTTTGACTTAATAAGTTTAACATTCTTTGTATGTTTATTTGTATTGGTTTATCCGTTTCAAGATCAATAATCGGCCATTCTTTTTGGATGGTTTTTACTTTGTTGCGTACTGCAATAAAATTAATTTCTGTTATTCGCAATAACTTTTTCAAGTCCAAATCATTGCTAATTACATCCAATCTTCCTGTGTTTTTTTTTCTGATGTGTATCCGTTTACTGGATAATTCTATGGGTACATTGCAATTTACGATATAAATCTTGCTCTCAGCTTTTAAGATAGAAGTGAAACACCGATTAAACCTTTCACAATGTTTTAACTGATCAAATCCTAATAATGAAATTATATTTTGAATTAAACCATGATCACATAAAATGAAATTATATTCTCCGGTTTTCAAGCACCATCGATAGATCAAACTAATTCTTAATGCAGCCCAATATATAAATAATGTATTTTCTTTTTTTCTTCCTATTACTAAAAAAAATCTTATGTATTGAAGAAATAACGGCCATTCAAAACATCTAATTATGTTTTTAAATGGGTGCTCTTTAAATATATGATAAGCTTCACCGAATAGAATGACGCGATATCCCCTTCTAATTAACTCTTCCTTTAATTCTCTTGCCAATGTTGTTTTACCGCATCCTGCTAACCCATTAAATTCGATTATCTTTGTTTCCGCAGGTTGTCCCATATTAATTCTTTTATCTCCTTTATCTCTTTACCATATTCCATGGTCGAATCAATGTAATACACTTTTGAATATTCAAATGATAAACTTTTAACTATTTCATGTTTTCTTTTTACGGTATCAAAATCTTCCTCTGGTTTTCTTTTGATCGATATTTCAGGTGGTAAAATCAGTTTAAATACAAGTCCAGGAACAATTTTTTCAGCCCTGATAAGATAATTCTCTTCCACTTTGGCACAGTAAAGTATATATTTTTTTAACAATGGATTGCTAATTTTATCTACATAGTTAACTCTAATCTTAGGACCATCATTAATACCAAAATGCTTTGTTTGGGGATATCTGTCAAAGATAGCAATACCTCCGCACAGAACATATTTTTTTGCTTTGTTGAGCGATTTATATGTTCTCCTGGCAGCAGATATATGATTACTTAACGTAAGTAAAGCAGATAACACAGCTACTATTTTATAGATTTTTTTGTTTTCAATTTTTTTCTTTAAAGTTTTTTGCCATGAATAATAGTGTTCTCCACTGCCAAGATAAAACTTATTGGCATCTAACTTCCATGTTAACCATTCCAGTATTTCATCCGTCACAGTACTTTTTCCTGAACCATCCTGCCCAATAAACGCTATCATCATTCCACCAGTTTGGGGTGTCTTTTTATAGATAATTAACCTTTTAACTTTTTTTCTTAATAAATTCCTGATAGGAAGCACGATATTAAAATAATTTTTCTGCACAAGTGACGTAAATGTGCTCATCGTACAACAAGGTATCATACTTTTAGTTATATACTTGTGTAATGACAAAAAGTCTTCGGAAGTAAGGGTCTGTCTTTCAATAAATTCTTTTAACAACTTGTCACTACCATAAAATTTTTTTATTAAAATTGTTAATGGTGTTAAGTTAATTCTTTTTTTTAAATAAGTTATTTCTTTTAAAGTGCCGATGTCTAATTTAAAATTGCCTCTTTTTGCAGTGTAAATCTTCTTTAATGATGCTTTCAGGGCAATACGTGTATACAGGGTCATGATCTCCATATTTGGCTCCATGATATATACACCTGTACGATTGTCTTTAATTCTTGTGTCAAGAGCCTCCTGCGACCAAGGTAAGTTATATTCTTTCAGACCTCGATGGCCGGTTATGATTTGGTAATGTAGATGAATATGGATCAATCTGCCCGTTTGGGCATCATAGCCAATCCAATCATCTACGCCTGGATATCGAGAACCGTATTGTGGATTACACTCAATAAAATTTAAGTTCCTCAGTATGCTTTCACAGTGATTTTTGTTGTCCAAAGAAACAAGTACATCTAAATCTGTCAAACCATTTAGACCTTCTTCGAGGTGCTCATTGCTTTTCCAATGGCAATAATGTATTTTGCTGTTATTCCAGTTAAAAAAAAGCTGTTTTGATATCTCTAGCATCTTAAACCGCCCCCTTTTCCGTTTACCTTTTCTTCTTGTCTAAAAAGTAAAGTCCAGGTGAGTGCCAGGATAATTTGCGTATATATATCGATATAAGATACCATCCCATATTCATTTACAATAATGGATACCAAGATGGTGACCATGATCAATTGTAAGGGGGCAAGCCTTTTTTTAAGGCGAACAGCTTTCTCCAACATCTTGAAATATATAAAATAATAGATTGCTGTTCCAATCATCCCCAGATCAACTAACAGTTCAATATAATTATTATGAGCATAGACACCGGTTGTTCCGGCATAAGTTTTCATTGTTCCAAGCAGACTCATATAATTGTTAATACCATAACCAATCCATGGCTTCATCTTAAACCATTCCAGGCCCCACTCGATCATCTTTAACCGCATGCTCGTACTTCCATCTGTTTTACCAGTACCAATAAATCCATAGATCAGCGTCTCAAAGCGAGAACCAACCATGTCGTAGACAAAGGGAATATTCATAATCGCATAAAAGGCTACACAGACCAACCCAATTGCGAGCAGGGCATTTCTGAGGCGTTTTAAAATATTACTTTGACTGAAGATGTAATACAAAAGTAACGGAATCAGCATAAACAATATGGCTTTCCTCGATCCGGACAAAATTACAATCCCTGTATTCAAGGCCATACTGAACAGGTAAATGATTCTATATTTTTTACCTGTCAAAAATAAATAAGCACCCAGCACAACTGCGATCCCGGCACGCATCCCGATTAAATTGGAACTCATTATACTATCCAGGTTTCTGGTATCCTGAAACGCAAGAAGCCCAAAAGACATAACAACTCGCATTTCCAGAATCATTGGGGCAAAGACCATTGTATTTAATATCAAAGTAATCCTGTCAGTTTGATTTTTAATATACACAAGCAGACAATAAATTCCGATAAAATTCAGTACCAACGTCTGGTAGCGATAAGCAGCATTATCGATAGAAAGTGCCCAAGAAAAGGATAACCCTGCAAATATGCTAAAGGCTAGCATCCATTTTACATAAGTATTAAGATAGAGTTTTTGTGACTTCATAATATAGATAATGCAGGGGATAACAAGTAAGACTTTAATCAGCCTTAACAGATTATCTCCTGGGTCCAGCACTATAGAACCAAAGATGTATAAAACGATCAAAATATCCACTATTTTGATTCTATTCGATAAAATCATGTATCACATCATCCGTTCCCATTCAGTTACTATTTTACCCACTGCCAAATCTAAACTGACTTTTGTAGCATTCCTGGAAATAGCAGCTGCTTTCTCTGGGTTTTCTATGATATATTTCATTGCTTCAAACATGGCCTTCACATCTCTCACCGGAACCAATATCCCATTCTCATAGGAATTAATCATCATTCTCGCTCCGCCGCAAGGGCAGTCAGTGACAATACATGGGAGACCGATGGCCATCGCCTCGATCATAGAGTTGGAAAGGCCTTCGTAATCCGAAGAGGAAACAAACATGGTACACTCGATTACTTTTTCATGTATATCTGGAATGCTTCTGTGCACAGTAATGCAATGCCGTAAGTGTTTTTGATCAATATAGGTTTCTATTCGATTCCTTTCACTGCCGTCTCCATAAAGGGATAGCCTATATTCGGGGTACTCCTTATGAAATAATGCAAATGCATCAATCAACAGCAAGAGGTTCTTTTGCTTTTCTAAACGTCCAAAATTAACGATTTCTTTTCTTCTTTCTCCCCAGAACAATTCCGGCAGTCCTTCCATAATAGGGTTGGCAATAACAACTGTTTTCTCTTGAACCGCTTTTGGAAAGTAGGCCTTAGCACCCGGTGTCTGGCATACCAGACCGTCTGCCCATCGATATAGAAAGGATCTGAGGGGTTTAATCATTTTTTTATTATCCTGTTGGGTCGGATCATTTCTTTCGGAGATAATTATTTTATTTTTCAATCTCAAACCCGCAATGATCGTCTGCATGTTAACAAAGTATTCGAAGGCAACGATAGTAGCACCTGGGTTGTTTTTAAATACGTTTCGCAGTTGCCGAATCCTGTCCAATTTATTGATCAGTTTTTGTGTATATCTTACTTTTAAAAAGATTTGCTCAACCCATTGATTCATTGGATAGGTTTCATACCTGTTATTAAAAGCGTATACCGAAACATGATACCCTTTTCCTGCAAAGGCGTTTGCTAAAACACTGATAACGCGCCCCGCACCCCCGTTGGCTACTTCATTGCTGATAAAGATGATACGATTTGCTTTTTCCATCATTTATTTCATCACCTCCTCCAACTAACTTATAATAAATTTCTTTTAATTGCTTGGCATTTTCCTGAATATCAAAACCAGCCGCCTGGATTTGCTCTAATACACCCTCTTTTATCTTTTCTCTGTCAGGGATTTTTATGGAACGAATCTTTTCGGCCCATGCAGACGGCCCTTCTTGCAGCGGCATATAGGTAACCAAATCTGTTAATTTACATTCTTTTGTGATTACGTCAGAAATCACACAGGGCAGACAGGCAATCTGCCACTCTAACACCACGTTAGGTAAGCCTTCGAATCTAGACGGAAAGATCATAATATCCATTGCTTGCAGCATATCAGCCATATTGGATATACTCCCGGTAAAAATAACTTGTTCTTCTAATTCATACGCTTCAACCATTTTCTCTATCTGTGGACGAAGTGAACCCTCACCTATCAAATAAAGTACATAATGTTTATCTTCACAAGCCAACTCCTTGAATATCTTAATTAAATATTCATGATTTTTTTGATAATTGAAGTTGCCGGCATGCCCTATAACAACCTTACCGGTTAATTTTAATTTTGTTCGTAGCTCAATTCTTCTGTTTGGGTTATAAGCAAACTTTGAGATATCTTTGCCATTAGGGATTACTCTGAAATCTTTATTGCCAAAGAGCCATTTGCCCGCTTGAATACCACACGCAAAGCCCTGTGTATAGGACAAATTAAATAACGGCCGCAGTAACTTATTTAATCTAGGATAATTCGTACATGTATTACGACTATGGGCAATCCTTACTTTACAACCCGCCAATTTAGCAGCCCACATCTCGATAGCTAATGTGGTACTATTGCCATGAGCATGAACAATGTCATATTGATTTCTTTTTATCAAGCGGCGCAAAGCTAAAAAATACCGGAAAGTTTCCTTCATTCGTAACGGAAGCACATGTATGCCGCATCCCATCTCTCGTATAATCCTAAGCATCTCCGGATGAAAGTTCTGGCTGACTAAAGCAAAGTCAATCTTCATGTCGGAGCGTTCTGTTGCTTCCAAATAAGAAGTGATACTATTCGTGATGCCTTCAAAATCTAAACCAATGGTATTTAAAATTAAAATTTTTAACATAGTGATCATTTTTTCTTTGAAATTAAGTTGATCATTTTCTCAGTATCATCTCCAAAAAAGCTGCAACCATTGACCATCTGAGGAAACCATATTGATTGAGAACTAAGATTACACTCAATAATTACCACATTATCATCCTTATCTATCATAAAATCCCATGAGATTATACCAATTCCGGGAATACGCCCATGTAACCTTTTAGCAGCATTAATAATTTGCAAAGTTGAAGAGACGCTGTATCCTTCAAAAACAACACCTGAATCCGGATGCTTATAAAATCTATCTTGCATTTCACTGAATCCGACCTTATTTAAAATTCCATGATCTGTAAGACCAATCATAATACCTCCAGCGTGAAGATTATCAATAAACTTCCCTCCTCGTCCAATACGTAAGGCAAGCGGACCATGATGTACAGAATTATCGACAATATATGTAATAATTCGTATTGTATTAATCGATTTGTCATAAAGTCTTGCATAATCAGAATGTGCGACTAACTTTTCTTGGATGATATAATTATTATTTAATTTTATAATGATGTTTTTAACACTCTCCCCTGATAATAAATCTATACCATTTTGGATATTATGCATGGTTATACCGATACCGGAGTTAGTGTTAATGGTTGGCTTAATAACAATATTCCCCACATCTTTTAGGACCTCTAACATCTTTTCTTCAGTTATTATGTTGTGACTTCCATCATAAAGATAACCCCAGGCATTCGAGACAATTGTTTTGGGTACTTTAACCTCATCATCTTCAAATAAGATTCCTAACAAATTTTTATCACATAGCACTCTGCAAACATGTCTTTGGTTCATCACTAATTCTAATTTTGTTGTAAATAATATTTCTGGAAAGTATTTAGCATCAAATTGACCCATATAACTTTGGTATAATCTGTTCCAGGTCCTTGGTATTTTCCTGCCATATGCCTGCTTCCACATTCTATCAATTTCTTGAATCTGATGAGGTTGCAGTTGAATTTCTGAATATAGTTTTTTCTTCTTCCTTATGTTCTTCATCTCATGAATCCAGACGACCAATATCCATAATAGGCGTAAAATTAAATCCATAAATTTTTCAAACCAAATATAGAATTTCATAAATTTACTCCTATAAGTTCACTTTTGTCAGGTAATTTAATCCAACTTCCCATCTTGACATCAAATTCATAAGGCTTAATATTTGCAAATCCTGCACTACAGGTAAAGGTTATTTCACCTAAGTACAATTTATCTCGAATTATGTAAAAGTCTATCCGTGCATGTAAGAAAGGTTTTGCTAATATCTTCGTAATTTCTACCATCTCATCATAATGCTTTGGTTTGGCCTGATAATCTATTTCAGAGGGATATCCATATGAGACTCCGTTCATCTTATTCCAATCAGCATCATACATTGTCATCTTATGGTTCGTAAACCTATCCGTATGTATTGCGGTAAATTCAATACCACCGGCGCCATTGATATTATTAAAATAGTACAATTTATAATCAATAGGTAAAGTATCACCGTCTTCCGACAAGAACCTCTCAATGATAATTCTTGGTCTTACTTTTCTATAGAACCATTCTCCATAGCAAGGAAGATATTTATGTTTTAACCATTTATTTAACTTTTTTGTTGTACGTTCGATATTTAATTTATCTTTATTTCTGCAAATAATATTTAGTCCTGAGCCATGGGTTACTTTTAATACAAATTGCTTTGGAAGTTTATCGAAAGGTATTTTATTTGCATCAAAACCTTCCCATAGTAAATCAACTAGAATCTCTTTGTAACCACAATCTTCAACATACTGGCGAACAGTATATTTGTCTGCACAAATGGGAATTAAATCATTTCTATAATAAAGTTTTATCCAATTTATTTTTTCATTAAAGGTTCTAGGATTAGATAAATTGAGTTTGTAACCTTTTTTCAGAAAAAATAATAATTTTAATTCAGTTGTTGGATTTATTTTAAAAAGAATATTCATTGGTATTAATAAAATGTTTTTTAATGTTTGATTCATTTAATGTATCCTCACTTCAAGTTTTCCTGAATAAATCCGTCAATCAAATCGATAATCGCGTTTGGATTTAAATTTTCCCATTTTACCACATCAGCAGTTCCATCTTTATAAGATTTAATGGCATCATATAATTCATCTATTTCGAAGACAGCTAATATATATTTATTTTCTGCAAAAGCTTCATTGGTTTGTATTTGATGATCATCGATATGCTCCCCATACCTTGCTAATCTTGTCACGCCTATTACTTGTTTGCCTTTATTTAATGCTTGTATAAATGAACCCGTAGCTCCGTGAGAAATTACGATTTGGGCCTCATCAATCTTTGATTCAAACTCATCACGATTTAAGAAATCTTTATAGGCAAAGTGTCTTGGAATATATTTGGACGTGCCTATTTGAGCAAAAATTTCTTCATCTATCAGGCCTTGTTCGATGAGCTCGTCTAACTTTTTAAACAACCTGTCAAAAGGATAGTGCCTTGAACCCACACAAACGAAAATCAATATAGGCACCCCCCGTAAACAGCATTATCATAAAACTGCTTTTGGGACTCCCATTGTACAATGAAAAGATCTGTGTGCTTATGCATCTTAAGACCTGCTTGAGTAGGCATTTTTGCCCGGGCAAATGTCTCAATAAAGACAAATTTTTTTTTACTAACCCGAGATAAAAAATAAAAAGGATAAGCTACGATTGTCCCAGTGGTAATTACAAAGTCGGGTTTTTCTTTTATCCATATGAAAAGAACCATTAAGCTATTGGCGATCATTTTGGGGATCATAAACTTATCCTTTAAATCAGTTTGATACATCAGGTACTTAGCATCACACTCAAAAATCGTCTTCTCAGAAACATAAAAGCCATCGTATTTATCTAGCAGAGGCTGTAATCTCTTCAACTGTTCCCAATGCCCCCCTGAAGACGAGACCAAACATAATTTAGGACGTTTTACTCTTATATCTTTCATGTTCACCTAACACGCACCTTTCCTCATTAAAACCACCGGCACCGTCTTTGCTAAGATCACCATATCCAACCAAAACGTCCACCTGTCGACATACTCAGCATCCATATCCATCCACTGATTAAAGTCGACATGATTTCGCCCACTAATCTGCCAAATACAGGTAATTCCCGGCCTTACCGCTAATCTTTTTCGATGCTTCGGATCATACATATTTACTTCACTCGGAAGTGGCGGCCTTGGTCCAACCAAACTCATATCCTGCTTAAGAACGTTCCATAATTGCGGCAATTCATCTAAACTAGTCTTTCTAAGAAATTTTCCTACTGTTGTTACTCGGGGATCATTTTTAATCTTAAAAACAGGGCCGCTCATTTCGTTCTGGTCAGCAAGCTCTGCTTTTAACGCTTCCGCATTCACGACCATCGATCTGAATTTATACATCTTGAAAATGCGTCCATTAAGACCAACCCGTTCCTGAGAGAAAATGACCGGACCGTTTGAGGAAATTTTAATTGCCAGGGTTATGGCTAACATGAGTGGGCTGATCAATAATAAGATTACCAAGGTTACTCCGAAATCGAAGAATTGTTTACCCATCTCTTGCCAAGGATTTCTTGGATGACTATCGAAGGCAACCATCGAAAGCCCACCAAAATCTAAAGATCTGCTACTGGCAACTTTGGCTACCATATCATCGACCATAATCACGACATTTTTCCCCATCATATCGAGTAATGCAAGATTCTCCTCAATTCCTTCTTCAGTGACTGACGCTGTCACAACCGTCGTATCCACGATATGAAGATTCATAACTGATTCTAACTGAGAGTAAGTTCCTAAATAAGGTATCTCCAGACCATTTCTTTGGGGCGCTAAATAACCAATAATTTTATAGCCCAATTGAGGATTGTTTTTAACTTTTTCTAGATATGTTTTAGCAGCAATACCGCTTCCTAAAATTAAACTGTACTTGGTGTTATATCCCGATCGTCTCCCGTATTGCAAAATCAGCCGAATCAGGATATGAACGCTGAAGGTCAGTCCTAAAGCGATGGCTACAAAATAAAAAATAAAACGGTCACCTATGAATTTCGGATCAAATAAAATTAAAAAAGAGATTGTCAATATAAAGGAGAGAAAATGTGATTTAAATATTTTCAATAGTTCCTGTTCAAAAGACATAAAGCGTCTCGATTCATATACTCTCATTACATTAGAGTTTAAAGTCCAAAAAAGAATATAAGACAGGAAAATCAGAAAATACTTTAGCGGAATATAATCCGAATTGATAGCGAGCTTGATAATGAGGTAAAAACCAATACCTATTAGGAAAAGGTCTATCAACAATGAAATGGGCTCAATGATCCCATTTTTTTCCCTTAACATCTCCTCGCTCCTTCCACACCTCTTATTCCTAAAGATTATTCAAAATTCAAGCTGTTAATTCCAATGAATTTCCAATTTTTTTCGGCATTTATCATCAAGGATGTCCTTTTGTCAGAAAAACAAAAAAAAACTAGACCTAAAGGCTTAGCAACAATGAATCTTTATGCGCTTTTATCCATCGCATCTCATACACGAAGTGTTTTTTAATTCTTTTAGTAATAATAATTTTGCTTCTTGGATTGCACCTTGGCTTTATTCAATATGGTACCAAGGATTTTAGCTCCTACTTTCTCGAGCTGTTCTTTGGCGCGCAGGGCATATTCCCGCTTAACTTCCCGTGCAGCCAAGACAAGGACGACACCATCTACCAACTGGGCTAGAATTGAAGCGTCTGTAACGGGAATGACTGGCGGGGAATCGATAAGCACGAAATCATAGGTTTGGGTTATTTCATTCAAAATGTGTTTCATACGCCGGGAATCTAGAAGCTCGGCAGGATTCGGGGGGATTGGACCGGATGTCAGGATATCTAATCCTTCGTGTGGAGTTTTAACGATAAAATCAGAAACGGGTACATCTTCTGCCAAGGTGATAGTTAGCCCCAACAGATTAGATAGCCCGAAGATCTTGTGCTGTGACGGATTACGCAAGTCAGCATCAATAATGATGACGTTTTTTCCGGCTTGGGACATGCTGACTGCAAGATTTGCTACGATGGATGATTTACCTTCCTCGGATCCAGCGCTAGTAAAGAGGATACGCCTGATTACTTTATCGGCATTGGCAAACTGGATGTTCGTACGTAGGGTGCGATAGGCTTCCGCTGTCAGGGATTTAGGATTGTCTAAGGTTCTGAGATTATATTCTCGCATGGTCTCTCCTTTCTAATTTTGTCATACCGATAATCGAGTATAACTCCCAACACCGACAGCCCCAGGAGTTCTTCTGCTTCCTTACTGCTGCTGATCGTGTTGTTCAGATATTCGAGCAAAAGGGATAGCCCGAGGGCTCCTATAAAACCTGCTATAAAGGCGATGAGAATATTCACGATCTTGTCCGGCTTGACTGGAGCAATGGGGGCCACGGCTTTGTCGACAATGCTGACTGAATCGACTTTTTTGATCTCCATGACTGCCGCTTCGAACTTCCGCGCTACGCTATTGGCGATATCTGCAGCTAATTGAGGGTTTGTATCTGAGACAGTGATCTGAAGGATTTCTGTCTCATTAATTTGACTAACGCTAATATTTGAATTCAATTCGTCTTCGCTTAATCCTAAATTGAGCTCGATGATGACCTGTTCCCTTACAGTTCGGCTCTTGGCGATTTCGCCATAGGTCTTTGCAAGCTGCCTATTAGCCTCTAGGACATTATTTTCCAAAAGCTGTCTGGCAGACTGTTCCTCTAAATCGATAGCTTTCTTGCCCACGATGAGAGTAGTTGAGGATTGATAGACCGGCTTGAGTACATAAAAACTAATCCCGCCGCTGATCAAAGCCGCCGAGAGGGGAATGGCGACGAGGATCAACCAGCGTTTTTTAATGACTTCCCAAATTTTTCTCAGGTCGATTTCCTGTTCCATTCTTTCCTCCTCATAATGTCAAAACAACCAAGAAATACACTTAATAGTTATTTGTTATTTGTTGTCTGTTATTAGTTATGCCTGTCCCGTTCCTTTTATTCTCTGTATTTTTTAATTACTTCACTTTAGGCTCCCTGTATTAAGATGCTGAATCTAGGTTTTTACTTATCGAGAAGATCCCTCATTGCTACCGCTGGCAAAGAAACTGCGTATTTTTTCTCCCGCATTTGCCTTGAATCCCCAGCCTTTTCCTTTATTACGAAAGGGAGTCATTGTTTGTTCCTTATTCAGGATCTCCAATCCTTCACCTCCTAAAATAGCCTGAGGATTCGTCTTAAAGTAACGCTCAAAGTACTGGGGCCCAACTCTCTGGGAAAAGTACAGGAGTGCTTTTTTATACCTGTCCTCATGATGATATGCAAAATGGGCATCTGTCCCGATCAGTTGTACCAAGCCATTTTCCAGTAACCAGTTGGCTAACTTAAGTGGTCCCCGGCCGAAAAGTCCTTCCAAACTTCGCAAATCCACTTGCAGAAGAACCCCATTGTTTTTCCACTTTACCAGAAGTTCTGTTGCTTCGGCTAAATAGCCGTAGCGTTCAGGATGCGCCAATACGGGAACAATTCCTTGCACTTGTAATTCAAAGATCACTTGTTCCGTATAACTGGGCAGTACCTGAATCGGGAGTTCAAAAAGAAGATATTTATGACTATCGGCCATAGTAAGAATTTTATTTTCCTTGAGATATCGAGGTAATTCTGGAAAAATATAATTTTCAGCTCCAGGGAGTACTTCTATAGGGATACCCTCCCGTTCCAATTCAAGGTTCAAACGGACTGTCGCCTCTCGGATAACCTTGGGATCCAGGAATCTACGTCCCTCAAGTACATGTGGAGTTGCAATAACCTTCTGAAAGCCTACCTTGCTCAGTTGACGGGCTAAAATCAACGACTCATCCATTCCCTTTGCTCCGTCATCAATTCCCGGCAGGAGATGACAGTGGACATCAATCAAAAACTTCTCTCCTTTCTAGCTTAAAAACTTTTGCGCTAAAAATCATTGAGCATTAGCAAGCGCTTGCTCTACCACTTTCTGAACACCATTTAGATCAGGTTCATAATAATAAACTACTGCACCGACAAGGGGATCTTGGGCTGAAATTCCCTTGCCGGGAAGTTGATAATATTGTATTTCATTCTCTGTAATCCCCTTGAAGTTTAGTCCCATGGCAGCCATCTCTGCAGCAGACATATTTGTATCGATTAAATCTTGGTAGACTATATGAATAGTCTCCGACAGTTTCGAAATATTTGAGAGGTTAAGCATCGTATTGGCCAAAGTAGAAAGAAGATAAAACTGATTGCACTGCCGATCAAAATCTCCATTAGGTAAACCATATCTTGCCCTGGATAACCGTAGCGCTTGATCTCCTGACAGATGGTTTATTCCGGCAGATAAATGAATCCCGCGAAGATCATCATTTACTGCGTTAGGAAGATTAACCTCAATCCCTCCCACTGCATCAACGGCTTTTTTAAAACCTTGGAAGTCAATTTTTACATAATAATTAATCGGCACACCAAGCAAATTACTTACCGCTTTAACACTTTCCAGTGTTCCTTCACGGACTCCCCCCTGCTCTTCACCTACCGCATTGGCATGATTGATCTTAGTTAATCCCACATTCGGAAGATTTACACGCGTGTCGCGCGGGATTGAAATCATAGCTACGTGATGCGTATCCACATTGGCTGTAACGAACATTAATAAATCCGAACGCGCAACTTCATTCCCTCTATTATCTGTTCCCAAAACAAGTATATTCACTTGGCTGTTCGCTTTTTGAGTCTGGTCTTTTTTGTCATTCGCACTCATTAATGAATTTGCCGGTTCAGAAATAACCCCCGCATGGTGAAGTGTATTCCATTCCCAATAATAAGCTCCTGCTCCTATAATACCGATAATCATCAGAAGTAAGCATGATATTACAATTGCCTTTTTCATCTGGCCCCACTCCTAAGTTCAAACAACTTATTCCATTCTAAGCCAGACTCTCCAAAAATATTCCATTGTAACAAAAAAGAAAAAAGCACTGCCAATGGATTTAGCAGCCTTTTAAGGAATATGGCTTTTTGTCCATCTAATTTTTTGCGTTCTGTCAGACGGACTTTCATACAACTACGTGTTCTTCAAGAAAGGAAGAGACAAAAAAAGGCACAAGAGAGGCCTGACGGCCTCACTAGGGTTCTGTCCCGTCCCCGTCCCCGAGGTGTCGTTTATATTTTCCAAGGAGAGTGTTGAGCGATGTAGGTGTCCAATATAGCGCAAGCCCAAGGATTAACACGGTAATATTAGAATTTTCTAGTTCAATTTAAAATATGCAAAAGCTTGATTATCCATTGATTTAAATAATGGATAATTGAACTTGTATATCAAGTATTTTGAATAATCATTAACAAGAATAAAAGATAAATCATATACCTGTATTGGATATGATTTCCATGGAAAGGAGTTAAATGTAAGAATAATGGAAAAACCTCACGTTCACGACTTTTATAATGAAACCACTTTTGATTTTGGACATTCCCATCGAATGTACGGTATAACAGGATATGATATACCTTACGGCAGTTCTCATGTCCATTCTTATAATGGGGTAACAACCGTTGACCATGTTCATGTCCACTATTTCTCCAGGACTACCGGTCCCGTAATACCATTACCCGGCGGTGGCCATACTCATCAGTACCACGGTACTACTTCATTTGAAGATGGCCATACCCACAATTACAATTCCTTAACGGGAAATGAAAAATACTCCTGGCTCTTCTAAATTAACTTATGCCAGAAAGTTTATACTTTCTGGTTAATTTACACATTTTCCTCCCAAAGTCAAAAAGACCTTTGATGTGAACAAATACCGCAAAGGTCTACTCCTACCGATCCACAAATAGGATTCAGGAAATCACCTGTGATCTTTTTGATGGAATCTGGGGCAAGGAACCTATTCAAAATAAGTACTCTGTTTTTACTATTAATCGATTGGCAATTTAACAGGTTTCATTTTCTTTGCCTATTATTATACTTAATCAATATCTACTATGTTCGGGCTAAGGATAACTGTCCTTAGCCTGTAACAGAAAATAAGATTAGTACCAATAACTACGTCTCCATAACCTTCCAAGTGCGAAACCTGCAAATAACGGAAAGAAAAACATTATTAAACCTCCCTCTTGCCTTATATTTCCATATGCCTATTATATGTGTTATTAAGATAATCCGTTAAAAAAGAGCATGATATCTCACTTTTCATTTAGCATTCATTTGCTCTTTTGGGTTTACTCTTGTGCGTCTTATTCCAGTAAAAAATTTGGCCCCCTATGCCGGGAGACCTTTTTTGATATATTTTGATTTTTACATGACAGAGCTTTTACTAGACTCTGATTCTTTCTCCGGGATATCATTTTTACATAAATATTTATTTATATGTAAAAAATATATTTGTTCAATTATAATTTTGGAGGTCAAATAGTAATGGATGAAAAAAACAAGAATCTCTTAGAATTAGCAAAAAAGGATATGGAGGTAAGCGAAGAAATCGGCGGTTTAAGAAGTCAAATAACTGAAATAGAAAATACTATGAATCAACTAAAGCAGTTTCCTTTTGGTAACATCAGTGGGCAAAGTGCTCCTAATAATCAAATTATTCAGCAAAGCCAGCAGGCTACCAGTCAATTGCAACAACAAATTCAGAACTTCAGAAATCAAACCCAGCAACAGAAACAACAGGCTGATCAACAATTACGTCAAGCTATTCAGAATGCAATGAATGCTTTATCACAGGCTAACCAACAGATTCAAGCTCATCAGGTCCTTGAACAGATGAGCAGCCTTATTGATCAAACACAGACACAGCTGCACCAAATGACTCAACAGAGCCAAAATATGATTTCCGGTCAGCAACAGGGTCAACCGTCTGGACAATCTCAACAAAATATGCTTGGTCAGAGCCATTAATTAACTTATAAAAATATACTTGGTCACAGAAAGGGGTTCGGTATTTACTTTTGCCGGACTCCTTTTTATAGTTCAAATTATATAAGTGTTTTTTTACCTGTTACATTAGCTTCTGATCATTCTGAAAAAAATCTTTCCAAGGGTCATTGCCGTCAATTCTCAAAAGCGCATCCACGATATTGATGCCATCGGGGGCAATTGTGTCAAGTTCGTCCCACGCAATAGGCATAGACACCTTGGCCCCTTTTCTCGCTCTCAAGGAATAGGGGGAAATACTAGTAGCGCCTCTTCCGTTTCGAATCCAGTCGATAAATATTTTATTAGTTCGCTTAGCCTTTCTGACATTGCTGGTATAGCGGTCAGGCCATTTTTGCTCCATCACTTCGGCAACGCGCTTTGCAAAATCACGAAATGCCTCCCAGGAAGCAGAAGGTTTTAACGGGACGACCACATGATAGCCTTTACCTCCGCTGGTTTTGAGATATGCGTTCAACGAAAGCTCGGCAAGAATACTTCTGATGTTCCGTACCCCCTGACGCACCCTGCTTAGATCCATTCCTTCATCCGGATCCAGATCAAATACCATCATATCTGGCTTTTCAAGTTCGTCGACTCGGCTTCCCCAGGTATGAAATTCCAGTGTGCCCATCTGGGCTTGGGATAAAAGCCCGGATACGTTCTCAATATAAAAATAGGCTTCGGTTTTTCCATTACCGGTGGGGACGGGCATTGTAACAACTCCCTTGCTGTCCGAGCCGGGATGTTTCTTGTAGAAGCATGTCTGCGATATTCCCTTGGGACAGCGCACAATACTGAGGATCCTGTGCGCAACATACGGCAGCATGCGCTCTGACACCTTTTCGTAATACCGGATTATATCCGCTTTGGTGATTTCAGGGTCGTCAAACATCAATTTATCCGGGTTTGTAATCTTTATTCCTCCGATGATAATACCGCCACCGTTTGCTTCCATTGACCTCTCCAATTCCTTGATGGGTGATTCCCTCTTTATATCTCTGGGATTCTTATCCGTCCGCAAGCCTTTAAAGCTTGCCTGCCTTAACAGATTATCCTCGGTCCATTCGGCAAATTTGATTTCTGCAACCAGTTCGGGCTCAATCCAGGTTATTTTTTCATTTGCCCTTGGCTTCGGCGCAAGTTTAAAAGGCGATTCCGCCTTATTTAAGCTTAGGAATCTTTCCTCGAGCTCTTTCATATTGCGTTCGCTTAAACCCGTTCCGGCGCGTCCGGCATAGACTAGATCCTCACCTTCATAGACCCCAAGGAGAAGAGAACTTACTCCGCCTGTTTTTTTGTCCGAAAGCGTATATCCTCCAATGACGAATTCTTGCCTTTTATCGCACTTCAGTTTGATCCAGTCACCATTCCTCGTCCCGCTGTAGACAGAATCATATTTTTTGCCGACTATTCCCTCCATACCTGCCTCACAGGCTGCAATAAAACTTTCCTTTCCGTTTCCTTTGACATGCCGGCTATAGTAGAGGCCTTTTGGTGCATCCTTCATCAAAGCTTCAAGCGCTTCTTTTCTATCAATCAAGCGGTTTCCCCGAAGATCAGCACCATCCAGCGCAAGCAGATCAAAGACAATATATGTCAGGTTTTGAGCCTTGGGATTTTTCATATAATTCTGCAGAGCCTGAAAATCGGTCTTGCCCGATGCGTCCGTAATTGTCATTTCGCCATCCAGAATCATCGCCCTTCCGGCAGCCAAATTGATGAGAGAAGTCGCGACATTCTGAAACCGCTTTGTATAATCATGGCCTTTCCTGGTAATCAGACGGACGCTGTTATCTTCCACAAACGCCAGAATCCGATAGCCGTCATATTTCAACTC
The DNA here is from genome assembly GCF_040931655.1 of Dehalobacter sp. TBBPA1. Classification (NCBI taxonomy): domain Bacteria; kingdom Bacillati; phylum Bacillota; class Clostridia; order Eubacteriales; family Desulfitobacteriaceae; genus Dehalobacter; species Dehalobacter sp. TBBPA1. The sequence goes on along the minus strand of NZ_CP162385.1, from coordinate 937,087 downwards.
ATAGAGCCAATCCTCGCCACTGGGAACCGTATTTACCAATTTAGCGAGCTGCTCGTCCGCTCTATTGAAGGGGTTCCTGGTGATTTTACCCTCTTCACCAGCCTCAATTTCCGCCATCGTGCGTCCAGTCGTGATGCTGGTGGTAAATCCAGAAATCCCGGTGTCGGTTTTGGCGTATTCATCTTTTTCTTTGAGTAAAAGCCAGTTAACCTTGGCCTCACCGGCCTTCTCTTTCAAACGAACCAAAGCCCATTTTCCCTTCAGCCGTCTTCCGTTTAGTACAAATTTCAACCCGCCTTGTCGAAGCCCTTCATCCACATTTACATGCGGTTCCCATAAACCTTCATCCCAGAGCATGACCACTCCGCCGCCATATTCCCCTTTGGGAATCGTCCCCTCAAAGTTCCTGTATTCAAGAGGGTGATCCTCCACCTGTACAGCAAGCCTCTTATCATGCGTATCGTAGGATGGACCCTTGGGCACCGCCCAGCTCAAAAGAGCACCGTTCCATTCCAGACGCAAATCATAGTGGTCCCTACGGGCCATATGGTGTTGGACGACAAATCTTAGATGCTCTTCTGAATTTTCTGTTTTGCCTTCCGGTTCCAGCGTTCTTGCAAAGTTTCTTTTTTGGTTGTATTCACTGAGTTGACCAGACATACAATTACGCTAATTCCTTTTTTTTTTGGCCTTCTCAACGCTGACCTTAAGGGCCTCCATAAGGTCAATGGCTTTGCCGGTATTGCCGGCCTCCGCAGCGATGACCTCCTTGCCGGAAATTCTTGTTTCGATGAGCATGCGGAGTTCCTTCGGTATTCGTCTTTGTATTTTGCGACGTCAAAGAGTGTGTCCATGGAATTGATCAGCGTTTTGGCCATATTCAGTTCTTGCTCGGATATATCCCTTAGATGAACTTAACAACTCAAAATAATTTTGGAAAGTATAATACAAAACTACCCGCTAATGTCGCCCCGATAATATCAAATATTAAATCAACATCGGTGTCAATTAACCCTCTTTGTTTTTTCGTTTTAAATATCATATCCGCTGTAAATTCACAAAGCTCGAAAATAACACCGATAAGAGCTCCTAAAGCTACTACGAAAACAAAAATAACGCTGTTTGGAGACATGACCGGTTTTAATGTCCTGATAATAATCAAATAGAGACATAATGTAAATGCCATTGTTCCAAAAAGATGCAGGTATCGGTCAAAATACTTTGTCTTATAGTAGAGCCGAAGATTCTCCCCAAAATAAAAATGAGCAAAGATGGTTATGGTCACAAGTATTAGGACAAAATCATATATTTCAAACCCAAACTTATTTTCCAGCCAAATAAAAAATAAGAAGCCAATATAGGTAATAATAAGTCCCAGCAAAATTTTAAGATGTTTTCGGGCCAAAAAACTTCTTACAGTAATTAAGATTAAGGTTGAGAATAATATCAAAGATATTATAGGTATTCTCATTATCTGCACCCTTAAAGATTTAGCTTTATTACAATTATTAGCATCTCCTGCAAACGATCCAATTACTCATAAATTACTCTCATTGATCTTGCCAGATAGGTTGATTTGAATAGTATAATTATTCAAGAGTGAAAACGGACGGAAAAAGCTCGGACAATAAAGAAATTATTTTAGATCCTTACCTTTTTCTTAAGAAGCTGAAAGGGCGGATGGTTATTTTCAATATAGAAAATGTTCATCTCACCGTTGTTTTTCTTTTTTTGTTTGTGCATTTTCAAGATTGTACGAAAGTGACGAGGACTTTCTCTCAACCGTACCTCTATCAAAATATTTTTCTGTCTTTTCTCCACAAATTGGCTCTGTCAGCAGATCTGCCAGTCCCTTAGCAGACTTCTCAACAGAACCTACTCTTCAGCAAAAATCTTCTTTACCACGAATGTCAGAAACTAGTAGAAAATGTCGTCCTATCATAACGATGAGGTAATTGCAAGCAGATGAACCGTCCCCCTGCTTTCTTTTTCTACCTCGAAATCCACACCCTTTAGAACATAAAGTTTCTTGTAGGACTTTTGCAGCCCTTTCACTTCAATTGCTTTTTCTATCCCGATATCCCCCTTTTTTATCCGTAACCTTTTTCATAGCCTTGTTAACTTCTTGGTTAACAGATTCTTGATAGATGTCAGCGTAAGTTTTTGAATCTTTGATTAGATCATCACAGAAAGCCGCTACGTCACTGCCCGTCACTTCGAGCACGCCTTTTCCCAAGGCTGCGCCCTCTTCAAAAAGATCAACAATCCCCGAGAGCAGACTCGTTCCTTCGGTTAGCTCAACAGGGCCGACCTTAAAGAAATATTTTTGGATCTCTTTATAAACAATCTGATAATCTTGCGGGAGTTCTTTGACACGCGCCACGTGCGCTCGCCACTCTTTTTTGCCTTCGATGATATTTTGTATTCTCATATTATCCTCCTATTTAACTAATTTTTTAGCGATATTGTTGTTGAGTTGCTTGCGCCACTTGTCACGATAAGACTTTGCCCCTTCTTCGCCGGCCAGCGCTGAACAGAATCCTTTGATATCGTCACCCAAAACCTCTTGGACACTCTGACCGTCCGCCGCTGTTTCTTCAAGCAGGCCAAGCACACCGTCAAGAATTGGCATGAGGTTGCGACCGGTGAAATCTGAGTGCGGCCAAAGATTGGGCTTGATTTTTTTCCATGCCGCTTGATAATCATCAGGCAGCTTTTCGGCTCGCAATTCAAAAATTTTCATTTCTTTAGTCATGTCGCTGCCTGTGATCTTTTCCCAAAAATTCATTATTTCCTCTCCTTTAACTCGTTAATTTTTGATGATACGAACTCCCACTTTTCCCAGAACTTTTGCAGTTCCTCACGTCCCGCATCGTTGAGCGCAAAAAACTTTCGCGGAGGCCCCATGTCGGATGGTTTTTTGGTAATTCCCACCAACCTTTTTTTCTCAAGCCGCACCAAGATGGTATATACTGTTCCATCCACGACGTCCGAAAATCCGAGAGCGTTCAGCCGCCGCGTAATTTCGTATCCGTAGGTTTCCCCTCTGCTGATGATTTCAAGGACGCAGCCTTCAAGCACCCCTTTGAGCATTTCCGTTAGGTTTTCCAGAAAAATCACCTCTTACTATTCTGTATAATCGGAATAAAGTACTACTTACTACTGGTATATAGTATCACATGATAGCATGGTTATCAATAAGTTTTTAAGAACCAAAATATCTTCCAAAGTAATGTGTGTATTCATTTCTTTTTGATTACGAAAACAGTACTCGGTATTGTTTTGTATAGGAATGACATCAGTCTAATTAGGACAAACACCGTGGAATTTAAGTCCGGCATGGCGGCGGATGTGGAGTGAATTAGGGCAAAAACTACCAAGGCACTCTACGAAATTAAACGTAGGTGCCTTGTTTTATTATGAGCAAACTGGAATTTAACCTATTTTACTAATTTCATCTGTTATCAATGATTTTGAAATATACATTGCTTTTATCATTTTCATGAAGCGGGTATGGTGAGAGGTGCGCTCCTCAAATTTAAGCTGTGCTTTTTTGCATTTGCTAATAATTGAAGATACGGGGTGTAATGCTTTGATCAATTCTTCTTTTGTATATTTGTCAATAACATTTTCATGTGTTATCAATAATTTTGAAATGCATAATGCTTTTATCCTGTTCTTAAGGAGAGTGTGCTGAGAGGTACCCACCGCAAATTTTGGCTGTGTTTTTTCACACCTGCTGATAGTTGAAGATACAATTTGTAGAGCTTCTTCCAATTCCTCCTTTGTGTAACTCACTATAACGTCACCCCCGATCATTTTAACATGAATGCCCCGGCCTGCGATGGGTCTTAATCGCATTTCCAATCGATCTTTGCCGGGTTTGGCTCGTTCTCCACGGCAACGGCACGCAGGGCAGCTTCCATACGTTCGCACTCTTCAGCAGCACATTGCTCGATTTGTCCCCACGGCACAATTGTCCCAAGCTGATCATAAGCGACCGCTATCGCTCCATAAAAAGCAAGCCCGATACAATGCCGTGCTGAATGAATGGTCGATGCGCATTGGCCTATTGTCCTCGCCGCTGCCTGTGCAACAGGATTTCCGTCTGCTTCACGAGCAGCTGCATGACACTCAAGGATTGCCGATTTCGCCTGGGGCAGTTTGATGCTACCTGACAGCCACTTGCGGGCAGCATTTAAAGCATTTTGCGGACGAAAGTCATCCGGATAGTTCTTGCTCCACAGCGGCACTATAACACGCTCGGAATAATCAAGCGCCCAAGTCGCAAGGGTTGCCTTGCTCTGGGTTTCAATTAATTTCATAAGCGACTGAATATATGGTGCCTCCCAGTTGCTTAGCATTTTTCGTAATTTTGGCATACTCATCCTCCTTGTTTTCTGTCCTTTTCTGAAATCTGTTTTGCAGTGATTTTTACTCCTGAATTAGCATCCGCAAAATTGCCAACATATTATCTTTTTTGGCACAACGTGAAATCCCTTCTCTAATTTGATGTTTTCATAGATATGCTTTTTAAAAATGATACTTTTTAAAGAGCAGTGAAGCATTATGTCCACCAAATCCAAAACCGTTTGAAATAGCATAATTTACTTCATGTCTGATTGCCTTATCGGGCACGTAATCCAGATCGCATTCCTCATCCGGGGTGGTCAGATTGATCGTAGGGGCGACAACATGAATAAGCTTAAAAACGAACGGGGCACTCTACGAGAATTTAAATGTAGGGTGCCTTGCTTTGTTTTTATTGTTATTTTCTTTTTCCTGTTATCGAGACAAAGTGCATCAATCCTTAACGCCTAGTACTTCGTATTTTTTAATGGTGTAAGTTACAGATATTCCATAAACAAAAAATGCTAGCAGACTTGCTATTATTGTAGATGTTCCTTGTGTCCAGGGGGCATTAATAGTGCCCTGTGCAGAATTGATTGAAACTAATATTACCCAAACAATAGCCCCGTAAATACAACCAAGCAACCAAAAATTCATTTTAGCTATACTCTTTATGACTTGCATTATAACCATTAGTAAAAATCCAACAGCCTGCCCAGCAAGAATATGGATAATTAGTTGTCCAAAAGTTATTTTTGCACCAAGAGTAGAAATACCAAGGAATTCTGATGCCGCAATTATTGCAGCTTGAACAAGGGAAGCAATCAAAAATCCAAGGGAATATTTCCAGTACATATTAGACACTCCTTTTAGGAGTTATCTTACCCTTACATAAGATTCTTATTCAATTTTACAAATATACATTGCAGAACGCTTGCCAGTATTTATGACTTTAAGATTGCCAAACTGATTCATCAATTCATCTTTTATGTTCTTGATGAAGCTGAAATAGTCTCCCCCTTCCAGCCATTCCGCAATGTCGGTAATCAATGAACGGTGTTCGTTATAGTCAAACAAAATAGCGGTATACTTGGCAATTCTTTTCATCTCATTATAGAGGGTTATCCTCTCCTTTAGCATAAGCCCGTGAGCCACGTAAGATGTGATGGCCAGATCAAAACTTTGATCTCTAAAAGGCAACCCCTTAAGCACGTCGCCATGAATAAACCGAATACTCGGTCCAAACGGTTTTGTTATCCCGGTCTTTTTAGCAGCAATGGCGAGCATGGCTTCGGCGGGATCGAGCCCAGTCACCTCCACACCATATTCCAGGAGCACCTTGCATAGTGCTCCTGTTCCGCATCCTATGTCAATGATGCTTTGGTAGGTGGAAAAATCCAACTCTTCTTTGATATTATTCAAAACATGACGGTAGTTCCTCACTTGCCAATTAAAAAAAAGGCCATAAATAGCAGCAATTTTATTAAATAAGAATACTTTTTTTTCCATATGCAAATCCTTTCTAGTTCAAGCAGTGCTGCACTTTTGAAGCAAGTCATACTGCTCACGAATGTTTTGAAGTTTATCTATTCTTCCAATGCTCGCAATAACAGTACCAGCAGGCCGAAATCTAGATAAATTGCGCAGCTTGTCCAGCGGCTGATTGAGAAAGTCACCGTTTATGAGGACAAATTCACCGTGGAATTTAAGTCCGGAATGACGGTGGATGTGTAAGATTGAGTCTGAAAACGAACAAGGCACTACCATAGCCCTGATCAAAAGAATTCATTGGGAAAACCCTCTGATTTCTCCTGAGAAAATTCATGAGCGGCTGGTTAACCTTGGTATTTCTGATGCTCCCGTGCCCAACACCATTGCGAAATATATTGGCAAATCACCAAAGACCTCAAGCGGAAAACAGATTCAGTCGTGGAAAACCTCTCTTAACAACCATAAAAAGGGCATCTGGGCTATAGATTTCTTTGTTGTCCCGACTTTGTATTTCAAGGTACTGTATGTACTCATTATCATAAGTCATGACCGCAGGAAGATCAAACATTCTGCCGTCACTTCCAATCCATCCTCTGCATGGGTAGCACAGCAGATCAGGGAGGCAACGCCCTATGGCGCAACACCGGAATATTTGATTCATGACAACGATACCATTTTTACCTTTGCTTACTTCCAGCAATTCCTCAATAACACAAATATTAAATCCAAAAAGACTGGCTATCACTGCCCCTGGCAAAATGGTATTTGCGAAAGAGTCGGTGGTATCCTCCGTCGGGAATTGCTTGATCATATTATTCCGTTTAATGAAAGGCATCTTGAATATTTGCTTAGTGAATATATTAATAGATATTACAATCCTTCAAGGACGCATCAGGGTATTGAATGCCAGACACCTATTCCGTCAATTGAATGGCCTGTTTCCACTGTAGCTGATACGATTTTGGTTTCTGATCCTGTTCTTGGAGGATTATATCACAATTACAAGAAACGGGCAGCTTGATTTTTATTATCAATCAACTGATTGAGTTGGTTCACCTGGATCAATGTTTTTTTTGCTATGCGCAAAAATAGCAGGTCCTGGATCCAGACGCCAAAACGTCTTTTTATTGCTGTCATTTTTTGTGCTACTTTTGCAGGCTACACCTTTGTCTGCTGGCGGATTTATTAAGTGATTTTTCGATTTATAATGATTTAAGTAATCTTATATGCTGCTTTCGAATACACCTGCTCTAAAACTTTTTCGCAAAGCACTTATATCTTTAAGTGGTGGCTTTCCAAAAAGTCGCTTATATTCTCTAGTAAATTGGGATGAGCTTACATAACCAACTTCCATGGCAGCAGCAGTAATATCCAAAGAATCTCTCAGCATTAGGCGTCTTGCCTCTCGAAGACGAAGCTCTTTCTGATATTGTAATGGTCCCATGGTAGTTACAGCCTTGAACTTATGGTGAAGGCTTGAGACACTCATATTATTTAATTTTGCCAGCTCTTCCACAGTAAAAGTGCAGTTATAATTTTTCTTGATCCAATCTATAGCCTTACCTATTCCATCCACCTGCTGTTCAACAAGCACCTGCTGAAAAAATAAGTATCCATACTCTCCAGTCAATAGACGATATATCATTTCTCGCTTAATAAGCTCCGCCAAAAAGTAATTATCTTTAGGTCTGTCACAGAGCTTCAAAAGTCTTATAAATAAATCCAGCAGTTCTTCATCTGTTTTTCCTGCGAATGCTCCTAAATAAAGTTCTTTACTATTTATATTAAGTTTAATATGTGCATCCATCACTACAGAAGCAATTTCACTTGTAGTAAATTCAATGTGTAAGCCAATAGACGGCGATTCTTTTGAGGCTCCTATGACTTGGATTCATAACTCCTGGAGTTATAGGAATTTCATGACTGTGCCTAACAATAGAAAGAAACGGAATTATTGTTCTAGTGATTCCATCCTCTTTAGTAATCTTCTCTGCCGTTTCAATCATAGTATACAATGCCTTCTGCTTGGTAAATTCACTCTCTTCAAATAATATTTCTTTTTTTATACTCTCCTTTTGTTCTAGCACTTCTTTCTCACCCAGCTTCTATTCGAATAATAATGACTTTAGCTCACATCATTTCTCTAACTCAATGATTATAGTTCTTAAGATTATTATAAATATTATATCAAAATTTTTTTATAGCAGGTATTTGTATTTGTACTTTGCAGGATTAGGCAAATTTTAAGCATGTTCTTTATATTTTATTTCAATTTTTATTGCAATAATATAGCTATTCAGATATGATTTCTGAATGATTAAATCTTGAGTAAGAATGAGGTATAGAGAGATGAAACAAAGAACTTGGTTTATAACAGGTATTAACAGCGGTTTCGGACGGCATATGACTGAACAACTCCTTGAGAGGGGCGATAAAGTTGCTGGTACTGTCCGCGATATGAATTCGGTGGATGATCTTAAGGCTAAATACGGAGAGCTTTTATGGGTGTCGCATTTAGATGTAACTGACATACCGGAAATTTATGAGGTTATCAACAAAGCTTTTCAGCAGCTTGGAACAATTGATATCATTGTCAGCAATGCTGGTTATGGTCTTTTTGGTGCAGCTGAAGAGTTTACCAATGATCAAATTATCCATCAGATCAATACAAACCTCGTCGGTCCTATTCAGTTAATACGAGCCGCTTTACCCCACTTGCGCTCTCAGAACAGCGGACGAATTATTCAACTATCTAGCGTAGCCGGACAAGTCGCCTCACCCGGAGGTTCCTTATATCATGCAACCAAATGGGGTATTGAAGGATTTATTGAAGCATTAATGCAAGAATTAGCTCCCTTCAACATCAGTCTTACACTTGTGGAGCCAGGTGGGGCTCGAACTAATTTTTTGAAGGGCAGCTTAAAATTAGCTGACAAGCTAGATGCTTATGAGACTTCCCCGGCATCATTTATAAGGCGCGTTGTTGAAAATAATGCGGCTGCACCTTTAGGAGATCCTTTGAAAATGGTAAAAATAATGATTGACAGCGTTGACCGGAATCCAGCACCGAAGAGAATTGTTCTCGGCAGCGAGTCATATTATGCAATTCATCAGGCACTCTCCAGTCGTATCGAGGAACTAGAGTCACAGAAAGAGCAGGCTCTTTCCACTGATTTTCCTTCTACTAAATAAAACGCAGGAGGGACACTATCCATTGATTGTATCATATTGGTTTAATACAAAATTAAGTACAGTTCTTGCTGTCAATAGCCCTACTTCTTTAGAAACCATGAGCTATATTATTTAAAATGCCCTATGTCATCTATGAAATGCCCAAAAAAATCGAGCCAAAAAACGTAATTTTTCGGCTCGATTTTTGCTTAATTTTTGCTTCAAAATGACTACATATAGTGGTCAACCTGTCTTATTTGCCCTTAAAACTACTATTCGTCATCAGAATTACCATCTCAACGTGGATGGAGGTGAAACAGCAACATATCAAATTACCCTTTTCTGACAAGTTGCGTGACCACTTCTGTATGCCTTGAGTAGACAAAAAAGATGTCGCACCCCTCTGGTACCCCCTTAGAGTTAAGTAAATTTTCCCGTTTCTAAAGTAACTATCTATGAATATGATCATTTATAAAAGAGCCTTAGATCTTAATTATTCTCAAACTCAATATCTTCGTTTACTTTTTCGTTAATATCAATTCTTGTTTGAATATCAAGCTTATTAACCAGCCAACCATTTAAAGTACAATTTTTAATGAATTCATCAATCCTATTAATACCGTTGATTTCTTTTAAGGTAACTATAACACCAAAACGAATACCTCTCCCATCCTTAGGATCTAATCTATTGTTTGTTTTAATTTCCATTCCCCAGTTCTTATTGGTGTATGATTTCTTTGGGCTCATTCTATCTTTCGGTTTTTCCACAACATATTTCACGTTGTCCCATTTTCTAAATCGGTCCCTCGCTTCACCTTCAAGAAGATAATTTTTTTCAGTACTTAATGCTTCATCTTGATTCTGCTTATCGTTGTTGATTTCATTTATTTTTCCATCATTTTTAATTCTACCAAAATGAAGGTTAAGTTCAGTATTAGTATAATCAACACCTTGTGTTCTATCACATATCGGGAAATAACACATAGTCGCTCTGGCGATATAAGGATATTTATCATCTTTTAGGGGAATCGGAAAATGATAATTATAAGTATTCCACTTTTCACTTACATCTGACACCAAAAACTTAATCTCATTATCTTTCGTTTGAACGATATCTCCTATCTTAATAGGTACAACGCCGTGTCCATAAAGTGCAACCTCTTCCGGAGTTGGATTTTCATTCCAATCCCTTGCTGCATCAATAAGCATTGCTTTAGCAATCTCTCTGTTTAAACCTAAAATATCAATTAAATAGGATAGTTTTCGAGCAATCCAAGGAGCCGCAAATGAAGTTCCTGCAACATTTGCAGCCCCTAATGGTTCACAAACCTTAATATATTGCTCCTCACTTCCACCATAATAACTGACATCTGGTTTTGCAAAAAACGATAATGCCAATCCTTTTCTAGCATACTTTGTTGATAAACCTTTTTTAGTCACTGCATTAACCACCATACTGTTTATTGAATCAGCAGGCGATCCTATTTTCACAATATTAATATTAGGTTTATTTGTTCCTGCCACAACAAAAATAACATCATTTTCATACTGAATCTGATCTAATATCGCAGCTTCTGCAGAAATAAAATTATCATTAACTTCTTGATTGCTCCCAAGTGAGATATTCCATACCTTTATATCTTTATTATTAGCAATAATTTCTTTTATTTGTTTTATAATTGTAAAAGAGGAGAATTTCGAGCCAACTGCAACACCAAAGTGTCGCACTCTAAATCTGCCACAACCATCATCCAACCATGGGTTTAGCCTTGCACCATCTACTATAAGGGAAGACACAGCCGTACCATGGCGATAGTCACCTGTACTTTTTGGAATACTATCATCAACCATATCACGATATTCAACCCATTCACTAAAATAAACGTGTTTATCAAATAAGGTATCGATAACACCAATAGTAGGTTCAATAGTCGGAGAGGGTATGTACAACATGCCTTGCTTATATTCCTCAATAAAATCTTCCGGAGATAATTCTGCTAAGTCCTCGGTTGCCATTGAAACAAGATAAGGAACTTTTTCAAATAAAAGTTTTAACTGATTTTCGTCTAAAAATACTGTCTGGTTATCTAATATTTTACTCGCTAAAATATCAATTCCTATAGCTTCAAATAATTTTTTTGTATCTGTGCCAGTATCATATAGAGTAATGATGCTTTGATTTAGTTGAGGTGTTGCCATCTCTACTTCAAAATCATCTATATATGAGACATCTGCTATTACTTGTTTAAATACAGATTTATTTATGGGGAGATGTTCAAACTGAATAGTTCCTGCAATTTTCTTTTTCTCATTGCCAAAAATCTTCTCATTATCAAAAGTGCGTTTATCAATACTTCCTTGAAATTTAGTATTCAACACATGCCTTGTTTTCGAAAGCAAGTCAATGCTTTGCTCTAAATCTATAACATTTAAAAAATAAGTAATAATATGCTTGCTCTTTTCTTCATTGAATTTGGCACCAACAATAGCGTAATTAGAATCATTCCCTCTAAACAGCCCAGAAATCCGATTGCTTTTTGCAACTATTTTATTATAATGGACGCTAATTAATATGCCTTCAAAAGGCTTTTTTTCTTGCTTCCAAAACTCTTCAATCCGACTTATTTTAGATTGCAATTTATTTAATTGCTCGCTTGTTACTGCTTTTTTACTATTCATGGCAGCACCACCGCCACCACCACCTTTTGACGCTTGAACAAACCGCTTACCTTTCAATTCTAATACATTATTCATCAGCGTTTTCCACCTTATTTAACTTCCTAGAAACGGTGCTTTTGGATTCACCCTTAAGTTTTTCTATTTCTCTTACTGTAAAACCTTGTATATGAAGTTGTTCAAGGTCAGTTTGGTCAAGATTACCAACTAAATTATTATAAAGCCTTCTTAAATAATCATGCTCGAGATTGGTATCACCGAATGCCAAAGATGTTTTTATGATATTTATTAATTCTCCAGGATAAGGCAGTTTGTCGGATATTTCCAATATCTTTTTAAATAACCTTGTATCCTTTGAAATACCTTTAAAATTCTTAATAAAAGACGAGAAGTAATACTCAGCAACTTCAATCAAGTCTTCTTTGCTATATCGGTTAAAATTAATCACTGCATCAAAACGCCTTGTTAGCGCTTTATCAAAATTTGTATATAAATTTGTTGTTGCAATAATTACAATTTCTTTATTTAAATCAGTTAACCTATCGAGTTCTCTTAAAATCGTCGAAGTAACTCGGCCCATTTCTCGTACATCATTACGATTAATCCTATCCAATGCAATCACGTCTATTTCATCAAATAAAACAACAACTTTATTTGAATGTGGAATCATATTTATTTCTGAAAACACGCTTATAATATTCTTATTGGTTTGACCTAACTTACTATCAATTAGGTTATCAAAGTCAACATAATATAGTGTTCTATCAAGTAACCGAGCTACATGTTTGGCTGCCTCGGTTTTCCCACTACCTGGCAAGCCTTCGAATAAAAATTTATTTATCCCTATATTGTGGTTGACCGCATTAATAATACCTTTTATATCATCAGATATATCTATAGGTAAATTTAGCGGAGCCATTCCCCTGATATCCAGTTGCTTTAAAAATTCACTTTCAAAATCACTAGCTTGCGGAGTATACAAATTTGACTCTGCAATCAGGCTCATAATGTATTCAGCTAACTGATAGTCACCAATACTGTCAAAATATCTTGCTATGCTTATGGATTCGTTTCTAAACGCATTTTCATTTCTTTCAACATGGTATTTTATCAAGTTTAAAACATTTTGCTTTTTCATAATGTTGACCTCCATTCTCTTTTCCATCATACCATATATCGGGACATAAGTATATATGTATGGGACATAATATCAAAATATATTTTTCTTTGTAATCATTTCAGAAGACTTTTCTCCTGTGACAATCCATCTGTGCGGTTAATCAGGATGTAGGCATCATAAACCTGGATCCTATCAACTTCATTCCTGATTATGCTTTCATCATAAGCTCTGTCCTGGCAGACAGCCTCACTCAGGGTATCAACTACCCAACCTTCATCCAGAGTAGGTGAGTGAGGGCAGGTGTCTTTGCCTTTCTCAATCCTTGTCGCACAGCGCCAAACAACCTTGCCACGTTCTATTCTTCTTCGATAAGATGCACCGCAATTGTCGCATACCAGCAAATTCCCCAGAAGATATTTGCCGTTATACTTGGTAATGCTGGATTTTACTGTGCCATCCACTTCATGAATTAATCTTGCGCGTCTGGCCATTTCCTCCTGAACCTTATCGAAAACTTCAGAAGAAATAATGCCAGGATGGCTGTTCTCTATATAAAACTGATCTCTTTGCCCCACATTTTTACTTTTTCTGCCTGTTATAAAATCTTCTGTGTATGTTTTTTGCAGCAAAGAATCACCCTTGTATTTCTCGTTCTTCAGAATCTTTTGAACAACTGCTGTTGCCCATGCTTCTTTCCCTGTAGCGGTTTTAATCTGATGTCCTTCCAGGTACTCTTTTATTTGCTGTAAGGTAGCTCCCTCTAAATACAATTGATAGATTTTCCTTATGATATCGGCCTCTTCCGGCAGAACTACCCACTCATCATTGTCACGCCTATAACCCATGGGGATTTTGCCGGCAAAATCATCTCCTTTTTCAAATTTACGTCGATACCCCCACTGAACATTTTCACTCAAATTATGACTTTCTTCCTGTGCCATAACCCCATTAAAAACAATATCAATTTCTTTTTCGTCTTCAATAGAATTCAAGTTTTCTTTCTCAAAATAAACATTAATGCCTTTTGCTTTCAAGCTCCGGATAATCGTCAGCATATCTAATACATTTCTGGACAATCTGCTAATGGACTTGGTAATGATATAATCAATTTCACCACGATATGCCTTCTGAAGCATTTCGTCCAAGCCATTACGCTTCTCTTTTCTAAGTCCACTTTCGTAATCATAAAACACACCTGCAAAGTCCCATTCGGGATTCTTTTGAATCAAATCAGTGTAATACCTAATTTGAAGATCAATACTGCTCTGCTGGCTTTCCATTTCGGTGCTGACTCTGCAATATGCTGCTACTTTTAAGTTTCCTGTATTCTTATTTAAACCTTTTGCCGGAATAAACCTAATCTTTTTCACAAAAATATCCTCCTTCGTTTCAGTTATCTTAAGAAAAGGAGCGTAAAAAACGAAATCGCTTTTACGCTCCAAGGTTTACTTATTGTCAATCCATTGTAACATTAACGATTTAACGTTGCAACAGGACTACAACCTCTGAATGCCTTGAGTAGACAAAAATGATGTCGTGTGAACCTATTGGGGCCTTGGCGGAAGGATATTTTTCTCGAAATAGGATCACAATAATCCGTTTTTCGAATCCTAACCTCCGCTCTAATAAGACCAAAAGGGATGTCATCTCTATTCGGCATCTAGTAGTTGTGCTGCTACAACTTTACAAGTTCGTAAAAATTGTACGCAATAAAACTTTCAAACCATTGTGCCTTTGAAAGCTTTATTCGGCACAATTAAGATTTGACACATATTATCAGTCGATTTTATTAGAATTTAACTCATGAACAAATCTTGATGGTTTCTGATATTTTGTACCCCACGGTGTGTCTTTTGAGAGTGGGTATGTTACATAACAAAGTCTTCTTGACCGAGTAATTGATACAAACATATTATGTCTTTCTTCAATTAAGGGTTTTTCATCACTTTCATATTTTTGAGAATTTACTGCTCTATAATCTGGAAAAACACCTTCATTCAATCCCATTATAAAAACTACATCATATTCTAAACCTTTAGACATATGTACTGTAGTTAATACAATTCCTCTATCTTCCGGAGTATATGCACTTCCTAGCGATACTGTTCTTATGAAATTTGAAAGTGTCCGCTCTCCTGCTTTTGACTTTTTAATATAACTATTCCAATTTTCTTTCCAAAGTTTAATATCTTCTTGTGCTAAAAGTTTCTCATTTTCATCCATAGTATTCTGATTTTCATCAAGAATTAATTGTAATGATTTTAATGCTTGATGAAATTTAATTTCACTTTCACTCTTCAATAAAATATCCCAAACTTCATTTAATTTACCTATCAAAGTGCTCCATGTTCCATCTAGATTCATGTCTGATCTAAGTACATCAAAACTACTATGACTTTTATTTTTTGAAACTAACTTCGACAATTCTTTAAGATGAATTTGGTCTTTAACATTAACCAATAATCTCATCCCCAACTCAAAAGCTTTGATTAAATCAGATTCGCTTGAAAATGACCCTTTTGCAGATACTTTCAAAGTGTATTCTAAATTGTTCTCTTTTAATTTTTCTTCTAAAAACTTAAAAACATATCTGTTTCTTGCTATAACCGCGCATTGCTTGAGTTCAATTTTATTATTTTCTACATCTTGATGCCCATTTTTAACAAGATATTTAATCTTATCTACAATAAACTGAGCTTCATCATCTTCATTACTAAACTCAAAAACATTGAACTCACCATCATATTTACATATTCCATAAGTCATAAACGACTTTTCAATTTTATTCGCTGCTTCTATTACAAGTTTTGATGATCTGAAGTTTTCATTCAACTCAATACTCTCAGCTGAAAAATCTTTCACAAAAATATTCTCTAAATAGTCACTAGTAGACCCATTAAAACCATATATTGATTGTTTGGGATCCCCCACCATTGTAACCCCTATTTCATCTCCTGCAATAGCTCTAATTATCTCATATTGTGCCTTGTTTAAATCTTGAGCTTCATCAACGCAAATATGTTTATAAATTTTACGATAAACTCTAGCAATACTTTCTCTTTCAGTTAAAATACGATATGCGTATCTTAATATATCGTCAAAATCAATGACCCCTTGCATTAAAAGCATATTATCATATTCTTCAAATAATTGTTGTACAATAGGATCTTCAGAATAATCGTCAGCAAATTTTAAGTTTCTCTTTGCACTACTCAACTCATCTAATAATTCACGGATAATTCTTTGATTTTCTTTTGCATCTTCGACTAAATATCTTGCCTTAAATTGAGGAACAATTTCAAGTGCTTCTTTAAATATTTGAAGCCTATCATTATATGATTCACATATATGCAAATCATCTGGCAGTCCTAAAGAACTGCCTCTCGAAGTTACCAAGTCTAAGCAAAACTTATGTGTTGTTCCTATATATGCAGATTCATTCAATTTATCTTCACCGAGACTTGCAATAAGGCGTTCTCTTAATTCATCAGTTGCCTTATTACTAAAAGTAATTGCTAAAACTTTCTCTCCTCTTTTTAGAGTTGAAATAAGTTTAATTATTCTTTCGGTTAATACTCTAGTTTTTCCACTCCCAGCTCCAGCGATTACAAGTAAATTTTTACCTGAAAATTCTACTATCTGCCTCTGTTTATCAGAAAGCGTTATCGACATTAGCTCTCACCCACTTTCAAATCTAATTCAATTTTAGAAAACATTTCTTTCAGTTTTAATGGAATTCTTCTGCTTTTAATTTTTGTTTTGCATATTTCTTCTGCAATTGCTGTAGGATATTTTGTTTTATCAGCAATCATACAATCCTTTATTGCTCTATACACCCCACCATCTTCATCACCCTTATAATTTCTTACTACTCCACCTTTTCCCATTTGATTATTGTATTGATTAATAAAATAATTAATATAATTTGGATCGTTCTCAACATCACATATCGCTTTCTTTATCTCTCTGATATATCCTTGTTCTAAACAATAGGTTTCAAAACAATTCCCATCATTCAAATAAAAAACATTATCAAAATCAGATAATTCAGGTGTTCGTTCCAAATTGCGTAGTAACTTTAAACATTTTTTCAAATCGTCTAAAGGTCTGGTTTCTCCGTCACTAAAAACATACCATTTGATATTCAATCTATCTAGGATTCTCATGAAGGGAGTATAGTTATTACCACCAACTCCAATTACGTTTATCCCCAATTCAAATGGCTCTTTTTTAAAATATTCACGTAAATACACAGTAATTGCTTGCTCTTCTGTTTCACCTTCAGCCAGGATAACAGCATTTGCATAAAGAATTTCACCTCTTGTATTCATAACAGTTCTGCGTATTTTTCTAATATCGTCAAAATCCAATCCATCAATAAGCAAAGGATATGCTAGTGTGAAAGGTCCATCTTTTCTCACATATCTAATTTTATCTAATTCTACCTGTGAAATTATATAAGGTGAGTGAGTCGTTATTATCTTTTGTCCAACAATACCATTTATATCCGAATATAACTGTCTTTGAGCTTGTGGATGAACATGTGCCTCGGGTTCTTCAACCAGAATCAAGGGATGATAAGCAAACTCATCATTTTTAGCTTTCTTAGATCTTGATAATATTTCAGCCTTAACAGTTGAAAACACAGCCCAACTTCTTATCCCTAATCCTAAATTATCAACTGAGGTAGGAGAAGATCCAATATTTGTATAATAAATATTCATTCCACGATATAATGATTCAATATCTTTTGTTATCGGACTTATATCTACTTTACTTTGCCTATCGGCAGTAGTCACCCTTAGTTCCTTTCCAATTAACTTCAAAATATCACTTTCGCTTATAATTTTCCTATTTAATTTTTCTAATTGATGTTCAATTTTCCCTCGCACACTATCAGAAACCTTTATTTTAGAAGTGAGTTTTCCCCATACGGACTTTCTGTCCTTAATGTCTAATGAAATATCTCGCTGTGCATTAATCGAAATATTATCAATATTTTCAATGGTTTCTCTTTTAATAACACTTCCAATTCTTGGTTCACCAATATTTGTCCAAGTGTCAATTTTTCTCTTATTATTACTATAAATTTCTCTGTCTCTGTCGTATTTGATTTCTGTCCTAAATGCAAAGTATTCTTTATCAGTTTGATCGTCAATACTTACGCTATCGCCGATTGCTCTTGTCCATACATCTGAAAAAGTATCTTGAACAATACCTTTTCCATCTATAGGCACAATTCTAACATCAATTATAACCTTTCGTTCATCATTATATGGTTCTTCAGGAGAAGTATATACATCCTCTTTACTGATACTCGTAAAAGAAAATGCTAATCCAATCGCTTGAATAATATTAGATTTCCCACAATTGTTTTTCCCTACTAGCATAGTACATTCATCCAATATTAGATCTACTTCTTTAAGTGACCTATAGTTTCGTATTCTAATATCTTGTATTCTTATGTTCATTTAAATTCCTCCATAATATGAAATTTAATCTTTCCTACTAGATATATTTTATATGATACATTTACTGTTCCATCAGATAGCCGAAAAGTGTAATAGTTCTTCTTTCAGTGACTACTATTATCAAGATTCTCAAATGATTAGCTTTCTTCTTTTGTGATTACATATTCTTTATAAAAATTAGTTGAATGACAGTTATAAAATATATCTGTTCCTTTCGCCCATACTCACCACATATCTATCTCAGTGTATTTTATGAAAGACTAAACTCACATACACTTAACATATTTCAAGAGATTAGATTAGTTAATAATACCAAGGCAAAAGTGTCATCAATCAAATGAGAAATCTCCCTAGCATTATTACACTGAGTGCATTTTTCAATTAATTTATCTCTGATGTCAAAACTGTCAATTATTAATTGCTCAGACTTTGTATATGCATTATATTTTTCTTCAAACTGCATAAAAGCAATTTGATTTTTTGAATCAGTTGACAAATCATCAAATTTTATCACTGAATCAAATCTTGAAAATATTGCCTTTCCAAGCTTATTTTTTATATCATCAACGGTTTTATAATTAGATGTACAAATGATTATCGAATTCTTTAATTCTAAATGATAATTTTGATCTTCATAAATTCCTTCATCAAATAACTGATAAAACGCACTGTGAAAAGTTGAGTTTGCTTTATCAAATTCATCTAAAAGAATTACATTAGATTCTCGATCAAGTAATTCCTTCGCAAAGCTTTTTTCATAATGAGTACCACCAAATAAATATGTAGCAAATTGATTATTTTGAAACATAGAAAATTGTTTGCGAAATAGTCTTTCTTTGACAACATCACTAATAGCATGGGCCGTCTCAGTTTTTCCCAGTCCTGTATCTCCATAAAAAAGTATTACTACTGGCTTTTTTCTGTTTGGATTAGTTAGAGGATAAAGTGCCTGTAACAACAGTTTCAGTGCTTTATTTTGTCCTTTAATTTTGTTTTGATAATTATTGTATAATTCAACTAAATTATCCTTACTTATTGCTTTATACTCTTGTCTAATAATCTCTACTTGCGTATATAATTTTTCTATTTGCGAACTAATAGCTATTGGGGGATTTTGAATATAGAGGTTATTCACATTCAATTTTGCTAGAAAATTAGCAAAATTTAAAATAACATGCTCTCTTACACCAGAATATTCATCTGACTCTATGATAAAGTTCTCAACTAGAGTTTTCTTCTTTTCCTCTACAGGTTTATCTGGTATCTCTACAACGAAACTACGATTATCAGTATCTATCTCCATCACCAAATCTGTTAAATTTCTACAATCTCTTTTGGGAATTATTTGCTCAAAAGCAGAACGTGAACCATAAAAAATGACCACTCTATTCATCTTTCAACACCTGCCAGAACTATATCATATACTTTTAATTGTCCATCATTTATTCCAGTTTTACCACTTACCACTTCTTCAGATGTTGGTAAAGCTCTTGAAAAATCAAACTCCTTTGCCATATCAAGTTTTGATATATCGCATACGCCAACGCAAATTCCATAATATACAAGCTTCATTTTAGTTAAATCAGATAGATTGTAATTATTTCTAAATGCTTTGTTATTTAATCTCAAAACTGTTTTAGGACTTTTTTCACTACTTAACAACATTTCATAATAGCCTCTGGCATTATCGAGAGCTTCATTTAACTTTTCAAGATCTATTGGACTCTCATCTTTAGGAACTATAATTGTATACGGACTATACATTTTATACATCGATATCGAATTTTCAGGTGCATAAACCACATCTACAAATTTTTTAATATTTTTATCTTCATCAGCAATAGCTAAATAATCCGTTAATAGAGTATTCGTAACTTTTGTTCCGATTACAGTTTTAGCTTCATGATCATATGAGGAACTTGTTTTTCCACTGAATGACGCTTTCCACCATGTTAGAAAATTAAAGCCTCCTCCAACTTCTGCATCGATTTCAGCAATAATTTTTGCTAGTTTTTCTTTATCTTTTTCAGTACTCCAATCTAAGTGCCCACCATTTACGATGTCAATGTAGTCAATTGCAGATTGCTCATCGAAATATACTACTTTAATCATTTTTCTTTCTTGTTCATTTTTCTTCGACATATTTTATCCCCCTAATCCAACTTATATCGCTGTTGCCCCGATGAAGTTTTTTCTATCGGTACAACCCCTATATCCTCCGTCTTTATATAGTTGAGAAATAATGTGCCAAGGAGCAATCTATCACTTCTTGAAATCCTGTTCCATTCGTATCCCTTAAACAGATCTCGTAAAAGAAATACTTCACTGGGTAATAAATTTGATAATTCAGCCTTTGCTTTATCTAATAGTTCATTCACCGTTGGCATTTTCTTACCTCCCACATGGATAACAATATTAACAACATTGTTATTTCAATTTTACTCCTATGGGAAGTTTTTCACAACTGAATTAAACAATTATTTGGAAAGTATTTCTTTTCAAACCGCTCCAAATCTGTAAGTATACTTTTCTGACAAAATCAAATTTGGTATTGATTGGAAATTCAATTTCTGATAGTCTTTTCTATATTAAGAAAAAGGGGGATAAAATAAAAAAATGAAAGCTACTGGTATTGTTAGGAAAGTTGATGAACTTGGTCGTGTTGTTTTACCTATTGAATTAAGAAGAACTTTTAGCATTGATGTGAAAGACCCCATTGAAATATTTGTAGATGGTGATTCAATTGTTCTTAGAAAACATCAAGATACATGTTATATCTGCAGTAGTACAAAGGGCCTCAAAGAATTTAAGGGCAAAAACATTTGTTCCGAATGCATTCAAGTCACCAAATCAATGTGATCAATTAAGACAGCTTAACGGGCTGTCTTTTTTTAATTAAGTTCAATCTACAACATTCTAATTTCTGCTTGCATCACAGATTCCTCTTCTGCATCCCATAGTGCTTGCATCTCTTCTCTGCCCACCACTGGGAAATCTTTAGGTTCTACTTCTCCCATTTGTATAGGAGCCAAATGAGGGATGATTTCTCGACAGAGATTTTGATCTGGGCAATTCATAATAAATCCGCCATAAACAGATTCACAAATTAGGCTGTCACACATATCCGTCATTATAATCTTGTCAGCTGCATAAGCATTCTTACCAATAAAATTAGCAATATTCTCGGCCGTCATTTTAAACATGTAATCTGTATGCATTCCTTGGTCTCCTTGTTTATAAACACAGGCATAGCCAAGGTTGCCGTCTTCCATCAATTCATATAACTCTTCTGTAGTCATTTTATCTTCTCCATTCATTGTAATTTGTAAGTTTTGATCCATAGCGTAACTCATTCATTCAGCAAATAAAAAACCGCAACTGCATTAACAGGTACGGTCGGTGTGATGTCGATTACTCTATTACTTATCTTTAATCCTCGTAGCAATCCACTTCCTCTGTCATCACGATTCCTGAGTGAAATTGTATCGTTATCTTCAGCCCTTTATGCACCTTTATGCTATATATCAAACGCTTCACAAGCTCTTGATCGAATTCCCTCACTTGTGGGTTTACAGTGCCCACAGCCTTGTCCAGTGCTTCAACCCTCTCTGCATAGTTCTCTGCCTGTTTCTGTGCCCTTACAAGCCTTAATTTTGCCTTTTTAAGCTCATTGATTTGCTCGGATAAGTGTTTGTACGCATCGTCAAATTCATCGCTTACAGCGCCTTGTCTTGCGTTATCTTCGATGAGTTTCAGCATCTGCTTTTGCAGTTCATCGATTTGGTCATCATATTCCGTTGCAACACCCTGAGTACTATAATTGCCTATAACCCGAATGACATTTTCTCTGAAGGTCTCTATAAAATCGCCACTGTTTTCCACCACCTTATTGATGGCTTTCATAATGGCATCGTGGAGCTGCTCTTCTTTTAATGTGGGCGAGTTTTGACATCTCGAGCTTGTTCCATTTTTTAGCCTGTCCTCACATCGCCATACAGCTGATTTTTGTCCATATTTGGACCAGGTCTGTCTTCTATAAGCATGGCCACATTCTCCACACTCAAGCAGCTCTGTTAGTACGTACTTCGAGCTGTACTTGCTCTTTTCTTTTTTTGACTTATTTGATTTCCTTGTAACTGCAGATTTATTTAGACTTGCTCTTCTAGCCTTTTCCACCTGTACCTGATGATATAACTCTTTGGGGATAATTGCTTCGTGGTTATCTTCGATGTAGTACTGTGGGGCATATCCCTCATTCTTCACTTTTTTCTTTGTTAGAAAATCGATTGTGTAGGTCTTCTGCATACAAGCATCGCCGCAAAATTTCTCGTTGGAGAGCATTTTGTCGATTGTCCCGGGATGCCAGTGATCAAGTCCTGTTACCGTTCTAATATCGTCTTCTTCTAGTCCCTTAGCTATCTGAATGATGCTTTTACCTTCTAGGTATTCTCGGTAGATCCGCTTTACAATGATGGCTTCATCTGGAACGATCACAAGGTTTCCATCGTCATCTTTTGTGTAGCCTAAAAACTTCTTGTGATTTACTGAAATAATGCCGTTTTCAAACCGTCTTGTTAAGCCCCATCTTGTGTTTTCGCTGATGTTACGGCTTTCTTCTTGTGCTTGGCTGCTAAGAATCGTAATTAGGAGTTCGCCACCACTTTCCATGGTGTTGACCCCTTCTTTTTCAAAAATGACTGGGATGTTCTTTTCCTTCAGCTTTCGGATATATTGAAGCGCATCCACTGTGTTTCTAGCAAACCTACTCACCGATTTTGTTAGGATTAGGTCTACTTTACCTGCCATGCACGCTTCGATCATGACATTAAAATCATCACGTTTTTTCGTCTGCGTGGCGCTCTTTCCATCGTCAGCAAATATACCTGCACATTTCCAATTGGGATTGCTATTGATTTTCTCCGTATAATAGTCAACCTGCGCTTCATAACTGCCTTCCTGTTGCTCCAGCAAGGTGCTGACTCTACAGTAGGCTGCTACACGAAGTGTCTTCTGTTCTACTCGTGTATGTTTGTCATATTTAACTTGAGGCGGTATGATTGCTACCGTCTTTTTCGCTACTGCCATATTTACCATCCTTTCGTTTATACTCTATGCTTACGTTGATAATGATTCCATTTATAAACTCCACTTTCACGGATGTCTCTTTATAAACCGTCATCCGTTTAATAATGGTTTCGAACAGTTCCGCATTAAATTCTGTCAAGGTATTTATATCTGAGAGAGCCGATTTTAATTTTTCAGCATTCCGCTTTTGATCTGCAACCTTTGAGCCTTCGTAATAAAGCACAGCTCTTTTAAAAATCAGCTCTGCAAGTTCTGGACTTGAAAATTCACCGTCTTGCTCGAGTTCTTTAATTCTATTATCAGTCTGTCTGAGTTCGAGGTTCATTTTCGGCGGTTCATCTGGTTGTATCTTATCAAGTCTCTTTTTTTGCCTGATCAGTTGGTTCGTAGCTTCTGTAAATATGCTCTTTAGCTCATCTTCTGTGAAAAAACTGTTTCGGCATAAAACTCGGTTTTGAAAAATATAGTTTCTACATTTCCATTTGATTTTCTCTGAAGGCTTTCCTGCGTGTTCGACATACTTTTTATAGGTTTCTCCGCATTCACCGCATTTGATTTTTCCGCTAAAAATGCTTTGATTTTTCATCGCATTAAATTGATGTGTTCTGCCAAGCTTTACTTCAGTAGCAGTTCTTAGGTCTTGGGCTTTTTTAAAGGTCGCCTCATCAATAAGTCGTGGATAAAACTCATCCCCTTGGTATTTAACATTCTGTAGTATCTTGCCCACTGAACCATGATTCCAATTGGGTTTCTTATTGGCATTAAGGACACTTCTGTCTGTCAGCTCCGTTGCGATAGCTTTTAAAGATTTCCCTTTGACATAGTCTGCAAAAATCGATTTGATGATTTTCGCATGCTCTCCATTAATTTGGATCTGACCATTTACCATTTTGTATCCCATTGGCATATGTCTCTGCATCATATATCCTCACCACCTATACTGATGTACTCAGTCAATTTGAGCCCATTGACCAGTTGAAATGTAATTGCTCCGCTTTGTCCTATGAGCACCATATTCACCGTATGGGCAAGTAGGTTCTCGTCATAGGTATCCATAATTTCTGGATTGTATTTGATAATTTCAAGGAGCCTTATGGTCCCTTCAATCTCTTTTTCAAATCCGTTTGAATCCAGCAGACCATTCCTCTTTTTCTTTGTTTCTTCAATTTCGATATTCAGTGCATTTTGCTTTTGTATAAAAAGAGCAGAGTCCATATATCCCTTTTGCACAACTCGTCTCAGGATATGGCTCTGCTCAGTCAGTTCCATAATTTTGTGATTTAGGTTCTCGATATCGTCTTCTTGTGCTTTACATGTTCTCAGATTCTTTAGGGAATCTAGCAGTGGTATTAGGATATAGGTATAATTGCTGACTAGCTTATTCCACATGGTAAGATAAGCACTTTTGATGATATCTTCTCTTATGGCTTTCATCTTGCAATTTTCTTTGCTGTTAAGATGGTTTTTACAGCTCCACTGTATTTTTTCATAAGGTTTCCCGATGTAAATCTTTTGTCTTCTGAAGGTTCCACCACATTCTTCACAGATGATCTTACTGCTTAGCTCATATCGATTCTGATACTTTCCGCTATCATCCATGCCCATCTGTTTTCTGCGGTATTCATAGATTTCACGAACCATCAGTCCTTGCTCTCTGCTGATAATCGGTTCATGATTATCTTTAATAAAAAACTGAGGCATCTCCCCACGATTTATTTTCTTCGTGTAAGGGAGCACCTCAGTAGTGTAGGTTTTCTGTAAAATCAGATCACCTTCGTATATTGGATTTTGTAGAATACCTTTTACCACACTGTCATTCCATGTTTCGGCAGTCCTAACGGGTGGCACATTATCATTGGTCAAATCTCTTGCAATTACATAGGATCCTTTTCCGTTTAGATAATCTTGAAATATCCTTCGTACTATTGCAGCTTCATCTTCATTGATTATTAGCTCACCATCTTCATCTTTCGTATAGCCATAAGCCACACAGCCGAGATTATAGCTGCCATCTCTGAATCTTTTTTGTATTCCCCAGCGATTGTTTGTGGAGATACTTTCTGATTCACCTTGAGCAATTGAGCTTAGAATTGTCAGCATCTGTTCACTTTGCTCGGACATGGTGTTGATGTTTTCTTTTTCGAAGTATATGGTGACACCAAGTGCCTTTAGCTTTCTAATAGCTTCAATGCTGTCTATGGTATTTCTGGCGAACCTAGTGACTGATTTGGTGACGATAATATCGATATTGCCATTTTCACATTCCTTGAGCATTCGGATGAATTCGTCACGGCTTTTGACCTGTGTGCCGCTTTTTGCTTCATCAGCAAAGATACCGGCGAATTCCCACTCTTCACGTTTGCCAATATAGTTCTTATAATACTCTACTTGAGCAACATAGGATGTGTGTTGCTTGGTGGAATCCGTACTGACTCTGCAGTATGCACAAACACGCTTTTTAGGTCTTAATTCGTGCATCACCTTTTGCCTGACTGGTTCAATCTTCATCACTTTTTTTGCCATATGCGTTTACCTCCTTTCTAGGATTATCATCACCTGTTAGCAACACACATTACTCCAACACACTGTACAAAGCAAGTGTTTTTACACATATACTTTGGCAAGCTGTGGTGAGAAGGATTGGCGGTTCAATTCATCTATTTCTTTTCGTTCTTCCTCGGTTACAATCCCTCTTCGGAGCAGGATGCCCAACATCTTTTGCGCCATCTTATATTGAACTTCACACTTGGATTGTTCTTTTGTCATGCCATGTAGTTTTGCTGAATCGGAGGCTATTTTCTTCATTTCACTTTCCATATTTCTGCTCCTTTCGCCCTTCAATTTTTCTTAATATCACAATAATAGGGATTACTTTTCTCCTGGCATTAGTAATACAAACACCAGAAGAAAAGTGAGTCAATAGACTCCTGTAATCCCCATGGGTTCTGAAATTAAGTCAGTTTTCTTTGATTCATTCGCACTGTATTTTACACAAATTCCCCAGTTCAATTGTCTTTTACGACAATTAGGGCGATTTCATAAACTGAGGGCAGTTCACCTCATCATAGGATTCTCACCTCCTCCGGGATCTCCGCAGGCTACCCCCATTGCGATGTCTGTGGCTGGGCAGAAGTATCATTATAGGCTGATGAGGTTATGGCAAAACAGTCGAACTGTCTGGAGCATTTGCTCCCCTTCTCTGTTTCTGGATCAGACGGACCCGCTCGCACCTTAATTGTTGGCCGCATTTATAAAATCAGAGAAAAATTTTCCCAAGAGAAAAAATCCATTTGCATGGATCTGTTCTGACCTTACAGGTGGTCTTCGCGCATCTAACCGTGTCGCTTTTCCTTTTCAGGCTCATCAGCTAACGTATTTATGAAATCGGATATGAAATTTTCAAGGTGCATTTGAGAGAATAAAAAGATCCCCTCACTTACTTCCACGATGGGAAGGGCGGTTGTACGGATTTTTTTTCAATTTCCCAATATTTTTTTCAACTTTTTGAGCACTCTAACTTTTCTATCTTGAATTGTCATTACCGGCACACTACTATCTGTAGATAATTGACGAACTGTTTTTCCTTGAAAGAAAAGAGCGTTAATTAAGTCAAATTCATCTGAATCCAAGCATTTTAAACTCTCCCTGAGCTTTTGAATCAAGACCTTATTAATTGCCTCATCTTCAACATCAATTTCTTCATCTACAAATTGTTCTTCTGCTTCAATCAAGCGCTCTAGCGAATCCTCCCTGCTAGGAATAAAAAAAGCGACTTGCTTGGTTTCATCCAAAACAAATCGCTCAACTTTAATGTCATATTCTAAATACCTAAGTCTTCTCTCCCCTTGCCTTAACACTTCAATCACCTCTTCACTTGCCGTTGGATACATTTTTCTGTAATTCGGAATTCTTTTCATTGTTGCCATTTGTATTTCCTCCTTTTCTGATTTCTGATTGGTTGCATCAACATCAGAAAATGGAGGATCTCGGCATCTTATCTGCGAACATTGCAGTGACTTTTTCATGTGACCTCCTGAAAATGGACATAGAAAAAGCCGGGAATAACATTTCTGTTAGACCCGGCTCTTCTAGCCTTTTTATAGTAAGCAAACACAACAGGAAGTGAGAACAACCTCCAATTATGCTTGACCCTCTTGCTGCGAAAATTTGGCATTAAAAAACCCCAAAACCAAATTGGCTTTGAGGTGTTCACAAATTATTATTCAATTATTTTATGCCATAATTCACCAGCATAGTCAGTGTAACATGTCCATTGTCGGAATACAGTAGGGACTTAGTCGGAACTTTATCGGGTTATAGTCGGGAATTAGTCGGGTCATTTATGATTTGAAAGAAATCTGGTATTTCAAGTGATTCCTCACCAATGCCAAGCAGACCTCTCATTGAAGGGATAGTATAACCCCATAGGCAAATTGCAAATAAATCAAGAGCCTCTTTCTTTTTGTCATAATATGTACTGCGCTCAAGCCCCAATAACTCCAACATTTCAAACTCTGTGTATTTATAAACGGTCAAGTATTGCTTACTAAGTATTTCATGATACAGTTGACCGTTATCAGGATACTCATAAATTTTATTCATTGTGTTGTCTATTAGCAAAATCAGCCACTGTGTTTCAAAAAGCGATTTCACACGCTCTGAAAATCTTTCCTGTTCGTTATCTGGAGCGTAATTCGCCAGATACTCAAGCGCTTCCTCCATTGTTCGACTACAGTACATTTCTGCACTCTCACAAACTTCAAAAACACGATTTGATGTTGACCAAACAACGGGTCTATATATCTTGAGTAGCAATTTTGTTTTATGCAGAACAGAATTACGATCAATGTTCAATCCCTTAAACATTAACCCACATTGCTTCATTACTCTGCTTTCCTTTCTCATGGCATCAATCCTTCCTTATATTTCATGTTGACTCTGGGCAACAAGTAGTGGTATATTTATTACGAACGAAGTTGCATGTTCAATAATCAAATTATACTCGAACGTATGTTCTGTGTCAATCAGAATATTATGAACATTACTGCATTCTAAATGCAAAATAACCGGAAGGAGTCTTGGTCATGTTGTTTGGTGATAAAATTAAAGAACTCAGGAATTTGGCAGAAATGAGTCAACAGGAGTTAGCTAATCAAACTGGACTTTCATTGCGCTCTATTCAGAACTACGAGAGCAATCAACGTTATCCAAAAGATGTGGCTATTCTAAACAAGCTGTGCGTTGCTTTAAGCACCACAATCGAAGAACTCATGAAAGAAGAAGACAATTTTATTGTAGAAGCAGCATCCAAGTATGGCGCACGTGGGAAAAAAGATGCTAAACTGCTTGTTGAAGAACTTGGTGGACTATTTGCAGGAGGGGAACTGGGCGAAGAAGATAAGGATAAAGTATTTAGAGCTATTACAGAGATGTATTGGAAGGCGAAAGATAATAATAAAAAATATACCCCCAAAAAATATCAAAAAAACAGCGAGCCTAATGAATAGTCACTGTCCGTTTTTAGGGATAGTTCATTTGTTATACTTGTTACACTGGGGGAGGTGAATTTATCATGCCAAAGAGAGATTATATTCATACTGTTGCTCATGAGCTTATTAAAAAATATGATACACGGGATCCGTTTGAATTGTGCAAAGCCATTGGCGTTGAAGTCTTTTATGCAGACCTCGGAAGTTTGAAAGGAATGTATAAATATCTTAAGAAAAACCGTTTTGCTGTCATAAATGAGAGACTTGACTCTTACTCTAAAACGCTTGTGTGTGCTCACGAGCTTGGCCATGATATATTGCATCAAGATTTAGCCAAAAGGGTCTGTTTACAAGAGTTCATGCTCTATGATATGAAAAGTCGGCCGGAGTATGAAGCCAATCTTTTTGCTTCAGAGATTCTCTTGCCAGATGATAAGATTTTGACTTTGGCTTATGATGGGTATGACATTGAGCAAATTGCTAAAGCCTTATCTACTGACATAAATTTGGTCGCTATCAAGATATCTTCAATGAATACTAGAGGTTATCAATTCAACAATGTAATTGATGCTAAATCTGATTTTTTGCGTAAGTAAAACGGATGGTTGTGAGCTCATCCGTTTTATTTTGAATATCATCTCAATTCTTATTATATCCAAAACGCTCATCTCTTGTAAGTAATACTCTCTTCCAATAGCTTTCTCTGCCGATAATAACTTCGTCATTAGTCATTGATTTATATATCTCTAATACTGAATATTTGAAGTTTGATTTGATGTACTCTCTATCAAGCCCCTTCAAATCAATATTACCACCATGGCCATTATCTACATAATTTCGCCATCTACCTAGCAACATGTCCTTTCCATATGCAGAACCTACGTATCTCTTCCCGGTTGAAATGTCAGTAATTAAATAAACGCCCTTTTGATTCTCTAACGCAGTTTTCCAATCTTTTTTCTCAATCACACGTTTCAGATCATGCCATGATAAATTAATATTTTCATACCCTGGGAAGCCATCATCTTCAAATGTATCTTCAATTATTTCAAGTACTTCACATTCATCAATCACACTTTCAGCCTTTCTAATCAGATTCTGAGATTTATTAGAATATCTCACTACTAATCGACCAAAGTACTTTTTATATTGCTCAAGTGTGCGGTACTCATAACCCACAGCTTCATACTTTTCCAAATCCTTAGTTATTTCACTTATATCAAATAAAAGCCATTTATTACTTCCTATTTTCACAAAGCCGATGGCAACCTGACCCACTTTGAAAGATTTTGCTTTTGAGTAATTCCAAAACTGCCCATCATACAGCCTTTGATTTTTTTCTTTGAAAAAAGTAATTGGATCAAAATCATCACCATTACTTTGATTGAATCGAATTTTTACATTTTTTAACTGAGATTTCGGAAAATTTAAAATGTCATTTAATAGAATCATCATTTTCACCATTATTTTATTATTGAAAAGTCTACAATACTGTATTTGATGTCCAATGCATCCAGGTCACTCATTAAGATTTTTAAGCTCTTGTTATCCCCGTGACCAGTAGAATGAATAACAAGAATGCACTTTTCAACACCTTGTAAATGTTCATGCTCAATTAGTCGTTTCACACAACCTGAATTTAAGTGAGGATCCTGTGGGTTTAAATTCAAAATGAGATTACCCGCGGCATCCCAAATTGGACAAGGTGCAAAAAGTAAATCGTAAGATGCACCAATGCCTTCCTGATGATTTTCAAAAACTAAAGTAAATCTCATATGGTCCTCCTTAATTTTGATAAACATAAATAGTAAATTTCCTGAACTGACTAGTCACTGTAAAGTGAACAAATACCTTTCAACTGATCCATATATTGATCAACAACTGCTTCTGGTGATAGTATCTTCACTTTATTTCCAAATTGCATAATCCATGCAAAAAAAGTTGAGCTAACAGCGACTTTTATCCAGATATAGAAGCTACTATCATCCATTCTGCCAATCACTATCTCTTTCCCAAAGCGATCTATCACTGCGTTCACAAGTGAATTATCAAGTTGTAGTTGCACCATCACATCCTCACCGCCAAACATATTGAAAACCTTTTTAGTATACTCGGCAATATCAAAGTGCTCTCTAACAGGCAAAGGATCCCTTTCTTCATCGCTCAGATCAATCTCCGTCATTCTGTCTACTCGATAATGGGTAAAATCATTATATTTAGTTGAAAAAGTAACCAAGTAATAATTCTCATCATCCCATGACAAGGCATAAGGACTGACCGAATATTTATCTCCATTTTTTCTGAATGTCTTTTCTTTCTGTATATCATAGTCATAATACTTAAATAATACTTTTTTGTTCTCAGCAATTGCTGCATGAAGCCTGTCCACATTATAGTAAATACTCTCATTGATTGTTTTAACTCGATTTGAGACATACACTTGACGATGTAGCGACTGTGCTTGTCTATGACTTGCCAAACTCTCAATTTTTTTAATGAGTTCATTACTCTTTTTATGCGTGACAAACTTTGAGCATTGAACAGCATCTACCAACAGTTTAAGTTCAGGAAGTTCAAATAATCTGCTAGCTACAAAATATTCTGTAGTCTTCGATTTCCTTTTCCCGATATCGAGCCCGTAATTACGGAGAGCTTCTAAATCATCATAGATAGATTTACGCTCAGCGGTGATACCATAACGTTCAAGCTCTGCTATCATGTCATGGATTGTCATAGTATTATCTTCATCTGTCTTTTCATTCAGCATTTTCAATAAATACAATAGCTTAAGTTTTTGATTTGAGCTCTTAGCCACAGAATCACCTCATTTTGTCTGACTACAATAAGAACACCACTAATGATATCATAATATCACAAGATGTGTCCAATAAATCGGATAGTGAATATTGAGTTTGACACATTAATGCAAATCAAAGTTCAAACACTAACAAAAAACAGCCCGTTGCACAATGCAACCGGCTGTTTTAACATAATGGAATATTAAATATTGCTCGCAAGTATATTACGAGATTACTGCATCAGTTTTTTTTTCTAAATCGCTCTCATCAATGCTTTCGTCGCTTGCAAGAACTTTCAATAATTCTTCTGCTAAAAATCTAATTACTGGAACAGAAACAGCATTCCCAGCTTGTTTATACAAATTTGAATCTGCATAATTTTTGTTTTTGTATTTTTCAGGCAATACATATCCATTGCCAACAGGGAATCCTTGTAATTTAAAAGATTCCTTCGGCGTAAGTTTTCTTATACCATTTTCTACTTTAACCAAAGGCACATTGTGTCCACCAGTTCCCATATTTGCAGTAAGCGTTGGGCACACATCACTTTGATTTTTCCTGACGTACTGTCCTCTTCTTACTTGATAGAATTGATACATCTCATTCACATCTTCTTCTAAATTGATTCTGACATCTTTCTTTGAATGAGTTTGAGTGGCATATTCTTCCTCGGTAACAAAATAATGCGGATATTTTTCTTTAGTATAATAGTATTTATCATCTTGCGGAGTATCATAATCGATAATTTTCTTAATGTCCATCATGCGCTCTTCCGATGACTTGACTGTTTTAAATTTTGAAATGTTTTCAAAAAGTTGAAATCTATTCGCATCGCTTTCATTTAGAAATCCAACAATATAAATTCTTTCTCTATTCTGAGGTAAGTACGAATAGCTCATCGTATTAAGTACAGATTCATAAACCGTGTACCCTGTTTTTTCAAGCTCCCTCTTAATAACAGCATATGTTCTTCCATTGTCATGAGAACCTAAATTTTTAACATTTTCAAGAAATAGTAGTCTTGGTTTGCGGTGTCTTTCACCCAGTTGTTTAATTAGCTCAATTATGCTTAAGAACAAATTCCCTCTCTCATCCTCAAAACCTTTTTGTTCACCTGCAATACTGAACGCTTGACAAGGAAATCCACCATTTAATACATCAATTTCCTCTTCAAGAATCCTATCATGCATTTGTTCATAATATTTTGCAGACAACTGATCTTGATATTTTGCTAAAAGTCTTTCAATATCCTTTTTCTCTGTTTTTGAGGTTAATTTATCAGCAAGCTCAATCATATTACTAATTAGTTTCAATAGCTGACCTTTATCTGTTACTGATTCAATCTTACTGTTGATCTGCAGAACTTCTTCAACATGATTTTCAAATTTGGAAATCGATTTAAGTTGTTCACTTTTTTCACAAATATCTTTGGATAAATCTGTAAACGAAGCCGTCATTTCCTCATTTAGTTGCGGGCTGTTGTTTATTTCAGCTATAAGATTATTGAGTTCCAACTTTATTTTAGAAATATCATCAATGCTCTTCAATTGGGCTTTTATATGGTCAATCCTAACTTGTACAAGCTCCGGTTTTAATACCAGCTCAATATCACCTTCAATTAAATTATGCTTGAAATTTGTTCTATATGTTTCAGATGCATATTCGTCAATTTCATTTGCCCAAACGACCTCATATTCAGCTTCAGAATTCTCTGCTTGCATGAACCCAAGACATATTCCACCTACTCCAGCAAATAGACTTCCAACTTTGTATTTCTTTTTCATTGTATATTCCTCTTCCTCAATTCATTATTTATATTTCTCTAAGTACAGAGAGTTGTTTTAAAAACAACTTACTATATTAGCCTAATCACTATATCCAGTGGAGAAACCCAAGTTACTTCAACTCTATCACCAATATTAGCGTTCACATGAGCAAACCAATTACCTAAAGCTTGTAAATCTCCATTTCCATGAAATTGCTTTGCGTAAACATCGCCAGCTTCTCTACTACCACCTGCTTTTAAAACACCATTATAATAACCATCTACAGATCTGCAATTGAATAGGTTATATCCTAAACCTGTTCTCCTAAAATTACTATTATAAATTGAATATGAGTAAGCAACATCAATTGGAATCGGAATATACCCTTCTCCATATACAACACCTCTTGAATTGGTATGTCTATATGACCCCCACTCAAGATGAGCCCGCTTAAGTTCAATTACATATGAATCGCCTGTGTTTGCCACAATAACACCTCCACTATTTATTTTTACATATAGCTGTTAGTAAGAACTTCAAATTAAACAACTTACACTTTCACTATATTTTCTGCTGTAATTAGGAATGTTTCTTTAGAAATATATCTACCTGTTTGTATCAAACCACTATAGATACTAAATCGTGGTCTTCGCCCTTGAGCCTTCTGATCTTTCATAGTTTGCTGTGCATTTACAGGAAAATTATATATGTCCTCCGTACCAACTTCATAAACATCAAAAGTACCATCCCACATGCCTTGACGATAAAAATCTACAAAGAAAATTCTATCCCATTCTGAGTTCGGTCCAAATGAAGTTAGATCTGGAAGTACGCTACATGCTTTTACTTGAATTCTATTATTGCCTCTTCCCGCGTATGGGTCATAACAATCATACGATGAATTCGCACCTGCAATGTTTGAAGAACACCGCCAAACATTCTTAGCTATACAAAATGCCGTTTCGGATAATCCTTCTGGCAAATTAACAGATCTTGCATTCATTTGGTTTAGCAAGTAACATAAATTGCGCCAACTATTATATATGCCAAACAAGGCAGATGCGTCTTCTTGTCCAAAGACATCTACATTAGCATAATAATTACCTTCTGGTAGTTCTAAAATTTGATTAACCGTTTTCATTTTTCTACCTCCCTAAAATGCATTCATTTTTTTCAAAACTACAATAACCGATTTAACATTTTCAAAGTATTCCGTGTTGTTTTCATATATTTCTACTAATGGAACATCACCCGTTATGCAAAGTACTCCACAAAACAAATCTTTTTCCTCATTATAAATAGGAATACAGAGAATTGAACTGAAGTTCACTTTTCCATTTGAATAAACATCACTAAATCTAAATGGCTTATTTTTTGTAACATCATCACTCATCGCAGGTTCTTTAACCTTATACACATAGAAAACTAAAGAATCCGAACCAAATTTTTTCTCGACTTTAGTTTCTTCACTGTGCTTCGTAGATTCATAGATTATAAGTTCTTCTGTATCTTTTGATTTAATAAATAATGAAACATTGATTTCTGGTTGATTAGGATAAATACTTATGCATCCATTTATGTACATTTGTATGCTAGCAAGCACTCTCGGTAAAATTGATTTCTTATTTGAAGGATAAAACAACATATCTTTATAATACTTAATACATTCACTAAGTGCTCTATTGAGTTTAATCATCATTGCATTTTCATCATCCATTAACGTTCGCTCATCTATTAATTGAAAATACTTATTTTCTAGATCTGCTTTTTCAAAAGCTAAAGTATCATTATCAGTTTTCAAATTAGACACGCTTTTTATTAAGTCATCCATCTCTGATTTAACTTTCGACAAATCTGTTGCCAAAACATTATTGGAAATTTCCAGCATCCGTTTTCTTTTAATATAATTCCAAGAAAAATATATACAGAGCACTAAACTACCTGCTCCTAAACTTATTATCAGCCACTTTATATTAAACTGATGATTTATTAAGAGCCCTAAAAAAAAGAATACTGCTGTTGTACCGAAACCACTCCACCATACATTTTTTCCCATTTTATTATCAGAATCCATCATCATCTATCACCCTAATCCTTAATCATAGTTCTACTTATCTTTTTATTGATAAGGTCTATAGTAGCATATGGTTCTAACTGTAATGGTTCTATCAATTTATTAATGATTGAAAATCTTGGCCTTTTGCCTTCCTTTTGTCGTTCTTTAAAAGTTATATTTTTTTTGACTATTACTTTATTTAACCTTCTAGGTGATATTTTATAAAATTCAAGCTTGTCCTCTTCTAAATTCAATCTTACAAAATGTAGTTCATCAAATTCGCTTTTCGGCCCAAATGAAGATAAATCACTATTGTAATTACTAGTTGCCTTAATTTGAATCTTCTTTCCCTTCTTTCCTACAGCATCTTCTGATCCTTTTTTTGTACTATGTTCAAACTTGTTAACATAACAACATAAATATTCAGAAACAAGTTCAGGAAAATTTAATCCACGTCCGTAAATTTTTTTTATTCTTTTAGATAGCTTTTTCCATTCAAAATAAATATCTATACATTCATCAAAATCCTCTTTGGAAATTTTTTTCAGCCCCATTAAACCCTCCTACTTACTTAAGGTATTTCTCCAAGGTACCAACTTCTTTCATATCCCCCGATTGAATATAATAGTTCTCAGCATCCATAGGAGTTTTGCCATTAAGCATTTCACCCTTTTTAATAATGTGCTTATTGCTTATTGCATACTTTAAATCTTCAATGGTTATAAAACCTGGAATATCATATTTCCATTCTAAAGATAGTATTGCTGAGGAAAGCTGTTCCTTGCTTTCAGTATTTGAATACAGAGCTTTAATCCTTTTTAGAATATCTTCGCAATATGGCTCAATTCTCACTAGAATAAAAATATCATAGGTTGATGATCCTTTACCAATATTGGGAATGTACTGTGCCAATTCATTCCAATCTTTTGTCTCGAGTAATAAAAGATTTCCAAAACTCTTTGTTGATTTAATAGAAATCTTCTTCTCGTTAATTACAAAATCATAATCATCCCATTCTCCAAGTCCATATGTTGATAAGTCAGGCTTTTGCAATTCAAAGTTTTTATAAAGTTTATTGTAAACAGCAAATTCAGAAAGTTTTCCTTGAAATGTATTGGCAAATATCTCGCCATTCTTTCTCAAATGTGTTCCGCCACTCCGATGATTTCTATGCTCACCAGACATTCCAAAACTCATGGCATAAGCAAAATCCAAAGTACTCTTAATCGTCTCTTGCTTAAAAGTACCAATCGCGTTGAAATTTTTTCTTTGTGTAATGAATACGCCATCTTTTTTCGTTTCCATTTTATGCAACAATTAATGCACCGCCTTCCATGAATTACAAACACTAATCGGCTGGATATTTCACTGCATTTTTCTTAAGCTTATCGTTAATAATTGCGTCAGTTTCCATTCCAAAGTGATTTGCCATGGACATACAATAAATCATAACATCCGCAAGTTCTTCTCCGATATGCTCTAAAATTCTCGGATCGTTTACTATCTCTGATTCCATATTTGACTTCCATTGAAAAATTTCCATTAACTCTGCAGACTCTATTGCAATACTCATTGCAAGGTTCTTAGGAGTATGTGATGATTTCCAATCTCTCTCTTCAACAAACCGACTTACTTTTCGTTGAAGATCAACCATATTCTCTTTATTATTCATTTTTCAGTTCCTCAATTCTTCCAGCAATTATATTTCTATTTATAGCTTCCCAAAGATATAAGGATGCATAAGTTCTAAATGGCACCCACCTTGAACTAATCTCATGTAATCTATCTTTGCTAATCTTTCCATCTAATTTGTAGAGCCATTTTATTGCTCTTTGCAATCCAACATCATTTATAGAAAATACATCTTCGCGCCCCAGTGAAAATATTAGAAACATTTCAGCAGTCCAAACACCTATGCCTTTAACGCAAGTTAACATCTCGATTACTTCGTCATTTCCCATATTCATGAAGTTATCAGGCTTTATATCACCATCAATAAAAGCTCTGGATAAATTTTTAAGATACTGTGCCTTTGATGATGAAATCCCTGCACTTTTCAATAAATCTAAATCAATTTCAAGTGTTCTTTCAGGAGTCAACTCACCTTCATAAATATCTATTGCCCTATTCCAAATCGTATTGGCTGCCTTAAAAGACAATTGCTGACCAACAATTGATTTAGCTAAGGCTATAAAATGATCTGTGCGCGTTTCAACTTCAAGTGGCCCAATTGTATCTATAAGAACTCTTAATTCTGAATCGTTATTAATTAATGCTGTATCGATTAGTCGTGTGGTTCTTAAAATGTTATTTTTCATTTTCTGATGCCTTCCCACTTTTGACCCAATCATCAATTTCTTCAATTTTAAACTTCCATAACCTACCCATTTTATATGCTGGAAGACTTTTATTTGAAATCCATAAGTAAATAGTGTCTTTGCTTACGCCTAAATACTTTGCAACCTCTTCCAACGAAATCCACCGTTCATCCAAATTATTAAACACAGAAACACCTCCAACTTAATTATTCTAACATATCGATGCAACTATCGTCTATGAACAAGTATGATTTAATCTGAATTAGATTGTATAACTAAGAAAAACAGCAATAAAGCCATTGATTTTATCAACATTCTTTATTGCTGCTCTCATTGTATTATCATTTCATATATTTTTTTCAAACTACTTGCAATGTTTTCTTTTAATTGGCTTTCACAAAGAACATATACAATCCA
This sequence comes from Dehalobacter sp. TBBPA1, assembly GCF_040931655.1. NCBI lineage: Bacteria > Bacillati > Bacillota > Clostridia > Eubacteriales > Desulfitobacteriaceae > Dehalobacter > Dehalobacter sp. TBBPA1. The sequence continues at coordinate 898,879 of NZ_CP162385.1, read as the reverse complement.
ATCTACTAACAGGATCTCAATTACACAACTCCAGTTTATAATTCATATTCGTCCAAATTGACCCAAATAATTGCTCCCATAGGATGTTTGTAGACAATTGGTTCTTTGAATATTACAGGTTTTTCCAACACCCATGCAAATATTCTTTTGTATGGACTTTCAATCACCTCATCGACATTAGCTCCTCTGCCAATCTTCCAAGTTCTATACTCGTCCATTGTTATTTCTTTGCTTTCAACAATATTTACCGTGCCAAATATCCTTGATGAGCCACTTTTTATAAGCGCAATCTGTCCCCGAATTTTTGTATTGCTACCTCTTATTTCCCACTTTTTAGTTCCAGCGAGTATTTCTTCAATATATGGCGACTTAATAATCAAACCTCTCATCAATTACTCCTATATGTTTTCAATAAATTCTAGCCAATCATTGTCTGAATTCTTCATCTTCGCAACACTTTTAACATACCTGTATCCATCAAAATTTTGACCTGGTATCTCTTTAACTTTTTCTAATTCTTCTAAATATGTTAATCCGCAAATCCACACAGGTACATTTTTTAGCTTATCAATTTTTCTGGACTTTTGGTCATTATCCAAGTACTCTTTTACCGTTTTGAAAAATGAATGATCTCGTAAAATTCTAAAGAGATGATCGGAAGGGAGGTCAACTCTGGCGAAAATATAGGCATCTGATCTCCTATCATCAAAATCAACTTCATTCCCTCCTAAAACCAAATAACTGCTTTTAATTTTACTTGCTTTAACTCCAACACCTATTTTGGGTTTTCTCATGTTTGTGTTGCACTTTTTTACAGAAACAATATCCTGAGGCGTTATATGGTCAGTATGCACATCTTCATCTAGACCTATATCTACACCATAATGATCCATTAGAAATTTTTTGACAGCATGTTCAGCTAAAATACCTAATATTACATCATCCACAGCTTGAACTTCACTTCGCTGTCCTCGAATTCCATTTAATGATAGTCCACCATAAACCATCTTGATTGCAAATTGAAAGCATTTTTCATAGTCTGCCAATGACAAATTAATTGTCCGGCTTTCTTTTAGATTTTTCCAACTCTTCAGCTCACTCTTATTAACTCAACTTTCGCATGATAAAAACCTTTTGAAAGCATTGAAATTTCAACGTATTTCTCAAATTATATTGTAATATAGACAGAAAATGCACCCGAAATTTGATAAAATGGAAGTAACCACACGACCATAGTCAAATAGAAAGGGTGCACACATACATGATACACCAACATGACCTATCTGAAAAGAACAACCTTGAAATTTCAAGAGCTTTCAAAGCGTTGAAGATCAACAAGATTCTCCGATTTGCAAACATAAGAAAAAGTGAAGGATTCAGCGCTGCATATCTTTTTCAACTTTTGATCATTCTTGTATTCGAAAACAAGAATCTTTACCGACTTCTTGATAGCGCAAAAGGTAAAGATCGCCCTCAAAAGGATTCGTATTATCGCTTCTTAAAACAGCCAACCTTTGCGTGGAGAAGGTTTTTAGCCGCTCTGTCGCTTAATGTTATTCAATCATTTACAGGACTTACAAGTGACAAACGGGTAAAAGTGCTTATTGTCGATGATTCTCTCTTCTCAAGGTCTAGAAGTAAAAAAGTAGAGTTGCTAGCCCGTGTTTTCGACCACGTGACCGGAAAGATGGTAAAAGGCTTTAGCATGCTAACCCTTGGCTGGTCTGATGGTCATAGCTTTGTACCTGTCGATTTTGATATGCTTAGTTCAGTTCAAGACAAGCTCCGTCTGAGCGAGATAGATGAACGCATTGATAAACGTACTCATGGATTCAAAAGACGCCAAGATGCTTTGCAACAGCGCCCAGACAGTGTTTACAAGATGGTGAAGAGTGCTTTAGAATCGGGAATTCTTGCGGACTATATCCTTATGGATAGTTGGTTTACTAATGAGCCAATGATTAAGAGAATGCTGGATTTCGACTTGGATGTTATAGGAATGGTGAAAAATCAAAAGCAAAGATACGAGTTCGGTGGTGTATGGTACTCCCTCCCAGAATTAAGAGGTAAACTGAAAGCAAGTGATTTCAACGATGTGATTGGTCAGATACACGTTAAAACCAAATCAGGAATTAAAGTTAAGCTTGTCTTTATCAAGAACAGAAACAAGCGGAAAGAATGGTTAGCGCTTCTTTGCACTGACATGGCGATTACAGCAGCTGAAGTTGTTCGGATTTATGGTATGCGCTGGGATATCGAGGTGTTCTTCAAAGCTTCCAAATCACTTCTGAAGCTCGCTAAAGAGTTCCAAGGGCGCAGTTTTGACATGACCATTGCTCACACAACCATTGTATTTACTCGATTCATCATATTGCAATGGATTCATAGACAACACACTGACCACAGGACTTTTGGTGAATTATTCTATGACTTTTGCGATGAAGTCAAGCAGGTTGATTTTGTTGACTCGCTTAAGTCATTGCTAGAGATAATAAGCGAAATCAAGAATAGTGTTTCTCAACAAGCAAACAAACTGGTTTTGCGTCTATTAGACAATTGGATTCAAACTCAGCCCAGTCACATCAGGCATTTGCTTGGTTTATTGGTGTGCGAAAGTTGAGTTATTAAAATACCATTTTCCCTTTTCTTTATATCCAACAATTTCTTTGCTATTTTCAAAATAATTTTTGAATTGTTTTTCACTAATTCCTAAGTATTCAATTGCCTGTTTTTTATTTAAAACACCCATCACAATCTCCTAAATACAATCGATATAACTTGCAAGTTTGTCCTCTATTGTATCTATCAACGGATGTTTATTCAGAATGACCCATCCGTATTTTTCTCCATAAATTTCAAGCATGCTTTTTCTAAAAACTTCATAAATCTCAACAGCCTTTTCGTCATCGAATTCTTTTAAAATTACAATAGGAATACGGTTAGGATAGAATCCATTATCCCAAATCAGTAAGTCATCCTCAAACGCTAAACCTGTGACTTTAGCAATACTCTTGATTTTATTTTCTACTTTGAAAACCAATAAATCTTCAATATCCCATCGTTTTACGCTTGATCTTTCATCACCCCAAAGTCCAAATTCAACACATTTATCATATTGATCTTTCTTTATTGAAGCTACTCTCATTGCCATTATATAAACCTCCATATATTTTTCGCATTTATACTTGACAATAAAATTATATCATATATTGCAAACTCATAACATTCTGCATTAAAAGTGTAAATTGAATACTATAAAATTCTCAAAGAATACATTGGACATTGTATGTATTCAGAGTTAACATTACACAAAAAATGAAATGAGGAATCAATATGAAAGTGAAATTAAATGTAGGAAGTCTATTTGCAGGCGTTGGAGGAGTTTGCCTTGGAATGAAAACTGCCCAAAATCAAGAGGCTGAATTTAATTTAGTATGGGCTAATGAAATTGATGAATACGCATGTGAAACTTATAGAACAAATTTCGATCATACTCTTCTTGAAGGGGATTTGAACTTAATTCTTAAGCCGTCATTAGTTTTAGAAAAAATTTCAGAACTGACCATGCAACTTAACTCCGTTACAGATGAATCTCATAAGAAGATCATAAAAAAAAGTCTTGCTAAACTGAAAACTCAATATGAATCTAAGTATTACGAAAAAATGCATGATACTATCCTTAACGATAAAATCGACTTGCTAAATGGGGGTTTTCCTTGCCAAGCATTTAGTATCGCAGGAGCTCAAAAGGGATTCGAGGATGACAGAGGAAATCTCTTTTTAAGTATTATAGAGCTAATAAATCAGTTAGGTGAAAAGCACGGAAAACCCCGTTTTTTATTCTTAGAAAATGTTAAAAACCTACATTCGCATGATAATGGGAAAACATACAAAGTAATAAAGAATGAATTAGAGAAAGCTGGTTACATTATTAAAGAATACGTTTTGAACACAATGCATTATAGTGATTTGCCACAAAACCGAGAACGCCTTTACATCATTGGTTTTTTGAATAATTCTGATTCATTGAAATTTGATTTATTTGAAAAGATAGATGAGTTTAAAGTAAATAAGACCCCTCAGGATCGCATTAATGATATCCAAAGCATTATTAATCACACAAATGTAGAAGATCGTAAATATTACTATACTCCCGATAGATATCCCAGATATTTTGCTCCTACTCGAGACATGATACGGAATGAAGATACTAGCATAATAAATTTAGAACAGAGCATCAATGAGTCCTTTCAATTCTATCAGCTTAGGCGTAGTAAGTATGTAAGAAAAAACAAAAGTAACGTATGTCCAACTCTAACCGCTAATATGGGAACAGGTGGACATAACGTTCCCATAATTCTTGTTAGCGATGGCATTAGAAAGCTAACGCCATCTGAGGCATTTAAACTACAAGGTTTTCCAATTGGTAATGGTTACTCACTTCCCTCAAATTTCAACAGCAAACCATATGGAGATGCACACCTTTACAAACAAGCAGGGAATTCTGTATCTATACCCATAATCAAAATGATCTCAGAACAGATACTAAATATTATTTAATCAAGTAGCTTATGTTTTTTGAAAATTAATCATTTGGATTTAAAACTTACTAATTGGTAGCTAGGATTACTTTCAAATCCTAGCTACTTGTCTTTAGATATCAATGTCGATGTTAAAAAGTACCCCCTCTATATCAAAAATAAAGCTAAATATATATTCTTTCTCTGCTGTTAATAAACTCTTAAAGTGATTCCTTCTGGACAGTCCATCATGAACCCCACCTCAGTCCACGAAAAAGGCATAGCTTCCCCTTGGAGGAAAACTATACATTTTTCGTAATCTGTCATATTTCTATTTTAAAAAATAGTGATTTGAAGAATTGCTGCCATTCTCCCTATAGCTACATTCCTTCCGAAGTAATCCGCACTTCAACAAATCATCTAAAGCTCGTTTTACAGTACTCACAGACATTGAAGTATCTCTAGCAATGGTTTTTATGGCTGGCCAACATTCACCGTCTACATTGCTTCTGTCTTTTAAATACATGTATACCGCTTTGGCTCGATGAGGTATTTCTTCTCTGTATAAATTCCCGAAGAAACTCAACCGTCTCACCTCCTATGTCCTAATAATAGCTTTTCGTTTTACGGCTGATTCATCGCTTGGATCCATTGCAGGAGCATGAAGGGTACCACCTCTTTTACCAGTTTCAGCATTCTCATCATCAGCAGAGTCATCATCAACTTCCAATGCCATAGTATGTCTCACAATGTTTTCTTCTAGCTCCTCTTTATCAGCGTAGTACACTTTGCGATGGGACTTCTCCTCAGTTTCGTATATCTTATCAAATGTAATCCCCCAGTCCAAGAAGAGCTTTATCCTTGTTTTCATTGGATGTACACCAGTTTTCATAACAACAAAGTTTCCTTTGGGTAATGCCTTAAGCTCATCCGCAGTGAGAAGTGGTCTTTCAATCATCTGCAGACTTTGAGACGGATCATTTTTTCCTCGACTAATACTACCACTCATCACAGTTCTGCTACCAAGTGCCTTAGAGAGCACCTGTGCAGTTTCAGAGTTTGGTGCAAATCCACCGAAGATTGTAAGTTGACAGTTATCTGTGATAATTTGACTGCCTTCTTTTCCGTAGTTTCTATCGAGCTGAGCGAATGACTGAATAATTGGAATTACCGATATCCTTCTCGATCGACCAGCTGATAGCATCATCTCAAAAGACTCAATCTTTGGGATGGTTCCGATTTCATCTGCGTAGATCATCACTCGGTTAGGTAGCTTGCCACCGTTTTCATCTGCCACGGTCAACATCTCACGATAGAACTGCTGTAAGAATAGTGACACCATAAAATACTTGGTGTTATCTTCCTCTGGGAGAATGAGAAAGATTGCTGATTTCTCGTTACAGAACGTTTCAGCATCAATCGCCGTGTCAAAACAAAGGATCTGCTCCATCTCAGAATCAAGAAACGCATTAAGCCTTGACAGTACCGTTGAGAGGACAGATGCCATAGCTTGTTCAGCCGAATTGAGAGCTGCACCCGCAAACCACTTTGCTTTATGAGTTGGTGGTAGCTTATCCATCAAGAGCTGAAATTGACTTTTTCCTTTTATCTTGCTCGGTGCCATCAAGTCCTGCACCATTTTGAAGACAGAAATGATATGTCGCTTATCTACTCGTTTACCACTTTCAATTGTCGGTGGGAGAAATTCTGCAATTAGAAGAATTACAGATGTGAGAAGTCCTTCTGCCGCATCATAGAAGAATGCATTCTGTCCCATGGCAGCATTGTTTCCATCAGTTGAAATGATCGTTTTTGAAATAATCTTTGCATATTTCTCTGCTTTTGCTTTCGCAGAGTAATTGTTGTTATCTACTCGATATAAATCCATGTACTTATTGACCAAATGAAGCAAGTTATTCCCATCACTTCGGGTTGGGTTACGTAGATCAATGACCGCAATATTATAGCCGTAGCTCTCCTTAGCTATCATCCCATAATTTCTTGCTAGGTCACCCTTGGTGTCTGTTGTAATGAAAGACATTCCACTTGCACAGGCATATTCTAGATTCGGATATAGAAAATATGCTGTCTTACCAACGCCTGCCGCACCAATCATTAAACAGTGGACATCTCCAGGATCCACAAGACCCGTCACCATGTTATTTGATCCTTTGCATCCAATTATTAATCCTTGCATCGGATTGCCTTTTTCATCAATTGGTAGGTTGATACCTTGTCGCCACTCTTTAACCTTGAATGGTATATGATGATAAGTACTTTCAATTTCCTTTTTTGTTGCAAATCTTGCAACACCATGCTGTCCATCCCCAACGGTTTTGGATTTGATACCGTTCAAAGTATAGTAATGGGCTAGTAAGGACAGTCCGCCAATAACAGAAAACATAACGGCTGCAGTGGCTATTAACATATATACTTGAGAATTCATTTTTCACATCCTTTCATAAAAATGAGGCATGGGATTTCTCCCACGCCTCATGATTTCATGACATATTAAGTGATTGAGTCTGTATCTGCTTTTGCACAAGAAGTTCTAGCTTAATCGTAGATTTCAGAAGGATTAAAGCAACTTTCTGAAATCCAATGGCATAGCTCAACACTTCTGTTTCATCAATGGCTTCTGCACTCATATTTATTCTAGAAAGCTCATCGGATACTTCAGAGAACGTAGGATCCCATCGGCTCCGATTTTGATATGCACGAAACTGCTCACTCATACTTTGAATGATTTCTTCTGCCGTCATCTGATGACCTAATTGCCGATGTTCTTTCAATGCTAGACATAAAAAAACAGCTGATGCCAACTTCATGGCTTCAGCTTGATTTTCATTTTTTATTTGGGCTTGCTTCAGTATGTCTATTCCATCGGGATACCCTAAATTCATCGATCCCATATCTTTCATTAGAATCAGTATTTCTTCGCACAGATCATTTTTCAATCGATGTTGTGGGTGCTCCTCAGACGGAATCGCAATTAAGTTCTGTCTTGCTCTTAAGTCTTCATTCCAATCCTTGAAACAAGGCTGTAGTTTGCTACAACTTTTATTTTTCTCAGCAAGCATGTCTTCAATTTTCTCGCAAGCTTCAATCCCAGCCGCATCATGATCCAAGCACAAAACAACATGGGTTAGTTCTGTATTCCACTCAAGAGTTTTGAAAAGTGCCTGTTCTGATAAACCACAAAGTGCAAGGTAACTATGTTTTCTCCAACCCGATTCTTTATACATTGTGATAAAGGACAGCAGATCGATTGGAGCCTCAAACACATATATCCGATCGCTGTTTCCGATGTGATGAAAGCTATAACATGGATTGCTACTGTCGATATTCCCCTTATAGCCTTTTCCTTCCGAATACAGTCCTCTCTTATGAGCATGCTTTGAAACTCCGTTTTCATCGTAGCCCACGAACACGGCATTATGATATTCCTTTGATCCATCAGCAGTCAGCTCTTTGCTTTCATAAATAAGTTTTTCTTTGACAAAGAAACTCACCACTTCAGGATCTATCAATCTATGCTTGACTAAATATGCAAATAATCTTCGCATGTCATTATTGCACGGCGGAAGTTTAAATGGTTTTTTAGTCTCTTGATCTTTTTTTGCCTTAGTGTATGGATTGCCTTGCTCGCCGTTAAGAAGCATTGTAACCGCATCAGGAAATGTATGCCCATAGAAATATTGAACGAAATCTATCGCAAGTCCACCTTCCTTAGTTGCATGATCAAACCACTCATTCCTTCGCACAGTTACGCTGTGGTTACTTTCAAGGCGCTTCTCTCTTCCGGAAGACAAAAGTGTCTCTCCTTGCATTTTTAAAAATTCAACAAGATCTACGCTATTGGCTCTTTGCTTTTGATCGTCGGTAAAATGAATGTATGTCCCCATAATGCACCGCCTATTGTCTTCTGGTTCCTATACGATGAAACGCCGTCCTTTTTACTGGACGGCGTTTCATGTAGGGATTGATGTTTAACTTTTCAAAATTTCTATAGATTGATTTTGATTTGATTTTTCGATTTTTCTTCATTCAACTTCTCCTCGAATAATAAATTTAGGAATCAATTGTGCCTACTTCTTATTTATACAATAGGTATTATCAAATTAGCATCTCATGATCCTTATCATTTCTTTTATGACCTTGCGCCACTTTCTTCTCCTTCAACTTTCTAAGCAGTTTACTATCAATTTTCATCCCATTTGAGTTCCTATGTGGTGTCAGGTTCTCTTCAAAGATCTTTTCCATATGATTCAGCAGACGGGATATGACAAGTGCTACAGAAGGATCTTTGAACTTATCAATATTATCTAAAAAAAGTTTTGCATATTCGTTCCCTTGCTCAGCAGATAAGGTCAACCACTTGATTGCTTGGTCCTTATCTTTAGTAACATCTTTTCCAAGTAAATAGGTCTTTCCTAAAAGATACTGTGAAAATGGATTGCCAGCTTCCGAAGAGTTTGTCAAATAAAAAATGGCCCTTTCAATGTTCTTTGGATTCTCCTTTCCTTGCAAGAACAGCTTCCCAAGCTGATAGCTTGCCCACTGATTTCCATATTCATGAGATATCTCAAAGCATCGAATCGCTTGGTGTATATTTTTAGTCATTACCTTACCTTCAAGAAAAAGTTTTCCAAGTAAATAAACTGCGGATGATTTAATATGTTTTGGTACTAAATCATCACTGTTTGTAACGGCACTCAGAAACTCGATTGCTTTTTTCAATTCTTCTGGATCAGGGTTATCCTCTTTAAGAACTATCTTTGTTAGTGCGAAGCTTGAATATACATTGCCAAGCTTTGCTGATTTCTCATAGTAATCTTTAGCTTTTTGCAAATCTGGCTCTGTTCCAATACCATTTTGAAGCATCCATCCCAAACGATATTGGATTTTATCATCATGACTGGTGTTCTCTAAGACTTCAAACCCACTGAAAGCTTTTTGAAAGTGATGTCCAGATTTTATTCCGTTTTGATCTGTGCCAACACCATCACGGTACATCTTGGCCACTTCAAAATCTGCATAAGGAAAATTTTGATTTGCAGACTTCAGGTATAGCTCAAATGCTCTTATGAGATTTTCTTCAACGCCTTGCCCTCGGTGGTACAGTGCTCCGAGGGAATACTGTGCATATTTGTATTTCTTCTCTGCTGATAGTTGAAACCACTCAGCTGCAGTCTGATAATCTTGTTCTGTTCCGAGTCCTACGGCAATCATTTTACCTATGCGGTATTCAGTGTATTCCCAAGGTTTCTGTGCCTCCACTTCTTGAAAACACGAAAGTGCTTTTACATAATATTCATGAGCAATCTCATAATCTTTTTCAACACCAAGACCGTCTGAATAAATTCGCCCTATGTCATAAACGGCAAGTACATTTCCCTTTTGCGCTTCTTCCGAAAGAAATACGAATGCTTCGTCAAAATCTTGTTGAATCTCCTCCGTGCCAAAAAGATAATCACGAGCCAATTGATATTCATCAGTCCATTTCACAAACATATTTTCAGAGGTTTCACTACTTACGATACTTTCCACACTTCCTAATGATTCATTGTCAACTTCTTCTGGACTGTTGACAACAAAAGTTTCATTGCTTTCAAAGATCTCTTCTAGCAATTCGCTATCATCTATTCCATCGAGCTCATTGATATCATATGCATCCATCGAAAACTGATTAGCTTCAGCAATGATCATGTTCTTGATTGATTTGAATTCTTTCTGTTTTGAAAGTGGAAGACGCTCTGAGAACTCATCCATATAGCTATTTATAACTTCTTCACGCATTTCGTACCACAGCTCGTAGGCTTTAGATACAACTTGCTCTTTAGAAATTTCATCTATAAGCTCATCTACTATCTCTTTTAACCCTGGAGGAAGATATCCATATACTTTTTTGCCTGTAGTTGACTTGAGTTCTTTAGATAGGTGCAAAAAGATTTCTTCAATTCTGGGATTATTTACTGTACCTACTTTTATTTCTTGAATGAGTTTAAGCATCACCTCGCGACTTTCACTTTTAAGCAGATTGCGTCTTCGAGTCTGCTCTTCATAGATTAATTGCATCTCATTTTTAAAAATACTTTTTACAAGCCCAGACTTCATCTTTTCGATGCCTTTTTTCGTGAGGTAACCTTCTCTAGGATTTTTCGAATAGCACACCATATGCACATGAGGATGATGGCTCTCGTTATGAAATGCTGCATACCATCTAAAATTCTCAATCGGAATCTTCATCGACTCTGCGATTTCAGGAGCAAAATAAGAAAGCATATTGTGCCAAACTTCAGCACTATCAAATCCTGTGCGAATCGCATCTTCTCTTCTGAGTGAAATGATTGGAATCCAGATGTTGCCGGTATGATTACCCACTTCTTCGGCAATATGACTTAATACAATTTCATCATCTCCGCCAGTGAATAAACCATGTGTCCCCATTCGTTGAACCCTCGGACGATTGGCGATATAGTCGATATAGTTTTTTCGCTGACCTATCTTATCGATGTTCTGTTCTAATGCAATTGAAATAAATTCTGATGCATTCTCAACTGTTTTATTTTGAACATAGTCTTCATACTCAAACAGATCCTTGGTTTCAGGAAATTTTTGAGTGATTTGACGAATCAAATCTTCTTGTTTCAAACTAGATGGAAGATTGGCGTTAGACTTCGATATTTTTTCGACACCGCTTCTTGTCGCCATGTATGTCACTAGATTTGAAAGATGAGAAGCAGTCTTCTTTCTGCCTCCTTTCAAATAAGGACATTTCAAAATGATTCTGGGCATAAGTCACCTCCCATCTATTCTTCTATCCCTTGTTGAAACTTCACAGCCTCATCCATACTTATCCTTCCTTTAGTTTTTTTCACTTCATTGACACACCGTCCACGAAGCTTTCGCAAGTCTTCATCACCGATTTCAAGTCCAGCTGCGAGGATATTCATCATCATGGACATTTCAACCGACAAACGAAATAAATTATTAGCTTGTCGATTTTCCGTTTCTTTTAGCACGCCTTGTATTGCACCGAGAATTATTTTTGAAAGATACATGGTGCTGTCCTGTGCACTTAAATATCCGATATAAAAATTTACTGCTTGCTCGACAAACTCTGTATGATTCTTCATGTTGTTGTTTTCCATGAGATTATTCATCTTTTCGATCATTTCTGGGTAAAGCCAAGCCACAACACGCTCCTTCAATTCACTCTTTTTCCCCAATTGTTAACCTCCTTTCTTTACAGCACCTCTTACAGCACCTAAATCTCAGGTGTTTTCTAGGCTTTGAAGCAATTTACAGCACCTTACACAGCATAATTGTAGTTTTACAGCACCTAACACTTCATTGGTAAGAATCCCTAAAACCTTTAGAATTGCGGTCGGCACTGCCGACCGCTGTGAGTGCAAGGGGCGGTTCACAGCACCTTGCTTTATCCCGCACCAGAATCATAAATAGAATCAGCACCAATTCTCGCCTGATTTCACATTCAATTACCGACTCATTTCTGGGTTTTAAAAACTGCTAGATTCGGCTCAAATTTCGCCAAAATATCAGCAGGGGGTAGTGTTACTCCACTCCATGCCAAAGAATTGCACACAGGGGCAAATGACGGCTCAAAAGCCCGATTAACTACTGCCCTTCATGAGATGTTGGAATGGATCTCGGATGAGTAGTTGTTTTGATCACTTTTTTTGTCTTTTCTGGCGCGATTTCGTCCTCTTCTCGTTCGTCAATGTATTCTCTGACATTGGCCGGCACGTATTTCTCGTAAAGCTTTTGTAGCTGATCCGCCATCTCTGCCTGCAGATCGGCCTCTTTTTTCTCCATATACTTCTTAATCGCTCTCAGTTTTTCAGCCTCAAGGCTGATTGCAATTGTTTCTTTTTTCATAATCGACATCCTCCAAATATGATTTTTCATAGCTTTAATGTGCAATGTTAAGATGAGAAAAGTCTACATAGACATGCTCATCCCTTGTGATTGTTCTTCACTTTGCTCCTGATTTTCATCTGCACTTTCGGATTCAACTAACTGATTTGAGTCCCCAGTCTCCTCATTTTGTTCTCTGGCGTTACGTCTTCTGCCACGTGTCGAAGGCGTTGGCGCGATTATTTCTTGTGCTTGTTCCTCTGCTTCAACTCTGACTTCAGTTTGCAGACCTTCTGCAGGATCGTTTCGATCAAGGTATCTTCTTGTCGCTGCAGGAACATATTTTTCATAAATACTTTTGATATGACCCTGCAATTCTTTTTCAACAGTAGTATCCTTTTCGTCCATATAAAACTTGAGCGCCTCCAACTTTTCTTTTGGAAAGCTCACCTGAAGCGTTGTTTTTTCTGTTGTTATACTCATGATTTGCACCTCCTAATAGTTGAAACTAGTAACAATCATTCTCGGTTGAGCCTCTGGTTCATCACCAGTAAATACAGGTGCATCCTTAAATTCACTAGCGAACACATCCATCTGCTCATCTGTTAATGAAATAAACTCACCATCATCGCTATCACCACAAATGAAAAAAGGACCAGCAATAATGTCATTACCAATCCTTCGATTAAGCGCCATTCCATTCAATTTTCCTTCTTCATTCACTACGGCAATGCAGTTGTGATCTAGATAAACACATTCAAACATACCTTCTACTTCAGCTTGAATCCCTTCAAGTTCATTGACCATTTCTTTTTCATAAGGCATTTTCCCGGGTTCAATTTTCAGTACCTTAATCGTATTTTCGTTTTTCATCATCGTAGTCCCCCCTACATTCCCATGTTTTGTTCTAACTCAGATGGATTGATATTCTTGCAGAAATCGAGGTAAAGCGTCATATCAAGGCAATCCTCCTCCAAGTTAATTTCCGCCATTTCTTCTCTGCCTTGAAGCTCGTTCACAAGCAATGTACCGATTCCGTTATTCACTTTCACATTAAGACTGTGCTGTTCAGCGATTTCATCAAAGTACACAATCCAACTACCATTCGATGTATTTTCGGCAGCCTCCTGTAGGATTTGATCTGCTACTTGAGAGATTTGCTGATCAATGTACGCCTTAATATTAGGCATGAAGCTGATGTATCTTGCGTAGTTATAGCCACTGCTATCAATCAAAATGCCATCACCACTTTCTTCATTCAGTGCAAGCAGACAGTGGGTTTGTCCAGACGGGTCTGTGAACATATCTTCTTTTTTATCTGAAATAAAAGACCTGTCCCTTAGCAATCCTTTTGAAAGCTCATCATATTCACTTTGGTTCATCAACTGTATAGCTTCAATTACACATGGCTGTGTTTCTAGTTCACTCACTTTTCTAAAAAATATTGCATTTGTTTTTAGCATTTCTCCACATCCTTTCTAGGGTAAGTAATTTCTTGGATTTTGTTTTTCACCGCCCACTCTGATTTCAAAATGTAGATGGTTTCCTGTACTTCTTCCGGTAGAGCCGACCTTGGCAATCTCTTGTCCTACAGTTACTGGTTCGCCCTCACTAACAAGAATTTTCGAGCAATGCCCGTACAAAGTGATAACGCCACCGCCATGATCAACAACGACATGATAGCCATATCCAGAGGTTGAGTACCTCACCAACATGACAGTACCGCTTAGAGCCGAGTAGACAGGTGTTCCTTTGGGCATCCCCAAATCTATACCACCATGCCCTCTTTTCTTTTTGGTAAAAGGATCCGCTCGATATCCAAATTCGCTCGTCACAGCACTCCTCCAATTAGCACCGACAGGCGAACAGAACCCATCCTCACCAATGAAAGGCTCCGTTGAAACTGCAATTCCGTTTATAAAATCGTCAAACTCACTACCGTAAGTAGGCGCAGGTTTTCCGTACAATATCCGATAATAGATTTCTGTTGCGTTTGCTTTATTTTCACTTGTGACGGTAATGCCCAATTTCTTATCTATATTTTTATAGATGGTAGGCTGGTCTTTTATTGGAACTGTAACGGTATAAACTTCAGTATGAGTTGTTCCGTCTTCACCAATCACCGACCTTGTGCGTTCTTCATAAGTTACAAAGCAATCAACAAATGTCTTGCTGTTTACCTGGGATGGCTGCTCGGCGCCGAAATACAGAGAATAAAAAATAGCCTTGATTCTTGTTGAATCCAGACTATCTCCACCCTCCATATTTGAACTTACCTCTTTGATCGCATCATCAAGAACAGCAAAGCTACTTCGCATATTCTCGATGTGCTCGCGGTACTCTGCTGGTACATTACCCGCTATAGCACCTCCATGAAAGCACAGTTCTAGTGCTGCATTGTTATGATTTGCAGTTCCTGAAAGCATTCCACAAAGAATAGCGATTAACACAATGATTGGAGACAGTATAGCAACTATCGTCCACCCAACACTTTTTCTAATTCTTTCATCACTAAGGGCCATCGCCACAGCTCTAGCCACTAAAACTGGATCCGCCATTTTTTATCACCACCACCCGAGTCCATACATATTATCTTGTTCGTAGTCTTCAACTTGCTCTGATTCCATTCGTTCTTTGGTATACTCGACTGCCTGTTCTAGAATTTCCGTATCAAACCCTGCGGCCTGATAGCCTTCTTCAATGGTTTTCAAATAAAAATTAGACGGAATGCCAAGGAGATGTCCTTCTGTCATTACATAGACAAAAGCCGACACAGACTCACCATCTACCTCAAGTTCCACAGTTTCCTTGTCATAAAACCTCGGATATCCTTCATATCGGTCTAGTGCAATTTCATCCTTGGGACCAACAGACCAAATCATAGCAGGAACAGTGCTACCTTCCTTTGGCTCTATCGTTGCATAAGCACCCGTTTTAGAACCTCTGAATAGCAGTTCGTAATCTTTGATTTCAGTTGTTCCCACTGGTTTTGCTGTGGGACACCGTTGTTTCATTTGGGGCAAATTCATATTGCTACCATAGGCGATATATAGTTTTTCTTTCTGCATTTTTTCCTCCTACATTCCCATAGACATAGAAAAAGCAGGAGACTCTTCCTCCTGATGAATTTCTTCAATGGCTACATATTCTGTTTGATTCATTACTGATTCACTAGGTTCAATGAGCTCTTGCTCCTTTTTCTTTCGAAGCCTTTCTTTCTGTGCAATGGCCTGTTCTGGGGACTTCCATGCGATATTACCTTCAAGATGATCTAACAGATGCTTTCGTGCTGTTTTAAATTCCTCCCCTATAAGACCAAGGCGTAGAAGCCAAACACGGAACGTATATTTCTCATTGTCTGACACCGTTTTTATAGGACTCGCTGAACGTTGGTTATAAGCTTGAGCAGTAATTGCCATGCAGAACTGAACATAAGCTTTCGCCTTGCCAGCATGAAGTGCCCCATTAAATGCTCTAAATTCAATCGTTCCCTTTTGAAAGACAGAATGAAGATTAAGGCAGTGATACCTACTGTCATGATAATGCTGATAGCTACCATCGTTCCCCTTGTACCACAGGTTCTGCAGTTGATTTATGGTTTTGGGCTTTTGGCGGTTCATGCTTTCGAGAAACTCTGGATCTATTTTCTTGCAATAGCGTCGTTCTCTCTGTGAATCCACTTGCAAAGCGCGGTAGACCATGTCTTCTTTTGAAGCAATAATGTTCACCAAATTCCTGAGCTGATAAGCTTCAAAGGGTGCTGCATTGATGTGAATATGAATGCCACAGGATTTATTACTGAAAGCCCCTGCCTCTCTAAGAACTCGGATCATCTCCTGAATCTTTTCAATGTCCTCATACCTACAAATAGGACTTACAAGCTCGACACTGTAATCTCGGTCGGCAATCTGCTTCCGGTTACCAACTTTTTTCTGGCACTGAATGCTGGCATCGCTGACCAGTTTCCACTTTCGATTTTCACTATCGTCTACACTATAAGCGCCATACCCACCTCCCTCATAATCAGAAGAGCCGCCAAGGTATTCTGAAAGCACCTCGGCAGCTCTTTGTCTTGTGATGCCTGTCATTTCAATTTCAATTCCAAATTTCTGTTCTCGTAGGTCCATGGTTTCACCGCCTTACCATGTTCGGTGATCATTGATAGTTCCTTTGATGCCCTCAATTTTTAGAAGCTTTCCTACGTCTTCAAACAGACTTATCAGCTTTTCTCTTCGGTAAGAATCAATTAACTCGTCACTGCAACTGGCATTCAAATGATTCAGTTGATTTACTACCTGCTGCACCTCAGTTTCAAGCTCCAATTGTCTATAGCCAAGGCCCTTACTTTGATTGATAAAACTGCTCAGGATCTGGTCGAATCTTTCAATGTCATCGATTGAATAACAATAATACGCCTCGAAAGGATTATCATAGATTTCTCCATCCATGCATCTTCTGATCTGGCCAATAAGCCTTTGCCGTTCTTCTGTCTCTGCTTTTATATATTGCTCCATTAGGCATAGCAGATCGTTTACTTGATCTGGTGTATAGGTAATGCAAGCTTTCATATCGGCAATGATCTCGTCCTTTTTCTTTCTAAGTTCCACTAGATTGTTATGGGTATTCATTATCTTCCACCTGCCTTTCCAAACAGTTTTTCTTTATATGCCGGGGCATGTACGGCAAGGTTATATCGTTCGTTCCCACACTTATATAAGCAGACCCCACGTTGAGGGAACTTAATGAGGTTGTACTCTGATTCTTCTAACTGCAAGGTATCCATGTAAAACTGCTTATCGATATTGCCTGCATTAAATAAAAACGCATGCGTTGGAATGGAAAACAGCGGTTTTGTCAGTTCTCTAATCCCTTCGATATTGAAATCTTCTAGGTTTTGAGAACTTAGAATAACCGATGATTCTTTCTTACGCACACGTTTCATAAAGTTTCGGATATATTCAATTGCAGTGAGATTGGTTAAGAACAGATAGAGCTCATCAATCCCAGCTGCTGTATTTCCTTCCGTCAGAAGCTTGTCGCTCATGAAGGATAGTATATTGAAAAGCAAAGCATTTTTCACATTTTTACTCGCTTGAAGTAGCCCTTTCACACCAAACACTATGAAGCGATTCGATGAGATGTTGGTGTGCCCATTAAAGAATTTGCTTTCAGCCCCCTGACACATAGAGTGAAGCCCAAGGAGTATTTCTTGAAGCAATTCTGTTGTATACAGTTGAAATTTGCCTTTATCATAGTTTTGATATTCTTCTTCTATCAACTGATAAAGGTCTGAAAGGATCGGATAGTCGATGGAACTTAAGCTTTTAAAATTGGTGTTGTCGCTGATGTTCCACTTGCTATATAGCTTGCCAAGCATAATTTCTATGACATCAATGCGCTTATCATCAAAATCCTTATAGCATCTAAAGAAGTCTTTTAAGAATGAAATATGTTGACTGAGTTTTGTTGCCTGTCTAAAAGCAATGGGAGCATCCTTATCTTGTGGCGATCCGCCTTCATCCCATGTTTTGGGTTCAAGCGGATTGATCATGTACTCACCAGACATCAAATCTACAAAGCATCCACCGATGTTATCAGCGAGCTCCACATACTCATGCTCAGGATCAAGGCAGATGACATTCTTGCCTGATTCCAAAATGTTGCACAAAATGAGTTTCAAGAGATAGCTCTTGCCCTGCCCGGAGTTCCCCAAGATGAGGATACACGGATTGGTTTTGTCATCATCTCTCTTATCAAAATCTACAATGACATTGGATCCATATTTGTCTCTGCCTAAATAAAAGCCATTGCTATCGGTCTTACCCGAATAGTTGAATGGATATAGATTGGCGACTGATGATGCCGGAAGCACCCTTTCATACTGACTGCCGAACGCATTTCTACCCGTTGGCCCAACACACATAAAACCCTGCTGCTGTCTAAGCATCAGACGATCCACATTCAATTTGCTTCTTACAAGTTCAGTCAAAACATCCGTCTGCAAGAGCTTTAAGCCATCCATATCACTAGCAGTAAGTTCAATATAAACAGCACAGTGAAGTAATGGTTCTCTATTTCGGTGCATGGTAGATACCAAAGTAACCACATCTTGAAGGTTACTTTCTGCGGTGACGGTCTGCTGAAGGTCATTCGTGCTTGTGGAATGCATGCGGTTCTTATTGGCTGCATTATGAATGATTTTCTTTTCTTCAGTTGCTGTCACCTGTCTTGTATAGATACGCAGTGTAACACCATCTTTCTCTCCCAGATGTCTGAGAATTGCTTGCTCATTAGTGCTTGTCGGATACTCACGGAGTGCCCAAACACAACGAAATGTGTTACCGCAGATAAAATGGTCCACGTTAAATTTGATGACTGATGGAGCAATCATGTCAACAAATGCTTTTATTTTTTCACTATCATAACTGGACAACTTCTCACTTCTTTTTTTACTCACCGATAATCACCCACCTTTCGCCATCATAATCCTCAAACTTCTCTGTCGTCACATTCTGCTCGTAGTAGACTCCGAGTAATCGCTTTATGTCAGCATTATCTGCTCGTCTAGCAGTAAAGCCTTGATCCTTAAGGTTTTTTTCAATTCTTGATAGATAAGGAAACACATCTGAAGTTTTATCTTTCTGACTGTTCTCATCGCCTCTGTTTAATCTAATAATGATTAGAAACTCCCTGGCAGTAGCCATTTGAACCTGCATTCGGTCGAGATTGGTACTGTCCATTTGAAGTAGTTTTCTAATCACTGGATTTGATTCTTCTTCCATTCTTTTTTTCAAGTATTGCTTGTTTTCATCAAAGTTCTCTTTTGAGTTTAGACAAAGCATTTCAATCTCAGCAATTCCTTTAAGCACAGTCATGAGGGCATAGATCCTTGCACTGACTGTTGATTCTGATAAAACAGAAATGTTTGTTGGATGAATGATGAAATAGACAAGCTCCCCGAAGGCCGTTTTAATACTATAGTCGGTGATTTCATTGATCCCTATGAGCTCCCTAGTGGACTGCTTTTGTTTTTCTTTCTGACGATTATTTTTCAAATCTACAACCTCCATTCATACATTTGCTGCTTTAAAATAAAAAAGGCACAAGCATAACGGATAAAATCCAAAATACTCGTGTCCTCAAATCGGATTGCTAAAAAGGCATAAACTGCTGTTATCACTATAGGAACCAAGATTCCAGTCTGTGAAAGTGCAAATACAGATATCAGAAGTCCCACTCCAATAATGCCTATATCTTTTAGTTCCCAAAGCCAAAGTGTGGCTTTAGCTTTCAGGTTGTCAGGGTACATGTACATCTATCGCTCCTCCTCTTCTTGCCTGATTTTTCTCAAAAAACAAGCAATTCCATGCATAATAAAATCTACACATGGAACTGCTACACTATTTCCGAGCGCTTTATATCTCGGACTATCTGATGCTTTTGGTATATCTGTCCACCCATCCGGAAAGCCTTGAAGTCTTTCACATTCTAGTGGGGTTAATCTCCGAACAAGATTTATTGAGGATGTTCTTTTATCAATTTCAGTATCCTCAGTTTTCTCAGATGTCATCTCTTGATAGTCTATTATGCATTTATCTTGACTCACATATTGATTTCCAATTCCTTTTTCATCACCTACACACAAAGCTCCAACGATATTCTGGTAGGCTTTCGGGATTGAACATACAGCGTGGATGTCTGCTGTAGTCAAGGTATAGCTTATATTTTCTTGAAAGCCACAACCATTTCCACCATTCTTATCTTGCCGATTGATGATGTTACTTGCGATACAATAACTTTCGTCATTCATGTGTTTTGAAACCAAAGGAACATTATTACCACCTGTCCCATATGTTGCTGCAATTGTGGGAGCTACATGCAGTGGACCAGTGTATCTACAGTCCTTCGCATGATTATCGAAAAGTAATTCAGTTTCTCCCCTTTCTGATTCAACACCCTTTTGAAAGTGCTGAGTTACAATTGGCAGATGCCCTCCCATGCAAGCTCTCAACGTGGATGTAATATTCTCAGTGATATCCATCCGATTACCACCTTGGTCGTTAAGGCAAATCATAGGCTCTGCAATAAAGGTCTGCATCTGCATATTTTGAGTTGCCATTAATGCACCGGATATTCCATTTAGATCAATGCCCTCGTTTCGTTGATTGATGTGATATGACCTCAGTTCTGTTTCCAAGTTGTTCGATAAATATTGATCCAAATGAGTGATACCTGCCTGAATTTCGAGAGCCTTTTTAAGTTGAAATGGTAGTTCTTTATCTCTAGCTTTCGACCTCCTAAGTATTCCTAAGCAAGCGGTCTTGCTCAAATAATATTTTGGGAGCGGTGTATCCTCCAAAATCTGCGACAAGAAAGATTCTTTTGCGTCGTTGGGCGACACCCCAGTGTTGAGCATCGAGAACTCTCCAAGCAACTGAGAATTGACTTCCCAAAATGCACCCAGCAGATTTCCATACCCCTCCCGGAGGTCGAGGTATAAGTATGTTGTTGTCAGCAATTCTTGCGGTTTCCTCAAGAACTGCTTTGAAATCTTCTCCTTCTGCTGATGAAAATGCTCCAGGGACGTTTTCCCAAACGAAGAATCGAGGTCGCACAAGGTCATTTGTTTTGCCTCGTTTTCCATCTTCACTCCTCATTTCTTTCGTTATCCTTATCTGTTCCATGAAAAGTCCTGATCGCTCACCGGCAAGTCCAGCTCTTTGTCCTGCAACAGATAAATCCTGACAAGGAGATCCTCCACAAATAATGTCCACAACAGGAAGGGTATCTCCACTAAGTTTTGTAATATCCCCTACGTGAAGCATTTCAGGAAATCTTATTTTTGTGACCTCAATTGGAAAACTCTCAATTTCACTTGCCCACAATGGAACAATACCATTGTAGACTGCTGCAAGTGGAAAGCCTCCAATTCCATCAAAGAGGCTCCCTATAGTAATCATGGCAACGCCTCCCTTTGCGCCATTCGTAACATTTTTATAATCCTCCCAATTAATCTATTTTGGTATTGCCCGTGCAATCGTTCTAGTTGTATTAACGGCTGCTTGAGCGGTGTAAACCGCACTCATCACATTGGCTTTTGTTGATGTATCTAGACCAAAGGCACCCGCGATTCTTGGTACTTCTCCTGCTGATAACATGAGTCCAAGACCGAGGAGCGCGTTATCTTTTACCACCATTAGGCCTGCAGTCAGTATTGTTGCCTGCAAAAAAGTCGTGAGGCAAAGACCAATGATTTGCTTTATCCACTGAATAAATCCATCGATGTATCCTCTTGGAACCGAGAACATATAAAGACTTCCTACCGCTATCTGTATGAGCAGGATTCCACCTCTTTTAAGATTGGCAAAGAACACTTTAACGACTGCATATCCCATGAGGATAATTATAAAAAGTGCCATAATAGGACTTGTTATCGTAGAAAGTCCACCGAAAACACCTGAACTGCCTACGCTTGAAACGTCACTGATGTTTCCCAGTTCTCCAATGATTGCATTTGCAAGTTCACCAACGCCGCTATTGTGACCCGTAATGCCTGCGGTTAAACTGCTTTGTAGAGTTACTGATAACTTATAGAGTTCGATCGGTACTGTTGTGAAAAGACTCACTGCCATGAATCCTTTAACAGCATTAAGCGCAGCATCTTTGACGCTTCCTCTTCCTGATTGATACTCAATTCCTGTTTCAAAGCAAGACACAACTAACCCCACCACATACAGCATCCAAGCAAGATAAGTGAAAAAAAGCACAATGCTTTGCACCCATGTCATATCAAAAAGCTCAACACCCATGTTACCCATCTGGGCAAAGAAATCTCCCAGAAAACCAACGAGGTGACCATAGAACCAATCAATAATCTGGTCCATGACATCACCCATTACAAAATCCCATATAAACATTTGACAGCTACCTCCTTTCCATCAAAGTGAAAAGGCATGCCGTTTTTATCACGACATGCCTCTCTCATTACATTTGTTGATTTAGAGAATAACTGCATTTCATCTCTTGTGTCTGCTCTTTGAATAGTTCAGCATAGTCACTCACTGATTCAGCCATTACTTTGTAATCAGCATTCGTTGGCTCGTAAGCATACCACTCCGCTTTTTCGTTATAAATCCAGACGTATGGCTCTATTCCATCTCTAAAGTTAGGACTGTTGAGTTTTTTCTTTCCCCAAACATCTGAAAACTTCAAAGTGAGTGTGTCAATGACGCCATCATTTTTATCAATGACTGTTGCCTTAATCCCTTCATATTTCTGATAAGTTCCAAGCGTTACAAATTCAAGTTTCATTCTTGTCTTCTCTCCCAAAGTACCATAGCAGGTTTTACCGATGAATTTTACATCGTCGAATGCGTGATCCTTCGCGAAAAATTTTCTTAGTTCCTGTTCAAAAAAGTTCATAGACAAGGCCTCCTATATCCCGAGTATTTTCCAAATATATGTTGGGGCAGTTAATGTGAAAACAAGACACGCAAACAAAATGGCCGGCGCTGCCCATTCAAATTGTCCGTGTTTCCGATAGTCAAAGTATGCCATCCCAAGTTTAGCAAAGAAAAAAACCGCTAGAATAAGGTCAATTGCCGGAAAGACTACCTTGTTCACAACTGTTTTGATTTGCCCAGAGGCATCAGTCCAAGTGCTCTCAATTGCTCCTGCAACATCTCCAGTACCACCTGCAAAGGCTGTGGTACTAAACATCAATGTCAGCAGTAATACCATGCAGATAATCACTGCTATTTTTTTATATTTTTTCATTTATATTTTCCACCTCTCTTGTTTTAACTAAGGTTTTAGCGGTGCAATGTGCCAGTCATTCCAAAGGTTTCCCCTGATTGTTAATGAGTCCGTTAGGTTCATGGATAACATCCCAACAGGAGTCCATGCATCGATGACCCAAGTATTCACTGTGTAGTTTCCATCAGGCATCCATATAGGTGTGAAGTGTGTTCGGTTATTGTACGTGCTATATGGATTCCTCTTATACTCAAATCTAGCCGTTGATCCACTTTGAATTTTTTCAAGTAGCCTCCAGTAAGTTTTGTACTGAAACTCTGGGAAATAAGCCACTGCATTTTGAGGATGTGTGACTGCAGTGCTTTGGTTACTGGTAATTGATGCAGTTACCGATTCATTGATTCCGTATCCACTTTTCATCGTTCTGCCATTTGATGTTGGGTTATTACTGTCGCATTTGATACTCATGTTCGATGAAAAAGTAGCATAATATTGATCTAGATTAAATTCCCACCATCCTCGATCAACCCAATTTGATACCCAGTAACTACTCGAGTGTGAGTGTCCCTCGCTATCCGTCCAAGAGTCTCTCTCCCAATGACCTTCATCAACCCAGTATGCAAACCACCAAGGGCGCCAAATACTCCAATCTGCCCTTGTCATTTCTTGTCTTGCAGGTACTGATGAAAATGTGAACTCATCGTTCCTATCATCTGCTACAGGATTTGGTGGTGGATTCTTATCAAGATCAACAATCTTCACATGAATCGTTGATTTCGACGTATTTCCAGGTCCACTTACATTTACTTGTATGGTCATGTTTCTTGGTTCTGAAGGCGTCCTCCATTTGATCCATGCTAGTTGTGAATCACCACTCGGATAAAATACATTTCCAACGTTATAGGTAGTTCCTTCAATGCTAAAACTGACACGCGTTGGGTGATCTGGATCCGATTGACCACCACTAACTGTAACCGCTGTGATGACATCCGTGTTGACCCGGTATTCATAATCATTAGTACTTACTACTGGTGTTTCAGTTGGTGCGTCTTTAAATCTAACGATACCTAGCCCCAAATACGATTTAATATTTGCATTAGTAGCTGGTGATGTTGCGCTGCCACCCCACGCTGAATATCCCAAATCTGACACTTCTAAAAACATGGCAAGTGGCAAATTCTTATGTGTCAATGAGACCATTCTTTTTCGCAGTAAGCCATTTACTTTTTCATCATACATGGCTGCTTCAGTTGCTGTGGTTGCAATCATGACGCCTTCAAATTTGTAATACGCCATTGGCTCGAGAAGTAATTTGTAATCACCGTTTGTCAAAATATCAAAGTTCATTCCTGTGAGCGTTGCAATAGATCGAATGACTTGCTCATCTGTAAAATAACTTTTTATGGCTGCTAAATTGGTTTTCCCATTTGTGCTAATTATTTTAGGGATTGTTTGTTTCGGTTTTATAGACTGATATCCACCCTTAACCGGAGATAGTGCTTTACCATTGCTATATTGAACCTTGCTCACTTTCCCAAAATTATATATGGATGCACTGGGTTTCTTGTTCGTGATATCGATTGGAATAGTCACAACCGAATGGTCACTGCTACGAATAACAGTCACTCTAACACCTTCATTTCCTGGGGACCACACATTTGTGCTAGAACCTTGACCCATGTCCCCTCCACCGTTATCAATATTTCCGTCACCATCTGCGAATGCATTTGTTGGAACTGACAAGATGAACATCATCAAAAATGCCAAAAGTAATCTCTTTACCTTCTCCATCTGATCTCCTTTCTGCAATTAGAAAAGCACCGCATTTCTGCAGTGCTCTCTAATTTATCAAGTTTTAGTTTAGTTTAATCCATGTCACCTATTTTGTTTCCGTTCTCATACATGTCATTTACTTCAATCACTTCATTTGCTCCACCATCTGGCACACTATCAAATCCAGGTAATCCGCCAGAAGGTTTCTGTTCCGTAGTCGTTACTGGTTTATTTGGCTTTGGTGTTGTAGTCGTTGTAGGATTCTTATCTTCTGATTTTGGTGGATCTACTTTTTCGCCGTCAGGCTTATGTGTCGGATCAGTCAGTTGTTCTTCAGTATAAGTTGGTTTATCGGGAACATCACCTTGAATTGTTTGGTCTGTTCCTGTATCATCTGCGCCACTATCCACTTGAGTTTCTTTTGGTACTACAATTGGCTCGACCTTGACCTCGTCGTTTTTATTTGTTTCTGCACCATTTGGGTTTTCTACGACAACCTTGCTTATTTCAGTGTTCTGAGTATTATTGATTGCCTCGGTCACTGGTGCTTTCGTAAATCTAGCCCCGATCATCACAATAAGTGCCACGCTGATCACAAGACCGCAAGCCAGTACTACTCTTTTCTTCGTTTTATCATTCATATTTTTCATGAGAAATGCCTCCTTAATTTTTAAAGTATTGTCCTTCTTAAACCTCACCCTAGCACAAGCCTTTTGAATAGTCTACTATAATTTTACAAGTTCTTAGAATCTAAAATTTTGGGGTGTAACCAGCGCTGTTTTTGACCTTAATTATCATGGGTGGCAGAAGTTTTCCACCAAATGATACAGGTACTTCAAGCATAATGGAACTATCCACCTTAAACCTTTGCTGTTTAATATCGCCGCTAGCCAGTGGTGCATTTTGGATATCAACATTCAAATCCCATATTTTAAACTCTGTTTTACCTTCACTGGTTATTTTAATGTGCTCATAGCCAAGTTGATTCAGACCAAGAATGCCATCTAAACGATCATAAACATCACCATAGTCGAAGGACTCTTCAAAATCTGAATCGATAGGTTGATACCCACCTGAGTAACCTTCACGAACACCATGATAAACATCATCATAATTGTCACTGACTGTTGAAATGACAGCTGACTGAAGTGCATCACGAACACCCTGTGCAATTATCATGAGCCTAAAATATTCAGATATCCCAGTGAAAATCATGACCAGACATAGTGTGATGGCAACTGCAAGCGGAAAGCCACTACCCTTGTTGTTTGACAGTATTTTATTTACTTCCAATAGACCTCCCCCTTTCCTGCGGCATCTGATCTGAGGGTAATTGGAAAGGATCCAAAACCTCCGAACAGTCCTATGTTAATCGGATAAGTCACCGTCACTGTTATTTCCTCGTTGAGCTGAATCTGACCTGATTTTGACCATACAATCGTTGGGATAATTCCAGTTTTTTCTCTCAAAATCAGTTCTCTCTGGGTAGTTTCTGTTCCCACTCTTCCAGCAACTTCTGCTTCTCTCATCAGCTCAATGGCAAAGGTGTCCACCTGCTGTTTAATGATGTAGGCAGGAAAAACCTTTACCGCTAGCGCAATCACGAGCATTGCACAAAGGACAAGTACTACCACATCAATGTATCCTTCACCACGGTTGCTTTTTAATAACTGCTTCACACGACACCACCTCCCTAAAACATTCCGCCAAGGGAACGTAGAATTTCATACACAATAATGGCCATGTAGGTCATGAGGAAACACATGAGCATGATGAAGCTGAACACTCGAATTTTGGGTGGTATCTTCATTGCCTGTGCTTTCAATCTTTGAAGTTCCAATTGTTTCATATCATGGGCAAGCATCTGAAAATATACGCCCCCTTCGTCACCCCTAAGAACACCAATTAATCCTCTTGTGATATCTGATAACATCGGTGAGTTGATTCTTGCTTCAAATCTTGTCAGAGCCGCTTCATAACTGCTGGACCGCATATCCGCCGTTAAAACGTCTAGTTCATTTCCAAACTCCTCCCCGGCATTCTTCTTAAAGTTCTCAAGTATGCCAAGAACATCTCTACTTGCCTTTAGTTCTTGTGTAATCGTAGCCACAAATCTTGGCAGTTCGGATTCAATTTTTTCTCTTTTGGCAGACAGTTTTTCATCGGCCTTTTTAATTTCTTTGAAGTAGATCATCACCGCAAGGCACATCAAAACAGGAGCAAGTAACGGCAAAACCAGAAGGCACGGAATAACACCAAACGTCACAAGTAAAGCTTTAACAAGTGCGAATGCCATGAATTCTTCTGGACTTTGACTCATTCCTGCTGCTTTGAGCGTATTTTTCATCCTGCTTTTTTTGTATTCATCCATAGGAAGCTGTTTGGCAAGTTTCATCGATAAGCTGCCAATCAAAACATCCAGATTTTTTGCCTTACCTTTATGTTGACTTGTTGCAGAGAGCATTGCTTTCCCGGTTGCAAGCCTTGGAAGCTTGAATACCTCGGCTAGTACGAAGAACAGACCCAAGGCAAACAGAAGTCCAAATAACACAATCAATATCATCATTTCTGCCTACCTCCTATACTCAATGGGCTGTGTTAGCTTAATAACAAATGCTGCTGAAATAAAGATCGCAGCAAAACAGATGGCTAGAATAATCTGCCCAAGGGGTGTATGCATTAAAGCGTTGTACCAGTCCTTATTCAAAAAATATAATAGCGGTATGTTGCCAACCACTAAGAGCTGCATGGATATAAATTCTTTTCTTGGTTCAAAGACCATGTTTTCGAGCTCGCCATTTACCACTCGCATATCAGAGAGCTTTGATACAATGGGTGTCAGTGTGGTTTTTAGGTTTCTATCAATCTGGCATGCGATCAAAGCATCGCACCATTCACGAAACACAGCGTTTTCAAGCTGAACTTTCATGTCCTCCAAACCTGCTGCAATGTCTGGGTTGATCATCTTAATGCGATAGACGAATCCCTTGAATACAGACAGAACTGGCGGATTCAGATAGTCGATGTTTTCTTCTACCGCAGTCACAATATCTTCATTTCTTAGGTACGCTGTCGTGATGATCGACAGAGCTGTTTCAAGCTCAGCTGCAATATCCCTTTTAAAATGGGTTTGTGTCAGCCTCACATACCAAAACGGTAGAAGCATAAAACCGATACCAAGAACAGGCACTGAAAAGAAATTGCCAAGCACAATTGCAATTCCACTGCCAATGGCAAAAAGTAATAACGACACTGCGCAGATCATTGGAAACCATCCTTCTCGACCAGTCAGCTTCAATATTGACTGCACTTCAATGACTTCTCGTCTAAAGTAAGACACTTTCTTTCGTTTTGTTATTTCATTTATTTCTTCTTTGATACTGCGCGGTTTGTTCAATATATTTTTAAAAACGCTATCTGTAAATTCCATTGGCGATAGCGATAAGATGATAAAAAAGCCCGTGATCATTCCGATACAGGCTATTAGTAGTATTACATTCATCTTTAAGTCACTTCCCTTCCCTTCGCTTCATTCGATTGATCATTTCAATGGGCATCCCATTTTCAAGGAGCCTTTTGGACAAGCTCTCGGAAATGCTATACTCCTGTTTATGTGTTCCCTCAATGATAAACTTGCCCTGCTCATCCATTCGATTCTCCGTAATGATGTACTGAAACAGTGCGCGATAATTCCTAGAGCCGTCCGGTAGAATCTCACATTCCATGATTTCCATCATCTTTCTCTGCTTATTTTCAAGCTGTTTGCAAAAGACAACGATAGGATAGGCTTCTGTTACATATCCCATGAGCGTATCGTCAGACATATCCACCGCACGTTTACAAAGGGATACCATCCTTCGGTAGGTTGCTTCACAAGAGTTAGCATGAATTGTTGTAAGTACCGCAATACCTGTTCGAGCTGCCTCCTGAGCAGCGTTTGCTTCAGCCCCACGCATTTCACCAACCACTGCAATATCCGGATTAAATCTCAGTGCCATATCAAGAAGCATGATTTGGTCGACTCTTTGTTTTTCATTCTCACTGTCACGAGTGATGGTATGAATCACTGAATTGACGACTTTCCCATCATCTTGACGGATTAGGTCTAGCTCACGGGATCCATTTTCAATGGTATAGATTCTCTTATTGTTTGGAATTGTTGTAAGTAGCCATCCCAGGACAGTAGTTTTACCAGAGCTTGTTGCCCCTGCTACGCAAACAGAAATACCGTAGCGGATCAGGTTGGACAGGAAGTCGAGCATCTCTTCCGTAGCTGTACCGCTCCTGACAAAATCCTCTTTTTTCATACTTTGAGGATTAACAATTCGGATAGATGCTGCAATGCCAACGTCTTCATCTACAAGTGGCGTTTTAAGGACAGCAATTCGGATATTCTTTGAAAGATGTCCAAGAACTGCAGGGCTTGCGTTATCAAGGACCATTCCCGATACGTGAAGCATCCTTCTGATGACATTGATGGCGTGTTCAGGTGAGTCGAAGTGCTCCTTTAATTTTTCATTCCTACCATCAGAGTATTGCACCTCAATATCCTGCCATGAGTTGATATCTATCTCCTCAATGCCTTTCCCAAAGATGTATTTTGTGAGAAAACCATACTCAGCCATTTCAGTATAGAGTGCATCAACCAGTTCTTGTCCTTCCATTCCCTTGACTGCAATTCTTTCATTCATAACGTACTTGCTGATGTAACGTTTCATCTGTTCTTTAGCATCTTCTAACCCCTGATCGGTGATCAGAACAGAGTAGTTGCTAGAGATGTATTCTTGCACTTCTTTGAGGACAGTCTGAAAATCTTTCTTCTCTGACTCAGGGGCAAAAAATAAGGAGTGTGTACGATTTTCAGTACCCAACTCCTTATTCTTCTTATATTTGTTTGAGGTGTTCATGAGTTCTTCGATTCGATTTTCCATTGGTTCAATCAGTTTTTCATTTTGATTATCTAGCATCCGAACACCTCCTTTGCAATTTTTTCAATTTCTTTTCTGTATTCCCTACTATTTTTAAGGGTAAGGTCTGCAAGTAGATTTCCTGCTAAGGTCTGTTCTTCCACTTCCTCTGAATAGGGCAGTTTAAAAGAAAGACTCCCAAGTGCTACTGCAATATGTTCTATTCCGTGATTGGATTTGACATTGGATGCGACTTTGTACTGCTTGTCCATATCCCAGTTGCTGTTCTGTAAGAGTGACAGCTGACTGGAGAGATAGCTTATAGACTTCAAATCACAATTGGCAAGCCTGAGAACACTATCACATTCAAGAAGTGAAACAGCTGATAGAATGTCATTGGCAATGTAGCTACTGCAGTCAATGATAACAAATGGCGCTATTTTTCTAAGCGATTCAATGAATTCCATCGCTTGCACTTTTGAATACGAAGCATAGGTGTACTCATTCTCGCCTTTCAGCATACCAATCATTGTTAGGTAGGCCATCTTCTTGTGGGTGATCATGTTGTATTTCACCAACGATTCGGTCACATGTGTCGCAGACAGAATGCTTCCGAGTGACTTTTCACATTCCAAATCTGATGGCGGACAAATGCAAGGTAGCATCGGTGCAGTCATATCGCACAGTACTAAAATGACATTTTTCTTTTTATCTGCAAGATACTTGGCTAGTTTGACGGCAGTCGTTGTCTTCCCTGATCCTGGACTCCCCCAAACAGCAAGAACACCGCCATGGAGGATCTCTTCTTTTACCGATTCTTCTTTGACATCACGGGAGAAGATTGAATTCTTCTTAAAGTTAATCATTATTATTCCACCTCACCAACCTGATTTGAGTCCTTAGATGCTTTATTCTCGGTTTTGTCAGACTCCTTGTTCTTCGGATACGCTTCTGAAAGGACTTTTGATTGAATATCAAGGAACTTCTTCGTATTTACCGGTTCACCACGATATACAAGTGATAGATGGGTCTTCCCATCCGCTTCAAGACTTGCTAGTATATTTCCCTGTTCTGGTGTTACAAGGAGTGTAACAGTCGATGGCAATTCCCTTTCGTCCTCATTGGTTTTCTGCTCCCCTGTATTGGCATCATACCCACTAGGAGCTGTTACAGAAATGACCTCAACGTATTTAAGCTCTGGAGGAATGACAGTCATTCCTTGCTTTTTAAAATCCGGAGCAATGACTGATACAATATCGCCACTTTGAAGCTTTCCAGAAAGACCGTTTGCAAAGCTCTTAATGGTAATAGACATAGCCTGTTTGCTGCCGTCTAGATTGTACAAATAAGCGTTCTCAGCAGCTGGTGATTTTGAAACTTTTGCACTTAGGATATAATCACCTATCGATAAATCTGCTAGAGCATAGCTTCCAACAACAGTTTCTTTTGATTTCACAACATCTGATGGAAGATTGTATCCACCGACTTCAATGTTTTGTACCATATCCTTTGTAATTTGAGCCCCTGCCTTAATTTCTTTAGTCACTCTGACAATCTCAGTCTTTTGACTGATGCCTTTATTGAACAATGGCGTTATTCCAAAGCAAATGAGGAGTGAAAGCACAATGCAAAACACCCCGACAACCATTCTGTTTTTAAAAATATTCATACGTACCTCCGTTTTTTATAGTTTATGATCATAAGATTATTACCGCATCACCATTTCCAGACCCGCGATCAACCTTAACTCGCCAGTCTCAATCAATTCATTTACTTCATTCTCTGTATAGATGAGAACCTCTGTATTCCCGTCATTTTCAGGAGCAAGTACCATGGATCCTGACCACTTGCCTGCATATGCATAAGTTTCATGGTTATAACTCGTTTCAAATCGCTGTCCCTTTTCAAACACTATCACCATCTCCTTTATACGAAATAGACACATGTATAGCCAAGAGCGAGAAAAGGCGCTAGCGGATACGCCCTGCGCCCATACTCCTTGCTCGTGATTCTATAAATCATTTTTAATGCTCCATGAAAAATTATCACTAGACTCAGTCCAATGGCCATCCCAATCAGTGCTTTCCAAAAGCCGATAACAAGTCCGACTGTAGCTACAAGCTTAATATCTCCACCGCCAATACCTGACGGACTCATCATAGCTGCAATGAGTAATGGGAGTGCTGCCAATATGCCGAACAGATGAACAGCATTAAAATAAATCAGTGATATCAGCGCCATCGATGACCATATGGCTGTTGGAATTTCTCTTTTTTTGATATCTGTACAGACTGCACATCCCATCAAACAAAAAAACAGCACCGCTTGAACGATGCTGCTACCCGGCATAGTTGAACATATTCCTGATTCTTTGCTCGAGGGTGGGCATGACCACGTCACCAAACAAAGCATAAAGCCCTGCAAGAAGTAATGCACCAAGCACTACTGCAATCAGAATTTTAACTGCTGTATCGATGTAGCCTTCACCTTTGTTGTTACTGATTGCAGCTTTTGCAAGGACTACCTTTGACATTAATTCATTGCTTACTCTTCTCATGATTCTCTTCATATGATTTAACCTCATCTTTCTTTTATTGTTTACATTGTCATCTCTTGTGATGGATCACCTTGTGTAGGCCCTTCCTGCTTTTGTTCATCCTTTTGTTCCTGTGCATGCCCCTGAGTCAAGGCTTGTTCATAGGCATTCAGAACGGCCTGATCAAAGTTTTTTCTAGACTCTGAGGTACAAGGAAAACAGATGTCTTTGTACTCACCATTGCCCGCTTTGTAGCTTGGCATAGATACGAATAATCCTTTTGATCCTTCCATAAGTTTGATACCTCTGATAGCGAAAGCGTTATTGATGTTGACCGTTGCTGTAGCTCTCAAGGTTCCTTCTGGTCTGATGCTTTGGATTTTTACATCATAGTGAAGGCCTGTGTCTTCTTTTTTCTGTTTGCTTGTTGTTTTTCCCATTATTTATCGCTCCTCTCTTAACGTGGACCACCATTATAGTTGAACATGTCTCTGATTCTTTGAGTCAGTGTCGGCATAACCACATCGCCAAACAAAGCGTAGAGCCCTGCAAGGAGAAGTGCGCCAAGTACCACTGCAATCAAAATTTTCACTGCCGTATCGATATAGCCTTCCCCTCTGTTATTTCTCATGGCTGCCTGCGCCTTGATAAGTTGTTTTAAAGCAAACTCATTTGATTTCTTTAGTAATTTCTTCATTGATAATCCTCCATCATTTTAGTTTTACATGCCAAGTGTCATGCCTTGTTCATGTGACTGATCTGCAAATTCAATTGCTTTGAATCCAAATTGATCTACATAGTTAAATTCGCTACTATTTTCATCGTAAAGCTCCACCACATCAGAAATTGAAAGAGAGTGCCCTTTAAAGTCTGTTGGGTGGTCCATGTTGAACTTTGTATAGATGGACTCAAGATCATTCGTCTCGAGTTCCCCATCAAAGACAACATCATAATTGTTCTTACTCGGTTCTCCGGATACTTTAAGCACCTCATCATAGTTTCTGAATCTCAGTTCTAGATCCGAGTCTGATTTCAATTGCCAGATTCGAACGTTTTTAAGAGGACTGATTGTCTCTAGTGGGGACCCTAACTGTTCACCTTTAGAAAGCCTTTCGAAAATGCCTTCTGCCCAATTTGCATTAAATTTCTTTTCAGAAAGCCATTCTTCGAATTCTTTACTCTGAAACATCGTGTCTACGGTCGCTCTATCATCTTTGACATAGCCAGCTGGGTTTCCATAATAGACAAGTAGTCCATTTTTTATTTCAATGCCGCCCATTTATATCACCTCCCATTGCCCCATGCCCGCCCTCATTAACTGATTTGAGTTTTAGATTACTTCCTATTTCCATAAACGATTCTTTCAGACATCAAGCACTCATTGAGGCAAGACAAGCAAACTCCAATGTCCTTTAATAACCTGAGCATGTCTTCAGGCACATCGGTGAGATCATATTTGTATTCAGCTTCCATGACAGTTACTTCACCACTTGCCTCAGTTGTGAAAGCACAAAGCTTAGCATCTTTTGGAATGCCTGCATCTTCAAGAATAAATTCTGGCAGTTTTATTGCGACAGCATCTTCTGTTTCAGCAGGGTCGCAATCCTCACAGCAAACACCTGTTCCACTAACTAAAGCGTTATACAAATCTTTGAGTATTTCTTCAAGTCCCTCAATGGTATCTAGTACTTCCATCGCAGTCATTTCAGACTTTGTAAGCACCACACCACTTTTGATGATGGTTGCTTCGAGCATTCCGACATCACCAATTTTTCTTTCTGCCAATTCTGTAATAGGTAGGCACAGAAAACCTTTCACTGCTTGTTCTAGTCTTTTCATAGGGTGTTTTCCTCCTTGTTAAGTTCGTTATTAATATCAAATAAATTCATTTGCCCTAAGCCGTCTCGCTCACGTTCATGCAGGTCATAATTGGCTATGAGTATCTCTGGGAACTGAGCGCCGTTATCATATCTTTGCTTGATGTTGTTGATACGGTTGTAGCTTTCAATTGTGATGCCAGGAGCATCATACAGTTCTCTGATATACTCGCAGTCGTTGTAGGAAAGCAGAAACTTCCCTTCGATGCCAAGCAATGTATCTCTTAGTCTGATATGATCTTCCTTTTGAAAACCACCTTCTCCGACATTCTTATAGTATTTTTCAGTGTCAAAGTAGGGCGGATCCAAATAAAAAAAACTGACAGGGCGATCATATTGCCGAATCAGCTTTTCAAAATCTTTATTCTCGATGACGACTTTCGCAAGTCTTCTGTGGGCTTGCTCAATGATTGGAAAATTGCTTCTGATGTCATGGGGTTGGCTACCAAAACTCGTCAATCCTGATGCATAGCTGTATCTGATGAGCTGATAAAAGCAAGCTGCACGTTTAACGTCATTTTCAACATACGCCTTATCAAGGACAGCTTTGACTTCATCAAAGTCCTCTCTTGAATTTAAAACATACCTCAGTTCATTTTGAAGTTCTTCATATTGATCTCTCACACATCGGTAAAGGTTGACGAGTAGACTATTAAAGTCATTATAAACTTCAAAATCATTGCCCGGCGGTTTATGAAATAAGACCCAGCCACCACCACCAAATACTTCAATATACCTTTCATAATAAAGCGGAAAGAGCGAAACAATCAGTTCCCTCATGGATTTCTTTCCACCTATCCAACTCATAAAACTATTAATAAATCATCCCTCCTTCACACACAAAAACCAGATTTGAAGCTGTTCATTGCTACTTGAATCTGGATAGAGGGACAGGGAATCTACAAGACCATTTTTTGCTTCTGCAATTTTCTCAATCCGGCTATTGAGCTGTCGTATGCTTGCGAGAACCTCATGTTTATTAGCGCCATAATAATAACCACCATCGTCACTGCAGATAGGATGTCCTTCGCACCTGAGTGCATTAACAATGTCACGGATCTTCCTTCCGCTCATTTGAAACCGAAGTTCCAATCCCTTACTTTGCACAGCCCTCCCTGCACCTGTGTGATTCCATTTTAAGTGAATTAAAAATCTCTCATTTAAATTTACATGTTCCACCTCCTCGCCTCCTTTTCTGGTGGGATAGTTTCTAGAAATAAAAAAAGGCCGCTTGATTCACTGCATATTGCAGTTTTTCAAGCGGCCCATTGGATTTATGACATAAAAAATGTACGGTTTAATTGCCGTACCCTTATACCATTGATTATTCAATTGATTGAGTTCTAGTACTATTATCTTTTACATGTTCATACCTCCCATACCTTGCTTCTGCTCGTTGTCCATTGTTTCCTCAGATGGCTTTGAGATTACTTTAAACTGGTCTTCCCCAGGAACGATGCCTAGTGTTCTACCGTTATCCCATTTCATGTGAAGGGTACCTGCATCGTCCACGATTTCAACGGTTCCCTGTGTCCCAGACTCAATAGGTGCATAGGGATCGTCCATACCGATGAGTTCAATTCGAGTGCCTACAGGATATTGCTCTTTAATTCTTATAATTTCCTCTTGAGATAAAAAACCTTTCATATTCCGATACCTCCCATGTTGTTTGTTTTCTTGATTTCAATGTTCAAGTCTAATCCCTCCTTTTCATTTCGTGGCAATAAAAAAAGCCACACTTCCTACAAGTTATTTCTGTAGAAAGGTAGCTTTATTTAAACTTTACTTGGAACACAGTCGCTCCGTATTTGGCAATGAGTACTGAATGAATGATTGCTTTGAATGCCTGATCACCTATTAAAAACTTATCGGCAATTTCATCCATTCTGATATATTCTCTTGCCGTATAGATAGTCTTTGCCATTTGGTAGATGGCATAGCCATCAGTATTGATCCCGCTTAGATTCATTTTCTTAAAATCAAAACTATCGATATAAACATGATCCTTAGCGGCAGACCAGAGTTTTTCATCAGCAGTCAGTAATAATAATACTGCCAGAAGGATTGGACTTCTGTTTTCAACTGGAATTTCTTGCAACCGACACACTGAATCAAATCTCGCTCTGTGTGTTGGGCTAATGAAAAAATCACCCGAGCAGTTTCTAATTAAATACTCAAGGCGACTTTGAAGCCGGTACGACTTACACTCATGAAAGCAACTTGAAATGAATCGATCATAAGATGAACCTCTACCATTACTATTCAGACATCCAATATCTGAATCAAATCTGAATTGTTCTGGTAAGGTGGGCAAGACCTCTTCTTTTCTTTCTTGTGTTTCTGCCTTTCCAAATCCGTGGACAACAATTATTTCTCTACCCCTTGGTGAGAAATTTGGAACCAACATCATCAACTGTTCTAGCTCTTGAAGTTCTGAATCATTGATAAAATACTTTGACATCTTTTTTTCCCTCTCTTTCTGAATTTTGAACATAAAAAAACGACAAGTCTGTAGGTCGTTAATTCGACCTAAAACTTGCCGTATGAATTGTAATATCATTTTTCACTAATATCACAATCATAGTTAAATATTAAATTAGAATTTAGCTTTGGGACGTTTCCACCCTTCTAAATTACCTCTCTTGAATGTATATTTCTTGTGACAAAAAATCATTGGCCTCGCTAAGGCGTAAATCCCAATGCTTTTGCAGAAGATAAATGATTTTCGCATCTTCAACTCCTGCTTCACGTAGAGCCATGGTAGCTTTTTCAATTCCACTGACTCTTTCTTCAAAGGCAGCATCATCTAACCTTGCATTCCAGTTTTCTCTTATGCGTTCCAATAGTTCACTGCCAAATCCCGAAAAAGAATCTTTAAAAGAACGTGCCATTGCTATCCCTCCCCTAATTGTTTTTTTATTCAAATTTGCTACACATCACTCAAAAATCAATTATGTCTTTGTTACATTAGAAACCACTAAAAACACTCGTTTTTCATCAAATTCGAGATGTCATCTATATTTTCGCCATTTTTAAGGGGCCAAAAAACGTCATTTTTTTGATGTTTTTTGGCCCCGAATTTGGTCGAAAACCACTACATGTTGTGGTCAAACTCTACTTTTTCTCACCCGAACCACTACGTGTCATCAGAATTATCGCCTCCACGTGATGACTCCACGGGAACATATCCACTGGTTGTACGCGCTCGATTCGATAAGTATTCCGGCAAAGCACCTTTAAATCCCTGGCCAGGGTGGCAGGATTGCAGGACACATAGATGATTCTTTCCGGACTGATCTCAAGCAGTCCTTCAAGGGCTTCCGGCTCCATGCCAGCCCGGGGCGGGTCGCACACTACGACGCTCGGGGTTCCGGAAAGTGCCGCCATCTTCTTCTCGACTTTCCCTTCTACAAAGCGGACATTGGTGATGTTATTGTCCTCGGCATTGTCTTTAGCATCAGCGATCGCATACGGATTTTCCTCGATGCCCAATACCTTTTTGGCTTTCCGGGCCAGCATCAGGGTCATCGTACCGATACCGCAGTAGAGGTCCCAAACCTCATCTTCTCCCGTGAGTCCGGCCCAATCCAGTACCAGTCCATACAGCACCGCCGTTTGCGCCGGATTGACCTGAACGAAAGAACGCGGGGAGACTTTGAAGCGTAGATCGTTTAAATGTTCATTCAGATACTGGGCCCCGCTCCCCTCAAACACGTTATTCCTCCGGGGAATCGTAATCGAACAGCTTTGAGGAGAAAATCCAGCTTGTTCTTTCAGTTTACTGATCAATCGATCCAGTTCTTTCGTGTTTTCCGTATTGCCGTCAAAGACAAGCAGTCCCTTGCCGCGGTTGCTTTCCCGGAACGTGGCCGTCTTGATTCCCTCGCAGCATTCTCCGATCACCTGCTGCATTCTTTTTATTCTATTGTTGGTCTCCTGACTCAGCAGCAGACAATCGTCAAAAACTGTTACATCTTTAGACTTTTCACAATAATAGCCAAACCGGCCTTTCAGATCACGGTGCAAAACTGCTTTGTTACGGTAGCGCCAGGGATCGTCCATGCCCAGAACCGGTTCGACCTGAATATCGGTGAATCCGCCAATTCTCCGCAGGGCATCTTCAACCCACCTTTGCTTCCAAATGAGCGTAGTCTGGTACTCAACATGCTGAAGATTGCAGCCGCCGCAGACGGGATAAACTGTACAGGGCGGCTCTACTCTTTCTTCAGACATTTGTTCAATTTTAACAATCTGTGCTCTCCGGTAAGATTTCTTCTGTTCCGTCAGCTGTATTCTGCCTTTTTCTCCCGGAAGCATCCCCGGGACAAAGGTGGTGATTCCGTCTGTATAGCCGACACCGGATCCATCGGAAGCCAAACGGACGATTTCTATATCCAGGTTTTTCGCGCCGATGCGCTCTTCTCTGGCGACGGTATAATAAGTACCCTTATGTCGGTCATTTTTATTAACCATGGATCCTTCTTCTCTCTGTTCGCAGTCTCGTCCGAACATGCTCTTATTTCAAACTCCGAATGATCTTAGCCTCATTCAGATTCTCTTGCCACTATCTTGTCTTTATCCCGCTTGCAGAAATATGTTCTATCCGTGTCCTGTAGCACCGGGTCTTTGCTCTGAAATAGGAATACGCTCTATCCCCGCTGCCACCACATCAAGATGACCATCAAAATATTCCAGACCCCGTGCGCAATGACTGAAGTCCAAAGGCTCTTGCTTCTTTCGTATAGGAAAGTCAGCACCAGGCCTCCGATCACCAGCGGTACAAATCTTATCAGATCGAAATGCATCAGTCCGAAAAACAGTCCTGCAAAAAGAATGCCCTTCGCTTTGCCATACCCCTGGCGCAGCGGAGGATAGATCAGTCCCCTGAAAATCATTTCCTCTTTAAGCGGTACGATAAAACCGCCTAGCAGAACCAGCGGCATCAGCTGCCAGATGGAATCAACGCCCTCAACGGCCAGTGCAAAGCTCTGGGGTTCGGGCTTCCCGAAATATTCCACGAGGACATTTCCCAAAAGACCGACTACAAAAAATAACACTATACCGCCGCCCAGTCCGGCCAGAAAGCATTTCCAGTTTAAATTGGTCAGTCCCAAATCAGCAAATGATCCGCGCAGGATCTTGAAGAATAAAAACAGTGCAACAAAAAAGAGTAGACCCTCGCCAAAACCGATGACAAGATAGCTGATATACCCCTTCAGATAGCCAAGGTTCTCTAGCGGCTTTAGCCAGCCTAAAACAAATTCCAGAACATAGACAATAAGAATCAGGTAAAGAGCCTGCCAGAAGTTCCATCTGGGGTTTTCCAAAGCGTTCATTTATACCTATCTCCAGTTATTGTTATTTTTAACCATGGGTGTTCAGTCTCGGCATATTTCCATCTGAAAGTAATTCTACCTCTTATTCATTTCCATAAAGGTCTTTGTAAATATAAATCAGTTCCTTATCGAAAAGTGAACGTTTCATATCGACTGCAAGGGATCTTACATGCTTCAGGACCTTATCAGCTTGCTCAGAGGTAAGCTCTCTGCCATATTCCCTGAATTTCGCTTTAATCGAGGCTGTACCTGAATGCTTACCGATCACAATCTGCCTTTCCAGCCCGACTTCTTCAGGACGGAATACCTCATAGGTTTTCGGATTCTTCAATGCGCCGTCGGCATGAATACCGGATTCATGCGCAAACATATTGCTGCCGACAATGGCTTTCCAGGGCGGAAGGATTCGTCCTGAAGCCCTGGAGACGTATTCGGATAATTCCACAAATCGCTCCGTGACAAAGCCAAGGTTTATTTCTTCCAGGTATTTCAGAGCCATGACGACTTCTTCCAGCGCTGCATTGCCAGCTCTTTCTCCAAGGCCGTTCACCGTCACACCGATAAATCTGGCTCCAGCCTTCACTCCGGCTAAAGCGTTGGCCGTCGCCATCCCGAAATCATTATGCGTATGCATCTCCACATCAATATCGGCGCGTTCTCTTAAGGTTTTGATTCTGTCCAAGGTTAGAAAAGGATCGAGAATCCCGATCGTATCACAATAACGGATACGGTTTGCACCGGCCTTTTTGGCCTCCATTGCAAATTCTACCAGATAGTTCATATCTGATCGCGAAGCGTCCTCAGCATTGACGGAGATATAATCGACATGCTTTTTCGCAAATTCCGTTGCTTTGATCATCATGTCCAGAACTGCACCGGGCGTGGTTTTTAATTTATGTTTGATGTGAATGTCTGAGGTCGATACGGAAATGGCCACGGCATCACAGCCGCAAGACAGTGATGCTTCAATGTCCTTGATCACGGCGCGGTTCCAGCCCATGATACTGGCCTTCAGTCCGAGGTTGCAGATGCCTTTGATGGCATCAAGTTCTTTGCCGCCCATAATCGGTATTCCCGCTTCGATCTGGTTAACCCCGATCTCGTCGAGCATCCGGGCAATCCTTAATTTCTCCTGATTGGAAAAGACAACCCCGGCGGTCTGTTCCCCGTCGCGCAGGGTGGTGTCCACAATCACCAATCCGGTATCCGCTACTTTTCCCATTTTATCCACCTCTAAATGTGTTCATTCTTGTATTTATTAAGTATGTCTTATTATTCTGGCACTATATCTTGCTCTACTAT
Organism: Dehalobacter sp. TBBPA1; assembly: GCF_040931655.1. Taxonomy (NCBI): domain Bacteria; kingdom Bacillati; phylum Bacillota; class Clostridia; order Eubacteriales; family Desulfitobacteriaceae; genus Dehalobacter; species Dehalobacter sp. TBBPA1. The sequence continues at coordinate 857,992 of NZ_CP162385.1, read as the reverse complement.
GCTTTTTTGTGCTTTAATTGCACTTTTGGTATGCTTTATTATGAGCTTTATATTGTGTTTTATTGCGCCAGTTTATCTCTCAGCAGCTTATTGACCAGGCCGGGGTTAGCCTGTCCTTTCGTCGCTTTCATGACCTGGCCGACTAAAAATCCAAGCGCGCTCTCTTTGCCGGCCTGGTAATCAGCGACGGATTTTTCATTGGCGGCAAGAATGCTGTCCACGATTTTCCCGAGTTCGCCTTCATCGCTGATCTGGACAAGTCCTTTCTCTTTAATGATCATCTCCGGATCCTTGCCGGTGTTATAGATCTCTTCCAGCACAGTCTTGCCGATCTTGCCGCTGATGTCGCCTTTCTTAATCAGCGCCAACATCCCTGCCAGCTGTTCAGGAGAAACAGGCGAATCTTCAAAAGAGCGTCCGTTGGTTTTCAGCAGGCCGCTCAAATCTCCCATGACCCAGTTTGCTAGAAGTTTGGCATCGTCGATCCTGGCAAGCGCCTGGTCAAAAAATGCAGCCATCGCTTTGGAAGCAATAATGACTCCGGCGTCGTATTCTGAAAGTCCAAGAGCCTGCAGTCTTGCTTTCTTGGCGGCAGGCAGCTCCGGCATGGACGCTCTGATTCTCTCGACCCAGTCGCGGTCAATCACGAGCGGCATCAGATCCGGCTCCGGAAAATAACGGTAGTCGTGGGCTTCTTCCTTGGATCGAAGCGACAGCGTCATCCCTCTTCCTTCGTCCCAGGTTCTCGTTTCCTGGATGATTTCTTCACCGTCGTCGAGGGCTTCGGCCTGACGCTCAGTTTCGTATTCCAGACAGCGGCGGACGGAGCTGAAAGAGTTCAGATTCTTGGTCTCGGTCCGCGTGCCAAATTGCTCGGCCCCTTTCAGGCGAAGCGAGACATTGATATCAAAACGGACGGAACCCTGTTCGAGTTTGCAGTCGGAAATTCCGGCATAATCCATGATCTGAACCAGTTGTTCCAAATAAACCAGAACTTCATCTATTGAGCGCATATCCGGTTCCGAGACAATTTCCAGAAGCGGTACACCCGTCCGGTTATAATCGACCCCGGAACTGTTGGACGTGGTAATGGTCTCTCCGCTATGCACCAGTTTTCCGGCATCCTCTTCCATATGAGCTCTCGTAATGCCAATTCGTTTATTCGTTCCATTCACTGTTATGTCCAGCCAGCCGCTTTTACAGATTGGCAGGTCATATTGGGATGTCTGATAGTTTTTCGTTAAATCCGGATAAAAATAGTTTTTCCGATCAAATTTGGAGAATTGGGCAATCTCGCAGTTCAATGCCAAACCCGCCTTGATGGCGAGGTTGACGACTTCTTTGTTTAGCACCGGCAGGACGCCCGGCAGTCCCAGACAGACCGGACAAACATGCGTATTCTGCGCTCCGCCGAATTCCGTCGAACAGCCGCAAAAGATCTTGGTTTTCGTAGCCATCTCAACGTGGGTCTCCACGCCGCAAACCATTTCATATTTATCAGCGAAAGACATCTAGCGCACCTCCTTGAGCAGCGCAGGCATCTGCAGATGATACTCAGTATTTTGTTCAAACGCATAAGCAGCTTTGTACAGCGTACCTTCATCAAAATGCTTGCTGATCAGCTGCATCCCGACCGGCATTCCGTCGACAAATCCTGCCGGCACGGAAATAGCCGGCAAACCGGCCAGGTTAACCGGGATCGTATAGACATCTCCCATATACATGGCCAAAGGATCTGATTTTTCACCGATCTTATACGCGGTGGTCGGCGCTGTTGGTGACAGCAGCACGTCATATTTGGCAAAAGCGCGGTCAAAGTCCTGCTTGATTAACGTCCGCACTTTCTGGGCCTTCAGGTAATAGGCATCATAATAACCCGAGCTTAAGGCGTACGTTCCGAGCATGATCCTGCGCTTAACCTCCTGGCCAAAGCCTTTTTCCCTGGTCTTTTTGAACATCTCGCTCATATCATCGGCCTCGGCACGGTAACCATAGCGGACCCCGTCATAACGGGCCAGGTTCGAACTGCATTCGGCCGGAGCTATAATGTAGTACGCCGGCATGGCATATTCCGTATGCGGCAGTGAACAGCGCTCGACTTCGGCGCCCAGGCTTTCAAAGGTTCGGATCGCCTTTTGAATTACTTCAGCAACATCCGGGTTCAGGCCGGAAGCAAAATATTCATCGGGAATCCCGATTTTAAGGCCTTTTACATTTTTTTCTAAAAATTGGGTATAATCTGGCTTAACAAACGGTACTGAAGTGGAATCCTTCGGATCATGGCCTGCGATCGTATTCAGGACTAGGGCATTATCCTTGACGTTCGTCGTGAGTGGTCCAATCTGATCAAGTGATGAAGCAAAAGCGACGAGGCCGTAGCGTGACACAGCACCGTAGGTAGGCTTCAGGCCAACGACTCCACAGAAGGCTGCAGGCTGGCGAATGGAACCTCCGGTATCCGAACCGAGCGCAAACGGCACTTCCCTTGCTGCGACACAGGCAGCCGAACCTCCGGAAGATCCGCCCGGTACTCTATCTAAATGCCACGGATTCGCAGTCGGATAGTAACCGGAGTTTTCGGTGGAGGACCCCATCGCAAATTCATCCATATTCAGTTTGCCGACCAGCACGGCCCCTGCCGCGTTCAGCCGTTCAGTCACCGTGGCGTTATAGGGCGGATTGAAATTTTCAAGAATCCGTGAACCGCAGGTGGTCGGGATTCCTTCCGTACACATATTATCTTTCAGAGCCATGGGCAGCCCTTCGAGCGGTCCAAGACTTTCCCCTGCAGTAATCTTCTTATCAATTTCCGTTGCTTTGGTCAGCGCCGAATCCGCGGTTACCGTCAAAAACGCTTTAACCCAGCAATCCGCACTGTCAACATAGTCGAGATACGCTCTGGTTAATTCCACGCAGCTGATCTCTTTCTGTACGAGCATATGATGTAGTTCTTCAAGTGACTTAAAAATTGTCATGAACCTGGTACTCCTTTCCGAATCCGGGACATCAGAGAAACATTCAATTATCGTTTGTCAGAAGCAACCGGCTTGTTGATCAATTACTGATCAAGTTTGTAGATCCCGTTATCAACAAAGCTACTTTAAATCCGGTTAGTCTCTGTTCTATACTAGACGATTTTCGGAACCCGAAAGAACCCGTCGTCTTCGTCAGGTGCATTCTTTAAGATTTTATCCCGGCTCATTGAAGGTTTGACTTCATCTTCCCGCAAAACATTAAAAAGCTGCACAGCATGGGCGGTCGGAAAAACCTGATCCGTTTCAAGCTTTTGGAGCATTTCGGCATACCCGAGGATTGAATTCAGCTGCTCCGTATATAATTCCACTTCCTCTTCTGAAAGCTGCAGCCTGGCCAGAAGAGCAACGTGTTCCACTTCTTCTCTGGATAGCTTCATAACTCAATAACGCCGCCTTTCTCAATATGGACATATAAATAAATATAACAAAAATAAACTTATGGGGCAAGGAAAAGCCGGAAAAGCAAGCAAATCCAAGTTAGATATAAGAAACTCTGGCTAATCGGTATAAACTACGATGAGTAGAAATAATAAAAAAAAATAACAAACTGAAACATAAGATAACGAGTAGGTAGAGTATAAAATAGATGATTAGAAATATGACAGAGAAAAAGTTTTGGCCGCCTGAAAAAATTAAAAGGTGATTGACACTTGACGTAGAACTATGTAATTCAATACGTTGCAAAACGCCGAAACGCTCTCATTTTTCTTTAAGAAAAAGTAGCGATAATGATGCTTAAGGAGAAGATAATCACTATTTCAAAATATACAACTGAATCAGAAAGGAAGTAATGCCAATGGAGCAGAATGTCAGACCTTTTCAAAAGTTCCTTCCGGGAAGCCACCTTATTCTCGGAGAAGCGGGTTCCGGAAAGACCCGCCTCATTTGGTCCATACTCCAGGGAAAAGACTTTGTTGAGGATCATTCCATCAACATCGTCCTGACAGATTCAGAAAAACGTATTTGGTACAATCCTCCCAATAATCCTGTCCACACGATCGATCCTTATGAAACCGATATTTCCTGGGTCACCGAACCTACAAAACCAGGTATATACTACTGTGCCTGCGACTACGCACCCCGAATCATCACTTTTCTGGAATGCCTTGCTACCTGGTCAATCCACGAAAAAAACATAACAAACCGAGTCCGGATTTTCATCGATCTTCCGTCCAAGTACTGGAATATTCCTGAGTTTGCTGAGCAGCTCGGCCGACTCGATTATATTACAGCCAACCGCAAGGAAGAAGATGGCTCACTTATCGAAATATGGGCTGCCATCGGATCCCTGAACAAAATATCCTCAGAAATCAAATCCCTGTTCCAGCACATCAATCTGATTATGCTTAATCCCCTGCCTGAGGGCTGGTCCAATAAGCTCCTGAACCTTCTGGACATCAAGTGCGATAATCTGCCGGAAATTATAGCTGGAATCAGTAGTAACATCAAAGACGGCTTTTACTACATCCCAATTACGGAAGAGTACCTCGCTTTGGATCCTAAACCTATTGTGAAGCCGTAATAATTGCCAGCTTAAACAGCTGCTGACTATGTGTTGGCAGCTGTTTTTTTCTATACCGTTTTTGGCATTTATTCTTCGGTATTAATCAGCGCCTTGAATTCATCTTCAGTATAGACTGGGATTCCAAGTTCCCTGGCTTTATGATACTTTGAACCGGGGTTCTCACCGACGAGAACCAGGGATGTTTTTTTGCTTACACTTGATGAAGCCTTACCACCGAGATGTTCAATCAGGTCCTCGATCTCGCGCCGTTCCCACGATCGAAGTGCGCCAGTCACCACAATACTCTTCCCGGCAAGGATTTGCGAAACAGACATATTTGCTGCGGTCATGGTGACACCAGCCGCCTTCAGCCGATTCAGAAATTCGTGATTTGCAGGGGCGCTGAAGAAACTCACAATACTTTTGGCCATGATGCCGCCGATATCGCCGATTTCCCGGAGTTCTTCCTCGGTCGCATTTTCCAGAGCTTCCATGCTGCGGTACCTTGCGGCCAGGATCTTGCCGACTTTGACCCCGACATGCCGGATGCCCATCGCAAAAATCAATGAAGCCAGGCCGCGTTCTGTGCTTTTTTCGATCGAAGCAAGCAGGTTGCGGGCCGATTTATCAGCCATCCGATCTAATTGAACAAGGTCTTCGTACTGAAGATAATATAAATCGGAGGCGTCTTTGACAAGCCCGGCATCCAGCAGCTGGCTGACCACAGCGGGGCCGAGACCTTCAATATTCATCGCATCCCTGGACACAAAATGGATCAGGGCTTCTCTCTGGCGCGACGGGCAGGAGATATTCTGGCAGCGATGGGCAGCCTCTCCTTCCAGCCGGTAAACTGGACTGCCACAGGACGGGCAGTTAGCAGGCATTGCAAACACCATTTCCTGACCGGTACGTTTCTCTGGCAGCGATTTGATGATTTCAGGAATCACATCTCCAGCCTTATGAATTAATACGTAATCGCCGACCCGGATGTCCTTATCCCGGATATTGTCCAGATTATGCAGCGTGGCCCTCCCCACGGTAGAACCGGCCACAAATACGTCCTTAAGAACCGCAGTCGGGGTGAGCACTCCTGTCCGGCCCACATTGATCTCAATATCCTTCACCTGGGTCTCGACCTGTTCGGCCGGGAACTTATAAGCAATCGCCCAGCGCGGACTTTTGGCCGTATAGCCGAGCTCTCGCTGCTGAGAAAAGCTGTTCACCTTGATGACCAGTCCATCAATCTCATAATGGAAACCGTGCCGTTCGTCCGTCATCCGGCTGCAGTACGCAATCACTTGCTCGATGGTTGAAAACAGCTGATAGTTTGGATTAACATTAAATCCGAGTCTGCTTAAGGCTTCCAACACTCCAGTCTGGGTACTGATTCCCATCTGTTCGGCCTGAATCAGCTGATACGCAAAATACCCCAGTTTCCGCTGCGCCGTGATCCTGGAATCCTGCTGACGCAGGGAACCGGCTGCCGCATTTCTCGGGTTCGCAAACAGGGAAAGTCCCTCTTCTTCCCGCTCCGTATTCAGCTGGAGGAAGGAGTCCTTCGGCATATATCCTTCGCCGCGGATATCCACAGAACCTTCGAATTTCCCGCCATCTGTGTTGTATAGCCGAAGCGGCACCGCTCTAATGGTCCGGACATTTGCTGTGATCTCTTCCCCGACTTCACCGTCCCCGCGGGTTGCCCCCCGCTGCAAAATACCTTCGTGGTAAGTTAAGGCTACCGTCAGCCCGTCGATCTTCAATTCTACGACATATTCCGCATCGGGTGCCACACCGCGCACCCGACGGTCAAAGTCCATTAATTCCTCGGCATTGAAAGCGTTATCGAGACTCAGCATCGTTTCTGGGTGCCGGACCTTCGGAAACTGGGATGCGACAACCCCTCCGACCCGCTGGGAAGGAGAATCAAGCGTGACCCAGTCCGGGTGTTGATGTTCGATCTCGATGAGTTCCTTTAAGTAAAGGTCATACTCAGCATCCGTAAGAATCGGATCATCCAGGCCGTAATAATGATAATTGGCCTTTTCGATCATATTTTTGAGTTCAAGCAAACGGTTATTTTGATTCATACCGAAACCCCTTACCTTAATCTCGTATTTTCCCTGTGTAGGCTTATTCGCCTTTCACCGAAAGGTTAACCCAAGGCTTATCGAATCTTTTAATTTTGCATCGAAAAATCTACTATATCTTAGACAGCCGGGCATACTCAGCAATCAGTTTTTTAACTACACCGCTGAAAACAACCGTGATTTCAGCACTGTTCCCTTCACCTTTTACGGACATTACAATACCGTGGCCGAATTTGGGATGCTCGACTTTGTCACCGACCAGAAAGCTTCCGGGATCAGAGCTTACAACAGACGATCCACTGTCCTTCCAGCTTTTACATCCGGTAAAGGAATTGCCTGAAGCGTAAGCAGTATCACCACCAGCATAGTTCCTGGTTTGGGAAGAAGACCCGAATCCTCTCCCAAGAATCTCCCGACGGGATATTTCCTCTTTCAAAAGTTCTTCGGGGATCTCTTTCAGGAAACGGGAAGGTACACTGCTCTGGATATGACCATAGATCATCCTTTGTTCGGTCGTACTCAGGAATAGCTTTTCTCTGGCCCGAGTAATCGTGACATAACACAGCCGACGTTCCTCTTCGAGCAGATACGTCTCCAAAAGGCTTCTGCTACTTGGGAAAATCCCGTCTTCCATTCCGACCGCAAACACGACCGGGAATTCCAATCCTTTGGCACTGTGCATGGTCATCAGCTTCACGGCATCTTCCTCTTCATCAAAACTGTCGATTTCCGCGACCAGCGAAACCTGTTCTAGGAATCCTCCCAGAATAAGCATATTCTGGTCAGCCTCCAGATCAGGATCTTCGAGGTAATCTTGAAGGTTATTATCGTACTCGGCTGTTACGGATAAAAATTCATTGAGGTTCTCTATCCGAGCTTCAGCCTCCACGGTATTCTCCGCTCTAAGTGAGGCCATGTATCCTGTATCTCTTATGATCTTCTCCGTCAGCTGAGTCAGTGGCACACCCTTTTGAGCTTCCTGCCTTAAAGACATCATCAGTTCATAGAAGTTCGTAAGTGTGCCGACGCCTTTGGTCTGGAGACCGGGAATATACGCTGCCTCAGTCAGCGCATCCAAAATCGGCAGGCCCTGTTCCTCAGCGTACTCCAGTATTTTATCCAGACTGCTTTTTCCAATACCTCTTTTGGGCACATTAATGACCCTGGCAAAACTGACGCGGTCGGCCGGATTGTTCAGCAGCCGCAAATAAGCCAGGATATCCTTGATTTCGAGCCGTTCATAGAACTTAACCCCGGAATATATCCTGTAGGGTATGCTTTCCTTCATGAGGTGTTCTTCCAGCACCCTGGACTGGGCATTCGTACGGTACAGTATCGCAAAATCGTTATACGGTCTGCCTTCTGTATCAGCCAGATCACGAATTTTTCCGGTCACAAAGCGGGCTTCGTCATGCTCATCTGTTGCTTTAAAGAGAACAATTTCCTCTCCTTCTGTATTTTCTGTCCAGAGGGATTTCCCTTTGCGGTTATCATTATTACTGACGACTTCGTTAGCAGCCCGCAGTATCTTCTGAGTCGAACGGTAATTCTGCTCCAGCTTCAATACTTTGGCTTCCGGGTAGTCTCTTTCAAAATCCAGGATATTTTGGATATCGGCACCTCTCCAGCCGTAGACGGACTGATCGTCGTCCCCGACGACGCAAAGGTTACGGTAGCACGCGGCCAGCTGCTTGATCAGAATATACTGGGCATGATTGGTATCCTGGTACTCATCGACGAGGATGTAGCGGAATTTCTCCTGATAGTAGCTTAGGACATTCGGGTTTTCCCTGAATATTTTCACTGTCAGCATGATGATGTCATCAAAATCCAGGGCATTATTGCCGGAAAGCTTTCTCTGGTATAGGCGGTAGGCCTCAGCCGCTTTTTCGGTAAAGAAATCTCTGGCCTCCGCAGCAAAAGCATCAGGCCCTAAAAGCTTGTTTTTAGCATCACTGATCGTCGCCAAAACAGCCCGCGGCGCAAACTTCTTATCATCAAGATTTAGTTCTTTGAGACACTCCTTGAGTACTGTCAGCTGATCCCCGGAATCATAGATCACAAAGCTCCGGGAATATTCCGGCAGGATATTGATTTCCCGCCTTAAGATCCGCACGCAGGTAGAATGAAAGGTCGCTACCCAGAGTCCCTCGCCCTCACTGCCTACCAGCGCAAGAACACGGTCTCTCATCTCTTTAGCAGCCTTATTCGTAAACGTGATCGCAAGAATGTTCCAGGGATTAACGCCTTTGGCTACCAGATGAGCGATCCTGTAAGTCAATACTCTTGTCTTGCCTGAACCGGCCCCGGCTAAAATAAGAAGAGGACCCTCTCCGCTTTCAACTGCTTCCCGTTGGACAGGGTTCAGGTCCTTAAGATAATACATTGATAAGATCACCTTTCTGTCATTTCCAAATTAAAATCTTCAAATATAAACGTTTATGGCCAACACAAAAACATTATCCTTATTTTACCACATAAGAAGTAAAAGGAGAACGGGTGTTCGAGAAAAATAATTAGATTAATTATAAGAGATTAATCGCAATATCCTTTATTTTTCAATTTGCTGAGATGCGATGTCAGAACCTCATTGAGATCAATCCCGTAATGCTCTTCCAGAACGAACATCATGGTGACCGCAGTCTGAGCAACATCCATCAGCTCCTTGGCGACCATCTGCATCGCTTCTGCCTCTTCCACCCGCAGCGCCTCTCCGTTTAAGCCACGGAATTTTCCGATCGCCTGAGCAAGTTCTCCAGATTCTTCCATGATCTTTAACGCAGTACTTTCGAGGGAAGGGCTCAGCCTGTTCAAACGCGGCAATGTGATGGTCTTCATTACTTTTTCGTTCATGCTTTTTCTCCCTTAGCAGGCATTACGACATCTTCACTTTGAACAAATGTATTGCAGGCTGTGCAAGAATAGCTGATGGTTTTGATCTTCACTGTACGGTCCCCGTTTTTTTCTTCTCTTACTGTTTCAGTCAATGCCATTGGCTGCAAGAGTTGACATCTTGGACAATATTGATGATCCATTTAACTCATCCCCCATCAACAGGATAATACCCAGTATTCTAAGCATCCTTGTGAAATATAAATTTATTTTCTTCTTGAATTGAGCTCTTCGGCAATCTCAGATAAAGGTACGTTTCTGTCTTCCAGCATGACAAGCAGGTGGTACAGCAGATCGGAAGCTTCATAGCGGATCTCACTGAGTGAATTGTTTTTAGCGGCAATGATGACTTCCGCACATTCCTCACCGATTTTTTTCAAGATTTTGTCGATCCCTTTGGCAAAGAGATAGGTCGTATAGGCACCTTCCGGCCTCTCGATATTTCTCTGCTTGATGACTTCGGCGAGCATTTCCAAAGTTCTACCCAGAGAGACAGTAGGTTTGGTATTCGGTTGGCCGCAGCACGTTTCAGATCCTGGCAGGTAGTGAAAACAGGAGTAATAGTTTTCATGGCAGGCCATTCCAGTTTGTTTGACTTTCAGAAGAATCGTATCGCGGTCACAGTCAAACCGGATATCGACGATTTCCTGGTAATGACCTGAAGTTTCTCCCTTGACCCAGAGCTGGTTTCTGCTGCGGCTGAAATAACACGCTTTGCCTTCAGTCAGCGTTTTTTTCAGTGCTTCCTGATTCATGTAGGCGAGCATTAGCACTTCTCCACTTTCGGCATCCTGGGCAATGGCCGGAGCAAGACCTTTTTCATCCCACTTCACAGCCTGTACGGTTTTGGAAATATCGATACACCCTGACTCAAATCTACTGTTCATCTTGGTTGACTCCTTTTTTAATATCCCAATTTGCTTTTTTTCCTGCGATTATCAATTTCTTAAGATTATCTTCGAACGGGTATGCCTTTTCCGGCCAGATAATCTTTTGTCTCTTTGATGCTGTACTCCCTGTAATGAAAAATCGACGCGGCTAAGACAGCATCCGCTTCCCCCTCCGTCAGACCTTCCGCCATATGTTTCAGGTTTCCGACTCCTCCGCTCGCAATTAATGGAATGGTCACAGCCCTGCTTACCAACCGGTTCAGTTCGTTATCATAGCCCTCTTTGGTTCCGTCACGATCCATCGAAGTCAGCAGGATTTCACCTGCCCCAAGTTCTTCAACTTTCCGGGCCCATTCCAGTACATCTGTCCCGGTCGGTTTACGGCCTCCGTGCGTATACACTTCCCAACGGCCCTCTCCGACTTTGCGGGCATCGATTGCGACAACAATGCACTGGCTGCCGAATGTGAGAGCCCCTTGTTCGATCAATTCCGGATTTTGAACAGCAGCCGTATTTAAGGAGACTTTATCTGCTCCGGCACGCAGCATTCTCCGGATATCCTCAATCGTTCTTAAGCCCCCGCCGATGGTAAAGGGAATAAACACTTTCTCAGCAGTCCTTCGGACGACATCGACCATGGTTTCACGGCCTTCGGCAGAAGCTGAAATATCCAAAAATACAAGTTCATCGGCACCCTCGCGATCGTACAGCGAAGCAAGTTCCACAGGGTCTCCCGCATCCCGCAGGTGAATAAAATTCGTTCCTTTAACTACCCGGCCATCATGCACATCGAGGCAAGGTATAATTCGTTTGGCAAGCATTTATTTTGCTCCTTTTGCTTGGGTAGGTCACCGTAATGGAGGGCCGCTTTCGGTCGTTGTGTCTTGACACAAAATTCCGTGCTTCTTGTCGAATACCATGTTATCCGTGACGTATTCGACCCTATGTACTTCCTGTACCGTCGCCTTGCTCCACTTGGCGCTGGCTGTCCATTACGCGACTTAATCTATGAGATATAAGTAAAAGTTAAATAGAAATTATATTCTAGGCGATCACCCGCAGTGCCTCTTCCAGCGTGAAAGCGCCTGAATAGATAGCCTTTCCGACAATAGCACCTTCAATCGCTATTCCACGGTCAGCCTCCGCCTTCAGTTTATCCAGATCGTCCAACGCGGAAATACCGCCGGATGCAATCACCTTAAGTCCGGTCGTCTCGGCCATCCTGACCGTGCTGGCAATGTTCGGACCGCCAAGCATTCCGTCCCTGGAAATGTCGGTGAAGACAATCCGGGAAACGCCGACTTGCTTCATCGCTTTACCGAGATCCTCAGCTTTGAGGCCGGTGCTTTCCGCCCATCCCTGAACCGCGACCATGCCGTCTTTGGCATCGATCCCGACAATAATCTGATCGCCATACCTGCGAACAGCCTCTGTCACAAGCTCCGGATCCCTTACCGCGACCGTCCCGAGTATGACCCTTGATACACCTAAATCCAGCAGTTCCTCGATCCTGGCCAGTGTCCGGATACCACCGCCCACCTGAATCTTCAACGAAACATTCTTTACAATATCCCGAATGGCTTCATCGTTTACGGGCTTTCCGGAAAATGCCCCGTTCAGGTCGACGATATGCAGAACCTTTGACCCTCTGTCCATGAAATCGGCCGCCACCCCTGCAGGGTCATCGGAGTATACGGTTGCATCCTCCATTCTACCCTGCAGGAGACGGACAACTTTGCCGTCTTTTAAATCAATCGCCGGATATATGATCATTGATTTTTCACCCATTTCCCAAAATTATCGAGCATGACCAGACCCCAGGGGCTGGACTTCTCCGGGTGGAACTGTGCACCCCAGACATTGTCTTTGCCGACCAGGGCAGGAAACTCCAGTCCATAATCGCTGGTCCCGGCAATGTAGTCCTGATCGGCCGGCTGAGCAAAATAAGAGTGGACAAAATAGAAATAAGAATGGTTCGGAATATCATTACAAAGCATGTTCTGTCTGATAACATTTAGCTTATTCCATCCCATATGCGGAATCTTCAAGCCCGGCGGGAATTTGACCACCCGGCCTTTCAGAAAACCAAGACCGCTATGTTCTCCATGCTCCTCACCAACCTCAAAAAGCAGCTGCATGCCGAGGCAAATGCCCAGAAAAGGTTTGCCGCTTTGTACATATTGTTTTAAAGGGTCAAGCCAGCCGCCTTTGGCGAGCTCATCCATGGCATCAGCGAAAGCGCCGACTCCAGGAAGAATAACTCCGTCCGTACCGGTCAGCTTCTCCGGAGATTCTATGATCTCCGCTAAAAATCCAAGTTTTTCAAACGCCTTTTCCACACTTCGTAGATTTCCGCGTCCATAGTCTACTATGCCTATCATTCTAATGATGTCCTCCAGTAATTACACGGACTATTTTATCAGTTAGTACCTTGTCAACCATACAATTAGAATAGAATAATAGGTCTATTCTATAAGCTCCCTTTGGTAGAGGGCACACCGTCAACAAGACTGCTTTTCCTTACAGCAAGTCCAAGGGCCCTGCCCGCGGCTTTGAATACAGCCTCGAGAATGTGGTGCCTGTTTTTTCCGTCCAGCATGCCTATATGCAGCGTGATGCCGGCATTCGTCGCCAGGGCCCGAAAAAATTCTTCCGCCATCTCTACAGGGAAATCACCGACCATCCCTTCCGGGCAATCTACTTTCCAGACCAAGAACCCGCGGTTGGAAATATCTGCAGCAACCTGAACCAGGGCTTCATCCATCGGAAACAGGCAGTCCCCGACCCTCTCAATTCCGGACTTGTCCCCAAGCGCTTCTTTCATCGCCTGTCCAAGAACGATCCCGCAGTCTTCCACCAAATGGTGCTGGTCAACTTTCAGGTCCCCCCCGGCTTCAATCTCCAGATCAAAATGGGCAAACCGGCAAAAGGCATCAAGCATGTGGTCAAAAAAACCGATCCCGGTATCTACGCTTACTCTACCGCTGCCGTCAATGGCCAGCGCCAGTGTTATTTCCGTCTCCAGGGTTGTTCTGCTTAGATTGGCACTCCTCACTCTATAGGCCCCCTTATTAACCTTATTTTTATATTATACATGAATTTACTGTTCTTCCGCTATCACGATTTCAAAGCTTCTTCTGTCTGACCTCTACAGCCCTGGCATGTGCTTCCAGCCCTTCTTTGCGGGCAAGGTATGCAATCTGGGCGGTATCCCTTTGCAAAGCTTCTTCGGAATAGTTGATTACACTTATTCTTTTAACAAAGGTGTCGACGCCAAGGACAGAGTAAAAGCGGGCGGTTCCCCCGGTCGGCAGGATATGGTTTGGTCCCGCAAAATAATCACCGACCGGTTCCGGTGTATATCTCCCCAGGAACACCGCCCCGGCATTTTTCACCTTGCCCAGCCAGGCGAACGGTTCCTGCACAGCGAGTTCAAAGTGTTCGGGGGCAATGCGGTTGACAAGGTTTATCCCTTCCTGAATATCCCTGACCAGAATTGCAGCCCCGTAAGTATCCCAGGAATCCCTGGCAATTTCAGCCCGCGGCAGTGCTTCAAGCTGGCGCTCCACCTCAAGCACCGTCTTTTCCAGCAAATCGGAACACGGTGAAACGAGAATTGCTGAGGCAAGCCTGTCATGTTCAGCCTGCGAAAGCAGGTCTGCCGCCAGCTCCTCCGGGACAGCGCTTTCATCCGCAAGGATAAGGATCTCGCTCGGTCCGGCCAGCATATCGATATCTACGGTTCCATAGACCATTTTCTTAGCAAGGGTTACAAAAATATTGCCGGGCCCTGTAATCTTATCCACAGGGGCAATCGATGCTGTGCCGAAAGCAAGAGCAGCGACCGCCTGGGCGCCTCCGACCTTATAGATCTCTTTGACACCGCACTCCGCGGCAGCGACCAGTACCTCCGGCAAAAGGCTTCCATCTTTCAGCGGCGGAGAAACCATGACGATCTCCTCGACTCCAGCCACGGCTGCCGGAAGCGCATTCATCAGAACGGAAGATGGATAAGCTGCTGTTCCCCCCGGAACATAGACCCCGACCCGCTGCAAAGGGCGAATGACTTGGCCAAGGATACTGCCGTCTTCGGCAGTATCAAACCAGGAAACCCTTTTTTGCTTTTCGTGGTAGGTTCTAATGTTGTTGATCGCCTGACTGATTGCTTCCAGGTACTCATCATCTACTTTTTTATAAGCTTCCCATATCTCCTGGTCGGTGACCCGAAGTCCCGAGGCCTTCAGGTCAACCCCGTCAAACGCGGCAGTCAAGTCATAAATGGCTTCATCACCCTGTTCACGCACCTTTTGCAGGATTCCTGCCACTTTTTCTTCCAAGTCACGGTCATTGCCGTAGGATTTATTAATAAGCGTTTTCAGGTCAATATCCTCAATTTTTTGTACAGTCTTCATCGTCTAAACCTCCTTTGGCAATATCAGTCGTACTGCTGGACAAGGACTCTCATTTTTTCTGCAAGCCCCTGAATACGTTCGTATTTTACCCGATAGGACACGCGATTGGCAATCATTCTGCTCGTAGCTTCAAGGATCTGGGCGACCTCGGCCAGATTATTCTCTCTTAAGGTCTTACCGGTTGAGACAATATCCACAATCATCTCAGCCAGACCCACCCGGGGAGCAAGTTCAATATTGCCATGCAGTTTGATCGGTGTAACCTGCATACCGTGCTCATTGAAGAACAGTTGGGCAACTCTCGGGAACTTGGTTGCAGCTCTCTTTTGGTTTAGCACGCTCAGGTCATATTGTCCGTCAGGCAGCTTCTGCGGCAGGTTTTCCTCCGGCATCGCCACAACAAAGCGGCAATACCCGAATTTTAAGTCAACCAGTTCAGCAACATCTTTGTTTTGTTCGATTACGGTATCCTTGCCGACGAAACCGATATCTGCCGCTCCCTGTTCTACATAAGTGGGAATATCCGTCGGGCGGCAAATGATAATCCTCGCCTCTGATCCAGGAAGATCAAACAGCAGTTTACGGGAATCATTTTCTACCGATCTGCAGTCCAGCCCCGCTTCAGTCAGAAGCGCCACTGAATCCGTCAGTAATTTTCCTTTTGGCAGCGCTATGGTTAAATAATTTTTCGGCACAATACAAAGCCCCTTCCAAAGATTGATGATTAGACCAATGGCCTTTTAAATTAATTGCTAACGATGTTAAATGACACTTATTTATTGCTCTCAATCTTCTCCAGCAGCGCAATTCCGCGGCTGGAAGCCAGGTTTCTGGCATCGGCGTCCGTCAGGAATCCGAGGGCCATCTCAACTTTTTTGCCGCTTTTTCTGAGCTCCCGGCAGCGTTTGATCACAGCTCCGGGGGATTGCCCGTAAACCAAAACATCGGCCTTATCCAATTCAAAATCTGCAGCCTTCTCGAGCATAAGGCCGAGATTAACCGCAAAACCTGTTGCGCCGTAATCCATTCCAAAATCTGCATAGAGACCATCATAACGTCCTCCTTCAATCAGCGGAACGCCGATTCCCGGAAGATAACCTTCAAAGATTGCGCCTGTATAATAGGAGAATCCTCTTAAGATTCCAAGGTCCAGGGATACGTAGTCCTGAACGCCGAATTCCTTTAAATACAAATAGATGGTCCGTAAAGATTCCACAGCTTTTCCGATCGGCTTAATATGCGTCCAGTTTTGAAGCTTATCCAGGACTTCTTCTTTCCCGGTCAGATGAGGCAGGGATAGAAGAAGTTCTTTCGCCGGCTCGGGCAAGTCGTTGGAAGAAACGATTTTTTCAAGTTTTACCATGTCCTTACGTGCTATACCGTCTTCCAGTTCCTCCCTCACTTTGGTTTCAAACCTCATCTCTTCGGCTAGTCCCGAGAAAATCCCGTTGTGCCCAAGGTTCAGTTGAAAATTTCTGATTTTGAGTGTCTTCATGATTTCTACAGCCAGCGCAATAACTTCAGCGTCTGCAATGTCATTGTCCGAGCCGATCAGTTCAACGCCCACCTGCCTGAATTCCCGGTAACGGGCGGAATCATTCCTGTAAACATCACCACTGTAACAGAACCGCAGCGGAAATTGTCCGCCTTTCTGTCTTGTGGCAACCATCCTGGCAATCGGGGTTGTGAATTCCGGTCTTAATACGAGCGTATGACCGTTTTTGTCAAAGAACTTATATAAATGGTCATCCTTGTCTGCGTCAGGCTCGACACAGGCCCGATATTCGAGTCCGGGTGTCGCAACTTTCTGATAAGACCAATTTTTGCATACACTGATTGCTTTTCCTTCCAACTCCTCCAGCTGTGCTAATTCAGCCGGCAGAAGATCGATCATCCCCTCCGGAATTTTAAGCCCTAATGATGAACGTTCCATAATTATTGCACCTCATTTTTCTGAAAGCTCTTATTTTTTTTATTTTTCTCCATTCGTTCGAGAACCATCTTGTAACCGTCAGCGCCATAGTTCAAACAACGTTTGACCCTGCTGATGGTGGCAGAGCTTGCTCCGGTAACTTCAGCAATCCTGGAATAGGTCACGTCTTCCTCCAGCATACGGGCGACTTCCAGCCGCTGCGCGAGGGCCTTGATCTCCGCTACCGTAGCCAAATCTTCAAAGAAGCTGTAACATTCCTCTTTCGTTTTGAGCAGAAGGATCGCTTCAATAAGAGAATCGGTCAGGGTATCCCTGATCCTTTCGTCACTCAGCATGATGACTTACCTCCGGGTTATCTCTTTCACACTTTAATTTATTAAAGTATTGAACCGATGTCAAGTATAATTGTAAAAAATCTTTAATCCTGTGCCTCCGTTTAAAAAGAATAATCCAGAATTGGCTTGCAGGCCCGATATACTCGGGATATAATCTACTCAACGTCTTATTTTTTTACTTAGAAATGAAGGAAAATCTACGGTTTATTTTTTTATGGAAAAGAGTGAGTGAGCGAATGAGCAAATACTGGAGCAAAATTGCGGCTGGTCAAAAACCGTATGTACCGGGAGAACAGCCGAAAGACAAAAAATATATCAAGCTGAACACGAACGAATGTCCCTATACGCCTTCTCCCTTGGTCCTCGAAGCGATCAAAGAAGCCGCAAATGAGAAACTGAAGTTATACCCCGATCCGGGCGGTGAGGACTTGCGCCAGGCCGTAGCCGAATATTATGGCCTGAAAAAGGAGTGGGTATTTGTTGGAAACGGTTCGGATGAAATCCTGGCTTTTGCGTTTATGGCTTTTTTTGATCCGGGCCGCACGATCCTGTTCCCGGATGTTACCTATAGTTTCTATCCGGTCTATGCTAATTTATTTCAGCTGGACTACCGGCTGGTCCCGCTGAGAGAAGAGTTTTCTTTATACCCGCCTGATTTCTACGGTTCGGAAGGCGGAGTCATCTTTCCGAACCCCAATGCCCCTACCGGCAACTATGTGACGCCCGAAATGATAGAAAAAATCCTTATCCATAATATGGATAAGGTAGTCATCGTTGATGAGGCCTATATTGATTTCGGCGGTGAAACTGCCATTCCGCTTATTGAGAAGTACCCCAATTTGCTGGTAATCCAGACATTGTCCAAGTCCCGGTCTCTGGCAGGCTTAAGAGTTGGCTTTGCTCTGGGTCAGGATGAGCTGATGGAAGGCTTGAGCCGGATCAAAAATTCCTTTAATTCCTATACATTGGACCGCTTATCCATGGCCGGAGCAATCGCAGCCATGAAGGATGAGTCCTACTTCCAAGTCACGAGACAAAAAGTGATGCAAACGAGGGAAAGGATCGTTCCGGTACTCAGGCAAATGGGCTGGCAAGTGATTCCATCACAAGCAAATTTCATTTTCATATCCCACCCCGTGCTCAAGGCTGAAGAGGTCTTCACCGCACTCCGACAGCAGGGCATTTTGGTCAGGTACTTCCGCCAGCCCAAAATCGACAATTACCTACGCGTCAGCATCGGCAGTGACGAGGAGATGGACAGCCTGCTCCAAGCACTTACCAAGATTAACCCATAAGGTTTGTTATGGTTCGTTACTAACCCATAATTCCCAAACTTCAGGGACATACCCTACTGTAGCCTGTTTGCCGTTACGGACGATTGGTGTCCGGTAAAGACCGGGATTGTTCAGCAATAATTCTTCTCTGACAATTGAACTACTGATTTTGTCCAGATTTAAGCGCAAATAGTCCTTGCCTCCGGTATTAAACAGGCTGTTTAGACCCACCGCTGCTTTAACACTCTGCAGTTCTCCTTTGCTTAATCCCTTTTGGTCCAGATCTATGAGCTGATATCGAATGCGGCGCTCTTTAAACCAGCGTTCCGCTTTTTTTGTATCAAAACACTTTTTGATTCCAAATATCTGTATGTTCATAAACTCTCTTAATTTCTCTTGATTTGATTTTCTTCATTCTATTTTTTGTTGTATATCAATAATTATTGTCTTATTTATCTACGCGGAAATGCTCTCCTAGCCCTTGGTTCCTTTAGGACCTCAGCCCAGATAACGCCACGCATTACTTCCGAAGATGATAAATTAAGACCAAAGGCCGCTCTTTTTTGAGAAATTTGATCTCCCGGTGTGATCTTTCTGTTGGTATAATCACTACCTTCGGATCCCCAAGTCCCTTCCTGGTCTGCGGTTCCTTCATCACCGCCGAGGCCTTCAATGCCCTGGGTGCCCTCGTTGGAAATATACCGATCATAGTCCGATCGTCCTTCTTCTCTCCATTTGTTTTCTGTTTTTTGGACGTTTTCAGCTTTCCGCGGAACTGAAGAAGCAGAAGTCGGAGGGGCAGCAGCCTTTTTCTTGACGGTTGATCCGTACGGTCCAGCCTGCAGCTCTCTCTCAGCCTTTTCCACAGATTCCCTAAGCTGTCTTTCCAGATCTTCGAAGAAATTTCCTTTTTTCTTTCTTTCCATCCGGGAAATGTCCCTGTCCATCTCGGTTGTCAGAGGTTCGGACAACGGCCTGTTGTCCTCCGGCCTAACAGGCCTGCGTTGCGGAGGCTTGTCTTTATTGGCAAAGAAGCTGTAAATTACAACCGCAATAATGATAAATGTTATGATATCCACTGAACATCACCTACTTCTTGGGTATCGTCGTTTCCGGTTCATCTCCTTTGGCTGTGACAGCGATATTATCCCGCATGCGGGTATCTGCAATCACGTTTTGCAGATTGTAATAATCCATAACGCCAAGGCGTCCCTCTTTTAAAGCTGACGCCAGTGCCAGTGGCACCTCCGCTTCCGCATCCACGACTTTTGCTCTCATTTCCTGAACGGACGCTTTCATTTCCTGTTCCCTGGCTACCGCCATCGCTCTGCGTTCCTCCGCTTTGGCTTGGGCAATCCTCTTGTCCGCTTCAGCCTGATCTGTTTGCAGCTGCGCTCCAATGTTTTTGCCGACATCGACATCGGCAATATCAATGGAGAGGATTTCAAAAGCTGTTCCGGAGTCCAACCCTTTATTCAAAACAGCCTGGGATATCATGTCCGGATTTTCGAGAACATTGGCATGGGAAGAGGAACTACCGATACTTGTTACTATGCCCTCTCCGACGCGTGCAATAATCGTTTCTTCACCAGCTCCGCCAACCAGACGGTCAATGTTTGCCCGAACTGTGACTCTTGCTATGACTCTTAATTCAATCCCATTTTGTGCAACAGCAGAGACAGTGGGTGTTTGGATAACTTTCGGATTAACGGACATTTGCACCGCTTGCATAATATCACGTCCTGCCAAATCAATGGCTGCGGCTCTTTCAAATTTAAGCGGTATGGCCGCTCTTTCCGCAGCAATTAATGCGTTAACAACCTTGTCGACATTTCCTCCGGCAAGGTAATGGGCCTCAAGCTGTGCCGGGGTAAGTCCCAGACCAGCTTTATGTGCTTTAATCAATGGGTTCACAATCCTGATCGGTGCAACTCGCCTAAGTCTCATCCCGATCAGTGTGAATATGCCGATATTAACACCAGCTGCCAAAGCCGAAATCCAGAGACCGACCGGAATAAACGTAAACAGAACCATTAGAATAATCAGAACCAGCATAATCAGTATCACCGTTGTAACAAGTGCCGTTGTCATATGTTTATAACCTCCTATTCATTTTCTTCCCTACTCACAATGATTCTTGTACCCTCAACCGCGATGACCTTTATCGCAGAATCTTTTGGGATGAAACTTCCATCTGTGACGACATCGACCCGTTCTCCTTCAATCTGCGCTGTGCCTGCCGGACGGAGCAGGGTCAGGGCTTTTCCTGTTTTCCCGAGATAGTGTTTATAATCTGTTTTGGGTGCTACGAAGCCTTCTTCGGTTCTCTGCTTTTCCCCCAAAGTTACCTTACGCCAGAGTTTTTTCAGCCGACCCGTTTTATACCCAATATAGATCAGCAGCCCTGCCATAATAAGTATGATCAGAAGATACACGACGCCCTCGGCGAACGAATCAGCCACTAAAAATACTCCACCGATCATCATCAAAAGCCCGATGATCCCTGAGACGCCAAAGCCTGGAATAATGAATATTTCCAGAATAACCAGAATGATTCCTACAATAATCAGGGAAAGAGAAATCCCGACAAAAACATCCAAATTCACATCCCCTTTCTTCGCTTATTTTAGCATAATTTTACTTTTTGGGCTATTCCTTCTTCGTACTGTCACGTTAGATTCATGACTTCATTCGTAAAGACAATCGTTCTTCTAAACCTTACAATATCCGGCAATGATTAAATTCACCTTAGAGCTTATCCGATAACCTAAGATTCATTCTGCATATTAATGATCTGCATTAATCATTTGTCTGCATTAATCATATCTTAAGCTTACTGCTTATAATAATAGTCAGAGGTGATATAAATGCCTGATTTATTAAAATATCTTCTATATTCCATTTTTGCTTTAGGAATGATTTTCCTGGCAGTAATAGTTTCTTGGGTCTTTTTGCTTCTCCTGGGCATCGGGATTTCCACCCGCGTCATCTATCAGAAATTTTTCAGCAAGAAGAAAAAGACCATACTCGGGGCAAATGCCTTTCGCCAAGGGACGCGGAATAAAACTGCCAATGGCAGTCAGCGGGAATATATGACTGTGATTGATGCGGATAATACAGAGAACGAATACCGGATACCGAAGATATAACAAACTTTAAGGAAACAGTGTAAAGGAAGAAGCCGATAAACAGTTTAGATAAAAAGCTCTATGTCCGCTTCCAGGGCATCCTGCAGATAATCTTTCGCTGTCATAATTTTGACATCCGGAATCATTTCTTCAAGTGTAAAACCCATGATCTCAAGGGAAAGCTTGCATATGTAAAAGCTTACCCCTTTTTTTTGCGCTCCTTTCAGAAAAGCGGAAAGATTTGGTGCGTCCTGGTCTTCCATCATTTGTTTCAGCATGGCTTTTCCAATGCCAGCCATATTCATCCGGGAAAGCGGCAGGTCTTCCGGACCTTTCGGTGCCGTCATTCCTAACATTTTTTCATAAACTGTTTTGTCTTCCAAAGACATCTTCTCCGGATCGCGTATCAGGCACAGACCCCAAAAAGCGAAAAAGATACTGACTTTCATGTTGAGCTCGCGGGCCGAATTAGCCAGGATCAAGGCAGCCATCGCCTTGTCATAATCCCCGCTGAACAAAATCAGGCTGAGTTTCTTCTCTTTTTCCATGATAAGCACCACCATTTCTTAGATGTATGTTTTTATTGTCGGTAATGGTTCTTATCTTTATGCAGGCTTGACTGTCTTAGCTGTACATTTTCAAATATCGTCTTCTGTCTTTGGCAATTTCCTGCAATGCTTCCAGTAGCCTGCCAACTTCGTGAGGTTCATTGTATAAACCAAAACTGACTCTGACCATCCCGGGTCTGTTTTCCGGAAGATGATCTGCAACTGCACTTAAGATGACTGGTTCGACTTTCATCAGCTTTTGAACGTAAGGATGTGCGCAGAAACACCCGCTCCTGACAGAAATTCCGGCTTCTCCGGCTAGTATATCCGCCAGTTTCTCATGATAAATGCCCTTCATATTAAAGGGGACAATCCCGACCCGTTCCTGACTTTGATCTTCTGCACAATAGATGTCGATACAGTCTATTTTCTTTAATCCCTGAATCAGTTGAGATGTCAGGGTTTTTTCATGCTTGTACACATTTCGCATCCCGATTGCGCTCAGGGTTTTTATACTTGCGGCCAAGGCCAGCACGCCCATTAAGTTGGGCGTTCCGGCCTCATCTTTGGAAGGAGGATCATTCCAGATTACAAAATCACGGGTTACAGCTTTGACTGTTCCTCCGCCCTGATAATCGGGGCTTCCCTTCAGGAAAAAGTCTTTGGGGCCAATCAGAACGCCGGTCCCAAAAGGCGCATACATCTTATGTGCGGAGAAAACAAGAAAATCGATATGCTTGCTGGAAGCGGAGGGCTTCGTATCAAACGGCTGATGAGGAAGCAGCTGTGATCCGTCAACCATGACCTTTGCACCATATTTATGAGCCCATTCAGCAATTCGATGTACGGGATTGACATAACCTGTTACATTTGAAGCTCCGGCTACAGTTACCAGCTTGACCCGGCCTTTATATTTTTCCAGCTTTTCAATAAAATCGTTAAAGATTAGCCTGCCACATTCATCCACTTCAATATAATCGACCTCATACTTTTCCCGCCAGGGCAGGTCATTGGAATGATGCTCCATGGAAGTTGAAAGGATAACACTTTTTATGTATGGATCCACGTCCTGTGACAGCCTGAAGGCCACTTTATTGATAGCTTCTGTGGCATTCTTAACAAAGATCACCACATCCCTTTTGTGGTCTGCACCCACAAAATCCATCACTGTTTTCCTGGCACTTTCATATTTTTCCGAAGACAATTTGGACTTGTAGCCGGACCCCCTGTGAATTGACGAATAATACGGTGCAAAACTGCTGATTTCCTGGAGCACTGAAACAAAAGGCGGGGTCGTTGCTGCATTGTCGAAATTGATTCCCCTGCAGTTTTTACCGTTTTTGAGCTCAACCTCCGCATCAATTCCGATAACCAGTTTACCATAATTCATTTTGGTAATAGCAATACTCATTTTCCTCTCCCCTATAACATAATAATCCCCTCATAGTTTATTGACCAAGGGAAAATTTGTTACTTCATTACGCGCAAACTCATTTTATATTCATGAATCAGCGTCGAGAACTGCTCATTATTGGCTTCCTGAGTCACTAGAACACCGCTTTTTCTTAGTAATCTTTGATGAACTTCTTCCCGGTTGACTAAGAATTGGAGCATTTTCTTTAGTGAAGTGTCCTCAGTCAGTGTGAGATGCCGCAGGTACAGTCTCTTAGCCCTGATTTCCGCTTCTTCATTAATTTTGAGCATCTCATTAATATCCGTACTTTTCTCAACATATTCCATATTCCAGGGCTCCTGCCCGGAATTGGCAAGCGGCAAATCAGCAAGGCCAAGCTTTCTGACTGCAGCTGCAATGATCTCCATATGCGCAAGCTCTTCCGAAGCAATCATACCCAAAAGATCACGAATATATGGATTGATCACATGCAGGCGCTGATACATATGACGTGTAAAAGCAGTAAATTCCCCGTCTTTCCCGCCGATATGTTCCAATAAGGTCCAGGCCAGCTTCTCATTTTTCTGCTCAACATAAACCGGATATAGTAAACGTTTCTGGTAACTAAACATCCCAATTCCTCCTGACGGCCATGGCAAATCATTCTTTAGCTTATTATATTGAAGATCCTTTCAACCGGTTCCGACCCATGCATTTTAAAAAGCCCTCACTTTTGTTCCCGTCGAGCATGTATCGGATGTATGCATATCTGGCCTCGTTATATTCCTGAAATATTCTCCTGGCTTTCTCAGGAGCATGGTAGACCTTCCAGTAACCGGTCAGCAGAGGTTTTTTATCGGGGAAATAGATAAAATCTGCCACATTGTCCAGTGGGAAGCCCAGAAATAGTCCGATTTCGTGAGGGAAAGGCCCAATGATCCATTTTTGTTTTAAAGTCCGGATTGCCGTATCCTGATCCGTCTCCCCACAATAATCCAGTGATCTTAAGAAATACTGGTTCTCAGGGATTTGAAGTATTGAAGATAATCTGTCTGCGGCATAAAATAATACGCTGACAGAAGCTTTATTCCTGACAATTTCCTGAACCATCACATAGGGGTAAAGCCTACCTTTGATTTGATCCCAGGTCTCCAGCGCATCTTTTTTGATGGCAGTGGTAAATGTAAGCAGTTCAGCCGGCTTGGATGCGATAAGTAGCGGTGCGAGATGATAGGTGATATTATCGAGCAGATATTGCCGGGTCTCCTGTTTTTTTCTTTGGCTGGTGTAAGTCGCAATGAAGTCCTGCATATCATCCTCCAAAAACAAATTTTCAATGGTACTAGATTTATTTTCCTAAATGCCAGAACGGATTATACAAAAAACCTGTTTCCTTATTTTTGTAAGGAAACAGGTTTTTTTCATATTGTTATTATACTTTAATACTGTGTTTGATCGCTTACTTTCTTCATTTGAGCGCGAGTTTGTCCATCGCGGCCTGCATGATTTCAGCATCTCTGACTCTTAGAACGACCTGGGCCTGCTCGTTTTCCTTTTCCACAAAACCATACATATATTCAACGTTCACACCCTCGGCAACAAGCTTGTTCAGTTGTCCAGCCAGACCTCCCGGACTGTCGGGAACTTTTAGCACCCAGACCCGGGTGATCTTGACGACACAATTGCGCTCCCGGAGTTTCTCCGCAACTTCTTCCGGGTTCTCCACGATAATCCTGAGTACACCGTAATCTTTGGTGTCAGCAAGGGACAGCGCGCGGATATTGACTTGAAGGTCAGCTAAAGTATTCAGTGCGTCTGCCAGACGGCCCTGGGCATTTTCCAGAAAAATTGACAGTTGTAACATATGTTTTTCCCCCTTTATTTTTTTCATTTAGGAGAATTTAGCTTAATTGTTTTTCCTTGCGTTTATCAATTACACGCTTCGCTTTTCCTTCGCTGCGCGGGATACTCTTCGGCTCGACAAGACGCACCCTGGCCGCAATATTAAGGATCTCATGTATTTTACTTTGAAGCCTTTGCTGGAGCTCTTCGAGTTCCCGGATCTCATCGTTGAAGCTTGCCGCATTCACCTCAATCTGCACTTCGAGGGTATCGAGATTACCCTCACGGTCCACAACAATCAGATAATGCGGTTCGATTCCACCTACCGACAGGATCGCTTCTTCAATCTGGCTTGGGAAGACGTTGACACCGCGAATAATCAGCATATCATCGACTCTGGCCGACACTCTCTTCATCGTCCAGCCGGTGTGGCCGCACGTACAGCTTCCATAGGTGATGCTGGTAATATCTTTCGTTCTATAGCGAAGTCCGGGGAAACCCATTTTGTTAAAGCTGGTAAGAACAAGTTCTCCTGTTTCTCCTTCTGGCAGAACATTTCCGTCTTTATCGAGAATTTCAGGGTAGAAGTTCTCATCGATATGCAGCCCTTCGCCTTTCAGGCACTCCAAAGAAACGCCGGGTCCCATCGTTTCACTCAATCCATAGATATCGAGCGCCCGAATACCAAGTCTGGCTTCAATCTCTGCCCTCATCTGTTCTGTCCAGGGCTCAGCGCCAAATATCCCGACCCTCAGCTTCAGGTCTTCTTTGGTCATACCCTCTTCCCCCAGACTGTCTGCCAGATAAAGTGCGTACGACGGAGTACAGCAAAGAACCGTACTTCCAAAGTCACGCATCAGCATCAGCTGACGCTGGGTGTTGCCGCCGGAGATCGGAATGACTAAAGCCCCAAGTTCTTCACATCCGTAATGCAGTCCCATACCGCCGGTAAACAAGCCATAGCCATAAGCGACCTGTACAACGTCGTTGGACGTAATGCCAGCCCTTCTGAGACCGTTGGCCACAATTTTGGCCCATAACTGAATATCTTCACGGGTATACCCTACAACGGTCGGTTTTCCCGTTGTCCCTGAGGAAGCATGGATTCTGACCATCTTTTCCAATGGCTCGGCAAATAATCCAAAAGGATAATTCTGGCGTAACGCTTCTTTATCCGTCAATGGTATCTTCCGAAAATCCTCCAGGGATTTGACATCGCCGGGATAATAGATACCCACCTCAGCCAGTTTTTTCTTGTAGTAGGGAGCTTTTAAGACCTGTGCAATGGTCTTTCTTAAATGAAGTAACAATTCATCCTGAGTCATCCTACCATCCTCCTGCCTCAAACTTATTTTGACACGCTAACTGTTAACAATAGGTATATTATATATCAAGATAATCCATATTTGAATCTGTATTTTGAAATAGCACTTTTAATTAAAATTATAAGTTTTTATTTTCCTGTTATCAACATAAAAAAGGATGCCCTGGATTCCCACGACACCCTCTGCAGTCTGTTATTCTTCTACTAATATCGATAATTTTTCTCTGCTATAACTTATTTCTATTGGGAAGCTTAACAACGTTTCAGCGTCCGGCCAGTTTCCTTAATTGTTCGACTTTATCAAGCTTCTCCCACGGGAGGTCAAGGTCATTGCGCCCAAAATGCCCGTAGGCCGCGGTCTGTCTATAGATTGGTCTGCGGAGATCCAGAGTGTTGATGATTGCAGCCGGACGAAGATCAAACGTTTCATTAATCAGCGTGATGATCTTATCATCACTGACCTTACCCGTCCCAAATGTTTCAACTGAAATGGAGACAGGACGCGCAACCCCAATCGCATAGGCGATCTGAATCTCACAGCGGTCAGCTAGGCCCGCTCCGACAACATTTTTGGCCACATAGCGCGCGGCATAAGCCCCGGACCGGTCAACCTTCGTAGGATCTTTTCCGGAAAACGCCCCGCCACCATGTCTAGCCATACCGCCATAGGTGTCAACGATAATTTTTCTGCCGGTAAGTCCTGCATCACCCTGAGGCCCGCCAATCACAAATCTGCCCGTCGGGTTGATATAATAACGGGTATTCTCATCCAGCATTTCAGATGGAACCACTGGTCTTACGACATGTTCCAGAAGGTCGTTTTTGATCTGCTCCTGGGAAACCTCAGGATGATGCTGGGTCGAAATTACAATCGTATCGATCCTTTTGGGTTTTCCGTCCTCGTATTCAACGGTAACCTGCGTTTTACCGTCAGGTCTTAAATAGTTCAGCACTTCCGCCTTACGGATTTCAGCTAGCCTGCGGGCCAGCTTATGCGCAAGATCAATCGGCACCGGCATGAATGTTTCGGTTTCGTTTGTCGCATAGCCAAACATCATCCCCTGGTCTCCTGCACCGATCTCACTGATATCTTCTTCGGATATTTTTGCCTCCAGTGCTTTGTTAACGCCTAAGGCAATATCACTGGACTGCTCTCCAATCGAGGTCAGCACCGCACATGTATCTGCGTCAAAGCCATACTTGGCTCTCGTATATCCAATCTGTCTGATGGTTTCCCTTACGACTCTTGGAATATCCACATAACAATGGGTGGTAATCTCGCCGCTTACCAGAACCAGCCCGGTTGTCACAGATGTTTCACAGGCGACTCGTGCTTCTCTGTCCTGACACAGGACGGCATCAAGAATTGCATCCGAAATTTGATCGCATATTTTGTCGGGATGTCCTTCGGTAACAGATTCTGAGGTAAATAATTTGTAACCCATCCAAAATCACTCCTTTGATCCAATACCTTTGTTCAAGGCAATCTCTTGCACCAACCTTCTGGCGACATCCAGCTTGCTCATTTTGGGCAGATCTATTTTTCTGCCATCGGGATAAAGAAAACTAACAATATTGGTATCTGTGCCAAAACCTGCACCAGGTGCTGTGACATCATTGACTACAAGCATATCGGCCTTTTTGCGTTTCAACTTTTCCAGACCGTTTTCAATCACATTTTGGGTCTCGGCAGCAAAGCCAACCAAGTACTGGTGTTTCTTCCGAGCTCCCAAAGCTGACAGAATATCTGGATTCGGAACTAATTCTAAGATAACAGACTCTCCGTCTTTTTTGATCTTTTGCTCATTGCGGACTGCAGGTCGAAAATCAGCAACAGCAGCTGCTTTGACGACGATATCCTGTTCCGCATATCGTGTCATAACTTCCAGATACATCTCTTCCGCTGAAATAATCCGGACCGTTTCCACGCCGAACGGGGGCAGGATATCCGAGGGTCCGCTGACCAGGGTCACCTGTGCGCCTGCCTCAGCAAACGCCTCAGCAATTGCATAGCCCATGCGGCCTGAGCTGTAATTTCCAAGATATCTGACCGGATCAAGTTCCTCGCGGGTGCCGCCGGCCGTAACTAGCACTTTCCGGCCTTTCATGATTTCCCGGTTTAACATAAAATTCTGAAGGAAATCAATGATCTCCGCAGGCTCACTCATCCTGCCGTCGCCTTCTGTCCCGCAGGCCTGGAAACCTCTGGCTGGCCCGATCATATGAATACCCCGTTGCTGAAGAATCCCCAGATTCCGCTGCGTTGCAGGGTGATGATACATGGCATGATTCATCGCCGGAGCTACAAAGATTGGATTATTGACAGCCAGCAAGACGGTAGAAAGAAAATCATCAGCAAGACCGACAGCCATCTTCGCAATGATATTGGCTGTCGCCGGAGCGATTAAGGTGATGTCTGCCTTCTGGGCCAGAGAAATATGTTCAATGTTCCACATTTTAGGTTCCGTGAACATTTCCGTATAAACCGGCTGTCCTGATATGCTTCTAAATGTCAAAGGCGCAACGAGCTCTGTCGCTGATTTTGTCATCACGACAAAGACCTCTGCACCGCTTTTCACCAGTCTACTGGCAATGTCGACCGCTTTGTAGGCAGCAATACTGCCTGTTACGCCCAGAAGCACACGTTTACCGCAAAGCATCTGACGTTACCTTATCAAAAAAGTCAGGATAGACTTTTCCGTCTGCAATCTCAAGCAAAGCCCTGCTAACAGGTTTTGTATCTTTAAATTCACTTGCATCCAAATTGTTCATGAGTACCCTGGCCCTTTTAGCAGCTGCCACCACTAGGGTATATTTACTGTCTGCCTGGGACATCAGAACATCCAAAGAAGGCTGCTTCATCGTTATTCCTCCTTCAAATTAGAGCGACTTTAAAATTATTACGGCTTTGAACTCACCCGGCATTTTTCTGCAATCATAATACTCTTAAGCTTTTCTACCGCAGTGCCAATTTCGTCGTTCTCAACAGCATAATCATAATCCTTCATATTTTTCATTTCCTGAACGGCTAGTGCCAGTCTGCGCTGCATGACCTCAGGTGTTTCCGTTCCTCTTCCATAAAGCCTTTCAGCGAGCTCTTCCAGGGAAGGCGGAACAATGAAAATAAACACACCATCCGGAAAAGCCTTTTTGACAATTTTTGCTCCCTGCATATCGATTTCCAGTAAGATGGTCTTGTTTCTCTTCAGGACACTTTCCACATGAAATCTTGGGGTTCCATACAGGTTTCCGCAAAACTCTGCCCATTCCAGAAACTCATTATTCTCAACCATTTTAAGAAATTGATCCCTGGAACGAAAATAGTATTCTTTTCCCTCTGTTTCTCCCGGTCTTGGTGCCCTGGTCGTTACAGAAATAGAATATTCCAGATCACCGCACTCGGCAAAAAGCCGCTTACACAGCGTTCCTTTTCCAACTCCTGCAGGACCTGAGACCACAATCAGCAGCCCTTTGTCTTCCATATTAATCAACCGGATCCTCACTACTGGATTCTTTGGCGGTCAGACGATGGGCAACCGTTTCAGGCTGAACAGCCGACAAAATTACGTGGTGGCTGTCACACATAATGACGGCACGCGTCCTTCGCCCATAGGTGGCATCGATGAGCATTCCTGTATCGCGCGCTTCCTGAATAATTCGCTTAATGGGTGCTGATTCCGGACTTACAATCGAGATAATTCTGTTGGCCGATACAATATTGCCAAATCCTATATTAATCAATTTGATATCCAATTCCTATACCTCCCATATTCAATACGCTGCATACCGGCGTTATTGCTCTTTTTCATCGTGTTACTCAATATTCTGAACCTGTTCCCGGATTTTCTCCAGTTCACTTTTCCCTTGGACAACAATATGTGAAATTTCCAGATCATTCGCCTTAGATCCAATGGTATTAATCTCTCTATTCATTTCCTGAACCAGAAAATCAAGTTTCCGTCCAATCGGCTCATTGGTTGAAAAGGCTTTGGTAAATTGTTCAAAATGACTCCCGAGCCTGACCAGCTCTTCCTCAATAGAAGACCTGTCGGCAAAAATGGCAATTTCGGTAATCAGTCTAGCTTCATCCAGCGAAGTGTCCGCCAGAAGCGCCGCAAGCCTTTCCCTTAATTTTTCCTGATATTCCGCCACAACCTGCGGCGCTCTTACAGTTACTTGATCAACCATTCCGGAAAGGTCATCTAATTTTTTCAGCAAATCCTTGGCCAGTCTCTCCCCTTCAGTCCTACGCATTTGAATTAACTGGTTCAGCGCCTCCTGTAAAGCCATATTGAGATATGGCCACAAGGCTTCTGCATCCGTCTCTTCGTTTTCAACACTGAGTACTTCAGGGAACGAAACCAGACTAAAAAGATCGCTCTTATACGTGGTATTGAGCAAATTTGCCAATTCCTTCAGAGAATTATCATACGACAGCACTAAATCTTTGTCAACCTTAACTAATCTCTTTTTTTCTTCCGTTTCCTTGATATTCACGTAAATATCAACGCGGCCCCGCTGGACTTTTTCCTGCACGGCTTTACGAAAACGTTCCTCAATGATATTCAAACTTCTTGGTAGTTTCACCAGGACTTCCAGGAAGCGATTGTTCACTGACTTCATTTCTACTGAAATCTGGACTCCGAGTCCCTGAGCTTCCCCTCTGCCAAAACCAGTCATACTATTTGCCAATTCCCTCAACTCCTTAACGACAATCATACCATTCTTTTACTCTGAAGGGCAAGAATACTATGCTTTGCTCCTTTTACATGCGTTTTAGAGTTATACAAGGTACCAGAAAAAAAATTGAGGAGACAAACAGCCCCTCAATTAAATCACGTTCTCAAACAATGGATTGTTTCATCCTGCTTAATAGCTCTATATCATTCTGGTCCTTATCCTTTCAATGGCCCTCTCCGTATTCTCCCTAGTGTTGAAAGCCGTCAGCCGGAAGAATCCTTCCCCACTCGCACCGAAACCCGCTCCGGGTGTTCCGATAACATTGGCTTCTTTCATCAGCTTGTCAAAGAATTCCCAGGACCCCATCTGTCCCGGTGTTTTTAGCCAGATATACGGTGCATTCACACCGCCGAAGACGGTATATCCCGCTTTTTCGAGACCAGTCCGAATAATTGCGGCATTATCCATATAATAATCAATGGTCTCTTTGACCTGTTGTTTCCCTGCCTCAGAAAATACGGCAGCAGTGGCAGCCTGGATCGGATAAGATACTCCATTGAATTTTGTGGTCTGCCTTCTAAGCCATAATTTATTCAGACTGTGCGCTTCTCCTTTGGAATCATAGACCATGACTTCCTTTGGAACGATGGTATATGCGCAGCGAGTCCCGGTAAAGCCAGCCGTCTTGGAAAAACTCCTGAATTCCACGGCCACTTCGCGCGCACCTTCGATTTCAAAAATACTATGGGGAATACCGTCTTCCCGTATGAAAGCTTCGTACGCAGCATCAAATAAGATGATGGCCTTATGATCACGTGCATAATCGACCCATTTCTTCAGTTCTTCAGCCGAAAGTGTCGTTCCAGTCGGATTATTCGGATAGCACAGGTAGATCATATCTGCTTTCGTGCTGGGAAGCGCCGGTTTCAGTCCATTTTCCTGATTACAGGGAAGATAAACGATTCCTTCAAACTGTCCTTTGTCGTTGTTATAAATACCGGTACGTCCAGCCATGACATTGCTGTCCACATAAACCGGATAAACCGGGTCTGTAACAGCCAGGATATTGCCCATGCCAAATATCTCCTGAAAATTGGCGGTGTCCGTCTTGGCCCCGTCACTGATAAACACTTCGTTAACTGCCAGGTCGACACCGCGGGGCTTGAAATCGTGCTCAATGATTTTTTCAATCAGGAACTCATATCCCTGTTCTGGGCCATATCCTCTAAAGGTTTTCTGCTGGCCCATTTCCTCGACAGCCTGATGCATTGCTTCGATGACGGCTGGCGGAAGCGGGCGGGTCACATCACCAATACCCATTTTTATTAAGTCACAGTCCGGGTTTTCCTGTCTGAATTGCTTTTCCCGGCGGGCTATTTCCGAAAAGAGATAGCTTCCAGGCAGTTTAAGATAATTTTCATTGACAAAAGCCATTCTATTCACTCTCCTGTAAATATGTAGTTATAATTCCCTGATGTAGTCTTTACTATAGTAGTCATTCAAGTATGATGATGTCTTATGATTCAAGCGTACTTCCGCGAAAAACACAGACTGCTGGACCCGTCATATGGACTTGCTGACCTTCCTGCCATTCAATCTTCAGGTCCCCCCCGGGCAAATGAACAATCACAGTTCTACCGGTTCTACCAGCCAGTACTGCTGCAACCACAGATGCGCAGGCTCCCGTTCCGCAGGCCAGCGTTGGGCCGACTCCGCGTTCCCACACCTTAACGGTTATTTCACCTGAATTGTCTACCTTGACAAACTCCACATTTGTTTTTCTCGGAAACAGCGGGTGTTTCTCGATCGCAGGACCCAGCGTTTCAAATGGAAGCAATTCCAAATCCTCGGTAAAAATAATACAATGCGGATTTCCCATCGATAACGCCGAAAAAATATATTCTTGCCCGGCAACCTCAAGTTTTTGGTTAAGTGCAGTGTCCGTTCCGGCCAAAACAGGTATCTTAATGGGATCAAGACACGGCTCGCCCATGTTAACCGTAACATGGTGTACAGCTCCCCGGCAGATCTCCAGTTTGACATTCAGAACTCCAGCCAACGTTTCTATCTTAAGCGAATCTCTCTGAACGTAACCGGCTTCATAAACATATTTTGCAAAACAGCGTATGCCATTGCCGCACATCTCCGGTTCAGAACCGTCTGAATTAAATATCCTCATCCTTGCATCGGCTACATCGGAAGACAGAATCACAATAAGACCGTCACCGCCGACGCCGAATTGTCTGTGGCAAAGCTGGACAGCGGTTTCGGCATAATCCATACCCGTCGGAAAAAGAAAATGATCCAGGCAGATAAAATCGTTTCCCAGACCATGCATTTTCACAAAATCCATAAAGGGTTCTCCTCTCGCTGCCTTTTACAGAGTCTGTTCGAAAAATGACCAAATCGCAAAAGCCCGTGGGCCGCGCCAGCCAAGTTTCTTTAAGAATACTATGAGAACAGCAAAGGGTCAATATTTTTGTCTGAAGTATACATAATGTATGTTTTCATTATGTTAGATTAATTCGTAGGTCCCGTAAGCTGCAATAATACGTAGCTATGTTCGGGTCAGTCTCCATAATGGATGGCCGCTTTCGGTCATTGTGTCATCCCTGACACAAAATCTCGCGCTGCGCAATCCATGCTCCGCTTAGCGCTGACCATCCATTACGGAGACATATTTTAGAGTTAGTGAACGCTTTTCTTAAAGCTAAAATTTGGGCTGGATTTAGCTGGCTGATACCTGTTCCGAATAAGTCGTGTCAGGCCAATGATTAAGCTGGGTCCGCCGGCAGCCACCAGAATGACAAGCCATTGCCAGCCGACCAGCGCTGTGGTCTTGAAAATTGCCTGCAAAGCCGGAAGATAGATGACCGATAGCTGCATGGTAACAGAGATGGCTACTGCCACGACCAGCAATGGATTAGAAAATATACCAACCTCAAAGATTCCGCGGCGTTCCGACTTGCAATCAAAGACATGAAAAAGCTGAGAAAAAACAAGCGTGGTAAACGCCATGGTCCGTGCCGCTAAAAGACCGACGCCATACCATAAACCGATGACAAAAACAAAGAGTGTCGCTAAACCAATAATCGTTCCTCTGATTAGAATCTTTTGCCCTAATCCTCGCGCAAATACACTTTCCTCCGGCTGACGCGGAACCCTCTTCATGATATCCGGCTCTGTTCCGTCCACCCCCAAAGCCATCGCCGGCAAACCGTCCGTAACCAGATTGACCCACAGAATCTGTATCGGCAGCAAAGGCAGCGGTAGCCCTGTAAGTGTTCCCAGAAACATTGTCAGCACTTCTCCGAGATTGCAGGAAAGAAGATACCGGATAAACTTTCGGATATTGTCATAAATTCCTCTTCCTTCTTCGACCGCTGCGACGATCGCCGCAAAATTGTCATCAGAGATTACCATGGCCGACGCCTCTTTGGTGACATCGGTTCCAGTCTGCCCCATGGCGACTCCAATATCCGCTTCTTTCACAGCGGGGGCATCATTGACGCCGTCTCCGGTCATCGCCACAATTTGGCCGTTCTTTTTTAAAGCCCTGACGATTCTAAGTTTATCCCTTGGTGCGACCCGGGCAAACACCGAAATATTCATGACCATGTGGCTTAGATCTTCATCTGTCATTTGATCAAGTTCTATTCCGGTAACGACCCGTTCATTAAATCCGTGAATGATCCCAAGTTCTTTCGCAACAGCCTGCGCCGTCAGCTTATGGTCCCCGGTAATCATGACTGGCTTTATCCCGGCAGCCTGGCATACTTTTATCGCTTTCACCGCACTCGTACGTGGTGGATCAATCATCCCGGTCAAACCCAGGAATATTAGATCATTTTCCACATCACCGTTTGGTTCGCCGCGCCGGACATCTTTCAGCCCAAGCGCCAGAACCCTGAGTGCATGCGATGCCATCTCGTCATTGTAAAACAGAATTTGCTTTCTTCTTTCGGAGGTCAGTTCCACCACGCCATCCTTCGTCATCTCCCGCGAGCATAGTCCCAGAACAACATCCGGCGCTCCTTTGACGTAGGCTTTATATTCCTCCTTATTCTTATAAATAACCGTCATCCTTTTCCGTTCCGATTCAAAAGGGATTTCCGCAACCCTTTGTTCCTTCCGTTCCAAAGCCTCCCGCCAGACTCCCGCTTTGGCGGCCGCAACCAGAAGGGCGCCTTCCGTCGGATCACCTTCGATTCCCCAGATGCTGTCCTGACCTTTGCCTCTGAAAAGTCCTGCCACCTGAATTCCTTTCTTGGTTAATACAGCATTATTGCATAGGGCTGCACACCTTAGCAGTTCTTTCAGAGGGCCTTTATCCTTATACGGGTCAGCGCCATGATAATCGCCTTTGGGGTCATAACCCTGACCCGTCAGCGTAATGACTTGGTTATCACAAAAAATCCGCCGAACCGTCATTTCATTTTGGGTCAGCGTTCCGGTCTTATCTGAGCAGATTACAGTCGCGCAGCCCAGGGTTTCCACAGCCGGAAGCTTTCGGATCACTGCGTTGCGTTTGACCATCCGCTGCACACCGATTGCCAGCGCAACCGTAACAATTGCCGGGAGACCTTCAGGGATCGCGGCGACTGCCAGAGATACTCCGGCAAAAAACATCTTTTCGAAGCTTTCTCCTTGTAAAACTCCTGTCACCACGACAACAACACAGACGGCAAGACTGATCGTGACCAGCCATTTCCCAAGCTGAGCCAGCCTTTTTTGCAGAGGCGTCTCTTCCTCCTTCACCTCCTGAATCATTCCGGCAATCATACCCATCTCGGTATTCATGCCTGTGGCTATAACGATCCCAAGTCCCCTCCCGTTCACAACCACGGTTCCCATATAGCCCATGTTTTTCCGGTCGGCAACCGAACTGTATTCGTCAGTCAAAGGCTGGTTCATTTTAGTGACCGGTTGGGATTCTCCGGTCAGCGCTGATTCTTCCACACGGATGTTTGAGGTGTTCAGCCATCGGATATCGGCAGGTATCCGGTCACCTGCTTCCAGCATGAGAATGTCCCCCGGAGCCAAGCCGGATGCAGGTACCTTTTCTGTCCTACTATTACGCAGAACCATCGCCTCCGGTGCCGTCAGGGAACGCAGCGATTCCATGGACCTTTCCGCCTTGTATTCCTGAATAAAGCCGAGTACTGCATTCAGAAAAACAATAGCCAGAATGGTTACTGCGTCCGCAATTTCCCCCAGCAGACCTGAAATGAGCGTAGCAACCATCAGCACCAGAACCATGAAATCCTTAAACTGACCCAAAAATAAGAAAACCGGGTTAACCCCTTTTTTTACAACCAGAGAATTCGGACCAAATTCTGCCAGCCGCCGGCTGACTTCCCTATCACTAAGACCCTTTTCAGAATCTACTTTAAATCCTTTGCATATTTCTCCGCCGGTTAATATGTGCCAAACTTGCCGCTGCATTTCTTGCTCCTCCTTTTCATTTCCATTAGTACATGCTATTCGGCCTGTCCAGAAAAAATTCCCGGATTTATGTTATACTGATATTGAATTTTGTTGATTAGCTTGTCGAGAAAACATTTAAGTTTTAAGGAGTTAACGATATGGCCCTTGACAGTATTACACTCTATCATCTATTGAAAGAGCTTGAGCCCGTTCTGGTTGGAACGCGTATTGATAAAATTCAGCAGCCTGAAAAAGAGGAGGTCCATCTTTTACTGCGGAGTCCCGGGAAAAATTTGCGTCTGCTGTTAAATGCCGGCAGCACTTCCGCCAGACTGCATCTGACTGAGCAAAATAAAAAAAATCCTGTCTCACCTCCGATGTTCTGCATGATTCTACGCAAACATCTCGAAGGCGGCAAGATTATCGGAATCAGTCAGTCCGGACTGGAACGCATCATTACCCTGACCGTACAGAATTACAATGAAAGAGGCGATCTTCAAGATTATCAGCTTATCCTGGAAGTCATGGGCAAGCACAGCAATTTGATTTTAGTCGATCCTCAGACCAACATTGTTCTGGACGGAATCAGACGGTATTCCCATCTCCTGAGCAGACACCGGGAAGTGCTTCCCGGAAGATTGTATATCTCACCGCCTTCCCAGCATAAAGCCGAAGCTGTCAGCGATGAACAAAAATGGATGTCAGTCATCCTCGGGTACCCGCTTGACCGGAAAGTCTGTGATGTCCTGGTGAATCTGTTTGATGGTATCAGCCCTGAACTGGCCAAAGAGCTTGTTCTGAGGGCTTGTCTTGAGCTAGATGTGCTTCTTGACAACTGCGGACAAATTGACCTGAGCCGTCTTTTCCAAGCTTATTCCTTTTTCCTGCTGGCCAAACAGGATACAGCCGTTGATCCGTGCGTATATTATCAGTCCGGACGGGACAAGAACATGCCGGCTGCTTTTACCTTTATTCCGTATGTGCAGTACGAAGGTCTCAAACTTCAGAAAACATCGTTCCTAAATGACGCGATAGATTTGTATTACACCCAAAGAATGACCAGTCAGAAGAATGAGGCCAAAAAAGGCTCGCTCCGCAAGGTTGTCCAGGATCATTTTGTCCACATCAGAAAGAAAGACGTTATCTATTGTGATACAATCGCCAAGGCTCAAAAAGGGCTGGAATATCGAAAACTCGGAGAACTTTTGACGGCCAATCTCTATACGCTTGCATCGGGCATGAAAGAAGTTACCGTAGAAGACTACACCGATCCCGATTACAAATCTGTTACGATTGCGCTTGATCCAAACCTGACCGGCATTAACAATGCTCAGCGCTACTACAAAATCTACAATAAGGCCAAATCAACGATTAAAAAAACCACACCTCTGCAGGAAACTGCCCAAGAAGAAATGAATTATCTCCAGACACTAGCTCTAAGCATTGACCAGGCTGAAGACGATATCGAACTTAATGAGATCTATCAGGAACTGATCGATCAGGGATATATCAAAAAACAGGACAGGCACCAGACGAAAAAGAAACAAGCTGCCGGAAGAGAACAGAATTCTATTTCTCAGCCACATGTCTATCTGTCTAAGAGCGGCAAAACCATTTTGGTCGGACGCAACAATAAGCAAAATGACCGGATGACCTGGCGGGAAGCGAAGCCGGGCGATCTATGGCTTCACGTCAAGAATATTCCGGGTTCCCATGTTATTGTTCCTCTGTCTGAAGAGGAGGAGTTCCCGGACGATAATACTTTGCTCGATGCTGCGGCACTTGCCATTTATTTCAGCCAGGCCAGGGGGTCTTCCCATGTCCCTGTCGACTATACTCACGTCCGGCAAATCAAAAAACCCCGGGGGGCCAAACCCGGGATGGTTGTTTATGAGCAAAACTGGTCTCTTCTATTGACACCGGAGCAGGATGCTATCGAGCGGCTCCTAGCTACCGAACAACAGATAACTCGATAATCAGCGTTCAATAGCTAGAGAAAACTTCGCAAATACCATAAAATAGACTCCGTAATACATAGCCAGCGTCTGCGAAGCACGATGCAGAGCGCGGCTTTTTGACGGCCACGGATGGCCTAATGTCGCGATGCCAAGGATGGCAAGGAGCGACGTGCCAAGGACAGCACAAGAAGCCGAAAGTGACTATGTATTATGGAGTCCTACCTAAATATCAAATTCTTTACTTGTTTAGGTTTATTTTATTCCCCGGCTCCCAGGTTTCTCCCACGGGATACCCTGCTTGCAAAGCGGGCAATCATCCGGCTCATAAGCTTCAATATTCATCTGGATCAAGCTGTGCAGCAAAAGTCCGTCAAAATCAGCTTTGCCACCACTACGGTCCACAAGCACGCCTACACCGACCGGAACTGCACCGGCTTCCTTGACGATATTGATGACTTCTTTAACCGATCCGCCGGTCGTGATAACATCTTCGACCACGAGGACTTTTTCGCCGGGTTCAAGCTTGAAGCCTCTCCTGAGCGCCATTTCCCCATTTTGTCTTTCAGTAAAGATTGATTTTATCCCTAAGTTCCGACCAACCTCATGGGCAACAACAATCCCGCCCATCGCAGGACCAATAACGGTTTGGATCTCCATTCCTTCAAATTTTCTGGCCAGCTCTTTCCCAAGAACTGCAGCCTTCCTCGGATATTGAAGTACCTGGGCGCACTGCATGTAACGCGCGCTGTGTTTCCCTGAAGTAAGAAGAAAATGACCTTGAAGCAGCGCTCCGGTCTCCTTGAAAATATCGAGAATGTCATTTTCATTTAATCTTTCAGTCGTTGAATGATCAGACACGTTTATTCCACCTTCCAAAATGTGATTTCTGAATTTATCCGTGAAATACCAGTACAATGAATTTTACATGTATTATGGCACTTAAAATATTCTACCACATTGATTCAGAAAAAAGGAACTATTTTGATGTGGAATCTATCTCAAATTTTGTTCTGTTCATTTGCGAAAGGAGCATTTCCGTACTGCCTACCAAGCTGCTCTTGAAGAATAGGATATCTTCGATGGCTACGAACAATGGTTTCATACTTAAAACGTTTGCCGCATTATTTACAAAAATAGTTATTATATTTATTATTTTTTGTTATATAATAGATTACAGAAATATTTCTTACTTTATTTTACATTTCTTTTATTTACTAGTAATCACTATTTGATAATATCTAAAAACTAAAATAATCTATTATTTATGATTAGAAAATAATAGGTCATTTACCAAGGTGGTTTAAATGCTATTTCAGGATTTTGATGTCTATTTCAAAAGTGAGCAGGATAAAGAAGAAAAACTTCTATATGCCTTCATGAGCCTTG
Organism: Dehalobacter sp. TBBPA1; assembly: GCF_040931655.1. NCBI lineage: Bacteria > Bacillati > Bacillota > Clostridia > Eubacteriales > Desulfitobacteriaceae > Dehalobacter > Dehalobacter sp. TBBPA1. The sequence goes on along the minus strand of NZ_CP162385.1, from coordinate 817,944 downwards.
AAAAAATACCCGATAGCGTGTTCTGGGTCGATGACGAAGGAAACCTCTCTTTCGTCAATGAAGCCGCCTGCCGGACATTGGGCTACACCAGAGAAGAGCTGCTCACCTTCAATATTAGGGACTTTGCCCCTATTGTTGCGGGCGGAATTGACCAAAACATTATTGAATATGTTGATTACGGAGGACTTTCTCTTTTCCGGACATTTCACAAACATAAGGACGGTCATCTCATCCCGGTCGAAGTACTAAGCACAGTCAGACAATTGGTCGGTAATAAATATCTCGCTACATCCATTGTCCGCGACATCACGGACCGGGTCCAGGTAGAGGAAGAATTAAAAGAGACGTACAACCGTCTTGAGGTCTTATATAATATTTATCAGGCGACGACAAGTGAAAAGAACATTAACAGACTCATCCGACAAGCTGCCGGTATTATGAAAAGCACGTTTGAATTTGATGCTTTTGTGTTTTACTTTTATGATGACTACCTGCAAAGCTCGGCGTTATATTATACGCTTGGACTGCCCAAAGAGATTATTCGCAAAATAGAAATTCTGCCGCAGTATGTCGGTTTTATCGGTCAAAGTCTTACATCAGACTTTGTGGCATACGCCAAGTATACGGAAAAAACTAAAATTGATGAAAGCATTAAACAGTTATTTTTTGATTATGGCTTTACTGATGAAATGGCTTTTCCGATCATATTTGAACAAAAAACGATCGGCGGCATTGGATTGATTAATAAGCATAATAAGCCTTTCAAAGCCAAAGATAAGGAATTGCTTCAGGCTGTTTGCGGGCAGCTCAGCACGGTTATCCAAAATCTCAAGCTGATCCACTCTCTGAGCAAAGAACTGAAAGAGCACAAACGAACAGCTGAAGCTTTAAAAAAAGTGAATGCTGAATTGGAGAAATCAGCATTCACCGACCAGCTCACAAATATTTGGAACCGAAGATGCTTTCTGAAGAATTCGGTAATTGAAATTGAACGTTCCAGACGTAACAAGTATCCGCTTTCCCTGCTGCTTCTGGATATTGACCACTTCAAATTGATCAACGACAATTACGGACATCAGGCTGGGGATCAGGCCTTAATTGAGTTTGTGAACCTTCTGCGGGATAATATCCGAAGCTTTGACTCTTTAGCACGTTGGGGAGGGGAGGAATTCCTGATCCTGGCGCCTCACCTTCGGGCCGGAAACGCCGTGCAGTACGCCGACAGGCTCAGGGAGCTGATTGCGGAACACCTGTTCCAGGAAGTCGGAGAAATCACGACAAGCATCGGGGTCGCCGAACTAGCCAATACCGATAACATAGATTCCTGGATCAAGAAGGTGGATAACGCTCTCTACCGAGCCAAGGAACAAGGACGCAACAGGGTAGAGTTCAATGGCGTTATCATCCTCTGAAATTAGCCCACAAGCTTCCCTGGACATCGTCTACCAGAGATCCTGCTTCAAACCGGTTCCTACCGTTAGCTTTCGCTTTATACAGCTGGAGGTCAGCTTTTTTGATCAGTTCCTCGGCCGATTCTTCTTTAAGCTCACTGATTCCTCCACTTACGGTTATATGTATGCCTTCCCGAGAATCAGCTAGCGCTATCTTAGATCTCAGCCGTTCCGCCAGGAATAAAACCTCATCCGAGGCAGTATCAGGTAGGATAATGACGAATTCGTCCCCGCCATATCTGCCGATAATATCGGTACTCCGGCATGCCTGATTCAATATTCCGGCAACACGGATGATGACATCGTCTCCGCATTGATGACCGAACCGGTCGTTGATGTCTTTAAAATCATCGATATCCATCATAATGATAGACAGTGGATAATCAATCCGTTTGGCACGTTCAATCTCTTCCTTGAGTTTCAGAAAGAGATTTTCATGGTTATATAGGGATGTCATCGAATCGCGGACGGACAGGTCGGCCAATATTGTGTTCTTGGCTTCAATTTCTTTCTTATAAATCAAGGAAAATAATCTGATTCTGAATACCATCCTGGAAAAAATCCAGGCACACAAGTTCATAATGAAAGCATTGATACGCAAAATCTCAACAATATAATCATTCGGCTGATAGTAGGGAATGACCAGGAAAAAGAAAAGATAGACGAAAGAATACACGACCAAACTTGTCAAAGGCGGTAAATAGATAAAAGCTGCTATACCAAATACTGCAATAATATATGGATTGATTGATACAAGCTCATTTTGAGGCAAAATACTAAGCGCGCAGCCAAAAACCAGTAAAATGATTAAATACCCAACTTCTGTGCAATAGATGATTTCCTTTCTGTAAACGTCGTATTTCCGGTATATTTGAATAAGAAGCGGAAGCATCAGCAAACTAATCGAAACAAAAATTAATATGCTAATTTTAACGTCTGCGACCGCACGCGGAAAAAAGATCAGCAGTGAACTTTCACAAATGCTAAAGAATCCCGCAATAACAATTAGCTTTAAGAAATTTTCTTTCCAAAGCTGACGCGAAAATTCATCCTTATTTTCTTTTGGAACAATCGTAAAGTATTTACGTAAACGCTCAAACCTCATGAATTGCCTAACCTCATGATTTTTTTCATGCCGTCAAGTTCATGCTGTCATTTTTATACTGCAAAATATAGGTTCAAACAATATATCAACATATGTCAACTTTTAACGTCACAACTATATAACGATAGCCAAATCCTGTCAATACAAATACTGTTCCTATTTTAATCCCATAGGTGCTCTATGGCTTCCCTGGGATTATCATTCAAGGTAATCGGTCTGCCGACTACCAGATAAGAGCTTCCGGCTTCCAGGGCCATGCGCGGGGTAAGAACCCGCACCTGGTCATTTTTTTCGCTCCAGGCCGGCCGGATCCCCGGTGTTACGAGAAGAAAATCTTCTCCGCATTCCTCCCGGAGAATTTTTGCTTCCTGCGCGGAAGAAACGACCCCGTTCAAATTTGCTTTCCTGGCGAGCATTGCCAGTTTCAGTACCTGCTCCTGCGTACTGCCCTGCACCCCGATCGATGTCAAGTCTTCCTGTCCCATACTTGTAAGGACGGTTACGCCGATAATGGTTTTGCCGGCCTTATGGCCGACCTCGGCCGCTCTGGCCATCATTTCGTATCCGCCGCTGCAGTGAACATTGATCATATCCACGCCGGAGGCGGTTAGCACGCTTAGGGTTTTTTCGACGGTAGTCGGAATATCATGCAGCTTGAGATCGAGAAATATTTTAAATCCGAGCTCTTTGAACTGCTGAATCAGGCTTAACCCCGAAAGCGCATAAAGCTCAAGGCCAACCTTCAGCCAGCACCCGCAGCCGGCAAGTTCCCGGGCAATGTCCAGGGCTTTTTCTTTCGTATTGACATCCAAAGCCACGATGACCTTTTCATTTAAACTATGTGAAGTTTCCATTTTTTTCATCCTTTCTGCCCATGGGCAAGTCCGACGATTTCCTTGACCGACTGATAGCCTCTTTGATTGCAATAGGCCTTAATTCCTTCCAGAATTTCAACAGGCGCAAGCGGATTGCCAAAATTAGCTGTTCCGATGCTCACTGCCGAAGCACCTGCCAGCATGAACTCGATAGCATCCTGCCAAGTCAAAATTCCTCCCATGCCGATGACCGGCAGCTTTACAGCCTGATAGACCTGATAGACCATTCTGACGGCTACCGGCCGGACCGCGGGACCGGATAACCCCCCCATCGTGTTGGCCAACACCGGTTTCTGGGCATTGAGATCAATCTGCATGCCAAGAAGCGTATTAATCAAAGAAATGATATCCGCCCCGCCACTTTCCACAGCTTTAGCCATCGCTGTAATATCGGTCACATTCGGAGACAGCTTCGCAATCAACGGCAGATCCGTTTCCTTTCTGACGGCAGTGATGACTTCTTCCGCACTCTTGGGATCAGTTCCGAAAGCCATCCCGCCGTGTTTGATGTTCGGACAAGAGATGTTAACTTCCAGGGCTGCAATCCCGCAGCCGCGTTGGAAGGATGATGCCATCAGCGCATAATCTTCCAGTGAAAAACCCGAGATATTGACAATCACTGCTGTGTCCAGCAAGGCTAGCTCCGGCAGATAGTTTTTTAAGAAAGCCTCCAGTCCGGGATTTTCCAAGCCTACAGAATTCAGTAGGCCTGATGGAGTCTCCGCGAGCCTCGGTACAGGATTCCCAAGACGCGGAAGCGGTGTAATCCCTTTGACTGTGATCCCGCCGAGAACGGAGGGGTCATAAAACGGAGCATAGGCTTCACCGAAGCCATACGTGCCGGAGGCAGTGATGACAGGATTTTTAAGCTTTAATCCTGCCAGATCAGTCTCAAGATTAAATGTCTGCATCCCAGACCACCTCCTGCCCATTCATTACCGGTCCTTCTTTGCAGACGCGTTTTCGTTTCAGTCCGCCATTTGCATCTCTAACGGTACAGACACATCCCAAACATGCACCTACCCCGCAGGCCATCCGCTCTTCTAAAGAAACTTCGAGCGGAACATCGTTGTTCCGGCAAATCCCCGCGACAGCCTTCAGCATGCCGTTCGGACCACAAGCTGCAGCCCGCAGAAGGCCCTTGCTCAGTAATTGCTGCGTGTTTTTATCAGCTAAATACTTTTCGAGCAGTGCTGTAACTAAGCCTTCCTCTCCGCAGCTTCCGTCCAGTGTTGAAAGTTCAACATCCAAACCTTTTTGCAGCAGCAGATTTAAATCTGCACTGTCCAGAAAATCTTTGTTTTCTCCTCCCCAGAGGACTTTTATCTTTACTGGAACTTTCTGTGCGGCCTGGATCACAGAGAACAGCGGAAACATCCCTATTCCGCCTGCAATCAGCAGAAGCTCCCCTTTCTCCGGAATTGAAAAGCCTGTCCCCAGTGGTCCCAGAACACTTAGATATTGGTCTGTCGGTATCCTTGAAAGAAGTTCGGTTCCTTTCCCTTTGATTCTGTAGTAGATGGTCACTTCTCCACGTTCAGGGTCGATCCCGGCAATGCTAAGTGGTCTGCGCAGAAGCGGGTCACTCGTATCCGTGACCTGGATATGCAGAAACTGGCCCGGCCGAGCTGTTTTGGCAGCTTCTCCACTCAAAACAACTTTGTACAAACCCTGTACGGGATGTCCGATCCTTTCATTGAAGACGACTTTCTCCTTGAGGTCCATGATATGCTCACTCCTAGTAGATCGATTTTATTTGCAAAGGCCTTTCACCACGATGGATGACGCGCTGCCCATCCATTACGTTGATAAATCCTGCAGCTAGTGAAAGTGTTGCTCAAATAATTTCATTCAAGCCTGATTACCCCATATTAGGTCTGAGTGTCACAAGTTCCAGCGTCAAGCGAAGCATGGATGCGGAGCGCGGCTGTTAGCGCCATGGAGGGCGCTAGCTGCCGAAAGCGGAATTGTGACACCCAGACCAACCCTAGATACTTTAGCTGAGCGGCACGATACTCGGTATGTTGGCTTCCAGAACATGCAGCCAGGCTTCGGCCGTATCCATACTGGTAAAGCACGGTACGCCGTGTTCAACGGCACTTCTTCGGATCGCAAAACCGTCGCTGGCAATGATTCTGCCGTGTGTGGTTGTATTTAAGACACACTGGACACGTCCTTTGCGGATTTTCTCAATGATATCGTCTGATCCGGAATGAAGTTTACCAACCGTGTCAACTTCAATACCGGACTGGCAAATTGCCTTAGCCGTCCCTTCCGTGGCGATGATTCTAAAGCCAAGTTTGGCAAAACGTTTGACCAGCCGTATCCCGTCTTCCTTATCGCGGTCAGCTAGGGTTGCAAGCAGCGTGCCGTAAACCGATATCTGCATGCCGGCGGCCATCAATGCTTTCTGGAGCGCTTTTTCATAATCATAATCAATCCCCATGACTTCTCCGGTTGATTTCATTTCAGGGCCGAGAGAAGGTTCAACGAGCAGCAGCTTTGAGAAAGAGAATACCGGCGCCTTTACCGCAACCTTCTCTCCAACTGGCCACAAACCAGATTTAATACCCATGCTCCCCAGCTTCTCTCCAAGGATAACCCGGGTGGCCAATTCCACAATCGGCACGCCGGTAATCTTGCTTAAGAAAGGGACCGTACGGCTGGAGCGGGGATTGACTTCCAAAACATAGACCTGGTCTTTATAGATGACATACTGGATATTCAATAAGCCTTTGATCCGCAGGCTCCGGGCCAGCGAAATGGTTAAGTCCTCGATGATTTCTTTGATGTTGTCTGCAACCGTTTGGGGCGGATAGACCGCAATCGAATCGCCGGAATGAATGCCGGCCCGTTCCAGATGTTCCATGATTCCGGGAATGCAGACGGTTTCCCCGTCGGAAATCGCATCGACTTCGACCTCTTTGCCGAGAAGATACTGGTCGATCCAGATGCTTTGTCCCGGAAAATCCGCCAAAGCCCTTGCAAATACGCCCTGGAGTTCCTGAGGTTCATAAACAATTTGCATAGCCCTTCCTCCAAGCACATAGGAAGGACGTACAATCAGTGGATAACCGATATCCTCTGCAAGCTTTTCAGCTTCTTCCATGTTGGAAACGCATCCGCCGCGGGGCCGTCGAGCGCCCAGCTGCTGCAGAACTTCATCAAAGATTCCTCTCTCTTCTGCTCTGTCCGTGTCTTCGACCGTCGTACCAAGAATCCGGTAACCGCGTTCCGCCAGTCCTTTGCATAACCCAATCGCAGTCTGTCCGCCAAATTGGACGACGATACCCTCAGGTTTTTCTTTCTCGAGGACTGCCGTGACATCCTCAATCGTGAGCGGTTCAAAGTAAAGCCTATCGGCCGTATCAAAGTCAGTAGACACTGTTTCCGGATTATTGTTGATAATGATACTCTCAATACCTGCCTTGCGCAGCGCCTTCACAGCATGAACCGAGCAATAGTCAAACTCGATGCCCTGACCAATCCTGATCGGCCCCGATCCCAGGACGACAACTTTCCGACGGTCTGTCGGCTGGACCTCATCCTCGGCATCATAGCTCGAGTAGAAGTACGGGGTCGTCGCTTCAAACTCCCCGGCGCAGGTATCGACCATTTTAAAGACAGGCTTCAGGTTATTTTGGATCCTGAAATCATAGACCTGCTGCTCATTTGCATGCCAAAGACGGGCAATCTCGCGGTCGGAATAGCCCAGCCGCTTGCCCTTTGTTAAGGCTGTTAAATCCCAGACCTGCTGCTTTATTTCTGTGGATGTCCTGACAATCCCTTCTATTTTCTTCAAAAAGTAAGGATTCCACGCATTTAACCGATTAATTTCGTCTACAGTCCATCCCCTGCGGAAAGCTTCCGCGATCACGAAGAGCAGATTATCTTCCGGCAGGCTGCATCTTTTCCGAAGAAGTTCATCGTCGATGTACGCCATCTCTTCGAGCAGGATGCCGTAGGCTTTCGTCTCAAGAGAGCGCACCGCCTTTAAGAGGGCCGTCTCCAAATTGCGGCCCAAACCCATAACCTCTCCGGTTGCCTTCATTTGTGTACCAATCCTACGGTCGGCATCGGAGAATTTATCGAAGGGCCAGCGCGGGATCTTCACGACCACATAGTCGAGGGCAGGCTCAAAACAGGCCGAAGTCTTCCCCGTTACCGCATTCGGCAGTTCGGCCAGCGTATAGCCAATCGCTATTTTGGCAGCCACCTTGGCAATCGGGTAACCGGTCGCTTTGGAAGCCAGCGCGCTCGAACGGCTCAAACGCGGATTGACCTCAATGACACAGTATTCAAGTCTTTCCGGATGCAGCGCATATTGAACATTGCATCCCCCTTCAATACCAAGGGCAGCCACGATTTTCAGGGCCGAAGTCCGAAGTGTCTGAACTTCCTTATCCGTAAGCGTCTGACAGGGCGCCACGACAATGCTGTCACCGGTATGGACGCCGACAGGATCCATATTCTCCATATGGCAAACCGTAATACTGTTGCCGCAGCTGTCCCGCAGCACCTCATACTCAATTTCTTTCCAGCCGGCTACGCTTTTTTCGATCAGAATCTGCCCAATCATACTGGCTTTGATTCCGCTGGCGGCAATCGTTGTCAATTCATCCGCATCTTTGGCGATCCCGCCGCCGGTACCGCCCAACGTGAATGCCGGCCGAACAATCACCGGATAGCCAATTTCTTCAGCAAATTTTAACGCTTCCTGTACATCCGAAACAATCGAGCTTGCCGGGATCGGTTCCCCAATTTCGTTCATCAAATTCCGGAAAAGCTCCCTGTCCTCCGCCTTGCTGATGCTCTCCAGCGGCGTTCCCAAAAGCGTAACGCCACAGCGGTCCAGAATACCGGCTTTGGCTAGCTGGAAAGCCAGGTTCAGTCCGGTTTGGCCGCCCATAGTCGGAATGAGTCCGTCGGGTCTTTCCTTCTCAATAATTCTCTCCAAAAACTCCAGTGTCAGCGGTTCGATATATACTTTATCGGCAATTTCCTTATCCGTCATAATAGTAGCCGGATTGGAATTGACCAGAATAATTTCCACGCCTTCTTCCCTTAAAGCCCGGCAGGCCTGCGTTCCGGCATAGTCAAATTCAGCCGCCTGTCCAATCACGATGGGTCCTGAACCAATCACCATGACCTTCTGCCAATTTTGTTTTGGCATTTACATTTCCCCCCATTTAGCGTTCAGTATCTCTGCAAAGCGGTCAAATATTTCATCATTTTCCTCAGGGCCCGGTGCAGCTTCAGGATGATATTGCACAGTTAAAACCGGATATTTTTCGTGCTTCAGGCCTTCAACCGTGCCATCATTCAAATTCGCATACATGATGTTAAACCCAGTTCCTCGAAGCGATTCTTCACTGACAGCATAACCATGATTCTGAGAAGTCATGGTTACTTTGCCCGTTTCTTTGTTCTGAACAGGATGGTTCCCTCCGCGATGCCCAAACGGCAGCTTGTAGGTTGAAGCGCCCGCGGCCATTGCCATAATCTGATGACCCATACAAATGCCCATAATCGGTAATTCTGCAATCAGTTTCCCCATATTCTCAGCGATCTCCGGCAAACGGGCTGGATCTCCAGGTCCATTGCTCAGAACAAGTCCCTGTGGCCTCAACTCCATTATTTTCTGAGAGGGAGTCCCTGCAGGGAAAACATGCAGCCGGTAACCTCTTTTTTGCAGGCAGCGCAAAATATTCTTTTTGGCACCAAGATCAAGTACGGCCAACTCCGGACCGTTACCGGGAATGACATATTCTTCGTCGGATGTCGCCTGGTACACCCAATGTTTTTCAGGGTCAAAATCCTGCGGCGTGCTTTTCTGCCAGAACGCTGCGGCCTGTTCCAATTCCTCGACCATTATGCCGGGCATCGTCCCGTTGTTCCGGATATAGCGGGTTAATGCCCGGGTATCGACGCCTTTTAAGCCAGGGATATTCTGTTGCATACAGAAATCCTCCAGGCTTCCATCAGCATGCAAACTGCCTTCGCCGGCCGAGAGCTCCCGCACGATGATACCCTTAAGCAGTACCTTGTCAGCTTCGCTCTCTTCATTATGCCAGCCGTAGTTCCCGATCTGCGGGTGAGTAAATGTCAGGATTTGTCCGGCATAGGACAAATCGGTGATCATCTCCTGATATCCGCACATTGAAGTATTGAATACGACTTCCCCTTTGATCACGTGGTCTCCACCAATCCAGGGGCCAAATTTTTCTCCTTCGAAAGCTTTTCCGTCACTTAAAACCAGCCAGGCCATTATGCTTCCTCCTTATTGTCTAAAAGCTTTCTTCCAGCCATTCGTATTTTTCCGCCGACAATGGTCATTACTGGAAATCCCTGCATCTCCTGTCCCAGGAAAGGGGTATTCTGCGACTTTGTCTCCATTGTCTCCGCAGAAATCATTTCCCGGTATTCCGGGTCAAACAGAACCAAGTCGGCCTGACTCCCGGGTCGAAGCGTTCCACCCGGCAGGCCGAAACGGCGAGCCGGGTTCACCGACCATAAAGCGATGACCTGATCCGGGGTTATTTTCCCTTTTAACACCAGGTTCTGCCAGACTGCGGCTAGGACTGTTTCCAGCGCGTTGATCCCAAACGGTGCTTCGGCGAAAGGCCGGGTCTTCTCTTCCCAGGTATGCGGGGCGTGGTCTGTCGCCAGCATATCGATCGTCCCGTCCAGCAAGCCTTCCAATAGCGCAATCTGGTCTTCTGCTGAAGGAAGCGGTGGATTGACTTTATAAGAGGCATCGGTCAGGCTAACATCCTGATCCGTAAAGATCAGATGGTGCGGATTCACTTCGGCCGTTACATCCACACCCATTTTTTTTGCTTCTCTGATAATCTGCACACTTTCTTTGGTCGATACATGCGCAATATGGAGTTTCCCTCCTGTTTCAGCCGCCAGCAGCACATCCCTGGCCACCATTACGCTCTCGGCGCTGGCCGGAATTCCTCTTAAGCCGAGTCTCGCACTCATTTCACCTTTGCGCATCACACCGTGTCCGACCAGGCTGTCATCTTCACAATGACTGATGATTGGGCAGCCAGTTAGTTTGGCGTATTCCAGTGCCAGACGCATCATCTCAGCATTCTGGATTCCTTTACCGTCATCGGAAAACGCCACTGCTCCGCCGTCGAGGATATCCATCATCTCGACCAGCTCTTTGCCAAGAAAACCTTTCGTTACCGCCGCGATCGGATAGACTCTGGCCATAGCGGCGCGTTCTCCCTGCAGCCGCACAAATTCCGTTAGCGCACGGTTGTCAACAATCGGCGTTGTATTGGCCATGGCGAGTATCGAGGTAAATCCTCCTTTTATCGCAGCTCTGGAACCGCTACGGATATCTTCCTTCTCCTCTTGACCGGGTTCGCGGAGATGCACGTGCACATCAATTAGACCGGGGAACAAATATTTTCCTTCCCCCTCAACCTGTAGCACATCGTCAAGCCTCTGGGCTTCCAGCGCTTCCAGAACGTCTGCAGGCTGCAGGCTCCTGGCTGATTTCACAATAACGCCATCTTTAACCAAGACATCATTGATCCCGGACAATCTTTGGGCCGGGTCAATCACATACGCATTCTTAATCCACAACACTGCCTGTCCCTCCTATCAACAAGTAAATCAAAGCCATCCGAACGGCAACACCGTTGGTGACCTGCTCTTCAATCACAGACTGCACACTGTCAGCCAAATCACTCGTAATCTCGACACCTCTGTTCATCGGACCGGGGTGCATGATAATGGTATCTTTGCCGGTTTGTTTTAACCTTTCCAGGCTAAGACCGTATAACCTGCTGTATTCCCGGATTGACGGAAAGAGGCCGCTTTGCTGCCTTTCCAACTGAAGACGGAGAGCCATCACCGCATCGGCCCCGGGCAGTTCTTTATCCAAATCGTAAGAGGTCTTCACACCAAGGTAATTCATTTCCGATGGCAGCAGCGTCGGCGGGCCAACCAAAACGACTTCCGCACCAAGTTTTTTCAGTCCGAGGACATTGCTCCGCACAACTCTAGAGTGCAGCACATCGCCGACAATCACAATTTTCTTGCCTTGAAGTTCGCCCAGTCTTTCCTGCATCGTAAAAAAGTCCAGCAAGGCCTGAGTCGGATGGGCATGCTGGCCGTCACCGCCATTGATCACGCCGGCTGAAAGCTCGTCGGCGAGGAACTCTGCCGCCCCTGAGCTGCCATGCCTGATGACTACCAAATCAACTTTCATGGCCTGAAGGGTCTTCGCTGTATCCAGAAGGGTTTCTCCCTTACTTACACTGCTTTGGGCAACTGCAATATTTGACGTATCTGCTCCAAGGATTTTGGCTGCAGTCTCGAAGGAAGTCCTGGTCCGGGTGCTGTTTTCATAAAAAAGCATCACCACAGATTTTCCTCTGAGTGTCGGTAATTTCTTATTGGGTCTTGCTAGAATCTCTTTCATCGGAGCCGCAGTCTTCAAGATATGTTTGATTTCTTCCGCTGTCAGTATGTCCAGATCAAGCAGGTCCTTGTGCTTCCAATTCATGCGTACGCCTCCCATCAATCATTAAAAATTCCTCCAGCCAAAGGGCAGGAGGAATTGAATAATCAACTTTCTCGCTTTCCCTTGGCTATCTCTCAGGATAACATTTAAAGGGTTGGACTCAAAATGTTCGTTATGTTTTTTCCTGTAGGAATACTTCTTCACTTCCATCCGTTTCTTCCAGGCACACAGAAACAATTTCCCTGCTGGAAGTCGGAACATTTTTGCCGACATAATCGGCCCTGATCGGCAGTTCCCGGTGCCCCCGGTCTACCAAAACGGCCAGTTGGATTTTCGATGGTCTTCCAAGATCCAGCAGCGCATCGAGCGCTGCTCTGACTGTACGGCCGGTAAATAAAACGTCATCGACCAAAATGACGATTTTCCCATCTAAGCTGAATGGCACTTTGGTCTCATGCAACACAGGTTGAATATCAATCGTACTCAGGTCGTCTCTATAAAGTGTGATATCAAGCAGCCCGAGAGGAATCGATACACCCTCAAATTCTGCAATCCTTTCCTTAATGCGTTCCGCTAAAGGGACTCCCCTCGTCCTTATCCCGATCAGGGCAAGATCTTTCGTTCCCTGATTCTTCTCCAGGATTTCATGGGATATCCTGCTAATCGCTCTGCGGATCCCGTCCGCATCCATGATCCTGTTTTTTGGCGTACCTTCCATTTGAGTTCGCCTTCTTTCAAAAATAATAAAGCTGCCTGCAGGAGCAGACAGCCATACTTCACGTACAACATTTTATCTGCCTTACCTGCCTCACGGGACAATTTTAAAGGCAACTGATTCAATTTTATTATAATTTAGTTTAGTGTACTATGCACCAAATGTCAATCGCTATTCTTTAGCTTTTCCAGAACGTCCCGAAATGATTCGGGTGGATCTGCCGTAAATGTCATCTTTTCTCCGGTCCTCGGATGAATAAAACTCAGTGTCTCGGCATGAAGAACCTGCCCAGTCATGCCAAAAGGATTTTTTTTTGGCCCGTAAAGTGGGTCTCCCAGCACAGGATGTTTCAAATAGGCCATATGTACTCTGATCTGGTGGGTCCTTCCTGTATCCAACACCGCTTTGATCTCGGTAAATTGCATAAATCGTTCCAGTACATAATAGTGCGTCACCGCATTGCGGGAATTCTTAAAAACAACCGCCATTTTCTTACGATCCTTTGGATCTCTGCCAATGGGTGCATCCACAGTTCCCGACGGTTCCGACATCAGCCCGTGAACGACAGCCCTGTAGCTTCGTCCAACACTGTGCTCTTTAATCTGATGGGCAAGATGATGATGCGCGTCATCCGTTTTAGCAACGACCAACAGCCCGGAAGTATCTTTGTCGATCCGGTGAATAATTCCCGGGCGGATGACACCATTAATCCCGGAAAGGTTTTGGCAGTGATACAGCAGTGCGTTGACCAGCGTTCCGCTCCACGCACCAGGAGCAGGATGCACCACCATGCCCTGAGGTTTATTGACCACAAGAAGATCATCGTCTTCATACACAATATCCAGCGGTAATTCTTCAGGTAGAACATCCAGCTTCTGCGCAGGAGGAATACTGATCTCAACACGGTCTTCTTCCTGAACCCGGTAATTGGCCTTCCTAGACTGGCTATTGACAAGCACGCATCCTTGCTGGATAAGGTTTTGTAGATAACTTCTGCTCAGTGAGGTGCATTCCGCCAGCGCGGTATCCAGCCGCTGGCCGGGAGCTGCCTGAACAAACTGCCATTCCTCACTATCCGGCTCCTCAATAAAATGATCCTGCGTTTCTTCTTCAAAATGGTGATTCGTCATTTGTATCCTCTTTCATTCGCATCAAAAGAATAATCAACAAGATACCGCCGATGACAATCATGCTGTCGGCGATATTGAAAATATAGGGCCAGACCCTGAAATCAAGAAAATCAATCACTTTTCCGGTAAGCAATCGGTCCCAGAGATTGCCAAGCGCTCCCCCCCCGATCAGCCCCATGCTTACCCGCATAAGCTTTTGTCTCTGCGGCACTTTTCTTTGAAAATAGAACAGGGCGGCAAGAACAATTACAGAAACAGTGACCAGCGCCCACTTTTGGCCCTGCAGCATGCCAAAGGCCGCACCGGGATTCAAAATATAGGTCAGATGGAAAAAGCCCGGGATTACGGCCTGGCTTTCTCCCAGCATCATATTACTTTGAACGGCCCATTTACTGAGACGGTCTAAGACTAAGACAATGATCAGTGTTACCCAGGTATATAAGAATGGCAAAAGGTTACCCTCCATCTAATGAATCATTAATCCTCAATGATTACCGTTCCGGTATCTCCGTTTTTAAGCCCCAGCGCATTCGCTTCATCGGTATCAATGTGCAGATCCAATGCATAGGTTGATTTTACTCTGACCAAAACGTTATGAAGAATGCCGCCACGAGGTCCTTCAAAAAGCACTTTCACCATATCCTTATCCTTGATGCCATACTGCAGCGCATCGTCTTCACTGGCATGGATATGACGCATCGCAGCAATGACTCCGCGTTCCAGACTTACTTTTTTATCTCCGACTGCTATATCAATACCGGGTGTCCCTTCGGTATTGCCGGAATCTCTTGCCGAAATGTTTAATCCCAGTTTAATCGCATCTGTCACAGCAAGCTCCACCTGGGTCTCATCCCGGGTAGGTCCCAGAACCCGAACCCCTTCCAGTTTCCCTTTGGGGCCGATCAGCGTTACGGTTTCTTCAGCCGCAAACTGTCCAGGCTGACTTAAGTCTTTCTTTATGGTAAGTATACTGTTTTCGCCAAAAAGCTGTTTCATATGTTCCTCAGAAAGATGAAGATGTCGATTGGATATTCCAACCGGAACAGAAAATGTACGCATGACGTTCACTCCTCCATATTTGTTTGCATGATTGCTCCATGGTCCATACTCGCAACAACTGCTTATCAAAAGCTTTCCGACATAAATGACCGCAATACTTTCATGTTTCTATTATAAACCAGATAGCTGCAGATATCCTGCATTCCGTACGTTTAAGATTCAAAAAACCTCTTTGTCTTCAAAGATTCCGATCCCCGGCAGATCTGGTAATGGGAATACTAGAATTATTTTACCATACGAAGTCAAACCCCGCGACGGACCAGGAAGTGTAAAGGCGTTTAAATGGCCTTCACGGTGTAGAATCCATCATGGATAAAGGGCATTCGGTTGAGAATACGGAAAACTCGTCTCAGGACGAGTTTTCTATTTGCGATATTCAATATCTCGCCGCATTTGCTGGACGTTTCTTCTGTTCTAGATAATGAGCTTGGCAATAAGCGCATAAAGCGGCGCAAGAACCACACTTTTAATCAGCACGATGGCCAGGACAGCAAAAAAAGGGGCAAAATCCACCATCATTGCCTGGTTGCCAAACCGTATTTTTCGAAAAGGCCTTAAAAGTGGTTCAGTGATATCGTAAATAATCCGAATATATTGATTACTTGGCGAATGAGGTATCCAAGATAAAATACAGCGTATGATTACAAGCCATTCCAGGATCAGAAGGACCTTGTCGATAATTGCGTAACTCCAATAAAGAATCGTAATTCTGATTACCCCCCCAAGATTAATGCCGATGGTGAATGTTCCGGTTAATTGTTGATTTTAGGCCAGAGGATATCCCGTTCGGTCGTTTTGTAATTCAGCTCGCCACTAATGTCCACATTATTGGGGACAAACAGGAAAATACCATTGCCAACCTTCTGCATATTTCCACCTAAAGCATAGGTCGTACCGCTGATAAAATCAACGATCCGCTGGGACAGATGACCGTCGGTCCGTTCCAGGTTCAGAATAACTGATTTGCGGGCTTTAAGATGCTCGGCAATTCCCTGGGCTTCCTCAAAAGAAACCGGCTCTACGACGATGACCCTTACCTGCTTTTGGGTATGAATGCTGACCACAGAAGCTTGTTTTCTTTTCAGGGCATTGTCTTTGTATGTTTCCCTGCTGAAGGATTCGCTCGGAGCTGATTCTCTGAGCGCACTATCTCTAAAACTGCTGTTTCTGGACTTCTCCGCTCTTCCGGAATACTCTTCTTCTAATTCTTCAGGTTCGAAATCGTCCTCATCGTCCCCAAAACCCATAATACCTATAAATTTGTCAAGTATCTTTGCCATTTTCATCCTCCATGATTTTTAATTTTTTATAAGTTTTATGTAAAATATGTTAATTCCTGTGCCCGAAAATCGTACTTCCGACCCGGACAATCGTTGCGCCCTCTTCAACCGCAATTTCATAATCCTGGCTCATCCCCATCGACAAGTGGGGAAGACCTTCAGGCCCTCCGAGACCTTTCGTCAGTAAATCGTCTCGGACCTCCCTGAGTTTCCGGAAATACTCTCTTGTTTCTCCGGGTCCGGCATCAAGGGCACCAATCGTCATCAGCCCATGAACTGTCACATAGGGAAAGTCGTGCACGCTATCCATAAAGTCCCGAAGTTCTTCAATCTCGAGACCGGCTTTGGCCTCATCCCTCGCAACATTGACCTGGACAAGCGTCTTCCATCGAATCTGACGTTTTTCCCCTTCCAGATTCAGCTTCTCCAGCAGAGCAAAGCGGTCCAGCGAATGAATCAAGGCGATGCTATCGTCTAGGTATTTTACCTTGTTCGTCTGCAGACGGCCAATGAGATGCCACTGGCAATCCTGCGGCAACAAGAGGTGCTTGGCCTGCCACTCCTGCACTTTATTTTCCCCGAAAGCCCTTAAACCCGCCCTGTATGCCTCCATGATCCTGTCTTCAGGCACTGTCTTGGATACGGCCAGAAGTGCGATATCCTTCGGGCTGCGGCCTGCTCTCGCAGCGGCTGCCGCAATTTTTTGCTGTACTTCCGAAATGTTATTGATGATACTCATTGGACTCCTGCCGCCTGTGTTGGCGTATGATCATTTATATGTTCTACATTTTCCTTGATTTCCCTGCTTTTTATGCAGGAAATGGCTGAATTTATTGACATTTTTAAAATTAGGACTTTACATACATGCCTTCAATGCCTTCTCTCGGATTAACGACGACCTGGACACCCTCCGGAAGGCCTTCGACACAGACTAAATTCTCGTTGCTGTCCTTGACGATGACACCCTGGTAGCGGATCACGCCATCCTCCAGGACATAGACCCCTTTCTCCTCACCGGAAGTGCACAAGGCACTGGCCGGAACGACCAAACCTTTGGTCGGGGACTTGAATCTCCAAGCAATTTCGCGTATCCTATTCTCCTCAGTCCCTTGTACATATTGACTAAAGCGGATGACTGCTCCTCCGGGCTGCGCCGAAAGTTTCATGACCGTACCATAGTATTCTTCGTCATCAATCACAAACGCAACGACATCTCCAACTGCCAGGGAATCCTGGATTCCCAAATACACAAACACCCAGCTCGGATAAAGGTTGTTCACCATCTTGCCGATTGGGGAATGCAGACTGACTATGGTATTCTGACTGTTATCTGCGGGCTGACTGTTCTCCTTGGTGTTCTCCTGGGCAGTCTCTGTCTGCTCTGTTTCTGTTCCGTTATTTTGCGTCTGGGCCAATAATCTGTCCAGATCCATATTCATCAAATTTTCCGGTGTCATGATCTGTTCCAGCCCGTCCCGCTGCGAATAAAACAGGCCCGAAACCGGCGCACTTATCCATATTCCTGAGTCGGATTGTTCATGTCCTACTCCGGCAGGGATCACCCGGGCTACTGACTCACCTTTTTTAAATCTTTTTCCTTCCTCGCCAACCAGTACAACGGTTCCTTCAGCCGGTGCCGTCAATACGGTTTCCGTATTGGCAAATACGGCCTTCACCGTTTTCTCGTGTTGTACAAGGCCCTGATGAACAGTCTCAAACGAAAGTGAGCCCGCAATCCACGATGACCGGTAATCCCAAAGGAATAGACCAATGATAGATAAAACCAATATCATAAAAAATACATTAAATCTTTTTCTGGTTTTTTTAGCCATTATCATTCCTCTTAAAAACAGTACTTATGAGAATCCGATATAAGCGGCCATCCTGCCGGTTATCCCTTCTCTCCTGTAAGAAAAGAATTCTCCGGCATGACAAGATGTGCACATTTGAGCGGTCAATATATTCTCTGCGCGAATTCCGGCGGAGATCAACAACTGACGGTTTGCTTCCTGTAAATCGAGACGGTACTCACCCGGTGCTGTTTCTGAAAGCACGGAAGGTTCATTCCATTTTTCTCGAAATATTGAAGCGACAGAATCTCCAACAGCATAACAGCAGGGTCCGATGCAGGGGCCGATCGCGGCCAAACATTCTTCCGCATCAGCTCCGGCTTGAATCATCCCGTTCACCATTTCTTGGACGATATTGGCTGCCGTTCCTCTCCAGCCGGCATGCGCAAGCCCGATGATTCTGCTGCGCGGATGAAAAAAGAAAATAGGCACACAATCCGCATAAAAAGTTAGCAGCCCTACGTCCTGCGCTGTCAGCATTCCATCGCAGGAAGGCAACGCCGATACCAAATCCCGCATACCCCTGCCCCGGTCCTTTTCTGTTACAAACCGTACAGCAGTGCCGTGAACCTGTTCAGCGGCAACACAGTCTTCCAGCGACCGCCCTATTCCGGCCAGAAACATCCGTCTGTTATGTATAACATCATCAATCGTATCACCGACATGCAAAGCCAGATTCAAAGAGGAATAAGGCGGGCTGCCGACGCCCCCGTCCCTGGTCGAGAATACGGCGGTTACTCCGTGAACGGACCATCTGGGAATTGTCAGGTAAGCCAGTCCGCTGACCGTTTGTTTTTTCCATGCCATATGATTATACCTCATTGCAGCCAAACCTTAAATCATTTCTATTGATTATATCGAAAAAAACCTTTGAATACAGCTCTTTTACAATGCTTAATAGTTGATATTGATTAAATCCCTGCCGTCGACCAGGATTACATCAATACCGATCTTGATCACTTTTTCCCAAGGAACAAACACGTCACCCGTCCTCCCGTTGCCAAAGAAGCCTTTCGCCCGGGAGGAAGCCATGATAATGATGCCTTTCACAACCCCTTTTTCCAAATCCAGATCAAGGTCGATGACTGGCCCTAAGCGCCGCCCGTCCTCTATGTTGATAATATCGAGTACCCTCAATTCAGAGACTCTCATGGCAAAGCCCCTCCTCTCACTTACTATCATATGAGGAGGGGGTGCAATCATGACACTTTAAAAGCAGCGAGATGTTTTGATAAGATATTTTTAGGCCAATGCCTATTTGGGACTCAGACATGCTTGCGCATATACTTCAAAGCGGCTTTCTCAAGGCGTGAGACCTGTGCCTGGGATATCCCAATTTCTTCGGCCACTTCCATCTGGGTTTTGCCCTGGAAGAAGCGCAGCGAGATAATCTTCTTTTCCCTTTCTCCGAGTTTGCCCATACCTTCCTTGATCGCAATTGATTCCAGCCAAAGTTTGTCCGACTGTTTGTCATCACCGATCTGATCCATGACAAAAATCGGATCGCCGCCGTCATGATAGATCGGTTCAAAGAGAGATACGGGTTCCTGAATTGCATCGAGCGCAAAAATAACATCTTCATGGGAGATTTCCAGTCTCTCGGCAATCTCATTGATTGTTGGCTCCCGCGAGCACTCCGATGCCAACTTGTCCCGAACCTGCAGGGCTTTATAGGCGATATCCCGTAAAGATCTGCTGACTCTGATCGGATTGTTATCCCTTAAATAGCGCCGTATCTCCCCAATAATCATGGGGACAGCGTAGGTAGAAAACTTGACATTCTGACCAAGATCAAAATTGTCGATCGCCTTCATCAGGCCGATACAGCCTACCTGAAAAAGGTCGTCCACATGCTCCCCTCTATTGCTGAACCGCTGAATCACGCTGAGTACCAGGCGAAGATTTCCCCGGACCAGCTGTTCGCGGGCCGACTTGTCCCCGGCCTGAAATTTCAAGAACAGTTCTTTCATCTTGGCACCACTTAAGACGGGCAGTTTGGACGTATTCACTCCGCAGATCTCAACCTTGTTTAAGACCATTAAAATACCCTCCAGATGTGGTTTTTCATGGTTATTCTCTGGAGAGTATGCCCTGACAGCAGACAAGTTATTCCAAATCGTTATTCCAGCCGGACAAATTCTTTCCGCAGTCTGCGTATGATGCGCTTTTCGAGTCTGGATATGTATGATTGCGAGATCCCGAGGCGGTCAGCCACCTCCTTTTGCGTCTTTTCTTCGCATCCGCCCATGCCGAATCTAAGCTCCATAATCAGCTTTTCCCGCTCACTCAGACTGCCCATAGCGAGATCCAGCAGCTGCCTGTCGACTTCCTCTTCGATCGGGCGCGAGATGATATCGTTCTCCGTTCCCAGTACATCGGACAGAAGCAGCTCATTGCCATCCCAGTCGATATTTAGAGGTTCATCGAAAGAAACCTCTGTCCTTATTTTATTATTTCTGCGCAGATACATTAGAATTTCATTTTCAATACAGCGGGAAGCGTAAGTGGCCAGCTTGATTTTCTTGGCGGGATCAAAGGTGTTGACCGCTTTAATCAAACCGATCGTCCCGATCGAAACCAAATCCTCGATACCGATTCCCGTGTTCTCAAATTTGCGGGAGATATAAACAACCAGTCTTAGGTTGCGCTCGATCAGCATATCTTTCACCGAAAGGTCCCCATGCTCGAGTCTCGTGATCAGATACTCCTCTTCTTCCAGGCGCAGCGGGGGCGGCAGGGCTTCGCTGCTGCCGACATAAAAGACCTCCCTTACCCGATGCAGTTTCAGGGACAAAAAAATTAATTTTCTCTTAAATGCCGACATTACTGCCCTATAGTACTGTTTGATGCGGTTCATCAGGCGATCTCCTCCTTGCCAACTGGCATTTGAATATGTTCCGGATGCAGCAGGGCCACAAATTTACCTTCCGAATTCAGACCATGCGGGACCAAGGCGGCGGTAACGGCATGTTCCCATACTTTTTCCCCCTGACGGATCTTAACAGATCCGAGCCGGATTCCCGGCAGCCAGGTTTGGCCATTGATTCCCCTGGCGGAGATGAACACCATTTTTTGTATACAGGGGTCTTCACTGTTCCAGATATAAGTCCAGGGGTTGGCACTTTCCCTCCAGGGCATAAGCAGAAACCTTTGAATTTCTTCCGGTAGGGCCTGGGCCACAGCTTTTTCTTCCACGACCATCACAGGTGTCCCGGTCAGCGGGTCCCGCAGTTCGTTTCCGGTATCCAGCAGTGCCTTAATCTGTGCCTGCCGGCCATTCTCAAAAGACAGCTCAACCTCGTAGCACACATTGTCGAGAAATAACGTCGTTTTTTGGATTTTCTCCCAGACCTGGCATCCTGCGGTCAGAATCAGGGCAATCACAGGCAGGACCCATAAATCCTTTAAAGCCAGCCCTGTGCCTTCCAACCCAAGCCAACCCGCCAGCGCATAATAGATTCCGGCGCTTAAGGATGCCAGAAGGCTGAAATACAGGAGTCCTTTAGCCAGATCAGGGATTGTTTTGGTCTTTAAAGCTACTGCGACCATGCCAACAGGAATCAGGATTCTGGAAACAGCGATGACCAACGAGGGACCAAAGATGATGAATACAATTGGCAGCTCGCCAAGAAGAACTGCTCCCAGTAGATTTCGAACCTGAATCTTTTTTCGAAGCAGATGGGCCGTAAAAACCAACAAAAAAGCATCCATAGCCCCATTGATGAACAGAATAATATCCAGGTAGACCATACCCGAAATCCTTTCTGCGCGAAGTCATTTCATTAACAAATTATACCTCTGCACAGAGAGAAATCCTGTCGCTTTACGTGGGCTTGGGATGCGATTTTTTTGGCTAAGGGAATACAGATTATGGGGGATATTTGGTTTTTTTTTCTTTTTCGGGGTATCAGCCTTGCCCAAAGCACCCCGCTTGCACGTTCTCGCAGCTGCTCGCTTTAATCCTTGCTGACATGCCAAAACCTCTGGGATTCAATGTATGTGGTCGCTAAATTAACCACCAGCATATGGGTGGCAGTGCACTAAATATTAACGTTTGTAGAAACTACCTTGTCTTGCTGCGGATTACCTGATCTAAAGCTGTAAAGGTCTGCGGTCCTGCAACACCATCTGGGATAAGTCTATAATCTCTTTGGAAAGCGATCACAGCTTCCCTGGTCTTAGACCCGAATACTCCATCAGCCATTCCTGGGCCATAGCCGAGTTCTTTAAGGATTGACTGCAGTGTAGCAACTTCCGGACCTCTGGAACCGACTTTGAGAAAAGCAGGTTCAGTAAGGGTTCTGCTTAAAGCTGCTGTCGTTACCGGACCTACAATTCCGTCCTGTACCAGCCCGTTATTTTGCTGAAAGGCCATTACTGCTGATTGGGTACGGGGACCAAAGATACCATCTGGAGTTCCTGGATCATAGCCCAGTTCGATCAGCGCAATTTGCAGCTGTCTGATATCATTACCACGCATTCCTAGCCTGAGCGTTCTAGTTAGCCGAAAGCTCATTGGAGCTGCCCCCTTCCATGTTAATTATCCTTATTTTTTCTAGTAAGTTCTGGGCATTATCGTTTTTATAAGCTTACCACCATTTTATTTTTATTAAGGTGACTATGTGAAAAAGACCTGCCCCAAAATTCCCAAGCGCTTGGAAGCTCTTCGGTTATCAAAAAATACATGGCGGTGCCGCAAAACTACAAAAAAGTAGTTACGCAACACCGCCTTCTTCTATCGTTGAATGAAAAGCCAGCAAAATTTTAGGTATAATTTTAGGATCTCTGTTTAAAACCCTAGATTTGAAGTTTTGCTTTTTTTAACAGGCATAAACACGGAGAGGAAGGATAGAACCAAGCATATAGCTCCGGCCGACAATAACCATGTCA
Source organism: Dehalobacter sp. TBBPA1 (assembly GCF_040931655.1). Lineage (NCBI taxonomy): Bacteria > Bacillati > Bacillota > Clostridia > Eubacteriales > Desulfitobacteriaceae > Dehalobacter > Dehalobacter sp. TBBPA1. The sequence continues at coordinate 795,104 of NZ_CP162385.1, read as the reverse complement.
TGGGTTTAATCATATTGGTACCGGCAAAATAGAAGAAATCCCGCATCACCTCTACGCCAAAGCGTAAAGGCATCCAGGAATATAACCAAAACTTTGACGCAGAGGAAAGCATTTCATAAGGCAGAGAAATCATTGGCAGCCCAAAAAAAGAATACCAGCATGACAAGTACAATTCCCTGGGCACCTAATCCGTTTACCAGCATTGACTGCATTAGGAAGAAACTGAAGCTTATCAGTGTAAAATATAAACAGAACTCAAAACTGTTCGGAACCGTCATTTTCAATAAACCGTTTCCAACAATCAAGATAACCAACGAAGCAATGAAGCAAAACGCAATGGCACAAACGATCTGTATTCCAATCGTAAGCGCCTTTTCCGTTTTTTTAGTTGGCTCAACTTTCTTTATCACAAAAAAGAGGAGTATGGATGATATTAAGCCGGTCATCCAAGCCAGCATTGTGACAGAAACAGGTGCATTACCATTGGCACTGTGATCGGGAATAACGTTAACTTTGTCAATTGTAAAACTTACGAGCGTATTCTGCTGCAGATTTTGCATCATTTGCCTCTGCGCTTGCATTGCTGCGGCTTGGGCCGAAGCCGTTTGACTGGTTTGCTCTGACGGACTTTGACCGATCTCCGGAGTTTGTTTCGTAGCGCTGGCTAGCTGAGCTGCCAGCTGTGTTCTTAATTGGTCATTGATACCCGTCTCCATTTTTGCCATAACCTGCGTCAAAATATTGGCAACGGTTTGACTCATTCCGTTATTGATATATACCTCAACTTCACCAGGCGTCTGGTTTGCACTTGTGACAGACATCACCTTTTTACTAAAGTCCTTTGGAATAATCAAAGCACCATAATATTTCTGATCATTCATTGCATCCATCGCCTCATTTTTGTCAGTGAGAATCGTCCACTTAAAGGTTGCGTTGTCCTGGCTGCCGGTTGATGTCATGACCGAGTCTGCTATTTTTTGCCCCAAATTCAATTCTACTCCGGACTGCAAGGCTACTCCCTCATCCTGCAAAACTAAAGCCATAGGCGCACCTTTCAATTCAGCATTAATCGTTGATCCTAAAAGTGCAATTGTCAGCACCGATGCAAATAGAACCACCACTGCTAATCCAATCCACAATATTTTTTGTTTTAAAATACCAGCAATAATTTCCATCATCTCAACCCTTTCCCTATTTTCTTTTTTAGGCTGTAATCTTAGGCTATGTTCTTAGGCTATGTAATTCACCTACACTGCTATTGAAATCAACACAGTGTTGATTTATTATAAAAATATCATAGAAGATTACCGTGATCAATCAACAGATCATTTGAAAATGTTTATATTTCCGCGTATCTCCCTAATTGTTACATAGGAGTGGTTTTTATGACGGGAATCGCTGGACCAAAAAAGTCCATTCAGACAAAACGTATTTTCATGGATGCTTTCATTGCGTTAAATCATTATAAAATGATTGATAAAATGAGTATTAAGGAGCTTTGCATTCGAGTCGGGTTTAATAGGGGAACATTCTATCTTCATTTCCAGGATATTTATGATTTACGTGAGCAAATTGAAAATGAGTTGCTGAATGGTATGAAAGAAATTTTTCTTGAGTTTAGCAAAGATATCATTATAATAAGAGACCCTCATATAGCAAGAAATGCTTTCAGTAGTATACTTGCCTATATACAAAAGCATCACTTGTATTTTGAAGCCCTTCTCGGCCCAACCGGTGACATTTCGTTTATTAATAAAATCAAAGATTACGTAAAACTTGTACTCCTTGATAATGTATTATTACGTGATAAGGAAATTAACATAAATAAAGACCATTACGAATTAATTTTAGAATATAGTCTATCGGCAAATGTCGGTATTGTCATATATTGGATAAAAAATGGTATGAAAATACCCATAGATGAACTGGCTGCCTTATATAACGAACTAATGTTTAATGGCTTGGCTCAAGGTATTTTAACCCCCAATACTTCCTCCCGAATGCCAAAGGAAATATAATGTTTTTTAGTACGAGGACAAGGTATTTAAATTAAATGCGGCCACAGATGGCCTAATGTCGCGATGCCATGGATGGTAAAGAGCGACTCGCCAGGGAGGGCGCTATCTGCCGAGAGCGAAATGTGGCGTGCAGACCAGATCCAAATGATTTGATTGATAAGCTTTACGGCGGCATCGGGGTTATGAAGCACAGTAACAGCGAAGAAGCTGGATTTTAGCTTATATGACTTCATATGGATTGGTCGCAAGTGTGTAAAACATCTTCTTAACGGCATGTCCCAGAATCTGAGGCGCCTCAGATTCTGGGACATGCCTGGCGGTGGTGAGTGGGTATCTGTAATTTGCTATGTTGTGCCGGTATTCTTCCGGAGTCGTTTTCTTTTAAGAGCCTGATCAGCCTTTCGGCAGTTTTCTGAGTTAATAAGGATAGCAAAAAAGACGCCTTATTGAGACGCCTTCAACGTTGAATAGAACCAACTTTTATGATTAAAAATTAATGTTTATCTTTTATACTTCAGGAAATTCGGAATATCCACGTGATCCTTGAATGGATTGTAGTCATCCATCTTGGCTGTTTCCTGCGGGTTCTTTACTTTTTTGACGAAGCTGGACCGCTGGTCAAAGCCTGTGGCGATGACCGTTACCCGGACATCATCTTTTAGGTTTTCATCAATGACTGCGCCGAAGATAATGTTGGCTTCCTGATCGGCTGCTTCACCAACAATCTCGGAAGCTTCGTTGACTTCAAGCAGGGTCAGGCTTGGACCACCGGTGATATTCAGCAGAACACCCTTCGCGCCTTCAATCGAGGTCTCAAGCAGCGGACTCGAAATTGCCTTACGGGCGGCATCGACCGCTCTGTTTTCTCCGGAAGCCTGTCCAATACCCATCAGTGCCGAACCGGTATCGGACATGATGGTCTTGACATCGGCAAAGTCAAGGTTGATAAGTCCCGGAATCGTGATCAGGTTGGAAATTCCCTGTACGCCTTGCAGCAGTACGTCATCAGCAATGCTGAAGGCTTCCTGGACCGTCGTATGTTTATCGACAACCTGCAAGAGTCTGTCATTTGGAATGGTAATCAGCGTATCAACCTTTTCCTTCAGTTCAAGGATTCCTCTTTCAGCCTGCATGGCTCTTTTGCGTCCCTCGAACGAGAAAGGCCTAGTAACAACGCCGACTGTCAAGGCTCCAATTTCCCTGGCGATCTCGGCAACAACGGGAGCGGCTCCCGTTCCTGTTCCACCACCCATACCGGCGGCAACAAAAACCATATCGGCACCAAGCAGCGCTTTGGCAATCTCGTCGCGGCTCTCTTCGGCCGCACTGTGACCGATTTCCGGATTAGCTCCTGCACCGAGTCCTTTGGTGAGTTTAATGCCGATTTGTATTTTTTCAGCTGCTCTGGACATTTGAAGCGCCTGAGCATCTGTATTCAGCCCGATGAACTCTACTCCTTTAAGACCAACGGAAATCATTCTATTTACGGCATTGTTTCCGCCGCCGCCGACTCCTATTACCTTGATCCGTGCAAACTGCATCTCATCACTAATGAATTCGAGCATCTTTTCCCCTGCCTCTCCTTATTCTAGTCCTCATCTATTGGTTATGTTTTTCCGATGCAAACGGTTAATCGTCAACCCAACTATATGAGTTCGAGATGAGAAACTATTACTCCTCTTTTTCCGTCATAATATTTAAATTTTTTTGTTCCAATCAGGTTTTATGATATCTATTGATGATATGCCGGCGAATAATACTGATGTTTTGGAATAATCTGGTGCCAAAGGCCACCACGGCAGCAAGATACAGGTCGACGCCTATTCTGTCCCCGATAAATGCCAGCAGGCTGGCCATAATGATATTGACGATAAAACCGCTGAGGAAGATCGTACTGTCAAAATGATCTTCCTGATAGGACCTTATACCGCCCATGACTGAGTCCAGCGCGCCTAAAATCGCTACTGAAAAATATTTGGTATAGTCCACTGGAATACTGAACGGACTTATAAAACCAATTAATAGTCCAAGAATCAATCCAAAAACAGGCAGCAGCCACATAATCTATCCCCCGCTATCTTCCTAAAACAGGTTTCCCTGCCGTTAAATCAATATATTGAATAGCTTTTTCCACGGTTTTGTATTCTTCACTGTTTAACAGTTCCTGAAGCAGCTTCATCTTTTCTGTAAACTCGGTGTCAAATCCTATTTTCACTTCAATACCGGAGGTCATATAAAGGCTTATTTGCCCGTCCGTTGTGCTGTGAACCTCTCCAATCAGCGGCAGTAGTTCCGCAGGGGTTTGTCCCAGCAAAAGAAGGGCCTTGTGTAAATTTGTATTGTCAATCTTTTGCCCGGGCCCGATTGTTTCCGGAACTTTGATTCCAGTCAACACTGGATTGTCTTCCGCGGGCCAGGAATCATAAAATTTCAGAATGACGCCCTGCAGATCCACGACGACAACCCCGTCGCTATTTAAGATCATTGCGGCCGGTACACGTTCCTGTACTTTGATCACCAGCGTTGCCGGCAGTTCCTTTTCCACTTGCGCCTGATCAATCAGCGGATGAAGCTTGACCTTCATCGCCAGAGCTTCGGTATCGGTCAAAAAAATATTCTCACCTTTTACGGTTCCCAAAAGCTGCAATACTTCATTCTCGGTGACATTGCTTAATCCTACTGTCCTGACTTCCTTCACGTTAAAAAAATCTGATTTGGAAAACATATAAAGCCCTACAGCAATGAGACAGATCAAAGCCGCTGCATAGATCCAAAATGTATTTGATCTGGTTTGAGCCAAAATCTTCCTCTCCTGCTCTTGTTTTATCTATTTTACATTATCCGCCTGGTAAGGTGCAACACTATTGTTTGACAACCCGCTGTATTTTTGCTCCCAAAGTCCTGTATTTTTCCTCGAGTTCTTCATAACCCCGGTCAATATGATCAATCCTCTCCAGAACTGTACCCTCTTCAGCAGCCAAAGCAGCCAGAAAGAGAGCCGCTCCGGCACGCAAATCAGTCGCCTCCACAAACGCACCTTCGAGGTTGGACCGGCCGTTAATAATTGCCGTTCTCCCCTCAACAGTAATCCTGGCTCCCATCCGTCTCAGCTCAGCGACATGCTGGAAGCGGTTTTCAAAAATCGTCTCGGAGACAATACTTGTTCCGTCAGCAATCGTTAACAGTGCCATGAACTGCGGCTGCATATCGGTCGGGAATCCCGGATAGACCAGCGTTTTTATTTCGAGCGCTTTAAACTGTCCTTTTTGACGTACCCTGACACTGTCTCCATAAGGGATTACTTCAGCCCCTCCCTGGCGCAGTTTGGCAATAATAGGGCTGATATGTTCGGGAACCACGTTTTCCACCAGGATGTCTCCGCCTGTCATAACGGCAGCGACCATATGCGTCCCGGCTTCTATCCTGTCAGGGATGACCGCATGTTCTGTACTCTTGAGTCTCGCTACGCCATCGATGCGCAGGACGTGCGTTCCGGCCCCTCTGATCCTGGCCCCCATTTTATTCAGCAGATTCTGCAGGTCAACAATTTCCGGTTCTCTGGCCGCATTGCGGATGATGGTTGTGCCTTCGGTCAGAACCGCAGCCATCATGATATTTTCCGTAGCCCCGACACTCGGGATATCCAGGTAGACATCTCCGCCTCTGAGTTTCCCCGCTATGGCCTCTATGTAACCATGTCTCTCTTCAACACGTACGCCGAGTTCCTGCAGCCCTTTAATATGTTGATCCATCGGACGTGTCCCAATCGCACAGCCGCCCGGCCTGGATATTTTAACCCTTCCGTTTCGTGCGAGCATCGGGCCTAAAATCAAGTTGGATGCCCGCATTTTCCGCATTAACGCTTCATCGACAATGCAGTCATTCAGTGAAGAGGAATCAATGGTCAGTTCATTTGAGCTGAATTGTGTTTTACAGCCAAGGCTTTTCAGAACTTCGCCCATACAAAGGATATCTGTGAGATGAGGAATTCCCTGCAGTTCTGTTTTTCCATCGGCCAGAATGGCGGCTGCCATGAGCGGCAGTGATGCGTTTTTTGCTCCGCTGGTCCGAATACTTCCCTCAAGTCTTTGTTTTCCCGTAATGACATAACGATCCATCGTCATGTCTCCTCCCCCTTTAGCCAATTAAATGACGCGTATTTCTGTTTCGAGCTGAATATCAAATTTTTCGGACACATCTGTTTGAATTACCTGAATAAGCGTTAAAATATCAGCGGCTGAGGCATTCCCTCTGTTCACAATGAAATTGGCATGCTTCTCAGATACCTGAGCATCCCCAAGGCGGCGTCCTTTCCACCCTGCCTGCTCGATCAGCCTTCCCGCGGAGTCTCCGGCAGGATTACGGAATACACTTCCTGCATTGGGATACTCCAATGGCTGATGCTCTTTTCTTTTGGCCATAAGACCCTGCATCTGAGCCTGGATCACGGCCTGATCCCCCGGATGGAGGGACAGCGTACATTCCAGGACAATGCATTCCTTTTCTAAAAGGGAACTGCTGCGATACCCAAAAGCAATCTGGTCCTTCGGTATCATTTCAATTTTTCCCTCGGCCGTCAATACACTAACTTTCTTAACCAAATCACCAATTTTCCCACCATAAGCACCAGCATTAATGGCTGCTGCTGCGCCAAGTGTCCCTGGTATCCCACAGGCAAACTCGAGCCCGCTAAGGCTGTTCTCTCCTGCCTCCCGGGCCAGACGCATCAAGGAATAACCTGCTTCGGCCGTGACTTCTTCCCCCTGCCAACGAATGCTGTCCATGGCTGTAACAACAATCACCACACCCTTGAATCCATGATCCGGCAGCAATACATTTGAACCCCGGCCCAGAAGCAGAAACGGTGTGTTATTCTTCCTGCACCCCTCAATCACGGAGACCAGTTCCTCAGTGTCCCGGGGCCAGACAGCAAGTTCGGCCATACCGCCGACTTTCCAGGTATTCAGCTTTCTTAAAGGATAATCTTTTTCAATCCTACCCTTTATGTTCGGTAAGTACATGATATTCCTTTCCCTTTTCCTTACAGCATATCTTATGCTGATCCGGCTTGCAGTGTTAAAGAAGTTTATTTCCAGGCAGTCTGCAGGCAGAGATTAATAATGCAGTCCAAAGCTCCGGGCGCAAATACCTCCTTTGCCCGCGCTGCCATTTCTTCCAGCTTAAACGGATTCAGCAGTACTTTTTGAACATTGTCCCACAGAATCTCCGTATTCAGTTCCTTATCTAAAATAACACAAGCTGCTCCCTTATTTTCAAAAGCCCTGGCGTTATATTCCTGGTGATTTTCAGCCGCATACGGGTACGGGACCAAGATACCGGCCTTCCCGGCAGCCGAGAGTTCTGCCAGCGTGGATGCCCCGGCCCGGCAGATGCACAAATCAGAGCAGGCCAGAGCTTCCGGTATATGCTCAACGTAGGCTAAGACTTTCCATTGTTTTCTTTGCCAGTCAATGTTACGCGTTTCAAGCTCCTTTAAAATCGTATCATGCGTCGCTGTTCCGGTTGCCCAGATCAGCTGGACATCCGGGTATGGGGCCAATTTTGGCAGGAGCCCAATCAGCGCTTGGTTGATACTCAGCGCGCCCCTGCTGCCGCCGGTGACCAAGATTGTTTTTTTACCGGGATCAAAATCAAAGGCCTTTGCTCCGTCTTTGCGGTCAATTTTGCCGATTTCTTCCCTGACCGGCAGGCCGACAACCTTAACCTTGTCTTTAACCCCAAAATATTTTTCACTTTCCGGAAATGTCAGCAAAATACGTTTGACCATTCTGGCCAATATTTTATTGGTCTTGCCCGGAAAAGCATTCTGTTCATGTAAAACGGTCGGAATGCCAAAAAAGGCTGCTGTAAGTACCACCGGACCGGATACATAACCGCCGGTCCCTACTACCAGATCAGGATCAAACTCCTTCAAGATCCTTTTCGTCTCCCATAAGGCCTTAACGTTCGTGCCGGCTGCTTTCAGTACTTCGGTACTTAACTGCCGCGGCATCCCCTGACCGGATATCCCGCGGAACTCAAGACCGTTTTCCGGAGCCAGCTTCGCTTCCATACCGCTTCTTGTTCCAACGTACAGGATGCGGATATCATTCAGCCGCTCCTGCAGCGCTTTGGCGATTGCCATTGCAGGATAAATATGCCCACCTGTACCGCCTCCGGTTACAATAACCCGCAATTAAAAGACCTCCTCAGATCTGCCCGCAGCCGCAGAAATATTCAAGAGCAGCCCGGCTCCGATCATTGTAAATAAAAGTGATGTACCCCCGTAGCTTAGGAATGGCAAGGTGATTCCCGTTACCGGCAAAACACCTGATACCACACCCATATTGATCATGGCCTGAATCCCGATCAGAGATGTCAAACCCACAGCCATCAAGCCAAGGAATGGTTCCGGTGCCAGCATCGCTGCCCGGAAGCCGCGCCAGATGAAAAGGAAAAAGAGCAGAACAACGAGTGAGGCGCCGACAAAACCAAGCTCTTCTCCAACCATGGCAAAAATAAAATCTGTATGGTTCTCAGGCAGATAAAGAAATTTTTGTCTGCTTTGACCGAGTCCCAGTCCGAATAATCCGCCAGGCCCAAGAGCCAGGAGTGATTGGATCGTCTGATAACCCTTGCCTGAAGGATCAGCCCACGGATCAAGGAAAGCAAAGATCCTGCGCATTCTGTACGGAGCAGCTGCAATCGCGGCAACCACCATGGCCAACCCGGCCAAACCAAGGCCTGCCATGTGCCACATTCTGGCCCCTGCGGCCAGAAGCATAAAGAAAACAGTAGCGGCAATTACCAGCGTTGTACCGAGATCAGGCTGCAGCATAATCAGGGCACAGACCACACCCAGCAGAGCCAGGGACGGGATGATGCCCTTCCAAAATGACTTGATTTGATAAGGGTTTACAGTAAGGAACCTCGCCATGATCAGCACCATGGCCAGTTTCGCTACTTCGGAAGGCTGGATGGACATCGGACCAAGTCCGATCCAGCGGGTTGCACCATTCACTGTCCTGCCGATTCCCGGGATCTTAACCAGGATCAGCAGAAACAAAGCTGCGTATAAAATAGGTTTCGCCCACTTATGCAAAAACGCGATATCAATCATGACGGCGACACCCATGGCCGCAAGCCCCAGAGCTACCCACAGCAGGTCCGCTTTAAAATAATGATAAGGATCCTCATAATACAGGTAGCCTTTCACAGCACTGGAACTATAGGTCATGATGATCCCGATCAGCAGCAGGATAAGAATCACGCCTAGCAGAACCGGGTCAACTTTTAGGAATTTTCGGATCACATAGCTCCCCCCTCCAAAATCATTCGGGTTCCGGAATGGTACTATGTTTACACCGATACTTTCCCAGTGCATCTTAGTATCATTCGGGTTCGCTATAATGCTTACGCACCAAATCCTTAAACAATTCCCCTCTTTCTTCATAACTTTTAAACATATCCCAACTTGTACAGGCTGGCGACAGTAAGACGACGTCACCCGGCACTGCCTCGGTAATAGCAATATTGACAGCATCCTTAAAATCAAGCGTCCGGATAATTTTCGGGAACCCTAAACGGACAGCAATCTCCTCAAGCTCCGGAGCCGCCATCCCCACTAAAATCAGACTTTTTACCCTTATACGTGCTTCCTGCAAGAATTCCGTCATATCAAGGCCTTTGTTTTTACCTCCGGCAATCAGCACGATCGGTTCCTCATAGGACTGAAGGGCTTTGATCGATGAGTCAGGATTGGTTCCCTTGGAGTCATTAATATATAGAATATCATCAAATCTGCCAACGATTTCCTGGCGGTGTTTCACCGGCCGAAAGTGATGCAGTACGTCAGCAATTTTGGAGATATCGAGTCCGAACTCGAGCGCAGCTGCCACTGCAGCCATCACGTTCTCAAGATTATGGCCACCCTTCAGCAGCAGTTCCTTGCGTCCGATAATCGTCGCGGCAACGCTATGATCTTTTTTTAGGACAATATCCTCTCCATTTAAGCAGATTCCGTCTGGCAAATTTTCCTTCAAGCTGAAGAATACCACCCGGGCCTTGGCTATAGCGGCCAATTCTTTAACAGTCGGATCATCCCAGTTTAGGATGGCCAAATCCTGTTCCGTCTGGTTTTCAAGAATCCTGGCTTTGGCTGCAGCATACCTCTCCAGTGAACCATGCCGGTCTAAATGATCGGGGGTCAGGTTTAAAAAGATCGCAATGTTCACCCTGGTCTTATTAATCAATTCCAGCTGAAAGCTCGAAAGCTCTGCAACAATAATCCCATTCTGATCAAGATGTTCAACCTGGCCGCATAAAGCAAGTCCAATATTTCCGGCAACGACTGTCTCACGTCCGGTTTCCTTAGCCAGCTCTCCGACAAGCGTCGTGGTCGTCGTTTTGCCATTGCTTCCGGTTATGCCGGCAATCACTGCCCTTGAATCCCTCAAAGCAAGCTCTACCTCGCTCCAGAGTGGAATACCCGTCGCTGAAGCCTGCCGTATAAACGGCAGGAACGGGGAAACCCCCGGTGATAAAACCAGTAAATCGGGCCTGATATCCTTCAGCTCCGGTTCCCTTTCCAAAATAAGATGAGCATCGTCCAGTTTCAATTCATCTATGCCTGTAAGCTTGGCCAAAGGCTGCATATCGGTAAGAAAGACCTCAGCTGCTTTGCTCTGAAGCTTATGAGCCGCAGCCAGGCCGCTCCTGCCGCCGCCTACGACCAATACTCTTTTTCCGGCTAATTCCACAGTACGATCCCTCCAACCTTAATTGATCATGAACCAAAAGGCGCTAACCCCAATCAACGCAAAGATGGCTGCAGCCAGCCAAAAAACACGTACAACCTTTTTTTCGCTCCAACCGCCCAATTCAAAATGATGGTGCACCGGACTCATCCGAAATATCCTCTTCCCCCGGGTCTGAAAAGAAACAACCTGAAGAACAACAGACAGACCTTCCAGAACAAAGACCCCGCCGAGAATCAGCAAAACAAACTCACTCTTGCTGAGGACCGAGATTGTTGCCAGCGCTCCGCCCAGAGCAAGTGATCCACAGTCGCCCATAAAGATCCTGGCCGGGTGGATGTTAAATCTCAAGAATCCCAGACAGCCTCCCGCAATGGCCGCGGCAAAAACCGCAAGGTCGCTGGAAGAAAGAGCGATGCCGTCAATAAATCCTGTCTGCGCAGCCAGATAAGCGATGCCGACATAACCGGCAGCCGCAATGACTGTACAGCCTGCGGCCAGTCCATCCAGTCCGTCTGTCAGGTTAACTGCGTTGGACATATACACCACAATAAGTATGACCAGCGGATAATAGATAATCCCTAAATCTATTTCCAAAGCCGTAAACGGAAGTTCTACCGCTGTACCTCTACCAAGGTACAAGGTGGAAACTCCGACCAATATCACCGCAAGCAGAATTTGCCCGGCCAGTTTCTGCCAGGCCCGCAAGCCAAGATTTTGCTTCCTGATTACTTTTAAAAAATCATCCAAAAAACCAAGTAAACCAAAGCCCAAGGTCACAAGGAGCATGGTTATTATTCCGGGTGAATAAGGCTTTTCCGCAATAATCAACACCCCGGCTGTTATTCCAATAAGAAATATAAGTCCGCCAATCGTCGGCGTCCCGGCCTTGGCAAGATGTCTCCTGGGACCGTCCGCCCGAATACTTTGACCAAATTTTAATGTACGCAGGACCGGAATCAAAAAAGGTCCCGCCAGAAGACTTACCAGCAGGGCAACCCCCGCCGCCAGATAGATTTTTTCCGTCACTTCCTGAATGTTCCTTTCTTAACCTTAATCACTTAATTCGAAGTTGTATACACACAAAACTTAGAAAGAATTATTCTATCGGGTAGGTCTGCAAGCACAATACCGCTCTTCGGCGAATTGCGCCATCCATGGCGCAAATGCCGCGCTCCGCAATCCGTGCTCCGCTTGACGCGGAACTGTGGCTCGCAGACTGATCATGGGAGATTAGAGACTTATTTTTTTGCCAGTTCAAGATGCTTTGTAGCTCTTTCAAATAAGAGGTGTGCTGCTTTTTTCTATTTTCTTTAGCAAGTAAGCAATGCAATTGAATACCTAAGAGAAATACTTTCATATCTTTCAATCAGTCTGCGAGCCACAGTTCCGCGCCAAGCGAAGCCGGATGCGGAGCGCGGCTCTTTGTGCCACGGAGGGCACAAGAGCCGAAAAGCGGTATTGTGGCTCGCAGACCAACCCAAAAAAATATCGTCGTCTACTCTTCCTGACAAAGCGCACCGCTTACGCGCTCCATCCTCATGCCGCGAGATCCCTTAACCAATACCCAGACGTCGCTGCCCATCTCCTCAATAAGTTTCTTTGCCACAGAAACGGCCTCTGCACATTCGCTGCAAATATGAATGCCGGAGGCGGGAAAACCTGCTTCAGAAGCTCCTTGCGCAATATCTTCAGCCATTTTGCCGACTGTGATCAGCGTGTCGATTCCCAGCTCCGCCACAGCCCGGCCGACATCCCGGTGCCCAGAAACGGCAAAATCTCCCAGCTCATACATTTCGCCAAGCACTGCAATCGTTTTTGCCCCTCCGCTTTCAGCAAGCACGTGCAGTGAAGCTTTCATGGAGGTAGGATTCGCATTATACACGTCATTAATGATCGTACTCCCGAAAACGCCCTGCTGAATCTCGAGCCTCATTTTGGACAGTTCCAGTTCTTCGAGTGCCTTGGCTCCTTCAGCCAGGGATACCCCTTTAGCCAGTCCAACACTCAAAGCCGCCAGTGCATCGAGCACATTATGCTCTCCCGGCAGCGGCAGGCGAACTTCAGCTCTGTCCTCGCCGGATACAACTTCAAAACACGTCGTTAGCGTCCCGGAGCTTCGGATATTGACAGCATAAACATCTGGAGACACATATTTACCGGAAATCCCGTAGAAGACTTTTTTCACCTCAGCAGTGGCTGCCTTGCTGACACTGAACGCATCCTCTGCATTCAGCACGGCTATGCCTCCCGACAGAGCGTCAATCAGCTCCCATTTGGCTTTCGCAATATTCTCCTGTGATCCTAACAACTCCAAATGTGTTGTCCCTATATTCGTAATCACAGCAACCGAAGGGCTGCAAATATCGCAAAGGGCCCTAACCTGCCCAAGTCCGCGCATTCCCATCTCCAGAACCATGATCTCGGTTCCTGCCGGTGCATTCAGGATGGTCAGCGGCAGCCCGATCTCATTATTATGGTTTTCCAGATTCTTATGAACCTTAAAGCCTTTAGCAAGTACGGCAGCCGTCATATCCTTGGTCGTCGTTTTGCCGCAGCTGCCGGTAATCCCAATGACCACAGGATCAAGCGTTTTTCTCCACGCTCTGGCTAAATCCTGCAAAGCCCGTAGAGAATCCTTCACAGCAATGATTGCTTTGCCTGCGGGAATAACCGGAATCCCTAATTCTTCCAGGCTGTGGGTTTCCGCCAACGCAATTGACGCCCCGGCTTCAAAGGCTTTGTTGATGAATAGATGCCCGTCGGTCTTTTCTCCCCGGATCGCAGTGAACAGCGCTCCTCCGGAAGCTGCCCTGCTGTCAATGACGCATCCCTCAAAATAGGCCGACTCCGAACCGTAAAGTCTGCCGCCAAGAATTTCGGCAATTATACCGCTATTCCACATAACCCAATCTCCTAAGAACTTTATCTGCTTCTTCCCGGTCATCAAAATGTATTTTTTCCGTGCCAAGAATCTGATAATCTTCATGCCCTTTGCCGGCGATAAGTATCGTGTCCCCGGAACCGGCTGCCATACAGGCCTCGTCGATCGCACTGCGGCGGTCTTTTATCACCTTGTAATTGGCTGATTTAAGCCCCGGAATAATATCTTTAATAATTTCATCAGGATCTTCAGTCCGGGGATTATCTGAGGTTACGACAATGTAGTCGCTAAAACGGCCCGCGGCTTCTCCCATAAGCGGCCTTTTTTTTCGGTCCCTGTCACCGCCGCAGCCAAATACTGTGATCAGTTTTCCACCAGTGATTTCTCTGGCCGTACGCAAAACATTTTCCAGGCCGTCCGGTGTATGGGCATAATCGACAATAACCAGAAAAGGCTGGCCTTTGCGAATACTCTCAAATCTTCCCGGAACCCCTTTGATACTGTGAAGCGCTTGCACCACAATCTCAGTCGGATATCCGCTTTCCAGTGCCCAGGCAATTGCGGCTAGGACATTGTAAACACTGAATTTACCAGGGGTACTGTAAAAAATCCCGGCGCTTTTCCCGTGAAAAAGCACGTCAAATTCAACACCTCTGTCTGAAAGCCTGATATTCACAGCCCGGTAGTCCGCCTCATGATCAACACCATATGTGACTACCCTGCAACCTGCCTGTTCTTTCAGAAAAACACAGGAGCCGTCATCAGCATTGAGCACAGCCAGCTGGCCGGCTTTTCCGCCGTTCAAGCCGGAGAAAAGTAGCGCCTTCGCTTTGAGATATTCCTGCATATCCTTATGGTAATCCAAATGATCCTGGGTCAGATTAGTAAAAATCCCGGCATTGAATACACAGCCGTTAACTCTTCCCAAATCGAGCGCATGCGAAGATACTTCCATCACAGCAAGGTCTACATTCTCCGCGACCATTTCAGCCAGTAAATGTTGAATCTCCGTGGACTCCGGTGTCGTATGCTGGCCGGGATATGCGTTATTCCCTATTCTGCTGCCGAGCGTGCCGATCAGACCGGTTTTCTTTCCACTTTGCTGCACGATCCGCTCAATCAGATGCGTCACTGTGGTTTTGCCGTTCGTCCCGGTTATACCGACAAGTTCAAGTCGGCCGGATGGATTCCCGAAGACCTCAGCAGCTAAAAAACCCATGGCCTTCCGAGTATCCACAAATTTAAGCTGGGGTACGGCTAGCGGCAGGAACTCCTCCACGGCTAACGCTGTAGCGCCGGCCCGGACCGCAGCCTCTGCAAACGCATGACCGTCCGCCTGATAACCTCTAATGCACACATATAGATTGCCCGGAGATACCGTTCTTGAGTCATGGGCGATCCCATTAATTACCGTCTGCGTATCTCCAAGCACTTCAACCTGTTTCATACCGACAATGATTTCCGCCAGTGTTTTTTCAGAACTAGACACGAGCTACACCTCTTCTCAGCTATCTTACCACAATCATGCTTTTTTTTCTAACTCCATCCCGATTGTGACCTATCGTCTTTATTCGGCCAGGTCCGGATTCAGGCTGATCGGGATCCGCTCTCCCAGGTTTTCAATCGCTTCCACGTCCGGGTCACTCACTTCCAGCCAGGGAGCTAAGGTTTCTTTACCTGTTTCCGTTCCGAGATAAAGCAGCACTGTCGAACCCTTTTCCACCTCTGCGTCACCATGGGGGATCTGGTCAATTACAACTGCACCGCTTCCTTCAACTTTCACGTTAAATCCCTGTTTTATAAGGGTGGCTTGAGCCTCTGCTGGAGAATACCCCAAAACAGAAGGTACCGTGGCGGCTTCTTTGACAGCGGGGAATTCCACGCCATAAAGCGGTTCTCCCGGAGTGAGCGGAGCATCCGGATCAGGCTGGACGCCAAGATATTTCAGGGAATCAAGCATAACGCTCGAGAATACCGGGGCTGCCACGACCCCGCCGTAGAACGGGACACCGTCAATAATGACCAGAATTGCCAGACGTGGATGATCTGCCGGTGCAAACCCGATAAAAGAAGCAACATATTCCCCCTGAATATAGCCGCCGCTGCCGACTTTCTGGGCTGTGCCGGTTTTCCCGGCTACCCGGTAGCCGGGAAGAAAGGTCCTTCTGCCCGTGCCATTGGTGACGACAGACTCCAGGATTTCACGCTCGAGCTTAGCCGTATCCTCACTGATGACCCGCCGCACCGTCTTCTTCGCAAACGGGACAAGTACTTCACCTGTCGGCACTGTAATTTCCTGAACCAACTGGGGCTCAAGCAGCGTCCCTCCGTTGGCGACCGCCGAAACTGCTGTCAGGAGCTGAATAGGGGTAACATTATTGGTTTGGCCAATGGACATCGTAGCCAGATCCAAGGCCGTTGCTTTCTTCTTTTTGGCCAGGATACCTTTTGCCTCTCCGGACATTTCAATCCCTGTCTTCTGTCCAAAACCGAACGCCGTCAGATATTGATAGAACTTATCCATCCCGAGGCGCTGCCCCAGCATAATGAATCCCGGGTTGCAGGAGTTCTCGACAACTTCCACCATGGTTTGAGCTCCGTGTCCGCCAGCTTTCCAACAGCGAATTTTTTTGTTTAAAATTGTCGCATAACCAGGATCTGTAAAGCTTTCTTTCGGGTTATAGTCACCTTCTTCAATTGCTGCAGCGAGTGTAATAATCTTAAAGGTTGACCCTGGTTCATAACCATTTTGAATTGCAATATTCCGTCGGGTTGATGCATTGGACGCTTGGTAGTTATTCGGATCATAAGTGGGTGCAGAAGCGATCGCCAGCATCCGTCCTGTTGAAGGCTCCATAACAAGAATAGAGGCATTCTTTGGAACTTTGCCTTCCATGTTGACACCCTGACCAGCCATCAGTTTAGTCAGCTCTCTTTCGGCAAAAGCCTGGATGTTTTTGTCAATGGTAAGTTTGACTGTATTTCCCTGAACCGGCTGGATAAATTCATGCTGGCCTCCGGGAATTTTTATACCGTTTGCTCCGTATTCAGTAAGGATGCTGCCGGATGTTCCTGTAAGTTCTTCATCCCTGGAGTATTCAATTCCTTCCAGCCCCTGACTGTCAATACCGGTAAAACCTAAAATATGCGCCGCCAATGAGCGATTCGGATAAAACCGTGTACTGTCTTCAATAATACCGATACCCGGGAAATTTTTCCCGGTGATCTCTTCTGCAGCTTTCGCAGATACTTTCTTTTTGACATACTCGACGGAAGTCCGTTTCGTAATTTTTTGCAAAACCTGTCCTTGGTCCATGTCCAGAATAGCGGCAAGTCCGGCCGCTATTTCATCCTGTCGTTTAGATTTTCTGACTTCGGCCGGAATCGCATAGACTGTCTGGGCACTGACACTCATCGCTAGGATATTGCCGTTACAGTCTTCAATATTGCCTCTTTTAGCTGCGACTGGGACACCGCGGTAATGCTCGGCATCCGCCAGGTCTTTTAGAAAAGGGCCGTCCCGTAGCTGAACAAACGCGAGCCGGATAATCAGAATCAGCAGGAAAAGGCTGCATAGCCCAAATAATAAGAGAATTCTTTTACGCGTCTTGATGTATTGCACCATAGAAAATCTACCCCTTTTGAGCAGAGGTAGATTAAACTCAGGCGACGCTATCTTTGGGTTGAAGCAAAAAAACTAGAAAATATGCTGAAAACATTTTCAAATATAGAATTGGCTTTGCCTTCATCCGGCACCGCCGCAGTCTTCTGAGTTTGGTCAACCTCTGCTGTACTCTCAGGCTGGATCAGGCTGCTGGCAATATAGATCGTTCCTTCCGGCTTCTCCATGCCCATCGCCAGGGCAACCTTTTCAATTCTGGAAACGGAGCTGAGCTTGTCGACTTCAACCTGCAACAGATCATTTTCTACGTTCAGGGTCTGAATTTCTTTTTGCAGGGCTTTGATTTCCGCAGCTTTGACCACGGTGATATGTACTGTTTTTGCTCCAATCAGACCAAACATTCCAATGATCCCCAACATGACCACGAGTGCCATGGCCCGGTACTTCAGCATCTGAGAGGTCTTTTTGGACGGGGCGGCTTTTTTGGCCTTTGGCTTGCCTTTATCAAGAACCTGATCATATTCCTGATAGGCAAAGGATTCATTGAATTGTAGTTTTCTCTGTGCTGTTAACATCGTATTCTTCTCCCCCCCTATTTAGACCTTAAGTTTCTCAGCAGTACGAAGCTTGGCGCTCCGCGATCTGGGATTATCATTTTCCTCTTCCCTGGATGGAACAATCGGTTTTTTATTGACCAGCCTCGCCAGGGGCTTTGCCCCACAGCAACAAACCGGAAGAGAAGGAGGACACGTACATTTGCCCATCCAGGACTGAAATTTATTTTTAACAATTCTGTCTTCCAAAGAATGAAAGGTAATGACAGCTATTCTTCCGCCATCCTGCAGGCATCGCAGAGCCTGATCCAATGTTTCTTCCAGCACCTCAAGTTCTTTATTCACAGCAATCCTTAAAGCCTGAAAAGTGCGCTTGGCAGGATGAGGTCCTTCTCTGCGGGCTGCAGCAGGGACCGCATTCTTTATGATTTCAACAAGTTGCCCTGTTGTTCTGATTCTATCGTGAATTCGGGTTTCGCCAATAAACTTTGCAATTCTTAGCGCCCATTTTTCTTCTCCGTAATCCCGGATAATTCCGGCCAGGTCTTCCACGCTCCAGTTGTTGACGATTTCTTCGGCAGTAAGCTGTTTTCTGCGGTCCATGCGCATATCGAGCACTGCATCCTGCATATAGCTGAAGCCCCTTTCCGCTTCATCCAGTTGGGGCGACGAGACCCCTAAATCGTACATGATCCCCGCTGCCGGCAATAAGCTATTCGCCCGAATCGTATCCTCAAGTTCCACAAAGTTCTTTTGAAAAACAGTGACTCTTGGGTCATAGGCGAACTTCATACGGGCATTGGCAACAGCAGTTTCATCCTGATCAAAACATACCAGCTTGCCCGAAGCACTCAATTGCTGGAGCAGCAGTGCCGAGTGCCCGCCTCCCCCCAGCGTACAGTCCACGTATAGTCCGTCAGGGTCTGTAAACAGCATTTCAATTGTCTCTTGCAGCAGGACGCTTTGGTGCTCAAAAACCACTTAGGGCCATTCCTTTCTTTGCTTTATGCAAGCGTACCCACTTTTTGTTCAGCCTATGTACGATGGTGTATTCTGCTATATCATTAAACCCATTGCAGCAAGGGACTCAGCATCATCTTCATAATTTTGGGCTGCGTTGGTGCTGTATTCTCTCCATTTCAAGGAATCCCAGACCTCGATTCTATCCATGACACCGACAACAACGACATCTTTTTCCAAAAAAGCACGCTCCCGTAAATTAGCAGGTACCAAGATCCTCCCCTGTTTATCAAATTCGCACTCGGCAGCACTGGAAAAGAACAAGCGGGTAAATTCACGGGCTCTGGTTTGCGATACCGGAAGCTGTTTCAGCTTCTCCACAAAATCAAGCCATCCGTTTTCAGGGTAAAGAAAAAGACAGTCCTCCATCCCCTTGGTAATAAACGACTTATTGCCAAGAAGCTCTCTGAACTTTGCCGGTATGATCAGACGGCCTTTATTGTCTATCGTATGGAGAAATTCCCCCATGAACATAATCTTCACCCCACCAGGCACCACTCATTTACCACTTCAACCCACTATACCCCACATATTCTCTATTTTTTTAAGAATTCCTGCTGCAAAAAAAAGAAAACAAAAAAAATAGGAATTTAGTCCCTATCTTTTATGTTTTCCTTAATCCGCTAACCAAAAAAATCCAAACGTAATGATTAGGTAATGTCCTGCAAATTATTATTTGGCAGGACCGCAGCAGCAAAATTCTGTTCTTGGAAAAGCTCACGAATCAGTTCCCGCAGAATCAGATTTTTCACCATCTTGGGCAGAACGCCGCTTTGCTTCACGAAAGCAGGCAGGGCGAAGGCTTCCCCGCTGCTTTTTGTTTTCACTTCCCGTAAATTCATACTGACCAATTCCAGAAAATCCTGAAACGAATAGACTCGAAACCTATAGATATCCTGTTCCAGGGCAATAAATTCCAAAAGAGCAATTACCATTTCCTCATAACTTGTTTCTTTTTTCATATCAAGCAAAGCAGCAATCTTCGGTATAATATATTCATAAAGCATCCTCCTGTAAGGAATGCCTTTAAAGCCCAGCTTTTCTCCCAACGCCAAAATTTTTTTCTCACCGAGAGACAGCATCATGCGGATAAAAAAGTCCTCATCCCCGGTTGGTTCAATATAATATTTTTGGCCTTTCAGACGCCTGAACTGCCTTATAACATCGTAATAACCAAGTTTAAGATGGTATCTGGCCTGTTCATTGCTGAAATCCAAGATACTGCCAAGCGTCTCGGCGGGAGAAATATATTCAACATGAACCTCCCTGTCCGTAAGCTTTCTGCGACGGCCCAGCGCGTTGGTCCTGATCGCAATGATCTCTTTGAAACCTTTGCCAACCAGCATGTTTAAAGGCAAATTGTCATAGAAACCGCCGTCAAGATAGTGTTTTCCGTCGATTTTTTCTTGCTGAAAAGCAGGAAGGTTTGAGCTTGCCAGTAAATACTCTACAACTTTGCCCTTGGGAACATCCTCAAGAAAAAATTCCATGGGTTTCATATCCGACAGGGAGACCGTCGTAAATCCAAACAACATTTTGGATTCTCTAAGCTTGTCTTCATTCACGATTTCCTGAAGCAGTTTTTTGATAAATGTGATATCCAGGCCTTTGCTGGAGGCAATCTCCTTGGTCTTTTTCATATAGTAAAGCAATCCGTCATGAGATATGTCCAACTTTTTAAGTTCTTCCAACCGCACTTCTTCAATATCAAATACCTTCGAGGGAGACATCTCATACCACAGCTCATACGCTTTATCCAGTTCGTCCTGAACAATCATCGCCCCATTCAGCGCCCCGATGGACGTCCCGGCCACTGCCCCGTAGCTTATGCCCAATTCCCGCATCGCCTTACAAGCTCCGATCTGATAGGCGCCTTTTGCACCTCCGCCTTCCAAAACAAGACCGTACATCCTTCCACTCCTTCACTCAAACTCCTGAAGTTCATACCAGATAAGGAAAACCAAATCTATGCCAAACCTTTGGCGGTAACCTCACCTGCTCTTATTTCTATTGCTCTTATTTCTATCAAAAATGCTTACTCTTATGATACACTAAAAAAGCCCTGCGGAATATACCGCAGGGCCTTGTTGTTGCGAGAATTGGGGTACTTGGAGTCCTTACTGTCCGACGGCTTTGTTAAGCTCTGCCACCAGATCATCAGGGTTTTTGCCATGTGTGATCGCAGCGCCTTCAACACTCTCTCTTGTTGCGGATGGGCATCCCAGGCAGTGCATACCAAGTGCCACAAAAATTTCTGCCGTTTGCGGGTATTCTCTGAGAACCTGGCCGATAACCATATCTTTCGTGATCATTCGATTTCCTCCTGTACAAGTTAGTTCAATGCTATTATAAAATATTTCATTATAAGAAGCAAACAAATTCATTTGTGATTAGAATTTAGAGAGATATTAAAATAATTGAAAAGAAAAGTCGATGTTGGGCAAGACCATTTGAATCAGGTAAGAAAAATCTTGGTAATGCCATAAACACGTGATCAGGATGCCAAAAAAGACTGTAGCTGGAACGATCAGCAGGCGTGAGTGTTTCCCACCGGCTTTCCAGGAGCCTCTGATCCTGGCAGGCAGGAATATAACAGATAGAAGGGCATACGTTGCAATCGGGAAATAGTAAGGCATGCCGTATATTGTCAGCACGAAAGCAACGCCAACAAGAACAATCCAGCCGTATTTTCTTTCCATCCAGCATGTCAGCCCCAACGTCCCTGGATTTTGAGGGAAGGCTGAAGCTGCAACTCCAACCTGCAGCAGTCTTAAGAGGATCAAAAAGAAGGAGATAAGGATGCAGACAAGCACAAACGGGAGATTCTGTACTTCCTTTAGCCAGGTGAAGTCGTAAGAAATCCAGGGCGGTATGGTACCGACCGAAAAACTAAAAAGCGGAGAAGCAACAATCGCTCCGAGCGTTCCCATGCGGGCCACGAGCGACAGACAACACCAAAAAAAAGCTCTGCGCACGGCCCTTTTGGGCAAATCATTAAACAGCTCCTGGTATTTCCATTTAATCGAGAAGAAGTTTTGGGCGCTCAAAAACACGAGGCAGATCAGCCATAAAATTACGGCAACTTTTTCCGTTTTCCATTTGGAATCTGATGGTTGCACCATGTTGGCTGACCCATCGGAATAATAAGTCAGTTTTCCCCATTCACCCTGCAATCCTTCAGGCAGGATCAAAATATTCTCTGTTACGCTTGAATCAACCGGACCTTTTGGGAATGAAAGTTGATACTGTGAAAAGCCGGAAATCATATCTCCAGCCTTCCGAAAGTATTCTGAGGAAGCCGCGGAATCATCAATGCCTTTGGCAATCGTCCAGGCTAATACCGACGGATGCTTTGCCGCAACGGCAGAAAGATCTTCAAAAACCGCCGGATCCGGTATCTTAGACGATGCCGTAAAACCGACAGGCATTTCCAGCCATACGCCCACGCCAAGCTTGTCTGCGGCATACAGCCAGCTCTCATCAGGGAAGAAGCCCATAAAGCAGATCACATGATAGCCGCCGGATTTAAGGTTCTTCAGAAAGGTCTCCGTCTGGCGCTGATTTCGAATTGTGTAATCCTGTTCCTGGGAAATGATTT
This sequence comes from Dehalobacter sp. TBBPA1, assembly GCF_040931655.1. Classification (NCBI taxonomy): domain Bacteria; kingdom Bacillati; phylum Bacillota; class Clostridia; order Eubacteriales; family Desulfitobacteriaceae; genus Dehalobacter; species Dehalobacter sp. TBBPA1. The sequence continues at coordinate 772,652 of NZ_CP162385.1, read as the reverse complement.
GGCCCCGGACGTCCAAGGCTGTACCGTTCATTATCCATTTTCCGTTTGCTGTTCCCAGCTGACGGATTCCGACCGGGAGCTGAAGACTGTCATAGCCTCCGCGGTTATTGGTTATATTCAGATTAAGCTCATACAGGAAAGGATCTTCCGGACTCCAGGAATGCGCAGTCGGCACCTGAAAAACCAGCTCCGCGTCTTGCTCAAATTTGCCGTTGGTACTCAGCGGAAGTACACATTCGGCGAGCTTCTGCTGATTAGCGGTTAAAGCTCCGTTTAAGACCCAAGGTCCTTGCTCCAGCATATCGTGATGCTTGATCTTCACGCGGGCCTTCACTTGCTTTTTCGCTGAATCATACGAAACAGCTATGCTCGATAAATCAATGGTCGTTTCTGATACTGCCTCCAAGCGTACCTGACCGGTAATTTTTCCTTGTTCCGGCCATAACCAGCCAAAAATTCTGTTCTGCTGAACGCTGTTCTTCTCAGCCTTCAGGTACAACGTGTTTTCCTTGCTGAAATCAAATCTGGAGGCAGGAAAGTTTAAAATATATACGCCGCCGTTTCCTTCAACTTCACCGATCAAATTCACATCATCAATGCCGTTTAAGAATACGCTTACCTTTCCGTTTACCCCTTCCAGAACCAACTGAGCCGTCTTGTAACTCCATTTGCCGGTAACAGAAAATTTTTTAGCGGCAACATCGAACCCTTGACTCGAAGGTATAATCAAATCTTTGGCCTGGTTGAGGTCCAAAACATCAATCATGTTATCCATTGCCTCATTTTCATAGGTCAAAGCCTGTCTTAAGCTTGAATAGCTATTCCATTTTCCGCCTAAGTCCTGGGCAATCCTGTACGGTTTAGTGACAGGGTTATCACTGTATAGTTCAACACCCGGAGTATTTTCCCAGCATATGGATACTGCAAGAGCAGCAATAATAAACATCGAAACAAGTATGACTGTAAATCTTTTAAACATAAAACCTCGCAAAATCTTGCATTTTCATATTTATTTCGAGCAAAGCCCTAAAAAAACCTGCAAAAAATTAGAAAACTTGGCTGCCAAGCGCTTTGGCAGCCTTAGTTACACTTAGATCCATCAGAAAGATGTTATGACCGCGGCATTTATCCATCCACGGACATCAAAAATGCTGATAACAGTCTGAAACTATTACCAGCATCATATTTAGCGTTCTCTTGTTTAGAAGTTCACCCCAACATTTGACGGAGAGCCTTATTCTTTGCTGTCTTGACAACCTGGACATACCCCATAAAACACCAGGTTATGGGTATGCACATCAAAGCCTGTTTTATCAGTGACCATTGCATCCATATCAATTAATGCGCTATGAAAATCGACAACCCTGCCACATCTCGAACACATCACATGATAATGGTTTACCGGATTACCATCGAAACGGCTGGACATATCCCCACAAGGAAGTTCCAGAAGAAACCCATGTTCCTTGAGCATATTTAGTGTGTTGTAAATCGTGCCCAGGCTCACACCGGGGAACTTCGTCTTCACCTGTTTGTAGATCTCTTCCGCAGTGGGATGGGAATCAGTAACTAATAAAAATTCCAAAATTGCCTGCCTTTGGGGAGTAAAGCGTATTCCCTTATCCTTTAATCCCTTTAGAATTTCGACAGCATTCACGGCTTTCAATTCCTTTCGTCAATTGTTGAGAAGCTTTGAGTTTGTATGTAAATTTAGTCTATTTTTAGAATCATTATAATTATATACCCACTGGACAAATGCCGTCAATAAAAAGAAAGAGCATCTTTCAGATACTCTTTCTTTATTGCAGTATTTAATTATCCTTCAATAATTGCACCAGAAGGACAAGCGTCTACACAAGCGCCACATTCTGCACAGGTATCAGCATCGATGACATATTTGCCGTCGCCTTCGCTAATAGCTCCTACTGCACATTCGTCAACACAGGATCCGCATGTTGTGCAGTCGTCAGTAATAATGTATGCCATAGTCCCAACCCTCCTTTTCCTATTTCACCAGCAACTATATCAAAGTGCAGACAAAAAGACAAGTGTATTTTTGAGCTAAGCTATTTCCGGAAAGAAAAATGATTGCCATGCAAACCTTAAAATATTTGAAATACTAAGGCCTGTATGGCACCTTGTATAATCTCCTCAGGCAATAGGAACAGTATGGAAGCATCCGGTTGCTAACGTGGTTGCGGCGAAATGTGACCCTGGAAATATCATCGTGTTCGTGTCCGCAGGAACGGCATCTTTCAATCATTGAATTTCCATCTCCCGTTTGTGTTATTGTGAACAAAGAAACGCAATTAACAATTAACGTCAATGTTTAGTTCTATTATTCTCCAATCAGAGTGTTTTTAAACATCAAAGCATGAGGTCTTTGCCCCGCAAACCCGGTTATTTCTTTTACGCCGAATAGCTTTAACTGCTGGACAACCTCTTCAAGATCACGTCCCACCGTACTTGGTTCATGCGCATCTGAGCCTAGGGTGATTGGGATGCCCATCTGGTAAATCAGTTCAAGCAGTTTCGGCTCCGGATAAAATTCCTGCACAGGCTTATACCGTCCGTTGGTATTGACTTCGATGGCCAGTCCTTGCTTCCTAATCGTTTCCAGGGTCCTGGCTGCAAGAATCCTTACGTCTGTCCGCGGCCTGATTTTGAACAGTTTGATCAAATCGAAATGCCCGATAATCTGAAACATTCCGCTGGCAGCTGCTTTTTCCACCAGCGCGAAGTACTCCAGGTACAAGCTGTCAGGGTCCCGCCTAAGATGTTCTTCTTCTTCCTCGGGATAATCGAAGAACCATCCGCTAATTTCATGGACAGAACCGATCGTATAGTCAAAGGGATATGAACTAATCCGTTTGCGGATCAGTTCTTCATTTTCTTCCCGATAGTCGACCTCAAGACCTATTCTCACCTGCAATTCAGGATACTCTTCGGCGACTTCCCTGATCAGATCCAGGTTTAGGTCATTCCAGTACATATCATGATCTGCAAAACCAATCTGAACTAAATTCTTCTTTTTAGCCTCGTCAAGAAAAAGACGGATATTTCCCCTTGTTACTTCCCGGTCAAGATGTCCGAGCAAATGAACATGTAAATCAAGCATAACCTACCTCGTAACCTTTAATACTTTTTTTAAACCTTAGATCGACTGATCCATTCTATCTAAAGATTATCCGGCGGAATATGAAACATCAGATACGGATGATTGTACAGTGGATGATCCGCATAAACTGTATCTTCTCTCCGCAGGATGTCCCAGAAATTTCCATTTATCCTGACATCCGTTTTCCCGGCGACAACTCCGTTTTTAATGCGCAAAGCGCAGGGTGCAGTCAAGGAGAAAGTGCCGGTAACCGGATTCTGCGTATGGAGGCCGAGAACAGATAAGATCATGATCCCGTCTTCAATCGTTCCGACCAGATCTTTCCAGCTTATCTTCCTGGTATGCTTCACACGTATTCCTGCCGAACTGTAAGGGATGGCAGTCGGACCTGCCCCGAAGCGTCCGGCGTCTTTCAGATTCAGATACGGTGTTTCCAAGCGCCCACCACGAAGCAGCTCTGTGCGCATTGCAGGTACCCCTTCATTTGTGAGCACATAGCTTGCCCATTTGCCCGGCAGAAGAGGATTGATCTCTATTGTCAGTTCCGGATCAAATAATGGTATATGCCCGGAGAAATCCTGCGTTGTGAATCTGCTCTGCCTCTCCAGAACATTTTCTCCTCTGAAATTTGGCAGGATATATTGATCGATCATCTGGGATACCACCGCAGGCGTCAAAATTACTTTTGTTCCAGACCGGACCGGTTCTCCCTGATTCTCAAGAAGGCGGTATCTACAGACAGATTCTTCCCATAACCCCAACCATTCCTCAGCCGTAATTAGGCGCCTTTCCGCAAACCCTTCAGCAACGATACTGTCAAAGGACCAAGATACGGCGTATCGGCTCTCCTCAAAAGCGGCCTGGATCCCTGTCGATGTCAGGATATTACTTTTTCCCCAAATTGCCATGATTTGTCCATTTTTTAAAGCTTGGACAGGTTCATCCGCCCTGATCCTTCCCTGCTGTTCAAATAAACAGCTGCGGTCTCGGCAGACAATATCATGAAGCTTCTGTTCGGCAATCCCGACATCTGGAAGCTCCGAAGGTTCGGGAATTCTTGCTGCATACTTGTCTTTAAAGGCTGCTGCCCGCCAGCCGTTTAATTCCGTTTGCCAGCGATTTTTCCGACCCGGAGGTGGATTCTGAACGACGGAGTGGCTGCATTTTCCGTCTTCCCAGATAAGATAAATCTCTGCTCTTTCCGAATCTTTTAACGCCGGCGGAGAATAAACACCGCCGGTGGAATTGTTCTTAATTCCCAGCGTTATCATCTGGGTCTGAGAACAGGTAATTCTCCAATCCAGGATCCTTAAACCGCCGGCCATATGCTTGCCGGCCTGCGCTTTCCGGAGAACATCAAGAATTTGATCAAGCAGGCTGCTCAACAGTATTCCCTCCCAACTTGACATTCTCGTTTTTGTCCAAAAGAATGTAACCGCTTCCTCCGCCGCTGGACGGAACCATTTGACCGGCTTTGCCGCAGGTCCCGATGGCATCGTAGCGCGCTTCTCCAAGGCTTAATTTGACAGAATCTAACACAGAAAGGATTTTCCCGCTAAAAATTCCGGGCCGGTAAACCGGCAGCTTTAAATCGGCGAGGTTTACCGCCCCATCGCATTGAAAAACAAAATCTCCGGTTCTGGTATTAACCTGCCCTCCCCGATAACCTAAAAGTAAAATATGAAAACCCTCCCCGAGCAGGCCTTCATTTTGAAGTCCCCGCCGCAAGTGGCTGATTTCTTCCGTCAAACCGTCACTTGTAGGTATTGGTATATGCGTAGCTGTCACCAATCTGATATTGGTCATCCTGGGCAGCGCAACGGAGCCAAAATATTCTGATCTCCCTGCTCCGGTTACCGGCATGCCGGCTTTGGCGGCCGAAAAAATGTCGCCAAGTCCTTGTTTAAGTACCCCATTTTGGACCACGTGTACGGTTTCCCGGAAGAGACCGTTGGCCGAATAGGGCTGATAAGCCCAATCCCCTTCAAGGGGACCGTCAATGATATCGACATCAGGACGTGCAATAACAAGTCCGGTTTTCAGCTTGCCGACCTCGCCCAGGATCGATTCTTCCATTAAATCAGATTCCACCGCATGCCCGAAAGCCTCATGGGCCAATCCCTTGGCAAGCCCATAGTCTATGAGCAAGGGATAGCTTCCCACCGGCAGAAGCGGAGCTGTACATACTTTTTGCACGAATCTTGCTTTGTCAATCGTTTTATGCAGCAGTGCGCCGCTGCTTCTTTCATCCAGCAGGACTCCGGCATCGACACCGCTGCTGTTTACTGAAAAGCTTTGTGCCTGTCCGCCTTCTTTTACCGTTCCCTGATGAGACAAGACGGCTCTAGGAATAAAAAAAGAAACTAGAGTCCCATCCGACCTGCCAATACACCAAAAATCCTCGATTAGCCTGAAATTTGTCTGCCAGGAAATTTCCGATTTTTCAGACCCTTTTTCTCTCAATTGCCGGTGAATTCCTCCCGCTAACTCTGCAAGTTCTTCCGGTGTAAACGAATCAAAACCATAAACCGCTTTATTCGGAATCTCGCTGAAAATTTTGGGAGCACCAAAAATTTCCCGGTTTAATTCACAGCCTGTATTCTCGTTTTCCTCAGCCAGTTCCATCGCTTTTTGTGCTGTATAGACAGCCTCTGCATTGCTGATGCGGTTTACGGAAGCAAATCCACAGGCTCCTTTTTCCGTAAAGGCCTGAATTCCAATCCCATTTTCACTTGATGTAGCTATATTTTCAAGCCTTCCATTATTCAATCTAATATTGATCTCCCGTCTGGCCTGGGCTCTGACGATCAGGTATCCACACGGCAGGCATCCAGCCGTTCTACCAACGACCATTCTGATTTTTCTTGGGTTCAACACGTCCCCCCCTAAATGGATGTATGCAATCTATTTTCCATAAAAAGCACCAAATTCCTGCAAAAAAACTTTTGCATAGTTTCTTAGAAAACAGGACACAATGATATTAGTCTCACGTTTTCCAATTTTATCCCCACTCCTCTCTTTTCTTAACTTGCGGCAGATGGTCGCAAGTTTTTTTGTTATTTAACAGAAATATATATATTAAAATCATGTTGTTAGGGCTGCTTGTGTAATTATTTAACGAAAGTTGTACTAGCGTTTGATAATTCAGACATGCGGCTGGTTCAAGCGAATAAAATTAACCGAGTAATCTTATTCTGAAAAGCTGAAGGAGCTGCTGATGCTTGTCCCCATCTGTTTTACTTTTTTAGGCCTGATGATATTATTGACAGGAATAAAAATTCTTAGAGATGGCCTGGAAAAATTCACAGGGTCTTATTTCCAGCTCGTTCTGCAGAGATTCACCGCAACCACCGCGAGAGGATTCATCAGCGGCATTCTGGCGACAAGTATCCTGCAATCGAGCACAGCGCTGACCGTAATGGCAATTTCCTTTGTTGACGCCGGTTTGTTAAGCTTCCAAAATACGTTCGGACTGATCCTCGGAAGCAATATTGGCAGCACGGTAACGCCCCAGCTTTTGTCTTTGCCGCTCAAGGATTTCGCCATATGGCTGGTCCCGCCCGGATTTCTAGGGTTCTGGCTGCTGAAAGGCAAAATAAAATTCTTTTGCTATGCGTTGGCCGGCTTAGGCCTGATGTTTTTCTCTCTTTCCGTTTTGGAATCCGCGATGATCCCGCTTGCCTCGACCTCATATTTCCAGGAACGGCTACTCCATCTAAACAGCAGCTATCTTGAAAGCATTGTGGCAGGTACCGTTCTCTCGGCGGCCCTGCATTCTTCAAGTGCAACGGCAGGCCTTGTGATGGTTTTAACAGAAAGAGGCTGGCTTGATCTGCCAACCTCCCTTGCTTTTATTTTCGGAGCCAATATCGGGACCTGCTTCACCGCTTTGATTGTCTCAGCTTTTACTTCAAGATCCGCTCAATGGGTTGCGTTATTTCATGTGTTCGTTAACGTTTTTGGCGTTCTGATGTTTTACCCGCTTCTGGATCCGCTGACCGAGATGATCAGGTTCCTTGGAGGAAGCCTCAGCCGCCAGATTGCCAACGGTCATACAATTTTTAACATCCTGTCTTCGCTTATGGTTCTTCCTCTGCTGCCCTATATCAGCCGGTTACTGGCCAGATCCCGTTAGCGCGTACTACCGTCCCATCTTAGCTTTCCAACCTGAAGGTTCCCTTTGTCCCTGAAAATATCAACTTTTTGAGCCGGTTCATCAATCTTGATCAGCTCTTTGCCAATGAAAATTTTAATATTGGCGTGGCAAAACTCGATATTGATATGGCTGTCTTTGGATGCCTTGATTGTCGTGGCACTGATATTCGAGCCGCCAAGTTCCCAAATGTAAACATCACCCGAGCAACTGATCTCGCCGCCGCGGCAGACACCATGAATTTTCATACAGCCTTCAATTTTTAAAATGGAATTGTACACGCCTTTATGGCAGAAGAAATCGCCGGCGCAGCTGATTTCAGAGTTCTGGACATAACTGACGTCACAAAGAACACTGGCCGAGGCGGCCAGTCCTTTGGTGGCCATGAAGAAACCTACAATCTTCAGGGCATTTTTAAGATAAAGCGTATCTTTAAGTTGAAGCGGTCCTAATCCGATCATAAAATGCTTCACCGAACGTATCGCCTGATCAAGCTCCGGGGATACAAACCCGCGTTCCTGGCTGTTAAGCAGTCTCTCCAGCTCTTCAACCTTCTTTGGCAATTGTTGAAAATTCTTCTCCAGGATGACCTTGAACAGCTGGCCAACACTCGTATTGGCGGATACTCCCTGCAGCTGCTCAATCTGATGAACACAGAGCGCAAGCTCTTCACTGACTTCCTGCATGGTTTTGATAAACTCGGATCTAGAGACATGTTTCTCTCCGACAAGTATTTTACTGGCTATAATATTATTTCTTACTGCCAGTCCCGTTTCCGCTTTAATATCAGCGCCTGAGACAGAGCCCTGTACTTTGACTGCGCCGGAGGAATGAATATACAGTCCGTCCGTAACATTGCCCCCGATAAACACATCGCCTGGAAAGTCGATGCTTCCGGTACTCAGATCAACATCTTTGTTTTGAATAAACGCGTTCTCAACCAAGTATGTATTCTTATTGACCCTTACCGGTGTACCGGAACAGGAGGCTTTAACTTCCATATTCTCAGTCAAATAGACATTCTTCTTCATTGTAATCATGAAGTCTTTGATTTTATCAACCTGAGTGGCTTTTCCAAAAATGTTCGTACCGGGGACCCCTTCTTTACCCGGGATCTTCCTGGCCAGAATATCATCCTTCTGGCAAAGGACAATCTTACAAGCAAAATAATCAATTTTGTCTTCATTGCTTTCTTCATTCTGAAATACGGGTTCACCAACATAGTCGATTAGCTGGGGCTGAACAGTTGGAATCGGCAGGGTTGCTTCAGCGATGACAATTTCCCTTTCACCATCGACTGCCATAAAATCCGCCCAAAGATTGCTTTTTATTCCATAAACAATTCCTTTGTCATTGATTTCTTTCAGCAGGTTTGCTTCCGTTGGCAGCTCATCAGGTTCAGGGGAAGCGTCAAAGGAAACATGTTGTTCCAGTACAAACTGCGAATAATTCGGGAGAGAATTGGCCAGGACGAATTTACCCGCACGGGCGTGTCTGACTCTCGCGACAGCTTTGCTGCCATCCGGCTCAACTGAGATTCCCCAGGAAAGTCCACCCTGCTGGACCAAAGGATAGAATTCAAAGGTATCACCTTTATTAACGGGCATTTCATATCCAATTTCGTTGCCCAGCATAAATAATTTCCCAGCATGTGGATAAGGAACGATGCTTTGCACCTGCGATCCGGGATAAATCGTATATTTGACTTGATCCCAGAGGACCCGGGTATCTTCCTCCTGAGTATCTTCCTGCGGAAAATTTTGTTTATCCGAATCCGGCAAAATTACTTTTACCTTATAGAGTCTGCTGAAGACTCCCGGTTTCTCTATGGTCTCTATCTGCAGCGCTTCAGGATCACAGCCCCATTCCCGAGACCATCTCTCTCTGATTTCTTCCAACGTTTTACCTGTTGCAATCATTTCTTTCATGGCCCGCACTCTCCTTAAACAACCTGAAAAAATAGTCTTATTTCAAAAACAAAGCACATAGGACTTTAGTCCTAAAAAAACATATATATTAAGTAAATGTATCAGATTATTAACGAAAATTAGCCAAAGAATTATCTGTGAATTTATATTTTTTTTAAAAAAAGAATACTGTAATAGCATGATTACAGTATTTTATGATTATTCTCTCTCATTTTACTGACTATTTCGATATTTGTCTACAAGAGAATTATTCAGGAATGATTAATAGCTTTATTTCCTTTGTCTTTTTATTTGAAGCATTGCCATTGTTCAAATTACTTTCATCCTGCCCCAGGCTGTTGCCCTGGTCCGGACTACCCGTACCCTGTCCAATGTCCGTACCGGTTCCGTCGCTTGTTCCCGTACTTCCGTCATTCAACGCTGCTCCGGATGAATCTTCACTGCTCCCGCTCGTACTGCCCGAGTCATCGTGACCTGGAGACGCGGCGCCGTTTGGATCTGAAGAGCTGCCGGGTACCGTGATATGGGACCGAAGTTCCGGACTCAGCAGGTCGAGGACTGTCCCGTCGATGGTTATATCGGTAGTAATCCCGAGCAGAAGATTCTTAGTCACTTGTTTGGCATGATCGGGATTGACTTCCCAGTAACTGATATTGTCAAGATAAAGTCCATAGCCAGGCAGTGTTTGATTCACCATGTTTGAACTGTCGAAAGCTGCGGCTGCCTTGGATAATCTTAGAATATCCGCGAGTTTCAGATCGGTTTCAACAACTTCATTGATTTGAGGAATAAGCTTGGGTAGTTTAATAATGGTTGAGGGCTGCAGGACTGCTTTGGCTACTGCTTTCAAAACCTTCTGCTGCCGTGCAGTTCTGCCGATGTCCGCGGTGCTGTCTCCCCGGAATCTGGCATACTGGAGCGCCTGAGTCCCGGTCAGATGCTGCTCTCCGGCTTTCAGGTCAATCACGCCGTCAACTTCGTCTCCGGTCTCTTTGTACATATCCATTTCAACATCGAGTTCAATTCCGCCCACTGTGTCGATAATACTTTTAAAACCGTCAAAATTGGTTACGACATAGCCGTCAAGCAGTATGCCCGTCAGTTCGGTAACCTCATCCATCAGCTCAGGAATTCCTCGGTACATCACGACCGAATTAATTTTGACGTAAGAATTTGATCCGGGAAGGCTGACCCTGGTATCCCTGGGAATGGACAAGAGAGAAATTAATTTCGTATCAGGATCCACACTCGCAACAATAATAGTATCCGTATTATAGGAAGTCTGTCCGGGCCTTTTGTCTGCACCGATTAACAGGAAGCTTATCCGTTTGTTAAGAGAGTCCGTACTTGAATTTTCTGTACTCCCCCCCGTACCTGTACTTCCTTGATTTAAGAAAAAGTAGCCAAAGGCAGCCGAACCGGCAATAATCCCTGCGAGCAGAACTGCAATGATCGTAAAAGCTTTCCTTTTTTTATTTTTTTTCTTCCTCAAGTCTGTCCCACTCCATTTATCGTAGTCTTGGTAAAGGCATGGGTTCCCCCACGAATTAATACTTTTCCGGGTTCTCCCTTCGATATTCTGCCAATGATTTCGACAGAATGCACATTCCTGTTATGACATTCCGTGATTAGCGTTTCAATTTTTTCTTCAGGCACTGCCAGAAGCAGCCCACCTGAAGTCTGAGCATCACCGAGGATCAATTTCCAGTCCAGACTGCACGCTGCATCCAGATAATCCTCGAGATAAATCAGGTTGGATAACGTTCCTCCGGGGATTGTTCCTTTCTCTAGACAGTCCCAGGCACAGCCCAAAACCGGAACATTCCCTGCAAAGATCTCAGCCTGCATACCGCTGGCTTTCATCATTTCGTGAAGATGCCCCAACAGACCAAAGCCGGTAATATCCGTACAGGCATTTACCCCGGTCCGGACTGCAATCTCCGACGCTTCCTTATTCAACTGTGCCATGACCTCAATGGCGGCTTTCTCATCCGTTGCTGGGACAATCCCGTTTTTTATCCCAGTCGTGATAATCCCAAGTCCTAATGGTTTTGTCAGAACGAGCAAATCGTTTTCCCTGGCGCTGGAATTCGTCAGCACCCGATCAGGATGAACAATGCCTGTTACGGACAGACCATACTTCGGTTCAGGATCATCGATCGAATGCCCACCGATGATTAAGGCTCCGGCTTCTGCAACTTTGTCTTTTCCCCCTCTTAGTATCTCCATTAATATGCTTTTATCAAGCTTATCAATCGGAAAAGAAACAAGATTCAGCGCAGTCAGCGGACGCGCACCCATGGCATAGATATCACTGAGGGCGTTGGCTGCGGCAATTTGTCCGAAAGAATATGGATCATCAACGATCGGAGTAAAAAAGTCAACTGTCTGGACGATCGCCTGATTGTTATTAAGACGGTAGACACTCGCATCATCTGACGTATCAAAGCCGATCAGAAGATCCGGGTTGGACGTTTGTTTTGGAAAGTGACACAAAACTTGTGCCAGGTCACCAGGACCAATCTTGCACCCTCAGCCAGATTTGCTCGAGTACTGCGTCAGTCTTATTTTGTCGCCGGACATTGCTTTCCCTCCTTTCGTTTTCTCCTTTGTTGCTCACTTGCTTTTTTCAAAAGCAATTATACCATAACCTGCAGGCCTACTCAAAATTCTGTTTTCAACAAAGACGCTTCGGCTTTGCTCGGGTTAGTCTCCGTAATAGATGACCGCTTCCGGCTGTTGTGCCATCCATAGCACAAAAAGCCGCGCTTCGCAATCCATGCTCCGCTCGGCGCCGGCCATCCATTACGAGACCTAATCTGGAGTTAGTAAAAATATCCAAAGGTTAAGTCAAGAATTCGTGTAAGACTGTAGCCGGTCTGCAATCACTTGATAATCCTCCGCCAGAAGGGTTCTCGGGTCAAAATATACTGTATCTTTCACAATGCGTGCCAGAATAGGAATCTTTCCCTGCCGCAAAAACCTTTCGAGATCAACAACTGATCCCTGCTGAGGCTTTACCGTACATACGCAAGTCGGAAGAACCGCCGTCGGAAAAGCCCCGCCTCCGACGCAGGATTCAGCGTCCATAACCTGTATTTCCAAACCGGGCAGGCCGGCAAGCATTTCACTAAGCTTCAGCGCGTCTTTCCGAAGATCATCTTTTGTATGGGAAAGCATATTCCAGACAGGTATTTTACCGATTTCCCCTCTCTGATAGAAACGGAGAGTTCCGATCAAGGCAGCCAGAACCAGCTTATCAACTCTCAAAGCCCGAGTAAGCTGATTTTTTTTCAAGCAATCAATCAGTTCCTTTTTGCCGATAATAATTCCGGCCTGAGGTCCTCCCAAAAGTTTATCTCCACTGAAAGAGACCAGTGAAGCTCCGCTTTTCAGCGTATCCTGCACCGTCGGCTCCTGCGGAAGACCATATTCCGATCCATCCAGGAAACTGCCGCTGCCAAGATCCACGACAACCGGAATCCCCGACTCTTTACCGAGCACCACAAGCTCATCAACCGGAACTTCATGCTGGAATCCCTGAATTCGATAATTACTGGTATGTACTTTCAGCAGCATCGCCGTCTCCGGGCCAATCGCCTCCTGGTAATCCTTCAGCCAGGTCTTATTCGTTGCTCCGACTTCCACCAATTTTGCCCCTCCTGCTTTGAGCACTTCAGGAATGCGGAAAGATCCACCGACTTCCACCAGTTCTCCGCGGGAAACAATGACTTCTTTATGGACGGCAAAAGTATTCATGATTAAAAGTACCGCTGCTGCATTGTTATTCACAACAAGGGATGCTTCAGCCCCGGTCAGCTCTGCCAGAATTTCTTCGATATGGCTGTACCTCGAACCGCGATTTCCGGTTTCAAGGTTAAGCTCAAGATTGCTGTATACAACAGCCTGTTCCGCGACATAAGCGGCGGCTTCCGGAGCAAGCAGTGCTCGTCCGCAATTCGTATGCAGAATTACACCTGTAGCATTGATGACTCTCTTCATACTTCCGTAACCTCTCAATTCTGCCCGGATCTCCTTATACAACCACGCTCGAAAGACCGGTACAAATTCTTCAGGCTGACAGTATAAAAAATTCTGAAGTTTTTTAGTTTTTCCACTATTCAATTCTTCACCATCTTGATTCAGATCATCCAAAAGAATCTTTCTGGCTTTTTCCAAAGCCTTCCTTACAGCCCAGGTAATTGCCGAAAGTTCATAACCGTTACAGACATCGGTTTTTGCTAATTCGGCAATGACCTCGTTTACTGGAGGAAGAAGACGCAGTTTGCTGTTTCTCAAAAAAACACCCCGAATTCTGCAATCTAAGACAAAATGTTCATTCTTACCCGCTTGGTTTTTTTTAGGATTTCGACAAGCCGGATCGTTTAATATTATCATAATAACATTTCAGCCCGCTGAAATAAATCCAAGGGGGAAGGGCAATGGAGCCGTCCGGAACAAAAATATACGACTTCTGCGTGTTTCAAGCAAAAAAAACATCCAAATGCATTTTCTGCAATGGCAAGGATCAGCTTCTGTTGTTTAAAAAGCAACCCGTTTGCCCGGATTGCCTGATCAGTATCCGCAAGCTCTACAAGGCAGGCCATTTCAATCCTGCCGGCTAGTACCCAAAACAAAAGGAGCTGTTAGCTCCTTTTCTTTTTCTCGAGGCGTTTTAAGATTTTTACGGCATCTTCCTCGATAATCGTTTCACCGTGCTCTTTGAGAAAAGTATCCGTGGTCATGACAGATTCCCCAAATTCATCCAGTATCGCTTCAGCCAGTTTCTTTTTACGCGGGTTTCCAATATTGCTGATTGTCAGGTAATATTCACCTTCATATTGGAACAACGCGGATTGAAGCTGGAGAATCCCCGGCAAAAGACGGACTGCGGAAATAACATCTTCGAATTCTTCAAACAAATATACCCATTGCTTTTCAGACGCAAACTTCGGAGAAGGGCGCGGATTCTTTTTCTTTTCTCCAAAAGCGGTTTGAATAATATGGTTAATTTCCGCATCAATTTGTTCTTCCTGCTTAATTACCGTTATGACAAATTCATCTTCTGAAGCAACAGTAGCCTGGATCCAGAAAGGCTGATCTAAACTAAAGTCTACCTCATCTCTGGCTTTTGAAATCAATTCCCAAAAAAACTGTTCAGTTCTCGCGGAACGTTGAAACAAGTCAGCAAGAGATATATTGCGATCTGCGAGCTCGGTAAAGGAGATAAAAATGCGAACCGTATTGTCATTTACCTTAAGAATACGCATAAGTTCCACCTCTCCTTTCCATGGACGTCATTGATAAAAACACGATTGCTTAATTATATTATATCATGAGACGTCAATAATCAATTCCATTAAATGTCAAACATAAGCTATGCTATTATATGAAATTGTCAGCTTGTCGGGTTAATACGCTGCATTGAACTACCTGTTTTTTCTGGTGAAGATAAGTGACTTCCACTAAATCGTTCTTATGAAGCTTATGGAAAGCAGCCGCATCAATACTTAACGTGAGTATCTCTTCTCCGCTGCGTAAAATGAGCGTATACTGCTCAGCTTCCGCCGTGAGGCTTTCGATGACCCCTTTCGATACTGCAGGGTCGTTCAGCCAATCCCGATTGTAATCCATAAACATCAGGGAGTAAATAAAAACGATCAAGACCAGGAAAAGCGATTTTGCTGCAGCAAGAAATTTTCTGAAATAATTCTTTTCGGCCAACGCCTTTCTAAGTATAGAAAGACATTTTGTCCCTATAAAAATGCAGACAAGAAAAAGACCGCTCAAAGCCGGCCAACTAATTTTAAAAAGATATAAGTAATAGTCGATATGCACTGCTAATCCTTTTTCACTATCTTTTCTTTGTCAGCGCCGCATTCGGGACATTGTTTTGGACGACATCTTCCTTCAGAGACCTTTTTGCATACACTGCATTCCCACAAAGCCATACTCAGATGCCCTCCTTTTCTAATTTAATTTAAAATGAATTCAATTTTAAATTAATATAAATCAATATCTGAAAAAAGTCAAGTTAGCCTACCAAGCCTCCAGCCACCAGTAAACAGGCAAGCGGAGCCAATCAGGCCAAAGCCTTTAAATCTTCCAGCTCATCGGTTCTAAAAATAAATGCCGGATCAAGCTGAACGATCAGTCTGTCCGGGAGATTGACAATTCCTCCGATAAATGAGGCAGCAACCAAAGGAGGAGCCTGGACAACATTCTCGAGTGTCCTTACCTCAATGATCTCATCAACGGCAATGCCGACAACATTGTCATTAATTTTCATAATGATTGCAAACCCAGCCTCATTCCGGGACGGAATCGCAAATTTGGCATGCAGATCAATCAGTGGAATTGCCTGACCTCTGATAATAATAAGGCCCTTGACATATTGCGTGGACTGGGGTACAGGATGAACTTCTGTCAGCTGTGTTATTTCCTGCACGACCTCAATCGGGAGGCCATATTCTTCGCCACCCAGCAAAAAAATAACGGATTGGAAGCCCATAGTTATCACCTCTTACGCATGTTCTGCTTCTTCAGAAGCCGATTACACCTTTCCAATTTCATTGACGGCTTTCTGTAAAATTTCATCATTGGTTTGGACCACTTTTTGATTCGCTGAATACGAGCGCGTTACCTGAATCATTTTGACCATTTGCGCATTTAGGTCGACGTTTGATTCCTCAATAAAACCCTGTTCAACCCGGATGTTTTTAGGTAGTATCTCCGTAGGCTGATTCTGGCTGTTATAAAGACTCGTAAGTCCGTCACGATCCAGATCTTCCGCAGGGATGTCCACAATTGTAAGTCTGTCTATGACCTGGCTGCTCTCAGTACTGATAATTGTTCCATCCTGCAGAATGGTGAAATCGTCCGGCAAAGGGCCGATTGCTCCATTTTGACCAAGAACAAGATTACCGCCTGCTGTTCTGAGCATGCCGGAAGGATCAACCTGAAAATGTCCGTTTCTGGTATAACGTTCCCCGTCAAGCGTTTCAATGGCGAAAAAGCCGTCACCGTTAAGTGCCACATCAGTCATATTCCCGGTTTCCCGGATCAAACCGGGTTCTGTGCTGTATAAGACTTTCTCCGCGTAGACACCCGTTCCCATGATTCCCAGTGGAACATTTTCCGAAGGCTTATCACTGGTCGTAGAAGGGGTAAGCCTGCTGACCAGCAGACGCGGAAATGAAGTGACTCTTTCACTTTCCTCGAGATAACCGGGATTGTTCATGTTTTCAAGATTCCTGTCTATTGCCTCACTCTGTTGGTTATTCATAATCATACCTGAAGCTGCTGTATATAATCCTCTGAGCAAAAAACTCACGCCCCTCCAACGAACGTCTATTCTTGGATAGCTATTCTTGAATTGCCTGTTTCAGCATGGAAAGATGCATCGTCAGCATCCTGGATAATGAATTGTATTGAAGCGTATTTTCTGCAAGCCTGGTCATTTCGAGGTCAATATCCACGTTATTTCCGTCATTGCGGTAGGTGGTGTTCTCATCCTTAACTACAAAGCCGTCTGAAGTCAGCCCTGTCCCCGTAATGCGGATATGGCCGGGCTCTGTGCCGGATACTGCTGCTGTATTGTTCATGCTGTCCATCGTGGCCTGCAGGATTTTATCGAAACTAACATCTGATCTTTTAAAATCGGGCGTGTCATTATTAGCAATATTGTCGGCTAAGACACGCTGACGCAGTCCGAGTCCATCCAACCCGCCCTCGAGTAAATTAAAAATCGGACTATCCAGCCAACCTGCCATACTCATCTCCTCATCGCAATAGTTTGGACCGTCATCTCATCCTCGTCCTGCGTGATCCTGACATCCACCTGATATGCTCTCTGGATCCGTATGAGATCAGTCATCGCCGTTAATAGATTCGTATTGGATTTTTCCAGCATCGCACTCTTAATAACGCCAAATCCATCTTCCCCAGGAACCCCTGCAGTGGCCTCGCCCGAGGCTTCGGTTGCAAAAAAGACATTGTTTCCGGCCTGTTCTAAGCCATCGGAATTCGTAAAGTGGAAAACAGAAATCTTGCCCAGGGTGACGATGTTGCTCTGGTTTTTCTCTTCCCCAGTAAGGACAGTCGTATCCGCATTTTCTGCAACTGTCCTTACGCCATAGATGGTACCATCGCTGTTAACACTGATGTCCATCACATTATCCGGAACTGCCACCTTCGGTTCAAGCAGCATGCCTTCGTTATTGACCAGGTTTCCGGCAGCATCGACGCCAAAAACACCTGACCGTGTATATCCAATTTTTCCATCCGTGGTTTTCACCTGAAAAAATCCATCTCCACAGATCGCGAGGTCCAAAGGATTCCCGGTACCCACCAGAGACCCTTGAGTAAAATTGATGCGGTTTCCATCGTATTGATTGATGTGAATTACCGGATTTTGCGTCACAGGCATGCCGCCGTACTGCGCCATCGTATTACTTCTGTCCTGAACATCGTAACATTCTTCAATGGACAGCAGCTGTTCCTTGAAACCTGTCGTGCTGGCATTGGCCAGATTATTACCAATCATATCGATACGATCCTGAAGCGTTTGTAAATATTCCGTTGACAACTTCATTGTTCGCAATCTCCTTTATCTGCTTAATACTTCTCCGTCAACGACAAATATCCTTCATTCTTAGCTGCGTTTCAGGTTGATCAGTTCTTCAAGCAGAGAGTCTGAGACGGTGATAACTCTGGAATTGGCCTGGAAGCCACGTTGGGTTACGATCATGTCCGTAAACTCCTGGGACAAGTCAACATTGGACATTTCCAGATAACCGGTCATGATATCGCCTTTCTCAGCACTACCTGCGACTCCAAGATTGGCGTCACCGGAATTGTTGCTCTCTGTATAAAAGTTGTTTCCTTCATAATTCAGTCCGTTCGTATTGTTAAATGTAGCAAGTGCTATTTGATACATTTCGCGGCTGATTGAGTTGCCGGAAGCATCTGTAAAGACGCCGGTTACCACACCTTTAGAATCGATACCATAGCTGTCCAGCGTATAGGCAACCCCGCCAAGTGTATACGTATCTCCCCGATTAATCGTGATATCAGAGAGAGAGGCTGGAAGAGTAAGATTTGCAGGATAAGCTGTCGGACTTGCAAAGCCGGTATTCAGGTAACCCTGGACTTTCGCTCCGGTGTTCGAATCAACCACCATACCGTTTTCATCAAGGTCAAAATTGCCGGTCCGGGTATAATAGGTACTCGTCCCTACCTCGACAACAAACATTCCTTCTCCCTGGATCATCATGTCCGTAGGTTTTCCGGTATAGGAAGAGCTGCCCTGGGTCATGATCTTGTCGACGGATCCAAGCACGCTGCCCAGTCCGATCGTGATCCCATTGGTTCCTCCTACCGTAGTCGTCGTAATATCCGCAGGATTAGTCATACTGGGGGCTGAAGCTCCCTGGGAGGCCTGACCGAGCATCGTCGCGAAACTGGCTCTTTCTCTTTTATATCCACTCGTGTTGACATTGGCGATATTGTTGCCAATAACGTCCATCGCGGTCTGGTGATTTCTTAAACCCGTAATTGCGGAATATAGTGAACGCATCATAAGGCGTTTCCTCCTGTTAGTTCAATTTTATTCAAAAGTTGTTCTGATACAGACGCATTTTCTTTGCCTTTTGCTTACGGTGCAGCAGCAGATCCTTTGATCTCTGTAATATCCTCTAAAGACAATTCGGCGTCCCCGACCACCAGGGCCAGCGAACCATCGGACCATTTTACCGAAGTGACCGTTCCGTTCTGCGATGCTCCAGTACTGTCAGTCCAGGTTACCTGTTTGCCGATCATTGCCGCTCCTTGCGTCAACAGAGATTGGCTGTTCAACGTAACCATGCTCTCTTTCAGCTCATCCATCGCTGTTGCCATGTTTGAGAGCTGTTCAAGAGAACCGAACTGAGCAAGCTGGGCAACGAACTGAGTATCATCCATCGGAGACATTGGATCCTGGTTTTGCAGCTGCGCAACCAAAAGCTGAAGAAAGGCCTGTTTATCCAAAGACGTACTGTCGGTACTGTTGGTGCCGGTGCTTGTGCCTGTAGTCGCGGCTGTATCCGAAGTTGTACCGGTTACATTATAAACGCTTGTCATGGTTTCCTCCTCGTTTCAGACACTGACGTTAATTCGATTACCCTGGCTATTTGTCGTCAGGTAAGACGTAAATACCGGTAAAATACTGCTTGCTTCTTCTTGAAGGGTTAAGGCTGTTTCCTGCTGACTGCGGTAGTCATTCCTGTCCTGCGAAGACTGCTGGTCATTCTGGCGGTAACCCATTTCAAGAGTTCCGCACGAAACGCCGATCTGCGCCAGGCCGTTCCGCAAATCCTGCAGATTGTTCTGAAGCAACGATCCCGTAGCTTGTTCAGAAGCATTGATAATCAGATGCAGTTGCCCATTTTCAAGCTTCATGGATACATTCAGCTTCCCAAGGTCCTGCGGCTGCAACTGAATGGAGAGTTCCTTAATCTCCTGAGAATTCAGATCCTGTTTGTTCAGGATGCCCAGAACCTGGTCCCAAACCGCACCTGGATTGAGTAATCCTGCCTTGACACTGCTTATATCAATCGCCGAACTGGCAAGAGCACCATCAGTCCTGTTGCCTGAAACCAGTATCTGGTTCGGGTCTGTTGAGCTGTCCATTGAATCGTTTTGAGAGTTGTTTCCCGAAGAAGATGAATTCTGCTTGTTTTCTGCAGAATCGTCCGCCGCTGTAACACCGCTCAGGGCACTCTGAGTGGTTGTCTCCTGGGCTGTTGCGGCAGAATTGTCCGCTCCACTCTTATCTTGAATCAGAGACAATTTGTCAGTCAGCCAGTTGAGCAGCTTCGCATTCGTATCCAAAGGTTCTGTTGCTTGATTATTCTGGTTTTTTTGTGAAACAATTTTCCCAGAGAGCTCTTTTAAATATCCTAATATATCATCCAACTCCGCTGGATCGAGAGAATCGGCCGTCGAACCAGAAATCCCTTTAAGTCCGAAAGCCTGCAGGTAGTTCCCGAGGTGTAAACCTTCGCCATTGGTCATAGTCTTATCGGCTTGCCCTGCGCCTGAGGAAAGAACTTCTTGCAAGGCTTGTCCGAGCATCATCCAGGCAGCATCGTTTCCTTTCAGTGCTAAACCTGATACCAGGGAACTATTTTGATCTCCATTTGATCCGGAAGTGGCCTCCATGCCAGCCGGAAATAGGTTTTGAAGAATTTGCAGATAAGTGCTCAGTTCCGAAACAGTCCCGTCAGAAATGGTGACTTCTCCTGAATCGGAATCCGAACCAGCTTCCGCCAATTCTCCAAGAACTTGTTCATCAGCCTTGTTGGAAGGATTCGACTTCTGCATAAAAAGCGCAAACAGAAGGTTGTTCTGGTCAAGGCCCTTACCTTCTTTTCCTGCTGCAGAATCAGTTTTTGTTCCTTCAACATTTACAGGCGTCAAAACATTCGCTACATTCATCCTTTCACCTCCTGTATACTGTTATTCAATATATCGGCGAAATTTGGCCCGAACTTTAGTTTCTGCCAAATAAAAAAACCATTTTGTCCTCCAAAATGGTTTAAAAAATATTCTTTTTCTGTCTTCCCAGATAGCCGCGTAATCGTAAGATGGCCTGAGAATGAATTTGTGAGATACGTGATTCTGATAAACTCATCACCGCCGATATCTCTTTTAAAGTCAGTTCTTCCCGATAATATAAAGCGACCACCAGCTTCTCTTTCTCCGATAATCTCTCAATGGCTTCCGTCAAAATCTGTTTCTGTTCCTCTTTTTCGATCTGGCCAAACGAATCCTGTGAGCTCGGGTCAATAATCAGATCAAGAGGTGAACTGGTGATATCCTCGTTATCGTTGGAATTGACATCTTCAAGCGACACGAGTGTCATATACTGTCCCTGCAGCAGGGTGGCATTCAATTCCTCAACGGAAATATCGAGGTGCCGGGCTGCTTCTTCCAGGGTTGGGCTGCGTCCGAGTTGGTTTTCCAGCCGGGCATAACCCTGCGTAACCTGCTTGACCTTCTGGCGCGCTGAATGCGGAACCCAATCCATTGTTCTTAATCCATCAATAATCGAACCCCTGATTCGTAACGTTGCATACGTTTCAAATTTTACGCCGCGAGAAGGGTCAAATCTTTGAAGCGCATCCAGCAAGCCAAATACGCCGTAACCAAATAAGTCCTCCTGATCAATATGTTCTGGCAGAGACATGGCTAGTCGGCCTGCAATCCTTTTCACGAGCGGCAAGAATTTCTCTAAATGCTCTTCTGTCCATACAGCTTGTTTGGGTGTATCATATTGTCCTTTATACATGCAGCATACACCTCCTTACTGATCATCGCCCCAACCCATTTTTCTGACAATCTCCGCTCTGGCCGCGGCATCCGGTAAATGATTCATGATCTGGTTGTTGATCTGGCCCGGAACCCGTTTTTTTAGTGACAGAAGGCTCTCTGCAGGCTGCCCCGTCTTATTCGGGGCGTTCTCATCCTGACTTTCAGTATCCCCAAGGAAGATATCGATTTTGGAAGGTGTTTTTTCTTCTTTGACCGGAGGAGAGGCCTTGTTCCATAACAGGATAAGCCCTTTGCCCAAAAGATAAATAAATAAAAAAGCCAGCACGGTTCGTAGTATGATAGCAGGATAACGATAACCGTTGAATATGGAGAATACCAGAACGATTCCGGCGCTGATAACTGACAATCCAAATGCGTTTTTTTCAAGTTTTTTTCTGGCTCTGCCATCAGATCACCTTTTCCCCATGGTTAATGGTCCTCACATGCAAATCGCCGGATTGAATGTCAAAAGTGATCGTTCGCCCGAAGTTGCCGCCAACATCGTGGACGAGCAGCGGAATCCCGGCCTTTTTTAATTCCTGTTCCACTGACTGGGCGTTGCGCTCCCCAATTTTTAAGAGCGGTGCCTTATTCCCAAACGAAAACATCTGAGCCCCACCGGCCATTTTGGCTTTGAGTCTCGATTTTATAACCCCAAGCTTAAACATTTCCTCGAGCATCATGGCCAGGCATGTATCGGCATACTTCATCGGATTGCCCTGAAGGCTCTCCAAAGAGTTGGGAAGCATGATATGGGCCATTCCCCCAATCTGGGATAACGAATCATAAACACATACCCCGATACACGAACCTAGGCCTGCCGTCATCAGCTTGTCAGGAGCCTTTTCCACTTTGTAATCAGCCATTCCTACAATGATTGTCTTGCTCATATACCAAATACTCCCAATAATTTATCAAGAGAACCTTTACTTGGAATAAAGAAAAATTTCCCTTCCACTTCTTTAACCCCGGATAATTTCGTATCAATGATCAAAACATCGTCATCGATTATTCCTTCTTCCAGCAGGACACCGTCAATAATCGCGCCGACCATGTCAATGGCCATGGCCGGAATTGACGGATGCAGGAGGACTCCGGAAAACTTGGACAATGCGATGATGAAGGAACTGACCAGAATATTTCCGACTTCCTGCAGCGCCGACTGCGCCATTTCGTCACTGAAGATATCCGGACGTTCCGGAAGTGAAAGCAGTTTTTGGGCTATGACCCTGGCACTTTCAATCGGGAGGACAAAAATAGCCTTTCCGGGTGCGTCCCCCTCGACTTTCAGATAAAGGGCCACCTGGACGGTATCGTATTCACCGAGCGCCTCGCCGAGTTTTTCGAGCGGGACAAGCCATACTTTCGGCACGGACATGTCTATTCTTGCCTGCAGCAGTTTAGAAAGTGCTGTTGCCGCATGCCCGGAACCTATATTTCCAATTTCCTTTAAAGCTTCCAGCCTGATTGCAGATATCTCCATGTTCAAACCAGTCCTTTCTTACGCATCTCTCGTTGCAGCTCAAACACATAGGTAATAATTTTATCACGCGTTTTTTCAGAAATCTCATAAAACTCCGCAGAAACCAGATAAGAATCTTTTTCTTCTTCTTTCATGCAGCGAACGACAATTGCCGGAATCTGCATCGGCGTATCCCCGATGACAAGCTCCACCAAAACCGGTGTCTTTTCAGGTATGCACTCTCTAGCGTGAAAAAGCAAACCGCCGCCACTCAAATCATGCATAAATCCTTTCTGCTCTATCCCTAAACCGTTTCTCTCCACTATCCTGTATTGGAGAGGCCTAACCACCTGGACCCTGACATATTTTCTTCTTTGAACTTTGGATATTTTCTCGGGAAATTCGATGATAAACGTTGGAATAGGAACAGAAAACCTTTTGATCAGGACGGTCGAAAAGGAATACGCCGACAGGTCGTCGACAAATACCACTTCCAGCTGTGTTCCCTCTCGAAGCAGAATAAACTGGCCGTCAGCGACCGGTACCCCGATGGTTATGATTTTCTGCCCAACCTCTTCTACCCTGGTCTTATATCTGCCCTGATATTCTCCTTCAGGGACAACAATTTGGACACTTAAGCCTTCATATATTTTGTCTTTATAAAGCATCTTTATCACTCCCCAAATAGTTCTGACCAGGCTAGTCACATCGTTTGATGTCTACGTTATCTTAATTTCATTATTTCAGTTTCAGCAGAGAAGAAATAAATCCTCTGATTCCGCTGCTTTGAGTCGGAGGCTGCATATATACGCCTGCAACATTTCCGGCGATCCATTGCACGCAGCGATAGGCATAACTTTCAGGATCCGATAATCCGACCGGCTTCTGTTCCATCACGGAACGTCCAACTGATGGGTCGTCGTAAACCCATCCCAATAAACTGATGGGCATACCCAAAAACTTCGTAACCGCATGCTCCAGTCTTTCATAGGCCTGCTTGGCTTCTGTCTCACTCTTAACCCGATTTACCACAATGTTGAGATTCACTTTCCCGGTCGGACTTTTGATTGATTTGATCAGTCCATAAGCATCGGTCATGGAAGGCGGCTCCGGCGTCAGAACGAGAATGACATCATCCGCCGCGCTGATAAAGTTCAGTACGGTATGTCCTAAACCCGCTCCGGTATCAATCAGTAAAATATCTGCCATTTTTTCAAGGCGGCCAAGATTAACAAGAACATTTTTCAGCTGTCCTCTGTCCAAATTTGCGAGCTCTACCATTCCAGATGCTCCAGGCAATACTTTGATTCCTTTGCCAATTGGGTAAAGAATATCTTCAATTCTTTTTTCGCCAGTCAGCAGGTGTTTAATATTGTATTTCGGCGTGATCCCAAAAGCTACATCGACATTGGCCAGTCCAAGATCTCCGTCGAGAATAATCACCCTGTAATTGTATTCGGTCAGAGCAAGCGCCAAGTTCACCACAAAACTGGTCTTGCCCACACCGCCTTTGCCGCTGCTGACTGCAATGACCCGCATATTTCTTGGCATTGCAACTTCTCTTTCACTCGCCATCTGCCTGAGTATACTTGCTTGGTCATGCATATGGATTATCCTCCCCAAGAACGTACCGGGTTAGTTTCTCGGAAGTAGCTGCATCAATATCATCCGGGACATTCTGTCCGTTTGTTAAATATGCAACAGGCAAATTGGTTTTTGCCAGAAGATCAAGTATGGAACCGAGAGAAAAGCTCTCATCCAGCTTTGTTAAGATCAGATGCGTGGATAACTCATTGAACCTTTCGTAAACTTTCATCTGGTCTGTCAGGTTGGTCGTGACACTCATGACAAGCATTGTCACATCAGGTTTGGCCTTGTCCAAAAAAGCTTCCAGTTCATCCATATGAAGGTCGTGCTGTGGACTGCGTCCGGCTGTGTCAATAAAAATAAGTTCTTTGTCGGCATGGATATCAATCGCTTCCTTCAACCCTTCCGGCGTCATGACGACTTCAACGGGAACACCAATGATTTCTCCGAAAGTTCTGAGCTGTTCGACCGCCGCTACTCTGAATGTATCAGCAGTCACCAGTGCCACCTTTCTTCTTTCAATGATGCTGAAACCTGCTGCAAGCTTCCCAATGGTTGTTGTTTTCCCGACTCCGGTGGGTCCTACCATCGCGACCACCAGTGTCCTTGATTTGCTAGGCCTGATGACCTCGGTATTTGAACATAACCTTTCTACTTGATTTTTCAAAAGTTCAAATACTTTTGCATTGTTTTTCCACTGGTCTTCGGCAAGATCGTTTCTGATAGGTTCGAGCAGCTCAGCGGCAGTCTCTCTGCTGGCTCCTCTATCCGTCAGAAAATTAACCCAGTGGGAGTAGGGTTTGGATTCAGCACTGCTGCTTAAGTCCCCTTTGGTGATATGCCCTTTGATTTCTTTTAAAATATTGTGCATCTGTTTGATTTCGGACTGGGCATCATCGGAAATACTCTGCTCTCTCGTGTTTTCATTTTCTTTTTCTCTGTAAGCTTCATAGGCCTTTTTTATCGCATCCGTATTAACGACTTTGACAGGTTCATCCTCCGCTGGCTTCATCGCGGCATAATTTTGCTGTCTTTCTTCGATCGCTGCGGTAATTTCCACTTTTGTACGCGCAAAAAAGCCCAGGAATCCGCCTTCTTTAATCTGGCGGGTCTGCAGAATCACTGCCTCCGGCCCAAGCTCCCGTTTGATCTTCCCCATTGTATCTGCCACATTGTCACCGACGAACCGTTTCACCCTCATTAATCCAACACCACCATTCCAAGAGCCTGAACCTCTATTCCCTGTACAAGTTCATTATAAGACAGGATGACCAGGTGAGGAAGCTGACGCTCTGTCATTCTTTTTAAACTTATCCTGACCACAGGAGCACACAACATTACGGGATTGTGTCCCTGCAGCATAATTTTTTCTACTTGGGCGCCTATCCTTTTTAAGAGCTTCTGTATGACATTCGGATCAATATTCACGTAACTGCCGAAGTCCGAGGGGCGAAGATTATCCAAAATCATCTGCTCAATCTTGGGTTCAAGCGTAATTACCGGCAATTTTTTTTGAGGATTCAGGAAGGGCTGTACGATCTGGCGGGCCAAACTCTGCCGGACATATTCGGTGAGCCTGTCGATATCTTTTGTCAAAGGAGCACAATCAGCAAGCGTTTCCAGGATCGTCACCAGGTCTTTAACCGATACTCTTTCCCGCAGCAGGTTGCTGAGTACCTTCTGAACCTGCCCCAGACTAAGCAGGTCGGGAATAAGCTCTTCGACAACTGCCGGCGACTGTTCCTTGGCATGATCAATTAATTTCTTCACATCCTGCCGGCTAATAATCTCATGGGCATGCATTTTTAGAACTTCCGTCAGATGGGTCGCGAGTACAGTCGGTGCATCGACGACGGTATACCCGGAAAGTTCAGCCTGCTCTCTGACCGACGCGTTAATCCATTTGGCATCAAGACCAAAGGCCGGTTCTTTTGTCGGAATGCCCTGGATGGAATCATCCTCAATTCCCCCACTGAAGGCCAGGTAATGATCGGTCATCAATTCCCCGGAAGCAACCTCGGCGCCTTTCAGTTTGATCGTATACTGATTCGGCTGCAGATTCATATTATCCCTGACCCTGATCACCGGAACGATAAATCCGAGTTCCCCGGCCAGCTGCCTGCGGATCAGAATAATCCTGTCTAGAAGGTCCCCGCCCTGACCGGCGTCAACCAGCGGAATCAGCGCATAGCCGATTTCCAGTTCCATATGATCAATTCCAAGCATATTCATTACATTTTCAGGCTTTTTGGTCTCGTCAATATCGCTTCTAACCGCTGCCTCCGATTCTTTCTTGGCTGCCTGAGCAGTGTTGCGCTGAAGGTAGTAACCCATTCCGGCAGTAGCGGTGGCGAACATCAGCATCGGTACCTGGGGCATGCCAAAAATTGCAAGAGCTACCAATACCCCAGAAGTAATATAAAGCGCCTTTGGAGTCCTGAACAGCTGTTTGGCCAGATCCTGCCCGAGGTTACTGTCTGATGCAGCTCGGGTTACGATAAGGCCAGTAGCGGTTGAAATCAGCAGCGCCGGGATCTGAGTTACCAGACCGTCTCCGATCGTCAGCAGCGTGTAGGTGTATAGAGCGTCGGTGACCGCCATACCCTTGGTTACCATCCCGATAATAAAGCCGCCGATAATGTTAATTAGCAGGATAATGATTGCCGCAATGGCATCCCCTTTGACAAACTTGCTAGCGCCGTCCATCGCACCGTAAAAATCTGCTTCCTGTTGGATATGCAGTCTTCGGGCTCTAGCTTCCTGATCCGTGATGATGCCGGCGTTCAGGTCGGCATCGATGCTCATCTGTTTCCCGGGCATTGCATCCAGGGTAAAGCGGGCCCCAACTTCGGATACGCGTTCCGCACCTTTGGTGATGACCAGAAACTGTACCACGACCAGAATACAGAACACAATAAAGCCGACAATCGGATTTCCCTGGATGACAAACTCTCCAAACTGCTGAATGACCTGCCCCGCCTCAGCCTCGAGTAAAATCAGTTTCGTCGTGGAAAGATTCAGGGCAAGTCGGAACAGTGTCATGGTCAGCAGCAAAGAAGGCAGTACGGAAAACTCCAGTGGATCCTTTGTAAAGACAGCCAGCAGAAGAATCAGAACTGATCCAGTAATGTTTAAGGTAATAAGAAAATCAAGCCAGCCTGCGGGTACGCCAATGACCATGACAATAATAATGCTGACAATGCTGATGGCTGCGATAATATCCGTATTTCTTGCTAATCTGCCCGCACGAGCTGTGGCCATGATGCAGTATCCTCCTGTTTTAATTCAGTGTTTTGCGATAATGATACTCATATCTATTCAAAAAAAGGTTTGGGGTAGGTCTCCGTAATATAGCCGCTTTCGGCCGTTGCGTCCTCCTTGACGCAAAAGGCCGCGCTGGCTATATATTACGGAGACTGATCTCTGACGCAAAGACAATACTCTTCAAATAACTACTAAGCTGATTAGAAAGCATAGACAATCTTCAGGATAAAACTTACATAAGTAATCATAAGATCAGTCTGGGGGCCACAGTTCCGCTGTGAGCGGAGCAGGATTGCGTAGCGCGGCCTTTTGTGCCATGGATGGCACAACGGCCGAAAAGCGGTATTGTAGCCCCCAGACTTGCCCTAACATAATGGTTCTGTAATATATAAAAGGTTAAGTCAACAAGCAATTTCACATACAGTACTAGCTCCGCTACGCTGAATAAGATCGTCTCTTCTTGTTAAGGCGGAAGACAAACGCCAGGACTTCGGCGACTGCCTTGTATAGTTCCCTTGGCACGGACTGCCCAAGCTCAACCTGGGAATAAAGCGATCTGGCCAAAGGCTTGTTTTCCATAATCACAATATTGTTTTCTTCCGCAGCCGCCCTGATTCTTAAAGCTATTTCATTCTGCCCTTTGGCGACGACATAGGGAGCAGGATATTTGGCTGTATCATACTTTAGGGCGACTGCATAATGTGTCGGGTTCGTAATAACGACATCGGCCTGCTTGAGATCCTCCATCATTCTGCGCATGGCCATCATGCGCTGTCGTTTCTTAATCTGGCTCTTAATGAGCGGATCTCCCTCAGTCTGTTTATATTCTTCTTTGATTTCTTCCTGGGACATTCTGAGATTTTTCTCATAGTCCCACCATTGATAAAGGAAATCAGCAAATGCAATAACCAGAAAGGCCAGCGCTATTTTCCAGGCCATTTCAAACAACAACCCGCTTAGGAAAATGAGGGACTGACCAACTTCTGCTCCTTGCAGTGCCGAAAATACATCGATGTTTTTTCGAATGACATCGATAAGAAAATAACCAATCACCAGCACTTTGAACAAGGACTTAACCAAATTGACCAGGGCCTTTAGACCAAACATTCTTTTGACCCCTTCAATCGGACTCATTCTTGAGAATTTCGGGATCATAGGCTCGGTAATGAACACCGGCCCCGTTTGCAGAAAATTTACGGCAAAGGCGATCACCAGCGCGGCAGCAAATACCGGAGCCAGGATCAGCAGGCACTGCCAGGAAACATCGATGACAACCTTCCAGAGGGATTGAATATTCCAGTCCACGGAGAGACTTGCTGTATACGTAAAAATGTTAGCTAACCTTTGAAACACATATGGCAGCCATATTTTCAGCAAACCGATAATTGCCAGAAGCATTACCGCCGAAGTCAGTTCCTGACTTTTAAGTATCTGGCCTTTTTTACGGGCGTCCTGCTTTTTCTTGGGAGTCGCCGGGAACCTTTTCTCAGCTATACACTCCACCCCCTGAACAGTTCAAAAATCCACTGCATCGTAATATCGAAAACTCTGGATACCGTATCTCCAAAGAAAGCAATCATCAAATACAGCATGGCCAAGCCAAAAATGATCTTTACCGGGAATATCACGGAAAACATATTCAGCTGAGGTACGATCTTCGCTAAAAGGCCGACACCGACATCCGCCAGTAATATGGCGCCAAAGACCGGCATTGCAATCTGCAGCGATAAACTTAAGACCTTCCCGGTAATTTCAATAAAAAATTCTGCGCCATAGTTCACCCCGGCAGGATTAATCGGTAGAAACTCATAACTTTTGGTCACCGCAGCGATGATATAGTAATGGGAGTTTGTGGCCAGTAGCAGCATCGTTGCAATCATAGCCAGGAAACTTCCCGTCATCGGACTTTGCATACCGTTGATCGGATCTACAACATTCCCAGTCATAAACCCGAGTTGAAAATCAATCAGCTGCCCAGCTCCCTGCATGACCATGGAAAGCAAGTTGATAATGAATCCTATCGTAAGGCCCAGAAGCGTCTCCTTCACCAGTATCCCAATCAAAGGGAGCAATTCATTCGGTATGACAGGGTTTTGGGCTTGAATCAGTGGATATACTACAACGGACAGTCCTGCAGCGAGACCAAGTCTTATCATCGCCGGAACGCCTTTTGCGCCGAACACCGGAGCAAGCATGACCATTCCTGCCCAGCGGGAAAAGATAAGCATGAATAGAGTAAGATTCCACTGTAAGTAATCAGACAGGTTCAAGTTGCTTCCTCCATTGGGCTGCTTTTAATACCGGGCATATGTGGCAATCTCTGTAAAGAGCGTTGCTGTGTAAGTGGTCATGACATTTAGCATCCAGGGACCCAAGATAAGCAGAATCACGGCAACTCCCAATAATTTTGGAATAAAGGACAGTGTTTGCTCCTGTATTTGCGTCATAGCCTGGAAAATACTCACAATAAGACCGATAAGCAGGCTTACCGCCAGGACCGGTCCACCAACAATGACTGCTATCGCTATTGCTTCTTTGGCCATAGCAAGAATTTGATTTTCAGACATTCCATTTCACCTCTGGCAAATTTCTTGGAAATCCATTTAACTGAAACTTGAAACCAGAGACTTCACCACCAATGACCATCCGTCAACCAGAACAAACAGTAATATCTTGAACGGCAGGGAAATCATCATCGGAGGCAGCATCATCATCCCCATCGACATCAGCGTACTCGATACAACCATATCGATAATAATAAAAGGAATAAAAATCGCAAAACCCATCTGGAAAGCCGTCTTTAATTCACTAATGACAAAAGCCGGGATTAAAACATACGTCGGGATATCCCCATACGTTTTGGGCTGCTCAATTTTTGCCATATTCACAAACAACGCCAGATCTTTTTCCCTGGTTTGTTTAAACATAAACGTTCGCAACGGCTGTTGGGCTTTGTCCAAGGCTTCCTCCTTCGTTATCTGGCTTTGCAGGTAAGGCTGAAGCGCATTGGTATTGATTTCGTTGAACGTTGGCATCATGACAAAAAAAGTAAGAAATAAAGAAAGTCCGATAATGACTTGGGTAGGGGGCAGCGTTTGTGTTCCCAACGCATTACGGACAAAAGATAAAACGACAACAATCCGGGTGAAAGAAGTCATTAATACCAGAATAGCCGGTGCAAAGGAAAGGACAGTAACAAGTAAAAGGATCTGAACCGCTGAGCCAGTCTGCCCTACATCAAGTGTTATGTTCATTTTTTCTCCTCCTTGAGATAGTACTCAAGTTCAGCAGAGAACGATTCATTCTTTTGCTTCTTTCTTAATCTCTTCCAGATGCCGGACATCCATCTGTCCATTTTTTCCTGCGGTTGTCGGGCAATTTCTTCAAGAATTTCAGCAGCAACATCAAGATCGTCAATCTCGGCCACCTTTGTGATATGATGATCCGTCCCGCCAAGCACCTGAATCTTACCGGCAATTTCGACCAAATACAGGGTCTGTTGGCCGTTTAAGACCTGCCGGTCAAGGACTCTTACCCACGGAGACTGAATATTGCGCACCGAAAAGCGGTTCAGACGTTTCATCAGCCATAAGGCCACGACGAGAATAATCAGAAAGACGACAATCATCCCGATCAGACCGGCCCAGGAAAAAGGTTCCGTTGCGGTTGTCGCTGATGCTGCAGCTTCTGAAGCACCCGGATAAGGCTGATTTTCATATCCGTTCATGGCTATTTCAGCGCCTTGGCGATCGCTTCAAGTACTCTTTCCGCTTGGAAGGGCTTTACAATAAAATCTTTTGCTCCGGACTGGATGGCTTCAATAACCATGGCCTGCTGACCCATTGCACTACACATGATGACTTTGGCCTGCGGATCCTTGGTTCTGATCTCTTTCACAGCCTGAAGCCCATCCATTTCGGGCATTGTAATGTCCATAACCGTGATATCCGGTTTCAATTCCATGTATTTGTCGACACCAACCATCCCGTTTTCTGCCTCACCAACAACCTGATAGCCATTATTGGCCAGGATATCTTTGAGCATCATTCTCATAAAAGCGGCGTCATCAACAAGCAAAACTGTTTTACCCACTACTCTTCCTCCTTGATCTAGTTTAATGTGTCGATTCTTTCATTTGGATTCACAATTTCTGTGATACGGATTCCAAAGGTCTCGTTGATTACGACAACCTCGCACTTGGCGATAAGTTTGCCGTTAACAATCATATCGACCGGCTCGCCTGCCAGGCGGTCAAGTTCAACGACGGATCCGGGACCCAAATCCAGGATTTCCTTGATCGTTTTTATTGCTTTACCGAGCTCAACATTGACCTGGAGCGGAACATCATAAATCAGTCCCAGATTGCTTGGCAGACCTGCGAGCCCCCCCGAAGAAAGCGGTGCAAACTGCGCCGGCTGCACAAAGGTCGGCTGAACCCTCTGGGAAGGAAAATCCACAGGCGGCTGCCATATTGTCTCCATCGGCGAAGGTGGCGGAACCTGCGACTTCGGTATCTGCGGCTCAGGCTGTACAGACATGGCTGGTGCAGTGTATTGGGGCTCCGGCACTGTCTCCTGTACCGGCGAGGTATACATCTGTCCCAGAAGCCTGTCGGCCATGCCTTTGGCAACTTCAAACGGGAGCACCTGAATCAGAACGCTGTCAATGATTCCTTCTATGATCATTCTAAAAGAAACTCTGATCAATGGTTCATCGGCATTCAGATTCTTGCTTAACTCATAAACCTCATTCTCCTCCTCCGCTACGATGACGCGGGGAGGTGTGATGTCCACAACCGAATTGAACATCGTAGACATGGATGTGGCTGCCGATCCCATCATTTGATTCATGGCCTCTGAGATACCGCTTAACTGGATATCAGATAGTTCGTTTGTCGGACTCTTACCGGTCCCCCCCATCATCAGATCCACAATAATGGAACCGTCTTCGCGGGAAAGAACCAGCATATTGGATCCTTCAATCCCTTTTTTATATTTGACATCAATGAGAACATGCGGCACAGGATAATCTTCAAATATTTTCTGCGCTGTGGTCAGGTCAACTTTTGGAGCAGTTATCTCTACGCGCTTTCCGACAAGTTGAGATAAAGTTGTTGCCGCTGTCCCCATCGATATATTCGCAATTTCCCCCATGGCGTCTTTTTCCATATCGGTAAGCTGAATAGTCTGGCTGCTACCTGAAACAGGCTCGTCGGCCTCTTGGGAATTGATATCCATCGAGCCGGACAGCAAGGCATCTATCTCCTCCTGCGAAAGCATTCCGTTACCCATCCTCATTCCCCCCTTTTTTAATGACGTCAGTAATCTGCACTGCCATTCTGTTTCCGAATAAACCAGGCATTCCTCTGAATTTGATGTATTCTCCGACGTAGACAGCGAGAGGATCCTTGATGCCCTGATTCAGAGGGATCACGTCCCCCCGTTCCAGATTGATCAGATCCTGTATGGTAATCTGGGCTTTGCCGATAATGGCTTTCATCGGTACTCTGGCCCATTCAATCTTTTGCCGGATCAACTCTCTTTCCTCAGGGGATATGACCTTCCCTCCCGAAGAAAACAGCAGTAGATTATTTAACTTTTCTAAAATTGGTTTCATAACAATATAAGGAAGACAAACATTGATCATCCCAGACTGCTCTTCAATCTTCACCTCCATGGTCACAACAACCACCATCTCGTTTGAAGCAACAATCTGGGTAAATTGGGAATTTGTCTCCACATTGATTAGCTGAGGATTACCTTCAAAAATTTCAGCCCAGGCTTCCCCCATTAACTGAACAATCTTGCTGAGCCGGCTGACAATAATCTTACGTTCGATTTCCGTCAAATCACGGTTTTTGGCCGGTTCCATCCCATGTCCGCCGAGCAGTCTGTCCACCAGAATGAAGGCCAGTGAAGGACTGAGCTCGAGCAGACCGTTTCCTTCCAGCGGCGGCATGCTGAAAATCCCAAGGATCGTCGGATAGGGCAGAGAACGGATAAATTCATCATAAGTTACCTGCTCGGTAGACAGCACTTTGGCATCTACAGCAGTATGCATGTTCCCAGCCAGAAAAGTCGCCAGTGAACGGCAAAAATTTTCATGGATATTCAGCAAGGAGTTCAACTGTCCTTTGGAAAACTTGTTGGGCCTTTTAAAATCATAAACTTTAATTTTATGAGGGCTGGACATTTTTATGGTTTCTTCATCAACTGAGCCGTCTGATAATGCATTTAGCAAAGCATCGATTTCCGCCTGGGATAATACTTCACCCATCCAATCCCTCCTCCTTTTAAACTGTTTGAGATTTGTTAATCATAAATGAAATTTTTAAACAATACTTCTTTGATCTGGTCACCGCAGACATTATTCAGCTCGGTCAGCAGCTCCTCTTTGAGTTTTTCACGTCCTTCATTTGTCCGAATATCGTCAATTCCTTTCGATCCAATCACGGAAATGATACGGTCTCTCAAGAATATCTCTTTTGCAGTGATCTTCTCTTGAGATTTCTTGTTCACGCCTTCCAGCACAATATTCGTCTTTACCATTCCACCTCCGTCGAGGTTGATCATGAATTCGTCTTTCATTTCAATCAGCGGTCCGACTTCCTCCGTAACTTTTTCGACCTGTGCGGTGCCAGAACTGGAACCCGGGAAGATTTTATCTTTAGCAATCGTGCCGCCTACGCCAAGCCCTGCTCCGATAACAATAAAGATAAGGGGTACAATAATTCTTTTAATTTTCATTACTACGGGTTCCTCCTCTGAATTCTGGATGGCAGCGTCTTCGAAATTCTGCAATCCTTTCGATGAGCTCATCAATGGATTCTTTGACGACGTACTTCTTTTCAGTGGTCAGTGTAATGACCGTGTCGGGAGTAGCCTCCGCCGTCTCAATCAAGTCGGGGTTTATTGTAAATTCTTTGTTGTTCAGTCTTGTCAAATAAATCACATCAATCCTCCTGTCATTTCCAGCCTCTGAGGTTCTGGGCAATTTCATCAATCTCCGATTGTTCTTTTTTTAATTTTGTTATATAAAAAAGTCTTATTTTTTTTTCTTTAAGCCTTTTGTATTTTTCTGTTTTAATTCGGCATTCCAGCAGCTTTTCCCTTTGTTTTTCGACCTGAATATTTTGTTCTTCGACTTCTTTTTCTCGCTTCAGCAAAATATTCTTTTGATCATAACAGTATCTTTGCCAGAGGTTCAGTATCTGCGGCTCTTCAAGACAAGCTATTTTTTGTTTCTCGAAGGCCTCGTTCAAAAGCTGCGTTTGGAGATCCCTTTGTTCAGTCAAGTTGCCCAGCGTTCTGAGCTCCTGCGCCAGCAACCCCTGCTCGATGTCCATCTCCTGCTCGGCAAGCCGCAAAGAAGCCTCCAAACGGAATTTGAAAGGCATCACTTATCGCCCTCTTCAAAAACATTTTTCATGAAGCTCAACATTTCGGCAAAACAGCATTTTTCATCCGTATTCTGACAGACGAATGCGCGTATCTTTTCATGATGCTTGATAGCCTGGTCAATCCGGCTGCTGCTTCCCGCCACATAGGCACCGATGTCAATCAAGTCCTTGGCTTCGTGGTAGACTGCGAGATGCTCCCGGATTTTCCCGGCGAGTTCCCTGACCTGCGGATCCGCAACATCGTTCATTAAGCGGCTGATGGATTGCAGGATGTCGATGGACGGATAATGGTTTTTCGACGCCAGTTCCCTGGTCAGAACAATATGGCCGTCCAGTATTCCCCTTACAGCATCCGCAATTGGTTCATTATGGT
Source organism: Dehalobacter sp. TBBPA1 (assembly GCF_040931655.1). Classification (NCBI taxonomy): domain Bacteria; kingdom Bacillati; phylum Bacillota; class Clostridia; order Eubacteriales; family Desulfitobacteriaceae; genus Dehalobacter; species Dehalobacter sp. TBBPA1. The sequence goes on along the minus strand of NZ_CP162385.1, from coordinate 737,017 downwards.
CATCACCGTCAACAAGGACGGTATAGATCCCTGTAATACTGCCTTTTTCGGATAGACCAACCCTTTCCAACAGTTTTGGCAGCATGGCAAATACCGACGGAGGATATCCCCTGGTTGCCGGAGGTTCTCCGACTGTTAAGCCTATCTCCCGCTGGGCCATCGCGAAACGGGTCACGGAGTCCATCATGAACAGCACATTTTTACCTTTGTCGCGGAAATATTCGGCGACCGCAGTTGCCGTGAAGGCGGCTTTCATTCTGACGAGAGCAGGTTGGTCGGATGTCGCGACAACGATCACAGACCGGGATAGACCCTCTTCTCCAAGGTCTTTCTCCATAAAATCCCGCAATTCCCGTCCGCGTTCCCCAACGAGCGCAATCACGTTCACATCGGCTTCCGAATTCCGGGCCATCATACCCAAGAGGGTGCTTTTACCGACACCTGATCCGGCAAATATCCCCATTCTTTGGCCTCTGCCCATTGTCAGCAGCCCATCGATGCCTCTAACCCCAACGTTAAGAGGCTCACGAATACGCGGTCTGAACAGCGCACTGGGTGGCTTATTATGAAGCGGATACGATTGATCCGTATTCAAAGGTCTGCCATCAAGGGGCTGACCAAGCCCGTCAAGGATTCTGCCCAGCAATCCAGGCCCGACTTTGACATTCAGCGTTTCATCCTGGGGGATCACCTTATCGCCTGGGGCTACGCCTTCCAACTCCCCGAGAGGCATAAGCAGTGTTTTTGTTCCTCTGAAGCCAGCGACCTCAGCAGGGATCGCATTGGAGTTCGAAGCCATAATATGGCAGTATTTTCCGACGCTGGCCCTCGGGCCATCCGCTTCAACCAAAAGGCCGCTGATTTTAGAGACTAATCCCCGGGCCGAAATAGGCTCGTATTGTTCAATTTTCTGGGCCAGCGCCTTCCAGTCGGCCATACTTCAACTCCTCCTTGAGGTATTTCTCTATCTTTTCCAGCTGCAGTTCGATCCGGGCATCAAATATTCCCTCGGAACATTCCAAAAATGCATCTCCGGCCTTGAGCGTTTCATCGACAATGACCGGATAACCAGGTTTGTACTCAGCCGGGAGATCTTTATACCAATCCCAATCTTTACTGGACAGGTGAATTTTTATGCTCTGTTTGTCACTGGGCAGCAGGGTAAGATTCTTGATGATGCCCAAAAGAATTTCAGGATCGATGTCCAATGAGGTATGAATAATTCTGCTGCAAATCTTCAGACAAAGGTCTGCCAGTTCCCTGTCTGCTTTATTGAATTCATCCGCCAGGATCTTTTGGGCCATCTCCAGATAGTTTCTGGCCTGCTGGGTAATCACGTCGGCCTGAGACTGAGCTTCTTCAAGCCCCTTATTATAACCTTCCGTGAAAGCGACAGGTGCAATCTCGCTTCTGACTTTTTCCTGATACTCGACGGTTAAGGCTTCGCTTTCCTTCCGAGCATTTTCAATGATTTCAGCCGATGTTTTTTGGGCTTTGGCAATCAGCTCATCGGCTTCAGCCCTAGCTTTCGCCAGGATATCGGAGACCTCCGGTCCCCAGTCTTCCTCTGCAACCGAAGCCGTTTCAGTCACACACTGCTCCATGACCGTACGGTCCTCAATAACGGACAGCACGGCCAAGGCAGACGAAGTATCGTAAACATTTGTCCTGTTTCTGTATTTCTCCGGATCGGGTGACTCCAGAATACGCGGAGAAGTAATTTCAATGACTTTGCTCTTCAGAACTGAGGTTTTAGTAGATAATTTCATCTGCACCACCTCTGGAGATCACAATCGCTCCAGCTTCCTCCAGCTTGCGAATTACTTTGACAATCTTCTGCTGGGCCTCTTCAACTTCACGCAGCCGAACGGGGCCCATAAACTGCATATCTTCCTTCAGCATACCGGCAGATCTGCTGGACATATTCGTGAGAATCTTCTGTGTGACATCTTCGTTGGAACCTTTCAGGGCCAAGGCAAGGTCCTTGGTTTCAACTTCACGCAGCACCAGCTGAACAGAACGATCGTCAAGCAGGATGACATCATCAAACACAAACATCTGCCGCTTAATCTGTTCGGCGAGATCCGGATCATCCATTTCCAGAACATCCATGACGGTTTTTAACGTACCAGGATCTGCCCTGTTAAGCATATCAACGACAGACTGCATCCCGCCTGAAGATGTATAATCGGTCGGGGCAAGATTGGAGATTTTGTTTTCAAGGACCTTCTCAATTTCTTTCAGCACTTCGGGGCTTGTTCTTCCCATCAGGGCAATCCTTTTTGTGACTTCAGCCTGCAGATCCTGAGGCAGGCTCGCTAAAATCGTAGCCGCTTTATCCGGCGGAAGGTGAGTCATAATTAAAGAAATTGTTTGCGGATGCTCGCCTTGGATAAAAGAAAACAGCTGTTTAGGATCCGTGCGGCGGACAATGTCAAAAGGACGCATCTTCAAAGAAGAGGACAAACGTCCAATAATATCAAATGCTCTTTGCTGTCCCAAAGCCCTTTCTAAAACATCCCTGGCATATTCAATGCCGCCTTGCGCAATGTAATTGCTGGCCAGACACATTTTATGAAATTCATCAATGACCGAGTCTCTCTGTTCCTCAGACACCTTGCGCATATTGGACATTTCCAACGTAAGCTGTTCGATCTCCGGTTCCGAAAGAAATTTAATGATCTCCGAAGATCTTTCCGGACCCAAGGTAATCAGTAGTACTGCTGCTTTTTGTAATCCCGTAAAAATTCCGCTGCTCATCCTTATTGCTCCTCAGTCAGCCAAGTTTTGACTAATCTTGCCACATCATCCGGATTTTCCATCGTATATTTTTCGACTTCTTGACGGATCTTCTCTTTTTCAATTTCTTCCGTAGTTTTGGCTTTCTTCCGTGCAAGTTTCAAGTCGGCTTGACGTTCGGCCTCAATCTGCGACGCCAGGATCTGCTCAGCTTCCTGCAGCGTGACAAATCTCGATCCATCTGCCATATTCATTGACTCGATCGCCAATTCTTTCTTTTTCAATCTGGACCGTAAGAATGCAATCAGAAGAATAATCGCCAGCAGCACGCCTCCGCCAATCTCCGCATACAGTAGAATCTGGGCCTTGCGGGCGGCTTCTTCTATTGCCGCCTGCTCTTCAAGCGCCGTCGTCTTTTCAAAAGGCAGTCTGGCCGCCTCAATCACATCACCGCGATCCTGATTATAACCGACCGCGGAAGAAACAATATTTTTGATATTATCAAGCTGTTCATCCGTCACACTGTCCGAATCCGCCAGAACAGATACGGTCAGTCTTTTGATTTGCCCGGGACTTACGACCGTTTCTTCCTGGGTCATGCTTGGCTGAAAATTCTCCGTCAAACTGTTTTTTTCTGAAGTCGAAGTTGTGCCGTTCTGTCCGGTGACAGGATATCCGGGCACATTGGTTTCTGTCCCTGCAACACCACCGTTAGAAGAAGTATTACTACTTTTCTCTGTGACTTCCTGACGGCTGGTAACAGCCCCGGTTTCATTTTTCTGACTGGTAATCTTTTTTTGATCAAAATCAATAGTAGCATTCGCTCTAACAATCGTTGTACCGGCCCCAAATACTTTATCCAGCATCGTTTGTACAGAATTCTGAATGTCGTTTTCATATGTTTGCTGAACCTGAAGCTGGGTCGCGGATAATTTTTGCGGGGAAGTGCTGCTCCCGAGAATGTCGGATAAGACATTGCCATCGGTATCAACAATCGTCACTTTATCAATACTAAGTCCCTCGACCGAATAAGATAAAAGATTTGCGATTGCCCTAACCTGATCTTCCGACATCTCCTTTCCGTATTTTTGTTTGATCGTTACTGCAGCGGTTGTGTCTTTCTGTTGTTCGGAGAACAGCGCGTCTTCAGGCATAACAATATGAACCCTTGCATATTCCACACCGTCAAGCGTTCCAATCGTTTGTTCCAGTTCAGTCTGCAATCCCAATACATACCTCAGTTTACGGTCTTCGTCAGTTTCACCGATTCTCATCTGATTCAGATAATCAAAACTGAACTTGCTTTCACTGGGCAGAGCTTGATTGGCTAGCTGCAACCGGACTTCTGCAACATCCTTTTGAGGAACCTGGATAGTTGAACCCCCATCCGCCAGTTGATATTCAACATTCAATCCTTTGAGTGCCTCCGTGATCGCTCCGGCTTCCGTAGTTTCCAAACTAGAAAACAGAACCGTATACTGAGGACGGCTTGCCCAAAAGATAAGGCTGATCAAAGCAGTCGCAACAATAACCGGCGCGGCTACTAGAATAATCCTTTGCGGGTTGGTCAGTTTTTCCCAAAAATTACGTACAGCATTCAGTATTTCCGTTAAGGAAAAATTCAACTACCTTTCCCCCTAGAATTAGATTTGCATCTGCATGATCTGATTATAAGCATCAACAACTTTATTGCGCACGGTAACCGCCAGTCCTAAAGCCAGGCTGGCTTTTTCCATCGCAATGACCGGCGTATGGAAATCATCGACTTGACCCGTGGCCAGATCTGCCGCAGCCTGTTGAGCTTCAGACTGCGTACTCTCAAGCTTATCGAGCGCGTCACTCAGGAAAGAAGAAAAATCAGTGGAACTATTGGTATTGTTCGCTTTGGATGTTTGGAAAGCACCAGAGTTATCCAAAGGGGAAAGCGGAACAATTGTCGTAAAAGGGCCAATTGCATTACTCATTTTTTACCCCTTTCCAATCCCGAGGGCTGTGGAAGCCATCGCTTTACTCGCGTTCAGGGCGGTTACATTCGCTTCATAAGACCTGTTAGCTGAGATCATATCAACCATTTCCGCTACAAGGGTTACATTCGGATAGCGCACATATCCGACAGGGATCCCATCTTCGGCTGTTTTGGCCGCATCCGGATTATTCGGATCGTATTCCAGCCTGAACTCATTGTTATCCTGAACAACAGCAGTGACCTGAACCCCTTCGCTTCTTAACTTGGTACGGGTATCCTTAAATACATCTGCAAAATCTGTTTCAGATGGGCGAGAAGAAAAGACGGCAACTTCGCGCTGATAGGGAATGGGGTTACCGGCCACAGTTGTTTGTCCTGTATTGGCTGTATTGATATTGGCAATATTATTGGATATCAGGTCAAGCCTAAGTTTTTGGGCGGTAAGACCAGAGGCGCTGATATTCATACCGGTAAACAGACCCATGTTTTTACTACCTCCTTTTGACACACTCTATCATTGTATTCCCGATATCGGGAAGCATTACGATTCTGTCGGCCAATTTCGCTTCAATAATGGAGCGGGGCATACCGTAGATAATGCAGGTCTTTTCAGATTCGGCAATTGCATAAGCCCCTTTGGCCTTCAAGGCTTTCATGCCTGCTAGACCATCGTTCCCCATCCCTGTCATCACGACACCCAGCACACCGGCTCCGGCTTCTTTCGCCAGAGACAGAAACATTACATCGACAGAGGGCTTGTAAAGTGTGACAATCGGCGATTCCGCGGTGACATTCGCGGTAAGCCCGCTACTGTTTCTTGCCACTTGAAACTGTTTCCCGGCCTGTCCGATATAAACGGTACCTGCTTTCAGCAGCTCACCGTGCTCAACTTCCTTCACTGTAACCTCACAGATACTGTTCAGCCTGGAAGCCAGGGAGGAGGTAAATCCAGCCGGCATATGCTGGGCGACAATTACGGGAACCGGAAAATTTTTGGGCAGTTTGCTCAGAACATTCTGCAGGGCGCTTGGTCCGCCCGTCGAAGTACCAATTGCAACAACTTCTATTTTGCGGCCAATTGGCTGTATTTGCTGTTTGACAAGCGTTGGCGCAGACCCCAGGCTTTTTTTGTTCAAACGGGTAGGGTCTACCCCGGCGACACTCTTTATTTTCAAAACAATCTCTTCAGCCAGGGCCGAGAGATCATCTCCTTCTTTGCCTGAGGGTTTCGCGACAACATCAATAGCGCCAAGATCAAAAGCTTTCATCGTCATCTTAGTGCCGTCAGTTGTTACAGAACTTAACACAATGACTGGCGTCGGCTGCCAACGCATAATCTCTTCCAGGGCTTCCAAGCCGTTCATCACCGGCATCTCAACATCCATGGTCACAACATCTGGTTTTAGGGTCTGAAGCTTTAATATCCCTTCTTTTCCGTCCTGTGCAGTAGCCACTACTTGAATAGCCGGATCATTGCTTAGAATTTTTTTCAGAGACATCCTGATGAAAGGTGAATCATCGACGATCAGGACCTTGATCGGCTTAAGCAGTTTGTTCATTCATGCCATCTCCACCCATAAGTTGATCCAGCTTCAGGAGGATAAGCAATCTTTCACCTATTTTGCCAACTCCACGGATGTAATTTGAATCCATGCCAAGTGCAATCGGCGGAGGCGGTTCTATCGCTTCACTGTCCAACCACAGCACTTCTGTTACGCTGTCAACCATAACGCCAAACACCCTGCTATCGATTTGCAGAACAACGATCCTGCTTAGATCGGTTTCTTCCTCGGGGAGCATACCGAAGCGGGACCTGAGATTAACAATCGGGATGACGTTTCCGCGCAGATTGATGACACCCTCAATATAGCTGCGGGCCTTCGGTACCCTTGTAACAGGAGGAATCCGGATGATTTCCTGTACTTTCATAATATTCACTCCAAATTCTTCCGAACCTAACGAAAAAGTAACCATTTGTTCTTCAGCCATGTATTTGAGTACCACCTTTCTTAGCGCTTGATCAAAATATCCTGAAGAAGTGATCCGATGTCCAAAATCAATGTTACTTTGCCATCTCCGAGAATCGTTGCCCCTGCAATCCCTGGCAAACCGTTCAGATAATCCCCTAGAGACTTGATGACAACCTCCTGCTGGCCCTGTAGTTCATCGACAATGATTCCTACGGTTTTATCGCCTAAGCCAACCACAACGACATAAACTTCCTCATTTACGGTTTCACTTTCGGGCAAATCAAATTTCTGCTTCAAGGAAATCAACGGCAAGGTATTCCCTCTAAGCTGAACCATCGGCAGGCTTCCGACAGTCTTAATATCACGCTTGTTGACAAGCAGTGTCTCAACAACAGAAGACAACGGCACTGCATAAGTCTCTTTGCCTACTTCAACGAGCAGCGCTTGAATAATCGCCAACGTCAACGGCAGCCGGATTATCATCGACGTTCCAACGCCTTTGCTTGTCTTGATATCAATGATGCCGCCCAAATTGGCTATGGATTTTTTCACAACGTCCATGCCAACCCCGCGCCCGGACATATCCGTCACTTGATCGGCCGTGCTGAATCCCGGCAGAAAAATGAAATTAGCTATATCGCTGTCGGATAGGCCTTCCCTTTCACCGACAAGGCCCTTTTCCAAGGCTTTTTTGTAAATCTTGTCAATGTTAAGTCCGTAACCGTCATCCGAAACGATGATCGCAATATGGTTTCCTTCATGGTAGGCATCGAGCGTAATCGTTCCTACTTCAGGTTTCCCGACTGTGAGTCTTTCTTCCGGCGCTTCTATACCGTGGTCAACCGAGTTACGGATAATGTGCGTCAACGGGTCACCGATCATTTCGATGACAGTCTTGTCCAGCTCTGTTTCTTCGCCGTGAATAACAAGCTCAATCCTTTTACCGGTCTTCCTGCAGAAATCCCGGACGAGACGCGGATAACGGCTGAATATCGTGCCAATCGGCACCATACGCAGCCTCATGACGCTTTCCTGAAGATCATTCATCAAACGCCCGAGGTAGACATTTGCTTCATTAAGGCTTGCAACAAGCGGATCGGACTGGTTTTCCATCTGTAGGTCATGTCCAATTTTCACCAGTCTCGTCCTGGTAATTACCATTTCTCCGACAAGATTAATCAGATTATCCATTCTGGCTGTGTCCACACGAATCGTATGCACCTGATTGACATCTTTCTGTGGCTTTCCATTCGTGTTCTGCTCAACAGGCTGGTTCTTTTGCTCTCGCTGATCCGCTTGTTTAGAACGGCTCATTTGAACGTGCTCTTCAACGTTCTCCTCTATTCGGACAAGATTTGTCTCTTCGGCCTGAACGGTTAAACCGATCTCCTGAGCATCTGATTCCGGCAACGTGTAATTCATGACTTGAGTGTCGTGAATTTCAGATACTTCAAGGATGTCGGCCCGAATGTCTTCCTGTGATTCATTGGTCACAAACAAAATGTCGAACTCCAGCGCTTCACAAACTTCAAGCTCATCAATCGAGGGAATGATCTTCACGACATTGCCGAGCAGCTCCAGCCTTTGAATAACCATAACCGCCCTTACTGCCTTCATCATGGTATTCTGTTCAAGCGCCACGTTAAGCCAATAAACTGACTTGCTTGCAAATGCCGCTTCGCTAACCGTCTCAGTTTCCTCCGGTGACAGGGCAAAGTCAACTCTGGGCTTTTCTTCCTGTTCCTCCACCTGATTTCTTCCGACAAACGGCTTGCTTTTCTGCACCAGAGCTCCGGTCTCGGTGATCGTCTTCATCTGAGAGGTCAGATCACCATAATCGACCAAAATATCTGAACGTTGCTCGACCTGGGCCAACATCATTTTTACTTTATCGGTTACCGCCAGCAACACATCGATGATCTCGTTGGTAACCATCATCTTTCCCTGTCTCATTTTATCGAGCAGGTCTTCTGCGGCGTGCGTTAATTCAACGATCGGGGTAAATCCCATGGTTCCTGAAGCGCCCTTTAAGCTATGCGCACTTCTGAAAAGATCATTAACCAGCGAAATATTTTCGCCGTCTCTTTCCAACTGCAAAAGACCAGAGCCAAGCTTCTCAACCTGCTCCTGTGAATCAAGCAAATAGAACTCCAGAAAGTCATCAAGATCTATTCCCATATTCTTCTCACCTTGGCTCAATTTTCTCCCCCCTTTGTCATCATTGTTGTTCCAACAAGTTCTTCATATAATTGTTTAAAGAAAACTGAAAATTTTATAATTAACCTAAATTACAAGGTTCGCCGTTTCTTGTTAAAATCCTCCAAATAGTCTAGATAATATGCAATTTTTCTGTAGCATTGTCGAATTTATAGTTCATTTTATTTTAAATTAAATCGTAAAATTTTCGAAGCCAGAAATATAATAGTTAATAACTTACAAACAACTTACAAACATTGGGTTTTTCCAAAAAAAAATCCCTTGCGCAGGATTTTCTTTTGGGACTATTTTATTGGAAAACTATTTCGATTTGTCAATAAACCTTGGTTCACGGGACACTGGACTGCCATAGGCAAATTTCATCTTTTTTACCCCTCTAACACGGGCAAGCTCTATTTTTACAGATTCTAATTCTGTTTGGATCTTGGGTATGATCTGCTGATCCATCTCCCGGATCTTATCCAGGGTGATTCCCAACGCGTCATGACTCTCGCAGAATTGGCGATATTCAGTAGCACTCAGATAGGGCTCCAGCAACTCATTGCGGAATTGCAAAACGCCGATGGCCTGACAAAGCTCATCTTTCAGCTGTGATGTCTTATCAATATTCAATTTGAAGCTGGCAAACGTCTGAGCCCTGGTTTCCGAAAACTTCTGAAGCAGTGCGTCAAATATTTCTTCCTGTTCGGTAAGCACAAGGGCGTCCGCTGTTTCCGGATGGAACAAGACCTTCTTGTCTTGCTTGCTTGTCTGGTAATCATCCAACATTTTGTTGTATTCCGCTAAAACCGCCAGGTGCTGCTCGCACTGGGGAAGGAGACACTGATAGATTTCCAGTAAGAAATTGATCGTTTTTTTCAGCATTATTTTGCCCCCAAACGGCTGATCCTGGCTGCTTCGATCCAGACATCCCTGAATGCTTCAAAAAAATCAAGCACGGGCGGCAGGAAGCTTGGATCCTTTTTGATATTCGCCTTGATCGTTTCCATGTAGTAAAACCGATAGAGCTCACGCAGGTTTTGCGCGATTTCGCCGCCATTCTCCATATCCAGGGTCCTGTCCAACTCGCTGATAATATCCTGAACCCGCAAGAGATTGTTATGGATCTCTTCCAGCTTTTTTTCCTCAAAAGCTTTTTCCGTCTGATGCAAAAGCAGAATCACCTTTGAATAAAGCATTGTTATAAGCTTTTCGGGGGAGGAAGTCTCGACTGACGCCTGTTTGTACGCAGTCTGAGAATTTTGATAGGCATTTTGTTGTAACGCTGTATTCATTGCCCAGCCTCCTGACATAAATTAAACCAGTATTAAGTAACCTGTATAAATGAACCTGCATATTTTGAGTCGTGCCTTGGTTCGATGATAATCTTAGTTTTTTGAGTCGGAGCTGGAACTGCTCATCGAACTAAGCAGGGAGGTCATATAGGTGCTCTCCGAACTCAAAGCTGAGAGCTGTGCTTCCAGCTTTGAATATTGGTTTGTAATCCGCTCCGTGTAGGCATCAATTTTTCCCTGGAAGTCTTTCATTCTGCTCTTCAGGTCACTGATCTGACTGGCATAGCCATCTTCTGTCTGGTCAAGAGACCCACCATACTTCACCATCGGATTCAGATACTCTTCCAAAATGTTGGCCAAACCCTGGGCCTGCGTCGTTTCGGTTGTTTCTGTGACTGGGGTCACCTCGCCGGCTGGTGCGCCGAACAAATTGGCTACATCGTCAGCATCTTTTTTCAGTGCTTCTGCAAAGGCATCCGTATCAAACTCCAGCAAAGCACTCTTGCCGAAATTATCGGATGAAGTATCAATACCGACATCCGACAGAAGACTGAACGTGCCGCCCATACTTCCCATCGAATCAGACAGGAGGGTTCTGAGCCTGCTCTGAATACTCTGAACTGTCGGATCTGCAAATAAGACGCCTTTCGTGTCAGACTCTTCGTCATAGGCCAAATCCGTTTCAATTAAAGTCTGCAGGGAGTTATACTGGTCAACAAAAGCCTGAACAGCTTCCTGGGCTTTTGTATAATCGGCCGCAACGGTTACGTTGACGGTTGTTCCGACGGCCTCTTTATTCAGGTTCAGGGTCAGCCCATCAATCGCCGTAGTTACGGTATTCGACGAACTGGTGATATTCGTGATCCCGTTGATCGTCAGCTGCGCATCCTGAGCCGACTGAACAACATTCAGCGTTCCAGTAGCAGACGGTTTGATCCCTAGAAAATCAAGCACGTTTCCAGTAGTATCCGTAAAATCAGCAGCATATTCTGTTCCGGTTTTGGACGATACCAGTGCGAGCTGATAGCCGCCGCTGACTTTGACGACCGAAGCATTCACGCCTGCTCCGGCATTGTTGATGGAAGTGGCAATATCCTGAAGACTTGCCCCGTCCGCTACGGTGATATCGGCCGTTGTACTCCCGACACTGATTTGAAACGTCCCGGCTGTGAGTCCGGTAAGCGACGTGGAGGCGCTTGCAACATTCTGGACAGTACTTGCGGCCGTCTGTGCTTTAGCCAGCTGGATTACCTCGACCGCATAAACACCCTTCAGCGTCGAAGCGTCGCTGGAAGCTGTGAGGATGGTCTCATTGCTCGATACCGCAGAAGTCCCTGTCCAGGTTGAAGACTTTTTCAAATCAGCCAGGGTGTTTTCCAGCGCCGACAACCGCGTATTGATATCCTGCCAGGCATATTTTTCTTCCTGAAGACTACTCAAGCTGTTTTGCATCGTCGTCAGCGGTTTGCTGTAGTTACTGATTAATGCTTCGGTAATTCCGCTGAAATCATATCCGGATATTCCGGAAAGTGATAAACTCGAAGTCATGATCGGTATCCCCTTTCCCTAGGCTTTTTCATCCACCAGTAAGCCTACCGAATCCTGAACAGATTCAAGCATTTCGACAACCCTAGCCGGCGGGATTTCACTCAGGATTTCACCGCTTTCCTGATCAATGATTTTTACGACAATCCTGTCGGATTTTTCTGCAACTTCAAACTGCAGTTTCTTATTAAAAAGCCCCATCAACCGGTTCATTTTTTCCGCAGCCTGTTCGACTTCCTCCCGTGGAAGCTCTGCCGAAGCAGCATTGTCCTTCTTATCGACAACCAGGCGGGGCGCCTCATTTTTTCCCTGCTCAAGTTTCTGGCCGGAAAAAGTATCCTGCGGCATTACCGGATTCAGGTTAGTTGGCTGGACAGCGCTGACCATTTTGAATTCCTCCTCATAATGGATTTTTCTAGTATGCAAAAACGAACAATATAGCTGTACTTATGTTAAATCGCAAATGATATTATAGGCTTAGTTACGATGCGTTTTCTTTTGGAAGAAGAGCTGACCGAGATGACCCGGCCAGCTCTTTATTTATGCCGGCTATTTAGAAAACGAATCTTTAGGACAATAATTTAAGAACGTTCTGCGGAACCTGATTAGCCTGAGCCAGCATCGCAACACCGGCCTGGCTGATAATCTGATTCTTGGTGAAGTCCGACATTTCGGCAGCCATGTCGACATCTTTAATGGTCGATCTGGCAGATGACAGATTCTCGGAAGCAACATTCAGGTTGGCAATGGTGTGCTCAAGTCTGTTCTGATTTGCACCAAGTTTGGCGCGTTCGTCGGATACTGCTTTAATCGCATCATCAATCGTTGTAATTGCAGCTGCAGCACCGGCCTGTGTGGTCAGCGTAATGGCACCAGCGTTTACAGTCAACGCCGCGGCAGTCATTGTGCCGAGCGTAACGGTGAGTGTCTGTCCATTGTTGGCGCCAATCTGGAATGTGTAAGTCGCATTGGTGCCATTCAGCAGGGTCTGTCCGTTGAACTGAGTTCTACCGGAAATATCTGTAATCTCAGTTTGCAGCTGGGTGATTTCCAGTGCTATTTCATTTCTGTCAGCAGTCGTGTTAGTATCCGTAGCCGCCTGAACGGCAAGGGTTCTCATTCTTTGGAGAATACTGTGCGTTTCGGTTAAGGCACCTTCTGCGGTTTGAATCAGTGTAATGGCGCTTTCAGCGTTGTCAGAAGCTTGGTTCAAGCCGTTGATCTGGCTGGTCATCTTTTCACTGATGGCCAGACCTGCAGCATCGTCAGCTGCTTTGTTAATCCGATAGCCGCTGGACAGTTTCTCCAAGGAACTCTGCATAGCTTTGTTGGTTGTGTTAAGGCTTCTCTGAGCGCTCAGGCTTGATAAATTGGTATTGACTATCATAGTTTTTCCCTCCATGAATTTGATATTTCGCATCCTTGCGATTATTTAATGTTTTCGTATTTTGCTGATATCTTAACAACACTTTGTCTTTTATTTGTTAAGAATTAGGATAGAAGCTTCAGAACATTCTGCGGAACCTGATTGGCCTGAGCCAGCATCGCAACACCGGCCTGGCTGATAATCTGATTCTTGGTGAAGTCCGACATTTCAGCAGCCATGTCCACGTCTTTAATAGTCGATCTGGCAGATGTCAGGTTCTCGGAAGCAACATTCAGGTTGGCAATAGTGTGTTCAAGTCTGTTCTGGTTAGCACCAAGTTTGGCACGTTCGTCGGAAACTGCAGTAATAGCCGCATCAACCGTTGCAATCGCAGCTGCAGCAAAGGTCTGTGAAGATACAGAAATTGTACTAACGCCTAATGATACGTTATTCATCTGATTCAAGGTGACACTCAGCGTTTGGCCACAGTTGGCACCGATCTGGAACGTGAAGGCATTGCTTGCAGTATTCAGCAGGTTCTTTCCGTTAAACTGGGTTCTGTTGGCAATTCCATCAATTTCACTGTTTAGTTGGGTGATTTCCAGCGTGATTTCGGCACGGTCAGCAGTCGTGTTAGTATCGGTGGCCGCCTGAACAGCTAGGGTTCTCATTCTTTGGAGAATGCTGTGGGTTTCAGTTAACGCGCCTTCTGCGGTCTGAATCAATGTAATGGCACTTTCAGCATTGTCCGAAGCCTGGTTCAAGCCGTTGATCTGGCTAGTCATCTTTTCACTGATGGCCAGACCTGCAGCGTCGTCGGCTGCTTTGTTGATCCGGTAGCCGCTGGACAGTTTCTCCAAGGAACTCTGCATGGCTTTGTTGGTTGTGTTCAAGCTTCTCTGAGCGCTCAGGCTCGATAAATTGGTGTTGACTATCATAGTTTTTCCCTCCATGAAATTTGATATTTCGCATCCTTGCGGTATTATTGTTCCAGGTTTCCGCCGGCAATGGAAAACCTGTTCTTACCTATATTTTCGTACATTTGAAAATATTCTTTAGGACCATTTTCCCGAATATATAGCAGTTAAGATCTTTTTTCTTAAAATTACTCTCTTTTTCTCTGTTTTTTGTTAAATCTATCATTCATTTAAATTAATAATTTTTTCAATAATACCTCATTCTGATATAATATAGTCAACTGGTTTTGACCAACGATGTTACTTTTATAAAGGAGGCACAGAAATAAGTGTTGATTATTTCTCCGCAAGCGAAAATATCACCTCTGGCAGATATCGAAGATTCCATCAGAGGCTCAAGAATTTCAATCGCTCCTGGTGTTGTTATTGATTCCTTCGTTAAAATAAAACCTGTCGGAGGTATGGGGGATATTGAAATTGGCGAAAACAGTTTTATTAACTCCGGCGTTGTAATCTATAGTGGAAACGGCGTTAAAATTGGCTGTGATGTTCTAATTGCTGCCAATTGCACCTTTGCTCCTGTCAACCACGAGTACCATGTCAGAAATCAAAAAATAGTGGACCAGAGATTTATGCCCAGCAGAGGAGGAATTTTCGTCGGTGATGATGTCTGGATCGGGGCAAATTGTGTAGTTCTTGACGGAGCTCATATCGGAACTGGCACAGTTATCGGTGCCCACTCAATTGTCAGTGGAACACTTGAAGATTACGGTGTGTATTATGGTCATCCTTTACGCTTAAAAGAATACCGTAAGTAACACAAGGAGGGGAGAATATGAAAACGACCATTATCGGTGCCAATGGCTTTATTGGAAAACATCTGGTCAATGAGCTAAAAAAACTAGGACAGTCTTATTTTACTCCTGACCGGAATGATGATTCGATTTTCCGTGCTCCCCTGGGCAATGTAATCTACTGTGCCGGATTATCTTCCGATTTCCGCAGCAGATCCTTTGATACCGTCCGAGCGCATGTCACCTTACTGTCCGATCTATTGGAGAAATCCTCTTATCATTCTTTCTTATACCTTTCTTCCACTAGAATATATATAAATACGATAAAAGCTGATGAAGATACCGACTTGACTGTTAATCCCAAAAACAAGGAAGATATTTTCAATATCTCCAAGTTGATGGGGGAATCCATTTGTCACGCTACCGATAATCCAAAAGTTAGAATCGCGCGACTTTCTAATGTCTGCGGCAATGATTTTTCTTCGGATAATTTTCTTTATTCCATCATAAAAGATGCTGTGACCACCGGCGAAGTAACATTTAGGACTTCGCTTGCTTCTACAAAAGATTATGTTGCGATCGATGACGTTACCAGGATGCTCCTAAAAATATCAAGCTCTGGCAAACAAAAAGTGTATAATGTGGCATCCGGCCAAAATATTTTCCACCAAACGATTGCTGATCTTCTTCAGAAACTTATCCGCTGCAAAATACATGTCGATGATCATGCAGTCCCGGTCACTTTCCCCTTGATTGACATTGATCGCATCACCAAAGAATTTCATTTCACACCTTCAGATCCTCTGGATTTCATAAAAAATCTTATCTTGGAATACCAGCATATCAATCCAATTTAAAGGCAGGCGATATACTAAATGAATCTTTCATTATCCCCTAAGGAATTCAGTCACTATGTTTTAAGGCAAGTGGATCATTTTTTCCCTGACAACGCAAGAATCGATACCGATAAATTCTCGTTAGCCTTTGATCTGGCTGTTGACCGTACTCATCACTGTTTTAAACATCTTCGTTTAACCTCATACTATAGTCAGGGCGAAACCTATTTGAATCATCTTCATTCGGATCAATATGCCGTATTTCTTTGGTTTTTGTCCAATTCAGTCTGGAAAGAAACTGAGGATGAAAAGCTCGCGGCAAAATTTTTCTATTTAAACAAGTCCCTGCACAGTTTCAATTGTATGTATGATACAAATCTTCCTGATATTTTTTTATTTCTGCACCTAATGGGGACGGTGCTCGGAAAAGCGGCATACTCAGATTTTCTTGTTGTCACTCAAGGTTGTACAGTTGGTGCTCACCATGGCAAATATCCGCAGATTGGCAAAGGTGCTTCCCTTTTGCCAAATACTTCAATTATCGGAGACTCGCATATTGGAAATTATGTCTCCCTTGGGATTAGCACCGTTGTTTATGAACAAGACATTCCTGACCGCCATATTGTTTACCGGGACAATCAAGGCGCAATCCATACCAAACGAAGCGTTAGGCCCTGGTCACAGCAATTCTTTAATGTTGATTTTTCTTAATTTTCCATAATCGGGATAACACGAATCCTTTTCAGAAATAGATGCTACCGGAAGCGGCCATTGTATGCCAAAGGATGCATCATCATACTTAAATCCTCTTGCATGATCCGAATGATAAAATTGCGATATCTGATAAGAAACCTCTGTACAGTCCTCTAAGGTTTGAAAACCATGTGCAAACCCTTCAGGAACATAAAGCATGTTTCTACCTTCCGCAGATAATTCGACCCCAAACCATTGTTCGTAAGTAGAAGAAGAACTTCTTAAATCAACAATCACATCAAAGATCCGGCCCCTTGTACACCTTACTAATTTTGCCTCTTCATATGGAGGGTCCTGAAAGTGCATCCCTCGCAAAGTGCCCTTTTTATAGTTATAAGAAATACTGCACTGGACCAGGTTTTGATTTAACCCTCGTTCTGAAAATTCCAGCGAACACCATGTTCTGGCAAAAAAACCCCTTTCATCGTGCAAAGGATCAATTTCAATTAAAAAGGCGCCTGGAAGTTTGGTTTCCTTGAAAATCATTTAGAATACCTCAATCTTGGGGATAAGAATGACAAACTTTGCCCTCCAGTTTTTTGCATAAGCCAACTGTTCCATGACTTCGCTCTTTAAATTCCAGGGCAAGATAACAATATAGTCAGGCTTCGTCTCCGCAATTCTTTCCGGAGAATAAACCGGAATATGTGTTCCAGGCAAATAAAGTCCTTGCTTATAGGGATTAAGATCAACCGTATATTCAATCGTATCTGTTCCCATTCCGCAATAATTTAACAATGTATTTCCTTTGGCGGGTGCCCCATAACCAACAATTGTGCACCCTTGTTCTTTGATCCCTTTAAAAAATTGCATAATTTGTTGTTTGATTTTTCTTACATCCTTAGCAAAACAAATATAAGTTTGAATATCATTTAAACCGGCATCCATTTCTTTCTGCAGTAATTTGGTGACGCTATCCATTTTTATTCTGGATGCGTCTTCGCTGTGTTTGACATATACCCGTAAGGAACCGCCATGTGTAGGAATTTCCTCGACATGGAATATTTCTAACTCAACATCTTGAAAGACTTTTTGTACAGTCAACAGCGAAAAATAAGAAAAATGCTCATGATAAATGGTATCAAATTGATTTTCATTAATAAGTTGTAAGAGATGCGGGAATTCGAGCGTAATCATACCGCTCGAATTTAAGAGTATCTTTAAGCCCTTGACAAAATCGTTCAAATCCGGGACATGTGCCAAAACGTTATTGCCAATCAGAAGATCCGCTTTAACCCCCTTTTCAACCAGGTGTGCGGCTAAATTTTCACCGAAAAACTCTGTTATAATCGGAATTCCTCTTTTTTCAGCTTCCAAAGCCACATTTTTGGCCGGCTCTATTCCCAATACAGGTATCCCGTGTTTGACAAAATACTGTAAAAGATATCCATCATTACATGCAATTTCTACCACTTGCATTTGTAGATTGACTCCGAATCCGTGGATCATCTGTTCAGTGTATGTCTGAGCATGCCGCAGCCAGCTCTCTGAAAATGAACTGAAATACGCGTAATCCTCGAAAATTGCTTGAGGAGACTCAAATTCCTGCAATTGAACAAGATAACATGCATCACAAACATATGCGTGCAGCGGATAAAAGTATTCTTTCTTATTAAGATTTTCAGGTTTAATAAAAGCATTAGAAAGCGGAGATTCCCCCAGATCGGCGAATGTATGAACCAACGGTTCCCCACAAAACCGGCATGTCATTTTGCTCAATCCTACTCTCCCCCTATTTTTTCATATTTCCGAATATATTCAAGACTTATTTGTCTTAAATTATCTCCGAACGCATAAGCCTGGTACCAGTCGACCGTCCATTTTATAGTGTCCAAAATATCAAGCTTCGTTTCCCAGCCGAGAAACATCCTGGCTTTCGAACTATCCAACTTCAACACCTGTGTTTCATAAGGTGCTTTGCTTTGATCATATTCATAGTGCAGACTGGTTCCCCATTCTTGCATCGCAAAATTCGTCAATTCCCCTACTGTTACCACATGACTGTCGGGAGGGCCAAAGTTCCATGGTTCCCCATACTTTATGCCGTTCATAAAAAGTTTCTCTGCCAATAGGATATATCCCGACAGAGGCTCGAGCACATACTGCCAGGGTCTTATCGCCAATGGATTTCTAATGACCGGTTTTGCGTTATCAATGATCGCCTTCATGATATCAGGAACTAATCTTTCCTGGCTCCAGTCTCCACCACCAATAACATTACCTGCCCGGACAGAAGCAACAGAAATACCCAATTCGTTCAAAAAGGACTGGCGAAAAGAACTTGTAATCAGCTCACTGCACCCTTTACTGCAGCTATAAGGGTCACGTCCTCCGATTGGATCGTTTTCTCTGTAGCTCCAAACCCATTCCTTATTTTCGTAGCACTTGTCGCTCGTAACATTGACGATTGCCCGTACGCTATCGCACTCCCTGATAGCATCCAGAAGATTGACCGTTCCCATTATATTAATTTCAAATGTTTCCCTGGGGTTTCGATATGATTCCCTCACAAGTGACTGGGCTGCTAGATGAAAAATGATTTCGGGCTTAAAATTCGCGATTACTTTTTTCAAGTGTTCTATATCGCGAATGTCCCCAAAGACAGAAGCCATATGATGTTCCAGGTCAACTTGCGTAAAAAAATTCGGCTGGGTTGGAGGCTCAAGGGCATATCCTAAGATTTCTGCGCCCTTGTTTTGCAGAAGCAAAGATAACCATCCGCCCTTAAACCCGGTGTGTCCGGTGATCAATACTTTTTTGCCAATCCAGAATTGATTATTCATGCCAAGTCACCCACGGAGCCTGCCCACTGTTCCATAAGTCTTCGAGTCTTATCTTGTCCCTTAAAGTATCCATGGGAAGCCAAAAACCATCATGTTTAAATGCAAATAGTTTCTTCTCTTTGGCCAATTCCTCTAAAGGCTCGGTCTCCCAGGCTGTATCATCGCCGGAAATGTAGTCGAATATTTCAGGTTCAAGCACAAAATAGCCGCCATTAATCCAGCTGTCTTCCCCTTCAGGCTTCTCTTTGAATTTCCTGATTCTATTTTTATTCGTACTAAATTCTAGCATACCATATCTTGCAGGAGGATTAACCGCTGTTAACGTAGCCTTCCCTCGCTGTTCAAGATGAAATTGAATCAACTCCTGAATATTTACATTACATAACCCATCACCGTAGGTAAAGCAAAATGTTTCTCGACCCACATAGTCCCGAATTCGCTTTAATCTTCCTCCAGTCATTGTATCTTGACCTGTATCAATAAGCGTTACTTTCCACGGCTCACTCGTATTGTTATGAATATGCATCTCGTTGTTTTTTAAATCAAACGTAATATCAGATTGGTGCAAATAATAATTTGCAAAATACTCTTTGATGACATATCTTTTATAGCCAAGGCAAATAATAAACTCATTAATACCATAAAAAGAATAGATTTTCATAATATGCCAAAGAACCGGATGCCCTCCTATCTCAACCATAGGCTTAGGCCTTACTGTAGTTTCCTCTGATAGCCTTGTTCCAAGTCCGCCAGCAAGAATAACACATTTCATCGCTATTCCCCCAAATATTAAAATTGATATCCTACGCTAACCAAAGGCTTAAAAAATACCTGTTGGCCTTCATCCTTAATTTCACAACTTCTCTAGCCTGTTCAGGAAAGATATCCGCTAAATTATCCAAAAATACTTTATCATTTCCCTCAACTTCATTCGTGTCAATGGTTACTTTCTTAACTTGAACGCCTAAAGCCATTAATTCTTTTTCCATACTGACGAGATCAAATACCTTGACGTATCCATTCTGGGCAATACCTGTTTCCATTCCTGCCATCATACTTAATAACAGATCATATCGCATCGTATTATTTACAGATAAAATGATTTGTCCGTTTTCTTTTAATAACGTCTTCAAAGTTCCAATCAAATCAATAAAATGATCATAATGTTGGGCAGGTTCCCCAATGATAACATAATCAAACTTTTCATTCGTATAATTTTTGCTGATATCGTGATAATTTCCACAAATTGCGCTTTGACAGATTGTCTCCAGATCGGTCATATATTTGTACGCTTTGGTAAATGCAAAAAGCTGTACATCCTTCTGCCCTTGATTTCTTAACTTGTTTTTCAGCTGTAAGATTGTCGCACCGCATCTTGGATCAATCCCAAGAATTCGAATATCGCTTTTCCCCTTAGCCTCTTCATAATCAACAAGGTTAAGCAAATCAAAATCGTAATGAACATCTGTCCAAGCATCAAGATTATATTTATCAATAAAAAATTGACGGCTAACCTCCAGGGACTTGTTTTCCTTTTGCCCTGCACCCGTGGTAATCGATCCAAAATGGAACGTGAAGGTATCAGCGGCAAAAACCAGTTTATATCCCGCTCTGCGAATTCTGAAGCTCATATCGTCATCGGCAAATTCGCCAAAGTAAAATTTCGGATCGTAATAACCTACGAGATCTAAGACTTCTCTTTTCACAAAAAGAACTGTTGGCATCAGCCGAACACGCTCTTCCCATTTATCCGGATCTGAATGATTAAATGCTCTTGCAAAGTCCTGCATTTCCTCAATATTCTTATAATTGCCAGGTATCTGTTGAAAATTACTCACATTGCTAGCCGCTGGAGCCACAAAACCAATTTCTTCATCAGATTCCATGCATAAGATAAGATTTTTTAGCCAATCTTTTGTAAATATAAAATCATTACAGACAGCGGCAATATACTTGCCTTCAGCAGCTTTCAACCCAATATTGAACCCATTGACTGGTCCCACATTATTATCCAGATGGATTTTTTTCTTATTGGGTAAGCTGTCAAAGTACTTCTTTGTACCATCAAACGAACCATTATTGACCGTAATTAATTCAAAATCAATTCCTTCAGAATATTGATAAATGCTGTCAATGGCTAGCTTTGTATAATCGAGATGATTATATCCCAGAATGACAATACTCACTAAAGGGTTTACAGCATCATTGTACATAGATTAACCTCCAACATTTTTATCAAATGAACATGTTCTTTGGTTTCGCAGTATTAATCAATTATCCTCCATATCAGCTTTAAATTCAGCAATTTCCGGATCATTCGGGATAATTTCCTCATAGCCCTGAATAATTTCCCTTGCCTCTTTGAACATTCCGTTCTGAATGAACTGTTTCAGATTGGCTTTCACAATCCGCGCATACTCCTGCATTTCAGCGCTGACTGCAGGCTGCGCCTGAACGTCTATTTTTTTCGTCAGCCTGTCCAAAAGCACTTCTATCCCTTTTTTCAAGTCAGGATACTCAAGAAGTGCTTTTTTCAAATACCTTACATATTGGGCCTGATCGGAATTTTCTACGAAACGAGCTTTATCAAGACAATAGAAGAATATTTCTTCCTTATTGGCCAGAAGATAAGGTTTGTCATTTTCAAATAGTTCCGGCCTGTAGATTCTCCTGATATAACCGATACCCTCATGGATGTATCTGTCCAGTACCTGATCGTACTTTTCTTCATCAAGGTTTTCCGCTTGAAGCATGATCCTCCGTAATATTTTATGGACCCGTTGTTCTTCAAGGGTGGCATTTTGATCCCGACTTTGCAGATATGCATCACATACTTCGGCAAAATCGGGATATTTTTCAGTTAAATATTTGAACAACAATTCCAGTTCCTGCTCCTGAATTTCAAGGTTGACACTGTTTAAAGGGAGCTTCATTTTCGTAACAAAATAGAAAATATCGCCATAATAAAACCCAAGCTCACTAAGCGAAAGGCTCTTAATCCCGCTCAGAAGCTGGTTAGTCACGTTTTTCTGCCCCCAAAGCCTGATTGTGTTTAATAAGCCATACTCCGAATCCTCATTATGGAAAAGTCGGGCCACTTCTTCCCGCTTTATCTCGTCCTCACTAAGCAATAAAGTCTCCAGAGCTAAACAGAAACTTTTTCCCAAGTCTTTTTTTGCGAATTTGCTTATTTTATTATAGAAGCATTTTATTTCTTGATATTTTTCAAGATTTAAGTAAAGTGAAATTTGATGAGGGACAGCCTTTTCAATCATTTCAATGGTCTCGAGCTTCTCGAGTGCTTCCAGTGCATCTTCTTTCTGGTCTATCTCCTTATACATTACAGCTAAATCATAGTAAACATCGTCTTTATGAGAAAATGAATTTGAGATGATTCTCGGATCTTTTCCTCGAAACTGATCATAATTTTCCACATAGTATAAATACTTCTGGTAACTTGCAATTGCTTCCTGGTATTGTTTCAGCATCCCTTGGGCTTTAGCAAGACAAAACCATAAGTCAATGGCCCATTCCCTGTATTTCAGACCTTCCTGCGCTAGTTCTACTGTTCTCTTATACTCCCCGCTATCGTTGTATAGCATAGCAAGGGTACTATATACATAGAAATACTCCACCGGGTCCAGGTTCTTTCTTTTGGCTGTTTCATAAGCTCTGACCGCAGGTTCCAGAGCCTCTTTATGGTTTTTAAACGTAGCAATCGTGTTGGACAAATAAAACAATAAGCCGACATTATCCGGATCCTCTTCGATAGCTTGCCGCAGAATAGGCTCGTAAAGTTTGAGCTTTCGTTCCCTAAGCTCCGGATCATCGGCCGGATAACCATAATGCAGCAGCTGGACGCCAAGGACTGCCAGCGGTGGTTCGAAGATTGGCTCTTCATGAATAACACCTCGAAAACCAAATTTTGCTGTTTTACGAAATAAACGCGTGACTACGCCAGTCCCAACTTTACTGGTATTATTGGTTTGAAAAATATTATCGATCTGGATCGCTGCCGCATTAATATTCTTAGAAACCTTTGTTGATATAAATTGAACGATTGGTTCATATCCCTTCAGCTCTTCATCGGCATCCACAAACATAAACCATTCTCCCCGAGCATACCGCACTGTTATATTCCTCATTTTTGAATAGTCATTTTCCCAGGGATGGAAATATATTTTATCCGTATATTTTTGGGCAATTTCCACTGTTTGATCCGTTGAGCCTGTATCAACAATGATAAGTTCTGAAGATACTGCGTTTAAAAGCGGCTTAAGGCTTTCCAAACATCTTTCCAGATTTTTCTCTTCATTTTTTACCATCATACCGATGCTTAATTTCAAAACGACCCACTTCCTTTAGCAAATGTCAGTCATCAATTCTTAAATAATTTTTTTAGTTCCTGCCACCAGGATATTAAAGATTTAGCGTTTACATGGTACTAAATATAATATCGGCTATACTCCTGTATTTCTGGAGAATAAATTCTGATAAAAAGCAAATCAATGCCCAGCCAGAATTAATATTTTTTAAATGTCTGGCTTCATATCCGCAATACGGGTTAAAGCAGGTTCATATCCTTCTGATGTAGCTCTGGTATAAAATTCTTTGGCTTTAACCATGTCTCCGGTTGTTTCATAATACACGCCCAGATTATAGGCTGCCAGGAAACTTCCCGTTCCGGTCATTGTACTGTACTTATCGGTCTCTCCCAATCGAAGACAGGTCTTATATTCCCGTTCAATCTCCGGAAACAAGTGAATATATTTGTTCACATCCGAAAAAACAAGCTCCCTATAGAAAAGAGCACATACAAAATGAAAATCCGGATAATCGGCAAACTGCGCTCTTTCTTTTTCAATCATGCCGATTCCTTTAAACAGCCTTCCGGTGGCAAGAATATTGTAAAGATAGTCAATCACAACAAGATCTCTATAGCCTGCGTTTCGACCCAGAAATTGATAGCACTTTTCGAAATAGTCGTTTGCCGTCTGATATTGGCCGGATAACTTGTATTGTTTGGCTGTCTGGTAAAGAAGATAAGGGTCACTAGGATGATTGTCCAGTTCGAGAAGCAATAACCGTAAATTTCGGCCCGTTTTGTCCGTTTCGTAGTAGCCGTCATGATTCACTTCAATTTCCGTATTGACCCGTGGAAGGCTCGATTTAATTTGCTCATGAACCCTGCCCTCAAAATAAATTCCTTTCGGAATCAACCTGGAAACCCAGGTGCTGGAAGTTCTTATTTCATGATCCTGCTTAATCTTACTGACCACTTTGATTCTACCGATGGCCTCAGGCTGCTCCATAAAGTGCTGAATACTCTCTTTCGTTCCCTGTATAAGAACTTCATCAGCATCGAGGATTAGATTCCAATCCCCTGCCGCGTAACTCAGCGCAAAATTCCGAGCCTTGGCAAAGTCATCTTCCCAAACATAATCGCATACTTTAGCACCATAAGAGTGGGCAATTTTTTTCGTATTATCCGTGGAACCCGTATCCGCAACAATCATTTCATCAACAAGATGTTTAACACTGTCCAAACATCTGACTAAGACCTTCTCTTCATTTTTAACGATCATGACCAAAGATAGCTTTCTCATCTTGCTCTCTTAACTCCAAAAATTTATCTTTTAACGAGTAACCAAAAATTTTTATTAAAAATCAAACTCTCCAAAATTAAGAGAGTTTTTATCGTATGCTCTTTATTCTTTATTCCCAGACAAATTCCCCTTAAGCATCTGTTTCAGCTGGTCGGATAAATCTGCTTCCGGAAGTTTGGATGCAGCGGAAGCCTTCACATTTTGATTCTGCACTTCTTCATAGACTTCGCTGCGCAGAATCTTAATATCTTTGGGTGCTTCAATGCCAATCCTGACCTGATCTCCGACTACCGCAACCACCACAATCTCAATATCGTCGCCGATCATAATTCTTTCATTGATTTTCCGTGATAAAACCAGCATCAGTCCACAGCTCCTTCTTCATCGTTTTTTGTAGCGATAGGATCCTGCTGTGTTGGAAAAAGCAGCTGTCTGGATGAATAAATCTCCTCGTTCAGGATTAATTGAACCCCTTTATGGGTCCTCGAATTCAGAATCAGAGGAGCACGCAGGTTGACGGTCGACTGGACTAAGTTATTGGCGTGTACGGTGATGATATTCCAAACGTCCACTTGATCAGAGGTTCCAATATCCAAAATTCCTAATTCACGCGGACTCAAATCCACTTCAGGCAAATATTCCGGGAAGAAAAGCTGTGACCGGACCAGAAAAAATGCAATTTCCCGGTTAGCGGTAGCTTCCAGCCGAGCCAGGAAAGTATCCTCTTCAATATTCAGGGAGAATTCTTTTAACTCTTCAAATCCCGGTATTCCCTCAGGGAAAAAGATGGTTGATTCTATTCCCATGTCTCCCATTATTTATTCTTCCTCCTTGGTATGTTTCATACTCATACTCATACTCATACTCATTTCCTTTTCATTCTCATTGTTTGATGTCAATGGCTTGTCCTACCGCTTTGATCTCGAGGTAAGCCTGCTGCTCAATATAAGAATGAACGGACGGATACGTAAAGCCGTCTATCGATACCTTGCCCAAATCTGCGGAATATTGAACATCGCCCTGTTGAAGGCTGGATTGCACTTCAGCCGATGTATACTGAATTTTAATGGGTGCAAGCGCAGCAATCGTGACCTCGCTCTCGGGTGGGGCCATCGTTTCAAACACGACCTGTCCAATTGGCACATCATTTTCAATCTCGCCGATTCGGCGCCCCGTTTGAACGATCGTTTCCAGATCCTGCTGGAATTCGGCATCGGCATTTGCTTTAAGGCTTTGCACCATAAACCAGATATTTCCAAACCCCATCGATTCACGCATCGAACTGGAGTCAATTTCTAGGTTCGGTCGTGATGTTTGAACCTGAACATTTGGATGGATCTGGTCAATCTGTAAACCAGGCTGCTTTTTATTCAGTTCATAACTGGCATCATTAATATTTAAGCCGATCCTTGCAAACTGCTGGTTAATCTGTAGGGTAATCATACCGGCACCTCCCGGCAATCAATTTCTCGCTGAAAGAAAAAACAAATTTAATTCAAGGATAACATTGTTGAAGCTGTTTTTATTGGAGAAAATCAACCAAAGAAGGCTGGATAATTTGGGCACCGACCGACAACGCCGCCCGGTACGTATTCATGGTGGAGTTATAATCCACAATCGCTGCTGCCAGGTCCGTATCCCGAAGATTGGACAGGTTCGTCTGTGCATTGATGATACTGGTCTCAAGGTTGTTATTGATTGTTTCTACCCTGCTGATCTTCGCTCCGAGTTCTGCCCGGCCATCGATAAACGAGCTTAATAGCGAATCAAGATCAGAGATGGAATTACCGACTGCGGCGTAATCACCATTATTCAGTGCCGTTGAAAAATTATTCAGCGCTGTAAAAAAATCGCTGACCCCGGTCGCAGAATTGACGCCAAAAAGCTGCTGGCCATTGATCGAAATATCAAAACTGACATTGGCGCCCAGTTCCACTGAGAGTGATTCGGCATTGCCCTCCCAAAGCGTACCCGACCAGGGAGCAGTATCCGTGTTTGTCCCGCTGAAAATATAGCGTGAACCGACCTGGCTATTAGCCATGACGCCGAGTTGCTCAATAATCTGATCAGCTTCCTTCTTAATTTCACCCAGATCTTCCGGGGAATTGGTCTGGCTGGACCCCTGGACCGCAAGCCCTCTTAACCGCTGCAGCATCAAAGTCATATTGGCAGTCACCGATTCAACACTGGACATATAGTCAAGTGCCTGGCTGGCATTGTCCTTCCATTGCTCCATCGATGTAATATTCGTCTTCAGCCCTAGAATAGCCGTAATTTTGGACGGATCATCCGAGGGTTTCGATATTGCTTCGCCTGTGGAAATGTTGTTCTGAAGATCAATCATCTTATTGCTGGATTTTTGCAGATTTGACAAAAGGTTGCTGCTGAGAATATTATTCGTTATGCGCATCGCTTATTCCTCCTATTTCGTGACACCCATGCCCAGAAGTGATTCCAACATGGTATCCAGCACCGTCACAATTCTGGCTGCCGAACTGTACCCTTTCTGGAATTTAATCATATCAATCATCTCTTCATCCAAAGAAACCCCTGACAGTGCTTCTCTGGAATTGCTGAGCTGTGTGGCAAGTACATTTTGGCCTTCAGCCATTCTGGTGCTTTGTTCCACATCAGAACCAAGTTCTGCCGTTAATCCTTCGTAGTAGTCCAAGATTGAACTGGCTCCCAGCGCAGTGATGCTGGCCGGCACGGAAGCATAAGTTGTCAGGCTGTCCCAGCCAGATGACAGTGCAGAGATAGCCAGGGCAATGCTGCTGTCACCGGACGAGACTCCAGTAGCATCCGCAATCCCGGTCGCAATGAGATTGACGTTATCCTGAATGTCTTGATTCACAATAATATTCGCGGCCGTTATCGGACTGGTTAAATCCGAGCTGGTAAAGAAGTCCAGTCCCGTATCTGTCGTGAGTCCTTGACCTGACTGGTGAAGCGCATTGACTGAATCGGCAATAACCGTAACCAGTGTATTCAAATTGCCCCTAAATTCGCTCAGATACGTATCCCGCATTTCGATGTCGGCCTGAAGAGAACCCATGCCGCTCCCGAGATCAACCTCAGCGGCAGTTTTCGTCCCGTCCGCGGAAGCTTCCCACCATACCTCGCTAAAACCCGTGGCTGCATCTGTCGGAACCGGGTTCTCCTGTAGGTGATATGCCGAGCCGTTTGTGACGAGCACATTATCGGCAGCAGTGGAATTCCCAATTTTCACCGAATAATTTCCTACGGATCTATCCGTAAAATTGGGATCCAGGGATTCCTCGACGGTAACCGGCACAATTTTGGACAGCTCATCAACAATTTGGTCTCTCTGGTCCTTTAAATCATTTGGGTTGTCCCCTCTGATCTCAGCATTCCGGATTTGATTATTCAGCAGCTGTATCTGATTGGAAAATGTATTAATCTTTGTGATCGTTGTATCAACGCTGTTATTAAGGTCATTCTGCAAAGAAGTGATCTGCTGATCAACATTATGAAAAGTTTCCGTGAGCGATACTGCTTTTTCCCTGACAACGATACGAGAGGCACTTTCCTCCGGAGAATTAGCCAGATCACTCCAGGCATTCCAAAATTCCGACATATCGGAGCTAAGGCTGTAATTCGAAGTTTCATTAAAAAACTGCTCAGTCAGACTTAAGGTCGCTTCCTTTCCAGACCAATATTCGTACTGTGATGTTTCTCTGCGGTACTGTTGGTCGAGATAAGCATCTCTCACCCTTGTGATATCCCTTAAAAAAGAACCCGTACCAATGCTCAAATCCTTGCTGTTAGCGGTAATCGTCAGCGGCGTTGTTGCCTGCAAATTGGCGACCTGTCTCGAATAGCCCGTAGTACTGGCATTAGAAATGTTTTGGCCGGTCGTATCGGTAGCCGCCTGCGATGTAATTAAAGCTCTATAGGCCGTTTCCAGCCCCATAAATGTTGAGTACATACCCGTTACTCCTTTTTTATCAAGTCCTTGAGCTTATTGCAGAAAACCCTGTCGTGTTTGAATATTACGAATTGAAAATCAGATGCTCTTATTAATCAAATTATTTTGACCGAATTCATTTTTTACACCCTTATTTGAAGGATTTGAGTATGTTGTATGCTTTTGGCCCGTTAGAAGTCTCAACGTAAAATCGGCAATACTCAAAGCACTTTTAAGCAATTTGGCATTGATTTCATGTAAATTTTTAAGTTGGCTAATGACTTTTTCGAATTCCTGGCCAATCGGCTCAAAGCCCGGAGAATATTGAATCAGATCCGTTAAGGTAATATCCTCTGCTTTCTTGCCAACCTCTTTACCAAAAAATTCTGCCCAGTAAAGTCTTTCCTCTTCCAACTGTCCGACTTCGAGCAGAATTTTTTCTTCCTGAGCAGTGATGCTTTCTATTTTCTCAATAACATTGTCCACGAGCGCTTTCTGCTTTTCCTGTTCTAATTCGACCAACTGCCGATAGAAAGCAATTTGCTGTTGTAGGTTATTTTCCAGACCTGCTACATATTCTGCCATTTATTTTCCCTCCATCCCGCTTGGAGAAATAATTCCTTCTGCAATAGAAGCTGCATCAAGGTTAAATTCACCATTGGCAATTTGTTCCGAGATTGCCTTGACCCTATCATCTCTGATGTCCGGCATCTCCTTCATCTTTTGCAGCAGCTTTTGAAAAACCTGCGCATTTTCAGATACGGCCAACTGATCCTTTTCTGAAACCGTATTGACCTTACTGGTCTGCGATACCCGAGTCGCAGCTTGGACACTACCGACGGGGGAAATCGAGGTACCATCTATTTTCATCACATTCACCAACCTGACTGTTTTATCTTTTTTAGTTTTATACAGTTTTTTTATCGTCCAGCAGCCCAGCAATCTGAACAACCTCCATGACTGATTAAGGTTAATTACCTCTTAACAACTCTTAATATCTCCTAATATCACGCTATTATGCCCATTTATAAATTTTGGAATAATCTTTCTCGTGTCATTATCCGGTAGAATGCTGTATAATATTGGTTGGCTTGATAAATAACGATCAAAAACCCTAATGTTTTCGGTTAAGAATTACGTTATTAATAGTATATAAACGTATATGAAGAATATCTGCAAAGCAGTTATTAATGAAGATTGCACAGGAGGAACATCGGTCAATGGATATAACTACCATCTTGGGGCTTGTCCTGGGATTTTTCGGTATCTTATTCGGTTTTGTCTTAGAAGGCGGGCATCTTGGTTCTTTGTTTGCTGTATCTCCCATATTTATTGTTGTTTTCGGCACACTGGGCGCTACGGTAATCGGTATCCCTTTAGACGAGCTTAAGAAATTGCCGAAATGGTTAAAAATTGCTTTCATGAATCAATCCTTCGGTGTAGAGAAAGCCTATTTCACCCTGGTGCATTTTTCTGAGAAAGCCCGTCAGGAAGGACTATTAAGCCTTGAGCAGGAATTGGAAACCGTCGATGACAAATTCACCAAACAGGGCATGCAGTTGGTTATTGACGGTACAGACCCGGAGATCACCAGAAGCATCCTGGAATCTAATATTGCTGTTTTGGAAAACAGACATAAGGTTGGGATCACCTTTTTCGAGTCTGCAGGCGGCTACAGCCCGACTTTGGGGATTATCGGAACAGTCATGGGTCTAGTTCACGTTCTTGGTAATCTGACGGACCCCGACAGTCTTTCCGGTTCGATTGCCGCAGCCTTTATTGCTACCCTCTACGGTGTTTGTCTGGCTAACCTGGTCTATCTGCCGATCGCAGCCAAGCTGAAAATAAAAAACCAAATGGAAGTGCAGACCATGGAAATGATTCTTGACGGGATTATTTCGATTCAATCCGGGGAGAACCCCGCGATCCTGAAAGAAAAACTCAAAACTCACCTCGGTTATATGCCCGAAAAAGAAACCAAATTTGAAGGTGCATTTGAAGCCAGTGAAGTGAATTATTAATAAAGTACTAAAAGCATTAGAACAGAAGCGGTGATAAAATGAGAAGGCATAAAACACAAGATGGCCACCCCCCTGGTCAGGAACGGTGGCTTGTCACCTACTCGGACCTCATTACGCTATTAATGATTTTTTTTATTGTGATGTATTCAATGAGTCAGGTTGACGCCAACAAATTCAGGGCAATGGCCCAATCCCTGAGCATAACGCTTGGCGGTGCGGCACCTTCTGCGGTTAACCTGTCGGAAACACAGGCCGGGGATTCTTTCATTGAAAGCGGGAGCACTGAAAGTTCAACTTCGACAGGCCAGGATGACCAGCAAGGAGTAGGGCAGGAGACCACCCCTTCAGAAGGAACTGGTCAAGGCGATACGGATTATCAGGAAAGCCTTACAATAGAGGGGATCAAAGCCAAATTGGACCAGTTTGCGAAAGAAAATGGAATTGAAAATAAACTCGTATCATCCATTGAGGAACGAGGCCTGGTCATCAGTATTCAGGACACCTTGCTGTTTAACAGCGGCTCGGCAGAAATATCAACGAATTCGCGGGCCATCCTGAAAAAAATCAGCACGGTCCTGTCCGCCTCACCGAATTATATAAAAGTGGAAGGACATACCTGCAACCTGCCAATCCATACCGCAGAATTTCGAAGCAATTGGGAACTGTCCGTACTCAGGGCGACCAATGTCGTCCATATTCTTGTCGATGACGGTGAGATTGATCCCCTTCGGCTGTCAGCAGCAGGGTACGGTGAGTACCGCCCGATTGCCGATAACAGCACAGAACAGGGAAGAATCACCAACCGCAGAGTCGACCTGATTATCCTGCGTTCCAAGTATGATCTGCTCGAACCGGGCAGCAGCAGTAGCAATACGGCCACAGGTGCCGACAGCAACGGAAACAGCAGCAACTAGCTGTTACAGGACTCCGAATCGATCTACTAGCACACTTACCACTTTAGTAAGCCAGGCTTTTGATGGCTCTATAGATAATATTGCACGTCATTTCCAGTTTCTCTTCGTTGACTGCGGATATTTTGTCTTCCGGCGTGTGATTGTTCACCAGCCACTCCTTGCCCAGAATGGTTACCGCAGGGATGCCGGTGCCTGTAAAGGATATTTCATCGCTGTGATGGCTGCCGCCAGAAACATGCTCAAGGACCGCCCCATTTACTCTACCGGCTTCTTTCATGGTCTCAATCAAAGTCTGAGAGCTTTCACTGGCTGACCAGAGAATATACTCGCCCACGGCCCCATTGGCAACTGTATCAGCGTTAATCACAGCTATGATTTCGGAGAGCGGAATCAAAGGGTTCTGTACAAAATATTTGGAGCCCAGAAAGCCCATTTCCTCAGCACTCCAAAAAGCCACTGCAATATTGATTTTAGGCGCAAAACCGTCCTGTGCTTCCTTCACCAGTTGACGCATGACTTGAAGAATGCAGCCTACACCAGAAGCATTGTCATTCGCACCTGGATAGACTTCCCCGTTGTAAATACCGAGATGGTCAAAATGGGCAGAGAGGATAAGTGTCTGTTCCGGGTTATTTCCGGTAATACCAGCTAAGATATTAGCCGCTGGGACCCGAAGTGTGTCCATTTCATCCGGTCGAAAGAGTGCTCTGCCGTCAATCATCTTTTCTTTCATCGAAGGAATTGAAAAGAGCTGCCAGTAGTTGTCAGCGCTAAAAGACTCCAGCAGCAAGGCCTTGAATTGTCCTTCCAGGTAAACAAGTGCTTTGGTCTCTCCCGCAGTTCCCGCCCGGCGGCCTTCAAGATTGGCATGAGACAAGTACTGGACATCTTCGATGGCTTTTCTGGAAATCGCTTTGCTTGAAGGCACCCAAACAGTACCTTCGCCTGAAGCAAATTCAATACTGGAAGATGGAATTCCCAGAAGGCTTCCGAGTTTCTGCCCCAAGGCCCCAGGCAGGACCGTCCAGGGGATAACAAATGCCGCCATTCCGGCTGCAATTTTTAGAAAAGTCCGACGTGATTTCATATTTTATAATCCTTTCACGGAGGGAGTAACATGTCACTAAAAATCAACAGTTCCACCCAAAAAAATAACTTTGGGATTGACCTTCATCAAACTTCAGAAAAAAAGGAAAGCAGCTTCAGCAATATTTTATCACATTCCCGTCAACTTCAAAGCCAGGAAATGCAACTTTTTCTGGAACGCCTTGAAAAGCAGGGGCAAAAACTCTCCGAGAACAGATCTTTGGAAAATCTGACGGAATTTAAAACCATGGTCAAAAGTTTTCTTCAGTCAACCTTTGGAAAAAGCAGAAATATGCAGGAGGAAACCTTTTGGGATTACCGAGGTCAGCCGAAAGTCATGGCCAGGGTAACGAAGATCAACAAGGCACTGGAAGAATTGGGTGAACAAGTACTCTCTTCTCAGTCTGAACCTTTAAAAATCCTGGAAAAAATCCATGAGATTAAAGGACTTATTATCGATCTATTCACCTGATATTAAAAACGAGTTGGTCTTTACAATATTTTGAAAAGTATTTAAAATGTTGTACCAGCGAAAGGAGTAATAAAAAGAATGATGAACAGCACTGGCATGATTACGGATTATCCTAGATTCGTTAAATCCTTCCAAAATGTCAGCGGTCTTGACTTGAACTATTATAAAGAAAACCAGATGAAAAGGCGAATCCTGAACTTCATGAGCACCAGGGGGTACCAGGAAGATTATACGGACTTCCTGAAAGATCTCAGTCTTAAACCTGACCTCTACGATGCGTTTTTTAAACATCTAACCATCAATGTCACGCAGTTTTTCCGCGATGTCAAGCAATGGGATGTCTTTAGGGAAAAAATTATCCCCGACCTGTTAAAGACCAGATCTTCCTTAAAAATATGGAGCGCGGGCTGCTCAGCAGGCCAGGAAGCGTGCACCATGGCGATCGTCATGGCAGAATATTTTCCTGGAATAAACTTCAGTATCCTAGGAACAGATATTGACATCAACGTCTTAAAACAGGCCCAGTCGGGTATTTATGACGAGCGTGATTTTGCCAGCACTCCCCCCCATCTTCTCGATAAGTACTTCAACAAGTCTGAAAAGAAGTTCCAAATCAAAAACACGCTGACCAGGAATCTGACCTTCAAGGCGCAGAACCTGCTTACCGACAAGTTTGACCGAGGCTTTGATCTGATTGCCTGCCGCAATGTCGTCATCTATTTTACCGATGAAGCGAAGGATGTGCTGTACAAAAAATTTGCAGACTCCTTGAACCCGAAAGGGATACTTTTCACAGGCTGTACAGAGCATTTATTCGGCCAAAGCCAGCACGGCCTTAAATCCGTTTCCTCGTTCTTTTATCAGAAATTATAGAAAAGCTGCTCCCCTCTAAAATCTTACTAAACCTTAAACGAGAGCACAAACCGAATAAGATGCTGCTAATAGTTTACAAACTCTTGGCAGCATCTTTTTGAATTCATCCCAGCGGGTTTTTGCTGTCAGGTTTATCCCACCAGGCTCGGTTGTCCCGATACCATTGAATCGTATCCCCAATTCCCTCGTTAAGATGATACCGGCATTGCCAACCCAGCTTTGTTTTCAGCTTCGTGCTATCCAGCGCGTATCTCCAGTCGTGTCCGGGCCTGTCGGCAACCTGAACCAGCGCATCCACCGGTTTACCCAGCATGTTCAGTATGGTCCGGGCCATCTCTAGGTTCGATGTTTCCTCCCCGCTCCCAATATTATACACCTCTCCTGGTTCCCCGTCCGAAAGTATCTCCGCAAGCGCCGCACAATGGTCCAGTACGTGGATCCATTCACGTTTATGGGACCCATCCCCATAGACA
The DNA here is from genome assembly GCF_040931655.1 of Dehalobacter sp. TBBPA1. Lineage (NCBI taxonomy): Bacteria > Bacillati > Bacillota > Clostridia > Eubacteriales > Desulfitobacteriaceae > Dehalobacter > Dehalobacter sp. TBBPA1. The sequence goes on along the minus strand of NZ_CP162385.1, from coordinate 702,484 downwards.
GTCAGCGGCATATCCTGTAAAACCTGAATAATACTATGCGGAATAAACTTTTCTTTATCCTGATTGGGTCCGTAGTTATTGCAGCACCGGGTCACGATCACCGGAAAGCCGTAAGTTCTGGCAAAAGACCTGGCCATTAAATCAGCAGCTGCTTTGGAAGCCGAATATGGGCTGTTTGGACGAATCATGGAATGCTCCGAAAACTGTTCTGACTCATTATCAAGACTTCCGTATACTTCATCGGTGGAAACCTGAATAAAGCGTTTTCCCGTAAAGCCGTTCTTCTCCCAATGTTCCTTGAAACAATGAAGCAGCGTTAAAGTCCCCATCAAATTGCTTCGACCGAAAACCAGAGGATCGGTAATACTTCTGTCCACATGCGATTCGGCAGCAAAATTAATCACATCATCGGGGTCACATTCCTGAAGAATGCGTTTAACTTCTTTCGCAGTACTGATATCCCCTTGCGTAAAATAATACCTTGGATGAGCTGCCAGGTCTTGAAGATTTTCCACCTTTCCTGCGTAAGTCAGTTTATCAAAATTAATGACGATAACATCCTGATTGCGCTGCAAAATATATTTAATAAAATTGCTTCCGATAAAGCCTGCGCCACCGGTAACCATAAGAACTCTCATATTCTACACCTCAAATTATATTCTTTCGGCCAGCTCAACTGGCAAACTAGAGATCGATCTGACAGTGGTCCCCAAGAAAAAAAGTACTGGCTGAAGAGCTGTTTTCGGGGCTGCCTTGAATGGAAACCTGGTTTCCGATTAAGCTTCCGCTGATTTTCTTGGAGACATTGGCAAGTTGCGTATCCTCTAGGATAATACAATTTTCGATCTCACATTCTGTAATCCGGGTTCTTCTGCCCACTGTCGTATACGGTCCGATAAAGCTGTCCGTAATGACAGCATCATCGTCCAGATGAACTGGCCCCTGAATAATACTGTTCCGAATGGTCACATTATTTCCCATTTGGATTTTTTGGGCCAGCGCTGCATCAAACATCAAGCGATTTGCTTCAAGAATGTCGTCTAATTTTCCGGTATCCTTCCACCATCCCCGGATCAGATCGCAAGTGACCCTGGCCCCGTTTTCCAATTGATTTTGGATTGCATCGGTAATCTCAAGTTCTCCCCGACGGGACGGTTTGATTTTGTCAATCGCTGCAAAAATGCTGTTGTCAAAGGCATAGACTCCTGTGATGATCAAGTTGCTGATATACTTCTCAGGCTTTTCGTAAAGCGCTGTTACAAATCCGTCTTTCACCACCGCAACCCCGAATTGGGAAGGATTGCTGACCGTATGAAGCAATACGCTGGTGTTGGCCTTTTGCTGGTAGAAATTTTTAATGAAACTATCCAGCTCCATATTGAAGATGTTGTCTCCAAGGATCATCACAAAATCATCGTGGCCAAGAAAGTCGGCCGCAGTCCGAACAGCATGGGCAAGCCCCAGGGATTTATGCTGATGAATATAGGTGATTGCCGTGCTCCACGTTTCTCCGCTGCCGACCGTTTTTTTTACTTGTTCCTGCGTATCCCCAACGATAATTCCAATATCATGGATACCTGCCCTGGCTATCTTTTCAATAAGATAGATCAGAACTGGTTTGTTGACCAAGGGAAGAAGCTGTTTCGCCTTGGAATAGGTCAGTGGTCTAAGCCTTGTTCCGGTTCCTCCGCTTAAAATCAGAGCTTTCAAATTATTCTCCTGCCTTTAACCGATAAGATTTTCTATAAAGAGAGGGTTGTCTTTCTAATATAATATTGCACAAGAACCGCAATGGTGTAACCCCGGACAACTCCTCCCATATAATAAAGTGATAGTTGCCCTAACAGAACCTGAAGGAATGATCAAGTAAAAAGACGATTAAGGAGGGAGATATAGAAATGGTAGCGCCGCTCCTAAGCTATGTAACCTTTAACCGCCTGGGCCAGACAATCAGGAGCCTTTCAAGTGTCCTTGAAACGCCGGAAAACTTTGAATTAGCAATCGTTGATAATAATTCCACAGATGGGACCTGGAAATATATCCAAAGTCTAAAGGACAGGCGGATCAAATTTAAAACAAGGCTCCCTGTCAATCTAGGACAGGTCTACGCCTCAAATCTGAATCTGTCCAAGAGAAGAGATGATCAATATTTTATCGCTGTCGATCAGGATGTTGTGATTGAAAGCAAAAATTGGCTGACCTACATCCTAAGGGTGTTTAAAAATACTCCGAATATCGGTTTACTCAGTATTCATGCTGGGTTTCCGCCCCGAAATATGCCTCCGACTAACCCAGTCATCAAAAATGATTTGGTTTATCTGGAATTGACCAAGAACAGGTCTGATTATTCGCAGGATTATATGCCCGGTAGCATCCTGGCCTTGAGCCCTGATCTTATCTCTAAAATTGGTTTTTGGAGTGAAGAAAATAATTTTGGCAGCAGGGAGCTGTTTCTAAGGGCTAATCATTTTACAGCGTTTAAAACAGGAATTCTGATGAACGTGAACATTTCTATCCCACAACAAATAGTTTGCGGCAAATGTCCCGGTCAATCCTTCTGCCGTCTGTCAAAAAACGGAGAGACCAAAACCGGAGAAACCTGTTTTACCATCTACGAGAAATTAAACCAGAATAAATTATTCCGAGAACAATACCACTGGAAATTTGACGAAACAGTTAAGGATCTGCAGAGCGGTGCCCGTTCCCCATACTGCACTTCATTATTCAGTTGTAACTCCACTGCGGAGGAAACCTACAATCTTGACTGGGCAACCGAAAACTTTCAATTCTATGCATCCAAAGCCAACTGAATATTTGCCAGGGGAGAAAAAAATGATAAACAATGATGGTTTTTCTGAACCGGTCTATGTTACCGAACCTTTGCTGCCAGACTTGGCGGAGACTTACAGCATGCTCGAAATAATATGGCAAAGCAGGCAGCTCAGCAATAACGGGAAGATGGCCCAAGAACTGGAAAGAAAACTGGCTGCTTTCCTGGGCACCCGATATTTATCGGTTTTTGCAAATGGCACGAATGCCTTGCAAATTGCATGCAAAACCCTGGATCTGTCCGGGGAAGTCATCACAACCCCGTTTACCTTTGCCGCTACGGCCAACGCGCTGGCCTGGAATCATCTTACGCCGGTCTTCTGCGACATTGAAGAAGCCACTTTCAATATTGATGCCGACCGTATCGAGTCCCTGATTACGAATAAAACCACTGCCATCCTGCCGGTACACGTTTTCGGCCATCCGTGCGAGGTCGAAAAGATTGACCGGATTGCAGCAAGGCATAACCTGAAAGTACTTTATGACGGTGCCCACGCTTTTGGTGTGAAAATAAAGGATAAACCGATCGGCGCCTATGGAGATATCACCATGTTCAGCTTTCATGCCACCAAAATCTTTCACACCGTCGAAGGCGGTGCACTTATCTTTCGGGATCAGGACCTCCAGCAGAAAGCCAAGTGTTTGAGAAATTTTGGTCTAAAAGAAGACTACAGTGTGGACGAACCGGGTATAAACGGCAAACTGAACGAATTGCAGGCTGCTGTCGGCATTTTGCTCTTAAAAGAAGTGGAAGCTGAAATAACCCAAAGGAAATATCTTACCAACCTGTACCGGCAAGTGCTGGTTGATGTCCCTGGGATAACCGTCTCCCAGGAGGCTGAAGAAATTACAGCCAATTATCCGTATTTTGTTATCCGGGTTGATCCGGCCGCATACGGTATCTCCCGGGACGAGCTCTATAGCCGATTGTTAAGCTTCAATATTTTTTGCCGAAAATATTTTTACCCGCTCTGCAGCAATTTTAAGTGTTTTAAAGGTCTTCCTTCCTCCTCCGCAGACAATCTGCCCACAGCCAACAAAGTCGCGGAAAGTGTTCTGGCTCTGCCGCTTCACGGCAGAATGTCAGCGTCCGACGTTCAAAAAATAGGCGGCATCATCAGGGAGATAAAAATAAAAAGCAAATCAACAAAATTTTCAATTGAATTGGGCGTGTGATCATTGGCTATAAAAGATCTCATCATTTTTGGAGCCGGCGGCTTTGGCCGGGAAGCTACCGAGCTCGTTGAAGATATCAATACAGAAAAAAAACAGTGGAACCTGTTGGGCTATATCGACCAAACTCCGGCCAAACAAGGAAAGGTTATTAATAACTATCCTGTTCTGGGCAACCTGGACTGGCTCGAAAAAAACACAGGGCACCCTCTCTGGATTGTATGTGCGATCGCGAGACCGACGGATAAATACCGTCTGATCGCCAGCCTGTCCTGTTTTCAGCTGTATTTTGCCAACCTGATTCATCCCGCTGCCCGAATAAGCCACTCCGTTCAATTGGGCTGCGGCAATATCATCTGCTGGAACAGTTTTCTGTCGACGGATGTCAGGATAGGTAGTCACGTAGCCTTAAATCCGGGCTGCAGGATTGGCCACGATACGGCTGTCCGGGATTACTCCTCTTTATACTGGGACGTCACCCTGGCCGGAAACGTGCAGGTCCATGAAGGTTGTGAAATCGGTTCCAAAACTGTGGTGATCCCCGAAAAAGAGATTGGCAGGTGGAGCATCATCGGGGCTGGCGCTGCCGTCACTCGCAACATCCCGGAATACTGCATGGCCGTCGGTGTCCCTGCCCGACCAGTTAAACATTTAAAAGAATTGGTTGAAACCCATTCCCCTAAAGGACTGATGATATGAAGGAACTTTCTTCTATTTTGATCAAAACTGCGATACAGCTTGTTCTTGAAGCCATTAATCAGGCCCAAGCCTCTGCCCTGCAAAAACGCGTCAGCCCCTTCCCTGTTCAGGAAGCCGCTGACACCCCTGCTACGGAGATTTCTCAACAAGCGGTTCCAAAAAACATTGACTGGGAAGAATTAGACGACGCCACCATCCTTCAACAGATTCTAGATCCTGGGATCCTGGAAGAAATCATTGAACCTTCTGTACAGAACCCGACAGACGGCACCTCCCCTCCTCCTTTTATCAGCTATGTTACCTTCAACCGTCTCGGGCTTACCATGCAGAACCTAAACAAGATTTTGGATTCAGACGAAGATTTTGAAATGCATATCATCGACTGCAACTCCAAAGATGATACCTGGAATTATATCAAAAGCCTTCAGGACAAAAGAATTAAATCCAAAACACGCTTGAAGGTTAACCGGGGGCCAATCTATGTCCTGAACTACAACCTCAGAAAGAGAAAGCCCAACCAGTATTTCTTCACGATTGACAGCGATGTCTATATCAAGACCAAAAACTGGCTGACCAGGTATATGGAAATATTTGAAGCTTTTCCGGAAGTGGGTCTCTTAGGAACCATGCGGGATAACCCTTATCCGAGATTTCTCCCTCCCGTCATTCCTCAGGTCAAGAATGATCTATCCTATCTTCAGCTAAGAAATGCCGGCATTGATGTAATCATGGATTTTATTCCGGGATGTCTTCAGGGGTTACGGCCCGAGCTCATTGACCGGATTGGTTATTGGAATGAGGAATGCGGGTATGGCGATGCTGAATTATCGCCAAGGATTGTGCATTATACACCTTTCAAAGTCGGCTTTGTCACGACCGTGGAAATTGATATGACCCAGTTCATCGGCTGTGACAAGTGTCAGGCCCAAAGCCTCTGCACGCTGAACAGAAGCATAAAAACCTGCTTTATGCTGGCCAAGCAAGCCAACAGTAACGAAAGCTTTGCCAAAAAGGCCAAATGGAAATACCTCGAAATATTTCAAGAGCTAGCCGATGGAAAAAGAACAGCCTATTGCACTTCACTTTTGGACCCTGCATCCCGGGAAGGGAATTTGTACCATGATGCCTGGGCACTCGAGAATTTTGAATATTATTTGAGAAGATCGAACTGATCTTTACAAAATATGAACGAAGATGCTATACTTCTTTTCTGGACACAATCCGGTTGATCAGGATTTTTCAGATTTCAATAAAATATAATATGGTTTTTAATGTGTTGGGGCAAACTTCATGAAAGTGAAGGACGCAAAAGTCATGGGTCTAAATCAGGGAATTTGAAATGCATGCAATACAAAATGAATGGAATCCAAATGCATTTCCAGGATATTCTGACAGGATTGCCAGACTACAAGGATTTTGAACTTCTCAGGGGGGAGCAGTTTCTTTTATGGATCTGCTCTTTTTTATTTCAACTATTTTGTATATTCTAACCGGTTAGGCCAATAAAAATTGACCACACTAATGATGGAGGTGCACGATTCATGACCTTGATTCTGACCCTTGTTATTTTTGTAGCTACGTATGCACTGATCGTAACGGAGAAAATCCCGCGGGCTGTCGCCGCGGCCCTCGGTGCCTGTCTCCTGATTATTTTGGGTGTATTCCCGCAGGAAACTGCTGTGGAACACATCGACTGGAATACGCTGGGCTTACTTATCGGCATGATGATCATTGTCGATCTGACCAGACGTTCCGGTGTCTTCGGCTTTCTGGCTATTTGGGTCGCCAAGAAAGTCAAAGGCAATCCAATCAGACTGCTGATCTCTTTGGCTATACTGACTGCCGTTTTATCGGCTTTTCTGGATAACGTGACGACTGTTTTGCTGGTCGTTCCGGTTTCCATTGTGATTGCTGAAACCTTGAAATTAAACCCAATACCTTTTTTGATTACCCAGATTCTAGCCAGCAACATCGGGGGAACCGCGACGCTGATCGGTGATCCGCCGAATATCATGATTGCCGGACCGGCAGAGCTTACTTTTATGGATTTCATGGTGAACCTGGCACCTGTGACGATTGTGATCTTGGCTGTTACCCTATTGGGCTTTTATTTTCTTTATCGCCAAAAGCTAAAGACCGATAAGGAATCCATCGCCCTGCTGCTGTCGCAAAATGAATACAACTATATTAAAGACTGGGCCCAGCTCAAAAGAAGCCTGGCCGTGCTCGCTCTGACCATTGTCGGTTTTATGCTGCATGCCGTCATCCATGTTGAGACCGCTACGATTGCGCTGGCCGGAGGCATGCTGCTCATGGTGCTGAGCCATGAGGAACCGGAAGAGGTATTTCTGACGATTGAATGGCCGACGATCTTCTTCTTTACCGGATTATTCGTTTTAGTTGGAGGATTGGTCGAAGTCGGCGTCCTGGACAAAATTGCTGAATGGAGCCTTGGGCTTACCGGCGGTGTACCGGTCGTCATGGCGATGCTGATTGTCTGGCTTTCCGCTATTTTTTCAGCTTTCGTCGATAATATTCCATTCGTGGCCACCATGATCCCGTTGATTCAAAAAATCGGGGTTCTCGGCGGGCTGACCCCAGAACAGCTCCAGCCGCTCTGGTGGTCTCTGGCTCTGGGCGCCTGCCTGGGCGGAAACGGCACAATTGTCGGTGCCTCGGCCAACGTCATTGTCTCAGGGATTGCCGAAAAAAACGGCTATACGATCAGCTACAAAAAATACTTTCTGATCGGATTTCCGTTCATGATTCTATCCATTGTGATCGCCTCGGCGTATATTTTGCTGCGGTACTATTAGATTCTTTCTCTCTCTTCAAAATGAGTATGAAGCAATCTATGGGCAGTGTCACTGAAAGGCTGGCCCAGATATTCCTGATAAAGTTTTTGGATTTCTGAATTCTCATGAGATTTTCTGATCTTTTTATTTTTATCTTCCTGATAGATGGCTTCCTGACGCTTGCGGACAATTTCAAAATTGCCGTGATGGTAGGGCTGCCCACCTCCGGCAACACAGCCTCCGGGACAAGCCATAATTTCAATGGCTTCGTATTGATTCTTACCGTCCCTGATTTCCTCGAGCAGGGTCCGGGCGTTTCCGAGCCCGCTGGCAATGCCTATCCGTAGCATCTTGTCGCCGATTTGAACTGTGGCCTTTCGTAAGCCTCCATCTCCCCGGAGCTGCTCGAACTCAACTTTCTGTAATTCATCACCGGTCAGCCACTCATAAGCTGTCCTGAGTGCAGCTTCGATAACCCCGCCGCTAGTTCCGAAGATCACTGAGGCTCCTGTGGTTTCACCCAATGGTTTGTCATATTCACTCGAAGGCAGATTGATAAAATCCAGACCGGCTTCCTTGATCATTAGGCCAAGTTCCCGGGTCGTGACGACAATATCGACGTTATTATGCTCATCCTTAGTTAGTTCCGGACGCTTGGCCTCGGCTTTCTTGGCAATACAGGGCATGACGGAGACCACCACGATATTGTCCGGATCAATGCCATTCTTCTCGGCATAATAGGTTTTGACGATTGTACCGAACATAATATGCGGTGACTTGCAGGTGGAAGGCACTTCCAACAATTCAGGGAACTGATGCTCAATAAATTTGACCCAGGCCGGACAGCAGCTCGTAAGTATCGGAAGTGTTTTATTGTTCTGCAGACGGTAGATCAGTTCTGAGGCTTCTTCCATAATTGTCAAGTCCGCTCCAAAATCCGTATCGAAAACTGCGTTAAATCCGATACGCTTTAAGGCGGTTACAAGCTGGCCGGTTGCAATCGTCCCTGGTTCCATATCAAATATTTCTCCGATGGCTACGCGGATAGCCGGAGCAGTTTGGACAATCACATATTTATCCGGATCATTTAAAGCTTCCCATACTTTATCGGTATGATTAATTTCCGTAAGCGCTGCTGTAGGGCATACCTGAACACATTGACCGCAGTAAGTACAAGAAGACTCTACCATCGGAATGTTAAAGGCAGGGCCAACAAAGGCTTCAAATCCACGGCCGATCCCTGACAGGATACCGCAGGTTTGGACCTTATTGCACATCGTTTCACAACGCCGGCAGTAAATGCACTTGTTGGCGTCTTTGACGATTGCCTCACTGGATACGTCCTTCGGATAATTCATCCGTTCACCTTCCCAGCGGATATGCCGAACCCCTAATTCTGCAGCTAAGGCCTGAAGCTCACATTCTCCGTTTTTGGGACAGGTAAAGCATTCATTGGGATGATTCGATAACAGGAGTTCAACCGCCATTCTTCTGGCTGTAATCGCTGTAAGCGTATGCGTGAGTACTTCCATTCCATCCGTAATGGTGGTTACGCACGACGGGACAAGTTTATTCCGGTTTGTCTTCTCATCGATTAGCTCAACCATGCAGACCCTGCAGGAAGCCGTCTGATTGACCATTTTGATATCATGCAAATCCAGATGACATAAAGTTGGAATCCGAACTCTTGCTTTATGGGCGGCTTCCAAAATGGTGATGCCTTCAGGGACCCGTAGATATTGATGATTAATTTTAAAATCAATCATTTTTTTAGCAGGATGCGTTTGTTGAACGTGGGTCATGGTTAGCCTCCTTATGATTTCAGACCAATTTTATTCTTTGCTTGATAATGGCCTTCCCCCCGAGGATGGTCGATGTCTTTGATCAGGGCCAGGTATTCGTCCCAAAAATATTTCATGGTACTGATGACCGGGCTGGGCGCAGTCTGACCAAGCCCGCAGAGCGAACTACCTTTAACCATGTAAGCAAGCTGTTTGATGGCATCTAAATCCGCCATCGTTCCTTTGCGGCGGGTAATGAGATTCAGCTTTTCATATAACCGCTTGGTACCGATCCGGCAGGGGGTGCAGCGTCCACAGGATTCATCCATCGTAAACTCCAGGTAAAATTTGGCGATATTGACCATATTATCGGTTTCATCCATGATGATCATGCCCCCTGATCCCATCATGGACCCGATACTGAGCAGGTTATCATAGTCTAAAGGAATGTCCAGGTGTTTCTCCGGAATCACGCCTCCGGACGGTCCCCCTGTTTGAACGGCTTTGAATTTGTGGCCGTTGGGGATACCTCCGCCAATTTGAAAGATAATTTCTCGCAAGGTTGTTCCCATGGGGACTTCGACCAGGCCAACATTTTTGACTTTACCGACCAGCGCAAAAACCTTGGTCCCTTTACTTTTCTCAGTGCCAATGGAAGCGAACCAACTGCTCCCTTTGAGGATAATCGGAGAAATATTGGCAAACGTCTCCACATTGTTTACACAGGTCGGACAGCCCCAATATCCTTCTTCCGCAGGATAAGGCGGTTTAAAATTTGGCTCACCGCGTTTTCCTTCACAGGAGTTAATAAGCGCTGTTTCTTCCCCGCAGACAAAAGCCCCGGCTCCATATTTCAACTGGATATCAAAGGAAAAAGACATGTTGAAAATATTTTCGCCCAGGAAGCCCAATTCTCGGGCTTCCCGCAAAGCAATTTGCAGCCTAGAAATTGCCAACGGGTATTCGGCCCGAATGTAAATGAATCCGGTGGCGGCGCCAATCGCATAGCCACCGATCACCATGGCCTCTAAAATGGAATGAGGATCGCCCTCCAGAATGCTCCGATCCATGAAAGCCCCGGGGTCACCTTCGTCTGCATTGCAAATAATATATTTGTCCTTGTTTTCTTGATTCTTTGTAATTTCCCATTTGAGACCTGTAGGGAATCCTCCTCCGCCGCGGCCTCGCAGCCCGGATTTTTTTATTTCGTCTATGACCTGATCCTGGGACATTGTTGTCAGCACTCTTCCCAAGGCTTCATAGCCTCCGACCGCAATATAATCTAAGATATTTTCTGGGTTAATCAGACCGCAATTGCGCAGGGCAATCCGGTACTGTTTCAGATTTTTTGCTGTTTCTGACATCATAGCCTCCAAATAAATTTACGCACTTTGTAATCTACGCCCGCTTCTACACCCGGTCAAAGTTTATTTCCAAAGAGAGATTTTCAACTGCTTTGCCGTTTTTTATATGCTGCTCAATAATTTCCCGGACCTTGTCTTTGGTTACATTGCCATAGAGAACCGGTTGTTCGTCCGATTTATTTATCTGAACAGTTGGTTCCGAGTGACAGCAGCCAATGCAGCCAACTGGAACAACTTTGGCATTGGTTATGTTCTGGGCAGTGATCTCATCCAAAAAAGTATTGTAGGTCTCCCTTGAACCTGATGAGATGCCGCAGGTGCCCATCCCCACAAGAATTTTGATTTGTCCTTCCGGCTTTTGGCCGCCTTGTTCTATATTCATATTTTTTTGGTATTCTTCTTTAATTCTTTGTAAGTCCTCCAACGAACCAACTTTCATACCAGTATCTCCTTCCGGCGGTATGATTCGAGGATGGTATCTAGGTCCTCTTCTCTCACCCGGCCAAATACTTTGTCATCGATCATCATAACGGGAGCCATGCCGCAAGTGCCGATGCAACGAACATCTTTCAGACCGAAAAGACCGTCAGGTGTAATTTCATTAGATTCAATGCCAAGCTTTTCTTTCAGCCTTTCCATAATTTTATCCGCCCCTTTGACAAAGCAAGCTGTCCCCATACAGACACTGATCGTATGTTTTCCCCTTGGCTTGGTTGTAAAGTAGGAATAAAAGCTGACGACTCCGAATACTTCCGCTCCCGGAATTCCTAATTTCCGGGCAATAAAAAGTTGTACATCCCTCGGTAAATAGCCGAAAATATTCTGGGCCTTATGTAAGATTTCAATCAGAGCACTTTTCGTTGTTGGTAAACTGTTAATAAAAGCTTCCAGTTCCTCGAATTTTTCTCTGGGCAAATTTTCATTGGTTGGTTCCATAACATCGATTGCCTGTGGCTTAGTCATAGCAGGTACACGATCCTTTCCGATAACAGCAATGATTTTTCTGATCGTTTCAAGACGTTTTTACGGCAAAGAACTATTCAGTAATAGTTTGGAAAAATAGCATAGATTTATTCAGACAAGAGCTTGGCATAAAATAATGCAATGAACTTTTGCATATTCATTGCATTTCGGGTCAGCCATTATCTTGTTTTCTTTATTACTCATATCATCATTTTTAAATTACTTACGTTCCATTACACCTGCACAGCGAATAGAAAGATCTGCCCTCCAAAGATCATAGCAGTAAATATTCCGAGGGACAGAAACGGTCCGAAAGGAATCTCTGATTTCAGGGATCCTTTTTTGACTGTGATCAGTAACAGTGCAGTAAGACCTGCGTACAACGAACCAAGGAATAACGCCAACAGCACCGGTGGGCCCATAAAAAGCCCTGCTGCAGCCATCAGCTTGATATCTCCTCCGCCTAGGCCATCGGGAAAAAATAAGCTCAGAAAAAAAAGCGGTACGGAAGCCGCAAAAAAACCAATGACCCAAGTATACCACGCAGCTCCAAAATACACGCTCTGATAGACGCCGTGCAAAACACTTAAGCCCAACAGAAAAACGACCAGCTTATTCGGAATCACCCTTTTCTGCCAGTCAATAAACGACACGACAATCAGCACAGACAAAAGCATTGCCAGAAAAGCACTTTCCAGGCTCAGTCCATAGGTGAACCAGACAATCAGGTACAAGATCCCGTTCAGCAGCTCGACCGCGGGATAGACCGGGGAGATCAGCCCCCGGCAGTTTTTGCAGCGCCCCCGCAGAAAGAGATAGCTGAAAACAGGGATGTTCAGATACCACGGAATCAGCGTATCACAGTGCGGGCAGTAGGATCTCCCGCCAACAACGCTTTTCCCGATCGGAATCCGGTAAATGCACACATTCAGAAAACTGCCGATGACTAAACCATACAGTAGCACAATGAAAGAAATGATAATATTTTCGATCAAGACGGCACCACCTTTTTAATGCTGGAATTAATTAAAGGCCTAATGTGGATAAACAATCTCCGCCACAGTCCAGAAGATAATCAGTGATCCTACGAGTATTGGCAGAAACACCAGGATCGCCCTTTCCTTTTTCCCAACGATTGCAGCAATTCCGGCAATAAAGCCTGCTAATCCCAATGCAGCTACTGCAAACGTCGGCAAAGGCAATGCGCCCATCAATTTCAGCACGATCAATACAATAAAAGCAATGCTCAGTCCAGCCGACCATCGGCCGGAACGAGATTGGGGCCATAACTTTGTCTTCATATGATCATCCCTTCCTGTCACTTAACGCCTTCAACCTTATTATTGTATATATTCGAAAATTATTTTGATCGTTTCTAATCATTGATAAATAAGCTGTGCAGCAGAAGAAACAGAATCGTACAAAATCCCAGAATGATGGATATCCTGACGAGAATAGCGTTGTCTTTATGTTTACGTACCGCTTTTATTCCTGTAATAAAGGCTGCGATACTTGCTAAAAAAACGAGTACGGTTACATCCCATCAAAAGAGATGTTTAGCTAAAAAACACGTTCACAGCGACGCCGCAAAAACTCAGGATATAATACACGCCGATCAGAATCACCAGAAAAACCAGAACCGACCGCTCTTTCTTCCTGATAACAGCTTTCAGTCCAATAATGGCCGCTGCAATGCCTGCGGCAAAGATCAGAACGGTAATGACAACCTGAAGGGGATTATGCGAGATCAGTTCTAAGCCGGAGTACCCTTCCTTGTATGGAAGTACGGAACCCACGACAAACAAAATCCAGCTGACAATCACCAGGATGAAGGATTTTCTGCCGGACTTGCTTTTGGGTAAAATCGTGATTCTCATGACATTCACCCCTTTTTATAAAGAAAACTTGGCTGGTGCCAAGTCTTTGGCTGCTGCTTAGTTGCACTTAGATATACCAGAAAGTAATTATACTTTCTGATATACCCATAAAACCGACCTTGTTAGCGGTTAGAGTTGGTGGCTTCAATATTAATATACCATGGCTTACTGATATCGCCTATAGGCTTTCCGTTTATTCCCACTCAATCGTTCCGGGGGGTTTAGAGGTAATGTCATAAACCACGCGGTTCACACCGTGGACTTCATTGACGATCCTGTTCGAGATGACTTCGAGCAGTTCGTACGGCAGCTTTGCCCAGTCGGCCGTCATCGCATCGTCACTCGTGACCGCCCTTAAGACGATGGGATAACCGTACGTGCGTCCATCTCCCATCACGCCGACACTGCGGATAGAGGGCAACACCGCAAAGTATTGCCATACCTCCATGTGGAGTCCGGCTTTAATAATCTCTTCCCTGACAATTGCATCCGCTTCTCTTAAATGATCCAGCTTTTCCGGCGTGATTTCGCCGATGATACGGATTGCAAGCCCCGGGCCTGGGAATGGCTGGCGCCAGACAATCTCTTCCGGCAAGCCAAGTTCCAGTCCGACTTCCCGGACTTCATCCTTAAAAAGCATCCGTAAAGGTTCGATCAGTTCGAACTGCATATCTTCAGGCAGCCCGCCAACATTGTGGTGCGTTTTAATGGTTTCAGCCGTTTCGGTGCCGCTTTCTACAATATCCGGATAAAGCGTACCCTGTACCAGAAAATCAATCTGGCCTAACTTACGGGCTTCATCTTCGAACAGCCTGATAAATTCATTGCCAATCCGTTTGCGTTTTTCTTCCGGTTCGGAAATTCCTTTCACCTTAGCCATAAAACGTTCCGAAGCATCGACGAAATCCAGATTCAGGTGAAACTTTCCAATAAACGTATCCTTGACCTGCTCCGATTCATTCTTGCGCATAAATCCATGATCGACATAAATACAGGTTAGCTGATCCCCGATCGCTCTATGAACAAGCACTGCGGCGACAGAAGAATCGACCCCGCCGCTTAACGCGCATAAGACCTTTTTATCTCCGACTCTCTTCCTGATCTCCTGTACCTGGGATTCAATAAAGGATTCCATGGTCCAGTTGCCCTGGCAGCTGCATACCCTGTATAGAAAGTTCTCAAGCATTGCCTGTCCTTCCGGGGTATGTTTGACTTCGGGATGAAATTGGACGCCGTAAAAGTTCTTTTCCGGACAGTAGATTCCCGCAACCGGTGTATTGGCAGTAAAGGCAGCCCGGATGAAACCGGCAGGCAGTTCCAGCACTGAGTCCCCATGACTCATCCAACACTGACGAGCACCTTTGAGTCCGTGCCAGACCCCTTCATTATATTCAATCGTGATCTCTGTTTTCCCATATTCATGGGCTTGCGGTCTCTCCACACGTCCGCCTAGCTGTACGGTCATCAGCTGCATACCATAACAGATTCCGAGGATCGGTACCCCCAGTTCATAGATTGCCGGGTCAATGAAAGGCGCGCCCTCCTGATTGACACTAGCGGGACCTCCCGAGAAAATGATTCCTTTCGGGGCCATAGCTTTAATCTTCTCTACAGGGGTCTTATATGAAATCATCTCTGAATATACTTTTGCTTCTCTGACCCGGCGCGCAATCAGCTGATTATACTGTCCACCAAAGTCAAGAACCAACACCAGTTCACGTTCCACTTGCATCATCCTTTCAACATTTCAGTACTGAGACTTATGATATGATTTTTCTTAACTGGCAGTAAAATGGAGTAATCTCTTTTGATTTTATTTCTCATAAACCTCGGGCTTCAAAACGCCAATATACGTGAGGTTCCTGTACATTTCGTCATAATCAAGCCCATAGCCGACTGCAAACTCATTTGGTATCACAAAGCCATTGTAATCAGGCTGAATATCGACCTGTCTCCGCTCCGGCTTGTCCAGAAGCGTGACAATCTTTAGGCTTAAGGGTTGTCTCCTGAGAAGGTTTTCCTTCAAGTATTTCAGCGTAAGCCCTGTATCAACAATATCCTCAACAATCAGCACGTGTTTGTCTTCGACACTGGTTTCCAGATCCTTCAGTAGTCTGACGGCTCCTGAAGAACGGTTGGAGCTCCCATAGCTTGAAACGGCCATGAAATCATATCTCAACGGAATTCTGATTTGCCGGATCAAATCTGCAAAAAAAGGCACAGCCCCTTTAAAAATACCAATGGTCAGAAGATCCTTGCCAAAATATTCGTTGGTAATCTGTTCACCCAGTTCGGCCACCCTTTTTTTTAGCTGTTCCTCGGTTATCAGCACCTTCGCAATCTTTCTTTCCATTCCTACCACTCCATTAAGCTATTACCACTGAATTATATCACAAGTTGAACAGGATAAAAAAGAAGATACTGCAAAAACTGCATTCGAACAGCGTTTTTGCAGTACCTTCTTTTATGAAGCCAGACATTTACTCTGCCGTTTCAGGCGGCTGGATTGAAATCTTTCTTCCGATATCCTTAAATTCCAGGATCAGGGTCATCGGTTCTCCGGTTTCTTTGTTTTGCGCTCTCACTTCAACCTGCGTTACAGTTTTGGTGCTTCTGGTGATATAGAGCGTGTACTCAAAACCGGTCCATAGAGTTTCCATCATCTGATTCTGTACACTTGGTTTTAGCGTGCATACCCAGCATTTCTTGCTGTTTAGTTCTTTCTCTCCTTTAAGCATCACCTCACCGATCTCTTTCAACTGCAGACTGGCCAAAGGGTTAAGCTCCACCAGAAAGACTTTTTGGGCAACTGATACATCGCTGAATTTTACCCACGCTTTGCTGAAAGGGTCCTTGTTGTAGAGAACATCACCCACCTTAATCATCTCAACTTTGCTTCCCGCCAGCTGACCCTGAATCTGAATGTTTTCACCGCTCTTATAGCCGGTAATCCTCGTCAGTAACCGCGCTTTGCCATCCACTGTCTGCTGCTGCGTTAAAGCATAAGAAAATGAATTGGCTTTGTTCAGGTTTTCCAGGCCCAAGATAACCAGCTGCTGCGGATCGGGCTGACGCATTATGGTAATCATTCCTCCAATGACGAACAAAAAAATGATGATGGAACCAACAATGATTTTCTTTTTCATGCCTTGCCCTCCTGGCGGAGTTCTTACTTAATATTATGACCGGCTAAATCAAGGTATTACTGGTAATTCCTGTTTGGGCTGAATTATCGATTATACGATTGCCTATTGGCAAATCCGAAATCAATGGATCAAATGCCGGGAGCCGCCATATCCACACCGGAAATTCGATGTCGGTGGCCGTTGTCTACGGTCGTGTAGAAATCCCAATTATGCGCATGCCATCCATTCTTCAGCGGAATTGAAGGGCTCGAAACAGCTTTGTAGTAATGCGTATGTCCATGCTCATACAAAACGAAATTTTCTGAATGATGAACATGACTATCACCGGTTGAAATAGCTATTCCCGAAATATCCAAGCATTGATGAGAATGCCCGTAATCGCAGGATGTATGCGTTGAACTTCCATGATTATGGTTTGGCGGGCTTTTCGCAGTTTGCACCATAAAAGATAACCTCCTCTTTCTATAAAATATTTTCAGAGGATATTTTTTGAGCATATTCTATTCTTCCATCTTTAACCAAATAAGTATTTAAGGTGCCAGCCCGCTTTTTATATGACTAAATTAGTAGGCCAAGTTCCTCTGCAAAGTTTTTTTGCGAGGAAAGATATTTGGCCATTCCTAACCTGTCCCCGAAAACAACGGAGATGCCCAAAGACGTTCACCGAACTCTCTAAAAAGACCATCCATCTCGGACAGTCTACTTAATTCTTAAGACAAACATTTTAAGTCTAAACTTGTATAACTAGCATATATACTACTACAAATATATTTAGAATAATAAATTTCTAAAGGTAAAGCAACCAATTCTTCTTGAGAGGAGGAATTGGACTATGACAAAACTCTATCAGACAATGATGATCATTTTTGGTTCCTGTTCCCTTCTTGTAAGCCTGATCGCTTTGATTATCCAAATAATTAAACTATGTATTTAATTAAAAACTTGCCTAGATCTAGCCTTATGTGTAAAAAGTAGCCGCCTACAAATTGAACTACTTTTTACACCAAGCAATATGGTTGCTTTGCCCATCTATAAGGGAAATTCCTTATAGATTTTTTGTTCACAATTTTATTTTATGAGATTGATTAACCATTTATGATAAGACAAAAAAAAGAAAGAGGCTTCCCAAAAGTTCAGCAAACTAATGAGAAACCTCTAACCGAAGGATTTATTATAACCCCTATACCAGGAGATTATTTTTATCACCTTCACGCTACCCCGTAGGGGATATTTTTTATCAGCGCATGATATATCAATGGGTTTGGTCTTTTCCTACATCATGCCGCCCATTCCGCCCATGCCACCCATGCCGCCCATGGCAGCTGCTGGATTTTCTTTCTCAGGCAGGTCGCAAACGAGGCACTCTGTGGTTAAGAGCATAGCGGAGATCGAAGCTGCGTGCTGCAGAGCCGAACGGGTTACTTTCGCCGGGTCAACGATACCGGCTGCAATCATATCCTCATAAACTTCAGTCATCGCGTTGAAGCCTACGCCTCTAGAGCTGTTGCGGACTTTTTCCACAACGACGGAACCTTCGAGACCAGCATTATTAGCAATCTGTCTGACAGGCTCTTCCAGTGCTTTACGGATAATAGCCACTCCGGTTTTCTGATCGCCGGATACGTCAACGTTATCAAGTGCAGCAATTGCATCAAGATAAGTTGTGCCGCCACCGGCAACAATGCCTTCTTCGACTGCGGCGCGAGTAGCTGCCAGAGCGTCCTCAATGCGCAGTTTCTTTTCTTTCATTTCAGTTTCGGTAGCTGCTCCAACCTGGATGACGGCAACGCCGCCGGCCAGTTTAGCCAGACGTTCCTGGAGTTTTTCTTTGTCATAGTCGGAGGTTGTTTCTTCAATCATTTTCTTGATGGATTCAACACGGGCACTGATAGCCTGTTGGTCGCCGTTGCCATCAACGATGGTTGTTTCTTCCTTGGTTATTTTGACCTGTCGGCAGCGTCCGAGCATATCCAGCGAAGTATTTTCCAGTTTGAGGCCGAGGTCTTCAGTGATGACCTGTCCGCCGGTCAGAACAGCAATGTCTTCGAGCATCGCTTTGCGGCGGTCTCCAAAACCGGGAGCCTTAACGCCTACGGCCGTAAAGGTTCCGCGGAGTTTATTGACAATCAGGGTAGCCATAGCTTCGCCTTCCAGATCTTCAGCGATGATCAGGAGCGGTCTGCCAGCCTGGACTACTTTTTCCAGAACAGGAAGGATATCTGCAATTGCACTGATCTTCTTGTCGGTGATCAGAATGAACGGATCGTTTAAGATAGCTTCCATTTTATCGGTATCGGTGATCATATAGGCGGAAACATACCCACGGTCAAACTGCATTCCTTCAACAACTTCCAGTTCAGTGGTCATGCCTTTGGCTTCTTCAACAGTGATAACACCGTCTTTGCCGACCTTTTCCATAGCCTCGGCAATCAGACTGCCGATCGTTGTATCAGAAGCGGAAATCGAAGCAACCTGAGCTATGGCTTCTTTGCTTTCTACAGTCTTGGCATTTGCTTTAACGTCAGCAACAATCGCTTCTACAGCTTTTTCAATACCGCGTTTGATTTCCATCGGATTAGCGCCGGCAGCAACGTTCTTCAGACCTTCACGAATAATGGCCTGAGCCAGAACGGTCGCTGTGGTCGTGCCGTCACCGGCTACATCGTTTGTCTTGGTAGCAACTTCTTTTACAAGCTGTGCTCCCATATTTTCAAACGGGTCTTCCAGATCAATATCTCTGGCGATCGTCACACCATCATTGGTGATTAGCGGGGAACCAAATTTTTTATCCAAAACAACATTGCGGCCTTTGGGTCCCAATGTAACGCGGACAGCTTCCGCAAGCTTATTGACACCACGCTCCATGGCATGGCGGGCATCTTCGTTAAAAATGATTTGTTTAGCCACCTAAATGTTCCTCCTTTAATTCTATCAAAAAATACTTTGGAATGTTATCTGATAAGTAATACTGGGCTGTTACTTAACCAATGACTGCCTGAATATCGGCTTCTCTTAAAATCAAATATTCGTTTCCGTCATATTTAACTTCTGTGCCGGCATATTTAGAATAAATCACGCGGTCGCCGACGTTAACTTCCATTGGGATTCTTTCCCCTTTTTCAACTTTTCCAGGACCTACGGCAATCACTTCGCCTTCCTGAGGCTTTTCTTTTGCGGTGTCGGGCATAATGATCCCGCTCTTAGTTCTTTCCTCAGACGGGACCGCTTTAATAATTACCCTGTCAGCCAACGGTTTGAGTTTCATAAAATAATTTCCCTCCTTGAAACCTTTATATTTTTATATTTCGCTTTATTGTTAGCACTCAATCAAGATGAGTGCTAATACCTAGGTATAATAATATGCAACGTCTGGTAGTATTGCAACCCCATCCACGCATAACTACGGACGATTAGAATTGATTATCACTTATTTTCTTCATCAATCTTTAAATTGCTATAACGCTTAATAAATACGTTATATAGAATAACCGTAATTTTCCTTATTTATTCATTACTGTTAGCAGATTTTAATCAAAAAAATTTTCTCCGGTACGGATCCGGCGGAAGTCCTCAACAGCGGTCACCCAGATGACGCCGTCGCCAAATTTACCGGTTAGGGCATTCTCCCTGATGGTTTCCTGAACGCTTTCACTTTCCGAATCATTGACAATGATTTCGAGTTTGACTTTGGGCAGCAGCCGGACGGATACTTCCGTTCCGCGGTAAACCTCGGTGATATTCCCTTTCTGCCTTCCCCAGCCAAGTACCTGAGATACGGTAATCCCGCTGATTCCCAAATTACTGAGCGCCTTTTCCACTTGGTCAAGTTTATTGCTGCGAATTACTGCCTCAATCTTTTTCATTCCAACCTCCCCAAAGCATTATTGGATTTTTTGTAAAATGAGTTCCCACTCCTGAGGCGTATTGACATTCAGGAAACTTTCCTCGATCATTTCCTTCAGCATGCTGCCTTCCATCTCCTCAGAAATATCCACGATCTTATGCCTGCATTCATCAGCAATATCAAATAGACGCAGTTTGTCCTCTTTAATCCGTTTCTCGACAACTTTAAGCACTTTTTTGTGGTAAAAGGCGTGCAGCGGATGTAGTCTGTCCCGAACATACGGGAGAACCAACTTATAATCCTCAATCCGTTCATAAATATAGGCAATGGCTTCACTGTTTAAGAACGGCATATCACAGGCAGCCACGAAGACATAGTCATACTTAGCCACCGGAAGGACGGAATACAGCCCGCCCATCGGCCCTTTACCTTTGATTTGGTCGGCAACCGCCTGATAACCGTATCCAGAATATTGTTCAGGCTCCCTGCAGCTGATAAGGACTTCACTACAGATACTGTCCAGCACTTCCAGATTTCTTTCCAGAAGCGGTTTTCCGCCTATCTCAAGGAATGCCTTGTTCTGGCCCATTCTTTTGCTTTCTCCTCCGGCAAATAGCACTCCTGTGATCTCCAGCTTTTTCTTTTCCACGCCCATCTACCTTCAAACATATTCAGACGTTACTATTTAGACGTTCCCTGCGAAATACCTTCTAATACTTGTAAACCCTAAAATAATTATAATGGTATATCAGGTACTAAGTCTGTACTTAATAATCTACCATATTTTCAGTGGAAATTACATAAATTATTTTCCTCAATAAAGCTCAAAGATCTTAAAAATTAACTATTTTATGTCTTAGAAAAATAGATTCAAGTTTGATTCCTCAGACTTGGCAAGCATTGTGGCAACACCGCCGATTTCTACGCCATCGATCAGTTCTTCCTTCTTGATGCCCATCACATCCATCGACATGGAGCAGGCTACGATCTTAATACCCATTTTCATCGCATTGTGCAGCAGTTCTTCTAAACTATCAACATTTTTCTTTTTCATGACATACTTGATCATTCTCGCACCCATACCACCCATATTCATATTGGAGATAGGCAGTTTTCTTGGTCCGCGGGGCATCATGATGCCAAAGGCTTTCTCCAGGGAATCCTTGCTTACCTTAGGCGCGTCATGTTTCTTAAGAATATTCAGCCCCCAAAATGTGAAAAACATCGTCACTTCTTTACCCATGGATGCCGCACCGGTTGCAATGATAAATGAGGCCAAGGCTTTATCCATATTCTGCTCGAATACAATCAGCGTCGCGCCCTTGGGTTTTTCCTCCACCACAACGTTTACCTGCGGCTGGTCGGCGGGCTTCACGCTTCCTTTGCGCAGATAGGCTTTCAGATAATCCCCGTTTAATTCTGTTTTAAGCAGCGTATTGCCGGTCTTGCTGCACCAGGCCTCAATATCCCTCGCAAAGCCGGGATCCGTAACCAAGATTTCCAGGACCTGGCCTCCTTCTAGGAGTTTCATATTTTCAAATACCTGTTTGATCGGTCCAGGACACTGTAGACCACAACAGTCGATCACTTTATCCGCTGCGATTTTGGCCTCCGGGGATTCGGTAAAAGCTTTTCCGGTATCATCAACTTTTACCGCTCCTTTATCCTTCTTTTCAACCGCCCAGTAAACACTGGTATACGTCCGGAAACCTCCGTCAAGGTTGATCGGGTCATAACCATGCTGTTGAAGGATCCTAGCCGCAATATATCCCCTAAGGCCAATCTGGCACGTCAGGTAAACCGGCTTATCTTTGGGCAACTCCCCAAGCCTCTTTCTGAGCTCCGGAAGCGGGATATTGATTGACCCGTTGATCTTGCCCAGTTCTACTTCTTCAGGTTGCCTGACGTCAACCAAAATGTTTCCAGCAGCGACAATATCGTCGATTTCATGGTATTGAACAGTCTTGACCATATGATCCAGCAAATTGGCCGCGGCATACCCAATCATATTGACCGGGTCTTTCCCTGAGGAATAAGGCGGTGCATAGGCCAATTCCAGATCCTGAAGGTCATAAACCGTTAAATTGCCTTTGATAGCCGTTGCAATCACATCAATTCTCTTTTCTGCACCCTTGCGCCCGACGGCCTGCGCACCAAGTATTTTGCCGTCTTCAGTAAAGACCATCTTCATATCGAGCACCGTCGAACCCGGATAGTATCCGGCATGGGAATTCGGGTGAATATGAATGACCCTATACGGTATTCCCATTTTAGCTGCTGTTTTTTCATTGATGCCCGTGGAAGCGGCCGTCAAATCAAATACTTTGGCAACAGAAGTTCCTAGAGTCCCCCGGTAAGGCTTACGGTTGCCATACAAATTGTCGGCCAGAAGCCTGCCCTGTCTGTTTGCCGGCCAGGCCAGAGGTATGTTTGTCGGAAGTCCTGTGACATAGTTTTTTACTTCAATCGCATCACCGATTGCATAGATGTTTTCATCACTGGTCTGCAGATATCCATTGACCCGGATAGCTCCTCTTTCGCCGGTCTCCAGGCCGGCCTGAACAGCGAGCATGTTTTCCGGACGAACGCCGATAGCCATCACAATCATATCTGCTTCAATCTCCTGGCTGCTCTGAAGATAGACCTTTGATCCTTCAAGCTTCACGACACTGTCCTTAAGAATCATCCTGACACCTTTTTCGCGGAGATGGGTGTGCAGAAGACTCGCTATTTCATAATCCAGTGAGGGCTGTACCTGATCGGTAGCTTCAACCAGATAGACATCAAGGTTACGTTCTTTCAGGTTTTCGGCCATTTCCAGGCCGATAAATCCGCCGCCTACAACGACCGCTGTTTTGGCCTGATTTTGATCAATATAACTGTCAATGGCTTCGGCATCGGGAATTGTTCGAAGCGAGAATACCCTCGGGTTTCCGGTGATGCCCTCAATCCCCGGAACGATAGGACTCGCTCCGGGCGAAAGAATTAGAATATCATAGCTTTCCTCATAGACGACACCCGTGTCGAGGTTTTTTACCTGGATCTTTTTATCCTGCCGATTAATCGCGATTACTTCTGATTTTGTCCGGATGTCCAGATTGAATCTGTTTGTCATTCCTTTAACGGTCTGGACAAGAAGTTTATCCCGTCCTTTAATCACGCCTCCAATAAAATAGGGCAGTCCGCAATTCGCAAAAGAAATATGTTCGCCTCTTTCGAATATAACAATTTCCGATTTTTCATCGAGTCTTCTTAATCTTGCAGCAGTGGTTGCTCCTCCAGCCACCCCACCGACAATCACAATTTTTTTACGCATTAGATAACGACCTCCTCGACCCTATATTATTTTCAATAATTTATTTTTTAGTTTAATTGGCTTAATATTCAAATTCAAATATTTAGCATCATTCGAAAAACATCAGATGGATCAGCTTTTTCACTAGCGGATTCTGAACCGAGTAAAAAACCTCGAGTCCTTCGCGTCTACCCCTTATGATCCCCTTATTTCTCAACGCAGATAGGTGCTGAGAAATTGTCGACTGCGGAATACTCAGACAATTCTGCATGCTCATTACATTGTTTTCCCCATTTTCCATCAGGCCTTTGACAATGCAAAGCCGGACAGGGTGGGAAAGTACTTTTAATATATCCGCCTTTTCTTCGAAATAAACCGGATTATCCTTATAAGTCAACAAGCAAATCCCCTCCATATTCTTATATTTGAATATTAAGATATATAAATATATTTGTCAATTCTATCATTACCGTTATTCATTCTTTTCTTTCCTCTATCCGTAAATTCTATTTTTGTGATGCTAAAAAACCGCACCTCCTACTGAAGATGCGGGGCGAATCATCATAAACGGGTCTGCTTCCCTATCCGAAACAGCTTATTCCTATGCAGCCTGCGCCAGCGTGAGTTCCAATCACAGGGCCCAGCGAAAATACCACAATTTCTTTTGGCACATATTCTTTGAGAATGATCTGTCTAAATTCCTCCAGACTCTCAGGTGCTGCAGCCTGCGCAATACAAATTCTCTTATTATTTAAATCCACATGGTTGTTTTTTAGGTTCTCCAGAATCCAAAAGAAGGCTTTCTTTCTTCCTCTGGCTTTTCCTACGACAATGACCGCTCCGTCTTTGATAGAAATAATTGGCTTAATACCCAGGATACTGCCGGCAAATGCACTGGTCGCTGATAGTCTTCCGCCTTTTTTCAGATTCTCTAGATTGTCAATAACGCCATAGAATTGAACCTGATCTTTCAGAATCTCAATTGTTTGAACAATATCCTCCGCACTTTTACCTGCAGCAGCCATCTCGGCTGCCTCAACGACCAATAGTCCAAGTCCGAAAGTAGCGCTATTAGAGTCGATTACATAGATTCTGCCCTTATTTATGATCTCCCTGGCCATTACAGCGGAATTATACGTTCCGCTCAGCTTGGAAGAAATAAAAATACCGATGATTTCATCGCCTTGGTCTACATGTTTGGTAAATTCCTCGACAAACTCACCCGGATTCACCTGGGCTGTCGTCGGTAGTTCTTTATGTCTTGCCATTTTGGCATAAAACTCTTCATTGGTAATATCAACGCCGTCTCTATATTCCTCTTCCCCAAACAGGACTTTCAACGACACGACAATAATGTTATATTTCTCTATCAAATAGCCGGGGAGATCACTTGTACTGTCCGTAATAATTCTAACTGACATTCTTTCCAACCTCCCGTGTCTGTGCAGCTTGCTCTGTTATTTTTCTCTTTTTTTCAAATTGTACTTGACCTTAAAATACCCGTTAATATTTTCGAGAGCCGAGACAAGTACTTCCATTTCCTCATCCGAAAGTCGGGAAATGGTTGTTTGGATCATTTCATCATGAAACCCGGCGTGATGCTTATAAGCCTGTACACCTTTGTCGGTAAGAGAAACTAGCACAATCCGTCGGTCATCATCACTTCTGATCCGGTTCACATAGCTTTTCTGCACAAGGTTGTTAACCGAAAAGGTAAGAGTCCCGATCGTAATGTCCAAGTCTCTGGCTACAGAAGACATGTTGCGCTTTGTGAGGCCAATTGCTTCAATTACATGTATTTCTGTAATAGAGAGGTCGCTAAATTCATTCTCCTTAAGGGACAGTTCTTCGATTTGGAGAATGTCGTTGAATAGTTTTACCAGGAGTTCATTTAAAGTCCCATAAAGATTATTCATAAAGCACCACTTACCATCATACTTCTTTGTTTTGACGCTCAAACTAAATTAGTTTTACTATATGTCAGGCCAATGTTTTTGTCAATTCGAAATATATTTTTTAGAAATAATTTTTAAAAAATACCATAAAACCCCTTGGATTATGAACATACCTCAGACAAGCCGAATAATATAAAAAGACAAGTCGATGCTGTGACACAAGAAGAAAGGGGACCATACAATGCTTCAACAGGTTATCCGTACGCAGGAAGTAGATTCGTCAGAGTCTTTCCCTGTCCTCAGATTGATTGGTGCAATTGCTGCCGCTGGTCTGGGGTTATTTTTAGTTGCCTGGCCTTCAATCGTTAACCCAATCGCGATTCTGGCCGGTCTGATCTTGCTGCTTCTCGGAGTCGTCATTTTCCGTTTGAGTTTCTAAAGGGATATGCAGTTTGCGGCTGTCCAAATATTTTTGGGGCAGCCCATGTTCCTCTTATCTTATTAAAGCCCTCTGGGCCCTATCTTCATCTTAAGAGGAGGAATTTCAATGTCATTGCTTTTTGATCAACGGTTGGGCGGCTGTTGCTGTAATCGTTACCCTTTCCCCCCTGGACCACCTTTGCCCCCTATTCCGCCTGTTCCGCCACATCCACCTGTTCCACCGATTCCGCCAGTCCCCCCACCGCCTGTTATTGGTTTTATCCCGGGATTGATAGCCGGAGTTGTTTTAGCAAGTTTATTCCTTATTATTAACTTTTTTATCTTTTCTCCGGTATTAATCATCGCCTTTGTCATCTTGCTTATTGCATTGATCATTTTAGCCCTCAGATAAGCGCAGTTTCGGAATAGGGAACACAAACAGCAACGTCTGGTCTTACGGAGGATTCCTTGCCAGGAACCCTCCTCTTTTAATATACACAAACCATGCCAAAGAAAGTCCATTTCAAAAAGCGCCGGATTTGCGAGCAATTCAATAAATGCCGGTTCATTCGCGGCAGTCAAAAAACTCTGGTATGTACGTCAGGTACAAAACCAGAGTTTGAATAACTGCGCTAGAACTTTACTTGAAGTGTTTCGAGAACCTGATTAATCGGATTAATAATTGTACTTTGATTTGAGCCGGCAAATAGCAGACCTACAGCCCTGTTTCTGTGATCCACAACCAAGGATCCACTGTCGCCCGGTTCAGACATTTTGGAAGCAATGATCTGTTTTTCAAATAACAGAATTCTACCTTCTCCATAATTGACTTTTACTGTTGAATTAATTGCTCTGATTTTGCCAATCGTTAGTCCTGTAGTTCTCCCTGATTTTTTTACCGTCATGCCGGATGCGGCCTCAGTCACACCCGTAACTTTACCGATCTCCAATATTTCCGGACTCACAGCGGCGGCACTTACCGGTTTGGCCACAGCGCAGTCCACGCAATTCGGATTAGGGTAAACATTTAATGCCGCATACCTTGCAAGATAACCGATAGCCTCATTTGAACCATCTATTCCTGCCGGTTGAGTAATTAGATCGTTGATTGAGGCCCGGGCATTGCTCATCATCGATGTGTTCGCCAAGACATGATTATTGGATAAGATCAGGGGCTGGCTGCTTTTTTGATCATAGACTAACGCTCCAAAGGTTCCGGCTCTTCCCTGATAATGACCAATACTGACACCCGGGACTGCAGGTCTGATCAAAGAAGTCCTGCTGACCGCCGAAGAACCTCCCCGTTCTTTAATTAGCCATCTCCAGAGGCTCAGGAAGTCACCAGCATTTATTCTTTCTTTGGTTGTAGCTCTTGCATTAAAATTGGAGGTCAGGTTTTTGTGCAGGGTTTTGGGGAAATTTTTCGCGGGATTCCCCACGAGGTTTCGAAGGAAAACAATGAACCCTTGTGCTGCTGCGCGCCTGCCACTGGCTTCATTGTGAGCAAAAATTTCCCCAATTTCGATGACATCGGTGAGTATATTGTTAATCAAATTTGGTACACATTCATTGTCCCTGAGTTCCGAGCGGGGAATCTTTTTCTCGACAAAAACAAGTAATGCTTCCGTTCCCGTCGGATGACCATTGGTTTCTTTAATCCCGTTACCAAAGCCTATGACTCCGGGCATTGCCAACATTTCTTGCAGCTGATCGTTCATTGGACACCTTTCCTTTTTTCCATATCCTATGAGAAAAAAGGACAATCGGTGACAGGCTTCCGTTACTTCTCAACAATCTCTGAACTCAATCTTGCATAACGGGCTGCAAGCTGTTCTGTCAGATTACTGCCCAGGATTTCTGTGATCAATGGGTTGACCAGGTTTAACAAATAGATCTTGGTCTTTTTGATGACAAGGTTTGGATCACGGAATTCTTTTTCTATCAGGCAGTTCTCCGTCAAAAGGTACTGGATAAAATCTTTGACTTCAGAGGCCGTTCTTCCTAGCTTGGTACTTAAATACGACCGAGCCCTGGTGGAAGCAACATAGGGCAGTCTCATCTGCATCTCAGCAATTAATTCGATTCCTGTCGGAAAATCATCAACCGGCATATACTTGGCAGAATCCTTATTGAGAAGATTAAAGAAAACATCCAGACTTTCACAGTAAGGAATCAGCAAGTGATTGATTTTGTCTTTAACACCGATGATTCGGACTTCTTTCCCCCAGGCACGGATTCTTCGGATAATAGGCAGGAAATCGCCATCACTTGTAAATAAAAGAAATAGTTCTGCGGATTTCGGTCTGGTCACCAGAATTTCCTGAACCTCCAGCATCAGTTCCGTATCCGCCGCATTTGCACGGATTTCAGTGTTCACATAGTTATTTTTCCCATAGACATGACGCGTGAAGATGTTTTTCTTTTCAAAGGCAGTTTGGGTCCTCCAGAATTCTTCCTTGTCAAAATTTGCATACAAATAGACGGCTTTTAGATCCACTCCAATATGATCCGCATAGTCCTCCAGGAGCTGAATAAACTCCTCGGGCATCAGCCTGTAGCCGTATTCGTGAAGGCCTTCCCAGATATTTTCGTAATCAACAAATGCTATTGCCTTCAATGAAGATACCCCTTTTGCTCATTGTTCCTCTATCAATATATGTCTGCCTCGGACAAGGAGTGACAGGCTTATGTTTATCAAAAGTCTATGATTTTCTTTCTAGAAAAAATAAAGTCTTCCCTCAGATTTAAACTCTGAAGGAAGACTTTTTTAGTCGGTGACAAATTTTTTATTTTTTGCCTTTCATGCATATTCTTTAAATTTACCTTGATGATGCAATAATTAGCAACTGCCCGTATTGTTTTACTTCGAAATTCTAACTGCACACACCTTGTATTCGTACGTACCCGAGACCTTATCGCAAGCTGCGTTCGTCAGAACGTTGACCGGGGAGTCCTCATAGTGGAACGTCATGAAGATCATTCCGGGCGGAACTTTGTCCGTTACCCTGACCTTTGTATCCACTTCACCCCGGCGCGAGGAGACCCTGACCTTCTCACCGTCACAGACATTTAGGTTCCTGGCATCTTCAGGGTTGACCTCGGCGAATTCTTCTGCCGAATAAGCACTTAACACGTCTGAATAGCGCGTCGAGATGTTATAGTGGCTCAGTTTGCGTCCGGTACTGAGCAGGAAAGGATAATCCTTATCCGGTAGCTCATCCGAAACTCTGGCTTCAATTGGCATAAACAGCCCATTGCCCCGCGTGCAGCCATCCATATGCAGGATTGGAGTACCCGAATGGGTCTCACAGGTAACCGGCCACTGCAGGCCATGCGTTCCGAGACGTTCGTGTGAAATACCCGCGTACTGCGGCGCCAATGAAGAGACTTCATTCATGATATCTGCCGTTGAATGATAGTTGAAGTCAGAGCCCATTCTGTTGGCAATGGCACTGATAATCTGCCAGTCCGGTTTGGCGCCTTCAGCAGGCTCAACCGCTTTGTTGACCATTTGCACGCGGCGTTCGGTATTCGTAAATGTTCCGGTTTTTTCCGCGTAGCTCACGCCGGGAAGCACGACATCGGCCAGTTTGGCTGTCTCGGTAAGGAAGATATCCTGGACAACCAGAAAGTCAAGTGCCTGTAGTCCCTTGCGTACATGGTGGGCATCCGCATCCGTTGAAACCGGGTCCTCACCCATGATATACATTGCTTTCAGCTTCCCTTTAAGAGAGGCTTCAAACATATCCGGGATCATGTACCCTTTGTTCGGGTTTAAAGGTACTCCCCAGACCTTTTCAAATTTGTCTCTTGCTTTTTCGTCTTCCACTTTCTGATATCCCGGGAAGAAGTTCGGCAGCGCGCCCATATCACAGGCTCCCTGGACATTGTTTTGTCCCCGCAGCGGATTGACGCCGGAATTTTCTTTGCCAAGATTGCCGGTCAGCATGGCAAGGTTGGCCAGGGACATCACATTGTCCGTACCGGTGATATGCTCGGTAATGCCCAGTGTATAGAAGATCTGGGCACTTTCGGCTGTAGCATAGATCTCCGCAGCCTGATAAAGAAGTTCCTCCTGAACCCCGGTAACCCTGCTGACATACTCGGGCGTATATTTGGGAAGGATCACCTTCAGTCCTTCATATCCTTCCGTTCTTTTTTCAATAAAGGAACGATCTTCCCATCCCTGATTCAGAATGATATGCATCAGCCCGTTGACCAGCGTGATGTCTGTTCCGGGCCGCAGCCGCATCCAGACTTCGGCGAACCCGGTCAGCTCGATTCCCCTCGGATCGGCCACAATCAGTCTGCAGCCGTTGCGTACTGCCTGCTTGATCTTGCCGCCGATGACGGGATGAGCTTCAGTCGTATTGGAACCGATCACAAAAATAACCTTGGAATGCGGTATTTCACCAATTGAGTTCGTCATAGCTCCCGAGCCAAATGAAGTGGCCAGACCGGCCACAGAGGGAGCGTGTCAGGTCCGGGCGCAATGATCGATGTTATTGGTTCCGATCACTGCGCGCATCAGTTTTTGCATCAGGTAATTGTCTTCATTGATACAGCGTGCTGAGCTTAAAGCACCCAGCGAATCAGGGCCATTTTCGGCCTTGATTGTCGTGAATTTCTCTGCGATAAGATCAAGGGCTTCGCCCCAGTCCGCTTCGACCAGTTCACCGTCTTTTCTGATCAACGGAGCTTGCAGGCGGTTCGGACTGTGGATCGTATCATATCCAAACCGTCCTTTCACACACAATGCCCTGCCATTAACCGGTGCATCCAAACTGGAGGTTACTCCGATCACTTTGCCGTCCTTGACGTTCAGGTCAAAATTGCAACCTGTTCCGCAGTAAGGACACGTGGTCCGAACCTTTTTGATTTCCCAGGGACGTCCTTTGCCGATCATTTGTTTTTCAGTCAGTGCGCCAACCGGACAAACGGCCAGACATGAGCCGCAGAATACACAATCCGAGTCACCGTACGGCAGGTTAAAAGCAGGTGAGACCTGAGTTTCAAAACCGCGTTTGGAATAGTCTAGAACATTATTGACCTGAATCTCGGCACAAGCCCTTACGCATTTGCCGCATAAAATGCATTTATTCATATCCCGAAAAATGAACGGATTGCTGTCGTCCGGGTCAGAGCAGCGTTTCTCTCCCTGAAAAGTATTTCCTTTAACCTGATATTCATAAGCATAACGGGAAAGATCGCAGTTGCCCATCTTTTCGCAAGTTAGGCAGTCAATATCATGGTTCGCTAAAATCAATTCCAGGATAGTTCTGCGGGCTTCCCTAATTTCCGGTGTTGAAGTCCTTACGACCATCCCCTGTTGTACTTCCATCGTACATGCTGTAGCCAGGTTTCGCATGCCTTCTACTTCGACCATGCACAACCTGCAAGCGCCCCAGTTGGTCAGTTCGGGAGCATGGCACAGTGTCGGAACAGAAATCCCGTTTTTCCGGCAAGCTTCCAAAATCGTAGATTTTGCTGAGGCCAATACAGTTTTTCCGTCAATTTGGAGTTGAACCTTTTCCACACTCTCACTCCTTTTTCACTTTTCATCCAAGCAAACAATACCAATCACTCGACATTCAAATAAACGAATACCAGATCAGCCATTCTTAGGCTTATCTGGATAACCATTTGAAATACTAAGCTAAGCTGATTGCATTAAATTTGCATTTTTTCAGACAAGCCCCGCATTTAATGCATTTCTGCGTATCGATCACATAAGGTGTCTCTTTATCCCCGGTGATGCAGCCGACCGGACAAACTTTGGAACATTGCCCGCAGCGCTTGCATTTTTCATTGTCGACCGTATATTCCATCAGCGCGGTACAGGCATGTGCCGGACACCGTTTCTCAAAGATATGGGCTTCATATTCGTAACGGAAATAGCGCAGTGTCGCGAGCAGCGGATTCGGGGCTGTCTGACCAAGACCACACAGTGATGTCCGTTTGATAACCTTGGCCAGATTTTCCAGCGTATTCAGGTCCTCAGCTTGCCCCTCACCCTTGGTGATCCGAACCAAGATTTCCAGAAGCCGCTTCGTTCCTTCCCGGCAGGGTGTACACTTGCCGCAGGATTCCTTCTGGGTAAAGCTTAAGAAAAAACGGGCAATATCGACCATACATGTTGTATTATCAAGGATAACCAGTCCGCCTGAGCCAACCATTGCTCCTGCGGCGGTCAGATTATCATAGTCGACTTCAATATCCAGCATTTCCTCGGGCAGACAGCCTCCGGAGGGCCCCCCGATCTGAACAGCCTTAAATTGGTTCCCGTCCTTGATCCCGCCACCGATATCAAAGATGATGTCCCTCAGCGTGATCCCCATCGGCACTTCCACCAGGCCGGTGTTATTGACCTTTCCGGTCAGAGCAAATATCTTGGTGCCTTTGCTTTTTTCAGTGCCGAATTGCGTATACCAGTCTGTGCCATTCCGTAAAATATACGGTACATTGGCCCAAGTCTCGACGTTGTTGATATTGGTCGGTTTCCCCCAGAGACCTTTGACGGCAGGGTAAGGAGGCCTGACCGTCGGCATCCCGCGCTTGCCTTCGATGGAAGCAATCAGGGCCGTCTCCTCGCCGCAGACAAAAGCGCCTGCACCGGCTTTGATCTTTAGTTTGAAGTTAAATCCGGAATTCAGGATGTTATTGCCCAGTAATCCGTTTTCCTCAGCCTGGGCAATCGCGGTTTTAAGCCTGTCGATCGCGAGCGGATACTCGGCCCGGCAGTAGATATAACCCTCGTCAGCGCCAATCGCGTAAGCTCCGATCAGCATTCCTTCAATCACCGCATGCGGGTCTCCTTCAAGAACGCCCCTGTCCATGAACGCACCGGGGTCTCCCTCATCGGCGTTGCAGATCACATATTTTTTGGTGCCCTCTGACTTGCGGCATAGACTCCATTTAAGTCCTGTCGGAAAACCTGCACCTCCGCGGCCTCTCAATCCTGATTTTTTGACTTCCTCCACAACCTCGTCCGGGCTCATGGTTTGAATCGCTTTGGCCAAACCCTTGTAGCCGTCTTTAGCGAGATAATGGCTGATTTCCTCCGGGTCGATCTTGCCGCAGTTATCAAGGATGATCCGTTTCTGTTTGGCAAATAAATTCACGGTCTCAAAATTTGCCGCGAGTTTCCCCGATACCGGATCCTCGTAAAGAAGTCTTTCAACTTTTTCATCACGTATAATATCTTTTTCGATGATTTCGGAAATGTCCTCCGCTTTAACCTTCGTATAGAAAGTCTTGTCCGGTTCAATGATCACGGTTGGCCCTTGTTCGCAAAAACCATGACAGCCCGTAGAGCGGACGTCAGCCGTATGGATGCCTCTTTCAGCCAATCCTTCCCTGAGTAGATCGATTAATGTCTGGGAACCCGAAGAAAAGCATCCTGTTCCATTGCAGACCAGAACCTGCTTATTTTTTCTGTCTGGTTCCAGGATCAAAGACATCAGTTTCTGCCTCTGCTGTTTGCAGGAAACATAGTCATGGCACAACGGTCCTTCCGTCCTGCATTGAACATAATCGGAACAGGGAGTGGATGCTGTATGATGACATTTTTCACAACACGGGTTCGCTAAAACCTTCATCGTTTCCCCTCCCTTATTTAAATCTTTTCAGAATATCCGACACCAGGCCGGAATTCATATTCCCAAAAACCTGACCGTTGATGGTCATGACAGGAGCCAGGCCACAGGCTCCAATACAAGCAACGGTTTCCAACGTGAATCTTTGATCAGCGGTAGTCTCTCCGGCAACAATTGCGAGTTCACGTTCAATCTCAGAAAGTACTTTCTGAGCGCCCCTGACGTGACAGGCCGTTCCCATACAAACCCGGATCAAATTACGGCCTGTTGGTTTCAGTCTGAACTGAGCATAGAAAGTAACGACGCCAAATACTTTTGCCTCAGGAATCTTCAGTCCTTTGGCAATGGCCCGCATGACGGCCTCAGGAAGATAACCATACACTTCCTGAGCTTCCTGGAGAACCGGAATAAGAGCACCATCATGACCCTGATAAGCAGAGAGGATCTCATTCAGCCTGTGTTGGTTGGAATCAGCAAATACTGCCTCTTGTTTGGAGTCACAACACTTACACATATTCACTCTCCTTAAATTGTCATAATCTTCGCAAATATGATTATGGAACATAGATTACACCATTTTCTGTAAGCAGTAAAGACATTTTAAAATCGTGATCCTCTGCTGCAATTTTTTCAACCAGCTGACAATCGTACGCCAAACCGACGATGCAGACGTCTTTCCTTAATTGAGGCAGAAAACGGTCATAAAAGCCTTTGCCAAAACCAATCCTTTCGCCTTGCCTGTCGAATACGACACCCGGAACTAGAATCAGATCAATTTCTTCTGGGGATACCGGATGCAAGCGGTCGGGACGCGGCTCTCTGATCCCAAAATTCCCTGACTGCACATCATTTTTAACATTTCTGATCTCACACGGAATGATGGTTTCCCCCTGACATAACGGAATGATCAGCTTTTTTCGTGCTTTAAGCGTTTCTTCGGCAACCTCTGTAGTTTCTGCTTCATCCCAATAATTTAAGTACATCATAATTATCTCAGCGTTCTGATAATCTGGCAAAGACATTATATTCCTCTGAATCCGATCATTTTTTTGCCTACGTTCATCAGCTGTCATGACCCTCCTGATTTGAAGAACTTTTTTTCGAAATAAATCTTTTTCTTTTTCGTTCACGTTCTGCTTCCTCCTGGTCATATGTCTGCATTATAGAGCAAAATTAATCAAATTTTCGACATTAATCACTTCTAAAATTGCAATTTCCTAACAATGATGTTCGTTTAGCATTTTTCTCCTAAGAAATTATCCCCATCCGCAGTAGCCAAAGAACAAGTTTTTTCATGGTTTATCCACATTATCCACAATCGTTGTGGATAAATATTGCATCCTATGTTTTTCTAATACCTATTCTTTTTTGTCGATTTTTTTACCATAATAAATAAAAAATATAAAGTTTTTGATAATTTTGATAATTATTAACGAATAATTGAATATAAACTGATGTAACTGCGTCCTCCAATTTTACAGATTTAAGCCAGGAACTGCATTTAACTTCCATGAAGCATAATCATCATTCATAAAGCGATAATAACCGGCCAGTGCAATCATCGCACCATTGTCGGTACAGTATACCGGCGAAGGATAAACAAAAGAGATCCCGCGGTGATCCAGTTCCTGCTGCAGCGCTTGCCGCAAATTGCTGTTTGCTGCAACCCCGCCGGCCAGAGCCAAGGTCTTAACCGGATATTTTTCCAAGGCCCGGAGGGTTTTCTGCACAAGCACCTCCACAACGGCAGCCTGGAAAGAAGCTGCCAGGTCGGCAGTATTCAAAACTTCGCCCTTCATCCGGGCACTGTTTAAGGTATTAAGAACTGAGGACTTTAACCCGCTGAAACTAAAATCAAAGCTCCCGGTCTCCAGCATCGCTCTGGGAAAATCAAAAGCTGCTGTGTTTCCTTCGAAAGCAGCTTTCTGGATATTCGGACCGCCCGGATATCCAAATCCGAGCGCCCGGGCTACTTTGTCAAAGGCTTCCCCGGCAGCATCATCCCTGGTTCTGCCGATCACTTCATAGTCTAGATGCCCCCTAAAAATAATCAGATTGGTATGTCCGCCGGATGCCAAAAGCGCCAGCAGCGGGAAACGTAAGTCCGGATGCTCCAAGAAATTGGCATAAACATGCCCCTCCAGATGGTTGACGCCGATTAAAGGAATGTCTGCTGCATAGGCCATGGCTTTGGCAGCAGATACTCCCACCAGGAGAGACCCTACCAGGCCCGGGCCGTACGTCACTGCAACTGCAGAAAGACCTTTGAATCCCATACCTGCTTGTCCGAGGGCCTCTGCAACTACTTGGCTGATATGCAGACAGTGTTCCCGTGATGCTATTTCCGGGACAACGCCGCCATACTTTTGATGGGTACCAATCTGAGATGAGATGATGTGGCTTTTTAAATCCGTGCCGTTGGCTAGGACTGCCGCCGACGTCTCATCACAACTCGTTTCAATACCTAAGATTATTACATTCTTGTTATTGTCCACAATACTCCTCCAACGAGACCAGTTAAGTACCCGTAAATCCTTAATTTTTAATTCTAAGGTTAACAAGTCTAGTACAGCAATTTCTAAATAACATTAGTAGCTTGCACTAGCTGCAGGCTAGGTCTCCGGAATGGATGGCCAACGCCAAGCGGAGCACGATACGAAGTGCAGCTTTTTGACGGTAAAGGATAACGTAATTTACTAATCGATCTACTTGAGACTGGCCCACATAATCAGTGCATCCTCCTGGTTGTCGGAATAGTACCCTTTGCGTACTCCGGCGGCCTTAAAACCTAATTTCTCATACAGATTCCGCGCCGCCTGATTGGATACCCGGACTTCCAGTGTAAACCGCAACACGCCTTTGGCAATCATCTGATAAATCACGTTTTTCATCAGGTATTCACCCCAGCCCTTACCGCGGCATCCTGGCCAGATTGCAACATTTGTAATATGGCCCTCTCCCATGACGATCCAAAGCCCTATATAGCCAATAACCTTGTGATCCAGCTCTAGGCAAAAATAATTGGCTAAAACATTATTTTTCAGTTCTGATGTAAAGGACTCCGTTGTCCATGGCGTGGCAAATGATACTTCCTCAATCGCCACAATGGATGGGATATCCTCAAGCTGCATAGGACGAACGATAACCTCCGCCTCAGGTTCCCTATTCTGTTCGGCCTGACCTCTTTTTAACATTTTTATCACCTGAATATCAGTATTCTTTTTAATGATGGTTCAGAATTATAGTATGTTGAGAATACCAATATGACTACTGCATTATACCTTGTTTCTTAAGATAATTGGTTTCAGCTTCTGAGAGACGAATATAAATGGGTTCCAGGGCCTGAAAATTCCCGTCAAAGCATCTTGCCTTCCACTGTTCCCAAACCTCACATGCTGCATAGGCTCCTCTGGGCAGGTACTGGTATTCGGACAGCAGAACGGCCTGGCTGCCGAGTTGTTCCTCCAGGAATTGTCTGGCTCCGGTAACCGCATCCCCAACAAAAAAACAAGGTTTTTGAAGTTCCTTCAACTTCACTGTGAGCGCCTCCGGCGTAACAGCCTTCGGCCCGTCCAGGCACTCTCTGCCTTCCCGCCAAATATAGCGGGCATAATACCATTCATTTTTACGGGCGTCAAGGATCACAACGGTTTCTTCCGGCCTGCCCTTTCCGGCCCAGGCTAGCGTATCCAGTGAAGTAATTCCGACCAAAGGGATATTGAGGACCTGTGCAAGTCCCTGGGCTGTGGCGATTCCGATCCTGATGCCGGTAAACGACCCCGGACCCCGGACTGCGCCGATAAAATCAAGATCCACGGGTTTCCAGTCGGCAGCATTCAGCAGCTGATCCAGCATCGGGATCAGTCTTTCAGAATGGGTTTTCCCAGTGTTCAGAAATCCCTCTCCGACCAGCCTGCC
Organism: Dehalobacter sp. TBBPA1; assembly: GCF_040931655.1. Classification (NCBI taxonomy): domain Bacteria; kingdom Bacillati; phylum Bacillota; class Clostridia; order Eubacteriales; family Desulfitobacteriaceae; genus Dehalobacter; species Dehalobacter sp. TBBPA1. The sequence goes on along the minus strand of NZ_CP162385.1, from coordinate 664,890 downwards.
ATCCTGACCCAGGGCCAGTGCAGTCATCTTTGTCGTTGTATCGATTGTCAGATATTTCATAAGCCTCACTGCTCTTAATTATTTTTTCTTAGGACCACAGATTTATTCTAAAGCTTTTTAGCAAGTATGATGTCAAAAATTGAGCATAATTAAACGGGTTTGGTCACCGCTTCCCTGAATTCTGATTTCGAGTCTGTCTTCCGGCAGTAAATCCACAATGATCTCCGGCCATTCCAGCAAACAGACACAGTCATCCCGGAAATAATCGGCAACACCAATGATTTCTGCTTCTTCCGGGTAGCGGAGCCTGTATAAATCCATATGAATCAGTTTCAGTCCATCAATTTTGGTGCTATATTCCTGAATCAGGGTAAATGTCGGACTTGTCATGGTGTCTGTAACCCCGAGTCCTTCACCGAGCCCTTTGGCCAGGACGGTTTTGCCCGAGCCCAAATCTCCATAAAGACAGATGACCGTGCCTTCCCGGATACTTTGTCCGAGCTGTTTCCCGAGAAGAAAAGTCTCCTCAAAACTTCCCGATTCAATCAGCCGTTCCATATTTTCACGCTCCCGTCTCACTCGGGCTTTACGATCAAACCGTTGATCAATACTGTATGGGGCGTGGCCTCAAAACTGAGCGGCTTGCCCTCCCATACGACAATATCAGCATCTTTTCCTACTTCCAAAGATCCGACTCTGTCAGCTACCCCGAGTATTTCAGCCGGCCAGATCGTGATTGCTTTCAGCGCGTCTTCTTCCTCAAGTCCGTTGCGGACAGCCATCGCTGCACACAGCGGCAGATGCTCGATAGGGGTAACGGAATGATCAGTGATGATCGCTATTTTAAGTCCTGCTTTGTTCAATACTCCCGGTGTGCTGAATGTTTTATCTTTAAGCTCTACTTTAGCCCTGTTTGTGAAAGAAGGACCTACAGCCGCTGGATAGCCATACTGCTGAAGAATATCGGCAATTTTATGTCCTTCAGTACAGTGATCCAGAACAAGGTCCACGTCAAACTCGCGGGCTATGCGGATAGCAGTCATGATATCATCTGTCCTGTGGGCATGCGCTCTGAGCGGTATTTTTTTGTCCAGTACAAGATTGATGGTTTCAAGTCCCAGGTCCCGTTCAGGAAGTTTGTCCAAATCCTTTTGGCCTTGTTCCAGTTTCTCCCGATAGTTTTGAGCATCTACCAACGCCTGCCGGAGCAAGGCTGCGGTTCCCATCCGCGTCATCGGCATTTTTTTCTGTTCTCCGTATACAAATTTGGGGTTTTCACCGAACGCAATCTTGAGTCCTGCAGGATCTCTCAGAATCATTTCTTCGACCACACGGCCCGCCGTTTTGACAACAACACCTGTACCCCCAATGACATTTGCGCTTCCGGGGCAGGTAAACGCAGCGGTGACTCCTCCGAGCCGTGCATCCCTGAAGCCTTCATCTTCAGGATGGATTCCGTCAATCGCGCGAAGTTCCGGGGTCAGGGGATCCGTCATTTCATTCAGATCGTCACCTTCATGCTGATAGATTTCTTCTCCAATCCCGACGTGGCAGTGCGCATCAATGAAACCAGGCAAAACCCATTTTCCCCTGGCAGACACAATATGTACCGGCTCTTCTGTACTTAGGCCGAACATTTCTCTGAACGCACTTTCTTCGTCTTCATCTGTCTCCGCAACCGAATGCTTCATAATTTTTGCAATTTTACTGTCTTTGACCAAAATACTCCCTGTAAATTCAGGCTCTCCGGTCATTGGCTTGATATTTCCGCCGGCAATAATGATCTGTTGATTGCTCATATGAAATATTTCCTCACTTTAAGGTATTATCGTACAAATACATTTATAATGGCTATAAACGCCTTCACGCTTCCTGTGCCGTCGTCCATGCTGCGCTCACAGTGAAACTGTGGCCGCCAGACTGATTTATAGAGTTTTTTTCAGAAGATCTGCATGCCTGAATGTTACTCTTTGTATCAAGTTATTTCAAGAATGATTTATTAAATATCCTTCATCGAGAGGCTGACTCGACCTCTGGCGTGATCGATACTGAGGACTCTGACCTTCACGATATCGCCGACCGAGATAACTTCCATCGGATGTCTGACATAACTGTTGCTGAGTTCCGAGATATGAACCAATCCGTCATTCTTGACGCCAATATCGACGAATGCGCCAAAGTCAACAATGTTCCTGACCGTCCCTTCCAGACTTATTCCTACCTGCAGGTCCTCCAATTTGGTGATATCCCGACGCAGCAGTGGACGCGGCAGGTCCTCACGCGGATCCCTCCCGGGTCTCAGCAAAGCCTCAAGAATATCTTTAACGGTCGGTACGCCTGCCTGAAGTTCCGCAGCCAACCCCTCAGCACTGAAACCTCCCAGCGCAGCTCGCACCCGCTCCGGATTCGTTTTGAGGTCCATCGCTGTCAAATTGGCTTTCTTCAGGATTGCCGAGGCGACATCATAAGACTCTGGATGAACCGGTGTGTTCTCCAGACAATTATTCCCATCCGGCAGTCGGATAAAACCGGCACATTGAATATAGGTCTGCTCCCCGAGCCGGGATACCTTCTTCAGTTCTTCCCTGCAACGAAATTTGCCGTTCTTCTCCCTGTAGGAAACAATATTTTTGGCGACTGTATAATTCAATCCGGAGACAAATTTCAGAATAGACGGAGAAGCCGTATTTAAGTTGACTCCGACTGTATTGACGCAGGATTCGACGACACCACCCAGCGAGCTTTCCAAAACCCTAGGCTGGATATCGTGCTGGTACTGACCAACACCGATTGCTTTCGGTTCAATCTTGACAAGCTCAGCCAAAGGATCCTGCAGTCTGCGGGCGATGGATACCGCGCTTCTCAGCGAAAGATCAAAATCCGGGAATTCCTCTTTGGCCAGTGGCGAAGCCGAATAAACCGAAGCCCCTGCCTCGCTGACAATAATATATTCCAACGGACGTCCGCTTTCCCGGATGAATTCGGTGACGAGCTCCTCCGTTTCGCGGGAAGCTGTTCCATTGCCAATTGCAATAATCTGGACGCCATACTGCTCCACCACTTTGGCAATGAGCTGTTTGGCTTCTTGCTTTTTATTGTGTGGAGGGTTTGGATAGATCACCCCTACCTCTCCAAGTTTTCCTGTATCATCGATCAGCGCCCACTTGCAGCCTGTCCTGTAACCGGGATCGAGCCCCATGATCACTTTATCTCTTACCGGCGGCTGCAGCAGAAGCTGCCGCAAGTTGGCGGAAAACACCTTGACAGCTTGTTCTCCTGCCCTGCTGGTAATCTCGGCCCGGATCTCCCTTTCAATCGATGGGTAGATCAGCCGCTTATAGCTATCCTGCAAGGCCTCTTTCATCAACTCCTGGCAGGGGCCTCCCTGCAGGTATTTCTTTTCCAGTAATTGCAGAATCTTATCCGCTTCAATCTCAAGCCCTACGGAAAGGAATTCTTCCTTTTCTCCTCTGTTCAAAGCCAGAACCCGGTGCGGCGGAATTTTACGGACAGGTTCCTTATATTCATAGTACATCTCATAAGGCGAACACTCTTCTTTTTTCGCTTTGGCTGTAATTTCTGCCCATTCATAGATCCTGGCCCGAACTAGTTTTCTTGTTTCCGCATCATCGGAAACGTTCTCGGCAATTATGTCCCGGGCTCCGCTCAAGGCCTCAGCAGCATCATGGACATTCAAATCGGGATTAAGATACTTAGCGGCCTCTTCCTGCAGGCTTCCTTTGACAGGCTGGTTAAATAACCAATCCGCCAGAGGCTCCAGGCCCTTTTCTCTGGCTATCGAGGCTCTGGTTCTTTTTTTCTGCTTGTACGGCCGGTACAAGTCTTCGACTTCCTGCAGTTTGGCGGCAGCTTCTATTTTGGATCTTAAACCGTCATCTAGCTTGCCCTGTTCGTTAATCAAGCGGATGACTTCCTCTTTTCTGAGCTCCAGGTTCCGGATATATTCCAGCCGATCTGCCATGGTTCTGAGTACAGTTTCATCCAATTCTCCGGTTGCTTCTTTGCGGTAGCGTGCAATAAACGGAATGGTATTCCCCTGGTCCAGGAGCTTTACCGTTTCCCCGACCTGCCAGGTTTTCAATCCTAACTCCCTCGAAATGACGCTAATAAAGTCCATTATTTTTTTTTCCTCCAATCATGGGAACATGGGGACGTTTCTTTTGCCCCCTCGAGGGGATAAAAGAAACGTCCCCATGTCTCCCCTCCGTATAAAAAACAGCGTCAGGTGTTAGAAGCCTGTACGCTGCGTTATTCCGTACTATGTAATTTGGCCTCATCCATTGAAATCCTTCATATCTCCGTCAGCCCAAGGCTTATTTCAATAGCTTCATCAACCCTGAGCATTACTTCCTCGTCGAGCACTGCGACTTTTTCCTTCAACCGGCTCTTATCGATCGTTCTGATTTGTTCAGTCAAAATAACAGAATCTCTTTCCAAACCGCTTCGTTTAGCTTTGACTTCCACATGGGTCGGCAGTTTGGCTTTTGAAATCTGGGATGTAATTGCTGCGATAATTGTTGTCGGGCTATACTGGTTTCCAATATCATTCTGAATAACCAAGACCGGCCTGGTGCCGCCTTGTTCAGAACCTACAACGGGGTTTAGTTCCGCATAAAAAATCTCCCCGCGTTTAATACTCATACCCGACACTCCAAGCTAGTTTCCCTTCATAACGCATGGTTGCCTCTTCTTCAGCCTGGCATAAATCTACTGCCATCGACAGGTTGATTTGAGCCATTTCAACATATCCCTGCCGCATCTGCTCTCGTATTCCTGCTTTTCGCCGTTCAATCAATACACTGTAAACAGCTTCTTTGATAAAATCACTCCGGTTTAACTTCTCTGACGATACGATTTCGTCTACTTCCTCAATAATGCTTTCCGGCAAACATACAACAATACGCCTAGTCTCTGCCAAGCAAGGCACCCCCTTCATGGCCACGGAAGGCCCCATTAAGCAATCCTATTTTATTATAGCGACTCACCCTCTAAAGTGTCAACGAAGACACGGCCGGGTACAAGTAATATTCAATAATTCTTCCTGGTTTTAATCATGTAATTTTTTCCTGTTCTGATCCTATTTGGGTCCTGCCCTGAATCCTGCTGTAAGAAAACGCTCAATAACCGCATGATGCGCTGCTTTTTCCAGAGAATCTCCCAGGACTTCCAGCTGATAAGCCGGATTCTTTCTTTTTGTCGCCAGTCCCAGCAACAGGTCGGTAATATGGGGATTTTTCGGCAGCAACGGTCCATGGAGATAAGTCCCGAAAACATTTTTATACCATACACCCTCCTGTAAATCCTCTCCGTTATTGCCATAACCCCTCAGCGCTCTTCCCAAGGAATTCAGCTCTGATCCAAGATAGGTCTTCCCAGAATGGTTCTCAAATCCGACCATGGTATTGAACACCTCAACGCCATCGGTCTGCCGGAGAATGTTTCCCGACACGGAACTCAGAAGTTCAGGTGCCATTTCAACAATGACATTGCCAATCAGTCGTTTGTTTCCGGCAATGGTATAGAAGTCCAGGATACCCAGGCCCGGAATTTTTTTTCCGTCTCCGGTCTGATAATACAGCCCCAAAAGCTGGTAACCGCCGCAAATGGTCAGCATGACAAGTCCATCGTCGATCGCTGCTTTAAGTTCTGAGGATCTGGTGCTCAAATCCTGAACCAAAAGGCTTTGCTCCCGGTCTGAACCGCCCCCCAGAAAAAGAATATCCGCCTCGGAGAAATCCATTTCTTCCCCCAAAGATATTCTGCGTATCTCGACATCAATGCCGCGCCACCTGCATCTGGCAGCCAGCGCCAGAACATTTCCCCTGTCGCCGTATAAATCAAGCAAATCCGGATAAAGATGAAAAATGGTGAGCTTCATATATTTACCACCTTACGCTGTTTTTCTCCGGTTTTTCTTCTCACCAGAATATCCCGCATCGGGAAAAGGGCAGTGTAGGTTGGCAAAATAAATACGGCTTCTCCATCTGCTATGCTTGCAGCCGTCTCAACCGCTGACACCGTGTTGGCGCTTGGCTGTTCCAGCATCTCCACCGCTTTTTCCAGAGAATGTTCCATTGTAATCCTGTCTTCCTTAATTCCGGCATACTTCAGCCGCAAAGCCATGTCCTCAGCTCTTAAACCGGAGCATATGATTTGTTTCACGTCATCCTGACGCAAAGCCAAAATTTCAAAGTCGACATCCCATAACCAAGATATATCCCGGCCATCGGCCGCCAGATCGTTAATCACAATCAGCAAGCGGACAGACCGAGGCAGTTCTGCAATGGTATGGATGACCTGATTAAAACCTGTTGGATTTTTCACCAGGGTCAACGTTGCCTCACATCCGGGAAGCGAAAACTGTTCCATTCGCCCGGCATCGGAAACATACCGGTTCAGTCCGGCACCAATATCCTCTCTGGATATCTGCAGACGGTCCGCAGCACAGAAAGCTGCCAGCGCGTTATACAGATTATAATACCCTTGCAAAGGTACCTGATAGACGCGGTCGTCATGGTCATCATCTATCCTGAACGAGATCTCCCTGCTTTCCACTTTGACTTCTTTCGCTTCAATATAAGGATCAGGCCGGCTGAAACCGCAGCCAGGGCACCTATAGTACCCTAACTGACCGTAATGAAACAGCGTGTAAGACAATTCCTGACCGCAGTGCGAACAGTATCGCCCTTCCCGCGTTTCCGTGCTGTCGGCAGAGCTTGTGGGCAGTGTGCTTACCCCAAAGTAAAATACACCTTTCCGGCCGGTTCCGATCTGAGCAACTAGCGGATCATCCGCATTCAGCATCAGTTCTGTTGCGGCAGGCAGCGACTCTTTTACCAGCTTAATCGTCGTATCCAATTCGCCATACCTATCCAACTGATCCCGAAAGAAATTCGTAATCACAGCAAGCCGTGGAGTCAGCTGCCTGCATAGCCCCGGCAGTGTAGCTTCATCCACTTCGAGCAGCAGGACAGAAGCTTGTGGCATGCCGGCAAATGTAGTATTCTGCAGCAATGCTCCTGTAATCCCCGTAAGCATATTGGCCCCTTCCCGGTTAAAAGCAATCCTTTTTCCGGCTGTCTTCAGGATAGAAGCGAGTAGGTTGTTCGTTGTCGTTTTGCCGTTGGTTCCCGTAATAATCACTGCGCCTTCCGGAAAACTGGAAGCCAAGAGGCCAATAATATTGGGGCAAATCTTAAGCGCAATAAATCCAGGGAAGGTTGTGCCTTTCTTCCCCAAAAGCCGCATCAATATCAATACGATTTTTCCTGTCCAAAGCGCCAGGTAGAAACGGATTTTCATCAGGAGCTGCTCCTTATTTTTTAGTTGTTGTAACAACATACTTCTTTGTTATTTCCAAACATTCTTAAACATCCCTATTAATATAACCTAACTTACACCTAAAATAAACAGCAACTTAAGGGTTTGCTTGTTTTCCAAGAAAATTTGACTGGTGCCAAGCTTTTAGCGGCAGGCCCTTCTCGACAAAAGCTGTCCTGGAATCTATAATATTTTTAAAGATAAAAAGCAGGGAGCAAGCAATCCTATGATCATTCCCTATCAGGGCGTTAGGCCGTCGGTCGCAGAAACCGTCTATGTGGCGGACGGCGCAAAAATCATTGGTAGCGTAACCATCGGAGACCACGCAAGTATCTGGTTCAATTGTGTTCTGCGCGGAGATATTGCCCCGATTACCATCGGTCAAAGAACAAACATTCAGGACTTAAGTGTTATCCATGTGAATACCGATCTGCCGACACTTATTGAAGATGAGGTTTCTGTCGGCCATGGTTGTATCCTCCACAGTTGTACGATTCGTAAAGGCTCTCTGATCGGGATGGGTGCAATCATCATGAACGAAGCTGTCATTGGTGAAAATTCGATTGTGGGCGCTGGCTCCCTGGTCCCGGATAGAAAGATATTCCCTTCAAACTCTCTGATCCTTGGCTCTCCCGCCAGGGTAATCAGAGAAATTACGCCGGAAGAATTGATATCCATTCGCCAAATAGCAGAGAGGTACGTGGCCAAAGGCCAGGAATATCTTGTTCAAGGATACCCGATATCATCACTGTCTTTTCCCTCTGAATTTTGGTGATTTAAAAAGATAGTTGAAATACTTTATCAACTATCTTTTTCATTTAGTTTGTTTGTAAAATATGATTTACTGTTCCACGATCTCAATGCCGTCCCCCGGTTTAATCCATCCCGGAGACAGGACTTTGGTAAAAATTCCCTCACGTGGCATCACGCAGTCCCCGGCAAGCCGTTTAATGGCACATCCGCTGTTATGGCATTGTTTGCCGATCTGGGTCACTTCCATCAGCGTCTCACCGATTTTAAGCTTTGTACCTATGGGAAGCTCATACAGAATAATGCCCTCGGTCGTGAGGTTTTCCGCAAATCTGCCGTTATCCAGACCAGTCAGTCCGGCCTGTTTTAATTTATCGACACTTTCAGTTCCGAGCAAGCTGACCTGTCTGTGCCAGTTGGCAGCATGCGCATCCCCTACTAAACCATGATCCACTTTAAAATAGCCTTTTTCAATTTCTTGCTTCGGAACCCCTTTTGTTTCACTGATATTGACAGCAATTACTTTCGGCATATAGGATACCCCTTCCTTTAGGTATATAAAACATTGAATTCTTATTTTATGCTGCTAAACAGATACTTTTCAATGATAAGATCCGCGACACCCTGAAAATCATTGATATCGATCAACGGAACCGGAACAGCAAGATCATGGATATCCGTAATGACGCCAAGTAAGTTCTCCAAAGGAGAAACAATGTCGGTGCCAAGTTCTCTTCTTACAACTTCAAATCTTGGTCTTTGGGACATCTTAAACCCTTCGACCAGAATGATATCGACACCTTCAATCATTGCAATTACATCTTCGATATCTTTCTTCGCCTCGGTTTTCTGAATGACCGCATATTGATCGGGCCCGATAATTGCCGTGGATCTTGCTCCGGCCTCAGTAAACCGCCAGCTGTCTTTTCCCGGTTTATCAATATCGAAACGGTGGGCGTCGCTCTTAATCACGCCGACCTTAAAACCGCGTTCCGTCATTTCCCTGATTAGTTTTTCTATGAAAGTTGTCTTGCCGGTGCCTGATTTCGCAGCAACGAAACATATGACTGGAACATCATTCACGGTGATCTCCCCCTAGCTGTGTAAGGTTACTTCGTAAGGTTACCGCGTTAAAATTACTCTTATTAAGATCCCTTCTAAATAACGGTGACTTCATCGCCGACTTTCACTTTTCCACCCTTGACGGCTTTGCCAAAGCGGCCTTCTCTGCTGACAATATACGGCCGGCCATGTTCCTTGTGTTCTTTGCCGACCTTAACAATATGGATTTCGGCTTCGCCGATTTTGATAGTCGTTCCAGCCATTAGGTCGTCAAGTGCAATCCCGGAGATTGTAAAGTTCTCGGTATAACCAGCCGTTATGACTTCTTTTCTTTTATGCTCGGGAACTTTAACCAGAGCTTCTTCGGGAAATATACTGACCTGACGGTCCCAGTCGCCGGCGTGGGCATCTCCTTCCAGTCCCCAGTTTTCAAGCACCTTGACTTCGGGTATGCTTGTTTTTACAATTCCACGAACATCGCTGATATTGATGGCCAATACTTTTCCAGCCATTATTTCTCCACTCCTCGTTTAAAAAGTCTTATTTCATTGGCTGTGCACACTCTCCGGCAGTCCCCTTTAAAATTTCTATGCCGTGCTCCAACGACTGCAGAACAACTGTCAGACATTCTTTAACACCTTTCGGGCTTCCCGGTAAATTGATAATCACAGTTTTGCCTCTGATTCCAGCGACTGCTCTGGAAAGCATCGCTCTTGGCGTGACCTTCAGACTCTCTAGTCTCATCGCCTCGGGAATTCCCGGAGTAAGCCTTTCGACGACAGCCAGCGTAGCTTCCGGGGTCACATCCCTCGGTGAAAACCCGGTTCCTCCGGTCGTGAATATCACATCCACTTTATGTTCATCGGCATATTCAATTAACTTGGCTTCAATGATCTTCTGTTCATCCGGAACAATTTCCAGAATTCTAACTTCCCAGCCGATCTCTTCGACCATATTTTTAATGACCTGTCCGCTTAAGTCCTCGCGTTCTCCTCTGGACCCTTTGTCGCTGGCTGTGATAACGCCTACAGTGATCATCGTTCTTCACCTCTCCGAAGAGTTTTTTGAATAGTACGTCCGTCATTTTTGTTCTGGATATCTTGTTCATTTCTTTTTCGTAATTTATTATTTATGAGTCTCTCGGATATTTTATTTTGTTTTATCCGCTCGGATATAATTGCCACTTTTGCCGCCGGACTTACTGACCAGACAGATATCCCCGATCACCATATCCTTTTCTGCAGCCTTGCACATGTCATAGATGGTAAGCGCTGCGACAGAAACTCCCGTAAGTGCTTCCATTTCGACGCCGGTCTGGCCGGAGTTATTAACTGTTACCTGAATTTCAATCTTGCTTTCCTGGTCGTTGATTTTAAAAGAAACATCTATTCCCGACAACAGCAGCGGGTGGCACATCGGAATAATATCAGAAGTTTTTTTGGCACCCATGATACCTGCAACCTGCGACACCGCCAGCACATCCCCTTTAACCATGAGTCCCTCCTTGACTAGCGTCAGGGTTTCAGGCTTCATCCGGATCTCGCCGCGTGCTACCGCCACGCGAGTGGTTTCAGCCTTCCCGCTTACGTCAACCATTTTGGCCCGTCCCTCTTCATTGAAATGTGTCAGTTCACTCATGTCATTTTTCACCCGCCTATTTCGTGCATATTTCTTATTACCGGCTCAAAGTCACTGCTCTGGATACAATGCCGGGTGGGTTTTGCCATGATTCCATCCATCAGAAACTTCTCAAGTCCGTTTTCACCGTAATTCCGGATATCGATCTCGATATTGGAATGAAGGCATGGTTTCAGTTTGCCGTCGGGCGTAATCCTGATCCGGTTACAGTAATTACAGAAATGACTGCTTAACGAGCTGATCAGACCAACCTTACCTTTGCTATTCGGAAGTTTGTAGAGACGTGCTACGCTGCCATGTCCTTTAAATGGCATCGGGATCAACGTCGGTACTCTTTTTAGTATTTCTTCGTTGGACAAGAAATGCTCCCGGCCCCATGCTCCAGCTTCCCCAATCGGCATAAGCTCAATAAAACGAACTTCGATATCATCATCCATCGTCATCGCGACAAAATCTTCGATTTCATTGTCGTTGAATCCGCCAATAAGAACGACATTGATCTTTAATGGAAATAGTTTTGCTTCTTTTGCCGCCCTGACCCCTTCCAGAACATCCTGAACATTACCGCAGCGGGTAATTTCCTTATATTTGGCCGGATCCATGCTGTCAATACTAATATTTACCCGCGTCAGCCCAGCTTTTTTCAGGTCATCCGCATATTTTTTCAGAAGCAGCCCGTTGGTCGTGAGTCCCAGTTCCTTGAGTCCTTTGTTTTTCAGCAAGGCAATATTTTGGACCAGATCCAGGATCCCTCTCCTTACCAATGGCTCTCCGCCAGTGAGCCTGATCTTGGTGATCCCGAGTTTAACGGCTGTCTCGGCGATTTTTTCCATAGTTTCCAGGCTTAAGATATCGCAGCGTTCTTTTTTCTCAATACCTTTTTCCGGCATACAGTACGTACATTTTAAATTGCATAAATCCGTTACAGATATTCTTAAATAATTGATATCCCTGCCATATGCATCGATCATTATCCCAACTCCCCACTTACACTCGTATACCCGTAAACTGAATGAAAATTCTTATCTGCAGAAATAGCAGTTTGGATATTGACACATCTGGCAGTTTAAACATAAACCGCCTTCCCCCATGCGGATAAAATCATTTTTGTTCAGTGTCTCTCCAGCAAAGATCTTCGGGAGTACCGCATCCAGGACAGTGGTCTTGTAATAGGCGGCCGCTCCAGGTACGCCTAAGATAGGTATCCCATTCAAATAAGCCAGCATAAACATATTGCCGGGCTGAACAGGAACACCATATGTTACAACATCTGCACCGGTACTCCTGATCGCCCCAGGAGTAAGATCATCGGGATCTACGGACATCCCCCCGGTCATAATAATCATGTCGGCTTTTTGCTCCATATAACCTGTGATCTTCGCTTGAATCAATTCCAATTCATCAGGGCAATATTCCAGACCGATGATTTCCGCGCCAAAATACTCAAGTTTCTTCCTGATCACAGGCCCAAATTTATCTTTGATCCTTCCCTTATACACTTCACTTCCGGTAATTACAATCCCAACCCTGAGCTTTATATACGGCTCAACATGAAATACCGGACCATAAAGGGTGCATAATTCTTCTACTTTGCGAATATTTTCTTCTTTGGTAACAAGCGGTATAATCCTGGTTGCTGCAACTTTCTGATTAACTTCAACCTTGAAATTATTCGGTAAGGACGGTATCGTAACATGTTCGATCGAATTGATTTCGTGCAGCAATGAGCTTTTGATCCTCAGCAAACCTTTTTGAGTCGAAATCAACGTAGTTTTACCTTCCTGAGGTTCCGAAAAACTGATGTTCTGACCCATGACAGCTTGTGCCATTCTGATCGCCGCATCGTCTTCATGGATTTCATCGGCATTTTCTTCCCAGACGTAGATGTGCTCTTTACCAAGACTCAACAGTTCCTCGATATCTTCCTGCTTGATCACATAATTTCTTTTAAAAGCGGGGCCTTTAAATTCCCCAGGAATCACTTTCGTTATATCGTGGCAAATGGTCATGCCGACTGCATCCTGGACTGCTATTTTTTTCACTTTTATTCATCTCCTTAGGCCATAAAATCGTATAACAGCTTCTTATTTGATTCCCATTCTTATTAAATTCCAACTTTTTCATTTTGCTTCTATTCAATGATATAAGCGGTTAATTTTTCACCGGCTTTGACTGGTCCGCTCTTTTCCGGAATTTCCGCCAGGATATCACAGCCGAGCATGGAGCGCAGTACACCATTGCCTTGTTCTCCGGTCGATTCCATGATGACCATGCTATTCTCGTAAAGCATTCTGCCGCGTAAAAATCTTCGGCGAGGACTTGGTTTTCGGAAATCTTTCTTCAGGGTCACTTCGATCTTTCGATAACAATAATCCTTTCTGCCGGTCATTTTTTTAATGTAGGGGACAGTCATCAGCTGAAAAGTTACCATTGCTGCGGCCGGATTGCCTGACAGGCCGATCAGCATCTTCCCGTCCTTCACTGCGGCCAGACACGGTGAGCCCGGTTTAATCTCAATTTTCCAGAAAAGTGTTTCGGCACCAAGATAATCGGCTGCATGCCGGATCACGTCATAGTCTCCCACCGATACGCCTCCGGTCGTCAGTACCAAGTCGGCCTGCTTCCAAGCCTCTTCGACCAGGACCGCAACATCTTCTTTCTTGTCTTTGCATATCCCCATCACGACAGGCTCTACACCAAGTGAACGGAGATAGCCTTGGAGTGTATAGCTGTTGCTGTTTCGGATTTTACCAGGAGCTAGAGGCTCCGTTACATCACGCAGTTCGTCTCCGGTAGAGATAATCGCAATTTTTGGACGTTTATAAACCAGTACTTCCGCAATACCGAGGGAGGCCATCAGCCCCATCAGCGGTGCCGTAACAACGGTTCCCTCAGCCGCTATCAGATCACCTACGGCAATATCTTCACCCGCAGGCACGATATCTTCACCGTGCATGAAGGCCTTTGAAACAGATATCTTGCTACCCTGAACTTCTACCTCTTCAAATTTGACAACTGCATCCGCGCCTTCAGGGATCGGAGCTCCTGTCAAAATTTTAATTGCCTGACCCTTGCTGACAGCGTTTTGGGCCGTATAACCTGCCGGCACTTCTTCAATCACCTCAAAGGTGACCGGATTAGCTTCGCTGGCTCCCGCAGTATCTTCGGCCCTGAAAACAAAACCGTCATAAGGTGAACGCGAAAACGGCGGAATGTTTTCCCTGGCAACAATATCCTCTGCCAGTATCCTGTCGAGGGTATCCGCTAAATGATTATTCTCCTTTTCGGTCAAAGGACAATAATCAAATATCAAACTTTGGGCTTCTTCCAACGAAATATTTTTTTGCATGCATATCCTCCTTATTAATCACAAAAATCCTGCACGGACATGCAGGATAAAGATTTTTGGCTCGGCAAACAAACCAATTCTTTTCACATCTCCTTCGCAATACAGCAAGTAACAGAATTTCTTCTACTACTCCGTGGACTTTGTCCAGACCTTGCATCCATAGCCGCATTGCAACTTTAGGATCCAAGGCTCGGAGAAAAATATTCTAATGTTGTGATCCGCCGACTCCTTTGCTTATATTCGCTTCAGCAATTGAAGGGGGTACCCTACTAGGTGAACACTCCTAGTAGGGTTATATAAAGGGAAGGAACACACCCAAGGGTAATGGCATGGTAAGATAAGATTATACTTATCTTACTCGTTCCTTATTCAATAATCAATCCAAAATATGTGCCAGTTTCAAATTTACTTCGTTTAACAGCGTTAATAACCCTGCAAGCCTTGAGAAATGCCCATCATGTTATCACCAAAGCATTTTTTGTTTCGTTAAGCAATGATATCATTTGTTAAAAAATGAGTCATAAAAATTTTCAAAACAGGCATTTGTTGTTCATCTATTGCCTCCAGATTTAGAAATTAGCTGGAATAGACAGATTATCCAGCAATTCTCAGACTAAAAAATTATCAGTTCCCATCCCGAGACTTCGAAATTATGATATACTATACTGCGTATTATTCAATTTTGAGGTGAAACTGTCGATGGACGAAAAGAAACTATCCAGTCAGGTTGTAAAACGTTTGCCCAGATATTACCGGTATCTTTCAACACTGCTGCAATTGGGAATCAGCAGGATTTCCTCTAAAGATTTGGGCAACCGAATGGGTCTGACCTCTTCTCAGGTAAGACAGGACTTTTTCTGTTTTGGCGGCAACGGCTTACAGGGATATGGTTATGATGTCGGTTTTCTGCATCAGGAAATACACAAACTGCTTGGACTGCAGCATTCTCATACCATGATCATTATAGGGGCCGGAAGTTTGGGCCATGCTTTGGCCAAACACGCGAATTTTGAAAAAAGCGGGTTTAAACTTGCCGGGATCTTTGATGTCAAGCCTGAACTGATCGGCGAAAAAATTCGAAACGTTGAGGTCCAGCCCGTGGATGACCTGCCAGATTTTCTGAGCAAAAACCCTGTGGATATTGCGGTTTTGACCGTGCCGGAAAATTGCGCCGGTGAGGTCGCCAGGTTGGTTGCTGATTTAGGCGTTAAAGCTTTATGGAATTTCTCTCCGGTCGAACTGATGATGCCGGAAGATATCATTGTGGAAAATACCCATATGATTGACTGTCTGATGGTGCTCGGATACAACCTTCAGGAAAAGTCGCTGAGGGAAGAGTCTCTGAAAGAAAAACCATAAACAGCAATTATTGTTGAATAGATCATAAAGCAATCAACAATTAGGCAAACAAATAGGCATATAAAAATAGAATAATCAATTCAAGAAAAATAACAAATAGCCCTGATAATCTCCCTGTTAAAACTGAACCGGGAGATTTCTTATTTATTGTTAAATAATTAACAGCATTGTTAAATATATTTATAACTTTGCTAGCAATGTCTATTATTTTGCATTGTTATTCTGTTATTTTGTCAAATAAATAACTATTCTTGATTTACATTTTGCCCCATATTACACTGAAGCAAGCACAGGTAAACTTTCCTGCAGAAAGGTTACAGAAAGGCAGTGTGATCAAATGACGGCAATCAAAGAAGTTGTCAACCGGTTTGGGAAAAAAGAAGCCTTGTTGCTTCAAGTAATTTTAGCCGTTCAGGATGCCGACCCTCAGAATCATCTGAGTGAAGAAGCCGTAAATGAAATTTCCCGGGAAATGAATATCTCCCGAAGCAGAGTTTATTCTACGGCATCTTTCTATAGTGAGATCTCCCTGAAACCACGGGGCATACACATTATCCGGATATGTACGAACGCGCCCTGTGAAAATGCCAACAAAGCTTCCATCCTCGCTGCAATTAAACAGGAACTCGGTATTAAGATCGGACAGACAACAGCAGACGGGTTTTTTTCTCTGGAAAGCGTCAATTGCCTTGGTGCCTGCTATATGTCTCCGGCCATCAAAATTGATGATGCGGTCTATGGTGACCTGACTCCGGAAGCTGCGGTCGCCATTATCCGTAATTTAAGAAAGGAATATCAGGATGAACAAAATGCTTGATGACGATCAGATTTTTAATATTTCTCCGGGCAGGCATGTCGACTTGGACCATCATTGTCAAAACGGTGGATATTCCGCGTTAGCCAAAGCCCTGGCCCAGGGTCCTGAAACTTCCCTGAAAGAAATATCGAATGCCGGACTGCGCGGCAGGGGCGGAGCTGCTTTCCCTACTGCTGAAAAAATAAAAATGCTTCGAGCCAACACGGAAAAACTGCGTTATATCATTTGCAATGCCGACGAAGGTGAACCAGGCACCTTTAAGGACCGGTTCATTATGACCCATATCCCTTTCCAACTGTTGGAAGGCATCACCATCGCGGCGTTTATGGCCGGAGCTTCCGAAGGCTATATCTACGTGCGGCACGAGTATCCTGAAGCACAGAAAATCCTGCGCGAAAGCATCGAAGAAGCCGAGCGCCGCGGGTTCCTTGGAGACAATATTCTTGGCAGCGGTTTCAGCTTGTCTTTAAAACTATTTTCCGGTGCCGGAAGCTATCTTTGCGGTGAGGAAACCGCGTTAATTTCCTCCATCGAGGGCAAAAAAGGCCGTCCGCGTCTGAAACCCCCTTACCCGACCCAAGCCGGTCTCTGGCAAAAACCCACGTTGATCAACAATGTTGAAACGCTTGCCAATATCCCCAAAATCATTGAAAAAAGTGCATCTTGGTACCGTTCTTTTGGTACACCGGACAGTCCCGGAACCAAGTTGATTTCGCTTTCCGGCGATGTCCAAAACCGTGGTTTATTTGAAGTACCATTCGGAATGACCTTCGCTCAAATTATCAACGAATATGGCGGCGGAGCAAAGACCGGGAAAGCCATAAAAGCGGTAAACATTGGCGGCGCTTCCGGCGTTCTGATACCGCCGGAAATGCTTTTTACCCCGCTGGAATATCTGGCCTGTGCCAAAACCGGGATTACGATCGGATCAGGGGCTATCTTTGTTTTGGACGACACCCGTTCGATCTTGTCAAACGTTCAAAACCGTCTGCGCTTCTTTCTGCATGAAAGCTGCGGCAAATGCACGCCCTGCCGGGAAGGTCTGCGTCAGGCCAATCTGATCCTTGACAGGCTGCTCGCCGGAGAAGCCGTGCGTCAGGATGTTAGCACGCTGGAGCGTTATACCCGGGCGATTCAGGAAGCTTCCTTCTGCGGTCTCGGCCAAGCAGCCGGCAACAGCCTTCGTTCCTCCCTGGCCTATTACCGGGATGAATATCTTGCTTCCTGCCGTGATAACAAACCATCATTCATTGAGGAGGAGACCGCCTGATGCAAACTATCAATATTACGCTAAACGGTAAGGTAACGGCAGTTGCACCTGAAATCACTATTTTAGAGGCAGCCAGACAACAGGGCATTGATCTTCCAACCCTTTGCCACCATCCTGATCAGCGCGTCAAGGCAAATTGCCGGATTTGTGTGGTCGAGGTAGAAGGCATAAAAAACCTCGTGCCTTCCTGTTCCACCAAGGTAACAGCCGGAATGAACATCACGACGAATTCTCCGAGAGTCAGAGAAACCGTACGAACGATTCTGGAATTAATTTTTGCTGATCATCCGCAGGAGTGTCTGACCTGTATCCGCAACGGCAACTGTGAGCTCAGACAAATCGCCGCCAAATTCGGAGTCAGGGATATCCAAGGAGAAAAAAGAAAACACAGTTTCTCTCAGGATTTCTCAACCCCTTCACTGGTCAGAAATCCGGATAAGTGCATCAAATGCGGCCGATGCGCGGAAGCCTGCCACTATATTCAGAACGTTGGAATCCTCTATAGTCATAACCGCAGTACGGAAATCAGCATTTCACCGGAATACGGCAAACAGCTGGCTGATGTCGCCTGTGTGCAGTGCGGACAGTGTGCTTTGGTTTGTCCGGTAGGTGCAATTCATGAAAGGGATGATACCGACCGCGTCTGGGAAGCTCTCGCCGATCGCCAAAAACATGTCGTCGTTCAGGTCGCCCCGGCCGTCCGGGTGTCACTGGCTGAGGAATTTGGATTCCCATCAGGCGAAATCGCGACAGGGAAACTTGTTTCTGCTTTGCGCAGTTTGGGATTTGACCGGGTTTTCGATACGGACTTCTCAGCAGATCTTACCATCATGGAAGAAGGCCATGAATTACTGGACCGGATAGCAAACGGCGGCGTCCTGCCGATGATTACTTCTTGCAGTCCTGGCTGGATCAGCTATCTGGAACATTATTATCCGGAATTAATTCCTCATCTCTCAACCTGCAAGTCCCCGCAACAAATGTTCGGTTCCGTGGCAAAAACGTACTATGCACAAGTCAGCGGCCTTGATCCCAAAGACATTATCGTTGTTTCCGTTATGCCCTGCACTGCCAAAAAATATGAAGCTGAGCGTCCGGAAATGTGTGCAAGTGGCAATCAGGATGTTGATATTGTCCTCACGACCCGTGAACTCAGCAGAATGCTGCAGCATGAAGGTATTGATTTTCAAATTCTGCCTGAAGCTGAATTTGATTCGCCCCTCGGCATATCAACAGGTGCAGCCGCTATTTTCGGAGCAACCGGCGGAGTTATGGAAGCAGCCCTGCGTACCGTGTACGAAGTTGTTACAGGTAGAACCCTGACTGACTTAAACTTTACAGCCGTGCGCGGAATGGCCGGCGTAAAAGAAGCTTCGGTTGATCTTGCCGGAACGGAAGTAAAAGCGGGGATTGCTCACGGACTTGCCAACGCCAAAAAAATTCTGGAAATGATCAAGGCAGGCCAGGCTGATTATACATTCATCGAGGTCATGTGCTGTCCCGGAGGATGTATCGGCGGAGGAGGCCAGCCTTACGGCACGACCAATGAGATCAGAGCCAGCCGGATTCAAGCCCTGTACCAGGTCGATGAAAACATGCCGCTACGCAAGTCGCATGAAAATCCGGCAGTACAGGAACTCTATCAGGACTTTCTGCTTGAGCCCCTCGGAGAATTATCCCACAAGCTTTTGCACACCCAATATTGTAACCGCAGTTAGCGCAGTGATGCCAAAGCAAAAGCAACTCGTCCATGAACACCCTTTTCTGGAATATACCTTCCCCTTGAACACTCCTTCCAATGGACACTCTTTATCTAAATATACCTTCTCTGAACACTCCTCACCTAAATGACCTAGTCCAATATAATGTGAAGGAACCGTGGATGTTATTAAATACCTGCGGTTCCTTTGCATTATGTTGACTAATCTTCCACCCAAATACAGTTCAAAATCATCAAATGCTTTGGACAATTAATATCTTTTACGGTGTAAATTTGTAGGTATCCCCATACTCTGACGGTACTTGTTAACAGTTCTCCGGGAGATCCTCATCCCTTTGTTCACAAGCATCATCATAATATCCTGGTCGCTCAGTGGTTGGTTCGGGTCTTCTTTATTAATGATATCCTGGATCAAGTGTTTGACACTTTTGGAACTTATTTTGTCGCAGTCATAAGAACCCACACCGGAGTTAAAGAAATACTTCAAAGCAAACAGTCCGCGCGGCGTCTGAACGTATTTGTTGCAGGTGACCCGGCTTACCGTAGATTCATGGATGCCGACTAGGTCCGCAACCTGACTCATGGTCAAGGGCTTCAGGTATTCAATGCCATTGTCAAAAAATTCTCTTTGAATATCAACAATGCTTTGCACAACTTTGTAAATGTTCAGTCTTCTTTGTTCAATTCCGCGGATGAGCCCCAAAGCGGAATCAAACTTTTCTTCAAGATATTTTCTTACATCATCAGATAATGCATTTGAATTACGGAGAATATCCACATATGTCTTATTGATTCTCAAATAGTTAAAATCAAAGTCGTTTACAATAACCATATAATCGTTCTGGTCTCTCATAATCGTAACATCAGGCCAGATAAAAGAATTTCTTTCAGCGCCAAACTGCAGTCCGGGTTTAGGATCAAGCGTCCTGATAAGATCATAGACTTCTTGGACCTGCTTCGTAGACACGGAGAGGGCATCGGCTATTTTCATTATTTTTTTGTCGGCAAGCTCCTGGAAGTAGTTTTGAATAACCTGTTCCGCAAGCTCACTGTCCTTGCCGTTTGCTCTCATTTGCAGAAGCAGGCATTCCTGAAGATTTTGGGCACCTACGCCGGTAGGATAGAAAGTATGAATGACCTTTAGGACCTCTTCCACTCTCTCAACGGCAACATTCAATTTTTGGCTGACATATTCCAGTTCTGTTGTAAAATAGCCGTTCCGGTCAATACTTCCTATCAGAAAGTTTCCAATGATAATATCCGCAGGATTTTTGATCTCTAAATTCAATTGTAATTCAAGCTGCTCATATAAACTTGGCCGATCAGACAGATATTGTTCGTATCCGGTGTTATTTTCATTCTTCTCATTCCAGATATGACCCATATTGCTGTCGCTGCTGAAATGTTCAATCAGGTCGTCCATATTAACCCGGATTGCAGTTTTGCTGACAACCTCATTGTTTTCAGCCACGGGTTCATCTTCGTCCAGAAAAGGATTCTCTTCTATTTTTTTTGTGATATACTCGCTTAGTTCCAGAGTCGACATCTGCAATACAGAAATTGCCTGACGCAGTTCAGTGGTCATGAACAATCTCTGTTGCTGTTCAAGAAATATATCTTGGCGTATCTGCCTCATATTTTCCTTCCACCTTCTGAATCAAACTAAAATACTATACAGATTCCCGGACAGACGGCATTTTCATATTCTTTTCACATTAAAAACCAGGATTTACTCGGATAGATACATCAACTTGACCCTTACGGCAAGATTCATGCCAAACGATATCTACGTTCAAGTATACAACTTATTTAAAATACTTTCTATTAGTGTTTTTTAATTTTTTTTATGTAAATTATTCTTCATTTTCCAGCCAATTTTTTACAGATTCGTTCCAAGGATTATTTATTTCGATTATTTATTTCCTGTTACTTCTTCCACTAAAGTCTTGAAAAATAGCTCCATAAATCTGACCCTTTTTCTGGCGATTGCTTTCGCTTCTTCCGTATACAGCCTATCCGGTATTTTTCTTAATTTAAGTTCAAATTCCAGGTTGGTCGTATGTTTGGAAGCATCTTTAATCCTGCCGTTCTCACCGATATTTTCCTTCAGATATTCTTCGACAGAAACCTCATGATATAGCCTTTCCCCGTGCTGGCCAGCAAGCATGAAAGAGCGGGCAATCCCAGTTGCTCCAATGATATCAAGTTTGTCGGCATCAAAGAGGATTTTGGCTTCGATGCTCTCCGGCTGATGTCCTGTTCTGAACCGGTGCGCTAAAATACAGTGTGTGATCTCCTGTCTCAAATTCGGATCATAATTTAGGTCTTGAAGGATCTTCTCAGCCATTTCCGCACCCAATACGGCATGGTCGATCTCTCCGGAATTATCTTCATCCTCTTTGGCTCTGGCAATATCATGAAGCAGGACAGCCGGAATCAATACTTCCGTATCGACATCATCCCGCTGCCCGGCCAGAATCAAACAAAGATGATAGACCCGCATAACATGATCCAGATCGTGGGCCGCATAAGACAGCTCTTTCTCTACAATATCCTGCAGAACCTGATACCGTTTTTCCATCGATATATTCTATGCCTCCCTGTCCCAATAAAGCATTGTATTCGCCCGCGGCGCATTCAAAATCGAAAAAAATACTGCCAAGAATCAGTTGGTATATCTACTCTATTTCGAGCAGCTCAAAACCTGTCGTAGAATCAATTTTTCTAGAGCCCTCACTTGTATTCAGTTCAATCATGACAACCTCGCCGATTTGCCAGATATCGACCCCTTCACGTACACAGCCTGCTACTGTTTTTCCCTCTCTGCCAAAAGCGGCGTGCATATGCAAGACCGGTTTCCCTTGTTCGTTTCTGAACAAAGTTCCGACTCCCAGTGTTTCGCTGGTGCCTTGAAGCTCTGTCACCATCTTGCGGGGTTTAAGGGCCTGTCCGTCTTCAGGTCCTACGACGACCTTACTGCCCTTGTCCGCCCCTCCCAAAAAATGAACCAGTGCGGAATTGATCTGGTGTTTTTCGGCAAAATCCTGAATAATGGCTGGGATTTTTTCTCCTTGTTCCAATCTCAGAATGAATATTCTCCCCAGTGTCGCTTCTAAATATTTCAATGCTGTCCCCTTCTTTCTATGGCCTGTAATCATTCCGGGTTGCCAATGACTTGCAATAAACGCTTTTAAATAAAGGCGTAAAAATCTTCATATCATTATAACATAGAGAAATGCCAGTCTTCAGAAGCGTTTCTTTTATAACCGATTAGAAAACAGTTTGTTTGACTTAATCACTTAAGTGCCTTATAATTTAGTTAAGTAGTTAGTTAATTAAAAATACCCGGAGGATATATGGAGCAAATTGTGCAGGTATTCAAAGCGCTCTCTGACGAAACAAGACTGCAGATCTTGCTTATCTTGTCCAGAAGAAGCATCTGTGCTAAAGGAATTGCAAGACATCTTCAAATTTCCGAAGCAGCCGTGTCCCAACATATTAAAATTTTAAAGGAAGCCGGCCTTCTGATTGGCGAGAAAACAGGCTACTTCGTACAATACAATTTGCAGCAATCTGTTTTTAAAGATCTGATCGGATTCATTGAGCAGATATCAGGCACCCACACCTCGGGTCACTATAAAGATGTTTTCAGCGTCCCATTCAATTGTCAATATGCTTGCAAGGCCCAGCGTGAAAAGTGCTGTGAGCGTTCAAGCAATGAATAAACCGAGAAAAGGAGCTTAAACATGAAAATTTGTATCCCTGTAAAAGAAGACAAAGGACTTGAGAGTATCCCCTATGATCATTTTGGCTCAGCCCCATTTTTTCTGATCTACGACCTGGATAAAGAAGAGATGAAAGTCATCGACAACGGAGACTCTCATCATGAGCACGGGATGTGCCAGCCTTTGAAGGCATTGGGTGGAGAACAGGTGGACGCGATTCTGGTTGGCGGAATCGGTGCAGGTGCCCTAATGAAACTCAATGCGCAAGGGGTGCGTGCTTTTCGGGTTGATAATGCCACCGTTTCGGGTAACATCCAGCTCTTCCTGGATAACCAGCTTCCGGAATTCTCTGCCATGAACAGCTGCAGCCATCACGGATGCCACTAACCTTGATAGATATTTTCTAGCCCTAAGGGGGAAAAACAACCCCGAAGGGCTACTTTTTTATCTTGTCAGCCATCAATTCTATTTAAAGAAACATACCGCTTTTTGTTTCCCGACATCAGCAATAATCTCCAGGGCTTTATGCATTCCTTTATTAACATCATATACTTTAATGATTTCTCCAAGGGAGGCACTCAGTGGTAGCAGCTCAGGAAGCAAATTTGGAAAGTGGTTTAATAGTTTTGTCTGAAGGACTCCTCCCCTGCCTTCCGGAAAAAGCGCCACATAAAAGATATCACTTTCAATGAGATCCTGAAAGAAATGGGTTCCGTAAGATATCTCCGGGGTGAACCCGCCCTCTTTAACTGCAATTTCACCAAGGACAGTGATATTATTAATTTCGGAAAAATAAACAGGCACGCCGAGCGAAGGCGTACTGGTACCCCATCGTCCAGGGCCGAGCAACAGCACGGTCATGTTTTCTTTCTCAATCTGGCTGTTCAATTTGCCGATACATCTGGCTACCCTGTATTTTTCGAGGTCACTTAGCCTGCTGTAGGTTTCAGGCTCGACATAAATGATTCGCTGAATACCATAATGGATATTCCCGCCCATGAAAGTATTATGGCTTTGAAAGAATGTTTTTTGGAAATCAATATGTTTCGGGAACACCACCTTACTTTTGAGACCTTTTGCGGGCAGCGGCCTGCACTGCAGAAGATTGATCTGATAATGATTCAAATCTTTAAAATTAACGGTAAATTCAATGTCCACCGGATATGCGTAGAATTTTTCCAGGCATTTAAGCATTTTTTGAATGACCCCGACAAAAGTGGAATCGGACAGAAATTGATCAAAATTAATAATCCAGGCCTGCCGGTCTTGCTGGCCTATTTCTTTCATCATTTTTTCTGCAGTATAGTCTCTCTGCGCGAAATAATGCAGTTTGGGATCGTCAATTTCGTTTAAAAGATCGTTAAACGCGATACCAATCATGCTGTTTTTGGTTACCATCAGCGCATCAATGTTTCTTTGGGCATATTGCCTGTAATCATCAAAATCCGTTAAAGGTGATGATAAAGGTTCATCAATCGCTATAATTCTGGCATAGTCACCCGCCGTACGGTTTACAGCCCGAGTGCCTAGACCTACAACTACCCGCAGCATGCCCGCTTTCGGAGACATTTTCTCATCCCAGACATAGATATTGTTTGAGTAGCCAACCCCAGCAAGGTCGGGGAAAAAATATTCCTTACGATAAGAACCCGATACGCGTTGAACAAGCAAAGCCATCTGCTCATCCTGATCGGCTATTCCTCGTTTCAAACGGTACATCAGCGCGTCGTCGCTCATCGTGCTGGCAAAGACTTGTTTCACAGCGTTTTCAAATTCAAGATAGCGATGTTCGAGCGTACCTTGGTTCGTACAGAAAACACTTTCATATTTTCCAGCAAAAGAGTTGCCAAATCCATCTTCCAAAAGGCTGCTGGAGCGGACAATGATCGGTGATTGTCCAAAGTACTCCAGGACCCGCAAAAAATGGTTTTTGACATTCTCCGGAAAAACACCGCTGAGTATTTTGCTTTTAATGACTCTGGCCAGAGAAAAATATTTTTCAGGTTTTCTCTGCTCCATTCTAAGTTTCCAGAGACCATTTTTAACAAGATAAGTGTAAAAGACATCAGAACCAATGTAGAACGAATCATGGGGTTCCAGAATTTTTTTATAATCAAAATTTTCATCTTCAAGCAAAATTTTTCTGGCCAGAAGCATTCCGACCGCTTTGCCGCCGATAAATCCCGATCCAATTAAACTTGACTTGATCTGAAGCAAATCTTCCAGAGTAAAGACCTTCGTCAGCAACTCAAGGAATCTTTCATCGCGACTTAAAACCATCCGGCAGAGCTTTTCTACCAGGTTTTTTTCCTCAGCAGACGGCATACGGCTGTATTTTACCTTTTCATAGGTGTCTGACGCTTTCAAAAACATCCGGTCCCAATAATCCAAATGCCTTCGCGGAGCATCAAATACATTCAGAGACATATCTGCAAACAGCTTTGATGCATCGCTGCTGCTTGTTAACGGAATAAAATCCTGCGCCTGTTTGATATGCGGCAGAAACATCGTCGGTGAATACCTGTCGATCACCTTGACCGGATGGATATAGGTCTGTCCCCTGACATTATAGATATTCATCAATACCTGGGTCGTTTCCCGAATCGCGGAAATCGTCTCATACGAATTCATATTTTTATAAATTGCAAAGAAAGCCACTGTTTTCAGTTCATATAAATACGGACAGGTGATCTGAAAAAAGTTGCCGATCATAAGATCCGTTGCCCAGGTGTACAAAAGATCGGACAGACAATCAAAAACGTAAAAAGCCTCTTCTCCCTCAGCTGCAATAATCTGGTGGACCTGCGTGGAAAAAGCTTCAAAACCGTGTTCGGCGTCAATATGATACACTTTAACATTTTCATTGTCGTCAATAATTGGAGAATGACGCGCAAACCGCATATAAATCACTGTTCTGCCCTCGTCCAGACTCGTTCTGACAAAAGGCAGCACAAAGGATTCATAATCTGCGATATTGTCAACCTGCAGAACAACATTATCGCCAATCCTGAGATGGTCGATGATCTCATCGAGCCCCGGCAGGCCGGATCTTATTTTCTTACGCTGATCCATTACACATCATTCCTTACGCCAATTTAGCTATCATTTTATCCTTAAAGTTACTAATTGCTGACACCCAAATCTATATGTGCAAGCAGCCAATAACCGATACGCAAAAACCAAGCAATGAATCCTGGCATCTTCCATTACTTGGCTTTACTATGCGGTATGATAAAGCATAACGGTGGATGCCGTGTAATATCATGTTATCACATCCGCCATGAGCATTGCACTCTGTTTATCATAACAATTGGCTAGATAATTATACTTTTTCCCATCAAATATTTGTCCACTTCTCTAGCGGCCAGCTTTCCTTCCTGGAAAGCCCAGACAACCAGACTCTGACCTCTGCGCATGTCGCCAGCAGCAAAAACTCTGTCAACATTCGTCTCAAAAAACGCATATTCCGCTTTGACATTGCTGCGAGCATCCCGCTCCAGCTTAAGCTCTGTGGGGATATTATCTTCAGGCCCTAAAAAGCCCATGGCCAGCAGGATCAGGTCCGCTTCCCATACCTTTTCACTTCCGGGAGTCACCTGTGGAACCATTCTGCCGGCAGCATCTTTGACCCAGGTAAGGTTGACTGTGTGAACTTCCTTGACCTCACCGTTCTCATTGCCCACAATCTTTGTGGTGGAAATGCAATAATTCCTCGGATCCTTGCCATAAAGACAGATTGCTTCTTCCTGTCCATAATCCACTTTCAATTTTTTCGGCCATTCCGGCCAGGGGTTCGCAGCCTCAATACGATGGGCAGGCGGCTCAGGCAAAATTTCAAACTGAAAAACACTTTTGCAGCCATGCCGGATTGCCGTGGCCACACAGTCCGTCCCGGTATCCCCGCCGCCAATGATGATGACATTCTTACCCTTGGCACTAATAAAACTCTCATCCTTTAAGTTGGAATTCAATAGGCTTTTGGTGGTCGCTTTTAGGAAGTCTACGGCATAATAAACCCCTTTCAGATCTTTGCCTTCCACATCCAGCCCCCGGGGCTTGGTAGCTCCTGTGCACAGTACAACGGCATCATAGTTGTCTACGAGCTCTTGGGCCTTCATATATTTGCCGACTTCGGTATTCAGAACAAATTCTATCCCAGATGCCTTCAGTACATCAAGCCGTCTTTCAATAAATCGTTTATCAAGCTTCATGTTGGGGATCCCGTACATCAAAAGTCCCCCAGCCCGGTCATCCCGCTCATACACCGTGACCTCATGGCCGACGGCATTCAGATAATAGGCTGCAGACAGTCCGGACGGACCCGAACCGACAACAGCGACTTTCTTGCCGGTGGCTTTGGCCTTCTTAGGATTTACCCATCCTTCGGCAAACGCTTTCTCGATAATCTCATATTCAATGCTGTTAATAGTCACAGCGTCCATGATATAGCCTTCGGTACAAGCCCCTTCACAAGGTGCAGGGCAAACCCTTGAGGTGAATTCCGGGAACGGCGTCGTTCTGGTCAGCCGCTTGTATGCTTCCCGCCACTGTCCCTTATAGACGAGCTCATTCCATTCTGGAATCAAATTGTGCAGCGGGCAACCTGAAGCGGCGCCGTTCAAGAGCACACCGCCGTGGCAGAAAGGTACACCGCAGTCCATGCAGCGTGCGCCCTGCGTTCGGACAATTTCAGGATCCTGAGGAATCTTGACTTCATTGTAGTCTTTGATCCGCTCTTCAGGCTTTCTTTTCTTCGGATCGATTCTGTTATACTCTAAAAATCCTGTTGCTTTTCCCATGATCAGACCTTCCCTTCAAAGGCAGCCGTCAGGGCTTCTTCACCGCTTAAGCCAGCCTTGTGAGCTCTATCGATATTTTCCATCATCTTTTTATAATCTTTGGGTATGATCTTCGTAAATCTTGGCGCGTAAATCGCCCAATCATCCAGTACTTTCCGGCCGAGGGGGCTTCCCGTGTGCGCTACATGTTTACGGATCATTTCCCTGATTTCTTTCAGTTCCTTTTCCGAAGTAATTTTTTCCATAAGAATCAGGGACTTGTTGCAGTATATTTCCTCAAAATCAAGGATATAGGCAACACCGCCGGACATACCCGCAGCAAAGTTCCGTCCTGTCTTACCCAGGATCACAACTTTTCCTCCGGTCATATATTCACAGCCATGGTCGCCGACACCTTCAACAACCGCATTGACGCCGCTGTTTCGGACACAGAATCTTTCGCCGGCGATTCCGTTGATATAGGCTTCACCCGAAGTTGCGCCGTAGAAGGCGACATTGCCGATCAGGATATTTTTCGCTGGTTCAAAATCCGAAGTTTTTGGCGGATAGACCATAATTTTACCACCCGAAAGGCCTTTGCCGATATAGTCATTAGCATCACCCTCAAGTTCCAAGGACATGCCCTTGGGTGCGAATGCACCAAAGCTTTGACCGGCAGAACCTACAAAGGTCAGCTTAATGGTATCCTCAGGAAGCCCCTCTTCCCCGAAACGCTTGGTTATTTCACTGCCGACAATGGTTCCAACCACACGGTCCACATTGTTGATCTTCAGTTTGGCCCGGATTGATTTTTTGTGTTCCAGGGCCGGCTTGCACATTCTTAAAAGCTTGCGCATATCCAAGGATTCTTCCAGTCCATGGTTTTGCTGCTGTGACTTAAATCTGCCGACATCTGCACCGGCGTAGGGTTGATACAGAACCTGGGAAAGATCTACCTGGGCTGCTTTCCAATTCTTAATATTTTCTTTGTGTTTGAGCCTGTCTGTACGTCCAACCATTTCATTAATGGTCCTGAAGCCAAGTTTCGCCATGATCTCCCGCATTTCCTGTGCAATAAACAACATGAAATTCTCAACATGCTCAGGTTTGCCGGCAAAATTCTTGCGGAGTTCTTCATTCTGGGTTGCAATACCTACCGGACAGGTGTTCAGGTTGCAGACGCGCATCATCACACAGCCCATGGAAATGAGTGGGGTAGTGGCAAATCCATATTCCTCAGCGCCTAGGAGCGCAGCGATGACAACATCTCTGCCTGACAGAAGCTTACCGTCTGTTTCCAGGACGACCCTGTCCCTCAAGCGGTTAAGCACAAGGGTCTGATGGGTTTCGGCAAGACCCAATTCCCACGGCAATCCTGTATTCTTAATGCTTGTTCGCGGTGAAGCACCTGTACCGCCATCATAGCCACTGATCAGAATAACATCGGCCTTTCCCTTGGCTACACCGGCCGCAATCGTACCGACACCCACTTCAGAAACAAGCTTAACATTGATTCGAGCATCACGGTTGGCATTTTTTAGGTCATGGATCAGTTCCGCCAAATCTTCGATCGAATAGATATCATGGTGCGGCGGAGGTGAGATTAGTTCGACTCCTGGTGTCGAGTGTCTGACTTTGGCAATCGCCGGAAAAACCTTCCGGCCTGGAAGCTGCCCACCTTCTCCAGGCTTGGCTCCTTGTGCCATTTTGATCTGTATTTCTGAGGCATTTACCAAGAAGCTGCTGGTAACACCGAAGCGACCTGAAGCAACCTGCTTGATGGCACTGATCAGACTGTCGCCATTAGGCAACTTTTTGAATCTTTCAGGATCCTCGCCGCCTTCACCACTGTTACTTTTGCCGCCCAAACGGTTCATGGCAATCGCCATACATTCGTGAGCTTCCTTGCTGATTGAGCCATAGGACATCGCCCCGGTCTTAAATCTTTTGACGATGGACTCAACCGGTTCGACTTCTTCGATTGGAATCGTATCTCCGGCGCTTATTTTGAAATCCAGCAGCTGCCTAAGTGTATAGATCTCCTCGTCATTAATTTTTCTGGAGTAATCTTTAAAAAGATTGTAATTGCCTTCCCTGCAGGCGCGCTGAAGCAGGTAGATTGTTTCCGGGTTGTAGAGATGAATCTCCCCGCTATCTTTACATTGGTAGAAACCGCCGATTTCCAGTGTATCTGTGTAAAGTGCATTCTCATCAAAAGCGCTTTCATGCCGCATTTGATTTTCCATTGTAATTTCTTCAAGACCGATTCCTTCCAAGCGGGATGGCGTCTGCGTAAAGTAGCGGTCAATCAGATCTCTTTTCAGGCCGACAGCTTCAAATATCTGGGCACCATGGTAGCTGCGCATCGTCGAAATACCCATTTTCGTAAGCACCTTTAAGATGCCTTTGATCGAGGCTTTAATATAGTTCTTTTTGGCCTCCTGATAACTTAGGCCATTCGTCATTCCTTTGGCCGCCAGGTCTCTGATCGTTTCGTAAGCAATATAGGGGTTGATCGCGGTAACACCGTACCCGATCAAGGCACAAAAATGGTGTACCTCCCTGGCTTCTCCGGTCTCCAGAACAATACCCACACTTGTCCGGATTTCACGGCGTATCAAATGGTGATGCAGCCCTGAAGATGCCAGAAGAGCGGGGATAGCAGCAAATTCTTTATTAACGCCCCTATCCGAAAGAACAAGAATATTTGCGCCATCAGCAATTGCTTTATCTGCTTCCCGGGATATTTTTTCTAAAGCTCTTTCCATTGCTCTAAGGCCGCCAGTCGCCTTGTAAAGAATGGAAATCCTGGCTGTCTT
This sequence comes from Dehalobacter sp. TBBPA1, assembly GCF_040931655.1. Lineage (NCBI taxonomy): Bacteria > Bacillati > Bacillota > Clostridia > Eubacteriales > Desulfitobacteriaceae > Dehalobacter > Dehalobacter sp. TBBPA1. The sequence continues at coordinate 634,262 of NZ_CP162385.1, read as the reverse complement.
GAACTTCCCGTTATTTAATTTCATAATGGTATCCAACTGAGTATTGGTGAGGATAGGTGACTCCAGATATACTGCGGAACTATGCGTCCGGTCAGGATCCAAAAGGTTTCCCGCATTCCCCAGGAGCATTGTGCCGGAGGTAATGATTTCCTCACGAATGCCATCAATCGGGGGATTCGTCACTTGGGCAAAAAGCTGCTTGAAATAATGGTACAGCATTTGAGGTTTGTCTGAAAGTACTGCCAGCGGTGAATCCATGCCCATCGATCCGACAGGGTCAAGGCCATCAATCGCCATCGGCAGAATCATTTTATGGATATCCTCATGAGTATAGCCAAATGCTTTCTGCTGGGAGATGATATCTTCCAGCATCGGTGCTTCCAATTCGTCGTCAGCAGGGAGATCACTTAAATAGACAATATGCTTCTTATTCCACTCTTCATACGGATGCATCAGGGAAACACTCTTTTTGATTTCCTCATCAGAAATGATCCTTTGTGCTTCCGTATCGATCAGGAGCATTTTACCCGGTTCTAGACGGCCTTTATACTTGACATTTTCAGGTTTGATGTCGAGAACTCCCACCTCTGAGGCGAGGATGACTTTATCATCTTTGGTGACATAATAACGTGATGGTCTGAGTCCGTTCCTGTCCAGTACGCCACCGATAACTGTTCCGTCCGTAAAGCCCATGGCAGCCGGTCCGTCCCAGGGCTCCATGATAAAATTATTAAACTCATAAAAGTCCTTTTTTTCTTTGGACATCAGATCATTCTTTTCCCATGGCTCAGGAATCATCATCATGACAGCATGGGGAAGTGATCTGCCGGTAAGATGGATAAACTCAAGACTGTTGTCAAACATAGCCGAATCGCTGCCTGACTCGTCAACAATCGGATATACCTTGGAAATATCATCAAACAACGGTGAATCAATGCATTTTTGCCTGGCCTTCATCCAGTTCACGTTTCCTCTGATGGTATTGATTTCCCCATTATGGACAATATACCGGTTCGGGTGCGCCCGCTCCCAGCTTGGAAAGGTATTCGTGCTGAACCTGGAATGAACCATGGCCAGCGCTGAAACAAAATCAAGGTCGGAAAGATCCAGATAAAAATTCCTGAGCTGTTCGGCTGTAAGCATACCTTTATACACAATGGTTTTGCTGGAAAGGCTGGCAACATAGAAGGAGCCTCCCTTGTCTTCACACATTGGGATGATCAGTTTTTCTGCTCTTTTTCGAATGACATAGAGCTTTCTTTCAAAATCCATATCATCGGTCAGATCAGGGCTTCTTCCGATAAAAACCTGTATAAACCGGGGCATAACAGCTTTGGCACTATGGCCAACCGTCGATTTGTCAATCGGGACTTCCCGCCACCCAAGAATCTTCTGTCCTTCCTCACGAACAATCTTTTCAAAAGAATCCATCTGGGTAACCCGAAAATCTTCATATTTGTGCGCAAAAATCATCCCTACACCATATTTGCCCTTTTCCGGCAAATTAAAGCCGAGAACATCACATTCCCGTTTAAAGAAGTCATGGGGTATTTGCACCAGAATACCAGCGCCGTCACCCGTATTCTCATCCGCACCACTGGCGCCTCTGTGGTTTAAGTTTTCCAGAACGGTTAAAGCTTCCTCGACAATGTCGTGCGATTTTTCACCTTTGATATTCACGACAAATCCCATACCGCAGGCATCATGCTCAAAGGCTGGATCGTAAAGACCCTGTTTTTCTGGCAATTGATTGTATTTCATATTACACACCCTTTGTTGGAGTTTACATCTATAGTTTCTTTACGATTTTACCAAAAATCCATCAACAACATAACTGTTTTAACTAAAAAATATTGTATTCATTTTAATTATCTTTGTATTTTTTAGTTTTTTGTATAATTTTAATGCCAATGTTTAAATATTTAAATTTAATATTATAAATTCATTATTTTGCATCACTAATATCTTATAATGAATACAGTATATTGTTTGTTTTGTTATGTTCAAACGCAAATTAATATTGTAGAATACGGTTATTGATAAAAAAACATTATTTTTTCTGGAGGGTAAAAAATATGTCTTATGTCCAACAAGTCATGGAACAGGCTATCAAAAGAAGTCCGAACGAGCCCGAGTTCCACCAGGCACTCAAGGAAGTGCTGGAATCTTTGGAACCGGTAATTGCCAAACATCCCGAATATGAAAAAGCTGGTATCCTCGAGCGGCTCGTCGAGCCCGAACGCGTGATCATGTTCAGAGTTCCCTGGGTCGATGACAAAGGAAATGTTCAGGTTAACCGTGGTTTCCGTGTTCAATTCAACAGCGCTATCGGTCCTTACAAAGGCGGCCTGCGTTTACACCCGTCTGTTAACCTTGGCATCATCAAATTTCTAGGTTTTGAGCAGATCTTCAAAAACTCCCTGACCGGACTTCCGATCGGCGGCGGCAAGGGTGGCAGCGACTTCGATCCCAAAGGCAAATCCGATAACGAAATCATGAAATTCTGCCAGAGCTTCATGACCGAACTTTGCAAACATATTGGTGCAGACACTGATGTTCCTGCCGGTGATATCGGTGTTGGCGGCAGAGAAATCGGTTACATGTTCGGCCAGTATAAGAGAGTCAGAAATCTCTTTGAAGGCGTACTTACTGGAAAAGGCCTGACTTATGGGGGAAGCTTAGTTCGTACCGAAGCAACCGGCTATGGTCTGGTTTATCTGATGGACGAAGCAATTAAAGACATCGGCAAATCCTTTAAAGGTGCTACCGTTGTTATCTCCGGTTCAGGCAACGTTTCGATTTATGCAGCCGAAAAAGCCATGCAGCTGGGTGCCAATGTTGTTGCCCTGAGCGATTCCAACGGCTACATCTACGACAAAAACGGTATTGACCTAAAGACCGTTAAGCAGCTCAAAGAAATTGAAAGAAGAAGAATCAAAGATTATCTGGAATTCCACCCGAAAGCCGAATACAAAGAAGGCTTCGAAGGCATCTGGACCATTCCTTGCGATATCGCTCTTCCCTGCGCTACGCAGAACGAATTGAACGAAGAATCCGCCAAGGCTCTGGTTGCCAATAAATGCTTTGCTGTCGGTGAAGGTGCGAATATGCCTTCTACTCCGGAAGCAGTCAAAGTATTCCATGCCAATAAAATCATCTTTGCTCCTGGTAAAGCTGCCAATGCCGGCGGTGTTGCAACCTCCGCTCTGGAAATGTCCCAGAATAGCATGCGTTACTCCTGGACTTTCGAAGAAGTTGACGCCAAACTTAAAGACATCATGGTCAACATCTATCGCAATGCCAGCTCAGCTGCAAAAGAATACGGCTGTGAAGGCAACCTGGTCGTCGGTGCTAACATTGCAGGCTTCCTGAAAGTTGCTAACACCATGCTGGCTCACGGCGTAATCTAAGCCGGAGCTGCCTAACCGATTTGTGATATCCATAATATAGTCTTGATACTATTGAAATTAAAAAGACCTCTTGGGGACTGAGATGTTCAAAACAACTCGCACCCAAGAGGTCTTTTTAATCTTAAATTTTTTTTAAAAACAGTCTATAATTTAGTCCACAAATGTAAGTTTTCTATCTCCCAGAATAAAAAAACATACAGACTTGCTCAAATAACTATTTGCTCTCAACCATCACCCTCGGCACTCTCTTGGAAATACCGCACAGGATCTCATAGCTAATCGTTCCGCATTGTTCAGCAATCTGATCCGCGGAAATAAACAGGTCACCGTTTCTGCCGAGCAGAACGGCTTCATCCCCTTCTTGGATCTCTTCAATTTCTGTTACATCAACCATGATCTGATCCATGCATATTTTGCCGATGATCCTGGCTTTCTTTCCCTTCAGCAAGACCTCACCGCTGTTGGACAGAGAACGGCGCAGACCATCACCGTAACCAATCGGCAGCGTTGCGACTTTTGTGAGCCTGTCGGCAATAAACGTCCTTCCATAGCCAACACTCTCGCCCTTTTCGATGGTCTTCAGCTGGGAAATGCGGGTCTTTAAAGACATGACCTGTTCAAATCCAGCTTCCTGTCCGGCGTGATCCATCGGTAAAAGTCCGTACAAAATGATTCCTGGACGGCATAGTTCGTAATGACTTTCGGGAATTTGCATGATTGCAGCAGAGTTTGCGGCATGACGGATCGGAATTTTTATTTCTGCAGCACATAACTTTTCATATAAGTCATCAAAGATCTTCAGCTGCTGCTTCGCATAAGACAAATCAGTGCTGTCGGCCGTGGCCAGATGGGTATAAATCCCCTCCAGATAAAGGCCTGGAAGCTTTGCGATTTTCCGAATATCTTCGAGTGCATTTTCGCGGAACCCTGTCCTACCCATTCCCGTATCCACTTTGATATGAAGTCTCGCTGTTTTATTCAGCTTCAACGCTGCCGCTGAAAGGGCTTCAGCTTGTTCAATCTGAAATATTTCAGGAATGATCTCTTCTTTGACCAGTATTTCTGAATACTTCGACAATGTAGGTCCAATAACCATAAGGGCAATGTCCGGGAATTCCCTTCTGAGCTCCAAAGCTTCTTCCAGGATAGCAACCCCGAATCTGGTAATCCCTTCTTCCTTAAGAGTCCGAACAACCTCCACTGCACCGTGTCCGTAGGCATCTGCCTTGACTATGGGCATTATTTCACTGCCGGCGTACTGCTGTATCCTTTTTAAATTGCGTCTTAAAGCCCCCAAATCAACTTCTGCCCAAACCGGACGAAAAATATTCATTCTAAAAATCTCCTAACTGCTCTATCTCTTTTCTGACCCTTGGGAGGCAATCAGCTACCTCCGAAGCTGTGAAACCTGATAAACCAAACTGATCTTTTAAAACATCTCCGGCCTTACCGTGAAGATAAACCCCCATGCAAGCTGCACCTAACGGAGGGACACCCTGGGCAATCCAGGACATAATACTTCCGGTCAGCACATCCCCTGTGCCGCCTGTGCCAAGTCCTGCATTACCCGTCGGATTCAAAAAAACTCTGCCGTCCGGCGAAGCAACGACCGAACCTGCGCCTTTCAGGACAACAATGGTACCCCATTCCAGGGCTTTGGCCAGCGCTATCTTTAAGCGGTTCTCCTGAACCTCGTCAATTGAACAGCCGCATATGCGAGCCATTTCCCCAGGATGAGGCGTCAGAATAAGATTACCTCTGCCTTTCCTTAAGCTGAGTACATCCGGTTCGCGGGAAATCAGATTCAACGCGTCTGCATCCAGAACTACCGGTACATCGGTCTCTATCAGTATATTTTTTATGACATTAAGAAATGACTCCGTCTGCCTGAGTCCGGGACCTACTGCACAAGCGTCAGCTCCTTGTAACCGCTCCTGAATGACCGGCCAGGCATTGACGCTTAACATTTCATAATCCTTTGCTGGCCAGACCGTAGCTTCAATGACTCCCAAATCGACCGTCTCAGCAATCGCTTCAGGGGTAACGATCTGAAGAAGCCCTGCCCCGCAGCGCAGAGCCGACTTTCCTGCCAAGATGACAGCCCCGCTCATTCCAAGCGATCCCCCAATCAGAACCGCCCGGCCATGCGTACCTTTATGGCCCAGTGTGTGCCTTGCTGGAATCAAAGGCCGGATGACTTCATCCGTCAATAGATAGGCAAAGATCTTTTCTTCACCTATCACTTTTTCGGGAATTGAAATTTGGTCAATGACCAGCCTTCCTGTATAGATTAATCCTTCTCCGAGAAAATGTCCAAGCTTTGGCAAGCCAAAGGTAACTGTCACATCTCCCTGGACTGCAATCCTATGTACTTTCCCCGTATCTGCTTCCAGACCGCTGGGAATATCGACACAAACCACCGGCAGATCGGCTTTGTTTAAGTCTTCAATGAAACCTGCCAGGGATTCCGGAATTTCTCCTTTAAAGCCTATTCCATACAACGCATCAACAGCAACCTGAGACTGCATCAGGGCAAGCTTGAATAGACGAAGCTGTTTTTCGTCTTCGACAGGAATGATCTTTTCTCCCATTTTCTGAAACAATTCATAATTCAGCTTGGCATCCCCTTGAAGCTCAGCAGGATTTGCGAAAAGAAAAACAGTCACTTCCATCCCTAATACACAGAGATGCCTGGCCACTGCCAGACCGTCACCACCATTATTGCCTTTTCCAGCAAGAATAACTGCTCTCAAACCGCGAAGCGACTTTTTTTCATCCTTCAGCAGAATAATCTTTATTTCCCTTACTACTGCCAACGCTGCATTCTCCATAAGAATTGACCCGGGGATTCCAAAATGATTGATTGCGTTGGAATCAATGCTGCGCATTTGTCCGGCACTTACAATACGCATTTTTTCTATCCTCCTCGGAAAAACTTTTCCTACTTATTTTATAATGAACACTGCCAAGTACCATGTCAACCCTAAAATGCCCGTCCGTTGCATCTATTCCAGAATAACAGATGCTATGGCCGTATCTTTACTGTGAGAGAGGCTTATTCGGACTCTCTCTGCTCCTCTCGACCGCGCTGCAGCCTGTGCCCTTTCACTCAAATATACGATTGGTTCTCCCGCTTCATTCCGCAGGATCTCAATATCATGCCAGCTTAGACCGCTGAGTCCCGTCCCCAGTGCTTTAAGTACCGCTTCTTTGCCTGCAAACCTGGCAGCCAGAGAAGATATATGTTTTTTTGATAGTTCAGCCAGCTCCCTGTCGGTAAACAGTCTGGCAACCAGTTTTGAATGTCTCCGGCAGGCCTGTTCAAATCTGGCTATTTCAACAATATCTATACCTGGATACAAATGAAGTTCCCCGTTTCTTCGTAAAATCAAATACCATTTCTGGCCCTGGTACTAGACATAGGGTCCTGAATCCAGGGTTCGGCAGAAGGCTGCTGCGGACTGGTCTGTTTGTATGGAAGCCTCATTTTTACAGTCGTCCCCTCACCTATTTTGCTTTCAATGTTTAATCCGTATTCTGAACCATATAAGCCCTTCAGGCGGGCATGGACATTGGCGAGCCCTACACCGTTGCCTGAGCCTACACCGGGCAGCAGGACATCTTTCAGCCGATCCTCTTCAATCCCCATTCCGTTATCAATGACTTCTACAAAAAGTTCGCTTTTACCATCTTCCAGCCCGAGTTCCCTGACCCGGATCGTTACAACACCATTCAGCATGATCATGGGGGTAATCCCATGTTTGACCGCATTTTCAACTAGAGGCTGAATACTCAGTCTTGGCACCTCGGCATCCATCAGTTCCTTGGGAATTTCCAGCTTAATCTTCAGCTTTTTCCCAAAGCGAGCTTTTTCCAGCACAAAATAATTATTAACAAATTCCATCTCTTCCCGAAGAGAAATGAGTGCACCTTTAGATTTTAAAGACTTACGGAAAAATTCGGCCAGATGGATCAAGAGTCTTCTGGCCCGGTTGGGGTTGGTTCGGCTGGTGGCAATAATTGTATTCAGAACATTAAAAAAGAAATGCGGATTGATCTGAGCCTGAAGAGCATCGAGTCTGGCTTCCATCGTCAGATTGGTCTGATGGTCCAGTTCAGCTACTTCCACCTGAAGGCTTAAAATCTGGCCCATGCCAAGCGCAAGCCTGATCAGGTCAGGAGAAATCTTTCCGCCCTTCGTTTCATAGAGCTTAAATGTTCCGACAACGTTTCCTTTGCAGGAAAGCGGAACAATGACTGCCGCAGCCAAAGGACAGTCACACGTGTCCGACATCGGGCAGTTTAACTCTTCCTGCGTCTGAACAACTTTATATTTTGCAGTCTGTATGACTTCTCTAGTCGCTGCCGTCAGGATCTTATCACCGGGGTGGTGCCTGTCGCAGCCTGCCCCAAGATAGGCGAGCTGTTTCTCACAATCGGTGATCGAGACCGCGGCCACCTGAGCAATCCCCTGAATGATTTTGGCAATGGCTTCGGCGTTTTGTTTATTCAGACCACCGCGCAGGTAAGGAAGTGTTTCGTTAGCGATCTTTACACTCAGGTCTGCCCTGCTTAACGTATGCAGCGGTACGGCCTTTTTCTCTAAATTTTTCATATACCAGAAGAAATATCCGGCATCAATCACCATAAAAGCGGCTAATAGAAAAGTATTCTGCAAATAAAGACCCAGAGCGATTTCAAGGGCGATGACCAGAACAAGGATTACATTCATATTTTTCATCGTCACACCTCCCTCGTATAATTATTTCAATAAGCTCCGGACTTTTTTATTGCCATTCTCCGAGCTGACTACGAGAAGAATATCTCCTTCTTCGAGCAGGAAGTCGGCTTCAGGAGAAAAATTCTCATTGCCGTTTCTGACAACCCCTACGACTGTTGCTCCAGTTTTTTCTCTGACTTTAAGCTCTCTCAGGGAACAGCCGATTGCGGATGACTCCGGCTGAATTTTAAGTTCTTCAACGTCATTCCAGCAAGAGATATATCGGTCGGCATAGGTCGAAACTTTCTGAAGCAGCACATCAATTTGCCTGTCAATTTCCTTTCTCTGCTCCATCAGGCTTTTCAACTCGTCAATAAAGGCTTGAACCTCATTTTTTTGGTCAAAAGACTTTAAAAATTTTTCGGCCTCTATCCTGGAGTTCACAATGATGCCAATACCCGGTTTTACTCTGACGACTCCTTCATTTTGCAGAATAGCAATTGCCCGACGGATCGTCTCCGGAGAAACATTGAATCTTCCTGCCAGGGTCGACCTTCCGTGGATTTTATCCCCTTCACGGAACTCGCCAAGAACGACGGCATGCGCGATCTCATTCGCAATTTCCTGATATTTGGCCTGCTCCAAGATATGATCCCTTTCTTTCTTTGCTGACTTCAGATACCTAGTACCATGTCAATCAACCCGTATCTTCTATCATGCACGCATTAAATTTTTGCCTTTTATGTAATTCTACCCTAGGGAGTTGGGGAAGACAATCTTTTCGATAAAAAAATACCATTCCCAGGCAATATTGGAATAGCGCCATACCCTCAAATTTTTTTATTATTTGACGTGATCAGACATTTTAACCCTCTTGACTGCCAACAACTTACAATGTTATGATTGGTTGGCAGTATAATCTTTAGCGTTGCTATTTTGTATGATATGGAGGTTTTTTCTGTAATTAGCATTTGAAAGGGGGGCTAAATATGGCAATTGAGCTATATAGACCGCATCGTGATTATCACTATTTTTCTATTAAACGTGCCGAAGAATTAAAGCAGCGGATCGAACCCTATCTGCAAAAAGCTAATCAGATACCTGCCGGACTGAATCTGACAGATTTATATTCTGCCCAGAAGGAAAGGATCCTCCAATACTTCGGGGCAACCCAGGAAATTTGGGATGACTGGCGTTGGCAAATGAGCCACAGGATCACGGATGTCAACACGCTGGATTCTCTTTTTCCGTTAACTGATGCTCAAAAAAATGAGATCTCAACAGTCGGACGGATATACCGCTGGGCTGTATCACCGTATTACCTTAGTTTAATGGATTTCAGCAACCCTGAAGACCCCATCCTTCTGCAGGGAATACCCAAAATAGAAGAGCTGTTTGATAAAAGCGGAGAAGAAGATCCAATGGGAGAAGCCTTAACCTCTCCCGCTCCTTGTATCACCAGACGCTATCCGGACCGCTTGATCATTAATGTTACCAACATGTGCGGCATGTACTGCCGTCACTGCCAACGCCGGCGCAATATCGGCGAAACAGACGGACACAAGGAAAAAGAAGACCTGAAAGCCGCGCTGGATTATATCCGTGAGAACCCAGAAATCCGGGATGTGCTGATCACAGGCGGGGATGCGTTTCTTTTAAGTGACCAGACCATCGAATGGCTGCTTGCTGAACTTCATAGTATTCCGCATGTTGAAATCAAACGCCTTGGAACCAGGGTCCCTGTAACCCTGCCAATGCGGATTACCAATGAACTTTTAGCCATACTTGCCAAATATCCGCCAATCTATATCAATACTCAATTTAATCATCCGAAAGAAGTAACCCTGGAAGCCAAAAAGGCTGCAGATAGGCTTGTTTCAGCCGGTGTTGTGCTTGGGAATCAGGCCGTACTGCTCAAAGGCATCAATACAGACCCCGATGTCATGAAGAAAATGAATCAGGAATTACTGAAAATCCGTGTCCGTCCCTACTATATCTTTCACGCCAAAAACGTCAAAGGCACCCGGCATTTTATTCCGTCCATTCAGGAAGGTCTAGCCGTGATGGAAGCGCTCAGAGGCTTCACCTCCGGTCTGGCCGTTCCAACCTATATTATCAATGCCCCAAAAGGAGGCGGCAAAACCCCGCTTCTCCCCCAATATCTTCTTTCCCTCGATGAACACCGGGCTGTTTTGAAGACGTGGGAAGGGAAAATTGTTTATTATGAGAATCATTACGCTGATGAAGGCTAAGTTTGATTGCATGCCTTAGTCATATAGAAGTCAGTAAAATCACTCTCTCAAGTAAAATCCCGTTAACCGCATTTACCAGGTTAACGGGATTTTGGCGTTATAATGAATTCCTTGAAAGCTTCCTCTTCGTTCCATCTCTTGGTCGATGCCGTTTAAGACCTCCCATTTACGTCGGGTCCACATTGGGGCAATGACATCTTTGAGAGGTCCGTCGCCCATGAGTCTGTGGATAATCATATCGGGAGGAAGGATCTCCAGGATATCGGCTACGAGGTCTATATATTCTTCCATGGAAAGTAGCCGAAGACCACTCTGGCTGTAGAGATCCGCAAGAGGAGTCCCTCTTAAAATATGAAGCGAATGAATCTTTATACCCTGTATCGGGATTTGACTGATCACCTGTGCTGTCCTGAACATTTCCTCCCGGCTTTCACAGGGAAGCCCCATGATGATATGGGTACATACCCGGATATTCCTTTGTCTGAGCTTATTTACACCCTCCAGAAAACAGTTGAAATCATGTCCTCTGTTCAGCCAGTCCAAAGTTTTGTTATGAACAGACTGCAAACCCAGTTCTACCCATAGATAGGTCTGCTTATTCAGGCCTTCCAGAACATCAAGGATTGCTTCGTTCAGACAGTCCGGTCTGGTCGAAACGGATAAGCCGACGACATCTTCCAGCGCCAATGCTTCCCGGTACAAATTTCCCAGATAATCTTCAGGACCATACGTCGCAGAAAACGATTGAAAATAAGCAATGTATTTCGCTTTTGGCCATTTTTTCAAAGTCCTTTCCCGAACTTGGTTAAACTGTTCGCGAATGGACAGACCTCTTTGCCCTGCAAAATCGCCGGAGCCTTTTTCACTGCAAAATATACAGCCTCCGTCACTTACCGTCCCATCCCGGTTTGGGCAGCTGAGACCTGCATCCAAAGATACTTTGATGACTTTTTCGCCAAAAAATCCGCGGAAATGTTCATTTAATGTATAATAGCGTTTATTCATGTTCAACCCCGGTTTCAACGTGCAATATCGTATCTCTTTTGCTAGGCCATGTGTTAAATAAGTCTCTGTATTATAGACTTGTCTTGTGTCATATGTACTTTTGTGTCTTTTCCTGTATCCTATTATAGCTTTAGTTGGTCTGAAACAAAACAACAATGGCGAAGAAACCTGTAATTTTTCTCCATATAAAGCCAGAAACCGGAATCAAATGTATTTCCAGCCTAGCGGCGGCATACATCTGGATTCCGGTCTCATTATCTTCATAAGATTACATCTGCATATCATACTTTACTGCATATCATACTTTAGGTCTACACTTATAACGCAATCTTGTTGCTTCTATAAATTATAGATCGAATTTGCTGTTAATCCTTCAAAATCGGGGTAAGCACTTTCTCCGTGTTGGGTCGTATCAAGACCGCTGACCTGTTCAGCTTCTGTAGCTGTGAGCGGAGTGATCGCTCCAATGACTTTCAGCAGGATAAACGTTACCAGACCTGCGTATATATACGTTGCTAGTACTGCGATGAGCTGTATGCCGACTTGATGGAAATCGCCAGTGTAGAACAGGCCGTCTTTACCGAGAGGGTTAACTGCGGTTGTGCAGAAGATGCCTGTCGCCAGAGCCCCCCAAGTTCCGCCGATTCCGTGGATGCCGAAGGCATCCAGCGCGTCGTCATAACCAAGCTTATCTTTAAGGATTGCAACTGCAAAGTAGCATAATCCGCCGGCTACAAGGCCGATTACCATTGCGGAGGCATTTGTTACATAGGCACAAGCAGGTGTAATGGCTACCAGTCCGGCAACAGCTCCGGAAATTGCCCCCAGGACAGTAGGCTTCCCACGGTGCAGTTTTTCTGCAACGACCCAGCCCAAAAGCCCTAAGGCAGCTGCAATAAATGTGGTCACAAAAGCGATTACTGCAATTCCGTCAGCCGCCAGTTCACTGCCTGCATTAAAGCCAAACCAGCCAAACCATAGCAGGGTGCCGCCCAGAATCACGTAAGGAATATTATGCGGAATGGTCGGATCTGTGGACTTATTGATGCGTTTTCCAATCACAAGTGCTGCGATCAGACCGGAGAAGCCTGAACTGATATGAACAACAGTACCGCCGGCAAAATCAAGTGCACCTAAATTTCCAAGCCAGCCGCCGCCCCATACCCAGTGCGCGATCGGAACGTACACCAGTAAGCTCCAGAAACTCATCAGTAAAACAAATGCGGGAAAACGCAAGCGTTCGGCAGTCGCACCGGTCATCAAGGCCGGTGTCAGGATTGCGAACATCATTTGGAAGACCATGAAGAGCAGATGCGGAATCGTAGCGCCTTCAGTTCGCGGCTCCAGCCCTACGCCCTTCAGCATCAGATGGTCGAGGCCGCCGATGACTGAACCGATATCTGGCCCAAAAGCAAGCGAATAACCTAAAACTACCCAGATAAGTGTTACAACACCCATCGCGATAATACTTTGCATCATCATGGATAAAACATGACGTTTTTTAACCAGTCCTCCGTAAAAAAAGGCCAGACCGGGTGTCATTAACATAACAAGTGCTGTGGAAATAATCATAAAACCAATATCCCCAGTTGTGTAATTCATTTTCTTCTCCTCCTTAGCTTTTCTTGATGTATTTCTTATAGATTTATAGATAGCTTGATACAAGTCTTTAGCTACGCGCCGATTGACTAATAAAAAAAAGCCTCAAAAAAGTATTGCACTTTTTTGAGGCCCCGTTGCCTGATTGACTTGCGTATAACAAACGATCTATCTGTACTATATTACCCGATAAACAATCTGTAAAGAGGTTTTTCGTTTAAATAATGTATACATTCCTGTATACATTCTTCAATATTACACATACCCGGTTAATCCTAAACCTGTCATTGGTCATAAGAGTCCAACTCCCCAGATATCCCGGCCGCAGTGCCCGCATTTCCCTTCCGTGGTTTTCATGGTTACCTGAAGGTCTCTGGTAATGACTTCCTGCCCGCATTGCGGACAATAGGTCGTATTTCCTCCTGCCATATTACCAAGGTACACATAGGGCAGGGTTTCTTTGGCCAGCGTCCATAGTTTCTTTAATTTCTTTTCATCAGTTGCCGGTATTTTGCTTTTATGCATTGGATGATATTTGCTCAAATGCCACGCCAGCGGAGCATTTAAGCCGGACAGCCATTTGGCCAGCGCCTCAATTTCCTGCGGATTGTCATTCAAGTCCGGGATAACAAGCGTTGTGATCTCGGTATGAACATTTGATACCAGCGTTTCAACTGTTTTTAGCACCCACTCCAGTTTCCCACCGGTGTATTTCTCGTAGAATTCCGAAGTAAACCCTTTGATATCAATATTGACCGCATCGATGTAAGGGATTAGATATTCGAGGTATTTCTGTTCGATAATCCCATTGGATACCAGGACGACCTTTCCTCCCCGTTCTTTGACCAGCGGAGCTGTCTCCATGATCATCTCGTACCAAACCAGAGGCTCCGTATACGTAAAGCAAATCCCGACGGACTGGTCTTCCGCGGCCATTTCCGTCAGCTGCTTCGGGGAAATCCGGCGGCCCTGCTCATATTTCTGGGAGATCTCATGGTTCTGGCAGAAGAAGCAGTGCAGGTTGCAGCCATAGCCGCCGACAGAGAATATCCGGCTTCCCGGATAGAAATGATAAAGCGGTTTCTTCTCCACAGGATCAAGATGAAACGCAGCGACTTCAGCAAAAGTCAGCGGTATGATTTCACCGTTCCGACACCCTCTGACCTTACAGAATCCGGACTGGCCTTCCTTGAGTTTACAGTGATGCGGACATAGCGGACATTCAGAAAATCCTGTCATATGCTTCATCCCTCTTTCCTGTTATTCAAAAAAACGTTCGACTTCAAAACGCCAGAGCTCGACTTCCTCCCCCGGATCAATACCAGCTTTCTGTTTGGCTATTCCGACCTGTTCCTCAACCGTATCAATCCCTTCAAGATGCGGCAGCAACAGCCCGACCTTTCCACCCCGACGTACAACTACCCCGTAACGCTGAGGATCCAGCTCTTCGGGTCCAGTAATCTTCTCCATGTCTCCAAGAACATCGACAGATACAGATACTAAGGGCAGTTCTTCCGCTTGTATCGGCCAAAAGCGTGGATCCTGGGTACCTGCTGCTATGGCGTTATGTCTAATTTCTGAAGCCAGGTTTTCTCTTACCGGTTGGATCGTACCAATGCAGCCCCGCAATGCCCCATCCTTTTTAAGGGAAACAAAGCAGCCTTTCTTTTCTTTCAGCAGAGGGTCTCCAGGAATATCTAACCTGTCAAAAGGCTGGGATGTAAGATAGTAAGTCAGGCATTCCCTGGCATAACCTGCAATCGGTGAAGAACGAAAGATCTCAGCAATGAGATAACCTACACCAAACGGTCCTTCATAGGAGAGAACCTTAATCGCGCCTTCTCGCGCCCCGAGTGCAAACAACAGGGAATGATAGCCGCACTGACCTGCTTCATCCAAAAGACTAGCGGGAATCCCCCTGAGCAGTGTTGTATCTCTTTTCAATCCTTTGACTATAAGCTGGTCCAGTTTGGGGCCTGAAGGGTGGAATCCATAAGGTCCGTCTTCTTTGAGCCGGTGGGAAAGGTCACCGCTTGCAAGCAAGGCGCAGCGTTCAGCTGCATCATTTAAAATTTGGCCGACTTTTTTTCCGTAATATTCCGGACGGCTCATCGGCATGCTTAAGACAACAATCTTCCCGGACCATCCGGCTTGATGAAGAAAATAAAGCGGAATGAGTGAACCATGATCAAGCTCTGCCCGAACAGGAAAAGCATCAGGAATCTCTTCCCTGATGGTCTCCGCGAGTTGCTGATCTGTTTCAAAGCTTAAGCTAACCTGGCCTGCCCCAAAACGGCTGAGACTCCCGGAGAGAGTGTCTCCGTCTAAGATTACCAAACCCTGCTCGGCCAGCTTCGCATGAGGAGACACAATCAAAACCGTCTGCGTATTCATCCCAATGACTTGCTGAACGAGCGTCCTATAAGCCTCTGCTGTTTGCTGACAACCCTTTTCTTCACCATGCCCGACCTCAGGCACGAGAATCGGAGGATGAGGAACAAACCCTACATAGACAAGACTCATAGCAATACCCCCTTAGTTTCTAAAGAAAATTTGGCTGACGCCGAGCCTTTGGCAATTGATTTTCTCATATCGGTTATTTCATCGGATTTGCTTCTGTCAATTTACTTCTTTTTCAAGTACTATTTTATCTTTATATATTTTCTTTTTATATGCATATTTATCCTGCCGATTCATCTGCTGGAACCGGATTAATTATAATCCGGATTATCCCCGGATTATATTTTGTATACATCGGAATAAACACTTGTTATTTCTAAGAAAGTGTGTTAACTTTTTGATATATTTTTATAGGTAATTTAAGCAAAGATGCTTATTCCTCAACCAAACGCTTTGAGGGTTAAGTTTGTTTTTGCTTTTTTTGCTTTTTGTGGTTATTTATCTATTTACCCATTATTTAATATCTAAATCTGAAGGGAGATTTCGAAACAATGGATATCTTTGCAATGAACGTTTTTAACGATGCCGTCATGAGGGAACGGCTGCCCAAAGCAACTTACAAAGCTTTGAAGAAAACAATTGAGGACGGGAAAGCGCTGGATCCAGATGTCGCCGAAGTCGTTGCGAATGCAATGAAAGACTGGGCGATTGAAAAAGGAGCTACCCACTACACCCACTGGTTCCAGCCGATGACAGGACTCACTGCCGAGAAGCACGACTCGTTTATTTCTCCGACTGCCGACGGCAAAGTCATTATGGAGTTTTCCGGCAAAGAACTGATCAAAGGTGAACCTGATGCATCTTCTTTCCCAAGCGGCGGCATTAGAGCCACGTTTGAGGCCAGAGGCTATACTGCCTGGGACTGCACCTCTCCGGCTTTTGCCAGAGAAGAGAAAAACGGCAACGTCACGCTGACGATTCCCACAGTATTCTATTCGTATACCGGTGAAGTTCTCGACAAAAAAATTCCGCTTTTGCGTTCTATGGAAGCACTCTCCAAACAAGCAGTAAGACTGTTAAAATTATTCGGCAATACGACAGCAACCCGGGTCATTTCTACGGTCGGACCCGAACAGGAATACTTTCTGATTGATAAAAGTTTTTTTGATGCCAGAATGGATTTAGTCCTTACCGGCAGAACACTCTTTGGCGCTCCTCCGGCTAAGGGCCAGGAAATGGAAGACCATTACTTCGGCAGCATCAAAGAGCGCATTGCTGCCTTTATGAAAGAATTGAATGAAGAACTCTGGAAATTAGGCGTTTTGGCTAAAACGCAGCACAACGAAGTTGCTCCTGGCCAGTTTGAGATTGCCCCAATTTTCTCAACAACCAATGTTTCTACCGACCATAACCAACTGGTCATGGATACTTTGAAAAAGGTTGCCTTGCATCATGATCTGGTCTGCCTGCTGCATGAGAAACCGTTTGCAGGTGTCAACGGTTCCGGGAAACACAATAACTGGTCCATGAGCACCAATGATGGACAGAATCTGCTTGATCCGGGAAATACCCCGCACGATAACGCTCAGTTCTTAACTTTCCTTTGTGCTGTCATTAAAGCTGTGGACGAATACTCCGAACTGCTCAGGGTCTCCGCCGCCAACCCTGGAAACGACCACCGTCTCGGCGCGAATGAGGCTCCTCCGGCGATCATTTCCATGTTCCTCGGCGACATGTTGACGGATATTGTCGAACAAATCCAAAATAACGGCGGTGCTGTATCATCCAAACCAAATGGCACTTTGACAGTCGGCGTGTCCACGCTTCCGGAAATCCCGAAGGATAACTCCGACCGTAACCGGACTTCACCATTTGCCTTTACCGGAAATAAATTTGAGTTCCGCATGGTTCCTTCCAGTGCATCCATCGCCGGCCCAAACATGGTCCTGAATACGATTGTCGCTGAAAGTATTTGCCAGATTGCCGATAAGCTTGAAAAGGCTGCCGATTTTAACAGCGAACTGCAGGCCCTCTTGAAAGAAATTCTGGTCAAACACAATCGTATCATCTTCAATGGCAACAACTATTCCGAAGACTGGGTCGTAGAAGCAGAAAAACGCGGTCTGCCGAACATCAAATCCATGGTGGAAGCTTTGGAGCACTTCATTGACGAGAAGTGTGTTAATGTGTTCGAGAAACACGGTGTATTGAGCAAACAGGAAGTTCATTCCCGCTACGAGATTTTGCTGGAGCAATACAGCAAAACGATCAATATTGAAGCCAAAACGATGATTGATATGGCTAACAGGCTTATTCTTCCCGCATCTGCAAAATATGCAACTGACCTGGCCGGTTCCGTACAAAGCGTTAAAGCTGCCGTGGCTTCTGCGGATACCTCGGCTCAGGAACAAGTCATCAAAGAAGTATCTTCGGCTTTAGGTTCCTTTAAAGCCAAAACTGTGGCTTTGGAAAAAGCTGTTTTGGGCGCGGCTGACGTTGAAGATGTCCATGCCAATGCGGTTTACTACCGTGATATCGTCTTTGCCGCGATGAATGAATTGAGGATCTATGGGGATAAGCTTGAAACACTTGTTGACGCGGAGCTTTGGCCGCTGCCGACTTATGTGGAAATGCTGTTCATCATTTAATCCATACCCTTCAGAAAAATAGCAGAGGAGAGGGCACCAGCCCTCTCCTCTGCTATTTTATTACATTCTCATCGTCATTTCTCTATCCCGCATCAGCGTTGCAGGCCATTTACTGTTTTGAGTTCTTATCGCCTGCCGGCCCAAAATCCTCCGCGGAAATTCTTAGGCTCCTGGAAAAATATAAACGCACTTGGGCAGGAATCATTAACAATATTCAAAAGTTCTTTTTGCCGATTTCTTTTGGCCAGAACCAACATTAGGAGGCGTTTCCCGTCGCGGCCTTCCCCGGTCCAGGTCGTAACGCCAAATCCTTTCTTACGCAATAATTTGGGAAGCGTCTCATCGAGCGAATCAACAATGACCTCGGCAGTCATGTACCCGAGAGCAAGTCTTTCCTCGATCCTGCTTCCCAGATACACTCCGATACCATAGCCGATGCAATAGGCTGCGATGTTCCAGTAACTGTCCAGGTTTTTCAGGATAATAGACAATCCGGCAATGTACACGAGCACTTCGATCATGGACAGCATGGAAGCATACTCCTTTAAGCCCTTGATCACAAGGATAAACCGTACCGTTGTCAGTGATACGTACGTAATATTAATAGCCATGATTAGCAGAGCAAACAGGACTACTTGGTTCATTCTTATCACCAATTTTCTTTTTTCGGCTGGATCATTCCTTGATATTATTATGATCCATTTTAGCGTAATTCTACTATGCTGTTCCGAATTTTTCTGAATTGCTGTCTCACTCACATTGCCTATTATCTCCTGCGTATTACAAAAATACCTGTATATGTAAAGAAATGAATAAAATATGCTAAGGAACACACAATAACGACGAACTGGCAAAAGACTGGCTTTTTTTCATTCCGTAAGCCAATATTCTATATCGGGAGGGGAAAATATTGAAAAAGGGCAGCTATTATGACTGGGCCCGCCAGAAAGGAATATCCCGGCGGGACTTTTTAAGGTTCTGTGCCATGACTGCAGCAATGCTGGGACTCGATGCAACCGCTGTCCCCAGAATTGTGGAAGCTTTGGAAAACAAGTCACGCCCACCTGTCATTTATCTAAATCTGCAGGAATGCACCTGCTGCGGCGAGTCTTTCATCAGGTCCGCCCATCCTTTGTTTTCGGACCTGATCTTCAATATGATTTCCCTTGATTATATGGAGACGCTGCAGGCCGCAGCCGGAACACAGGCAGAGTCTGTCCGTCTAAAAACAATGCAGGAACATTACGGGGAATATATTCTGGTAGTCGAAGGCAGCGCCACGCTGGCAGAGGGCGGCATTTACTGTACCATCGGCGGAATGACTGCCAACGAGCTCCTGAAGGAATGTGCCGATGGAGCAGCTGCCGTGATAGCGTATGGCTCCTGTGCGACCAACGCCTGTGTCCAGGGGGCACACCCCAATCCAACACAGGCTGTACCGATTCGGAGAATTGTCAAGAACAAGCCTGTCATTGACGTTCCCGGATGTCCGCCCATTGCTGAAGTCATCACCGGTACAATCGTTCATTACCTGACATTTGGGAAAATCCCGGAATTAACGAGCCTGGGTCGTCCTAAAGCCTTTTACTCCAAACGTGTCCACGACGGCTGCACCCGCCGGGCCTTCTTTGATGCCGGCCAGTTTGTGGAGCGCTTCGATGACGAAGGTGCCAGAAAAGGCTGGTGCCTGTATAAAGTTGGCTGCAAAGGCCCAGTCGCCTATAATGCCTGCGCCGTAACGGAATGGAATGACGGAGTCAGCTTTCCTGTGAAATCAGGACACCCTTGTATGGCCTGTTCCGAGAATAATTGGTATGATTCCAGCACGCCTTTTTATACTCACCTGGCTGAGATCCCCAATGAGGCCATCGGCGGCAACCCTGACCATATCGGTCTTGCCGCTTTAGGTGTGGCCGGTCTGGGTGTTGTTGCCCATGGGGGAATTACGGCCGCTGCCAAAGGGCGTGGGAAAATGAACCACCCGAACAGAAGTACAGATACTGAACAAAGAAGACACGTAACTAAGAAGACGAATGATAAAGAAGACTAATGCAGAAAGGTTTTGAATCTCAATGACAACAAGAATTGTTGTGGATCCTGTCACCCGGATCGAAGGTCATTTACGCATTGAAGCCATTGTTGACGGTACAAAGATCAGCGATGCCGTCAGCTCAGGAACAACATTTAGAGGAATTGAAAAGATTGTCGAAAACAGGGATCCACGTGATGTCTGGGCGTTTGTCCAACGAATCTGCGGTGTTTGCACGCACATCCATGCGATTGCTTCTGTGCGGGCAGTGGAAGATGCCTTGAATTATCCGATCCCCAAAAATGCCAATTACATACGCAATATCATGACGCTGACCCAATTTACCCAGGATCATGTGATTCATTTTTATCATTTGCATGGTTTTGATTGGATTGATGTCTTAAGCGCGTTAAAGGCTGATCCTAAAGCAACAAGCAGTCTGGCCATGTCCATCTCCTCCTGGCCTAATTCTTCCGAAGGCTACTTCAGGGATGTGCAAAATAAAGTTAAGAATATTGTCCAAAGCGGTCAGCTTGGCATTTTTGCCAATGCTTACTGGGGCCATCCCGCTTATCGCTTACCGCCGGAAGCCAATCTAATGGGAGTCGCGCATTACCTGGAAGCATTAAGTTGGCAAAAAGAAATTGCCAAAGTCCATACCGTGTTCGGAGGGAAAAACCCGCACCCGAACTATCTGGTCGGCGGGCATGCTTCGAGCATCAACCTTGATGATGTCCATGTTCTGAATATGGAACGCCTGAATCTTGTGAAAACGAAGATCGATGAAGCCCAAACGTTTGTCAACCAGGTTCTTATTCCGGATATTCTGGCCATTGCTAGTTTTTATAAAAAAGATCTTTGGGGAGGCGGGATCGGCAACTTCCTGGCCTACGGCGGTGTACCACTCGTCGATATCCACGAACCGGACAGCTACCTGTTCCCGCGCGGGATTGTCCTGAACAGAGATTTGAGCAAAGTCTATGATCTTGATCTAAAGGATCCAAACCATATTCAGGAATTTGTATCTCACTCGTGGTATCAATATGCGGATAAGGATGCCGGGCTTCACCCGTGGCAGGGGCGGACGGATCCAGCGTATGACGGGCCCAAACCACCTTATCACAATTTGGATCAATCAAAAAAATACAGCTGGATCAAAACACCGCGCTGGCAGGGCCATGCGATGGAAGTCGGCCCGCTGGCCCGCTTCGTGGTTGCTTATGCCAAAGGCAATAAGGAAATCAAGGAAATGGTCGACAGCTCCCTGCGGAAACTGGATCTTCCGCTCAACGCTTTGTTTTCAACGCTCGGACGAACGCTGGCCAGAGCACTGGAAGCAAAATTTTGTGTCGATCAACTTGCCGGTTTTTATGCGGACCTAATCGCTAATATTAAAGCCGGTGACACACAGACCTTCAATCCTGAAAAATGGGAACCGAGCCGCTGGCCGGCAGAAGCGCAGGGTGTTGGCTGGGCTGAGGCCCCGCGAGGAGCCCTAGCTCACTGGATTAAAATCCGCGGCGGCAAAGTGGAAGGCTATCAGGCGGTTGTGCCAACAACCTGGAATGCCTCACCACGGGATGCTACAGGACAAAAAGGTCCATATGAGGCGTCGCTGCTCGACACACCGGTCGCTGCTACCGACCAGCCCCTGGAACTGCTCCGGACCATTCACTCATTTGACCCCTGCATCGCCTGCGCAGCACACCTGATAACACCGCAAGGAAAACCACTAAGCTAGGGAAAATCCAGGGGCCACAATGTCTGCGTGCCATGGAGACGGCACAATCAGTCGAAACAGCCGCACTACACTATCCTGCGGAACTGTGCCCCCCAGACTGGTAGTAGGGTTATCCAAGAGAATCTGTACTTCATTCTAAATGATATGGAGGGATTACGATTGGCCTTATCCAAAGAAAAGAAAAGTTCCGCTCCGATGCCGCAGCGCAGACCGGTATATGTCTGGCAATTTCCTGTCCGGATGTTTCACTGGATAAACGCAGCCGCCGTCACCGTACTCTTTCTCACAGGTTTGTATATCGGAAATCCTGTTTTCGTTACCCCTGGAGAAGCATTCCAGCAGTTTTTAATGGGATCAGTTCGCTACTGGCATGGAATAGCCGCTTTTATCTTTACGGCCAATCTGTTATTTCGCCTCTATTGGTTCTGGGCAGGCAATGAATATGCCAAAATACGTTTCTGGCAGAAGGCTTTTTGGCAGGACCTCAAGTCAACAATCCGCTACTATTTATTTATGAGAGGAGAACATCAGGGACATCTCGGGCATAATGCCTTGGCCCAGCTATCTTATCTTCTTTTCATCTGGATCGGAAGTTTTTTCATGATTATAACGGGTTTCGCTATGCGGATAGGCACCAATCCGGATGGTATATCCGGAAAGTTTTTTTCCTGGGTCATTCCGGCTTTTCACAACGAAAATTTGGTCAGAATGAGTCATCATCTTGTCGCTTGGGGCTATGTGGTCTTTTTGTTGATTCACCTCTACCTTGTATTCAGACAGGATCTTCTGGATGATGATGCTACTACCTCATCCATGATCAATGGGTATAAATATGAATTACCCTCTACTGTCGGCGCTGAAGAAGCCCGTACCCCTGAATATGTTGTACTCCAGAAGGGGGATTAACTTGAATTTCGAGCCCAAACAGGTCTTTTATGAGCCTGAAGCCCTGAATTATCCACTTGGGAAGAAGCTTGTTGATTATTTTCGGCAAATCAAGATTCCGGTCAAAGCGACAAGCTCTCACAACAGAATAACCGGTCTGAGCGGGGATACTGCTGCCAAAACCTATTTTGAAGCCAAAAAAACATTGGTGATCGGTGTCAAACGCGGAAAAACGTTTCAAACCTGCAAACCCTCGGCTCATTATCAGCTGCCGCTGACCACAAGCTGTCCCGGGATGTGCGAATATTGTTATTTAGCCACGACGCTGGGTGCAAGACCGTACATCCGCATCTATGTCAATATGAATGAACTGCTTGAAAAAGCCCAAACTTTAATCCAGGAACGTTTACCCGAGATCACTTATTTCGAAGGAGCCGCAGTTTCCGACCCAATCCCGGTGGAACAATATACAGGCAGTCTGCGAAAAAGCATTGAATTTTTTGGAAGACAGCCTCAGGGCAGGTTCCGCTTTGTTACAAAATTCACTGACGTCGATAGCCTTTTGGATCTGGAACATCACGGCCATACCAGGTTTCGTTTCAGCCTGAATTGCGAAGAAATCATCAGAAAGTATGAGCATGGGACACCATCCGCTGAAAATAGAATAAGGGCAGCCGGAAAAGTACTTGGCGCCGGCTACCCTTTAGGTTTTATTATTGCCCCGATTATCAGATTCGAGAACTGGATGGATCAATACGAAAAGCTCTTTGCTGACCTGGCAGAGCAGTTAAAAGCCGCTTCTCCGGCAAACTTTTCTCCTGCAGCGCTTACATTTGAATTTATCACACATCGTTTTTCTTCCCGGGCCAAGTCCAATATTTTAAATATCTATCCGCAGACAAGCCTACCGATGGATGAAGCTTCGCGTAAATTTAAATTCGGGCAGTTCGGCTACGGAAAATATGTCTACCCACCCGTTGAAATGGAGGAAATAAAGACTTCCTTTCTGGCGTTTATGGACCGTCATTTCCCCGGAGCAAAAGCCAAATACTTTATTTAGCTTTTCGGCTATAGTACCGTCCATGGCACGTTATTGCTCCTTGCCAGTATGCTGGTATTCGGCATACCATCTTTTAATGGCTTGCTTGCTTTGCTCGCTCGGGTAATAATTTTTATTTTCATCATCTTTGCCCACAGCAAAAACAGAAAACCCAAGATGCCAGGTTTCTTTTTCATACACTTGCTGATAAGCCAGAAAGCAATTTGCCTGCTCCTGGTTATTAATTATTTCCGACGGCAAGGGATTCCAGGGATGAACTGCAGCACCGTCTCTTTTTGGGAAACCCAATTCACCAAAGAATACAGGTTTGTTCCATTTCGCAGACAGCTGCTTTAATTCATCATAGATATTCTGGTTTCGGTCGAAAATTCGGGTCTTATAGATCGAGCTTACAAGGTTATCTACCGTATTGGTCTCCTGGTCGGTCAATTCAAAATAAGCTGCCACAGAGATAAAATCCACTTTTCCAAGAAGCGGATTATTTAATTTTGTAATGTAGGTATCGTACGCCAAATTCTGCCCGGCATTCCATTCAGCTGTATACCACCAGTTTGTCCGGTAAGTCATTTTGCCCGGGTATCCCGCCCTGACAAAATCCGCGACATCGGTCCAATAACCGCATTGATCCTCGAATTGATCAAAGTTGGAACCGATACATAGGGCGTAGACTTTATTCGGCTTAGCCACATCACGGATGAGTTCGGCAAGGACGACCTGTTTCCAGTTCCAGAACCATTGGTTAATATCATCCGGCTTGAGATCCGTCTCATATTTCTCACCGTTTTGAATATACGGATAAGGTTCCAGAATGACGTTAATTCCTTTATATTTTAAGCGTTTAATCAGCCGGACCGCTTTCTTTTCACTTTCGGCATTGATACACATCGTACTGGCTGTCAACGACGGAATATCAATTTGGACAGGGACGTTCAGGGTATTCAGCCCGAGACTGTCTATATCGCTAAGAGCTTGTTCAATTGTATAATCTACAGACAGGTTTGCCGATTTTATCTTTTCCCCCCATGGGGTAATAATCCTGTTCTTTTCGTATTGATGGCCAATATAGACAATATCCACCAGAACCAGTTTAATGATGAGCAACACCGTAATAATGACACCTAACACAATCAGCGGGGTCTTATTTCTTTTGAGCATATCCAGCAAATTCTTCAATATTCTGATCCTTCCTAGGAATAGTACCATGTTAAATAAATAAATGATAAAAAGCGTAAAGGGTGGAAAACTTATACTTTCTAATTGTACTAAGAAAGGGTGTCCGCGGAAGAATCTTTGAGCAGAAAATTGTAATTCTGTCTGAGGTATTCCGTCACCTTTTGGGCAATGACCTTATGCCCGTCTTCATTCGGATGGATCCCATCAATACAAAGCAATTGCGTAAAATCCGGTGTCTTCAAAAAAGCACCTCTGACATCGATCCATCTCGTCCTGGTTTCCTCTGCAATGTTCACAATCATAGAATTGTAGCGTTCCTGCCACCAGTATATCTTTGTAACGCTTCCCAGCCAAATTAATATACTTTTTCCTATCTCATTACTGTTTTTGCTAATCCACTTGAAATACCGATCGGCGTCAAGCGGGGGAAGCGTCATCAACACCGGGATAATATTATTGTTTTTAAGCGAAATAATGGTATCTGTAAGCATTTTCCCGAAAACGTTGAAGTCCGTTTTGGGTTCATGCTCTGCCATTGGATCACTCGCAATCTGCATCCAGTCAAAATCACAGTCATTGCCTCCAAATTCGATCAGTACAATATCCGGACGCGTTTTGGAGACATCCCGGTTAAGGCGTTCAATACCTTTTTTGATGGTATTACCAAATTTCGCAGCATTATAAACCATGCCTTTCAGGCTGTTCTGGACCAGAGAAACATAGTTTCTGTCCAATAACGAATATTTCCCCTGATCCTCGTTATAGATCACGCCTTTGGAAATGGAATCCCCTACAATCAGAAATGTATAATTATCTTTCAGTTCAGGCTGATTGTTATCCATCAATTCACACCTTTCACAACGACTTGCTTAAAACTTCATGGGTATTACTTCAAGATTTCATAAGTATTTTAAAATTGCTTTCCAATGTGTCAGCTTTTCCTCAAATTTCATCGTATTGGCCGGACTGGTCGAGGGCAATTGCAGATAGGCAATGGAAGCAGACTCCAGACGGATTTTCCTCTTATATATATTAAAGCCCTTTGCTCCATTAAATGCAAGTAATTCCAGATGTGGATACCGAATAAATAAATTTTTAAAATCATTGGTTTGTTCATTGACGATATTGGTATCGAGGCTGCCTTCTCTGGAGCAGCTACGAATGACATCCCAAAGGGCAATTTTTCTGTCCAAAAGAAATTGTTTCCTGTTCTCATAATCAGGATCCGGAAGTTTGCTACTTTCTTCCATCCGTGATACCCCAGCATTAGAGCATCCGTAGCTGTCGTCAAAAAGCGCATACATAATCCGCCAAAAGTGATTGTAAGGATGTGCATAATATTTCTGCTCCCTCAACGATTGCACTCCCGGCATCGAGCCGAGGATCAATACCCGGGACTCCTGATTGATGACCGGTTCAAATGAATAGATGATTTCCATTTCCATATCAGTCCAAACTCCATTGTCTGGGATAAAAGAGTGATGGCGGCAGCTTGGTACGCTTATCCCCCTTCGCCGTATTCAGCTGGGCTTGGGTCAGAAAAATGCTTTGGCTTAAATCAGTACCGCTGAGATCGGCATCGCGCAAATCCGCCCCGATCAAATCAGCTCCGCCCAGATCGGTCCCGCTGAGGTCTGCGGCAATCAGACAGGCTCCTCTAAGGTTAGCCCCTCTGAGGTCCGTTTCCCGGAGATCTGCAGCAATCAGACTGCTCCTGCGCTTAAAGGTCTTCCGAATCCCGGCCTGAATATTCCGCTCCTGACAAACAGAAACACGGACCAGTTCACTTGTTTGAAGCAGCAGGGTATTTACTCCGGTACGATATAAGGGCACATCCATTTTCAGAAGCTCACCCGGGCTGAGCAGTGTCAGCCGTTCCGTCTCTTCCCGCAGGGTACGAAGCGCCTCATGAACTGAATGAGCCGGCTGTAATGTCTCTGCTTCTGTCAAATACCAGAGCATCTCCTGAAGCTGCCGAATGACAAGGAAAACCTCAAACATTTGCTCCCGGGATTCCGGTGATCGCCGCCAGTCTCTGCCACCGTAACTGAGCCTGGATACTTTTGGCCCTGCGCCAAAACAGTCAAATGCCATGCATCCTTTCAGACCCAGTCCCTGAAGATCTTGATAGATACTGCAGCGAAAGTCTTCCTGCAGGTTCCGACAAGGCTGACCGGCCTCTTTATCGTTTGGAAAGCCTTCCGAAGCTGAAAAATACAGCGCGGTGCAGCACAATCCGAAGCAGTTCTCGCAGTCAGCTCTCAGACTGCATCTTTGCTCAGCAAAAACGTCTATTGGTTCACGAATTCCAGACAATATTTGATCCTCCAAAACTAAGAACTTTTGATTTACCCCAGAAATGATGCTTGAATAGCTTGTCTAATCCTTTTTCGCCTTTCTAAGAACCAGTTGAATATTCAGGCGATCGGCTTCCGCTTTCAGCAAGCGGACGGCTTCTTCAGCACTGCCCTTGCAGTTGGTCTGATCCATATGATGGATCTTATCCATCATATGGTTCAAGACGGAAAGCGGCAGCAGGTTGACCGCCAGACAATAAAATCCCTTTAATTTGCCGTCATTGTAATTCGCGATTAGTTCGCCTAAAATTTTGTGTTTTTCCGTCAGTCCTTCAAGATAATTTTGAAGGTCCATTTTAGCCTTGGCTTGGTCCTGCAACACATTTTGATAGGATATAAAAGAATCGGCCTCGCTTGGAGCCTGATACCTCTCACATGGATAGACACTGCATTCAAAACAGTATTCAACATTTTCATGCTTTTTATTACAGGTAATTACGGCACAGGAAGGATGCTTCAAAAAAAAGTCCGGACCCCCGCAGCCGGGGCACTTTGAAGAACCGTCCGTATGAAAACGCGGACAAAGACAGCAATTCAATCCGCATAATGAAAAGTCGGCGCATTTCCGCCTGTATTCTTTACTTACCATTGATTTGACCATCGCATACATCTCCTGATAGCAATGTTTGATAAAAATCAGAGTTCAACCCGTGCAGAACAGTTCTCCGCAACTCTGTACTTCACGATCTTGCTTATTAACGCATACGGAATAGGCTTATTTAACGGGAATTGTACCGATCCACACGCGTATAAACATCATTAATTAGTTATACGAATTTAAGCGGATTCCTCTGCTAAACCAAGAAACATTGATCATTTGGCGCCAAAATAAAGAATATTTTTTCGAATAACCCCTGTAGAACCTGAAAGGGATGTGCTACAATAGTTCTGTGACCGAAATATCAATCGAATAGGGATACAGGAGCAACGACAATGGCAAACTTGGTGAAAGCCAGGGACGCAAAGCTATGGGTCTTCCAGAATAATTCTGATGACTGCCAGGCTACCGAATCCGCTCAGGTTTGTTTTGAATGTCGCCATGCAATCTGCTGGTGATTTTTTTGTTGCTTCAGCTAGCACTGATTTATCGGAAAGGAAGATTACAATTGCGTCAGGTAAGTGTAAACCGGCTTCAAAAGGGAGACGTGTTGGGACGAACCATTTTCTCGCATAACGGCCGTTCATTGCTTGGGAAAGGAGTCACGCTGACCCAGCCATATATCGACCGGTTAAAAGAACTGGGCATTAGTATTGTCTATGTGGACGATGACGAAACGAAGGATATCGTTATTGAGGATGTTATTTCCGAGGAAAACAGGCGGGAGGCAATGAACTCCATTGAACATTTAGCGGAAGCGGTACGAATCGGTAAAGATCTCAATGGTTTTCAGGTAAAAAAGACAGTAAACAACATCATCGGGGACGTCCTGTTTCAAGAAAAGATATTTCTGAGCCTGACAGATATGCGGAGCTATGACAATCAAGTTTATGCGCATTCAGTCAGTGTTTGTGTCCTTGCGACCATTTTGGGCAAAGCTTTGGGACTGGATAAAGATACCCTGGAGGCGCTGGCGGTAGGGGCTTTGCTTCACGATATCGGGACTGTCAAACTGCCAAAAGAGCTTGTCGCCAAACGTGAGGCCTTTACTCCGAAGGAAAATGACCTATATAAGACGCATACTGTACATGGATTTGAAATACTTCGGAACAAACCGGAATTGAATTTATTGAGTGCGCATATTGCTTTGCAGCATCACGAATGGTTGAACGGAAACGGCTATCCCCGGAAGCTGTCCGGCCGGCACCTCCATATCCTGGCTCAAATCGTCGGGCTGGCCGACTTCTATGATAATCTGGTCAATGATGGCCCGGGCCACTCCCGGATCGTCCCGCATGAAGCCTGTGAAATTGTAATGGGATGTGCAAACAAACTATTCTCCCAGCAGTTGGTTGTAACGTTCTTAAAGCATGTTGCAGCCTATCCGACCGGCTGTACCGTTAAGCTCAATACAGGTGAAGTTGGGATTGTGGTTGACCAGAATAAAAGTTTGCCGATGCGCCCAATTATCAGGATATTAATCGCTGACA
The DNA here is from genome assembly GCF_040931655.1 of Dehalobacter sp. TBBPA1. Classification (NCBI taxonomy): domain Bacteria; kingdom Bacillati; phylum Bacillota; class Clostridia; order Eubacteriales; family Desulfitobacteriaceae; genus Dehalobacter; species Dehalobacter sp. TBBPA1. The sequence continues at coordinate 604,895 of NZ_CP162385.1, read as the reverse complement.
AAGGGTTGGCCCATGTCCGGGCTAAGGAATATAACCTTGTCGAAGATCTTACAACCTTTATTGTTTCCATTGTCGAGTGAAGCTGTCCATTTCTTAAAAAAAAACGCCGGCTCAAATGTTTTTTGAGCCGGCTAACCTATTATTTCGGAAGTTTTCCAAACACCTTCAATACGGACCGGTGGAATGAATGAGGAAACGATGGTTCTGCAAACATTAGGACGCATTGGTCGTGGATGACGTTTATCTGGTTTTCCGTACAAAAGTCTATAGCTTCTTTGGATTCAGCCCCCTGCTGAATCCAGATATGCTTGACTCCAGCTTCTACCGCGTCCCTAACGACCTTATTGGTTGATAAGGTATCATTAATTTCGCAAATTCATAAATTGTCCTAAAAATAAGGACATAAACGCAACTGCTTGGTATGATAAAGTTACCACACAAAATCTACCAGGAAGGAGCTGCGAATATGTCTGAGAAAATTATACACTTAAATGAAGGTGCAATAAAGCAGGAGTTGAAAGAATTAGTCCGTCACAGTGTGGAGGAAACCCTGAATAAATTACTTGATCAGGAAGCCGCTGAGCTAACGAATGCCGGCCGGTATGAGCGATCAGAAGAACGAAAAGGTTATCGATCCGGCCATTATGAGCGGAATCTGACCACAACTTCTGGAGAGGTCAAATTGAAGATGCCCAAACTGAAAGGCGTTGCCTTTGAAACAGCAATCATTGAGCGTTATCGACGCCGCGAAAGCTCCGTAGAAGAAGCCCTAATTGAGATGTATTTAGCTGGTGTATCCGTCCGTCGTGTGGAGGACATCACCGAAGCACTCTGGGGGACGAAGGTATCCGCCGGAACGGTCAGCCAGTTAAACAAGAAAGTCTACGGTCACATCGAAACCTGGCGGAACCGGCCATTGAAGGGCAAATATCCGTACGTGTATGTTGACGGGATTTATCTCAAGCGCAATTGGGGCGGTGAATACGAGAACGTCGCGATTCTCATTGCTTTGGCCGTCAATGAAGACGGATATAGAGAGGTTATTGGTGCTGCTGAAGGAATGAAGGAAGACAAAGCCAGTTGGCAGGAATTTCTCAAAAGCCTAAAAGACCGCGGACTCACAGGAACACAATTATTCATCGGCGACAAGTGTTTAGGACTTTTAGAAGCAGTGACCGAAACCTTTCCGGAAGCTAAATTTCAACGTTGTCATGTTCATTTTTACCGGAATGTATTCTCAGTGACCCCGCGATCTAAGATGAAAGAAGTCGCTGCGATGCTTAAAGCTATTCATGCTCAGGAAGATAAAGAGGCGGCCAAAGAGAAAGCTATCGCTGTAGCAAAGAAACTTAAAGACATGAAATTAAAAGAAGCAGCCAAGAAGGTTGAGGATAGTATCTCAGAAACCTTGACCTATATGGATTTTCCTCAAGCTCACTGGACAAAACTGCGCAGCAACAATGTTATTGAACGGCTGAATCGGGAGATCCGCCGAAGAACCCGCGTAGTTGGTACCTTCCCGGATGGCAACTCTGCATTGATGCTGGTCTGTGCGCGACTCCGACATGTGGCTAGTAAAGCTTGGGGAACTAAACTTTATATGAGCATGAGGCATCTTGAAGAAATGAACAAGGAAAATAGCTTAGCTGGTTAATGCCGACATTTAACTAGAAATCTCTGGGGTAGACTTGACATGGGACCCTACGTCGGATGCTTCAATGGGTCGCGGGATGTGGCTCAAATGATGTATTCCTTTTGGGTAAGCCCCATCCCCTGATTTAGGGTAGCATCCGCCGCCCCCATATCAAGTCTTGCTCTGGGGTCAATATATATAAATCTATACCAAGCAGAAAATCAATTTTGCGAAAAATTATTGACAGTACCTATTGGTTTGGTCCGGAGGGACGACGATCACTGCGCCATCGGCTTTCTGCGGTAAAGACTGAAGGTTCTCATAGCAGATCTCGCCGTCAATACTGTCCATATTGGGATTTACGGCAAAAACATTATACCCTCTCTTCTTTAACGTTCTATACAGCCTACGCGAGAACTTCTTTTCGGATCTGGATACCCCGACCACCGCTAAAGTACGCTGGTCTAGAAAATCATTGACTGAGCTCATTGTCGTCAAAAAAATGACCCCCTTTATTAAATTATTGTTTACTTTCTTGGTGATGTGGCTAATTCCTTCTTCCAATATTTATTTTCTGTGAAAACTATTTTCAGTTCCCTATCGCATTAATAAACAGGCTCTTATTTCCTTGCTAATATTCATGATGAACAGGCGTCATACTACATGTAAAAGCTTGCAATAATCTGGGCGGCCGGCAAAAACAGCACTTGCCCCAATAATGTGCCAATTAGTTTTGTAGCAATAAGCATAATGACCAATGCTTTCACATCAGCATAAGGCCTTATTCCTTTCAATGCCTGGTCTGTAATAATTGCCGATTTTGGGTCGATAAAAAAAGTGAGTAGAATACTTGCCATGCCATTAATGATTCCTGATGAAGCTGCTGCTGCTAGTGCTGCTTGCTCCGGAACCAGAAGAGCTGAGTAATTAGCGGCAAGGACCCCAATGGTATATATACCTGTAACCAAAACATTGATAACAAGTAACCTTTTGGGTATCTCTCTATACCTTAGTCTTTCCAGCATTGTCTTCGAAGGCCGTACAGCACTTTTTACAATTCGCTTGATATTATTTGCCTGCAGGGCCTCGACAACTAAGGAAGGTACAGAACCGGCTAATTCTAAACGTTTGACAGCAACTTCAAATATCTTTAAAAATGTAGGTATGAGCAGGATTCCAAATAGGGTCCCCGCTGTCGCAGCAAAAATAACCGACCGCAAATCACTGATCGGGTTCAGTCCTTGCGCTATACTTAAACCAACAATGCTTGCAATTAACGGTCCCTGAAACATGTTGGCTGTCCGTGAAACAAGAACAAACATGTTGAAAAGTGAAAAAGATAAAGCAACCTGTCCGCTCTTTACGGAATTCAAGCGTACAGAGTAGGCCAGGGTATCGACAATATGAATGACAACTGTAAGAATCATTAATTCTATTAGCATCTTTTCCATTTACTGCAATCCATACGTTTTCAAAAGAATTAATATTGTATGATTGGTCATTTTATTCGTCAGCAGTTGCTTGAATTTTACTGAATTCGTTTTGCCTTCAAATCTTAGCTTTTCTAATCCCATAGAGATTTCACTTTGTTTGAATATCAAATCATCATAAAAATTTTCGAACTTTGCCAGTTTGTTAATGGCTTCCCCAGAATAACCGTTTGCATCATGCTGTATTTGAAAATCGTCCACAATAAAAAGACCATTGCTTTCTAATGCTTTTGTTAATCTTTCCATGTGATTACTCCTTGTATAAATATTTACATGGTTATGATTGTTATTTCTGGGTATTTTGACAAATTCCTTCTTGACTCAATCTTGACTCAATTTTTTGTAAAGTCCAATGCAGATTGTACATTCAAATAAGCAGCTGCCGTTTAGGAAAAGCTTGATATGCACCTCACACCCATTTTTTCCATATCCTTTAGAAGACGATTCGGTTCAGCCAAGTGCCCCATCATCCAAAGTCCAGGCTTACGGGCAGAGCCATCCAAGTATTGCAATAAAGTTGCAACAACAGGGATAGCTGTTAATTCGTAACCATCGGGATGAGAAACGCTGACGTGGGGTTGAATCATCTGCCCATCTTTAGATCCAGATGCCCTAACCAGAAGTTCAACCCGATATGGCGGTTTGTGAAAAGTGCCCATGCTCCACCATAAAAGCTTGCCAATGGATCTGACAGCGTTTGGCATGATCTTTAGCCACATCCAGACAACTGGCATGATCACCCAGTCTGTCACCCAGTGTGACTCCGATATATAAAAGCCAAGATCCTTGAGCGAGGGGTACAACTCCGGCAGCGGCTGCAATTCCTCAAAGAACATGGAATAGCACTGCTTCAATCCGATGTCGCCCCCAAAATCTATTTTACGTATTTCATACGAGCTTTTTTTCGTCCATTGTCCGTTCTTATAGACCTGAGCCTGATATTCCTTGAAACATTCAACCAATTCGTCAACTGCTTCGGTATAAGGAAGATCTTTCCCCATATTGAGATAGCCAGCTGTTATGGCGCTTTCAATCGAGTCCATATGGGTGGCCACGTAACGAACCAGTGCGGAAGGGAGCCCAGGATGAAACCCGGCCTCCGTGATAAAAGTTCTTCCAGCGCTTTTGATTTCTGTAGCAAGGGACTGCAAATAAGCAAATTTCTTAGAGCCAAGCTGCACATCGAGATAATCAATCCCAGCCTGAAGCGCAGCCTGGGCCACGATTTCGGTATAGGCGGTCGTTGGTGCTGCGACCACAACGATAGACTGGTCTTTAAACGCTGTTCGTAAGGATTCTGCTTCTGATGCGTTTGCATAAACAGCCGATGCACGTAAACCGGGGTAATGTTGATTCAGCTCATCAACAAATACCTGCGCCTTGTCGGGGTATCGTGTCCCAATTGTAACGGTAGCTTCGGAATACTCCAATAAATGACGCGATATCAATTTACCAGTTTGACCTGTCCCACCTAGGATAAGAATTTTAGACATCATTTTTTCTTCCTTTCTTTTGGCCAGTACTTTCACTTTTAAGTGAAAACTCCAAAAACTAGTCCCTTACAAATCTCGCATGGTCTGTCACCTAACTCGTCCTTATGTCGCTTTCAGCGGCATCTATGATAATGAAAAGGGATGATACCCCTATTGTATCCTAAGCTTACACTATCTTCCATTATTTTCTTCTTTGATGTATTAATATCATCCTCCAAGTGGCGGGAACCGGCTGTCATCGGAAGTCGGTAGATTTACACATTCACTCAAATGACAACTCCATACACGCACTTCCCTGTCCTACTTTTCATAACTTATAAAGGAGGTGGGGAAATGTCTACTGAAATACAACAATCAAGTCCAGTTACTCGTTGTGTGACTCGGATTGAAAGTGTTGAAGATTATTTAAGAGCTGTAGATTATGCATTCCAAAAAATCTGCCCCGCGGGGGGCAGATGTGAATTATGGTACCGTGGTCAAAACCAACCGGCAAACCAAAACGCATTCAATTTAGAACCCAGCATCACACGAAGAGGGCGCAATCCCCAAATGGAAATTATCTATTTATCTAAGTTCAAATCTTATGCTATTCCTTTCGTACAGGAACTGCCCTCTTTTCCCATTCCGAATGGTCCGGCAGCTTATTGGCACTGGCTCTTTATGATGCAGCATTACGGAGTACCAACCCGACTATTGGATTGGAGCCGAGATGCGCTTACTGCGCTTTTCTTTGCATTGGATGGTCGGGGTGCTAACGATGTTGGCAAAGATGCTGCAGTTTGGATTCTAAATCCCGTTCTGCTCAATGAAGCATTCTCATTTCATAGCTTTGTTAAAGCTGGCTATATTCCCAATGTAGATGAGAAGATCGTTGATCTCTACTTTGGGCCGAACGCTGAAATCCTTGCCAATAAGAAGCCTGCCGCTGTCATCGGCCCCTTGAACAATCCACACATTGTCGCTCAAAAAGGGGTTTTTACTGTATTCCCCCATGATAAAGAGATTATCCCATTGAATCTCTTCTCAGACGCTTCGGACTATCTCCTTGAGATCTGTGTCGCTGCCAACAAAATTCCATTGATCACTTCTCAACTTGAGCATTATGGTGTGACACGCTTTACCCTCTATCCGGATATCACTGAGGTTACCCGTCAAATTAACCTTGAAGTCCAAGAGGAAGGTCAGTTGTCTTCTATCACCAATTCCATTATTCCGATGTAAGATATTAAAAGTTTTAAAAATGACCCAGATTGTTCGCCCCCCAGATTGAGAAGTCGCTAATGGAGGGCGACTCTTCTTATACTAAAAACATTTTATTCATACGTAAAGTCTATAGGGCTTAACTTAATTAGTTAATTGATAAAATTCTCTTTTTCTGAACAGACTATATTTGTATCATTCTGTTAGAAAAGAGGTACTACTTTGAAAAAATATAATGATACTATTACTATCGGAACAATCAGTGGAATATTTGCAGCAATTGTCATGACTTTAATGGACTGGATACTTCTTTTATCTGGTATTCAATTTACGCCACCTTGGGTAGTAGCTGGAAACATTTTGCTAAACACTGACGTTCTCTATACCCCAGCTGGAATTCTAATAGGTTACATCGTTCAGTTTCTTCTTGGGTCTGGATTAGGCGTTATTGTTACTATTGTTATCAGATTAACTGGCAAAGACTATTATTTAATTAAAGGTTTAGGCGTATCCTCACTTTTTTATATTGGTAATACTGGAATAATGCAAACACTGGTAAACATAGCACCTTGGATGCGGAGTGAGATTAGTTCAACATTAATGGCACTTATTAACTTCATTGTTCTTGGTGTATTAAGTTCGTTAATCATAGCTAAATACTATGAATTTAATAATAAACCAAATTCTCAAAGATAAACTTCTTAGCCTTCTACATATCGTCTCCAAAAAATGTCATAAAACAAAGCTTTCGTATTTAGGCAAAACACTCTTCTATCCATTCTATCTGCAAAGTCTTCCGGCCAGTGCTCTGTAAAACCTTACAGCCATTTGTTGATCAGCCGCAAGAATGCTGTGTCTTTGACTGCCGAGATTCCCAGTGGTCTGGTTTTGCCTTCTCCTTTTGGTAAGGAGTTGGCGATTCTACCACCTTTCATGGATAGCGTAGGTCTCAACCTTCATATTCGTCTTGACAACAGGCGGCCACTCTTTAAGCCTTTCGACCATATTTTCTGCAAGCCGGCTCGCATCTTTGCTGCATTTTTCCTTCACCGCCGGATCAAGTCTGGCCAGTTGGCCGAGCGCTATCAGCAGTTCGTAGAATGTATCGGCGATCGTTTTGCAGCAAGCGGCGCATTTTTCTTCATACTCCGTGGTAAAGGTTGAGGGGACTGCAGTTTTTGGCCCACTTTTTGGTTTGTCGGTTTTTTTGACGGTTATATATTCTATTTTGATATCCTGAGGATTATTTGGTATGGGCGTGACTTGAGCCTGCACTTTCTCCGGAGCGGTTTGGTTCCGTTCTTTGAGAGTCTGATCAAGCTCCCGGGAAGTCATATCTTTAACATCATGCTGCAAGATAAATTTTTCCCGCTCATCTTCCGGAATCCCCAGAAGGAGGAGAGCCTGGTAGTAGGTTAAATTCGTCAGCGCTGACGAATTTGAGCTGCCACCGTCACCGATGGAAGCGAACAGTTTATCTCCATATTCTTCAAAGAGCTGCATTAGTCTGTTGGCTGTGCGCTGGGAATAGCTCACCGATTCGATCAACCATTTTCCCCATTCTCCATGCGGAAGCAGGGCTTTGGCCTCCTTCAGGCGCTTGCCAACCTCAATGGCATTGGTAAGCATAATTTTACAAGTCTGTTGTTTGATTCTATTAATCTCAGCTGCAATAACAACCGGCGTACGTTCAGTGATTTGTTCATTCATTTTTATTCCCGCCTTTTTGGTAGCTTTAATTACAGCATACGCAGACGGGCTTCAGATGGTGAATGCTTGTCTATGAACCTATCAAATCACCTTTCAAAATTGGGATGCTTTAGGATGAGGTTTATTACACAATATAAGGAAAATACGTCTTATCATGATTTCCTAGACGAAGTCGATCAAACAATTTCTAAGCTTGAAGCTTTTCCATATATTGGATCTGTTCCCAAAGACATGCGCCTTATGCATCTAAACTACCGCATTTTAGTAATAGGAAATTACCTTGTTTTCTATGTTGTACTTGATGAAATAATTGAAATCCGGAGAATCCTTCACGGGAAAAGACAATATAGCTTCTTGATATAGCCGAAAGCCAGATTTTAGAGTCACATCCCGCGAATTGCCGATGTGTCATGACCGCATGCATCTATGTAAAGTTGCGAGAACTGCGTGTTATGTAAAGTTGGACGGTCTAGAATTCGGAGCCGACCACGGATGGGAGGCCCTTGAACATTCACTATTCCCTCAAATCTATTGCTTTCTGAACAAACTCACCAGGCAATGATGTTCTCCTACAAATATCCTCAACCGTCATTCCAGATTGGAAGTATCGAATTGCTACAGATTCCATTGATTCCCCGACTTCGATAATATGATAATCCGGGTCATAAAACCGCATTACCCTTTGCCCCCATGGCTGCTCTCTAACCTCATGAATAAATTCTACTCCAACTTCTTTCATTTCATCATATACCCTGCCGATTTTTTCTGTTTCAAAATACAATTCAAAGTTATTCGATTTCTTTAGGATATTGTATTGTCCTATCCCTAGTAACTTTGAAAAATGTTCTTCTAAATGAATAGAGAAACCTCCATCAAATTCTATGTTTTCGCCAAAATCATATTTGACTTTTTGACCTAACTTCTCATAAAAAGTTCTTGATCTTTGCATATTTTTCACGACTATTAGCGAACAAACGTATTTCATTCCCTTACCCCTGTCAACACCAGTGCAAAATTCCTCAAAAACAACGGTTGAAAATTCCCCAATTAGCCGGCAGAAGTTGATTCAAATTTACTTGAATCATAGAAACCAGCTTTTTTCTTTTCTTTTACCCTATAGCTGTCTCCCTTAATATTGATGGTTGTAGAGTGGTGCAGCAAGCGGTCAAGAATAGCCGTAGCTACAACGTTATTGCCGAATACATCACCCCATTCTCCATAAGATTTATTTGAAGTCAGGATAATCGATCCCTTTTCGTAACGACTGGAGATGATCTGAAAGAAATAATGCGCTGTTTCATCATCCATCGCTGCATACCCGACTTCATCAATAACCAAGATGCCGGGTTTACACAAGGTCTTAATCTTACGATGAATCCGCCCCGAGATGATGTTCTCCTTAATCATCGCAATCAGCTCATGGGCGCTTAGAAAGTAAGCCGTGTACCCATTTTTAATAGCTTCTACCGCAAGTCCTACTGCTAGGTGGGTTTTGCCAACACCAGGCGGACCAAGGAATACCACGTTTTCAGATCGGGCTACAAATCCTAAGGTTTTTAGTTCATTTATTTTTCTGGCATTTGCACTGGGTTGGAAGTCAAAATCAAACTTTTCAAGTGTTTTTACGTATGGCAGTTTAGCCATTTTCATATTTGCTTTCGCAGCCCGTTCACGCTTGGCTTCAATCTCAGCCCACAACAACTTGTCCAGAAACTCAAGATAAGATATACTACCCTTGGAAGCTTCTTCCGCGTGGTGATCATACACGGCATCCATATGGATCAGGCCGAGGATTTCGCAAGCCTCATGCATACGCTCGTGAATCATTGTGTCACCTCGCTTATGAGCGAATCATAGACCTGTAGTGGTCTTTGATACACTTTGGGTGGTTGTTCTGGTATCAGAATCGGTGCTGTGGCGGCAACTTTATTCTGAGACCATGTCTGTAATCCCTCAAAGTGTTTTTTATTGTGCAGAGCATGGTATTTACCGGAAAGTTTTACATGCGACGTAATACAGATACCGGTTTCATCGTAGATTTCCAGATGCCCGTTGTTTAAGTCCCGAATTCCAACGCGTCGGCCCACAAAACGGTACGGAACGGAGTAGAAATTTGCTTCGTAGCTAACGGTGCAGTCATTCATTACTTTTCGGGATTGCAGATCATGAAGTAAGAATGACTCAGGATTCATAGGTTTAAGATTCTCACGTTTGAAAGCTTCGAATGGAATTTCACGAGTTGTTTGATGTAGTCGGACATTGCAGACTGTATCCAGCCATAACCTAACTGCTCCATTCAAATCGGCCAGACTCGATACGGTTCGAATTCTCGGCCAAAAGTTCTTACGCAGATATTTGACGCCGTTTTCTACCTTGCCTTTCGTACGAGGATGATAGGGACGGCAGCGCAACGGATTGAATTCCTGATGCTTAGCAAAACGCAAAAACTTGTCGTTCCATTTATTTGTGCCAGTCTGGTGACTGTGTTTAACTACAGTTTTCATGTTATCGTAAAGTATGGTTTCCGGTACACCACCAAAGAAGGTAAAAGCCCGTTCGTGACAACCGATAAGTGTCTCAATACGTTCGTTCTCGGTAAATTCAACAAATTGTTTCCGGGAGTGTCCCATGATCATAATGAAAGCATGAACTTTAATAAACGTTCCATCTTCCTTCAAGATCTTAAATTCACCCCAATCAACCTGGGCTTGTTTACCTGGTGGGGTTTCAAAGCGTATGGAGGCTTTACCTCTCATTTGCTCTCGATGCGGTTTCATGAAATCTCGGAGAATTGTCATCCGGCCTTGATAGCCCATAGCCTTGATTTCATCAAATAAGATCATGGCATTGACGCAGCCTTCGTTCATTCTCTGAGCAATGTAAGTCGTGTAATTATCCAGTTTGCTTTTGGATCGGGCTCTCTTCCGATATGCTGGAAGCTCATTGCTTTTTATCCACTTAGATACTGTTTTTCGATCTAAGTCTAGTTCTCTAGCGATTTGAGTGACATTCATTCCTTTGCTTTTTAAGTCTCTGATCATAAAAAATTCCTCACTTTGTACCATTAATTGCCTCTCCTCCTGTGGAGAAGAGTACGTTGTTTGTGGGGAATTTTCAACCGTTTATTATGGGTATTTTAGCATCGTTCTTTTCACCCCAAATCCTTTCTTGCAAAACGCGCGACACGATGTCGCGCCAAAGTGTCATTAAGAACAGTATGCATATTTCGGACACATCCGGACACCGATTCCGGCAGTATCCGGACAGCGTAACGGGCACATCCGGACAGTAAAACGGAATTATCCGGACAGCATTTCGGCAGCATCCGGACACCTTGTCGAGTTAGTAAGCTAACTGGTACCCTTTCTTTAGAAGAAAGAAAGGGGCAACACGATGAGGAGGCTGGAAGTGCTGAAAGTCAAAGAAATCTTGAGATTAAAACATGAAGTCGGTCTATCCTTGAGAGAAATCGGAAAATCCTGCGATTGCGGTAAATCCACCGTATCGGAAGTGCTTGAAAGAGCGGAAGATGCCGGAGTCACATGGCCCGTAACACTAACGGACAAACAATTGCTGTCACTACTTTATCCGCCGATAACCAGTAAACATACAATGCCCGAACCGGATATGGAATATGTTTTCTATGAGATGAAGCGAAGAAGTGTCACCCTGATGCTTCTCTGGGAAGAATATAAACATAAGCATCCTGACGGTATCATGTACACGCAGTTTTGCGACCGGTACCGTAAATTCAAGAAGGCCAATCAGCTCACCATGCATATCGAACATAAAGCAGGCGAAGAAATGCAGGTCGACTGGGCCGGCCAAACCATGTCTTATGTGGATCCGGAAACCGGGGAAATCAAAACGGTTTACCTTTTTGTAGCGGTACTTCCGGCTAGTGCTTACCCCTTTGTCTATGCCTATGACGACATGAAGCTGCCGAATTGGATTGATGCTCATATCAGAGCGTATGAATACTATGGCGGTGTTCCGAAAGTGACGATCCCGGATAATACAAAGACTGCCGTCACCACACCTGACCGGTTCGATCCGGTGCTCAACAAGAGTTACAACGAAATGGGACGATTTTACCGCACAACAATCATCCCAGCCCGGGCAGCCAAGCCAAAAGACAAAGCAGCGGATGAGAATATGGTCGGCAATGTCTCCAGAAAGATCATCGCGGCTTTAAGAAACACACAGTTTTTCAGCCTGTATGAGCTCAACCAGGCGATCAAAGAAGAACTGGCCAAGTTCATCGTGCGACCTTTTCAAAAGATGGAAGGTAACCGGGTAAGTGCCTTTGAAAAGATCGACAAACCTTGTTTGCAGTCACTGCCTGCCGGGAAATATGAATTTGCCGAGTGGAAAGAGACCAAAATCCAGTTCAATTACCATGTGGATTATGAGGGATTCTTCTACAGCGTCCCCTACACCTATGTTGGACAGAAATGTTCCATCCGGGCCACCTCCAAAACGATTGAAATTTATGTGAGCGGCGAAAGGATCGCCGTATTCCCAAGAAACCATAACCCTTACAAGCGGTATACGACACTGCCGGATCATATGCCGGAGGGACATAAAGCCGTCTCGGGCTGGAGTTCAGAGCGTTTTCTGTCCTGGGCCAAAACAATCGGTCCGAACACGCTGGAACTCATTAAACACGTCCTTGAAAGCCGGGAATATCCGGTACAAACCTACCGGGCTTGTATGGGTATCATGAGACTGAGTAAAAGCTATCCATCTGAGTCTATGGAAAGAGCCAGTGAAGAAGCACTTGCTAAAAGGACGTATACTTTCAAGTACTTCAACATCATCCTGAAACAGGTAACCGCAAAAGTTCTAAAGGCTGACGATTGCAAGATCGTTGCACATGCTAACGTCCGAGGAAGCCGTTCCTACGCGGGAGGTGGCATCCATGCTTAACAATCCTACCGTGGAGAAACTGAAAAGTTTAAAGCTAAAAGTCATGGCCGAAATGGTCAGTGATCCGGATGTCCATTTAAGAGAGCTTTCCTTCGAAGACCGGCTGGGACTCATGGTAGAACGCGAGTGGTTGTCAAAGAAAAATGCCCGGATCGGGAGGCTCTTGCGCCAGGCTACGCTTGGCATGGATGCTTGCATTGAGGATATCGACTACACCGTCGATCGTACTATTGACAAAAAGGTTATCCAAACCCTGGCGACGTGCGCTTTCATCGAACAAAAACTTAACGTTGTAATTTCCGGCAAAACGGGAAGCGGTAAATCGTACATCGCCTGCGCCTTAGGGAATAGTGCCTGTCGGCAGGGTTATCCTGCTAAATACTTCCGAATGCCTGAATTACTTTTAGAAATTCAGGAAGCCAAACAGGAAAACCGGTATAGCCGGTATATGTCAAGCCTTCAAAACATCAAGCTCCTGATCCTAGACGACATTGGTCTGAAAGCTTACTCGCTTGAAGAAAGCCGAGACATCCTGGAAATCGCTGAAAGCCGTTACAACAAAGGTTCTATGGTGCTATCCGGCCAGGTTTCTCATACACAGTGGTATGATCTGTTCCCGGATCCAACAATTGCTGATGCCATTATGGACCGTGTGATTCATAATGCGTACATCCTGCCTTTGGATTCCAAAATATCTATGAGAGAAGTGACTGCCAAAAAGATGATCAAGGATCTGTCGTTTTAGAAAACAGGTTGTGGATAGTGCCGCTTTGGGGACAACCCTGCGCTTACGCTCCAGGTTGACCACAAAGCTTGGACAGGCAGCATGGGGTATTCATTAAAAGAGCCTGACCACACTCTCCACAACCACGACGGCGAAGGTTCTTGTTGACCATATCCATAATTTGGGGTATGCTTCAAGGCATTGGGGCTACTACAAATTACATGAACAACTAACCGACAAAGTGTCCGGATGTTCCCGGTTTACTGTCCGGATAATTCCGGAACGGTGTCCGGATGCCTCCGGAATGCCTGTCCGGATACGCCGAAATACGCAGAACAGTACAAGAATTTATAAATAACTCGATGTTCTGGAGTTGTTGAAAAACTCCCTTTTTGATAATTTCGGAAGCATCAAAAAGCTTGATCTTTCCATCAACAAAATAAATATATATTTTATTCTCTCCATATTCTGCGTGGAAATGTGGAGGAACATGCTCATTCCAAAACATCATAATCTTAATACCGTAGAATTCACTTACTATTGAGCTACGGTTCTCCCTATGGCCTATATAATTTCTTTGTGTACGCTTCACCTTACTGTTGCCAGCTTCGGCGTAACACGCGATATGGGTTGTTGGCTAAACCTTGCCCAACAATGACTTTCACCTTGTAAGAAGTACCAACCTTTGCTTGGCGCACGAACGTTTAGCCGTTCCCGAAGCGTCATATTCATCTATGCTAAGTTTTGGGAAAGGCGTGTTATGCGCCGTTGGCCGAGGAATACTCAATCATTCTTCGTTCTCCGAGTTATTCTCTCTTTTTAATCCAGCTGTTCTAATTAAATCTAAAAGTCGGACTAACCCCTGTGAACCAAAAAATATTCCTAATCCTATGATAAGTTCTGTAATTATTCCTATCGAACTAAATAATACTCTTGTTGTAGAAATTCCATTCATGGGATACATGCTCATTAATGCTGAAACTAACCTTGGCACTGAATGCCCAATAAAATATAGACCCAGAACCGAAAAAAGTACTCTCTGTAAATCAACAGACCTTAAGCCTGAGCCTTCATTTGAATAATGCTCTTCTTTTGTCAATATCAAAGACAATTTTCCAGAGAAAATCCATAACAAGAAACCAAAAAGAATATAAACTAATGAAAATATAGCATTTAATAAACTCTCATGAACTACAGCATTAGGCGTTGACACAGAATATATAAGTATACTTGACAATACATTTGTCCCTTGAATGATGAAAAATATGCCAAGAATTTTACAGGCTAGACTCGCAGTCTTACGCATATTCAATCTTCTTTTCCTCCTTATTATGACCCAAATGGCGCACTAACGGCTGGGTTTTGCCGTAGCGTCATACTACTTTCATATAGGCTAAGTTACGGTAAAACCTTGTTATCTGTAGTGTCCATCTCCAAAGAATATATAATTAAGACTTCCCATTCATTATATACCATTTTATCCCATTCTTCTGTGTTTTTCTAAATTCCATTGAATGGGCATAATATTATTGAATAGTTTTTTGGTTAATACTGGTAATATTCATTGGCTTGAAGTTTATTATGAAGATAAATAAGAATCGAAGGTCAGACCCGTCCTTGTTGTTAACTCTGATAAAGATTCTAATCTACTCACAATAGCCGAAATTACTAGTTCTCCACCAAATAACCCACTAACGTACTTCGATCAATTTAAAGAACCCATTTATAAATGGAAAGAAGCCGGGTTATCCCGTCTATCTTATGTCAAAACTCATAAACTTCATAGAATTGACAAAGATGAGATTGGCTCTTATTGTGGAGAATTAGACGGAGATGAATTTTTTAGAATCCTTAATAGAATAATTGAAGTAAATAACTGAGAGACCTCTTGCAGGTCTTTTCTTGTTTCCAAAACGAAGCTCAAAATTCAACTCCGAAATGGACATTACAGATAACGTCCTGAGCACTCCCGCAGCGTCTTCTAACATTCATCTAGTCTAAGTTGCGGGAGTGCTCTGTTATACGAAGCCGAACGCCCCCAAATTCTGAAGACGCCAGGACGGCGGCCCCTCAATAACAATTGTCTTTATGTAATCTATCTGTGTCTAAAATTATTCGTATTACCTTACATGGATTACCAACCGCAATAGAGTTAGATAGAATATTCTTTGTTACTACGCTTCCAGAACCTATTACTACATTATCACCAATAGTAACTCCCGGATTAACGATTGCTCCTCCACCGATCCAAACATTATTGCCTATAACTATCGGTAAAGCATATTCAAAACCTTCGTTACGTACCTCAAAATTTATAGGATGCCCTGCTGTAAAAAGGTTAACATTTGGTCCGAACAAAACATTATCGCCAATTAAAACCTTGGCACAATCTAAGATAGTACAATTATAGTTCGAGTAGAAATTCTCTCCTATGTAAATGTTATAGCCATAGTCACAGTGGAACGGTGGCTCAATAAAAAAATTATCCCTTACCTTACCAAACAAACTCCTGATAATATCATCTCGCTTTTCGATTTCATCTGGGTGTAAGGAGTTAAATTGGTATAGAGCTCTCTTTGCAGTTTGTCGTTCTCTGAAAAGCTCTTCATCATTAGCCTTATATAGCTCTCCATTTATCATTTTTACTTTCTCATCCATAGCTATTCCCTTCCACTATTTGATCAGATATTATCAATCTTACTATTGGAAAATAGCTATGATATTATTCCATTAACCGCGCCAGGACGGCGCGCCATTGCGTTCGGTTTCGTAGAACGCTCAATTGTGAGGGTTTGTATTGAGCTTATTATTAATGAATAGTTGCCCAGATGCCAAATGCCATATCTCTTACAAATACTGTATTAGCATTCTGCCGTTCACTATTCAAACGTTCCTCCAATGTATCAATTTCAATTTCTTTTTGATTAATTACACCCAATTTGATAATACGGGGTAGCATCTTTTGAACAACCCATGCAAGGTCGCTACCAGTTTCCAGTGTTTGTAAGACTGCCTCCGCCCTTATCTGGGAGATAGTCAACCCTGCCTGTTTAAACACTGAATATAAGTTCATGCCCATATGAATATTGCCGCCTTCTTTTGCCACAGTATTCCAGATCCAAGTTTGTACCTGTGTGTGTAATGGCATTAAATCTACATCCTTGAACGACCCCATTGAATCGCTCTCCTGAAAAACAACTAATCCTTTAGTCTTTAGGTAGGGCAAGAGGCTCTTAATGCTAAAAACTGCGTCTGGTTGATACATTAAGACCCTGCGTCCAACAATAGCATCAAACCGGCCAAGATCTTGCGGCAACTTGTCAATTTCAGCTATTATGAATTTTGTATTAGCGAATTGGTTTTTTACGGCAGAATCCCGTGCTGCAGCTATCGCAGTTTCATTCGAATCAAACCCGATTACCTCTCCTGTACTACCCACAATTTCTGCCGCTAGAAAAGTTACCTCTCCAGAACCACATCCTACATCCAATACCCGTAGCCCTTTTTTTATACCAGCATCCATAAGAAGTCGATAAGTAAAATCGTTGCGTTGAGCTATCATTAATTTATTCTCTCCTTTATCGTAATTAGCACATTCGACCAGAGACTCTCAATTAGAAACCCAAGTGGATATGATAAAACAATATTATAGAAATACAGTTCCCTGTTTTATAAATTACTAGAACTTCAAGTCAAAAAATCCCCAAACCTACTTTCACAATCCGCGCCAGGACGGCGCGGTCTTTGCGACCAATTTCATTTAACGTCCTTAGGGTTTGCGACGTCTGGTTACTACATTCATATTTTCTCCGATGTCCCTAAACCCTCTGTTATGTGATGTATCCGCCCCCAAACGCATACTTAAACAACCTCCGTACCTCCTGCCAACATGGGTTCGTACATCATAATTGCATGATTCTCCGTTATAAATTCGTCACCTATTTGATTGCTATTTAGATCAAACACCTTACGCCTAATAACGTTGTGACGCATGTAACCGCCCCACCATTCCTGTTTGATCAAATGGTCACTTTCGTAAACTTCATATTTTTGAGGCAATGGTTGTTCACTTCGCCATTCTCCTTCTAAGTCCGATTCTCCTACCCTTATTAGAAGTTGATAGCTGTGTTGTGTCTCATTCTTTATTTGGAGGTCTATATAATTGTAAACAACTGTAGCCCCGCTTCCGAATGGTTGAGTCCGGTTGGCATCCGGAAATACGTCATGAGTATGACGCCACCGCTCCGTAATTAGTAATGGTGTATGTAAGGTCATCCAATAAATAAGGTTCGATAGTTGGCATAGGCCCCCTCCTACTCCAGGAATAAACGAACCGTTATTTAGGACCATCCCTTCTGAGTAACCTTTTGCCTTAGTTGGTTTGCCAACCAAACGCCAGATTGAAAGTGTCTCTCCTGGTTTAAGAACTAGCCCATTTATCTTAGCCGTAGCCAACTTTAAATTGGTCACTTTGTTTTCCTGCAACCACATATCAACATTTCGGAGGCGCCGATACAATGGGGTACAATGATCAGCCACCTTGAAAGGAAGTTGACTTGTCTGGAAAGTAGTCGCATACTGTGTCGAACTGACAAAAAACCATTGGAAGTAACGACGCCAGGTAAAGTAAAGCCCTCCAAAAAACAGTCGAAGCCTTGAACGAGTCACTGGCCTTTCAGACTGATATACTGACTTCATAGCCAGAGCTTTTCACTCCCCCCATATTTGCGGATATGTCATATAACGTCTCGAGTGTTTACGACGCGTCCCAACCACATTCATATTGGCAAAGTGTCGTAAACACTCTGTTAAATGAAGTTGGTCGCCCACAGCTTCAGCTACGCCACGGACGGCGGCACCTCAAATTTTATCCTCTTCCAATAACTGATATTCTATCATTCCAAGCAATTAATAGTAGCTAATAATTCAGCTAAATGTACACCTTGCATATCTAGTATTGGCTCATACATAAATGAATTCATATGAATGTTTTCAGGAGTCATCATAACGACTTTTTCTAGATGTCTACAATGATTGTTTGAAAAATTAGAAACATACTGCTTATATTTTGAATATAACTGACCAGTCTGGTTAATATTGTCTTGTATCTCTTTGATAATATTCACTCCATTAGTAACATGTGACTTAATTTGCTCCATCATATATTCTTCTGCTTTAAGCCTAATTGCAATTGATAGGACAATTTTATTCTCAATATTTACTTGATTATATAAATTGGGATCACTTGAGATTTTGTTTGCTTCACTTACTATTATATTTACTACACTATCCTTTATCTCAGTCGCAAAAGCGCCCCCATTATTGAGCCAGTATTTGTTATAAATATACTGTAATTCATTCATCGAGATAGTATAAGTATCTTCTTTAATATGTAAAAGATTTGTTAGTCTATGATAATCGGTGATTTCAGGATCAGTATCTGAGTAAGTATACTCTATCAGATTTCGAACGAAAGGAATCGCCGCAATAATAAATGTTTTAGAGTTAATTAAACATTGGTCTTTGATATAACTAAAATAATTCTTAATATAGTTGCAGGGAGTCAATTTGATACTATCTTCTGTTTCTGAAGATATATAGCAGTTTCTACCATTCACTAATCTTGACCCCAAGGTGCGATAAAAATCAAAATTATGAGTTAAGATTATTATTGTAAATAATTTATTACCACTTAAACTAAAAGTGTTTTTTATATCGTTTATGTATTCAATAATCGCATACTTGTTTTTGTAGTCGAAAGAATCAGCTATATCATCTAAGATCAGCAAAGCAGGTTTATCTTCTTTACGTAAAATTTCTACTTTATAAATTAAATCTAATAAGTAATATGCTCTTTTTTCCCCAGTACTTAATATATCGAGCAATTCATTTTCTTTAATCTGTCTAGCTCCATTATTCTTATCTTCAAAGATATAATTAAAAATAGGCATCTTGTTTTGAAGAATAACATCTTCTTGATTGCTAGGTTCAAGCTTAAAAGGCACATGAAATCGTTCCTTAAAAATAGTCAGTACTTGGCCCCATCGAGTCTCTTGATTTTTAGCTTCTAGATAAATTTCCTTTATTTTTTCAAATGTTTTATCATATAATTCAATCAATTTTTTGAATTCAGAAATATTATCTCTGAAAACTTCAATCCAAATTTTCTTCTTGAATTCCTCTATATTCTCCAGTTCAATGATCAATTCAGGCTTAGATTGTAAATAAACATCTAATTCTTTTGTTCCTTTATTTGCGTCAATTTCGGAAGTGATTTTATCAAATATCTTTTTAATCTCAGCGTCATTTAATATTTTTTCCTTTTCTTTTTCTAATAATTTATTTAATTGTTCTTCGCTGGTAATTGTGGGAAATGAGTCATCTTTTTCTTTAGGTTTGATAATAACTTGATGTTCTGCTTTAAAAAAACCATTTTCTTTTAAATTTTTAGCAACATTAGAAAAATTTTTATGATCAAAAATTCCCTTGTGTAAAAATTTTGATTGATTCAAAAGCTCCTCGTATTTTTCAGAATACTGTTTAATAAGTTTTGCATTATTATCTTTCTTATAGAATGCCAAGGATTGCGGGTCAAAAAGCACAGAATGATTAATATCAGAAATTAAAAAGCTACTTTTCTTGCCAATATCTATTTCATCATTAATCAATTTTAATGTTTCATAAATGTCTCTAACTGGTTTTTTAAAATCTTCACTAATAGATTGTTCCGGATCAAATTTTGTTCTTAAACTATAATTGAGTTGCTGTTTAATATTATTAAATAAATTTTGTTTCGTTTCAATTAAATTAGCATGAAGGGTTATATATCTTTGTTGCAATATTGGATCAGCCATAAGTTTTCCTTGTTCTTTTGTTAATGTTTGTTCAAATGGACTGATAACAAGTATGGCATCTTTGTCAATAAGGTTATTTGTTTCATCCTTTATTTCGCAAATTGTTGGCAATCCATAAACTCGATCAGAGGGCAGCCTATCTAATGACAAATCTTTAAATGTATTTGCTAATGATGTTTTCATTGTTCCATTAGGGGCATATAAAACTACGGCATTATCAATGGTAAAATCTAGCACTTGAGTTATATTTGAAATTCCGTAACAATTTGCAAGGTTCAAATGCATTTTTTTCATTTTTGTTACCCCTGTATTAAATTTTTTCTAAATCAAATATTAGGCCTCAATTCTATAAATAATTTGAGTCATCCCTTTATCATCAGGATTGTAATCATTCTTAATCTGAAAATATTCATCAATAATTTCCACAAAATCTATTTGATCAAGCAAGAATAGTCGCCATTCTGGAAGGTGACCAGAAGAGCTAAATCCACCCACTTGATATGCTCTCAATGACTCATTCCCTTTTTTATTAATCCCAATTAAATATGGATGTACAATTCTTTCTGTTCCTTCATAAGAGATCCTTACTTTTTTTAATTCTTTGATTGCGTTTCTGAGATTTGTTCTTACCATAATAATCATCTCCATTTCATATATATATAATTTTACCCCTTATGAAACCGCGCTAGGACGGCGCGGTCTTTGCGACCAATTTTATTTAACGTTCAAGAGTTCCCGAAGCGTCATTCTACATTCATATAATCAAAGTTTTGGGAACTCTGTGTTCTCTGATGTGCGGCGGGCCCGCGGAGCCAGAGCCCCACGGATGGGGCGCCTTAATCAATAAGTTGCTAATCAATATCTTCATAAGATTTAATCACTTTATCATCTGTCAATTGCGATGCTATACCATTTTTAACCAAGTCCATTTCATAAATTTTAACGACAAAATCTGCAACCGTTCCTAACCGATTCGAAAACTGTTGTCCCTTTCTTTCGGGAGGAAACCCTTTAATCAACTCAACGACACCAACATGCTTGCCTCTTTTCTTAATGTATTCAATAGAAGGAATAACATCTGCATCTCCAGATATTATTAGTGCAAAATCATAAATACTTTCTAAGGTAACTATGTCTACTGCCATACGTGTATCAAGCTCTTTTTCAAGAATCACTTTGGTTAACGGTTTTATTTTCCAATGACCGCAACTAATTACTTCTATAAAATCCGAACTACGTTGTAATCCAGTATAGAAGTTCCCAAAACCATCAATATTTGCTTTTCTTTTCTGATACCATGCCCTTGTTTCTTCAAAAAGCACATCCCAAGCTTTTTGTGCAACTTCATTTTGTGGCATACCAGCATTCTGTTTTCCTATTAAGTTCATGTAAGTTTTCTTAGGTTCTTTTTCTTTATTAAAAATTTCATATAAATGTTGTTTAGTTTCTGGTTTATTAAAATCCCATATGTCAATACTGCCAACAGCATACCAATAAACTCTATTCATTAATGTTGTAACACTACTACCCCTGAGGCATTCACTCCATATCTTTACTGATTCGTCAAATACATACCTAAAAAATGTCTCGTAATCTTTAATCTGAATCTGTATACCTACTTTACTAAGCGAACCTAAGAAGTTTGAGCCATCAACAAATATAGTTCCTTTAAACACCTTTTTCCTCCCCCTGTAAATCTAAAAATTCTTCTACTAATCCGCGCCAAGGATGGCGCGGCACTTTCCGCCGCATTTCATTTAACGTCCCGAGAAGTCCCGAAGCGTCTTATTACTTTCATATATTCTAAGTTTCGGGACTTCTCTGTTATCGGATGGATGAGGCCCCCATAGACAGAGTGCGACAGGAAGTCGCACCCTTAATAATATATTTCTTCTATTTATTTTCCTTTATCTTAGTGCTTTTACCCATCTTTTCCATATATGCAGATATTGGATTCTCCATTATGTCTGGGCTTTCCATTAATTGTCTTACTTGCATGGCCACTGATGTACGGTATGTTTCTAACTGAGGTACTAAGGTATAAATATTTGTAGTATCTATTACAATTGTTCTAAAATTGTTTAAATCAAAAGGTATATAGTCAGATTTCCTAATTAAGTGTATTGTTGGTAAGTTAAATGTATGTCTTAAAGAAAGCTCATAAAATACATTGGGATTATGAAATGATAAATCAGCGATTACCAGTTTTGAGTTAACAATATGTTCAATAATTTGCGATGTTATCATCCCTGGAGTGCTTATTTTATCAGCTCTCACAACATTCAACCCAAATTCCTCTAATGCTGGTTCTACAATACTATTAAGAAATAAATCTGAATGGTTTCGCTCCTCAGAGTCTTCTTGTCCAATTGGGGTAATATAAAAGCAAGTTCTAGACCATTTGTCTCCATCATTATTTGAAGTAACACTTGCTAATGGCTTTGATTCAATTGTCATCTTTGGCTTTTTATCAAGAATTTCATTTTTGGGAACGATAGCTTCCTTTGCGTTTATACTCATTTCTTCAATTAATTGTTCAATAGAGATTATTCTTTCAGAGCCTGCTATTACTCTGATTAAACCAATATATTTTGCATTAATAATGAATAGCTCTACACAACTTGTACAATCATCACTTTCTAAACCCTGATCTCTAAGAAAATCAATCATTACGGACTTGGCAGGTAGTTTCATGTCCTTATATTGATTATATAATTTAGCGAAATAATCATTGCTTTCAATAGCTAATTTAAAATTTGCTTCTACTTTCTTTGAAGGGATTTCGTCAGGATTTGTAGCAATATTTCCATCTGGAGATAATTCAATATAATCTGCTTGATATCCCCCTATTGTAATTCCGTATTTTGAAGAAGTTGTTACTAAAGTTCTACTAGGACCACTATCAGGTGACTTTCCAATTTGATCAAATAATGTTATTCTTCTGATCTTTTGACCGGATGCATATTGCCATATTCCATTAGCAATTGTTAAGCTCTCTTCGTAGGATAAGGTTGGTATTACTCTATTTGCCCTTTTTTTCTTACCCTTCTTTGAATCACGTGCATCTTGAGTATTTACTTGGGACTCCAATAAAGCGTTACCACTTTCAGGTTGAACTGTCTCAGACGCGTTTTCAATTTTCTCTTCCATCTCCAAAGCCTCCTTAATTATTCATTGTCTATTTAACTTCTATAATCACCACATATCTTTTCATCAAATTAATCCGCCGCATGGATGCGGCGGTCTCAGCCTCATCTTTCCGATAACGTCTTTTTCCCGAACTAGGTTCGTATTATATCTGAATATGGAGGTATTTACGAACCTAGTTCGGGAATATTTCCTTTAGCTGTTATTCCAGCTTTCTCCAATGCTGTCAAGAGGACTTTTGATTTTACCAAGATCTTTTATGCTAACATGAGTATATATTTCCGTTGTTTTTGAACTGCTGTGTCCAAGTAATTCCTGGATATACCTTAAATCATGCCCACCTCAAGTAGATGGTGGCAAAGGAGTGTCTTAAGGAGTGTACGGATACCCTTTTATCTATAGATGCATACTTACAGGCATTGATAAATATTTTTCTCCTCACTCTTACAAGAAGGTGAATATTTTTCAAAAAAATACCATTCTTTACTATTTTAGTATTCCATGGAGATATGGTCAACATTTTTTACAGCAGCAAGACAAATATTCAAAAGTAGTATTCAAAAGTATTTCTGACAAGAATAAATAAAGGATGATCTCTGTTCAATACAGGGATCATCCTTAATCTTTAATTCTTTATTTCAAGCCACGGACTGGGCAGTTTAGCTTCTCTCCCATTTCTTTAAGCCAGGAATCCGGGTATGCTTCATAGGTTTTTCCATCGAGGACTCCCTGGGGGGGCTGGCGAAATTGCTGGAGCACCCAGCTGGTCTCCTGACCGAGAAGCTTACGGATCGCAGTTAAATCCTCAAAAGGATGCCAGACCGGCAGCACTGTTGTCCTGAATTCATAGGGGATTCCGTTGTTTTTGATCCATCCGATCGTTTCGGATACCTTGTCGCCACTGTTCCTGCATCCGGTCAGCTCCGGATATTTTTCCGGAGTGCACTTGATATCCATCGCAATATAGTCTAAGCAAGGCGCAACTTCCTGGAGTTTTTCAAGGCAACAGCCGTTTGTATCCAGCTTCACCTTAAAACCTAGTTCCCTGATTTCCCTAACCAAAGGCACAAGGGCCGAAGATAAAAGCGGTTCCCCGCCCGTTAGACATACTCCGTCCAATAGCCCTTTTCTGGTCTTCATAAATTCTATGACAGCGGAAGGAGAAGTCTGCGGCTTCTCCTTCACATCGACCAGGGCAGGGTTCTGGCAGTAACCGCACTGGAAATTACATCCCCCAAAAAAGACGGTTGCTACAATATGACCGGGATAATCTACCAGAGAAAAAGGTTCAATATCCATCAGCATAATCTTTTATCCATCCCTTTTTATGCCATTCCTGCAAAGTTCGCATTATTGACTTAGGTTGTTATTTTGCTACGCCGTCAAACAGACTTGGCGTGACGCCCGTAACACGGTATTTGACAGTTTCTTGTTTCTCTTCCTGTTTGCCAGGGTTCATGGCGGAGATCGGTCTATAGAAGCCGGTGACCCTCGTCATGACTAAGGTTTCCCTGCCGCACTCGGGGCAGTTAAAATGTTCACCTTTGATATATTTGTGGTCTTCGCAGATGCTGAAGGTCGGAGTCAGCGTGAAATACGGCAGCTGGAAGTTCTCAAATACCCTGCGTACGACAGCCTTGGCGACGGCAAGATCATCGAGACTTTCAGCAAGATAGCCATGAAGCACGGTCCCTCCGGTATAAAGCGTCTGCAGGTCATCCTGAAGCTCCACGGCGCGGAACAGGTCGCTAGTATAGCCCACAGGCAGGTGGGTGGAGTTCGTGTAATAGGGTTCATTGTCACCGGCCGTAATGATATCGGGATAATGCTTTTTGTTGATTTTGGCCAGACGGTAGCTCGTACCTTCCGCGGGCGTTGCCTCAAGGTTATAGAGGTCTCCGTCTTGCTCCTGGAATTCCTGGATGCGGTCTCTCATATAGTTCAATGTTTCCTTGGCAAAATTCTGTCCGAAAACAGTGGTGATGTCATCGGCGTCCGAAGTAAAATTACGGATCGCTTCATTCATGCCGACCAGACCGATCGTCGAGAAGTGGTTCGTCCAGTACTTGCCGAAACGTTTCTTGATATCCCTCAGATAAAATTTGGTATACGGGTACAAGCCATTGTCCGTCAGGATCTCCAGCGTTTTGCGTTTGGTCTGCAGCGAAGACCGGGCGATGTTCATGTGGTTATCAATCAGCGTGATGAACTGGTCCCAGTTGCCTTTAGCCAGATAGCCGTACAACGGCAGGTTCAGGGTTACAACCCCTATGCTTCCTGTGAGCGGATTGGCTCCGAACAGGCCACCTCCGCGTTTTCTGAGTTCCCTGTTGTCCAGACGCAGACGGCAGCACATGCTTCTGGCGTCCTCCGGATTCATATCGGAATTGATAAAATTCGCAAAATACGGGATTCCGTATTTATCGGTCATTTTGAAGATCGCTCTCGAAACTTCACTGTTCCAGTCAAAGCCCTTCGTGATGTTGTACGTCGGGATCGGGAAGCTAAAAATATTGCCGTCAGCATCACCTTCGAGCATGACCTCGCAGAACGCCATATTGATGATATCCATCTCAGCTTGATATTCCCGGTACGGCGTATCCAGGAATTTGCCGTCAACGACAGCGGGCTCATCTTTGATGGCTGATTCGGCCGCCCGCACATCGAGCGTAATATTAAAGAATGGAGACTGGAAACCTACCCTGGTCGGGACATTGACATTGAAAATAAATTCCTGAATCCCCTGTTTGACTTGTTTATAATCAAGGTTATCCACTCTGACGAACGGAGCAAGATAGGTATCAAAGCTGGAGAGTGCCTGAGCACCGGCAGCTTCTCCCTGTAAGGTATATACAAAATTAACGATCTGTCCGAGTGCGGAACGAAAGTGTTTGGCCGGTCTGGAGGTCGTTTTACCTTCCGCTCCCCTAAAACCTACCAGAAGCAGGTCTTTGAGATCCCAGCCGACGCAATATGGAGCAAGATCTCCCATGTCATGATTATGCAAAGCACCGGAATCGTGCGCTTTGCCGACTTCAGACGGAAGCAGGGACTGCCAGAAAGCATTAGTCGCTTTGCTGGTTACAAACCGGTTAAGCCCCTGAACCGAAAATCCCATATTGGAATTCTCTTTGATTTCCCAGGTTCCCAGCCCCAGGTAATCAGAGAATAATTGATTGTTATCGTTTTTGGCGCTTTCCTGATTTCGAATGATTTCATGCTGGAAGCGGTATCTTATATATGCTCTGGCGACATTGGTATTTCCTGTCTGCATCAGGACATCTTCAACTTTATCCTGAATCTGCTCGATTTGGAAGCCTTCATTCTTACTGTAAGCAGCTTCCAATTCCGAGAATACCCTGTCGGTAACGATCTTCGCCCAGTTGGTGACATTGGGGGTTTCGGTAGCGATAAAAGCCTTTTCTACCGCCTTGCGAATCTTCTCCTGATTAAAAATTTCTCTTCTTCCATCCCTTTTCACAACGTACATGGCTTAGTCCTCCTGCTCCCATATATATTTATTTGCATGGATATCCTGTCTTTATCGCAAGGATCTCAATTGGGGGACTGTTTTATTTGCGACGCTTTACCAGTCCGTTCAACTCTTCCATAAACTTCTGAATATCCTTGAACTGCCTGTAAACAGAAGCAAAGCGAATATACGCAATTTCATCTGCTGCAAACAGTTTTTTCATGACGGCCTCACCGATCAATTCGCTCGGCACTTCACGGTCGTTGATATCACGCATTTCTCTTTCAATATCAGTGACCATTGTTTCCAGCTGCTCAGTGGACACGGGGCGCTTTTCACAGGCCTTGTTCAATCCGGACAATAGTTTGTGACGGGAAAAGGGCTCTCTTCTGCCATCCTTTTTCACGACAATCAGCTGAAAATCCTCGTAGCGCTCATACGTCGTAAAACGCTTTGTGCAGACATCGCATTCCCGTCTGCGTCGGATAGCAGTACCTTCCTCAATTTGTCTGGAATCCAGCACCTTCGTGTCGTCACTCTGGCAAAAAGGACAGCGCAATACCCTCATCCTTCCTATATCTTGTATATTCCTTATTTTATCAACACTATATATAGTAAGCAATCGCCTTTTATTGGCGTTTTTATGCATCTAAGGCCTTCTATATGGATTATTTTACGTTTTGCTTGCGATTTTAGTTCTTGAAGATTTCATGCAAAACATTACTTAAGTCCCAAATCATTGCAAAATAAATAAATCAAGACAAACACACTTCCGTCAAAAAAACATATCCTTTTATTGTAAATATATTCCATTATAACCATAAGGAGGAATCCCCATGAGTATTGGTCAACCCTCCTATCTTCTGCAAAAAGTTGCACCGATTGTACTGAGGGAACTTCAGCCATACATCGCCGGTAAAGTTGGTCCCCTCGTTGCTGAAAAAATTGGCATGCCCATTGCCAGGAAAGTCGGACTTCCACTTGCTAAAAGAATAGGTATTCCTATGGCCCGTAAAACCGGTACCTTTTTATTGAACCGGGTCGGCTATCCGCTTATTAATAAAGTCATTTTTAAAGGAAATCCCCCTTCATTCCTCTTGCCCGGAAATCCCCAGGCAAACAGTGGCACAGGAATAAAGACAATGGTGACAGAAGCAGGATCAGGACTTGGACCAAGTTCAGGATCAGGAAATGGTACCGATACTGGAATAAGCACCGGTCCAGGTACAGTTATTAATACAAGTAAAGGTATAAAAAGGACAAAAAGAACAGAAACAGGAATAGAATCTAAAGCAGGTGTACGCGGGAGAAAACAAACCAAAGCAGAAAAAAAGATTGAAAAGCAAAACAGAAAGCGTCAAAAAACACGGAGAGGCTTGTTTAGCTTTGGTAAAAATCTTCAGTCCTTCCCGACTGGAATCCGTCCGCAGAACCAAATAGTCCCCGGGCCGATAGTTCCTTCTCCTAACCAGGAAGCACCGAGTACCTTCGTCCAGCCTGTTGTTCAAAATCCAACTGTCCAAAATTCTTATGAACTATTTGATCAAAATCAGAATTATGCTTCAAGTCTATTTAGCAGAAGAAGGCAAAACTATGGTTTTTGAAAAATTCGAAATCCCGCCTCAGTCTCGAGACGGGATTTCATGGCGTTTATTGCAGAGATCAACGGTTAATATTAAATATTTTAGCTTCGGGATGAGAAAAAACAACAGCGCTAACAGACGCTTCGGGGTCCATCATGAAATTCTCTGTCAGCGTTATTCCAATCTCCTCCGGTTTCAGCAGTCTGAATAGCTTAGCCTGTTCTTCCAGTGCAGGGTAGATCGGGTAGCCCGGAGAAACCCGGATGCCGTTGTCAATCCCCCAGATTTTACGCATTTTTTCATGCATGATGTCAGCAAATGCTTCAGCCAGCTCCAGGGCCAGAACCTGAAGAAGAAAAGACTTCAGGTATTCACCCTTGTCCCGGTAATTCTCGGCCTTTTCTTTAATCCCCAGGCCCGTGGTCAGCGCGAACATTCCAAGATAATCATACGCCTGCTCCTGTCCAACATGCTTGTTCCGGGGGCGGACATAGTCAGCCAGACAAAGGCCATTATCTTTTTGCTGACGCGGGAAACTGAGTTCTTCAAGGACAATATTTGAATCCATAATAGCGACCGTATTGCCGTTCGCACAGGCCGGATAAAACGCGAATACCCCATTGACCGTAATCAGCTTGTGTTCTTGGATCTCTTCCAGGAAATCCTGAACAAATATCTGGATTTTGGCTGATTTATCTTGGGAAACATCTGCGGAATCCAGCAGGAGACTTTCCGCTGCCTTGATTTCTTCCTGGGAAGAGTGGCGCAATTTGTTTTTGACACCGAGATAACGCCTCAGGATAAAAGGCAGATCCAAGTTCGGGATAATCTCCGCCAGCGGATAATCCAGAAGGACCTCCCGTGCTGTATGCTGCGGGCGGCAGGCAGGTCCGTCAAAGCTGACCGGCGAAAACTTATTTTCGATGTGGTTGTCAGAAATACTGCCGGAGATACTGTCTGGGATGTTACCGGAAATCGTACCAACATTACCGGCCTGATCATTATTTTTAGCTACGTTATAGCTTCCGGAATCATTAGCCGGTTTTCTTTTTAGACCATTCAGGAGATTCAGGCCATCCATAGCGTCGCGCGCATACAGGACCGGTCCGCCGTATTGCGGAGCGATCTTTTCTTCGGTATATTTTCGGGACAGAGCCGCGCCTCCGAGAATCAGCGGGGTATTGATCCCGGCTGCCTGCAGGTCCTGGGCCGTCAGCAGCATTTGCTGAACTGATTTGACCAGAAGTCCGGATAACCCGATCGCATCAGGGGCCTCTTTCCTAGCCGCTTCAATCAGCTGTTCAGAACTGACTTTGACGCCAAGGTTAATCACCTTATAACCGTTATTGGACAGGATGATTTCCACAAGATTCTTACCGATATCATGGACATCGCCCTTGACCGTCGCGAGCAGTATCTTCCCTTTGACCGCATCTTCGGCTTTTTCCATATAGGCCTCTAGGATGGTCACCGCTGCCTTCATGACTTCGGCACTCTGCAGAACTTCAGCCACGATCAGTTGGTTCCTGTTAAAGAGGCTGCCGACTTCCTCCATCCCCTTCATCAACGGGCCGTTAATAATTTCGAGCGGCCGGTATTTCGTCAGGGCCTCGTACAGATCGTTTTCCAGGCCCTCCTTGGAGCCTTCAACAATCGTTCCTGCCAGCCGTTCCTCAACGGAAAGCCTGGACGTCTGTTTTTGTTCCGTGACCTTTTTCTCTCTGTAAAAATCGGTAAAGGCTTTTAAGGTCTGGTCATTCGTATTTAAGAGCAGGTCTTCGGCCAGTTTTTTCTCTTCATGCGGAATCGTCGCATAACGTTCCAGTTTTTCGGAATTAACAATCGCGTAGTCCAGCCCGGCTACGGTATTCAGATAGACGAATACGGCATTCAGCACTTCCCGGCCTGCCGCAGGCAGACCGAAGGAGACATTGCTGATCCCAAGAATCGTCTTGCATTCCGGATATTTGGCCTTAATCAGGCGCAGGCCTTCAATGGTCTCAACTGCGGAACCGAGATACTTAGCATCCCCGGTCCCTACCGGGAATGTCAGCGGATCAAAGATAATATCGGCAGCCGAAAGACCATATTCATACACCAGCAGATCGTAAGAGCGTCCGGCCACTTCGAGCTTGCGCTCCCGGGTCAGGGCCATACCCTGTTCATCGATTAATCCGACCACGACTGCAGCCCCGAACTTTCGGATCAGCGGAACAACATCATCGAAGCGTTCCCGTCCATTTTCAAGGTTGATCGAATTGATAATTGCTTTGCCCTGAATCAGCCGGAGTCCAGCTTCCAAAACCGCAGGATCGGTCGTATCCAGCATCAGCGGCACTTTGACTTTATTAACAACATGGGGTAGAAAACTGACCATATCCTCCAGTTCGTCCCGGTCTGGATTAGCCACACAGACATCTATGATCTGAGCACCCTTCTTGACCTGGTTTCGGGCAATCTCGGAACCTTCTTCATAATATTCACCGGCGATCAGTTCCTTAAATTTGCGGGAACCGATCACATTGGTCCGCTCGCCGACCAGAAGCGGGCGGTTGTCTTCTTCGGGCCAGACCGGTTCAAGCCCGGTGATGCTGCTCCGTTCCGCTGCCATTGTCCGTCTTGGAGCATACTTGGCCAGGGCTGCAGCCAGCGCTTCGATATGGCGGTCCGTCGTCCCGCAGCAGCCGCCGGCGATGTTCAGCCAGCCTTTGGCTGCGTAAGCGGCCATCTTTCCGGCAAACTCTTCCGGAGTTTCCCGATAACCGCCTTCTTCATCCGGTAGCCCAGCGTTCGGGTAACAGCTCACGGCACAAGCGGCAATTCCCTCCAGGGTTCTGAGGTGATCGTTCATCAGTTCTGCGCCGGTGCCACAGTTCATACCGACGGCAGCAGGCTTCAGGTGCTGTATCGAAATATATAAGGCTTCAATATTCTGCCCTGCGAGCATCGTACCCGAGGGTTCAATCGTCACGGAAACGACCAGCGGCACTTTCCGCCCAAGTTCAGCAAAGGCACGCTGGATCCCGAGTCCTGCCGCCTTGATATTCAGTGTATCCTGACAGGTTTCGACGATCAACAGATCGACGCCTCCCTTAATAAGGCCAAGAGTTTGGCGGTAATAAGCCTCTTCGAGGTCCGTAAAAGCAATACCGCCTCCAAAGGCCAGCATCTTGGTCGTCGGACCCATGGATCCAGCTACAAACCGCGGTTTTTCCGCTGTGGACCATTTGTCGGCCGCTTCGCGGGCCAGCCGTGCCGCAGCCTCGTTGATTTCCATATCCCTGTCCCTGAGATGATATTCCCCAAGGACAATATTTGTACCTCCGAAGGTATTGGTTTCAATGATATCCGCACCGGCTTTCAGATAGGCCTCATGAATATCACGCACGATATGAGGACGGGTGAGCGTCAGGATTTCGTTGCAGCCTTCCTGCTCAGGCCCTCCAAAATCTTCAGCAGACAGATTCTTCTGCTGAAGCATGGTCCCCATTGCTCCGTCCAGAATCAGAATTTTTCTCGTAAGCAATTCATTAAAAATCTGTTGTTTCATGGTCTCACCACTTCTTTGCAAACTTTTCCTCCAAGCTTCCCTTGGGTTTATCATATTATTTTACCATGATTATACGATTCGTCCAATCTATACATTTCGTATTTCCTGCGTATTTCCTGAGCAGTCATTTTTGTATATTCTAAGCTTCGTAGCAGCATATCCGGATATTCTGAGCTGCAGAAAATTCTTGTTAAAATTGCTCAAACCGTTAAAATAGTAATATATGGCGATATTCAGACAAATATGACTGTATTCAGTTTCCTTTCAGAATAATCGTGTATTTTAAAGACACAGGAGGAATAAACGAATGGCCAATAAATTCAGAATACTTGTCGTGGATGACGACGCTTCAATCCGCCAGATGCTCAGCCTGGGGCTGAAGCAGGAGGGTTACGATATCGGAACAGCGGACAATGGAAAAAAGGCACTGGAAATAATCCCTGTCTTTGAACCTCATGTCATCATCCTTGACATTATGATGCCGGTCATGGACGGATATGAACTATGTGAATCCATCCCGGAAATATCCGGTGCTTCCATGATTATGCTGACTGCCAAGGATACATCCAAAGACATTGTCAAAGGACTGCGCCTCGGAGCCCATGACTATCTGGTTAAACCTTTTCACTTTGACGAGCTGCTGGCCCGGATCGAGGTTCAGCTGCGTAACCGTTTCCCGGATCTATCCGGCAAAAGAACCATTGGCCGGTTTACGATCGATGAACTGAAAAAGTCAATCCTGCTCGATGATCAGCCTCTGCAGCTTTCTCCTACTGAATATAAACTGCTGTCCTATCTATTATGGAACAGCAACCAAACGTTGAGTAAAGAACAAATCCTGATTCACATCTGGGGTTACGATTTTGAAGGAGAGGACAATATCGTCGAGGTATATATCCGCTATCTTCGAGAGAAACTTGGGGATCTGGACCATACAATTATTAAAACCGTCAGGGGCCTCGGTTACCACCTGCAGACGGAGCAGCAGTAACCGGCAGTCTGCACGAGATATCAAATATCAAGCATTTTACACAGGAATATCATGACGCATTGAATGTTGATCACATTAGGGAGATCATCATGAAAATTCATCCTCTGGAAAAATTAAATATTTGGCGGCAATCCCTTGTAGGGCAGCTCCTGCTGCGTTTCTGGGTGTGCCATATCATTTTTTTTACGTTAATTGGGGCTATTCAGTATACTTCCTTGAAAAATTCCCTGTATCAGAGCGTGGAGCAGAACCTGCTTTCAGACTATTACGCCATACGGAACAGTATGGGGAGCTGGCTTTCGAGCAGTGAGTTTCCTCCGGGAAGATTCTCCGAACTCCGCCCGGGAAATTTTGTGGCGTTTTATACCAGCGACCATCAACTTAAATCGATTGTTTACAGCTACGGCAAAGCGAACAGCACGGTCCCTAATCTCAGCCGCAGCCAACTGCAGTTTGATCTTGCTGAGAAGGCGAGATCCGGCGGATGTTTTATTTTTGAGGATACCGATGAACAGCAGTATATGCTGATGGTGGCCCCGGTCGTAACGAACCAGCTTTCGGTAAACAGTCTCCCCCTGGAACAAAACAACGATATTCAGCCCTATGCGGGCTATGCTTTGATCGGTCAGCCGCTGGCTGAGCAGGACCTGATCTTGAGCCGAAATCTCAGAGGGTATACTTTTAACGCGATCATCATTATTCTGCTCAGTACATTTTTTACGGCGCTGGTTTTGCAGAAACCATTGGAACCGCTTCTGAACATTTCCTATACGGCCCGCAAGATTGCCGCCGGCCGCTATGACCTGCGCCTTCCGTATATGAATAAAACCGCTTCGGAAATTCAGCAGCTTCGGGAAGCTTTAAACCATATGCTCGGACAGATGGAAAATGCTCTAAATACGGAAAGATCGGCTAAAAACCGAATGGCCCGGTTTATTGCCGATGCTTCTCATGAACTCAGGACTCCGCTGACCTCGATCAGAGGCTTCCTGGAAATACTTCAGCGGACGGGTATGCCAGATAAAGAAACTTTAGATGCTGCCCATCAGACTATGCTGATCGAGACAGAAAGACTGATCAGGCTTACCGAAGGTCTTCTGACCTTAAATCGGATTGCCCAAGAAGAAATAAACAGCGATCATTCCGAAGAGCTCAATTCCGGACTGCACGATGTTCTTCCTGAACTTATGCCGCTTTTGGCCCCGCTGCTTAAAGACCGTACTTTCAGATTCAACGGCCAGGATTTCCGGACAATTGACGATTTCGTCTCGGAAGTCCTGGATACGTCGCAAGTGCTTCCATTAAAACCTGATGAACTGAAACAAATTCTGTACAATCTTGTTAATAACGCTATTCAACATACACTTTCCGGCGGAACGATTGATATCCTCGCCAAAGCAGAGAATTCCCGTTTTATTCTATCCGTCAAGGATAACGGTGAAGGAATCCCGGCTGAAGACGTTCCTCATATTTTTGAAAGATTTTTCCAGGGAGACCGTTCCCGTTCCCATGGAAAAGGCCAAGGATCGGGACTCGGCCTGGCAATCGTATCGGAACTGGTGTACCTTCGCGGAGGAGAAATACGGGTCGAAAGCACCCCTGGAGAAGGAACGTCCTTTACGATTTTTTTCCCGCTGGTTCTCGTGAAAAACGATAGCTTGATGACACAAAGTAATTGATGCCACAGATAATTCTATGACAGGATTAATGCCAGAATGAAGCCGAGCATGATGCCGACATTGGCATATTCACTGTGGGAATGGTGGCTTTTCGGAATCAGTTCGTCACTGCTGATATAGATCATTGCTCCGGCCGCAAACGCCAGAAAGAAAGCGATGATAAGCGGAGAGATCAGGCCAAGAATCATTCCCAGCCCGGTACCGAGCAGCGTTGACATACCGGTCATGGTCGTGATCAGGACGACCCTCGATTTACGGACGTTGGCGAGACACAGCGGCATCGCCACACAAAGACCTTCAGCAATATTATGAAGACCGATTGTTAAGGCTGTCATGATACCCATGTGATACGATACTTCGCTGGTCGCGCCGATCGCGATCCCTTCGGGAAGATTATGCAGTGTAATTCCGAGCGCGATAAAATACCCCATCTTGGCATAGTTACTCAAATCCGCTTCAACCTTGTGAATGTGCGGCATTGAAATATCCACCAGAAACAAGAACAGAGCCCCGGCTGCAAAACCGGCAATACAAATGATACTGTTGCTCATGTCCAGGCTGGTCGGAATCAGACTTAAGGCAGATATCCCGATCATGATTCCTGACGCAAATCCGAGCGATATTGAAAGTATCTTGTTCGTGATATTTTTTATCGAGATAGAGATGACAGCGCCAAGCCCGGTAACCAGACCTGCTATCAACCCGTAGAGTAGAATGGTAATAATAATCACTCCGATATTATTTCTTAACAACCGCTCTTTCCAGGATATTGTAGAGTCTGCTGACCATACTCCTGGGATCGATGATCAGTCCGGCGGCAATCTGGGAGTTTTCCAGAATCTGTTCCGCCGCTGCCGCAGCAAATGTGTCGCCCGACTTGCGCAGCTCATTGATTCCCTGAATGACCGGATGCTGGCTGTTAATCTCCAAAATCCCCGCTGGGATACCTTCCATATCCTTATTCATGATTTGCATCATTTTCTGCATGCTATGCGTTCCGTATGAGCTGAGCACAACAGCGGGACTGTCCACGAGACGTTTGGAAGCACGCACCTCGGTTACCCTGTCCCCAAGAGTTTCTTTGAACCAATCCAATAAGGCCCTCACTTCATCCTCGGGAATATCACTTTCGGCATTACTGGGCTGCTCAGCATCTAAATCCGGCAGATCCTGACTGTCCTGTTCGGCCGCAACAATCTTCTTCTCTTTGAACTCTGGAAGCCCGCTTAAGATGTAGTCATCAATCGGTTCATACGTATAAAGCACTTCAATGCCCTTGTCCTTAAAGATCTCAAGATACGGCCCGGATTCGATGACTTTACGGTTGGAACCGCTGACATAATAGATCGCTTTTTGTTCCTCTCTCATTCTTCCAACGTAGCCTTCCAGTGAAATCAGCTCACCTTCAGCCGTCATGTTGGATTCAAAGCGCAGGAGCCTGACCAGTGCGTCCTTGTGGGCATAGTCCGAAGCTGCTCCTTCTTTAATGAACCTGCTGAATTTTTCCCAAAATTGATTGTATTTGGCCGGATCATCTTTGGCTTGCTCTTCGAGATACTTTAGGAATCTGCCGGTGACTACCTTGTTCAGTTTGGCGACAAGCGCATTGTCCTGAAGGGTCTCCCTGGAAATGTTCAGGGGAAGGTCATCACTGTCAATGACGCCACGTACAAACCGCATCCACTCCGGCACGATGGCTTCGGATTTTTCCTGAATCAGGACTTTTTTGCAGAATAGGTTAACGCCTCTCTCCATTTTGCTGAAGCCGAACCGCTCATAATTTTCTCCGGGCACAAACAGCAGTGCTTTAATGGAAAGCGGTGCATCGGAGGAAAAGTGCATTCTGTAGAATGGCTCGTCAAAAGCATTGTCAATATATTTATAGAATTCCGTATATTCCTGCTCACTGATTTCGGATGCGTTTTTCGTCCATATTGCTTCGACGGTATTGACTTTTTCACTGTTGACTTTCACGGGATAAGGGACAAAACTCGAATACTGTTTGATAATCCTGTTGATTTCGTCAGCTTTGCTGAAATTATAGGCATTTTCTTTTAACTGGAGAACGATCCTGGTCCCATAATTGCTTTGGTCACCCTGTTCTATTAAATAGCTTCCTGCTCCGTTTGAAGACCAGATCCAGCTTTCAGAGTCCGGTCTGAAAGAGCGAGTATAAAGTGTTACTTTCTCCGCAACCATAAACGCCGAATAAAATCCGACGCCGAACTGTCCAATCAGGCTTAAATCGGTATTGCTTCCGGATCCGGCCTTTCTGACCTCTGTCAGCTGTCTGATAAATTCCTTGGATCCTGAATGGGCGATCGTACCCAGATTTTCAATTAGTTCTTCTTTGGTCATTCCGATCCCATTATCGGTAATGGTAAGCGTGTGCTTTTCTTCATCCGTTTCGATGGAAATTTCCAGCGGCTGTTCGGATCCGCTTATCTCATTTTCGGTGAGCCTGCAGTAGCGCAGTTTCTCCGTAGCGTCAGCTGCATTGGATATTAATTCTCTTAAGAAGATCTCTCGCTCCGTATAGAGAGAATTAATAACAATATCCAGCAGCTGGGTGATTTCTGTCTGAAACTCCCTAGTTTCAACATTGTTATTCATCATTACCAACCCTCCCAATCATTTCATATGGCTGTGCTTTGGTCGAATCAAAAATCGACCATCATATTATACCATGGAATGGAAAAAAATCTAACATTCAAATACTTGTTCCTTCAAATACTTGTTCCTCTGACTTTTCATCACTGAAACAAAAAAAATATTCCAGTATTCAGGATGGTGTTCTAATTTCTGGAATAAAATGATACGTATATAAAGGACTTTTTACGAGTCATCACGAAAAATAATATAACGAAATATGGTTTAACAAAATATCATTTTTGAAGATTTATCCGCTAATAGAGTTTGCCATCATTCTTATGGAATGATTAAATCTTTAAATTCCATTATCCGAATACAAAAGAAGGTATAGGAGGAAAATATCATGAGATTGACGCGACGGTATCTTGCGCTTTTGCTCATTTTGCTGCTTCTTTGCGTTGGGGCTTTATCCGGCTGCGGCGGGAAAGAAGAATCAGCTGCCCAAAATGAAGCAACCTCGGCTCCGACAGAAACAGAAACACAAACTTTACCTGATGATAATGAAATTGTATCCGGTCTGATCGGAAAAGGACAGCTGGTCAAAGAAATGGCCTATGATTATGTGATTGTTGGCGGCGGAGCATCTTCGGAAAGCAAAGTCTGGCTCAAGGATCAGAAAATGAAAATGGAGGGCACCTTTAACGGCCCAAAGATGACATTTATTTTTGATAAGTCCAAGAAGGAGTTTATTACTTATACCTCGGGTCAGAACAGCGCCATAAAAATGACGTTAAGTGAATATAACGGTCCGGACACCACCACCCCTGTTGATTATGTCAGTGGTCTCGTTGAATCTAAGTATACAATAGGCGGGACTGAAACGGTCAACGGCATGGAGTGCAAAGTTCTTACTTTCACCAGCGAAGGATCAACTGTCAAGGAATGGATCAGCACCGAGTACGGCATTGTTGTGAAGGCCCAATATGAGGCAGGGGGCGAGATGACCACTATGGAATTCAAAAACCTGCAAATTGGAACAGGTGCCGTACCCGCTGGGACTTTCGACCTGCCGTCAGGAATGGAAGTGGTCGACATTAACGGCATGATGAATCTCGACAGCAATAAATAACAGATAATAGTAGATGAATGGTTTTTTCATATTTCCAACTGCTAGGGTGAACTCTTAAACAAGCGTAACTTTAAATCTAGAAGATACTGTTAATTGTTTTATACTGTTGGCAGTATTTTTTAAACTTTCCAAAAGTACTCTCCCCTTTGCCGTGAGCGTCCACAAGATTGCTCCCGCTTCTCCGTTTCCTTTGCTGCAGCAGCCCCCGCACCCCTTACATGGTTCATTGACGCAGGCTACATTATCCGCAGTCAGGTATCCAAGTCGTTGCAGGTCATTCAGCATTTGTTTAATCATCTCTGGATCGAGGTCTAATTTTTTTGCCAGCGAAGAAAAGGAGTTTGCTTGTTTATCGGCAATTTCTGTTAACAAATTGATCAGCATCGCAATACCTCCTGCCTATTCTTCAGATGAACAACGAACCGAGCTGAAAGATCAGCACCGCCGCGATCCAGCCAATGATCAGTGAGTAGAGAACAGAAAACAGTGTCCATTTAACAGAATTAGTCTCCTTTTTAATTATTCCGATTGTCGCTGCACAGGGTGAATAAAGTAGGGTCATTACCATAAAGGCATAGGCGGAGAGCGGCGTAAAATGCTGTGCTAAGACTGTTCCGAGCATTCCTTCGCCTGTCCCGTAAACCAACCCGAACGTCGCAATGATTGCTTCCTTGGCACCAATCCCGACAAGAAGTGCTACAGAAGCCTGCCAGCTGCCAAAACCAGCCGGGGATAATACAGGTGCGATGACTGCGCCTAATTTTCCAAGGAGACTTTCGGTACTGCCTGGTTCAACGCCGACTGGGAAAACAGAAAGTATCCAGATCAGAACGACGATCCCGAGGATCACAGTCCCTGCTTTTCTGACAAACGACTCCGTTTTTTCCCACATGTGCTGTATCAGGCTCTTCAGCGTTGGCAGACGATAAGGCGGAAGTTCCATAACAAAGTAGGATTTTTCCTGTTTGAACAGTGTTTCACTCAGGATTTTCCCCGCGGCAACAGCAACCATGATCCCTAAAAGGTACAGTGAAAAAATGACCAATCCTGCCAACGGTATGATGCCGATCGTTTTGCCCCTGAAGAATGCCCCGGCAAACAGCGCATAGACTGGAAGCCTGGCACTGCAGGAAATAAACGGACTGATTAAAATGCCGATCATGCGGTCTTTCCGGCTGTCCAAGGTTCGGGTGGACATGATTCCGGCCACATTGCAGCCGCTGCCGACAATCATTGCAACGGCCGTTTTTCCGTGCAGCCCGACAGCATTCATCAGCCGGTCCATAACATAGGCTGCCCTGGCCATATAACCGCTGTCTTCGAGAAAAGAAATCAAGAAATACATGGTAAACATCATCGGGATAAATACGAGTACAGAACCCACCCCGCCGATCAGGGCATCGCTGACAAAGGACTTGGCCAGGACCGGAGCGTTTACCAGCAAGCCGGAAACATACCGCCCCAGGATCCCGAAGGCGCTGTCCACATAGCCCCCAAGAACATTATTGCCGAGACCCATTGTGATCTGATACAGCAAAAACATGATTACAAAGAACAAAGGAATCCCGATCCATTTATTTGTCACGACCCTGTCAATCATTTCTGTCAGATCTCTTTGCGGAGGCGTTTCCCTACGGACACAATCCTTAATGATTTGGCCGATAAAGATATAACGCTGGTCTGCCAGATAGATTCCGGGTTCAAGACCAAAACGGCTGGTTATTCTGTCTTTTTCCTTGTCAGCCAGTTTTTCCAGGGTAGGACAACCTGCTATTTGCGTTTGAGCAAAAGCCTCATCCTCCAGCAGCCTGACAGCCACCAAGTTCGCCGATTCTTTACCAGCAATACCTTCTTCGACCAGGGCCTCAGCCAAAGCTCCAGATTCCCGGTTCATCGTTTGCCAATAGTCTGGCTGGACGGGCCGGCCTGGTTTTACTTTCATTGCCGCTGAAGTCTCTAGCAGCTCCCAAATCCCTTTGTTCTTCGTTGCCACTGTAGTGACAACCGATACGCCAAGAGCATCTCTAAGTTTCGCTGTATTGATGAAAATATTCTTTTTCACTGCTTCATCTGTCATATTTAAAGCAATGATTACATTTGTATCCATCTCAATCAGCTGTAACGTGAAATAAAGATTCCTCTCCAGATTTGCTGAGTCAATCACGTTCACAACAACATCGGGTTTTTCCTGCAAAATATAGTTTACCGCAACCATTTCATCTTCCGAACTGGCGGAAAGACTATACGCCCCGGGTAAGTCAATTACGCTGATCTCATTCCCGTTGAAACTGACCGTACCTTCTTTTTTCTCAACGGTTACTCCCGGCCAATTGCCAACATGCTGCCTCGCGCCTGTCAACGCATTAAAAATGCTTGTTTTCCCGCAGTTTGGGTTTCCAACGAGAGCTATCGTAAAATTCTTTTCCATCTGTTATCCTTCCCCTGAAACTCTTGCGATTAAGCATTTCGTACAATATTTGTTTCAATATTTATTGCTGTCTATTCCTGTTTTAACAAGGTATCATTTGCGGTGCTTATCATTCATAATCAAAGACTATATATGATAGTGATTATGATTATCATTTAATGGCCAAAAGTAGGGAGGCAGATTGCTATTATCTGTTTCAAAT
The DNA here is from genome assembly GCF_040931655.1 of Dehalobacter sp. TBBPA1. Taxonomy (NCBI): domain Bacteria; kingdom Bacillati; phylum Bacillota; class Clostridia; order Eubacteriales; family Desulfitobacteriaceae; genus Dehalobacter; species Dehalobacter sp. TBBPA1. The sequence goes on along the minus strand of NZ_CP162385.1, from coordinate 564,089 downwards.
CTTCTCAACCTGAATTTTCCTGGCGTCGCTTTTACGGATAGCCAGATGATATCCTCTCAGATTAATCTTCATAGGGTCCCCCAACGGAGCTTGGCCGTCAACTTTAAATTCTGTCCCTTTGACCAGGCCCATATCTGTCAGTTTTTTTCTTAATACAGCATCCATGTGTATATTGACAATTCTGGCATTCGAGTTTACGGGTATCTTGTCCATTGTAAGGAAGGTAGCGTCCATTGCAGTCTCCTTATGAATTTTAACAATTTTATATTTTGTTCAAATTGTTATGACAATTTTGATAATGATTATCGAATTCATATTATTAATATAACGTTTATTGCTCAAAATGTCAATTCGTATCTTCCTATTCAAGTATTCAAGTATTCAAGTATTGAGCTTTTTATCCTGAGCTTTTATTGAAATATGCCGGAATGAAATGATATACTTAAATAACTCTTTTTTCAGGGAGTATTTAACTTTGCAGGAGGCTGATCTTCCTTTGAGTTATTCCGTCTATCTGGTGATTGGTTTAGGCGGTGCACTTGGAGCTATTGCCCGCTATGTGCTTTCCACCTGGATTTATCAAAAATATTTTTATACTTTTCCCTGGGGGACCTTCGTCGTCAATATGCTGGGGTGTTTTGCTCTGGGTATTGTCTATGTACTAGGAGTCGAAAATCTGGTGACCAGCCCGAATACCCGTTTATTTATATCTGTGGGTTTTCTGGGTGCGTTTACAACCTTTTCTACGCTGAGCCTTGAAACCCTGAATCTTATTAAGAGCGGAGAGATTATTGTAGCTGTGCTGAACGGTCTGGGAAGCATGCTCGTCGGACTGATTGCCGTCTGGCTTGGAATGAGCCTGACTCAGCTATTAATAAAATAAAGGAAGGGATCTCGATGGTAAAAATATCTGGTCAGGCTAGAAGAATCCGTATCTATATTGGAGAAGCCAGTAAATATAAAGGAGTATCCCTTTATCACACAATTGTCTTAAAGGCCAAAGAGCTGGGCCTGGCTGGTGCGACTGTCTTTAGGGGAATTGAAGGATTCGGCGCCAATACGAGAATAAAAACGTCAAGAATACTGGACCTTTCCAATGACCTTCCGATTGTTATTGAAGTGATAGACAGCGCCGAATATCTGCAGGACTTTCTGCTTTTTTTGGACGAGGTCGTGAACGAAGGATTAATAACCATAGAAGATTTGGAAGTAATGAAATATTTGCCAAAAAAATAAAGCCGTCTTAGCGGCTTTATTGATTTTGATCCAGCAGCAGGAGATACCGGGCATAACGGGATTCCGGCAGCTCTTTTCGGCCTGAAGAATAGAAAGTGACCTGACCATGACCGTCCTCAGCAAAAAGTTTTCTTTCAGTCAGGATTTTTTTCAGATAATTGACGGTTCCGGTACTTCCATCAATAATGTGCGTATCAGCAGGAAACAGTTCCTGCAGAATCCGCTTAAAATATGGAAAGTGTGTGCATCCTAAAACGACAGTACCATACTCGGTCAAATTATGAATGCCAAGTTTGCGATTCAGGTATTTCAGGATTTCATCTTTGTCAAAATAAAAATTTTCAGCATATTCAACAAGCTCCGGAAATGCTTTGCCATCTACAAGATGGTCCTGATCCAGTCTGGTGACCAGATTTTGATACTTTTCTTCGCGAAGTGTGAGCGGGGTGGCCATGACCAGTATTCTCTTGCAACCATTATTCTCGACAGCTGGTTTTACTGCCGGTTCCATGCCAAGGATTGGAAAATCATATCTTTGGCGAAGCTCATTGATGGCAATACTCGTCGCCGTATTGCAGGCGACTACCAGAACTTTTATCCCTTCAGCAGCCATGAAATCAACAGCATCCAAAACCAGTTTCAGGACTTCTTCCTTGCTTTTGGTCCCATAAGGCACATGATCAATATCCGCGTAATAAATAAAATCCTCCCGGGGCAGCTGCTTTATCGCTTCATGCAGTACGGTGATTCCACCGACCCCGGAGTCAAAGAAGCCTATGCGCATTTTTTTCAACTCACAAACTTTGTTTTTTCTTAATAAATTATAACCTATATCTTGTTAATCTTACAAAGAATATTATCACCATTTTCATCTTGTTTTTAAAAGGATTTGTTTAAAAATTTTTGTTCAAAAAATATTCGAACTGTCTATAGAAAAAGCTAAAAAATATGTATAATAAAGTAGTTACTTGAGAGAAAAAGGCTTAAAAATAATATTTGGTATAGGTGCAAGAAAATGAATATAAAACCTATCAATAAAAAATTAAAATTATATGGTTTTAACAACCTGACGAAAACGTTGAGTTTTAATTTCTATGATATCTGCTATGCTTTATCGCAGGATCAACATAAGAAATACATTGAGTACATTGATGAAGAATACAATGCCGACAGGCTGGTTAAAATTCTGACTTCTGTCGCTGAGATCATTGAAGCCAATATTCTGAATATCGCCAATCAGGATTACGATCCTCAGGGTGCCAGTGTCACCATGCTGGTCGCTGAAAATCAGATTATGGTCCGTGAACCGATGGAAATTCTTGAAAACGAAGCCCCGGGTCCTGATTCGCAGTCATTGGTCGGTCATCTGGATAAAAGTCATATTACAGTGCATACGTATCCGGAAAACCACCCTGACAAGGGGATTAGTACGTTCCGGGCCGATATTGACGTCTCCACCTGCGGCCAGATTTCGCCGCTAAAGGCTTTAAACTACTTGATTACAAGCTTTGAACCGGATATTGCGATTATCGATTACCGTGTCCGGGGCTTTACACGGGATGTTAACGGTAGAAAATATTTTATTGATCATAAGATTAATTCCATTCAGAATTTTATTTCGGAAGAAACCAGAAACCGATATCAGCTGATCGATGTTAATGTCTATCAGGATAATATTTTTCACACCAAGATGCTTTTAAGAGAGTTTGATCTTGATCATTATCTGTTCGGAGCTGAAAAAGAAGAGATATCCTCCAGCAAAAGAAGAAGGGTCAAACAAAGAATCAAACATGAGATGCAGGAGATTTTTTCCGGGAGAAATGTTTTCTAAATGCTTTATGAATCTTAAAAAAGGCGGTGTCGCAAACTACGAAAAAAGTAGTTAGTCGACACCGTCTTTTCCTTGTCTGTTAGCTTAGTTTGGAGACGGCATCAGCATACGCATGGGCGCTGGCATCGATGACGTCGGTACTTACTCCCTTGCCGACATAATAATTTCCGTCGGCAAAAATTTTAACAGTTGCATTCCCCAACGCCTCTTTACCGCGGCTTACAGATTTGATACTGTAATCTTCGAGCCGGACTTCCTTACCGGTAATCCTATCAATTGCTTTAAATACCGCATCGACAGGACCGTTTCCGATCGCGGCATCGGTTATCTCCGTGCCCTGTATTTCCAGGGTAACAGCAGCGGTGGCCGACTGCTTCCCTGATGTAGCTACGGATATATTCTTGACCTTGATCCCGTTTTGCTCGGGTATTCCCGTTCCCATCAGAACATGAAGATCTTCATCATAGATCTCCTGTTTCTTATCAGCCAACAATAAAAATTCTTCGTAAAGGGTATTCATCTGGCTATCTTCCGGCTTATATCCGAGTTCTTCCATCCTGTGTTTCAGCGCATGCCTTCCTGATCTGGCACTCAGGACAATCTGGTTCCTCGGTACGCCGATGATCTCCGGATCAATAATTTCATAGGTCTGTTTCTCTTTCAGGATACCATCTTGATGAATGCCGGAAGCATGCATGAACGCATTTGTCCCAACTATCGCCTTATGGCTCGGTACAGGAACCCCTGTGATTGAGGAAACCAGTCTGCTGGTCGCGGCAATTTCCCGGGGGTTTACAGCCAAATCGATGCCGTAGCGATCTTTCTGGGTATACATCGCCATAATGACTTCTTCCAAAGCAGTATTGCCGGCTCTTTCACCTATCCCGTTGATAGTGCCTTCCACTTGATCGGCCCCGGCCATAACGCCAGCTAGGGTGTTTGCTGTGGCCATTCCAAGATCATTATGACAATGGACACTTATTCTCACCCGGTCAATATTAGGGACATTCGTTTTGATATAGGAGACCAGTTCGCCGAATTCCCAAGGAGTCGCGTATCCCACAGTGTCCGGGATATTTACGACTGTTGCTCCGGCTGCAATTACGCGCTCAAATATCTTAGCCAGAAAATCATAATCACTCCGAAAAGCGTCTTCAGCATAAAACTCGACATCGTTCAGATATTTTTTGGCATGTCTGACAGCTTCTTCAGCCTTTTGGACCACCTGTTCCGGTTTTAGCCTGAGTTTTTTCTCCATATGAATCGGGGAAACGGCGATTCCGGTATGAATTCTAGGGTTCTCAGCTTCTTTGAGGGCCTCGGCACAAAGGTCAATATCTTTTTTCACGCAACGGGTCAGTCCACACACTGTGATTCCCTTAACTTCCCTGCCAATGATTTTCACAGATTCGAAGTCCCCGGGAGATGAAGCCGGAAAGCCCGCCTCCAAAATGTCTACGCCGAGTGTAGCCAGCTGCTTGGCAATCTCTAGTTTTTCCCGGACATTTAACGTGATCCCGAGAGATTGTTCACCATCCCTTAACGTGGTGTCAAACAAATATAATCTGCGCATTCTAATACCTCCTCATTATAGTTTGTCGCTCCCTGCCATTTGTTGAATCGCGTCATTCGTCCATTCTTGGACATCAAAAAGCCCTCGTCTCAATTAATGAGACGAAGGCCAATTCGCGGTACCACTCATGTTAACGGCACATGCCGTTCACTCTACAGGATGCGGGAAAACAGTGAAACCATCTTCCGATATCCCCTTCCTTTTAACGGTGGAAGACTCCGTCCGGTCCTACTGCCTGAATGGTTTCAGCCGGCAACTCAAGGGGGAGTTCAGTCTTTCGTCTTGACCGCTTTTCACCAGCCTGCGGCTCTCTGCACAAATACTCCGGACTTATTATTCCCTGTCATCATCTTTTCATATATTTCTATTCACTATATCAGTCCAATTACTTCTTTGTCAATACCTTTATTCACCGAGACTGTGCATTCTCCACTCACATTCTTTTTCTAACCGCCTAAAGTAATATCCTGCGTATTATACCACTTCAGAGCATCATAGAAATGCTCCTCCTTAAAATCAGGCCAGTAATCATCGAGTACATAGAAATCCGCATAAACACTTTGTGCAGGCAGGAAACCGCTGAGTCGGCGTCTTCCTCCCCAGCGGATCAGCAAATCAACTCTGGAAATATCATTTGATTTTAACTCTTTAATAACCTTTCTCTTATTCTTTTCGGCAGTACGAAGATTTCCCAGATCCCATTCCCAGCCGTAATTGACGAGAAAATTCACTCTAATGCCGCCTTTGCCGACTTTTGTCCGACGCGTATATGGCAGCAGCGCTTTGGGGAACATCTTAGATTCTGTATCGCCAATCACTAACAAGGACACGTCCTCGCTCGCAATCATACCAATTGCATCAATGCAGGCCTGCACAAAAGCTTTCTTCTGAGTAGCTGGTCTTTTGGTATTATCCACTGTAAAACCATAATAGGTCAGTTCTTTGACGCCGGCTCCCCTGCATAATTTCAGAAGTTTAAGTCCCGGGTCCAGACCTTCCCGGTAGCCCATCTCCTTTGGTAATCCATTGTTGTCTGCCCATCGCCGGTTGCCATCTGGGATAACCCCAATATGATTGGGAATTCTCATTCTGGATACTCCTTTACACTATGCCGATAATGTTCGATATTCTCTACAGGTTTACCATTATTGTTTCCAATTATCGTAGATTATTACAAATTATTTCAGCTAATAAAAAGAAATCTTTGCTGACGCCACGCCTTGGCGTCAACCATAGCTGCATTTAGTATATCAGAAAGTAGTATTTCTACTTTTTGATATACTAAAATGACTGAGTCGAAATTCTCCATCTCGACTCAGCCTTAATATTTTTCTGGTTTCTCAATTTCTTAAATTTTTGCTGTTATGGCCAGGTTTACCTGCTGCTAGCTCTGAGCCATCCGGCCGGTTCTCTGTCTCCGGATATCGTATAGGTACCATCTTTGTAAACAAGACTGTATTTTTCCCTGGGAACCTCTGAGTTCTGCTGAATGACTTCAATCCATTCGTCAGCCACTCCGCAGATAATTGCAACGTGACCGTAAGACCCCTCATTGAAGACCAGCAGGTCTCCTTCCCGGGGTTTTTCATTCCCTCCGTTAACGTACTGAACAAGACCTCTCTGTTCATTCAGTTTTCCCTGTGCCAGCATCGGATTAAAGAAATATTTGGCGTTTCCAGCGCCGTCAGGCATCTCATGATGATAGATTTCATAATAGAATCGTTTTACAAATTCTACGCACTGCCACTTGTAGCCGTAATAATAACCATCTTTACTATAACTTAAGCCGTGACTGGACATATAATCCGCGCCATTGGAATAGACTGCCACACCTTTGTATTCATCGATTTTCATACCGGCTGCAACGTCAGCCTGCCGGATGAGACGCGCAGTGTCCGCTGCTTCACTGGAATGATCAGCCGTTTGGGCACCGTAGCTTGAGTCTGTCTGAGAATGATCGAGTGCATTGCCGGAAACTATTTTGGATCCCGTTACGACTGCTAAGGCAAATACGATGATTAAGATGGCGAGCAACGGTGTCTTGTTTCGTCTGCGATAGTATCGTCTGGATTTCCTCATCGGGTCTGCTCCTTCATGATGTGTTTTATACTCGTCCACATGAAATTATATATTTCTCTGCCTATTTAAGCAAGTCTAGCCCATAAAATGCTGATTGCAGAATGCTGTTGAAACAGCTCCAATAAAATATGGACAAAATCTGATTACAGAATAAATAAAATAAAAATCAGGAAAAATAAATTAATTTGAAAAAAAGTTTAAACGTATTATAATGTTAAAGGTTAAGTCCTCTTCACATGCAGGACGATTGGCAAGTATTACTTCTTTAAGATTTCGATATGCAAATACCAATATTCTTATTTATGTTCTTACTTGTTAAGGAGAAAGAATTAGATTACGACAGGAGAAATTGAATGTACGCTGACCATTTAAGAAATTTGGCAATTATTGCCCACGTCGATCATGGCAAGACAAGTCTCGTCGATGTCATGCTCAGACAAAGCGGAGCGTTTCGCTCCAATGAACAAGTCGAAGAAAGAGTCATGGACTCCAATGATCTGGAGAAGGAACGCGGAATTACCATTCTGGCTAAGAATACTTCCGTAAACTGGCAGGGTGTCAAGATCAATATTGTCGATACCCCTGGACATGCCGATTTTGGTGGAGAAGTCGAACGCGTCCTGAAAATGGTCGACGGTGTGCTTCTGGTTGTTGATGCGTTTGAAGGCCCGATGCCTCAGACCAAATTTGTGCTTCGTAAGGCTTTGGAATTGGATTTGAAACCCATCGTCGTCATTAACAAAGTCGACCGGCCTGAAGCGCGTCCCTACGAAGTTGTCGATGAAGTTCTGGAGCTGTTTATGCAGCTGGGTGCGAGTGATGAACAACTTGATTTCCCAATTGTGTATACTTCGGCCCGTCAGGGAAATGCCGGTTATGAGCCTGGAGAAATGACTGAAGACTTGATCCCGTTATTTGAAACGATCTTAAAAGAAATTCCGCCCCCGGAATGCGATCCTGAAAGTCCGCTGCAAATGCTGGCAACAACACTCGACTATAACGATTACCTTGGCAAGATTGCTATCGGGCGTGTCTTTCGGGGCAAGCTGACTGCTAATACTCAAGTCGCTGTGATTAAAAGAGACGGATCGATCGAGAAAGTCAAAGTCGGTAAAGTATTTACCTTCCAGAACTTAGGCCGGGTTGATGTACTTGAAGCAAATGCCGGAGACATCGTAGCTATCAGCGGCATTCCCAATATCAATATCGGAGAAACCATAGCTGATCCGTTGAATCCGGAACCTCTTCCGATGATTGAAATTGACGAACCTACCCTGACCATGCTTTTCATGGTCAATACAGGTCCTTTTGCCGGAACAGAAGGAAAACATATCACGTCCCGCAAGCTCAGGGAAAGACTGTTTAAAGAGATTGAAACAAATGTTAGTCTCCGCGTGGAAGAAACTGAAAACATGGACTGTTTTCAGGTATCAGGACGCGGAGAACTGCACCTGTCCATCCTGATTGAAAATATGCGAAGAGAAGGCTTCGAACTGATGGTCTCGAAACCGGAAGTCATTCTGAAGGAGATTGACGGTGTCAAATGCGAGCCATTTGAGCATCTGACTTGTGATATTCCTGATTCGTGCACCGGCACCGTGATTGAAATGCTTGGCACCCGTAAAGCTGAGATGCAGAACATGGTCAACATGTCCGGTGGAGTTACACGCCTGGAGTTTTTGATTCCGGCACGCGGATTGATCGGCTTCAGGGGGGACTATCTTACCGAAACCCGCGGGGAAGGAATCATGGCTCATGTCTTCCATTCCTATCAACCGTATAAGGGAGATATTCAAGGGCGCAACCGGGGAGTCCTGGTCGCTTCAGATCCGGGAGAATCCACCGCTTATGCGTTGTTTCAGCTGCAGGACCGCGGCAGAATGTTTATTGATCCCGGAACCAAAGTCTATGAAGGTATGATTGTCGGTCAAAGCAACCGCGAACAGGATATTGATATCAACATTGCCCGCAAAAAGCAGTTGACCAACATGCGCTCCAGCGGAGCCGATGAAAGCCTGAGACTGGAACCGGCCAAATTGCTCGGTCTGGAAGAAGCCCTGGAATATATCAATGATGATGAATATGTAGAAATTACACCCATCAACGTTCGCCTGCGCAAAAGATTTTTAGACAAAAACACCCGCACCCGTTATGAAAAACAAAAAAATATGAGCGGAATCTAATCCTCAAATCAGAACACCTGATAACGAAAAAGCCTGAGCGAGAATCCTAAATCCCTTTCCGGATGATTCTTGCATCAGGCTTTTTTGTTTTTTAATTTTTAACCTGGTCATCATTAACCAGGCACATATTATTTCATTTTACCATAATATGGAATGTAAAAGGACAAATTTTAAAAAATCAGGTGATCTATAATGGTTTTTGAGCTTCTGCTAGCTTTAAGCCTTCGTTTTTTTCTATTTGACTTTGTCTTATTTAAAAAGATCAGAGATGCCCTTAGGCAGAAAGGCTATTTTTTTCGCAAGCTGTTTGGCTGCCCGTTCTGCCAGGGCTTCTGGTGCGGTTTAGCTATTTTCTTATATTACCATTCACTTCAGCCTGACTTGCAGCAGTTCATTGCATTCTTGGGCTTCGGTTTTGTCTCTGCTTACCTGGGTCTTATCTCTGCCGTCCTCATTGACCCTCTTATTCAAAGGTATGAGCGGAACACCGGTATACCGCTTCAGTAGAGCAGAAAATCAATAATAAGAGAGAATAATTATCATTGAAACGAAGGTAACAAGAAGAGAAAAAGAGGGGATAAATCCCCCCTACGTTTTCCCTGTTATTCTTTGCTAAAGGTCGCACAGTCGGTCTGTTCGGAGTTGCCTGCATTCCGAGGCTGCACTTCGATTTTTTCAGCTGTGCAGTGATCCCCATTCATATAATAATAACAGGTATTGACCATACATCTAATTCCAGTGTTAGGTCCTTGCATCTTCTTGGCTTTCATCGCAAAAATACCTCCGTTTTAATATTTTCGTTTTATTATGGACCGCTGAAAAGAAAATATTCTGTGGCCGGAAAGGTAAATTCTGTGCTTAATTTTTATGTAAAAAAAACCTGACATTTCATCAGGTTATTTGATCCGACTTGCTTTGGGCAATCAGCTGATATTTTTGTTCCCGGGTTAATTGTTTGATACTGTATTCCCTTTGAAATGCTTCCGGTTTGGATGCCACCTGTTCCAGATATTTGAGGACAACAGGAAACCGTGACCGGGTATATTTTGCACCCTTACCCCTGTTATGGGCTGTCAGCCTCTTCTCTATGTCCACAGTCCAACCCGTATACAGAGTCCCATCTTTGCATTCTACAATATAAACATAAAACAATCCGGAAGCCCCCAAAAAGAAAAAGATACGCATGCTATCTAAAGCTTCAAAATTTAAGCTTAACAAAACAGTTGAGTTGATTTAATCTGGCTCAGTTGGCTCAGCAACTTAGAACTCAGTCCGACTCAGCCAATTGTCCAAGGTCGAAAGGCGTCTGCTGGTATACATAGTAGTTCAGCCAATTTAAAAGAAGTAAATTGGCATGTCCTCTCCAGGTGACCTGAGGCATTCCCTTCGGATCATCATTAGGAAAGTAATTATTGGGGACCGCGATATCCAGGCCTTTATTCACATCCCGATCATACTCGGTTTTCAGCGTAAGCGCATCATACTCGGGATGTCCAGTAACAAAAAGATGTCGGCCATGCTTCCCGGCGACCATATAGACACCAGCGTCATCCGATGTTGCCAGGACTTCCAGTTCCGGATGCTTTTCAATATCTTCGATCCGGACTTCCGTATGGCGGGAATGCGGTGCATTGAATACTTCGTCAAACCCCCGCAGAAAATTATTGTTGTTGTTATGATTGATAATCTTATGGTTGAATATCCCAAACATTTTACTGTCAAGCGGATATTTCGGAATCCCATAATGATAGTATAATCCCGCCTGGGCTCCCCAGCAGACATGTATGGTTGAATAAACGTTGGTGAGGCTCCACTTCATGATTTGTTTGAGTTCATCCCAGTAGTCTACATCTTCAAATTCCAGATTTTCGACTGGTGCACCGGTGATAATCAGACCATCAAATTTTTGGTCTTTCACTTCATCAAAAGAGCTGTAGAACCTGCTTAAATGCTCTTCCGAAGTATTTGCAGGCTTATGCGTCCAAGTGTAGAGCAGTGTTATCTCTATTTGCAGAGGTGAGTTGCTCATCAAGCGTAAATACTGCGTTTCGGTAACGATTTTGGTAGGCATTAAATTAAGCAGTGCTATTCTTAAAGGACGAATATCCTGGTGCTGTGCCCGGTCTTCACCCATAATAAATATATTTTCATTCTCCAGGATTTCTTTTGCCGGTAAATCGTCCGGAATTTTGATCGGCATTAGCTTTCCTCCTCAAGTTCAGTGTCAACAGTATTTGCTCAATTGCATGCTCCAATAGAACAGTATAACCTATTTTTACTGAGAATGCCATATCTTCAAAAGGCCTTGTCTTATAATGAAAAACTGGCATTTCATTTAAGACAGGCGGTTTTTAAAATCCTCATAGCCGAAGCTACGGACAGTCTCAATGGTACCGTCAGCCTTGTTCAGGACAATATCCGGCAGCCGTATCCCATTGAATGTATTGTTTTTGACCATGGAGTAAATCGCCATATCACAGAAGACAAGACGGTCTCCGGGATTTAAGGCCCGATCAAATGAATAATCCCCAATGATATCACCGGCCAGGCAGGTTGGCCCCCCAAGACGGTACGTAGTTTTCTTTTCTCCGGGCTGCCCTGAGCCAACTATCCGGGGACGGTACGGAACTTCCAGTACATCCGGCATATGGCAGGCAGCTGAAGCATCCAGGATAGCAATGTTCATACCGTTATGCAGCGTATCCAGCACGGATGAGACCAAAAAACCGGCATTCAGCGCGATCGCTTCGCCAGGTTCCAGATACACTGTAATGCCATAGGTTTCCCGCAGACGCTTGATGGTCCGAATCAGAAGCTCCCGATCGTAATCTTCACGTGTAATGTGGTGCCCGCCGCCGAGGTTCAGCCATTTCATCCCAGGCAAGAACTGACCGAACGACTTCTCAAAGGCTTCAACCGTTGTCACCAGCGCATCGGCATTTTGTTCGCACAGTGTATGCAGATGCAGTCCGGAAAGGCCTTTGAGCCGATCCTGCTTAAAGTTTGCCCTGGTCACACCGAGTCTGGAATAGGGTCCGCACGGATCATACATGCCATGACCTTCCTGGGTGGAACATTCCGGGTTGATCCGCAGGCCGCATTCTGCCCCTGCGGCAAGTGCCAGCTTACCAAACTTATCCCACTGAGAAAAGCTATTGAATATGATATGATCGGATACAGTCAAGATCTCATCAAATTCGTCCTCCCGGTAAGCCGGGCTGAAAATATGCACTTCTTTGCCAAATTTTTCGCGGCCAAGCTTCGCCTCGTACACACCGCTGGCTGTTGTTCCGCACAAATATTGGGCAATCAAAGGGTATACACGGAACATTGAAAATGCCTTCTGGGCGAGCAGAATTTTTGCTCCGCTCTGTTCCTGAACGTCTTGTAAAATTTCTAAATTTGATATTAACAGATTTTCATCAACCACATAGCTCGGAGTCGGAACACGGTCAAACCAGTTCTCTGCATTTTCTATTTCTACAGCCTTCTGCTCAGTATTCTGTTCTCTTGCGTACAGATCCATTATTGCGTTTCCCATCAGGGTACCAGCGCCGGGTTGAAGTCTTCTTCCCAGGGCAGACCCCACTTATTGAGTGCTTCCATAAAAGGATCGGGATCAAACTCTTCCATATTATAAACACCAGGTTTCGCCCAGGTACCGTTCATGACCAGCATTGCCCCGATCATCGCCGGCACGCCGGTTGTATAGCTGATGGCTTGGCTTCCTACTTCGCGATAGCACTCCTCATGATCGCAGATGTTATACAGATAGTAGGTTTTTCCCTTGCCATCTTTGATTCCCTTGAAAATGCAGCCAATATTGGTTTTGCCCTTGGTACGCGGGCCAAGGGAGGCCGGATCCGGCAGGACAGCTTTTAAGAACTGCAAAGGGATGATTTCCATTCCATTATAACGAATAGGCTCAATGCTCGTCATACCGACATTCTCGAGACATTTCAGATGTGTCAGGTAGCTTTGTCCGAAAGTCATAAAGAAACGGATGCGTTTGATGCCTTTAATATTCAGCGCCAGGCTTTCCAATTCCTCGTGATGCAGCAGGTACATATCCTTGACACCGACGCCCTTGAAATTGTACTCCCTTTTGATCTCCATCGGCTCGGTCTCCACCCAGTGGCCATTTTCCCAATAGCTGCCTTTGGCCGTGACTTCGCGGATATTAATCTCAGGGTTAAAGTTCGTCGCAAACGGATAACCGTGGTCACCGCCATTGCAGTCCAAAATATCAATTTCATGTATCTCATCAAAGTGGTGCTTCAATGCGTAGGCACTGAATACACTGGTGACCCCTGGGTCAAAACCTGAACCGAGCAGTGCGGTAATTCCGGCTTCTTTGAATTTCTCCCGGTATTCCCACTGCCATTTATATTCAAAGTGGGCAGTCTCCTCAGGCTCATAATTGGCGGTATCTACATAACTGGTCTTTGTGGCCAGGCAAGCATCCATAATATGCAGGTCCTGATACGGTAATGCCAGATTCAGCACGACATCAGGCTTTTCTTTGTTGATCAGCGCGATCAGTTCTTCCACGTTGTCAGCATCCACCTGGGCTGTTGTGATTTTTGTTTTACCTCTGCCCAGTTTTTCCGCTAAAGCATCGCATTTTGATTTCGTACGGCTGGCAATACACAGTTCTCCGAATACCTCTGAATTCTGACAGATCTTGTGAATTGCCACACCGGCGACGCCGCCGCAACCGATAACGAGTACTTTTCCCATAATTATTTTCCTCCAATCGCTGAAATAATTTTTGCTGTAAATTCCTGACTTTCATCCCTCTACTGATCATAAAACATAAAACTTCGCAGACATTTTGACAAATAAAAAACACTTAAGGAGGCGGTACTGCAAACCAAGGCAGTACACCACACCTAAGCGCGACGATCATGAAAAACTTGTTTATTTGGCTCTATTTACGTCAAGGGCGAAGGCCCTTTCCATTTAGAGTTATTTATTCAGCTTTCGAGGTTTCAGAGTCTATATAGCAAGGAATTACTTTTACTACTCTTATTGATCGTTTCACAAGTGTGATGTGCAGCGGATTTGCACACGGCTATGAATTAGCCAACTCATAACGCTTCGAGCCGCCCCGGCTCAATCAATAAGGCAACAAAGTTGCCAACTTCGGCTTTTGACCCGGCTGTCCGTATGGCCTTGGTCCTCTATAGCTTCTGCAGAGAACGGTCAAAAAATTCTTTGCTGAAAAGGCTCTACTGCCTCTTTTCGCAACTGAAATTATATCTAATATTTCGAGATATTTCAATAGTTTTTATAAATTAGTTTTAATAAGCTTCATTTTCATTTTTTTCATTGTTTTTTTTAAGATCTTACTTTTGAATTTCACGTACTTCTCTCATAGCGGTAAAACCTTTGGATTGTAAAGCTGATCGGATCGCACCGCCGCCCAGGACATGATCTCCGTCATAAAACACGACCGCCTGCCCGGGAGTTACCGCTCGCTGTTTTTCTGTGAAGGCCACCTCGGCTGTTCCATCGTGCAACAAATTGACCGCTGCAGAGACTTTTGGTGCATTGTATCTGATCTTAACCGATATGTTTTGTAGGAGTTCAGGAGACACAGAGGAAATCAAATGCACATTTTCTGCAAGCAGACCTGAGCTGAATAGTTCTTCTTTTCTTCCGACCCGGACTGTATTGGTTTCAGCATCGATCGCTGTCACGTAAACAGGGAAACCGAGGGCGAGTCCGAGTCCCTTATGCTGTCCAACCGTATAGTGGTAAATCCCTTTATGCTGCCCAATCAAATTCCCCTCAGCATCAATAATATTGCCTTGTCCAATATCCTGAAGTTGACGGTACATCTCAATAAAATCCCCCGCTGTCCCTTCAACAAAACAGATATCCTGGCTTTCCGCTTTTTGCGCGACAGCAAGCCCTTCCCTGCTGGCAATTTGCCTGACATCCGCTTTGCAGTATTTTCCCAGCGGAAAAAGTGTATAGGTAAGCTGATCCTGGGTCAGATGGTAGAGTGCATAGCTCTGGTCTTTCGTTTCGTCGATCCCGGTTTTTAACACCCACTGCTGTGTTTTGTCGTCGTATTCTTTCCTTACATAGTGACCGGTTGCAATGAAATCTGCACCCAGACCACGGGCTTTCTGCAGCAAAGCATCAAATTTCAAATGCCTGTTGCATTCGATGCATGGGTTGGGCGTTCTGCCCCGGAGGTATTCATTGCAGAAATGGTCAATCACCTTGTCTTCAAACTCCTGCCTGAAATTCATCACGTAATACGGAATTTCAAGCTTCCAGGCTACCCTGCGGGCATCGTTAACTGCCTCCAGACTGCAGCATGCCTTGGCCTTGTCCTCGGATTGCGGCCAGATCTGCATGGTGACACCGATAACACGGTAGCCCTCCCGTTTTAACAACAAAGCGGCGACGGAGCTGTCCACTCCGCCGCTCATGGCAACAACCACAGTTTTCTTCATAACATTCTCCTGCCGTTGTTATTCTTCTCAAAACTTATATTTTAAATTCACTGATTAGTCTATTTTGGAAAAAGCCTGTTCTAAATCAGCAATGATGTCATCAGCATCTTCGATCCCAATCGATAACCGAATCATGTCGGGTGATACCCCTGCAGCCAGCTGTTCTTCCTCGGAGAGTTGGGCATGCGTTGTGCTGGCAGGATGAATCACGAGGGACTTGGCATCCGCCACATTGGCGAGCAGAGAAAATAATCCAAGATTGTTGATCAGTTTAACTCCCGCTTCCGCACCACCTTTAATGCCGAACGTAAATATCGATCCAGGGCCTTGCGGAAAATATTTTAACGATAAATCAAAGTATTTATTTCCTTTTAAACCTGGATAATTCACCCACGAAACCTTGGAATGGTTTTTTAAATAATCAACAACCTTCCAGGTATTTGCCACGTGCTGTTTGACACGTAAAGACAGTGTTTCAAGGCCCTGAATAAACAGGAAAGAATTAAACGGGCTCAGGGCCGCACCGGTATCTCTTAAGAGCTGCACTCTGGCTTTCAGAATATAGGCTGGTGCACCCAATGTTGCATAGACCAGTCCGTGATAACTCTGATCCGGCTCTGTAAATCCAGGGAACTTGCCGCTTGCAGCCCAGTCAAATTTTCCGCCGTCAATGATCAGCCCGCCGATGGTGGTACCATGACCGCCAATAAACTTGGTTGCCGAATGAACCACAATATCTGCTCCGTATTCAATAGGTTTCAGAAGATAAGGCGTTGCAAACGTATTGTCAATAATAAGCGGTATCCCGTTATCGTGTGCCACTTTGGCAACGGCTTCAATATCGACGATATTGATCCCCGGATTACCGATTGATTCTACATAGATGGCTTTGGTCTTCTCTGTGATTGCTTTCTTAAAATTTGCGGGATCATCGGGGTTCACAAAATGGGTCTTGATCCCCAGCTTCGGAAGCGTAATTGCGAAAAGATTATGTGTTCCGCCATACAGCGTGCTGGCAGCGACAATCTCATCTCCGGCCCCGGCAATGTTTAGAATGGAATAGGTGATGGCAGCCGAACCTGACCCTACGGCAAGCGCCCCAACGCCGCCTTCAAGCGCAGCGATTCTCTGTTCCAGAACATCGGATGTCGGGTTCATAATCCGGGTATAAATGTTGCCGGGTTCTGCCAGAGAAAACAAATCAGCGGCATGCTTGGCATCGTTAAATACATATGATGTGGTCTGATAAATCGGAACGGCTCTGGAGCCGGTAGTCGGATCAGGGACCTGTCCGGCATGGATCTGCAATGTATCAAATTTCCAATTTTCTTTGTTCATATCAACATCTCCTCATTATGTTTTTATAATTATTTTCTTAATTTATGTTTTAAACTTAATATCACCAGCCGCGTTCCTGCATTCGTTCACTGGCATTGATTGAAGAAATCTCCAATCCCGGCATCGCTTCACCTAAATTCCGGGATACTTCGGTTAAGACCTCAGGCTCGTTATAGTTGGTTGTTGCCAGAACAATGGCCTTAGCCCGTGCCCTCGGATTCGATGACTTGAAGATTCCGGAGCCTACGAAGACCCCATCTACACCCAACTGCATCATCAAAGCGGCATCCGCTGGGGTTGCAATTCCGCCTGCGGCAAAATTCACTACTGGCAGCTTCCCGTTTTTGGCGACGGACAACACTAGGTCATAAGGTGCTCCCATCTCTTTGGCCGCAGTCATTACCTCTTCTTTCGGCATTGTTTTCAGTCTTCTGATTTCACTCAGTACCGTCCGCATATGCCTTACTGCTTCAACGATATTCCCCGTTCCTGGCTCTCCTTTAGTCCTGATCATCGCTGCGCCTTCTCCGATCCGGCGCAAAGCCTCTCCAAGATTGCGGGCTCCGCATACGAAAGGTACTGCAAAGGCCTGCTTATCAATGTGATAAAGATCATCCGCCGGGGTAAGGACTTCACTCTCGTCGATATAGTCTACGCCCAGACTTTCCAACACCTGTGCCTCGACAAAATGCCCAATCCTCACTTTGGCCATAACCGGAATCGTAACCGCTTCCATAATCTTTAGAATGATTGTTGGATCAGCCATTCGGGCCACCCCTCCGGCTGCCCGGATATCTGCCGGAACGCGTTCCAAGGCCATAACTGCGCATGCGCCTGCTTCTTCAGCAATCTTGGCCTGATCCGGAGTTGTCACATCCATGATCACTCCGCCTTTCAGCATCTCCGCTAATCCTGTTTTCAGTTTCCATGTTCCTTTTTCTGTCTTGCTCATCATGGCCTCCGTATTGATTAAATATTTCTTATTTCGACTGCACTTAACTCTCCTGAAACATTAGCGTACTCAGGTAACGTTCACCGGTGTCAGGAAGGACAACAACAATCCTTTTTCCTTCATTTTCCGGACGTTTAGCAACCTCCAGGGCTGCATAGACTGCGGCACCGGATGAGATCCCCACCAGGAGCCCTTCCTCCCTGGCCAGTCTGCGCCCTGTTTCAAAAGCCTGATCATTTGTTACTTTATAAATTTCATCGACAAGCTTTAGATTAAGGACTTGTGGAATAAACCCTGCCCCAATTCCCTGAATCTTGTGCGGTCCAGGCTTCCCACCGGACAAAACAGGAGAATCATTCGGTTCCACCGCAATGATTTTAACATCAGGTTTCCGTGATTTAAGAATTTCACCAACCCCTGTAATCGTCCCGCCTGTTCCTACGCCGCCTACAAAAATATCGACCTTCCCGTCTGTATCACTCCAAATCTCTTCAGCGGTTGTGTTACGGTGAATTTCCGGATTGGCGAGATTTTCGAACTGTTGGGGGATAAAAGAATTTGGCACCTCCTCCGCCAGCTCCAGCGCTTTTTTTATAGCCCCGTTCATTCCATCAGCCCCAGGGGTCAATACAAGTTCAGCACCATAAGCTTTAAGCAAGCTACGTCTTTCAACACTCATTGTATCCGGCATCGTCAGAATTAATCGGTATCCTCTGGCTGCTGTAACAAAGGCCAGTCCAATTCCAGTGTTTCCACTCGTTGGTTCAATGATCACCGAATCTTTATTAATCAGCCCTTTTCCCTCAGCCGTTTTGATCATATTCAGGGCAATTCTGTCTTTGACGCTTCCACCTGGGTTGAAGGATTCCAGTTTAGCCACAATCTCCGATTTTATCCCCACCGTTATTTTATTTAATTTTACCAATGGAGTACCACCAATTAAGTCTGTTAACTCTTCATAGATTTTACTCATCTAAACACGCCCCTTCTAAATATCACAATGTCTATAGTTTTTGTAGTGTTTAAAGATATAGTAGTAGGGTTTTAAGCATTTGTCAATACTATTCTGACTAATTTATCTGTTATTCCTATGGACTTTATAGTTTTCCATAGAGAAAAATTGACCTTATGCTGCCAGGTAACGGGCATATAAAAAACCCCATGGTTTTTCCAAACAACCATGGGGCAAGATTAAAATACACAGTATTAAATGCAATAATTGTCAAAGGAATTATTGTTCATTTTTTTATATTCCTCCATCAGGTCCGCCAAAGTATAAGAATCCAGTACCTTTACCATTGCATTTTTCAGATCGTCCCATACCATTTTGGTTACGCACAATTCAGCTCTGGAACAGGCACCCGGATTATTGTCATTGACGCAGTCGACGGGAGATATCGGGCCTTCCAGTGCTCTGATCGTATCACCGACCGTAATACTTTCAGGCTCTCTGCCTAAAATATATCCTCCCTGGAATCCGCGGATGCTTTTGATGAGCGCGTTCTGTTTCAGTGTAATGAGCAGCTGTTCCAAATAGCGTTCAGATAAATCCTGGCGCTCGGAAATACTATGAATGGTTACCGGTCCTGCGTGCTCATTCAGGGCCACGTCAAGAATCGCACGTAAACCATATCTTCCTTTTGTTGATATTTTCAAGTCGACCCTCTTTCCTTTCTTCAGATTTTATCGCTTCGTTAATAATCTAACTCATAATCGCTAATATCTATAGTTTTGTATGCCTTACAATCGTATAAATTGCACTCAGCCAGTGCCCTTTAGCTATTTTTAAGTCTCCAGGTCCAGTTCGTTTGTCAGTTCCATCTTATCTTTTTGCGTTTCCTGCCCCTTAAAGATCAGATCCGGATTTTTGATGATTACCCTGGTTCCAGGCGGGACAGATTGGGTAATAAACACGTTACTGCCAATAACTGAACCTTTTCCGATGATCGTTTCCCCGCCAAATATTGAGGCTCCGGAATAGACAGTCACATCATCTTCAATTGTCGGATGGCGCTTTTGGCTGCGAAGGCTTTGCCCGCCTCTGGTGGATAGGGCTCCCAGCGTTACACCCTGATAGATCTTAACATTATCGCCAATAATAGTAGTTTCGCCAATAACGACGCCCGTACCATGGTCAATAAAAAAATATTTACCGATTTTGGCCCCTGCATGAATATCAATTCCTGTCTCGTTATGAGCAAATTCAGTCATTATCCTCGGGATCAACGGAACAGAGAGAAGGTAAAGCTCGTGCGCCAGCCGGTAAATACTGACTGCCAAAAGACCTGGATATGCAAAGATTACAAGTGCTTTATCATCAGCAGCCGGGTCTCCGTCAAAAGCAGCCTGTACATCCAGGGCCAGGTATTCCCTTATTTCGGGGATTTTGCTCAAGAAATGTGAACATATTTCTTCTGTCCTTTCACTGATTTCCATCTCATCGCAAGATGCCGTATTGTCATGTTGATGTCTGAGCGCATGGGTCACCTGTTGATTTAGTTTTTCGTTGATCTCAATTAGCAAGTTCCCAATATGATATTCCAAGGTGCTTTCAGTCAGGTTTTGCTTGCCAAAATACCCCGGGAATAAAAGCTGCCGCAAGAGATAAATAATCTCGATGATAACATCCCTGTTCGGAAGCTGACAGGACAACTGGTTGTAGGGATTGGGTTGTTCCTGATAGCTGGAGACAATACTCGAAACAAGTTGATTCATTCGTGTGTTACCATTTTCCCTCATAATGATTCCCCCGAATATTTAAATTTACATAAGCAGATGGTCTTAGCCGTTTGTGTTAATCTTTTCATTCATACTGCCGCTACGGTAACCCTTCAGGTCAAGTGTTGTATAAGTAAATCCAATATCAGCAAATGTCTTATAGATCTTCTGTGCTAAATTCGGTTGGACTATCTTTGTATTCTCCTGCGGGGATACCTCGATCCGGGCAATATCACCATGGTGGCGCACTCTGACTTGACGGAACCCCAAATCGTGCAAATACTGTTCTGCCAAATCAATCATCTTTAGTTTCTTTTCGTTGATTTCTTCACCATAGGGAATTCTGGAAGACAAACAGGCAAATGAGGGTTTATCCCAGGTTGCCAAGCCATATTCTTTGGAGAGAAGGCGTATTTCCTCTTTCGTCAGCCCCGCCTGGAGCAGCGGGCTCTGTATACCCAGCTCTTCTAAAGCCTGCCTTCCCGGACGATAATCGCTTAAATCATCCGCATTGGATCCTTCCACGATATATTTTGCGCCGTATTCAGCCGCGATCCCCAATATTTTGCTGAACAATTGTTTTTTACAGAGATAACAGCGGTTAAAAGGATTTTTGCCGAATTCAGGATCATCCAGCTCTTCGGATTCAATCAGCAAATGACTAATCCCTTCCTGCCGGCAAAACTGCACAGCTTCCCGAAGCTCTCTCTCCGGGAAAGCAAAAGACTTGGCCGTGACGGCAATCGCATTTTTGCCAAGAACGTCTCCGGAAACTTTCACTAAGAAAGTACTGTCCACCCCTCCGGAAAATGCAATCATTACCCTATCCATATTCTTGAGTTCTTGTTTCAGCAGAACAAGTTTATCTTTGTAATCCATTGATCAGCCTCTTTTTGTATATCTGAATGTTTATTAAGCTGTATGATATTCTTTTCAGCTTAATATACCATAATTTCTATGGTTTTAATAGGATCAGATGATAGATTCAAAAAACACTGCCAAACGCAGCAAGCTGAAAAAAGAGCCCGATTAACGGGCTCTTCCAGGGAGTTTACCGTCTTCCCCAAGACTAAATTATGCAGCCTTCTTTGCAATGAGCGGTTTCACGCAACATCCAATGTTTTGTAAACATTTGTGTACACCTCCTCTCACCGGAAAATTCCTAAGGCATCATATTCATCTCAAAACAATTTTGATTAAGAACTCTTTTCACCGCTTTGAGAAATATCCACGCGTTCTCGTAAACCTCTTCTTGCTTTTCTTCCGGGATTTCCGCCGATAGTTTTCTTAAAAAGAAATCCACGCGTTTCCATAAATCGGCCTTCGTTTTCTGACCTTCGCCTGTCAGGATCAGGTTTATGGCCCTGCAGTCAATTTCAGACCTTTGCTTGATAATCAGCCCCTGCTGGACAAGGGGTTCAATCAGTCTCGTCGAGGTACTTTTTTCGACGCCAAGTAATGGGTGCAAATCCGAAAGCTGCATTGTGCCATAGCTTCCTACAAGGTCCAAAATATAAAACTGGGTAAACGTGACACCCCCGCCAAGGATCGCATCCTGCTGGCAGCATCTGGACGCTTTAGTCATTTCAGCAAGCAGACAAAGCAATTGACGGTTGTTTTTCATCGGTACCTCTCCTTAGTTGTATAATACAACTACTTATTCTTGTTCGTCAAGTCATTTTTGACTCCATATTCACCGTGAAACCAACAATTTTCAATCATCATTCCCAAAATAGGGTTATTTTAATCCCGATTAAAATTTTTCTTAATAATATCCTTAACGACTTCCCCTGCCATCAGCAGACCAGCCATCGACGGAACGTAAGATATACTGCCAGGGATCTGACGTTTCAGGGAACAGTGGGCATCACCACTGGGGCAAATACAATTGGACTCGCAGCTCGTTTCCTGTTCCAAAGGCTTCAAAGTAGGTTCCGGAGAAAAGACGACTTTGAACCCCTGCGTAATACCTTCCCGTTTCAGGAGTTTGCGTACTGCTTTGGCTAAAGGGCAGCCGCTTGTTTTGGATATATCGGCGACGCGAAAACTGAGTGCATCCAGACGGTTGCCGGCTCCCATACACGAGATGAGCGGAATCCCTCTCCGGTGACATTCTTTGGCCAGACTTACTTTGCTTTTTACCGTATCGATTGCATCAACCACATAATCCGGTTTCTCGGCAAAGAAAACTTCAGCTCCTTCCTCTTGATAAAAGAACTGGAAGGTTTCTATTTTTGCGTTGGGGTTGATATCCAGTATCCTTTGTTTCATTACCTCAACCTTGGCTTTGCCAATCGTCGAGTGCAGGGCATGAAGCTGCCGGTTAATGTTTGTCAGGCAAATCTCATCAAAATCGACAAGTTTAAAGAAACCTATACCAGCTCTGGCCAGGGCTTCGGCCGTATAGGAGCCGACCCCGCCCAAACCGAAAATAGTCACTTTGCTGCTCTGAAGTTTTGACAGGCCTTCCTGACCAATCAACAATGCCGTACGGGAAAACTGATTTTGCATTATAAAACCTCGATTCCTACGACTCCGTAACCGGCATCCTCAATCGCCAATTGAATTGCTTCATCTTTGATGTCACTTAATGATTCCAGTATGGCCGTCTTGGACTCCAAATTAACATTGACCTCTGTTACACCTTCAAATTCACTTAAGGCCTCTTTTACATGACTGACACAGTGGCTGCAGCTCATACCTTCGATTGCAATTTTCTTTTTCATATTTTACACTCCTCGTAGATTAATTGAGTTACCTTACCGGCCTGAACCGTTTTAGCCTCAGTGCATTCAGCAATACCGATACCGAACTGAAGCTCATGACAGCGGCGGCAATGGCCGGATTCAGCAGGGGGCCTCCAAAGATATACAGGATTCCCATCGCAATAGGGATACCAAGGATATTGTAACCAAATGCCCAAAATAAATTTTGCTTAATATTTCTGATTGTATTTTTGCTTAACTGGATCGCAGCCGGAACATCGAGCAGGTCGCTTCGCATCAGAATAATATCCGCGGATTCCATCGCAACGTCCGTGCCTGAACCGATAGCTATCCCGATATCTGCCTGGGCGAGGGCCGGAGCGTCGTTGATGCCGTCACCAACCATGGCGACCCTCCTGCCTTCCTGTTGGAGCTTCTTCACTTCGTTTGCCTTATCCTGAGGCAGGACTTCAGCCAGCGTTCTGTCGATCCCAACAAGTTTCGCGATGGCCTCGGCCGTTCTTCTGTTGTCACCGGTAATCATGGCAACTTCGATACCCATGTTATGGAGGACCTCAATCGCCCTGCTGCTGTTTTCCTTTATCGTATCGGCTACGGCGATAATCCCCGCAATGGTGTTGTCAATCGCAATATACATTGGGGTCTTGCCTTCTCCGGCCAATTGATGCGAGACTTCTTCGAAGTGGCTAAGGACTATTTCTCTTTCATCTGTCAATTTTTTGTTGCCAAGCAGCACATTCCGGCCTTCGATCTGAACTTCAATCCCCTGACCGGGAATTGCTCTAAATGTATCAGGTTTCTTAAAAGTCAGACCTTTGTCCTCAGCTTCCTTAACAATTGCTTCTCCAAGCGGGTGCTCCGATCCTTTTTCGGCTGAGGCGGCAAGCTGCAGAAGATCGTTTTGACTGATCCCATCAGCAGTAATAACGTCTGTGACTTTGGGTTTCCCTTCCGTGATCGTACCGGTCTTATCAAAAACGATGGTATTAATTTTATGTGTAGTTTCTAACGCCACCCCGCTCTTGATCAAAACCCCGTATTCGGCGCCTTTACCTGTTCCGACCATGATCGCGGTAGGTGTGGCCAGCCCCAGGGCACAGGGGCAAGCAATAACAAGTACAGAGATAAAGATGGTCAGCACGAAAACTGTAGACTGCCCTCCGATAAAATACCAGCCTAAAGCTGAAAGAAGAGCAATCCCCATCACCGCCGGCACAAAGTAACCGGAAATCACATCGGCCAGCTTGGCAATCGGCGCTTTGGAACCCTGTGCTTCCTCAACTAATTTGATGATCTGCGCAAGGACCGTGTCCTTTCCGACTTTGGTCGCTACATATTTGATGATCCCGTTTTTATTAATACTGGCCCCGATGATTGCATCACCTGGATTCTTTTCCACCGGTATGCTTTCACCGGTAAGCATTGATTCATCCACGGAAGTAGTCCCTTCAACGACATTACCGTCAACAGGCATTTTTTCTCCCGGTTTCACAAAGATAATATCACCGGCCTCAACCTCTTCGATCGGGATCTCAATTTCTTTTCCATCCCGGATAATGATGGCCGTCTTCGGTGTAAGCCCCATCAACTTTTTAATCGCTTCCGAGGTTTTGCCCTTCGTCACGGATTCCAGGTATTTGCCCAACGTAATCAGCGTCAGAATTACCCCCGCCGCTTCAAAGTACAGATGATTGGCGTATTCCGCATTTCCTGTGATAATCCGGGAAACTGCAAACACCCCATAAAGGAATCCTGCCGAAGTGCCGATCGCAATCAGAGAGTCCATATTCGGGCTTCCCTTGAACAACGTTTTAAAGCCAACTGTAAAAAATTTATAGCCTGCGACGATCACAGGCAGGATAAGAATCAGCTGAACCAGCGCGAAGTTCAAAGGATTCATCATCGGATCAATGATCTTCGGCAAATGAAAGCCAATCGCGCTGCCAAACATATGCCCCATCGTGACGATCAGCAGCGGAACAGTAAAGATTGCGGACAGGACAAACTTCTGCCAGAGAACCATTCTTTCTCTTTCTTTTCTCACCTTATCTTCATCAATCTTTGTGTCTTCTTCCAAAGCCCTGTATCCGGCTTTTTCAACCGCCTTTTTGAAATCTGAAACGCGTAGTGTGGAAGGATCATAACGGATGCTTAGTCTCTCTGTAGCCAGGTTGACACTGGCCTCTTCAACTCCGTGCAGTTTCCGTACTGCCCTTTCAACAGCCTTTGCACAGGCTGCGCAGGTCATGCCTTCTATTTTGAGCGATTTTTTCGCCATCGTGTTCCCCCCTTTCAGCTTGGCGTTCTTTCATTCGCTCCAAATAATTTTGTTAAACACAGTCTATTTATTTGTTACCTTAGCTAATATCGGATAATCTTGTCAATTTTTCCCCTGCCATTGCCTTGTTTTTAATTGTATCAGATTTCAATTGACGGTTCAAAAACAAACCCACTTTCCCCTGCGATGATTCATGTTCGCAGGAGAAAGTGGGTTTCATTAATTAGCAGCACTGGAAGAGAATTTGCTATTCTACAACATTTCCAAAAAGGCATCGACTCTGAGTTTGATTTGTTGGCGGTCAGCATCACTGTAGTCTGTTTCAATCTGCAGAAGCGGGATATTATGATTTTTTTTCAGATGTTCCTTGATCGAGTAAGACTCAATATTGTACGTATGACAGGCTTGCAATGTGATATCCACAACCCCGTCCACGTTGTATTCCTGAACCAGTCTGCTCAGCAGTTCAAAGCGGCCGGTATTCGGGGAACTGCAGGAGCACGGGATCTTGCTGTATTTTTCAGCCAAGGCTTCAAACGGATCCATTTCCTCGGAAACAAGATCAACCAGACCTTTAATGCCGCTGCAGGATTCCTGCAGCACAATTGCTCCGCCTGCTTCTTCAATAACCTGCATGACTTTTTCCTGTCCGGTACCCGTCGGACAGCCTGTGATGAGTATCCGTTTACTGGAAGGCTGGGAAGCACCTTCACCTTTTGCTGTCATTTCTTTAAGTTCAGCAATCAGTTCCTTGACCTTGGCGGTGTATTCATCGCGTTTGAACTGGAAGCTTCTTCCCCACAGCACTTTCAGCAGGTCTGTACCTGAAATCGGAGTCGGATGCAATTTATTGAGACTAACCAGTTCCATTAAAAGCTTTCTTTCCTCGTTGTAGGTCCTGATGACCTCAGCGAGCTTCTCGTTGCTGATCTTGACATCTAAATTCTTTTCAAAATAATCCTTGGCTCGGTAAATTTGTTTGACCCAATGGGCCTGTCTGTCTTCCAGATTGGAGCTGTTCGGAATATCCAGCACGATCATCGGCTTATGCTCCGCCAGCAGCTCGTACATCTTTTTCTTGCCGTCACAGGTCGTTTCGGCCAGGACAATGTCTGCAAAATGAAAAAAGGGACATTTACCGCTTACAGCAAAGCCATAACTGGATTTGACCAGCGGACAGAGATTACGCGGCAGTACTTTTTCCGCCTCGGCTATTGGTTCCTGTTTGGTCGCACAAAGCCCTACGGGCACTGCCCCTGCAGCCTCGATGAGTTCTATCGGGGAAAATACACAATAATACCCTACTACATTTCTGCCTTGTTCCTTGGCCTCCTTGGCCATGACCATCCCGCTAGGGATCAGCTGGTCGAAGTAAGCCATTGTTTGAGCTCTCATTTTTCTTATTCCTCCTCTTTTATAATTCATACCCCAGGATTGCAGCTCCCAGAGCCCCTACAGCCTGAGGACACGGCGGCACAGCCAGCCTGCATCCTATTTCCTGACTAAGCAGGTCTTTAAGCACCTGGTTCTGAGCTACCCCGCCGCAAAAAGCAACGGTATCCTGAAAATGGATCTTCCCAGCCATCACGCTGATGCGTTTCGCGATGGACTTTAACAAACCGGCGACAATACTTTCGACAGTAATGCCCTGCGCCAGCAAGCCGATGATTTCTGATTCGGCAAATACTGCGCACATACTGTTGATGTCAGCCGGGTCGGCATCTTCGGCGAGGGCGGATAACTGCGAAACCTCCAGGCCCAGTGTTTGGGCGGTTACTTGCAGGAACCTTCCGGTTCCGGCCGCGCATTTGTCGTTCAGCACAAAGTCTTCAACTTTGCCCTTTTCGCCAAAACCGATCACCTTGCTGTCCTGACCGCCAATATCAATCAACCCGCAGGCTTCCGGCAGCAGATAATGTACACCGCGGGCATGGCAGGTAATTTCACTGAACGTTTTATCAAACATTCCCTGTTGAATACGGCCATAGCCTGTACCGACAAGCAAACTAATATCATCACGGGTCAGTCCCTGCGGCTTCAGCAGGCGCTCCAGAACCTCCTGCCCTGCCTGGGAAGGGCTCCAGCCAGTCGGTATAATTTTTGAATCAACCTGTTCTCCATTAAAAAGAACTGCTTTGGTTGATACGGATCCGATGTCGATACCCACTGTCCATTTCATCTCGGGCCTCCAGCATACCTTTTCAATAATTGATTAAGCATTAATTCCCTCTGCTTCAAGCTTTCAAATTACTTTATTATAGCAAGCGTCAGATCTTTCTTGAAATACTTTTTATCTTCAAATAGGATTGCTATCTATCGATAATAACGATAATATAAAATCATTAACGTTAACGGACTAACGGATAAAGCAAAGACTAACAGCCTATCCTATCTGAGGGAGTGAATATCATGTTGTTGCATCAATTGGAGATTTTTACACAAGTAGCAGAAAAAAACAGCTTTTCTAAGGCTGCCCAAAGTCTTTTTTTAAGCCAG
The DNA here is from genome assembly GCF_040931655.1 of Dehalobacter sp. TBBPA1. Lineage (NCBI taxonomy): Bacteria > Bacillati > Bacillota > Clostridia > Eubacteriales > Desulfitobacteriaceae > Dehalobacter > Dehalobacter sp. TBBPA1. Next base: position 536,209 of record NZ_CP162385.1, on the reverse strand, counting down.
TCGACGGTCAGTACGCATATAAGCAATCTGGAGCACTACTTTGGTCAAAAACTGTTTGACCGGCTTGGAAAGGAAATTGTCTTAACACCTTTTGGGGAGAAATTGTATCCATGGGCCAGGGAAATACTCAATGTAAAAGACAGGGCACTATGGGAAATGAAAGGCTGGACTGCAAAAATTGACGGTCATCTGCATATTGCTGCCAGCAGCGTTCCGGCTAAATATGCAATTCCAACTTTATTGGCCAAATTCTTGGGGGAGTATAAAGGAATTCAATTTGTCCTTAACCAGAGCGGTTCGGAAATTGTTGCAGCCAAGCTGTTGAACGGGGATGCCGAAATTGGTGTGCTGGGTAAACAATACCACGAGGATCAGTTGACTTTTATTCCTTTTCTGCAAGAAAAGCTGGTCTTAATCACACCCAGCAGCATTCATTTAAACAATCATATTTCCATTACTGAACTGGTGGATTACCCTTTTATTTTTCGGAAGTCAGATTCGGGCACCCAGGCAAATGTCGTTCAAATGCTGCATACATCAGGTATTACGCTTTCCGACTTGCATGTTGCCGGCTACTGCGACAACCTCGAAGCTCTTAAAGAAAGTGTCAGGGAAGGGATTGGCATCTCAATCATTTCAGGCATAGCCGCTCTGGATTATGTCAAAAGCAGACAGATCAATGCCTATGAACTTGCCGAACTGCCCGAAAAAAGAATGTTCTATTTTGCCCACCATAAAAAAAGAACCCTGTCTCCCTGGGCAGAAACTTTTATTCACTTCTGCCTGGAATCAGCCGGTCTTGTTTCGAATCAATATGCATCTTTGCCTGACTAACTTGACATTTTAGACTGCATAAAAATTTATGACCCTAGAAACCATCTATCATTTCCAAAAAATATAAACGGGATGTAATCTAACCCATCCAAGCGTAACATGGATGTGAAGCACGGCTATTAGCGCCAGGAGGGCGCTAATAGAAGAGCGGTTAGATTACGTCCCGTATATATACATAATACTTTATGGCTCACTCAGATTTTATCGAGTGCCTGCTTCAGATCGGCAATAATGTCTTCGGCATCCTCAATACCGATGGACAGTCTGATCATATCCGGCGTCACGCCGGAAGCAAGCTGTTCTTGCTCAGACAGCTGGGCATGAGTCGTGCTGGCCGGATGAATGACAAGAGATTTAGCATCGGCGACATTCGCGAGCAAAGAGAACAACTCCAGGTTATTGATAAACCTTTTGCCTTCTTTAATGCCGCCCTTAATCCCAAAAGTAAAAATCGAACCGCTTCCTTTCGGAAAGTATTTTTTGGCTAGCGCATGGTATTTGTTTTCTTTAAGTTCCGGGTAATTGACCCAGGAGACACGCGGATGACCCTGGAGGAAATCAACGACTTTCCTGGTGTTCTCCACATGCTGTCTGACCCGGAGAGACAGAGTCTCAAGTCCCTGAAGCAAAAGGAACGAATTAAACGGGCTGATCGTTGCTCCCGTATCCCGGATCAGCTGCAGCCGGATTTTGGAAATATAGGCCAAGGGTCCAAGTGCTTCAAAGTATTTTAGACCATGATAGCTCGGATCAGGTTCGGTCATCCCCGGAAATTCGCCGCTTGCCGACCAGTCAAATTTTCCGGAATCAATGATCAGTCCTCCGATTGTCGTGCCATGTCCGCCGATAAACTTCGTTGCGGAATGCACAACAATATCCGCGCCGAATTCAATCGGCTTGAGAAGGTAAGGTGATGCAAATGTGCTATCAATAATCAGCGGGATACCATTTTCATGCGCGATTTGGGCCACAGCCTCAATATCGATAATGTTGATGCCCGGATTACCAAGGGCTTCTATATAGATAGCTTTTGTTTTTTTCGTGATGGCAGCCCGGAAGTTTTCCGGCTCATCGGGATTCACAAACGTGGTTTTTAAACCAAGTCTGGCCAGCGTCGTCGAAAACAAATTATACGTTCCGCCATACAACGTATTCGCAGATACAATCTCATCGCCAGCACCGGCAATATTTAAGATGGCATACGTGACAGCGGCCGATCCGGATGCTGTTGCAATCGCGGCAGCTCCGCCCTCCAACGCTGCAATCCTCTTTTCCAGGACATCCGTCGTCGGATTCATCATCCGGGTATAGATATTGCCGGATTCCTCCAGGCTGAATAATTTAGCCGCATGATCCGTATCCTTAAATTCATACGAAGTCGTCTGATAAATTGGTACTGCTCTGGAACCTGTTGTCGGATCAGGCACCTGACCGGCATGTACTTGCAAAGTATCAAATTTCCAGTTATTTTTGCTCATATTGTTTCCCCTCTTAAATATTTTTAAATGTTCATATGTTCCTATGTTTCTGGGTTCGCAATTATATTTATTTATCCTGAAACATTTCAGTACTTATATACCTTTCACCGGTATCCGGAAGAATGACCACAATCATTTTTTCTTCATTTTCTGGACGTTTGGCAACTTCCAGGGCGGCAAAAGCGGCTGCACCGGCGGAAATCCCGACCAGCATTCCCTCTTTTTTCACCAGTTCTCTTCCCGTCTGATACGCTTCCTGATCCGTCACCTGGAATATTTCATCAATGAGGTCAATGTTTAAAACTCCGGGAACAAACCCTGCTCCGATTCCCTGAAGGTTGTGGGAACCCGGCCTGCCCCCTGAGAGGACCGGAGAGCCTTGAGGTTCCACTGCGATCACCTTTAGTTCAGGTTTACGCACCTTCAGAACTTCTCCTATACCTGTAAGCGTGCCTCCTGTTCCAACTCCGGCAACCAGAATGTCTATTTCGCCATCTGTATCGGCCCAGATTTCCTCAGCCGTCGTCTCCCGATGGATTTGAGGGTTGGCCTGATTTTCAAACTGCTGGGGAATAAAGGATCCTGGGATTTCCCGGGCCAACTCCGCTGCTTTTTTAATTGAACCTGTCATCCCTTCCGAACCTGGCGTCAGGATGACTTCAGCACCGTAAGCCTGAAGCAGCTTCCGCCTCTCTACACTCATTGTTTCCGGCATGGTCAGGATCAGCCGGTACCCTTTGGCCGCTGCAACAAAAGCCAGGCCAATGCCGGTATTACCGCTGGTCGGTTCAATGATCACCGAATCCTTTGTCATGAGGCCTTTTTTCTCGGCATCCAGAATCATATTCAAAGCGATCCTGTCCTTGATGCTACCACCAGGATTGAACGATTCAATCTTCGCAATTACCTCCGCATTGATTCCGGCAGAGATATGATGAAGTCTTACCAGCGGTGTACCGCCAATAAGCTCCGTCAAACCGTCATATATTTTTCCCATTTTATGCACCATCCTTACCCAGCTGACAATATTTCATATGTCTGCGAACACTTTCGGTATGCTTCTCTACCACCCTCGAGATGATCCGCCGCCTCCGGAAGAACCGCCTCCGAACCCGCCACCACCAAAACCACCGCCGGAAGATCCGCCTCCGAATCCCCCCCCGAAAGGACCACGAAAATTGCCGCTCCGCTTGCCTTTGTTACGGCTGTTAAAGTAAATAATGATAACGAGCACAACAATGATGATGATCCAGTCATAATCAAATCCTGATGATTCTTCAGCTGCTAATTCCTCCGATGCCCCCAGATCATCAATACCATATTCCTGGCAGACCTCAGCGACCAGGAGATTAAATACCAGATAGACGCCGCCGTCGTAATCCCCATCCTGGAAATACGGTGTAGACTGGTCCAGAAAACGACCGGCCTTGGCATCATTAATCCTACCTTCCAGACCATAGCCCACTTCTATTCTGCGCTCCCGGTCATCTTTGCTGATCAGGAACAATACACCGTTGTTTTTTTCCTGATCTCCAATGCCCCAGACCCGAAACAGTTTATTGGCATACTCCTCAACCGTGCTGCCTTCCAGGGAATCAACCGTCACAACGGCGATCTGGGCCGAGGTTTTTTCATCCAGAGCAGCGGCAATTCTGAGAATTTCCTGTTTTGTTGTATCTGACAGCATACCGGCATAATCCTGTACATAGATATCCGTTGCCGGCTTGACCGGCAGCGTCACTGCCAGCAGAGAAGGGCAAACCCCTGCCGTCAGCAAAAATACAGCCAGGAATACGAAAAGGAGTTTCTTTGCCATTCCTGTCCTCCTACTCGCCAAATTTTACTACCGGAGCCTTTTCTGCTCCTTCCTCGGCTTCGTAGTAAGTGTAGCTTTCAAAATTAAACATCCCTGCAATAATATTTCTCGGGAAACGCTTGATAGAAGTATTAAACGTTTGAACAGCCTCATTATAATCCTGACGGGCAATTGCCAAGCGGTTCTCAGTCCCGGCCAGTTCATCCTGCAGGGCAATGAAGTTCTGGTTTGCTTTCAGATCCGGATAATTCTCAACGATCACCAGTAATCTGGACAAAGCACTGCTCAGCTCATCGTCCGCTGCTACTTTTTCATTGATTGTCTGGGCTCCGGCCAGTTTCGAACGCGCATCCGCGATAGCGGTAAATACTTCATTTTCATGCGCAGCATATCCCTTGACTGTTGCCACAAGATTTGGAATCAGGTCCATTCTGCGTTGCAGCTGGTTCTCGACCTGGCTCCACTTACTTTTTACATTTTCATCAGCAGTCACCAGACTGTTATAGCTGCCGATCAAAGAACCTCCAATTATCATAATTAGAATCAGGATAATTCCCAATACAATAGCTGTCTTTTTCATTTTTCTCCCCCATTCAGTAATTTTCTTTTTGATCTTAGGAACATCTTAACATAATTTTCGAAACATCTTAAATCCTTTTTTGTCCTTTTTACCTTTTGGATAAAGAAACGAGACGACCGGTATCATAGACAAGATAATTTTTAGCATAATGAACATATATCAGAACTGGATATATCTACCAATATAAAAAGAGGTGAACAGCATGTTTTTTTCGGTTTTCCTTTGAGACTTCCCCTTTTCATTGGCGCATACAGGCCGAGATACCGTTACAGAACCTGGTGGTGGTAAAAGTCACTCCCCAAAAACTATAAAGAAAGATGGCTGATTAGGTTTTCCAAATCAGGTGGAACAGGGGCCTGTATTTCAATTAACTTTCCGCTCGCGGGATGGCAAAACGAGACGGATCTGGCATGCAAGGCCTGTCTGGGTATCAGGGAGGAGCGCTTCCCGTACATTCTGTCTCCGAGCACAGGATGGCCACGTGAGGAGAGATGAACGCGAATCTGGTGTGTTCTTCCAGTTTCAAGGGTAAGCTCCAACAGAGAATAATTTTCAAAAGTCTTGATCGTATTATAATGGGTAAGCGCACGCTCCCCCTGATCATGAACAGCCCGCCGGTTCGGCAGTGTTGGATGCGGTCCGATCGGTGCGTCAACAGAACCGGATGGCGGCTCAATTCTTCCCCGGACCACTGCGTAATATTTTCTTTTCAGCCTCCCATCCTGTAACTGTTTTTCCAGTTCAGACTGGGTTCGTGCATCTTTGGCAAATACCACACAGCCTGTAGTATCCCGATCCAGACGGTGTAAAGGACGAATGGTAATTGTCTCTCCATTTTCCCGAAAGTACTCCGCCAGATAGTTAGCCAGCGTTCCGCCGGTTGTTTGCCCTGCTGGATGCACCAACATGCCGGCTGGTTTATATAAAATAATAAGTGCCGGATCTTCAAACAAAATGTCAATCGATCCCGGCTCAGGCTTAACCCCAAAGAACTGATCTTCCAAAACGAGAACATCCAAGATGTCCCCGCTTTTTATCTTTTTCTGAAGATAAGCATTTCTTTTATTGAGACGCACTCCGCCTGCTCTGGTCAGCTTTTGAATCTTTCTGCCGGAACATTGTAAAATACTTTTCAGATACTGCTCGACAGTCAAGCCCTGATGTTCTTCCGTAATCCGAAATGTTTGGAATTTCTTCATAAGATCCCTCTCTCATGTCTTTTGACCATGCTTTTCCTTCACCATTTTTGACCGCGATCTGGTTAATAATAATTCAATTAGATTCAAAACATTGATTAAATTCCGGAGCATCAATTGAATTATAAACAATAATTGTATTCGGGTATCGATTGATGTCTTGAATACTTGACAGTAGGACCGATCGGAATTAGAGATAGCAGATTCTGTCGGGAGAAGATGCAAATCCAATGTCCCTATGCTAAAATAAGTCATATTAAATCCATGTGATAAGGGGAGACGGAATTGCTTTATTTTGATAATGCCGCAACTTCCTGGCCGAAACCCGAGGTGGTCTACGAAACCCATGACCGGGTCCTGCGTCAGGGAGGGAGTGCCGGACGCGGTGTCAATCAATCTTCTCTGCGCGCCGGGCGGGAGCTTCTTCATACCAGAAAGGCTTTAAGCCGCTTGTTTGGCATCGCAAATACTGAGAGAATTGTTTTTACGCAGAATATCACCGAATCGCTCAATGTGGGACTTCATGGACTTCTTCAGACTGGGGATCATGTTCTGATCAGCTCCCTTGAACATAATGCCGTTGTCCGTCCGCTGGAATATCTTAAAAAGAGCGGAATTTCCTATACAATTGTTCCGTGCAGCCGGGAGGGTTTTTTGGATCCCGCTATCGTGGAATCTAATTTCCAGCCCAATACCCGCCTGCTTTGTTTTACGCATGCCTCGAATGTGCTGGGCACGATTCTTCCGATCAAGCAGCTCGGACAAATCGCTAAAGCGCACCATTGCCTGTTTATGGTGGATGCGGCCCAGACTGCCGGCGTGATACCAATTGACGTGGAAGACCAGCACATCGATTTTTTAGCCTTTACCGGCCATAAGAGCCTGTCGGGACCTCAAGGGGTTGGCGGATACTATGCCAGGCCAGATCTTGTTTTGAATCCCCTGATTTATGGAGGGACAGGCCTTCATTCCCTGACCCTTGAACAACCGGATATCTGGCCGGAAGGGATGGAGAGCGGCACACGGAATATCCCGGGAATCGCGGCCCTTGGGGCTGCGGTAGAATTCATATTGCATGAGGGTCTCCCCAAGATCCGCAGCCATGAACTTCAACTGATGTCTATCCTGCTTGAAGGATTGGAATATATCCCGGAAATCCAAATTCTGGGCCCCTGTGACATCAATGCGAGAGTCGGCCTAGTGTCCTGTGTTTTCCGGAATCATACCCCTGACAGCGTGGCTCTGGAGCTGGACCGCCGCTTTGATATTGTTACCCGCTCCGGACTGCATTGTGCCCCCTTAGCCCATCAAACAGCTGGAACCATTGATCGCGGAGCATTGCGCATCAGTATCAATTATTCTCAAACAGAGTCGGATATAGCGGCGTTATTGGCTGCTTTAAACACCATATTGGGAGGTTCAATGTGACAAGTTCGGAAAATGTCGCCCTTGTTTTCAGGTCCGTTCATCAGACGCTTGAAGCAGAAGATCTTTTGAATTCAGGCAGCTGGCCTTTTGTCCTGATACCGGTCCCTCCCTCAATTAACCAGGGCTGCGGGCTCGCGATCCAGATCGCCTGCTCCGACCAGCAGGGTGTTGAAGCGTATTTGGAGCAGCATGACATTCTCCCACTCAAAGCTGTCCGTATGGATTGATGATTATTTTTTGCTTCAGGGATCATATTAAATTTTGGATTTAAGATGTATGATTCTTGTCTTTTTGTATAAATGAATATTGGATATTGAAAGGAGCATTTTTTATGGGTTACGTATTGTTGGTTACAAGTAAAGGTTTCGGTAAAGGTGAAGAAATCCTAGGAGAAAAATTAATGTATTCCTATCTCTACAGTCTGAGCGAGGGAGACCATTTGCCCTCTCATATTTTATTCCTGCACGAGGGCGTCAAGCTGGTCACGGCAGATGCCCCAGTTCTGAACATTTTAAAGACTTTAGTCGATAAAGGGGTTACCATTTATGCCTGTGGCATCTGCCTGGACTTCTACAACCTGAAGGATCAGGTCAAGGTAGGTGAAATCGGCAACATGTATCTGAATATGGATATTATGGCCGAGGCTGAGAAAGTAATTACCCTTGGGTAACATCCGTTCAGTTATGCCGCAGGAATATACTGTTTAAGCAAAAATGACTTACGATATTACTTGCTTCACCCAGTTGGCAGCACGTTCCAACTCACCATGTTTCAGTGGTCCTTCAGAGTTTTTAACATAAAATCCTTCAGGAGGGAAAATTCATATTTCCTCCTTTTTCTTTAGCCGCTCAGCAATTGATTTCGCAGTATAGCCAACGATCTTGACCTTGTTCAATAAATATCTGTATCTTGTTACTCTTAAACGATTTTAATGATGATGACTGTGCGGTTCCGGATCTACTCCGCTAACCATTACTGTACGGTAGTCACAGCCGATATAGGTCTGCTTTCCGCCCGGCAGGTCTAATGTGCAGTCGGAAGAATCCTCCGTCCAGTCTTCGACAAGCGGTTCCAGCAGATCGATGATCGTCTCCAGCCCGTTTTCCTCTTCGTCAATAACCTCAATGGTCGCAAAACCGTAAGCCGAGGAGTTATTACCATGAATCTCAAACGGGACCAGTTCGCAGTCCTCCGGCAAAAGTGCGAGCACCTTCTGGACATGTTTCTTTTTTAGGCCGCTTTCTGCAGGCACCATCCATGCCGCTGCATGATAGGTTGACAATGGGATAACCTCCTTACCCAGTAACAGGTTTTTTCAGATAATTATATTACTTAAGTGTCTGACAAGGCAAATTTTATTGATAGATGATTATAACACTTGGGTAAAATTTGAATTGACATAATTTTCAGATAATGATAATATTGACCCTAAGCATCTAATCGACAAAACAAAAGGAGCCGAAATTTTCATGCTATCTCAAGAAAGAATTGAAAAGCAATCTCAACTTAATCATGACACCATTCATACTTTTGAAGCAATTGTCGGGAAAAGCCGGCCTATCGTACAGGCCATTGATTTTGCCAGGAATATCAGCAAGTCTACATATAATGTTCTGCTAAATGGTGAAAGTGGGACAGGAAAAGAGATATTTGCTCAGGCAATTCATCATGATTATTGTCCTGAAGGGCCTTTTGTCGCCCTTAATTGTGCTTCTATACCCAGAAATTTAATTGAAAGTGAATTATTCGGCTATGAAGGAGGGGCTTTTACCGGAGCCAACAAAAACGGTCAGCCCGGTAAAATAGAGGCTGCCAATGGCGGAACTTTGTTTTTGGATGAAATCGGGGATATGCCTTTGGAAGTCCAGCCTGTATTATTACGTGTCCTCGAGGACAAAAGAGTCGTCAGGATCAACAGCAGCAAGTACACCACGGTAAACTTCAGACTTATCGCCGCAACTAACCAGAACCTGTTTCAAATGGTACAGGAAAAAACATTTCGAAGCGATCTATATTTCCGTTTATCCGTTTTAGCGATCGACATACCCCCGTTGCGGGACAGAGGAAAGGATATTCTCCTGCTCGCGCATTATTTTTTGGATCAGATCAGTAAAGAACTACAATGTGAACCACCCAAATTAAGTTTTGAGGTCTATAAAGCGCTTGTGGAATATACCTGGCCCGGAAACATCAGGCAGTTAAAAAATGCGATGGTGTATGCGGTCTTTAAAGCCAAAAACGGCATACTGAATATCGGAGACCTTCCGAATGAAATCAAACACAGGCAAACCACCGTAAGTGTAACACAAAGCAATGATCCGCTGCCTTTAAGGGATATACAAAAAGAAGCCATTATGCATGCTTTGTGTAAAAATAAAAACAAAGACGAAGCGGCCAGAGAGCTGGGCTTATCAAAATCAACATTGTACAGAAAAATCAAGGAGTATGGTCTTAAGTAAAATATACCAGGGCGCGCAAACGCCCTAGTTATAGAGCTTCCGTTGGAAAACGGCAATAAGTTGAGAGCAAAAAAGCAGCCCACATTCAGGGGGCTACTTTTTTTGTTAAAAACTTTATTTGGCCGGCTTTTTCAGTATCTTCCGTAGGATTACCAAATACGCTTCATATTACTCAACCGTCACTGATTTAGCCAGGTTCCTGGGCTTATCGACATCGTTCCCTCTGGCGACAGAAACATAGTAGGACAGAAGCTGCAGTGGAATCACCGTTAAGAGCGGAGCAAGCTCATTGACGGTCTCCGGGATATAGAATATTTCATTAACCGACTTGTGGAAATCGGTATTTCCTTCAAACGTAAACCCGATGACCTTGGCGTCCCTGGCCTTAACCTCGATCACATTCGAGACCGTTTTCTCGTACAGGTCCCTCTGGGTTGCGAGCGCGATAATCGGTGTATCCTCTGTAATCAGCGCGAGCGTGCCATGTTTTAACTCACCTGAAGCATAGGCTTCAGCGTGAATATACGAGATTTCTTTAAGCTTCAGAGAACCTTCCTGCGCAACTGCCCAGTCCAGGCCGCGCCCGATAAAGAATGCGCTGCCCACTTCTTCAAAGTACCTGGCTAGGGTCTTAATGCGTTCAGCTCCTTCTTTGAGGATAATCTCCGCTTTATCAGGAATTTTGCCAAGTTCGGAAATAATTTCGGTGATCCATTCCTTCGGCATGGTTCCTTTGGCCTGCGTAAGATAAAGTGCAAGCAGGATCATTCCTTCGATCTGGGTCGTATAAGCTTTCGTCGAGGCCACGGCAATTTCCGGTCCCGCCCAGGTGTGGATCACATCGTGTGCTTCCCTAGCCACGGAGCTGCCGACGACATTGGTGATCGCGATAACTCTGGCTCCCTTCTTTTTTGATTCGCGCAAAGCTGCCAGGGTGTCGGCCGTTTCTCCTGACTGGCTGATTACAACGACCAGAGTTTTATCATCAATCAAAGGCGCTCTGTACCGGAACTCTGAAGCGATATCGACTTCGACCGGTATTTTGGCCCAGTGTTCAATTAGCCCTTTGCCGATCAGTCCGGCATGATACGCAGTTCCGCAGGCAACAATTGCTACTTTATTGAATAAAGCAACCTCTTTCGGGGTAAGATCCACTTCCTGCAGCACAACATGGTCGTGGTTCAGTCTTCCGGCCAGCGTGTCCCGCAGGGCCTTCGGCTGTTCAAAAATCTCTTTTAGCATAAAGTGCTCGTAACCGCCTTTTTCGGCTGCCACAGCATCCCAAGTGACTTCAAAGACGCTCTTTTCAACACATTCGCCTGTCGTAAAATCGGAGAACTTCAAACCTTCGGCCGAGACGGTCACCATTTCCCCGTCTTCCATGATGTACGTCTTTCTCGTATATTTAAGTACAGCCGGGATATCGCTCGCGACAAAATATTCTCCGTCTCCAATACCGACGATCAACGGACTGTCTTTGCGGGCTGCAACCATAACATCGGGATTCTTATAGCTCAAAACGACGACTGCATAGGACCCTTCTACCTTGGCCAGCATTTTTTTGACTGCGTCCTGGAGATCCCCTTTATAAAAATGTTCGACCAGATGAGCCAGCACTTCCGTATCCGTTTCGGAACGGAAAAGATGTCCCTCCGCAGTCAGCCATTCTCTAAGCTCGAGATAATTCTCAATAATTCCGTTATGTACAACGGCAAAATCTCCATGGCAGTCCATATGCGGGTGAGCATTCACATCAGACGGTCTGCCGTGCGTTGCCCACCGGGTATGGCCGATTCCGATTCTTGCATTGTAAGTGCGGTTGCCCAGCTTTTCCTCTAAGTTGACAAGTTTCCCAACACTCTTGGTGATCCGGATCCCGCCTTCTTCCATGACCGCTATGCCCGAGGAATCATATCCCCTATATTCAAGCTTTCTTAAACCTTCAACCAAAATTGGAACAGCCGATTTTTCTCCAAAATATCCTACAATACCACACATGTTTTTTGTTCTCCTCGTTTCAATTTTAATAATTTTTTAGTTGTTGTCTCATTCATGACGTGTTCCTATAACATTATATTTCCGTCAGCCATAAAAAATAGCCGTCAAGGACGGCTACAGATCTCTAACATACAAACATAAAGTGAGAGAAGATATAACAAGGCAAGACAAATCAAAACAAGTCAAGACCTGTTAACCCTGTTCGTGACTTCTTTCCCAACTGCTTCGCAATCGGGCGTAGAAAAGCACGGACAACTGAAGGGATTCCGCAAAGAAAACCTTCTTCCTGTTTGATCCGCTCTTGTCCCGGAAATTGCTTTCCGGATTTGCAACGAATCTAACGATGACAAGCCACCGAGAGGCACCCGCCGAAAACTTCGATTAACCTCTTCCTCGTCAACCCAAAATGGGTTCTGGCGCTACATTTCTGTGCGGAAAGATCCGCAGTGTAAACTGTATACTGTAAACCGTCAAAATTATCCACTATTCATTTTTTAGTCCCTGAACCTATTCCCAACCACCTCCTCATAAGCAGTCTATTATCTATCAATGTAACAGACCAGCAATGCTTCCGACTTTCCTATTATAATCCATATGAGAAAATAGGTACAGACTTATTTTCTCAAGATTATCTGAAGATTATCCGAAAAAAAACTTGGTTGGTGCCGGTCTATTACATTTTTATTCTATTACATTTTCCGTCAAAGGGTTCTAACCCTTTTCAGCCAAGGTCATTCTGATCGACAATACTGACCACCTTGATGACTTCTTCAGCCAGCCTGGTTAGCTCCTGCTGGTCCGGTCCTTCCAGCATGACCCGGATCAGAGACTCCGTACCGGACGGACGAACAAGGATCCTGCCATCCTCGCCCAGGCTTTCCTGAACCTCTCTGACCTTCAGGTTCACTTGCTCATTCTGCATAATCTTGTCTTTACTACCGACGCTGGTATTCACCAGGACCTGCGGGAATCGTTTCATTTGTTTGGCCAGCTCGGACAGCTTGGCTTTTTTCTCTTTTATTACGGACAACAGCTGCAGACCAGAGAGCAGCCCGTCACCCGTCGTATTGTGTTCCAGAAAAATAAGGTGGCCGGACTGTTCCCCACCGAGGATTGCGCCAGATTCCAGCAGTTTCTCCATGACGTAGCGGTCCCCAACCTTGGTCTCAAGGATCCGGATGCCAGCTTTGCGGAGAGCTTTATGCAGTCCCATGTTACTCATCACGGTTACAACCAGCGAATCATGGGCCAACTTCCCTTTATCTTTCAGGGCTCGCGCACAGATCACCATGATCGCATCGCCATCAAGAATATTGCCGTTCTCATCAACAGCAATGATCCGATCCGCGTCTCCGTCACAGGCCAGCCCGAGATCCGCACCATGCTGCAGGACTTCTTTAGCGAGCGCTTCCGGATGCGTCGAACCGCAGTGAACATTAATATTGATCCCGTCAGGCTGGTTATAGAGTGGTATGACCTCAGCACCGAGATCGGCCAGTACTTTTGGGCCCACTTCATAAGCCGCGCCGTTGGCGCAATCCAGGATGATTTTAAGCCCTTTCAGGGATACGGAGGTTTTTTTCAGGAATGCGGCATATTTCTCCGACGCATTCTCGACTTCCACAATGCTGCCAATGTCGCCGCCTGAAGGTAATTCCAGCTCATCAATCCTCTTCAGTGTATCTTCAATCTCATCTTCCAGCTCGTCCGAAAGTTTGAATCCGCTTCCGGCAAAAAATTTAATACCGTTGTCCTCATAAGGGTTATGCGACGCCGAAATGACAACACCGGCACTTGCTTCCAACGTCCGGGTCAAAAATGCGATGCCTGGCGTTGGAAGGACCCCAGCCTTCAGTACATCGACTCCCATCGAACAAATACCTGCTGCCAGCGCTGCCTCCAACATATCTCCTGATATCCGGGTATCCTTGCCAATGACAATTTTGGCTTTTTCCTGCCCTTTTCCCAAAACGTAGGCTCCTGCTTTTCCAAGTTTGAAAGCAAGCTCCGGCGTAAGCTCCGTATTTGCTTTTCCTCTGACTCCATCCGTTCCAAAAAGTCTGGCCAAATTCAAGCTCCCCTTTCATTTCCAGTCAACTTAAGGTTATATATATACTGTTAATTGGTTTATTTTTTTTGGATTTTCCAACTTTTTTTACTCTTTGGGCGTATATTGCGCCATCAATTTTTCGGCAGCCCTGAGTCCATCGACCGCCGAACTGGTGATCCCGCCGGCGTACCCAGCTCCTTCTCCTGCCGGAAACAGACCTTTCAGGTTTACGGACTGGCCTGATTCATTGCGCAGGATCCTGACAGGCGCACTCGTTCTGGATTCAATTCCAGAAAGTGTGGCTTCGGCACCGGCAAAACCTTTCATTTTCTGATCAAAGGCCAGCAGGGCTCTCTCGATCACGCTGCCGATTTCATCCGGCAAAATCGTATGCAGATCCACCGATGTATATCCCGGCCGATACGTCGGTACAAGCGAAAATTCCTTAGTCAGCCGATTCCGCAAGAAATCCTGTACCGACTGAGCGGGTACCCAGTAATTCCTTCCTCCGGCCAGAAAAGCCTTCTGCTCCCATTCTCTCTGAAAATCAATGCCTGCTAATGGGTCGCTAGAAGCAAAGTCCTTGGGACTGACTGTCACAACAACCGCACTGTTCGCAATGGCAGTGTCCCTGGAAAAGTTACTCATCCCATTGGTGACGATCCCTCCGTCTTCGGAAGAAGAGGCAATCACCTGTCCACCAGGGCACATGCAAAACGTATAAGCGCCTCGGCCGCTGCTTATATCTTTATAGGTCAGCTGATAGTCTGCCGGACCTAGCCGAGCGTGGAAAGGGACCCCATATTGAGTCAGGTTGACATATTCCTGCCGGTGCTCGATTCGCACGCCGACCGCCAAAGGCTTCGCTTCTAGCTGCACGCCAAGAACCTTCAGGAACTGATAAACGTCCCGCGCACTGTGTCCGACTGCTAGAATCACCGTTTCCGCCGGGATCGTCTCCGCACCATCGATCTCCACAGCCTTCAGTTGATTGTTGGCGGTTTTCAAACCGGTCACTTTGGTCCGGAAGAGCAGCTCACCGCCCAAAGCTTCAATTTTAGCCCGCATTGCCGCGACGACCTTCTTCAGTATATCGGTTCCGATATGTGGTTTGGCTGCATACAGAATTTCGGGGCTGGCTCCGAATTCCACAAAACTTTCTAATACTTCCCGTACTCTTCGGTCATCAATCCGAGTGGTCAGCTTGCCGTCGGAAAATGTCCCGGCACCGCCTTCCCCAAATTGGACATTACTCTCCGGATCGAGGATTCCTGTATTCCAAAAGTGTTCAACTGTTCCACTTCTGTCTTCAACTTTGTCTCCACGTTCCAGCACCAGCGGCCTGTAGCCTTTCCGGGCCAGGGTCAACGCAGCAAAATATCCCGCAGGTCCTGTCCCCACCACAATCGGCCGGAAAGCAAGTTTGGACGCCGGGTAGCCATTTAGCGGGTGCTCCGGGACAAACACTTTTTCTTTCAGCCGCGGATAATGGGCCATTGCTTTTCTTAATTCCGGACCGGAAATCTGAGCACAAAACTCAACGGTATAAACAAAAAAAAGCTCCGGCTTTTGGCGTGCGTCAACAGAACGCCGTAGTATCCGCAGGTTATTGATCTTTTCGCGTGTCACTCTTAATCTGCGGGCCAGAATATCCGGCAGTTCCCCCTCATCCTGGTCCACAGGCAGCTTTAGATCCGACCAAATCAGATTCAATCTATCCAACTCTATTCTTTATTATCTCCGGAAGTTGCTGTGCTTGCCTTCAGAACAAGCTGCACTTTGGGTATACTAACCATTGTCACCCCGGATGGGACTTCCCACAGTACCGATACGTCGGAGTATGTCCCTTCCTTCAGGCCTTTAGCATCTATCCAACAGGAAATATCCTCTTGTTTCAGCGCTTTAAGAATATCCGGATATCCGCTGACCGTGACATCGATCTGCTGAATGTTATCAGCAGTCAGTCCGTCGGGAATATTTTTAATCCCGACCGGTATCCCTTTCATGATCTCATTCTCCGCTTTGGCACCGACATAAACCATGACGCTGATTTTTGTTCCCTTACTGAAAGACACTCCTTTGGGCAAAGCAATTGAATTCAGGGAAACATTAATGGTTTTGGTGCTGGTAATTCTGCTGATATCAATAGTCCCAAGATTTAAATATTCGACCGCTTCAAGTTCTTCCTCTTTACCAACGAGCTGAACCTGTGACGGAAGCGGAGTCACGAGCCGTACTTCCATTCCATCCGCAGGTGTCCCTTTAGTTACCACCCGGAGCGGCACAGTTTTACTCGCCGTCCCTTTTGCATATACCGGCATGATTACCTCAACAGTATCGGGAAAAGCCTGCAGTGTGGGGTACGGATTCGCGTCAAAAATCCCCGCATTTTGGTTATCAGTAAAGTAGACCGGCCTAACCACACTTTTGCTCTCTGTGAGATCTGTAAATTCTACATCGACGGTGACGCTTGTAAGGTTGGCCAGGACCGACGCAGGTCCCCGTACATTGACCACGGAAGGAGTGAATAACAGTTCGCCTGCCACATAGCCGGAAGCCGGTTCACCCTTAACGTTGGCCTGAACCTTGACAATCTTGTCTTCAAGCCGATCCAGCTTTAATGTCACTGTTTTCGGACTGATTTCTTCAACTTTTATACCTTCCGGTGCATTAATTTGAACACCATAGGTGGATTCCCCGGCTACAGCGTCTTTGAGGTCGACATAAGCAACCAGGTCTTTGACACTGCTTTCTTGGGAGGAACTGTCAATCCGGATCGTAATCGTCGGAACCGGCGATATGATCCCAATATTGGAGGGCTGGTTGTAAAACACCAGCTGCCGGGTATCAATATTCTTTGAAAAAATTGAGGAATTATTCTGGCTGGTCAGCCATATCCAGAAAACAATCGCCAGGACCAGAGAGATCACTTTATATCCAAGGTTTCGCCGTAAAATATCACGTATTGGCATTGTTGTCACCTCTTCGGAACAGATTGTGCCCGGAAGCTTTTTCGACCAGTATCTCATTCTTTAAAAGATCGCGGAGGCTCTTTTCATCGAGGAAGCGAGTGAGCCTGCTGTTTTTGGCCGTAGAAACGACACCAGTTTCTTCAGATACGATAATAACCAGCGCATCTGATACTTCTGAAAGCCCTAAAGCAGCTCTGTGTCTGGTCCCCAAATCCTTCTGCAGCCCGTTATCCTGGGTCAAAGGCAAAAAACAGCCTGCAGCCGCAACTCTGTCCCCACGGATAATCACCGCGCCGTCATGGAGCGGCGACTTTGGAATAAATAGGTTGACCAGGAACTCTGAAGAGACAACCCCATCAATTTTAACACCGGTCTCAACATATTCCTGAATCCCGGTTGTTTTTTCAAGGACGATCAAAGCGCCAATACGGCTTTGCGATAAAACCTGACTGCACCTGACAATTTCCTCGATCAGCTTCTTATACTCCTCAGGTCCGGTTGTCGCCGGATGCATGGTAATAAACTTACCTCTACCAATCTGTTCCAGGGTCCTTCTTAACTCAGGCTGAAAAACGACAGGCAGCGCAACCACCAGCATGGTCCAGACTTTTTCCACCATCCAGTTCAGCGTTGTAAGTCCAAGCTGCCTTGCAATCAAAGAAATGACCATAAACACAAAAAGACCCTTGATTAATTGGACGGCCCTTGTTCCTTTAATCAGCATAAGTAATTGATAGATAATGATCGCGACAACGACAATATCTACGAAATCTTTCCATTGAACCATTTGTGCAAACGTCTGCAGATATGCCACTGTCTCACTCCTTAAAAATAGATCAATGGATCATGATTCTACATTAATCCCTAAATTCCTTGCCTGACAGAAAAAATTCCCTTAAAATTGAACTTACAATAAACTGCAAGGGAGTATTGTTCGCGATGGATATCAAAGATTGGCAAAAAGAAGTCGATAATTGGATTTCCCAATTTGAAGAGGGTTACTGGCAGCCCTCTTCGATGATGCTCCGGCTGATCGAAGAAGTTGGCGAGCTGGCCAGAGAGGTTAATCATCGTTACGGAGAAAAACCCAAGAAACCGTCCGAGCAGGAGGGTGATCTTGCGCTGGAAATGGCCGACATTCTGTTTATCATCATATGTATGGCCAATTCGCTTCAGATAGACCTTGAAAAATCCTTTGAAGGAATGATGGAAAAATACCGTCTCCGGGATAGCGACCGCTGGACCAGAAAATAGCCGGAATGACTAGCCGGGCGCATTTACAACAAGTACCATTTTATACCTTTTTCTGTAATTAGTAAAATATTTTTTATTCACCCTACCCAGTACTTGGCAAAATCTATTGACCATCAATATTTCATTATGCTAAAGTAGGCTGAGATACATATTTTATTAGACTTGGCGCAAACTTATCTAATACCCCTGGACGCAGGGGTATTTTTCTATCTAAGTTAGAGATTTTATCAATTGTCAAAAAATTTCATTTAAAGACAGCTAATAAAATTTGCTAAATTGGTTAAAGCTAAAGACAGAATTTTAATTTAGGAGGGAATGACGATGCGGGAAGGCTTGATACCCAGCGCATTAGGAACTGCAGTCACAGCAGCCGGTGTTGCCTTAAGGGTCAAAGATATGAAAAAAAACGGTATGAACAAAAGGGAAGTATATCCCCTAATCAGTGCCGGGATCATCGGGTTTGGTCTAGCCCATATGATATTGGGCGGGATTGACTTATATGAACACCGCTTTTAATTTAAGGAGGTCTTAAGCCGTGGACAGTGTCATGCATATGGATTTTGCCCAACTTGATCAGACCCAGCTAAATCAGGTCAAACAAGCTGAATCAACCCTGAATTCTCAATACAAAGCTAACAATGAAGGACTGGTCTTATTGGCTTTTAAAAAAAGCAAGTAAGAACCAGCTGCCCGGCAAAAGATTCGCCCAAAGAAAAAACCAGATAATTCATGCTGTCTGGTATTTCTTTGGGCTTATTTTCTCTTCATTTTAATTATTATTATTTATTTGGATTTTTTGTTCTTCGATTATGATTCGGCTGTCAGATAGGCTATCGCAGCTTCGCAGATCTCCTTGCAATAAATGAGTCCTTTTCCGCGGTTTAACTCCGAAATGATTTCCTGTTTCGACTGGGCTGCCCTGTA
Organism: Dehalobacter sp. TBBPA1; assembly: GCF_040931655.1. Classification (NCBI taxonomy): domain Bacteria; kingdom Bacillati; phylum Bacillota; class Clostridia; order Eubacteriales; family Desulfitobacteriaceae; genus Dehalobacter; species Dehalobacter sp. TBBPA1. The sequence goes on along the minus strand of NZ_CP162385.1, from coordinate 517,220 downwards.
TGCTCTATCACTTGCCATCGCATCGATAGTATCCGCGACTCTGATAATTTTGGCTTCAAATCGTATTTCCTGCCCCTTTAAACCGCGGGGATACCCCGAGCCATCCATATTTTCATGGTGCTCAAGAATGATTTCAGCAATCGGCCATGGGAAATTGACCCTAGATATTGCCGCCCAACCAATTTCGGGATGCATCCGGATGACCGCAAATTCTGAATCAGTTAATTTTCCGGGTTTCAGGAGAATGTCTGAGGGGATGCTTATTTTCCCAATATCGTGAAGTCGTGAAGCAATACTAATTGGCTTTAATTGTTCCTCCTTGACAATACCTAAATTCCTCGCTATTTGGAGGGCCAGACGCTGTGTCCTTATCTGATGGTTCAAATCCCAGGGATCATTCATTCCAATCCCCCCTTCATCAGTATATGGACAAGCATCAAATAAGGGAACAAATTGCCGCCGGCAAATGTGGAATTATAATCGATAAACTTGCGTTTTTCGATTATAATGGAATCAGGATAGGATAGCACAGCGAAAGAGAGGTCGTTCAATGAAACGCTTCAGAAAAAGGCTTTTAAAAGCACTGTCCTATCCGGATGTAAATATTAAGAGGACCTATAAGATCTACCGGAAAGTCCAGAAGGTTGTACATCCATATTTTAAGCCGCTGTACAATTTATTGGACCATAAGATCATTGTTGCTTCAAGAGAAATCCCGGTGCGCATTTTTCGTCCTGAAAACCAAAAAATCCCCAGAGTTCTAATCTTCTTTCACGGCGGAGGATGGGTTACTGGAGACATTGATTCCTACACCAATGTCTGTGCCAAAATGGCGGATCAGACCAATCATACGGTTATTTCCGTAGATTATCTTTTAGCGCCGGAAAACCCCTTCCCAGCTGGCATTGAGGAATGTTATCATGTTGCCAGGGAGTTATCCTTACGCCATGATCTGCTGCAATGCAGTCCCAAGGATATTACCTTGATTGGGGACAGTGCGGGCGGCAATCTGGCAGCAGCCGTGTCTTTAATGGCCAGAGATAGGGGTGAATTTCTGCCCCCCCGTCAAATACTCATCTATCCCGCAACCTATATTGATCATAGCCCAAGCTCTCCATTTCCGTCTATACGGGAAAATGGTACAGATTATATATTAACTGCCAAACGCATTCAGGATTATATGGATCTATATGTTCAAAGAGAAGAAGACCGCAACAACCCTTACGCAGCACCACTCTTAGCTAAAGATTTATCGAATCAGCCCCAGACACTGATTATCACGGCTGAATTTGACCCACTCCGCGATGAGGGGGAGGCTTATGGAATACGTCTGAGGGAATCCGGCAACGATGTCATGATATATCGAATGAAAGACGCTGTTCATGGTTTCTTCTCGCTGGCATGGAACACGGAGCACCTCATCACATGCTATAAGGTGATTAATTCTTTTTTAGATGGCAGTACATTGTCAACCTAAAAATTTTAATATGATAGCGAGCAGATTCTCAATATTCTAATTTTAGGGTTAACATAGTACGATATCAGAAAGGTGATCGAATGAGACAGCGAAAGAGCGTTGAGTGGACTAGACTGGATAATGCCTCTAAGATCTTTCCGGCAACATGCAGCAATAAAGATACGAAAGTATTCCGGCTGGCCTGTGAACTCTATAACGCTGTAGATCCTGAAATGTTGCAGGAAGCCCTGAATATCACGATGGATTATTTTCCGTTTTATAAATCCGTCTTAAGGAAAGGCGTATTCTGGTATTATTTTCAGACCAGTGACCTACATCCTGTAGTTGAAAGGGAGTCTGATCCGGTCTGTGCGCCGATCTATCTTGATGACAGAAAAAATTTGCTTTTCCGGGTGTCCTATTACCACAATAGAATCAATCTGGAAATTTTTCATGCTTTATCTGACGGTACTGGGGCGCTCTGGTTCATGAGAACCCTGGTCTATCATTATATCCGTCTGCGGCATAAGGAAGCCTTTGCGGACCAAATCCCTGAATTCAAGCCAAACGCCTCGATCAGCGAAAAAATGGATGACAGTTTCGGCAGGTATTTTGAAGGCCGGGATCTGGATATTCTGAAGCTGATGGATAACCCGAACAAAGCAAAAACAGCCCGGACTTATCGCATTCGTGGAACCAGGCTGGATGAAAACAAAGTGAAAGTAATCGAAGGTTCGATGTCTGCCAAGGCAGCTTTGGAATTAGCACATGAATATAATGCTACTTTGACTGTTTTTATTGCCGCCTTGTTTATTTATGCCCTACATAAGGAAAGGCCTGTACGCACGAAGAATGATCCCGTGGTTTTGTCCGTCCCGATTAATTTGCGGAATTTTTTCCAATCGGAAACAACCAGAAATTTTTTCAGCACGATGAATATTGGTTATCCCTTTGGCCAAGAAAGCCCCGATTTTCAAGACGTGATTCGAGGTGTAAGTGAGGACTTCCGAAAAGAGCTTACTGCAGAAAGCTTAAATCAACGCTTAAATCAATTAATGTCAATTGAAAAGAATCTTCTGACCCGGATTATTCCTTTGCCTTTCAAGGATTATTCGCTGCGCCTGGCCAGCAAAATTGCTGACAGGGGGATCACTGCGGCAATAACGAATATTGGTCAAATCTTGCTTCCAGAAGAATTCAAACGCTATATTCGGCAGTTTAGCCTTTGCAGCAGCGCCAGAATGCCTCATATCAGCATATGCTCCTACAATGACAGGCTGGCTGTAAGTTTTAGTTCACCCTTCCGGGAAACTGAAATTCAACGTACTTTTTTTGAGTTCCTTTCGGAAAACGGCATCGACATTGAAATTACATGCAATCTTTAATCGAGTTAACAGAGAGGATCATCTTTATGCAATATTGCAGTCATTGCCAGGTCCGCATACGCGGCAATAAAAGAAATTGTCCCCTATGCGGAAATATTCTGCCGGGACACGATGGTGCCTACGATCAGCAGGAAATCTATCCGGTAGTTCCTCCTTTCTATGAACGGCATCTAGCCTTGCGGATTATGATCTTTACCTCTGTCGTTGCTCTGGTCGTCAGTTTTGTGGTCTATGCGTTATTCCCCTCGAGTATAAACTGGCCTGTTTTTGCTTTATTCGGCCTCATCAGCATGTGGCTGAGTTTAATTATCGTCATCAAGAAAAGGCATCATATTACCAAGAATATCATGTGGCAGGTAACCATTTTATCTTTTCTCAGTGTTATCTGGGACTGGGGAACCGGCTGGCGGGGCTGGTCCCTAGACTTTGTTGTTCCTATTTTGTTTGTCTCCGCCATGTTTGTGCTGTATGTAACGGCGAAAATTATGAAGCTCAGGGCCAGAGATTACATTACTTATTTTCTGTTAGATGGTCTTCTCGGCATCATTCCGGTAATATTCCTCTTGTTTGACTGGATTCATGTGCTATACCCTTCCGTAATCTCTGTTGCCGTCAGCATCATATTCCTCTCTGCGATCCTGATCTTTCAAGGGGAAAATATCAAGGCAGAACTAGCCAAACGCATGCATATTTAACATGGTTTCAACCCAAATATTACCAAAGTATATTATGCCTATCCACATGGACGATTACCACTTTCACAGGAAACTCTGTCTACAAATATATTAGTAAAGGGCTGCAAAATGATAATCAGAAAAAATGGATTTACAAAAGACGATCTATGTCTTATGTTGAGCGAAACTACTACAAAAATCGTACAGAATATTGAAGATCGATGCGGAAAACTAAAGTCATTCGATCTGAACTTCAATTTTGAGAAGTCACAATACCGGCTCACTGATCGGGACATAGGAGCATTCCGAAGCAGGAGCGAAAAGGATGACATTTAGAATAAATTCGGATATTAAAAAAGCATCCAGATTCGTTCTACCTGCTGCTTATTTTAGCAATTAGCAAAATAGGGGCTGCTGAAAACTATCAAAACCTGCATGGACCTTGGTAATCAATGGTATTTTGCGCTAAAATAGTACATGCATAAACTTTATTAAAAAGTCTTGCGTTTTGGTGCAGGTTTTGATGCACAAATAAAAAAGGTCAACTTCAAAGGTCAATTTGTAAAACTGAGTAAACTATTAATAAATTGTAAATTTTTCTGACACACAATACGCATACAAACACAAAAACAACCTCCAAGGAAAAACCCTAGAGGTCTTGTTTCTAGTGGAGCCGATGGTCGGAATCGAACCGACGACCTGCTCATTACGAGTGAGCTGCTCTACCCCTGAGCCACATCGGCATGTTTGGTAACCCATAAGCTTTAACAGTATAACATAAGAAAAATAATTTGTTAAGGGTAAAATAATCAAAAATGTGGGAAAATGAAAAAATTTATAAGGAATGTTTGATGCTCCGGCTGCAAATAATAAAGCTTAACATAATTCAAGCTGCTTGCTGTTGAAGATGTACTTCACAGGAGATAAATTTACAGAAAAGGATGTGATCTTTTGCTATTCGATCTGCGAATATTGGTAATTGCACTTACTCCTGTAATTGCCCTGGGCCTGGCAGTCTATTATACCGACCGTTTCGATAAAGAGCCTTTGCATCTTCTTATAAAAGTGTTTATCCTGGGTGCGCTGGCAGTCATCCCGATCGTGCTGTTTGAAAAATTTCTGACGTCCCTGAACATCTTTGCCGGGGTAGCGGCAGCTTTTTTCAATGCCTTCGTCGTTGCCGGACTGACCGAAGAATTTTTCAAAAGGGCAGTTGTCCTGCGGACAGTCTATCGGAATCCGGCATTTAATGAAAAGCTGGACGGGATTGTCTATGCCGTATTTGCCGCGTTGGGTTTCGCAACAGTCGAGAACATCATGTATGTCCTTGTAAACTTTTCAGCCAACCCGTATGTAGGCCTTTCCAGAGGAATATTCTCAGTGCCGACCCACGTGCTACTTGGTGTGACGATGGGATACTACCTTTCCCTGGCAAAGTTCTCCAATCATCCTTATCTTGAAAGAGCTTACCTCAGAAAATCCTTATATGTTCCTATCCTGCTTCACGGTTTTTTTGACTTTATTCTGATGTCGGAAATTCCAATTCTGCTTACGCTGTTTTTACCGTATATCATTTACCTGTGGACGGTTAATCTTAGGAAACTTAACAGGTATTACAAAGAATCAAGGGAAAAATACCAAAAAATCCCCGCCGGGCAACCTGCTGAATAAAAGACTGTACACCTATGTCCTGTCGCCATTGTAAACGCAGGCTAAAGCTCTACAAGAAAAAGGAACCGAGATATACTCGGTTCCTTTTTCTTGTTGGACTTATTGAGTAATTTTGCCGACTCGTTAAGGATTATGCTGGATCCGTCCTTCTCTCTCATATTCGCGATTCGGTACGAATAAGAGCGTGATGCAGTACAGGCCGCTAAGTCCGACCAGTGCATAGACGATTCTTGGAGGGAGCGGACTGATCCCTCCGAGGAGGGCATTGACAAGATCAAATTGAAAAAAACCAATCATTCCCCAGTTTATGGCCCCGATGATAATAATTGCAAGGGCAATCTTCTGCCAAATATTCATGGGCAACCTCCTTAAAAGTTAATCATTAATAGGATGTCAATAAAATGTAAAATTTATACATCGAAACGTTAATTTACGACTCATAAACAATCATTTATAATAATCTATGACTTGTTCTTTTAGGGTATGTTTTTGTTTTAATAAAAAGAATAAGGGATCAAAAACCAACTAAAAAGGAGTATTTATGAACGTCCATCATGACCACGCCCGAGATGACAGCAAAATGGTTAAGCGCACCCTTTTGTTTATAGCAACCGCAGGTTCTTTTCTGACTCCGTTTATGATTTCATCTATCAACATCGCGCTGCCTGCAATTCAAAAGGAATTTGCAGCAGATGCTGTCGTTTTAAGCTGGATTGCGACATCTTTCCTGTTGTCTTCGGCTGTGTTTCTTCTTCCTATCGGCAAACTCGCCGACATCCTTGGCCGGACCAGGCTTTATAAATGGGGGATAATTTCATTTACTGCATTCACGTTAATCTCAGGTTTTGTCCCAAATATTGAACTATTACTCGTGATGAGAGTCCTGCAGGGAATTAGTGCATCGATGATCGCAACTGCGGGAATGGCGCTGATCACCTCGGCCTTTCCCCCGCAAGAACGCGGCAAAGCCCTGGGCTTTAATGTTTCAGCCATATATGTAGGACTTGCTGTCGGACCTTTTCTAGGCGGATTCTTAACCGAGCATTGGGGTTGGAGAAGCATTTTTTTGGTATTGGTTCCTTTGGGGGTCCTGATCACGGTCTTAATGATCACATATGTCAAGAGCGATTGGGCCGATGCCAAAAATGATAAACTGGATATTCCAGGCAGTCTGATTTTCGCCGTTACCCTGATTGCGCTTATCTATGGTTCGAGCATTTTACCGGATATTCTCGGGATTATCCTGATCCTCTTCAGCATTGTTTGTTTTGTTTTCTTTGTGAAACGCCAGCTCAAGATCTCAAATCCTGTGTTAGAAATCAGGCTTTTTCAGAATAACCGGGTTTTTGCCTTTTCCAACGTAGCAGCATTAATCAATTATGCTGGTTCCTACTCCGTAACTTTTCTTCTGAGTCTATATCTGCAGTACGTCCAGGGCATGTCTTCAGAGCATGCCGGAATCATCCTGATTATCCAGCCTATTATCCAATCCTTAATTTCCCCTATGGCCGGACGCCTATCCGATGAAAAAGAGCCCGCCAGAATTGCTTCTTGGGGCATGGCCGGAACCGCCGCAGGCTTGTTTTTGCTTTCCTTTATCGGCCCGCATACTTCTCTGTTCCTGATCATAGCTGCTTTGATGGTGCTGGGTCTTGGATTTGCCTTATTCTCTTCTCCGAATACCAATGCAGTCATGAGTTCCGTAGATAATCATTATTACGGGGTTGCCTCCGCCTCAGTATCTGTGATGAGGATTCTGGGCCAGATGCTGAGTATGGCTACAGCTACGCTGCTGATTTCCATATTTGTCGGCAAAAACCAGATTACGCCTGAATACTATCCGCAGTTTACACAGAGTATTCACCTTGCTTTTCTGATCTCAGCCTGCCTTTGTGCTGTTGGTATTTTCTTCTCTTTCTACCGCGGCAAAATCCACGTCAATAATAATCAGGCATAAGATTGCTGCTCCTTGTTATCCATGACACTGCGGCATTAGGCCGTACATGGCGATCATGAAGATACCCGGTAGCTTAACTGACCGGGTATCTGTTTCCGCTACAGGGCGGATAGCCTTCGAAAAAGGTTATTTACCTTACGGTATTTCCCTTTTTCCAGTACTATCTTTTGCAGCTTCAGGCAATAATATTCGCAGGTCGATTTTGATTTGTTAATTCTCGATTGTTTTATTTAAAGTTAAAATATTAATTTTCACCAGTTATAAATTAAACCATAATTCCGTGGGAATTATGGTTTAAGATGGATAATATGGTTATATTTTTTATTGATTTTTGTGTATTTTATGATTATTATTATATTGTCTTCGTTTTACTCATTTAGTCTCATTAATTCTACTCTTGATTTTCATTTTTTGACCTTCAATACAAGAAGGTCCTTTTTTAGTTTAAATTTGATTCAATTATAAACATTTTATCTTAATAATCACGAAGAACAGAGCGCAGGATTTTTCCAGATCTGGTCATCGGCAGTTTTTCTCGAATCAATACCCGGATGGGCATTTTAAATGAAAAACTGTTTCTAATATACTGTTCTACCTTCAAGCAGTACTGTTCTCTTTCTTCCTTCGCCGAAAAAGAATCTTCGAGCGCAAGATATACTTTGAGGATCACGCTTTCACCATTCTGGCTGTTAACGATGACACCTGCTTCGAACACTTTGGGATAATTATAAAGAGCAGACTCTACTTGGTAATAACTTACAAATTTATCATTAACGATAAGACCGTCAAGCTCCCGGCCATTTAAGATTTCAAAATCAGGTAGTGCTGCATATCCGGACATTGCGTTTTTCCTCCCTTCTTGTGACAGAACATTGCAGTTATAAACTAAGCTGTAAAATGCGTATAAATCTTATATTTTAGTCGTATTTGTATTATAATATTAAATGCGGCTTTTCCCTACCGATTTGAGGTTAATGGTATTGTTGGAAGGCTGAACAGCTCTAATTCTCATGTTAACTGTTTTCGGGAAGAATATCTTTGATTTACGTATTGACAGATACCTTTTTCAAGATATTTGGGTATAATGTAATAGGAATAGAATACCGGAAGGAAAGATGCACATTGCAATTACATATTCATTTTGTTGGCATAAAAGGAACCGGGATGAGCGCCCTTGCCCAGATTACACCGTTGATAGAAGATGCCGTGATTACCGGATCCGATGTACCGCAAAGATTTTTTACAGACGTTGTATTAGAGAAGGCAGGCATTGAGGTCCTGAACTTTGACCCAGAGAATGTTGTCGGCGCTGATTTGGTTGTCACCTCTGCCGCTTACTGCGACAGTCACCCGGAGATTAGCCGGGCCAAAGAGCTTAACATACCGGTACTGACTTACCCTCAATTTCTGAGCAAACTGATGTCCAAGAAAAAAGGAGTCTGTGTAACCGGGACTCACGGCAAGACTACGACAACTGCCATGGCTGGAAAAATCCTGCTTGATGCAGGTTTGGACCCTACGATTGTCGTAGGCAGCGACGTGCCCTGTATTGGCGGCAACGCCCATGCCGGCCAGGGAGAACTCTTTTTAGCCGAATCCTGCGAATACCGGAGGCACTTCTTAAATTACTCTCCCGAGCACCTGATTATTACCAACATGGAACTGGATCATCCCGATTATTTTAAGGATTTGGATGATGTGGTCTGCGCTTTTTCCGAACTCGCCTGCAAGCTGCCTGCTGAGGGCAATCTGATTATCTGGCATGACGATCCGAATATAGATAGGATTAAGACCAAAGCAACGGTTACAACTTTTGGTTTCTCGGCCGATGCTGATGTCAGCGCTGCAAACGTTGTTTTCGATAATGACGGAAGCTGTTTTGATGTGATGATGAATAAAAAAAATATAGGTAAGCTGCATTTGACTGTTTCAGGAAAACATAACATTCTGGATGCCCTAGCTGCCATAGCCCTGACTTCCAGGCTCGGAATATCGATGGATACCGTGCTTCAGGCGCTGAGCGGCTTTAATGGTACCAAAAGAAGATTCGAACGTCTTGGCACAAAACACGGGGCAGTTATTGTTGACGATTATGCCCATCACCCGACAGAAATCCAAACGACCCTGGATGGAGCAAGGCTTTCCTACCCCGACAGAAGAATCCGGGCAGTATTTCAGCCTCATACCTTCAGCCGGACTGAAAAACTTTTTTATGAGTTTTCTCAGGCCTTTCAGGATGCCGATGAGGTTTTGCTGGCAGAAATTTTTTCCTCGGCGCGCGAAAAAAAAGCCGGGGTAAACCCGATCTCTTCAGCAAAACTTGCCGACTTGATGAAAGAAAAAGGAATTACCACCCGTTATTTTCCAACGCTTGACGAAATCAGTTCTTATCTTGACCAAACCCTTGAAGAAGGCGACCTCGTTATTACGCTCGGAGCGGGCGATATTTACAAAGTAGGGCAAAACTTGGTCTCTTGAGCGCTGTTTCCTGACCGCTGAGTAACTTCGACGATTCATACAGGAGAAACGATGAAAAATAAGTTGATTTTTTCTTTACTTGTCATTCTATTTGGGATTTTTTTCATAAGCGGTTGTATTCAAATGAGCATTCCTGATGCTTCCCCTGATTCTCAGGGTTCGCAAACATCTGCAGAAAACGTTCCGGTTGATACCTTTATGCTAAGAATCGGCGCTGCGAGTAAGGAAGCGATAAATTATCACGATGTTGCCAACATCGCTGTTTTAGTGAATAAACAAAATCAGCTTCCCTCCGATTATGTTCCACCGGATCTGGTTGAAGTCAACATTCCTTTTACTTTTAAGGAAAAAGCTGAGAAAAGAATGCTGCGTCAGGAAGCTGCTGCGAAGCTCGAGGAATTATTTTCTGCTGCGAAAGAAAATGGTGTAATTTTTTATGGTGTATCAGGCTACCGCTCCTATCAAACGCAGCAGGATTTATTTGCGAGTTTTACCCGACGGTACGGAACCGAGGAAAAAGCCAACCAAATCAGTGCGAGACCCGGTGAAAGTGAACACCAAACCGGTCTGGCAATGGATGTATCCTGCCAGAGCGTTAACTTCGGTCTGGAAGAGACATTTGGAGATACGGACGAATATGTCTGGCTGAAAGATAATGCTCATCGTTTCGGCTTTATCATCCGCTACCCGAAGGGCAAAGAATACCTGACGGAATATACCTACGAACCTTGGCATCTGCGCTATATCGGACAAGACCTGGCCACGAAACTCTATGAACAGCATCTCACTTACGAGGAATACCTGTTCTTCAAGATTTGATCTTATTATTCGTAAACTTGTATAGATATGGCACGCGCGTTAAGTAAAAAAATATTCTTCTACCGGTTAATACCGTTCCTGCTGAATTGCTCAATATGACATACAACGTCATTCCAGTCATAACAGCGGATGACACCTTCCGGAAGATTTCCGCGGTTATAAGGCGCATCCATCAGTAGCACCGGAATGCCCATGGAAACGATCTCCACTGAATTGGAAATAAAGTCATCGACGAACACATCAATACCGTGTTCCTTGACCGCAATGGTCTTGCTGAGCCCCCCTGTGAATATCTTTTCACCCGGGGGGATTTGTTTTTCTTCAAGCCATTTTTTTGTGATTAGTTCCTCAGCTCCCGGCTTTCTGGCTGTCACATAAATGATTTCATGCCCTGCTTCTGTTAAGGAAACAATGCTCTCAACCGACCCTTTGACCGGCTCCGGTGTTGAGAAGAGAACTTCCATATTTTTGTCAAAAAAGGTGTCTAGTTCATTCCAGTCAACGTCGTAGATTTTCGACATATCGTAATTGTCAATTTCCATAATATTTTTGCCGTATTGCCTGTTGAGTTCTTCTGTGAACACAGGAAAACTGTCCGCGACGACGCCGTCTATATCTAATCCGATCCGTAGTTTCATCTAATCCAGCCTCTCCGGTTTTTCTAATTCGATGGTTGGGGGCAATTGCCGTTTATGCTCACTCATTTTATGCAGTCTTTCGATTTTGGCGACAACATCGTCAGGAATCTTTTCTCCCAAAAGATATTTATCGATAAGATCATAGGAAAAACCCATCTCTCCCTCATCGGTCTGTCCCTGCCAAAGACCAGCAGTCGGTGTTCTGGAAGCTATTTTTTCCGGCAGGCCCAGTGCCCTTGCCCAGGCTCTTACTTCCGTCTTGGTAAGTGAGCTGATCGGCAGAAGATCCACGCCGCCATCCCCATATTTCGTAAAATATCCGGTATAGCTCTCAGGGGCATTGTCTGTCCCGACAACCAGATACTCCCTGATATTGGCTACCGTATACAGCGTAGACATACGGAGCCGTGCTTTAAGGTTCCCTTGTCCTGCTTGCTGAATATTCAGAGGCGTCTGATTAGCTTTTAAAGCGGTCTTCATCCGGTCATAAATGGCTGCATGTGCTTCCCCGAGATCAATCTCGATCACTTCCATCCCAAGGGTCTCTGCAATCAAATAGGCATCCTCGCGATCCGCAGGATTTGATTGGCATGGCATGATCACACCAAGGCAGTAATCAGGAAATGCTTTTTTGCATAAAGCTGCCACCACCGCAGAATCTACACCGCCGGAAATTCCGCAGACCAAACCTTTGGTCTTTGCCTCAGTGTTTTTTCCCCGCAGCCATTCCACAACCTGCTTTTGGCGTTCCAGTATTTCTTCAGTACTCCACACCGGTACGGCCTCCTTTTTTATTTCACAATAGTTTTATGATCATTCAAATATTTATCAAAAGTTTAGACATAAAATTTAAATTTTATATTTTTTTAGAATCCATTCTTTTAACTTAATCCACAATATCCACATTTTTATCCACAAAATTTTAAGATGACCGTTGGATTCTGTCAGCATTCTTTGCTATGTACCGTCATTTCAGCATCGCCGGCTATTTGTTATTTTCACATTTTTTACATTCTAATTACATATTCTTAACATATTCTTAAAATTTCTTGATTAATACTCTGAAGGCAGCAAAATGTACCATTATTCGTGCTAAATTTACACTTGATTGTTTTCTTAATTGTTTTTTACCACCTGAGTTGATCCAGAGTTTCTTTACTAAACTGTATCGCTGTCTGAACAGCCTCCGGTGCAGGACCTCCGGTAACGCTCCTCTTCTGAACGCAGGTTTGAAGAGAAATAGCCTCATAAAGGTCTTCCTCGAAGAATTCGGATACTGTTTTCAGTTCTTCCAGCGTCAGATCCTCCAACGAACAGCCCCTGTGGGAACATTCCAGTACCAGCCTGCCCACAATCGCATGGGCTTCGCGGAAAGGAACATTCTTTTTGGCCAGATAATCAGCCAAATCTGTGGCATTGGTAAAGCCCTTCTTAGCTTCCCTTGCCATAATATCGGCATTCACTTTCATTGTAGCCAGCATTGGCCGGATGACCAGCAACGATTTTTGGATGGTGTCCACAGCATCAAACACACATTCCTTGTCTTCCTGCATGTCTTTGTTATAAGCCAGGGGAAGTCCTTTCATAACGGTGAGCAGTGTTATGAGATCCCCATACACCCTGCCAGTTTTCCCTCTGACGAGTTCTGCGACATCAGGATTTTTCTTCTGCGGCATAATACTCGATCCGGTGGCATAGGCATCATCAATCGAAACGAAAGAGAATTCACCGCTCGACCAGATAATCAGTTCTTCACACAGCCTGCTCAGATGCATCATCATGATAGATGCAGCTGCCAGAAATTCCAAAGCAAAATCTCTGTCGCTAACGCCGTCTAAACTGTTAAGCGTGACGCCGTCAAAATTCAGTTCAGCAGCTACTTCTTCCCGACGCAAAGCAAAGGTCGTACCCGCCAGCGCGCCCGATCCGAGCGGGGAGAGGTTCAGTCTCTTGCGAGTATCTCCGAGCCGTCCCAGATCGCGCAAAAACATTTGGACATAGGCCATAAGATGATGGCTCAGGGTTATCGGCTGGGCCTTTTGCAGATGGGTATATCCGGGCATCCAAGTCTTAAGATGTTTAGAACTCAAGTCAAGCAGGGTTTCCAGCAGCGCAGTGAGGAGATCTTTGGTGTTGTCGATTTCTTCTCTTAAGAATAGCCGAAAATCCAGCGCAACCTGATCATTCCGGCTGCGTCCGGTATGGAGCTTTTTACCGGCATCACCGATTCTTTCCGTAAGTAGTTTCTCAACGTTCATATGGATGTCTTCGGCTCCGACTTCAAATTCAACCCTTCCCGCCTGAATATCCGCCAGAATGCATTCCAGTCCCCCTATTATTTTCTCCGTTTCTTCGGCTGACAGGATACCTATCCTGCCGAGCATTCCGGCATGAGCAATGCTTCCCATAATATCAAATTTATAAAGGCGCCGGTCGAATGAGATCGATGAGTGGAAATCTTCGACCAGGGAATCGGTGTCTTTCTCAAAACGTCCTCCCCAAAGTTTCATTGGTTTAACTCCTTCCGAATCAAAATTAAGTATAGTATAACGCAACAATATGACAGAACACAAGAATGCGCAATGTGCTTAGACAATTGACATCCTTGTGTTCCATGCCCGCAAATCCATGCTCGCGCACCGTTGCGCATCATGATTAACGTAAGCCTGATTTTCTCTCCATTAAAGCGCGGACTTTAAGAGGCAGTCCAAACAGATTAATAAAACCTTCTGCGTCTTTCTGGTTGTAGACAGCATCTTCGCCAAACGTTGCAAATTCTTCATTATACAGCGAATAAGGGGATTTTATCCCTACCGGTGTACAGTTTCCTTTATATAGTCTCATCCTGACGGTTCCGGTAACATTTTTCTGTGTAACTTTTACAAACGCATCGAGTGCTTCTCTCAGCGGTGAATACCAGACACCATCGTAGACCATCTCAGCATATTTCAGCGCAATTTGTTCCTTATAATGCAGGGTCTGACGGTCAAGGGTCAACAGTTCCAGCGCCTGATGCGCGGCATAGAGAATTGTCCCGCCGGGAGTCTCATATACCCCGCGCGACTTCATCCCGACAAGCCTGTTTTCCACCATGTCGACAATCCCGATTCCATTCTTGCCGCCCAGGGCATTCAATTTCTCGATCAGCTGAATCGGTGCAAGTTTCTCTCCATCGACAGCTACCGGTATGCCCTTCTCTAAATCGATCAGCACATACGCGGCCTGGTCCGGCGCCTGCATCGGGGAAACCCCGAGTAGATAAAGATCATCCTTCGGTTCATTCCAGGGATCTTCGAGGTCACCGCCTTCATGGCTTAAATGCCACAGGTTACGGTCCATGCTGTACGGTCTGTCCTTGGTAACCGGGACAGGGATTCCGCGTTCTTTGGCATAATCAATCGCATCATCCCGCGATTTGATGTCCCACTCTCTCCACGGAGCAATAATTTTCAGATCAGGATTCAGCGCTTTGACAGCCAGTTCAAAGCGAACCTGATCGTTGCCTTTCCCTGTCGCGCCATGCGCAACAGCGACTGCGCCTTCTTTTTCAGCAATCTCCACAAGCCTTCTGGCAATAAGCGGACGAGCAAAGGATGTTCCGAGAAGATATTTGCCTTCATACACGGCTCCTGCCTGAAGCGTCGGGTAAATGAAATCCGTAATGAATTCTTCTCTCAAATCTTCAATATATAATTTGGTGGCTCCGGTTTTAGCAGCCTTCTCATGAAGAGGTTCCAGTTCCTCTCCCTGTCCCAAATCTGCCGCCATCGCGACAACCTCATAACCATAGTTTTCTTTCAGCCATGGAATAATGATGGATGTATCCAGTCCGCCTGAATAGGCAAGCACTACTTTAGCCATACGCTTTCTCCTTTATTTTATATTTATTACATGACCAGCGCCATAATCGCTTTATGGGCGTGAAGCCGGTTTTCAGCCTCCTGAAATACCACGGATTGAGGACCTTCCATCACTTTGTCGGTGATCTCTTCTCCGCGGTGGGCAGGCAAACAGTGCATGACGATCGCTTCAGGATGAGCTGCCCCAAGCACTTCGTCATTGATCTGATACGGCGCAAAAATTTTCTTCCTGATTTCGCTTTGTTCTTCCTGTCCCATACTGGCCCAAACATCGGTATAAAGAATATCCGCTCCCCTGGCAGCCGCCACAGGATCTTCGACGATCTGCACCGTACTTCTGCTGAGAGATGCATTCTTCCAAGCCAGATCCATAATTTCCGGAACCGGCTGGTATCCCTGAGGTGAAGCAATCACGATGTTCATGCCCATCTTGCTGCCGCCAAGCAGCAGGGAATTTGCCACATTATTGCTGTCACCGATATAGGTTAATTTCAATCCCTGAATCTTGCCTTTTGTTTCTTTAATGGTCAAAAGGTCGGCCAGAATCTGTGTCGGATGCAGAAAATCGCTCAAGCCATTTATGACCGGCACAGAGGAATGCTCGGCAAGATCAAGAACCTCCTGATGGCTGAACGTTCTGATCATAATGCCGTCGACCATCCTGGACAAGACCCTTGCTGTATCCTGGATCGGTTCACCGCGTCCCAGCTGGATATCGCGGGCGCTCAGAAACATTCCGGAGCCGCCGAGCTGATAAATACCGGCCTCAAATGCCACTCTGGTTCTCGTCGAAGATTTGGTAAAGATCATCGCCAAAACCTTCCCCTGCAGGACAGGGTGGGGAATTCCGGCATTTCTCTCAGCCTTCAATTCCATGGCGACGTCAACCATATATGAGATTTCTTCTGCTGTGAAAGCATTCAGTGTAATAAAATCTCTGCCTTTAAACTTGCCTTTGTTTAATTGAACCATCATTATTCTCCTTTATCTCAATAATACGCAATATTGCATTATTATACCTCATCATGCATAATTATTCAATATCCCTGATGAAAAAGAAGCTATCCCCAGACGGGTAACCCTTACCCTCCTGAGGATTAAAAAAGAAGACTGAATCTACGATCTGCTTACCTGATTGTATAAAAGCATCTATAGCATCAGTTGGTATTTATCCGATATAAGATGCAGAATTCCAGTATCTTACGTTAGAATATTAGATTAGAGAATTCTCTCCACGAGTGTAATCAGATGATAAGACAGAGCTGCGACGATTGCCGTGGAAGGAATCGTCAGACACCAGGCAATCAGCATCTGCTGCGCAACGCCCCAGCGCACGGCCGAAATACGTTTGGCAGCGCCTACTCCCATAATGGAACCGGATACCACGTGCGTGGTACTGACCGGCAGATGGAGACCCGGAAACGCCGTCGCTACCCAGATAACGATCGAGGATGACAAATCTGCGGCAAATCCGTTGATCGGCTCAATTTTAAAGATTTTGGCACCGAGGGTATGAATGATTCTCCAGCCGCCCACTGCTGTACCGCAAGCAATGGCTATTCCACACAGGAGCTTTACCCAGAGCGGAACATCCATCGTCGACTGTACCCCCATGGCGACAAGCGTCAGCGTGATAATACCCATGGATTTCTGTGCGTCGTTAGAACCGTGGTTAAACGCAAGTAGTGCGGCTGAAACCATCTGCAGCCTCCGGAAGATATTGTTCGTTTTCATCGGCGCTTTATTGCGGAACAGGTAATATAGAATGGTCATGATCAGATAACCGAGTCCCATGCCGACGAGCGGCGAGCACAGCAGCGCCAAGACAATTTTCTTGATGCCGGCCCCCTGGACAACACCGAGTCCCGCTGCCGCGATCCCGGCTCCGAGGATTCCCCCAATAATCGCGTGGGAAGAACTGCTCGGAATACCAAAATACCATGTCAAAAGATTCCAGAAAATCGCTCCGATCAGTGCGGCGATCATCACTTCGGAAGTAACACTGTTCGCATCGACAATGTCCTTTGCAATGGTCTTGGCAACCCCTGTACTGTACATCGCGCCGATAAAATTGAGTACCGCGGCCATAATGATTGCGGTCCTTGGCGTAAGCGCTCTTGTCGAAACCGAAGTGGCTATGGCATTGGCAGTATCATGAAATCCGTTGATAAAATCAAATGCCAACGCAAATAGTACGACAACGAATAATGCAATATGCAGACTAGACATATTTTAATACGACCCCTTTTATTACAAGCGCGAGATCTTCACAACGGTCCGTGGCGTCTTCCAGATGTTCCAGTATTTCTTTCCATTTAATGATTTCAATTGGATTGCTTTCATTTTCGAACAGCTTGCCTACTTCACTCCGGTATAAACGATCTCCCTCGCTTTCCAGTTTATGGATTTTTTCTGTGTTTTCAAGAATAAGCTTTAATTTGGTGCGAATACTGGGAAGGTTGTCCACAGATATTTTAATAATATGGATACAGTCATCTAGAACCCGAATCAGCTCTTCAACCCCGGAGTGGGGCGGCGTCGCTTTATACATGATCATCCGTTCCAAGGCGCCTTGAATAAAATCAATGATATCATCCATGTTTGTCGCCAATGAGTAGAGGTCTTCCCTGTCCATTGGCGTCACCAGTGTCTTATTCAGGTTGTCAATGATCTTGTTGGTAATATCATCGGCACGGTGTTCCAAATCAATGAGTTCCTTCATCTTGACCGGGAAAGTGGTGGGATCCTTAACTGCTTCTTTTAATACCAGCGAGCTTTCGCAAATAAGCTGCGCGTTTTCCTTCATAAGTACAAAAAAGTCGTTTTCTTTTTTTGACACAGTCTTTACTTCCTCCTTTATCATAACCTGGTCAAATCTTCCCACATTATCTTAGCACAAGAGCCAAGGATAAGATACTTAAATTTATAAAAAACAGGCACTTAAAACAATGGGTAGAATACGAAAGATTCAGCCAAAAGCTCTCTCCAGCATCAGCTTAATCCGATTGATCTGGTTCACTTCACTGGCTCCGGGATCATAATCCACGGCAACAATATTGGTCTGGGGATACTGCTCTTTCAGGGTCTTGATCATTCCTTTGCCGGTAATATGATTCGGCAGACAGGCAAACGGCTGCATGCAGATAATATTGTTGGCGCCACTTTTGATCAGCTCCACCATTTCCGCAGTCAGCAGCCAACCCTCTCCGGTTTGGTTGCCCAGGGAAAGGAATGGTTTGACACTTTCCGCCATCTCCTGAATCGTTGGCGGGATATCGAATCTTTTACTATTCTTTAAGGCAGCCCTTAAATCTTCACGATAGCTTTCCATATACTTGACCAGCAGATTTCCGATGACTCTGGAAGATCGCTTACCGGCAAGATATCTATAGTTAAATTCCTTCCCATAGCAGCAGTAAAGTAAAAACTCCATCAGTCCCGGAACCACCATTTCTGCGCCCTCTTTTTCAATAAACTCGGCCATGTTGTTATTCGCCGCAGGGTGAAATTTTACGAGGATCTCCCCGACCAATCCAACCCGGGGTTTTCTCTGCTGAACAATCTCAATATTTTCAAAATCCCGAACAATGCCCTTCAGGTTTTCACGAAATAAGCTGCGGTCTCCATTGGCAACATTGATCTTGCAGATATCTATCCACTTTCTCAGAAGCTGATCCGCTGTTCCCGCATTTGTTTCATAAGGCCTTACCCGGTAGAAAACCTTCATCAGCAGGTCTCCGTAAAGCATGGCGATGATTGCTTTGACCGCCATGGAGACCGTCAACTTAAATCCGGGGTTTTTCTCCAAGCCTGCGACATTGAGCGAGAGTATCGGAATGTGTTCCAGTCCCGAGACCTGAAGCGCTTTCTTTAATAGCCCCAAATAATTGCTGGCCCGGCAGGGCCCCCCCGTCTGGGTTATAATGACTGAGGTGTTGTTCAGATCGTATCTTCCGGATTTCAATGCCCTTAACAGCTGCCCGATAATAATGACCGAAGGGTAACAGGAATCATTGTTAACATATTTCAAGCCTTCTTCAATATCTTCTTTTTCAACTATAGCCAGTACTTCAAAATGGTACCCCTCCGAACGGGCGACCTCCTGGGCAAATTCAAAATGGATCGGCGCCATCTGTGGAGCAAGAATGGTATGTGTTTTACGCATTTTCTTGGTAAATATTGGTCTCTGAACGGCATTTGGCCCCTTTGCCGGGTCCTCTATCGAATGATCATGTTTTATTCTGGCATCCATCGCAGCTTTAAGCGAGCGAAGCCTTATTCTGACTGCACCCAGATTGCTGACCTCATCTATTTTAATCATGGTATAGATTTTACCGGCTTTATGTAAAATTTCCTGGGCTTGTTCCGCAGCAATTGAATCCGGCCCGCAGCCGAATGAGTTTAACTGGACAAGCTCTAGCTCCGGTCTTCCGGCAACAAAATCTGCTGCTTCGTAAAGTCGGGAATGATACATCCACTGGTCCAGAACCCGAAGTGGCCTGGTGACTTTTCCGAGATGGGCTACCGAATCCTCTGTAAGCACTGCCATTCCGAGGGCCGTGATGACTTTAGGTATGCCGTGGTTAACTTCCTGATCCAGATGGTAAGGCCTGCCGGAAAGGACAATCCCGCGATTTCCTGTTTCTGCAAGCCATTGCAAGACCTCTTCTCCTTTTTTGCGGATATCCCGTTTGAAATTCAGATCTTCATTCCAGGCTGCGTCGACGGCCTGGATGATTTCTGCAAGGGTAATGCCTGAATGTTTCAGTTCTTCATACAATCTCTTACTAAGCTTTTTTTTATCTTCATACGGCAGAAAAGGATTCCAGAATTGGACACCGCTTTGCTTCAACTCGTCCATGTTGGCTTTGATCACTTCCGGATAAGCGTTGATCACCGGGCAATTAAAACAGTTGTCCGCCCCGGCTATTTCTTTTCTCTCCTTCGGTATGCAGGGATAAAATATGAACTTCACGCCTTGTTTAATCAATGACACGATATGACCGTGAACAAGTTTGGCAGGATAACAAACGGTATCGGAAGAAATTGTCTCCATGCCCGCCTCATAAACCTTCCGGGTGGAAACCGGCGACAGCTCGACCCGGAAACCAAGACGGGTGAAAAAAGTAAACCAAAAAGGATAATTCTCGAACATATTTAAAACCCTTGGGATCCCGATGGTTCCTCTGACTGCTTTTTCTTTTGCCAGTGGCGTATAATGAAAGATCCTGTTCAGTTTATAGGCATAGAGATTCGGAATTTCATCTGTCTGATCGCGTTCTGATCCTTTTTCACAGCGGTTTCCTGTAATGTGCCTGCGCCCGTCACCGAAACAGTTGACCGTAAGTAAACAGTGATTCTGACAGTTTTCGCAGCGGGCTGCGCTGACTTCCACCGAAAAGTTATTAATTTGATCTGGGGAAAGCAGCGACGTAGCCACTCCCTCCCGCCAGGCGTTCCTGGCCAAGAGGGCCGCACCAAAGGCTCCCATGAGGCCGGCAATGTCCGGACGGACGACTTCTCGGCCAATGGTCCGTTCCAGGCTGCGAACCACAGCATCATTCAAGAAAGTCCCTCCCTGGACAATAACCTTTTCACCAAATTCCTCAGAGCTTTTTAACTTAATTACTTTATAGAGCGCGTTTTTGATCACGGAGTAGGATAATCCTGCCGAAATATCCGCGACCGTCATGCCTTCTTTTTGGGCCTGTTTTACTTTGGAATTCATGAAAACCGTACATCTCGATCCTAAATCGGCAGGATTTTGAGCCAAAAGTCCTTTGCGGGCAAAATCCGCCACATTCATTTCCAGTGACCTCGCAAATGTTTCAATAAAAGAACCGCAGCCGGATGAACAGGCCTCGTTTAACATAATATTTTCAATCACACCGTTTTTTACTTTCAGGCATTTCATATCCTGTCCGCCGATGTCCAGAATCAGGTTGACTCCAGGCAGGAAATGATTGGCGGCTGTGTAATGAGCGATGGTCTCAACTTCCCCCATATCAAAAAAAAGAGCTGCCTGAGTCAGTTTTTCTCCGTAGCCAGTCACGGCAGAATAAGCAATTTTTGTGTTTTCCGGGAGCCTGTTGTATAGTTCTTTCAGAATATTGACTGCCGAAGCCAAAGGGTTGCCTTCATTATTAGTATAGGCGGAATAAAGAAGGGTGCCTTGCGGATCGATCAAAACAGCTTTTGTCGTGGTAGATCCTACATCCAGACCTAAAAAACATTGGCCCTGGTACATCTCCAGCTGATTTGTGCTGACAATATTTTGGGCATGCCGCCTTACAAACGCGCGGTATTCCTCTTCATCTGCAAAAAGTGGATCAAGTCTGGCTGTTTCATACTGAAGCTTTTTTTTGTCTGTTCTCAATTTTTGACCAAGCTGTTCAAATGTAATATCTTTATCCTGAGCAGAGGCGAGGGCCGCTCCGATAGCTACATAAACTTCGGAATTTCCCGGCACAATCATATCTTCATCCTTCAGCCCCAACGTTTCCTGAAACCGAACTCGCAGCTGCGGTAGGAAGTGAAGTGGTCCTCCGAGGAAGCCAACTTTCCCTTTAATTTTATGTCCGCAGGCAAGCCCTCCAATGGTCTGATTTACAACCGCCTGAAAGATCGAAGCTGCAATGTCCTCCTTGCGGACTCCTTCATTTAAGAGAGGTTGAATATCGGTTTTGGCAAAAACCCCACATCTGGCGGCAATCGGATAGATGACCCGGCTATGGGCAGCCAGCGCATCCAGACCAGCCGCATCCGTCTTTAACAGGACAGCCATTTGATCAATAAAAGCACCGGTTCCTCCCGCACAGATCCCGTTCATCCGCTGATCAAACCCCTTGTCAAAAAAGGTTATCTTGGCATCTTCTCCGCCAAGCTCAATGACAACATCCGTTCCTGGCAGATAACGATCCACTGCTTTGCTTCCGGCAATGACCTCCTGAATAAATGAAATGTCCAGATGTTCAGCCACAGCCAGTCCGCCTGAACCTGTAATTGCTACCGTCAGCGAAAATGCCGCATATTTCTGACCGGCTTCATCCACCAGCCTTTGCAACGTGCTCCAGATATCCGAATAATGCCGGGTATACCGGCTGAACAACAGAACGCCTTCCTTATTTAAGACAGCAATTTTAACAGTGGTGGAACCTATGTCTATCCCAACATGAAGGTTATTCTTTTCTTTGTCAGTGATTCTGTGATGATGCGAATCCAGATTACATTCCCCCTCAAACAAATTCAGCAGAATTATTTTTCCATCTGAGGGGGTTATTATTCATTGTCTACCTTACCGTCTGAAGTTATTAGAAAAATAATATAAATTTTTCTACCCACATTCTGTCCTTCGTGTTAATATAGTCTTATGAAATCACAATGGAATATTATTACCCAGAACAGATGGAGCTCTCAAAATAGAACCGCTGGAATATAAATGATGAGAATCCATAGATTTATGAAAAAATGACTTTTCGATTCCGTGAAAAAGCTAAACCATCAAGGAAGTTCCTTTTGAATTGGATTAAGGGGGATGGGTCATGGGTAAACAAATCTATCGGTCTCAAAACAAAGTGATTGCAGGGGTCTGCTCTGGAATTGCGGAATATTTTGAAATAGATCCTACGATTGTACGGATTATCTGGCTGCTCGCATTTTTTGCTGGGATTGGAATTCTTGCCTATCTCGTCTGCTGGGTAGTGATTCCTCAAAAACCTTTTGGCTCATTTGGCAGTTCTCAGAACTATGCCGACTCGGCAGATATCCCAAACAATGATCATAATCAGGCCATCAATAAGGACAAAAGCCTTAAAGTATTTGGCATTGCGCTGATCATTGTTGGTGCTGTATTTTTGTCAGACAGACTCTTCGACTGGTTCGACATTGACATCCTGCTACCCATAGGTTTGATTGCCGTTGGCGTTTACGTATTGTTTGCGAGGAGAGATCATCAATGAAAAAAAATATTACCCTGGGTGCGGTGATCATTCTGGTCGGTGTAATCTGGCTGCTTAGTAATCTTGACGTTTTTTCGTTTTCAATCATCGGAACTTTTTTCCTATCACTCAGGAAGCTCTGGCCTCTGCTATTGATTGGTGCCGGTGTCAGTCTATTGATTAATAAAAACTCCATGATGAAAATGATTGTATGGATCATCATCGTCATCTGCATCATGTTTTATGGTATTTATGGAATGAATAACGGCACGTTGAATTACCCGGAATTTAAGTTGCAGGAACATCTTTACTGATTGCATTGACCTTAAGTTATATTTTTGCAAGTTCGTTCTTATGTCTCTCCAGATGATACAGTTCGTATCAGAAAGATAAACATTTTGTCTATTTTAATAATTTATCTAACTATGACTTTTTCGTGTTTAGCTTACTTGCATGCTTTTTAGCCGTTTTATATTTTGGCACGCTTCTTGCATTTATTAATTTGGAAAATAGATAAACTTTATATATATTTGGATGATTTTTTTCGGTATATTGCTCACTGCAATAATATATTTTTACGAAAATGTATTATCTAAATATTTATAATTTTTATCCTATTTTATATTAAGTAAGAACTTTATTTTTTGGACATGTGGAGGAGGAATTGCAGAATGAACACATTTGATGCTCTGGCAGCAAGAGGAGTATCCCGGCGCAGCTTTTTAAAACTGATGACTGCGACTACGGCAGCTTTGGGTCTCCCTGCTGCAGTATCTCCCAAGGTCACTCAGGCTGTTGAGACTGCCTTGGACAAACCGCCGGTCGTATGGCTTCATGGAATGGAATGCACAGGCTGTTCTGAGTCACTTTTGGCAACACTGAACCCGTCAGCGGCTGAAGTGGTCCTGGATATGCTTTCGATTCGTTATCATGAGACCATTATGGCGGCTTCCGGCTATAAGGCCGAGGAAGCTTATCAGGAGGCCCTGAAAGAAAACTTTGTGCTCGTTGTCGAAGGAGCTATTCCTTCAAAGGAAGACAGGTATTGCATGGTGGGCGGCAAACCTTTCCGGGAAACCGTCCTGGAAGCTTCCAAGAAAGCTAAAGCCATTATTGCTGTCGGCAGCTGCGCAACCGATGGCGCCGGAATTCCCGGAGCCTGTGAGGTTGACGCTGTCGGCGTCCGTGAACTGTTGAAACAAAACAACATTTCAACCCCTGTCATCAATCTTCCATGCTGTCCGGTCAAACCGGCCACCATGCTCGGAACGATTGTTTACTACCTGACCTATGGCACGGTTCCACCCTTGGATGATCAGGCTCGCCCGGTCGTTTTCTACGGTAAGCTGCTTCATGACAACTGCCCGCGCCGCGGCCAGTTTGAAGCCGGCAACTATCTGAAAGACTGGAATGATCCCACCCAAAAAGACTATTGTCTGCTCCTGAAAGGCTGCAAAGGCCCGAAGACGTATACCGACTGCGCACAGGTTTGGTACAACGACAATACCAACTTCTGTATCAACGCCGGTTCACCATGTTCCGGTTGTTCAGAGGCAGGATTCTTTAAAACCTTCAGTCCTCTTTATGACAAACAAGAAGGCTTTGAACTTCCCGGCATCGGCCAAATTAATGCCGATGCTACCGGCAAGATTATCGGAGGCGTTGCCGTAGCAGGCCTTGCCGTTCATCTTGCAGCTACGGCAGCAACCGGCCGTTTAGGCAAAAAAGACCACGGACATAAGGAGGAGTAAGGAATGTCTGCACAGAAAATTGTCATTGATCCCATTACCCGTATTGAAGGCCACTTGAAAATAGAAGTAGAGATCGAAAATGGTGTCGTCTCTAACTCCCGTGTCATAGGCACCATGTACAGGGGCCTTGAAAACTTGGTTATCGGTCGTGATCCCAGAGATGCCAGTTATGTTACGGAACGTGCCTGCGGCGTCTGCTCGACAGTACATGGTTTAGCTTCCGCGCTGGCTTTGGACGCTGCTTTTGGTGCCGAAGTCCCCTATGGCGGCCGTCTTATTCGCAATCTGATTTACGGCGCAACGCTCTTGCATGACCACCCGCTCCATTTTTATCATCTATCTGCCTTGGACTATCTGGATGTCATGGCGATTGCCCAGTACAAAGGCAATGACGCTGGTTTAAACGGCGTTAAGGACAAAATTTTGAAACTGGTTGCAGCTAACGATACGGCGCCTCTGACGCCACGTTACAATCCTGATCAATATTGTGTCAGCGATCCTGAACTCGTTACGATGGCTGTTGCGCACTACCTGAAAGCCTTGGAAATGCAGGCAAAAGCCAAGAAAATGTCTGCGATATTCGCCGGTAAACAACCACACCAATCCTCGATCGTAGTCGGCGGCGTCACGATACTGCCTACTTTGGAGCAAGTCTTCCAATACCGTTCCATGCTGATGGAGCAGATCGCCTTCGTTGAAAATGTCTACCTCCAGGATGTCCTGACCTTCGGGACCGGGCCGCTTCTGCCTTTGGCTCAGGCCGGCGTTGGCGGTAGTCATGGCAATTACATGTCTTATGGTGGCTTTGCCGGAGATGCAGAAGGAAAAGACTTGTTATTTACATCGGGTATCATTCTCGACAATAACCTGGCGACCGTTCATCCGTTCAGTATCGACAAAATCACGGAAGATATCACGCATGCCTGGTACAAGAGTGACAAAGGCAGAACTCCTTATGAGGAAGACACAGTTATTGACTTGGATAAGAAGGACGCCTATACCTATGTCAAAGCACCGCGCTATGAAGGCAAACCGATGGAAGTCGGACCGCTCGCCCGTATGCTCGTCATGCAGCCGAAAGTGCTTATGGACGTTATTACGAAATATAACATCAAACCCGGCGCTGTCGCCCGTCATGCCGCCCGGGCGGTGGAAACCATTCTTATGGCTAAGAAAATGCTCGAATGGGTCGATTCCCTCATTGCCGAAATGGGCAAGCCGAACTTTAAGATCCATGATACCGATCATTGGGAAATCCCCGCAAGCGGTCAGGGCGCAGGCTTGATTGAAGTTGCCCGCGGATCGCTTGGCCACTGGATTAAAGTTGAAGACCATAAAACAGCAAATTACCAAATGGTCGTCCCCTCGACTTGGAACTTTTCACCGACAGATGGAAACGGCGTTTTAGGCCCGGTTGACAAATCCATGATTGGGGTACCGGTACCAGATCCGGACAATCCGATCAATGTCGTCCGTGTCATCCGTTCCTACGACCCATGTCTGGCTTGTGCAATTCACCTAATCGATCCGCAAAGCAACGAAATCAAGAAATACAATATCGGCTTCTAAGGAAAGAGAGGGAACGAAAAATGGCTAAAGCATCTGATCATCCGTTTACCCAGCGAATCTCTCACTGGATAAACTTAATCACCTTTGCGGTCCTGATCTCGACCGGTTTTATCATCCATGCTCCTTTCCAGGGAGCCAATATGAATGTCGCCAGAAATCTCCACTTTATCTTCATGTACATTCTGGTGATCAATGGGATTGTACGTTTCTATGTCTCCTTTTTCGGGAAAAATAAAGATTATAAGGAGTTTTTCCTGAACAAACTAGATCTGAAGACTTTTATCCCCCAGATTAAATATTATCTGTTTATCAGTAAGGAACATCCAAAGACCAACAAATACAATGGACTGCAGAAATGTGCCTATATTGCATTACCAGTCCTGGCTGTCTTTCAGGCCATCACCGGGATCATTCTATATCTGCCGATGAAGTTCTCAGGAGCTGCTCAAGCACTTGGCAGCCTGGCTGCAGTCAGAGGGATCCACTATGTTGTGATGTGGTTGTTTATTGCGATCATCCTTGTTCATGTTTACCTTGTCTTTACTGAAGCTAAGGATGAGTTTTTTCTGATGTTCTTCGGTAAAACCGGTAAGAAAGAAAAGGGTGGCGCTAACAAAGCAAATCAATCGGTCATAAAAGGCTGATATTTACAGGCTGAAAGATTCAATTCCATCATATTGAGTATAATATTAAAAGTAAAGCTAGTATCATCGTATTACTAGCTTTACTTTACGAAACTTTTTAGGAAAGGACTTCACATATGACTCCACCAAAAATTATGCTGATGGGCGTAGGGAACGTTTTACTAAGTGACGAAGGCTTAGGCGTTCAGTTTTTAAATGAATTTAAGCCTGAAGAACTTCCTGACAACGTCGAGCTGTTAGAAGGCGGAACAGCCGGTCTGGAACTGGTCCATCTGATCAAGGAAACCGATTTCCTGATCATTGTGGATGCAATCAATGCCCAGACAGAGCCCGGCAGTATCTTCCGGTTCTGTCCGGAAGATATCCGGGTTTTCCCGGAGAAGTACCAAGTATCGTTTCATCAGGTGGGCATTCTGGAAGTTCTCGCACTGGCAGACATTCTGGGAAATACTCCCCAAACCCTGATCTACGGTGTTCAGCCGAAGAGTCTTGAATGGGGCATGGACCTGTCCGAGGAGATTAAGGCGGTTTTCCCGCGACTCAAGGAACAAATGTTTAAGGAATTCGGCCAAATCAATGCCGCATCCAGCTTCCTGGCTATTCCGCATGCCGAATAGGCATAAAGTGCTTCAAGCGTAACTTTAAATCTAAAAAGATACTGCTGATAGTTTTATACTATTGGCAGTATCTTTTTGAAAACTTAGGATTTTACAACAAACCTCACTATTTCAGCTTATCCAGAAAACAATGCAGTCTTCTCATACCCTCCGTTATCTGTTCCGGAGAACTTGCATAAGAAATCCGTAAATACCCCGGCGCCAGGAAGGCACTGCCGGGTACGACGGCAACCAGTTCGGAATCCAACAGCATATTGCAGAATCCGATATCATCCTTGATCTTCTGTCCTTCAAAGGACATGCCGATACAGTTCTTAATGTTTACAAAAACATAAAAGGCACCTTCAGGTTCCGGAAAGGAGATATGCGGCATTTTACGCAAAAGTCCGCAGATCAGGTCCCGTCTGTCACTAAAAGCTGCCTTCATTCTCAGCACATCTTCCCTGCTTTCCCGCATCGCCCCGACTGCGGCCCATTGGGCAATGGAGCAGGCATTGGAGGTAAGATGACTTTGAAACGAATTGATCTTGGAAGATAACTCGAGTGGGGCAATCGAATAACCGATCCGCCAGCCTGTCATCGCATAGGCTTTGCTCACCCCGTTAATGATAATTGTCCGGGAAGCCAGCTCCGGCATAAGCTGCAGCGGATTAACATGTTTGTTCTGACCGTAAACCAGCTTCTCATAAATCTCATCCCAGATCAGCCAGAGATCATGCTTCTGGGCGATCTCAGCCAGGCCTCTAACGGTCTTCTCGTCAAATAGGACCCCTGTCGGATTGGATGGGGAGTTCAGCAAAAGTGCGATGGTTCTGTCCGTAATTGCGGCTTCCACGCGGTCCAATCTTGGTATAAAACCACTATCTTCTGTTTCCACGATCACCGGTTTCCCATCTACAAGATGGATCTGTTCGATATAGCTTACCCAAGCCGGCGCAAGCAGGACAATCTCATCCCCTGGATCAACGATCGCTGCCAGCGCTTCATATATGCAAGGTTTGGCTCCCGGGCCAACGACTACCTGTCCCGGATCAAACTTCAGACCAAATTCCTTTTGGTAATAAGCACAAATTTCTTGACGAAGTTCAGGAACCCCAGGTGTTGATGTGTAATGAGTTTTCCCTTTTTCCATCGCTTCCGCCGCATACTTGAAAGCGGACGGCGGGGACACGAAATCTGGTTCCCCGGATCCAAACGAAATAACATTCTTTCCCTGGCTCTTTAATTCTTTGGCTTTGGCGTCAACAGCCAACGTAGCAGACGGCTTCATGCCCAGAATGCGCTGGGACAGCTTCATACTTTCAAATCCTTTCACCTATGGCGTTCTGTATATGTTGCAGACATCATGATTGCAGGCATTATTATTGAAACTATTTATTATCATATCGTAAACAATCAAAAATTTCATCATATTTCTGCCATTTTGACAAGATTTTCGACACTTTTAGCCCTGATTCTTTCTTTTGGATTCATAGTCTTCGATAGCTTTTTTCAGGGCCTGGGGACCCAGTACGGAACAATGGACTTTACTTGCCGGCAAGCCATCCAACGCGTCGAAAACGTCTCTGCCGCCTATATCTAAAGCCTCCTCAATACTTTTTCCTTTTACTAAAACCGTAAACATGCTGCTTGCTGCCACCGCCGCGGCACAGCCAAACACCAGATAACTGATATCCGTCAGGATACCATCCTTTACTTTCAGATAGATCGTCAGCGAATCTCCGCAGGTCACATCTCCAAAGATTCCCTCGGCATCTGCATCAGGCATGCTGCCCACATTTTGCGGGCACATAAAATGTTCAATAACCTTATCCGAATAATCCACGTTTCTTCCTCCGGTCTAATCCCAACCTGTTTTTCCAGAATCGTTCCAACCCTTTTGACCTATTCTCTTTAATAGTCTACAACCAAAATTCTTTTTTCTCAAATCTAAACGAGTGTGGTCTAAAAAAGAGTGTTTTTGCATAAACATAGTATGGCGTGCAGCGGCACACGCAGCTGCAAATCCGTGAACAAAGTGCTTCATCCATAAAAAGGATATTTGTCAGATGTATAGAATTATCGATTAATTACGTCTAATATGTTGTTAAACACGCTAATCAGTTATGAGATGCTTCTAAATATAATATTAAACTGACAATACCATCGTATTGTGTCGAAAGGATGGTTAATTTATGGCAAAGAATTTCAGGAACTTGATGAGTTGGAAAAGGTCAATCGGCATCGCCTTAGTTCTTGTAATGGCTATCAGCATTTTCTACGGATTTGACTTTTTCCGTCTAAATGACACAACAGTTTTGGCCTCGGATATCGCTATTACTGCGGTTGACTTGGATCAGCTCGGGATTGATACCACGACAACTTTTTTACTGACCAGTAAAGAAAGCCTGACTGAAAAAATGGTGAAAACATCACTCAAGCTTCGTCCGGAATTTTCCTACACCTTGGATAAACAGAATAACGGCAAGAGCTATAAAATTATTCCCAAGGAAAAATTAGCACCGAATACGATTTATCGTTTGGCCTTTGATCCGGAAGCATCGGGAAAGGAAAACCTTAGCTGGGCCTTCCAGACCAAAGCAGCCTTTCAGGTGCTTCGTTCCCTTCCTGGAAATAAAAGCACCTCTGTTCCGGTAGACACGGGAATCGAATTGACTTTCTCTTCCGACAACTATGAAATTAGCAGCCTGAAGGATTATTTCAGTATCTCACCCGAGTTGAAGGGGGCTTTCGAAAAGCACAAAAAAACGCTGGTATTTACGCCGGAAGCACTGCAACCGGCCACCGTCTATACGGTCACGCTCAAAAAAGGCTTTGTACTCCCCGGTACGACGGAAACCCTGTTCGAAGACTATCGTTTCAGCTTTGAGACCGGGACGGTTGAACAGAACAATCCTCCTTTTACGTTTGATCTGAACACAAGTCTGACCGAATTCAGTACCAGTGAGCAGCCTGCATTTTCCGTATATTTCACCAACAATACGTATTCGGGAGGCCAAATCATAGACACACCTCCGCTTCATATCAACCTTTACCGCTATCCGGATCACCAAATCTTTCAAGCCTCTCTGGCGAAACGGGATGTGCTGCCTGATTGGTCGTACTATACCTTGAACCATTATCTCGAAAAATTATCGTCAGCCTACATACTGGCTGAATATGACACCAAATTTCTGAAGACAGACCCTTATAATCAATACATCATGCTACCAGAAACCCTGGAAGCAGGGTACTATTCCGCAGAATTCCAGGCAGACGAATCCGTCAGGCAAGTCTGGTTCCAGGTAACTGATCTTGCCGTCTACCTTGCCCAGGGACAGGATGAAAGCCTCTTTTGGGTTAATGACCTGCAGACCAAAACATCCGTTGCTGAAGCCACTGTCAGTCTTGAAAATAAGAAGATTACCGCCAGTACGGATAAATCCGGTACAGTTTTAATCAAGCAAAAGCTGTCCGGCGAGCAGAGAAACTATGCCTGGATCCGGCAGGGAGGCAAAGAAATCCTTGTCCCTATAGAGGCTTGGTATGAAGAAAGTAACACCGGCCAGATCAATCCGTCGGATTACTGGAAGTATCTCTATTTGGACCGAGGACTTTATAAGCCTGGGGATACGGTGAACTTTTGGGGAATCGCTGCACCGCGGTCCGGGAACAGTGCGCAGGGCAGTCAGATTGAATCGCTTCGTGATCTCACGATTGAAGTGTATGGTTATGACGGCGCCTACTACCCGGGGGGTGAGATTTCTCCGGTCCTGACCCAGGAGACCGCAGTAAAAGATGATTGTTTTCAGGGTCAAATCAAACTTCCCGTTCTAAAACCCGGTTACTATGAACTGCAGGTTAAATCTGGCGATGTTCAGCTGCTCTCACGAAGCTTTTCCGTAGAAAACTACCAAAAACCGGCCTATCAAGTAACATTGACTCAAGATAAGAAAGCCATCTTCGCTGGAGAGAAGGTGAATTTTCAGTTCTCGGCCTCCTTCTTTGAAAGCACGCCTGTCCCAAATCTGTCTTTGCATTACTTTTTGTCTGATCAGGAAGGTGACCTGACCACCGATGCAAAAGGAACGGCGGTACTTTCCTATACCGGCAAGGCTCACGCAGAGAATTATACGGACTACGATTTCCAGACATGTGCGGCCAACGCCACCCTTCCGGAAGCAGGTGAAATCTACAATTACGCTGAATTGCTTGTCTTTAAAAGCAAAGTCTACATCAACGGCCAAGCAGTCCGCCAGAAAGATACCTATACCCTCTCCGCCAAATTGTCATCTGTTGATTTAACCAAGCTAAACAATGGAGAATTTGCTTCTGAAGAGAACTATCTTCAGGGGCCGGTTGCCAATGCCCCGGTGAAAGCTAAGCTCTGCCAGGAAGTCGTTACAAGAACCGAAACAGGTCAGTACTATGATTTCATCAGTAAAAAAATAGTCAAATCTTATAATTATGACTATGCCACAAAACTGGTCAGTGAGTTTACACTAACGACAGATGCTGACGGAACGCTGAAATATACAGGTCAAGTTGATCCGAAGGAATCCTACAATCTCTATCTTACAGCACACGACAGTGACGGCCGATCCTTTACAAGACAATTATCTATCAGCAAACAGGATCCTCAGCCGGATAACGCTTATTACTTCCTGCAGGGAACACCTGGTATTCACGGTTATAATCCTGGGGACCAAGTTCAGGTGTCCATGATGGTCAATAGCCAAGTTTTAAATCCTGCCGGAAGAAATATTTTATTCTACCACGGTCAAAAAGTCATTGATGCCTACCAGGTAAGCACTACCCCTAAGTACAGCTTTTTATTTACCGATTCATACATTCCAAATGTTACCGTAGGCGGGGTCTACTTCGACGGGAACAGCTACTATGAAGCGAGCAGCGTCATGATACCATTTGCAAGCCAAACAAAAAAACTGAATGTCGCGGTACAATCGGATAAGACTGAATATCGGCCCGGCGATAAAGTTCACTTAAGCCTTAAGGTGACCGACAGCAACAATGCCCCGGTTAAAAGGGCTCAGATTAATCTTAATCTTGTCGATGAAGCCTTATTCAGCCTGCAAAACCAGCGTGTAGATCTTTTGAACAGCCTCTATGGTGATAATCAGTATCTGACACTGATAACCAGAAAGTCCCATTATCACCCTGGTTTCTATGGTTTTGCTGAGTCCGGCGGGGAGGGCGGTTCGGAACGCAGTGATTTTCGGGATACCGTACTCTTCACCACACTGCAAACCGACAGTGGCGGGAATGCCTCAACGGACTTTACCCTGCCGGACAATCTGACATCCTGGCGGGTTACCTATCAGGCTTTTACTCAGAATCTTCAGGCTGGCAGTGGCACCTCGCAGCTTACGGTACGTTTGCCGTTCTTTGTCGAAGTGACATTGAACAGCAATTATCTCATAGGAGACTCTCCGATTGTCCTTACACGTTCTTATGGAGAAAAACTCAAAAGCAGCCAAAATGTTTCTTATACCGTGAAACTAACCAGTCTCAGTGGGAAGGAGCAGACGTGGCGTCAAAGCGATGCCGCATTTTCTGCTACAGATTGGAAACTTCCGACCCTCGAAGCAGGTACTTACCGGCTGACCGTATCCGGCAGTCAGAATGGCCTTACCGACACGCTGACCAAGGAATTTACCGCAGTAAAATCGTTTCAGCAAAGGATTGTATCGGACCAAAATCTTTTAACGGAAGGCCATGGACTCAAAGGTTCTTCTGAAGAACCAACGACAGTGATCTTCAGTGATTCTGAGAAGAGCCAATACCTCCGGGGACTTTACCAGCTTATCTGGAATAATGGAAGCCGCCTCGAGCAAAAGCTTGCCGCCCAGGAAGCCGCCAGGCTTTTGGAAAAGTATTTCTCCGACAGTCCCGAATCTAATATCCCTCTGGTTGAAGATAGGGAGGATCGGGATTCTCTGCTCCTTTACCAGCGGTCCGACGGTGGAATCAGCATTCTTTCTTATGGAGAAAGTGATCCGGCCTTGACCGCAATGGTCGCCTCCGCTGCCCCAGGTGTCTTTGATGATCAGGCCTTAATCCGCTATTTTTACAGAATTCTGGAAGCTGAAGACACAGGAGAATCAGGAAAAGAGGAAGATCAAGGGAATCAGGGAAGTCAGACACCTGCAGCAGACGATGAAAGTATGATTCTTCTCGGACTTGCTTCCCTGGGAGAGCCTGTTCTTCAGCAAATTGACAACTATATGCAGAAGGAAGATCTGTCTGCGGAAGAAAAAATCAACCTGGCTCTGGCTCTGTTGGAAACCGGGGATGGAGCCTACGCCAAACAGGTTTATCAGGAACTGCTCAGCACTTATCAGCAGGACCTCGGTTCTGTGCTGCGAATCAACGTAGGAAGCGATCAGGATGATATGATTCTGGCTACAACCCGGATGGCACTTCTGGCAGCGCGCCTGGACCAGCCGGAGAAAAACAAGCTTTACCAGTACCTGCTTGAGAATCCCGGCAAAGATATTTTGAATACGCTCGAGCAGCTGGAGATACTCCGCTACAATCTTCAGTATATGGCCTCTTCGCCGGTAAGCTTTACCTATGAACTAAACGGAAAAAAAGAGACCAAAACCTTAAAAAATATGGACTTCTTTAAACTGACCATTCTTCCTAAGGATTTGACGAAAATATCATTTACCAGGATTAAAGGCAAGGTTGGCATAATAAGCTACTACAGTGTTCCGGTTCAAGCCGGAGAAGGATCAGAAAATACAGATCTTAAGATCAGCCACACCTATCGCACCGGTAGTACGGAGACAAATACCTTCCATCGCCAGGATCTCGTCCAGGTCGTGTTAAGCTATAACATCGGCGATAAAGCACCCCAGGGGCTTTATGAAATTGTGGATGTACTTCCTGCTGGTCTTGCTCTTATCCCTCGTCCCGAAAATTACAATGAAGACCCGACTGCCAAAAATCACTGGGATTATCCGACAGAGGTTAATGGACAAAAGTTGGTCTTCCACGTCGGCAAGGACAAAGGCACGATTACGTATCTGGCACGAGTCATCTCACCTGGTGAATTTAACTGTGAAGCACCCGTTTTGAGCAACATTAAGAACAGTATCGTTTATACAAGCGGCAGCCAATCCAGGATTGTGATCAAATAAAAATGGGGGCATGACCTATTACGAATATTCGCTGCTTCGTTTTATGTAAAACCTTCTTAAGCATGACTGTCCTACTATTATTATGCTTTTCTTTCTTACTCCTGTCCGGATGCGGCGGAACAAGCCTAACGGAAAAATCCTCCGGCGAAGGCGGCGGGATATCCGTTTCCTCCCATCCCGGTTTTATCACCCGGGAGGAATTAAATGCTATCCTGGCGGACCAGCCTGCTGTACCATCAACGGTCGATAAAAGAATCGTAAGTGCCGTGATGCCTCATCATCTGACAGCCGCCCGCCTCATTAATGATCTGATGCAAATACTTGCCGCGCAGGAGCCAGGCCTAATCATCCTGGTGGGCCCAAACCATCTTAACAAAGGGAACCGAATCATTACAGGCCTGGCTAACTGGGAGACTCCTGAAGGCCTTGTCGAAACGGATCAGCCGACCGTCAACCTTCTGCTTAAAAACAACCTAGCAAGCAGAGATGAGGAAACCCTCTCTTTGGAACATTCCATTGGATCCCTGGCACCGCTTCTTAAGCATTATCTTCCCAAAGCAAAGATTGTACCGCTCATTCTGCATCATGATGTCACCCTTCAGGAAGTCAATACGCTGCTTGCCGGATTAGAGCCCTGTCTGAATGAACATACGGTCCTGATCTCCTCGGTTGACTTTTCGCATTATCTGACCCGGGTCGAGGCCCAAGGCAAAGACCGCGAAACCTTGAAATATATGCAGGAATTCAATTATCCTGCCCTCTTCAGGCTGGGCAATGATTACCTGGATTCCCCCGCATCACTCACTGCATCTTTCCGGCTGGCTGAGAAACAAGGAATTCGGGCTTTTCACGTTTTGGGCAACACAAATTCCGGTATACTTCTGCAAAACGATATGACTCAGACAACCAGCTATTTTACGCTAGTGTTCTACGCTGATATCTGAAAATCATAAAAGGGGGGCGTAACGGCACTCTGATAGAGTTTGGCTACGCCCTCCCTTTTTATTCATTTTAATCTGTTGGTTATTATTATCTTATCTGTTCTTACTTTACGTTAAAGCTCCTTTGAAAGGCCTGCTCCAGAATCTCCATTGCCTTGTCAATTTCGTCAAATGTGACTGTAAGCGGCGGTAGGAAACGCAGGGTCTTGCCGCCGACGCAGTTGATTAGCAATCCGTTTGCACAGCAGTTGTTGACAATCTCAGGGCCGTTTTCTTCAACAGGCAGGCCGACCATCAGCCCGAGTCCCCTGACCTTACCGGGCAAATCAAATTTTTCAGCTAACTTCTGCAGCTTATCCTGGAAATAATACCCCTTGTTCTCAATCCCGGTCAGAAAATCTTCCCGAGTCATGATCTCCATTACTTTGCAGCCGACAGCCGAAACCAGGTGGTTGCCTCCGAAAGTCGAAGCATGGTCTCCCGGCTGGAAAGAAGCTGCTGCGTTGTCTGTTGCTAGCATCGCGCCAATCGGCACACCATTACCCAGCGCTTTGGCCAGCGTCAGGATATCCGGCTTTACGCCGGACCACTCGTAGGCAAACAGTTTCCCGGTCCTGCCCAGCCCACACTGGACTTCGTCAAAGATCAGCAGCGCCCCGTACTTGTCGCATAATTCTCTGGCTTTTTGCAGAAACTCACGCGAAACGGGGTGCACGCCGCCTTCCCCTTGCACAGGTTCGATCATTACAGCCGCACTCTTCTCATTGATAACCCCTTCCAGTCCGCTCAAATCATTCAGCGTGGTATAGGAGAATCCTTCCGGCAGTGGCTCATATCCCTTCTGGTACTTGGCCTGGCCTGTGGCAGTTATCGTTGCCAGCGTCCTGCCATGGAATGAATTCTTCAGGGATACGATCTGAATTTTTTCAGCCCCAAAATGTTCCTTGGCATACTTCCTCGCCAGTTTGATGGCAGCTTCGTTGGCCTCCGCTCCGCTGTTGCAGAAGAATACTTTATCCGCAAACGAATTGTCCGTCAGCATCTTCGCGAGTTTGACCTGCCCAGGGATCCAGTACAGATTGGAGGTATGCAGGATCTCTCCGGCCTGTTCGCAGATGGTTTCCACGATCTCCGGATTGGCATGTCCAAGTGAGGTTACAGCCAGCCCCGCGACAAAATCCAGATATTGCTTGCCGTCACTGTCCCAGACCAGCGATCCAGATCCTTTGACTAACGCCATTGGCAAGCGGCCGTACGTATTCATGACATTTTCTTTGCCCATCGCGATCATTTGTTCCGTATTTAGCTCTATATTCATATCGACCATCGACCTTTCTTGCTATTAATAGACTTACACTATAATACGATTTATTGAATTATTTCCCGTTTATTTTATCATCGTCCCGATCCCGCCGTCAGTAAACAACTCCAGCAAAATCGCATGCGGCTGTCTGCCGTCCAGGATATGAACGGTACCTGTTCCCTGTTCCAGCGCATTTACTGCACATTCTACTTTCGGTATCATTCCGCCTTTAAAGATCCCTTCCGTCATCATTGCCGGTACATCTTCCTTCGGGATAACAGAAATAAGAGACTCCGGATCATTGATATCTTTCATAATTCCCTTAACATCGGTCAAAAGCAGGAATTTGTCAGCTTTTAAGGATCCGGCGATGGTTCCGGCAGCCGTATCGGCATTTACATTATAGCTTTCCCCATCATCTCCACCGGCCAGCGGTGAAATAATCGGAATATATCCCTGATCCAAAAGGCTGGTAATGATCCCCGGTGTAACCCTCTTGATCTCACCGACATACCCAAGATCGATTTCCTCAACCAATCCTCGTTCATTTGCCAATTGCATCGGTTTCTTCTCGGCGACGAGCAGTTTAGCATCCTGGCCGTTCAGCCCTACTGCCTTTCCGCCAAAGCTGTTTAGCATCGAAACAATCTCCGTGTTCAGCTTTCCGACCAGGACCATCGCTGCAATTTCCATAGTCTCTTTATCCGTAACCCTTAAGCCCCGCACAAACGTGCTTTCTTTACCGACACGCTTCAGCATCGTATTGATTTCCGGTCCTCCGCCGTGAACAATAACCGGACGGATACCAACCGTATGCAGCAACAGGATATCGAGCATGACTTTTTCTTTAAGCTCCTGATCAATCATGGCATGCCCGCCGTATTTGATCACAACGGTAGACCCAGAGAACTTCTGAATATACGGCAAGGCTTCGATCAGAATATTGGCCTTATCCAGATTGCTGATCTTCACACTGAAATCTTCCATTTTGATGCGCCTCCTTTACTCCTCTTCATAAGGTGTCTCAAAAAACTCAAGTGTTTTAAACAGATAATTACCGGAACTAACATTTATATTTAATAGTCACTCAATTACGCTGGCATTATTACGTCCGGTAATCAGCGTTGATGTCAATATACTTATGTGTAAGATCACAACCCCAGGCCACAGCCTGTTCTTTTCCGTCACCCAGAACGACGTCGACCTTAATATCTGCATTCTTCAGCAAAACCGAAGCTTCCGTCTCGGAAAATGGCAGGCCCTGTCCGTGTGCAGCGACCTGCAGTCCATTCAGGTAGATATCCGCTTTATTCGGATCAAAGCTGGCTCTGGAGTATCCCGCTGCAGCCAGGATCCTTCCCCAGTTGGCATCTTCGCCATACATAGCCGATTTCACCAAATTAGAGGAACAGACACTGCGGGCAATCATTCTAGCTGCTTCCAATGATGCGGCCCCTGCAACTTTCACTTCCAGGAACTTGCTGGCCCCTTCGCCGTCTCTTGCAATCGCTTTGGCCATCGTACAGCAGGCTTCCCGGACCATGGCAGAAAAATCCTCCCATTCCTGACCTTCCGGCGCAACTCCCGATAATCCGTTGGCTAAGATCACGACCATATCGTTCGTACTGGTATCTCCATCCACGGTCACCATATTAAAGCTTTCATCCGTTTCTGCCTTCAGCAGCCCTTTCAGCTTATCCTGCGCAACCTGCGCATCCGTCGTGATAAAACACAGCATCGTTCCCATATTAGGGTGGATCATACCCGAGCCTTTAGCCATGATGCCAAGTTTTATCGTTCCCTGGGCACACTGCAGTTCAAAAGCAAGTTCTTTGCAAACCGTGTCTGTGGTCATAATAGCCAACGCCGCCTGGTGAGCGTATTCAGTTTTTTCACTTTCGGAGACTTTTCCCTTAAGTGCCTGAACTTCCTTTGCTGCGAGCCTGATTCCTGGGATGACTTTAGCCAGTGGCAGTTCCTGCCCGATTACCCCTGTAGACGATACCAGAATATCTTCCGGAGCAAAGGCGAGCTCTGCTGCGGTCACCCTGGCCATCTCCAAGGCAGCGTTTTCTCCAATCTCGCCCATACAGGCATTGGCATTGCCGCTGTTGACAATAACAGCCTGCGCTTTGCCGTCTGCAAGATGTTTCTCGGTGAGTACCAGTGGGTGGGCCTTCACGACATTACGCGTGAACATCCCTGCCGCAGTGGCCGGGATCTCAGATAAGATCAGCGCCAGATCGTATTTATCTTGATATTTGATTCCTGCTTTGACCCCGCAGGCATAAAATCCGAGCGGCGCGGAAATCCCGCCATTTATTTCTTGCCAAGGATATAATTTATCCGTCATTTTTATTCCTCCTTCGATTTTTTCTGTCTCTAGATGTTTGGGGACAAATGAAACGCCCACTTATCTCCTATGGCCAGAGCGCAGTGGTTTGAAGGCCCATCGTTTCCGGCAGCTCAAACAGGATGTTCATATTCTGGATGGCCTGGCCGGATGCTCCTTTGACCAAATTGTCAATCACGGAAACCAGGACGACCCTGCAGGTCCGCTGGTCATATCTTAGCTGAAGGAATGCGTGGTTGCTCCCATACGTATATTTCGTTTGGGGCCACTCTTTCTCCGGCAGCACATGAATAAACGGTTCTTTCTCGTAAGCTTGCTGCCAGCAATCCCGCAGTTCCTGCTCCGTTATTCCACTCTTGACAGTTGCATAAACGGTAACCAGTATGCCTCGGGTCATTGGCACGAGATGCGGGGTAAAACTAATCATGACTTTCGCATCCGCTGCCCCGCTTAGCTGCTGCTCGATCTCCGGTGTGTGGCGATGCACACCAACACCGTAAGCTTTAAAATTCTCATTTACTTCGGAATAATGAAGGTTCTGGACAATCCCGCGGCCTGCTCCTGAGACACCTGACTTGGCATCGATGATGATGCCGGTTGGATCAAGCAGTCTTGTCCGGAGTAGCGGCACCAGTGCTAGCTGGGATGCTGTGGGATAACAGCCCGGATTCGCCACAAGGGCTTTCCCCGCAATTTCATTTCTGTATAGTTCAGGTAGTCCGTAGACAGCCTCTGGCAGCAGAGCTGGATCAGCATGCTTAACCTTATACCAATTTTCATACTCCTGGGCGTCTTTAAGTCTGAAGTCGGCTCCAAGATCCACAATTTTTATGCCGCGTTCCATCAATTCCCTGGCTCTGGCCGCTGCTATACCATGCGGCAGTGCCATAAACATCACGTTGACATCAGGTATCTCCTCTGCCTCCAGCACGTTTTCCAGACTTTCCTGAAGGTGAGGGCAAATATCTGAAATACGCTTTCCCGCAGATGTAGAAGAGCCTAAATACGCCAGCGTGACCTCCGGATGGTTATTTAATAAACGAAGCAATTCCTGCCCTGTATAGCCGGTTGCTCCAAGAATCCCAACTTTAATCATCTATATCCCTCCTGTAACGGTAATGCAGCGTTTAGTTTATTTAATAATTATACACACGGACGAATAATTATTCAATACTTAAGCCATTTATTTTTACTTTTCTCCAATACTTCTTTTAAATTATTCTGATCAAGTTATCTAAAGTTTATCTTACTATACATTCCGTCTTTTTCCAAAAAAAATACTCTCCGTTATGCGAAAAGTATTTTCCATGAGACCTTACAACACGTCTTTAGGCATCATTAATAACATTAATGAATATGCACCTTCGTTCCCTGCGGAATGTTGTCATAAATCCATTTGGCGTTTTCCACTTCGAGCCTGATACAGCCATGAGAAGCCGGTGTGCCAAGTTTAGCCGCTTCTTCGGCAATCATTTTTTTCTGTTCATCCATCGGGACGGAATGGAAAAGGTATACACCCCAGTCTTTGAAAGAGACCCAGTATTTGGCGCCCTGCTGGTATTTTTCCGAGAAAAACCATTCGCCACGGTTTTGAATTTCAAAATCCCCCAGCGGAGTCAAATTATTGACGCCTGTCGACGCTGTAAATTGTTTGATTTCAGAATCCCGATAATAGATCCGGACAATTTGTTCGGTCACATCAACATCAATCCGGTAGTGGCTTTGCTGTGTTTCCTGAGAGTTGGCCGTTTCCTGCTGTCTATTCGCGGATTCCTGCTGTTGTACTTCAGCATTCTGATTGTTTTCTGTACCCTGGTTATTCCCACCGCTGTTTTCAGCCGTTCCATTCTGTTGGTTATGATAAGAAGTCT
Organism: Dehalobacter sp. TBBPA1; assembly: GCF_040931655.1. NCBI lineage: Bacteria > Bacillati > Bacillota > Clostridia > Eubacteriales > Desulfitobacteriaceae > Dehalobacter > Dehalobacter sp. TBBPA1. The sequence continues at coordinate 476,154 of NZ_CP162385.1, read as the reverse complement.
GGTTATCTTGCGGGGTTGTCTGGTCCTGATTAGAATTGTACCGAGAAAACACACTGACTACTTCAGATCCGCCCAGAAAGCTCATTAACCCGGCAACAATAAATAATATAACTACCGTGGCAATTGCGATTTTAGATTGTTTTCTTTTCAAAATGATCTTCTTCCTTTGCTGCGTAATGGGTTCATTTCTGATGTTCTAATTAAACCCTGAACCGATAGCCCGCTCCCCAGACCGTTTCGATATATTGCGGGTTGGAAGGGTCGCTTTCAATTTTATCGCGCAGCCGGGCGATATGAACCGTGACCGTAGCGGAATCACCGAGTGCCTCAAGTCCCCAGACCTTTTCGAATAATTCGTCTCTGCCGAATACCCGGTTGGGATGCTTGGCCAGATATAAAAGCAGCTCAAATTCTTTCTGGGCGAGATTTGCTTCCCGGTTATGGATATAGACCCTGCGGGCTTCTTTCTCGATCCTGAGTCCACGGATCACAACAGCGTTGTTGCTTATCTGCTTTTCGCTGAATTTCTTCTTCAGTTTTTCATAATTCTGCAGATGAGCTTTGACCCTGGCGACAAGTTCACCGGGGCTGAAGGGTTTCGTGATATAATCATCCGCTCCGAGATTAAAGCCTTTGATTTTGTCGATTTCCTCTTTTTTAGCAGATACCAAAATCACAGGGACCTCTTTTTCATCTCTTAGACTGCGCAGAATCTCCAGACCATCCAGACCCGGAAGCATGATATCAAGGATTAGAAGATCATAGCCGTTTTCCTGGAACTGCTTCAGACCGGCAAAACCATCCGCACAAATGTCGGCTGCAAAACCTTCCACTTCCAGGTAATCTTGTTGCAGTTCCGCAATATTCAGATCATCTTCAATAATCAGAATTTTTTTCATAACAGTCCTCGTTTTGGATGGTTTTCTTCATGTAGATTTAGAATTGACGGGGTACTAGTCTTTAAGATAGGCCAGTGAAATCAGAATACTCATTCCTTCCTTGCCGTGGGACATTGCCCAGATAATACCCTGATGCCCCTCAACGACCTGTTTGGCAATCGCAAGTCCGAGGCCGCTTCCCTCAATCCCTGTTCTGGCCTGATCGGAACGGTAAAACCGGTCAAAAATATACGGCAGATCCTTTTCACTGACTCCACACCCATTGTCCTGAAACTCCATAATAATACTGGAAGGAGTCTCCCTGAGCAGAACCCTTATCACTGCCTCATCTTTGTCCATATACTTACGGGAGTTATCCAGAATGTTCATTACAATTCTTTTCATTCGTTCCCGATCAAGAAAAACGCAGCGCTTTTGGGTCAGGTCACTGAACATTTCCGTGTGTATTCTATTGTTTTCGAGTTCAGGTTCACTTTCCAGCAAACAGCTTCTAATAAATTCCTGAACATCGGTCCTTTCAAAATTAAACGGAATCTGGTTTAGATCAAGTTTGGCGTAGAGCAGCAAATCATCAATCATCTTATCAACCTGCTCAGCCTTTACATAGATGGTTTTTAAATATTTCTCCGTTTTTTCCGGGGTATTTGCGACACCATCCAAAATACCTTCAACATAACCCTTAATCGACGTAACGGGAGTCTTTAAATCATGGGATATGCTGGATATCAGCATTTTTCTGTTGTCTTCATATTTCAGCTGGGTATGGATCGATTCCTTGAGCTTAAGGCGCATAAGCTCGAGGTCCCGGCACAATGCTTCAATCTCCCGGTCACCTTCTTCGGCAATCTGGCAGTCCAGGTTGCCGGTCCGAATCTCACCTGCAGCATGCTGCAGATGATTCAGAGGCTGCAAAACCGCCCGCGAAAACTGATAGGAGATCAGGATGTTCGTAACAATGAACGAGCAGAGGAACGTCAGGCCGATCACAATGAGAAATTGAATCAGGCCATTAGCTGCCTGATCCGGCGGAACGAGCAACAGCACGGTTCCTCCGGCGGTATCTGCCGGATCCTGTTCAATAATTTGAACCGTAAAGGGCTGACTGCCGATCACAACGGTTTCTTTGCCAGGCTTGTTTTGTCCTGCTTCCAGAGCCTTTGCCAACTCAATTTTGCCAATTCCCGTTGCATCCAGCGAGGTATAGATCATGCTTTCATCCTTCAGGACGATCAGTTCGCCTCCGATTTCGGCTATTTTTTGGCGCAACAGCCGCTGAAACTTTTCATCAGCAATCGCGTCGGGGCTCTCCTGCTGGATCAGTCTTTCTGTATCCATCAGTGCTGCTTCAATCTTAGAGGCCCGCTGGTAGCTTTCCCAGGAATATATATTGCCATATAGTTTGCTGTATATAAACAGATACGCTATGGCGACCAGTGCTGTAATCAGCACCGGAATCGCCACGGTAGCTGCATTTGCTGCAATTAAACGCTTCTTAAGATTCATTGCCGGTCCTCTTATTCAGTCATTTAGCATCATTTTAAGCAAATTCTGAGATCTAGAACTCTTTTTTATCAAACAAATAAAACCCCGCTGCAAAAAACATCAGTGCGTAGCCAAGCATCAGACAAAACTCCCGTCCAATCTTCGCCAGCGGCAAAGAATTGGCCAGCCACAAATTGTACCAGTCGAGCTGTGTGGTAATCAACAGGCTTGCGTACTCGGAAAAGAAAATACCAAAAGCCTTGATGGCCAGAAAAGCAATAATTGCAACAAAAAATACTGACGTGCCGCTCTTTAGAATATTGGCCAAAAACACAATCCCTAGGGCCAATGTAAACAGCGGAAACAGGCTGATCACATAAACGAGCACGGTTCTCGCTACAGCGGTAATCGTAGCGGAATTGGCATTAAACAGAAAACCGGCCAGCATGGAGAAGACCATTAAGATCAGCAGGTTGGCCAGAATAAAGACTGCAATAGCCGTGACTTTGGCCGTATAGATTTTTAGCCTGCTGACCGGCCTGGTCAGCGTGACGCGCATCAGGTTATGGGAGAACTCCCCGGAAAAACAGTCAATGGCAATGAGCGCTGTAAACAGCGGCAGAATCGTATTGACGACGACCGACAAAACCAGTACGGGAAATTCTACGCTGCCGGCACCTCTTACGCCAAAGCCGCTTCTGACACCAACGACGGCCAGCTGCCCCAGTACAATCACAACCAGTGAAATAATCAGCGCAACCAGGGCTTTTTTCTTTTTGTACAGCTTTTCAATTTCATTGATCAAAGCAGCTTTATACACGGCCATTACGTTCCACCTCACTGACAAAGTAATTCTCCAACGTGGCGTAATTTTGCAGAATCTTTTCCGTGCTGTCCACATTGAGCATCTTTCCATTGACGATGACCCCGATCCTGCTGCAGGTAAGTTCGACATCATGGATCAGATGGCTTGAAATAAAAAAGGTGGTTCCTTCCTGTTCAGCCATCTGCTTAATGAGATTACGGACATCGATCATCCCCTCGACATCGAGTCCGTTCAACGGCTCATCCAGGATCAAAACTTTGGGCCTGGCCAGAATAGCTGCAGCTAAGCCCAAGCGCTGCTTCATGCCCAGGGAAAACTTCCTAGGTTTTTCCTGTTTGTATTTGATCATACCGGTAAGCTCCAGAACCTCGTCAATTCTGCGGTCATCGACTCCCTGATAAAACCGGGCACGCTGCCTTAAGTTCTCATAAGCGGTCAAAAACGGATAAGAGTCAGCAATTTCAATAATACAGCCAACTTCCGCCATGGCCTTCTCGTACGATTCGGTAATACTATGCCCGAAAATCCTGACGTCACCGCGGTCCGGCCGGATCAACCCAGTCATGATCTTCATTGCCGTTGTTTTTCCTGCACCGTTTGGCCCAAGAAAACCAAAAATATCCCCCTGATCAATTTCCAGATTGATATCGTCAATGCCCCGGCCATTTTTATACAGTTTGGTCAGGCTGCATATTTCAATCACTTTTTCCATTTAATTGCCCCCATTGCGCACTGCAAGGAGCCTGCCGAGATACCCCGGCAGCTCCAATTTTAAGCTATTTGCTATTTGCTATTTGTTATTCGTTTTGTTATTCGTTATCTGTCATCTAACAGCATCTGTTCATTCCAGGACAGGCGAGAAGACGGAATCGTAAGACCCATTAGACATGTTCAAGTTGAAATACACCTTGGCATTTGCTTCATCCAGATAGATACTTCCGGACCGGTTCGATCCATCATTATCTCTGAATTCAAACATGGCATCCGATTTTGCCTGATTGGAAGTTGTGGCGTCAAACGTAAAGGCCAAGGCATTCTGAGCATACGTTTCAAAGCCTTCTCTGAATTCCTCGGAATATTTTCCGGCAATATTTGCGCTCTCAACATGGGCGATTTGCAGAATACGCTCGCCAATCTTGATAAATTTACCGTCTTGCTCAATGATAATATCGTTTTTAAATGTCCCGATAAATTTTTCAGGATTGGAGATCTGAGGTCCGACACTGTTTCTTTCTGTTGTTCTCTGAACTTCTTTGCCGCTAAGATCCGGCTTCTGAACAACCGTTTCGTTGATATCCGTCAATTTTACAAGCGTTTCCATCGTAATTTCATGGACCTGTTCCTGTGCGTCCTTCCCGGATAATATCACTGTCGCCAGAATATAATCCATGAGACCGTCCGAATTAACTGTGGCCGACCCTTCAATTTGTTTCACATAGATATCCTGCGTTAGTACAGGGATTCTGGCACTATAGCTGTTTTGTCCCGAAAAAGCCTGTTTGACCTGAAGGGAAGCCACCGCGTTGACTAAAGCCGGAATCTGTACTTCAGACAGGGAACCCGAAAGCCCTTTGCTGCCATCGGCATTTTCCTGAACAACCACATGGTCCTTCAAACTGCCGACAACCGCATCCACAATCTTTTCAACATCTTCCGCTTCATCCTGTTTAAAAGGATTGTCAAATACATCCATTTCACGCTCCTGGGTATATTCGGTATAGTAATAAGCTTCATTGCTGGTGCCGATATCCGTGCCATTGATCCAGGTATTCTTATCCGTATAGTAATAAGAATCGGAAACCTTTCCGTCCTGACTCAGACTGTGGGAGCTGTCTTCGGTCGCACCATTCAGCCGGTCAAACTTTTTCACATCGTTCTGGGAACTGATGATTTCACCGTTATACTTTATGGCAAATGAATAATCCAGGGTAAAATTGTTAAATTTCTCTGAACAGCTCGCGGCGCTTTGCTTCAAGCCGTCCTTAAGCGTATCATAGCCGCTCTTGCTGACAATGTCCGCCAGTGCAGTCGTCGCAAACAACAGAATCCCGACAGTAAAGACTAACGGCAGCGCCGCTTTTTTAGATATTCTCATCTTCACTTACTCCTTTTCAAATATTGGAAAGCTTCCTGATCTTATTTTACTCCCAATATCTTGAATATCTGTAAACAGAATCTAAACAATTTATAAACAATGCTTCTGGGCAAAATAGACAATTCTTCTTTTTAGTTTTTTACTCTTTTTTACTCTTTGAAATTAATTTGAAATGGCGTTAAGCACGAGTCTTTGAAAGGTCAGGTGCGTTGCAGCTTCCAAAGCGATTATCTGATATATTCGGGATTAATTGCGTATCTTCCTTTATTTATTGCTAGGATGGTAATTTCAAAATTAATCGGCTGCCGCCACCGGCTGTTCTTTGGCCAGATAATTGCCCACTCCTTCGAAAATAGCCATGGCCAGCTGCTGCTGATAAGCACTTTCGTTTAATTTCTTTTCTTCCTCCGGATTGGACAGGAACCCGACTTCAATTGTCACGGCCACCATATCCGTATTCTTGAGGATAAAATAGCTTTGGTTTGCCTTTGCTTCCCGTTTTTTTGTTCCGACTTTATTCAAACTTTGCTGGATACTTTCAGCCAGCAGTTTTCCTCCATCGGATTCCGGATGATAAAACACTTGCGGGCCATGCTGTCTTTGATCGGAAAAACTATTGGCATGAATACTCAGATATATTTTAGCCTGGGATTCCATAGCGGTCTGAATCCGGTAGGCCAAGTCCTCTCTTTTGCGTTGAAGCAAGCTTAAAGAAGTCCCAAAATCCCGGTCCTGCTCCCTTAGCATCACAACTTTGCTTCCGGCCTGGGTGAAAAGTACCTGCAGCCTTTTAGAAACTTCTAGATTCACATCCTTCTCCAGGGTTTTATTGACACCAACAGCCCCAGGGTCAACCCCGCCATGACCGGCATCGATCGAAATGGTTACTCCGCCAAGTATCCAGCTCCATCCGGGAACATCCTTGGCGGTATGCACTGCTGTTTTCTGGCTGAGAAAAATACCGGTTACGGCCAGAAGAATGAGAATGCTTGATGCCAGTATAATCTTTGGTCTTGGCATTATCTGTCCGTGCATCAGTCCACTGATCCGTGAATAATTCAGGTGTTTGGCCATGGTTTTCCCCCTCTCACCTATATCTATGGTGAAGGGCAGTGAATTATTCAAAAGGGAATGATTTCAGCGACCTTTGATCGGATAAGGTTTGCCTGTCTGCATGCAGTGATTTTGTTTTGCCAATCACTTCACCTGTTTTCAACATAATACCCGCATTTTTATGGTCAAAATGATATCAGCAATTTTTTTATTCAATTAATAAAGTATAGAAAGGTAAAAAATGAGAAAAAGAGAAAAATCCCCCAACCTTTAGTTGAGGGATTCGCTGTTTCTTGGATATTAACGTTTCGAGAATTGAGGCGCTTTGCGGGCCTTTTTGAGTCCGTATTTGCGGCGCTCTTTCATACGCGGGTCACGGGTAAGAAAACCTGCGCGTTTTAAAGCCGGACGAAGACTTTCATCTGCTTTAAGCAAAGCTCTGGCAATACCCATTCTGAGGGCACCGGCCTGGCCGGTTGTACCGCCGCCGTGAACTCTGGCAATTAAATCGTATTTCCCTAAAGTTTCAGTAACTTCTAAGGGCTGCTGAACAATCATCTCTAAAGTTTTCTTGCCGAAGTATTCACTTAGGTCTCTGTCGTTAATCGTATATTTTCCGTTACCGGCCAGAAGTCTGACCCGGGCAACTGCATTTTTCCTTCTGCCTGTGCCTTGATACTGAAGCTGTGCTGACATGCTTTTACCTCCTTCCAACTATTTCATATTCCATACTTCTGCTTTTTGGGCCTGATGCGGATGTTCCGGTCCCGAGTATACTTTAAGTTTCTTATACATCTGTGCACCAAGTTTGTTGTGAGGAAGCATTCCTTTTACAGCATGTTCCATAGCTTTTTCGGGGGCTTTGCTCATCAGCACTCGGTAGGTCATTTCTTTCAGTCCGCCTGGATAACCGGTGTGCCAGCGATACATTTTCTTATCCAGTTTATTGCCGGTAATCAATGTTTTATCTGCATTGACGATAATGACAAAATCACCTGTGTCAACGTTCGGGGTAAATATCGGCTTATGTTTTCCTCTGAGTAAGCGGGCGGCTTCAGCTGCCACTCTTCCCAAAGAAACACCGGCTGCGTCAATGACTAACCATTTACGGTCCACCTCATGGGCTTTCGCAAATTGCGTGGTGGTCATGTTGGTTCCCTCCATTTTTAATCGCGTCCATCATGTTCTCATGTACGATTTTTGAGTTCGTTATATCATCACCGGACGTGAAGGGCTCATTCACGTTCGGTAAAAGACTACTTAAAAAGTTTAACTAAAATAACGTCTTTCGTCAACCTATGGTTTCCTGTTTCTTAAAGTTCCGGAAAGATTTCACCGGGACTGGATGCGTGATAATTGACATAGGTCAAGGTGAGTCCTCTGGCCGGAGCAGTTTCACCTGCTTTGGTTCGATCCCTGGACGCTAGTACTTCAGGGATTTCTTCCGGCTGTGTTCGGCCTTTACCCGCATCTATCAAGGTACCGGCAATAATTCTTACCATGTTATATAGAAACCCGTCACCAATACAGGTAACAACGATTTGTTCATCCAGCCAACATACTTTGCAGCGGTACAGTGTCCGGACAAAACTTTTAGCCGAAGACCCAGCAGCGGCAAATGCACTGAAGTCATGTTTCCCTTCAAGCTGGGAAGCAGCCATTTGCATGGCGCTGACATTCAGCTGCAACGGCTCATGGAGAGAATACAGTCTTCTGAATACGTCAGGAATTCGTCCGTTATCGATTCTGTAATCGTATCTCTTCCACTTGGCGCTTTTCCTGGCACTAAAATCTTCAGGCATATCCCTGGCCTCACGTATTCTGATATCATACGGCAGAATACTGTTCATGGCCTTAGGAATCTTCTCCTGCGGAATACGCGCTTCTGAGCAGAAATTAACCACTTGGCCGGCAGCGTGTACACCAGTATCCGTCCTGCCCGCTGTTGTGATTTTTATTTCTTCGGCAAAAAGCTTCTTCCAGACCTTTTCCAGTTCTCCCTGGATAGTTTGTCCATGTTCCTCTGGCTGGCGCTGGAATCCGTGGTAGTTTGTACCATCATAGGCTAATCGCAGAAGGATGTTGCGCATTTTTTTCTCCAGCAATCTTATAATATTGAACTGGACGGTATGCTTGTTTTCAAAAGAGCCAACAGGAAGTTCGAAGCTGAACATGTGTCAATGTTCAGAGGTACGATTCATGTGTGTGATTAATGGTTATCGATACGCTTATTTGGTTTCGTTACCCGGTATCAATCAATTCCTGGTATCCGGTTTCCGTTATCTGCGATCGAACACCGAACCTCGAACTTCGAACTTCGAAATTAGGCCTTCATCTTAGTCCACAAGCTCAACTAAAACCATTTCGGCAGCATCTCCACGACGATAGCCGTTTTTCATGATTCTGGTGTAGCCACCCTGCCTATCGGCATATTTCGGAGCTATTGTATCAAAAAGCTCTTTTACTACCGTCTCATCCAGCAAAAATTCCATCGCCTGACGTCTGGCAGCCAGGTCACCCCTTTTGCCTAGGGTAATCATATTCTCTGCCAGGGAATTCAGTTCTTTTGCTCTTGCTTCTGTTGTCTCAATCTTTCCATGCTTCAGCAAGGAAGTTACAATATTTCTTAACATAGCCCTTCTGCGGCTCATGTTAACTCCAAGCTTACGGTATGCCAACTGTGATCCCCCCTTTAGGTTTAATCTTCCGGAGTACGGAATCCCAGCTCAAGTTCTCTGAGCTTGTGTTCGACTTCTTCCAGAGATTTGCGCCCAAGATTGCGTACTTTAATCATATCTTCTTCAGTTCTTTGTGTCAGTTCTTCAACGCTGTTTATGCCGGCGCGTTTCAGGCAATTATAAGATCTTACGGAAAGATCCAGTTCTTCAATGGTCATTTCCAGAATCTTATCTTTGGCCTCTTCTTCTTTTTCCACCATGATTTCAACATTACCCAGATTATCGTTCAGTCCGATAAAGAGCCTCAAATGTTCGCTCAAAATCTTGGCTGCGAGACTCGTTGCCTCTTTCGGGGTAATACTGCCGTTAGACCATACTTCCAGGGTAAGCTTGTCAAAGTCAGTCATCATACCGACCCGGGTATCTTCTACAGCATAGTTGACTTTATAAATTGGGGTAAAAATGGAATCGACAGGAATAACGCCGATTACCTGATCTGCTTTTTTATTCTTCTCAGCTGACACATAGCCGCGGGAACGTTCGACGTTCATTTCCATGAAGAGACGTCCGTCTTTATCCAACGTGGCGATCTTCAAATCTGGATTGAGAATCTCAATATCGGGACCGGTGATAATGTCTCTTGCGGTAACAACCCGTTCCCCTTCACATTCCAAACGCAGAACGCGCGGTTCATCCGTATGGCCTTTGAGAGCGAGGGATTTAATATTGAGAATGATCTCAGTTACGTCTTCCAAGACTCCTGGAATGGTTGAGAATTCGTGTAGTACGCCTTCTATTTTTACTGAAGTAACCGCGGACCCGGGTAGAGAAGAAAGCAGGATACGACGCAGGGAATTCCCCAAGGTAATGCCATAGCCTCTCTCTAAGGGTTCAATAATGAATTTGGCATAGGTATTATCTTCAGATCTCTCAACACATTCAATATTGGGCTTTTCGATTTCAAGCATCGGAATGCACCCCTTCTTTCCCGGAAAAGTTTAACGAGAATATTTCTCTACAATAAGATGTTCTTCAATCGGAATCTGAATATCTTCACGGGTTGGCATGTTGATTACAGTCCCTGTGATGCTGTTGATATCCAGGCTTAACCATGCAGGAACAGCACGATCCTTTAAGGATTCGGCCATTTCCTTGATTCTATTGTTGTCTTTGCTGCTTCCTTTAATCGAAATTGCTTCGCCAGTGCTGACGAGATAAGATGCAATATCGACGCGTTTGCCATTGATTGTGATATGACCATGTGTCACAAGCTGACGTGCTTCGGGTCTGGATGAAGCAAAGCCAAGTCTGAAAACAACATTATCCAAACGGCGTTCCAATAAACGGAGAAGATTTTCCCCGGTCATACCTTTTTGGCGGGCAGCTTTGTCGAAATATCCACGGAACTGTTTCTCAAGAACGCCGTAGATCCTCCGGACTTTCTGCTTTTCTCTGAGCTGAATGCCGTACTCAGTCGGTTTTTTGCCTCTAGCCTGTCCGTGCATGCCCGGAGCATACGCCCGACGGTCCACAGCACATTTATTGGTATAGCAGCGATCCCCTTTCAGGAATAACTTCTGACCCTCACGCCGGCACAGACGACATACTGATTCTGTATATTTAGCCATGTTTTACACCCCCTATACTCTTCTGCGTTTGGGCGGCCGACATCCGTTATGCGGTACCGGAGTTACGTCCCGAATAAGGTTCACTTCCAGACCTGCCGCCTGCAATGCTCTGATTGCGGCTTCACGGCCTGATCCTGGACCTTTCACAAAACATTCAACAATTTTGAGCCCATGCTCCATTGCTGCTTTGGCAGCTGTCTCTGCAGCCATCTGCGCAGCAAAAGGTGTGCTTTTACGTGATCCTTTGAAACCCAAAGAACCGGAACTGGACCAGGAAAGTGCGTTTCCGGTCGTGTCTGTTATGGTGACAATCGTATTATTAAAAGTCGACTTAATATGTGCTATGCCGCTTTCAACATTTTTACGTTCTCTTTTTCTGGTACGAACAACTTTACGAGCCATGCTTCAATGCCCCCCTTTACTTTTTCTTCTTTCCGCCAATTGCTCTTGCGGGACCTTTGCGTGTACGGGCATTGGTTTTGGTCCGCTGTCCGCGCACAGGTAGTCCACGACGATGGCGAAGGCCACGATAACTGCCGATTTCCATCAGTCTTTTAATGTTAAGGGACACTTCCCGACGCAGATCGCCTTCGACCTTGTATTCTTTATCAATTGTTTCCCTGATCTTGGCGACTTCGTCGTCTGTAAGATCTTTGACCCTGGTGTCAGGGTTAATCTGTGTTTTTGTCAGGATTTTTTTGGATTGAGAATTGCCGATACCATAGATGTAGGTAAGTGCAACCTCAACACGTTTGTCCCGAGGTATATCCACCCCTGCGATACGTGCCATCTAAATTTCACACCCCCATGTTCGATAATTAGTTCCAGTTACTTGATTTTCATATTTAGCGTCCGACTTTGTTAGTGTTAATCCGGTCCAAAGGCGACAACCCGCACATATTGCTAATCGATATTCTAAGTTCGTTGTCCGGTATTGTCTGCTAGATCTTTGATGCTTAATCATCGACCTTCGAACCTCGAACTTCATCCTCGATTTAGCCCTGGCGTTGCTTATGTTTCGGATTTTCGCAAATAACCATTACTTTTCCGTGCCGTCTAATAATTTTACACTTTTCACAAATCGGTTTCACAGAAGGTCTTACTTTCACCTGTGATTCCTCCCTTGTCCTTACTTAAATCTGTACACAATTCTTCCTCTGGTCAAGTCATAGGGAGAAAGCTCCACCGTGACCCGATCTCCAGGCAAAATTCTGATAAAATGCATCCGAATCTTGCCGGAGACATGCGCCAGTACCTTATGACCATTGTTTAATTCTACCGTAAACATTGCGTTCGGCAATGGTTCCAGTACTTTGCCTTCGACCTCAATCACATCTTCTTTTGACATTTGCGCCTATCCCTCCTTTGACATTTATTTACCGGTCTTCAGCCTTCAATTCGAGTTAGTATTTCCGGGCCATTTTCAGTGATGGCCACTGTGTGTTCAAAATGCGCCGATGCTCGGCGATCTTTCGTTACTACAGTCCACTGGTTCTCAAGAGTCTCAACCTGATAGCCTCCTAAGTTGACCATTGGTTCTATCGCCAGGACCATTCCTACCTCGAGTCTCGGCCCCCTGCCGGGTTTGCCAAAATTGGGTACTTGAGGTTCTTCATGCATTTTTCTGCCGATTCCGTGACCAACATAGTCCCGAACGACCGACATTGTATTCTCTTCTACATACGTCTGAATAGCGCAGGATATATCAAACAGCCGATTACCTTTCAGCGCCTGGGCAATTCCACACCTGAGAGATTCTTCAGTCACTGCCAGCAGATTCTGAAGTTCCCTGCTGATTTTTCCTACCGGCAGTGTGATCGCAGAATCACCGACGTATCCGTCAATGATTGCCCCGCAATCAATACTGATAATATCTCCACTTTTCAGGGCCCTTAAACCCGGGATCCCATGCACCACTTCTTCATTAATCGAAGTACATAGTGTTGCGGGGAAGCCGTTATACCCTTTGAAGGCAGGAATCGCATTGCATTTGCCAATGTAATCTTCCGCTACTCTGTCCAGTTGTTCCGTAGTTACTCCCGGGGCAACCATTTCCCGCATCAGTTCCAGAGTTTCTGCCACGATCCGGCCAGCTTTCCGCATGCGGCCAAGCTGTTCCTTACTCTTCAGTTCAATCATGGCTTCTTACTCCAACACGCTGAGAACATTGCTGAAAACCTGCTTAATTTCTTTATCCCCTTGAATTCTCTTGAGCAAGCCTTGGTTGTTATAATATGCAATCAGGGGTTCAGTCTGTGTATTATATACCTTCAGCCGATTTTGTGCTGTTTCAAGTGTGTCATCGCTTCTCTGGTAGAGTGCACCACCACACTTGTCACAAACGTCCTGTTGTTTAGGAGCGTTGAAGACAGTATGGAAGGTTGCACCGCACTGTTTGCAGACTCTTCTTCCGGTGAGCCGTTCCAAGAGATCTGCTTCGCCCAGTTCAATGTTGATAACTCCGTCCAGGGCAATTTTCATGTCGCTTAAGATTTTCGCCAATGCATCCGCCTGGGCAGCCGTACGGGGAAACCCGTCCAGAAGGAAACCATTTTGACAATCAGCCTGAGCCAATCTGTCGGCTACAATCCCAATCGTTACTTCATCCGGGACAAGGCCGCCGGCATCCATGTATTCTTTGGCCTTCATTCCCAGGGCAGTCTGTTCCTTGATTGCGGCTCTGAACATGTCCCCAGTTGAAATGTGGGGTATATGATAATGCTCAATGAGCAAATCGGCTTGTGTTCCTTTTCCTGCTCCAGGAGGACCCATGAGTATCATTCTCATCTCGATAGCCTCCTACTTTAAAAATCCTTGATAGTGACGCTGCATCAGCTGATTCTCCATCTGTTTCATCGTATCAAGAGCAACGCTGACCACAATCAGCAGGGATGTTCCACCTAAATAGATGTTATCTATTCCGGTGAATCCCATGATTAGACTGGGGAGAACAGCAATCAGTGCCAGGAATATCCCACCTGCCAAAGTCACTCTGCTCAGGATTTTAAACAAATAATCTGAAGTCGGACGACCCGGACGAATTCCGGGAATAAAACCGCCGTACTTTTTAAGATTATCCGCGACATCTACAGGATTAAAGGTAATTCCTGTATAGAAATAGGTAAAGAAAATAATGAGCAATGCATACATGATCAAGTACGGTATTGAATAGGCTGAGCCGTTCATTTGCAGCCATTTCTGGGCAAAAAGAGCGAAGGCTGAGTCCTGTGGGAGCCAGGTCGCAATGGTTGCCGGAAAGGCCATTAAGGAAATACCGAAAATAATCGGAATGACGCCCGCCTGATTAACTTTTAATGGAATATGAGAGCTCTGTCCACCGTATTGCTTGCGGCCGACGACTCTTTTGGCATATTGAACCGGAATTCTTCTTTGGCCCTCCTGGATAAATACAACAGCGGCAATAATCAGCGCTGCAATAACCACTAAGCCTACGATTGATATCCAACCGATTTCGCCAACCTGCAGCAGCCCAACCAAGTACTTGATTGCATCTGGAATCCCAGCAACAATACCGGCAAAGATAATGAGTGAGATGCCATTGCCAATGCCTTTTTCGGTGATCTGTTCGCCCAGCCACATCAGAAAAGCTGTACCTGCGGTCAGTACGATTGCAATCATAATGTAAATTAGAATCCTAAGCGACTCTTGAGGAATCGTAAGCGCACCTCTTAAGCCGATGGTCAGTCCAAAACCGTTGATGAAGCCAAGTACAACCGTACCATAGCGGGTATACTGAACAATCTTTTTTCTGCCCTGATCGCCCTCTTTTGATAGTCTTTCCAGATAAGGAATGACGACCGTTAAGAGCTGAATAATGATCGAGGCAGTGATATAGGGCATGATACTTAATGAGAATACAGAGAAGCGTTTCAGGGAGCCACCAGAGAATGTGTTGAAGAAATCAAACAATCCTCCACTGCCCATCATGTTTTGAAGCACTTCACGATCCATAAACGGAATCGGGATGTGAGACCCAATCCTAAAGATCAGAAGCATAAGCAAGGTGAACCCTATTTTCTTTCTAATGCTCGGAACTTTCCAGGCATCCTTCAGGGTTTCAAGTATCAATTTATTCCACCTCTACTTTTCCACCGGCAGCAGTAATCTTCTCTGCTGCTGTTTTGCTTACCTTATGAACTTTTACGGTTAATGATTTGGTCAATTCCCCGTCTCCGAGTACTTTGACACCATCCTTGACTTTATTGATGAGTCCAGTCTCAAATAAAGCTTCAATGGTAACTTCTTCACCATTTTCAAATCTTTCTTCAAGATCGGATACATTGATGACCTCATATTCTTTTCTAAAATTATTTGTAAAACCGCGTTTCGGAAGTCTGCGGGTAATGGGCATTTGGCCACCTTCGAATCCGGGACGGACACCACCGCCGGAACGGGCTTTCTGACCCTTGTTACCACGGCCGGCTGTATTTCCAAGTCCCGAGCCGTTGCCTCTTCCAACACGTTTGCGTGATTTGGTCGAACCTTCTGCAGGTTTGAGTTCATGGAGTTTCAATATGGACACCTCCTTACTTGGTGCTACGATACATTATTTTAGAGTATTTCTTCCACTGCCTTGCCGCGGGCTTTGGCAACGTCGACGTCGCGCTTCAGCGCCTTGAGGCCAGCCATCGTTGCATTGACAACGTTATGAGCATTGGAAGATCCCAGTGATTTTGTGAGTATATCTTTAACCCCTGCTACTTCGAGTACAGCACGCACCGGACCACCGGCAATAACTCCGGTACCTTTGGCAGCGGGTTTCAGCAGAACCTCGCCGGCACCAAATTGGCCGAGAATCGGATGCGGGATCGATGTTCCTTTTAAAGGTACAGCAATCAGATTCTTTTTAGCATCTTCTACGCCTTTACGAATAGCCTCCGGAACTTCGGTTGCTTTTCCGAGTCCTGCGCCGACAATACCATTGCCGTCGCCGACGACAACCAGAGCACTGAAGCTGAAACGTCTTCCGCCTTTGACAACTTTAGCAACACGGGCAATGTGTACAATTTTCTCGGTGAGCTCCAGTTTACTAGGATCGATATTTGACAATGATTTTCCCTCCTTTTCTAAAGATTAGAAGTCAAGTCCTGCTTCTCTAGCGGCTTCGGCCAGAGCTGCAACTCTACCGTGATATAGGCTGCCGCCGCGGTCATAGACCACTTTGGTGATTCCTTTATCCAGCACTTTTTTCGCAATGAGTTCGCCAACTTTTTTAGCTCCCTCAACGTTTCCTCCGGACAGCTCTGCTGCTTTAAACTCAGCATCGAGAGAAGAAGCTGCAGCCAGGGTGATTCCAAGGTCATCGTTGATAACCTGGGCATAAATATGGTTTAAGCTTCTAAATACTGCCATACGCGGTCTTTCGGCTGTGCCCTGGATTCTTTTACGGACACTTTTATGCTTATGTTTCAAAATTTTTCTGCGGTCACTCTTTTTAATCAAGCTTTTTCATCCTTTCTACGCGGCAAGAGATTTTGCCCTTACCTTATTTCTTACCGCCGGTTTTACCTTCCTTGCGGCGGATGACTTCTTTTTCGTATTTAATCCCTTTACCTTTATACGGTTCCGGTTCACGTTGCTTACGAACATCTGCAGCAAAATTACCGACTTGTTCCTTATCGATTCCTTTAATGATCACCTTGTTCGGTGCAGGAACTTCGATTTCAATCCCTTCATAGGGTTCCATTTCAACCGGATGAGATTTGCCGACAGTAAGCACAAGTTTTTTACCTGAAAGAGCAGCACGATAGCCTACTCCGACAAGGTCCAAATTCTTGCTAAACCCGTTCGATACACCTTCCACCATATTGGCAAGAAGGGTGCGGGTCAGTCCGTGAAGCGAACGGTAGAAAGGTTCGTCGTTGGGACGGGTAACGCTGATTGTATTTTCTTCTACTTGAATACCGATTTCAGGCCGGAATTCTCTGGTAAGCGTTCCTTTGGGGCCTTTAACGGTAACGACCTGACCTTCTTGTTTAACTTCCACCCCGCCTGGAATGGTGATTGCTTTTCTACCAATTCGAGACATATTCTACACCTCCATCCTTTACCAAATATAGCAGATAACTTCTCCACCCAAACCTTCACTGCGTGCTTGTCTGTCAGGCATGATGCCTTTGGAGGTAGATATCACAGCAACGCCCAAACCTCCTAAAACCTTAGGAATCTGGTCTTTTTTTGCATAAACTCTTAAACCGGGACGACTGATACGTTTCAAACCGGTAATGACTCTTTCCCGGTTAGGGCCGTACTTGAGGTATAATCTCAAGACCCCCTGTTTATTGTCATCAATATATTCATAATCCTTGATAAAGCCTTCCTGTTTCAGCAGTTCGGCCAGAGCCTTCTTGATACTTGAAGCAGGAATTTCTACTTTATCGTGGTAAACCATCCCGGCATTCCGGATCCGTGTCAGGAAATCGGCAATAGGATCTGATGTTGTTGACACTTTTATTTCCCCCTTTCTCCAATAATGCTTACCAACTAGCCTTCGTTACACCAGGCAGTTCGCCTTTATAAGCCAGTTCTCTGAAGCATATCCTGCATATTCCAAATTTCCTCATATAAGCATGCGGGCGGCCACATATTTTGCAGCGGTTATGCACACGTACAGAATATTTTGGTTGGTGACGAACAATCATCGACGTCTTGGCCATATCTTAAGCCTCCTTCATATCTAGTCCTTAAACGGCATTCTGAATGCTTTAAGCAGCTCTTTTGCTTCTTCATCCGTATTGGCCGTTGTTACAAAGACGATATCCATACCTCTAATTTTATCAATTTTGTCAAAATTAATTTCCGGGAAAATGAGCTGCTCTTTAATGCCGAGGGTATAATTGCCTCTGCCGTCAAATGCCTTGGCGGATACTCCCTGAAAATCTCTGACACGAGGAAGCGCTACGTTCAGCAGCCTGTCAACAAACTCATACATCCGGTCACCTCTTAAAGTAACCTTCACGCCAATCGGCATGCCTGCACGAAGCTTAAATGCTGCGATCGACTTCTTCGCCCGTGTTACGACCGGTTTCTGACCCGTAATTGTCATGAGATCATCTACAGCGGAATCTATGGCTTTCGGATTTTGAATCGCTTCTCCCAAACCTATATTGATAACCACTTTTTCCAAACGCGGTGTTTGCATGATATTCTTATAATCAAATTTTTTCTGCAGAGCCGGGGTTATCTCATTTTTATAATAATCTCTTAAGCGAGCCACCAGAGTACCTCCCTTCCAGAATTACTTCTTATTTTCTTCCGGCAAATTGTGTCCGCAATTCTTGCAGACTCTCACTTTACCTTCTCCAGTAATCTTAACACTCTTCCTGGTGACAGAATTACATTCTGTGCAAAACAGCATCACATTGGAGCTGTGAATCGGAGCTTCTTTATCGACAATTCCACCTTGGGGCATATCTTTGGTCGGTTTCTGATGTTTCTTTACAACGTTGACCTTCTCGACCACAACTCTGCCCTTCTGGGTTAGAACTTCAAGAACCTTGCCTTTTTTTCCGGCGTCCTTGCCGGTTATCACCATGACCATATCGCCTTTTCTGACGTTTACTTTTGTTCTTTCGGCGGACATTATTTATTCACCTCCGTCCGGTTTTTTCTATAGTACTTCCGGTGCCAGCGAAACGATTTTCATGTAATCTTTTTCTCTGAGTTCACGGGCAACAGGTCCAAAAATACGCGTTCCTTTCGGACTCTTGTCATCTTTGATAATAACTGCTGCATTTTCGGAGAATCGAATATATGAACCGTCTGGTCTTTTAATTTCTTTGGTAGTACGGACAACAACAGCTTTGACAACATCACCTTTTTTGACAACGCCGCCTGGTGTTGCTTCTTTAACCGCAGCAACGATGATATCACCAATTGATGCGTAACGACGTTTAGAACCACCCAACACACGGATACATAAAAGTTTTTTTGCTCCGGTATTATCTCCCACTTTAAGGGTTGATTCAGCCTGAATCATTGGGCGGAACCTCCTTTCTTAGCTGCTTGATATTTCCTTGGCTTAGAGAATAACCGCTTTTTCAACAACTTTGACCAGTCTCCAGTTCTTTTCTTTGCTTAACGGTCTGGTCTCCATAATCAGGACGGTATCCCCTAGTCTAGCCTCGTTATTCTCATCATGCGCCTTATATTTTTTGGTAACCTTTACTGTTTTATGATAGATTGGATGTTTTTTTCTGGTTTCAATTGCAACAACAATCGTTTTATCCATTTTATCGCTGACAACTTTGCCATATTGCGTTTTGCGCATTGTTCTTTCCAATGTTTTTGCCTCCTTTCCTACCTTAAGCACGTTTGAGCTCGCGCTCACGGAGAATGGTTTTGCCTCTCGCGATCCCTTTACGGACCTCTTTGATCCGCATCGGGTTATCAAGTTGTCCGGTAGCTAATTGGAAACGCAAATTGAATAATTCCGTTTTGAGCCCGTCAATCTGTTTCAGGAGCTCTTCATCGGTCATATCAGGGAAATTCTTATTCTTCGCCATCTGCGCCACCTCCAACCTGTTCTTCAGCCTGATCCTCTTTGCGGACAAACTTGCATTTAATCGGAAGTTTATGAGCTGCGAGCCTTAACGCTTCACGGGCAACTTCCTCAGAAACACCGGCCAGTTCAAACATGACTCTGTTGGGTTTGATAACAGCAATCCAGTATTCCGGAGTACCTTTACCACTACCCATTCTGGTCTCAGCCGGTTTTGCAGTTATCGGCCTGTCAGGAAAGATATTTATCCATACTTTACCGCCACGCTTAATGTAACGGGTCATTGCAATACGAGCTGCCTCAATCTGCCGGTTGGTAACCCAGGCATTCTCGAGCGCCATAAGTCCATATTCACCGTAAACTACTTTAGTACCTCTCTGAGCCTTTCCTTTAAGGCTCGGACGATGTTGTTTACGATGCTTTACTCTGGTTGGTACTAACATTTTATAATCCTCCTTCCTCCTGAACGGACTTCTTGGTCGGAAGAACTTCTCCACGGTAAATCCATACTTTTACGCCGATTTTGCCATACGTTGTATTGGCTTCGGAAAATCCGTAGTCAATGTCTGCGCGCAGCGTATGAAGGGGGACTTTTCCCTCGTTATACCATTCTGTACGGGCAATTTCAGCTCCACCCAGACGTCCGCTGCATGAAATCTTGATCCCTTGAGCGCCTGCACGCATGGTGCGACCTACGGTCTGTTTCATCGCCCTCCGGAAAGAAATACGTTTTTCAAGTTGCTGAGCGACACTGTCAGCAACCAGCTTGGCATCCAGTTCAGGCTTTTTAATTTCAACAATATTAACTGCAACCTGTTTGCCGGTCATTGTTTCTAATGCCTTGCGCAGGTTCTCGACTTCAGCGCCACCGCGGCCAATTACGATCCCGGGTTTTGCGGCATGAACAGATACTTTGACCCGGTTTGCAGCGCGCTCTATTTCAACTTTAGGAACTCCTGCTTGTTGGAGTTTGTTGGTTACAAATTTACGGATTTTTAAGTCTTCGTGGAGGAGCTCCCTGTAGTTCTTATCAGCATACCAGCGGCCTTCCCACGAACGGATAATGCCAATACGAAGACCTTTGGGGTTAACTTTTTGACCCATGCTTTGCCTATTCCTCCTTCTTATCCCCGACGACAACGGTAATGTGACTGGTCCGTTTGCGGATCCTGTCAGCTCTTCCCTGCGCCCGAGGCATGATACGCTTTAAGGTTGGTCCTTGATCAACGAATACTTTGGTAACATACAGATCATCCGGACTCATTTCCAGGTTGTGTTCCGCGTTTGCTACTGCTGACTTCAGCACCTTGCCAACCGGTTCAGCAGATATATTCGGCGTAAATTTCAAGATCGCCATCGCTTCTTCAACTTTCTTACCGCGAATCAGATCTACAACCAGGCGCACCTTGCGAGGAGAGATACGGATAAATTTAGCAACTGCTTTTGTTTCCATTTTTCTTTACCTCCTCTCAACTAGCGTAAGCCGCTCGATTTTTCACTTCCGGCATGTCCTTTGAAAGTCCGGGTCAGTGCAAATTCACCAAGTTTATGCCCAACCATATCTTCTGTAATATAAACAGGTACATGCTTGCGTCCGTCATGGACGGCAATCGTATGACCAATCATCTGCGGGAAAATGGTGGATCGTCTGGACCAAGTCTTCAATACTCTCTTCTCGCCGTTTTTATTCATATCTTCCACCCGTTCTAACAAACGAGCGCTGACATAAGGTCCCTTTTTTAGAGATCTGCCCATTATGAGGTCTCCTTTCGCTTACTTCTTATCTCTACGCTTGACAATGAACTTATTGCTTTGGTTCTTCTTTTTCCTGGTCTTGGCGCCAAGGGCGGGTTTACCCCAAGGAGTGACAGGATTACGTCCAATCGGGTTACGTCCTTCACCACCGCCGTGGGGGTGATCACACGGGTTCATGACTGAACCACGGACTGTCGGACGAATCCCAAGCCAACGGGATCTTCCGGCTTTACCGATCGTCACGTTTTCATAATCCAAGTTCCCGACCTGGCCAATCGTGGCCCGGCACTCGATGTGGATCATTCTCATTTCTCCCGACGGGAGTCTGAGTGTTGCATAACTGCCTTCTTTGGCCATCAACTGAGCTGATCCACCGGCTGAACGGACTAACTGGCCGCCTTTGCCGGGTTTCATCTCAATATTATGAATCAGTGTTCCGACCGGAATATTCTTAAGCTTTAACGTATTGCCGGCTTTAATATCGGCCTGTTCGCCGCTTACAATTTCCTGGCCCACCTTAAGTCCATTGGGAGCAATAATGTAACTTTTAAAGCCGTCAGCATAGTTCAGAAGAGCGATGTTAGCAGAACGGTTCGGATCATATTCAATGCTAGCAACCTTGGCAGGAACGCCATCTTTGATTCTTTTAAAATCTATCAGACGATAACGTCTCTTATGACCGCCGCCTTGGTGACGGACTGTCAAACGTCCTGTATTATTCCTTCCAGCCTTCTTGCGCAGGGGGGCGATAAGGGAACGTTCAGGCTCATTCCTGGTAATCTCATCGAAATTCAGTACAGTCATCTGTCTGCGTCCCGGAGATGTTGGTTTGTACGATCTAATTGGCATTTTTTTCTACCTCCTTTGCCTTAAAACTACAGACCTGCAAATCCTTCAATTTTGTCGCCGGCCTTCAGGGTTACGATAGCTTTCTTCCTGGTAGGTGTCATGCCCGAATAACGGCCCTGACGTTTTTCTTTTCCTTTAACCTTCATGGTGCGAACGTCATCAACTTTAACTTTGAACATTTTCTCTACAGCTGATTTGATTTCAATCTTATTAGCTGCAGTGCTAACCCAGAAGGAGTATTTGTTTTCCTCTACCAATCCGACCGATTTTTCAGAAATGACCGGTCGAATCAGCACGTCACGAGCATCACGCATTGCTCAGCACCTCCTCAGTCCTCATCACAGCCGCCTTAGTAAATACCACAAAATCATATTTCAAAAGATCTATAACATTTAAGGCATCTGCTCTTGAGGTAAGCACTCCCTGAATGTTGCGCGCAGAGACCAGAACGTTATTATCGTCATTGTTCTCGACAACGAGAAGCGCTTTTTTATCAATTTTCAGAGCTTCCAAAAGTTTAACCATTTCTTTGGTTTTTGGCTGCTCAAAGCTGATTTGATCAACCACGATCAGGCTGTTGTCAATCACTTTGCTGGAAAGCGCAGAGCACAGAGCCAGTCTCTTCACTTTCTTAGGAAGCTTTTTACTATAGTCTCTCGGTTTTGGTCCAAATACGATGCCGCCGCCTCTCCAGAGCGGTGAACGGATCGTGCCGGCTCTGGCCCGACCTGTTCCTTTTTGTTTCCAAGGCTTGCGACCGCCGCCTCTGACTTCGCTCCGACCTAATGTAGAATGGGTGCCGACTCTGGCGTTGGCCAGCTGGGCTACAACAGCGGAATGCATAACATGGGTATTGGGCTCTATTCCAAATATCGTTTCATTTAATTCCATTTCTCCAACCGGAGATCCTTGCATATTTACAACCTGTACCTTAGGCATTGCTTTATCCTCCTTTCCTTACGGATTATTTCGCTTTAACCGATTCTTTCAGTATCAGCAGGCTTTTTTTAGCACCAGGTACGCATCCTCGAATAAGGATGTAGTTTTTATCAGTATCAACCCTTACAACTTCAAGGTTTTGAACCGTAACTCTTTCTCCACCCATCCGTCCAGGTAAATTTCTTCCCTTGAAAACACGAGCTGGCCCTTTCGCGCCCATGGAACCTGTACGGTGATGATATTTTGATCCATGACCCATGGGTCCGCGGCGGGCTCCATGACGCTTATGCATACCAGCAAAGCCCTTACCTTTGGAAGTTCCGACTACATCAACTTTGTCACCGGCTGCGAAGATATCTGCTTTGATTTCCTGACCAACTTCGAAGGAATCTGCCTCAGCAGTTCTGAATTCCTTGATGAAGCGCATGAATTTGACACCGGATTTTTTGAAATGACCTTTTTCAGGTTTAGTTGCAAGATTTTCTCTTTTCTCATCAAAACCAACCTGAATTGCATTATAACCGTCTGAAGCTTCAGTTT
Source organism: Dehalobacter sp. TBBPA1 (assembly GCF_040931655.1). Taxonomy (NCBI): domain Bacteria; kingdom Bacillati; phylum Bacillota; class Clostridia; order Eubacteriales; family Desulfitobacteriaceae; genus Dehalobacter; species Dehalobacter sp. TBBPA1. The sequence goes on along the minus strand of NZ_CP162385.1, from coordinate 452,889 downwards.
TTTTCTGCAGGACATAACAAGGACCGGCCTGAACAACAGTCACCGGAATCACTTTTCCGTCTTCTGCAAAAATTTGGGTCATACCCACTTTTTTACCCAGAATTCCTCTAGACACGACGCCACCTCCTGTACACTTTGAAGTGCACCGTCTGAAACGGGGCACGAGAGTGTAATCAATTAATATATTATATGCGTTTAGCAACACTTACCCCAAAGGTGTTCCACACCTCCGGGTGTTTCGTGTCACAAACATATCTATTTTACCACATATTCTAAAAAAACGCCAGACTCTAATTATAATTTAATTTCGATATCTACACCGGAAGGCAGATCCAGTCTCATCAGTGCATCCACTGTTTTCGAGGTAGGATCAATAATATCGATCAATCTCTTGTGCGTTCTCATCTCAAACTGTTCACGGGAATCCTTGTTGACATGCGGAGAACGTAAAATAGTGTAAATACTCTTTTCGGTCGGAAGGGGTATTGGCCCATTGACGCTCGCACCGGTTCTTTTCGCAGTATCAACAATTCTTTCTGCCGACTGATCAAGCGTTTTGTGGTCAAAGGCCTTCAGCCGAATTCTAATCTTTTGGTTCATTTCTTTACCTCCTAAATATATCGCCTGTTAAACAGGACTATTGGCGCAAAAATTCCCTGCCTTACGGCGGAGTCACCGAAGACAGCAACCTTTTGCGTAGAGAGCATCAGGGAAGCTGTGCAGAAAATTTCTGGCAGCTTCCCTTAATATCAGCAGCTAATTATTCGACAACTTTGGCTACAACGCCGGACCCAACAGTACGTCCGCCTTCACGGATAGCGAAGCGGAGTCCCTCTTCCATAGCAATGGGGGTGATCAATTCGCACTCGATGGATACACGGTCACCAGGCATAATCATTTCTGTGCCTTCTGGGAGTTTGATTACACCAGTAACGTCGGTTGTTCTGAAGTAGAACTGAGGACGATAGTTGTTGAAGAACGGCGTATGACGTCCGCCTTCTTCTTTACTCAGAATGTAAACTTCACCGCTAAACTTCGTATGCGGTTTAATACTTCCTGGTTTAGCCAGAACCTGTCCGCGCTCAATGTCTTTACGCTCAACACCACGCAGCAGAGCGCCGATATTGTCACCGGCCTGAGCCTGATCGAGCAGTTTTCGGAACATTTCAACGCCTGTGCAAACACTCTTACGCGGTTTTTCAGAAAGACCAACGATTTCAATTTCATCGCCGACTTTAAGGACACCACGCTCTACACGGCCGGTAGCAACAGTACCACGACCAGTGATCGTGAAGACATCTTCTACAGGCATCAGGAATGGTTTGTCTACAGCACGTTCCGGTTGAGGAATATAGCTGTCAACAGCATCCATCAGATTCCAGATTTTGCCGCACCATTCGCAGTCTCTCTGTCCGCATCCGCACTCCAGAGCTTTGAGTCCGGAACCGGGAATAACAGGAATATCATCACCGGGAAATTCATATTCACTTAACAGCTCACGAACTTCCATTTCAACCAGTTCGAGAAGTTCAGGATCATCAACCATGTCAACTTTGTTCAGCCATACAACGATGTAAGGCACACCTACCTGACGGGCAAGAAGGATGTGTTCACGCGTCTGAGGCATCGGGCCGTCAGCAGCGGATACAACCAGGATGGCACCGTCCATCTGAGCAGCACCGGTGATCATGTTTTTAACATAGTCAGCATGGCCCGGGCAGTCAACGTGAGCATAGTGACGGTTTGCCGTTTCATACTCAACATGAGCGGTAGAAATCGTAATTCCGCGTTCACGCTCTTCAGGCGCTTTGTCGATCTGATCAAATGCAGTTGCAACAGCACCGCCAACCTTGGACAAAACAAATGTAATCGCAGCAGTCGTTGTCGTTTTACCATGGTCAACGTGGCCAATTGTACCTACGTTAACGTGCGGCTTGGAACGGTCAAATTTTTGTTTACCCATTTAAGTTTCACTCCTTAAATAAATTTGTTATTTTTTTGCAGTTAATTTCTATATTAAGCCCCCTGCCGCTTGGCAATAATACCTTCGGCAATATTTTTGGGCACTTCCTCATAGTGATCAAACTGCATTGAATATACGCCCCTGCCCTGAGTACGGGAACGGAGCTCTGTCGCATAACCGAACATCTCCGAAAGCGGCACATAACCACGAATAATCTGGGCACCCGAACGAGCTTCCATACCTTCGATTCTGCCTCGGCGCGAGTTCAAATCTCCGATGACATCGCCCATATATTCTTCCGGCACGGTGACTTCCACCTTCATCATTGGCTCCAGAATTGCGGGGTCTGCTTTGGCAGCCGCTGCTTTGAAAGCCATTGAACCGGCAATTTTGAAGGCCATTTCAGAGGAGTCGACATCATGGTAGGATCCGTCAACGACGGTCGCCTTGATATCCAGAACCGGATACCCGGCCAGGATACCATTTTGAAGGGCTTCTTCTATACCAGCACCGATCGGCGATATATATTCTTTAGGAATAACGCCACCGACAATCTTGCTTTCAAATACAAAGCCAGTGCCCTGTTCTAGCGGTTCGAATTCAACCCAGCAGTGACCATACTGTCCACGTCCACCAGACTGCCGAACATATTTTCCTTCTGCTTTGACATGCTTGCGGATCGTTTCCTTATAGGCTACCTGTGGACGACCCACATTACAGTCAACTTTAAACTCTCTCATCAGTCTGTCAACAATGATTTCCAGGTGAAGTTCTCCCATCCCTGAAATAATGGTTTGTCCGGTTTCTTCATCCGTACGCATCTTAAAGGTAGGATCTTCTTCAGCAAGCTTTGCGAGTGATCCGCCAAGCTTTTCCTGGTCAGCCTTTGTTTTAGGTTCAATTGCAATATGAATAACTGGTTCGGGGAATACCATCGATTCGAGAATAACGCGGTTCTTTTCATCGCATAACGTATCCCCTGTGCTGACATCTTTGATGCCGACAGCTGCAGCGATATCCCCAGCGCGGACTTCATCGACATCTTCGCGGTGATTGGCGTGCATCCGAAGAATACGGCCAATTCTTTCCTTCTTGCCCTTGGTCGAGTTCGTGATATAGGAACCCGCACTGAGCGTTCCGGAATAAACGCGGAAGAAGGTCAATTTTCCAACATAAGGATCCGACATAATTTTAAATGCCAATGCTGAAAAAGGTGCGTTATCATCGGAATGACGTACGTCTTCCTCACCGGTATCCGGATTGACACCCTGGATAGCCGGCACATCAAGAGGCGACGGCATATAATCGACGACAGCATCAAGCAAAGGCTGAACCCCTTTGTTCTTGAAGGATGATCCGCATAAAACCGGAATGAATTTTAAGTTAATTGTGCCTTTGCGGATCGCCTGCTTGATTTCCTGTTCGGAAATCTCTGCGCCCTCCAGATATTTCATCATCAATTCTTCATCGACATCTGAGACAGCTTCCAGCAATTTTTCACGGTATTCCTGCGCCAATTCCATCAGGTCTGCAGGAATATCGGAAACATCGCTTGCTGTGCCGAGGTCATCTGTGTATATTGTTGCTTTCATGGTAACCAAATCCACAATCCCGCTAAATTTGTCTTCAGTTCCAATCGGAAGCTGAATAGGAACAGGATTTGATCCCAGGCGGTCAACAATCATGGAAACTCCACGGAAAAAATCCGCACCGACTCTGTCCATCTTATTTATATAAGCGATACGAGGTACACCGTATTTGTCGGCCTGGCGCCAAACTGTTTCCGACTGAGGCTCAACCCCGCCAACTGAACAGAACACTGCTACAGCGCCGTCCAGCACGCGCAGAGAGCGCTCAACCTCAACAGTAAAATCAACGTGCCCGGGTGTGTCAATGATATTAACATTGTGCCCTTTCCATTGACAGGTGGTAGCTGCAGAAGTAATGGTAATCCCACGCTCCTGCTCCTGAACCATCCAATCCATCGTGGCAGCACCATCATGCACTTCACCGATTTTATGAACACGGCCAGTGTAAAATAAGATGCGCTCTGTGGTTGTGGTCTTTCCAGCATCAATATGCGCCATGATGCCGATATTCCGAGTTTTCTCCAAGGGAACTTGCCTTGCCACTTATTATCAGCCTCTCTATCCAGATAAATAAACTCTAAAGTAACCCCAAGCTAATCATTGTGATTACCAGCGATAATGGGCAAAAGCCTTGTTTGCTTCGGCCATTTTATGGGTATCTTCTTTTTTCTTATAAGAACCGCCAGTATTGTTGGCAGCATCCATTAGCTCTCCGGCCAGTTTTTCCTGCATGGTTTTTTCTCCCCTTTTACGGGCATACTCAACCAGCCAGCGCAGGCCTAGGGTCAGACGACGGTCCACACGTACTTCGATCGGCACCTGATAGTTGGCACCACCAACTCTGCGTGCTTTGACTTCTAATACAGGCATAACATTTTTTAATGCTGTCTCAAATACTTCGATCGGATCTTTACCGGTCTTATCTTGAATAATCTGAAAGGCATTATAGCAATTCGATTCAGCAACACCTTTTTTGCCGTCAAGCATAATCTGGTTGATAAATTTTGTGACGGTCTTATTCTTATAGATTGGATCCGGCAGGATCTCTCTTTTCGCAATATAACCTTTTCTGGGCAACTGTATTCCTCCTTTCTAAAAACACTGCAATAAAATTAGAGTGCAGCCAAAATATAACATATTTTAGGCTACGATACTTATACATTATTTTTTCTTAGGTCTCTTGGCCCCATACTTGGAACGAGCCTGACTACGGTTTTGAACACCGGTTGTATCCAATGCCCCACGAACGATATGATAACGTACGCCCGGAAGATCCTTAACACGGCCTCCACGAACCAGAACTACGGAGTGTTCCTGAAGGTTATGGCCGATTCCAGGAATATACGTGGTTATTTCAATGCCATTGGTCAGGCGGACACGGGCTACCTTTCTCAGAGCAGAATTCGGTTTCTTAGGTGTTGTGGTATACACTCTCGTACATACCCCTCTCTTTTGTGGAGAACCACCCGAAGGAAAATCCTTGCGTTTCAGTGAATTATGTCCCCATTGCAGAGCAGGAGCGGTCGATTTTGCAATAACCTTTTCTCTCCCTTTGCGGATAAGCTGATGAATTGTCGGCATAACTGCACCTCCTTCCTGTAATAATTATTCTACAAAAATCAGATGGTTTTTGGCAACCAAGAAAGCTGTTTATAGGAACCCTAGTCATTCAGAATGGCTGCGACTGCAGCACCTACTTTAATACCACAGGCTTTACCCAATTCAGTCATCGTAGGAACTTCCTTGATTTCAATTTGTCTGACAGCACACATCTCCAGGATCGGGCGAAGAAGCTTTTGATCTGCATCCTTGGCAAGATAAATACTGCCGACTTCGCCTTTCTCCAGCGCCCGGCTGGTTTGTTTAAAACCAACCACAACTCTTTGCGTTTTTTTTATAGATTCATCAAGCATTTTAAAATGCTCTCCTCCCCTATTCTAAAATCAGACTATACTATTTTAGCAGTAGCCTATTTCCATGTCAAGAACACAATTGCTCTAGACTTCAGTCCTGGACTGAAGGGCCCCGCTGTCTGTGACCTTCAGGGTGCGGTATTTGGACATCCCGGTACCAGCAGGGATTAGTTTTCCGATGATGACATTCTCTTTCAGGCCAATCAGCGGATCGACTTTTCCTTTAATAGCAGCTTCCGTGAGTACTCTGGTTGTCTCCTGGAAAGATGCTGCCGAGAGGAAGGAATCGGTAGCGAGAGAAGCCTTGGTAATTCCGAGCAGAACCGGACGGCATTCAGCAGGTTCTCCGCCTTCCTGCAAGACTTTCGCGTTTTCCTCCTCAAACTCGAAGATATCGATCAGTCCACCGGGTAGAAGGCTGGTGTCTCCGGCTTCTTCTATCTTAACTTTTCTGAGCATCTGCCGGACCATCACCTCGATATGCTTGTCATTGATATCAACGCCCTGCAGACGATATACCCGCTGCACTTCTCCGAGCAGATAGACCTGTACACCGATTATTCCCTTGATCTTCAGCGTATCATGAGGATTAATGCTGCCTTCGGTCAATTCGTCACCTGGGGAAATGACCTGGCCATTCTTGACTTTGAGACGGGAACCAAACGGTATAGTATAGATTCCTTGTTCCCCGGTCTCGCTCGTGACTTCCACTTCTCTGCGGCCTTTGACTTCTCTGATCGTAATTGTGCCACTGATTTCGGAGATAATCGCCTGGCCTTTGGGCTTGCGTGCTTCAAACAGTTCCTCTACCCTCGGCAGACCCTGAGTAATGTCGTCTCCGGCAACACCACCGGTGTGGAAAGTACGCATCGTAAGCTGGGTTCCAGGTTCACCGATAGATTGGGCAGCGATAATGCCGACTGCTTCGCCGATTTCAACCTGACGTCCGGTGGCAAGGTTTCTGCCGTAGCATTTCTTGCAAACACCGTAACGGGTCTTACAGTTCAGCACGGACCTTATCTCAACTTTGTCATAAACATCAGCAATCGCTTTAGCTTGTTCTTCACTGATTTCGTAATCGGGAGAAGCCAGCAGTTCGCCTGTTTCAGGATGACGGATCTCTCTTACCAGGAACCGTCCTACCAGACGTTCTTCCAGTTTCTCGATCATTTCACTGCCTTCCTTGATGTCTTCGACCATAATGCCTTTATCGGAGCCGCAATCATCCTCCCGGACAATGACATCCTGGGATACATCGACGAGTCTGCGGGTCAGATACCCGGAGTCGGCAGTTCTGAGTGCGGTGTCAGCCAAACCTTTACGCGCACCGTGCGAAGAGATAAAGTACTCCAACACAGTCAGGCCTTCACGGAAGTTGGCTTTAATAGGCAGTTCAATCGTTCGGCCTGACGGGTCTGCCATCAGTCCGCGCATCCCTGCCAGCTGACGCAGCTGCTGAATATTACCACGCGCTCCGGAATTGGCCATCATATAAACCGGATTAAACTTATCCAGTGATTCCATCAAAGCTTTCGTTACGGAATCATTGGCTTTAGTCCAGATTTCGATAACAAGGATCTTGCGCTCTTCATCGGTAATGAGACCGCGTCGGTACTGCTGTTCGGTCTTGGCAACAGCAATATCCGCCTCGGCCAGAATCGTTCTCTTGACTTCGGGAACCTGGATATCGTCAATACCGACCGTGACTCCGGCTCGTGTCGAAAACTTAAAGCCTAGATTTTTTATTCCGTCCAGCAATAAGGCTGTCTTCTCGTAACCGCAAAAACGGTAAGTCTTGGCAACAATTTTATCTAAAGACTTCTTAGTGACCATTTCGTTTATATAACCGGCTTCTTCAGGAATAACGGTATTGAAAATGAGTCTTCCTGTCGTTGTCTCCAGAAGTTTTCCATCCTTGCGCACCTTGATCAAGGCTTGAAGATGGACAGCTTTGGAATTGTACGCCAGAACCGCTTCATTCAGATCCTTGAAGATCTTGCCTTCACCAAGGGCTCCAGGTCTTTCCATTGTCAGATAGTAGCAGCCCAGAACCATATCTTTGGTTGGTGAAGCTACCGGGCGTCCGTCTTTCGGGTTCAAGATATTGTGCGCAGACAGCATCAGCAGTCGAGCTTCAGACTGGGCCTCAGCGGAAAGTGGCACGTGAACCGCCATCTGGTCCCCATCGAAGTCGGCATTGTAAGCCGTACAAACGAGTGGGTGAATCTGCAGAGCCTTACCTTCGACAAGGATAGGCTCAAAAGCCTGAATTCCAAGTCTGTGCAGCGTTGGGGCACGGTTCAGGAGCACTGGATGCTCAGCAATGACTTTTTCCAGGACATCCCATACTTCCGGTCTTACCCTTTCCACCATTCGCTTGGCGCTTTTAATATTATGGGCATAACCCTCATTAACTAAGTTTTTCATCACGAAAGGCTTAAACAGCTCAATCGCCATCTCTTTCGGCAACCCGCACTGGGAAAGCTTCAGTGTCGGCCCTACAACGATAACAGAACGGCCGGAATAGTCGACACGTTTTCCTAAAAGGTTCTGACGGAATCTTCCCTGCTTGCCTTTCAGCATATCACTCAACGATTTTAGCGGCCTGTTGCCGGGTCCGGTAACCGGCCGTCCGCGACGGCCATTGTCAATCAGTGCGTCAACAGCTTCTTGAAGCATTCTTTTTTCGTTCCGGACAATAATATCAGGAGCGCCAAGGTCAAGAAGCTTTTTCAGCCTGTTATTTCTATTAATAACCCTGCGGTACAGATCATTCAGGTCGGAGGTTGCAAACCTTCCGCCATCCAGCTGAACCATCGGCCGCAGTTCTGGTGGAATAACCGGGATCGCATCAAGAACCATCCATTCCGGACTGTTTCCGGACTGTTTAAATGCTTCGACAACTTCCAGACGTCTGATCGCCCTGATTTTTCGCTGACCGGACACTTCCTTAAGCTCGGTGCGAAGTTCTTCGTTCAGTTTATCCAGATCAATCTCGGTTAATAACGCCTTTATGGCCTCAGCACCCATCTCCGCCTTGAAGCCACTGCCGTATTTTTCCCTGGCCTCCCGGTATTCTGTCTCGGTAAGAAGCTGTTTTTTCATCAGGGAGGTATCCTTTGGATCAACAACGATATACGCGACAAAATATAGAACTTTTTCCAGGGAACGTGGTGACATGTCCAGCAGAAGCCCCATTCTGCTCGGAATCCCTTTGAAGTACCAGATATGGGAAACCGGCGCAGCCAGCTCAATATGTCCCATTCTCTCGCGGCGGACTTTAGACCTCGTTACTTCAACACCGCATCGGTCACAAATAATGCCTTTATAACGGACTCTCTTATATTTACCGCAGTGGCACTCCCAGTCACGGGTAGGGCCAAATATTTTTTCACAGAAAAGGCCTTCTCTTTCGGGCTTTAAGGTGCGGTAATTAATGGTCTCAGGTTTTTTTACTTCCCCATAGGACCATTTGCGGATCATCTCCGGAGAAGCCAACCCGATACGCATCCTCTCAAAATTATTCACATCAAGCACGGTATTCTCTCCTTTCGCCCATCAAGCTTTCTCGATCTAAACGCACACTTTACTTGTAATCCGGATCAAAATCATCATCCATGTTGTCGCTGAAATCATTGTCCAGATCATTAACAAGATCATTACCAAGGTCAGACTCGGGAACACTCAGGACAGGGAAATCTTCAGTTTTGTCATTCAAATCGCCATCCAAATCTTCATCAAGAGTCTCATCTTCATTATCATAGCCAATGCCGCTTTCGTCATTGGCATCAATCACGGAATACTGATCATCCATTCCCAGTTCATGGGCAACTTCTGTGACATCATCATCCAGATCCTTAATTTCAATTTCCTGATCTTCTTCCGAAAGTACGGAAACATCAAGTCCAAGGCTCTGCAATTCCTTGATGAGTACCTTAAACGATTCTGGCACACCCGGCTCAGGAATATTCTCACCTTTGACAATTGCTTCGTAGGTCTTGACCCTACCTACCACATCATCGGACTTAACGGTAAGTATCTCCTGCAGCGTAAACGATGCGCCATAAGCTTCAAGTGCCCAAACTTCCATCTCACCGAAGCGCTGACCACCGAACTGCGCTTTCCCGCCGAGCGGCTGCTGGGTGACCAGCGAGTACGGCCCTGTAGAACGGGCATGGATCTTGTCATCAACAAGATGGTGAAGTTTCAGCATATACATGTAGCCAACAGTAACTTCATTATCAAAAGGCTCACCGGTACGGCCGTCATAAAGAACGGATTTTCCATGTCCGGGAAGTCCGGCCTTTCTCAAGGTATCAAAGACATCATCTTCTCTGGCTCCGTCAAAAACCGGTGTGGCAATATACATGCCCAGTGCTTTCGCCGCCCAACCAAGATGGGTTTCCAGAACCTGTCCGATATTCATACGAGATGGAACACCGAGCGGGTTCAGAACGATTTCAATCGGCGTGCCGTCCGGCATAAAGGGCATATCCTCCTGGCGCATAATTCTGGAAATAACCCCTTTATTTCCATGTCTTCCCGCCATTTTATCGCCGACGGATATCTTACGTTTCTGGGCAATATAGACTCTTACGAGCTGGTTGACCCCCGGGGCCAGTTCATCGCCATTCTCACGCTTAAATACTTTAACATCAACAACTTTTCCGGCCTCGCCATGCGGAACACGTAAAGAAGTATCTCTGACTTCTCTGGCTTTCTCACCAAAGATTGCTCTTAGCAGGCGTTCTTCAGCCGTAAGCTCCGTTTCCCCTTTCGGAGTAACCTTGCCCACTAAGATATCTCCAGGGCGCACTTCGGCACCGATCCGGATAATGCCACGTTCGTCAAGATCTTTCAAAACATCTTCTCCGACGTTTGGAATATCTCTGGTAATCTCTTCAGGCCCAAGTTTGGTATCCCGGGCATCTGCTTCGTATTCCTCAATATGAATGGACGTAAAATAATCTTCTTTAACCAGCTTCTCGCTGATCAGAATAGCATCCTCATAGTTGTATCCTTCCCAGGGCATAAACGCTACCAGAACGTTTCGCCCGAGGGCAAGTTCACCGTTATCTGTTGACGGGCCGTCGGCAATTACCTGACCAGCATCGATTCTCTGGCCTTTGACAACAATCGGTTTCTGATTGATACAGGTTCCCTGGTTGCTGCGCGTGTATTTCAAAAGTCTATTCCGGGTTGTTGTACCATCATTGTTTTGAATGATGATCTCATCGGAAGTAACCCGTAAAGCAGTTCCTTCTTTTGGAGAAACCAGACAAACACCGGAATCAACAGCAGCCTTATACTCCATGCCGGTGCCAATATACGGCGCATCTGTTTTGAGTAGAGGCACAGCCTGGCGCTGCATGTTGGAACCCATCAGAGCACGGTTAGCATCGTCATGCTCGAGGAATGGAATCAAGGCGGTGGCAATCGATACCATCTGCTTCGGCGATACGTCCATATACTGAATGTTTACCGGCGGAACCAGGACGAAATCTTCACCGTGGCGCGCCTCGATCTTTTCGCTTAAAAACTCCCCATTTTCACCAACCGCGGCATTGGCCTGGGCAATAATATATTTTTCCTCTTCATCAGCTGTTAAGTAATGGATCTCATCCGTCACTTTGCCATTTTCTACTTTGCGGTAAGGTGCCTCAATAAAGCCATACTCATTAATGCGGCCATATGTGCTGAGTGAACCAATCAAACCAATGTTTGGACCTTCAGGCGTTTCAATCGGGCACATCCGGCCATAGTGGGAATGATGCACGTCACGCACTTCAAACCCGGCTCTCTCTCTGCTTAAGCCGCCAGGTCCCAGCGCGCTGAGACGGCGTTTATGCGTGAGCTCGGCCAGCGGATTGGTCTGGTCCATAAACTGCGACAACTGGCTGCTGCCAAAAAACTCTTTAATCGCGGCCACGACTGGACGTATATTGATCAGTACCTGAGGCGTAATTCCCTCAATGTCCTGAATCGTCATTCTTTCTCTTACCACTCTCTCCATACGGGAGAGACCGATTCTAAACTGATTCTGAAGAAGCTCGCCAACCGAACGCAAACGTCTGTTACCAAGATGATCAATATCATCAATATGTCCTTCACCATTGATTATTTTAAGCATCCGAGAAATCGATGCGATGATGTCCTCAGGTGTCAAATGCCGTATGTTTTTGGGAATATCCAAACCCAGTTTGTTATTCAGCTTATAACGACCTACTTTTGCCAGATCATATCTTCTAGGATCAAAGAACAAGGATTCCAGAAGACTGCGGGCACTCTCCACCGTAGGCGGTTCTCCAGGGCGAAGACGTTTATAGATCTCAACCAGCGCTTCTTCTGTTGATTCCGTATTGTCTCTTTCCAGCGTAATTTTAACGTTCTCATTGTCAGCGAACGCTTCGAGAATCCGGCCATTGGTTGAATAGCCTAGGGCTCTGATCAGTACAGTAGCCGGTAGTTTACGGGTTCTGTCAACCCGGACAAAAATATTATCATTAATATCTGTCTCAAATTCCAGCCAAGCACCACGGTTCGGAATAATCGTTGCGCCGTAAAGCTTTTTACCGCTGGTGTCGATGGTTTCAGAATAATAAACGCCGGGTGATCTTACCAACTGACTGACAATAACACGTTCCGCACCATTAATAATGAAGGTGCCTTTATCCGTCATCAGGGGAAAGTCTCCCATGAACACTTCCTGCTCTTTAACCTCTCCTGTTTCCTTATTAATAAGGCGTACTTTGACTCTGAGAGGCGCTGCAAACGTAACATCACGTTCTTTACATTCCTCGACCTCATATTTTGGATCGCCGAGGCTGTAGTCTATGAATTCCAAAACCAGATTTCCGGTAAAATCCTGAATTGGGGAAATGTCGCGAAACATTTCGCGCAGCCCTTCCTTCAGAAACCACTCGTAGGAATTCTGTTGAATTTCGATTAAGTTGGGCATATCCAGAACTTCCCGAAGCCTCGCATAACTTGCCCGTTCTCTTGTTCCAACTTTGATAGGATTCACCATGCCGTTTCACCCTTCCAGTGTTTTTTCCTGATCGTTCCAACAGAAAACTAGATAATCAAGAAATAATTATAATTGTTTGCGAATACCTTAATACAAATATCCATTACTATCCAAACACCAAAAAGTAAAGAGCAGATAGGCATAAACAACCAAAAGCAAGGCTTTTGGGAAAAAACCTCGCTTCAATGTTTATGGAGCTGCCTCACATGAGATGCAATACATCCACACTATTATCTCCCAACTTTATTGGTTTGTCTTAGCTTAAGATCACAGTGACAGTTATTAATCCTAACAAGTATACCGATATTTGTCAAGTATATTTTATTTACTAATCATCATTCCTGCAACATTTTTCTGGCATTATAGGTTAAATATCTATTATTATATATTAAATTCCAAAAAGTTAAAGACATTTAGATATTTTTTGCCTGTTTCTATATTCCATTAGTCTGGTTCAGAACACATTTGACATCCGCGAGCACCCGGCGTCAAATAAAAACTGAACCGGCTTAAGCATGGCCGGTTCAGTCTGCGGTACATTTTTGTTTCAGATTATTTTACGTCTACGCCGGCACCAGCTTCAACAAGTTTAGCTTTGATGGCTTCAGCTTCTTCTTTGGCAATTTTTTCTTTGACAGGTTTCGGTGCGCCATCAACAAGATCTTTAGCTTCTTTTAAGCCCAGGCCAGTGATTTCACGGACAACTTTGATGACGTTGATCTTTGCAGCACCAGCGCTGGTCAGGATAACATCAAATTCTGTTTGCTCTTCAGCAACAGGAGCAGCAGCACCAGCTGCCGGAGCAGCCATAACAGCTGCGGGAGCAGCAGCGCTTACACCAAACTCTTCTTCGAAAGCTTTAACGAGCTCAGCAAGCTCAAGAACAGTCATACCTTTTACGGCTTCTAAAATTTCAGCAGTTTTGGACATTAGAATATCCTCCTTAAAATAATTCACATATTTTTCATTTTTGTTTTGACCAGTCATTAGATCTGTTAACATCCGGTACCGTCCAAATCTTCGTGTCAGATGTTGGATAGTCCCAGAGTCTGCGCATGTATCGGGCCTCGGGCATCGAATCCCATGCCTCGACTATGCCTGGGCTTCTTTAAGTTTACGAACTTCTTCCAAAGCATAACCAAATTTGCGGATAGGCCCTTGCAGAACATTGACCATTCCTTGAAGCGGGCCTTGCATTCCAGCAAGTACCTGGGAAAGAAGAACTTCTCTGGACGGAAGATTTGCGAGATCTTTTACTTTTTCAGCGTTAATGACCTTGCCGTCAAGAACCCCGGCCTTAATGGTCAGGCTCTTGTTTTTCTTGCTGAATTCACTGAGAATCTTCGCAGGAGCAACAGGATCTGTAGAAAAGGCTAAAGCAGTAGGACCTTCCAGAAATTCATCCAAACCGGTAATCCCGATTTCATCTGCAGCCCGGCGAACCATTGTATTTTTCAATACGCGATATTCAATACCAGCCTGGCGCAGTTCTACTCTCAAATTGGTCACCTGCGATACCGTCAGACCTCTGTAGTCTGCCAGAATCACTCCGTTTGCACCTTCAAACTTCTGTTTGATATCTTCAACAACTTTTTGCTTCTCTTCAAAATTTGGCATACACACACCTCCTTCCGAACGCATACTGTCGTATGCGTTTCGTTGCCATCCATGGCTGTCAATAAACAAGCCTCTGCTGGGCGCAGAGGCAAGATTATTAATGTCTTTCATGTCTTCAAAAGACGATCTTGTCTCCACCTCGGCAGGATATTAAGCTTAATAAAGCACCTGCTTTCTACAGCGGAAAATGTTATTAATTTTTTTCAGTCTAGTCGGGTATATCTCAGCCCTTAAAAAGTCTTTAGACAATTTTCAAAGGATTGATTTTCACTCCTGGTCCCATGGTGGAAGATACCGTTACGCTACGGACATACTGTCCTTTGGCAGCTGCAGGTTTTGCTTTTGTGACAACTTCGGCAATGGTTTTGTAGTTGTCCATCAGCTTATCCTGATCAAAAGAAACCTTGCCGATCGGTACATGGATAATACCGGCTTTATCAGCCCTGTATTCCACTTTACCGGCTTTAATCTCTTTAACTGCTCTTTCGACATCAAACGATACAGTTCCGGTCTTCGGGTTCGGCATGAGGCCCTTAGGTCCCAAAAGCTTACCCAGCTTACCGACAGTACCCATCATATCCGGTGTCGCTACAGCAACGTCAAAACCAAACCAACCTTGTTGAATTTTCTCAACCATTTCTTCAGCTCCGACAAAATCAGCGCCGGCAGCTTCGGCTTCCTTGGCTTTGTCTCCCTTGGCAAAAACAAGTACACTTAAAGTTTTGCCTGTTCCATGCGGAAGAACAACCGCTCCGCGGATCTGCTGATCAGCATGGCGGGTATCGATTCCTAATTTGAAAGCAACTTCAACTGTCTCATCAAATTTTGCTTTGGCATTGGTTTTTACAACACCAATTGCTTCGGCCGGCTCAAACACAGCCTGATTATCAAATGCTTTTAAAGCATCAAGGTATTTCTTACCTCTTTTTGGCATCTTTCTTTAACCTCCTTGTGGTCTTCGGGCCAAACCCTCCCACATTGTTCAACGGAATCAAACAATATCGATTCCCATACTGCGCGCAGTACCTTCGACCATACGCATTGCAGCTTCAATGCTTGCTGCATTTAAGTCTTTCATCTTTTGTTCAGCAATTTCCCTAACCTGATCTTTGGTCACTTTCGCAACCTTTTGCTTGTTCGGAACAGCGGAACCAGACGGAATGTTGGCTGCCTTCTTAAGCAATACGGATGCCGGCGGAGTCTTCAGAACAAAAGTAAAGGAACGGTCTTCATAAATCGTAATCTCTGCAGGAATGATCAGTCCAGCCTGATCCTTCGTTCTTTCATTGTATTCTTTGCAGAAGCCCATGATATTAACACCGTGCTGACCCAAAGCAGGACCAACCGGAGGTGCCGGATTTGCCTTACCTGCGGTGATTGCCAATTTTACCAGCCCAATAACTTTCTTTGCCATAATTACACCTCCTTGCTGTGGAATTATCTATTTAGTCAAGCTTTTCCACTTGCCCAAACTCGAGTTCGACCGGCGTCTCTCTCCCAAACATGGAAACCGAGACCCTGACTTTTTGCTTTTCTTCGAGGACTTCTTTCACAACACCAATAAAGTCTTTGAACGGACCGGAAATGACCCGGACAGACTGCCCGACAACAACGTCAATCTTGGTGCGGATTTTCTCGAGTCCCATTTGGCGTAAAATAACAGCGACCTCTGGATCCAGAAGCGGAATCGGTTTGCTGCCGCTTCCTACAAACCCGGTCACCCCAGGTGTATTGCGGACCACATACCAAGAGTCGTCAGTCATGTCCATCTCCACTAAAACGTAACCTGGAAACACCTTGCGTTTGGAGATTTTTTTCTTGCCGTTCTTTATTTCGATCTCGTCTTCCATAGGAACTAAAACGCGAAAAATTTTATCCTCCATATTCATGGATTCCACGCGTTTTTCCAGATTTGTTTTCACCTTGTTCTCATATCCGGAATAAGTGTGAATAACATACCAGTTCTTCGTCATTAACCGAAAGCCTCCTAAGAAAGATTCATCCAATTGTCAAATGAATTGTTAAATACCAAGCAAGTTGGTCATTGCGTAAGTCAAGCCACTGTCTACAATCCAAATCAACAAAGCAACAATTGCCACAGAAACAAGCACGACACCGGTATACGTCAGCAACGTCTGACGAGTCGGCCAATGTACTTTTTTCAGCTCAAGCCCAACCTCACGAAAAAAAGCAAACCGTTTTCCGGGGTTCTTAAACCTATTAAGAAAGCCGCCTTTTGCACCTGTGGTATCTGCTTTCTTTGCCACTGCCATATTTTCACATCCTTAACGGAATATTCTTCCGGTTCGTACTATTTCGTTTCCTTATGAACAGTATGAGCTTTGCAAGTTCTGCAATATTTTTTAATCTCTATACGATCTGGGTCATTTTTCTTATTCTTATTGGACTGATAATTTCTGTTTTTGCACTCAGTACAAGCCAATGTAATTGCAACACGCATTCGGAACACCCCCCCGGCAATGGCATTAAACTGCATATTTTACAAGTCGCACAGAATAATTTAACACAATAATAAAGTCTTTGTCAAGGAAGATTCCTTTGTATGCCGCAAATAAACTGTGAAATCCTCTTGCCAAAATAGGCAGAACGAATTAGGATTGTATTATTGTCGATATTTATTCATTATATCATAACTGTGCTTAGAAAATAAAAAAAGAATTAGAGGTCTGTCTTATGTCCAATCCAGATTATCCAAACATTTTTGATGCCCATGCCCATATTTTTCCGCAAAAAGTAGCTCCCAGGGCAGTCAATTCCATCTTGTCCTTCTACGACGAACTTATTCAAGATATGGAGCCTGGAAAAGGAACCGCCTCCGATCTGATCGCTTCCGGCGCAGGCGTCGGGATCAACCGCTTTTTGATTTCCTCCACCGCTACGAGAACAGAACAAGTCGAGTCAATCAACGATTTCATTGCCGGTGTTTGCACCGATTCGCGGTTCGTCGGCTTCGGCACCATGCATCCTGAATTTCCTAATCCTCAACTGGAAATCGAGCGGGTACTTTCACTCGGTTTAAAAGGTTTAAAGCTTCACCCGGATTTTCAGGAATATAACATTGATAATCCATCTTTGTTTCCTATATACGAGGCAGCAGAAAGCAAATTGCCGATCCTTTTTCATGTCGGAGATACGCGAACGGATTACTCCAATCCGCACAGACTTGCCCACATTCTGAAAATATTTCCTAATTTGGTGGTGATTGCAGCCCATCTGGGCGGCTGGAGTATGTGGGATGATTTTGACCACAGCCTGTTCAAACGAAATGTCTACATCGATACGTCCAGTTCCCTGATGTTAACAGAAAAAGAAACAGCCGTTGAAATTATCCGCTCCCATGGTGTTGACAAAGTCCTGTTTGGCACGGATTACCCGATGTGGTCTCCCGAAGCCGAACTTGAGCGTTTCCTATCTCTTGGCCTGACGAAAGAGGAAAACCAGAAAATTCTCTGGGAAAACGGCAGAAAACTGTTTGGCCTGCAACTGTAAACCCTACAATACTATCAAATCAAGCTGCATCTAGTCTTCTTCAGACACTCATTTCCATCTCCAGATTCAGCAGCCGGGAGGATTCCTTCGCAAACCAGCGAATGCTGTAGGTAACAACAGACAATTCAATCAGTGCATGATAGTAAAAGCTTGTCGAGGGTGTATTCTCCTGCCATTCATTCAAAATAGCGTGCAGTTTGCTCCAGACACGTAATTCGGGAAACTGAGCTGCCTCTTCTCCCTTGACCTTCTTCTGAAGCTGCAGATTGTAGCTTGTTGCACTGAACATCACATTGTGCAGCATTTCAAAAACATGTTCAAATTCAGCACTCACCGCCGGATCATTGGCTTCCTCCCGGCGGGTTTTTCGTTCTGCGGCAAGAAAAAGCAAATCCTGCGATCTTTGCCAGAGGCCCCGGCTGTAATTTAAATATTCCTTATATAATGGTTTACGGGCCTTGGGATCTTTTTTGTTTTTACCGAACCACAAAACGTTCCACTCTTTGCGGTATAAATCATACAAATTCTCAGCTTCCTGAAACAAGCTGTTAAATTCCGCTTTATTTTTATGCATTTCTTCTTCCGAAGCCAGGTTCAGGTATAGATACCGGTTCACTGCATCGACAAACATCCGGACAGCAAAATTATTTAGTTCAATCAGTTTATCCTCAAGCACTTTTTGGTAACGCGGAGGTACGATCGTCAAATTGATCACATTGGCTGTCACCAGTCCGATAAGGATGGCCAGCGACCTTGAAACGGCATGGGACAAAAACTGCTCCTGTGGAGAAGCCAGGATAAAAATAGCTGAAATGACCGCCAGTACGATCTGGTTTGGCACTTTAATCACTGTTGTAAATATGATGATCAGAACGATCGTTGCAAGTGCCATACTCAGAAACTGCAGCGGTATGGCCAGTCCGATCGCCACAGCCACAATAATTGCAATGATGTTTACCATAATTTCTTCGAGCGCATTTCGAAAACTTCTTCCGAGTGATTGCTGCATACAAACCACTGCCGATGTCGCAGCAAACAAAGATGGCTCAATATCCAAAAGGATACAGATATAAACACTGACTGCCACAGCGAGACTTGTCTTTAACGTCCTGGCTCCGATATTCATTCCACAGCTCCTTAAGGTTTATTCCTTGTGTTTATTGTCTTATGATAACACAACCTGTCCCGAATAATAAACCCGCACCCAAACACTTCTTTTTTCTCTGAAGCATACAGTATGAAAAAGGAAGTGTGTTTCTTGAAAATTCATGTTGTAAGCTCAGGACAGAGCATCTATTCCATTGCCCGCAAATACGGGGTCTCACCCCAGAAAATAATTGCGGATAATGAACTGACCAATCCAAATCAGCTGGTTGTCGGGCAGACGCTGGTCATTCTGGAAAGTAGCGGGACACATACGGTTACCGCCGGTGAGTCGCTTTATCTGATTGCCCAAAAACACGGAGTAACGGTGAATGCTTTACTCGCCGCCAATCCACGGATAACAGATCCGAGCCGTATCTATGCCGGTCAGACTATTACGATTCCGGCAGCAGCTGCCAGCTATGGAACGATAGAAGTGAACGGGTATGCCTTTCCGAATATTAACAGAGACATTCTCCGAAAAAGCCTTCGCCATCTTACATATCTTAGTATCTTCAGTTATCAGGTCAACGCGGATGGCACCCTAAATACGATTCCGGATGAACCGCTGATCCAGGCAGCGAGAGAAGCCCGGACAGCTCCACTAATGGTCATCACGAATATCCAGCAGGGCGGAAGCTTCAACAGTACGCTGGCCAGATCTATCCTGACGAACCAGACTGCTCAGAATACTTTAATCAGTCAGGTTATCAGAACGCTGAGAGAAAAAAACTATTACGGCCTCGATATTGATTTTGAATATATCTACCCATCCGATCGGGAAAACTATAACAACTTTCTCCGAAGAATCGTTAATACGCTCCGCCCTTCAGGCTATCCTGTGACGACAGCTCTCGCCCCTAAGCTGACTGCCGATCAAAAAGGTCTGCTATACGAAGCCCATGACTATCCTGTTCACGGGGCTCTGGCCAACCACGTCATCCTAATGACCTATGAATGGGGTTACACCTACAGCCCACCCAAAGCAGTCGCTCCTGTAAATGAAGTGCGCAAAGTATTGACCTATGCGGTGTCGGCTATTCCGAGACAGAAAATCTTTATGGGTATCCCCAATTATGGCTATGACTGGACCCTTCCATACGTTTCCGGTACTGCCGCCAGAACAGTCTCCAACAGCGGGGCGGTAGATCTGGCCAGAACTGAAAAGACAGTCATCCATTATGATTCAACAGCGCAGTCTCCGTATTTTACCTACTACGACGATGCCGGCAAAAAACACGAAGTATGGTTTGAAGATGCCCGAAGCATCTATGCCAAACTGACCCTGGCCAAAGAATTTCGGGTCGGGGGCATAAGCTACTGGACGATCGGAAGATATTTTCCCCAGAACTGGCTGGTTTTAAGGTCTTTATACAATGTAAAAAAACTGCTTTAAAATTTTATGGTATAAGACTTGTTCACTCCTCAAACAATATACTTGCAACAAATTTTTCAAGTGCAGACCAAAGGAGGAACAGTATTAATGAAACACAATCCGGATGACCGCAGGGATAATGCCGACAGAATCCAAAAAAATATTAATCACACGATCCAGAATATGGAGCTTGCTGATGAAATGATTGCGAAAACTGATGATCCTAAAAGTAAGAAAGATCTGAAAGAGAAGAACGAACGGAGGCGTGATGCGCTAAACGGAATGAGGGCGGAAATCCGGGACGAAGCCCTGGATGTATGAATAGATCCAAAAAATAGCAGCCAGGCAACAGCCTGGCTTTGTTTTTGAATTAGACCGGTTAAATTTGTTCTATTTATTGATAACCCCATATCAATGATAGCAATCCCAAAAATTACTTGCTATAATTTAGAGTGCATATTGACTAGTACCTTAGTACTGGCATTGAATGGGGGTAATCCGAAAAAGTGAGTGCAATAAAAGTAATGGTCGTTGACGACTCTCTGTTTTCAAGAACACTCATTGTGGAAATACTTCGCGACAGCGGCTTGGAAGTCGTCGGGGAAGCCGATTCCTACGACAGCTTAATCGAAACATATGAACGGTGCAGACCCGATGTCGTAACGATGGATATTGTTATGCCGGATATGGACGGATTTGAGTGCAGCCGTGCCCTTCTTGTAAAAGACCCCAATGCAAAGATTATTCTTGTCAGCTCGATGAAAGATGAAGAATCGGAAGTTGAAGCGCGCCGCATCGGGATTTCCGGATACATTCAAAAACCTGTTGACAGCGACTACCTGGTCCAGATGATCAACAACGTTATGGCACCGGATATTCATTATGATCATCTGCTCGCCTATGGTCTGGAAACCTTTAGGGAATCTCTAACCCAGAATATTGCCCGGATGACCAAATCACCCGTTTCTTTTGCTTCATACGAAAATTTTGGAGACCATTACTTATCCCAGGGAATTACAGCTGTTATCGGGCTGATCGGCCGCCACTCTGGATCTATGATCTTAGATATGTCGATGGAGACAGCGGAAATAATTGTTGAGATGCTCCTGAAACGGGCTCATAAAAACCGCGAAGAGGTATTGGCCATGGTTGCCAAACTAGCCAATATTATTGCCGGAGTTGCCTGCTCGATGCTGAATAAATCGGATAAAACTTATAGTCTGAGCGTTTCTCCGCCCAGTCTGTTTTACGGTACCGGGACCGAAATTATGAGTCCGAATCTTAAAATGGATGCCGTGACGGCAAAAACCAACTTCGGGAATATTTTCCTAGGTGTTGGTTTTAAGAAGGGGTCGAGTATATGGATGTAAGTATCATTAATCCTCTTCTGACTGCTTTTACAGAAGTTCTGCCGCAGCTCGGCTTCCAGTCGGTCGAGCGGCGCAAGGTGTCCAAAATAGAAGCGGCCTTTCAGTACAACGGTATTCTTCTGAATATCTCACTTTTTGGAACAGTGAAAGGCGCGATCCTATTCGGGATGGATATTGAAGCTGCCAAAAAGTTTGCCTCTAAAATGATGATGGGTATGCCGGTGGCTGAACTGGATGCAATAGCTAAAAGCGCGATTTCCGAAATGGGGAATATGATCTGCGCGAATACCTGCACGCAGTTTACGAGAATCGGCATTACTGATCTGGATATCTCGCCTCCGACCCTTATGATCAGCGAGAACGTTGAAGCGACCCTACCCGTGCCAAAATCGATTGTCGTAAATTTCCTGATTGATGATATTGAACTGAGTGCCTATGTAAGTCTGATGAATAAATAAAGGAGGAACAAGAAAATGGGTTTTTGTTTGACCACGGTCAACGTTAACAACCTGGAGGAATCTTTAAAATTTTATCAGGAAGTTGTTGGATTGCCCTTGGTTCAAAGACTCCATCCAGACCCGAGCACTGAGATTTGCTTTTTGGGAAATGGAGAAACAAAATTAGAGCTCATCTGGCATGAAGGAAACCAAGTAAATATCGGGGAAGATATTAGTCTGGGTTTTGAAGTGGAATCCATCGAAGCTATGTTGAAGTTTATTTGGGAGAGAGGCCTAAGTATCCATAGCGGACCATTCAGTCCCGGACCGTCTGTGACGTTTTTCTTTATCCTTGATCCCAATGGTTTAAAAATTCAGTTTGTAGAGAATCACTAGGATACAATACAAAAGCCTTAGACATTGTCTAAGGCTTTAATTTTTTTGGTTGCGGGGGCCGGATTTGAACCGACGACCTTCGGGTTATGAGCCCGACGAGCTACCACTGCTCCACCCCGCGATGTTAAATAAAGTTCCAGCTCGATATCTCCAATTATAGAATGGTGGGCAGGGATGGATTCGAACCACCGTACCTTTCGGAACAGATTTACAGTCTGCCGCCTTTAACCACTCGGCCACCTACCCATTTCAATTGGAGCCGACGATGGGACTCGAACCCGCAACCTGCTGATTACAAATCAGCTGCTCTACCAATTGAGCTACATCGGCATTGGACACCAACGTATTGTATCAAAGATTACGGCCACTTGTCAACAAAAAAAGTCATTTTTTTTCTGGAAGAATTTACAAAACAGAGTGTGTGATTCTATTCATATTGTATGGAATTTTAGGCCCCTCTGTGCTCCAGATACCTTTCCAACTTTCGCTTGACCCGCTGCAGTGCATTGTCAATGGATTTGACATGCCTGTCGAGATCAACGGCAATCTCCTGATAAGATTTGCCTTCAAGATAGGACATCAGCACTTCCCATTCGAGCGAACTTAAAATCTCGCCCATTTTTTCTTCAATATCGTCAAATTCTTCCCTGCTGATGATTAGTTCCTCGGGATCCGTGATCTTATTTCCAGAAATAACATCCAAGAGCGTCCTGTCGGAATCCTCATCGTAAATAGGTTTGTTCAGTGATACGTACGAATTGAGCGGAATATGCTTTTGTCTGGTAGCCGTCTTGATTGCTGTAATGATCTGCCGAGTTATGCATAACTCGGCAAATGCTCTGAAAGAGGAGAGCTTGTCTCCACGGAAGTCACGAATTGCTTTATACAGTCCAATCATGCCTTCTTGAATGATATCTTCCCTATCCGCGCCGATCAAGAAATACGATCTGGCTTTTGCCCTGACAAAATTCTTGTACTTATTGATTAAGTACTCCTGAGCTTCTGCGTCACCGATCTTTGCTAACTCAACTAGTTCCTCATCCGCTATGTATTCATTAGCCTCGAATTCTTCTGGAATCTCTGTCTGGATACTGTAAGTCAAGTCCATCCCTCCCGAAACCGATTCACGAAGGTAACGCTGAAGCCTCCATTATATGCTTATAACAAAACAATTATACCTGAAATGCACAAATAGCGTCAAGATGAAGATTGGCGGGATATGGCAGATTAAGTCTGATTTCTCTGTCTCCGGACCTCATACATGATAATGGATCCGGCTACGCTGGCATTCAAAGATGAAATTCTGCCATACATTGGCAAGGATATAATTTCATCGCAGGTTTCCCGGATCAGTCTCCCGAGTCCCTTATCCTCTCCGCCAATGACGATGACCCTTGGCCCCTTCAGTTCCGCCTGATAGATATCTTTGCCGCCTGCTTCCGCACCGGATACCCAGCAGCCCTCTTCTTTGAGATATTTAAGTGTCTGGACAAGGTTGCTTACTCTGGCCACAGGCACATATTCCACAGCTCCGGCCGACGTTCTGCCGACAGCTGGCGTGAGTGCGGCACTTCTTCTTTTGGGAATGATCACCCCATGAACACCCGCTGCATCGGCAGTTCGAAGAAGAGCCCCTAAATTATGCGGATCCTCGATCTCATCCAGAACAAGGATAAATGGATCTTCCCCTCTTTGCCTTGCTATCTCCAAAATATCGGATGGTTCTGCATATTCTTTGGCAGCAGCAAATGCCACCACTCCCTGATGCTTTTCTCCGGCAGTATATTTGTCCAGGACAGTATTCTCCACAAATTGGTACGGTATGCCGCGCGCTTTAAGTAGATACAGTATGTCCGAATTTCTTCCCTGCCCCTTTTCATTTTTGATCAGCACTTTATTCACCGGATTCCCGGATTTGATCAGTTCGGTCACAGCGTTGCGCCCGCACACAATATTTTCTTCCAATGCCGGTTTCCCCTTCCGAAAGTTTATCGTAAGCATACTAACCTTTAAAATTTGTATATTACGACGTTCACTTTCTTATATATTTTACAACACTGTACTGAATGTCATTATAAGTTTGCAATTCACCTTCAGACTCGACTTTCCAGTTGTCATCTTCATCGACATTCCTAAGATGCTTATCCGCAGGGAATGTGTGCCTGATTTTTGTTACATACAGTTCATTCAGATAGGGCATGAGCAGCTGAAAAAGTGATTCTCCGCCAATCACACAGATATCGTCCGAAGGGTATTTTTTCAGCTCCTGAAGCAGGTCCTCCAGAGAATGACAGATAATAAATCTTTCATCCTGAAAATCCTTGTTTGTGCTCAGGATAATATTCGTTCTGTCCTTTAAGGGCTCTTTTCCCGGCAATGATTCATAGGTTCCTCTGCCCATGACCACGACCTTGCCAACAGTCATCTGCTTAAAAAACTTCATATCTTCCGGAATTTTCAGCAGCAGGTCTCCTTTATAGCCAATACCCCAGTTTTGATCTACCGAAACGATTGCTTTCATTCATTAGCCCCCTAAAAAATTTTCAGAACAACGCGGCAAATCCTCTGAAGATAATAAAATGCTGCATGTAGTGCGCAGCCGTTACTTTTGCCTGAAATAGAACAGATCTCTTACTTCCTGCTGTTTGCCGCAGGTCATCTTCCCTTCATGGCATTTGCTGACCAGACAGGGCGGCAGTGCTTTTTCATAGAGTACACCGGATAATTCTCTGAGGATCTTCAGTTTCTTGACTGCGAGCTTTCTGATTTCCCACTGGGCGTTCAGGCAGGTCCTTTCCGAGAGCATCTGATTGTCTATCCTCGCATTTGTGGACATAATCATTTTTAAAAGTTGGCAGTTCAGGATAAACGGCATAGCTTTGCCCAGCCCCAATTTTTGATAAATCTCCCTGGAAAATGTCCGATAGGCTTCCGTCAGATTTAAGAACTCCTCCAAAAACGGAGAATTACGAATGCTATCCGGAACGATTACCGGTCTTTCTGTGTCGCTGAAAAGGTTACTGAAGTCTTCCCGGAACATTTCCGGCAGACGATGACGGACCTGCTGGTGATACGTCACCAAGGAACACATCATCCCAAAAGTGGTCCGGACCTGTTCGGCAATACTTTCATGACCGTAACCAAGCACTCTCTGGACAATTTCTTTCGCCTTAACTGGAGCTTCCTCCCCCCAGGACAGCAAAACCTCGGAAGATACCCTGCTTTGAGTGCTGGTCAGAGCGCCCAGACCAGCCTTAATGTCCGGATCCTGACAACTGGATAATAAGATGAGGTCATCTTCGGAGTTAATTCTCGCCAAATCTGTCCGATAGAAGTCCTCAATGATTGTTAATTCTGCCGTACTGTCATAGTCATCGGGGAACAGCGCGCGTAATTCAGTCGGAAGGAAGGCTTCCAGCTCATTTTTCAGGGTCTCGAATATCCCTTCATATTTCCTGTCATTGAATAAAAGAAAGAACTCCCACAGTTTGTCCCCGGACATCGAAACGGATAGATTCGTCTTTGCCGCGAGCGGCAGTATATAGCGGGCATCTTCAATCGGAATCGCGTAAAGGTAATGCTCAGGCTTAGGTCTCCCTTTAAACCCGCCTTCCTTCAGTGCACACATTCTGGTATACAGATCCAATGCTTGCTGCCCGAGCTCCAAGGCTCTGTGGTAATCTTCTGGCGGCAGGTCGGGAAAAGCAAACGCGTCCTGATCAAGCGCCACGTATCTTTGACTTTGTTGTACATAGGATGCTTTCAGCTCACAGAGCAGCATGCTCTGAACCCGGTTGATACCTTCTGCAACAAAGAATATATTGGCCGTTTTCAGAACTTTCTTTAGTTCCGTGGCGGATATCCCGCTTAAATGATTCCGTTTAATCCAGGCTGCGGCTCGGTCCAGTCCGGTATGTTCAAAGTTTGTGATCTTCATGTTCCGACTCCCCCCGTTTTCCGGTTTCTTCGGGTAAGGTACCTCTTTCTGTTTTCTTGCTATTTTCTATCGCCATTGTCTCAAGAATCCCGTCTATGTTGTTTAGAACCGCGCCCATCCGCGTATTTTGGCCAGTAATATGCCAGTAGCCGATAAGCGCTTCGAAGGCTGTAGAATGCCTGTAGGTGACAACATCAACACTACGCGGATAGTGGCCCTTCGCATTCCGACCCCTCAGAACAACCTCTGTTTCCGTTTCATCCAGTTCGTTCATGAGATGCCTCAGAATACCTGCTTGCGTTTTGGCCTGTACATAGAAGATAGCCCGCTTATGCATGAGTTGTACCTTGGCAATGTCCTGCTCCAGAAGATGCTTGCGTACCCATAATTCATAAACAGCGTCACCTATATAGGCAAGCAGCAGGATATTAATATCCTGCCACCGTTTATTGATTTGTACCGACCAAATATCCGGCATGCCGTTATCCTGTTTAGGTTCGTTTTGTTTAGGCAAATGTTATCATCCCTTAACTATTTCAAATACCAGCGGGCACCCTCAGGGGTATCTTCAATCACAATCCCGATTTCTTTAATCCTGTCCCTGATGAGATCCGCAGTCGTCCAGTCCTTGTTCTTACGGGCATTGGCTCTGATCTCCATCACAAGCTCCATAACCTGGGCCAGTTTTCCGGAATCCCCCTGTAAAACTTCAGCCTCGGCTTCCAGATCAAATCCAAGTATCTCAGCCAGCTCTATCAAAGTCTGTGCTGCTTCAGCCAGAGATTCAGTCTTTATAGAAACTTTGGCAAGGTACGTATTGATTCCTTTGGCCAACTCGAATAAGGCTGCATAAGCCTGGGCCGAATTAAAATCATCGTCCATAGCCTGTTCGAAAGCATTCCTGGCCTCCAGACTGGCCTCAGCCATTTCATTATCCGCCTTCTGGTCTCGGTTCGCAGCAATGATACCGAACGTCATACCCTCTTTACCCAGCGCTTTGCCCAAGGCCTCTTTGGCCAGACGCACGCTGTTTTTCAGGCGGTCCAGTCCTTTAGAGGCCATGACCAGCTTCTCATCATCAAAATCCAGCGGACTGCGGTAGTGTGTTCCGAGCAGATAAAAACGGATAACATCTCCCGGGAATTTTCCTGTAACATCTCTGACCAAAAAGAAGTTCCCCAGCGATTTGGACATTTTCTCCTGATTAATGGTAATAAACGCATTATGCATCCAGTACCGCGCAAACTGCTGACCCTCCAGACAGCCTTCGGACTGCGCAATTTCATTCTCATGATGCGGAAAAACCAGGTCGCCTCCGCCCCCATGAATATCAAACCCAGGCCCGAGGTATTTCAAGGACATCGCTGAACATTCAATATGCCAGCCGGGCCTTCCCTTACCCCAGGGACTCTCCCAGAAAGGTTCTCCCGCTTTGGCTTTTTTCCATAGCGCAAAATCCATCGGGTTATGCTTCTTATCGTCCACCTCTACACGTGCTCCGGCCTGCATATCTTCAAGAGTCCGGCCGGACAGCTTGCCGTATCCCGGGAATTTGTCGACAGCGAAATAGACATCCCCGTCAATATTATAGGCTAAGCCCTTTTCCTCCAACCTGCGGATAATGTCAATCATCTCCGGGATATGTTCCGTGGCTTTCGGGTGGATATCGGCAGGAAGAATATTCAAAGCCTTGGCATCCGTAAAGTACTCATTAATATATTTGCCAGCCAGCGCTATCGGGTCACAGTCTTCTTCAGCCGCCCGTTTAATAATCTTATCATCGACGTCGGTAAAATTCTGGATATACGTAACGTCAAATCCTTTATGGATCAGGTAGCGCCTGATCATATCGAATACTACCAGCATCCGGGCATTTCCCAAATGAAAATAATTATACGTCGTGGGGCCGCAGGCGTACATTGAAGCCTTTCCCGGTTCCCTCGGCACAAACTCCTCTTTGCGGCGCGTGAGTGTATTATACAGTCTGATCGCCATCACGATTTCCTCCTTGTACTTACTTCGGATAAGCAGCCGTTTTCTCCAATCGCCCGTAAATATTTTCTTTGCCGAGCAGCTCCATGATCCGGTCGAGGTCAGGGCCATGCATCTGCCCCGTAAGCGCAATCCTAACCGGCATAAATACATCCTTGCCTTTCAGGTTAAGTTCTTTGGTGATCTCTTTTAATATGCTCTTGGCTGCCGGTGCGTCAAGCAGCGCGGCTTCCCGGACCTTGGCTGCAAAAAGCTGCAGTACTACCGGTACGGTATCTGCCTTCATAATCGCTTCAGCTTCCTCCGTCAGCACATCGATTTCTGTTCCAATAAAATAATGAATATAGGACTTAACCTCGCTTAAGCAGTTAATTTTTTCCTTGACGGCGTCAATAAAGCTGGTCACCCACTGCTGTTCAGCCAAAGAAAGCTCATTCGGAAAAAGTCCTTTTTCTCTCAAAAACGGCAGCACCAACCGGGCAAGGTCTGCCGAAGCAGTCTGTTTCAGGTAGTGCGCATTAATGTAGTTCAGTTTATTCAAATCAAAAACTGCCGGGCTCTTTGATACTTTTTCCAATGAAAATTCTTTCTTGAGTTCTTCGATCGTAAAAAATTCCTGCTCACCGGAAGGCGACCAGCCTAAAAGCGCGATAAAGTTCACGACGGCCTCCGGCAAATACCCTTTATGGAAATAATCCATGACAGCAGTATCCCCGTCCCGTTTGCTCATCTTCCGCCCTTCAGTATTCAAAATCAAGGAGATATGGGCAAAATCCGGTACTTTCATTCCAAGGGCCTCATAAATTAAGACCTGACGCGGCGTATTGGATAGATGTTCTTCTCCTCTGACGACATGCGTGATGCCCATCAGGACATCGTCGATGACCACGGCATAATTGTATGTGGGGATTCCATCTGATTTGACAATGATATAATCCCCGATTCCATTACTTTCAAAAATGACTTTCCCTCTGACCAGGTCATTGATCACGATATCCTGGTCTTCCGGCACTCGGAAGCGGACAACAGGTTTCCTCCCTTCCGCTTCATAAACCTGGCGCTGTTCTGCGGTCAGCGTCCGGCATTTTCCGAGATAGCGCGGGGTCTCCCCACGGGAACTCAGCTCCTGACGCTCCTGTTCCAGTTCTTCTTCTGAACAGTAGCACAGGTAAGCATGTCCGTTCTGAAGAAGCTTATCCGTGTATTCACGGTATGTATCGAGCCTTTCCGTCTGCCTGTAAGGGCCGGAATCTCCGCCGGCGTCTATTCCCTCATCCCAGGTGATCCCCAGCCAGTGCAGCGCTTTCATGATATCCTGCTCTGATTCCCGGCTCGACCGTTCCAGGTCGGTATCCTCTATCCTAAAGACGAAGGTCCCGCCTCTGCCTGCTGCAAACAAATAATTAAAAAGAGCTGACCTGGCTCCTCCGATATGCAGGGGCCCGGTCGGGCTTGGAGCAAACCTTACTTTCACCGTCATAACCGACATAACCTCATTTCTACTTCGTACTGCTTGTCTTCAGCAGGTATTAATAAAATACAAGATATTAAAAATATAAGAATAATTGCGTTTAATATTATATCAGGTCATACAGGCAAAAGACAAACGATTGCCTGGGAACTGATTCCTTCTTCTCTGCCTTCGAAGCCCAGATATTCCGTCGTCGTTGCTTTGATCGATATACAGTCCGGACTTGCGTTCAGAATCTCTGCCAGATTCTTTCTCATCTGCGCGATATAAGGCAATACTTTCGGTTTCTGAGCGACAATCACACTATCTAGATTCCCAAGCCTGTAGCCTTCACCTTGCGCAAGCTTTACAACTTCAGCCAGCAATGCCAGACTGGAAATGCCTTTGTACCGGGCATCGCTGTCGGGAAAATGTTTGCCGATATCACCAAGCGCACAAGCCCCGAGCATCGCATCCATTACGGCATGCGTCAGAACATCCGCATCAGAATGCCCCAAAAGTCCTTTGTCATGGGGAATTTCTACTCCGCCCAGAATCAACATCCGTCCCTCAACCAGTGCATGGACATCGTAGCCCAGTCCTATCTTCATTTGAGGCACCTCTCTTCTTCTGCACAGGATGGACTCCGCCCAAAGCATATCTTCAGGCGTGGTCACTTTGATATTCTCGTAACTACCTTCAACAACCCTGACCGGTAAGCCCTGCCACTCAAATAGAGAAGCATCGTCCGTGGCCAGGTACTGCTGTTCAAAGGCGAGTTTGTGTACTTTTTCTAAAAGGTTCCGGTTAAAAATCTGCGGTGTTTGAATCGCCCGAAGCTGTTCCCGCGGGGGTGTTTCCACAACCCGGCCCTGAGCATCAACCTTTTTCACAGTATCTTTCAAAGGTACAGCCATGACGGCCGCTTCGAAGTCCGCCGTTTCTTCAACAAAACGGTTCAGATTATCCACTGTTAATAAAGGTCTGGCACCGTCATGGACGATCACGCTGTCCACCTCAGTACTTAAGGACTGAAGCGCCCGGTAAACGGATTCCTGCCTTTCAGCACCTCCCTCAACCACTGCCGTTACCTTATTTAGACTGTATTTCGCCACCAACTTTTTAATTGTCAAAATATCTGCCCTTGCCGCAGGAATAATGATCTCTTTAATTAGCGGACAAAGTTCCAGTGTTTTTAGAGTAAAAACAAGGATAGGGGTCCCGGCAAGTTCAAGCAGAAGCTTGTTGCCTTGACCCCCCATCCTTTTTCCCTGCCCAGCAGCAGGTACAATAGCCGCAATATCAACCGAATGCATTAAACTCATGGGAAAACTCCTCAGATGATTTTTCCTGCATCCCTTTGGGTTTAGCAAAGATCATCCTACCTGCAGCAGTTTGCAGAACAGTCGTAACCAGCACGGTGGTCTGTTGCCCAATGTACCTGCGTCCTCCGTCAACGACAACCATCGTTCCGTCATCCAGATAAGCTACGCCCTGTCCAGCCTCTTTTCCTTCCTTCATTATCTGAATATACATCTCTTCGCCCGGAAGGACGACTGGTTTCACAGCATTGGCCAATTCATTGATATTTAAGACTTTTATCCCCTGAAGCTCGGCCACTTTGTTTAGGTTATAATCATTGGTCAATATCGGCGCGTCCAGAATATTCGCCAGTTTGACAAGCTTACTGTCCACTTCAGCGATGTCTTCAAAATCACCTTCGTAGATCTCGACCTTAATGATCGATTCCTTGGAAATCTGATTCAGGATATCAAGTCCTCTCCGACCCCGGTTTCTTTTCAAGGCGTCTGAAGAATCGGCAATATGTCTGAGCTCTTCCAGAACAAAACCAGGAATCAGAAGAACCCCATCTAAAAAGCTCGTTTTGACAATATCCGCAATTCTGCCGTCAATAATCACACTGGTATCAAGCACTTTATAGCCTGCAGCAGCGGATTGTTTCCCGTGTCCTTTATCCTTATTCTTTTCTTTTTCAGCACGTTCCCCTTTCAGCTTGGGTAAAAAGTTGAAAAATCCAAGAATATCATCCTTGCGATTGATCCCAATAATCAGGCCGACGTAGCCAAGTAACAAACTGATGATGACCGACAGAATCGGACCGAGAAACGGAATACCCACAAAAGTAATGCAAACCAGACGGGCAATCAGCAAACCGACAATACCCCCAAGTGAACCTCCGACCAGATCGTGAATCGGCATGCGGATAAGTCTGCTTTCCAGCCATTTGACAAGGCCAATGAAAACTTTCATGCATACAGGGGCAAGAAAGAAACCAAAAGCAGATAACACAATAAAAATAATAATATAAGTCCAGTATAAGTGAATCTCGAAACCTAATGTCTGACTAAGTTGACGAATATCAACAACCTTTAATATCAAGTAATCTACGTAAATTCCTGCTGCACCAAACAGCAGCGTAATGATGCCGCGAACAATTTTGCTAAGCATCAAATTCACCTCCCTTTTTCTATATTTTGGCTAAAAACTATTTTGTTTATACCAGGAGTCTGAAATTTCCCTGATCTGTCCCCTATGAAATTGTTTAGCGGTATTTTCCCCTGTATCTCATCATTATATCAGGTTGTATTTCTCTTTCAAAGTAAACGACAAATTATTTCAATATATCTTAATTCAAGAAATATTTCCCGATTTGATGAAATTGACAACAGCTTCAGATGCTGTCTATAATGAAATTGGCAGAAAGGAAGTGTATGTTCTATGAGTCCAATCAATAATGATTTTCAAGAAACGGTTGATGCTATGCTAATTCGACACCAAAGCATCTTGGATATTTTATCAAAAGGACAAGAGGCTTCTTCCCGGGTAAACAGGGCTATAACAAAGGCTGTGACTTCTTGCGGCTGTGTCTCAGTGGATGCCTACAAGAGCCCAATTCCGGAAAACGCTACCATATCAGATCTTAAGTTTCTCCTGAACAGTCATCTGGTAGGAAACCTTTGTTCCAACTGCCGTGAAGTTGTCGAAACCGAACTGGGAAATCAGCTTTTTTATATCTCAGCTCTTGCCAATATTCTGGGCTTGTCTGTAAACGAAATCCTGGAAAAAGAAGAAAACAGACTCAAAACACTTACTGTTTTTAATTTTAGATAGCTGAGCTTAAAAGAAGATTAAAGGATGCGGAGATATTTTCTGTCATTTTGTATATTTGTATATCAGTTACTAATGTTTACAAATCAGTGATGCCTTGGAATGACTGCCGCGGATGTCTTTTGACATCCTTTTTTATTTTGGTATCAAAATCATCTAAAAAAGAAAATCCAGTACTTCCTCAATGTTCTTAACCGGAATGATTCGGCAATCGGTCTTCCCGATACTGTCTGCATTGACTTTTGGTACCAGGCAATTTTGGAAACCAAATTTTTCCGCTTCTCTGATCCGCTGCTCAATATGAGAAACCCCTCTAATTTCTCCGGTCAAACCGAGTTCCCCGATTAAAGCCATATTTCCAAGCGGCTGATCTTTAATTCCCGACATCACAGAGGCAATAACGGCAAGATCCGCTGCCGGTTCATCCACATCGAGACCCCCGGCAATATTGACAAAAACATCCCGGGTGCCAAAAGCGTACCCGGCTCGTTTGTCCAGGACTGCCAGAAGCATCAGCAGGCGGTGGTAATCCATCCCGTTTACGGTTCTTCTCGGCGGCGCAAAGATGGACGATGTTACCAAAGCCTGGACTTCCACTAAGAGCGGCCTTGTTCCTTCCATCACGACAGCCACCCCGGAACCAGCAGATACCTGTGTATGATCGCCCATAAAAAACATGGAGGGATTTGTAACATCAGCTAGACCGCAGCCTCTCATCTCAAATACCCCAATTTCGTTGGCCGGACCAAAACGGTTTTTAACTGCCCGCAGCAGACGGAAAATATGGTGCTGATCTCCTTCAAAATACAGGACCGTATCGACCATGTGCTCCAGAACCCTGGGTCCGGCAATCGCACCCTCCTTTGTAATATGGCCGGCCAGGAAAACCGTAATCTCATTTTCTTTGGCCAGTTTCAGCAAAAAAGAAGCCCCTTCCCTTACCTGGCTGACGCTTCCGGGTGCAGACTGAACGTCTTCGAGCAGCATTGTCTGGATCGAATCAATAAAAACGACTTTATAGCCTTTGTTCAGCACCTCCGAACGTACTGCTTCCAGGGAATTATCGGCGAGTATATGTACCCGGGAAGAAGAAAGCTCCATTCTGTCAGCCCTGAGTTTGATTTGCCGGGCAGATTCCTCTCCCGACACATAAAGCACATTTTCCTTCCGGGAAAGATATTCTGCCATTTGCAGAAACAAAGTGGATTTGCCAATCCCGGGCTCCCCGCTTAATAGAACAAAGGACCCTTCGACAACCCCTCCCCCGAAAACCCGGTTAAGTTCCGGACTTCCGGTATCAAGTCTCTGCCCTTCCATCGTTTGGATTTCAGTCAGAGGGATCGCCTGAACGATCCCTCTGTGTTCTGTAGGTTTGGATTTTTCTACGCGCTCCTCAATCAGTGTATTCCATTCACCGCATCCGGGACACCTTCCAAGCCATCTCGCGCTTTCCTGCCCGCATTCCCGGCAATAGAACTTCGTCTTCGGACCTGCCAAAATCCCTTCCCCCTTAGACCTTTTCCAGTTTCTTTCCGCCCTTTTTCTTGACGGCAGCGGGTTTCACAAAAACGACTTCTTTGTCGGAAAGTTCGACCTTAATCATATCGCCTGCATTATAAGTTCCTTCAAGAATCTTTTCAGACAGAGGATCCTCAATCATTTTTTGGATAGCCCTCCGTAAAGGACGCGCCCCATAAGTCGGATCATTACCCTCTTCTGCCAGATGCTCCAGAACCTCATCATCCAGGACCAGTTCAAGTTCCTGCTCTTTTAGTCGTTTGCTGACATCCTTGATCAGGATTTTGGTAATCTTCACAAGATCGTCTTGCTTGAGCGGATGGAATACCACCATTTCATCCACTCTGTTCAAAAATTCCGGACGAAAAGTCTTCTTAAGTTCCTCCATGATCCTGGAACTCATGGATTTATATTCGCTTTCTTCGTTTCTTCCGGAGACAAAACCCAGAGATTCTTTTTTGAGGAAAGAAGCTCCGACGTTGGACGTCATAATCAATACGCAGTTGCGGAAATCCACAAGCCTTCCCTTAGAATCCGTGAGCCTGCCGTCTTCCAGTACCTGCAACAGAATATTAAACACTTCAGGATGGGCCTTCTCTATTTCGTCAAACAGAATGACGCTGTATGGTTTCCTGCGGACCGCCTCCGTAAGCTGACCACCTTCATCATGACCGACATATCCCGGAGGCGAACCTACCATCCTGGATACGGCATGCTTTTCCATATATTCGGACATATCAACTCTGATCAACGAATTTTCATCCCCAAACAGAGATTCAGCCAAAGACCTCGCCAGCTGGGTTTTTCCGACTCCTGTCGGTCCGAGGAAGATAAACGAACCAATGGGCCGCTTAGGGTCTTTGAGTCCCGCCCTGGCCCGTCTGATCGAACGGGCAACAGCCGTGACTGCCTCGTCCTGTCCGATCACGCTCTCATGCAGAAGGGATTCCAATTTCAAGAGTCTGAAGCTTTCTCCTTCTTCCAGTTTATTCAGTGGGACTCCTGTCCAACTTGATACGATTCTGGAGATATCCTCTGGCCCCACGACCATCCGGTCCTTTTCTCGGCTTTCCTCCCAGTTCTTACGAATCTCGCTGAGCTTTTCGCGTTTCTTTTGCTCTTCGTCTCTGATTTCGGCAGCCTTTTCGAATTCCTGCCTTTTTACGGCTGCTTCTTTTTCTTTCTTCAGATTTTCGATTTCTTCCTCCAGCTCTTTCAAATCCGACGGTGCCGTAAAACTGTGAATGCGAACTCTGGATGCAGCCTCATCAATTAAATCAATGGCTTTATCGGGTAAAAATCTGTCGGAGATATACCTGTCAGACAAGCGCGCTGCCGCATCAATTGCCTCGTCGGATATCTTCACCCTATGATGGGCTTCATACCTGTCCCTTAAACCCTTTAGAATAGCCACCGTTTCCTCAACCGTAGGCTCTCCTACCTTAATTGGTTGAAAACGCCTTTCCAAGGCCGGATCACGTTCAATATGCTTACGGTATTCATCGAGTGTCGTTGCTCCGATACACTGCATTTCTCCTCTAGCTAGGGCGGGTTTCAGAATATTGGCTGCGTCAATAGCTCCTTCGGCCGCCCCCGCTCCGATCAGCGTATGGAGTTCGTCGATGAAGACAATCACGTTGCCCGCCAGCCGGATTTCTTCCATGACTTTTTTCATTCTCTCTTCAAATTCACCGCGATATTTTGTCCCCGCGACCATTGAAGAAAGATCAAGTGTCACAACCCGTTTATCGACAAGGATCTCCGGTACTTGGTTGTTGACAATTCTTTGGGCTAGACCCTCAGCAATAGCCGTTTTTCCAACCCCGGGTTCTCCAATCAATACAGGGTTGTTCTTTGTCCGGCGGCTCAGCACCTGAATGACTCTTTCGATTTCATTTCCCCGGCCAACGACAGGGTCAAGCTTCCCTTCAGCAGCCATGACCGTCAAGTCCCGTCCGAACTCGTTTAAAGTCGGCGTTCCACCTGTCTGTCCGGGTTTGCCGTTATTCGCGGCACCACTTCCAGGCATTGATGTACCTTCGGTTTCCCCTCCCAGGAGCTCTACAACCTGTTCCCATATTTTTTCCGGACTGATCTTAAGATCCGCCAGGACTCTCGCAGCAATTCCTTCTCCCTCAATGATAAGGCCAAGCAGAATATGTTCGGTTCCAATATAATTGACCCCCTGGCGTTGAGCCTCTTCGGTGGCAAGCTGAATCACGCGCTTCACGCGCGGCGACAATCCGACCTCTCCGCTAATAGGGGTTCCTAAGCCAATGATCTGGGTAATCTTTGCACTTACCTTGTCCGGGTCCAATCCGACCCCGGTCAGCGCCTTCGCAGCGACTCCTTCTCCTTCTTCAATCAAAGCCAGAAGAATATGCTCCGTCCCTATAACCTTATGGCCCATACGTTTGGCAATCGCCTCAGCAAGCATAAATACTTTTTCTGCCTTTTGCGTAAATTTTCTTGACATTTTGATCCTTCCTTTCCTATTGTCGTTTAATTTACATTCTCACTCATTTTTTGATGGTAGATTCCACGCACAAAATGAGCTCTTTCTGCGTTAATATCATAAGCATCCAGCTGCTTATTGCGATTATATTGCAGACATCCCTGCATCGAGTTGATCAAGACAGACACGAAACCTGCAGAGACTCTAGGCAGAATGCCCATATCAATGCCCAGCCGGTCCTCCGATAGAAGAGAATAGATCTCTTCCGTTTCAAGGATTCTGGCATTTTCCAAAGTCCCCCGGGCCCTCCAGACTTTGTCTTCGACGATAAGCGGAGATTCTTTGCGAATAACTTCCCGCATCTGGACTTCCCGTTCCATCAGCTGCCGCGTGACCGCATCAAGATGTGCCAAGGTGTCCTCTTCACTCTTACCTAACGTAACCTGGTTGGATATCTGAAAGATATTTCCGAATGACCTGGAGCCTTCACCGTACACACCGCGTACTGCCAACCCAAGCGACGTCAGGGCACCCAGAACCTGCTGAACCTGATTGGTCAGCACCAGGGCCGGCAAGTGAACCATCACGGATACTCTCAGGCCCGTTCCAACATTGGTGGGACAAGTCGTCAGGTAACCAAACTTTTCTTTATAAGCAATATCCAAATGTGCTTCCAGATGATCATCGACCAATCCTGCAAGATGCCAAGCTTCCCTGAGGCTGTTCCCCGGCATCAGCACCTGAATTCTCAGATGGTCTTCTTCATTGACCATGACTGCAATTTTATGGCTTTCGGACAAGGCCAGACCGCGTGCATATTCAGTCTCCTTAAAACCTGGGCTGACCAGATGCTTTTCAATCAGCACCTTTTTCTCCACTGGAATAAGCATTTTCAACGGAATATAAACAAGCTTTTCTTTTTCAGCAATAAAACCGTCTAAGACACGGGAAATCTGCGCTTCAATTTTTTCGGCATCATCATAGGACATGACGTGAGGGAAAGGATTGTCAGCGATATTTCTGGCCAATCTGATTCTGGAACTCAGTACAATCGGAATGTCCGGCGTATCCTTCATCCAGAAGCTGTCTTTGGCAAGCAGTTCCCGATAAGTCATTTGCTTTCACCTCCGACAGTATTCTCCATTTCTTTAATCCGGTCTCTTAATATGGCTGCCTCTTCGAACTTTTCCGCTTGTACCAGTTCCAAGAGTTGTTGTTTTGATTTGGCTATTTCCTGTTTGTTTCGGAACGAGGCGCCTCCTCTTACCGGCACTTTCCCGACATGCATCCCTCTTCCATGAATCCGGCGCAGGAGCATTTCCATTTGGGGCTCAAATTCATCGTAACATTTGCTGCAGCCCATTTTCCCGGCTTGCTGTATCTGGGAAAAAGTTCTTCCGCATCCGGGACATTTTCCGGTCTGGCTGTCTACGATCGTCTGATCATACTGCCCTGCCGGATTTACCCCAAATAATGCCTGTAAAAAATCCGATACCATTCCAGGGTAGAGATTGAAGCCGGTGCCAGGCGTTTTTTGCGCACACTCCTGACAAAGATGAAGCTGAGCCGCCTGACCATTAATGATTTTGGTCAGATGAACCACAGCCTCCCGTTGTTGACAATTCTGACAAAGCATTGCTATCCCCCCGATCAATCATTGATATCGTCCCGGCACATATTCGCCAGTATTTCTTTCATCATTCGGGCCCTAAGCGTAGAAGGGAAATTCGTCACCCCAACCAAAAGCCGGTCGGAAAAAATCGTTTTTACCAGGATTGCTTCTCTTTTGGTGAACAGATCTTCTTCTCTGAGTCTGTCCACAAGATTATTGGCCCGATCCTGGGAAAGGTCATCCCCAATGAGTTCCGACATGAGTCTCTGGAATTTACCCTCAGGATCAAGTCCCAGCCTAACAATCCTTAAATAACCGCCGCCGCCTCTTCTGCTTTCAACAAGATAACCGCGTTCTGCGGTAAACCTCGTTGTAAGGACATAGTTAATCTGGGAAGGGGCACATGAAAAGAAATCAGCAAGATAACCTCTTTGCAGGACAATATACCCAACTTCGGCCTGCTCTATAATCTTCTTGAGGTACTCCTCGATTCTGTCCGCCAAATTACTCATCGTCATCCATCCTTATTTCAATGTTGACCTTTGCTGACTTTATGACCTTTTTTGACCTTTGCAACTATTTTAACCCTTTTTGATCATTTTGAAAACTATTTTATTAAAAAAACCTATCCGAAGATAGGTTTTTTTGCTCTCTGACTATAAATAATTCAACATTGCTGTACTTAGCGAAAAGTCCTCAATTGCTGATAAAGAAATACCACAAACCGAAGGTGACCGCTGCAACAATCACAACCAGAATAACAAGCTTTAGTCCACCAAAGCCGCGTTTCTGTTCGAACTCAAAATCTAGGTCATCGTCATCGTCCGCACTCGGGTCATTTTTACTATTCATGATATAACTATTTAAATCAGAAAAGCGGCTTCTTTCTTCTGCCCCTACTTCTGTTTCCTCCAGAGTACCCAGATCTGTCGGGTTCATAGCGGTATCTTCTGCGTTGTAGGCTTCATCAGCTTTATTCAAATCATCCGCTGCCTCAGTATCAGCAAGCGGGCTGAAGCTGTCCGGACTTGTTTCCGCCGGATTTTTCATTTCATTAAAATCATCTTCCAGGGAAGCCGCTTGGGAGATAAACAGTCTTTGCAGTTCATCCTGCCCCAAATTTTGATCACCAAGCAAAATCGTTCTGATCTCCTCATTGTCTTCATCCGAATCTCCGGCAAAAACAGGCCCTGCTTCCGCTTGATCCTCTTCCGGAGACTTCCCGGCCGTCCGGCCATATTCTCCGTTGGTCTGGTCAAATTCCCTGGTGTTCTGGTCATACTTGTCAATAGCACCGTCATTAATATCAGCCTCATCTTCAAGACTAAGTTGCCTTCTGATGCTTTCCGCATTTTCCTCGGACAGTTTGGGCTCTATATCTTTCCAATACAAGCCTCCCTCCAACAACTGCCGGAGTTCCTCAGGATCTAGCCAAATCTCTTTTTTCTTATCATTTTTCATTCTTATATTTCCCCCACAGGTTGAAAATTCAGTCGATTAAAGTATTATTTAGTAGTTCTACAAAGAAATTATTTATCCTTCGTGCCGTATTTCCCAATTTAGATAAAATTTGCATCTTCTCTCTTTCAGGATAAAATAGGATTAATAACTTTGATTAGAGAAAGAAGGAATCATATGCCGTCTCTTTATCCGGAATTTAAGTTTTGTCCCGTGTGTTCTGCCGCCCTGGAGTATAAACTAATTGAAGACAAAAAGAGGCAAAGCTGCCCGGCCTGTGACTATATCCACTGGGGGGAATACTCCCTGGGCGTAGGCGGTCTTTTGCTTCAAGATGACAAAGTACTCCTCGTCCAAAGAGCGCATAACCCCGGTAAAGGAAGATGGACTATTCCCGGTGGCTATGTAGAACAGGATGAAAAAATTGCCCAAGCGGTTGTTAGGGAAGTCCGCGAGGAAACCGGCATCCTGTCGAAGCCTGTAAGCATTCTGGCAGTCCGCGATTACCCTGAAGATATCCCGAACGTGAAACACAATATTTATATTGTCTTCTTTCTTCGCGGTCTGGGCGGTCAATTAAAACATGATCCGGTCGAGGTAATCCAGGCCGGTTTCTACTCGCTCGAAGATTGTCGTAATTTACCTATCGCCCCGATGAGTCTTGAAGTGATCACAAAAGCAATCGAACACATTGGAAAAGAGAATCCTTTCCCAGGACTAATTCACAAAGAAGGAGTCCCCGTATTCGGTGCGCTTTCCGAACTATTCACTTTTATCTAAGAATAGTTAAGATTAGGGTTAACCATGGTACTAATTATTAAGGGATATTTTACAATAAGTAAAATATCCCTCCCTGTCACAAACTATGATCATGCTAAAACGATATTTATTTTACGGGCTGATGGGCTGGAGCCTCGAAATAATCTGGACAGGACTTGATTCTTTTGTCCACGGGGATTTCCGGCTGATGGGCTTTACCAACCTTTGGATGTTCTTTATATATGGCTCCGCTGTTATTCTTGAACCTTTGCACGATTTGATTTCAGAGTGGAGGTGGCCGCTGAGGGGACTCGTCTGGCTTGCAGCAATTTGGGGGATAGAATATTTAAGCGGCCTGTTTTTACTTAAACTTCTTGGGGTCTATCCCTGGAAGTATACGGATCCGCTGGCGATAAACGGACTTATTACGCTGAGCTTTGCGCCGGTGTGGTTTGCTGGCGGTCTTCTCTTTGAGCGAGTCCATCGGAAACTTGATGCTTTTGTCGTACTCACAAATAGATACACGGAAAGGTAACAAGCATCGGAAAGATAAAGTACGACGACGCATCAAGGCAGTGCTATTCCGTCAAGATTTTTGCTAATTCTTCGGGGGTATTTACAGGCTCCCTGCAGGCAAAATCCCTGCAGACATAAACACAAAGAGTCTCACTGACAGAGTAATCTTGCATTCTCGGGATCACCTGCGCTAATGAACCGTCATTATAGGCCACGACAGCATGCGGATGAAAGTCCTTAAAAATGACGGCCTGCATTTTTTCTAATTCTTCATTACCGGCCGATCCGGACAATACCAGTTCCTCGCCCTGACTTAAGGCGTATTGGATTGCCTGAAGGAAAGCGGTGTATCCAGGAGGATAGTCCTCAACAGCGTTTCGGAACGAATTAAGTTGTCTTTCGGCCAGTTCCTGCCATTTGGATAGGCCGGTAAGTCTCCACAGCCTCACTAGATTGCAGGCGCTCATCGAGTTCCCGGAAGGCATCGCACCGTCATAGATCTCCTTGGGCCTGAATAGCAGTTCTTCAGCATCTCTTCCGGTAAAATAATATCCGCCGTTTGTTTCATCCCGGAATAGTTTTTCCTGTTCTTCTTGCAGATGTATAGCCTGCTCCAGATACACTGTTTTTCCACACGCCATATAGAGTTCCAGCAGCCCATCAACCAGAAAAGCATAATCGTCAAGATAACCAGGTATACCTGCCTCACCATTCCTGTACCGGGCGAGCAGTCTGCCGCGTGAATCAAACATCCTGGCCATGATAAAGCCTGCGGCATTTTCTGCAGCCAGAAGTAGGCTCACTCTGTCGCTTCTCCAGGAGAGATCGCCTGCGAGCACCTGCACTCCTTTGGCTAGAGCACTGATCATCAAACCGTTCCAGGAAACCAGGATCTTATCATCTTTTGCTGGACGGGCCCTTTTTTCTCTCGCCTTAAACAGAATAGCATTGCAGAGGTTCAGCAATTCGTCGAGTTCATCTCCGGTCAAACTGCAGCGAAAGGCCAGATCGTCTCTGACACTGAAGATTTGTGAAGGAATGTTTTTCCCTTCATAATTGCCTTCTTCCGTAATTCCATAAGCATCACAGTAGATCTCCGTAATTTCTTCCGGTTGATTTAGAAAACGTTCAAATTTATTTTTTGCGTCTTTTGCTCTTTGAAGAAGTTCGATCCCTTCCTGCAGCGTTTTTCTGATTTCATCTTTAGACCAAAGATAATATTTGCCCTCTTCACCCTCGGAGTCTGCATCTTCTGCACAATAAAAGCCTCCTTCCGGAGAAGTCATATCGCGCAGAACATACCCAAATATATTTTGTGCAACCCAGCGGTATTTTTCCTTTTTGGTTTTCTGATAAGCTTCCAAATACACAAGGGCCAGACCGGCGTTGTCATAAAGCATTTTTTCAAAATGAGGAACCAGCCAGTAACGGTCTGTGCTATAGCGTGCAAAGCCAAACCCGATATGATCGAAGATCCCTCCGTCAGCCATGCTGTCCAATGTTTTTTCAACCATCACCAGTGCTTTGCTCTGTGGCTCTTCCAGTGAATACCGCAGTAAAAACCCCATGTTATGGGGAGCCGGAAATTTCGGAGCACTGCCAAATCCCCCGTATTTTGAATCAAACTTGTTTTCCAGCAGTTCATATCCTTTGCACAGTACGGTTTTACCCCAGACAGCTATATCACCGCCATCTTCTTTTTCTGCGAATGGCAGGATCTGCTTGTTCTTTGGCACGGCAGACGTGGCGTTTTTATCCCCGCGATAATGCCCGGTGACTGTTTCGTAAAGTTCCGCTGCCGTTTGGATGACTTTATCTTTCTCTGTCTGCCACAGCTCACCTACCTGACTCAAAATATCCGTGAGTCCAGGACGCCCGTAATGGCTGTGTTTCGGAAAATACGTTCCGGCAAAGAAAGGCTGTTTATCCGGCGTCATCAGCACTGTCAGCGGCCAACCGCCTGCTCCGGTCATCATCTGACAATAGGTCATATATAGTTGGTCAACATCCGGTCTTTCTTCCCGGTCCACCTTAATCGGAATATAGCCCCGGTTAAGAATTTCAGCGACTTCTTTATCCTCAAAGGATTCCCGTTCCATCACATGGCACCAGTGACATGTTCATAAAATACATGTTAGTCAGCTATACCCAATAGAAAGGAAAACCGGCTTATCCTCGGCCTGTGCTTTGGCAAAGGCTTCATCACTCCAGGGGTACCAATCCACAGGATTGTAAGCATGCTGGAGCAGATAAGGCGACTTTTCATTCACCAATCTATTGGGTATTTTTTTCTCTGTTAACATGTGGCATCACCTCCCTTACTTGAAATCAACTTTTATCTGAATAGTATCTCTCTCCCGAA
Organism: Dehalobacter sp. TBBPA1; assembly: GCF_040931655.1. Classification (NCBI taxonomy): domain Bacteria; kingdom Bacillati; phylum Bacillota; class Clostridia; order Eubacteriales; family Desulfitobacteriaceae; genus Dehalobacter; species Dehalobacter sp. TBBPA1. The sequence continues at coordinate 409,361 of NZ_CP162385.1, read as the reverse complement.
AATAAATAATACTATTAATGATGGTTCTGTATAAATCATTTCGCTGTGCATTTTCGGTAACGGTAGTAATGCTGTCTAAAAAAGCTGATAATTTTTTTTGCCGTTCTGCTTTTGTAATTTTATTTGTGGAATGATATTGCCTTTTCAGATCAAATATCTCAGATTTAAGCTGTTCAATGGATTTTTTCCATTTCTCTTTACGCGTTAACCATTCATGACGGGTATAATCGCCCAACTCATAGGCATCATTAACAAGTTCCAAAGCCTTTTGATGCTTTTGCAGTGCGAATTCCTTTTCCAGGATTGATGCTTGTATATTCTCAACCTTTTCGGCATCTTCAGCATCAAACGATATAAGATAATTGTCATTATATTTCTTTATTTCATCAAGCAATAGCTTCTCCAACATATCAATGGGAATCCCACTATTGACGCATTTGTTCCCAAAAGCGTCAGTAAACCAGCAGGGCTTAATGAAAATCTTTTCGTTAGTTATATAAAAAGTAAGGTTATGCCCGCACTTAGCGCACTTAACCAGGCCGGTTAAAGCATGTTTTTGCTTACGTCCCGCAACTGGTACACTATTTCGCTGATGTATAAGCGTCAGTATACGATCATGTTCTTCCTGCGTTTTAACCGGTTCATGGCAGTTTTCTACAATAACCCAATCACATTGCGGATTCATTTTATACGGCTTTGCATTCGGACGCTTATTTTTATGAGCATCCCCCTGAGTCTTATTGCTTATAATTTTGCCCAGATGCGTTTCATCAACCAATACCCTTTGTATAGCAACATTGCTCCAATAATTGCCTTTAGGCGTTAGAATTCCTCTTTGGTTAAGATTCTCCGCAATTTTTTTAGGGTCGATTCCTTTTAACGCTTGCTCAATCATATCACGATATATAGGAAGCTTGTCGTCATCGACAACAAGCCCTTTTTTATTCACTTTATTTTTATACGTTTGATAAACATAAGGAAACGGCGGTGTACCATTTGTCCATTGTCCTCGCCTTGCTCCGATTTTCTTACCCTGGCGCAGTCTTTTGGTTATCATCTTGTATTCCTGCCGGGCGAAAAAACCCTTAAAATCAGCGTATGTATCATCTACATCATCGTTCAAATCGTAGATTTTATCCGGCGTAATGATGAAAGTATTGGATTTTTGAAACGCTTTTTTGATCCTGTCCTGTTCTCCGAGATCGCCCCTGCCAAGCCTGTCGTACTCAACAACACATACAGCGTCGTACACACCCTCCTCAACTTCCTGCAGAAGCTTGCAAATTTTAGGCCGCATATCGATGCTGTCGGATGTTCCGACTTCCATGTATTCAACATATTTAAAATTATTATTTTTGCAGAGGTCTATAAGGACCATACGATGCTTTTCCAGGTCCTCCATGCTCTCTGCACGAGATTTTCTGATATATATAGCTACATATCGAATAATGAACTTTTTGCTTTCAATATCCAATATGCTCACCTCCCAGAAGAATGCCTTTGTGAATATTATCAATTAGAACAAGAACAGAATCAAAGGTGCCAAATTTAGATCAACTTAGTTTGACAGTTTTGCTGTCATAGACTGGATTAATCGCTTTATTCAACTCTTTGCTTGTCAGGAGTTGATATAGTTTTCTCTGAAAACTCTTGAGTGCCTGATCAGATGGTTTATTTGACACAATAGTTATTTTCAACTGGCTATCGTTGTACATAAAGCACCTCCCACATCGCTCAAATGGTAGAAAGCATTGGGTATGCCTGTGTTTTGATAACGTATTTACGCATATTCAGGCATACCCATGCCATTTTCTGTTTTGGTTTATTAAGGTAATTGGTTTTATCCGGCAGACGGCGGTTGACCGTCTCATAGGAATTTCACCTCCCCGTCAGCGACCGGGGCGTACTCTGGGACTTAACCTCGACTACACGCAAGTATCATTATCCCGCCGTATGTGTCATGGCCATAAACGCTACCAACATTTATTTATTGCACGGGTATTATTCGCTTCCACCTTGCCATCATCGACTCTATTAATTACATTAATCCTTTAGATGCAATCCGAGCGTTGCCGGACAGGCGATCATGGCGTACCTGCAATCTGGCTTTCCTTTTACAGGACATACGGGGAAAGTAACGGATAAAACACATATTCAATTTTCAAAGACCTCCGAGGGGGTAGAAAAGTCCCTCTATTAATCAGCAGATTTTTTAGCCGTTTGTACCCCCCCTTTTTAATTTTTTTGCTAATGATTGATCAAAACACTCAGCTTTAACTTTCTACTTTAAATTCATTAGTTTGTGCAAATCCCAATAGTGCTTTGAAAATGAAAAAACACCGCAATCCACGCGGTGTCTATGTTTTCAAATGAAATTGATGTTCGGAATGGAACCGACGACTCTAGTTGTCCGTAATGTGTATAAATACTATTAACTAAACATACTCTTGATCCAATTCCAGATTCTTCTTAAGATGCCCTTATTTTTATATAGGTCATTAAAATAAGTATTCCGCCTTAATTCCTCAGCAACACGCCCTGCCTCAATTTGCCCAGGTGTCCATTTAGGTGCCCACACAACTTGACCGTTACGTATAAAATAATGCGATTGGCATGGTTGCTGCCAATTACCTATCGAAGGGTATAGTGTTGGGCCATCCAGAGTCTCCGAAAATGACCATTCTGTTGGGCCTAATGGAGTCCGGATCTTCGCTCCACAACCACAAGCACAAAGATGAGCAGCCGCCCCAAATTCCTCCGAAACATAAAGTACGCCCTGTTCTAACTCCTTCGGCATATAGTGAACTCGTTGTAACTTAAACTTCGTCATTTTGGTTGTCAGTCAAATCACTCCCAACTATCTTCATGTCAGAAATATCAAACAGCAGATCATAATTGGCCACAGATTCCATGTAGAACCCCCTTAACTGCTTATATCTTATTACTGCCAGAGAAGCATTCAGTGCATTGAGTTCCCCAATTTGAATATTTGTCTTATAAACATCGTCAGGATTGTCGGTAAGCGGTACCATTTCTTTTTCTTTAGCTATCTGATTTTCATCAGTAGAGAAATAAGAAGTACGAGCCATTCCTTTTAGTTTTCCATTTTTCCGGCTGAGCCCCATCCCGACATCAATAAAAGGGATTTTCATTGAAACCAAAAGTTCAATAATACCAGCACGCGAGGTTCCTTTATCAACACACACAAACGCAAAAGTTACGTCACTGAAGTCATCTTTACTTGTTTCGTCAATAAATTTGGGTTCAGCTTTTAGCCCGTTTCGGAAGTTCTCATATCGCGAGCCGTAGACTTCCACTTTAAGTTTACCAAGTTCATCTGACTGGAGTCTTCCCGGGGAGCGGAAAACATTGTGAACATAGTAAGGGTCTATATCAAAAATACGGACTTCCCTAACTGGTGTCTTTACGAGAAAATCAAGTACGTATGAACCAGTACCTCCAAGCCCTATAATCGCAATAACATCATCCTTAAACTTTGCGGATAAGTCGGATATCTCAGCTCTCGATGATAATGTATCTTGAAATTTGAATACTGAGTCTTCCTGTGCTTGCTCAACAATTCTATATGTGTATGGATTTACGTCATATTTCTCCATGGCGGGTCCAGATATGATGGACACATAGCTTTCAATTTTCTCGAAAAAATCAGAAAACCTTCCGGTTTTCCGTGGCTTGTTTGAAAAAGAGCGTTCCACGATTACATCCTTGCTATTCTCACTCAAAGGGAGCCTAACAGGGCCTCCACCAAGATTTGGAATAGGTTTACCCTCAAAATTATACGGTACAGAACCTGCAAAATAAACTTGATGATCATCTTGTGTGACCTTATTCTGATCAATGAACATGATTTTGCTAACAAATGAACCAGTCCGCAAATGAAGTTGTTGATCCAAGTATGGTATGTCCCGTATAACAAGATAATTACTATCGAATCCAACAGCATATCCCTTTTCTACTAAACGCTTTATATCGTCATTATGACTGACCAGTCTCTGAAACACTAAAGATCATCCCTTCCTTCACGTTAACTGAACCGCCGGGGGAGAGCGTGCCTTCCGGTTTATTACCATGACCCCTCACGTATTTAACAGAATACGTTATCTCAGGATGTTGAGCGTAATCTGGGACTTCGAGGGTAACTACTTCACTGTATGTAATTTCCCCCTTTGGCCATTCATGAGGAGTACCTTCCACAATAATAGTGACCATTTTCTTTTTTTCTTCCATTGTTATTACCTCCTTATTTTAAATGGTATATTTTTGTCTGCATTGTTGCGGAACCTTTAGGTTCCACCTTATTGTATATCCATTGGAACTCTTTGTCAACACTTTTATTGGATATCGTTGCTTTTAGGTTCCATAAATGTTATTATGATATTAATGAGAAAGGAGGGTACCATGTTGGATACCTTAGCGTCTTACGTGAAAACTAAGCGGGAGAAGTCTGAGATGTCTGTCCGAAAACTCGCTGAAAAAGCTGAAATTAGTCATACCGAAATAAAGCGCATTGAAGATGGCACCCGTAAACAGCCTTCACCAAAGATATTAAAGACAATCGCAGCAGCATTGAATGTCCCTTATAATGACATCATGATTGCTGCAGGATATCTAAATGAAGCAGAGAGTGGAGATTTACCTACGATGATGACCGCATCGCAATCGAAATCCTCGGCTCTGGATATTGCGGAACTCACTGAAAGAGAACTTGAAGATGTGAAACGTTATATTACCTTCATTAAGAGCCAGCGATAGTAGAAAGAACCACACCTTTTGGGTGTGGTTCTTTCTACTATCTGACTGGAATTCTTATAGACGTGATTGGCTGGAAGCGTCCTGCAGCCTCAGTCATAATAGCTGCATAGATATCGTTTGTTTTCGTTAAATCTTCAATTGTAATGACAAGTGCATAGGGGATCTCATCGTCGTTTTCCGTTCCCCAGCGTGTGCTTAAATCTAACCATACCTCCCAATCACCTGATGTGAAACCTGAGAAGATATTAGAAAAATGATAGCAAGTATCCCATTTGGTACGGTTGTCGCTTACTTTCGGGTTAGCGACCTTCAGATTCCTGTTCTTATCCAATTTATGAAGCGAAGCCGATATGTATGCTCCGAGATATTGGCTTCCTTTCGTCTTATCAATGGGGGGATTTGTCACGCATGTAATGGTTACTTTTGTTGTGTTGTTTCCTCTAAGTGCAGCTTGGGGCGAGGGCATCAAGAATTTGACATGTTCTTTTGTAAGCCGCTTAAGAGAACCTGATCGTAAAAAGGACACCTTATATTGTGAAGAGTATTTACAATTTTGCGGCGATGATAGTCCCCGGCCGTAGTGATTACCAATATAATCGGCTTCTTCTTGTGTTATCTTTTTTGTATTCCACAAATGCTGCGCGCCATTGTAGAGAAGTGCCTGAGCCAGCATTACATCACTATTTGGGGTGACATCAAGCATTTCTGCCAAGTCTCCAGCCACAACAGGTGCTGTAAATGATGTTCCGCAGTCCACAGCAAGTCTGCCGTTTGGTGCCATAACAATTGAATAAGGATCACGGGGTACCGTGAGGTCATGACAGAGATTTGCGCCATACGTAACGAGATCTGGTTTGTAAAAGCCAGCAAAACCAGGGCCTGTCCGTGAATAAGCAGTTATAATATTCGCTTCGCTAAATGCATTATTATGCGTTATACCGGCGACTGCACCCACGGTTATTCCAAGCATTGCGTCACCTGGTTCTGCAACGCGGATATCATCATCTTCGAGTATTTCCTCCAAAGAACTACTCGATTTTGCAAGTTCATGATTTCCGGCAGAAATCACAAACTTGATAATGTATTGTTTCATAAGGCTGTCGAGGTGATAACCCATGATACTCAATTCGTCTCCGTCAATCGGACGGGAAGCATTAGTTGAAAGATTGAATATCTTACAAACGTCAGCGAAGGCTGAAACTGCCTCTTCAATCCGTTTTGCCATAACGTCTGATGGGACTTTTGTATCCGATCCGTAGATATCACAATCAATTACCTTAGCCCTCGGAGTTAGGTATGGCTCTGCCAATTGCATTCCGATATGAGCAAAAACGACCTTGCTTGCTACCGCAGTACCATGCGGGCCGCCACTTCCCGAACAACTGCTTGCCTGCCAATGGATAGGTACCAAGGCAGAAAAATCCGCGGGGAAATTCACGCCACTATCCAATACAGCCACAGCAGGCAGGGCGTTAATATCGATGTCTGGAGAAAGGCCCATCTCAGACCCGAATAGATTTAATCCACTGGGGCTAACCTGAAAAAACGAGGTTTGCTCAACTCTGTAAATGACAGCATCACTAGAAACCGCCTCAAGATTTTTAATTGGGATTACAGCTCGTACAACCGTTGTTCCATCGGAAAGTTTGTATGGTTCGGCTTGCAGTGAGCCTTCCATCTCATTAATTTTTACAGTTAGCCGCCTTGCCGCTTTGTCTTGAATTTCATCTGAAAGATTCGGGATAAACATCATTTGCACATCGACTGACAGGCTATCTTTTTGTTCTGCTAAATATTTTTTTAGCGACCGGGCTTGTTTTTCTTCCGTTGAAAACGGTTCAAATTCCTCGACATATTGAAAATGCTTTAGGCTGCCCGAATCCCGATAGGTGCCTACACGGTCTTGAAGTCTTTGAAACATTGATTTGTTTGTACTAACAACCGCGTGCCGTTTGTCTTTGATTGCATTGATTTTTAGGCCTTCTTTTTCAGCGATATCGCGCTTGGCGTAAATATCCTCACCCTCTGGCAGTACCATTTTAAAGACCACGATATCCTCTTCGCTGAGGGAGTCATTTTGGAGATTTGAATATGCTGTCATAACCTCCTGCAACCCTTGAGATAAGATATTTCCATGCGACGAGAAGTCAAGGCCGCGATCAGCGGATATAGCCATTGGTTTTTTCTCAAGCTCATCGACTTCCTCCTGTGGTATCCACAGATGGAATCTTCTCTCATCATTGCTCATCTGATTTCCCCCTATATTTCTTTAATTGATAATCCAAAGTCGTATGTGGTGTACCGAGCGCTTTGGCGATCTGCCTGGTCGACACCCCACGTTCGATCATATCAACCATTACTTTCATTGCCTCTTCGTTGTCGCCGGAATATTTGGTGAGTTGTTGCAAGAGGATGGTTGTGACATCCTCGGTTTTCAAATGCTTTTCTATAAGGTATTTTTTAAAAGCCGCATTCGCTAACTCTTTAATCTGTGCGCCGTTCAAGCCTTCGGATATTTTAGCTAATAGAGCGTAATCAAGTTTGATGTCGACATCATGCTCGTTTATCCATTTCTTAAAAAGCGTCTGACGCTGTTCATTGTTCGGTAAATCCAGTGTCACGGTTACATTGAAACGCCTCCAGATTGCCGGGTCAAGTAAGTGCTCGTGGTTTGTTGCGGCTATTAGGAACACGTTGCCGGGCATGTTGTCAAAATTTTGAAGCAGTGTAGTAACAACGCGCTTTAGTTCGCCTAATTCGTTTGAATCATCCCTTTTTTTTGCTATAGCATCAAACTCATCCAAAAAAAGGATTATACTTTGATTTCGAACAGAGTCAAACACCTTTCTTAAGTTTGTGCTTGTCTGCCCCAAATACGATGAAATTAATCCGTCTAAGCGAACATAGGCAATTTTCATAGAAAGCTCATTTCCAATAGCATATGCTGTCATCGTCTTACCACATCCAGGTGGACCGCAAAGCAAAAGGCGATTCGACGGAGCAACATTATGCTTTAGGAGTTCATCTGAGTTCTTCTGTTCAGAAATTACTTGTTCTATTATCTGTTTCTGGCTGTCCGAAAGTATGACGTCGCTAAGTTCGACATTTGGTTCTACAATTTCGTATAACTCTAATAAACTATCCTTGTCTCGTGGGGCAGATCCCTGCGCTGTTTGAGGAGAGAAAGACATAGTATCAAGAGGCGTTTCGACACTCCTCTTATCTGATACTTTCTTTAGTTTATAGGCATTTCGTATTCTCTGAGCCAATGGGACATTGCCTTTCTTTTCTTCATCTCCAGCTAATACCTCAATGGCGTCTTTGAATTTGCCTTCATCCCCGCTGCAATGAGCGACTATTAGGTTTTCAATTAAGTCTGCCTTCATATCGACACCTCGCTGATTATTCGTACATCTTTGTGCATCTCTCTTTAAGAATAGCTTACTGTTGTTATTTCGTCAATAAATTTTTCGTACACTTTCGTACACTATATTATGAGGTGTGATCTTATAATGCGACATAGAAGATAGTGGCGAAAACTATTAAATATGCTTTTTAATATGGCTACCTTCTTTGAAAATAACTGACGGGTATCCCGAATAGCTCTTTAGCTACAATCCGAATACCCGTCGAAATTATAATTTTATTTTCAATCTACCACGCCAGCGTGATTTCTAGCTTGTGGTAAACATATTTATACGATATATATCTTTGCCTTGCTGATTACATTTTTGAAAGCCGTTCGTGAACGAGCGGAAGAAGAATTTTATCGATTTCCCTTCGGAATTCGTCATCTTCCAGATACCTCTCGCAGAATTCCTGATTTTTTGTCATGCGACTGAGGACAACGTCCATGATGGTATTATCGTAAATAATTTTGAAGAGGTCGAGCGGGTTTTTGGCGCGGAGAACCATTTCCTCATTGCCTGCCATGTCCTGTACGAACTGCTCAAGAACTTTATCCATCTCTGTGAAGTTTGTGCCGAGCCGCTCGTTCAGCCTTTGGATTATTGCCGACAGGTTTTCTTTTTCATCCTCAAGCGGCAGTCCCGTGCCGGAGGTCTTGCCATATAGCACCCCGTCTTCTTTTATCAGAGGTATAGAGCCTTCATATGACTTCTGGAGGCGGTAATACTGCAAAGAAACCTCGTCGTCAATGTTTGGGGCTCGCTCGCCGATATCCTTCGGCAGCTTGCGGAGCAGACATTTAGCATAAGCATAAAACTTGTGGAGGTTCTCATCGCCAAGTTTGATTATGTGCGCGAGAAATGAATACAGGCGTATAAACTTTGAAAGCGCACCCTTGAAATCAACTTTGTTTCGCTCCTCGGTCAGGGCGTTGTAGCGGTCAATGGCTGGGTCGATGAATGAGTTCAGTCTTGCCAGGTCGATGTTTCCCTGATTCTTTGTCTCCTTAAAGAACACCTTCGCAAAGGCGTCGATTTCGCTATCTGTGTAGAGCATGAAGCTGTCCAAGACATTCTTGATGTCGTAGATGGTGTTCGGATCGGTGGTTTCGTCGATGCCGGTCTCTTGATAGTAGTCTTGGAAGGCGTTTAAAATATCCTCGCGGCTGTTGACAAAGTCCAGAATGAAAGTCTCCGTTTTACCTGGGCAGGTGCGGTTGACGCGCGAGAGCGTCTGCACCGCCTTAACGCCCGACAACTTCTTGTCGACATACATCGTGTGTAGAAGCGGCTGGTCAAAACCCGTCTGATACTTTTCTGCGACAAGCAGCAGTTGATATTCGCCCGACTCGAACCTTTCCGGTGTTTCGGTGTCGGGGAACTTGTTTATGTTCGCTTCGGTGTATTCCACCAACTGTCCAGTTACGTTATCTTTGACTACGCCGGAGAATGCCACCAACACGCCTAAGTCCGTATAGCCCATCTTTTTGATATACTTCTGGAACTCAAAATAGTATCTTACAGCGTGGAGACGCGATCCAGTCACGAGCATCGCCTTGGCTTTGCCACCGATGCGGTGTTGAACCTGAGAGCGGAAGTGCTCAATGATGACCTCGGTCTTCTGGGCGAGGTTATGCGGATGCAGGCTCATGTACTTGCCAAGCGCCTTGTTCGCCTGACCCTTAGAGTAGAGCGGGTCATCGGCGATTTTCTTTCCGATTTGGAAGTAGGTCTCGTAGGTTATGTGGTTTTCGAGAACGTTGAAGATAAAGCCTTCCTCGATGGCTTGCCGCATACTGTAAACATGAAACGGCTCCGGCTTTCCGATGGCATTTTTTATTCCGAACATCTCAATCGTCTTTTGCTTGGGGGTGGCAGTGAATGCGAAGAACGAAAGATTCTTCTGCTGTCCGTGGGTCGCCATTTCCGCTGCGATTTCCTCATCGGGATCTTTCTCTTCAGCTTCGGCTTTCGCTTCTTCAACGGCATACTCGTGTAACTTCTTCTCAATGGCATCCTCGCCCTGAGCGGAGATGTCTGCCAGAACCTCTTTCAGTCGCTCGCTCGCTTTGCCAGTCTGAGAGGAGTGCGCCTCGTCAACTATGATGGCGAAACGCTTGCCCGCCGTCGCCACCTTCTGCACGTCCACGAATGGAAACTTCTGCAAGGTGCAAATGATGATTTTATCGCCTTTTTCCAATGCTGTGGTCAGCTGTTTGGAGTTTTTATCTACACGCACCACCACGCCCTGCTTATGCTCCATATTGAAAATGTCGCGCTGAAGCTGCTTATCGAGAACTCGGCGATCAGTGATTACGATGATGCTGTGGAACACCACATCGTCGTTTGCATCGTGCAGGTTCGCAAGATGGTGGGCGAGCCACGCAATAGAGTTCGATTTGCCCGAACCCGCCGAATGTTGAATCAGATAGTTCTTGCCCGAGCCGCTGGTGTAAACGTCGCTGACGATTTTACGGACGGCATCCAACTGGTGGTAGCGCGGGAATATCAGCTTCTCTTTGCCCGTCTTCTCGTCCTTCGTCACCTGCACAAAACGATGGAGGATGTCGAGCAGGCTATTCCGCTGTAAGACTTCTTTCCAGAGGTACGATGTGCGGTAGTCGTTTTCCACAGGCGGATTGCTCGCACCCTTGTCGTAGCCCTTGTTAAATGGGATAAAAACTGTGTCCTGCTTACGAAGCCATGTTGTCATCCATACTTGTTCGGTGTCCACGGCAAAATGTACGATAGCCCGCTTTTTGAAGGTGAGCAGCACTTCACGCGGACTGCGGTCGTTCTTATACTGGTTGATGGCGTTTTTATAGGTTTGCCCAGTGAGCGGATTCTTCAGTTCAATCGTGATGATAGGAAGCCCGTTCAGGAAGATGACCACGTCAATGGAGTTCTCGCTCTGCAGACTGTATTTGACCTGCCGCGTTATCTGCAGGACATTCTTTTCATATAGTGCGGTCGCACTTTTGTTCATGCCACTGCCGGGCTTGAAATAGGCGAGCCGAACGGGTATGCCGAGGTCAACAATGCCGTGCCGAAGCACATCTATAATATCGCGCTGATTGAGTTCTGCATTCAGACGTTTGAGAAACTCTGCCTCTGCGGCGTTCTCGCTGCCGTGTCGCTTAATGAGCGCTTTCCATTCGTCAGGCTGAGTGTCTTTGACGAAATTGATAACTGCCTTGATGTCCATTGCGTACTCGCGGCTGAAGTCGGAGGGGCTGCCCTTGACGTATAACTCAGCTTTCTTTGCTCCCTGCGTCAGCCAGTATTCTATTTCCTGCTCAAAGGTGCGCTCCTTGGTGTCGATAGCCATGTCTTATCCCTCCGTTACCTTGATTTTGCCTGTGACCACACCGTGTATCACGATTTGGCGGTACTGCTTCAATTTATCTATCTGCGCTTTGATGTCGGCGATTAGGCCGTCAATCTTAGTGCTCTTTGAATCTATAAACTCGACAATCTGCTGTTGCTCTGTCATTGGTGGTGTCAGCACGGGCAGTCGCTTCATATCGGTGAACTTCAAAGTCTGCCGAAGCCCTCCGCCAAGACCGTAATAGATTTTCAGCAGGTCGTAAGCGTGAAGCAAATAGGTGAAGTATTTGCTGTCAAGTTGCAGTGAGGGTATCAGCCCCAAATAAGCCGAGGTTATTATCCCAGTTTCGGTCACAAACCCCGTTCGCAAACTGCGCTTGTCGTTCTGCAGGTCGGTCAGGCGAAGCACGGTGTATCCCGGCTGAACTATCTGATAGCCCTCGAAACTGGCAGGCAGCAAACCGAAGTTTGTGTCGATGTCCTTTTTGATAATCTTACCGTAGCTGAGGCTCAGGAGATTATTACAAGCCATGCTGGTGTTCCTGACCATATTCTCCTTCGCCACGGTGAACAGCGGGTGTTGCTCCCAATGTACCGGGATCTCGCCAATCCACTCCACGCCGCTATCCTTCGACGGCGTGGCTTTGTCCAGCCCCTTTGTGACCGCACCTGCGATGAGTTCCCGCTTGTAAGTATCGAGCATCTCGGCTTGACTTTGCAGGTCGGTGAGGACTTCATCGATTGCTGATGTGCGCCTGTCAAGATACATTGCTATTGCCAATTGCTCTTCTGAATTAAGCGTGAAAGAGAACGGCATAGTTTCCACGTTTTTTCGGTCAAGCGTTGGAACAACAGAACCGTTGCCCAAGTTAGCTATGTTGAAACTGAGCAACACATAATACAAATATCGAGCATTATTGTTCTTCATGTCCTTGACATATATTGCCGTGTTATGCGCCCAAAAATCAGTGTCAACATAGTTGACCGCACCGATACTGCCGCTGCGCCCTATGGTAATTCCGGGGGCTTTCGTTGTGGCAACATTATGATAACCGACTATACCGTTTGAACCGAATACAGGCACATCTCCTTCAACAAAATTGTCTTGCGATAAGTCGTATCCACGTTGGAGGGACATGAGATTCTTAATCCTTCCGACTGTCCAATGTGAAGGTGTCAAGCCTAACCACGATATCCCGCTATCCTTATAGCTTGCATATCTCTCCACGGCTCATACCTCCCCGAACAGTTCGGCAATCGCAGTCTGAATCTTTGCGCCAAGCGACTGGATGTCGCGGAGGGTTTCCTCGGCGTCGCCGATTTTCGTGTATTTATAGAAGTGCCGCGTGAACGGAATCTCATACCCCTTCTTGGTCTTGGAATCGTCCACCCACGCATCGGGCGCGTAAGGCTTGACCTCCCTCTCGATGTAGACGGTAATGTCTTCTTTGAATGGAATCTGCTCGGTGTCGCGCAAATCTGGATCGGGTTCGGGGTTGCCCTTGGCGTCGGTGCAGATGTCGGCAGTCTCGTCCTTTTCGGACAGCGCGGCAAGGATGGCCTTCAACAGCGGAGTCTTCACGTCAAGCCCCACTTTTTCTATTGCCTTGGACAGCACCTTTGAGAATTCTGTGCGGTTCTTGTATAGCACAGTACCATCAATCGTCCCGATGGCAGCCACGATGCCTTCCTGTAATTCTTGGCCTTCGGCGACTTCCTTGGCAATTTCCTCTGGCTTGCGCTTGCGGCTTGTGGCAAGGTTAGCAAATGCCGTTTGCTCGCGGATACGTTCAATGCGCTCCGTGCTTGCTTGGAAGTTCAGTCGGAGCGGACGCTCGACTGTCACCTTCCAGTAGGCGAAGTCATCTTCATTAAAGATTTTGCAGAGCTCGCTTTTCGTTGCTCCCAAGAGTGCGTCACCATATATGCCGGTCAGCGCCTTTATGTGCTCATCAGTAAGCGTCTTACGTTTTTCACCGAGCGGTTTCCGCATGCGTTCAAAGAAAGATGTTCCATCAATCAGCAGGACTTTGTCTTTAATCGTCTTCTTCTTGCGGTTGGTGACAATCCAGACGTAGGTCAGGATGCCTGTGTTATAGAAAAGCTGGTCGGGCAAGGCGATAATAGTTTCAAGCCAGCCATTCTCAATAATCCATCTGCGGATTTCACTTTCGCCACTCCCTGCGTCGCCGGTAAAGAGTGGAGAGCCATTGAAGACGATACCGATTCGGCAGCCGTCTTCGGCAACGGGCATCATCTTGCTGATCATGTGTTGAAGGAACAGCAGCGAACCATCTGACACGCGAGGCAAGCCCGCCCCGAAGCGTCCGGCATAGCCTTGATCTTCGGCTTCGTCGCGGATGAACTTCTCATACTTCTTCCATTCCACGCCAAAGGGCGGGTTGCAGAGCATATAGTGAAAGGTTTCGTGCTTAAGCTTGTCATCCGTGAAGCTATTACCAAGGTGGATGTTCTCGTAGCCCTTACCTTTAATCATCGTGTCGGACTTGCAAATGGCGTAGGTCTTCTCGTTCAATTCCTGACCGTAGACCTCAATCAGCGCGCCATCGTTCAGTTCGGCGGCATACTCAATTCCCGCCGAGAGCATGCCGCCCGTGCCGGCCGCTGGGTCGTACAACTTTGCCATAAAGCCCGGCTCACAGATTTTCTCCATATCCGGCGTGAAAAGCATAGAGACCATCAGGCGGATAACCTCACGCGGGGTGAAGTGTTCGCCAGCGGTCTCGTTGGACATTTCGGAGAACTTTCGGATGAGTTCCTCGAAAATGTAGCCCATCTCATTATTCGAAACATGATCGGGGTGCAGGTCGATGTCATCCACGAACTTGGTAACCACGAGATAGAGCAGGTTTGCCTTGTCGAGCCGCGCGATCTGTGAGTAGATGTCAAATGACTCCAGTATCGTGCGGGCGTTCTCCGAAAACCCCTTGATATAATCCGTGAGGTTGTCGGCGATGTTTCCTGCGTCGTCCTTCAGTTTGGCGAACGTGAACTCGCTTATGTTGTAGAACTTCAAGCCTCCTGTTACTTGTCGGAAGCCTGCCAGTCTTGCGTATTCGGTCTTGTAAATGCCCCTCTTGTGCAGAGCCATAACCGCATCTTTGGTCGGGGCAAGAACACTGTTCAGACGGCACAGTACGGTAAACGGTAGAATGACATCCCCATATTCACTTTGCTTGTAATCGCCGCGAAGCAGGTCGGCAATTCTCCAGATGAAGTTTGATTTCTCTGATACGTTTATGTTCATCAGATGTCTTCCCCTTTCTCGTACAGGTCTTTATATCGGGCATAAGGGATAACCACGGCTAAGGGCTTACCATTTTTCTGAATAATTCCCGTCGCATCTTTCTCAACCACTTCCTTGATGCGCTTGGAAGATTGCCCGTGGTTGAGTTCTGCTATGTTCAGGTAAATCGGCACTCGGTTTTTTGCCTTTTTATCGGCCAATGGTCATCCCTCCTTTCGCCTTTAATCGGCTTTATTATATCATACTATAATTAATTTTACACTTATTATAGTATATATAATTAAAACCCTATTTTAGATTGTAAATGTAATTACTTTATAGAAATATTGAGCATCAACAGTTTATTAATAACATTGATTTTATAGTAAAAATCGAAAATGTCGAATTACTGGTACTCAATTTTCAAAGACTAAGTAAAGGGGTAGAGAAAATACCTCTATCACAGATTTTTAGCCGTTTGCATCCCCCCTTACATATTACTTTTAAGAAATTGTTCAATATTTTTCAGCGCCTTATTAATCGAATGCGATACTCTGCTTTTGCCAACCCTTTCAATCCTAGCAATTTGAGCTATGCTCATATCCAGAAAGAAATGAGCATAAAGACGCTTCGCCTGCTTTTCCGGCAAGCTGTTTATAGCGGCATACAATTCCTGATTGCTCATTTTTCTTTCATAGATTTCCTCCGGAGATAAAACCAATAAGATTACATCCTTTTCAATACCGTCATTAGCATCAAGAGAGTAATACGCCTTGTGTACACGCCTGCGTTCATGGTCTGCATGATCCTTTCGGTTAAACTGTTTGAGCTGATCCGCAACCTCATCAGTCACTTGAACAAAAAAATCAGGTATATCAGCCGGGTAATAATCCCGTAAATTGATCCTTTTCATATCAAACCTCCGTTTTGATTTTTTTAAAAAACCAAAACAGAGGGGCGGAGAACGGCAGCCTAAGCTCTCCATAAAAGACATGTCTGATTGCAAAAACCAAAAATAAATACTAGAAACAAAAAATATGTGAATATTCCTATATAAATGAAAATAGCCTGGCTTACATGTGAACGTAAACTCGGCTAAAAAAGCTATCGTATCAAACAGTATGCTACCTGTTGAATCATTATCGCCTTTTGGCTTATGTTGCCTTATCAATCGGTGATAAAGCTTGTATATGCGTATAGTTTTTGCCTTATATACGTTGGTATGGACATGAAATAGCCTGGCGTTGCTGCGAGTTTGTCCGATATAATCCAACCTACTAGGCAGTTTCTGGTTTATACATGAGATTTAAACAATCTGCAGACTGAAAAATACTGATCAGTGTTTATTTTCACAAAAAAACCCCAGGCTTTTGTTTCAACCATTTTTAACGACACTTGCTACCACCGTTTTTACACTTTTCAATCTTTATAACTATCTGTCATATTTAAAAGTATTATGTCGACCACAAAAAAACAGATGGCCTTGTTTTACTTAGACCATCTGCATTATCTTTTCTCTTCTGAGGGCATAGAGAATAATTGACGCCTTTTCCTCTTTGTCATAACATAATCTCCCAATTAAATTTCTATAAGCTTTTCAGATTTTAGGCATGAATCTTATAAAAATTTTGCCACTTTGAAATCAACAGGAATCTGAATCATTTTTTCTGTTACAACTTCCGGCTCCAGAATAAATTACTTCCCAAATATTTATTCTTTGAAATAATATACATTTATGTATTATTCTGTCAATATACAAATATTTTACTATATATTAGTCAAGTAGGAAAGATAATTTTGTAAATTTATGTAATTTCATATGAGAGTTTCCTGACCCCTTTCCCCTACTGAAAATGAAGCATTGGAAGTATTTCAAATTAGTACAACTTACCAAAAAACCGGATATGTGCTTAGTACACATAATCGGTTCTTTCGTCTAACTGAATTAACTATACTATCACCGCGAGGATAGTTGTCTGGTATAGCAAACAGATGATTTTCCCCTAACACTATACCCTAAACAACCGCCGATACATTTCTTTTCATCCCAAAACCGGCATCCGGGGCATTGCTTAAACGGAGGATTACTATATCTTTTGCTGTCAATCTCACGTAGAAAAAAATCGTTGACATCTTGAACGGTATTAAAGTCTTTAATATTCACACTTAGATATTCTTCAAAAACGAAACATCGGGCGACGCTCAAGTCGGGTCTTATATCCATAACCGGCGAACATATCCCCTTGTAAATCAGATCAAAACTCGAGTAGATGAAATTCACAAGCTGCTCATTTGTAAAGATACACTTGGGCGGATTATTGCAATCAACATGAGGAGAGACCCCGTTTCTATGGCAATCATCCAAGAAGTCAACTAATAAGGGAACAAAAATTTCATAATGTTCAAGACTGCCCTTCTGGTTATTATCTGAAGGCACCGTAATACTGTACCGAATGGTCTTTAATTTAAGCCTTTTGCTTTGCTCAATAATATATTTATATTGAAAATCCGGCTCAAAGATATTAATGCCGAGAGTAACCTGGGGCTCGATATTCCTTCTGCGATATTCGAATACCAGGTTTTCTACATTGTCTATTGTCCTATTATATAGATGTTCACCGATTACATCCGGTCTATTTAAGTTAATCAAAAACGAAACCTTATTATCCACAATAGATCGGCTTAATGCATTATCTAAAGCAATAGCATTGGTGAAAATCTGGATTCTCCGGAAAAACGAATCCTCTATTCCTTGATTCACCCACTTTTCGAAGTTCGGATGCAGCGTCGGCTCCCCCCCGAGCAGCCTTAAATCAGCATGCGCCGACTTCTTAAAAAAATTGATTATATAATCATAATTGTCATCAGAAATATCGGCCTTGTTCTTCGGATCACAGTTTGCAAAGCAATATGAACAATTTAAGTTGCAGTAATTATTTAACATGATATTCATAGGAACCTCCATTCCGCCACGCCACTGGTGGCATAAATAGTAATTAAAAAGGATAAAGAGATATCTTTATATAACATTCCGGACAGCAAAAAAATAGCAATGATACTTTAATTTACCGGGTAATTACATTTTGGAAGTGCTTAACGTTTGTGATGGCAACTGCATTGCTCGATCCTGAACTATTACTGGCAGTAACATAAAAAGTAATCGGCTGAACAGTTGTCCCGGCGGGGATCGTAAAAGATCCCACCCATGTATTTCCACCATTATTTGTAAAAGCAATTACTGTTGAATTTAAGGAATTGTTCGCAGTGACGGAAGTGGTGCTCCCGGTTGTTGTTGCTGTAATCTGGATTGTGGTATTAGGAAAGGCGACGGCCTGCACGCTTGCCGCAACCGAGGGGGGCGGTGCCCAATTATTCCAGTTGCTATAATTGGAATAATTGCTGTAAGCGCCCCAATCACCATAGTTGCCATAGTTGCTATAGTTGCTATAGTTGCTGTAATTGGAATAAGCAGTCCAGTTCGAGTATTGGCTCCATGTTTCAGTATGGTTTTCCCATTGCGTATGGTTTTCCCAAACACCGGCATTAGAATAATTGGCATTCCAATTTACATAATTGCCATACGTATTGTTGTAGACATCGGTGTAAGCACCATAATTCCCATAATTGGTCCATCCGGAATTGGGCCAGGACCATTCCACCCAAGCGAAAGCTTTCTCGGGCTGCAAGGAAAACTTAAGGCCCAAAGCCTTGGAGTATTTGCCCTCCTTGGCTTTGGGCCGATCCGGATGATTGTTGTCAAGAACCAGGTCTTGGGTTATTGAAGCGTGCAGGATGCTTAATGAAACAAAGGCAAACAGCAATTTTTTTAATCTCGAAAACGTTCTTGCCATATCATTCACCTACAGCACAGGACAATGGACCCCCCTGCCCTTTCCCCGCAACATAATTCTCAATCTGCTCCGCTTTATTGAAACAATACTTGCATATAGCCCCGCACTGGGAGGCGCATTGCGGCTTCTTTTCCATGAAATAATCCAGTTCTGGCAAAAATTCAAATATTTCCTTCATCTTCAGCGTCCCGTACGGATGGAAAACTCTGTTCATAAAACGTGAATTGTAAGTATTATAGAATTCATTCAACGCATATTCCGGATCGGTAACGCCAAGCATATACGCCTTTATCTTATTGACCAATTCCGGCTTGGGGTGATCCCTTCCGACCAGCTTGATGCTGTTAACCCCCATTTTCTCATAGTAGGGGATTTCCCAAGGGTAAATAATCCTGTTCAGCACCATTTGAATCGCAGGACTTCTAAAGGTAATCTGATCGCAGATGAATTTAGGAAATTCCCGGAACAAAGGGCTGCATTTATGAATATTCTCCTGCTTGCCGAACAAGGCATAATGAATATTCTTGGTCGGGCAACAAAAAATACAGCCCTCATCGGCCATCAACTCCAAGCCAACATCAGGCAACAGCTTTTTAAAGGATTCAATAAAAGTAAAATCTTTATTGAGATCGGAAGCAGGAATGATATTGGAAATCCCTAGATTTTCGCTGACATACTTCGCTTGGTTTATTGACCGGATATCCATCATCGTTGAAGCGTTTACCGCCAACCCGCTGAATTCCTCTTTCAAGAAGTCGGCAAGAAGCTGGCTCCCAACCGTAATGCCTCTCACCCCGATATCCGCCAGATGCTCGACAAACTGCTTCAACTGGGGAATGTTGGATTCAAAGTCATACAGGGAAATAGTTGAGATATTATTCATCAGATAAATAAACGCCATCCCGTTATCGGAAAGCTCTTTGATATAAGACCTTAAATCTTCCATTGTCCGGATTTTGCCGCTGTCTTCCTGCAAATTAACCGACCGGCCATGTTCATACCCTGATTTGGCGTAGGATGTAACAGGCAGGCTGTTATATACGGAACGGATTTTATACTTCGCCTTATCCTGGCTGTTAAGCTTTATCAAGTCCTGAATATACCCATAGTCAAATAATAAAGGAACTGAGTAGTACAGTTCCTGCGGCTGGTTCGGGGGTTGGAATTTTTGCTTTTTCTTAAAGATATTGATCATCATATCAACCTCTCTTTAAATCGCGAGAAACTCCTTCAGCTTGTTTTCCGCATTGACAGGAGTTTCGATCCGTTTAATCGATTCTTCTAAAATATTTTTCATCATTTTGGCGCTCCGGAATTGATGCCTGAATAAAAAGTTCAAGAATCTTGGGTTATATTTCGGCATATCGTCATAATCAATCTCATTAATAACCCGTATGATATGGCTGATCACGTGCCGGTGGGTGTAGCAATTTTCAGGCTCCGGCTTATTCATGGTCAAATCATACTGGATATTGTCATTGTAGCAGCCGCTATGGCAGCTGTAGAAATAATCGCAATCACTGCAATGCTGCAGCATCCGCCGGATTCCCTCGTACCATCTTATATGGTTGGGATGATTTAAGATATCCTGAACGGATTCCATCTCAAAAATATTTCCGAAAGAAACGTCGGCGCTCTCCGGCCAGTCCCGGCCGCAATGATAAATCGTACCGTCGGGCTGGGTTGAAAACCAGTAATCCTTTCCGGCGCAATCCGTAAAAGCGCAGGAACCGCCGGCATCCAAGGCGGCCATCAGATATCGCTCGCACAGATCCGAATCAGCCGGTCTATAAGTGTCTAAGATCCAATAGTCAAAGAATTTGCAGATTTCCTCAGCAACCATTTTCCCGTCCAGGGTATAGGAATTCATATTTTTATGGGCCGCAAAGATGAGATTCATCTTGCAGCCCAGACCTAAGCGTTTAAAGTATTCGTAATCGTCAATCATGTTGTGGATATTATCTTTCGTAATGATCATGATGGCGCCGCCCAAGACCTCGTTTTTGTCTGCTGTGGCAATGGACCGCATCAACCTGTTGGTATTTTTCCGGGTCAAATGGTTTGTCAAGCCATCGAAACTGAAGCCCGGTCGGATGTTCCACTTCCTCAAAACAGCAGCGTTCTCATCGTCAATCAGCGTTAAGTTGGATTGCATGCAAATATTGACTTTCTTGAATTGCTGCTTAATCAGGGCGTTTGCTTCATCATAAAATTCTTTTCCGATCAGTAAAGGTTCCCCGCCGTGCCAGATCCAAGTGCCGACATTCACGTCTTTGAACACTTTTAAAATCTGCCTGACCACTTCCAGCGTGACTTTGTTGCCTTCCGCGTCAAGATCCTTGCGGAACATCACGTCGTAGCAATACGGACAATGCAGGTTGCAGGCATGCGTCGTTTTTACGATCAAAGTAGTTTTATCAGGATAAGTAATATTTTCCGCGGCAGCCATCTTCTTGAAATCGATATCGCCCTCAAAATACTCTTTATGCCGTTTTATTTGCTTGAGAGACATGGAGAACATCAAGTTCTTATTGCCGGCAATAACGTCGAGAATCTCCCCGGAACTCATGCCGGACATAATTTCCTGGTAAACACAGCTGCGAAGCTCCCTTTCGTATTTGTTGTTGAATTTTCGGAACTGATACAACTCATCTTTGGCTATTAAATTCATAAGCATACCCCCTACATCTTCAGCTGGGTGTTTTCTTCCGAGTCGACCTTCCAAACCCCGTTTACCTGCAGCAAAATAATTCTTTCCTCATATTTGCTTACCCAAAAGTTGCCGCCGTTTTGCGCCGCATTGATGACGATGGTCAGCTTCAGGAAAGCCCCTTCCTGATTATTTAATTGGGGGATTTGATTAAAACTTATATCGTCAAGGCATAAAGACTTCACTTGTCTGGTATCCTTGTTTTTGATGCTTTCCGATTTGAAATTCGGAAAAAAGTTGTCCAGCGAATTCTGGAAATTCGCCGTCGTGTAACTGCTTCCCGGCATTTGCGACATTGCTTCAAGCTTCTTATAATCGGTAGATTTAAACTCTACCAGCCACCGGGCGGCCGCTTCATAAGCAGCTTTTTCTTTGTCTGTTTTGGCAGCATTATTTTGGACATCGACCTGATGCCCCAAGCTATACAAAGATAACCCGGAATTGGCAGAAGGTTTCTGCTCCGGCTTACTTGGCGCAACCGGCTCCGTCTCTGGCTGGATTTTGGGTTCAGCACTAGGTTCAGTTTTTGTTTCGGTTTTGACTTCCGGCTGCGGAGCTTGTTGAGGTTCAACCTCTTTAATCGGCTCAAGCTCTTTTTCCGGGCTTTGATTGTCTTTTTGAGTCTGGATATCCTGCTGGACCGGAACATTTTGTACCGGCTCGGTCTTTTTGGCACTGCATCCAAAAAGAATCAAGGACATAACAAGAAGCAGAATAGAAAATGTTTTAACTCTTAACTTTAACATGGTCGTATCCTCCTTTCGGATCTACCGGAACATCCTCATCACCTATTTTAATATAGGTTTGGGAAAGTGTTTTTTTCTCCGACGGGTCAGCAGTTCTGCGTCGCTCGTCCATATTCATCTCCATTTCCTCCAGCTGAGACAATATGGCAAGCCTGATAAACCTTTCCCTGCTCATCCCTATCGAAGCGCTGAATCCTTCCGTTCTTTGATTTAAGTTATCCGAAACATCCAATTCCCATTTCACCATATTCACATCCCCTTAAAAATAATTTTAATACGAAAACAAAAATGAAGTAAGTATATAGCATATAGAGATCAACGCGGCTCCTCCACCGGGGAAGATCCTTCTTTTGACGCCATTTGCAAAGGAATTATTATTTTCTCCGAAAGCGATCAAAACAAAAGAATCTGTTTTTACATCATTAATAGTCTGGGATAAGCCTTTAACCCGTACAGTTTGAAAGAAGAAATAAAAGAAAGCTGAAAACATAAAGAGTGCTGAATTAAAGAAGAAGGCCCAGGGTGTTAAAAACAGGCTGAGAGCCAAGAGCAATTTAACATCACCTCCCCTCATCGCCCCGTGGGAATAGACGAATAAGAGAATCAAGAAAAGGAATAAGAAAGAAAAGCCATAACTTACGGAATATGTTTTGGCGTATATGACATAAATTATTCCGATAATCAACCCGGGTATTGTCACCCAATTATATATTTTGAGCTTCCGCCAATCCGTCAGAACACAAATTGACAGCATCATTAAAGGGATCAGCCATGCTAAATCATTGACCATTTCTTGCATCATCCTTACTTTTCAAATTATGGTGAGATTTTTAAAGCAGCGTCTTTGGCTACTTTGATAGTCCAATAGGGGGTTGAATTTACGATTTGGGTAAAACCATGTCTTACTCTGACTTCGATGTACGCCACATAGGACGGCTCAGTGATAGCGTGACCGTCAATCGGGCTTACTGTCGGCAAAACATCAGAATTATAGGTTTTATAATAAAGCGTTGCTTTATTGACATAAATAACCGGCGAGCCCGGCAGCGGATTCAGGCTGTTGTCTAAAGACAAATTTTTCTTTAACATCTCTAGAAAAGCAGCATCCGCTTGCGCTGGGTCTATCGCCAAAACTCCTTGATTTAATTTGGCTTGGTCGGTTTGCTGGCTGGCTGCTAAAGCAGCAAATTTTACACTGTCCGTTATTCCCCGTTTAATGTTTATGGCATGGTAGTAATCCGTCCCCCAGCCAATAAGGGCAAGAGAAATACCTAGAAAAATCAGCAGTTCAATTAAAGATGAACCCCGTTCGTCTTTGATTATGTTAAATAGCTTCTTCATAAACACCTCATCAAGGCAGATATTGACTCATGATGATTTTGGTCACCGTAACCGTCTCCGATTTGGAAACCGGATGCCCGCTTGACCAATCGGTAAATTTTCGGGGTCCAGTTATGGAAATGGTTATATATTGTCCGTATGCAACACGGCTGGCATCACTGCCCGATCCGGTAATCGCAAATAAACCGGTATCGACGCCGGTGTGTTTCAGCTGATCTTTAATTAGACTTCGGACCTCTGTCGTAGTACCTCCAACAATAGCAGCCTTTTCCAACCCGAGATTCACAGCGTTAACCATGGAACCCTGCAGATTATTAAGGAAAAACATTGATATGAAGGTGAAGAATATCGCCATCCATAAGACAAAGACTATTAAGAATTCAATCAAGGTGGATCCCCGTTCATTATGGGGGTTTCTCATTGGTTCTTTTCGTAATTTCAGCATAATTTTAAGCAGATAGCATACGTCTAAACGTATACTATCCGCCCTCTCCCTTCCTCCTCACGGTGAGGAATATTACCACTAAGGAGTCGTGATGTTGGTTATACTGGTATTCATACTGGTGAGTTTGCCCCGGATTGTAACAAACAGCACCGAAACAGCTCCCACCGTGGCCAAAACGCCGCCGAAAATCCAAATGATATTTTGAACAAGATCGCCGCCTTCATCTTTGTAAAGGCTATATAAAGTATTGGCCATAAAAATTCACCTCCGTTTTTAATCAATGCCTGAGAACCATTTAAGGCGTTGTAATCGCATTTACACCGGCGTTCATATCCGTCAATTTGCTCCGGATCGTAACAAACAACACCGATACGGCTCCCACCGTGGCCAGAACACCGCCGAAGATCCAAATGATGTTTTGAACCAGATCTCCGCCTTCATCTTTATAAAGGTTTTTCAGAATTTTGCCCATAAAAAAAATAACCCCCTTCTTAATTTAGTTTGCTCATTCCGGCTGAGTCATTGGCAATTTTAGCGGTTATTGTATTGTAAAGAATGACCGCAATGCCTACCATTGCCAGAATGCCCCCGAACAGCAAGACGATATTTTGAACCAGATCCCCCCTTTCATCACACAGCACTGCTGCCAGACAGCAGACAATTTTTTTCACATATTGCCACCTCCTACATAATTTGGCCAAGGCTTTGGTTGGCCTGGTATAGTAGCGGGACAAGAATGATTACCGGGATCATGATAAAAGGAATTGCGGTCAAGGCTTCGACAAGCATTTTTTTGTTTTTATACCGCCTTATTTCTTTTAATCCCTCAATATATTCAATGTCCCGGGACCGGCTGGCCATATAGGCAACCATATTGGAACTATCGATGGTGATAGATTGCATTAAAATATCCGCTAAGTTTTTCAATTCATCGATATCTGTCTCTTTACTCAATTTGGCAAGCGCCGGTTTTGGCCCTGTTATGGACATACCCTGCAGGAGTTTTTCCAAGTGAGGCCGCAATTTATTGGTCGCGAATAAGGCCCCGCGAATAGAATCGGCTATGGTTTGTCCCGCTTTTCGTAAATCAACGATATAGGCCATGATTTCCGACAACTCATTGATGAGCGCATTTTTGTACTGGTTGTAAAAATACGCAAGTATGGCCGTGGGCGCTATGCTCCCCACAAAAAAGCCTGTACAAATCAGTCCTATTGCCATCAGCAAATCTTTCGTGGAAAAGCCCGCACAGCCAAAAAGAATGGCGAATATGAAGGGGGATAATCTTTTAAAAATCAAATATTCAGCATATCCTATCGGCATTGTTCCAGGCTGTTTGAGTATTTCCAGCATGTAAGCCGAGCGATTCTGCCTCGGGGTTTTGCTTAATAATTTAGAGATATAATTTGCCGTCTTTTTGCGAAGTTTTTCTGAAGCAGTATCCTGGGCTTGTCTATACGAAAGCTCGGTAGTGCCAAGAGAATTTATTCTCCTCGACTCCCTGCGGTTAGTCTTAATAAAAAACGCTGCCAAAAGCAGAGTCAACCCCAAGGATATTCCTATAGAACAAATCAAGCGTATACCCATACTTACCTAATCCTCCATTGATAAGAATTTCAACAATAGCGCGGCCTCAATTAAGACAGAAATAATGATGGCATTCGTATAAATGTGTCCTAATGAAGATTGTTTTACCAGAGCCAATGAATCCGGCCAAACAAGGCTTACGCCCAGATACGTAAGAATCATTACCAGTGTAAAAGCCACCGCTTTGGAGATTAAAGGATTAAGATCCTCTTTAATTGATTGCGCCCTGTTTTTTCTTGATCTGATTTTGTCCGTAAGCCTGTATAAAAGCTCTTCGGTGTTGCCCCCAGCCAGCCTCGAAGAAACGATAACGTTGTAAAAGTCCCTGAAAGACTGCAGTTTCAAAATTATAGACACTTTGTATACAACCGTGTCGAATTCTTCCCCTTTATTAACCCGGGACTGGATCCGGCTGAACAAAGAACGCATTTGAGAAGGCATGGCGGCAATTGAATTCCAGGTCGCGGCTTCAAGATTATTACGGACAATATAATTGTTTAAGATAAGACTGAAAGTGTTCAAGGCCTGTTTATTCAGCCTTCTCCGCGTACTGTGATAGATTAGATTTATTATTACCCAGGGTATCAGTAAGCCGATAACCGTAAAAATAATCATGCCGAAAATATTATGGCTCACGATTACAACCTCCGGATTCTGGTAAGTGGGATTCGGAATTTTCTCCGAAAGGGTCAATATTGAGAGGAAAAAGGAAATAAAGCTAAACCCGATACTCATAAAAAAGAGAGCTTTTATGCTCACCTTCAAATTTGTTATATAGATTCTTTGCTTATAATATTTTGCAAAATTGCTTATCCTGATGCTGTTTTTCACTTTATCCTGAAATTGGCTAACCCTATTATTAAAGAATATGGACACTTGCTTCTTTTCATTTTTCCCAAGAAACCAGGTGATTACAGACAATAAAATCCCCATGCTTATTCCATAACAAAGAACAAGCGTCATACCAACCACCTCTTAACATCACCGGCGTTCTTTCTGCCCTTGGCCATAAGACGATAAACAAGTTTTTTGCTTATGGGGTTAAAGAACATTTTTCCGTCGCTGTCTCTTTTAAAGATATCTTTAATCACAATATTGCACTCCGCATCCAGCTCCAATTCTGCGACTTGGGTAATTTCAATTTTTCTATCCACTATTCCTAATTGAATAATAATGTCTACTGCCGTGACGATTTCAGTGTTAATGACCTTATCACTGACATTGGAGATCGCTTGAACCTTGGTTCTTAATTCCTGGCAGCAGGCTTCAGCATCATAGGTATGAATTGACGCCATTGTATTGGCATGGCCGGAGCGCATGGCCCTAAGCGTATACATGGCCTCAACCGGAAAACGGATCTCGCCGACCAAAATCACATCCGGGTCCATTCTCATAACCTGCGGGTAGATTTCCTCTACCCCGATAGGATTGTATTTTGTGTCGCGCTCCAGCATTTCAACAACCTCCAGACCGGGGTAGTATTTTACCAGCTGCAGCTCCGGCCCATTTTCAATAGTGATTATCCGCAAACCGCTTTGGGGATCGTCCGGCCCGGTTTTATCCGGAATAAGGTCTTGAAAGATTGAGGCCAGGGTACGGATCAAGGTTGTTTTTCCGGTGTGAGTCCCGCCGCTCACGATGATTGTAGCGCCCGCTCTTACCACATCCCGGATAAAATCAAGCTGCCGGAAAGAATGTTTCTCGCCTGGGATATTTGTGATATCTTCATACCCTTTGTTAGGAGAGTTGCGAGATTTGCCTCTCTCCGCTGTCTTTAACATCCCGATCTTTTCAAGTTCTTCCAGAGAGAAGTTTTTATCCCTAAATCTCCGGATATTTAAGGTAATTCCATGGCTTGGGACGATGGCGCTTTTATTGATGACAACCCTGCTTCGATCCGAAAGCCAGGCATTATCCACCATAGGGCTGCCCTCGTTGGCTTCCGAGTGGCAGGTGAGCAAGATGCGTTCCGTTATTTTTTCAAGATGGGCCAGATCGGCAAACTGTATATCCTTGGCCAAATACCGGACTCCATTCTTTTTATAAGTGATTTGATATGGACCATTTACGCATATTTCTGTTATCTCCGGATCAAGAAGAAGGTCATGGATCACATCATAGCCAATAATAATTTTATAGACCTCCCAGGCAATTTCATTGATACTCATATCGGGCACATCGAGTTTCTCATGACGAATGATGTCTTTTATAACATTGCGGATTTGTTTTTGACATTCCCCTACCCCATAAATAGCGTCGTTAAGCAATTTTGGATGGTTTTCAGTCAATATTGACTGGACAATACTTGTTGTTTTATATAGATGGGTTCTGCTATGCGTGTCATATGCTTTGGGGTCAACCGTTTTAGCTGAACTGATTCTCATTTAAAGTTCCTCCAATCCGAATTCCGCATCAGCGTGAACTCCTGAAGCGCGGCGCGGTAAAAAATATACGGCGTTTTTTTACGGCCTTAGATAAATGAAGCTGCACCAGGATGTTTTCAATTGCTTTATCAAACTTGCCGTATTTTAGTAAGGGAATCAGTGAAACCGTGGAGTTATCATAAATTACCTTCGAAACACCAGGTATTGTCCCCAGCAAAGGAAGTCCAAGATTGCTCTCAATTTTATTTTTCGTGTACAGGGCCTTTTTTGAATATTGGTTGATGATCAGTTTGAATTTATTGATATCCATATTTCTTCCATGCAGATTATTAAGCCATTTGGCGGTGTTCTCAATCGTGTTTCTGTTTTGATCTACAATAACCAAGACATCTGTCGCTGTTCTAAGCGCCACGTCTGTAGGAATAATCAACGTATCGCTTTGGACGTCAATAAAGAGAATCTCTACAAGATCGGACAGTACAGAGATGATTGTACTGGCTTGCATATCCCCCAGTTTATCTATTAATTCCGGTTCTTTCGTTAATCCCGTCCAGCATAATAAATTTGGAAGGCTCTTCATTATGTGGACGTTTTCCTTAAGCAAATCGTGATAAGAATAATTATCCTGCCAAGACTTAAGGATATATTCAATCGAGCTTTCTTTACCCTCCAAACCTAAAAATAAGTGGAGGCAGGGCGTTATTAATGAAAAATCCAACAACCCTATTTTTAAGTTTATTTCCTTTGCCAATTTCCGGGCCAAATTGCAAGCAAGTGTCGACTTGCCGACACTGCATACACTCCACAGTACGATTTTTCTCTTCGCCTGCTCATTAACCGCTTTATTTTCATCAGCCATAAGATTTCCTCCCCTAATATTTACTTTTGAAGCTGAAGCAAAGAAAATATAAAATCTTTGCCGATATTCATCTGTGAATCTTCGATTACATTGTTTATGTTATATAGATCTTTGGTATTCTTATCACGCTGCCCTAACGAAATAGTTCCCATTGTTTCGGCCTGCTTTATTACTAAAAACTGTTTAGGCGTAACCTTGGCAATTATTTCTGTCGGGATGCCGGTTGTTTGCTCACTGCCTGATAAACTCCCAACAGACGCTGGCCCATTCAAATGCGGGATATCCGCGGAAGATAATATCTTGCCCGATGAATCGCCAGTCGCTTCAATAAATAAATCGGTGACAATATATCCTGCAAGCGATAAATTGCCCGTTTGTTTCGGGTCAAGCGTTAAAACAAGATCAACAGTCTGTCCGTATTTGGCAAGGCCGGCAATGGAGCCGTTGTAATCTGTTTTGAAGGCGATTAATCGTGGATTTTCAACCTCCGTCTTGGTGTTCTGCTCAATTTTATCCAACCGCACCGGATCGCCTTCTTTTAAAGGCCAATTCAGAGTCTTGTTTTCTACCTGGCTGATGCTTTCCGCAGTTCCTAAAGGAACACTTTCCCTTGGAACGCTCTTAACTTTCAATTGTTCAGCGCTTATAACGGTATCCTCTGGAATATTGGCGGCGGCATAAACCGCAGGAATCAGGCCCTTTGCATAATCCATATAAAAATAAAGACCCATGCCGCTCCCTAAAGCGATAACCAAACCTAAAATAAGAAAAACTTTTCTCAAATTGAACACCTTCCTTAATTGTTCACAGCTTTGTTCATCCGATAAGCATTCGTTAAATCCAGTACAGCTGAATGCTCATATTTTCGAGTAAAATTATTCAAAAAACTCAGGTCTGCCAATCATATAGAAACCTGAAAAACTTGCACCGGAAACACAGGTTACCCCTACATTGTTCTCTCCGGCATTACAATTGGCAATCAACAGATTTCCGTTTTGTTTTCCCACAACGATGCCCACATGGCTTAAGTCAGGATAGAACGCCAGATCTCCCGGTTGTGCGCTGTTCCAGTTTACCGGCGTACAGGCGGCATACTGGCTTGAAGTTCCTGCTTCGATTATCTCCGCCGTATCGGCATTACCTGCCGCATTGGCAAACACCCATGCCACATAGCCGGAGCAGTCCAACCCGAAAGGCCGCACAGTCCCGGAAGTAGGGCTTCCCTCGGCTGTTACCTTGGTAAGTGTTCCCCACCGGCAGTCCCAACCAATGACTGTAGACTTGCCGCCCCAAAAATAACTGACTTTACCGATAAGGGAATAAGCTACCAGCACCACATTCTTGCGCTGCTCGTCTAAATTCGGCGGCAGATTTTGTGAAATAGCAGCGATTTCCTGGGCGGAAAGGGTAATATCCGTATAGCTGCCAATAAGCCTCGAAAATAGCTCTCGGTATTTGTCCTGCACCAACTCATTCACCATCCCCACTTGCTCCGGATTGAAACGATACAGGACGATCATGTCCGCATAAGATTTTGCGTTTACTCGGATATGCAAAACAGTCTCGGTACTGGTCGTTTCTCCATCCGTATGCTCAATCGTTTCCAGCCAGTAGTCGATTTTGTTCATATCCCAAAAGATGTCCCGCAGGATTCCCACCTTTGCTTCGTCAAGGGTGGCGACCTGCATGCCTTTTTCCGGATCGGCGGCCACCTTCACAGCGTAAACTGCCAGGATGTCCCGCCAGTTGCCGACCATATTGCTGCTGCCGTTGTTGGACAAATCCAGCGTGTCATGCGGGTTTTCCCTCTCTATCTGTTCCAGTTTTGCTTTGAACTCTCCGTTCAGCCGACTGACGGCCTCCGACATTACCGGCGTGTTCTTGCCGGAACCTTCGTTGGAAAAGAAAATTCCAAAAACGGAGCTTGCCATAAGCCCCACCAGGCATATTAGGAGGATAACCACTACCGCAGCCCAGCCGCCTGCAGCAATGAAAGCTATCAGGCTCTTTAAGGCCGCAATCATAGCTTTTATTGCCGCCGCCATTGTCTTTACAGCCGCTTTTCCCGAGACAACCGCTGCTCTTGCCGCAACCCGTGCCTTCTGCACCGCCCTTTTCGCAGATTGTGTGGTTTTAACGGCAGTTTGAGCTGCTGATTGCGACGTCTTTATAGACGTTTTGGTACTGCGTTCAGCGGTTTTTGTCTTTCTTTGCGCCGTTTTAACCATACCCCTGGCCGCTTGCTTTATGTTTTTGCTGCTCGTTGCATCAAGTTGCTTGATCCTGCGCCCTGTTTGGCTGTATGTTTTGCCAGTTTGCAACGCTGCTTTTTCTGAGCGTTGGAAAACGGGGTTGTGCAAGATCTGCCCCATTCTCCGTTCAGCCATCCGTCTTGCCTGAGCTTGAGCAGTTTTTTCTTTAGTCGTCTGAATCCCTTTACTATAAACAAGTTTTCGCTCTGTCCTCGAAAAGTGGACTCCGGTTTTAGAAGTACGCCCTGGCTGGTTCCCATGAGCAATCGTATGCGAGGCATTTGGTTCCCCAGCCCGCCATTTCTTTATTTTCCTAACCGCGTTTTTGCCGTACTCTCCCGCAGCAGCTGTTTTTCGTCCGACCGTTTCCGAACTATCTTTAACTTTGCCCACCGCATCATTCACATAGCTGCTGTCTTCGTTATGCTCCTTTTGTCCAGTCTGCTCTTTTGTGCGGATATAGGCGTTTTTCATCCTATGGGATATATCCGAGGCCTTATCCAACGCCTTAATATTTTTTGTAACCGACTTTGTCCTTATTTCTCTCATTACCCCTGCCGCCTCCCCCGCTAAAGACGATTCTATTTGAAGAATTTACCGTTCCATTACGGAAAGCTGCATCCCGGGGTACTCCTGGCCCCGGCAATATTCCGGATAGCGCATCCGGATCGCTTCAAAAAAGTATGGTGCAAAGCGGCAGTCAAAAAGTTCATACGGTGCTGAGTACCTCTCCTTTCCCTCCTCCGTCCAGCCGTTCCAAAGGTTAAAGGCCAGACGGCATAGTCGGATAGTACCTCCCGTCTGCCAAGCCGCTGTGAGGTTCTGCGGTTTGATGCTATTTCCCTTAAAGTCAAACAAGGAACGGATATGGTCCCTTGTTTCCTTGCTAATTCCCATGGCGTAGAAAAAAGATCTGTGGTAGACGTCGGTATTGCCCGCTGCTGCGAGCATATCGTAATAAAAATTCTCATGTTCTTTGCTTGCAAACCCAATATTTTCCATTGGTTTTCCTCCTAATATGATAAAAGGCTGTCGTTTAGTACTCGGCTTTCCTTAAAAAATTATAGAATTAGATTTCCGCCTGCTCACCCGGTTTTGTGGTCATCAGCCGGTAAAGCCTGGTGTTGTGCGGAAATTGGTCGGTAAAGGGCACCAGCGAACTCCCTACCTTAATGAGTCCGTTCCCTGCGTCCACGTTGGTAATGTAGCTAAGTTGAAGGTCGGAAATATTTAAGAGCCTGGCCAGTTCCATCCTGTCGGTGGAGGCCTGGTTGAGCATAACGATGAATTCGCTGTTGGCCAGCATCGTTCTCGCCGTGTGGCTCTGCAGCAAATCATCGACGTTCTGGGTTATGCCCGTGCAAAACGCGCCATACTTCCGGACACGTTTCCACAGTGTGAAAAGGAAGTTGGCGGAGTACTCATGCTGAAACAACAGATATATTTCATCAATGATAATAAAAGTGTTTTTTCCCTTAGCCCTGTTCTGCGAAATCCGGTTCAGGATGTTATCCAGGACCACCAGCATGCCGATGGGCAAAAGCTGCTTGCCCAAGTCCAGGATGTCGTAGCAGATCAGGCGGTTGTTGACGTCCACATTGGTCGGCTTGGCGAAAGTATTCAGACTGCCGCTGGTGAACAGTTCAATAGCTAGGGCAATTTCCTGGGCTTCCGGCTCGTCCTGCTTTAAAAGTTCCGCGTGAAAATCCTGTAGGGTAGGTGCAGCGGCGTGAAAATTGCTTTGGAGGTATTGGCGGTAAACACTTGCTGTACAGCGGTCAATCAAAGACTTCTGCTTGGCCCCCAGGTTTTGGCCGCCGATCAGTTGCTCGCATAATGATAGGACAAATTCGGATTTTAGGATGACGGGGTTGGCTCCGTCCCCATAATCCCTGTTCATATCCATCGCATTGATATGGTTAGGGGAAGTCGCTGAAATATGGATGATCTCTCCGCCCATGGCCTTGACCAAAAGCGAATACTCCCTTTCCGGGTCAATCAGAACTATATCGTCATCGCTGGACAGGATCTGGTTAACAATCTCCCGCTTGGCTGTAAAACTCTTGCCGGAGCCGGAAACGCCTAAAACAAAGGAATTTCCATTGAGAAGACATTTGCGGTTGGCAATAATCATGTTCTTGGAAATAACATTCTGCCCGTAGTAAATGCCGCCGCTGTGGGAAATTTCCTGCGCCCGGAAAGGAATAAACACAGCCGTGCTTTCGGTGGTCAGTGTCCTGATCGCTTCAATTTTTCTTAAGCCCAGGGGAAGCACTGTATTCAACCCGTCCATCTGCTGGAACGTCAGGGCGGCAAACTGGCAAAGATGCTTCCGCGCCGTTGTTAAGAGAGTTTCGGTGTCACTGTCCAGCTGCTCCTTGCTGTCCGCGACATGCACCATGGTCAGCACCGCAAACATCATCCGCTGGTCGCGGGTAGTCAGGTCGTCCAGGAATTCCTTGCTCTCTTTGCGCTGCTGCTCCATATCGTAGGGCACGACGGCAGAAAAGTTGTTATTCTGGTTTTGCCGCCGCTGCCAGTTGGTGATATTGGTTTCCACGCCAAGCAGCCTGTTTTCGACCTCCCGCACAGCTTCATCCGTGGGAATGGGGATAATATCCAAAGAGAGCATCATACCGCGGTTCAAGTCGCAAAGCTCTGACACCATACTGTCTTTGATGTAACTGGCGTATTCCCTTAAGAAGATAACGCGCCCGAATTTGTTTCCCATACGGAAATGGTCTTTTTCAAATTCGAAGGTGTCCGGACAGATATAGTCTTTGAAGTCATGCCCTTTTCGCATGGTCTCGGACAGGTCGAACCGGAAATCTGTTTCCTCGCCGGGGCGGAAAAAATCATGCAGGATACGCAGGCGGTCGCCCGCGTCCTGCTCTACACATTTGGAACCCAAGCGGGAGAAATGGGTGATCAGATCCGCGCCGATGCGGGAAAAATAGTTCCGTGCTTCCTCAATATTCTTTTTAAGTATGGATACGGTCACGTACTTGTCCTGGACAATGTTGCTTACACCTGTGGCTTTGTCTAAGAGCATCCGGTTGTATTCGGCGCGGTATTCATCCAGCCCGTCGTCCTTAAGCGGAATGAGGATGGAATTCTCGAAGTCCGTTTTGTTCAAGCGGCGGTTGTTGATGGTTATTTTGGTAGTCGCTCCGCTGTCTAAGGAATTGAGCAGTTCCGAATAGGACAGGAACATCGCTTCCTTGTCTTCTTTGGAGGCTACCGCGTAATTGATGTCCGTAAAGCGAAAGGATTTAGAAAACTTGTTGCCTGCCTTGAAAATTCCGTCCGGCCAGACGGTCTTGATCGGTATAGCCTGCTGAACTCCTTTGGGTATAACAAACTTCTCCTTATCCTGCTTCATAATTTTCTTAAGGGTCTTAATCATGGCGTTTTAATTCCTTCCTTTCCTTGTCTTGAATCTTCTGCTTCAGTGCTTCGTAATAAACATTCATCGGATAAAAGGTTAGTTTTTTGGGCAGGAAAAACTCAGACTTAAGGTACGCCCATAAAAACTGTTCCGCCGTCATACCGTGGTAACGGATAAACCCCATCGCCGCAAAGGGGAACGCCCCTAAAATACATACCCAACTCACCGTTTCCGTGCCTAAGACATTCCGCAGCCCAAAGTAGATGCCGACAGCAACGCCAACGGCCAGGAGCGAAAAAATAAA
Organism: Dehalobacter sp. TBBPA1; assembly: GCF_040931655.1. Taxonomy (NCBI): domain Bacteria; kingdom Bacillati; phylum Bacillota; class Clostridia; order Eubacteriales; family Desulfitobacteriaceae; genus Dehalobacter; species Dehalobacter sp. TBBPA1. The sequence continues at coordinate 374,740 of NZ_CP162385.1, read as the reverse complement.
CTGCCGCATGGACAGTCCAAAAAACAAGCTTTCCGTATAATCCCGGATCTCCCGGTTGATTTTAACTTCCATAACTTAACCGCCTCCAAATAAAAAACAGCCCCTTAAACAAAGCGCCGTTCGGATTCTTATCTTTCTTTTTGGTTCTTCCTGTGTTTTTCTTTCTCCTTCTGAATCTTATATACCAATTCGTCAACCTTGCGGTTCTGCTTCATAAAGGCCTCATCCTCTCTTAAGGGAATGCCTTTTTTCATAGCATCTTCTCCAAACTTATGGAGTTTTTCCTTTTCTTTTTCCAGCTTGTCGTTTAAGTTTTCTTTCTTCATGCGGAAACCTCCAGTTGCACTATTTAAAACAATAAACTTCCATTTTATTCCTGAATGCGGGATAATGAGCATAGGAAAGGAGTGAGCGGTTATGTCAATCGCGGCAATCATATCCCTCTGCCTTACGGCAGGATTTTTTATTTTTTCTTCGATATTTAAAATAGCCGGAAAGCTCCGGCTGACAATTCCTATGGTCTGTTTTCTGTTGTTTGGCACTGTGCTGAGCAAATGGGCAGGAGAACATGAGACTTTAGCGTTTATCATTCTTTTTTCATTGCTGGGCCTGACTGTTTTAAGCTGGGTTGTATCGCTTGTAAAGGCGATACGGCGCAGACGTGACGAGAAATACCTTGAAGATGATGTCGCATGGCAAATCCAGCGGGCAAGAGAGATGGGCATACCTCTTGATAAAATTCAGTTTAACGGACAGGGAGACTTGCTTGATCCAAGAACGGGAGAACCTGTTGTCTATGGACAGGCTACTTCGTTCAAGGATATATAAGGATACCGGATTTTACGTCCGGTATCACCTCATAATCCCATCATCTCCCGTACCACCCGATCGGCCATTTTCACCGCACCAACCAGCACCAGCATATTAAAAATAAGCTCAACTACATAGGACCATACCATGGTCACGGCACTGGCACTGGTATCGACCACCGGCGGGGAAGCTGCAAAGACAGAAAAGATAATACAAGCCAGGACAATAATCGCCCCTTCCAGACAGGCGGCAGCATAGCCTTTCAAAAAGGATACGCCGATACTCTGGGTCTGCTCCCCGGCAAATGAGGCCAACGGCACAGGAGCTATGGCTGTGTATAAATAGAGTTTGAAAAACCTGCCGTACACCGTCATGATCATGATAAAGGACAGTACAGTGATGAATAAGCCACCGAGCAGCGTGACAGCCCATAAGGGAATGCTGTTCCAAAAATCGCAATTATCAACCGCTTGGACAATTGTATCCGGCAGAACACTCTGGTGAACGGTTCCAAAACCAGCACTGCTCATAATAGTAGAGATAATCCCCTGCACGATGCTGAACAGCGACATCATTAGTTCCAGCCCGTAGGTCACAACCGCTTTGGCCAAGGCGAACCGGATAAACAGCTTCAATGCGTGTTCCGGCTTCTTGACTTCCGCCAAGCTGCCGCAGGTTTTAACTACCCCGATGACAAAAAACAGCACCAGCAGGGCCATGCCGACGGCTTGCAACGCGCCGTGAATATTGACGATGACATTCCAGATACCGCCGCCTTTAAATTCCTCCGGCGATTGGGTAATGATTTGCAGGATCTCCGACAGCTTTGCATTCCAGGTTGCTAGGGCGTTATTGAGATTATCGATGACCCAGTTGCCGCTTGACACAGATTAACCACCTCCAAAAAAAATAGGGAACAGACTTTGTATTTGTCTGTTCCCTATAATTTCTTATTCTTTTATTACTTAATGCTGTAAAATGTTTGATTTATTATCTTAAATCCTTTTTCCTTTTATTTTCACAACGCAACGAGGGTCGCCGCACGTTAGATAATGAGCCTGTAGAAAAGACCAATCTAAAAAACCGCTAATAGGAACGGTTTTTTGGGCATTCCTTAAAGAAAAGAATAGACCTCCGCATCAAAGGGTGATCTATTTAGGACATTCAATAGGGTATTCTTTAGATTTTTCTTCTAACAAGACAAAATTGCAACATCTGCTTGATAGTCTATCATTAGGATATTGTTTAAAATGTTCATAGACATATAATGCATTTTCCTTAATCCTATCCGATAAGGAAGTAATAATATCTAGTTCTTTCCGCAATAGATCAATATACTGACTCTTAGCTAGGTCGCTCTCAAAAGTTCTATAATGATCTACTTGATCATAATTTAGCTTTATGACGTACTGTGAAGGTATTGGAATCATATTGTTAATATTTATTACCGCTATCAATTCCCCAGTATCTTTGTCGCATATTTTCTGAAAATCCTTACTGTTTTTCATATTTTTATGTTTTTCTTTTGCTGAAGAAACAGGCAGATAGTAATTATGATTGTTAATTTCCAACACAATTCCAAAATACGGTTTTAATTTATCGCCGTAGTCTATTTGTTCTACTTTTTGATCGATGCTACTTAAAAAATTCACATATCCTTTATCCGCAACAAACCAACGCATCTTCTAATCTCCCTTTTATACAAAAAAGTTGGCGAGTACTAAGTACTCACCAACTTCGCTTTTAAAGTTCTCGTTTTGGCTGGACGAGTAAACCGCTTTTAAAGTTCTTGCTTTGTTTGGACAAGTAAACCGCTTTTAAAGTTCTCGTTTTGGTTGGACGAGTAAACCGCTTTTACACTACTATCATATACAACATAAGATAATATGTCAATAATTATTGCTGTATAACGATACATTTATTTCCATAATACTTATATTGCACTATTATTATATGCAATAATTGATAAGAAGATAAGTAAAAAATATTGTAATTTAAAAAGATAACTATTAAGGTCAAAAACATCTTATAGTTTAAAGGAAGGGAAAACTTTGGTTAAAACAGCGAATTCCCAAAATTTGATATAACATGAGTGTAATAACCAGACTTCGGGAATTCACGGAACGTTATTCGCATTAATTTAGTCTTTATTGTCGATTTAATCAGATTAAAGAAATTTTACTACTACTTTGATGAAGAAAAACAGAACTTGTCAAGGCCATGAAGGAATCCTACAACGGACCGTAAAAATACTGACGATAACATTCTAAATACCGCCGCCTTTGAATTCTGTTGGCGATTAACTGATAATTTGCAGGATCTCCGTTAGTTTCTCATTCAAGGTTGCAAGGGTGTTGAGATTATTGGTGACCCAGTTGCCGCTTTTTATAGAAGCTCTCCTCATTTCAAAGAACGCGTATGACACGCGGGCTTGTCTTGATGATCCGTTACCGGCATGATTCATCCCTGCCGGGTATTTTGTCCCTGATGATGCCATACTTGTCATCCACATAAAATTTATTGACAAACGGATTGTAGATGGCATGGCACTTAACGCCGTTAAATTCGGCTAGATAATCATTGTCACCCAGCCTTTTGAGAATAGTTGCTTCCCGCAATTTGCCGTTCAATGAATGAATATGCATTTCTCCATTTATGGGAAAATTATTAAACATGGCAATCAACCTCCTGTAATCAATGTAAGAATCTCTTTGGCAAAGGTAATAATCACGCCGCCGGCCAGCGTCAGGAAACCGTTGGCCCGCTGGGACGGGTCGTGGGATTTAAGGGAAAGGCCGATCTGCACGATGCCAAAACCTAAAAGAATCATCCCGATGGCGCGAATGAGTCCGAAGATAAAGTCTGACAGATTGTTGACGACTGTCAACGGATCACCCGCCGCGTAAGCAGTTGCGGGAACGGCAACAATTATCTGCGCTATCAAGCAACTTAGCGCAAGCATTTTTTTTGTTTTTTTATACACTTTCAAAAGTTACCACCTCCAAAGCTATTTTTCAGGACTGCAATAGGACTACCAGCTCTTCCCCGCTGAGAAGCTCGTAATCCCCTTCTCCGTTTAGGTTTAATGTCTTCCAATCCAGAGCGTTTTCCGTACCTCCATGCCGATATGGCTGACTGCCCCCGTCGACAGTCAGCTTCAGATTGGGGTGTTTAAGGATATCGTACTTGTCATCCAGTACCGCCCGTTCCCCCCGGATAAACAGTAAAGCAAAGCGGTTATCCAGCATCCTTACTTCATCGGGAGTCAGAAGCTCGCGCCCGGACAGCTGGTAATTAGTAGAATAGCTGCCGTTTCTGCCCTTGCTCTGCCCGTAACTGTTGACATCAATGGTCTCCTTGCCTAAAAGCTCCGACACATATTTATGCGTTGACTGCTCATTGCCACCCAAATACAGAAACTCGTCGCAGTTGCCGACAATGGATTCCCAGCTGTCTTTAAACAGGGCTTTCAGTTGCGCCAAGTTTTGCAGGATAATAGATACGCTGATCTCCCGGGAGCGAACGGTGGAAAGCAGCTTGTCAAACTCGTCCGGCAAAGCGACATTGCTGAATTCATCCATAACAAAATGGACATGCACGGGAAGCCGCCCACTGTGCACGCTGTCGGCCTGGAAATAAAGCTGCTGGAACAGCTGGGTATAGAGCATGCCGACAATGAAATTAAAAGACGAGTCATTGTCAGGTATGACAGCAAAAAGCGCCGTCTTGCGCTCTCCTATGGATGTTAGTTCCAACTCATCCGTATTGGTGATACCGGCGATGGAGGCAAGATTGAACTTCTCCAGGCGGACACCCAGGCTGATCAGGATGGATTTGGCGGTTTTGCCCGCTGCCAGCTTAAAAATATTGTACTGCTTGACAGCCAGGTGTTCCGGCTCCCGCATTTCCAGCCGTTCAAACAGCTCATCCAGCGGACTTTGATAAGTTTCGTCTTCCTCCCGGATTTCAGCGGCAGCAATTAATTCCATGACCATAGGAAAATTTTGTTCCTCCGGCGGAGCTTCATACAGCAGGTACAACATCAAAGCCTCCAATAGGGCAGTTTCGGACCGCTCCCAAAAGGGGTCGTTGGTATTGGAGCCTTTGGGCGTGGTATTGCGAATCAAGTTGGTCACCAGCTTAAGAACATCTTTGTCATCCTGCAAATAGGCAAATGGGTTGTAGCAATGGGAAAGATGCATATTGATTAAATCCAATACCTTGATTTCATAGCCTTTGGCTTTTAGCAGATTGCCAGCATCCCGCAGGATTTCCCCCTTGGGGTCAAGCACGACAAAGGATGTATTAGACTGCATTACATTGGGCTTGGCGTAGAATCGGGTCTTGCCTGAGCCGGAGCCTCCGACTACCAGCACGTTTAAATTTCTTCTGTGCTTCCTGCCGTTCAGTCCGATACGAACGTTCTTGGTCAGGATTTTATTTTGGAACCGCTCTTTATCTCTGTATTTTTTATTGACAGCCGCAGAGCCGCCCCATCGGGCGCTGCCGTGCTCCTCCCTCCGCCGGTAATTGCGTTTGGTGGTAAGGTAAATCCCAATACCAAGACCATAAGAGCAAATAAATATCAGGATACACTTAGGGGAATCATTAACCCATACAATGTCAAAGGGATTCTTCAACGCTGCCGTGAGCTTAGCGATGATTTCAGGAAGCCCGCCCGATACGGATGGAGCAGTCAGCAGGGCCGCCCAAACTACAGGAATTAAAAAAACCGCAAAGAGTATCAGTGTGCTCCTTGCGGTCTCAGCGCGCCTCATCTTGGTGCCTTCGTCTCAGTTTTTTAGCTGGTGCGTCAATGGTTTTAAGCAGCAGTTCATCCACCGCATCGGTCGGACGTTTTTCTTGAATCAAGTCGTTCCTGAGTTCGTTTAACGCATTGACCATTACACCTTGCTCATAAGTGTCCAGGGTAAGTACCCGTTCCTCATCTTTCATGACTTTCCTCCTCACTTTTTTGGTTCTAGTTAACGGTCCGTTATGGATCTTAATCAAGCCTTACCTCTCTTTCGGCTTTAATTTTGGAAATTTTACCTGCCGCCCTTGACGACCTGCATTCTGCCTTCCGGCTTGCGGTTGTTCCCTGACAGGAAAGCCCCTCAGTTTTTCCGCCTGCTCCTTCTGAGCATTTTTGATTTCCCGTAGTTCTTCACGAACGGATTTTTTTGGACGCTCAGCACCCTCGGCGGCTTTCACGCTGCGCCCGGAGATAGGCTCGGACGGACGGGATTTCTCCGTCGTCGCCGTCGTAGGGTTTGTATTGTCAACCGGCTCTTTCTGCAAATCCCTTGCGGCTCTGGTCTTCTCGATTTCGCTCTTGATACTGGCCGTATCCACGGTCGCCAGCTTTAAGCGTTCCACAATACGGTTGATTTTGGCGGCGTCTTCCACCCGCACCATGAGGTCGCACATTCCGTCCAAGTTTTTTTTATCCCACAGAACACAGTACAGAACTCCGTAGCGCTTGGCCTCCTGCGAAAACTTTTGTAAATCCTCGTTTTTAACTGCAAAGACTTTCAACTCCTTGCCGCTTCGCAAAAGCCCTTCCAGTCGGGTTTTGCCTTTGGTCTTTTTCTGGTCTCTCAGGACGGCATAAAGATAAGTGGCAAGGTTTTTCGCCCCCGCTCCCGAGATTTTAGCAACTACTTCAATCCCTTTAAGGCTCATATTAACCATTTGATCGGCTGCTTCGGCTCCGCTGTTCATGCTCTTTTTCCTCCCTTTGTTTCTCATTTTCCTCAAGTTTTATCTTGGACAGTTTCTCCTTCATCTCTTCAGAATGAAATTGGATGCCCCTACAAAGCTTCGTCTCCTTTCGGAGTCGGGACAGCTTCTTGGAAAGCCCGGCAATTTGCTGTTTGTATTCGGCAATCTGCACGTCGTCTCTACAGCGGCGCAGGAGACGGTAAAGAGATTTGCGTTCTGCTGACAAGCCGGCCATTTCCTGTTCGAGGATGGATTGATGGCCTAAAAGCTGCTCAGCATTTTCAATCCGGTGCTTGCAAAGCAGCCTAATCTGAGCGGTTAATTCTCCTAAATAACGGATATCTTCCCGCAATAAAAAATGCGTCCGTTTCCTGGACGCGGTATGCTTCGGCAAAACCCCCATTTTATATAAGTAGTGGAAGTATAGCCCCTGCAAGCCCTTGAGTTTCCTGATCTTTTTCAGGTCAGGACTTCTACTGGCGGCAATGCGTTTTCTTTTGGGCTCCGGCAGAACCTCCTGCTTCATAGGAATTCGGTTTTGAAGTATCCTCTCCTTAATAACATCTTCACTGTAACCGATTCCAAGCGTCTTCAGCCGGACAAAGCGTTCCTTGCCCTGCGGACGAACCGCGATATATTTCACGCCTGTTTTAACTTCATAACCCTGTTTTCGGAGAGTGGCAATAAACTGCGTGAAGGTCATGGATCCGCCGATTGCCTTGTCTACATCTTCGCGAATCAGCCCCCGCCAAGTGGGCTTGCCTTCCTGTCCGGCTTTCCATTCGGCATAATGTTCCGACCTGCCCTCCTGCGAATTTTCAATGACTGACAGAGAGTATTCCCGGCACAACCGGTCGGAAACCTGCCGCAATTGCGCGTAAGTCGCCTTGTTGTCGTAATAGCGCTTGCCGTCGGCAAAAGAAACGGAGTTCAGCACAAAATGGTTATGCAAATGATGTTTGTCCAAATGGGTGGAAACGACAACCTCAAAACGTCCGCCCCAGAGTTCCTCTGCCAGCATTACGCCGATAGCATGGGCTGTTTCTGGATTTGCTTCCCCCGGCGCAAAGGATTGGTAGCCATGAAAGGCCAGAATTCCGTCTTTTTTTTGAAACTGCAGCTTGGTCTGTGACATTTGCTTATAGGCGATGGCTGGATCGCAATTGATGCCGGTAACATAATACTGCTTTTCAGTTTTGTCCTCCCGCGCTGTATATTCCAGTACCTTCTGCAAACCCTGCATGTTTTGGCTTGCAAAGCCCTGATTTTCTGTCTTGCCGGGGTTGGTGGCATAGTTTATGACCCTATCCAACCGGTCTTTAATATCCCATATCGCTGTGGCAGCCATGATTCACTCCTGCTTTTGCGGCGACGTTACCGCATTGCGGATATCCAGTACGGCCTGGCGGAGACGGTTGGCTTCATCCTGAAAGACAGACTGGTCAATATAACCCGTGGCGTTGGCCTTGGCTGCGATTTGATTCAGATTATTGCCGATGGCGTGAAGTTCTTTCATTAATGGGTGATAATCAGCCGGTGGGAGCTCTTTAGGCACAAAGCCGTTTATAAGGATGCGCAGGTAAGTTTCCCTGGAAAGCCCGGATTTTTTGGCACCGGCTTGCAGTTTCTTCTTTTCTTCAGGATTGAGCCAGACCTGGACACGGATGTTGCGTCTTCTCATCGTTATTTCATCTCCTTTGCTATGGATAGACCAAACCTATAGATTGTATCACTAAGACAGCAAAAAAAAACAACCAGTTGAATTTAAGAACTCATCTGGCCGTTTTCAGGGAAAAACGCTTTATCATATATAGTTAAGCAATTTTATTTGATTCCCAGCTTCTCCTAATATTAAGCATTTTATAATACTGGTTTAATAATTTATCCAGCTTCTCACTTAGATTTACAACATCAGGATCAGTAAGAGGTTTACAACTCCCCAGCTGGTTCAGATCGATTTTCATATCTTCGATAATTTCAAGCAACTGTTTGATTTGGCTTTCCATTGGTAACTTTTAACTCCTTCTTACGAAAACTCACGAATACAATTTTACAATAGAATTATATGGCTTATCCATAGGTTTTTTTGTCGTAATATGACATTTTTAGATGGAATTTCCTTGATCTATGGATTGGCTAATTTACAATTAGAATTTTTTAGATACTATAAACCAATTACTCATGAGGCCGCGGTACGGGGAGTGTCTCCCACTCAGCGTACGGCGGCCCGGTCCCGCGAGCGCTTTGATGTGCCTTCATTCATAGTTCAGTGCATAGGCACTTGAAAGCGCTCGCCAGACGGAAAAGGAATACCCGTGAGCACGGTATTCCAAAGGGGTTTTAGGGGAGAGACTGTGTTTAGCACAGTCTTTCCCCTAACAAGCGAATTTGGGAGACCAAATTCAGTGCTTGCTGAAACACGTGACAGTGGTGTTATGCTGTCAAATGTTTGAATGCATAACCACCTGCCGAAAAGAAAAGTTCTATCATCATTAACTCTGCAAGAAGCAGAATATGATTACAATGATTAAGAAGGGAACAAAAAAACCTGGTCAACATGTCCGTTAATCAGGTAACTCGGTACAAAATGAAATTGTAATCGCTCTATCAATTCTTCACCGAAATGATAGTACGTCGGCTAGGATACAAGTGATTCAAAAATAAGCTTTATGGCATCACTAAATCCCTTCTGATAGGATATTTCAGAATGAATTGACCCTATGCAGCCGGTAGCCCGTTCAATATTCTCAATTAAATCTTTCTGCTCCTGGTTAATGCCCGTTTTTATCAACTCCTCCCAAGCATTACCGGCCTCATCCATATATTTATGGTATTCAGCCTCGTTATGAATCATTTGATTTATATCTTCCTCATGATTTTTAATAAGAGTTAAAATTGACATTTGCTCTTCCCCCAAAAATCAATTCTATATTTTACTAGATATCGAATATATCCTATTTGAAGTCATATGTTCAGTCAATTGTGCGTTTTGGGATATCCTAATCCTTATCTTAGATATAGTACAATTTCCGTTCAAGCTCTCTTATGGAGTCTTTTCGGTTTTCTTTCCCTGAGTAGAATGATGTATTTCTTATCAAGATTAAAGGAAAATATTGAAAGATATTGAATTTTAAAGAAGGATTTAATTTCCCCACTCATTATAAGCTATAAGAATCTATTTTTGAGAAATGTACTTATTTATGGAGGAAGGGACATGTCTTTTTATGAAACAGAAGCAGGTAAAGCATCAATTGAACTAGTTTCATACTGGATTTCTTGGAAGAAATTCAAAATTGATTTTTATTTAAAAGTCTTAGCAAAAAGATTTATAAATGGCTTTAGTAAAGAATCTGAAATCGAACAATTTTTATTAAATGTAATAAAGGAAAATCTTAGCTCACATAAATGGAAGGACCTACCTAATATCTTAACCGATGCTTACAATTATATTAATTCTAATGATATTCAAGTATGGATAGAAGAATTACATACTAAAAGACAAATAGAGTTTACAACTTGGCAAGAAAGAAGAACGCTTAATAAGAGTATATTCCAAATAAATCACCAAAAAGAAGAAACCATCAATGCTAAACAAAAAGGAGAACTTGAAGATCTCCTAAATAGCGATTTCCTTACAAGTAAGCCTTTATGGGTTAAGTTATATCCTGATTTAGTGAACAGCTTTAATCAAATTTCAATGGAGTATGTAATCGATTGGTTTGAAAAACAAAGATGGAAAATACCTGATAAAGAACAGGCTCAATGTATTGCTGAAGTATGGGACAATGTTCAAGTTATTGCCCGTGCCGGGAGTGGTAAAACATCAACAACAGTAAATCGGGCAGCCTTTTTAGTTAAACATTGTAAAGTTGACCCTTCAGAAATACTGCTACTTGCTTTTAATACCGAAGCAGCTAAGGAAATTAATTTAAGATTACAAGGCTTATTAGGGGAATCGACGACACCACAAGCTATGACTTTTCATGCTCTTGCCCATTCTTTAGTACATCCCGAGGAAGCCTTAATCTTTGATGATGAAGCCAGTGGTTTTAAGAAAAGCTCTACTGTCCAACAGGTTATAGACTCATATATTCGTGATGATAAATGGTCAAAAAAAATAGAAAAATTGATGCTTAATTATTTCAGGTCCTGTTGGGATGATATTGAAAAAGGCGGTTACAATTTAGAACCTGAAGAAATGATTAAGTATCGCCGCTCTTTACCTTATGTTGGATTAGATGGAATATACTATAAATCTAAAGGAGAAAAATTGATAGCCGACTACTTTTTTGAACTTAACATTCCTTATAAATATGAGAAAAATTTCTGGTGGAACGGACTTAATTATAAACCTGATTTTACGATTCCTCTTGAAAATAATGAATTAAGTGGAATAGTAATTGAATTTCTAGGTTTAATTGGAGATCGTGAGTATGATAAACAAACTGAAAGGAAAAGAGAATTTTGGAGGAGTAAATCGGACTATTTATATTTAGAGATTTATCCTGCTCAGATCGATTTAAATTTACCTATTGCAAAGGAAATAGGTCCACATTTAAACAAATTTGGATATGGTTTAAAAAAGCTTACGGATCAAGATATTTGGCATCGAATAAAAGATCGTGCGGTTGATGAATTTAGTTCTACCGTTAGTCAATTTATTGGTAAGTGTAGACAGAAAATGATTCAACCAAACGATTTAACCGATATTGTGAAACGTCAATCAAATTTGTCAGAACTTCAAATTGAATTTTTGAGAGTAGCGTGGAAAATTTATCAAGAATATCTCGAAACACTTGCTATGAACCAAGAAGAAGATTTCGATGGATTACTGATGAGGGCAGAGAAATTAGTGAAGTCAGGAAATACAAGTTGGCAAAGAAGATCAGGTTCAGGGAATTTAAAGTCACTTAGATATCTTTTTATTGATGAGTACCAAGATTTTTCTTTGCTTTTTTATCAATTGGTGTCAGCGATTAAATTCGTTAATCCAGGAATAAAACTCTTCTGTGTAGGTGATGACTGGCAAGCTATTAATGGATTTGCTGGATCTGATTTGTGCTACTTTAAGGATTTCTTGGGTTACTTTCCAGATGCGAAACAACATATAATATCTACGAATTATAGATCCTCTAGAAATATTATCAACGTTGGAAACGCTTTAATGCTCGGAGAAGGTGCCCCATCAAAGTATGGCAAGAGTAATAAGGAAAATAAACTTGAGTCAGGAGATGTTTGGATAACACATATAGATCAATTTATGCCCAATGATTTGGAAAAAGAAATCTATAATGGTGATACCATAACACCAGCCTTGATAAGAATTGTTTATGCTTTGATAAAGGAAGGAAAGAAAGTTGCTATACTTTGCAGAAGAAAAAATGGTTTACCATGGTATACCACGTATGAATCTGGAAGAGGAAAATATCTTAAACAATTGAAAAAAGCTATTATTAAGGCCCTTCCAGAAGAATACAGAACAAAGCTAGTTGATATAAATACGGTTCATTCTTACAAAGGAAAAGAAGAAGATGCAATAATAATAGTTGATGCTGTAGCAAGAAGCTATCCACTTATTCACCCTAATAATATTTTTTTTGAAGTGCTTGGGCAAACAAAAGAAATATTAATTTCTGAAGAAAAGAGACTGTTTTATGTAGCGTTAAGCAGAGCAAAGCATACTTTGGTAATTGTTTCTGAAAGCAATAATCAGTCGCCATATCTAAAAGAAAATATCGCAAAAAAAATTACACTAAAGTCTTTAAATCTAAATTATCTGGAATGTCCACCAAGAGACGGAACACATTTGAAAGTTAGCATTTATAATAACAATAACAAGAATGGGACTCTGGAGATAAAATCCTATTTGCTAGAAAATAAATTCCGATGGAGTCCAGCAGAAAAGGCTTGGATTAAGCATTTTCCTGTAAAGGAATTTTCTGAGAAAAAGTTGTTAAATGAATCTTGGATCGTAAAAGCGAAAAATATATCAATTTCAGTAACAGATGAATTTGATAACCACATACTTCGAATTGAAATTGAGGATGAGAAAGTAAACATAACGTATAAAAGCAGTACCCCTTCTTTCTCTTAACTACATTAGATTTTCCCGGATGAGAAATACAAAATCACCAATCTTTTATAATTCAGTTAATATGATAATAAACATAGCATTTATCTTTCCTTACAATATGGCTCCCGTATACCCATAATAATTTTCAAATAATCGTTAAAATCCTTCCCCCGCTCCGGCGGCTCGTCGGAAACAGTATATTTATTTGGAAGAATTGTTTGAATGGTTTTTACAGCTATCCGTCCGGCTGCGTCATTGTCCAAGTGCAAAGAAAGTTCACTAATCTGCCGAAAATCTTTTAAGTATTGCATCAAAGCGGTAGGAGGAGTGCTCTCCCCGATGTCCTGTTTTGGTTTGTAAATTCCGGCAAGGGACAGGCAGGAATCCTGTCGCCAATCCCTGCCGGCAATTATCTCCAGAGTACAATAAGACATTAAATCGATGGCACTCTCAAACAGGTGAAGCTTGCTGCTTTTGCTTCTTGCAGGAATAGAAAAGGAATAGTGCTTGTCACTCCCGTTTGCCTCGCCCATAAACCTCCTGCGGGATGTCCCCCGAAGTGATGCGTACTTAGGAATGCCTTGCCGGTCAAAGCCGACAAAGACCGCGTTATGGTAATTATGGCTTTCATAAAGCCGTTTGGTCTGGACGCAGTAATCGATTATTTCCCGGTGAATCCAGCGTCCAACAAGGTAGGCTATCACCCGGTCATTGTTATCGTTTTTCTCCGGCAGAAGCAGCTTCTTTATTCCGGCTGATTCCGTTTCTTTTGATGAAACAGATGATGTCAGCGGTGTTTGTCCATCTATTTGTATCACTGCCTCGGGCAGGGACAGTCCACGTACTTTAACCAGGTAATCCAGAGCGGAACGCCCGCCGATACCCCGGGACCACCAGCACCATTTGCCGTTGCTGATTTTCAGACTGTCATGAGTGCGGGTCGTATAGACATTGCCGGAGAAGTGCACCAGTTCCTGCGGCTCGTAAGATTGCAGATAAGTAAGCAGGTCCATTTGCTTGGCACGCTCAATCTGCTCCGGTTTTACATAAGGCATGTTTTTCACCTCATCTTTCGTAGCCCACGGCTTTCTTCTCTGGAAACTCTGGCTCTTCATCCGGCTCGTCGTCCATTACTTCGTTTTCCCGTTTATCCATGTTGAGCATGATATTCAGCTCCGTCAGCCGGGCGGACTTCGTCTGCAGCTCCTGTTCCTTTTCAAACGGGATCTCAATCTGCTCTTTGGCCGTTTCCACCTGCTGGCGGAGTGTTTTCAATTGCTCCCGGCAGTATTCCAGCTTCTTGGGCATTTCTGCTAAAGCATTGTTAAGCCTGGTGATGTTGCCAAGGATATCCGCACCTAGCGTCACGGGATGGCTCAGAGCGCCCCGCAGGGTAACCTGGTACTGTTTGCCGAAGGTATCAAAAGAAAATAACATCGGAAAACCCAGGTAGCTGCCAAACTCCTGCGGTTCCGGCGAGGTCATCAGCTTGCAGGCTTCGAGAATAGCCGTGCCCGCCTCGGCCTTTTCAATATAGCGGACACCTTTAATGACCAAGCCCGGAAATTTGCTGTTCTCCGCCCCCTCCCCGGAAGGCTGGGAAATATGATGCTTCTCATAAAGAGCAATGTCCTTTTCATACCCGGCAATTCTTTCCTCTGCCAATTTTATCTGCTGCGGATATTGTTTTAGCAACCGGTCTTCCAAAGCGTAACGCTGGCTTAGATGGTTGGCCTTTAAGAGTTTCAGTTTAGACACCTGGATATCCAGGTCCATCTTTTCTTTAATATAGGGATTACCCGTCGCCAGCGCTTTAACCTCGGCGTAGGAAAGCGCCGTCTCGTCAATATCTTCGGCGCTTCGCACAGGGGACTTGGAAGTCATAATCTGGGATATAAATCGCTGCTTATTCTCCAAGATCTGATAGAGATAAGCGTCAAAGGTGTTCTCGGTAACATATCGGAAAATATGCACCTCGTCATTTTTATTGCCTTGTCGGACAATGCGTCCTGAACGCTGCTCCAAATCCCGCGGCCGCCACGGGCAATCCAGGTCGTGAAGCGCGATCAGCTTGTCCTGGACGTTGGTTCCGGCTCCCATCTTAAAGGTAGAACCGAGAAGGACCCGCGCATGACCCTTACGCACCCGGGCAAATAGTTCTTTTTTCTTGGTTTCCGTATCGGCTTCGTGAATAAAGGCGATTTCTTCACCGGGGACGCCGCGGTCGACAAGCTTTTGCCGTACATCACTATAGACGTTGAAATTCCCGTCGTCTTTGGGTGTGGACAGGTCGCAAAACACAAGCTGGGTCAGCTTTTTATCCTGATGTTCCTGCCACAAATTAAAGATGTTCTCTACACAGACATTTACCTTGCTGTCCTCATGGTCGGGCAGAACAGGATTTGCCAGCCGCTGGTCGAGAGCCAGTTTGCGGCCGTCGTTGGTTATTTTCAACATATTGTCCTCATTCGGCTCCACCATCCGGTTGCGCACCCGCTCGGCGCGCTCGCCCAACCTGACCACCATGTCCTGCTGAAACTCACTGGGCTTGACCGCGACATTGCGGTAGTTGGCTTTCGGAACGGGCAGATTCAGCATGTCCGCCGTCTTGATGTCGGCAACCTCCTTGAACATATTCATCAGTTCCGGTAGGTTGTAGAACCTCGCGAACCTCGTTTTGGCCCGGTAGCCGGTGCCCTCCGGCGCAAGCTCGATGGCCGTCATGGTCTCACCAAAAGTGGAGGCCCAGCAATCGAAATGCTGGAGCCCATTCTGGCGCAGGGCTTCATATTGCAGGTAGCGCTGCATGGTGTACATCTCCGTGATAGAGTTGCTGATAGGCGTCCCTGTGGCGAAGATGACGCCGCGTCCCTCCGTCAGTTCGTCGAGGTATCGGCACTTGGCAAACAGGTCGGATGACTTCTGCGCCTCGGTGTGGGACAGACCTGCTACATTCCTCATCTTGGTGTACAAAAACAGGTTCTTGTAAAAGTCCGCCTCGTCCACAAACAGCCGGTCAACGCCCAATTCCTCAAAGGTAACCACATCATCCTTGCGGCTGGTGTCGTTAAGCTTATCCAGCTTCAGCTTCAAGGTCTTTCTCGTCCTTTCCAGCTGCTTGATCGCGTAACGCTCGCCCCGTTCCTCTTTAAGCTCCTGGATGCCGCTGGTGATCTCCATGATCTGTTCCTCCAGCTGCCGCTTTTGGCGTTCCTGGGAGATCGGGATTTTCTCAAACTGGCTGTGCCCGATAATCACCGCGTCATAGTCGCCGGTGGCGATCCTCGCGCAGAATTTTTTTCGGTTCTGGGTTTCAAAATCTTTTTTGGTGGCCACCAGTATATTGGCCGACGGATAGAGCTGCAAAAACTCCCCGGCCCACTGTTCCGTCAAGTGGTTGGGAACGACGAACAGGCTTTTGCTGCAAAGTCCCAGATGCTTGCTTTCCATGGCCGCTGCCGTCATTTCGTAAGTCTTGCCCGCGCCAACGCAGTGTGCCAGCAGGGTGTTTCCCCCGTACAGGATGTGGGCTACTGCGTCCACCTGGTGCTTGCGGAGGTTGATTTCCGGATTCATGCCGGTAAGCCGGATATGGCTGCCGTCGTACTCACGGGGCCGGATGGAGTTGAAGCGGTCGTTGTAGATCCTGGTCAGAATCTCCCGGCGTTCAGGATCTTTCCATATCCAGTTTTGGAAAGCTTCCTTGACGGCCTCCTGCTTCTGCTGGGCAATGGCGGTTTCCTTTTTGTTCAGTACCCGCCTTTCTACGCCGTCCTCATAAACAGTGTCAAAGATGCGCACGTCCCGCAAATTCAGGGTTTCCTCTATAATTTTATAGGCATTGATACGCTTCGTTCCGTAGGTTACGTTAGCCTTGATGTTATCGCTGCGGTCGTCGTTTTTGCCTTTGACATTCCAGTTGGCGGTATACGCCGAATAAAAAACGTCGATATACCGCCTGTACATATGGGGAGTTTCCAGAAGTTCAAAGATAAAGTCCTTGACCACCTCTGGCGGCAGCCAGGTCGCGCCCAGCCGAACATCAATTTCGGAGGCGTCTAAATCCTTCGGCTGCACCGCTTCCAGAGCTTTGATATTAGAAGCTAGTTTTTCCCCCTCTTCTGGCGGCAGGATTTTAGCAAGTCCCCGAACCTGTTTAAGTTTTTCACGAACGTTGCCGGACAGGTATTCGTCCGCTGTTACATAGGGAAAAGAATCCACCTGAAAGAAAGCTCGGGGGACGTTTTCCGGGATCACTTTGATGAAGTCGCGGAAGATTACGTCCTGAAGGTCCTCGGCAAGGCGTTCTTCCGGAAACCCGGTCAGGCTCTGCATAAAATCCATGTCCACACGGGCTTTTTCTGCGATGGAAATGGCCAATGCTTCGGCAGCGGTATCCACATGGGTGACGACTGTACGCTGCTTAATGGTGCGTTTGGTGAACATATCCGCCTTGCGCTCCAGCTCGCCGTTTTCATCCAGAATCTCCAGCGAGCAGAGCAGGCAGTAGGAACTGTCGTCAGCAAAGGCCATGTTGTTGCCCCGGCTGTTTAAAAGCCCATATTTAGCGACAAAAGCATCGTATAAATTATTTAACTTGCGCTGCTGTTCCTGGATTGTTTTGTTACCGTAATCCTCCGTCTGGTATTCAATTAAATCCCGGACACAGTCGCGGATAGCGATCATGCCTTTAATCCGGCCCGCCGCTGTGACGGAAGTTTCCACCCGGTTCATGCG
This sequence comes from Dehalobacter sp. TBBPA1, assembly GCF_040931655.1. NCBI lineage: Bacteria > Bacillati > Bacillota > Clostridia > Eubacteriales > Desulfitobacteriaceae > Dehalobacter > Dehalobacter sp. TBBPA1. Next base: position 357,396 of record NZ_CP162385.1, on the reverse strand, counting down.
GCTGTTTTCCCGATAGTAAATTTCCCCGTCCACCAGGCAATAGCTGAAATTGCGAACATTGGGATCGGCCGGGATGGATGACTCCGTGTCGTCGGATAATTCATCTACCCCGTATTCCGTAATTTCCGCATGGATGTTTTCGAGCGCCTCGCGCAGCAGCTCGCCTAAGTTGGAGCCCTCATAGGGGATGCAGGTTGTTTCGCTCTTGTTACCGTACATCCGCTCGTCATAGGCCATTGTACCCAGCACCATTTCAGGGTTTTCGGCAAAGTAACGGTTGACGACAATACCGTCCTCAGTAGCGGAAAGATGCACCCAATCCGGCTCGATATCGATTACCCGGTCGCGCTTTTGCAGGAACAGGATATCGGCTGTGACCTCCGTACCGGCGTTTGCCAGAAAAGCGTTGTTGGGCAGCCGGACGGCCCCCAGCAACTCGGCCCGCTGGGCGATGTACTTACGGACTTCAGGGTTTTGCTTGTCCATCGTGCCCTTGGAGGTTATAAAGGCAATGAGACCGCCAGGCCGAACCTTGTCCAGCGTTTTGGCAAAAAAATAGTCATGGATGTAAAACTTATGCTTGTCGTACTTTTTGTCCGCCACGCCGTAGCTGCCAAAGGGCACATTACCGACGGCCAGATCGAAAAAGCTGTCGGGCAGGCTGGTTTCCTCAAAACCCTGTACCGCAATGCTGGCGTTTTGATACAGCTGCCTGGCAATCCTGCCCGTGATGCCGTCCAGTTCAACTCCGTACAGCTTGGAATTCTTCATACTCTCCGGTACAAGCCCGAAAAAGTTGCCGATTCCGCAAGCGGGTTCCAAAATGTTGCCGGTCTTAAAACCCATGTTCTCCAAACAGGCATAGATGGCCTTGATTACAGTGGGGGATGTATAATGGGCATTTAAGGTGGAGGCCCGGGCGGACGTGTATTCATCCTCGCTGAACAACTCTTTCAATTCCGCGTATTCCTTGGCCCATTGGCTGTTTTGCCCGTCAAACACCTGTGGCAGGCTGCCCCAGCCGACGTACTTTGAAAGAGTCTCTTGTTCTTCCGGTGTGGCCAGGCGGTTTTGCTCTTCTAGTTGATTCAGCAGACGGATGGCGGTGACATTCCAGCTGTATTTTGTTTTCTGTCCTCCCATTCCCAAATTGTCGCCGGTGATGGTGAAATTGACGCGGCGCTGTTTCTGCGTTTTCAGCTGGCAATCATTGATGACTTTCGATACTTCTCCGTCTTGTGTTTGTTGCTGTACGGGTTCTTTACCCTGCGCCAAAATGCCGTGCACAAAAGCAATGCTTTCCCTGCGGAAAATGGGAAAACCCGTACTGTGCTGGAAAGTAATGTCCCGCAGGCTGACAGTTCCTGCTTCTTTGTTGATTGAATCGATTGCATAGCGTCTGTCTTCAATGGCAAGCTCCATGCCGACGGTCATTTCTTTTTCGGCTGGTTTTTCTCCCTGTTCGCCCGACAACTCCAGGTCAAATTCTAAATAGTTTCTTTCACCCTCGCTGCCGCTGGCGATGGTAACGGTATCGCTTTCACGAGTGATGGTGATGTCTCCGGTTGCCCGTACCCAGGCGGGTGCGTCAGGGTCGCCGAAATGAAGGGCAACACTATCCCTTTCTTCCGTCAGAGAATCCTCATAGGTTCGTTGGAATACATCATCGGCCAGCCATTCTTTGAACCGCGGCAGGGTTGCATAGGCCTCGTAAAAAGCCGGGTGTTCCTCCCTCATCGAAAGAACAATGAGGTCAATTGCCTCCTTAAGCTCCTGTTCGGCACTTTCCGGATCAGTGTCCCTATCCCGCAGGTAAGGATAGATCTCGCCGGTTCGTATCCGGTTGACGATTTCGGGCAGGTATGTTTGGTACAACTCGCGGGGGGACATTTTTTCCGTATTTTCTTGGCCGGTTTCTTCCTGGGCTATTTGTTCCGGTTCTTCCGCAATAATAAGAAGATGGTCATTCAATGGGTTTTCTCGCAGCATCCGTTCCAAGTCGTCCCGCGCCAGTTCCCTGCTGAACAGCGGAAAGTTGATATCTCGCAGCATCACTTTGCCGCCTTCTAAGGAAAAAACCTCGTATTCGTCTGCACCCAGATACACTGTGTCACCGAGAGAAAAGATGTAATGGGTGATGTCCTCTGATAATGTATCTTCTTTTTTGGGCGGGGCCGGTTCCCGGTTCAGGATTTCCCGGGCGTAAGTCTGCTCGGCAAGCTGTTGTCGATGTTCTTCCATCAACCGCTCATAAATTGGGAGGTATTCTCTTTCCTTGCCGTTTAAATAGCGTCCGGCGGCAATCAGTTCTCCAAGCCGTTTGGCAACCTGGTTCCAGGACAGTCTTAATTCCGGATTGGTTATTAAGCTGCCGCTTTTACTTAAGGAGATCCCTTTGCTGTCATGCCATTGGTTGCCGCTGGTCCCATCCAGAAAAATATGAGTTCCGCCGCCGATTCCGTACTCCCGTTTAAGAAAGGCAATGGTTTCCTTCGGAGTATGCCGTTCCTGGTAGTGCAGATAAACACGGAATTTACCGTCTTGGAAACCCGTGCCCCGGCATAGGGCATGGTCAATTTCTTCCTGGGGAATAGAAAAAGCGAAGGATTTTTCGTCCTCCGCCTGTTCTATAGCTTCAATTTGCTTTTCAACCGTCGGGAAAATTGTTAGCTGTAAACGATCTCCGCCAGCACTGTTTCCTCTGCTTGGTGTCTCAGGTTGTTCAGATGTCCCGTCCAGCCCAGCGGGTCGGCTACTTTGTTCGGCGGGGGACTGCTCTGCAAGAGCTTGGCCGTGATCAGTTCGATTCGCTCCTTCGCCGTCCGGTCGGTCTCCGCCAGATGGCTGTTCAGCTTGCCCGATAGTGTTAGGCTGGCGTACATCCCTTTCTTGTGGTTTTTTAGATATGTCCTCCGCAGCATCCCATACTTGCCGATGTGCGTTTTCTCCTCCGGCAGCGTCAGGTCGGGAATCAGGTAATCGCCCTGCGGCGTGTAAGTCAGTTCCATCTTCGCCACCCCTTTCATTACTGTGCTTTATGGTCTCATTGTCTCCCGCATCCTGAGTTTTGACAAATGTACGGCTTTTATTTTTCTCTTCTTTTTGCAGTTCCTTGACTGTCACCCCTATTTCCCGCAGGAGAATTTCGGAAATGTCGCTGGCTGCGGCTCCCAAGCAGGAAACAGTGTCCAGGGTATTGAAGTTCAAAACACATTGGAAGTCCTCAAAACCCAAACTTCTATCCGCATCACAGCCGCAGCGGATTAAGAGCATAAGGGCCACGGAACTAATCAGCGCGTCTTTGAAGACGACTTCCACGTTATGATCGTCCAGTTCCTCCAGAAAGCTGTTCTCCCGGCATTCCAGCAGTTCAGAGAGATAGTCGGGAAAATTGTCCTCTACTGCATTACGGGCAGCAGAAATTAAGACGTCCGACAGTTCCTGCTTTTCTTCGAGTTCGCCAAAGGTATTCTCCAGCCTTTCCGTTACGGCCTCAGCATATCCGTCCTTTATCTCCCAAAGAACTACAGGGTGGTTGTAGCGGTTGTTGGTATCCGCAACATCAAACACATGATGCAGGCTTAACCGTCCCCCTATGTCGTCAATAAGAGCAATGCCCTTGGCGCCCTTGTTTACCCACCGCCCCAGTTTTTCGTTCCATACCTCTATAGGGGCACAGGCTGTCGCGTCGGGACGCTGGGCGTAAATCAGCAGCTGGTCCTTGAATGGATATTTATAGTTCCAAGCCGCTGTTTGCAGGAAGTTCGTCCAGTTGGGCGGGGTTTTAACGGCATCTAGAGCTGTCCGCTCCGCAAGCTCCGTGATCAGCTGCAGTTTTGTTACCAACGTTTATCCCTCCTAGCTCCCATACTTATCTCTCCGGCTCACGGCTTTTCTTTTCAGCCTGTTGCACCGCTCTTTCATCAGAAATTTCTTCTTTTTGCAGGCTTTTCAAGTGGTGAATTTCATCCAGTGCCCTGTTGCAGAGATCTTCAAGAGCAGTTAGTCGGTCGCTTACGTAATGTCCCCAGTGATAATCCTTTTCTTCCTTTTTGCATCTCCATGTCACAAACTTGTCCGGAGCATTTTCTTTCTGCCCGATGACAAATTCCAGGTTTCCCACACTTAGCCGGTCGGTTATGGCATAGCCTGCGTTTTTTTCTCTCTCCATTCAGGACACCTCCTATCGCACCTGTTCCGGTTTTCTATGTTTAACTTGTCTTTCGGCTTCAATCTGCCGCAGCCGTTCTTTGGCCCAATCGGGCATGCATTCCGGTTTGACGATGCCTAAAATATCCCCGCGGTTCCAGCGTGATTCCTTGCCTGAATAAAGGTTGACGGTATAAACTGCCCGTCCTCTTGCCTTGCCCTGGGCTCCGAAACCGCCCGTAACCAGCACCAGCTGTTTATCGACGGTACGGTATTCCGGACGCAGACACTCCTGACGGATAATCGCTACTTTGTCCTCTATGCTCTCTCCAGTATCATCCGGAACACAGTGCTCCAAAGCAAAAGGCTCCAAAGGAACGGATATCTTTGCCCGTTCTGCTTTGACCGTTTCAATCTGGGCAGTTATGCGGGAGGTAAATTCCGTCATCATCTCCACATAATCTTCACTTACGACCGCGTTAAAATATTGGCCGACGCCCAATGGGTTACCCCTGGAGCAATTGCACACCATGAAGGGATAGGATTTTTTTTCATCCTGCAGAAAGAGGATTTCCCTGTCGCCCATCGTGATGGCATGTTTTATTTCATAGGTATCCACCATCCACTTTTCATTGTCCAAATTCTTCACACTCCAATCCCATGCCGAATATATAAGGAAGGACTGCCGTCCTTTTTGCTACTTCCTTTATTTCTTTTTTCTCCGGATCTGCCAGCAACCCGCACCTCCGATAATCACCAGACAAAGTACAATTGTCAGTATCGTTTTCAGCTCCATAAATACACCCTCTTCTCTTTCCGTATTTGTTCTATACAAAATCTTCCTTTTCGGTATTTTTTTACCGTTAACAAAAAAGCTCCCTGCATATTTACAGAGAGCCGGTTTACCTGCCGAAAAAAGAAGGGAACTGTTTTTTTCGCTCTTTTCCGGCGTTATCCATAATATTCACAGTTTTATCTTCATCCGGTGCCTTCCTGTTTCCATCATTAGTCCGGCGGATCAGGGTTCGGAAGGTCTTTGCTCTCTTCTGCTCTATCTGTCTCACAAATTTCTCCTTTCCCTAAGCAATACTTAGATATGTTTTCTTAAATACTGAGTTATTTCTTTTTTCGGCTGGTAAATTTCAGGGGGTGAGGTGTGGAGAGGGGGACAAAACAACAGCGCTTTGTACCGATTCCTAAAAAAGTTGAGACTACCCCCTTGGTATCGCATACGGAAATTTATGCTCACGATAGCTATATAGGCACTTTTCATCCGCTATATCTCACCGTTCCTGCTCCCTTTGTCGCTTTTTGTACCAGCTTTCGAGTAATTGGACAATAAGGTCCTCCTTTTGTTTTTCGGAATAGTTCTTCGGAAAATATTGTTCGATGCGCTCGCGCTTGATATTGAATCTTTCCTTTTGGTTCGGTTTTTCTTCGGTGAGAATGGAATAAATGACATCCGTGTTCAGCCTTCCCTCCTGGCTGAATTTTTTCAGCCGCTGAGCCTGGGATAGAGACGGCGTGTTTTCCTCCAGCTTCATTGTTTCCAACAGCTCCGTCTGTTCTTTTTCGGTCAGGTAGGAGATTTCCACGGCAGGATTAAGGGCAATTTGCTTTTCGTCCACCATTTCGAGAATGGGCGGTATGAGTTCGGTGAGACGGATGTAACGGAATATTTGAGGCCCACTTTCTCCTGACTGTCTCGCTAAATCTTCTCTCGATGTTGTACGGTTTGACTTTTGTTCAACTTGAACAGAAGTTAAATCCGTTCGTTGTCCCTGCCTGTTCATGGCTTCCAGCTTCATTTTATAGGCGAAGGCTTTCTCGCTTGGCAAAATGCTTTCGCGCTGGAGGTTACTATCCACCATGGCGACAATTGATTCATCGTCGTTTAGTTCTCGGACAATGCAGGGCATAGTCTCCTTACCCGCCAGTTCACTGGCTTTCTTGCGCCGGTGTCCGGCAACCATTTCGTAGCCGCCGTCCGCTTTAGGCCGGACAAGGGCTGGGACTAAGATACCATACTGCTTTACACTGTCCGCCATTTCCAGCATGGCTTCATCGGCCTTAACCTTAAAGGGATGGTCGGGAAAATCTCTGATCTCCGACAGCGGAATATCTAATACTTTTTCCCGCTGTTTGTCTTCACGGCTGGCATCCGTTTCAAACATTTCATCTACCGAGGTCAGCTTCATGTTTCTGACGTTGCTTTTGGCCAATGTCCAACACCTCCTTTGTAAAGGTTTGGTAAGCTTTGGCGGCTATCCCATGTGGGTCATGGATATAAATACTTTTTCCCTCAGCACTTGTTTCTGCCGCCCGGATGGATAATGGGATTTCAGTCTTGAACACACACACCTTATCTCCATAGTCTCGTCGCAGGACAAAAGAAATGTCCTTGGCAAAGGTTGTGCGGTTATCCACCATTGTTAGTAGAATGCCGTCAACCGTTAGTTTTGGATTGATTTGCCTTCTCACCCTGGCAATAGTCTGCATCAGCTGTGTCATTCCTTTGGCAGGCAGATAGTGGGCCTGGACGGGAATAATAACGCTGTCTGCGGCGGCAAGAGCGTTGATGGTCATCATACCGAGCGAGGGCATGCAGTCGATGAGAATATAATCGTACTTCTGCTTGACACTATTAATGTAGCTGCGCAGTACCATCTCCCGACTCATGGTGTTTACCATTGACACTTCAATAGCGGACAGTTCAATGTTGCCCGGCATAAGGTCAACGCCTTCCTCCTGATGCATTATGCCTTCGTCAGGTTCATACCTCTCCTCCGTCATGACTTTTGTCAGGATCGTGGCCAGTGAAACAGGTAGATTGTCCGGTTCATGAAACCCCAAGGAATCTGTTAGGTTACCCTGTGCGTCTGCGTCTACCAGCATTACTTTTTTGCCTAGGGTGGCTAGTCCGATACCGAGGTTGACTGCCGTCGTCGTTTTTCCGACGCCGCCCTTTTGGTTTGCAAGCGCGATTACTTTGGACATATTTTTTACCTCCTTTAATTAAAAAAACCGCATGCTCTATTAGGACAATAAAGCAAACGGCTTCTTTACTAATTTCATATATGATAAACAAAAACATTGTACTACTTCTCTTCACTCGGACAATTAGATAAATCCAAAGTTATGTAAGTCTGCAATTTTTGAAACAATGACTCAATGTCTGTGAAAAACTGGTCAACCATGTCCGCTTCTTCTGCCTCGGATGCCAGATTAGACATCGTAGTAATGTAATCTAAGCAATTTAAAAAATAGAGTAGAGATAGGAGGACGTACTGCTTAATTAGATCACCACAGCGTAGGAATCCTTGACCGCAAATCATTTATACATATTCTTATACCAAGTTTCGCCACAAGTTCTCTTAATTTCAACTATGTCTCTCATGTGTTCATCCACTTTGAATGTCCAGATTTCAACATCATCGAGTAGCCCGCCGTTATTTTTAAGAAACATGTCGACAAGGCTCTCACCAGAATGCTTAATTGAATCCTGAAATACTAAGATCTTTTTGTCCGCCACGATCCTAGATAAGTAAAATACTGCCTCTAGAGCTGTGGAGACTTTTCCCGATGGCATGTTACTGCCTTTAGTCCAGGTATAGCTTTTACACTCTGCAATTATTAAGTTATCACTTGAAACTAGGTCGAATTTGTGTTCTTTGTTAACACCGACAACCAAAGCTTTTTCTTTAAAATCTTGACTGAAGGTTTTTTCGAGATATACTTTTACTCTTTTTTCAAAGTCACCGGGAGATAAACGGGATTCTTCTGTTATAGTTTTTTCTTGTTTGTTAGTTACCATCGGCTGCACATCATTTTCTAAGGACTCCGGAAATCTTTCTAGTATCTTACTTACTTTTTTAATATTATGGCAATATGAACATACGTTACTTTCTCTATATATTAACTTTTCATTAAATGCCTTCGTACAGACAGCATAAACAGTCTGTCGAGGGGTCATTTGAAGTATTTTAGAAAGACAGTCGTCACAATAAGCCTTTTTATTTTGCCTCAAGTATTCCAGCATTTTCTCTTTATTACTGCTCATTATATCCTCCAGTGTCAATATTTTATTTAAAGTCACTTCTTACTACTTTCACCCCACCCCTTTTTTTTAGATAAATCACTTAGTCAAATCAATAACGTAGTAATATACTTTGATAGTTCATTGAAATTTGAATCCATTACATGGTCTGCTACCTTTTTTAGGTTCACAGGCTGTAAAATTACACTTGCCATCTTAAAACTTGAGATCGGGTCGTTAATATCAATCTTTTGTACAGAAGGTGTATCATTTAGTGATGGGTAAAGTATTGTTGCCGTCTTATCTCCAATTCCACTTACAGCATAAACTGCCAATTGATATAACATATCACGTGGCAGATTTTTGTCCCACAGATCCCTGTATTTGGCATCCAGTAATTTTATTACCTTACCATGTTTCATAAGCGCAAAGTCAGGTCTTGGAGTAGGTGATCTCTTCCCCCTCGGGTTAAAATTTGGAGTATAAATAAACATATCATGTAAGTTAAACTGGTCTTTAACGGAATACTGCGCTGCACTGCTTACAAGTAATCTTCCGATTAGTGTTTCAAAAAAGGCATTCATATCAAAGAAATATCCGCGCAAATTCAAAGATATAGAGCCATCCTCAAGCTGAATTCCTTGTGACTCATAAAGTATATTTATTATTTCCAGAATAGCTGTATATCTCTCGGTCAGTCTATTGAGACTGTTTTTTGCTTTCTGTAAAGTTATTCTATTTAGCGGTATTGAATCAACAGTATTAGAAAGCATTCTGCTGATCCCTTCGAGATTTACCTTCAATCCACTGTCAATAACTAGTCCCAAAGCCAATCTCAGTCCGGCAAGTATTGTTTGATTAAGAATCGTATTTTCACTTCTGTTAAAATACCTGCAGGGCAGCTTATCTGCTACCACTCCGCCCTGCTTGCTTAGTTTTACTATGTCAATTCGGCCTCTTGGAGATGACAAGCTTCCTTCATTTTTAATATAATTTTTTAAAATGCCACGCCTAATCAAGTCTTCAGCTTCAATGAACAATTCATATATTAACAGATCAAAAAAAGAAAACTCACTTATTGCATGCGTGGCTGAATCAAATAGCTTCAATTCCCTTAGCCCGTAAGCATATCTAAGCAATGCGTACAGCTGCATTCCATTTAATTTAGGATATATGTTGACTTGCAAATTATCCAACGTTATTTTACCTACATAAGAGTTACTAACAATCTGCAAACCACTTTTTAATTCAATTATTTCAACAATACCTTTTTCTGTTAATACCTTCGCGGTTTCACGGGCAGTATTGCTTGTTAATTCATATCCGGGCTTGAACTCGCTCTCCCATTCCTTTAGATTTATAATGTCCAAGTTCATTGCATAACCTCAATGCTTTCATCATCAGAGAGCTCGATATCTTTTTCTTCACCTTCAAATGCTGCGCGAAGCTCAGGACACGGGGAAAGAAGCGCATTTATCAAATCTGCAATGTCAGATGATGAGAACAGTTCATATCTCACAAGTTGACTCATTGTGTCAACAATTCCATCACCCAGGATTTTCGACATCAGGGAGTAGTCGCCGTAGCAATATTCTTCAATGAGCGGGATAATATCTTCTTTAACAATTCTTTTAAACTTTTCACTATCCGTTACTGCCTTTTCCCTTTCAAGAAAATAGGAATGGCCAATTTGGAGATTACGGGCATCTTTACCAATGTTTTCACAAATCCGCTTATTTAAGCCTTTCAGCCATCCATCCAGGGGCAACCCTTCAAAAACAATATCTTTGAAAAAATTATATTCCGGCATTAGCTCAATAAATCCAAATCTTCTACGCAATGCGACATCAAGGAGTGCAATTGAGCGGTCTGCAGTATTCATTGTTCCAACAATAAATACATTTTCAGGTACAGTAAACGGTTTCTTAGAAAGAGGTAAAATCAGTTTTTTACCCCGTTTACCCGTTTCTATAAGCATAATTAATTCTCCAAAAATCCGGGAAATATCCCCCCTGTTTATCTCATCAATAATAAGATAATACTTTTTGGATGGTTCCTTTAGTGCATCAATGCAAAGCTCTTTAAATACTCCGTTCTCCAATTCAAATACAGTCTGACCATTAACGGCGGAAGGTTTAATCCCTTCAATAAAATCCTCATATCCATAGGATGGATGAAAGCAACAAATGCGTACAGCGCCTTTGTTGTTATCACTGCCACAGATTTGAAGCTTCTCCTCAGCGGACAGATTTGCAAAAGCTTTATAATAATTGTTTCTCGCTGCGAGTTCAAAGCAGGCTTTTTCCGCATGAAATGTTTTGCCGGTCCCCGGAGGCCCGTATAAAACAACTTGCTTTTTCCTATTAAGTATGTTTTCTATCTGCAAGCTGATCCCTGTAAGCGGAGTTAAAGGCACTCCATCGTCAGTCGAACCCGTATTCTCTATAAAAGGTGTGTTAACCAGTTTTTCTATTGCCAAGATATTGTCAATTTCCTTATAAGCATAAACTGTGGTCAATATCCCTTCTCTGGGGTTTGGCAAGCGGGTTTCAGCCAGATAAATCCAATCAACCTTTATTACATGGGGAAAAGCAAGCCCTTCCCTATATTCATACTCACCGGCGGCTTGTCCAACTCCCAACACTTTTTCACCATCTACAGCTACAATTACATCTTGAGGTTTAATATTAAAGTAAAAAGCCAATATTTGATTCGCATATTTTCCTATGACTTGAGGAGTATTGGAATATTCTTTTTCAAGCACTTTTATGAGCTTGGCTTTTAAACCGGTCTTGTCTTGCTCCTCATAGTCACTTAAGTTCCCTAATTTATCCCATCCAATAGACACATATCCGCCATTTCGCATCTCATTCCAATAACTTATTTTCCCATCGGATGTCCCGATCCTATAGTATCCTACCGGAGAACCAAACAGTTCGTTTATCGCAGACGTAATGTAATTGACAGGGAATCCGCACTCGTTTGCAAGCTTAATATATTGCCCGGCCATTCCATACGCGCTCTCGCTTTCCGGTCTAATCCCACAACAAACAAGTCCATGGCGCTGCCATCTTATTGAATGAAAGTCGTCTATAAGGTTCGGGTAGATCATGTGATAGTATTTGTGAACCCACCCCAACCTCGACATATCAGTATTTGAACTATTGATGCGCAATGTGTTTTGCTGTGACAATACTAAATTTGCGTACTTATCTTCATCAATGGTTGTTTCAAGTGCCGCGATTTCAACAGCCCCGGCAATCAGCTTATTCCTTATTTCCCTGCCTAATTCAATCGCTTCTTCAGTGGTAAGAATAGTAGGACTTTGAGGATTTCCTGTTACCCACTTACCATCTGAATTCCGTTTGTACATTATGTATTTAAAAGAACTGCCGCCAGCGATACTCCCGAAATTAAAGGTGTTAAACTCATCATCATTTTTAAATTCAAGCCAGTAGAATAGACCTGCGCGATTTCCGATATTAAATATCGTATCTAACAGCAATTCTCCATCAAGGTTTTTGAGCTTCTCCGGGCCGAATTTATCTGCAAAAAGTTTATATTTTTGTTCCAACTTTTCAATTTGAAGGAGCTTACCATCAGTTAAGAGCTTATCACAAGCCTTTTTGATTCTATCGACAACGCTGATACTGTTTTCCTCATTAGATTGAGAATCTCTGAATTCAACATATTTGCTTATACGGTTCTTATAATCATTTGAGCCTTCGTAATAGGATTCATATATCGTCTTGTTTTCAGACTGGGATTTTATTGGTATTTTATGTCTAAGTGGTTCTTTATTTGCTTGGTCTTCACGAGAATATGTAAACTTTAAAATCAGTGCCGCACACTTGTCTATGTCATACGCGTCATCCAAATCACATTCAGCTTCTTCAACGTTTTTGAGCCTACTGATATAATTACCATAACTGCTTATTCCTTTACTTTTCAGCCATTGTTCAAATAATTCTCTCTGCAAAATGACGCCTCCTTAATTTGTATTTTCTTTCAATTATTTTATTCACTAATTTCTTTCAAAGATAGTTATTTGCATGTTCAAGCCTGTACCGTCCTGATTTGGCAATTCCGGAACAGTTCTAAAACCATTATTACATCCCAGCCTTCCAACAACGGCAAGACAAAGGGCATCTAAGACATCGTCAATTTTCTTTCTGAATTTGTTTTGCTTTAAATATGTCTCAATCACTGCCTGGGACTCTGAAAAATAGCCCTTTATAATGTTTATTCTCTTCTTGATACCATCATCATCAAGCTTGCTGTCACTAAGAGGAATTTCACCGTTCAGCAGGTAAAAGCAAAACTCAGGGTGGCTTTCCATGAGCCTGTTTTTCCATTGCGGATTGTTTTGTAGAAAAGCATCCACTTGTTTTATTGCTTTGCATAGAGCCATACTTATTGGGTTTTGCTTAGCATCTAATTTCCTGTTTAGCTCCCATGCCTCTTTTACATCTGCAGCATAAACAATCTGCCTGAAGGGCGTATTGAAAACACTTGACGATTTCTTTCCCAACAAAGCCCGCAGCTCATTGTCCGGTCGTTTTGCAGCTTCAACCTTGCCCTCGGGAAGTCCAATCGGAATATCTATTAATAAAGAGTCTGCTTCCTGGTATCTTTTACAGATTTCTTCGATGGTCTTGAACTTTCCTATCTCAAACTTTTCATTGGAAATTGCGACAGCCAGCCACGCACCCTTACATCCGTCAATTCCTACACTTATGTAGTTTTTTTCTTTTCCGGTAAGCCTATTGAACAGAGAAATAAACTGTCTTTCAACTGTTTCAAATGCTTTAAATTCAAAATCCGGAGCTCCTTTGAGAAAGGGTGTAAAGTCAAATATTTCTTCCTCCATAAAATATAGAAACTCATAATGAAGCATTGCATCATCGATTTCAAAGACTTGTCTTGTTTCCTCATCACTCAGCGGTTGATCCAGGTATTTGCTCCAGATTAATTCCTGAAGCCTGTCTTCAAATTCAATATATTGCGGAAGCTTCTTTTTGACCGCTCTTGTAATGTCGGAAATATAGGCTTCACTTGCATCATGGAGCAAACAGGAAAGCTGTATTCTTTTCGAATATCCTCTTTCTTTAGCTTCAGTAGCGCAATTTATCGAATGCTGTGCTACTGAGAAGAAGCTCTTAAAATGACCATTTGCCCGGCACAACAATGATAAGGCATGAGCTATATCTTCAATTTTTATCCCGGCTGATACAGGCTCTATAGGTGTAAAATGTATTTTCGAAAAGGTAGTTATATATTCGCTCATAATATTAGTCTCTTTTCTGATTGATCAACTTATATCCAATTTGCTACTGGATAGGTTCCATTTTTATTATAGTACTCTGATAATAACTCCCTTTCTATTGTTTCGGGGTTATTACAAACAAAATATCCCAGCAAAAGCTTTCTATTGTTTTTGATTTGCCAGATTGCTCTGCCACCCCGATGGTTCTCCACTTCATGATAACCATATCGAACATATTGCTTTATTCTCTGGCGCAGCCTGTTTATTTCTCCGCCTGCTTTACCTATATATAGGATTTTATGATCAGTCTCGCTAAATTTCATTTTTAAATCCTCTGCTGGATATAATAGGTTTTTTTCGTGGTATTCATTAATAGCTGTAGTTTGATTAATAAACTCTACTATAAAGGATTCAGGAGCAACAACAATATAAACACCTATCTCATTTGGTATTATCGCACACCTCGAATTGTAAAACTGCTCAATAGTGGAATATGTGAATAGTTCTATTTCTATGGAAACCATCTCCTGTTTTTTTCTTTCAATGTACTATCAAAATCTACAGATGGGAATTTTATTATTTAGGTTTCAATTCTCCAATTTTTTCATAATTCCTTTCAAATTTCATGATACAGAACAATTCCGTCTAGGTTTTTCTCGCGTAAGAGATAGTCTCTTGACAAACGAATAATAAGAAATTGATAAGGCACAGCCTGTTTCAACTGGCTGCGCCAAACCAACTATAAAAAGGATTAATTCAAAGCAACTTTCTCCTTGTTATCAACTAAGACGTACCATTTTCCACTGTCGTATAAATCTTTTGAGATCTCAAATACTTTACTGTCAGTTGTTGCTATACCAGGGTTCAAGTCACTGAGTATTTTACCGTTGTTGTCTTTCTCAACCGCATAGGAGCTGCTTGCATCAATATCGGCATCATATTTTGTTCCCTTTTCGTCAATTAAGTAAATACTCGGAAGCGAAAAAGTTCCCACCGGCTTGTCTGAGACATTTTTCATCTTATAATCAATACAGATAAATACCCCTCCTTCGCTGACCTTTTTTTGAATGTAAGTACTTCCAACCGTATTTCTCTGCTCTGCTTTGGTAACTGTTACTTCAATACCACTTGAGGTCGAGACAACCTCATTTAACGTATAAATTTTTTCTACCGGTTGATTATTTTTAGAAGACGTAGATGACGTTGGTGTTGTGGAAGCACTATCTTTCCCACCTGTAGATGCGGCAATTATGATTATAACGATAATTACGCCTAATACGATTAATAGTTTTTTCCTCTTTCCCATTGGCTTTTTTTCCATGTCGTAATTCCTCCCTACAAAAATATAATTCTTGGCCAGAAAGGCGTTATCCATTTTGAATATGAAAAGGCACCTCCCATTTTTAGATTATAAACTGAGAGGTGTCCAATAAAACGGATTATTAAATGCATCTCTTGATATTATTCATATTGCTGCAAAAGCATATGTGCACGCTGTTTTAAATCGCAGATTAAACTCTCCGGAGACAATACTTTGGCCATGTCTCCGAACTGAAACAACCAACCAATAAACACCGGAGATACAGCAACTTTTAGTGTTACCGTAAAATCCTTCTCATCCAATTTCCTAATGGAAACATCCTTCCCAAAACGGTCTATCACAACACCGGCCAGGGAATTATCAAACTGGATGGTAACATTGTCCTCTTCTCCGTTATACATTCCGAAAACTTTTTTAGCGTAACCGGCAATATCAAATTCATTATGAGTAATAATGTCCCGTGTTTCCTCACTGAGCCGGATATCATTCATCTTATCCACCCGGTAGTGAGTAAGACCTTGGTACTTGGCAGAATAAGTAATCAGATAATAATTTTCATCATCCCAAGTCAGAGTTACCGGACTAACCTGATAATACTCCCCATTCTTACGAAATCTTTTTTCTTTTTCCACTGTATAGTCATAATACTGAAAATAAATCTTTTTACCGGCTGTTATAGCTTGATGAATTGTATCTACGTTATAATAAATACTTTCATTCATGGCTTTAACCCGGTTAGAAATATAAACCTGACGCTGCAATTGAATAGCTTCATATTTACTCGTTAAGCTTTCCAGCTTTTTAATCAATTCGTTCGATTTTTTGACAGTTATAAATTTTGAAGACTGCACAGCATCGACCAGAAGCTTCAATTCAGGCAATTCAAAAGTCCTGCTGGCTAAAAAATAATCATACGTTTTCGTTTTTTCCATCTTAATATCTAAGCCGAATTGGCGCAACGCTTCAATATCTGCATAAATGGTCTTGCGTTCTACTTCGATGTTATAGTCCGCAAGTTTGGAAATAATCTCATTTATCGTTAGCGGGTGCTCTTCATCAGTTTCAGCAAATAGAATTTGCATTAGATATAGTATCTTTATCTTTTGATTCATTGATCTCGGCATGAAATACCCCTTAGACTTATACTTAGATATAATAGTATATTTTAAGATCATTCCACGTTTTCTTACATTTCCTTTAAATCTATACCAATATTAAAGACAAACACCAAAGACTCTTTTGTCGTTTGGGGGCTTGAGTTTTTCTGGCCTGCACCTCTAAATAATGCACCACCTTGTTTTCAACAAGGAATTAAGAATATTTATGTTAACTGGTTTACGGTTTGGCGTTCCTTGCCAAATAACACCTTTATTATATGTTTCAAAAAATCAATATAGAACCGCAGATTTATTCTCCGAAGATCTTTACGAATCTCCTTGTCAGATGGGATGATTACCATACTTCTTTTTACAATCGTATTTTCAAATATCGGGGAGAGTTTTGAGTATACATATTCAGCTTGAAACAATGCTTTGTCTTGAGCATTTTTCCCTTTGGCCCCAGCCCGATACATTTTTCGAAGCCATTTTACGTCGATCAAAGCTTCCATCTCTTTGAGAATCTCAGCAAATTCCTTCTCAGTTACAAGAAAATCGCTCGAAAGTTGTGGAACAACTTTTTGGATAATGTGGTTCATCTGAGTTGAATCGTCGTCGCAAATCGTATCAGCTATCCATGAGACAAGTTTGCTTGAACCAATTCCGCCCCCAATTCCTCCGGCAAGACCGAGAACTGCTCCGATAGCAGTACCAACTCCAGGGAAAATTAAGCTTCCGATAATTGCTCCTGTAGCTGCACCACCAATTCCACCGATAGCACCAGATACATTCACACTCAGATTTTTTATGAATTGTGACCACGAAATCTCCTTTGTGATAGCAGCTCGGTATAAATCCGGCATTGTTGTAACAGCTGTAAGACAAATCATAACCGGCCATTCAGTCCGTGCAAATTTAGTAACGACGTTTTTCGCAGCTGCTCCTTTCAAGATCTTCCCGGAAATCACTGAAGAAAGCTTGTGGATTGATTTTTTCCCAATATCACATTTATAAAATTTGTTTATTACCATTTTAGCGTTTTGTGTCGAGAATGCAGCAAAGTTACGTCCTATCGACGTCCTTAAGAATTGCCTGGTTATTACTCCGGTGCCCATCACAACAGCCCCGCTTTTTATGGTATTTATACTTGATAATCGTAGCGCCTGTGTGATATTCATACCATTCCATTTACAACTCGCAAAGGTTACGGCAAAAGTCAAGCCAAACGCACATAAAGAGACAACACTTTGTTCTTTAATATCAAACACCAAAGAGTCAATGTTTCCAGCCTTAGCAATATTTTTCGCTTGTATATAAGTCACATCACCTTGTCTAATAAGTAAATCAGCTTTTTGGGGATCATTTATACCCGGTACTTTACCAGCTTTAATTTTTTCTGTAATTTCTCGGACTGCATCTTCATATTGCTCGAACGGGACCTCAATAATTTGACCGTTATATCGATATAGTCCTGTCTCTTTGCTGAATGCTGCATCTACTGTTTGTTTGGCAGTTCGACAATACTTTGTCTGTATAGAAACGTAATTTCCATGCCTGTTATGTACAATGCGATCGGCCCCATCTCTTTGATTGTTACGTCCGACTGTTTCGACTTTTTCAAAACAAAATCTGTCGGCTTGCGCATTTGCATCTTCTGCTGCAAATCCATGGCCACCTTTTTTATTTCTCCATTTCACCCACTGTGTATTCTCAATATTTTTACTTGTAAGTACTGTGTTTAGGCCGTTAGATGCATGTTCGTTATTGTTACCCTGCTTTTCTCTGGCCATTGTTATTGCCTCCAAACATTTTTCCTACTTTACTTATCTTTTAAAGCGGGTAAAGTTTTCTCCAAGTACTCTTGCCAGTAACCATCATCATCACCCTCAAAGGAATGAAGCCAGTAATACATCATTAGAATCTCAAATTCTTGTTTTCTTCCTTTGGTAAATGTTTTTTTTGGCATCTTTCTATAAAGTGAATCCAGGTTAAAAAGATTACTTTTTTGTTTAATATCATAATCATATTTCCGGAAATCATATTTACTTTTTCGTCTATGTGTTGGTGGCCACACATCTTCATTATTTGAGAAATAATTCAGCCAGTTAAAAACAAACTCCAATATATTGACTCTGTACTTTGCCCACGTCTCATCTATCCAATTATTGATCTCCTCAGTGATAAATACCTTATCATTATTAGTCACACCGGTTTGACTCATTACTTGATGGTAATCTTTAATGAACAGAAACAGCATCTCTGTCTGGTCCTTTATAAAGGGATACTTTTTTATTAATTTTGCATAACAATCATATGACAAGCTCCTGAATTCTTTATCAGAATCATAAAGAAAAAAGAAGTCATCCTCCTTTAAAAGTTTGCCGATACTTAGATTCATCTGTCTCCCATATTCAGAATAAATGCCAACCAGCCAAGCTTTTACTTCTTGGTCATATTCCTTTAATTTTTGTCTGTATTTATCGACTTTCTCATCTTTTAGTACAGTCTTTTCTTCAGCATCTGTAATATTTAAGTAGTTATTAAAATATTCGAATACATAATTAACGCAAACCCTCATGTTCTCATTGCGATCATCTGTATTAAATTCATTTATCCTATCTTCTTTCTTCCTTCGAGCAATATATTCTTCTAAAGATAGCACGCTATCCCCCCTAAACCAGAATATTAAAAACAGATATACTTTTCTATTTCGCAATAAAGACTTCCGCTTTAACAACTTGTACAACCTTGTAACGCTTTATTAGAGGCTTTTAATTATCTATCATATTTCTCTGAATTTAGTAATTTATATTAACATTATACTTCAATCTGGTTTGTTTTCCCATAATAACCAAATACTTGACTAATACTCAGTAACGAGAAGAAATGTGGAAGGATTTGTCTCCCTTGTTGTAGAATACCATTTGAAAGGGAGTGAGATCTTTGAGGCATTTTGTATTAATCTTAAGCCTGATATTTCTTCTTGCCGGATGTTCAAGTGTTATTCCTAGTAATTCCGGAGAAATAACTGCTACGGCAAATAGCACGGTTCAAAGTATTGACCCCTATTCATTCGAAGTAACCTATAATGAATCGGGAAAAGCCGGGGAACCTATTATTATTTCTTACACAATTAAAAACAATACTGATACACCAATAATTGCAATAAGTTTAGCCTTCGAAGATTATTCAATGATTCAGGGAGTAAAGGTAAGTACATACGACAATTGGACTTTCTACCAGGCCGACAATACTAATACTCCAAGAATCAATATTTCAAATATATTTTTGAAGAAAAATGAGAGTATAAGTTCGAAATTTTCTTTAATGTTTACTAACCCGGGCACTTATCAATTTAAGCTACAGCCTCAGATAAAAGCCGGTGACAATATTAAGTTAAAAACGGCCATAATAAGTTTGAAAGTTGTTGATAGTGATTCTGCAAAATTGAGCAGAGATAGTGCTTCAAAAATAGATATTGATAAGAAACGAATTGCTGAAATTGATAAAACGATAAGTAAATTAAACATTGAGATAGGTGTAGATAAATCTGAAATATCAAATCAAAATAGCCAAATTGAGTGGACACAAGGAAATATAAGACACTCACAGGAAAATTTAGCCCGCTATCCCAAAGATGCAGCTACCTATAACCAAGAGATTCAAGATTATAACAATGAGATAAGCCAAAGAAAGGCTAAAATATCTGAACTTCAGGCTGAAATCAATAAGTATAATGATCAAATAAAATTGCTAAATGAAGAGAAAACCAATTTAAGCCAAGAGATTGCAAATCTTGAGAAGAACCTATAATTAAAGAACGAGTGAGACCGTTTCAGATTTTGTGTAAACCTCCAGAGTGATGTAAGATAAGAGCATCACATGGAGGTTTTTATTTATGGCCAAGAGGAGAATTACCCCCGAGAGAAGAGAACAACGTAAAAAGTTACTGGAGATGCTGCAGGCAGCAGGAATCAACGATGTTTCAGGAGTACAGGATCTATTCAAAGAAATGGTAAGTACCGTCCTGGAAAACGGCCTGGAAGCAGAGATGGAAGACGAACTGGGCTATAGCAGATACGACTACCGGAATAAAGAAACAGACAACAGCCGGAACGGTTATAGCGAAAAGACCGTAAAGACTAGCCTGGGAGATATGGATATTTCCATCCCCCGTGACCGCAAAGGCGAATTCGAGCCGCAGATCATCAAAAAGCAGCAGACAACACTCTCAGGAGACATTGAAGAAAAGATTCTATCCATGTATGCCAAAGGAATGACCACCGGAGATATCGAAAGTCATATACGTGAAATTTATGGTATTGAAGTATCCGACAGTACCGTAAGCCGTGTCACCGATAAAATCCTGCCGGTAGTAAAAGAATGGCAAAGCCGACCGCTGGAAAGTATTTATGCAGTCGTATTTATGGACGCCATCCACTTCCATGTGCGCAGTGAGGGTCAGATCGTCAAGAAAGCCGTGTATATCGCCATCGGTATCCAGATGGACGGAGTCAAAGATGTACTGGGCATGTGGGTCGGCGAGAATGAAAGCGCAAAATTCTGGCTCTCCGTGATGAACGGGATCAAAAATCGTGGCGTAGAAGATATCCTCATTGCCTGCGTAGACGGTCTCACAGGTTTCACCAACGCCATTGAAGCCGTATTTCCCAAGACAGAAATTCAGCAGTGCATCATCCACCAGATCCGGAACACAACGAAGTTCGTTTCCTACAAAGACATCAAGGCTCTCATGGCCGATCTGAAGAATATTTACGCAGCTATTGATGAACAAACTGCCCTTTATGAGCTTGATGCCTTTGATGAGAAATGGGGAAGCAAATATCCCAAAATCGCGGTATCCTGGCGAACGCACTGGGCCAATTTAGCCACCTACTTCAAATATCCCCAGGAAGTCCGAAAGCTGATTTACACCACAAACGCTATTGAAGGCTTTAATCGCCAGCTCCGCAAAGTCACCAAAAGCAAATCCGTCTTTCCAACCGACGACAGCTTACTGAAAATGCTTTATCTGGCCATGATGGATATAACGAAAAAATGGACTGGCCGGAGGCAGGATTGGGGGCTAATTCATTCCCAACTGCAAATCTATTTTGAAGACCGATTGGAGCAATTCAGCTAAAACCCGCTCTGGGGCAGACTTGACATGGGACCCTGCGGCGGCTGCTTCAATGGGTCGCGGGATGCGGCTCAAAGGATGTATTCCTTTGGGGTAAGCCCCATCCCGTTCTTAAGGGTAGCATCCGCCGCCCCCATATCAAGTCTTATCTGGGGTCGATTGACAACCCGAAGTATTCCTGTATAATGCAGACAAAAGGAGCGATAGACTTATTCAAGCTATTGCTCCCATAAAATATTCGCCTTATTTTACATCAATTTTGGAGTTTACACAGAGTTCGGGATACACCCGAACGAGTGGAAAGCAATTTTGCTTCTACTCGTTCTTGATTTACCTATGGTGTTTTCAAATTATGCAAATACTTGCTATTTCACTTCATTTTTTTGTTTCTTATATCCATAACCGCCTCACTTACCATGCAAAACATTCCCTCAACTCCGTCCTTTGTAGCTTCAAAGTTAAAAGCGTTATCCCTTGATATTCCAATACTATCCGCTTCTTTTACTGTATCTATGTTGGCCCCAAGGAAAATAAACTCCCAATTATATTTTTCTTGCTGATGCTTGATCAGTTCTTTCACTTTTTCATAAGTAAATTCTCGACTGGCATTTTCTAAACCGTCTGTTGTAATGACAAAGATTACTTTTGCTGGCTTTTCATCTTCAACAGTTTTTGATAACCTTTGTCTCACATCAAGAATGGTTTTTCCCACAGCATCCAGAAGAGCAGTGCATCCTCTGACAAAGTATTCATTATTTGTTAGCTTTACTTTACCGGCATTAACTCCGTTCCATAATATTTCATACTTGTCATCAAAAAGCACCGCTGTCAGTATTGTTTCTCCTTCGAGTTGACTCTGTTTTTCTATAAATGCGTTAAATCCGCCAATAGTATCGCTTTCCAGCCCTCCCATCGATCCGCTTCTATCAAGTAAAAAAATGATTTCTGTTAAATTCATGTTCATATCCATCATCCTTTCAATTTTATTCGATGATATAATAGTAGCTAGATTTATTCATTATTTGGTCGCTTAATAGGCGACATTTTTGGGGGACGAGCAAAATGTTGAATGAAAAAATGCTTGCTGAATTACGAGAATATATAGATAAATACACCAGTAACCTTATTCATGAATTAAATGTTCAGGAAACAACAGATTACCTAAAGGCTTTTTCCGCAGATGCAATTCAAGATAAGGAATTAGAACATTTCATTAAAAAAACCCGCAAAAAAACATTTAGCCAGTTACTATTTAGCTTTATAGATAAAAAAGAAATCAGTGAACCGGAAGTTTACAAAAAAGCTGGAATCGACCGTAGACATTTTTCAAAAATACGTTCAGCCAATTACCGGATAGGGAAAAATACTGTCATTTCTTTAGCCCTTGCTCTTGAATTAAATAAAAAAGAAGCAGAAGAACTTTTAAACGCCGCTGGCTACTCTCTGTCTGATGGCGATACATTCGATCTAATTATTCAATACTTTCTTGAGAAACAAGTCTATGACATTCTAACTGTAAACCAGGCTTTAGATTACTTCAGCTTAAAACCGCTTTCTGTGATTCTTGAATAATAAAAAATTTTACAAAAAAGCTGACTGAGTCAAATAACTTAGTCAGCTAATTGATTAAATCGTAAAGATAGAAAAGACCGTTTTTTGGTTGTAAAATCAGAAAGTGTCTTTCTTTAATGAACAAAATATTATATGTAATAGCCCCAACAAGCTATATTTTAGTCACTTTATTTTGTGAACATGACACCAATGACAGGTGGATCTTTCCTAAGAATACCCAATAGATAGAAAGACAGGCTTGTCTTCAAGCCTAGCTTTCTCAAATGCTTCCTCTCCCCACGGATACCAGTCCACCGGATTATTGGCGTGCTGTAACAGATAGGGAGATTTTTCATTGATTAATCTATTGGGTATTTTCTTTTGAGTGTCCACATGACCACCTCCTTTTTATGGATGCTATATTCTTATAAGCACTTCCAAATTTATTTGAAGTTAACAATTACTTTTATATCGTCTCCGATTTTTTGCCATACTATGCTTTCAATGATAGTACGGTAGAGATCATAGCGGACCGCATTATCTGTCGTTTGGGTAATGTTATCAAAAAACGTCTAACATCTCTTTTAACAAATGGTTGAATATGTGTATCAGATCAGCGAGATTCAGTTTGAGTTTTTTTGTAGACGAGATGGCGCCCTTGCTTACAGCTTGTCTTCTAGTTGGGTGACAAGTTTTCTTTAAAACCATCGGCTTGGCAACATGCCTCGCATACCATTAAGACACCAATTTTGTCAGCGGCTTAATGATGATTCTATTATTTATATATGGTAACATCTTGGATTTACCCTTATACAATATAGATAAAGGAACAAACTTTAGAGGTTAAGTTATGCATAAAATTCGTAAAGCAATCATTCCGGCAGCAGGACTTGGCACGCGTTTTTTACCGGCAACAAAGGCTCAGCCTAAGGAAATGTTGCCTATTGTGGATAAGCCTACAATCCAGTTTATTGTTGAAGAAGCAATTCAATCGGGAATTGAAGACATTGTAATCGTTACCGGCCGCAGTAAAAGGGCCATAGAAGACCATTTTGACCGCTCAATCGAACTGGAGATGTTCTTGAAAAATACTAAAAAGGACGAGCTATTGCATGTAGTACAAGATATTTCGCGGCTGGCAAATATTTTTTATGTCCGTCAAAAAGAAGCTCTCGGCTTAGGCCATGCAATCTATTGTGCAAGAAAGTTTATAGGAGATGAGCCTTTCGCAGTATTGCTGGGGGATGATGTCATTCATGCCAAGATACCTTGTTTAAAACAAATGATCAATATTTACGAACGTTATGGAGCTAGTATTGTCGGGGTCCACGAAGTCCCTTTAGAAAAGGTTTCCAGATTCGGCATAGTGGACGGGGAAAAAATTGGCGAGCGTATTTATCGGTCCCGGAATCTGATTGAAAAACCCCGTCCGGAAGAGGCCCCAGCGACACATTTAGCGATTATGGGGCGCTATATTCTAAGTCCTCAGATTTTTGGAATTTTAGAAAACCTTCGACCGGGTAAGGACGGCGAAATTCAGCTGACTGATGGCTTGCGTGAATATTGCAAGGCTAGGGAAATTATTGCCTTTGATTTTGAGGGGAGCAGATATGATGTAGGAGACAAATTTGGTTTTATTCAAGCGACGATTGAATACGGGTTACGCCATGATGATTTGTCTGATGAGTTAATTAACTATCTGCATGGACTTAAACCGGAGGAAATACAATGAAAAAAATCCTTGTTACCGGTGCTGACGGCTTTATTGGCAGCCATCTTGTGGAGCAACTGATCAAAAATGGTGAAAAGGTCAAGGCTTTTGTCTATTATAATTCATTTAATACCTGGGGATGGCTGGATACCTTTCCCAAAGAACTTATAGAGAATATAGAAATATTCACGGGCGATATCCGTGATCCCAACGGAGTAAGAGAAGCGCTCAGAGAGGTGGATGAGGTTTTCCATCTTGCGGCTTTAATCGCCATTCCCTTCAGCTATCATTCTCCCGATTCCTATGTTGACACGAATATCAAAGGCACCTTGAATGTCCTGCAGGCCGCTAAAGATCTGAAAACGAAAAGGATCCTGGTAACCTCTACATCAGAAGTTTATGGCACCGCCCAGTATGTGCCCATTGATGAGAAGCACCCCTTTCAAGGGCAATCTCCGTATTCAGCCACCAAAATAGGGGCTGACAGACTGGCGGAGAGCTTTTATCGCAGCTTCAAAATGCCCGTTACCATCGTGCGGCCATTTAACACTTATGGACCGCGTCAATCGGCCAGGGCTGTGATTCCGACTGTTATTACCCAGCTTCTGTCGGGAATGGCCGAAATAAAACTAGGTTCGCTTACGCCAACCAGAGATTTTGTTTATGTGAAAGATACTGCCCAAGGCTTTATTGACATCGCCGCGTCTGATAAAACCATAGGGCAAGAGATCAATATTGCGACCCAGCAAGAGATATCAATCGGTCAGCTTGCCCAGGAGTTAATTGATCAGATTAACCCTCAGGCAAGGCTGATTTGTGACCAGCAAAGATTACGCCCAGAAAAAAGCGAGGTAAACAGGCTTTTGGGGTCAAATGAGAAAATCAGAAAGCTTACTGCCTGGGAGCCGAAGTATAGTTTAAAAAAGGGTCTGGCTGAGACGATAGTTTTTTTTATGGAAAATTTAGGGCGGTACAAAGCGGATATTTATAACCTGTGATGTATAAGCAAGAATTGAAAGCAGTTGAGCTTTATGGATAAATTCATCCCATTATCAGTCCCCAACTTTAAGGGTAACGAACTTAACTACATTACTGACGCAATTGAAGCGGAATGGGTGTCTACCGGCGGGGCATACATCGATAGATTTGAATCGGAATTTGCCGCTTATGTCCAAACGGAAAGAGCGGTTGCTTGTCAAAACGGTACGGCCGGCTTGCATCTAGCTTTAATTTTAGCTGGTGTAGAAGCGGATCATGAAGTGATTGTGCCGACACTGACCTTTATCGCTGCCGTTAATCCGGTGAAATATTTAAATGCCCATCCTGTTTTTATGGATTGTGATGATTCTTTGTGTATGGATATGTCTAAACTAAAGAAGTTTTGCCTGGAAGAGTGTAATTTTATTGACAGCAAATTAATCAATAAGTCTACCGGCAGACAGATCAAAGCCATCGTGGTGGTCCATATTTTCGGCAACATGGCAGATATGCCGGCGGTTATGGATATAGCTGAGGAATATAACCTCAAAGTAATTGAGGATGCCACTGAGGCCTTAGGAACCTATTGCCTTGAGGGCCGGTATAAAGGTAAATATGCCGGGACCATAGCTGATATCGGAGTGTATTCCTTTAACGGCAATAAAATTATTACGACCGGCGGCGGCGGAATGATGGTCTCCCGTGATCCCGGCATAATGAAAAGAGCCAAATATTTGTCGACCCAGGCCAAAGATGACGCTGAAATTTTCCTGCACAATGAAGTTGGCTACAACTATAGAATGACCAACCTGCAGGCAGCACTGGGGGTTGCGCAGCTGGAGCAACTGGAGAACTTTATATCGATAAAGAAAGAAAACTATCAAATATACAAAAGCAAAATAAATGACGGCTTGAACGGTTTGAAGATCCTGGACTTTCGGGAGGATATCAGACCGAACTACTGGTTCTATTCTCTTTATATCGTAAATCTCGAGAAATATTCCCGTAAAAGAATAATGGAGAGTCTAGCCAAAGCCAATATTCAAACCCGCCCTATCTGGGGACTAATTCATGAACAAAAACCTTATTTGCATAACCAGGCTTTTATGATCGAGAAGGCACTCGCCTATTATACCCGTGTTGCGAATATCCCTTGCAGCAGCAATTTATCTGCAAACGATGTATATAGGGTTATTGATAAAATTGCAATCCACGTGGTTAAACAAGGAGACTAGTATGGTTTATAAACAAAATTATTACGAGAATATGGATATATTGAAAGCATCTTTTCCTAATGCCTGGGAGAAGGTAGCAAAAATGGAAGCGGTTCTCGACAAGGAACTAATTAAAATGGTTACCGCGAAAAACAGCTTGCCAAACCTTAAGGTGAAAGACAAATACCTTCATAATCAAAAAAATCCCCGAATGGAAGCGCTTGCTTTTATTGACCAATTTAAAAATATGGATAATTATGCCGAGATTCTATTTTACGGAATTGGTTTAGGTTATCAGCTTAAGGCTTTTATGGAACGTTACCCCGATAAACCGTTTTCAGTGTATGAACCAGTACCGGAGATATTTTATCAGTTTCTAGTTCAGGCCGATTTACAAGAGTATCCTCCTCATTTACTAAGAAACATTTATATTGAAGAACTGCCGGATGACCCGAACCTTTTTTGCTTCAAGCTGGTTAAGAAAATCCGCAGTTCTATTTTGATCATAGATCTTCCTTTCTACAAAGAGGCCTTCCCGGAAAAGCGTCAGGCTTTTTTTCTCAGTTTGAGAATTATTTAAAGGAACGCAAGATGTTCCTGGCTGCTAATTTAGCCTTTGAGAAAAGTCACGAATCATGTCCCAAAAATTTGGCAATCTATCTGAATTTGCTTGTCAATTAAATGGTAAATTCTGGCTCCCATTTATTAGAGCGTTCATATAATAAATGGGGTGAGAGTATTGGATATCGAGACCTTATATATCACTGAAGACCAAAGCGTCCTTGAGGCGATGAAACAGATCGATGTAACAGCCAAGCAAATACTGCTTGTTCCCGAGAATAAAAAACTGAAAGCAATTATTACCGACGGAGACATTAGAAGGCATTTGCTGCGCGGAGGGAAATTAGAGGATAAAGTAAAAGAAATTGCCAATTATCATCCAAGATTTATCTTGGAAAAAGATAAAGAGCAATCCCGGGAATTAATGAAGAAATGGTCAATATTATCTTTACCGGTTGTGAGTGAAACATTGGAAATACAATCGATTGTTTTTCTCGAAGATTACGAGATTGGACGCCAACATTCTGTTGCTGCACCTGTCGTTATTATGGCTGGCGGCTTGGGAACACGGCTGTATCCGTATACCAAAATATTACCGAAACCACTCATTCCAATCGGCGAAATTCCTATTACCGAGCATATCATTACTAATTTTATGGAGTATGAGTGCAGAGAGTTTCATTTAATCGTCAACTATAAAGGAAATATGATCAAGTCCTATTTCAACGAAGTTAAGAAGGATTATCTCCTTAAATTTCATCATGAAGAGATGCCGCTGGGTACAGGCGGCGGGCTTAGTCTGCTTAAAGGGAAACTCGAATCGACCTTTTTCCTGACTAACTGTGATGTGCTGATCAAAGCCAACTATAAGGAAATATATGACCATCATAAACAAACCGGCAATATGATTACCATCGTAGCAGCTTATAAGCATCTCACGCTTCCTTATGGAATAATCAATATGAACAGCAATGGTGAAATAGCCTCAATGATAGAAAGACCCGAATACTCATTTCTGATCAATTCCGGCTTTTATGTCGTGGAACCCAATGTTCTAGACAGGCTTAAGAATGATAAAGTAATAGGGTTCCCCGATATCATTGTGCAGCAAAAAAGGCTGGGAGAAAAGATAGGGATTTTTCCTGTTAGCGAACGGTGTTGGCTGGATATGGGGCAGTTTGAAGAATTGGCAAGGATGAAGAAAGAATTAGAGGTGTGAGCTCGTGGAAAAAATTGTGCTGATAGGCGCTGGCGGGCATGCGCTCGGCGTTATCGACAGCATTCAATCATGCCAAAAATTCGAAATCGTGGGAATTACTGAATTGGACTATGTTGCCGGGAAGAAAGTATTAGGCTATGGAATCATAGGAAATGATGACGTATTAAAATCTGTATTTGATAGCGGGGTTAAAAATGCTTTTATTGCAGTCGGAAGCATCGGCAACCCGTCATTGCGAATAAAACTGTATTATATGCTTAAACGTCAAGGTTTTGCCTTGCCTGCGATAATCGATCATTCTTCAAATATCGGCAGTGATATCCTGCTTGGCGAAGGCATTTACGCGGGTAAGAACACGGTAATTAATGCCGGGAGCACTATTGGTGATATGGCGATCATCAATACCGGCGCAATACTAGAGCATGGTTGTTGTATTGAAGAATTCACCCATATAGGGCCCGGCGCTGTTATCTGCGGTAACGTTAAAATCGGCGCCCGGACACATATCGGCGCCAACTCAACGGTTATTCAAGGCGTAACCATTGGCGATAACTGCCTGATCGGAGCCGGAAGCGTTGTTGCCGGCGATGTGGCAAGCAAGGTTGTTGCTTATGGCAATCCCTGTAAAAGGGTGAGAAATAATGCATGATGTTTTGATAATCGCCGAAGCCGGAGTAAACCACAACGGGAATGTGCCTCTAGCCAGAGAATTAATAGATATCGCCAAAGATGCGGGAGTAGATGCCGTTAAATTTCAAACCTTTAAAGCGGAGAGTCTTATCTCAAAAGTGGCGGATAAAGCAGACTATCAAAAACAAATGACCAGGACAAATGAAAGTCAGTTAGAAATGGTAAAGAAACTGGAGTTATCTTATGGCGATTTCACGGAACTCAAAAAGTATTGTGACCAAAAAGAAATTCTATTTCTTTCCACGCCCTTTGATTTGGAAAGCATAGATTTTTTGAATAGTTTCGACATGCCAATATTTAAGGTGCCATCTGGAGAAATTACCAACCTGCCGTACCTGATAAAAATCGCCCAAACCGGCAAACCGGTGATCATGTCAACGGGAATGTGTGATTTGGCAGATGTTGGGCTGGCCTTAGAGGTGCTGCAGAATAACGGCGCAGGTTCGGTAACGTTGCTTCACTGTAATACCCAGTATCCTACTCCTTTTGAGGATGCCAACATCAAAGCGATGCTGACTTTAAAAGAACACTTTGGCGTTAAAGTCGGCTATTCCGATCATACCTTAGGGATAGCAGCTCCACTTGCCGCAGTGGCACTGGGCGCTGCTGTGATCGAAAAGCATTTTACGCTTGATAAAAACCTGGAAGGTCCGGACCATAAAGCAAGTCTTGATCCCAGGGAGCTTAAGGCTATGGTTTCAGCTATCCGGAATGTTGAACTCGCTTTGGGTGATGGCGTCAAACGCGTATCAAAATCCGAAAATCCTAACAAACAAGCTGCCCGCAAAAGCATTGTCGCCAAACGCAATATTGTTAAAGGTGAACTTTTTACCCAAGATAATTTGACCGTTAAACGCCCCGGTAATGGGATTTCTCCGATGAAGTGGTTCGAGGTGCTGGGAATGAGCGCAACGCGTGATTTTGGCGAGGACGAGTTGATAGAATTATGAAAAAAACGATTTGCGTAGTTACCGGTTCCCGGGCTGAATATGGTCTTTTAAGACCTGTCATATTTCGGCTGGCTGATACTCATAGTTTTGTTGTAAAAATTGCGGCAACAGGTATGCATCTGTCTGAAGATTTTGGTTGCACATATAAGGAAATTGAAGCCGATGGTTTTACCATTGATGCTAAAATTGAAATTTTGCGTAATGACGGTTCAACCAAGACTAATAACAAATTAGATAATATTGATTCCACGGCCAAAGCTATTGGAATTGGTATTATCGGTTTTGCGGAGTATTTTGCAAAAACTCAGCCTGATTTAGTCGTCATTTTAGGCGACCGGTTTGAAATTTTTGCGGCTGCTACCGCCGCGGCAGTTGCCTGTATCCCCATTGCTCATCTTCATGGCGGGGAAACAACGGAGGGGTCAATGGATGAGGTTTTCCGCCACGCCATCAGTAAAATGAGTTATTTGCACTTTACTTCCGCCGAGCAATACAGACAGCGGGTTATTAATATGGGGGAAACGCCGGATCGGGTATTCAATGTTGGGTCAACCGGTGTAGAAAACATTTTAAGGATGCCCCTTATGACCAAAGATGAGCTGGCGCGCAGCATAGGCTATGATTTAAACAGTCCCTATGCTCTTGTCACATTTCACCCGACAACCTTGGAAAAGAATTCTGCCATGAAGCAAATGGAAGTGCTTCTGTCGGCTCTCGATGAGAGCGAAGGGCTGAACTATATCTTTACTAAAGCTAACGCTGATAAATATGGCCAGGAGATCAATAACAAAATAGAAGCCTACTGTGAGAAAAAATCAAATTCGATTTGCTTTGCATCTCTGGGCGTATGGCGTTACCTTTCGGCGATGAAATATTGTGAGATGGTGATCGGCAATTCCTCCAGTGGAATCATTGAAACCCCCAGCTTTAAGAAACCCACGATCAATATCGGAGACAGGCAAAAAGGCAGGATTTGCGCCAAATCAGTCTTATCTTGCCAACCCGAAAAACACGCTATACTCAATTGCATTAGTAAGGCAAGATCCCAGCAGTTTTTGGGCAAAATTGCCGATCAGGAAAATCCTTACGGCGATGGCAAAACTTCTGAAAAAATTGTCATGGTAATAAAGGATTTTCTGGATAATAACAAGATAAATCTCAAAAAGAGTTTTTATGATGGTAAGGGGCAAAGCCGTGTTCAATGAGCAGCGAATTATCGCCATTATTCCCGCGCGCAGCGGTTCTAAGGGATTACCTGGCAAAAACATCCGAATTCTTAACGGCAAGCCCCTGATTGCCTATAGTATTATTCAAGCCCGGGAGGCAGGAATATTTGATGAAGTATTTCTTTCGACCGATTCATGGGAATATGCCGATATCGCCATCCAATACGGAGCACATGTTCCATTTTTAAGATCGGCTGAGCTGGCTTCAGATTCCGCTTCGACATGGGATTGTGTAAGGGAGGCCCTTGCCCAATTCGCGGCGCTGGGCAAAGCGTATGATATCTTAGTCGTCTTGCAGCCGACATCACCGTTGCGAACTGCTAAAGACATTATCCAGGCAATTGAAAAAATGACTCAAACAAATGCAGATTCTATTGTGTCGGTTTGTGAGGCTGATCATTCCCCCTTGTGGTTTAATACCTTGCCGGAAAATAAATCTCTTAAGGGTTTTCTCCGGCCGAAAATTATAGCGAAAACCAGACAAGAACTGCCCGTTTTTTATCGAATTAATGGAGCAATTTATGCTGTAAAAACATCCTATTTTTTAAGGACGCAGGATATCTTGGACGGAAACTCTTTTGCCTACGTCATGCCCAAAGAAAGATCCATCGATATCGATACGCTGTCTGATTTTTCTATAGCCGAGTATCTTCTTACGTTAAAAGAACATTAAAAATAACGCCATATTGACATATTGAGTCAAGTAAGTCATTTTCTTATACTGAATTTAGGTTGATAAAGTTACGAATAATCCTCAATCCTGTCATCCCGCTTTTTTCCGGATGAAATTGACAACCGTACAAGTAGCCTGATTGAACCGCAGCGGATATAATTTGCCCGTTATAAGAAGTGTCAGCCAGTCTATTTGATAAATTTGCAGGTACTGCCGTAAATGAATGTACAAAATAAACCGTCTCGCCGATTTCAATACCCGCAAGAATTGTTCCCTGCCAGTTTTCTTTACTATCTGGTAACGCTAAAGCGTTCCAGCCGATGTGCGGTATCTTTTGTCTTAAGCCGTGCATATCCTGAGCCGGTATTTTAACAACACTGCCCGGTATCAAGCCTAAGCCTTCATGAATCCCGAATTCCTCACTTTTCCCCATCATCATTTGCATCCCCAGACAGATGCCTAGAAAAGGCCTTTCCTTAGAAGCAAAATTGATAATTGCTTCCATAAGACCACGTTCAGATAATCCCTTCATACCATCGGCAAAAGCACCGACTCCCGGCAAGACCAGATAATCTGAGTTTCTAATGTCTCGGGGATTATCCGAGATTCTCACCTGACCGCCGCAATATTCAAATGCTCTCTGTACGCTGAGAATATTTCCCATTCCATAGTCAACCAACGTGATCCTAACCATGTTTCAATCTCCTTACGTTAAGATTGCAGGAGATAGCATATTCCCGTATCTCCTGCACCGTCAGCTTTTTATAATGAAGGACATGGGCCATGGCAATCGCATCCGCGCAACCGTCGTTAATAACATTTATCATATCTCTTACACTGCCCATACCGCCGCTGGCAATGACAGGTATTGGAACTGCGTTCGACGCGGCCTTGACAAGGTCCACGTCGAATCCTTTGGCTATACCCTCCCTATCTACTGAAGTTAAGAGTATTTCACCTGCGCCCAGTTCATAACCCCTTTTGACCCATTCCATAACATCAATGCCTGTCTTTTCCCTGCCGTTATCGTAATAAGCTTCCCATTTTCCTTGACTGACCTTTTTCGCTTCGATAGATAAGACCATGCACTGGGAGCCGAACCTTTCGGCTATCTCGCGGATCAAATCCGGTCGTTTGATGGCGGCGGTATTAATGGCAACCTTATCGGCGCCTGCCCGCAATACATCTCTTACATCTTCTACTGAGCGAATACCCCCGCCGACTGTTAGGGGAATAAATACGTCCTTTGCCGCGCCGCGCACTATCTCCAATAAATTATTCCGTTCATATAAACTTGCCACGATATCCAGATAAATCAGTTCGTCTATTCCCTGATCGTAATATGCTTTAGCGAAAGTGTTGGGGTCGCCGATTTTTCTCAACCCCTCAAGTTGGACACCTTTAACTAAATTGGGACCTTTCACGTCTAATCTGGCAATTAATCGAATATTACTTCTGGTCTTCATATTATTCATGATCTACACTTCACTCTTCATAAATCGGGCGCCGTAACTTCCAATTCCCGTTTTCCCGCGTCCAGAGGTGAGGTGATCGAAAAGTATCGGCCAGCGCCATAAAATAGTCCCTATCCATAACCGGTTGTTCAAACATTTTAGATGCCGCCGGAAACTCCTTTTCAGGAATACTTAAATATTGAAAGATTTCTTCCGCAAAACGCTCCGGGAACTCCCCGTCAAATTTTTTTACCAGAGCTACCCCTTCCTCGCGCGTAATTTCTTGATTTCTAATTTCCTGAGCGGCATCATAGGTTGCCCGTCCGATCCCAAATTTGATAAAGGTAGTATAGTAATGGAAATCGTCGATCTTATCATCAATACTGTTATACTTACTGTAAGTGCCAACCGTACGTTCCGGCGACGGCTTAAAACCGCCGTTCTCGACAGCGTAATAAAAACACTCTTGGGGATGCCATCTTAAATAATATCCGAGATAGTGTACCTCGACTTTTTTCCGCTCCAGTTCGTCCGGATCAGCAGGGATATAGGGAAGCAGCTCAACCGGCTCAACTCCGAAATCTCTCTCTAAGGCTTCTAAAGATACACCGCCGAGATAAATCTTGCTTTTGTCTTCCGCGGTAAAATACTTCCAATCCCTTTTCGCTGAAGAAGTATCGGATATTGGATTACCGTACTCAGCCTCATTTTCGCCGTAAAAAACCAGTTTAATATCATGGGCTAAAGCCATTTTCGGTGCCAGGGATTTCTGTCCAAAAATAAAAGGCTGGAACGGATGGAAAAGATTCTCTACCGCCAGCCTTGTCAGCAAGCGATGTGTCCGGGGATTTGGTGTGCACAGGAAATTATCAAAGCCGGCGTTTAACCAGGCCTGAAAATTATGCCAGCCCCAAGGTGTATAGATGTGAGGCGCCCAAGTTACTGTTAAGGGGTGCATTCCATATTTATATTTAAGAACATGCGCCGCGTAAAAGCTGTCTTTGCCGCCGGATCCGGGAACAAGGCAGTCATAAGAGCCGTCACTTTTCCGGTATTTGTTACATAGATCTATCAGTTCCTGCTCCCGCCCCTGCCAATCAATACTTTTGTTTTTGGATTCGGCAAAACGACAGGCGTCAC
Source organism: Dehalobacter sp. TBBPA1 (assembly GCF_040931655.1). Classification (NCBI taxonomy): domain Bacteria; kingdom Bacillati; phylum Bacillota; class Clostridia; order Eubacteriales; family Desulfitobacteriaceae; genus Dehalobacter; species Dehalobacter sp. TBBPA1. The sequence goes on along the minus strand of NZ_CP162385.1, from coordinate 323,020 downwards.
AAACCCCTTCCTCATCTAAATGGATCGTTTCTTTCTTGGAGTTCTTGGTGTGTTGATATTCGACTGTCGAATTAGGACGTTGATTGGACATTACACACCGCTTGCAATACTTCAGTTCTGAAGGAAGACCGAATTTGGCTTCCAGCATACTTTCGTTTAATCCAAAATTAGAATCATCTATAACTCCCGGTTTGTTAACTATTTCCATCTCTTTACCGCCTTTATTACTTTATTTAAGCTTGATTGGGGGGTTTTATACCCAGCACACGCTCCAAATATTTCTTGTTGTGGATAATCTGGCTATTTTCCGGAGAATATTTCCCTGCTATCTCATTATGCTCATAGGCCAACTTGTGTTGGCCTAAATGGTCATAACAAAGACATAGCTGGATATGCGGCAGCCACATTAATCGGCTATTTATTGGTTTTTTCAATTGGGCTGCCAGCTTGTACCAGAAAACAGCCTGTTCATATTGTTGAACATCCAGGAAATATAAACCTAAGTGACAACAAAACTCAGCGTTTGGGGGGGCATAGGCAAAGGTTTTTAAGATATATTCAAGTTGTTTATCCGTATCTCCGGAATTCTGAAAATAATCAACCAGTTTCCTGCAAGTTGCAATTTTTTCTTCAACCCCGCCCTGACCTGTCTTTAAATATTCCTGATACGCTTCAATCGCCCGGTTATTGCTTTCTATCAACAAATCCCTTAGCTCTGCACCGGGCAGACAGTCATGGATGCCAAGTTCTTCTTCCACAAATTTCTTCTGCGCTTCACTAATGATTTGCGTAGGACCCGCAAATATCTTTGCGGCCAAAACACCTATGGGATAATCTGTATAACTAAATTTGGAGGGCATAAGGGGTTCTCCGCCATTCTCCAAATCAGCCTCCTCCCCGTAGATAAAAAAGGGAATCCCCATTTCTACAGCATAAAAAGAATATGAGCCAACTTGATTAGATGTAGCATATTTATGCCTTCTGAGAAGATCATAAAATTTTTCTACGAATTCAAACCCCAATACCCAGACTGGCCCGGCTGTTACAACATTGAACCCATATTCTCTGTATTTCTCGTCCTTCTTTCTTTCGATATCATGAAGATGCAAACATATCGTTACTGGCTGAAACTCGCCCGGAAGATTTTGCAGCTGCTTACAATACGCGTCAATATCGAATACCGCGTCAATGGTTGAAGTAGAATGTGCGGGAAAGGCTATTGTCCCTTTAGCGGCTATATCCTTCTCTATATTCCTTAATTTTCGGTAGTGGATAAAAGGCGCGCCAACAATAGCCGCAGGAATACTGCTTTCTTCGTTCCACTCTTGCAAACGTCTTCTGCTCCATACCAGCATGAGGGGTTTATCCGTTTGAGCATCATAAGGATCAGGCTCCGGTATCGGATTCCACCCATGCTCATATCGGCAAAACAGCGGCAGCGTCGCTGGGCAGCCGGCATATTCTCTGATAATGGCATAAAGCCCGTAGATTGAAAGCCAATTCATTATTCACTCACCTATTAATTACTTCTTCTCCTCAGAAGTATTTTTAGCTAGAACACCCTCCAAATAATTCTTGTTATACAGGACCTGGGGATTTTCCGGATGATACCTCCTGGCCAGCTCATTATGCTCATAGGCCAACTCATATTGACCTAAACGGTCATAGCAAACGCACAACTGTAAATGCGGCAGCCAGGTCCAACACGCTTCAACCATGAAACCCGAACTGTCGACAGGTTTCTCCAATTTAGTCGCCAGTTTATACCAAAAAACGCTCTGAGCATACCGCTTTTCATTCAGAAAGTAGAAACCCAAGCGACAGCAAAATTCTGCCCTGGGAGAGGCATATTCAAAGGATTTATAGATATATTCCAGTTGTTGATCCTTTTCGTTCAAAGCTTGAAAACAATCTGCCAGTTTTCCGCAAGCAGAAATCTTGTCTTCAACCCAGCCTTGTTCCGTCTTCAGAAATTCTTGATAAACTTCGATTGCCCGGCGATGAAGCTGATGATCGAACAATTCATTGCCAAAGTAATATAAATCCCGCGGAGAAAATGGCTCCCCTTTATCTTTTCGCCTTTCAAATATTTTTAGGTTGCGATCAGAATTCTGGGCTTGTATACGCTTGTGGGTTACACAAATATCCGAACTTAAAACATTTCCCGACACTGCTAAATACTCGTGTACTGCTCCTATCCAGAGAAAGTTTTTATCCCGTTTAACCAGCCGATTTCTCCGGAAACTAAACGTGACTTTCCCAAACTGATCAAAGGCATAATGATAGGGCATACTCACGGCGTCCACAAGTGGATCAAAGTTTTTCTTAAGTTTTAGTAATTTTTCCCGTTCTTCAGCCAATAAGACATCATCCGCATCCAACCAAAGGATATAGTCCATAGTGGCTTGACTGAAAGCAAGATTGCGGGCAGCAGCAAAGCTATCTATCCAGATAAAATCAAAGATTTGATTTGTATATTTCTTAACAATCTCTTTGGTACGATCAGTAGAACCCGTATCAACAATAACTATTTCATCAGGAACACCTAGAACCGACTCGAGACAGCGGCCAATGGTCTTCTCTTCATTTTTAACAATAATACACAGGCTGATTGTGATCTCCTTTTCTCCCATGGTTCAATCCCCTTAGAAAATAATCTAGTTTATCATATTCAATACAAGCTTAAATGGGACAAATTACAAAAAATAAGGGCGTAACGTAACTTCCGTTACGCTACGTCCCATTTTGCTCATTCTAAAAAGTTATGATGTTTAGTTCAATATTAGTTCCGGTAGCGATTGTTGTTACGTTACTAACTGCAGTTACAATAACTCTGAGTTGGTACGTTGATGCGGCAGAGGTGGCAGGAGCTGTATCAACATACGTGTTTGACACGGGTAAAGTTTGAGTTGCAGTAGTTGTCCCGTTTCTCTGAATCGTCCGAGTGTTAATCAACGTTCCATCCCTGTATAATCGTAGCTCTGCGGTATAGGCCCAAGGGTTAGTCACTGTAGCGAACAACCCAAGGGCATAATCGATTTTGAGGTTCTGCCCCGCAGTGACGCTTTGAGTGACAGAGGTGACTGTAACTTCAGTGTTTAACGGTACCGTTGGCGGATTATAGACATCAATTGGGCCAACTGCATTCGTGAATGCTAACGTTGGCGTCCCTGTGGCTCCAGTGGCCCCAGCTATGCCAGTTGCTCCCGTTGCTCCCGCTATGCCTGTTGCTCCCGTGGCTCCGGTATCTCCTGTTGCACCAGTTGCTCCCGCTATGCCTGTCGCTCCCGTGGCTCCGGTATCTCCTGTTGCACCAGTTGCTCCCGCTATGCCTGTCGCTCCCGTGGCTCCGGTATCTCCTGTTGCACCAGTTGCTCCCGCTATGCCTGTTGCTCCCGTGGCTCCGGTATCTCCTGTTGCACCAGTTGCTCCCGCTATGCCTGTTGCTCCCGTGGCTCCGGTATCTCCTGTTGCACCAGTTGCTCCCGCTATGCCTGTTGCTCCCGTGGCTCCGGTATCTCCTGTTGCACCAGTTGCTCCCGCTATGCCTGTTGCTCCCGTGGCTCCGGTATCTCCTGTTGCACCAGTTGCTCCCGCTATGCCTGTTGCTCCCGTGGCTCCGGTATCTCCTGTTGCACCAGTTGCTCCCGCTATGCCTGTCGCTCCCGTGGCTCCGGTATCTCCTGTTGCACCAGTTGCTCCCGCTATGCCTGTCGCTCCCGTGGCTCCGGTATCTCCTGTTGCACCAGTTGCTCCCGCTATGCCTGTTGCTCCCGTGGCTCCGGTATCTCCTGTTGCACCAGTTGCTCCCGCTATGCCTGTTGCTCCCGTGGCTCCGGTATCTCCTGTTGCACCAGTTGCTCCCGCTATGCCTGTTGCTCCCGTGGCTCCGGTATCTCCTGTTGCACCAGTTGCTCCCGCTATGCCTGTTGCTCCCGTGGCTCCGGTATCTCCTGTTGCACCAGTTGCTCCCGCTATGCCTGTTGCTCCCGTGGCTCCGGTATCTCCTGTTGCACCAGTTGCTCCCGCTATGCCTGTCGCTCCCGTGGCTCCGGTATCTCCTGTTGCACCAGTTGCTCCCGCTATGCCTGTCGCTCCCGTGGCTCCGGTATCTCCTGTTGCACCAGTTGCTCCCGCTATGCCTGTTGCTCCCGTGGCTCCGGTATCTCCTGTTGCACCAGTTGCTCCCGCTATGCCTGTTGCTCCCGTGGCTCCGGTATCTCCTGTTGCACCAGTTGCTCCCGCTATGCCTGTTGCTCCCGTGGCTCCGGTATCTCCTGTTGCACCAGTTGCTCCCGCTATGCCTGTTGCTCCCGTGGCTCCGGTATCTCCTGTTGCACCAGTTGCTCCCGCTATGCCTGTTGCTCCCGTGGCTCCGGTATCTCCTGTTGCTCCGGTGGCTCCCACTATGCCTGTTGCTCCCGTGGCTCCGGTATCTCCTGTTGCACCAGTTGCTCCCGCTATGCCTGTCGCTCCCGTGGCTCCGGTTGGGCCCGTTGGGCCAATCACTCCACCCGAGAATGTGATTACAATTTCTGGTTCAAATGGAGTCCCGATACCATTGCCTCCGAATTCTACTTCAGTGGCTCCGTCAGGATTCGTTAATGCTATACCGAAATTTGGGAAAGTACCATTTAGCCATTGATTAAATAGCGTTGTGATATCAATTTCAATATATTGCAATACATCACTGGCGGAAACATTTTTGCTCGAACCAGTTGCTACATATCCTGGCTGTGTGTTATACGTTACCGTTGCCGTACTAAAGGGCGTTGTTACTCTGTTAACATTGATCGGGCTTGCTGCAACACCAGTTTTGGTAAAAACAAACAATCTGATAACGGCGTTATCAACAGCAGCCACAGGCAAAATTGGAATAATAAATGTTAGAAAACTGATGCAGTTTGCAAAAATTGCATCGTTTCCTGTAATTATTACTGCACTGGCTGACAAATTAACACTTGGTAATGCTGAGGACACGAATGTTGTCCCCGTAAATGGAATCGTTTGCTGTGGCATAATATCACCTCTTTCTTCCATATAATATATTCCGGCGTTTTATAGTTTGTCCCTATAAGCACAAGCATTAAGATAATAAAAAGACATATCCCCAGGAAGTCAGAAAGCTAACTTATACCACTAATGCCATTGAAGGATTCACCGTCGGCTCAGTGAGGTTACCAAAAGCAAATCCGTCTCTCCTACCATGATAACTTGCTTGAAATGCTTTACGTACCATGGCGAAAAAGTGGATAAGCCGGCGGCACGATTGGGGTCTAATTCATTCCCATCTGCAAATTTATTTCTGGGACCCTACGTCGTATGCTTCAATGGTTCGCGGGATGTGGCTCAAAGAATGCATTTCTCTGGTGTAAGCTCCATCCAGTACTTAAGGGTAGTATCCGCCGCCACCATATCAAGTCTTAATTTAGGTCAAATTGACAGTCAAGAAAATTCTTGTATGATGCAGACAAAAGGAGCAATGGGCTAATATACTAGGACCAATTGGACAATATTTTGATAAATAATATTTTGCCTTAAGATATTTTGGATTATTTTTAATAAATAATAAGTGCCACCCGCTTAACTAGCGGTTTTGTCACCCTATATGTTAATGTCCAATCTCCTATATATTGGAATGTATGCTCTCTAGCAGTGTGCCTATACTGAACACTTCTGTCTTAATTTCAGCAAGTCTGAATGTTGGACTATCTAACTTTTCCTCAATATTCTGGACTTCAAACTCGATAAGCTGAACCTCGGATTTGATCTCCTGCAGGCCAAAAAACGGATGGTAAACAGCATCTTCTATAGATTTTACTTCTGTTTTAATTTCTGCTAGTCCAAAAGTCGGGCTTTCAAGCAATTTCAATATTTTCTTGCAGTCAGAATGCTTATGACAATGTTCCTTTTTTTACAATGGAATTTAAATGCCTTATTGCAGAAAAATAGTATGCCTGCTGCAGTAACACATATTTTTCTATTATTAACAATCACGATCTTTTTTCTGCCAGGCAAATTCTTGGGACATTATCTGGCTTTCTTTCATGAACAATTTTTAACGTCTCACCACATAAGAAAAGTCCCCCCAGTTAATAATTTATTGAATCGTCGATTGCTTAAATCGCATGGTGAGCATAAAACTTATGACCAAAAAAATCAGACCCCGGAGCAATATTGTTACTCGCTCCAGGGTCTGCAAATTTTAAAAAACTGAAGTTTTGAGATATTCGTTAACTCAATGGACCTGATACATTCCTTTATTCTGCATATACCTGAAGATTTCTTCCCCCTGCCTTTGCTTTTCACTCTGTATACTATTCAGATCCTGACGGAGGGAGGTATCTTGGATTTCAAAAATTACCGTATTATAGGCCCCAGAGAGATATTTTTCTGTTGAGAGCATATCATGGCAAAGCATCGAATCTTTTTGACCCGTCATACCCTGAGACTGGCCTGATGTTCCGGAAGCTTGGCTCAAACTTTGATCAATTTTTTGAACATGCCGCTGTTCATGCTGCACCATGTTCTGAAAGAGTTGTTTGAGTTGTGGATCTTGAGCTTGATTGGCAAATTCACTGCATTTTTGAGCAAACATTTGCTCGTGGCTTTTCAGGTCTTCTAAAAGCATTTTTTCTTTCTGGCTTAATTGCATTTCAGTTCCTCCTATTATCAATATTCATTATATTTTGCTGAAAATCTATTATTATTATGCAAAAAGTTAAAATTCAAATTGTTCTTCTTTGTATAATCAATAAGAATATTGCAAGACTATAGAAGGTAACGAACGATTGAAATCTGAATGAAGGGGGAAATACATTTGTTCAAACATGATAAGCAGCTGCTGAAAGATGTACGCGTCGACGGTCCTAACCCAAATTATGCATCTTTAATGTTAGATCAATTAGGCGGACCGCATGGTGAGCTCAAAGCAGCTTTACAGTATCTGTCTCAGAGTTATCGCATCAAAGATGAAAAGATTAAGGATCTTTTCATGGATATTGCTTCAGAAGAATTAAGTCATATGGAAATGGTCGCCCAGACAGTCAATCTATTAAACGGCCACACGCTTGAAGCCATGAATACTTCTGTTGGCACCGTGGAATCACATGTCATCGGCGGACTTGCCCCCATGTTAACCAATGCTTCAGGCTATCCCTGGACCGGAGCATATATCGAGTGTACCGGCGATCTCGCTGCGGATTTACTGTCAGATATATCGGCTGAAACAAGGGCAAAAGTAGTTTATGAATATCTCTACCGGCAGATTAACGATAAAGGGGTAAGAGAAACAATTGACTTCCTTTTGAATAGGGAAGAAGCACATAATACACTTTTCCGGGAAGCATTCAATATGCTCCAGAATACAGGCTCACTCCAAGACTGGGGAGTTACTCAGGATTCCAAGGTATACTTTGATCTCTCAACACCTGGAAAGTACTTCAATGAACTTAAAGACCCCCAAGCGCCAAGATTCAATACTCCTGATCAACCCCACTAAATATAATAAAAACAACCCGGGATTTAATTCTCGGGTTGTTTGTGTTTCTCCTGTCATTAATTCTATCATTTGTCCTATCGTATATTAGAACTCAGGGCTTTTCCATTTTTTATACTTGGTCAATTCCTTGTCTAACTGGTTGAATATTAGCCCAAGAACAGCAGCATCATCGACTAGCCCCAGTGCAGCAATCCAATCAGGAACAAGATCAACAGGGGATACGAAATAGATAAGTCCGGCAATTACCGAAATTATGGCCGTTTTGGAGATCGTTCTGTAATCACCGTTTAACCAGTCTTTTAATAAAGAAAAGAGCAACTGAATTTTATCCCAGATACTCTGGATTACATCGCGGTTTTTATTGTTATCCGCTTTTTTCAGAGCTTCAGTAAGCAAATTTTCCGTCTTTACAGGGTTGTCCACATAGTCTTTAGCCTTGTTCTGCCAGCGCTCCATCTCTTGTGGCTCAACTATGATCTCTGCATCTTCGTATTGTTCAATTTCCTTAATATTATCAGCCATTTTTCTATCCTCCTGAATGCACCTTTACGACGAAAACTTTTGGCGAAGAGCAAAAATGACACTTGGTAAAACAGTGATGAAAATAATCGCAAAAATGATTAATGAAAAGTTCTGTTCGACTGTCGGAATGTTCCCAAAATAATATCCGCCCATCACAAAAAGTGAAATCCAGGCCAAAGCCCCACATATATTGTAGAGCATGAACTTCCACAGCCTCATGTTGCTGATCCCTCCGACAAATGGTGCAAATGTCCGGATAATTGGTAAAAACCGTGAAATAAAAATCGTTTTCCCGCCATGTTTTTCATAAAAACCATGGGTTTGAATGAGATATTTCTTTTTAAAGAGTCTGTTGTCTTTCCAATGGAAGGCTTTCTGTCCAAAAAATCTTCCAATGAAATAATTCTGCGTATTTCCTGCGATTGCCGCAATAAGCAGTAAGATAAAAGCAAATTTAATATTCATCGCCCCTGTTGCTCCCAGAGCCCCGATGACAAAAAGCAAAGAATCCCCCGGCAGAAACGGTGTTACAACAAGTCCGGTTTCACAAAAAATGATTAAAAAGATAATCAGATACGCCCAGACACCGTACGTTTGGACCAACATATCCAGGTATTTGTCAATATGTAAGACAATATCAATCAAACTCGTAATAAATTCCATCAAATTCTCCTTCATTCAAACAAGCATTTAAAATAAACACGTTAGGTTTTTGAATCATTTCCTTGCCTTTAATATAGTAATATAACCATGACAAAAGAACAAGAAACGGCTAATATTAAATCTTGATAATCAGATTAGCAGCCTGCTCTTAAAATTGTCTTAGAATTCTATAAAAATATATTATAATCCCAATATGATTAGCACAAATAAGCAGAACAAGCAATTTCGATATTATGATTGCCCTTAAACTGCTCAATCTTTATAGCATCTTGGAGTATTTCACTCTGATTGGAAATATACTGTCCGACGATCTCTTCAACCTCGGGAAGCGTATTCAAATCTTTTAAATAAACCATAAAAGAATAAATCTGATTTAAACTGCTCCCTGCCGACTCCAAGATATTCTTCAGGTTCTCCAAGCACTGCCTGACGGCCTGCTCGAAGTTATCGTCAATAAGCCTTTGGTCAAGTGGAGAAAAGGGCTGTATACCGGAACAGTGAAGATAATTTTCTATTATAACACCATGCGAAAAAGGCTCCTTAAACAGATAAAGCTTCTCGTTATTGATATATTTTTTTGAGCCCCGGTAGGCTGAAAATTCCAACTCAACATCGGCTGTGCTTTCTAAATCTGCAATTCGAATAAAAACCCGGATCGGATAATTTCCTTCTTTAAAATATAAAGAAAAAACTTCATCAATCTGGGAACCAAGTTCGATATTTCTAACCATAATGAGTACTGAATAAATGTCTTCCAGCTTAAAATCTTTTTTCCTCATAAAGACTCTAGCCATTTCAAATATTCTTTTTGTTTGAGTTTTGATGTCTTTATCTGCTAAGTTATTAACAAAATAGTCAATGAGCTCCAGGCTGGAAAAAAACAGATAGTTATTGTCTTCACCATTATTACCAGGCTGATTTTCTTTTGTCCGAGGTGTATCCATCATTTACTCTCCATTTACTGCTATTTCTCAACCAATTTACCCTATAGTATACTCAATTATTCATGGAAAGCAAATAAGAAACAGAGCACCATAGATGCTCTGTTCTTAATTACCTGGCAACGTGCTATTTTCCCTTGCAGTATCGTCGCCCCAGGAGGTCTTAACTTCCGTGTTCGGGATGGGAACGGGTGGTACCCCTCCGGTATAGTCACCAGATCTTTTCGAGGCTCGAGGTTCGAAGCTCAAGGTTCGATCTAGTTGGAATCGGCTTACCGATTCCTTCTTTAATCTTTCCGTGCTTCTAGCTCGTTCTCTCAAAACTGCACAACAAATCAGCTTCATGCATTCAATCATCAATCTAGGAATCTAAAGGTCAAGACCTCGACCTATTAGTACCGGTCCGCTCCACATGTCACCATGCTTCCACTCCCGGCCTATCAACCTGATCATCTTTCAGGGGTCTTACCAGATTAACTCTGTGGGAAATCTCATCTTGAAGCTGGTTTCGCACTTAGATGCTTTCAGCGCTTATCCATTCCGGATATAGCTACCCAGCTATGCCTCTGGCGAGACAACTGGTACACCAGTGATCCGTCCAACCCGGTCCTCTCGTACTAGGGTCAGATCTCCTCAAATTTCCTGCGCCTGCGACGGATAGGGACCGAACTGTCTCACGACGTTCTGAACCCAGCTCACGTACCGCTTTAATGGGCGAACAGCCCAACCCTTGGGACCTACTACAGCCCCAGGATGCGATGAGCCGACATCGAGGTGCCAAACCTCCCCGTCGATGTGAACTCTTGGGGGAGATAAGCCTGTTATCCCCAGGGTAGCTTTTATCCGTTGAGCGATGGCCCTTCCACTCGGAACCACCGGATCACTAAGCCCTACTTTCGTACCAGGTCGACTTGTTTGTCTCTCTGTTAAGCTCCCTTTTGCCTTTACACTCTTCGCGCGATTTCCATCCGCGCTGAGGGAACCTTTGGGCGCCTCCGTTACTCTTTAGGAGGCGACCGCCCCAGTCAAACCGCCCGCCTGACACTGTCCCCAACCCCGATTCAGGGGCCTAGGTTAGAACTTCAGTACAAAAAGAGTGGTATCCCACCGGCGGCTCCACCAATACTGGCGTACTGGCTTCCAAGCCTCCCACCTATCCTGTACATTTTATACCAAAATCCAATGTCAAGCTGCAGTAAAGCTCCATGGGGTCTTTCTGTCCTGTCGCAGGTAACCCGCATCTTCACGGGTATTACAATTTCGCCGAGTCCCTCGTTGAGACAGTGTCCAGATCGTTACGCCTTTCGTGCGGGTCGGAACTTACCCGACAAGGAATTTCGCTACCTTAGGACCGTTATAGTTACGGCCGCCGTTTACTGGGGCTTCAATTCAATGCTTCGATTGCTCTAACATCTCCTCTTAACCTTCCAGCACCGGGCAGGCGTCAGCCCCTATACTTCTCCTTACGGATTTGCAGGGACCTGTGTTTTTGTTAAACAGTCGCCTGGACTATTTCTCTGCGGCTCTGTTGCCAGAGCACCCCTTCTCCCGAAGTTACGGGGTCATTTTGCCGAGTTCCTTAACGAGGGTTTTCTCGCGCGCCTTAGGATTCTCTCCTCATCTACCTGTGTCGGTTTGCGGTACGGGCACCACATTTCTCACTAGAGGCTTTTCTTGACAGTATGAACTATCCCGCTTCGCTACTTATTTTCGCTCCCCATCACATCTCACGGTTTAGCGCTGCGGATTTGCCTACAGCACCCACTTGATGTTTGGACGTGCATAACCAACAGCACGCTCAGGTCATCCTCCTGTGTCACCCCATCGCTCAAACGATTTATGGTGGTATTGGAATTTCAACCAATTGTCCATCGCCTACGCCTTTCGGCCTCAGCTTAGGTCCCGACTTACCCTGGGCGGACGAGCCTTCCCCAGGAAACCTTAGATTTTCGGCGGGAAGGATTCTCACCTTCCTTTTCGCATACTCATACCGGCATTCTCTCTTGTCACCACTCCAGTAAACCTTACAGTTATCCTTCTACGCTGTGACAATGCTCCCCTACCCATTCAGAAGTCAGATGACAGATTCCAGAAGCCAGATTATTCCCAATTCTGATGAAGCTTATAGAGTTGCTTGCCTAACTCATCATATCTGTTAAACAATTCTTTATACTCTTCTTCTTGGATATAACCTAGATCTTTCACTATCTCTAACAAGACCTTCGTTTCTTCTTTTGATCCTTGGGCCATTTGTAAGAATCGCTTGAATTCTGCATTTGAACTCTTCTTTCCATATCCCTCCGCTATTGTTATCGGTATGGATACTGCTGCTCTTCTTATTTGGCTCCCAATCTCATACTTTTCGAAGTCAGGAAATCTTTGGCTTATTCGATGAATTTCTAGTGCTAGCTTATATGCAATCTGATATACCCTCAGATCACGATAGCTTTCTATCATCTTTTACCTCTTTCCGACTTCTGGTCTCTGTCATCTGACCTCTGTATGCCGCGGCTTCGGTGCTACGCTTGAGCCCCGTTACATTTTCGGCGCAGAACCACTCGACCAGTGAGCTATTACGCACTCTTTAAATGGTGGCTGCTTCTAAGCCAACATCCTGGTTGTCCCTGCGGTTCCACATCCTTTTCCACTTAGCGTAGTCTCTGGGACCTTAGCCGTCGGTCTGGGCTGTTTCCCTCTCGACTATGAAGCTTATCCCCCACAGTCTGACTCCCAACTTCTAAAAATACGGTATTCGTAGTTTGATAGGGTTCAGTAACTTTTAAGCCCCTAGCCCATTCAGTGCTCTACCCCCGTATTTCATCCATTGAGGCTAGCCCTAAAGCTATTTCGGGGAGTACCAGCTATCTCCGTGTTCGATTGGCATTTCACCCCTACCCACAGTTCATCCCCTGCCTTTTCAACGACAGTGAGTTCGAGCCTCCAATGAGTTTTACCTCACCTTCACTCTGACCATGGGTAGATCACACGGTTTCGGGTCTGCAACATGCAACTAGTCGCCCTATTTAGACTCGCTTTCGCTTCGGCTCCGTATCTTAAATACTTAACCTCGCTGCATATCACAACTCGCCGGTTCATTCTACAAAAGGCACGCCATCACGCCTAAACGCTTTGACTGCTTGTAAGCATACGGTTTCAGGTTCTATTTCACTCCCCTCCCGGGGTGCTTTTCACCTTTCCCTCACGGTACTTGTTCACTATCGGTCGCCAAGTAGTATTTAGCCTTGGGGAGTGGTCTCCCCTGCTTCCCACGGGGTTTCTCGTGTCCCGCGGTACTCAGGATACTCTCTAAGCCAGTCTTCTTTTCGCTTACAGGGGTTTTACCTCCTATGCCGGAACTTTCCAGTTCGCTTCAGCTAAAAACACTGACCCGTTTTGAGAGTCCTACAACCCCAACCCAGAAGTCAGAAATCAGATTCCGGACGCCAGATGCTTGCTTGCATTCTGACCTCTGGCTTCTGGCCTCTGTCTTCTGGATTGGTTTGGGCTAGTCCCGTTTCGCTCGCCGCTACTCTGGGAATCGATTATTCTTTCTTTTCCTCCGGGTACTTAGATGTTTCAGTTCCCCGACTTGCCTTCGCTGTACCTATTTATTCAGTACAGGATATCCAAATATGACTCTGGATGGGTTGCCCCATTCGGACATCCACGGATCTATGCCTGCTTACGACTCCCCGTGGCATTTCGCTGTTAACCGCGTCCTTCTTCGGCTCTTGGCGCCAAGGCATCCACCGTATGCCCTTTATATCTTGACCTTCTGGTTCTTCCTCGACTTGTTATAGATGATTTGAATGTCTCCTATGCGCTTAGTAATTCTTACCTGACGGAGCATAGATGCTCCTAAGTTCAAATTCGCCACACGCGAAAACCTTAAGTTTTTGCGCTTTAGAATTTGAACGCCATTTTGTCTTTACTTTCGCATTTCGCATTCTGCTTTTCTCGTTGTGCAGTTTTCAAAGAACAAGGATGTTTTTCCATACTTACCAGAATCTCTGATATGTATGGACATTATTTGAGTGTTTCTTTTACACATTACTGTGCTCAGGTCACTCAAAACTAAACAACAAGAAATAAATTGCTAAACTCACCTTACTTGAGAGTCAGTCCAGTTTGCACTGCTTTACTCTAAGTACCGACCTTGGAGTAGATTGAAGTCTAGCTTCAATCGGTTCTCCTTAGAAAGGAGGTGATCCAGCCGCACCTTCCGATACGGCTACCTTGTTACGACTTCACCCCAATCATCTACCCCACCTTCGACGGCTGGCTCCTTACGGTTACCCCACCGGCTTCGGGTGTTGCAAACTTTCGTGGTGTGACGGGCGGTGTGTACAAGGCCCGGGAACGTATTCACCGCAGTGTGCTGACCTGCGATTACTAGCGATTCCGACTTCATGCAGGCGAGTTGCAGCCTGCAATCCGAACTGAGAACGGCTTTCTCGGATTTGCTTCACCTCGCGGCTTCGCTTCCGTCTGTACCGTCCATTGTAGCACGTGTGTAGCCCAAGACATAAGGGGCATGATGATTTGACGTCATCCCCACCTTCCTCCGGTTTGTCACCGGCAGTCTATCTAGAGTTCTCAGCTTTACCTGTTAGCAACTAAATATAGGGGTTGCGCTCGTTGCGGGACTTAACCCAACATCTCACGACACGAGCTGACGACAACCATGCACCACCTGTCTCAACTTTCCCCGAAGGGCACTCCCATATCTCTACGGGATTAGTTGGATGTCAAGCCTTGGTAAGGTTCTTCGCGTTGCGTCGAATTAAACCACATGCTCCACCGCTTGTGCGGGCCCCCGTCAATTCCTTTGAGTTTCAACCTTGCGGCCGTACTCCCCAGGCGGAATGCTTATTGTGTTAACTGCGGCACAGAAGGGGTCGATACCCTCTACACCTAGCATTCATCGTTTACGGCGTGGACTACCAGGGTATCTAATCCTGTTCGCTCCCCACGCTTTCGCGCCTCAGCGTCAGTTACAGTCCAGAAAGTCGCCTTCGCCACTGGTGTTCCTCCACATCTCTACGCATTTCACCGCTACACGTGGAATTCCACTTTCCTCTCCTGTCCTCAAGCCATACAGTTTCCAATGCTTTACGGAGTTAAGCTCCGCACTTTCACATCAGACTTATATAGCCGCCTACGCGCCCTTTACGCCCAATGATTCCGGACAACGCTTGCCCCCTACGTATTACCGCGGCTGCTGGCACGTAGTTAGCCGGGGCTTCCTCGTTAGGTACCGTCAATCACCTGCATTATTTACACAGATGCCGTTCTTCCCTAACAACAGTATTTTACAACCCGAAGGCCTTCTTCATACACGCGGCGTTGCTCCGTCAGACTTTCGTCCATTGCGGAAGATTCCCCACTGCTGCCTCCCGTAGGAGTCTGGGCCGTGTCTCAGTCCCAGTGTGGCCGTTTACCCTCTCAGGCCGGCTACTGATCGTCGCCTTGGTAGGCTTTTACCCCACCAACTAGCTAATCAGACGCGGGTCCATCCCTAAGCGCTAGCATTTTCAGAGGCCAGCTTTCTTCTCCAAGAGATGCCTCTCGGACAATACATCCGGTATTAGCAGCCGTTTCCAGCTGTTGTCCCGGTCTTAAGGGCAGGTTACCCACGCGTTACTCACCCGTTCGCCACTATCCTTCGCCTAACACCCAATGCTCACTCATGTGTTAGCAAGCTTTTTTTGCGTGGTGCGCTCTCTCAGGTTCACCCCACTATTTAACGTGTTATCCACTTTTAAATAGCGTGGTGCGCTCTCTTCGCTCGCGCACTCGCTTCTGTTGCTTGCTTCTTCTCACGTAAGCATTCGGTGTTAGGCGTCGGACCGTTCGACTTGCATGTGTTAGGCACGCCGCCAGCGTTCGTCCTGAGCCAGGATCAAACTCTCCATAAAAACTATTTACGGAGCTTGATTCAGCTCTTTGTTTACCAAAAATTCATTGACGAGTCTAGCTTTTAATTCATTCTTGTTGTTCAGTTTTCAATGACCTTTGCGCCACCAGAGACATTTTTGTTCTCCAGTCACAATTGTTGATTTTAGCAGTTTTTTTTAGAAATGTCAACTACCAATTTCTTCATCGTTGCTTTTTTGAATAAAAAAGCTTATTTTATTCACATCACGTCATTCGTCGATTGCAGCGTCTGTGATGCAGTTCCATCAACGACAGAAACTTATATTATCAGACTCATTACGCAAAGTCAACTGCTAAATTCTCTAACATGCTAAATCGTTAATACTGTCAAAATTTCAATACTTTGCAGAGATAAAGAATCTACACCTTAAAATAAATACCAATATGTATTTTATACATAATTGCATTATTCTTTTAAGCGACAGAAAAAATTGTAATATCAGATCCACATTAGAACATCAACTTACAATTATTTACTGATTATACTCTGTTTAAGCAAAAATTGTTTTGTAACAAGGATGGTCTTATATTCCCTCTTAATCTTGGGTGACTATAAATAAATCATCTACCGTCGTACGAAAAACCTTGGCAATATCAAATGCTAATTTTAGAGATGGATTGTACTTCCCACATGGCACTATAAGGCATCCATAGCCGTCGCAACAGCTATCTTTCCTTATAGCATCGTCGCCCCAGGAGGATACTCAAACTTCCTAATTGAACACCCTTTGCAAATAAGAAACAGAGCACCAAAATAGATGCTCTGTTCTTAATTACCTGGCAACGTGCTATTTTCCCTTGCAGTATCGTCGCCCCAGGAGGTCTTAACTTCCGTGTTCGGGATGGGAACGGGTGGTACCCCTCCGGTATAGTCACCAGATCTTTTCGAGGCTCGAGGTTCGAAGCTCAAGGTTCGATCTAGTTGGAATCGGCTTACCGATTCCTTCTTTAATCTTTCCGTGCTTCTAGCTCGTTCTCTCAAAACTGCACAACAAATCAGCTTCATGCATTCAATCATCAATCTAGGAATCTAAAGGTCAAGACCTCGACCTATTAGTACCGGTCCGCTCCACATGTCACCATGCTTCCACTCCCGGCCTATCAACCTGATCATCTTTCAGGGGTCTTACCAGATTAACTCTGTGGGAAATCTCATCTTGAAGCTGGTTTCGCACTTAGATGCTTTCAGCGCTTATCCATTCCGGATATAGCTACCCAGCTATGCCTCTGGCGAGACAACTGGTACACCAGTGATCCGTCCAACCCGGTCCTCTCGTACTAGGGTCAGATCTCCTCAAATTTCCTGCGCCTGCGACGGATAGGGACCGAACTGTCTCACGACGTTCTGAACCCAGCTCACGTACCGCTTTAATGGGCGAACAGCCCAACCCTTGGGACCTACTACAGCCCCAGGATGCGATGAGCCGACATCGAGGTGCCAAACCTCCCCGTCGATGTGAACTCTTGGGGGAGATAAGCCTGTTATCCCCAGGGTAGCTTTTATCCGTTGAGCGATGGCCCTTCCACTCGGAACCACCGGATCACTAAGCCCTACTTTCGTACCAGGTCGACTTGTTTGTCTCTCTGTTAAGCTCCCTTTTGCCTTTACACTCTTCGCGCGATTTCCATCCGCGCTGAGGGAACCTTTGGGCGCCTCCGTTACTCTTTAGGAGGCGACCGCCCCAGTCAAACCGCCCGCCTGACACTGTCCCCAACCCCGATTCAGGGGCCTAGGTTAGAACTTCAGTACAAAAAGAGTGGTATCCCACCGGCGGCTCCACCAATACTGGCGTACTGGCTTCCAAGCCTCCCACCTATCCTGTACATTTTATACCAAAATCCAATGTCAAGCTGCAGTAAAGCTCCATGGGGTCTTTCTGTCCTGTCGCAGGTAACCCGCATCTTCACGGGTATTACAATTTCGCCGAGTCCCTCGTTGAGACAGTGTCCAGATCGTTACGCCTTTCGTGCGGGTCGGAACTTACCCGACAAGGAATTTCGCTACCTTAGGACCGTTATAGTTACGGCCGCCGTTTACTGGGGCTTCAATTCAATGCTTCGATTGCTCTAACATCTCCTCTTAACCTTCCAGCACCGGGCAGGCGTCAGCCCCTATACTTCTCCTTACGGATTTGCAGGGACCTGTGTTTTTGTTAAACAGTCGCCTGGACTATTTCTCTGCGGCTCTGTTGCCAGAGCACCCCTTCTCCCGAAGTTACGGGGTCATTTTGCCGAGTTCCTTAACGAGGGTTTTCTCGCGCGCCTTAGGATTCTCTCCTCATCTACCTGTGTCGGTTTGCGGTACGGGCACCACATTTCTCACTAGAGGCTTTTCTTGACAGTATGAACTATCCCGCTTCGCTACTTATTTTCGCTCCCCATCACATCTCACGGTTTAGCGCTGCGGATTTGCCTACAGCACCCACTTGATGTTTGGACGTGCATAACCAACAGCA
>NZ_CP162385.1:142500-300000 GCF_040931655.1 Dehalobacter sp. TBBPA1 | reverse complement strand
TTCTTTTTTCTGAAACATTTTAATAAATTCGTCTTTTGCCTGATCAGCTTCGGCATCTCCATGATAAATTCGGACAATCTCCCATCCCAGACGCATTTTTAAGTCACGCGGATGAACGCTGCCGTCAGCAAGGCCCTTTTCGAGACGGCGAATTTCGTCAACAGGCACTTTTGTGACCAATTCGAAATAGCGAATCATCAATTCGTCCGGCAGAGACATCGTTTTTCCAAACATTTCTCTGGGGCTTTCATAGACTCCGATGTAATTACCAAGACTTTTACTCATTTTATGAACGCCGTCAAGTCCCTCAAGGATTGGCGTTGTTAAAGCAACCTGCGGTAATTGCCCATAATCTTTTTGCAGCGTACGGCCCATAAGTAAATTAAACTTCTGGTCTGTCCCTCCTAGTTCGACGTCACTTTGCAACGCTACCGAGTCATAGCCCTGCATCAATGGGTAAAAGAATTCATGAATGCTGATCGGCCGTTCCTCCTGATATCTCTTGGCAAAATCATCTCTTTCCAGCATTCTGGCAACCGTACAATTGGAAGCTAACTTAATGACCTCTTCAAAACTGAGCTTTGAAAGCCAGGTGGCATTAAACTCAATCCTTGTTTTAGCGGGATCGAGAATTTTAAATATCTGTTCTTTATAGGTTTCCGCATTCCGAAGCACTTCTTCTTGGGTCAATGCCTTTCTAGTTTCGGATTTTCCCGTAGGATCACCTATCCTGCCCGTAAAATCTCCGATGATGATCACTGCCTGATGCCCCAGATCCTGGAACTGTCTCATTTTCTGCAAAGGAACAGTATGTCCCAAATGAATATCTGGAGCCGTCGGGTCAAGCCCAAGCTTAACCGTCAGCGGCTTATTTGACAAAAGGGAATTCTTTATTTTTTCTTTCAGCTCATCCTCCGGCACAATCTCAGCAGCACCTGTTCTTAATATCTCCATTTGTCTTTGTACTTCTTTGTCTAAATTGATCAATTCAAAACATTCCTTCCATTCTTCGATATAACTTTAAGTACCTTGTCTTCCTTATAAAGGATAATAAAATTAATTTATCAAATACACCGCCAGAATAATAAAATTTGGAGCTGACATGGTGCTATATAAAGTTCTTTGCGCTTTAAGTATCTTATATTATAAAGAAATATAAATTTTATATCAACCTCTTACCAAATTGATACTGTTTTTACAGCCTTTAAAATATGATATAATGTTTTGAGCTTATTAATCTAAATGCTTATTAATAAGTCTTTATCTAGGAGGCAAAAAATGGCTAATAACAATGATTATCATAACCGTAACGCAGATCAGAAAAACAGGCGGGTTCACCCTGTCAAAAAGAAAAAAAAGTTTTTTAATACACCCTACTTCAGAATTCCTCTTCTTATCATCATTCTACTTATTGTGATTTTAGGTATTTACTTAATTGTTGCTGTTGCAAAAACCCCCAAATTAGATGTTGAGCTGCTGACAGGTCAGAAACAATCCTCTGTGGTCTATGACAATGAACAAAATTCGATTGCCCAGCTTCACTCCTCCGAAAACAGACTGCTGGTCGACTATGAAGACATTCCGGACACTGTGAAGGAAACGTTTATCGCGGTGGAAGATAAACGGTTTTATAAACATTTTGGGGCAGACCCGATCCGGATTATCAAATCGGCTTTTAATAATTTGAAAGCCGGCGAAGTCGTCGAAGGCGGCAGCACCATCACGATTCAGCTCGCCAAAAACGCTTTTATTGAAGATCCGACGGCGCAGAAGCTTTCGCGCAAGATCCAGGAAGCCGTTCTAGCTCTTCAGATTGAGCATGTGTACACCAAGAACGAAATTCTGACCTTTTACTTGAATCGGATTTACTTAGGGGAATCGTCTTTCGGAATCCGGACCGCTTCTTTGACTTATTTTAACAAAGAACTTAAGGATCTGAATCCGGCTGAAATCGCCATGCTGGCCGGCCTCCCTCAAGCTCCAAGCGGTTATGACCCATACTTTTATCCGGAAAAAGCCAAAGCAAGACGAACGATCGTCCTGGGTGTGATGAGAGACAATGGCATTATTACACAGGCTGATTATGACAAGTATGTCGATACACCTTTCACGTTTGTTGACCAGGTTAAATCCAAACAAAAGAATGTCCAAATGCCCGAAATTGCAACGCGCAACAAACAACACCCTTACTTTGTTGACTATGTAATTTCCGAGCTTCAGGCTAAATATGGCTTTACACCTGAACAGATCTATAGCGGTGGTTTAAAGATTTATACGACTGTAAATTCAAAAATCCAGACCAAAGCCGAGGAAGCTTTTGCAGACTCCAAGAATTTCCCTGCTAACAGTAAGGACGGGACTTCCGTTCAAGGTGCGATGACTGTACTAGAGCCCGATAGCGGGGCGATCGCAGCCATGGTAGGCGGCCGGGAATACACCCCGATGGGTTTGAACCGCGCTTACCAGTCCAAAAGACAGCCTGGATCGACTGCCAAGCCACTGGTTGTCTATGCGCCGGCACTTGAACACGGCGGTTATTATCCTGGAACAGTATTCGATGATATGCCCGTTAAATTTAATAACGGTGACGGCACTGTCTGGGCCCCGACGGATTATGACACAATTACTTCCGGTTGGCGGGGTTTGATCACGATGCGCGAAGCTGTTGAGGACTCTGTAAACGTTTACGCCGTAAAACTTTTAAGCTCTCTCGGGGTTGAAAACGGCTGGCAGTTCGCCAAGAATAATCTGGGGCTTTCCCTAACCAACAATGACAAAGTATTAAGTATGGCCCTCGGGACATTTGATATTTCCACCCTGCAGATGGCTTCAGCTTACGGAACATTTGCCAATAACGGTGTCAAAGCTGAACCTTACAGTGTTATTAAAGTTTTAGGCCCCGATGGTAAAACATTGGTCGAAAACACGCCTTCCGAGAAAAGAGTGATGAAAGAAACCACTGCCTATTTGATGAATGATCTCCTTAGGAGCGTTGTAACCTACGGAACAGGCACAAAGGCCCGGATTGGCAATTGGTATATCTGCGGTAAGACGGGTACAACATCCCTGGATCCTGCTAAATTTGGCAATAGGTCCGGTAATCCCGATGCCTGGTTTGCCGGCTATAGCCCAAAATACGCGGGGGTTGTCTGGATGGGGTATGATCAGACAGATACAAGCCATTACCTGTATAAGGTATATGGCGGCAGCTACCCGGCCAGCATCTGGAAACAGGTCATGACGGTTGCCCACGAAGGACTGGCAGTTCAGTCAAGTATCAGCCGTCCCGAAGGGCTTACAACCGTAAAATTCGATTCCAAATCAGGTCTTCTGCCAAGCAGTCTGACTCCTTCAGAATTTGTTAAATCAGAAATATGTGCGGCAGACAGTGTTCCAACAAAAGTTAGTGATGTTTGGGTCCAAGTGATGGTCGATGCTAATAACCCCAATCTTTTAGCCCCCGTAGGCAGCATGAATGCCGTATCGAGGCTTTGCCTGAACGTTCTGGGGCGGCCTAAAGATGTGACCTGGCCGTCGGACGAAGCCCCCTATAAGGCTCCGGACAAATACGTGAATGAAAGTGGCAGCTCTACCAGCGGTGAGACTCCACCGGCAGGAGATTCAAGTATTCCTCAGTTGTCTTTATCTTCTCCGTATTATGACGGATCGAGCACGCTTGTTCAGCTTCCGGTTTCCAACTATAACAGTAAAAAATATACTGTTAAGCTGTATATCAAGAAACCGGGACAATCCTATCTTGAAACGTATGTGCCAGAAGACGGAAACAAGAGGACGATTCAATACCGTTTAGATCTTTTCGGTGCCGGAGCAGTCTCCGGAACCTACACCTTCTGGGGTGTTCTGATGGACAATGACTCTTTTACAGAGGGTCCTCCGTCAAATCCCGTGACGTTGGAAATCAGTAATTAATAATCCTCTCAAAAAAACACTGCCGATGGTTTAGATAACCTCGGCAGTGTTTTTTTTGTGGCTAGTTTGGGTTACTTTAATTCAACGATCGTGACCCCGGAATCGCCTTCGCCAAACTCACCTAAGCGGTAAGCAGCAACATGGGGATGTCTCTTCAAGAACTGATGAATGCCTGCCCGCAGGGCGCCTGTCCCTTTGCCATGAATCACGCTGACCTGATTAATTCCTGTAATCACAGCATCATCCAGATATTTATCCAGCATCAGGATGCCTTCTTCGACCAGTTTTCCCCGGAGGTCGATTTCACTTCTGAGATTTACCGCTTTGCTCAGCCCGAAAGTACCTTGAATGGTTTTTGCAAAGTGTTCCGGTTTTCTTGTCTCATCGACCAACCGGATTTCAGACAGCGGAACGCTGACTTTCAAGATACCCGTCTGGACCAACACTTCATTGTTGTTATCCGGTTTTTGCAGGACCTGGCCTTTTTGTCTAAGATTTGGCATATAGACCGTTTGCCCCGGTTCTACTTGCCCGGGCTTCGGTCCGGATTTGTTTTTTCCGGTATACTCGGTTTCATACACCTTTTCAGAGAGTTTTTTCAGCCCCTGACGTGTTTTCTCCAGAGCCGCTTCCTGTTCACGCCGTTCTTTCTTTTGGGCTTCCTTGATTTCTTTGATGATACCTTCGGCTTCGAGTCTGGCCTGACGGACAACGTCGATAGCCTCTTCTTTGGCTTTGCGGATAATATCTTCGTATTTTTCTTCCAGTTCCAGATTCTTTTTCTTCAGCTCCGCGGCTTTATATTCAGCCTTCTTCTGCTCTTCTTCCACGCTCCGTTTTTTAAGTTCAATCTCTCTTTGCGTATCCTCGAGGTTTTCCAGGAGATCGCTCTCCTTCGTATCCCGCTCAGAGATAAAGGAGCGGGCTTTTTCCAGAATGCCACTGCCAAGTCCGAGCCGCTGGGCAATCGATAAGGCATTGCTGCGTCCGGGAATACCGATCAGCAGGCGGTAGGTGGGCTTGAGCGTTTCCGGATTAAACTCTACTGAAGCATTTTCTACCCGAGGTGTATTGTAGGCAAAGGTCTTTAACGCGCCGTAGTGCGTCGTAGCCACCCCGCAGCTCCCGCGCTCCAATAATTCCGCAAGAATCGCCATGGCCAGGGCTGCCCCTTCGCCCGGATCCGTCCCGGCTCCAAGTTCGTCCAGCAGAACCAGGGAACAGCTGTCGGCTTCCCGGGTAATATCAACAATATTGGTCATATGGGCGGAGAACGTACTCAAAGACTGTTCGACACTCTGCTCGTCACCGATATCGACAAAAATCCGGGTAAAGATCCCGAGCCGTGATTCACTTTCAGCCGGAATATGCAGCCCGGACTGCATCATCACCGCCATAAGGCCGATCGTCTTCAGCGTCACAGTCTTTCCTCCGGTGTTCGGGCCGGTAATGATCAGAAATTGATCATCTATCCCCAGTCCGACGGATATCGGTACAACAGGCCCGGTGAGCAGAGGATGTCTCGCGCCAATCAGCTTGACCTCCTGTTTATTCATTACAAGCGGTGACCCGGCTTCCATATCTTCACTTAGACGGGCTTTCGCCAGAATAAAATCCAGCTTAATCAAGGCTTCATTCAACAGCAGGATTTCCGGAATCCTGGCAGTAACTTTTGCTGTGAGCTGCTGAAGAATCTTTTGAACTTCCCTGTTCTCTATCAGGGTGATCTCCCTCAGTTCATTGCCGAGCTGGACCACTGCCATCGGTTCGATAAAAAGGGTCGCACCGCTGGCTGACTGATCATGGACAATTCCGGGAAAAGCTGAACTGTATTCCATTTTAATCGGAACCACATAGCGGTCCCCTCTGCTTGTAATGACATTGTCCTGAAGCATCTTTTGATAGCTCGGATTTCTTAGAATACCGTCAAGGCTTTCCTTGATCCGCTGCTGACTTATCCCTTTCGCTTTCCGCAGTCTGGCCAGCTCTTCGGAAGCCCGGTCATTGATATCCCCGTCCTCGGAGACACTGCGGGAGATATCATCTTCTATCTCTTTCTGAGGTACAATCCCATCGACCGTTTCTCTGAGGGCATATAATTCGCTGTACTGATCTTTTCCAGACTGACCGCCATCTATCAGCGTATTCTTTAGGCGGCGGGCAGTTTTCAACGTATCTCTGATTTCCAGTAATTCTTCCGGATTTAAGGTTCCTCCCCGGTCACATCTTTCCAGATAAGGACGAATTTCCCGCGCTCCCCTGACTGAAAACAAAGGGTTAATCCTAAGGAGAATTTTCCCTTCGTCCGTTTCGCGGAGCAACGCCCTTACGGTACGCAGGTCAGACTCCGGAGCAAGTGCTTCCGCTAATTCTTTCGCTCCGGGAAGCATACAATGATTCCTAAGCCGTTCTCTGACTGCGCCAAAATCCAGTTTTGCCAGGACTTTATCTGAAGCTATCAATTTATGTTAGCACCCCTCTATAAAAATGTCCTCTGGTAAAGCCATCGGGATAAAGCTCCTCCAAGCTTTTCATCGCTTCCTCGGTTTCCTCTTTGCCTATATTCTTGCCTCCAGCCGTTTCTTTCCAAAGCTGGTGAAATACTGTAACGGCACGTTCAGCCTGGGGCAGAGATGCCCGAAGCAGTTCCAGCCGGATATTTCTGATGCCCATATCGGCTATTTTAGACAGTTCGGTTACCAGATTCAAGGTTTTGGCATTGAAGACATGCATCCGGCACTCTTGATCCGCAGCCAGTGGGAAGTGATAAGCCATGCGGTCCTTCAGGTACAGGTCTCTGTTTTGACAGGCCTTTCCGCATTTGTTGCGGGCTCCGTCTTTCCCCTCCCCCAGCACAGCGCCGGGAAGACAGAATTCACTGACCATCATTTCCATATCGCCAAACACCAGCAACTCAATACCTTCGGATTTGCCCAGAACGGCAAGCTGTTCCTGACTTAATTCCATGGAAAGGGCTGCCTGCCTTCCGCCTGCCCTGTGAACCCATTCCAACGCCGCTTCGTTAAAACAATGCAGAAAATAATCCGTCTCCCAAGTCCACTCGGGATCAACGGTCTTCAGCATTTCGATTTCCGCCAGGCTCCCGGCCATGATCACCGGCCTTGACGACCAGCCTGCCACCTTTGTCAGATCCTTTAGCACCTGCTCACACTGGGTCTGATTCAGGATTCGCGGCAGTCTCCATAGCAACGCTCTTCCCCTGCTTTGACACGTATCGAGTGCCTTCTGCAGCTCTGCCGGGGTAAGGGGCGGTCTGGACCGCCAGTGTTCTCCGCCCAGAATGATTCTGTCCGCACCGGCCTTCAGCAACGGCGTAATCATGGAAGAATCCGTCACCGCGGCACTGAGCAAATGCTTGCCTGCTCCGGTTTTTCCCGATACGGTCCGGCCGGTTTTGAGCTGCTGATTCCAAGCGTGGGTCCGCTCCTGATACGCATTCAAGGTCAGCACCGGCTTGCTGTGAGACGGTTCCAAAAGCTTCTCCACCGCAGCACGCCGCAATTCATTCAACGCACTGACCGGTATCATCAGATCCCCTTCCAGTGCTGTCGTTAATTCTCCGAGATAAAACGGGGTATTCCCCAGACGCCCCAGCTGTTTTACCAAAACCTCCTGTGTCAGTGGCCGATTCTGTGCTTCCTGAGCCTCACACTGCGATTCCAGCGCAACGTGCTGCTGATCGTCCCAGACAGTTAGGCGCAGTTTTTGACCAACTTTTCCGGAAAGCTGCATCTTTAACGGCCGCTTGCGCATTTCCTTGCCTTCCTGGAAACTAAGCCGGGCCTGGGTAATCAGCTGCTCATCGTGGGTTTTGAATACCCGGTCCCCAATATTCGCAGCGCCTTCAAATTCGATGGTGACCGTATCTCCGGGTGCCGCGCATTCGACCGTTTTGCCTCCGGGTACCCCTATTTTCCCGACGCTGATCCCTTCGCGGCCTCTTTTTGTCCAGATTTCCAGGCCGTCTCCGAGTCCCAGCTCGCGGTCCAGCTTCAGTGTCAGACGGTTGTTTTTTAGATCCGTAATTCGGCCCAACATGGTACCGCGGTTGTTTGGGCGGCTGAAACTCATCATCTCCGCTCCCTGGTAACCCTGAAAGTATCCGGTTGTAAAATCCCGGTTAAAGATCTGAGTCAGCTCATATAGATCCCGGGCTGTGATTTCCTGCCCCTTTTGTTCCTGTAAAAAGTCCAAGGCTTTACGGTAGACCCGGATGACCGTTGCCACATATTCGGGCCTTTTCATCCGGCCTTCTATCTTCAGTGAGCGCACACCCATCCGCTGCAGCTCCCCGAGATTGTCCAACAATTTCAGATCACGCGGGCTTAGAAGGTGCTCCCCGGTCTTCCTTCCTTCCAGCAGATCCCTGCCTTTGCCGTCGACCAGACTGTAGGCCATCCTGCAAGGCTGCGCACACCTTCCGCGGTTGCCGCTCCGTCCCCCGATATAGCTCGACATCAGACACTGTCCGGAATAGCTGATACACAGTGCGCCATGTCCAAAAACCTCGACATCCAACTCCGTCGCCTGAACCATTTTTTCTATTTCCGGCGCCGAAGTCTCCCTGGCTAGAACAACCCTGGAAAAACCCATTTTTCCAAGTTGCTTCAGCCCGTAGATATTATTCTGAGTCATCTGCGTGCTGGCATGAAGCTTTATCTCCGGCAGAACTTTCCGGATAAAATTCGCAACCCCGATGTCCTGAACGATCAACGCGTCTGCGCCAAGTGAATAAAGCTGATAGACATAGTCCGCCAGCTCTGAGAATTCGCTGTCAGCCACAAGAATATTTAACGTCACATAGACCTTAACGCCGCGTTCGTGCGCGTACGTCACCGCCTTAGACAATTCCTCCGAATCAAAATTCGAGGCCGAAGCTCTGGCATTGAACATTTTGCCTCCGAGATAGACGGCATCGGCTCCGTTTTCCACCGCAGCCTTCAATGCCTCGTAACCTCCGGCCGGTGCAAGAAGTTCCATCTTTTTATTTGTATGCTGCCGCGCACTGCTGCCAAAATCTGAATGCATGATCGCGTTCTCCGTTCCTGTTTCGTCTTTTTCTGCTTTTCTTCTAATCATACCACACTATCATTTTGCGGCAAATTTTTTACACTCGCTCCTTTAATGTTTTGTCCATATATTCGTATAAAAAGGCGCTTTATCTTTATAGGAGAATATTCCCATCCCCAAAACTGTTGTAATAAAAACTTATCAACTGTATAATCTATATACGAACATGTGTTCTATCGCGTTGTGGGTGGGATCGTATGAAAGTTGTTATGAAACCCATAGAAGTATTAGCTTCCTTTAAACTTGATGGAGTGTCTACACCATTAAAGTTTAAAATTCAAGAACGAAACGATGCTCCTTCTATCATTGCCATTGAGCATGTCGCTTTTCGTTCAGAGGAAAAATCAGCCGGAAACAAGATGATCACGTTTCGGTGCCAGAGTACAATTAATGGTGTATTAAAGGTTTTTGAATTAAAATTTGAACCTAGTACTGGTAAATGGTTTTTATATAAGATTTAAGGTGGTTGTTGTGAGTAAACGCATTATTTTTCATATTGATGCTAACTCTGCCTATTTATCCTGGGAAGCTGTTCACCGTCTTCAACATGGAGATTCTCTAGATTTAAGAACCGTACCTTCAGTTGTTGGCGGTAATCAGGAGACAAGGCACGGGATTATCTTAGCTAAATCAATTCCAACAAAAAAATATGGCATCATTACAGGAGAATCTGTTTTTGCTGCAAAAATAAAATGTCCACAACTTATTGTTGTCCCGCCAAATTATTCTCTTTATATGCAATGCAGTACTGTTTTCGGAGATGTACTGCGTGAATACTCTCCTTTGATCGAGCAATACTCAATCGATGAATATTTTTTGGATTATACAGGAATGGAAAAGGTACTTGGTGATCCCGTTACTGCTGCTTATCGTCTTAAAGACCAAATTAAAGAACAACTGGGTTTTACAGTCAATATTGGTATTTCTTCAAATAAACTTCTGGCGAAAATGGGATCGGAACTAAAGAAGCCCGATAGGGTCCATACTCTTTTCCCCGAGGAAATGTCCACTAAAATGTGGCCGCTGCCTGTCGAGGAACTTTTCGGTGTTGGCCGAGCAACTGCTTCTAAACTTCGAGATAGAGGGATTCAGACAATTGGTGATTTGGCAAATGCCGAGCTACAGCGTTTGGAACTTTTTCTGAAAAGTTACGGACTCATGATTTGGAATTTTGCTAATGGCAGAGATGAATCATTCGTAAAAATAAATAGAAGACCCATTATTAAGGGCATTGGGAATTCGACCACGATTCCTTTTGATGTAGATGATACAAGAACAGCGCATCTGGTTTTACTCTCTTTGGTTGAAAGTGTTGCAACTAGGCTACGTCAGGCAGAATATTTAACCCAACTTGTATCTGTTTCTATCAGGACGAACGAATTGTATTGCTATTCGCATCAGAGAAAATTCTTTGCTCCTACAGATTGTACAAATACCATACATGAAATTGCCTGTGAACTTTTCGATGAGATATGGAAAAAAGAACCTATAAGGCATCTTGGAGTAAGGGTTTCTGAATTATGTATAAATCGTTTTATTCAGCCAAGCTTATTCGAACGAGACATAGAAAAACAGCGTGCAATGGATCACGCTGTCGATGAAATTCGTAATAGATTTGGTCTAAAATCAGTTTTCCGAGCATCCTTCCTACATAGTGGACTGGGTTCAATTGCGGGTGGTACTGTTTCTGACGAAGAATATCCCATGATGTCTAGCTTATTATAATTTCTAATTAATTAAAATATTGCAAAATCTTGTTCTCCACGCCCCGGCGGGTCCTTTTTATTCTACAGAGTAAGCTCCCTAGCAAAGAACCAAACCATTAAGGAATACACTGCCGCCCTTCACTCAATAAATGAAGTTTTACAAACTAAACAAATATGTTTATGTACACAGACAAAATTACCACATTCTTTGCAACTCCATCTAATCTCCTCATGCTGTAAAAATGAATCCAGATTATATTGCTTAATGTGCTCAAGATTTTCAATCATGCTCATGTGATATTTACTTCGATACCGCTTATCCAACTGTTTTAGTCTTATGCAAGGGAATTTGTCGCATTCAAAGCAAAACCCGGATTTATTACTTTGAATTACAGAACAATTTTTGATTATGCAACTGGTGCTATTTTTTGTTTTATACCTTATATCGTCCTCATTTCGGCATCCCTTGCAATGATTTTTCTCCCTTTGATTTGCCATACAAAGTCTGCAATTCATCCCGCAAGGAGCAATCAACTCTTCTCTCATTTTGTTCATCTTATACAGTACCTCATCAGTGATTTAACTGTCGCACGAGATCTGATTACCACAAAGAAATACTTTAAGTCCATTTCATCCGAGCCAGGACGGCACGGCCTTTGCACGATATGTCGTCGTAAAACGTTCAGCCATTTCCGATGCGTCTTATTTCGATTGCTAGCCGTTCTTTTTCAATAAAGGCAGTTAATTTAAGAGCCAATCATGCTTTCCTATTACTTCTCTTAGAATCTATTATGTGATAGAACGTTAATATTGGGTGCTTAAACAGCATCCTTGGCCCAGAATACCTCATAACTTTCTTTATTTCTACTCTCATTTCTAGTTTATAACAATGTATTTTACATCTTGCACAGACTGGTTTGTTCTCACCAAACATGCATTGTTCTATTTTTTTGCTTGAATATTTATATAATCTCTCACAGTCTTCACACCTTCTATTTTGTGGGGTATGGGTTTTCTTGCAATAAATATTAATCATTTTCTCAACCGTTACCCGTTCTCTTCTTCGCCTTTTGCTATCTGTACTCATTTTTTCTGTCCTTATAATTAATTTTATATAACGAACGTCCAAACTCCAATAATAACCTCAATTAGTCCAAATGATCTATAAATTTACCATTGATAACATTTATTCTTCATTATATTTACAAATTCCTCCCCATTATTTTACTTAATTGGAGTTGGCTTTAGCGGAATTGGCCAAATGTCCTGAGCCGAAGCGGCCAAGCCCTCACCACCCCAAGCCCATCTGCATATGCTGTAATTAGACTCATAATGAAAGGGCGGGCGGAATGGATAACTCGACCGGCGAACGCACGCCGCTTGTCATAGCGGCTGAAATAAATATGATAACCTGCCAAACCAAAAAAATCCTGCTTGCCGGCGCCATTGAAATCGGGTGTCGTTTGCAGGAAGCCAAGGCTCTGGTCAAACACGGGGAATGGGGTAAGTGGCTAGAGTCTGTGAGCTATTCCCAGAAAACTGCCGAAAGACTGATAAAGCTCTACCAAGAGTACGGGCCAAACTTCTCTGACGGATTGGACACGTCAAAATCGACATCAATGTCGAATATGACTTACACCCAGGCCCTCCTCCTTCTGGGTTTACCGGCAGAGGAGCGGGAGGAATTCATCGAGCAGAATGATGTCGGCGGTATGACCACCAAGAAGCTGCAGCAGGCTCTTCAGGAGAATCAAGCACTTAAAAAAGGGCTGGAGACGATCGACAGCACCATCTCCGAATTAAAGAATGAGCAGGCTAAGGCTGCATCAATGCCAACGAATCCGGAGAATGTCAAAGCAGAAGCCCCCTCTGCCGGTCAACCCGCCCTGCCGACCCACAACCTTAAAACCGAATATGACCCGGACGCTCACATCAAGTATGTAGAAAAATGCGACACTTGCTGCAAAACGATCGCCGATACCTTCTTCAATCTGACGACAGCGCTCACCAATCTGGCGCATATCGATCCGAACCTGAAAGAAGAAAAAAGAAAAGAAGCCAACCGGCTGATTGAATACATGGCAGAGACGATTAAAGAGTGGCCGCCCCCCAAGAAGCCGCTTAGATTTAATTCCTGATTTTTTTTGGGAACCTTTGGACAAGCCAAGCATAGTATGTACAAGACAGCCGTAAGCTGTCCAATAAAAGGGAAAGGAGATGATTGGAATGGCCGTTGTTTCAGCGCCATCCGGCGCCGCTCTGGTATTGGTTTATCAGACCGGAGTCAGCACCTCCGGTGCTCCGATAACCAAACAGCGAACCCTTAACAATATTGTTTACAATGCTTCGAATCAAGCTGTCTATGAGGCGGCTCACGCCATCTTCGGTCTGTCGGAATATACGCTGCTTGACGTTTACTTCAGAAGAACGGATGAATTGACAAACGAAGCGTAAAGCGGAGGGCAATTTCAGGCGTCAAGGAGGTGATTCAATTGGCTGTGACCACCAACCGAACAGCAAGATTAACTTTCGCTACCACCGGAGGGAACACGTTTTCCCTAACGGTTCCCCAACCGCGAGAGGATATCCTGCTGACTGAAGCCATGGACGTTATGAACTCGCTTATAGCAAGCGGGATATTCCTCACGACAAACGGTGCCCTTACAGGGGTAAAGGATATAAAGGTCATTGAAACCACGACCAATGACCTTTATGATCCTCCACAAGTGTAAGCGGGCAGTACGCATAAAAGATTAAGAGAGGGGGCGGGCTGACGGCAATCAGGATTTGCCGGCGGCCTCGCCCCCTCTCATCTTTTGCCTGATCACTGTTCATATTATTATATGAACCTTAGCTAAGTTTGAACTATAAAAAATTCAAAAAATAGTACATGTCATTGATTACCTTGTATTTTTGGCCAGAGCTTTGTCTAATATAGCATCAATACGCTCCTGAGTACCGGGCTTGCATAATACTTGTAAAGGCTGTACCTGCATGAATTGATCATGATCATCGGCAGATGTCACAAACACGATGCTGCATGTTGACATGGAATCGAATTGCCGTACTTGTTTGGCGGTTTCAAGACCGGTCAGCTTTTTCATACTATTATCAAGAAAAAGAAGGTCAAAAATCATCCCAAGCTTATTAAGTTCTTCAAGAAGCTCTTCACCACTGCCAAATTGGTAAATATCAAATGAAACCCCCTTTTCTTTTTCATATAAATGAATGAATGCCTCCAATAACTGGCGACACAACGGCCTGTCATCGCAAATGCCGATAGTAAGCAATACTCATCTCCTCCACGTATTCCTCCACAATCACATAAGTGGCTTTCGTTGAATAATTTTAGGACAAATAGTCCAATATGTCAATAGGACTTATCGTCCTAATATATACTTGCCTTGGTGATGATAATGCGCTTAAAAATACGTGATGTTCGTGAAGATCATGATCTAACCCAACAACAAATTGCAGAATACCTGATGTGTGATCAATCTTTATACTCCAAATATGAGCGAGGGGAACGTGATGTTCCACTGAACATCATGATTAAACTCGCACAGTTTTATAAAACCAGCGTTGACTATCTGGTCGGGCTTACAGAAAATAAACAACCTTATCGCTGAGCTGATAAAGATTGATTACAATCATTCTATTCCCAGCATCTATTGACCATTTCATAAAAGTGGGCAGTTGATGAAAACTATAGTTTCAAAAAAGTGCGAACAGCACTTTTTTTATTAGAAAGTATAAATCCTTTCTGATATATAAGTAGCCTTTTCCAGCAAAGGGCTGCTTTGTTATTTTTAGAATAAATTTCCACATATTTTAATTTTTTAGAAGGATAGCAGTGAAATTTCACGAATATCAAATTAAAAAGTAACCGGATTGATTCTTTCCTGATCGAACAGGTTATAGCTGCGGAAGCCCATCAGTAAAAAGCTGTTACCAAATTAAGTGCATTCTGACAAACCAGATCAGTTTATCGAAGGAAGACTTGATGAAAGAAGTTTATAAGCTGTTTGGATTTGTCGGGGGGCTGAAATGGAAGAACTAATTTCAAATATAGTAAGTATTCCCGAACCTAGTTCGGAAATACCACCGAAAAAGAGGTATATACGAACTTAGTTCGGAAATACCGTAGTTATATAAAATCGCGCGCGAGGCCGCCGCGTCCTGCGGCGGGAAATTTTAATTGGGGAGATGTTTTAATGAAGTGTAAAGCTGGAAAAAATTGGGGCAAAAACACTTACAAATGTTGCAGGTGCGGAACGATTGTAATACTTAATACTAACGATGAAATCTTACAATGTTGTTCTTGTGGAAACGATGAGTTCGACGCCCCTATTAAATTCGAGAGAAGTCAGATGGGGTTTAAAGAGAAACTAGACGAAATTGTCCGTATACTTGAAGTAAACATATTTCTCTGTGAAGGATTAAAAATTGAAGCATTCTATAATGTTATTGCTGTTCAGCTAAGAATTCTTTTGTGTGATATTAATCCCGTTATTAGTTCAGTTATTCAAAATCCAATGTTCCATCCACATACTGGTAAAGTATTTGAGGGTACAGATGACTTCAAATCAATATTAAGCGAAAACCTATTTGACAAATCTAAGGAAACTATACCTTTAGACGATTGGTTAACTCAAGAAATAGTTTGGAGCCGACAATGGGATTCTATGAATGTCAAAGAGGTTATTAATGCCTGGGCAAATAAGAACGGTGGGGCTCATGTAGATCCGGTTATTCCTGAAAAAGCTATGTTTGCAATCGCTGTATCAGGTAAGGACTATTTATTAGCTATTGGGCGTTATGTCATTGAATTATTAGGATACGATTTGAACAATGATCTTGTTGAAATTGTATTTAAGCCTTATGGTAAAATGCTTAATTCTTAAATACAAGGGGCCGCCGCGTCCTGCGGCGGATATTTTATTAGTAGTGGATTGTCTTGTATCTGGAGGTAATCAATGGAATTTATGTTTAATCCAAAAGATTTTATTAACTCACCATATGGGGATTGCCCTTTTTGTAAAGACAAGAACTCATTTGGTGTTCTTATGATTCACACAAATTCTTATACTAGAAGATGTAAAACATGTATGAAATCACAAAGCTACAGATTACCCAATATAAGAAAGACAATTATTTATCTTGATCAATTTGTCATAAGTAACATGATGAAAGTTATTAATCCGAAGTGGAAGGACAAGGGAATTGTAACACAATCATTTTGGAGAGAAATGTTTGAGAAGCTTGATATTCTATCTAAATATCAGTTGATTATATGTCCAGATTCAATAACACATTTTGATGAGTCAGTAGTATCAAGCAATTATAAGCAATTGAAGAGGATGTATGAATTGCTTTCATATGGTATCACCTTTGAAGAATTTTCTACTTTAGAAAGATTTATAACTTGTGAATATGCTCGGAAGTGGGTTAGAAATGAAGTTATCGAAAATGATTCACTCTTAGACTTAAAATCCGTAATACGCGGAGATTTTAACAAATGGCAGGATAGATTTATTATTTCTGTTGATCTCGGTAATAATGATTTGATTATTGACGAAATTGAAACTCATAATGAAAGGTGCCGTGATGACATAACTAATTTGTTTGAAGCATGGCGTAGTTCAGATAATTTCAATTTTAATGAGCATTATTTATATGAGCTTGATCAGAGTGGAAAAATGATTGTAAAGATATATATGGAATACTTACAACAATGCGACAGAATTTTTAAAGGGGACACCTCAGTGAATCCAGAAATACTAATGGGAAATAACATATCTATTTTGGTACATTCTGTTAAGAGCTCATTGGTATCTGAAGGAATTCAAAGCGAAAATTCGTTAGAAAAAACTTTTGAATTCTTTCTTTCTGACCATTATAAAAAATTGCCACCATTAAGAATATCATCTTTAATGTGGACAGCATTAGCAAGAAGAGCAGCTGTAGTAAAACAAAAAAGGATTCCAAAAGGAAGCATTTTTAACGATATAAAAACAATATCAAATATTTTCTCCTACTGTGATGCTATATTTATAGATAAGGAATGTGCAAGCTTATTAGAAGAGGTTAAGAGTGAAATCGGATATAATGATACAAGAATTTTTAGTATGAATACATTAGATGAATTTTTTCTCTATTTAGATAATATAAAGGAAAATATGTCTAAGGAGCATGAGAATCAGGTTTACGAAGTATACGGAAAAGATAGGATAAAACCTTATACAGAGATGTATTTGTAATATCCATAGATTAACGAAAAACGCAGCTCTGTGACAGTTATAATGTAGGGGCCGACGTCCTGTCGGCCTCTGAGTCTGGGGGCGCGCGACTTTACATAACAGAGTATTGCCGAAACTTTGTAAAGATGAATGTGGTTGTGACGCTTCGGCAATTCTCAGGACGTTATATGAAATCGCTAAGCATTTTTATTGGAGGAGATATAATTGAGTTCAGATGGAAACCATATTAATTCCGAAACAGAAAATGTAAGATTTCTTGCGTTCTTTGATATATTAGGCTTTAGAAACTTAGTAAATAATCATAATTTAAGCGATATAACAAGCTTAATGAATGATGTCTTTCGGTCTGTACTAAGGTTTTCTAATTCTGTTTATGATGAAGATGGTGTTGCACTTTCTGAACAGATGGTAAGTTTCTTACAATTTTCCGATTCCATTGTTTTTTATACCACAGGAACGAAGAAGGAAGAGTTTAGTAGGTTAGTTCATGTCTGTAAGGTTTTCGTATATTCTTGTTTTGTTGCAGGTATACCAATCAGAGGTAGTATTTCAAAAGGTGAATTTTATGTAGATAACGATTTATTCTTTGGGAAGGCATTAATAGAAGCATATGAAAATGGAGAGAGGCAACAGTGGGTTGGTGCGTTCATCAACAATAGCTGTGTTAAGTATATTCAAGAGTACTATTCAGATGCCTTAGATTTTCTTCAGAAGAAAGGGTATCTTGTTAGGGGAGATATACCAATAAAAGTTGGTGTTATTCAAGATCAATATATTATTAATTGGGCTAACGAGGATTTTCTTGATGTACTTAAAACTCCAGCAAGAATCAGAGTATTTTTTATGAGTATGGATGTTTATAAATGGATGGATAAAACCGGTCCACTAGATCCAGCCACAATTGTTGATCTTAGTCAGTTTCCAGTTGACGAAAGCGTTGAGAGAAAAATCTCAAATACTATTGCCTTTTGGGAGGAAGCAAGAAACTTGAATTCAGAAAAGATTCTCAAGTTTAAAACAAAGGCTGATTAAGTTATAATTTTCCGCGACTTCATATAACACTTTACATAGATGCATGTGGTTAGGACGCTGCGGGAACCGCTAAACGTTAAATGAAATTGGTCGCAAAGACCGCGCCGTCCTGGCGCGGATAGAAAAAATATTTGTATTTTTCTTTCTATGAGGTGTTAAAGTTGACAGATAACAACTATTTACTTGCAAAGTTTGGTGAACGAGAATATTTAGAAATGTTATCTAATGGTTATATTTACTTTAATCCAATTTCAAAATATCGTAATGATACAACTGTATTTCGTGGTGATAATAAAGAGGGGTTAGTTCCAATTGATCCGTCAGAATTGAAAATGTTTGATAAATCAGGTCAAGATATTTTCAATTTTATACCTAGACCTACAACTGTAATGCAATCAATAGTTGGTGATGATTCGATTTTAACATTTTGTGCCTCAATAATTACAGAAAACATATTATATTACAATAATCAAAATTATGTTTTCACTGAAGATTATAAATCAGCAATAAAGGAATTTGGAGAATATGTACTTTTATTCAGTTGTGAAGAACTTTTAACGTTGCTACGTAATGCTCAAATAAATGCATATCCCAAATTTGGTTTTACGAGTGGGCCGATAATTTATCGCGATCTAAATGATTTTACAGATGCTGGTAGCTATCGAAATGCTTATAACATTAAGGGTAGTGTATATGATCCATATTTTGTTAAGAGCAGCAAATACAAAAATCAAAACGAGTGGAGACTAATTGTGGACGGTTCTAACGAATCCCTCCCAACTAATGATGATGGTTCTTATATCATAAAGATTGATAATATGAAGTGGGCTAACTTATGTGATACAAATACATTTCTTAATACTTTTTCTATGTCCGTTTAAGTTTATTTATAATAATTTTACGGGGCCGACGTCCTGTCGGCTTCTGACACTGGGGGCGACCAACTTCATTTAACAGAGAATTGCCTACACTTTGAATATATGAATGTGATAGGGGCGCGTCGGCGATTCTCGGGACGTTAAGTGAAATTGGTCGCAAAGCCGCGTCGTCTGGAGCGGTTAATTTTATATCTTAAGTTTCAATAAAGATCAATCTATGGTAAATTATGTATAGACATAGCAATTTAGGTAACAAATAACATTTTTCTGTTAGTTTAGGTATACAGACCTAGCCATATTGTGTAATTGATACTGAATTATTAAGGAGGGTTTAATTTGAGATATAAAAAATTTTGTATTAGAAATTACAAGGCAATAGAAGATTTGGCGATTAACCTCAACAGAAATGTAATTCCTTTAATTGGTGTAAATGAATCTGGAAAAACATCTATATTACAAGCTATACTTGCTTTTGACAAAGATAAAGATAATATTTTAGGCGGTGGACATGCTAACCCAAAAAACAAGTATAAAACTACCCAAGCTTCATGCCAATTAATAGCTAGCATAGAGATAGAGAATGAAGATGAATTTCGAAGTATTGGGGAAGAGATACGTTTAAGAATGGATAACCCTCTTTATGATTGGTTGAAGTCAGCTTTTGTTGATAAACGAGAAATATCGATTATGCGAAACTATGGGGATGGTGCTTTACAGAGAAATTATTCTTTAGTTAATGAGAGTGATGACATTATCTCAAATCCTAAGGCAAGTTCACTTATTACCGCATTAGTGAAAAGATTACCTAACATTCTTTACTTTGATGATTTTAGTGATAGGGTACCTGAAGTAGTCTCCTTTCCAGAAAACTATGTAAACGATGGCGCATTGAGTCGAGGTAAGGATCGTGAATGGCAAGAAATAATTGTTGAGATATTCTCTAGGGCTTTACAAGAGGAGTTTTCGCTTACTAAGTTTTTAAAACTTACAGATGATGATGACCAAGATAATTACTTGAGCGATGTTACAAATACTCTTAATCGTGAAATAATTGAAGAGTGGCAAAAATTGAAGACTGCATTTTCTCAATTCTCTGATGATAGTGACAAACTGGAACTGAGTATTAAATATATACCTTCAAATAAACCGACGTTCAAGTTTAAAGTAATTGATAGTGAAAACTCAGGAAACGATAGGATGTTCGATGTTAGTCAAAGAAGTAAAGGTTTCCAATGGTTTTTTAATTTTATAATGAAATTAAAATTTAACCCAAAATACAAGTTGAATCCGGAAAATGCCATTTATTTGCTTGATGAGCCTGGATCTTACTTGCACTCATCAGCTCAAACAGAACTTCTCAAAAAACTATGTAATATTGCTGAAAATAATACTATTATTTATTGTACTCACTCACAATATTTGCTTGATCCAGACATTATTAATATTGGCGGAATAAAAATCGTGTCTAAAGCTGATAGTCATATTAGTTTAGTTGATTACGGTAATAGTAGTTTAACAAGAAGTTTGGGAGCTTTCTCAGCCCTAAATGATGCATTGCATTTAAAATTTGGCTTCCATGAAAATATATTAAAACAATGTGTTTTAGTTGAGGGAATTGTAGATTATTATTTCTATAAAATGTTTTTCAATTTTAATAATATCAATATTATTCCAGGTGCTGGGTGCGGACATTTACGTGAATTAATATCTATTATGATTTCTTGCAGTGAAAAATTTTTAGTTGTATTAGACTATGACAATGAGGGCAGAGCATCTTATAACAGTTATTCACATTTCTTTAAAGAGAGTTTTACAAACAGAGCATATCAATATGAGGGAGTCCGTAATAATACAGACTTCATGCTTGAAAATATATTATCAACCGATGATATCGAAAAGATTAAATTTGCAATGAATTGCGAAGATATTAAAAATGCAATAGTTGCTTTATATTTTAAGGATGAAGAAACTAAAAGTAACGTGGTTAATGGAATTGATAAAGATACAAGTCGTAATATAAATATTATACAAAGAAAAATAGACGAGTTTTTTAAGTAATTAAAGGGTCCGCCATCCTTGGCGACCTCTGAGTAACAGGGCGCCCAACTTCACTTAACAAGGTGTTACCGTAACTTTGCCAATATGAAAGTAATATGACGCTACGGTAACACCCTACCGTTCTACGACAGACCATGCGGAACCGGGCATCCTTGCCCGGTTCTGAAAAGTTTTGTGTGTGCTTGAATTAATGCACATCTGTAGGATATCAAGGACAAGGAGGATATATTGATGTTCCAAAAACAAACAAAAGCACTCATTTCTATAGTTACCTTGTTTTTGGGTGGCGTTCTATTTGTATATGTAGGATTTTTTAGAGGTCGTGATATAGCAATAAGTGTATCAAGACCAGAGGGT
The DNA here is from genome assembly GCF_040931655.1 of Dehalobacter sp. TBBPA1. Lineage (NCBI taxonomy): Bacteria > Bacillati > Bacillota > Clostridia > Eubacteriales > Desulfitobacteriaceae > Dehalobacter > Dehalobacter sp. TBBPA1. The sequence continues at coordinate 278,688 of NZ_CP162385.1, read as the reverse complement.
ACAAATGGATGGACAACATCCCAAGAATTAATTTCAAGTTGTATATATTTTCCGATAATAATAGGAGTGTCCTTAATTTTACTATCAATAGTCTTTTCTTCTGTATTATTTATCCACTGGATTAATAAATCTAATTAATTCGATTCTTAGTTTGTACACCATGTTGTACAAAGGGTACATTAGGTTTCTTACTTATATATAGCTTCAATTATAAAAAATCAAATAAAAAATATACAAATTGTTACTTTGTATATTTTCTAGAAATCAAAGGGACTCCCATCCATGGTCGTCTCTGAATCTTGGACATAGTCCGTCGAACAGCTTATTACCAAAGCTTGAAAAAGATGCATGCCGTTGGGGCGCGTCGGCAATACGAGAACCGTTCTACGACATATCATGCAAAGGCCGCACCGTCCTGGCGCGGATGGAAAGGGGGATATATGAAAGAAGTTAAAGCAATCATATTAATTCTAATAATATTTATTTGTTCTGCGTGTACAAGTAATCATAGTACGAGCCAATCAACATCCACTGAACAAAATACAACTCCGACAGTGGGTGCATCAAATGATATACTGGCACTACGTGGGGAATATTTTGATTTTAGTATAAAAAATCGTTTGGACTATGTACCTTTTTTCGATGAAGGAAAAGCTCCAACCACTAGTGTAGAATACCTTTTTTATGCCTTTGCTATCAACCTTTATAATTGGGGAGATGATAAAGGCATAATGACTAGAGAATATGTTGAGCAGGTTATTCAAACTCACTTTGATGTTAAAGAGATTACTCATGAATCTATGCGAAAGGGTTGGGATTATGATGGTAAGAAATACATCGCAGTTCCACAGGGCATTAAAGAAGAGCCGATCTATGTGCTTCAAAAGTATGAAACATATAACAAAAACGGACTAACCATTTATAAAATAACTTTGGATTATTGTAGCTTCCATGGTCTTGTTCCTACAGAGGAGGACATGGCCAATATTCGTGCTAATATTGGTTTGGATAATCTATCCTCTTTGACAGTATTACAGAAAGAGTGTTTTCAATATTACATAGATAAGAAAACTGAGGCTATAGTATTTATATCTCATAATATAGTTAATTAGTTTTACAGGATTTTTTTGGCGTACGTTTTAGGCAGTGCCGTAAATGGCGCTGCTGAGTCTGGGGCACGATACGTCGTAGAACAGGATCGTAGGGGCCGCCGTCCTGACGTCCTCTGAATTAATATTATTCGGAATTACTACATCTAAGGTCGATTATACGGCTTCAACTACAAGGAATGGAGTGTATCGATTAACATTATTAATGATTGGGAAAGTCTTAGATCTTCCATTTCATCACTGAAATAACGCATTAAAGACTATAAGATGAAATACTTCGCAGTTTGTACTATACTATAAAGAAGATTACCAATAAGGCTCGTTCCAACTGAAAAGTATATGACTTTTATACTTGGGGGGTATATCCGCTGGATATCTACATGACCACACTTCTGGAAAAATTAAATGCATTTAATCCAAAACTCTATAAATCCGCCAATGGGCTATCTGCGATCCGAACCTTGAAACTAATAGAAACTGGAAAGCAGACCTTTGAATCCGATATTCTGTATATGGGTACTAACGCTAACCTTGAAACTTTTGCCAACAATGGCGGAACTCATCTTATTTTGATAACAGATGAGGCTTTGCCAGATTACTTCGAAAAGAATCCACCCTTTAACCTATTGAAAATTGAGGGAGAAATTAGTTTTAATGCAGTTTTTAATACGATACAGGATATTTTCGACAATAAAACCAAACACTCCCTTGATTCTGAAATCTTACTAGATTCTCTCGCTCAGGGGCAGGGAATACAACATATTATCGATATGGCATTCCCATTAATAGGAAACCCAATGATGGTTTTAGATAAAAGTCTTAAGCTGCTTGCTTATACAAAAAATATTACGGTTAATGATCCTATGTGGATTGAACTGACAACAAAAGGATTTTTTTCTTACGAGACTGTTTCTTTGATGAAACACAAAAAAGCTTTAGAAAAAGTGAACAACAGCAAACTCCCGGTGTTGTTCTTATCTAAAGAAAAAATTGGGGATGACCATTCCAATAGCAATTATTCAGTATTTCCTTTACTATCGGAACCCTCTGTTTCTCAAGTACTGTCAAGTATTAATATTAAAGGAAAAGCTGTCGGCAGAGTTGTAATAATGGAAGTATTACAACCGATTAAGGATGAAGATATCGATCTTCTTACACTTTTATGCAAAGTCATTTCCTCTGAAATGCAGAAAAACAAGTTTCTGATTAACTCAAAAGGGATTATGTACGAATATTTTTTAGCTGACTTGCTTAGTAAAAAGTTAAAGGACTCAAAGGTAATCAATGAAAGATTAATGTATTTGGATTGTAATTTCAAAAAAAACTTATGTATTCTTACGATAAGACCCTCTCAATTTGACCTTGCAAATATTCCCCTTTCCTACATTAGAGATATGGTGGGAAGTCTGATTAGTTTCAGCAAACCGATCATTTATGAGGATAACGTCGTGATCCTGATTAGCAGGAGTATCGATACTCCCTTTCACGAAATTGATTTTGAGTATATGTTTGAGTTCCTTAGTGAAAATAACCTACATGCTGGGTTAAGTCGCACTTTTCAAGACCTCAGTGAAACCTATAAATTTTACCAGCAATCACTTACAGCAATGGATATCGGCGTAAAATCTTCTCAAGAAAAGTTTTTCTTTGAATATGAAAAATATTTAATAGATCATGTTATTGAGTTATGCTCATCTTACACCGACTTAAAAGATTTATGTCATCCATCCCTCCTAACCCTTATAGATTACGACCAGATAAATAAAACTAATTTCACCCAAACACTCTATACTTTTATAGAAAATTCAAAGAAACTAATTGAAACCGCAAACATTTTACATATTCACCGTAACACAATGAGCCTTCGTATTGAAAAAATACAAGAAATCATGGAAGTGGATCTAGATGACATTAATTTTCTAGTTCACCTGCAGTTTTCTTTTAAAGTTCTAGACTACATAAACAATTTGAATCTAAATAACGACTAAAATAAACAAAGGCGCTAGACAATATTGCTTTGTCTAGCGCTTTGACGTACATAATTAATCTCCATAATCATTAATTCTTAGGGCTACATCCAGGAATGCCATAACGCCCAGAGGCTTAGACAACCAACTGCAGATCCCGCAAAGAGAAGCATTGCCCCTCTTGCCCTTGCAACCTTGTGCTTGCCCACAGCATTGATGTAAACGAAGGACGTTCCCATTACGATACAGGCATAAATCAAATAAATCAGCGCCCAGCCGTACCAAGTCATAACCTTCCCGCTGGCAGAAGTGAGACTATTAACTCCGATCTCAATTAAAACAGATAAGGCCCCGACGAAAAAAGAGTAAATCATTCCTACCATACGCTCACCTCCTTTGCTTTGTAATCTAGAGATCTAAACATTAAAATAGTTCCGGCCATTCCAGCCACCACTTATTTTCTTCTAAGACTTCGGTACCGTAACCAAAGAAATCATCAATATTTTTTAATAGCCTTGCAGCTAATTGCGACTTGGAAGCCGCGGCTACTCCCATCGAGTGGAACCAACTCTCTTCCTTATTGTTCCATGGACAAACTTTCATACAACGCCCGCACATCACACCATTCTTATTACTAATCCGGAATGTCGCGCATTTTTGGACATTGGTATTCCATTTTTCATAGCCATTATGAATGATAGGATTATCATCATGACTGATAGCTCCCGAAGGGCATTCATCCGCACATTTTTTACACGTGACACAGAATTCCCGGGCCCCAAAGGATATGGGTTTATCGGGTTCCATCGGCATGTCCGTCGTAACAACGGCTGCCTTGAAACGGTAACCCAGGCGGGGATGAGCAACACATTCACCGGTACGCGTCATTTCACCCAGACCACACGCTACCAATACCGGCGGCACTACCACCTGATAATTTCCACAATGATGCGCTCTTGCCGAATACCCAAGATTACGAATATAAGCGGCAATAGAACAAGCAATCACACCCGAGTTCATATAAGCCATATAGCTTTGGGATGCACTAATTCCGTCGTAGCCCGTTGAACTCAATACGGTAGGCAAACTCTGGTCTACGATGATGCCTATGGCGTATTTATGCGTTGTGGTTATCGGGGTCGCATTCGAAGCATTATAGGGCCCGTGGCCTACCGCAGGACCTTTCTGAGAATAGAAAGCGTGAGGCGGCATCAGCCCAACACCAACCTCTGACGCGCCAAGAAACATACCGAGATCTTTAATATGGTTCGCCAGCAAATCCTGCGGCGGCAAAGGAAGTTTGTCCTCTCTTACCGGCCCGTCCACAAATTCGGGCGTACCGATGGAATGAGACATGGTGAATAGGGCACTCATTAACGGATGCTTGCCGCCAAGTTTAATTAATGACTTTATTACCTGGTCGCCATAAATACCACGAGCAGCTTTGGCAAACCCTGTTTCCGTTTCACTGATCCTTTCAATGGGCCCAACAATTTTTGTTGAACCTAATTGTGTCGCATTTTCAGGGTTATACTCATGCCGTTTGACGAAGACAGCTCCGTGGTCTCCGGCCTTGAGAACTGTTTCTTTATTGGATTTCTGAAGGGCGGCTTTGCTATATCTTACTTTCGTGACCGACGGCTTTAAGGATTTATCTGCCGTATCGGGTGCAGTTCTGCTTTTATGAATCTCCTGTTGATCTTGGTTTTTTTGGTTTTCTGTATTCATTTTTTTCACCTCATATATATTTTAATAATTAATGATTTTGAATTGCAATTGATAAAATTTGTTTCAGTGATGAATATATTTTACTATTAAAAAATGACCACCCCCACTTACTATGACATGTTTTTGTACAATTGATTGAATATAATGGGCGACAAAATACAACTAGATATCGCCAATAAAATGATTGTTCCGCTTAAACTAGCGTCGATCAGTCCGTAGTTTAAACCAACTGCACTAATGGCAATGACTAAACTTAATCTCGAAGATAGAAGAGCTTCTGCTGCCAGGGCTTTCCTCCATGAGAAACTCTGTCGCAAAATTAAGGCGGGAATAAGACGTACGAAATAGACTGAAAATAATAAAATGGGAAGAAGGTATATATTTTCTGGTTTACGGATAATGTCAGTAATATTTAAGTTCATACCAACAACGACGAAAAAAAATGGTGTAAAAATTCCATACCCTATAGAATCTAATTTGGAATATATCGGTGAAGTTTCCCGGTCATTAAGAAGAGAAACTATCAAGCCGGCCATAAAAGCGGCTAGGATGATTTCTGTTTTTAAGGTCTGCGCTAGCAAAATGAATAAAATTAAAAGGGCAAAGGCTCCTCTGATTTTAATTTGAGCGTTTTTTCCGGCAAGCTTTTCAACAGCGGGAAAATTCATCGCTTTTTGTCCCAGCTTCCAGAAGACGAAGAAGGCTGGAACTAACAGGATAATTAAAAATACTTCTGAAATCGAATCTGAGGTTATCGATGTTATATATACCGACAATAAAACCATGGTTATAATATCAGCAAACATCGCACCTAAAAGTATGACCTGTCCGTAAGCTGAAGATAATAGATCGCGTTCCTTTAATATTGGAACGACAACTCCTACCGATGTGGTGGAAAGGACGAGACCGATAATGACATAATTGGATATTAAACCTGCTTGTTTGAGCACAAAAGCCAATCCAAATGATAGGACCATTGTGATGAGAGCCACAGTCAAAGCTAGAATTGCGGGTCTCTCATAAGTTCTTGAACTTTGATGCCGAGTAGATGATATTAAGTCAAGGTTTATTTCCACACCTGCCAGGAACATAAGAAACAAAAAACCCAGATTATAGAGGAAATTAATATTGTCCGTAATATCAAATAAGTTAAATCCGCTTTTTCCAAGAATCATGCCCGCAATAATTTCTCCGACAACGATAGGAATGGTGATTATTTTTATTTTGTTTAAAATCAGAGGAACAATGACTGCGGTAATAGCGATAATTAACAACGGTAAATAACTGATTTCTTTTGCCATATCTTACTAAGTCACTCTCTCCTTGTTCTAACTTTGATTAGGCCTAGCGTACGAGAACTATTTTTTAAATAACTCAGGCCACTGAAGCCACCAGCGGTTTTCCTGTATAACTTCGGTACCATATCCGAAGAAATCATCGACATTCTTCAATAATCTTGCTGCAAGCTTAGATTTGGAAGCAGCGTAAATACCCACGGTATGGAACCAGCTATCCTCTTTATTGTTCCAGGGACAGGATTTCATACACACGCCGCACATGGCTCCTTTTGTATTGCAAATACGGAAAGATGTGCATTTCTTAATATCTGTGGGCCACTTTTCATAGTTGTTAAACTGTGACGGATGATCGTCATGACTAATTGCGCCTGATGGACACAAATCTGCACATTTTTTACATGTTACACAAAATTCCCTTGCTCCAAAAGAAATAGGTCCATCGGGTTCCAAAGGCATATCCGTCGTTACAGCGGCCGCCTTAAATCGGAATCCGAGCCTCGGATGCACAATACTCTCACCAGTACGCGACATTTCGCCTAACCCGGCGGCAACGAGAGCCGGTGCTAAAATCATTTGATAATTCCCGCAGTGATGCGCCCTGGCCGAATACCCCATGTTTCTGATATAAGATGCAATGGAAGTCGCGATCACACCGGATGTGAAATAGGCGTAATAGCTCTGACTGGAGCTGATCCCATCCATACCCGTCGATGAAAGAATCGTATCTAAATTTTGATCAATAAGAATGCCTATAACATATTTATGGTTTGTGGTTACCGGGGTTTTTTCGTTGGGCTTTTTCAAGCCACGGGCTACTTCGACAGCATGCGGTACAGTGTGTGTCCAATACGCATACTCGGGCATCAATCCTACTCCAACCTCATCCGCCTTGAGAAATTTAGCGAGATCCTTGATATGTTGGGTCATGGATCTCGGATCAGGAATAGGAAGAGGCTCGGCTCTTACAGGTCCGTCTACGACGTTTTCACCGCCAATGACATGTGACATATTGAAAAGAGATTTTACCAAAGGATGCCTTTCTGGGATCTTCTTTAAACCTTCAGCAACCTCGGGACCGTATTCTCCTCTGCCCGCCCTGTTAAAGCCTGTATCTTCTGCGCTTTTTCTAGGGATAGGACCAAAAATTTTCGTTGATCCCATATAATTTGGGGAATAATCGAGATGTTTGACTGGAATGCCGTAATTTCCCCCTCCAAGAATCGTCGTGGTTTTCCCCACTCTGGAAAGTGCGGCTTTGTTAAAGGCAACCGTCATACCGGCGGCGTTCGCAATGGTATCTCCAAACTGGGCATATTGATCTCTGGTCTGTTTAAAGTCTTTGTAGACTGATTCTTTTTCTTTATCGTTATAAGTCCCCATGATTTCCCTCCATCATCATGAATTTTTAAGGATACATACAGTAACGCCAAAACAGCAAAAGTACTAAAATACCAGCTGCAGATCCCGCAAAGAGAAGTATTGCACCTCTCCTCGTGGCAACTTTATGCTTTCCCACAGCATTAATGTAAACGAAGGAAACTCCCATAACGATACAGACATAAATGAAATAAATTAGCACCCAGCCGTACCAGGACAAAATCATTCCGTTAGCAGATGCAAGACTATTAACTCCAATTCCTATTAAAATAGATAAGGCCCCTACAAAAAACGAGTAAATCATTCCAGCCATTTGCTCACCTCCTTTGCTTTGTTATCTTTTTGTATTTCTCAAGACAGTAAGCTAAATTTAATTTATAATAACTTTTTCATGGATAATTTAATCATAAAATATCAAGTTAAGATATATGCGCGATGTTAGTAATTATCATTTATTTTAGTGCATTGAGCACTATATATATTTTTTTTAATCGATAAAAATTTTGGTTTTTAAACAAAAAAAGACACCAACTACAATTAAATAATCGGTGTCAGAGATTTTTTTCTGCTGTCTACTTGATAGGAAATATTTTGTTTTTTAAAGGTTTATATTAATTACAAACCCTCACCGTAAATTTCTATGAAACGCACACAATTTTTCTTATCGAAATTCACTGCCATCATAGATTTTGGGGTTTTTACCGTTAAATGATAACACTCATCATACATTCTAAATTCCAATTTCGCATAGAACATTTCCATATGATCCCCGCCATAGATATTTTGATAAGCCCATTTACGCAACGTTTTATCATCTCCAGGGAATTTATTCAGCACGTCTTCAATCTTATCTCCGACCTTGATTCCTCTAGGAAAGATTTCCTTCGAAGATACAGACAAGTTTAGATTCTTCAAGCGGTAGACACCATCACTTTCATAAAAGCCGTAAAGGACACCGTTCTTTTTAAAAGATTTCACTCCAGGGGCGTTATCAAAAAACTCATCATAGCCGCCAATAATTCCGAGTACCTCTTCATAGCTCATCTCTAGACGAACACCTCCGGTAAATACTAATTCGTCATCAGTAAAGTATTTACTTGGGTCATAAGGAATGGTCGCTATATCCTCACTAGGAGCCGACGAGCTATTTGAATGCAAATTATTTTGAGGACTTTCAACAGCATTTGTCCTCGGCGTTTGTGGAGTTTCCGAAAGTGATTCCTGTTGTGTCAGCGCAGACGATGTTTCAGATGCATTATTACTACATCCCGTCTGCATAACTACCAAAAAAACTGCCATACAGATAATTACTATCAATTTTTGCATATCTGTACTCCTCTTGAAATTTTATACAAAGCTATCCTCCAGAATAATCCGCGCATGGAGGCGCGGCCATGCGTACGATTTCGTAGAACGACGGTATTTCCGAACTAGTTCGGAAATACTTACTATATTAGAAATTAGTTTTTCCATTTAAGCCCACAACAAATCCAAACAGCCTTATAAACTTCTTTCATCAAGTCTTCCTTCGATAAACTGATCTGGTTTGTCAGAAATGCACTTAATTTGGTAACGGTTACTTTTTAATTTGATATTCGTGAAACTTCACTGCTATCCTTCTAAAAAATTAAAATATGTGGAAATTAATTCTAAAAATAACAAAGCAGCCCTTTGCTGGAAGAGGCTGCTTATATTGAAGCGCAAGAAACCGCAGGGGAAACACTCCCTGCGGTTTCTTGGTTGAAATTTAAAAACAGTTAATTTCTGAAACTGTGGATCGGTGCCGGAATTCTGCCGCCCCGGTTAATGAACTCTTCCGCGCTGTATGGATTGACCGCCATGATCGGTGCATAGCCCAGCAAGCCGCCGAACTCGGCAGTATCGCCGACCCCTTTGCCATGGACAGGAATCACGCGGACTGCGGTGGTTTTATGATTGATGACGCCGATGGCGGCTTCGTCTGCAATCATGGCCGAGATCGTCGATTCCTTGGTATCTCCGGGTATCGCAATCATATCCAGTCCTACGGAGCAGACACTGGTCATCGCCTCGAGCTTGTCAAAGGTCAGTGCGCCGCACTTGACCGCATTGATCATCCCTTCATCTTCGCTGACCGGAATAAACGCTCCGCTTAGTCCTCCTACGGAGGAGGAGGCCATGATGCCGCCTTTTTTAACAGCGTCATTCAACATGGCCAGCGCTGCAGTCGTGCCATGGGTTCCACAGGCTTCCAAGCCCATTTCTTCAAGAATCCTGGCCACACTGTCTCCGATTTCCGGTGTTGGGGCCAGGGACAAATCCAAAATGCCGAACGGTACATCCAGTCTTCTGGATACTTCGTTGCCAACCAGCTGGCCGGCCCGGGTAATTTTAAAGGCAGTCTTCTTAATATTCTCGGCTACGACATGCAAGGGTTCTCCCTTAACCTTCTCCATGGCACATTTAACGACGCCGGGACCGCTTACCCCGACATTGATCACAACTTCAGGTTCACCAACCCCGTGGAAGGCGCCTGCCATAAACGGATTGTCATCGACGGCATTCGCAAACACCACCAGCTTCGCACAACCCAGAGAATCCCTGTCCCTGGTCAAATAAGCTGTATCTTTAATGACTTTTCCCATCATCTTGACTGCATCCATGTTGATGCCGGCTTTGGAATTGGCCACATTCACAGACGAACATACCCGTTCTGTTTCATTCAGAGCTTCAGGGATGGATTCGATTAAGATTCTGTCACCTTTTGTAAAGCCTTTCTGCACCAGAGCGGAGAAGCCTCCGATAAAGTTAACGCCGACCTCCCGGGCTGCTTTGTCCAGCGTTCTCGCAAACTCGACATAGCTTTCGTCTTCACTCCCGGAGGCGATGATAGCCATCGGCGTAACGGATATTCGTTTATTGATAATGGGAATGCCATATTCAGTTTCGATTTCATTGCCGACTTTGACAAGATTTTGTGCCAACCTGGTAATTTTGTCATAAATTCTCCGGCGGGCCTTTTCTCCTGAAGCGTCAATGCAATCAAGCAAAGAAATGCCCATCGTGATGGTCCTGATATCCAGTTTTTCTTTCTCGATCATGCGGGTGGTTTCAAAAATATTTTTATAGAGACTCATTATTTACCTCCAAAAGACTTCCCCTGTTTCTGGCTGGCAACTTGTCAACCCTTGTTAACTGTAAGTTAAATATTGTGCATGTAGTCAAAGATCTCTTCTCTTTGAATCTTCACCGACAATCCGATCTCTTTACCGAAGGCATCGAGCTCTTCCTTCAGGACACTGAAATCGCATTTTATATTGGAAAGATTGACCAGCATCATCATGGTGAAATAATCCTGCAAAATCGTCTGGCTGATATCCTCCACGTTTACATTATTCTCCATCAGGATCTTGGTAACGCCATAGATGATCCCGACTTTATCTTTTCCTATTACAGTGACAATTCCTTTCATTGTAACACCTCCGTTTGTTTCATTTTATTCTATCATTTCCTGATAAACAAAAGCAAAAATAGCGCAGTCCTTCTCAAATATTAGGTGCCTGCGAAAAATAATAAAGAAATGGCCGAATAATAAGCGGGATCGACCATTTCTTAATCACCGTCAGATGTAAAAAAAATTATTCGCCGCCGCTTTCTCCTAACATGTTAAGAAGCGTCATCTGTTCTTCTTTTATTTTTGCCAATTCATCTGCAAAATTGAGTGCTGCCAGGATAGCTACCTGATGTGCTGGTATCCTCGGGAATTTCAACGCAATTTCTTCCATTCTTTTATCGACATCATGGGCGAGTTTCTTGATATATTCCTCAGATCCCTTGCCGCGAATAACATGAAGTTCTCCGAATATCAGAACCGATACTTTTTGTTCTTCCGGATTCACTGTCTTCACCCGCTCTCCTGTCTAGTACCTTGTTACATCATCATTATTGTTTATTTTCGCCATTTTGCCCCAAATTCCTGCTGTATTCCCGAAAGGATGTCGAAATTAAAAGTGTTCACTTCTTCATCTTTCAAGGTTCGTTCTGCAGACTGGTAACGCATCGTAAAGGCAAGGCTTTTGTGTCCTGCCGGAACGGGCTGTCCTTGATACACGTCGAACAGCTCTACTTCTTTCAGGAATTCCCCGCCGAGTGCCATGACCTTTTTCTTAATATCCTCTGCGGATACCTCTTCAGGAACCACAACGGCCAGGTCACGCTGAATTGCCGGATAACGCGGATACGATTTGGCAATAACCGCGAGATTGGCATTCCTGGAAAGCGCTCCAAAATCGAGCTCAAACAGCACCGGACACTGCAGGTCCCATTTCTGGTCGAGCTGTGGATAGATTTCCCCGAGAATACCAAGGTACTCCCCTTTGCTGTAAATGCTTGCGGACCTTCCGGGATGAAGCAGGCTGCAGTACTTGCCTTCCTCAATTCTCCGATATTCAAATTCCATTCCGCATTCTTCCGCAATTTGTGTCAGGATCCCTTTGACATAAAAGAAATCAAATTTCACCTGCGAATTCAGCCAGTGGCGTTTGCTTTCCCCCTGCGCCAAGCCAGCAATCCGGGAAACCTCATTGGGCTGCTCCTTTAACGGCAGCTCTTTTGGCAAATAGACATTGCCGATTTCAAACAGCAGCAGATCCGTGTTGCGTCTGGCGGTATTTCTGGACGCAATCTCCAATAGTCCGGGCAGAAGTGACGTCCTCATCGTTCCTAATTCTTCCCTTAATGGATTTAAGAGCGGGATATTCCGGCCTTCTGACCCCCATTGATCATCCATTTCTTTATTGCTGAAAGAGTAGGAAATAACCTCGTTCATCCCGGCTTTGATCAGGATTTTACGCAGTTTGCGCCGGAAAACCTGTTCAGGTGTCCTGCACCCTTGCGTTTGGCTGCCCTGCGGCAGGGTGGTAGGAATCTTATCATAGCCTATGATGCGGGCAATCTCTTCAATCAAGTCAACTTCAATTTTAAGGTCCTGCCTGTAAGAAGGAATTTCAACACTGTACCGGCAATCAGACAATTTCAGATATTCAAAATCAAGAGCTTCAAACACCTTTTCAATTTCCTGATCCGTATATTCCACACCTAGGACCTGATTGACCGTGGAAACCGCTATTTCGATCCGAACCTTGGGCGGAAGCGCACAGACTTTTTCCGTAAAGGACATCGGTACACCCGCCTCGAGTTCCAGCAGCAATTCTGCCACTCTGCCCAGGGTTGGGACTGTCCAGTAAGGATTGACGCCTTTTTCAAAACGGCTGGAAGACTCCGAACGGAGTCCCAGCTTTCTGCTGGTACGCCGGACACTCGAACCGAGAAAATGTGCTGATTCAAACAGGATCCTGCAGGTCTTGCCGGTCACTTCGCTTTCCAGTCCGCCCATGACACCGGCAATGGCCTGCGGCCCGTTATCGTCGGCAATAACCAGCATATCGGGTTCCAATTTTCTTTCGATGCCGTCCAGGCTGACCATGGTTTCACCTTGTTTGGCTTTGCGGACTCTGACCGTACCCTGAAGTTTATCCCGGTCGAACGCATGAAGCGGCTGTCCCATTTCCAGCATGCAGTAGTTGGTAATATCGACAATATTATTGATCGGACGGACTCCGGCAGCCCGGAGCCGATTCTGCATCCAAACCGGCGAGGGTTGAATGACGACATCATCCACCAGCAGGGCCGAATAACGCCAGGAAAGTTCCGGATCTTCAATTTCAACCTTCTGCCTGACATCTTCCGGCCAGGAAGGCATTTCCTCCCGGGCCCATTCCGGCAGAACAGGCTTCTTCCCGAGCAAAGTCCCGGCTTCTCTCGCAACATTGACCATCGCCAGACAATCCGGTCGGTTAGGGTAAAGTTCCAGTTCCAGGACGCTGTCCTGCAAACCGAGATAGGTTTCCAGGCTCTCACCGACAGGCGCGTCAGGAGACAGGATCAGGATCCCGCCTTTACTGCGTTCCTGACCGACAGCTTCGATCTCAAGTTCCTTGTCGGAACAAAGCATCCCATACGATTTTACGCCTCTCATATTGACCGGTTGAATCTCTTTACCCCCTGGAAGCACCGCTCCCGGAACGGCTACCGGTACTTTATCCCCGATAAGGACATTTGATGCACCCGTTACAATGGTCAGTTCTTCCCTGCCGGTATTCAAACGGCATACCTGCAGTTTTTGGGCATCGGGATGGGGCTGGATATCCAGAATTTCACCGATATAGACTTCTGCAAAGCCTTTATTCAAGCATTCTACCCCTTCAACTTCAATCCCGCCCCCGGTCAGGACTTCTGCCAGTTCTTCAGGACTGAGACAAAGCTCGAGGTATTGTTTTAGCCATTCCATACTTACTCTCATCAGAGTATCCTCCATACATTAACATGTTATAGGATCAATAAAAACAATCTATCTGTAATCACTCAAATATCAAATTATTTAAAGATCAATGTCCTAGAACTGCTCCAGGAAGCGGATATCATTATCAAAAAGCAGCCGCATATCTTCAATGCCGTATTTCAGCATTGCAATCCGTTCTACGCCCATACCGAAAGCAAAGCCTGTTACTTCCTTAGGATTATATCCTCCCATCTCCAGCACATGCGGATGAACCATTCCGGCCCCCAAGATTTCAATCCAGCCGGTCCCTTTGCACAGCCTGCAGCCTGCACCACCACAAAGCATGCAGGATACATCAACTTCAGCACTGGGCTCAGTAAATGGGAAGAAGCTCGGCCTCAAGCGGATTTCGCGAGATTCGCCAAACATTTGTCTGGAGAAATACAGAAGCAGTCCTTTGAGATCGGACATTCTGACTCCCTTATCGACCAGCAGCCCCTCTACCTGATGGAACATCGGCGAGTGGGTTGCATCATCATCGTTGCGGAAGACTTTACCTGGCGCAATGATCTTGACCGGAAGCTGGGGTCTTTGTTTCTCCATGGTTCTGATCTGGACCGGCGAGGTCTGCGTCCGAAGCAGAATATCCTCGGTGATAAAAAATGTATCCTGCATATCCCTGGCCGGATGGTCTTTCGGGAGGTTCAGCGCTTCAAAGTTATAGTAATCCGTTTCTATTTCTGGTCCCTCAGCAATGGTAAAACCCATGCCCATAAAAATATCTTCAATTTCCTCAATCACTTTGCTTAAAGGATGCTGGTGTCCTTGAGGCAAAGAATACCCCGGCAGACTGATATCGATCCGTTCTTCCCTTAGTCTGCTTTCCAAAGCATTCTTTTCAAATTCCCTCCATTTTTTGTCCCAGGCATCTTCGAGCTGCGTGCGCAGTTCATTAACGATCTGCCCCATTTTGGGACGCTCTTCCGCGCTGAGCTGACCCATCTGCTTCAGCAAGGATGTGAGTGATCCCTTTTTGCCCATCACGCGAACTTTTAGCTCCTGAAGCTCTTCCGACGAAGTCAGCTTGGTCAGTTGCGCCAGTGTATCTTCTTTTATTTTTTGAATTTCTTCTCGCATCGCGGTCACCCTTTCAGCAATTAATTATGTAAAAAAACAATAAACCCTCGTCCGACTAGGGACGAGAGTTCGTATTCCCGTGGTACCACCCTTTTTTGACCATGCGTCAAATCATAGTTCACACTTAATAAGCTGGTAACGGCTGCCAACCGATATAACTCCCGGAATGAACTTCAACCTCAAGACTCCCATGTTGAGGTAGCTGCCTGCCTGGCCGACTTTCAGTCTGAGTCGGTCCTCCCTTTAGAGGCCTGCCTGCTTTTTGTTCCGTTCATTGTCACTTGTCAATTTGTCGTTGTTCTTGTACCAAAGATATAATTGGGGAGAACCGGTTGCCTCGAAGGCTTTCCAAAAATAATCAGGCGCTGACATTTTGAGCCCACCTTTCCTCGGCTTAGGTCCGGAAAGCAAAGTAATTGTTTTCTTTGCCTGATCAGAATTATATCATTTTCAATCATGGTTTACAAGAATTGTCCCTGTCTTCGCATTTCATAAAGGAATATTCCGGCAGCCATTGACGCATTCAACGATTCAACATTGTTAAACATTGGAATGGAATAGTGCTTAGCGGCCTTTTCCATAAAAAAAGCTGACGGCCCTGTTGCTTCATTTCCCATAATTAATGCCAAAGGATAGTCTTCACGAATGTTCGTCTTAAATATGGAAGTTCCACCCATGGTGGATACGACCATGGAACATTCTTTTTGTCTGCAAAAAATTGCTATTTCTTCAGGCGTTTTATCCGCCAGAATCACCTGGGAAAAAACGGAGCCCATACTGCTGCGCAGAACTTTGGGATTATAAAGATCCACCGTTTTTTTTGTCAGAATGATTTGCTTGACATCTGCAGCCAAGGCGGTTCTCAAAATCGTACCCAAATTACCCGGGTCCTGGATTCCGTCAACGACGAGAAGAATGGTATCCTTCCGAACCTTGATATCCTGCCAGTCAAATTCGTTTTTTCGGATCATTCCGAGGATACCCTGAGGGGCTTCCGTAGCGCTCATTTTGCGCATTACCGCTTCAGACACCTCTTCAGCTTCTATTCCCAGCGCTCGTATCTCCGTCACCAGTCCGCCAATACTTAAGGATTGCTGCAAATCCGATTTTTCCATCGCCGCGTCCTGAGCCGTATAATAAATCTTCTTAAGCTGCGCTTGCCTAAGAATAGCTTCCTGTACAAAACGTTTGCCTTCTACAAGGAATTCCCTATATTCTTTACGGCCTTTTTTATCATGCAGGGATACTACATGCTTGACCTGTTCATTTTGCAAAGAAACGATCATGATGATCCTCCCGGATTACCTGGAATAGATAGAGCAAGAGTCCGGTCCTGAAAAGACCGAACTCCAAGTTCATCATAGATATTCTTGACTTAAGCATTCGCCTGAGCTTTTGCATTGGTGTTGTCGAGTTTGCTTTGGGCAACTTCTACAAGCTTCGTAAAAGCTGCAGCATCATTAACTGCCAAATCGGCCAGCATTTTGCGGTTGATATTGACATTGGCCAGCTTCAGACCGTACATCAGCCGGTTATACGTAATGTTATTCATTCGGGCAGCTGCATTAATCCTGGTGATCCACAGCTTACGAAAATCGCGTCTTCTCTGTTTGCGGTGAACATAAGCATACGCCATCGATTTAACGACTTGCTGTTTGGCCATTCTGAAAAGTTTGCTCTTACGTCCTCTATATCCTCTGGCTAATTTTAATATTTTTTTATGGCGTTCATGTGCTCTGACGCCTCTTTTTACACGGGCCATTTTTAAAGACCTCCTTTAAGTGATATTCTTACTTAACATAAGCGATCAGGCGAGCAATACGCTTCGCATCGGTACTATGCATAATCGCCGCTTTACGAAGATTCCGTTTACGCTTTGGCGACTTCTTCTCCAAGATATGGCTTTTATATGCATGATAACAAACAATTTTGCCGGTAGCAGTCTTCTTAATACGTTTGGCAGCTCCACGGTGTGTTTTCATTTTAGGCATTTATGATAACCCCCTTTTCATTTTAATCGTGTTTATGTGCGGAAGGAGCTAAAATCATAACCATATTGCGACCTTCGACTTTGGGTTCACGCTCGACAAGAGCTTCTTCACTAAGAAATTCAGCCATTCGCAAACACAATACTTTACCATGGTCTGGGTGTGTTATCTCCCGTCCTCTAAACATGATGGTAACTTTTACTTTATCGCCATCGCCTAAAAAGCGCTGGGCATTGCGAGCTTTGGTCATAAAATCATGGTCTTCAATGTTCGGGCGGAGCTTGACTTCTTTAATTTCAACAACCTTCTGCTTCTTACGGGCTTCTTTATCACGCTTCGCCTGTTCATATTTATATTTCCCATAATCCATCACCTTACAAACCGGTGGTTTGGCAGCAGGAGCAATCTCCACTAAATCAAGCGCTTTTTCAGCAGCGACGCTCAAGGCATCTTTAATAGAAATGATCCCGAGTTGTTCTCCTTCTTCACCTACTAATCGAACTTCCCGAGCCCGGATTTCTTCATTAATCCGTAAATCTTTGTTAATAGTGAATCACCTCCAATTTTTTGCTTACAACGAGCCAAAGAGTATAAAAAAATAAAGACGGTATTCCACCCGTCTTCATCATACAAAATGAGCATAACCATACTGGAAAACTCACTAGGACCTCATCGGCATTATGTCATGAGGTGAGAAGCGGATGGCTTCTACTTGGCATAAGTATTATACATAGTATAGCGTTCAATGTCAATCATCTAATATGTGATTTTAAATGTTTCATTTTCATTGGCTGGAACCGTGATCTTTCCGTCAATCATTTTTTGTTTATATTCATTTATTTTGGTATAGGTTTCTTCCGAAACCATAGATTCAGTTGTCTCTGCCAAACCGACGGCATTCTCCGCTAAGCCATACGATACATTTTTACCGGACGCCAAGGTTTTCTCTTCAATTTGTTTGATGATGCTGTAAGCGACCTCGCCGTTTTCTTTGATGACTGAAGTAAGGACAGTCTCAGGTGCCAGACTATTTTGATCAATGTCAGCACCTATGGCATACTTGCCTTTTTCCTCCATGACTTCAATCATTGCTTTTCCTGCCAGACCTGCGTTATGAAAAATAACATCGGCATCAGAATTGACCATCGCTTCCGCCATCTCTTCGACCCTGGTCTTATTGGTGAAAGTGGCGGCATTTCCTTTCAAAAGCTCACAGTTGGGATTGACGAACCGTACTCCGCTCTTGAAACCATAAAAGTAAGGCTGTGCTGCTTCTTTATTGTCCCCTGAGATAAAACCAACGACATTTGTTTCCGTCCTTTTTGCCGCCAGATACCCTGCCAGAAAAGCCGCTTCCTCTACTCTATACGACACGGCCAGAACATTGTCAGGAATGGTTCCCTCGATGGTGCTGTCCAGACAGACATAGGTAATTTTAGGGTTTTTTTCTGCCGCTTCCAGAGCTGCCGGAACGGCAGCAGGACCTATGGTGAATATGACCTGACAGTTCTGGGATTTAAGCTCGGCAAGTCCTGACGGATAGTCTTTATCATTTTTGACCTTAGCATAGCCGATCCCGGCGTTTAGTTCCTGTTGTGCCTTTTGCAGTCCTTCCCAGGCCTTTTCAGAATAAATATCCTCTATTCCGTCCTGGCCGGTTATCAGGCCGACCTTGATCGCGTAGTTTCCCGAGTCATCCGAAGGTGCGTCCTGACCGCCTCCGCCCAGAATCCCGCAGCCAGTCAGTAACAGTAAGGCTATAACAAGCAAACAAAGCATTTTTCCCCATATTTTCACTGCATTTCTTTTTAACATTTTTTCACCTCTTGTATAGCCTTCTGTTGTTCAGTGTCCAAAGTTTATCGGAAAAATTCCCAGGCTCGGTTTCATTCAGGGCTTTTTGCATATCAAACATCCTGGCATCAATGATATCCAGATAATGAAGGATTTCTGCCTCTGGAAACATCGGTCTCTTGGGACTGCCATATTCCGGCTCATAATGGTGCGAAAGCAGCATATGCTGAAGAAGGAGACTGGTCTCCTCATCGAGACCCGCCTTGCCTGCAGCCTTTTCAATTTTCTTGATTCCTTGAACAATATGGCCTAGCAGCTGCCCCTCAACTGTATATTCCGTAGCGATCCCAAGGGCATTGGCATCAATTTCATCAAGCTTGGCAACATCGTGCAGCATGATCCCGGCATAAAGAAGATCTTTATCCAGGAAAGTATAGACATCCGCTAGTTTTTCTCCAGCTTTAAGCATCGTCAGCGTATGATACAGCAGTCCCGACCTTAAGGCATGATGATTCTGCACAGCAGCCGGATGAATCAGCAGTTTCTCTCCGGCTTCTGTCAGGAGAAGCTGGACTGTTTCTCTTAGTTTGACATTCTCCATCCCGGAGAGGTATTGCAGAAGCTCAGCGTACATTGCTTCCGGACTATACGGTGCAACAGGTATAAACGCATTAATGTCAACTTGATCGTCCTCAACAACTGCACGGATTTTATCGATCTTAACTTGTCTCTTGCCTTGCCATTCCGCAATACTGCCTTTGATCTTTACAAGCATATTGCTTTGATATAGTGTTTCATCTTCCTGCTTGCAGTCCCACATCCTTGCGGTTATCTCCCCGCCGGCGTCACCTAAGACGATATCAAGATACCGGTTTCCGCCAGCCGTAGTCTTCGTTTCAACCCTGCGAATCAGGAAAAATGCGACCAAAGATTCTCCTGACTTCAACTCATTCCAATTCTTTTTCTCAGTCAAGTTACCCACCACTCTCCGGAATTTGTATTGTTTTCCGCTGGTCAATCCGATTTAGACCTGATTGCCTGCAGGAATTTTTTTGGTGCTTATTTCGTCCAGAATCAAGGAAATAAAGTCTTCCAATTCCATGACGCTGGTCTTCTGCTCTCCATAACGGCGGACGGATACCGTACCCTCTTCGGCTTCCTTATCTCCGACGACCAAAGCAAAAGGTATTTTATCGGTCTGTACTTCCCTAATCTTATAGTTGATTTTCTCCCGGCGTTCATCAAGCGCGGTGCGGATATCCCGGTCCATAAGCAGTCCCTTAACTTTCTCAGCATAGGCGCTGTGCTTGTCACTGATCGGCAGAATGCGCACCTGCTCAGGCGAAAGCCAAACCGGGAAAGCACCGGCGTACTGCTCGGTCAGAAGTGCAATAAAACGCTCAATGCTGCCGTAAACGACCCTGTGAATCATGACAGGACGGTGTTTATCCCCGTCTTCCCCAATGTAGGTCAGGTCAAATCGCTCAGGCATCTGGAAATCCAGCTGGATGGTTCCGCACTGCCAGGTTCTGTCGAGACAATCCTTCAGGTGAAAATCAATTTTCGGTCCGTAGAAGGCTCCATCACCAGGATTAATTTTGTAATCCATCCCTTTAGCTTCCAGCGCTTCCTTCAGCGCATTTGTCGCCATTTCCCAATCCTGATCCGAACCCATGGAATCCTCCGGACGGGTGGAAAGCTCAACATGGTACGCAAAACCAAATATTTTATAAAAGTAATCAACTAAATTAATAACGCCGATGATCTCATCTTTGATCTGGGAAGGCAGCATAAAAATATGGGCATCATCCTGCGTAAAGTTTCTTACTCTCAACAAACCATGAAGGGCACCCGATAGTTCATGCCTGTGCACCAGACCTAGTTCTCCGCAGCGGATCGGCAGATCCCGGTAGCTGCGCAGTTTTGTCTTGTACATAATCATACCACCGGGACAGTTCATCGGTTTAACGGCATAGTCCTCATTGTCTATTTTCGTAAAATACATGTTTTCCTTATAATGATCCCAGTGCCCGGACTGCTGCCAGAGAGCTGTATTCAAAATGATAGGCGTTCTGATCTCGACATAGCCTCTTTTCTGGTGCTCTCTGCGCCAGAAATCTTCCAGCGTATTCCTTAAAACCATCCCCTTCGGATGAAAGAACGGGAAGCCGGGACCTTCATCGTGCAGACTGAAAAGGTCAAGCTCCATCCCAAGCTTCCGATGGTCACGCCTTTTGGCTTCTTCAAGCTTAAATAAATAATCATCAAGATCAGAGGTCTTGGCAAAAGCTAAACCGTAGATTCTCTGAAGCATTTTGTTTTTCTCACTGCCGCGCCAGTATGCACCAGCCAGGCTCTGCAATTTGAAGGCCTTCAATACCTTTGTTCCGGGAACATGCGGTCCGGCACAGAGGTCTGTAAAATTCCCCTGCGTGTACATGGATATTCTAGCATCTTCGGGGAGATCGTTGATCAATTGGACTTTATATTTTTCCCCTTTATTTTGGAAATAGTCAATCGCTTCTTCGCGCGCAACCTCACGGCGTTCAAACTTATAATCATTCTTCGCCAGTTTGCGCATCTCCTCTTCAATCTTACCTAAATCCTCGGGGGTAAAAGTGTATTCAGAGTCAAAGTCATAGTAAAAACCATTCGCAATCGCGGGCCCGATACCCAGAATGGTTCCCGGGAAAAGATTCTTCACAGCCTGAGCTAAAAGGTGAGAAGCTGAATGGCGCATTACTTCCAGTCCCTCTTCACTGTCAAGCGTAAGTACTTCTACGTTTACGTCATCTTCTATCGGAAACGAGAGGTCTTTGACCTCCCCGTCCACCTTGCCTGCAACCGCGACCCTGGCCAGACCCTGAGAAATAGAAGCAGCCAATTCCAGAACAGTTGAACCCTGCTCCACTTGACGAACCGAACCATCCTTTAAGGTTACATTTAACATGATCCTATCACTCCTTGTTTTTATTCATGATTTATCCATTCAAACTTCTTTGGTATTAATACTAAAAAGCTCCCGTCCTTCTTATGGGACGAGAGCGATAGAAACCCGTGGTTCCACCCAAATTCAAAAATACGACCGCCTGCTATACCGGCAGCTAATTTTCCTTGGCATCCTTAACGCGGATAAACGTCCAGCCTACGCATATCATGTTCGGCGAGGAACTCGGAGGCGGTCTTTTCCCAAATATCGCAAAAATGCTCACAGCCCAGGGCATTTCTCTCTAAATGCGAACGATTAGGATACTGTCCTCTTCATCGTGCCTTCATTATTCCTTTTATATAGTCTTAGATTATACCACTTAAAGTATGTTGTCAATCAGTTGTCTTTACACAGGCTGCATCCCCGGCAATAGGTCATCTTATCACCAAAAACTTCCTGAACGATCCGGGCAATTCCGGACTGTTTTTCTGCTGCAACATGAACAATCAGGCGATTCGGAGAGCGTTTCAGCAAAACACTGATGGGGTGATCTTCGCTTTCAGCACTGGAATTTATCAGAACAGAATGGTTGTCATCGTAAAATGCCACTTCATCTTTGTGATTAATGACCATATGCATCGTATTTTTGTTATCCCGCTGGGATTCAAAAAATCTTTTCAGGAGTCGTACAAAGCTTTCATGCTCCTGCTGAAGGGCATAAACATTTACAGCACGTGCAATCTGTTTCTTTAATTCTCTCTTATATTGGCCCGATCTGAAATTCATAAATCCTTCCAGATCAATTTTTTGATGGTCATTCAAAAATTCCAGAATGGACTTTACCAGGATTCTGTTTCTAAGCCGAAGAAAACCAGTCTCTGCCTGGTCATTCAGATATCCGGCAACCTTTGGATAAGCCTCGTCGATTTCGCTCCCGAACATGCTGAAGTCATCTTTTAATTTTTTTCTGATATAACGTTCTTCCCATCCCTGAAGAACAACGCTACCCAGTGCATGGGCAATATAGTACTGAACGATTTTGACGGTAAGCTCATTCCGGACATTTTTCCCCTTCAAATTGGCATAAATGAAGCTGACCAGATAGTTTGGCTCATGGCAGACTTCAGATATTTCAATCGGCAGCCCGTCTTTATGGTACAAATCGTATACTGCTTGAGAAAGCTCTTCTTTATAATCAGAAGTCCCAACTTCTAAATAATAATCATTCAAAAGAAAAATCCCCCCCTGGAAATATATGCATCATCCTTCCTAATATTTCCGGTAAGGAATTTTCTTATTCTTATCTATTCTTATATATTCTTATATTGGTTAGGATTACATTGTTTCTTGTCTAATTAATATTTTTTCTGCCGCTTAAATAAACAATAAGGCCAATCAGCAGCAAACTAACCGCCATGATCCCGAATTGTACATATCTGGTTAAGTACAGGAATTCTGTCACATTCTTAACATCGATATCCCCTGCCAGAACAGCATACGTCTTTCCGCCGGCATCCTTCACTTCCTGGTAACTCGATACGAATGTCCCCAGTGAAGTCGTGTGATACTCTCCCTGGACAACTTTGCCCTTCAGCGTGTTCTCTACTGCCGACGAGGCGTTGTTCTCCAATTGTCCCAAAGCCAAATGTGCCGGGTCATCCTCAGCCCTCGCATCAACGACGAAAAACCATACCTTATTCTGCTCATCCTTGTACAACATGTAAATATTTTCGAGCTGGTGCTCTGTCTTTAACTGCATCAGCTTCGCCCGAAGTTCTCCGTAATAAGCATTCTGCTGATTCTGCGTTTGAATAAGCTCCTGCAGTTTTTCGTTATCAAAATCAGCCACGGCCAGAGTAAGCGTGTTGCTGACCCGTTGGCCTGCCAAATCTACTGCGAGCTGTTTGGCTCGGAAATTTCCTACCCCCGTGACAATAATCAGGCAAAAAACAGCAATGATGATGACAGCATATATTTTTTTCTTTTCCGGTGACATTTTTACCCCCCATAAGCATTCAAACTAATTCCCTTGTGCCTATATTATTCTACACCATTATTACCTATTCTGCATGCGTTGAAGTTCATTTCCAGAGATATTTAACATAATAATCTTTAAGGATATTGTTCCTAGAACCCTATGTTCAGAGGGAAAGCAGGTGAAGTATGAAAAATACAAAACAGTTTTCCACAGTTTCAATTGCTGCCGCCTTCATCGGAACAATTGTCGGAGCAGGGTTTGCGACCGGACAGGAGGTTCTCCAATTCTTTACTGTATTTGGAATAAAAAGTTTTGCCGGTATCGCCGTGTGCACTGTCTTATTTTGTTATTTTGGGATTCTCATCATGCGGATATCCAGAGAACAAAATGCCGATTCGCACCTGGAACTGGTCAGATTCACATTTGGGAAACCTCTTGGCATTTTGATGGATTGGTTTATTACCTTGAGCTTCTTGGGTGTCCTGATCGTCATGGCTGCAGGATCCGGCGCTGTCGTTGAAGAGCAGCTTGGCTTTTCCCCACTTCTAGGCAGTATTACCGTTATTCTGCTTTCGTTTCTCACCGTCATTTCCGGGGTCAGAAACGTCATACGCGCAATTGGTTTGGTTGTACCTTTTCTGCTCCTTGCCGTCTTCAGTGTTGCTATAATCTCGATTGTCCTCGATCCAATCACGCCATCCAAAATTGCACTGCTCGGATCGTTAGAATCTCCGACAGCATCCCATTGGTCTACTGCCGCCATTCTCTATGTTTCTTATAATATTGTACTTTCTGTAGCTATCCTGTCCCCTTTAGGTGTGGAAGGCCGGAGTGAAAAGAGTCTTGTTTGGGGCGGCCTGCTGGGTGGTCTTGGGTTGGGCGCCGGGATTCTGGCAATTAATCTGGCAATCATCTGCGGGTCTCCGGAAATTCTTCCTTTTCAGGTTCCCATGGTATTTCTCGCTACCAGACTGAATCCACTGGTAGGCTATGCTTACGGGCTAATTTTGCTTTTGGAAATTTATACAACTGCCGTAAGTATTCTCTACGGCTTTACAGCCAGGATTGCTTATGATAACAAGCAAAGGATTCTTGGTGCTACCCTTGCTTCCATCGGTGCAATTATCGCTGCCCAGTACGGTTTTTCCGCGGCAGTCTCTGCCATATATCCTTTGATCGGATTTGCCGGGTTGATCTTCCTCGGAGGGCTGTTGTTTACGCAGTTCAGGGATAGCTTCAGCAGTATATTCAAACCTGGAAAATTTAAATGACTTTTGGGGTTCGTATTGACAGCCCCCAACAATACTTAGTATTATAAATATGTACATATGCATATATGCGCATATGTACAGTCCTGATTATATTTTTCTTTGGGAGGCCGTTAAAATGTCGGTATTTCACGCTCCTGCCCCGGAACAGCCCCAAAAACATATTCCAGGTATAGAACTATCCCTGGAACTGGCAGACTTTTATAAGGTATTTGCGGATTTCTCCAGAATACGTATCCTTTTTGCACTACTGGATAATGAGCTGTATGTGAATGAACTGGCGGAAATTTTAGGTATGAGCCAATCTGCCGTCTCCCACCAACTAAGGATTCTCCGGCAATACAAATTAGTCAAGGTGCGCCGGGCTGGCAAGACAAGTGTTTATGCTTTGAGTGACGACCATGTTTATCGGATATTGACCCAGGGACTCGAACATCTTTCTCCCTGATTGATTGGTTATAGGGTATAGGTTCTAAGTTATAAATTATAGATTGATGCCTTCGATCAAAACTGCTCTTACGGGACTGCCGTCGCAGTCTTTTATTTTTAGAGGCAGTGCAACAAGAAAGTAATCTCCCTCATTAACTTCCGATAAGTCTAGTCCTTCTAATACAGCACTGTTTCCGGAAAGCAGAATGGTATGACTTGAATAAGCGCTGCTCGTAGAATCATCAATGGACAAGTAATCGATCCCAACCAATTGTACCTTTTTTGCTGCAAGGTATTCAGCGGCTTCGGAAGAAAGATAAGTATACTCCGATTGAAACATAGGGTCCTTTAAAAGGCCTGAGTTCCGGGTTTTAAACAAGATCCTGTCCCCTTCGCGGATTCCTTTGGGGATCAGATGGTCAGGCAGGATACTCCCCGCAGCCGCCACTTCGATTACCCTGGCCGCTCCGATAAGCAACTCCAGAGGAATCCTGTCAACAGATCCTCCTCCTGTCAGGCAATGAGACGGCGCATCAAGATGGGTTCCACAATGGGAGCCCATCGAGAGCCTCGAAAGACAATATCCATCCTTGTCTATGGAATACACAGGTTCTGATTGAAACGGCGGATCCCCGGGATAAGAGACCATTCCCGGAAAAAGCGGGATCGTTATATCATGGATTACCATTACAAACTCCAATATCTTCAACTAATTCGTTTCCTACGACAATTCTGTTCCGGCCTGTGTTTTTAGCCTCATAAAGTGCATCATCCGCTCTTTTAAATATGTCATCAACACCGAGGTCCAGTTCTTTCTTTTCAGCAATTCCGATGCTGACAGAAACCTGGATCTTTTCGGTATTTTCCATTTCTACGACGACATCCAGGACTTTCTGTTGAATTCTCTCTGCCACCGTTTGGGCCATCATAAGGTCGGATTCTACTGGAATCACCGCGAATTCCTCTCCCCCGATCCGGGCCAGGACATCCATCTCACGCAAAACAAGCTTAAAAGCCTTGACGACCTCTTTCAGCACGCGATCACCAACCAGATGGCCATACTGATCATTCACGCTTTTAAATTTATCAATGTCAATTAAAAGCATCGTAAAATTCCGCTTATATCTCTCCGAGCGCGAAAATTCCTCCTGCGCTTTTTGCATAAAAGCAAGTCTGTTGTCAATACCCGTCAGAAAGTCTGTGGTTGCCTGGTACAGCAATTCCTTCTCCAACTTTTTCCTGACAGTTATATCCAGGACAATCATAATTAGATGAATGACATTGTCCCCGCTGTCACAAACTGTGGATAAATTGATTTCGGCCCATAAGGACTGTCCGTCTTTGCATCGGAATTGTTTCTCACATTTCTTCCACGCGTCTTTGCCTTCCCATACTTCCCTGCAATGTATGATGCTCTCCTGCCGGTCCTCAGGCACAATCGAATCAAAAAAGGTTAACCTTTTTAACTCTTCCTGTGAAAAACCAGTCATCTGGCACAGGGTCGCATTTACGTAGTGATAATGCCCATCCTGGTTCAGCAAGGCAATTCCTGCGGCTGCATTATTTATTACCCCACGGTACAACGCTTCACTTTGCTTCAAGGCATTTTCTATCATTCGTTTTTTATGAATCTCCTTATGCATCCCCACATTTAAAGCAAAGGAGAATATAAACAAAATAATAATGATTGGCAGCCAAAAAAACAGCTTATCATTATCCCCAATAAACAAATAGACAATAACAAAAGCTCCGATTATACAGGCATTATACAAGAAAAGTTTTCGTCTCCAATTATCCTTATCCCGATTGATCTTGTCCATAATTCCTTTTTATCCCATTTTTTATTTTTTGTGGAAATATTTTTGATATTAATTCTTGAAAATAATTTAATATCCTTTATTTTTTTTTGATCATTTCTGGAATATTTTAGGTAAAATTTGTCGTTATTGTGTCAAAAATACAAAATATTTAATAACTGATCTGGCTCGATTCTGCAAACCATTCGGACTAATAGGACTAATAGGCTATTTATCCGGGACTTTGGTCTTTTCTCCTAGGACCTTTATACTATTTCCATTACATCATAACGCAAATGCCCGTTAATTAAAACCAGAAAATTTTCAAAGGATGGTTCTTGTACCTTACTTTTCCAGCCGATATAATTGATCTATCATTGATAAATAAAGGGGGAAGATTAATCAATGGCTAATTACATGATCCGAGGAGCAGTTGAACCCCAGGAAATTTTCTTCCGCGCAGATAATATTGACCCTGCCCAGCTCACAATGATCCGCAAGGGTCTGAGAAAACTGCATACTTTTGAGATCATGGCCGTCAATATTTATAAATTTCAGATTGCTGGCGCTTCAAACGATCTGAACAGACTGATCATTCAGGCCATGGCCAATGAGATGACCCATGTCCAGGATTATCAGATCAAACTTTATGAATATGGCTGGAGCCCAAGCCCTTTACGGTGGTTATTCTGGCTTGTTGGAATGTTCATTGGTCTTTTCAGCCGCCTGCGGGGAGAAAAATCCATGCTGAATGCCGGGATCTGGACAGAACAAAAAGCCGTGACCGACTATCAGAAAATCATCAATTCAGCGAAATGGGAGCCCGAAACACTCGCCGTAATCCAAAAGAATTTAAGTGATGAGTATCACCATATCGAAACTTTACAGAAGCATTTAAATGCCTAGCAGACCGATTTCTATATCCCGTTAAGAACAATGATAGCTTTGCTCGGGCTGCGCGGCCTTTTGCGTCAAGGAGGACGCAACGGCCGAAAGCGGTATTGTGGCACGCAGACAGGCCCAAATATATTTTAGTAGTCTTTAGTCCACAGAATTACCCAAACACAGTGTCAGAATTAAATCGCCCTGAAGTCTCTTGAGCTCCAGGGCGATTATTTATGCAATATGTCATTACTGAAAAGTGTGCACGTGCTGATATCGCTCTGCTTTTACTCCACGGTATCTGTCAAGAGGTCCTTCACATACGTCGGAAGCGCAAAACTTCCTTTATGAATATCGGTATTATAATACTTGGTTTTGATCCCGAGTCTGTTCCAGGATTCTTCCTTAATATCCGTGACAGGATCATATTTTTTAGAAGCAAAACCAAATAACCAGTGGCCCGAAGGATAGGTTGGAATATGGGCCTGGTATACCTTACAAATCGGGAAATATTCCTGAATGCGTTTATGGGCCCTTTGCATGGCCTGCGCATACTCATCATAGTAAGGGCTTTCATGCTGATTGACCAGAATGCCGTCTTCTTTTAACGCTTTAAAGCAGTTGCCATAAAACTCTCTGGTAAAGAGTCCTTCCCCCGGCCCGAATGGATCGGTAGAATCAACAATCACAAGGTCATAGGTGTTCTCCTTGGAACGGACAAATCTCAGTCCGTCCTCAAAATAAAGATGCACCCTGGGATCATCTAGCTTGCTGGCTGTCTGAGGCAGATATTCCCGGCACACGTCGACCACCATCTTGTCAATTTCCACCATATCGATGTTTTCAATCCCCTTATAGCGGGTAAGCTCTCTGACAGTGCCGCCATCTCCGGCACCAATAACCATGACGTTCTTAATCTCTGGATTCGTTGCCATAGGGACATGCACAATCATATCATGATAAATAAATTCGTCTTTTTCTGTAACCATCATCAGCCCGTCCAGCGTTAAGAACGTGCCGAACTCCTTGGACTTAAAGACGTCAATTCGTTGGTATTCACTCTGTCCGTTATAGAGCTGTTCATCGACTTTGATGGTAAAACGGACGTTTTGGGTATGCTGTTCCGTATACCATAATTCCATATTTCATTCCCCCACAACCCTAATATTTTCAATAAACATATCTTCCGTCCCGGTAAGAAAACTTCCTTTACTCTTGGCATAGACAATGTAATCAATGATTTCCTCAGTGATCCGCTCTCCAGGCGCGAGTATTGGAATTCCGGGGGGATAGGCCATCACAAACTCCCCGCTGATTTGTCCCGCGCTCTTTCTTATAGGCAGGGAATGCTGTTCTGAATAAAACGCGCGCTGCGGAGCCATGACGACATCAGGCGTAATGTACTCATGATCAAACATACCTGTCTTATCACGCATATAAAGCCTTTTGATCTCCGACAGAGACGAGACCAGACGTTCCAAGGCCAGCGCCCTGTCGCCAACAGAGATAATGGCCAGAATATTTCCAATATCGCCGAATTCGATCTGGATATCGTAATTGTCCCGAAGTATATCGTAGACCTCCACTCCCGCAAGCCCTATATCCCGGGTATGTACAACAAGCTTGGTCGTATCAAAATCAAAAATTGAATCTCCATTGATCAGTTCTTTCGAGAATGCATAATATCCGCCAATTTTGTTAATTTCGTCGCGTCCATAGTTGGCCAGGGAAGTTACTTTGGCAAAGATATTTTTCCCGTCAAGTGCAAGATTGCGTCTGGAAATATCCAAAGAAGACAAAAGCAGGTAAGAAGCGCTGGTCGTCTGGGTCAGATTGATAATCTGCCGGACATGTCCAATATTTAAACGGCTGCCAATTAACAAAAAAGAGCTTTGGCTTAAGCTTCCTCCAGTTTTATGCATACTGACCGCCGCCATATCTGCCCCTGCGGCCATGGCATTCAGCGGTTGGTTTTCACCGAAGTAAAAATGGGTGCCATGGGCTTCATCGGCCAGTACAAACATACCTTTTTGATGAGCAAGTTCGATAATGGTCTTTAAGTCTGAACATATCCCGTAATAGGTAGGATTATTAATAAAAATAGCCTTTGCATCGGGATGCTGCTCCATCGCTTTTTTCACTTCGCTGATCGACATTCCTAAAGGTATGCCGAGCGCATTATTGACTCCCGGATTCACATATACCGGGATGGCCCCACTGATAATCA
Organism: Dehalobacter sp. TBBPA1; assembly: GCF_040931655.1. Lineage (NCBI taxonomy): Bacteria > Bacillati > Bacillota > Clostridia > Eubacteriales > Desulfitobacteriaceae > Dehalobacter > Dehalobacter sp. TBBPA1. The sequence goes on along the minus strand of NZ_CP162385.1, from coordinate 248,462 downwards.
GTGCATTAATGGCACTTTTATGAACATTACGCGGCATAATGATCTTATCGCCCTGTTTGCATACGCTCATGATCATCGCCTGGACTGCTGAGGTCGTTCCATTGACCATAAAGAAAGCATGGTAGGCATTAAAGGCATCCGCAGCAAGTTCCTCTGCCTCTTTGATGACCGAAACAGGATGTCCAAGATTATCTAAAGGTTTCATGGCATTGACATCAACAGAAAGGCACCTTTCCCCGAGAAACTCCCTGAGCTCCGGGTTGCCTCTCCCTTGTTTGTGCCCGGGCACATCAAACGGTACAATCCGCATTGCTTTATATTTTTGAAGGGCCTCATAAATAGGCGCTCTGTCCTGGGAAGCCGAATGCATGAAAATCTCCACCCTCTGCTATGGTCTGTGTCTTTATAAACTTTATAAAACTATCAACGTTACTATAGTAGACAATCTTGACAATGTCAATAAAATCGCTGCACCCTTGGAACAAAAAGGTCACGCTTCACATCGTGCTTCGCTTGGCGCAGTCTATCCATTACAGCGTAAACTCACTACGTTCCACCCTATATTTTTCAGGATACATTTCCAGGATACCTGATAATACATATTGACAATATGTTCAGATCGATTATGATTATCCTATCTTTCTATAAAATTTAAATATTATGAGGGTAATTATTTATGTTTAAACAAAAATTGATGTCTAGAGAAAAAATCTTTGCAATGGCGCTGATACTTGTTCTTTTTTTAACAATTCTTATACATACGAACGTACCTGCTGATGTCAACAATACGTCAGAAGATCAATTTTCAGGAAAAAAGTCGGCCTTATTAAGATTAGAGGATGTAGGTCCCGGGCAAGAATATGCAAGCCAGGAAAACCTCGATAAACTGATTGTACTGGCAGATTATCTTAAGCAAGAGGGGATACCGTTTGAAGTCTCCTTAATTCCCAGGATGGTTGTTCCCGGCAGGAACTATGATGTTGCCATTACCGATCATACGGAATATGCCCAAAGATTCGTCTCTACCATTAAAAGCCTGGAAGAAAGAGGCGGTATCATCGGGGTCCACGGCTATACCCACCAGAGTGGGAACAGCAATAGCGTGTCAGGGTATGAATTTTACAGCTCGGCAAAAAATCCCGACGTACCCAATACATACGCCTATGCCAAAGAGCGGGCTGAAAAAGCGATCGCGCTGTTTGATCAAGCAGGGATTTATCCGGCCTACTGGGAGACCCCGCATTACAGCGCTTCGCCCCAGCAGCTGATCGCTTTTGAAGAACAGATCGGTTTGATCTATGAAAACAATTATTACTATCCTGAGGCCTGGAAAAGCAATAACGTTGTAAATCAGCATCAAGAATATTATTGCGGCCTCGATGTTGTACCTGCTCCTTTAGGGCATTTAAATTCCCCGGAACGGCTTACCGCTATGCTGGCTGTCTTGGATGATCCGGCAAAAAGCGGGACACTGGCATCCTTATACGTCCATCCTACCTATGAGTTTCAGTTTATAAAAAAAGTCCAGCAAGAAAACGGAGAAGTTCAGTATATTTATGATGAAAATTCCCTTTTGCACCAGCTTGTAAAGGAGCTAAAAAACAGAGGATACACTTTTGTCTCGATCTATTCACTCGTAGGCTTTGTCCCTGCCCAAAGGGCGGAAAATATTCAGTTTGACCCGAGAGATGAAGTTTTTGCCGGTCAGTTCGTACCGCATGCCTCGGGGAAAGCTCTGCTGCTATGGAACAAGCGCGCAAATCAATGGCATATGTTCCGATATACAGCTTCCTGGTATGCCCCCAGAGCCACGCGCTCATTTCAAGACTCAGGTGTATGGCTCAAGGACTTAACGCTGGAAAAAGGAACGGTTCCTTTAATCGGGTATTTTAAAAATAAGGACAAAGAAGATCTCCTGTTGTTCAATGCTGCCTCCGGGAATCTAATTTTAGCTGCAAACGACGGGAATAAATTTGTTCCTTATCATTTAAAGTGGCCGGCTTTAAATCAATCACAGACCATCCGTCCCCTGGCTGCTGACCTTAATCATGACGGGCTCACAGACCTGTTCCTGTATGACAAAGAACATGGCAGAATTGGTTCGGCAATCAATCAAGGCGGTTTTTTTACAGATATCACCTGGCAAGGCTTTGGCCTGCTTAAAGCCAAGAACCTAAAACTTGCAGCAGGAGATTTTAATGGTGATGGGAACAGTGAACTTTTCGTAATGGATCATGATACCAAGCAGTCGAAAATGCTGGTCGGGCGAAAAGCAAACAAATTCTCTCTTGCCGCTGGAACCTGGAACAGTCCATTTTGCTTCAAACCGGATTCTCAGATATTCGCAGCAGACATTAACGGTGACGGTAAGGACGATTTACTGGTACACGGCTCTGACGGTTTTTGGCAAAGTTATATCTCCGACGGCAGTAAATTCATCGCCGACAGACCCTTTGGCCCATGGGGATCCAGGAATGAAGATGCTGCACTTGCTGCAGACATGAATGGTGACAATCGGGCTGATCTGGTTATGATCGATCATAATACCGGGTATTCCAACCTTAATACCGCTATTTCAGTTTCAGGCAGATAAACTGATTCAGATAATATTAATCTACCTAAAGTAAAAATCACCTCTTTTCTTTTGATTTAGGAATTTATCCAAAACCAATTACAGAAAAGAGGTGATTTCTTTCAATAATATAGTGCCTGAAAGAAAAAATGCAATTCCCAAAAGGGGGTTATGACTTAAGAAAATATTAGTGCCTTACATTTTCCGATAAATAATAAATATTGGAGTTAATTTTAGCCTTTAGGCCTTGGCCATCATTACAGAGAAACTTAAATACTTAATAAATAAATATATTTCTAAATTAATAATATACAATACAATAATTACCAACTAGAGAACTTTATACCATTAGCCTGGGTTTGATGTATGGCACTCGGGGTAGTATCCGTGCTGATCCTTGTAGTGTTCCACACTTTCGATTTATTACTGGATCTTATCCATTTTTAGCAATTCCTAATTAGATTCGGCCTTATTAATAAATGATAGTACTTCCGATCCAATTTGTAAGTTGTTGTTTCGTAACTGTTGCAAGCTTGCTTGAAGTTGCTGCTTAGCCGTAAGCTTTTGCGGATCATTGTTGGATAAATCTAAATATACTAAAGCCTGTAGTCCCGCTTGCCCTTCTTCACCCAGTTTTACTGCCCATGGGCCAATTTCTGCCAAGAGCTGTTGGTTGGTTATTGTCTTCGTAAGATTATCGGGCAAAGCACTCAGTAATTGTAACTCTTTACGAAGTTCTAATTCACTAGGTCCATGCTGGCCTGATTGGTATTCTTGCCAAAAGGCGCCGGCTAATTTGGAAAACCCGGTATTGTCACCCGTATCAAGTGTGCTTTGGCTTGAATATTGACAAAATTTACGGAAGGCCAATGCATCGCCTATGCCAGACATGCTCTGGAGCGCTTCATCCCAGGCTTGAAGCGGCTGGTATGTGCTGGGATTGTACAGATATTGAGAAACAGTATAAAGTGCGATTTTTGACGCTTCGGGTTGGAGCATGGGATTTGCTAACATGCCACTCGTGTATGCCGACAAATCCTCCGAACGATTGATCAATGGTCCCATAAATAGTTGTGGCGCTTTCTTTACCGCATAGGTATAGTCGTTGACCGGATAATTGTCCCAGATAAGAGGTTTTCTACCCAAAAGCCGCCGTACTTGGTCAGCTTCACTACTTGTAATGGATTTGTTTAAAACCCAAGACCCCGTCCAGATCACCTGTATAGAGGGATCTAGCTGTGACCGTATTGTAGTCCAATAGGCGCTGTCCTTAAGACCATAGTAGTCTGTGGGAGCAAGCCAAAGCCTGAAACTTGAATCTTTTACAGTCTCATCCTCAAGCAATTTATTTGCTAAATCGATATGAGCCTTAGGATAATCAGAACCATACACTTGTTGGTCAGAACTCTTCAAGTAGTGTTGAACATCGTCAAATGAAAGCATAAAAGTGTGAACTCCAATCGAACGCAACTGATCAATTTTGCTTTCAAGCAGTTGTACATCGGCTTTAGATGTAAAGGTAATGGAGTTGGCAACCATTGCTGAGGTCAATGTTTCACCAGGCAGCGGTGACGGGATACCAGGAGAAATAGAATAAACAAAATTAACTCCATTCGCTTTTGCATTTTGCACCAAATTCTTCATCTGCTGTAGTTGTCCAATTGGGTAGAGGTCCTCCCAATTGCTCCGCTGATAAGGGTCATCCTTGGGAGCATAGACATACGTGTTTAAATGGTGTTGGCCAATAAAGGTAAGCATGTTGATTCTTTGCGCCATAGTCCAGGGAGTTCCGTAGAACCCCTCAATAACTCCGCGGATGGCAAAACTGTCTGTAGGTGGGGTTTGTTCATTGTCCTCTCCTGCCTGTGGCTGTTGGTAATCTTTAATAGGCGTATTATAATAGGCGATGGCTGTAATGCCTAACCCAAATAGAAGTACTGTTAAAAAAAGCAAGACAATTTTCTTCTTCATGGCCAGTCACTCCTTTAATATTCCCTTACAAGTAAACCTTCCACGTATTGTTTATACTATATTTTATCCCAATTTAAGAACCTTATAACGATGTACCTATTTTATACGATTATCCCAAATAAAAAAATAACCTCTCTTTATAGTTAATTGTTTTATAAATTAACTATAAAGGAGGCTATTTTTCAAAGTTGAGAATGTAATGTTTTGTATTTTGAGTGTATTCTTTGTATTATAATTTAATTACTTGACCGTACTTAACCAAATCATATAGTCTTTTGTTTTGATGGGAAGTGGATCTACGAGGAATTCTGACCCTAAACCAACCTCTCCCGGCGGGAACTTGCCAGATTCGAATCCGGATTCGAATCTTAATATTCCCAAGCGGTCATCCAAGCTTAGCGCCTATAATGAACTACTAAAAATACTCGTAATAATACAAAAAACCTTGTAAATCCGCTAATATCAAGGATTACAAGGTTTTCTTGTTTTTAATTTTGGTGGGTTTGAGAGGACTCGAAGCTTTGAACGCAACCCTTAAACCGCTGGTATTATTCAATTTGCATGAATTGACTGGGTTTTTTGACTGGATTTTGGTAATTCACCGCAATACGTCTTCACAGTTACCTAGTCGTAAGGAATGGCCATAAACCGCGGCTGTCGTTGCCGGGGTTTGTCCTAAAAATTCTGCCACGGTTGTTAGTGAATAACCTTTGTCTAACAAGATCGACCCCACCCCATGTCTCAGGTCATGAATCCGGATATGATGCAGTCCGGCTTTTTTAAGGACACGTTCTTTCGCTCTGAATAAAACTTGATACCGTAACGGGTTGCCGTCTTCACTTAGGAAAATGAAATCGTTGTCGTTCGCTTTATTCAGCTTTTGCATAGATTCTTTATGAATTACCAATTCTTTTGTTGTTTCCACATCGAAGATAATCGTTCGTTCACTATTCAAGGTCTTTGTCTCTTTATTATCTTTTCTCGTTCTGGAATTCATGGCTTCTACGATTTTCATTTTCCCGTTCTCATGAGTCAGGTCTAAATTCTTCCACTTGCCGCCGATTACTTCCCCGACGCGTAAGCCGCCTACTCCTAGGATTCTAAGGGGCAAATAGTGTTTATATTCTTTAGCAGTATCGATGAAAATATTTAAGTTGCTTTGAGAATAAACATCTCTTTTGATCCTGGAGACCTTCGGGGGTTTTATATCTTTCATTAAATCCGGCTGAACCAAATCCCTCGAAGCTCCCCAAGCAAGAATTCTTTTTAATATCGAATAGTAATTCCTCACTGTTCTGACCTTTAGGATGCCGGCGTCAATTTTCCCGTCAAGAGTCTTTAATCTTTCTTCGATTATTTCTACATTCAATTCATAGAGCATCAGCCCTTCAACAAGCGGCTTTACTGCATTCGCTTGCCGCTTGTAAGTATCTTTGGTTGTATCCTCAATTTCTTTTCCTAATATATTGGCCCACTTGTCAATTAGATCTTCAACAGACAGCAATTTTCCTGAAGCAGACTTTAATTGTTTTTTTATTTGCTTTTTCAATTTATCATGATATCTGTTCGCTTGAGTCTCATTTCCATGATATGTTTCATAATGATAATCTTCTGCGCCGTCCTCCTTTCTCCCTAAATAAATTTGGATCTGCCAACAACTCTCACCGCGCTCTCTTACAGACATTTCTTGGCCTCCTAGCCTTTGGGGATTGGACAATCTGATTATAACCAAGAGTGTCCAAATCTTGTAGTTTGCAATTTTCCAAAGCACTGGCAGGAATCCTTATTCTTCTTTCCGACAAACGTAAATAATTAATTTGCTTTCGATTAATCAATTCATATATGTAATTTTTGCTTACCTTTAGAAGTTCAGCAACTTCAGGTACCGTATAAAATTTCTCGTCCATTTATAATTCCTTCCTATTTATATATTTGCAATTACAGGGGCACACCTTTGTGATAGATTAATACGTAAAAAATAAGCGTGCCCCTATAACTGCACCTCTGTTTTGGTTTTTCAATCACGATCTTATCCGGCAGACGGCGGTTAACCGTCTCATAGGAAATTCACCTCCCCGTCAACGACCGGGGCGCACTCTGGGACTTAACCTCGACTGCACGCAAGTATCATTATCCCGCCATATGTGTCATGGCCATAAATGCTACCAACATTTATTTATTGCATGGGTATTGATCGCTTCAACCTTACCTTCATCAACCCGATTAAGCATTATTGATCCTCTTATTGCAATCCTCAAGAATTACCGGACAGGTGATCTTTGCGTACCTGCAATCTGGCTTTCCTTTTACAGGACATATGGGGAACGTACCGGATAAAACACATATTCAATTTTCAAAGACCTCAAGGGGGTAGAACAAGTCCCTCTATTAATCAGCAGATTTTTTTGTCGTTTGTACCCCCCCTTAAAGATAATTTTTTAAATATTTTTCAATATTTCTCAGCGCCTGCTTTATGGAATGGGATACTCTGCTTTTACCAACCCTTTCAATCCTGGCGATTTGTGCTATGCTCATATCCAAGAAGTAATAAGCATAGAGGCGCTTAGCTTGCTTTTCCGGCAAGCTGCTGATAGCGGCATACAACTCCTGATTGCTCAGTTTTCTTTCATAGGCTTCCTCCGGGGATAAAACCAATAAAAGAACGTCCTTTTCAATGCCATCGCCGGCATCAAGAGAATAATATGCCTTGTATATGCGCCTACGCTCATAGTCCGCGTGCTCTTTTCTTCTATACTGTTTCAGCAAGTTCTCAACGTTTGTAGTTACTTCAACAAAAATATCGGATTGATTATCCGGATAGTAATCTCGTAAATTGATCTTAATCATATAAAAAGCCTCCATTTTGATTTTTGTGAAAAACCAAAACAGAGGCGGAGAACGGCATACTGGGAAATATTCAAAGAAAACAGCAAAAACCAGTTTGTTCGCTATCCCTTTATTCTTCAATATCATCAGATCATAAAGAGATTGTTTTAATTTATTTAAAGTCGAAAAAGCGTTGTTTTTGTCAATAAGAAAACCGCAGCCTAATTTTTGCAAACTGCGGTTTTCCAGGTTATATTGTATTTTATTGTACAGCAGTTAGATTCCGTAATTTATCCTATAAAGATAAAAGTTAAATTTAATCCTGTACATATACTGTTTTAGCTCCTTTAACATAAATCCATTTTTTATCTGTCATCAACTTACTTACAAAAAAAAGTAAAGATAATAGCTTCGTGAGCATTGATAAATTGATCGAAATATGTCGATATTTTCTAATATTGTAATAATAGTAAATTGATTCCTTACAATGCATAAAAAAAACTGCCGTTAAAGGCAGGTTAGACAAAGTCTCTACGGCAGCCAGGCTACCATAGTACGAGTAAGTACCTTAGCCCCTGCGGCTTTGCGTCCCCATCTTTTGATGAGTTTGCCTTTAACGCAACTAATTTTTTGCTCTTTTACAGGCTTCTTGAACCTCGAGGCTCCACGAAAGATAATCTTCAAGAAATTCCGGATACTGTCCGAACATTATGTCCGGCAACTGACTGAAGATGAAATAAAGGTATTTGTAAGATGTTTTACCACGATTTTTAAACGCTGAAAAACGAGACTTATAACCAATAGGCAAGATATTCGTTATCATCGAATCGTTTTCTTCTGACTTTTTCATTCTACTTTTTTACAATAACACGCCCCAACAATAAAAAGCACAATGAAATAGCCTGCCAATACACCGAAATGCAGGGCCATCGCTGCGATCCCTTCTCCTGTGCTCCTTAGACCTATGCTGGTATGCGTAAGCGGCAGCACCTGGATGAAATACTTCAATACCAGGGGCATCTTCTCAATAGAAAAAAACGTCCCACAGAGAAATGACATCGGGGTAATCACGAAGTTGGAAAACTTGGCCATCCCACCGTGTGAGTTGATCATTAAACCTGCCAGAAAGCCACCGGCAGAGAAAACAAAACAGTTCAGCAGTGTTATGAGGATAAAATAAGGCGACAAAGGAAGTCCTCCTGCAAAAACGGATACCAAAACGATAATCAAAAGTGCGGAGTACATGCCGTAAAACGTTCCGGCAATGATTTTGCCCAGCGCAAATACCGTCATATTCACGGGCGCGACCATAAATTCCTCAAACGTTTTGTAATACATTCTGGCGATATTAATGGAGTTGGCGGCGTTGCTGAAGCTTACCAACATCGTACTCATGGCGATAATCCCCGGAATCACAAACTCCATATAGGAGCGCCCCTCTACCTGCATCCCGCTGCCTAATCCCCAGCCGAAAGCGATCAGATACAGTGTCGGTGAAACCATGGCGCCGATCGTTGTGCTCCAAAACTTTCTTTTAAATAAAACAAACTCCTGCCACAATATTCCGTATAAGGCAGCCATCAGGATTCCACCCTTCTATTGGTTAATTTTAGGAAAACATCCTCCAGATTGGACGGCCGGATATTGACGCTTCCCTCTAAAGCCGCTGCATAGGCGACAGCCTCTTCCCTTGTTTCAAAAAATTCTTCTTTGGTCTTACCATTAACAAAATTCTCAACGGCAAATTTACCAACTTTTTCAATCAATTTTTGGGGTGAATCCAATTCCACCAGGGCCCCGCCATTAATGAGTCCTACCCGGTCGCACAGCACCTCAGCTTCTTCAATGTAGTGCGTTGTTAAGAGCACGGTCAGCCCTCTGCTTTTCAGGCTTTTTAACAGGTCCCACATTTTCCTCCTGGCCGAGGCATCCAGTCCGACAGTCGGTTCATCCAGAAGCAAAATCTCCGGATTGTGCATCAACGCCCTGGCAATCATCAGTTTTCTTTTCATGCCGCCGGAATATTTGCCCACCAGGTCGTTTTTCCGTTTTGTCAGTTCCGTGAATTCCAGCAGTTCATCAATTCGTTCTTTCCTTAAGGCCTTCGACATGTTATAAAGCATCCCGTGAGCCTCAAGATTTTCCCAGGCGGTCATCTCATTCTCCAGATTATTATGCTGGGGGACAACGCCGATTTTGATCTTAACTGCAACCAGATTCCGGTCCATGCTTTCATTGTTGATGACAATGTCGCCGGAAGTTTTGGGCGTCAGGGTGCTGATCATTCTGACCGTCGTGGTCTTTCCTGCTCCATTCGGCCCCAGCAGTCCAAAGAATTCCCCGTCTTCAATATCCAGGTTCAGCCCGTTAACCGCTGTCAGGTTTCCATATTTTTTAGTCAAGTTGATAAGACGTAACATGGGTATGCTCCTCTCAATTTATCTTCATAACGATTGCTTCCGAAATACCTAATATTTTATTTCAATAAACCGGAGGCAATATCAAAAGCCGATTTTTTTAAAACACAGTCTAATGTATCCTCTGCCTCATCCGCATTGACGATCAGTCTGGAGGGACAGCCTCCCGGACAGAAGGGGTGATAACAGCACGCCTCACACTGGCCCGCTCTTTGCTTGACTATGGCAATCGGTTTCAGCGGCGGATTCCCGATATTGCCCATATAAAAGTCGGGATTGTTGATCAGCGAGCCGCAAGGATAGCAGTCGCCATTGGGTAAGAAAACATAAGAGCGTCCACAGGAAGCATAGCAATATTCCTGAGTGCCAGCCGGAGAGGACAGGCGCTTCTTCGCTTCTTCGACCTCGCGGATCATAATCTTTCTGCCGAACTGTTGATAAATTGACTCCGATTTTTCAAAAAGGCGTCTTAACGCGGTGTTCAATTGTTCGCCTGTAGGCCTGCCCACCGCTCCGCTGTTTTCTTTGGCCCGTCCTGCGTTTCTCAGCAGATCGAAGCCAATACCGGCCACATTGCCAAGATACAGCGCAAAATCTGCAAGTTCCGGCAGCTTCTCGACATTCTGCGCTGTCACCACGCTGTTTAAGTTAAGCATGACCCCTGCTTTGGCTAAATGCTGAATGCCCTGAACGGTCTGCTGCGTTCCGCCTTTGATACTTTCATTCACCGCCGGAGGACCGTCCAGGCTCACGCCGACAGCCATCTTCATTTTTTTAATGCCGATAGCGACTTCCTGATTGATAAGCGTCCCGTTTGTCTGCAGCTGCAGCGAGACGTCATAGCCGCGCTGGACAATATAGTCATATATTGTACAAACCAGGTCATAATTGAGCAAGGGCTCTCCGCCTGTTAACTGAAGCTTCACGGGCTGATCTGCAAAATAATCCAAGATTTTTACCGCCGTATCCGAATCCATGTTTTTTTGCTCTCCGGCAGCCGAGGCATAACAGTATTTGCACTGCAGGTTGCATTTGCTTGTGGTCCATAATACAATCAGGGTTCTTTCTTTTAAGGTTCTTTCTTTCTTCATTGCTAACTTACCTTGTTCATTACTCATTAATATTTATTCGTCCTTCTATTTTCCGGTATGTTACATTTTTTGCTTTCTAAACGCACGGTTCTATGATTTTATTTATGATCTCTTCTATTGTATCGATACTCATCTGCGAATCATCAAAAGGCTTCCGCCGCATTCTATGCGGCAAAACATAGGCAGCCGCCTCTTTTAATTCTTCTTTGGTCACCTTATCTTTGCCATAGAAAGCAGCAATCGTCATGGAAGCCTTGATCATGACAATATCCGCCCGGTGCCCGTCAACGCCGAGTGCTATGGATATTTTAGCAGCCATTTCTAAAAGTTCATCCTCAAAGTTTACCCGGGGCAACAGTGCGGTTGCCTTTTGAATTTTTTCCGCCAACGCCGACTGTTCGTGATCAAAGGAGCGGCAAAAGGCTTCCGGGTCTTTTTCGTAAGCCAGCCTTCTCTTTATGACCTCCACTCTTTGGGCGGTGTCATTTTCCCCTGCAACATCGACAACGAGTCCAAAGCGATCCAAAAGCTGGGGTCTCAAATCCCCTTCTTCCGGATTCATGGTTCCAACCAAGGTAAATCTTGCCGGATGAGAAAAGGAGATGCCTTCTCTTTCGATGGTATTGATCCCCATTGCTGCCGAATCAAGCAGGATATCCACCACATGGTCATCCAATAAATTGACTTCGTCAACGTAAAGGATATTCCGGTTGGCTTGGGCCAGAATACCCGGCTCAAATTTCTTTTCTCCTTTTTTGATGGCATGCTCAATATCAAGTGTTCCGACGACCCGGTCTTCCGTGGCGCTGACGGGCAGATCAATGACTTTCATTTTTGTCGTGATACTCTTGATCGGTTGATCATTCTGCATCTTTTCCGCACATTCACTGCAAACTTTATCCGACTGCAGCGGGTCGCAGGAAAATTGGCATCCTTCCACCTGCGCGCGTTCCGGCAGCATATCAGCCAGCGCCCGAACAGCCGTTGATTTGGCTGTTCCTTTTTCGCCGCGAATTAAGACCCCGCCTAAAAACGGATTAATCACATTCAGAATTAATGCCAATTTCATCTTTTCCTGGCCGACAATTGCTGTAAACGGGTACTTTTTAATCTCATTATTCATTCGTTATTCTCCTTTGCTTCAATCCCTAGATCGATAATGATACTGCCGCGACAAGATTTTGCGCCCGGAGGTCTTCAATAACAAAGCTGTCCGCATTCATGCTCTTGGCAATCCTCTCCGTCAGGTTCAATTTAATAAAGCTCTGATCGGTGTCAATGACGACAGATTTGATTTTCTCCGCTCCAATCCTTTGGGCTGCGGCAACGGCTTCCTCAAAAGCATCCAATCCGCTTTCACAGTAAGTCGCCCTGCCGTCTGAGACCAGAACGATGACCGGAAGCGTATCTTTGTCTTTTATTTTCGCCGCTTTAACAATTTCGTAGGCCAGGTTGAGCCCTGCGGCCAACGGTGTCCGGCCGCCGGTAGGAAGCGCAGCCATCTTTTTCTCCGCCAATTCCACACTTCGGGTGATTCCCAGAAGAAGCTCTGCCGAGCGGTTTTTGAACGCAATCATCCCGACTTTGTCTCTTTTCTGATACGCGTCATTGAGCAGAGAGAGAATTGCCCCCTTTACCGCTGCCATTCTTTTGTTCGCCCCCATGGAACCACTGGCATCCACGACAAAGATAATGGTATTTCCTGTCCGCTTCTCGCGCACCTTCACCCGGATATCCGTTTTTTCGACAGCCACCGCTCTGCCGTTTTTTTCTCTGAAAACCTGGTATGGAGCTGCCGCCCGCAGCGTGGCGTCGAAAGCGAGATCATAGCTTTCGTCTCTGCCCGGATAACGATAGCGCACATACCTTCCCTGCTTGGATGATGTTTTGACCAAGCTCCGCTTGCCGCTTCCCTTGCGGATGGTATTAATGCCTGCATCAGAGAGCCATCTGGAAACAATAAAGGATTCTCCCGGAAGATCCAAGGTTTCAGACGGTCCTTCGGTGCCTTCCTGTTCCTCATTTGGTTCCCGGTCATCTCGGTTTTGCTGCTCGGAAGACGGAGAGTCCTCCGATCCTTCATCCGGTCGGTCATTATCGTCTTGATTCTGTTTTTCCTGCTGCGCCTCATTGGAATCAGCCGGGTTCTGACTTTGATCGTGATCCTGATTTCGCTCCGTATGATGATCCTGTTCCTGATTTTCGTTTTCTTCCTGGGTCTGTTCCTGATCTTCCTGTTCCTGATCTTCCTGCTCCGGCTGTGAATACGGCGGCTGTTCCTGCTTTTCTCTTGTTCGGTGAGGCAAGGCATATTTTGCCGCCTCTTTGATGTCCGATATATTTAAGGCAATACGGGAATCTATGGCTGCAATCGCCTTGGCCGTTTCCACAATGACCAATTCCGCCCGGTGACCGGCGCAATTACCTTCCCTGGCAATGGCGGCAGCCAATTGCATGGCATTTGCCGTTACTTCAATCCGATTGATCGCTGCTTTTGCCCGCCGGATGTCAATACGCAGCTGTTCACTCTTTTCCTGCCACTTTTCGCAAAATGCCGCCGGGTCTTTTTCATATTCCACCCGCCGCCGGATGATTTCCGCCCTGATCCGAGTATCCTGTTCGCCGCTGACTTCGACATATAAGCCGAAACGGTCCAAGAACTGCGGACGCAGTCCCCCTTCTTCCGGATTCATACTACCCACCAGGATAAAACGGGAGGGGTGCCGGTACGAGATCCCTTCCCTTTCGACGATATTCACCCCGGATGATGCCGACTCGAGCAGCGTTTTCACGATATGGTCGCTTAAAAGATTGACTTCATCCACATAAAGAACATTGCCGTGGGCATGCTGCAAAATACCGGCTTCAAAACGTTTTTCCCCGTATTTCACGGCATGTTCAAAGTTGATGTTGCCGCATAACCTGTCCTCAGTCACATTCAGCGGCAATTCCACCAGCCGGACATCCGGTGCAATGCAGCTGATTCCCCTGACAAGCGTGGATTTGGCCGTCCCTTTCTCACCGCTGATCAGCACACCGCCAATGCTGGGATTGACCATATTCCAAATTAACGCCTTCTTTACGGTATCCTGGCCGACCACGGCTGCAAAGGGAAAAACGGTGCTGTTCTGTCCCAATTTCTTACCTCTCCTTCTATCCCAGTTCCTCCAAGCTGCCTTCCATTTCCAGATAGATCTTTTTCAGTTTCTCCACACTTTCTTCCGGCGCATGCCACATGCCGCGCTGATTGGCTTCCAGCAAGCGCTCGGCCACATTATGCAGGGCCCAGGGATTGACTTCCCGCATCCAGTCCGCCGTTTCCCGGTCAAACGCATAACGCTGGGCAATACAGTCGTACATCCAGTCATCAATTACATTGGTCGTCGCATCCCAGCCAAAGGTAATATCGACCATGGCCGAGATTTGTTTCGCCCCCCGGTAGCCATGCTTTTTCAATCCTTCGATCCACTTGGGATTATTGACCCGGGCCCGCATGACCCGTGACGCTTCTTCATGCAATGACAGCGTCTCTATATGATCGGTATCGGATGTGCTCGGGACATAGGCCGGTTTTTGGGAACCGCTGTGGGTGGTAATCGCCGCCACCATGCCGCCAAAATAATTGTAAAAGTCATCGCTGTCCAGCATGTCAAACTCCCGGGTAGACTCGTTTTTCACCGCAACATTGACTTTTTTCATCCGCAAGGCAAACACTTCCGGCAGTTTTTCCCCGTGCAGTTTCTTGCCGTAAGCATGACAGCCCCAGGTGGTATAAACTTTGCCCAGATCGGTGACGTCATTCCATTTTTTGCTTTCCACCACATTTTTGGTCCCGGCGCCATAAGCGCCCGGAGCATCTCCGAAGACTCTGATCAGCGAATATTCATAAGCCTGTTCCATCTCGATGCCTTGGGCGACCAGTTCGGCTACTTCTTCCTTGACATGTTTTTTAATGTAATTCTGCTCTTCCGGTTCATCCAGGGATGCGACTAAATTCACCGCATCCTCCACCCGTTCGATCAAGTTGGGGAAAGCGTCCCTGAACAATCCGGTAATTCTTAAAGTCACATCGATGCGCGGCCGTCCCAGTTCTTCCAGGGGAATGGCTTCAATCCCGATGACCCGGTCCGTATTGCCCAGCCAGACAGGCCGTACCCCCAGCAAATCGTAGGTTTCCGCAATATCGTCCCCGTACGTCCGCATGGCTTCGGTGGCATAGACTAAAATCGAAGTGCTTTCCGGGTATTTTCCCTCATCCCGAAGATAACGTTCCAACAGCTGGTCCGCTAAGGTCTGGCCAATCTCCCAGGATGACCGCGAGGGCATGGCTCCCGGATCAACGGAATAAAAATTGCGGCCTGTCGGGAGTATTCGGGCATTGCCTCTGGTCGGCGCTCCTGAAGGGCCGGGAGGCACAAATTTCCCGTTGACACCGCCGATAAAGCGGTCCAGTTCATCTGTAATCCGCATCACCCGCGGCTTAATGAAGGAACAGACAAAATTCAGGCATTGTCTGAGCCTATCCGTGCTGTTCATTTTACGGAAACTGTCCGTGCTTTCTGAACAGCGAACGCACTTCGCCTTAAACTGTTCAATTATTCCCTCCACTGCTTGAAGCTCATAATGATGTTTTTCTAGTTCCAGAAAGATTTCTCTTCCCATTTCATCTGCTTCAGCCAGCAAAATCCCATAGGATTTCCCGTCTGCTGTCGGTGTCTCCGGCGCTGCCAGCAGCATTTCAAAATCAAGACCCAGAAGATCGCAGACGCCTTCCCGAAGCGACGGCGTATCCCCGTTTCTGTTTCTTACCAACATCTTCAGCATATTCCGGAACCGGTCCTCTTCCGGAACCATGCCAAAAATATGAAACCCGTCATAAATATCACAGGCCTGAACCTTGCTGACCCAGGAATGCATCTGCCTAATACAGCCGTCGATATCTTCTTCCAGCATCTCCGGGGTAAGACCGATATCGTTGTTGAGATTGATCTTGACCGCCAGCTCCCGTATCTGCTTTTGAATGACCGGCAGTTTCTTCGGATCGGCGCTTTGGATATGGTAATATTGCTTCATCAGCTCGTCGACCTCGGCCAGTTCATCGTAAACGCCGCTTTCCATCATTGAAGGAACCATATGGTCCAGGATGGTTGCGTAGGTCCTTCTTTTCGCCTGCGTTCCCTCACCGGGAGCATTGATGATGTAGGCATACAAATGCGGAACCGTGCCGATGCAGATATCGCTGTAGCAATCCTTCGACAGCCCGACTTCCTTTCCGGGCAGCCATTCTATGGTGCCATGGGTCCCCACATGAATGATGACATCGGCTTGAAACACCTTTTCCACCCAGTTGTAAACGCCGATATACTGATGCGGGCACGGAATATCCGTGCTGTGGTACATCTCTTCCGCTTTTTCCTCAAACGCCCGCGGGGGCTGCAGCCCGATAAAAACATTCCCATTCAGAATGCCCGGAACCAGCAATTGTTCGTCTACCGCCATGAAATCGCCTACCGGTTCGCCCCAGTATTTGACCAGATTCTCCTGCACCCGGGGAATAAATTCCTCATACCATCGTCCGTACTGCTCTTTTCTGACGGTGTCGATACTCTTTTCCAGCATGGTTTCCGGAGAAGACCACCGACCGTCGTTGGTCAGCCCCGCAGTGATCCGGTCAATGATTTCTTTGCCGTCGGCAAAATGGTAATCCGTCTTAATGCCGCATTCTTCCAGCCGGCTGATCATCCGCTGCAGCGATACCGGGGTATCAAGCCCGGCAGCACCGCCGATGTTGTCATTGCGGGGCGGATTATTATGCAGGATGATTGCGACTTTTTTCTCTGTGTTATCCTTGTATCGCAGTTTGGCCCAGTTGATTGCCAGGGTTGTAATACTTTCCACCCGCTCGGCAATCGGCTGCGCCTCTCTTTTTGGCCCCAACGCCGTTTCGACTGTTTCCGTCGTCGCGAACGGGAACGTGATGACCTGTCCGTCAAATTCCGGCTGGAAAACGCTCCAGCTCAATGACAGGCCGTCCAGCCCTTTGACCGAATGGTTCCATTCCTCAAAAGACTGCAATGTGGTCATGGCTTGAAAAACCGGAACCTGCAAAAGTTCAAAAATACTGCTTTCCCTCGGCTTGGACCCGTCACCCGGATCAGCCAGGATGGTCAGACTGAAGGCGGTGGTGTTAATGATCGAATCCACCAAAGGTTTTCCCTCAGACATCATGCAGCGCTCCAGAGCGGCTCTGATTCCCTCACATCCCAGGTCTTGGTCCGGAAGCATATCCGAATAAACACACAAAGGATGCGCGCCTTGTTTTCTTATTTCCCGGATTAAGGCATCGACATGGACCAGATTATTCTTTTGAACCAGCAGGACATTGATAATGATGCCGATGACCGGCAGCCCGCTGTTTTTCACCTGTGTCAGGTATGCGTCTTCGTCTTCCGTATTCTCATCCGGATCATAGATCCCGCTCCATTTCGGGCAAACAGGCGCTTCCACAGGAACACCTGCTCCGGCGTACTGATTGCCCAGCCATTTGATTAAATTGACCGTATTCTTAAGCCCGCCGGATTGATAGTATTTATTGATCGTCTTAAAATCCTCCGGAAGGATGCTGCAATCCGGAAAAACTTCCGCATTCTCTTCTTCTATCGTGGTATATACAAAAAGACGTTGTTTTTGCTTCAGACAGGTGAAGAGATTGAGAAAACTTTTGAAAAAAGATAAGGATCCGTGAATTTTTATCAGGACAAAATCCGCGTTGCGACTGGCCTCGAGGCAGGCCGCAGCCTGCTCCTTGTCATTGTCGAGTTCCGTTGTATTAAATAAATGGATCTGAAATTGTCCCGGATATTGGCTGTCCAGTTCCGCTTGTGCTTCCCTGAATGTCAAAAAAGGCTCCATCGGTGTCAGAATCACAACAATATTGACCATGACTCTCCTCCCTTACTCCGCAACATCCGGCATCAGAATGAAGTTTCCAAACGATTCATCCGGGTAAAGATCGGGATGGAAGATCGCCGCCAGCTCTATATATTTCTGGTCGATATTATGGTACGTACTCCAGTAACTATCCGTAATCTGCCAGACTTTTTTATCTTTGAAACAAGGCAGCTCAGCCAAGACCGGAGCCTGATCCGTGATGGATTTTATATCCGGCCCATATTTCGGCATCCCTCTGTTGAGGAAAATATCCGCTTCCGCCAGACGGTTGTAAAGCTCCTCAACGCTGATGCTCGTCACACCGTCCTGACCGGCGCCAATATCGTTAAAAATATATTCAGCGCCTGCGTCTCTGACCATTTGCGCACTTTTGGAGCCGCCGTTTTCCACATAGACTTTGCCCATACTGATGATTCCCCAGCCGACCTTCGGTTTCGGAGCGTCCTTGACCTTTTCTTTCATTTCGTCAATCCGGGCGATCGCCTGATCAAAGTAAATGTCTGCTTCTTTTTCCAGATTGTAAAAGGCCGCATAGAATTTCAGCCATTCCATCGTTCCCCGATAATCAAGCTCCGTACTCGACCCGTCGAACAAATAAGGAATCCCTGCCTGATTCAGCATTTCCATCAGTTTCTGCTGTTCTGTCCCCATTCCCTGGCTCGTAAAAACAAGTTTTGGGTTTAAGGATTGAATAATTTCATGGTTATAGCTGGTACTTGACGTGGTATTATCGCCGATATCCTTGATCTGGCCGCTGAGCATACGGTTCTTCATCGCATCGAAGTCCCAGTCTTCCGCTTTCATCCGAACGCCGACGATACTGTCAAACAGCCTATCGTTATCAAATGCCCGCAGATAACCGACCTGTGTCGAGCTGGAGTAGATCGCCTGACTTAAAGGCAGGGTGACCGCCGGTAAACCTTTGTATTCCTCAGGCGCCTGCTGTCCTTCCTGTAAGAGAAGCATCTGTCTCTTCTGGCCGTCGGTAACAAGTTTCATGCCGTCTTCCATGTACTGAATGCTGAAGTTTTTGGCAAATTTCAAATTCATGCTGCTCCCGGCAGGATACATGGCTTTCACGTCTTTAACACTGCCAATGGCGGCGGCCATACCGGAATCCGTTTGCGCAGTCTCTTTGGCACACCCCAGGGGCATCACCAGCAAAGTTAGTACCATTGTTAAAATTAAAAAACATTGCAATTGAGATTTTCTTTTCATTATTATTTTTCTCCTTATAACTTAAATATGAAATACATTTCGTCTGAAAGCCCTACGGTCAACCCTCATTAATCTTCTTGATTCGTTTGAATTGCCGCTGCCGTTCCCCGGCAGACTGTCGTAACAAATGAATCCAGCATCGCTTGCACCCATTCTTTTTGATCCGCATTGGCACAGGCGGTCCATTCCGCTGTCGTCTTCAGGTGTTCGGCGAGATTCTGCAAGATAATTTTTCCGGAAAATTCAGCTTCCTTTACTGAAAGCAATCCCCAAGACAATTGATCCAGCAAATGAACATAAAGTGACGTTAAGGAAACGATTTCATCCTGTGAATCCAGCACATGGATACGGCCGATTGCATCGGCCAGGCTCACTCCGGAACAGACCTCGCGGCACTTGTCGCCGAAGCTTTTTTCAGTGATGCCGTACCGTTTCAGTCTGGCCAGCATACCGTGCTGGCTCTCTCTGGTAAGGCCCATATGTTTCCCCAGCGATTCCCTGACTGTATCCATAACCATCCGGCCGATCAATTCCCCCAGTTTGCCGTGCTTCCCGGCATAGGTCAAGGTATTATCCGACTCTGCATTGGCAATAATCATCACATTGTCCGTTCCTGATCCGGTGGCAATTCCGGATGAATACAAACTTCCGGCCAGCAGTTCCTGCAGGACGGCGGTTTTGGCTTCTGTAGCTGTGACAATGCTGCGTGCCAGGCATCCGGGTGTCATATCGGCGTTGACAAAGACCATGATATTGATGGTTCCCGGCTTGAGACTAACGCTTTTCCCGCGTTTTTCATAGCTTGTGGCTTTCTCTCCCACCCGTCCGCCGTTGACTTCCAGACTGGCTGTAGCAATGGCGGTAACGGTCAGCTCATCATAGGTTTCCGTTTTGACGGCAGCGCTGTCCATGGAGACAATGGTCGCCATATAGGCCACTGTGTCGTAATCCAGTCCCAGATCGTCGATTATAAACCGCTTGATTTTTTCTTCCTGTCCCGGTTTGCAATGTTCACATTCCCGGCCGGGACCCGGGTTGACATCCTGGTTATACACCGCCGTTAAATCTTCGCGGTAGCCTCCGTTATGCATGGAGGTGCTCATGACCTTGCGCTTTCCTGAGAAAGGTACCACCAGGCAGCGGTTATACTTGTAAACTTGATCTCCCGTAGCGAGTCGGGCAATGATCATAATAATGCCTCACACCCTTTCCATTGTTTTTTGTCTTCAATGCATTTGGCAACTTCCGCCGCTTTCGAGCAATAGCGGATTTTATCCGTCCACTCCCCGTAACGCCGAAATGCATTTTCTTTCGGAAACAGGGAGAACACGGTTTTCCCCATTTTCACCGCTTCAATCACCAGGTCCATATTGCGCTGATTGATGCTTCCTACCGGAAAACCGGTATCAATCATATAATCCACGGTTTTTATAATCTCCCTGGCCTGATGATATTTATCTTCATGGATGGCGTTAAAAGCCTCTTCCTCAATAATTTCACAACCTAAGGCCTTACCGATATGGATATCAATATCATTGCTGTGCAGCACCCCGCAGCACATTCCGTATCCGGCCCGGGAAAGCGCACGATACACGCCTGCGCCCGTTCCATTCCCCCCGGCAATGAAAATCTCGGGATACTGACGGCTGAAAAATTCCAGGCTTCCCAGCAATTCATTGTATTGCGCCCCTTCAATCTCATACAACGATTGAATCGTTCCGGCCTTGATGATCTCCTCAGGCGTACCCTGGGCTGCAATTTTTCCGTCCTGGATCAGCAGGATGGTTTCACAGCCTTTAATGGCCAGATCAATGTCATGGAGCGAGAGCACGACCGTTATGCCTTTTTCCAGGCATAACCTGCGCAGGATACTGATGACTTCAACTTTATGTTTGACATCCAGGTGGCTTGTCGGTTCGTCGAGAACAATCAGCTCCGGCTGCTGGATCAAGGCGCGGGCAATCATCACTTTTTGTTTTTCACCGTCACTGAGTTCAGCGTAATATCTGTCCCTCAAATGGACGGCATTTACCGCCTGCAGGGCTTCCTGAATAATTCCTTTGTCCTCGTCCGTCAATTTGCCGATCAGGTTGGTATGCGGAAAGCGTCCCATGGCGGCAATCTCAAAAACGGTAAGCAGACCTAATGATACCTGTTCCGTCAAGACTACGGCTAACTTCTTCGCCAATTCTGTTTTTCTGATGCTTTTTAAATCCCTGCCGTTGATATAGACCGTACCGCTGACAGGCGCAAGGAGTCCTGACAGCGTTCTCAGGATGGTGGATTTTCCGGCTCCGTTGGGACCTAGCAGGCAAATCAGCTGTCCCTTGATGCCCCGGAGGTCGACATTTTCCACCACCACCGTTTTTTCATATCCGACATCCATTTTCTCAGCAAGAATCACATTATTCACAGTTCACTCCCCTTTCTAAGCAGCAGATAGACAACAATCGGCGCGCCAATCAACGAAGTAATCGCGCTCAGCGGCAATTCTGTCGGTGCCATCAGCATCCGCGCTCCCAAATCACAAATTCCGGTCATTAACGCGCCGGCCAGGATAACACCCGGAAGCAAAACACGGTTGTCGGAAGTACCAAAAGAAATTCTGACCATATGGGGGACGGCCAGTCCCACAAAGGAAACCGGGCCGGCAAACGCCGTGATTACCGCGGTCAGCACGCTGGAAATCAGGATAACCAGCATCCGGAACCGTTTGATGTTCAACCCCATCGATAAGGCGTATTTTTCTCCGAAAAGCATCGCGTTCAGCGGTTTACAAATAAACAAGGACATCAGCAGGAACGGAACACCGATCAGATACAGGCACTCCACCTGCGTCCAGGAAAAACCGGAAAAGCTCCCCAGCGTCCACATCATAAACGCATGAATTTTTTCTTTATCGGCAAACGCCGTGAGCATACTGGTCATTGCACTGCAGATAAATCCCGCCATTAACCCGATAATGAGCAGGGTTGTGATATTCCTGACTTTTTTGGCGGCTAATACCACAACCAGCATTACAATCATCGCACCCAGAAACGCGCCTCCGAACAGAAACATCGGCGTCATATGTGTCATGCCGAAAGTATATCCCCCTAAGACCACGAGCCCTACAAACAAACTGGCGCCCGATGAGATGCCAAGCACGTAGGGTTCTACGATCGGGTTCCTGAAGAAGATTTGCAGCAAAAGTCCTGCCACGGCGAGGCAAGCGCCGCCGACCAGCGTTGCCAACGCCCTTGGCAGACGGATGTTCATGACAATCGATGCATAGGTGTCATTTCCGGTTTCCTGTCCCGTCAATATTTTGACAACATGTTCCAGGCCGATATTTACAGAACCGGCTGAAACATTCAATAGAAATACCATCGTCGCCAGCAGCGCCAGTAAAATAATAAAAAACACATGCATTTTCAATTTCAGTCTTTGTTGATCCATTTTTTCTCCCCTACTTATTGTGCTTGCCGGAAACATGTACATTGATCCCGGTAAGTACCATTAATCCGAGCGTACTGTGGTGATTCTTGCCGTCAGATCCGCGAAATTTTCCAGCATTCCGGTTATTGTCTCCTCAGCGGATTGCCAGCAATAAGCATATTCAGCGTCGAGCCCGTACTTTTGTCTTATTCTGTCGGCAATAGCCTTGCCTTCCTGTGCTGCACGCCCGGGAGAGATCAGCTCCCAATCCACTTGGTCCATCAGGTGGACATACAGCGAGGTCAGGGCGACAAGTTCCTCTTGTCTGTCCAGGATTTCCAGTTGCTGAATAAATAAGGGTTTGGCCAATGCTTTTTCTCCCAAGTCACAATGCTTGTTCCAGATACTTTCTTCCGTGATTCCAAAGCGCTTCAAGCGTCGCAGCATACTGTGCTGGCTCTTTGGACATAAACCGGTCTGCAAAAACAGCGCCTCTTTGACAGCCGGCTTCACCGCTAAGCCGATCAGTTCACCCAGCTTGCTGTGTTTGCCCGCATAGGTCAGTTTTAAATTGGATTGGCTGTTGGCAATGATAATCGTACCGTCTGTTCCTGAACCTGTCGCTAACCCCCGGGAGTAATTGCTTCCCGCCATCAGCTCCTGCAAGGCTGCCGTTTTGGCCTCCGTGCAGGTTACCAAAGCGCGAGTCAACGTACCCGGGAGTAAATCCGCATCGATATTCAGGATAATATTGATGGTTCCTTCCTTTGTCATGACGGTTTTGCCCTGAGCTTCATGGTAAGATGCCGGATCTCCAACCCTTCCGCCGTTGACTTCCACACCCCCGGTGACAATGGCAGTCACCGTCAGGTTATCATAAGAAACCGCTTTGATCGAAACATTGTCCATGGACGCGGCTGTGGAAATACCCGTGGCAGTTTCCGGATCGAGGCCGATCTCTATGGCAAGCAGCTTCAGGTCGTTCAGGTAGGAATCTGTCCTGAGAGAGCAGGCCATCCCTGCTCCCGAATTGGAATCTTGGTTGAAGGCCGCTTTGAGCTTTTCGCTGTATCCTCCGTTTAGAACGGAGGTGCTTAGCACCTTGCGCTCCTCTTGGAACGGAATGATGATGCTCTTTTGATACCTGTGGACTTCATCCCCAGTCGATAAAGTATGAATTTTCATTTTTTCCTCCGCTGTACACGTTATGATTGCACCGCTCAAACAGGTCTTGCAGTCAAAACAAGGTTGGTTTGACACGCTTTTGTTCCGTGCTCTATTTTTCCGGCAGCTGTTGGTACATAACAAGTTTCCAGTCCGGGTAAAGTCCTTCATGGAAGAGCGAGGCCATATCTTTCACGCCTTCAATCGTTTTGTTAATCGACATGTAGTACCAAGGGGCGAAGCAATACACTTTTCCGTTCTTGACAGATTCGAAATCTTTTAATAACGGTTCGGTCTTTAGCAGGCTCTCAACAGAGGGCATATAGGCAACCATTGAGGAATAAATAAATACGTCCGCATCCTTGCCTTTCTCATAGAATTCTTCCATGGAAATTTGGGAACTGCCGGTTTTATCCGGGTTAACATTCGCGAATATATAATCTCCCCCGGCTTCCTTTATTTGTTTTGCCACATAGGATCCGCCGTCGGTAATATACACCTTGCCATCGTAGACCATGCCATAGACAACTTTTGGACTCGGCTTATCTTTAACGGCAGCTGTGATTTCCTGCAGCATCGCCGCTTTCTCTTCAATAAAACCGGCGGCTTCCTTGTCCTTGTTGTAGAAAGCGCCTAAAAATTTCAGCCATTTCAGACGTCCCATATCCGTAGGTTCCGTATAATCATTGACGACCACGCAGGGGATATGAAGTTCCTTCATTTTGGCGAGCGTTTTCTGCAGTCCGTAATCTCCGGTATAGACAAAGACCATATCGGGGTTCAGTGCTTGGATCTTTTCAAAATCCGGATCTGCCATGCCCCCTGTGCCGACATATTGAATCGTTCCATTCTCCATGCGCGTTTTCACTTCATCAACATACCATTCTGCTGTATCTGTAGTGACGGCGGCAATACTGTCCCAGTCCTTGTCTGAGAATATTGCCTGAAGCAAGCCTACCTGTGTGGTCGAACAGTAAACTACCTTTTTCAGCGGTGTATTGATAACCGTCGCCCCTGCGGCCTCCGGTATTTTAGGTGTCTTCACTCCTTCCGGCACCAGCAGGAACTGATTGTTTTCCGCATCCGTCAACAGCTTGATATTGTTGCCATAATCAGCAATCTTAAATGCGTTTGTATAACTTAAACTGACCTCTTTGCCGGTTAAGGGCTTATTGCTTTCCTGGCTTCCGGCGGAACAGCCTGCCACTATCAGCGAACAAATCATAATCAGTATGACGACAATAAAAAAATTCTTTTGATACTTAATCATGAAAATTCCTCCATCTTTATCCTTTAACAAAAACACCTCTCAACTTCACGTCAAGAGGTGTCAACAATATATTTAGTAAAATATATGATGTTTAACATACAGCACCTCCTCTGTCTTTCGCAGAGTTGAAGTAAACTACTCAGGCAGGTCTTCTGACTCCGGATCATCAATGTTTCACGCCTTCCCGGAATAAACCAGTGGCATTCATGAAACATTTCCCCATTACAGCGGCGGGACCGTGCAGGATTTGCGCCTGCTTCCCTTTTCAACCAAAATCCTCGGACTTTGGTACCTGAGCTTTGTCAGTATTCAGTTAGTTAGAACATGTAATAACTTTTTATTTCAGTATTTTCATCAAGTGTCCGATGCGCGGAAGCCTCAAATGGACATTCCGAATTCATCAAAGCAATCTCCCTATATACTGTCTTCCCAACAATACGGAACCGATCAAAATCATATTTATCAATACTGCTGGTAAGAAACCCTGCCAAGAGAAAGGAGCCAGTTCTTCCAATACTTCAATATCCCCGTCATATCCCCTGGCTTCCATGGCCGTATAAATCTCATCCGAGCGTTTGTAGGCCCGGATAAAAAGAGTTGATGCCAGAGCCCCCAACGAATGATACCCCGCTTTCAGGCTGGAATAACCTAAGCGGGAATTTTGAGCCGTATACATTGTCTCCGCTGTTTCCATCAATACAAAAATAAACCGATAAATCAAACTCATCAATTCCACCAGAATTTTAGGACATTTCAGCTTCCGCAGTACAGATAGGAGGTCAACCATCGGCGTATTCAGGGACAAATAATATAAGCAGGATACCGCTCCTAAGGCCCTGAAGAATAGCTGTGCGGCTGTCTCTATACCGATTTTAGAAAATCCTAAAAATGTACCGAACACCGGCACAGACATAACAAACTGCTGGGGATCATTTGAGATTTGAAAGGCTATCATAAGCACTCCCAAGATTAAGAATGACATCGGCAGGAGCATCAGTTTAAGAAAAAAGCGGAGCGGGATCCCACCCTTCCTGACGGACAACCACGTCATGATCAGTAAAACTACAAGCGAGAGCAGGATGGAATTCCCCCAAAGACAGACACCCAGGGTCAACAAAGCAAAGGCAACTTTTTCCATCGGATTTTTACGTTTCAGTTTTGAAGCATAGGCGTAATTGTCAATATTTATCATGCTTTTTTCCTTATTTCATACGAATTTTGCTTATATTCTTACGCAGAATACTCATACTTTACGATGTTGCCACTAAGCTTTATTTCTGTTCTCTTCTTTTTTACTGCGCCCTTTCAGGTAACCCAGTCCATAAAAGAGAATGCCGGAACCTAACGCTGCTTGCAGAGCAAACAACAAGCTTTCAATTTCACCGCTGGGAGGCTCAAAAATTGAAGAAAACCAGGGGTTGTATTCAGGGTTAATCTCGGTAATCGCAGTTTCGGCTTGGCCATCCGCTCCGCCGAATTCCGCATCTTTAGCGATAATAAGCGGAATGACAGCCAGCAGGATAACAATAACAATCAAGATAAGATTGGTAGTAATTCTTTTTTTATTGCCCTGTTTATCATAAGTATTATTCATCGTGCGGCCCCCTTGGAAAATATTTTTAAGGATTGAAGTTCATCGCCTTTAAGGTAATTCATAATTGCATTGAAGATAATCACAGTCAGTATTCCTTCACTGATTGCCAAGGGGATTTGGGTAACAGCAAAAATACCCAAAAATTTAGCTGCAGAAACTGTAATCCCTCCCGTTGGGTCAGGAAAAGCAAGTGCCAGCTGAATTGATGTTGTAATATAGGTAGCTAAATCCCCAAGTGTTGCCGCTAAGAAGATTGCCAGTGACCGGGGTCCTTTTGCTTTGAGCACAATAAGATAAACAGCAAAGGCTACAAACGGACCAACAACCGCCATGGAAAATGTATTCGCTCCTAGAGTCGTAAGCCCTCCATGGGCCAACAAAATAGCCTGGAATAATAAAACAATGATGCCAAGGACACTCATGATCGCCGGACCGAATAAAATTGCGCCTAACCCTGTTCCGGTGGGATGTGAACAGCTTCCGGTAACGGAGGGTATTTTCAGAGAGGATAAGACAAAGACAAACGCACCGGCCATCGCCAGCAGCAACTTCACTTTTGAAGATTCTGTCGTTAACTTACGCAGGGAATACAAGCCATAAGCTAAAAACGGGATTGTTAGGACACCCCAGGAAATACACCAAGCCGGGGGCAAAAATCCTTCCATGATATGCATGGCGAAAACGTTTTGAGGCAATAAGATCAGCATTAACGTAATGCTTGCGATCATCATTATTCTTTTACTATTCATTAGCGTCACCTTTCTTTTTATCCAAAAATTTAAAATTAATCATTTTAAAATGTTCTCATCAAGCCATGTTGTTAATTCGTTGACATTATTCATGATTAAACCATAGCCAGCTTTATTTTTCCGTATCAGCAGAATTTCTAACCCCAATTCTAAAGCTGACGATATTTTTGTATCCGTTCCGCCGGCAAGCCCGCTATCCTTTGTCAAAACGATGTCCGCTCCGTAAAACTTAAACAGTGCTTTATTAATATCTTTGGAAAAAGGACCTTGCATGGCCAGGATGTCCCGGGGATGAATGCCTAAATCCTGACATTTCTGCACCAGACAGCCTTCGGGAAGAACACGGACAATGAAACGGGCCATAGAGGCAAAGGGGCTATGCACAATACTCTCCAGTTGATGACTGCCGGTAGTGATAAAGACTTTTACCTGCCGTTCTTTTTTCTGGTATAATGTGCTGATGCGCTCATTCAGACGAAGCAACGCTTCCTCCCAATTATATGCCTGAGAAATTAAGGAACTATCCGGAATATTGGTTTCAGGCCTTTCTAACCTAAGATAAGGGACTCCGGATTGTTTGCAAAATTGACTTAGCGAAACAAACTTATCACTGGAAGGATGGCTGATATCGACAATAACAGAAGGAAGCGTCAGGTTGTCTCTGCCAGTCCAAGAAGACTTCTTGATGAAGTTGATCCCCCTGTTTTGGAGATGTTCACTAATCTCACGAGCTGCAGGCGTTTCTCCCAGAAGGATGATCATTTAAACCTCCATAGCTAATAACAAAATCCGAAAAACAAAAAAACTCTTTACCATGGAAGGGTAAAGAGTCTAACCTGTATCAAAAAACGGTAAGAATCCAGAAAACACAGAGTATTCACCTCCCTAACATCCCGTAGGTTGCCGTAGCGGCTGGCAAGAGCAGGTTTCCTGGCTCAAGATCATCATCGACTCACGTCTTCCCAGGCAAATCCCAGTGACATTTTTGTGGATCGACTCCCTCGTACAGTGGCGGGTACCGCGTCAGCATTCACTGACTTCCCTTTTCAGTTCTTGCCCTCGGGCAAGAATCGCTCATTACCACATATTCAATTTTTCTATTATTATATCTTATAAAAGAGCTTATGTCACGAACAAATTTGGACTTATTGTTTGAAGTCCTTAAAATTTATTCGTATCACTAGCTCAAAAGCAATGAACCTTGAACCAGAAGACCTGCTTACAGTATATTGACCCGTCATGGAGAAAAGCATGTTTGTTTTGGACTAAAGGCCAAACATGCTCTTTTTTTCAACAAATTTGATCCCTTTAAAACATCCTTTCTATAACTACTTCAACACTACTTTCTTAAAGCCGCTATAGTCTTTAGCCATTTGGGCATAGACTTCTTTGCCTAAAAGGAATTTATAGATTTCATCCGCCTTTTTCTCCGGATTGATATCTTTAAATTGTTCTGGATAGAGTATCTTTCCCATATAATAAGCGTCCGCTATCGCCGTATCAATATTGGTTATATAAAAATTATAAGGCAGTTGGGCATGGACTTCGCCATTTTTTACCGTTGTAAGGGTCTGATAGAATCCGGGGTTTTTCTTATAATCCTCCATAATTGACTGAAGTCCGCTGGCGTCAAGAAAGATCTTGTCCGGATTCCACTATTTTTGCAACACAATTTATGATCTACCAGTTACATTCCTTTGATTTTCGCCTTAACAATTTTCCTTTCACCAAAGATATTCTCCAGCACAAGGTTTTCTTCTTCTGGAAATATCTTGTATACCGATTCGAGAAACAGTTCTTATATCACGTTTTTCTAAAATTTGTATAGCATCATCACAAACTAATATCTTAATATTAAAAATATCCATGAAAAACTACAAGTTATAATTATGGTTATGAAAATGGGCGTGATGTTCCCCTTCATGCCGATGATAATATTCATCAACCAAATTCACTTTTTTCAAAAGTTCAATTTCCATCAGTAATATGTCTGTTGGCATATCGGCTATAATACTGTGGTTTTCGTCAAATAAAATCGCCCTCTGGGATATTTCCTGCACCAATTCTAAATTATGCGTAGATATAAGCAGTGTTTTGCCCGCTTGATTCAACTTCACCATAAACTCGACAAGCCAGCGTTGGGTTCTCGGATCGAGCCCATTCATAGGCTCATCCATGACAAGAACCTCAGGGTTTAAAGCCAACACACAGGCAATAGCAACTTTGCGTTTTTCACCACCGCTTAAATGATATGGCTGCCGATGTTTAAAAGCTTCAATACTTAATAAGGTTAGACAATCATTAACCCTCTGTTCAACCTCGCTTTCACTTAGACCCATCTGTCGGGGTCCGAAAGCAACCTCATCATAGACATCAGCGCAAAAAAGCTGGGTATCTGAATTTTGAAAAACAAAGCCGATTCTTTGGTGAAAGAGCTTGGCAAATTTAGCTTCTCGCAGCTTCTTCGCCGTGATTTCTTCCTTGTCGAATTTATAAACTCCGCTGTCTGGAGATATTAGTCCGTTGATGATCTTCAGCAGGGTAGATTTTCCGCTCCCATTGGCTCCCATTAGAGCCACTGCTTCGCCTTTTTCAACATGAATATTAATGTTTTTTAAAGCGCTGATTCCTGAATAGGCGTAGGATATATCAATTAACTCGATCATGTAAAGTAAATTCCCTTCTGAAGTTATTTTAAATATAGAAAGGCAAAGATGATCCCTGCATTTATCAAAATAAAAATACCATCAGCCCAAGAAAATTTCCATTGATGATAAACACGGTATTCCCCTGTGAATCCCCTGCATTCCATAGCGGAATACATTTCTTCAGCCATTTCCTTGGACTTGATGAACATAGTTCCGGCAATACCGGAAAGCGATGTGTATTTGCTTTTATTTTTGCCTACCGACCTCAGTTTCAACGCATAAAGCATACTGAGCGAAAGCTCACCTAACATGACAATATACTTGATGGTAATATCCAGCACAAAAATAAAAATATCCGGCACATGGAATACTTTTATGGCGCTGGTAAGGGAGCTCCATCTTGAAGAATGCGACAAAATGTTGACTGCGGTGACCGTTGCAAATACTTTGGACGTAATCATCACAGCGCTATAGGTATTTCCCCAAAAAACTGCAGGCAAGAGCAGAATAAAAGAAAATAGCGCCATCGCCAGACTTATCTTTAATATACGGATAATTTCCTCTCCGCGCATTAAACTTAAAATAACCAGCAAATAGACGCCGACCACCACAACAAAAGTGAGGTTTCTGGAAAGAGAAAGCAGGACAACCAGCAATAGCGCAAAGACAACCTTCAGTACGGCATTGACATAAAGGCGGTCCGCCTGAGCTTCGTTTTGGGTTCTTATTCTGGATATTACCTCAAATAAAGACAGGATACTTTTGTTGATAAAAGTATCCTTATCCGTTTGAGGCGTATAGGGTTCCCCTCTTAACAGCCATTCGGGCATCATCTGAAATTCTCCCTACGATTGACCGGATAGATTCCCGTCTTTATTTTTCTTCAATGTACCTATTATTTTAAAGATAATCAGCAAAATTGCAACCCCGGCCACTGCCGACAAGATATACCCTGCTATTTCCGGTAAGCCGCTGACTGCATAATCCGGCATGATTGCATTAAAGCTGAATCCATTTTGCATGCCTTCAGGCACAAAGCCAAGTACGTTGCCCCCAGAGGCGACATCCTGTATTTCTTCCGCACCCCATTCGCCCCAGGCTGTCCCGGTTGCCAAAAGTCCAAGTGGGGTCAAACATATCAGCGCGACGATCAATCCATAGATCGCTTTAGTTTTCTGCTTTGCTCCCTGATAAATTGTTCCGGGAGAAACCTTTTTAATAAAAGAAATAATGGCAACCGTAAAGATTACTTCTACGACGCCTGCTACCAGAAGATGAGGGATGGTCATGGCTGGGACAGACACTGCCAGGGGGTAGGGGCAGTACAACGGCTGCCCTGCCGTATTGGTAAAGAGCAGCGGCTGAATCCCAAATTCGATGGCTGCCGCCAGGGCCGCAAAGTTAATTCCAAGGTAAGAACCCAGCACAATCCCCGCATACTCTCCCCTTTCGGACGGAAATCTGTCTTTAATAAATTTATAAATAAAGTACCCTAGAAAGGGCAAAATAAAAGCCATGTTGAAACAGTTTGCCCCAAAGGCCAATATGCCGCCGTCTCCAAACAGTAAAGCCTGAATCAGCAATGCTACTGAAACTGCAATACATGCCGAATACGGTCCCAGAAGAATCGCCAGCAAAGTACCGCCGACAGCATGGCCGGTGGTTCCTCCCGGCAAAGGAACATTGAACATCATGGTTAAAAAGGAGAACGCCGCGCCTATCCCTAAAAGCGGCATTTTTTCCTTAGTGATTTCTTCCTTGACTTTTTTTACTGCGATCCCCCATACCGGAAGCATCGCCGCTCCCATCACCGCACAGGTTGACGGGCTTAAGTAGTTATCAGGTATATGCATTCTTAAAACTCCTTTTTTATTAATTGTTGGTCAATTATCATTAAGCTAAATTAGGCATACTGTACAGCATCTCCCAAAGGATATTATAAATTTATTGTCTGTTTATTTCTATCCGGGCAGGGGGGATATGTTTTAACCAATATTTCAATAAGGGTGTTTCCAAATTCACCAACATCTGATTGTATTTATTCATTTCAATTTGAATTTGCTGAATATCGTCCTTATTTTCGTTGTTTTGCTTCAACTCCAGCAATTTATTTCTTTGGGCATTCCTTAATTCTATCAGGTCGCAATAAAGCATCTTTGCTTCGCTGAAATAAAGTCCCTCTTCACTTTCTAATTGCTGATAACGGGAGGTTATAGAAAAACTGTACATAAAAATTCCCCTTTTGATAAATTATCATTCCTTTGTTAGGTTCAACTTATATTACGCTCAGTTAACGACTGGTCTTCTTTTTTCAGCTGAGCAAACCACTTGCCGTTATGTTGAGCACTCAATTCCGCATCCACGTAGCCATCTATCATCATTGAAGAAAACTCTTCTCGGGATTTCGGGAAAATTGCCGCCAAGAAGAAATGACCGGCTACCACTATAACCAGAAATACCGCCGTCCAAAAATGGATTCTATAGCAGGTATCTATAAAAGCAGGTGATAAACTATACCTTCCCAGCCACATGCAAAAACCGGTAACGCCAATCATAACACAGCCAATAATAATCAACCAGCCCAATATTTTTTGACCGGCATTATATTTATCCTGCGGAGGTCTTTCTTTAACTTTAATAAAAGGCACATAACCTCCTATTATCTTTATCCAGGCCAAATCATCCTTGCCGAAAGTTGTAATTGTGTCGATAAATCGGGCAAACCGGTCAAAGTTTAACAAAATATAGACAGCCGGTGCGCCAACAAAAACGACTCCTGCCCAGCGATGAATAATTGAAGCATATGCTCCTCCACCAAACAAATTATTGATGACACCAACCTTCCAGTAAAAACCAATCCCTGTCACCGCTAACAGGATAAAAGCAATTACATGTATCCAATGCATACTTCTTGTTTGGGTACTATGTTTTAAAACTCTATCTTGAACATTTTTCTCACTCATGTCTTATCCTCTCTTCCCATTTACTTAAATTTATTGGTTAGATTATCTTTTTAATGTTTGCGACACAACCCCATACTGCAAAAAAGCAATATCGAAGATGAAAATATGGGTTCAAATTTTCAGATAAAATTAAGAAGCAACTTTTTCCTTACCGGCACTCTCATCCTTTAATTCTTCAATATAAGCCGTAACTTCCTTGCCATACTTGGTATGCAGCAAATGATGGGAAGTCGAGCTGAGCGGCTTCACCTCTCCCGGAGAGAGAAAGTCTTTGTATAATTGCAAAACTTCCGAATTTTCGTGTGATTTGCGGATAGTCATCTTTTCATCTAACGAATATAAACCGGCAGCTCTCTGCGCAATATATTCGGTGCTTTTATGAGTCCGGCCAAGCCCGATCTTTGTAAAGATCCCAGGAAAAGCAGCGGCGATTATTACCGCACCCGCTCCCTTTAAAAACTGCCGCCTATTAATCCCATCTTTCTCGTAAAAAATAGCCATCCCGTTTTCTCCCTTTCTCTATTTTCTATTTAAGCATCCCGGCGGATCGGTTGTCCGCCGCCGTTAATGCATCCGCCCGGACAATTCATGACTTCAATAAAATGATAATTACTGCGTCCCGCTAAGACATCTTCAATGAGCGAGGCCACATGTTTAGTTCCTGTTACGATCGCCACTTTTACCGGCAGAACCGCACCACCCAGAGCTTTTATCGGAATCGAAACCGTAGCTTCTCTTACCGGACTTAGACCACGCACAGCTTTAAAATCAATTTGTTCCAGAGACTGACCGCTTAACAGTTCATACGCCGTACGCAACGCCGCTTCCATAACACCTCCGGTAGCACCGAATATTGTCGCCGCGCCTGTGGACTGTCCCACGAAAGAATCCGCAGCTTCCTCAGGCAGACTGTCAAAATCGATCCCGGCTTCTTTAATTAGTTGGGCCAATTCCCGCGTAGTCAGGACAGCATTAACATCCTGGTAACCGCTGCTGATCATTTCCGGACGGCTGCATTCGTATTTTTTAGCGGTACAAGGCATGACCGAAACACAAAAAATATCGGCGGGTTCAATATTCAATTTTTGAGGCAAATATGTCTTTGCTACAGCGCCGAACATTTGCTGCGGAGATTTTGCTGAAGACACATGGGGCAATATTTTCGGGTAATTATCTTCCGCATATTTTACCCAAGCCGGGCAGCAGCTTGTAAACTGAGGCAAGGGGCCGCTTGTTTCATAGCCCGGCTGCCCGACTGCTTTAAATACTCTGTTAATTAATTCACTGCCCTCTTCCATAATGGTCAGATCGGCGGTAAACTCCGTATCGTAAACTTTATCAAATCCTAATTTTCTTAAAGATGCAAACATTTTACCTTTGGCATTATAGCCAGGGGCCTTGCCGAACTCTTCACCTAATGCAACCCTGACTGACGGAGCAGTCTGAACAATAACAAATTTTTTCGGGTTAGCCAAGGCCGCCTTTACTTCTTCAGCCATGCTCAAGTCTTTAATTATTTCCGCAGGGCAATTAATCAGACACTGCCCGCAATTTAAGCATTTATTATGGTCAATGTAGTGCTGTTCGCCTAGTTTCCCGGCAATAGCGCCGCTTGGACAAACCGAAGTACAATGATCACAGGACCGGCAGCGATCAGATATTTGAATAATTTTTTCGGCGTATAATGAACTCAATTTTCGTCCTCCCCTTTGCTCTTTTGTAAGCTTAAAATGAACAATAATCTCAAGGTAGTTTCAAATTCCTATGTCATCTTTTCTTGT
Source organism: Dehalobacter sp. TBBPA1 (assembly GCF_040931655.1). NCBI lineage: Bacteria > Bacillati > Bacillota > Clostridia > Eubacteriales > Desulfitobacteriaceae > Dehalobacter > Dehalobacter sp. TBBPA1. Next base: position 213,830 of record NZ_CP162385.1, on the reverse strand, counting down.
AAAGAGTTATTTTTCACCCTCTATGCAACCTCTCCTTAAAATAAAATTAAGGCAAAAAATAAAAACCATGAAGTCAAATTCCCGCTTCTGCGGTTCCTTCAACCTTCGTGGTTAAGTATTTTCACCTTAGTAACTATATTTGTATAAGCTAAAACCTTCGTGGTTTAATTATCAGAATTATATGAATATTATTTGAAGTATATAACGCTTTCTAATATTTGTCAAACAATCCTCTCGTAATCAGTAATTATTTTTGCAACACAATCCGATGATTTACCAGTGTCATTTCTTTAATCTTTGCTTTCACTATTTTTCTCTCGCCAAAAATATTTTCCAACACCAGCTCGTCTTCTTCCGGTACTATTATGTCAACGAATTCCAAAAATAATTTTTCCTCGCCGCTTTCATCAATCAGGTAAACATTTGCTTCACACATTTTTTTCACCTCGACAAAGAGTTTTTATATTATTAATAGCATGATCGATTAAATGCGGTAACGGCATATTTTTATCCACTCCCACAATTTCAATATTACACCTGTTGAGCGGCAGAAGTATTTTTCTTGCCGGACTTTCGGCAATTACCTTTGCTATGTTTGCCGTAACCTCGCCAAGCATAGAATTAGCCGCAATAATTCCTACCGTTCCCATAATAATATCCACTTTGTCTGCATTGACAAAGATAACATTTTCCCCTGTAGCTCCTTCGTTCGCACCTGCTTTGATCATGCTGGATGTAGCCAGCGCATTTGTACCCAAAGCTAAAATTTCAGTCTCTTCAGGCAATTCTTTGCGGAGTTTTTCAATAATTGCCCTGCCTATACCACCACCTTGCCCATCAATAACAGCTATTCTCATATCTTCCCCCTCAACGCACCAATACTATTCTTATTTTGATTCAATATAAAAATTCAAGTCATTTTCATAATGGCAAAAGCTTCCTTATCTTCAGTATATGGACTAAAGTCCATCGTACCTAAACACATACGACTTACCTTCATTCCTGTCCGACCCAAATAGGCATACTTCATGAATGAACTCCCCTCTAACATTTTACGAACACACGAAATGCTCTTCCGCATGATGAAACTGGTTAATTGGGATAGTTTCTAAGGCAATAAATAAAACCACAAAAATAAATAACCGCTCCTACGGTGTCTTCAACCTTCGTGGTAAAAAAATATCTTAAGCATATGTAATAAGCGAATTATTCAAAATATCGACTGCAATATCTATACTGAAAATTGGCAGGGCTTTCGTAACCCCATTATGATTCATACTATAAAACATCTTGTTGAAATAATTATAGAATACTCTTACGTTTCTTTACAATCCTGGTAGGGGGGATATACTTTCCGGCCTCATCCAAATTTCTCTTATGAAATAAGTGAAAGGCCCCATCCTTTTATGATCAATGCTTCCTGTACATCCGACTCAACCGTACCCCTTTCTGGGCTGATATGAATTGACAATACTTTTCCCATGACTCTTCCTCCATATTTCTATATTTGACTTTTAGCCTTTTCAAATATATGCTTCATTTCTTTTTCACTTAAAGCTTTTTGTGTAATGTAAGCAATTAAAGCAATTAAAGCAATTCCCGGAATATCGATAATAAACCTTGTCAACATAAATTTCCAACCTATCGCTGATGTCTCAAAAAGCAGCATAGGTATTTTGGTTGTTGACCATCCCCCTATAAAAATAAGCACGTTGGAAAGTTTGCTTCCCTTTTTCAGAAGAACCCCAGCAATAGGAAACGCTGCATATAATGGACCCGCTGCCGCCGAACCTAGAAAGAAAGCTAAAGCTACGCCAATAAATCCTGATTTTTCTCCCATGAGCTTGATCATAGTTTCTCTTTGAACCCAAACATCCAGAAGTCCAAGAAGAATAAAAATTGGAGGTATAACAGAAAGCATCTCAAGAGTGTTGATCCAAGTTATGCTTAAAGAAGTTTTTCCTATTGAAGGGTAAATAATAACAAGGCCTAAGTTTATGACTGCCAGTCAGGGCCATCTTGGTCTTTTTTTTTATCTTTGAGAAATGAAAGCAGGAGAAGTACTGCCGCCAGAACATAAAGAATAATTGTAAACATGCTTAACCACCCTTTATATTATGAATTGTAAGGTAGAAAATATATCTTCATTCAGGGTGGAATTAAGCCTGAATGAAAGGGCCTTTTCCAATCCGGCTATACTGAAATTACTCCAAATGTTATTAATGCATCTATTTGCACTCTAAATTAACGTAAGTACTGCTTTAAGAGCCCGCCAAACAGGCAGGCTCCAATAAATAATATCAATTTGTTTTTAGGTTTAAAAGTTGCATGAGTCATATGTTAATATCGCTGTTATCGTTAAATTTCCTGACCGATATTCGGACCAGGTGAGCAATTAAAAACAAAATTAATGTCCGTCGCACTCGTCATGGTGCTGGTGTTCATGACAAACAGACTCAGTCGATTTCAGATTTCCCTGCAAATACTGCTCTACGGCAGCTTGTGCATCTCCTGAGGCACCGGTTATGACCTCAATAGCTTTTTCATTGAATATTTCAATTGCTCCGCCTCCTATGCCGCCTGAAATAATCACCTTAACTCCCATATCGTTTAAAAAGTTCGGCAAAAATCCAGGACGGTGTCCGGGGTTCGGTATAGTTTCACTATTCATAATCTGTTGATTTTCCGTCTCAAAAATCACGAAACCCTCACAGTGTCCAAAATGTTTGGCAACCTCTTTTCCTTCAATCGCTACGGCAATTTTCATATTGGTATTTCTCCTTTTTTTATCCTCCAAAATCGTATTGTCTTTATTCTCCTCTAAGTTTTCCAGAATGTCCGCTGCTCCGTCAAGCCAATTCCCGTCATAAAACTCGATCATCCCTTTATCGCAGGCTGCCGCTATCTTCGGATCAATAGGAAGCTTGACAAGAACTTTTAATTGATGCTGTTCAGCAATTTTCTCAATGGTGCTTTCCCCAAATATTTTATATACTTTGTCACATTCCGGACACTTAAAATAAGACATGTTTTCTACCAGCCCCAAAATAGGAATATTCATTGATTTGGCCATTTTAACCGCTTTGGAAACAATCATGGAAACCAACTCCTGAGGCGAAGCCACGATAATAATGCCATCCAGCTTGATAGATTGGAATACCGTCAGCGGCACATCGCCCGTACCAGGGGGCATATCGATAAACATGAAATCCACATCCCCCCAAATCACTTCCGACCAGAACTGTTTAATTACGCCGGAAAGTATCGGACCCCGCCAAATAACCGGATCTGTCTCATTTTCCAGCAGCAGATTGATCGATATAAGCTGGATGCCAGTTTTGCTCTTGGGGGGAAACAGGCCAAGTTCGCTGGCATCAGGTTTCTGCGTAATGCCAAAGGCCTTAGGAATGGATGGGCCTGTTATGTCTGCATCAAGTATGGCGGCCTTATAACCCCTTCTATTCATGGTTACAGCCAGCATGGAAGTTACCAGCGATTTACCGACGCCACCTTTGCCGCTGACAATACCAATCACTTTTTTGATATTGCTCAGTTCATGCGGTTTGGCGGTAAAGTCTGTTTGCTCTTTTCTGTCGGCGCATTCATCGCTGCAAGTATTACAATTTTGATTGCAATTTTCGCTCATTTTACGTTCTCTCCTTATACTTAAGTTATCAATTTAATTTCGGTTGATCGTTATCCTGATTTACCTTCGAAACTGATCATTCAGCTATTCATTAGCTTTAACGTTTTATAAAAAACATTGGTTGCCGCCCATCCTGCGGGACAATCAATATCTACAATAACTTCTCCCTTGTTTATAGCTTTTATTGCTGCAGTGTCAAAAGGAATTTTGCCTACGATAGACAGATCCCGCTCCTGGCAAAATGCCTCTATTTTCTGGGCGAGCTCTTTGTTGGTATCATACTTGTTAATGCAAACTCCGATTTTTATTCTAAACTTTTCTGCTGTTGCAATGATTCTCTTCATATCGCTAATCCCTGACAGAGATGGTTCGGCAACGATCAGGACCATGTCCGCTCCGTTAAGCGAAGCGATCACCGGACAACCGATTCCCGGCGAACCGTCGATAATGACCAGATCAGCATCCGCTGCTTCCTGCTTCAACTGCTTTTTAACCTCGCTCACCAGCTTGCCGGAAGTACCGCTGCCCATTTTAAGCCTGGCGGTAGAGAAAACCCCATTATCTTTATAAAGCATCAACTCTCCGGCTACAGCCGGTTGAAGAGAAACCGCCCCTATCGGACAAACTGCTTCACACACGCCGCAGCCTTCGCAGGCATAAGACTCAACCGCATATTTGCCGTTACTTTCCTTTATGGCCTCAAAGCGGCAGTTTTGCCTGCAAAGATCGCAACTCTTGCATAAATCCGCATCCATAACCGCTTTTTCCATGCCATAATAATCCGATCGCCTGTACAGTGAAGCGTGAGGCCTGATCAGGTGAAGATTAGGTGCATCCACATCGCAATCAGCATAAGTCCTGGCCTCAGCAAGCTTGATAAAAGCACCTGCGATGGTCGTTTTTCCGGTACCGCCTTTGCCACTAAGTATCAGAAGCTGTTTCATGCCTAGCCTCCTTACTTACCGTCTTCAACAGGTTTAGAAACAGGTCTTTGTATTTTGGATGCTTTCTTACCGCGATCTGTCCATTGGAATTCATGGTGCCCAATTCCAAATCAAACGGGATTTTTTCCAGAATTGTAATCTGGTTTTGCAGACAAAAATCTTCGGCAGGGTTTTCTTCTTCTAAACATTTGTTGAGGACAACGCCAAATGGTTTCTGAAAAAGCCTTACGAGTTCATACACCATTTCTAAATTATGAACGCCAAAAACAGTTGGCTCCGCTACCAGAATACAATAGTCGACATCTTTGATACTCTCCATGACCATACAGGCGCTCCCTGGAGGACAGTCTATAAAAACATTTTTATTTTCCTTACGGCTATCTTGCAAAAGCTTTTTAATAACCGGCACCCCTGATGCTTCTCCTATATTCATCATTCCGGACACGACCCGGACATTGCCGGATATTCCGCTTTGGATCAGACCTATTTCCCTTTCTTTTTCCGAAATCGCCTTTTGCGGGCAGAAAAGCAGGCATCCTCCGCAGGAATGACAAACCTCGTTAAAGACAATCAGCTTATTTTTAATATAAGCCAAGGCGTTGAACTTGCAGAAATTGACACAGGTACGGCACCCGGTGCACAGCTCTGGGTCAGCCTGGGGAAGCTTAACCGTGACCCGTTCCTTCTGTAAGTCCTTCGGTTGAAAGAATAAATGGCCGTTTGGTTCTTCGACATCACAGTCGATATAAACGGCGTCCAGTGCCACTGCAGCCAGGTTGACAGAGACAAGGGTTTTGCCCGTACCTCCTTTGCCGCTTAAGACAGCGATTTTCATTGGTTTCCTCCATGCTGGTGAAAACCGGGGTGAATATCGTCCAGCAAATTTAATTTTCCTTCCTTAAAAGATTCTATATTATCCCGGATTGAGTTATTGGTGTTTTTATAGAGTTTAATTTCCGCCGCTTTGAGTACTTCCGCCGCATTCTCTCCGCAACGCGGTGTAATGATTGCCTCTGCTCCACTGTCTACAATATTCTGGGCAGCTTTAATTCCCGCTCCGCCCTGGCTGGCAGCGGCACTGTTATCCAAAAAGTTGCTTCCTTCTGTTTCGGTATCGTAAATAAGTAGGTATGGAGCCCGTCCAAAAGAAATACAAACGCTCGAATCCATCGAATTGTTGTCTACGGGTATGGCAATCTTCATAATCAATCCTCCCTGTGCTTAATTTCAGACTACTTAGTTTTCTTTGTTATCAGCCCCTGAAAATTCTGCCCAACGGTGCCTGCGGCAACCCCCGCAACGGCAGGTTTTTTCCAATCCTTCACAAAGCTCGTAATCTCCGCCTTTTATCCGCAGGACTTTTCCGTTCACCAGAGATTCCGCCAGCTTTTTCCGGGCATCGTTATAAATACGCTGAACAGTGGTACGTGCAATATGCATTTGTTCTGCGCACTCTTCCTGCGTATAACCCTGTAAGTCAATGAGCCGTATTGTTTCATACTCATCAACCAGCATTAAGACTAAATCCTCCTGATTGATGACAGCGTTAAGTGGCCCAAAAAGACTGCTTTCCGGCAAGCAGCATACTTTTCTACCTTTTCTTGGTCTTGGCATAATTGGCTTTCCCTCTTTTTGTAAGAAAGTAACAGGAGCGTCCTCCTGCTATTCTTTGTTTATTATTTACTTTCTATTTGTTTGTTGATCAAATGGAGTCTTTTTTCAAGGAGTTCTTTTTGACTTAAAAGCAATTCCTTTCTCGATGAAGAAAGCATCATATTATCCGCTAAATTTCTGCCATAGCCTCTTCTTCGGCCCAAACCAGATCCGTTACCATTTCTGGCAGCATTCACTCCGGTACATAACCCCAGACCTTTACCACTCATTGCTCCGCGGCCCAAAGGACCTGTTCCGTCTCTTCCCGGCATAAGAATTCCCTCCTCTTTTGGTTATTGACATATGCCCTTTATGATTATAATTATAGATATTTTTGAACATATGTCAATAACCTGCTGTATTGATTTCATTTAATTTCATCCTTATAAAATTAAAAATAGTCGGCAGTACAAAGATATAACCTGCCAACTTTTATTTAAATCAATTATTTTCCTGTTAAAAACTTGGTCGAAAAAAATTAAATACATTAAATCATAACGAAACCTACTCTAGCAAATACAATCAGAAGTTTTGTCAATGTTAGAACAAATACAATTATTCAAGCACCAATGATTTTAAAAGAATTTACCATACTATCCCCGCGAGGAAAAGCTTTCTTGCATTGCAAGCAGATGATACTAACTAATCCAGGAACATAACTTTCATAATGTTCAAGACTCCCATTCTGATTATTGTCTGATGGCAAATTTCCATAGCTTATTGTTCAACTTGATAATTAGGGCTATGAAAACGAATACAATTAAAGCAAAGCAGAAACCTTCTTGTTTTCTTTCAGCGTTTAACTGCTATGACGCATCCCCAATTACGACTTTAGTTAAATAATTCCACCGCTTTTTCCGCAACCCGTCTTCCAAACAGCTGAAATAGATCTTCTTTCCCCTCCAGATCGTCTTTTAACGCAACAGGTCCCAAATGAATGAACGGTCTGCCGCAGCCCATCCCGGATGAGTACACCAGCATACCTTTGACCAGCATATGCCTTAAGACGCTGGAAATGGCCAGGTCTGCCCCGCCATGCAGACAGTTTGCCGTGGCAAACGCTGCGCCGAGTTTTCCTGCCAAGCTGCAATTCCAATCCGTATCAAACCACTTTTTCAACTGCCAGCTCAAGTCTGCCGCATAGGACGGGGTCCCGATAATGACCGCCTGGCTGTCCTCAACAAATTCATAATCGACAGTATCTTCCTGCACCAGATTCATCAGCTTTACTTCTATACAACCAACCTCTTCAATTCCTTGCTGAATATAGCCCGCCATTTTTTCCGTATTGCCTGTAACGCTGACATATAAGACTGTAATTTTCATGTTAACCCCCTTGATATTGAAGGACGATAGTTCTATTCAACTATTTTGCTCATTTATCAAACATCTCGGCATAGTCTGCTTTCCTTCCGGTAAAAACCGGCCTCGTAAACCACATTTGTTCATTACCCAACATGACTGAAAGCGGCCGAGCACGTTCAAAATCCATGTCTCCGTTCTCATTGAAAAAAGACGCATTTACCTCCAGGTGAACAACTTGACCAATCACCAACGAATACTTTTCCCTGAGTATTTCTTCAACCAGCTTGCATTCCGCCCAGGCCAAACATCCTTCAATTCCCGGAACCTTGATCTGTTTCGACGGAAACGGAGTTAAACCGGCTTTCAGAAACTCGTCAACTTCCGGAGGATAGTTCTTGGAACAAACCATCACTGCATCAGCCAGATTAGCCGGAGGGATATTGATGACAAATTCTCGGGTTTGTCGAATATTGATTAATGTATCTCTCTTAATCCAGGAAGCCAAAACGATTTCCTCATAGGGTCTTAGAATCGGGGTAATGTTCGACCAGGGAGCGCACGCCATCTTTGCTCATTGTGGAAATAAGGGCGACCGACAAAGGCATAATCTGTTCTCTTTTACGCGGTTCCAGCATCACATGAAACACCTCTTTACTATCATGATTAGAAGTAACCCATCAGGTGTGTTTTTCAACCTGATGGGCGTTAATTTCTATGTTTATATCAATTAAAAGCTAACGATTGACTGAGAAAAAGCGTTTTACTTCAGCTCAAGCTTCCTAAACCCACCAAAATCCTTAGCCATCTGGGCATAAGCATCTTTTCCTAAAAGCGCCTGATAAATTTCAGCCGCTTTTTTCTCCGGATCAATATCCTTAAACTGCTCCGGATAAAGGACTTTGCCGATGTAATAAGCATCAGCGATTGATGTATCAATATTGGTCGTATAGTAATTATACGGAAGCAGGGCATAAAGTTCCCCGTTCTTTACTGCAGACAAACTTTGATAGAATTTAGGGTTTTTCTTATAGTCTTCAAGTACGGAAGGGTATCCGGCTCCATCAAGAAAAATCTTATCCGGGTTCCAACTGATCAGTTTTTCTTTATCAATCATCAAAGAACCTGTTTTTCCGGTTTCATCAACTACATTCTTGGCATGGACGGCATTAAAGAGCGAGTAATTGCCCTGCGTACTCTCTATGCCGTGGACGCCTTTCATTCCTAAGCCGCCGACATAAGCGGATGGTTTCTGAGTGTCAGCCACATCTTTGGTCCTGGTATCCAGATCCGTCTTATATTGGGCCATCAGGCCGACTAATTCCTGAGCCCTTTTATCCATGCCGATAATTTTGCCGATAAGTGTCAGGGAAGCATCAACCTTGGGATCAAAAGTTGATGTTTGGCCATAGCTTAACGCCACAACCGGAATACCGGTTTTGGACTGCAAGTTATCGGCAGTGGCTTGATCCGCTGCGTAAGTTGTAAAAATAACATCCGGTTTTACGGCAAGGATTTGTTCCGGATTCGGAGCGTTATTGGGTCCTCCCGGCCCAATAACCGGAAGCTTCGCCAGCGACGGATTGGCGTAAAGGTATGGTCTTCCTGTCGGACTGTCGATTTCCATTTGCTCAATACCCGCAAATATATCCGTATTCTCGAAATAGCAGCAAAGCCTTAAGGCTCCTGGACCGATCGCAACCACTTTTTTAGCTGTTCCGTTGATTTCAACTTGTCTTCCCAGCGTATCCGTCACAGTGATTTTCGCAGAAGCATTCTGGGAAGATTGGGCGGAACACCCGCTGATCAAAAATGTCAGACAGAATAGCACCGCCAGTGTCAGTGCGATTAATTGTCTTTGTGAGATAAACTTTCTTTTCATTTTTATCCTCCAATTCATATTTTCCTTCAGTTTAATTTTTTGTCCTGATACTCTCATTGGGTCGGAATATTTAAACCGGCACCACAACCGGAATATCCTCGATTTCTTTGATTTTGACCGGTACAGCATAAACACTTTCAATATTTTCGGGCGTCATCACTTCAAGACCTCCGGCTGCAAAAATAACGCCGTTTTTCAGCAGGAGGAACTTATTGGCATATCGGATCGCCAGATTCAAGTCATGCATCGTGACCACCGCGCACATTTGGTTGTCTTGGACAACATTCCGGACAATTTTGGCGACCTCAAACTGGTTTTTCAAATCCAAGCTGCTGGTCGGTTCGTCCAGCAAAAGAAGTTCCGGTTCTTGCGCCAAGGCCCTGGCAATGACAACTTTTTGCTGTTCTCCTCCGCTGAGTTCATTCAGGTAACGCAAGGCATATCCTTCCAGATCCAGCGATTTTAAAGCCTTACGGGTGATTTCCAGATCTTTTTGGGAAGCTTCCCATTGAATATACGGTTTTCTTCCTAAAAGAACAGCATCAAATACCGTGGCGAAGGCACCTTCCTGGCGTTGGGCAACATAACCGATTCTTTTGGCCAGTTCCCTCCGGCTAAGCTTGCCGGTATCTTCCTCCCGGATAAACACCGTGCCGGCATGAGGGCTTAACACTTTATTCAGGCATTTCAGCAGCGTGGATTTCCCCGCGCCGTTTACTCCCAGAATAGCCAGAAAATCTCCTTTGGCCACGGTAAAATTAATATCCTGCAATACCTCCCGGCTCGGATATTGAAACGCCAATCCTTTGACGGATAAAATCATCGTCTTTGATACCCCCTCACCAGCAAGTACAAAAAGAGCGGCGCGCCAAAAAAAGAAGTAATAGCCCCGACCGGAAGAACCACCGGTGCAACCATGGTTCTGGCGATTGTATCAGAAAAAAGCATCAGCACGGATCCCATCAGAGCGGAAGCCGGTATCAGGTAGCGGTGATCACCGCCGATAATCCTGCGCATGATCTGAGGCGCGATAAGTCCGACAAAACCGATAATACCGAGAAAAGATACGGCTACAGACGCTATTAACGCCGAAACAAACATACCTCCCTGCCGGACTCTTTTTACGTGAACGCCCAGACTTTTGGCGGTTTCTTCTCCGCTGTCCAGCGCGTTATAGTCCCACCTTTTAAACAGGAAATAAATAAAGGCGAAAATTACCAGGCAGGCCAGAATCAATACTTCCCGCCAGGCAACCCTTCCCAGATCCCCGAAAGTCCAAAAAACTGCAGCAGCCACCTGGACATCACTGGCAAAATATTGGATCAGAATGGTTCCGGCCATAAACAGGGAATTCAGCGCTACCCCTGCCAGGATCATGGCTTCGGGCGAAAACCCCCGTATTCCTGCCAACAGCAGAATCACCAGCGTTGCCGCCATGGAACAGGCAAAAGCACAAAGCGTAACCAGATAGGGATTATTGATGGTCACCGCATCCGTACTTGTACTGGAAATACTGCCGGCACCTAAAACAATAATAGCAATATTCGCTCCGAAAGCCGCCGCATGGGAGACCCCCAGCGTATCGGGCGCGGCCAGCGGGTTCCTCAGATTATTTTGCATGACACATCCGGCCACCGCCAACCCGGCGCCGGCAGTTATCGCCGCCAGAATCCTGGGCATCCGTATTTGCCAGATGACAACACTGGAAGCATCGCTTCCTTTTCCCAGGAGCGATTGAATTACCTGAAGCGGATTGAGATTAAATGAGCCGGCGTTGACCGCGGCTATAGCTAACAAGACAATTAAAAAAGCCAACACCAAAATCACTATTTTTTTCTTATGCGTATATTGGTGATAAATATCCTTTTCTTGTAAATTACCCGCATCAGTTTGTTTATGCTTCATTAAGTCTTGTTCCTTTTAATTTTTTTCTACCGTTATATCTCTACCAGCCCCTGCCGTAATCTTTGAAACAGTCCAGGCAGACTTTTTTGCCGTCCTGCAATCTGATTTTATGTTCCGGCGCGTTTTCTCCGCAGACTTCACAAACTACTGAGGTAAAGAGCCTTGCCGTTTCAGGCAATTCATAACTTGGTTTCATCATCTGAAAAACTTCTTCTGCCTGGGCGTTCAGGATATATGCCTGACGCTCTTCCCTGTTCATTTCCCCTTCAAACGGCTTTAGAATTAATCGCAGGCTTTCCCCGTTTCTCCGGTTAAAAAAACTGAACGCCATTTTACCGGTTCCCCTATAGATCAGATTCCCTTTTCCCATGCTGCAGCCGGTCATGACCTGGATCGCATCGACGCCGCAGGCATCGTTTTCGGTAACACAGACAATTTCTTCATCCACAGAAAAGCGCACGCCCATTTTTTCCCGAGCCGTGACTGCCGCTTTATAGCCGATAGCCAGTCCCGGACACTGATGTCCATGGAATTCCACCGCCTTTTCCCATTCAGTAGGTTTTACACACATTTTAGTTCCTCCTTGCTTGCTATTATCGATTCGGTATTTCATTAAACCTGCCAAACCATTGTTGCAACGGTTGTATCAACCTCTTCATAAACAAAACCGTCCTTGGCCAGGGATCCCAAATAGGTTTCGATTTCTTTTTCCTCTGCAGAGGAAATATCGCGGTAGGTTTTTATCCGGTTGATATACATACCTTTTGCTTGCTCCAACGTTTTCTTCATTTTCCAGACCTGCTTCTCGTATTGCAGTTCCGGAAGATACCCCTGACGCCAAAGTAGCTCAAACGCGAATACCAGCTCTTCGTCGCTGCTTTCCCGTTTATCCTTGATTCCAGCCAGCGCTTTAACGGCATCAGACACCGGATCGGTTCGCCGAATCGGCTTGGAGAGTATACACCAGCCTTTTGACGCGGCACTCAGCTTTTCAAAAGTATCCGCACTTTGAACGGCCGGCGTCATATGGGCAAACACGAGGTCGAATTTATGTTGCCACCCGACCTGCATAAGATCCAGGTTATGCCAATCCTTACAATGAAAAGCAGCGTTGTCGGTTTTATATTCTTTCTTTTTTTGTTCGGCGATCGCAATCATTTGGGGAGACAGGTCAACTCCGGTCACCTGACTGCATCTCCCTGCTAAGGCCAACGCATATTTGCCCGCGCCGCATCCGACATCCAGGATCAGTCCTTCCGGATTCAGCATATTCTTGTTTAGCAGCAGCTTCAAAAACGCATCTTCCTCAAAACCAGGGCGAACATTTTCACCGAAGCTTGCGGCCATTGAATTCCACATATCTACGCTGGCTTTTTTGTTTTGTTCTTTCAGGCTCCATCTTTCGCGGATTTCTTCAATATTCATTTTTATCACCTCAGTTGAAAATCAGAATATCAGGATTTCCCATATTCTACAATCCGCTAGGGGGGGATTAAAATTCTCATTGTTCTCTTGTTACTAAAATACGGAATTTAGCAAAAATAAAAAACCACGAAGCTAAACCTCCGCTCCTGCGGATGTTTCTCAGCCTTCGTGGCTTGCTTTAATCCATATCTTTCGTTTGTTTTTTTGGATCTAAATATCCTATGAGCCTTCATGACTCATTTTATTAGTCAAATTATAAAATATATTAGCTTACATGTCTATATCAAAAAAATATTTATTAAATAACCTATTTTTCCAGCACGATTCTATGATCTACCAGTTCCATTCCTTTGATTTTCGCCTTAACAATTTTCCTTTCACCAAAGATATTCTCCAGCACAAGGTTTTCTTCTTCTGGAAATATCTTGTCTACAGATTCGAGAAACAGTTTTTCTTCTCCTTTTCCATCAATTAGATAAACATTCGCTTCACACATTTTCCTCACCTCAAAATAATGCTTTAATATTTTGGATGGCACTATCTATCAAATGCGGCAGGGGTTGGCTTTTATCCGCTCCTACTATGTCAATATTGCACCGGTTTAGCGGCAGAAGTATTTTTCTCGCCGGACTTTCAGCAATTGCTTTGGCCATAAGGGGAGTTAACTCGCCAAGCATAGAATTCGCGGCAATTATTCCTACCGTGCCAATAATGATATCAACTTTGCCCACATTGAAAACAATCGCATTTTCCCCTGTAGCCCCCTCATTGGCACCAGCCTTCAGCATAAAAGATGTGGCCAGTGCGTTTGTGCCCAGAGCAATGATTTCCATATCTTCAGGCAGTTCCCTCCGAAGCTTTTCGACAATCGCTTTGCCGATGCCGCCGCCTTGACCATCTATTACAGCAATCCGCATTCCGTTCCCCTCAACTAATAAGATAACAATTTCTCTAAACCAGTCTGTATTAAAAACTTGAGGCTATTATACCCTTTTCAACATTTTATGTCTATTAAACAATCTTGTATTTGCCAATCTAAATTACAAATCCGCCATTTGGACTTATAACCTGGCCCGTAATAAAATCCGCTCCCTCGGATGCCAAAAATAAAGCGCAAGAAGCTATGTCCTCCGGACTTCCTAGTTTCATTAAAGGAGTTTGCTGTTTTAAGACGTTTAACTCTTCATCTGTGAAAGGATTAATCATGTCCGTTTGAACAATGCCCGGAGCAATGCAATTGACCTGGATATTTGATGGTGCCAATTCTTTGGCCAAGGCTTTCGTCATGCCGATCACGCCTGCCTTAGCCGCGGAATAATGGACCTCGCAAGAGGCTCCGACCATTCCCCATATTGAAGAAATATTGATAATCTTACCTTTCTTCTGTACGAGCATGTGTTTAAGAACACTCTGAGTACTGTTAAAAACGCCTTTAAGATTGGTATTAATCATCATATCCCATTCTTTTTCAGTAATATCTGAAAAAAGCTTTTGTTGAGCTATCCCGGCATTATTAATTAAAATATCTACACTGCCGAATAGCTTAATACAACGTTCAACCATTAAATCGGTCTGCTTACGTTTGGTTATATTCGTTTTACAAACTATCACTGACTGACCCTTTTTCTTTAAGTCATTATATGTTTTATATGCTTCGATTCCCGACCGGTTATAGGTAAATAGCACATGATAGCCTTCCGATGCAAACAATGCAGCCATCGCTCTGCCGATCCCTCTTGATGCTCCGGTAATAATAACCGTTTTTCTTTTTTTCATTTTTCCAGTCCCATCAGTTATTTTACAAAGCAAATTCTATTTGGATTGGAGGAAGATGCGGTCTGCCTGTATCAAAAATGACTTCTACTTCGGGGTAATCCCGTTCAATCAGTGCTTGATAATCATAACGAAAGACACAAAAAGTATTCATGCAGCTGCTGAAATAAATTTCATCCACTTGATATTCAGTCAAATTCTTGATTTGCTTTGCAAGCCTCTCCGGTCCAATCTCGGAGGGACACCCCGGACAATTGACCAAACCGACTAATTGGACCTCTGTATTTCTTGTGTGCCTGCTATATGCGCCAATTCTGTTTTTCAGGGCACAGAGGCATTGGGTACTGGAACAGCCGAGTTTTTGGGTAACTTTTGAACAGCAGAATATACTTATTTTTACCAATACGTTCACTTCCTTTAGTTTGCGCTTGCGTTATTTGATTGGCACTTCATACTTTTCATAAAAATAAAAAACCACGATGCTGAATACCCGCTCCTGCGGATTCCTCAACCTTCGTGGCTCATTGTCATGTTTAGTTAATCGGCGTTTATTTGTAATAAGTTAATTAGAGTCTTCTTGACTCAAATATTATATTTTGAATTATACGCTATTATTTTTGCCACGTCCATAGGGTTTCAGGCAACTGGAAGTCATTTAAAAACGTCATAAAAATAACTCTCTTTGAATTTTTAAAAATGTCATTGAAAAAATTTACTATACTATCACTGCGAGAAAAGCTATCCGGCATAGCAATCAGACGATTTTCCCTTTATACTATACCCTAAACAACCGCCGATGCATTTCTTTTCGTCCCAGAACCTGCATCCAGAGCATTGCTGAAACGGAGGATTGCTATATCTTTTACTGTCAATCTCACATAGAAAAAAATCGTTGACCTCTTGAACAGTATTAAAGTCTTTGATATTCACCCTCAGATAATCTTCAAAAACGAAACATCGGGCGACACTCAAGTCGGGTCTTATATCCATAACCGGCGAACACATTCCCTTGTGAATCAAATCAAAACCCGAGTAGATGAAATTCACAAGCTGCTCATTTGTAAAGATACACTTGGGCGGATTATTGCAATCAACATGAGGAGAGATCCCGTTTCTATGGCAATCATCTAAAAACTCAGCAATTCTGGGGACAAAACTTTCGTAATGTTCAAGACTACCCTTCTGGTTATTATCCGAGGGTACTGTAATGCTGTACCGGATGGTCTTTAATTTTAGCCTTTTGCTTTGCTCAATAATATATTGATATTGGAAATCCGGCTCAAAGATATTAATGCCGAGCGTAACCTGGGGTTCGATATTCTTTCTGCGATATTCGAATACCAGGTTTTCTACATTGTCTATTGTCCTATTATATAGATGCTCACCGATTACATCCGGCCCATTTAAATTAATCAGAAATGAAACCTTATTATCCACAATGGATCGGCTCAAGGTATGATCTAAAGCAATTGCATTGGTGAAAATCTGGATTCTTCGGAAAAACGGATCATTTATTCCTTGATTCACCCACTTTTTAAAGTTTGGATGCAGTGTCGGCTCACCCCCGAGCAGCCTTAAATCAACGTGTGCCGACTTCTTAAAGAAATCGATTATATATCCATAATTATCATCAGAAATATCGACCTTGTTTTTTGGATCACAGTTTGCAAAGCAATAGGAACATTTCAAGTTGCAGTAATTATTTAACATAATATTCATAGGAGACTCCATTCTGCCGCGCCACTGGCGGCACACATCGTAATCAAGAAGGAGAAATAGATATCTTTAAAACATTTGGACAGCAAAATAATAGCAATGAAGCTTTCATCTAGCGGGTAATGACATTTTGAAAGTGTTTCACATTTGTAATGGCAACAGCATTGCTCGATCCTGAACTATTGCTGGCAGTAACATAAAAAGTTATCGGCTGAACAGTTGTCCCGGCGGGAATCGTAAAAGATCCCACCCATGTATTTCCTCCGGTATTTGTAAATGCAATTACTGTTGAATTTAAAGAATTGGTCGCATTGACGGAAGTGGTGCTCCCGGTCGTTGTAGCTGTAATCTGAATTGTGGTGTTAGGGAAGGCGACGGCCTGTACGCTGGCCACAACCGAGGGGGGCGGTGTCCAGTTATTCCAATCGCTGTAATTAGAATAATTGCTGTAAGCGCCCCAATCGCCATAGTTGCCATAGTTGCTGTAATTGGAATAAGCAGTCCAATTCGAATATTGGCTCCATGTTTCGGTATGGTTTTCCCATTGCGTATGGTTTTCCCAAGCACCGGCATTAGAGTAATTGGCGTTCCAATTTACATAGTTGCCGTAAGTGTTGTTGTAGACATCGGTATAAGCGCCGTAATTTCCATAATTGGTCCATCCCGAATTAGGCCAGGACCATTCCACCCAAGCGAAAGCTTTTTCGGGCTGCAAGGAAAACTTAAGGCCCAGAGCCTTAGAGTATTTACCCTCCTTGGCTTTGGGCCGGTCCGGATGATTGTTGTCAAGAACCAGATCTTGGGTTATTGAAGCATGCAGGATGCTTAATGAAACAAAGGCAAACAGCAATTTTTTTAATCTCGAAAACGTTCTTGCCATATCAACCTCCATTCCGCCGCGCTGCTGGCGGCACAAATAGTCATGAAAAAAGGTGCGCGGCTATTACCCGCTTTGTTATGATTAGCTTGAGGAGAAGATATACTACAAAGCACGGTGAGGTGAGTCGTAGACTGCTCTTCTCAAGCTTAAATCAGTATATCAACCAGTGTAAGAATCATCTTTCAAGCACAAATAAGTGGTTCTATAAGACCGCACGCTAATCATTGCTTTAGCTGCTCGTTAAAGGTGTGATGATTCAGTCAATGTCTTCCTCCTCAATGATGAAAGGAGGGCTGTGCTATGAAAGTCGTTTACCCTATATGCTGTGGCATCGATGTGCATAAGACTTTTCTCGTTGCCACACTCATTACTTCCCAAGGAATTACTCCTCATTATTCTAAAAAAAGGTTTTCTACGTTTCATAATTCTATTCTTGCGTTCAAGCAGTGGTTAATCGATAACAACTGCTTTGATGTCTGCATGGAATCTACCGGGAAGTATTACGTCCCTGTCTATAATCTTTTGGAAGATACTATTCGCATTACTGTCGCCAACCCCAAATGGGTCAAAGCTGTGAAAGGGAACAAGGATGATGTCAAAGATTCCAAGTGGATTGGCGATCTCTTCCGCTTAGGTTTGGTCCCAGGTAGTTATATCCCCAACAAACCAATTCGCATTCTGCGGGAATACACCCGCTACCGCTACAAGCTTGTTTCCTGCAAAAGCAGCGAAAAGAACCGTTTCCAAAATGCCTTTACTGTTTGCAATGTAGCCCTTGATGCTGTCGTTTCCGACATGTTTGGCAAATCTGCCTCTTCCATCACGGACTACTTGATTTCAACTGACTCGTTTGACCCCCAATACTGTTCATCTCTTCTAAAAAGCTCATTGAAGAAGAAAGCAGATACTGTTGTTGAATCCATTGAAGGATATCAGATGACCAAGGAACAAAAGGAACGTATTGTAATGGTTCGTTCTCATCTGAAATTTGTTGAGCGATCTATTGAAAAGCTCGATGAGAAACTTGATAAGATGGTAGCACCGTATGAGAGTG
Organism: Dehalobacter sp. TBBPA1; assembly: GCF_040931655.1. Lineage (NCBI taxonomy): Bacteria > Bacillati > Bacillota > Clostridia > Eubacteriales > Desulfitobacteriaceae > Dehalobacter > Dehalobacter sp. TBBPA1. The sequence continues at coordinate 195,650 of NZ_CP162385.1, read as the reverse complement.
CCATTACCCTTCTTTGTACCATTCCCGGAGTTGACAGGACTTCTGCTATCAGTATCATCTCCGAGATTGGCACCGATATGTCTCAGTTTGGCTCTTCCAAGCGTTTATGCTGCTGGGCGGGCCTAACACCAGGCAATAATGAATCTGCTGGTAAGAAGAAATCTGTTCGCATAACACGTGCCGGTGTTTACCTCAAACCTGCATTGGTGCAAGTTGCCCATGCAGCCGTGATGTCGAACCGTTCTCCTTACTACAGAATCAAGTATGAACGCTTTTGCAAAAGGAGAGGCAAGAAAAGAGCCATAATCGCTATCGCAAGGATGATACTCACCGCCATCTACCACATGTTTATCACCGGCGAAGAGTTCAATCCAAGTGATCTGTATAATATTGATATGCCGCAAGAAATGCTGGAAAAGCAGAAAGAGAAAGCTGTTAAACAGGCTATAAAACTTCTAATTTCCCAAGGTATTATTAAAGATACCAGTCTCCCTGTGGCTTAACCGAAACTTAATTTTCGAGGTATTTAAAGCCTTGTTTTGCATGCCTATTTTTAAGCTAAACTGATTTATTTTCACGCTATTCACCTACTACACAGGATAATAGATCCGGCTGCCCCTTCTCCGCAAGATAATTCTCGATCTGTTCCGCTTTATTGAAACAATACTTGCATGTGACCCCGCATTCGGCGGCGCATTGCAGCTTTTTTCCCATGAAATAATCAAGCTTGGGCAAAAACTCAAATATTTCCTTCATCTTCAGCGTCCCGTATGGATTGAAAACTTTGTTCATAAAACGTGAATTGTAAGTATTATAGAGTTCATTCAGCGCATATTCCGGATCAGTAGCGCCAAGCATGTAGGCCTTTATCTTATTGACCAGTTCCGGCTTGGGGTGATCCCTGCCAACCAGCTTGATGCTGTTAATCCCCATTTTCTCATAACAAGGGATTTCCCAAGGGTAAATAATCCTATTCAGCACCATTTGAATGGCCGGACTTTTAAAGGTAATCTGATCGCAGATGAATTTAGGAAATTCCCGGAATAAGGGGCTGCATTTATGAATGTTTTCCTGCTTGCCGAACAAGGCATAGTGAATATTCTTGGTTGGACAACAAAAGATGCAGCCCTCATCGGCCATCAACTCCAAGCCAACATCAGGCAGCAGCTTTTTAAAGGATTCAATAAAAGTAAAATCTTTATTGAGATCGGAAGCAGGAATGATATTGGAGATCCCAAGATTTTCGCTGACATACTTCGCCTGGTTAATTGACCGAATATCCATCATCGTTGAGGCGTTTACTGCCAACCCGTTGAATTCCTCTTTCAAGAAATCCGCAAGAAGCTGGCTCCCGACAGTAATACTTCTCACCCCGATATCCGACAGATGCTCGACAAACTGCTTCAGTTGGGGAATATTCGATTCAAAGTCATACAGGGAAACGCTTGAGATATTATTCATCAGATAAATGAACGCTATACCGTTATCCCAAAGCTCTTTGATATAGGGCTTTAAATCTTCCAGAGTCCGGATTTTGCCGCTGTCTTCCTGCAAATTAACCGACCGGCCATGTTCATGCCCTGATTTTGCATAGGAAGTAACAGGCAAACTGTTATATACGGAACGGATCTTATACTTCGCCTTATCCTGGCTGTTAAGCTTTAATAATTCCTGAATATACTCATAGTCAAACAATAAAGGAACTGAGTAGTACAGTTCCTGCGTCTGGTTCTTTGGGGGAAATTTTTGTTTTTTATTAAAGATATTAATCATGAATATCAACCTCTCTTAAATAACGAGAAACTCCTTCAGCTTGTTTTCAGCGTTGACAGGAGTTTCAATCCGTTTAATCGATTCTTCTAAAATATTTTTCATCATTTTGGCGCTTCTGAATTGATGCCTGAATAAAAAGTTCAAGAATCTCGGGTTATATTTCGGCATATCGTCATAATCAATTTCATTAATAACGCTTATGATATGGCTGATCACGTACCGGTGGGTGTAGCAATTTTCAGGTTCCGGCTTATTCATGGTCAAATCATACTGAATATTGTCATTGTAGCAGCCGCTATGACAGCTGTAGAAATAATCACAGTCGCCGCAATGCCGCAGCATCCGCCGGGTTCCCTCGCGCCATCTTTTATGGTTGGGATGATTTAAGATATCCTGAACCGATTCCATCTCAAAAATATTTCCGAAAGACACGTCGGCGCTCTCCGGCCAGTCCCGGCCGCAATGATAAATCGTACCGTCGGGCTGGGTTGAAAACCAGTAATCCTTCCCGGCGCAGTCCGTAAAAGCGCAGGAACCGCCGGCATCCAGCGCGGCCATGAGATATCTCTCGCACAGATCCGAATCAGCAGGCCTATAAGTATCTAAGATCCAATAGTCAAAGAATTTGCAGATTTCCTCAGCAACCATTTTCCCGCCCAGGGTATAGGAATCCATATTTTTATGGGCCGCAAAGATGAGGTTCATCTTGCAGCCCAGGCCTAAGCGTTTAAAGTATTCGTAATCGTCAATCATGTGGTGAATATTATCTTTCGTAATGATCATGATGGCGCCGCCCAAGACCTCGTTTTTATCCGCTGTGGCAATCGACCTCATCAACCTGTCGGTATTTTTCCGGGTCAAATGGTTTGTTAAGCCATCGAAGCTGAATCCCGGCCGGATGTTCCACTTCCTCAACACAGCGGCGTTTTCATCGTCAATCAGCGTCAAGTTGGATTGCATGCAAATATTGGCTTTCTTGAATTGCTGCTTAATCAGGGCGTTTGCTTCTTCATAAAATTCTTTTCCGATCAGCAAAGGCTCCCCGCCGTGCCATATCCAGGTGCCGACATTCACATCTTTGAACACTTTTAAAATCTGCCTGACCACTTCCAGCGTGATTTTGTTCCCTTCCGCGTCAAGATCCTTGCGAAACATCTCATCGTAGCAATACGGACAATGCAAGTTGCAGGCATGCGTCGTTTTTACAATTAAGGTTGTTTTATCGGGGTAAGTAATATTCTCTGCGGCAGCCATCTTTTTGAAATCGACATCCCCCTCAAAATACTCCTTATGTCTTTTTATTTGCTTGAGAGACATAGAGAACATCATGCTTTTATTGCCGGCAATAACGTCCAGAATCTCCCCGGAACCCATGCCGGGCATAATTTCCTGGTAAACTGAGCTGCGCAGCTCCCTTTCGTATTTGTTGTTGAATTTTCGGAACTGATACAACTCATCTTTGGCTATTAAATTCATTAGCATACCCCCTACATCTTCAGCTGGGTGTTTTCTTCAGAATCGACCTTCCAAACCCCGTTTACCTGCAGCAAAATAATTCTTTCCTCATATTTGCTTACCCAGAAGTTGCCGCCATTCTGCGCCGCATTGATGACGATAGTCAGCTTAAGAAAAGCCCCTTCCTGATTATTTAATTGGGGGATTTGATTAAAACTTATATCGTCAAGGCATAAAGACTTCACTTGTCTGGTATCCTTGTTTTTGATACTTTCCGATTTGAAATTCGGAAAAAAGTTGTCCAACGAATTTTGGAAATTCGCCGTTGTGTAACTGCTTCCCGGCATTTGGGATATGGCTTCAAGCTTCTTGTAATCGGTTGATTTGAACTCTACCAGCCACCGGGCGGCCGCTTCATAAGCGGCTTTCTCTTTGTCTGTTTTGGCAGCGTTATTTTGAACATCGACCTGATGCCCCAAGCTATACAAAGATAACCCGGAACTAGCTGGAGGTTTCTGCTTCGGCTCAGGCTTGCTTGGCTGAGTCGGCTCTATCTTTGGCTGGGCTTTAGGCTCAGCACTAGGATCAGCTTTTGTTTCAGTTTTAACTTCCGGCTGCGGAACTTGCTCAGGATCAGCCCCATTAATGGGCTCAAGCTCTTTTTCTGTGCTTTGATCATCTTTTTGAGTCAGGGTATCTTGTTGTACCGAAACGTCCTGGACCGGTTCAGTCTTTTTTGAACTGCATCCAATAAGAATCAAGGACAAAACAAGGAGCAGAATAGAAAATGTTTTAACTCTTAACTTTAACATGGTCGTATCCTCCTTTCGGATCTACCGGAACATCCTCATCGCCTATTTTGATGTAGGTTTGGGAAAGTGTTTTTTTCTCCGACGGGTCAGCAGTTCTGCGACGTTCGTCCATATTCATCTCCATTTCCTCCAGCTGAGACAATATGGCAAGCCTGATAAACCTTTCCCTGCTCATCCCTATCGAAGCGCTGAATCCTTCGGTTCTTTGGTTTAAGTTATCCGAAACATCCAATTCCCATTTCACCATATTCACATCCCCTTAAAAATAATTTTAATACGAAAACAAAAATGAAGTAAGTATATAGCATATAGAGATCAACGCGGCTCCTCCACCGGGGAAGATCCTTCTTTTGACGCCATTTGCAAAGGAATTATTATTTTCTCCGAAAGCGATCAAAACAAAAGAATCTGTTTTTACATCATTAATAGTCTGGGATAAGCCTTTAACCCGTACAGTTTGAAAGAAGAAATAAAAGAAAGCTGAAAACATAAAGAGTGCTGAATTAAAGAAGAAGGCCCAGGGTGTTAAAAACAGGCTGAGAGCCAAGAGCAATTTAACATCACCTCCCCTCATCGCCCCGTGGGAATAGACAAATAGGAGAATTAAGAAAAGAAAAAAGAAAGAAACGCCATAACTTACGGAATATGTTTTGGCGTATATGACATAAATTATCCCGAGAATAAACCCGGGTATTGTCACCCAATTATATATTTTCCGCTTCCGCCAATCCGTCAGAACACAAATTGACAGCATCATTAAAGGGATCAGCCATGCTAAATTATTGACCATTTCTTGCATCATCCTTACTTTTCAAATTATGGTGAGATTTTTATAGCAGCGTCTTTGGCTACTTTGATAGTCCAATAGGGGGTTGAATTTACGATTTGGGTAAAACCATGTCTTACTCTGACTTCGATGTACGCCACATAGGACGGCTCAGTGATAGCGTGACCGTCAATCGGGCTTACTGTCGGCAAAACATCAGAATTATAGGTTTTATAATAAAGCGTTGCTTTATTGACATAAATAACCGGCGAGCCCGGCAGCGGATTCAGGCTGTTGTCTAAAGACAAATTTTTCTTTAACATCTCTAGAAAAGCAGCATCCGCTTGCGCTGGGTCTATCGCCAAAACTCCTTGATTTAATTTGGCTTGGTCGGTTTGCTGGCTGGCTGCTAAAGCAGCAAATTTTACACTGTCCGTTATTCCCCGTTTAATGTTTATGGCATGGTAGTAATCCGTCCCCCAGCCAATAAGGGCAAGAGAAATACCTAGAAAAATCAGCAGTTCAATTAAAGATGAACCCCGTTCGTCTTTGATTATGTTAAATAGCTTCTTCATAAACACCTCATCAAGGCAGATATTGACTCATGATGATTTTGGTCACCGTAACCGTCTCCGATTTGGAAACCGGATGCCCGCTTGACCAATCGGTAAATTTTCGGGGTCCAGTTATGGAAATGGTTATATATTGTCCGTATGCAACACGGCTGGCATCACTGCCCGATCCGGTAATCGCAAATAAACCTGTATCGACGCCGGTGTGTTTCAGCTGATCTTTAATTAGATTTCGGACCTCTGTCGTAGTTCCTCCAACAATAGCAGCCCTTTCCAACCCGAGATTTACGGCATTAACCATTGAACCCTGCAAGTTATTAAGGAAAAACATTGATATGAATGTGAAGAATATCGCCATCCACAAGGCAAAAACAATTAAGAACTCAATCAAGGTGGATCCCCGTTCATTATCAGGGTTCCTCATTGGTTTTTTTCGTAATTTCAGCATAATATTAAGCGGATAGTATACGTCTGAACATATACTATCCGCCATCTCCCTTCCTCCTCACGGTGAGGACTTTTTAATTATGGAGTCGTGATATTTGTTATACTGGTATTCATATCCGTCAATTTGCCCCGGATTGTAACAAATAACACCGATACAGCTGCCACAGTAGCCAGAACACCACCGAAGATCCAAATAATATTTTGGACAAGATCACCGCCTTCATCTTGGTAAAGGCTTTTTAGAGTTTTTCCCATAAAAAAATAACCCTCCTTCTTAATTAAGTTTGCTCATTCCGGCTGAGTCATTGGCTATTTTAGTGGTTATTGTATTGTAAAGAATTACCGCAATGCCTATCATTGCCAGAATGCCGCCGAACAGCAAGACGATATTTTGAATCAGATCCCCCCTTTCATCACGCAGCACTGCTGCCAGACAGCAGACAATTTTTTTCACATATTGCCACCTCCCTACATTATTTGGCCAAGGCTTTGGTTGGCCTGGTATAGCAGCGGGACAAGAATAATTACCGGGATCATAATAAAAGGAATGGCGGTTAAGGCTTCGACAAGCATTTTTTTGTTTTTATACCGCCTTATTTCTTTTAATCCCTCAATATATTCAATGTCCCGGGACCGGCTTGCCATATACGCAACCATATTGGAACTATCAATGGTGATAGATTGCATCAAAATATCCGCTAAGTTTTTCAATTCATCGATATCTGTCTCTTTACTCAATTTGGCAAGTGCCGGTTTTGGCCCTGTTATGGACATATCCTGCAGGAGCTTTTCCAGGTGAGGCCGCAATTTATTGGTCGCGAATAAGGCCCCGCGAATAGAATCGGCTATGGTTTGTCCCGCTTTTCTTAAATCAACGATATAAGCCATGATTTCCGACAACTCATAGATGAGAGCATTTTTATACTGGTTGTAAAAATACGCAAGCATGGCCGTGGGTGCTATGCTCCCCACAAAAAAGCCTGTACAAATCAGCCCTATTGCCATCAGCAAATCTTTCGTGGAAAAGCCCGCACAGCCAAAAAGAATGGCGAATATGAAGGGGGATAATTTTTTAAAAGTCATATATTCCGCATATCCTATCGGCATTGTTCCAGGCTGTCTGAGTATTTCCAGCATGTAAGCCGAACGATTCTGCTTCGAGGTTTTGCTTAATAATTTAGAGGTATATTTTGCCGTTTTTTTGCGAAGTTTTTCTAAAGCAGGTTCCTGGGCTTGTCTATACGAAAGCTCAGTAGTGCCAAGAGAATTTATTCTCTTCGACTCCCTGAGGTTCGTCTTAATAAAAAACGCCGCCAAAAGCAGCATCAAACCCAGTGATATTCCTATAGAACAAATCAATAGTATACTCATACTTACTTAATCCTCCATTGATAAGAATTTCAGCAACAGAGCGGCCTCAATTAAGACAGCGATAATGATGGCATTCGTATAAAGGTGCCCGATTGAAGATTGTTTTACCAGGGCCAATGAATCCGGCCAAACAAGACTTACGCCTAAATACGTAAGAATCATTACCAGCGTAAAAGCCACAGCTTTGGAGATTAGCGGATTAAGATCCTCTTTAATTGATTGCGCCCTGTTTTTTCTTGATCTGATTTTGTCCGTAAGCCTGTATAAAAGCTCTTCCGTGTTGCCTCCGGCCATCCTCGAAGAAACGATAACGTTGTAAAAGTCCCTGAAAGACTGCAGTTTCAAAATTATAGCTACTTTGTATACAACCGTGTCGAATTCTTCCCCTTTATTCACCCGGGACTGGATCCGGCTGAACAAAGAACGCATTTGAGACGGCATGGCGGCAATAGAATCCCAGGTCGCGGCTTCAAGATTATTACGGACGATATAATTGTTTAAGATAAGACTAAAAGTGTTCAAGGCCTGTTTATTCAGCCTTCTTCGCGTACTGTGATAGATAAGATTTATCATAACCCAAGGAATTAGTAAGCCTATAACCGTAAAAATAATAGTGCCGAGAACATTATGGCTTACGATTACAGCCCCCGGATTCTGGTAAGTGGGATTTGGAATCTTCTCCGAAAGAATCAATATTGAAAGGAAAAAGGAAATAAAGCTAAACCCTATACTCATATAAAAGAGAGCTTTTAAGCTCAACTTCAAATTTGTTATATAGATTCTTTGATTGTAATATATAGCGAAATTACTTATCCTGTTGTTATTTTTTACTTTGTCCTGCAAATGGTTAATCCTTTTATTAAAGAATTCGGATACTTGCTTCTTTTCATTTTTTCCAAGAAACCAGGCGATTACAGACAATAGGAGCCCAATGCTTATTCCATAACAAAGAACAAGCGTCATACCAACCACCTCTTAACATCACCGGCATTTTTTCTGCCCTTCGCCATAAGACGATAAACAAGTTTTTTGCTTATGGGGTTAAAGTACATTTTCCCATCGCTGTCTCTTTTAAAGATATCTTTAATTACAATATTGCACTCCGCATCCAACTCCAATTCAGAGACTTGGGTGATTTCAATTTTTCTATCCACTATTCCTAATTGAATAATAATATCTACTGCTGTGACGATTTCAGTGTTAATGACCTTATCACTGACATTGGAGACAGCTTGAACCTTGGTTCTTAATTCCTGACAGCATGCTTCAGCGTCATACGTATGAATAGAAGCCATTGTATTGGCATGACCGGAGCGCATGGCCCGCAAAGTATACATTGCCTCGACCGGGAAACGGATTTCGCCGACCAGAATCACATCCGGGTCCATTCTCATGATCTGCGGGTAGATTTCCTCTACCCCTATAGGATTATATTTTGTGTCGCGTTCCAGCATTTCAACAACCTCAAGGCCAGGGTAGTATTTTACCAGCTGCAGCTCCGGCCCGTTTTCGATCGTAATTATCCGCAAACCACTTTCGGGATCGCCCGGACCGTTTTCATCCGGAATAAGATCCTGAAAAATTGAGGCCAGGGTACGGATTAAAGTTGTTTTTCCGGTGTGAGTCCCGCCGCTGACTATAATAGTAGCCCCCGCTCTTACCACTTCCCGAATAAAATCAAGCTGTCTGTAAGAATGTTCTTCGCTTGGAATGCTTTTGATCTCTTCATACTCCTTATTAATATAGTTGCGAGATTTGCTTCTCTCAGCCGTTTTTAACGTCCCTATTTTTTCAAGTTCTTCCAGAGAGAAGTTTTTATCCCTGAATCTCCGGATATTTAAGGTAATTCCGTGGCTAGGGACAATAGCGCTTTTATTGATTACAACCCTGCTCCGATCCGGAAGCCAGGCATTATCCACCATAGGGCTACCCTCGTTGGCTTCCGAGTGGCAGGTGAGCAAGATGCGTTCCGTTATTTTTTCAAGATGGGCCAGATCGATAAACTGAATATCCTTGGCTAAATACCTGACTCCATTCTTTTTATAAGTGATTTGATATGGACCATTTACGCATATTTCTGTTATCTCCGGATCAAGAAGAAGGTCATGGATAACATCATACCCAATAATGGTTTTATATACCTCCCAGGCAATCTCATCGATACTCATATCGGGCACATCGAGTTTTTCATGGCGAATGATATCTTGTATAACATTGCGGATTTGTTTTTGACATTCCCCTACCCCATAAATGGCGTCGTTAAGCAATTTTGGATGATTTTCAGTCAGTATTGACTGGATAATACTTATTGTTTTATATAGCTGATTTTTGCCGTCTGTGTCATATGCTTTTGGGTCAGCAGCTTTAGCTGAACTGATTCTCATTTCAGTATCCTCCCTCCGATACGAGTTCTGTGCCAGAAAAATATACGGCGTTTTTTTACGGCTTTAGATAAATGAAGCTGCAACAGAATATTTTCAATTGCTTTATCAAATTTACCGTATTTTAATAAGGGAACCAGTGAAACAGTGGAGTTATCATAATTCACCTTGGATACACCCGGTATTGTCCCAAGCAAGGGTAGCGCTAAATTGCTCTCAATCTTATTTTTCGTGTACAGGGCCTTGTTTGAATATTGGTTGATGATCAGCTTGAATTTACTTATATCCATATTTCGTTCATGCAAATTGTTAAGCCATTTAGCGGTGTTTTCAATCGTGTTTCTGTTTTGGTCAACAATAACCAAAACATCTGTTGCTGTCTTAAGTGCTGCATCTGTAGGAATAATCAACGTATCGCTTTGGACGTCAATAAAGAGTATATCTACTAGATCGGACAACTCAGTGATGATTGTACGGGCTTGAATATCTCCCAGTTTATCTATTAATTCAGGTTCTTTCGTTAATCCTGTCCAGCATAATAAATTTGGAAGGTTCTTCATTATGTGGGCGTTTTCCTTAAGCAGATCGCGATAAGAATAATTATCCTGCCAAGACTTAAGGATATATTCAATCGAACTTTCTTTATCTTCCAGCTCTAAAAATAGGTGGAGGCAGGGCGTTATTAACGAAAAATCCAACAGCCCTATTTTTAAGTTTGTTCCCTTTGCCAGTTTCCTGGCCAAGTTGTAAGCAACCGTCGACTTTCCAACACTGCAGACACTCCACAAGACGATTATTTTCTTTGCCTGCTCATTAACCGCTTTATTTTCATCAGCCATAAGATCTCCTCCCATAACGTTTACTTTTGAAGCTGAAGCAAGGCCACAATAAACTCTTTACCGATATTCACCTGCGAACTTTCTATAACATCGTTTATGTTGTAGAGATCCTTGGCATTCTTACCGCGCTGCCCCAACGAAATCGTTCCCATTGTTTCGGCCTGTTTTATTACTAAAAACTGTTTCGGGGTAACCTTTGCTATTATTTCTATCGGGATGCCGGTTGTTTGCTCACTGCCTGATAAACTCATAACAGAAGCTGGTCCATTCAAATGCGGGATATCCGCGGAAGATAATATCTTGCCCGATGAATCAGCAGTCGCTTCAATAAATAAATCAGTGACAATATATCCTGCAAGCGATAAATTGCCCGTTTGTTTCGGGTCAAGAGTTAAAACAAGGTCAACGGTTTGTCCGTATTTAGCAAGGCCGGCAATTGATCCGTTGTAATCTGTTTTGAAGGCAATTAATCTTGAGTTTTCAACCTCCGCCTTTGGGTTTTGTTCTATTTTATCCAACCGCACCGGATCGCCTTCTTTTAAAGGCCAATTCAGAGACTTGTTTGCTACCTGGTTGATACTTGCCGCAACTCCTGAAGGCACACTTTCCCTTGGAACACTTCTAACTTTCAATTGCTCTGCGCTTATTACGGTATCTTCAGGAATATTTGTGGCGGCATAAACCATAGGAACCAAGCCTTTTGCATAATCCATATAAAAATAAAGGCCTATGCCGCTCCCTAAAGCGATAACCAAACCTAAAATAAAAAATACTTTTCTCAAAAAAAAACACTCCTCAATTTATATTTTTTAGAAACCGAGAAATAAAATTTCAGGTTTTCCGAGGAAGTAACCTTGTCCATAGTGAGCACCATTTATCCTTGCCGCCTGCAATTGTTCACGGGTTTCTATGCCTTCAACAATCACCTTGCTATTCAGCCTTACAGCATGCCCAACAAAAGCCGTTATCAGACTATCCCGGCTTGCAACATTCTTTGATTGGATGAGACTTTTATCAAGCTTAATATATTCAGGCTCGACCAGGCACAAAGCTTCCAATGTTGCCGAGCCGGTGTCAAAATCATCTAAAGCCAACGTAAACCCTAAGTCTCTTAGGATATTTAAAGCCGGAAAGCAAATTGAATCTGATTCCGTTATTTCTAAAATTACATTTTGACCTTTTAAACACTCCCAAGAATAAGGATTGGGCAAACTTGGATGAACGTTAATAAATGTCTTTTCTTTTGTACTTTTTTTGATCCGGCAAATTTCCGCCAAAATCAAGGTCTCCAATTCCAACACTGAATGTTTTTGGGCTGCTTCTAAAAAAACTTCATCCGGCCTAAGATTTTTCCATCTGGCTAAAGCTTCAAAACCGAATACCTTCATTTTTTGCAAATCCCAAATTGGCTGAAATGCTATTTCTGTTTTTATCCTGCCGGACAAAATATTGTCCAGAAAATAGGCTGGACTTTTTGATTGGCAATCCGTGATAATCACCCGCCTTTACTTTCGAAAAAACTTAGGTCTGCCTATCATATAGAAGCCTGATGAACTTGATCCGGAAACACTGGTTACCGCTACATTGTTCTGTCCAGCATTGCAATTGGCAATCAGCAGATCTCCGTTTTGCTTGCCAACAACTATGCCCACATGGCTTAAGTCAGGATAGAACGCCAGATCCCCCGGCAGTGCGCCGCTCCAGTTTACCGGCGTACAGGCGGCATACTGACTTGAAGTACCGGTTCCGATTATCTCCACCGCATCTGCATTTCCCGCCGCGTTGACAAATACCCATGCCACATATCCTGAGCAGTCCAATCCGTAAGGCCGTACGGTTCCGGTAGTAGGGCTTCCCTCGGCTGTTACCTTGGTAAGTGTTCCCCACCGGCTGTCCCAGCCGATGACTGTGGATTTGCCGCCCCAAAAATAGCTTATTTTGCCGACAAGAGAATAAGCTGCCAGAACAGTATTTCTGCGCAGTTCATCTAAATCCGGCGGCAGGTTTTGTAAAATAGCAGCGATTTCCTGCGGAGAAAGGGTAATATTCACATAGCTGCCGATAAGCCTCATAAATAGCTGCTGGTATTTGTACTGCATCAACTCATTCAACATCCCCACTTGTTGCGGATTGAAATGATATTGGGCGATCATGTCCGAATAAGATTTTGCGGTTACACGGATATGCAAGACAGTCTCCGTACTGATCGTTTTCCCGTTCGTGTGCTCAATCGTTTCTAGCCAGTAGTCGATTTTGTTCATATTCCAAAAGATGTCCCACAGTATTCCCACTTTTGTATCATCAAGAGTAGCAACTTCCATGCCTTTTTCCGGATCGGCGGCCACTTTCACCGCGTAAACCGCCAATATGTCCCGCCAGTTGCTGACCATATTGCTGCTGCCATTGTTGGATAAATCCAGCGTATCATGGGGATTTTCATTCTTAATTCTTTCGATTTCAGCCGCAAATTCTCCGTTCAGCCTGCCGACTGCCTCCGTCATAACCGGCGTGTTTTTGCCAGTATCTTCATTGGAAAAAAAAACTCCGAAAACTGAGCCTGACATAAGCCCCACCAGACACACCAGCATGATAACCACAATCGCCGCCCAGCCGCATGCGGCAATCATGGCAATCAGGCTCTTTAATGCCGCAATGATCGCTTTAATTGTGGCCACCATTGTTTTTGCCCCTGCTTTCGCCGAGGCAACCGCTGCTCTTGACGCGGCCCGTGCTACCTGCGCCGCCCTTTTCGCAGATTGGGCAGTTTTGAAGGCAGTTTGAGCTGCGGCTTGGGAGGTCTTAATAGCATTCTTGGTGCTGCGTTCAGCGGTTTTGACCCTTCTTTGCGCCGTTTTAACCATACCTTTAGCCGGTTGCTTTACGGTTCTACTACTTGCTCCAACAGATTGCTTAATCTTGCACCCTCTTTGTCCGTAAGTTTTGCCAGCTTGCAACGCTGCTTTATTTGCCGGTTGGCAAACAGGGTTTTGTAAGGTCTGATCCAATTTTCGTTCTGCCCTTGAAACACCGGCTCCGGTTTTTCTGTCATGCCCAGGCTGGTACACGCCAGTAGCAGAATTTGATGTATTTGTACCCGCTCTCCGACGTTCCCTTATTTTCCAGACCGTATTTTTGCCGTATTCGCCCGCGGTTACCGCTTTTCGAGCAACTTTTTTCGAACCGTCTTTTACTGTACCCACTGCATTATCCACATAGTTGCTGTCTTCGTTATGTCTGTTTTGTCCATCCTGCTCTTTCGTACGGATATAGGCGTTTTTCATCCTATGGGATACATCCGAGGCCTTATCCAACACCTTGATATCTTTAATAGTCAATTTTGTCCTTATTTCTTTCATAACCCTCACCCGTCTTCCCTGCTAGTCCCAATCTTTCTGAAGGATTTACCGTTCCATTATGGAAAGCTGCATTCCGGGATATTCCAGACTCCGGCAATATTCGGGATAGCGCAGCCGGATAGCTTCGAAAAAGTACGGCGCAAAACGGCAGTCAAACAGTTCAAACGGTGCAGAGTATCTCTCTTTTCCCTCTTCCGTCCACCCGTTCCAAAGGTTAAAGGCCAAACGGCAAAGACGGATAGTCCCTCCAGTCTGCCAGGCCGCTGAAAGATTTTGCGGTTTGATGCAATTCTCTTTAAAATCAAACAAGTAACGGATATGGCACCTTGTTTCCTTACTAATCCCCATGGTGTAAAAAAATGCCCTGTGGTACACGTCGGTATTGCCTGCCACTGCGAGCATATCGTAATAAAAATTCTCATGCTCTTTACCCGCAAACCGGATAGTTTCCATTGGTCTTCCCTCCTCAATAAATGAAAAGGCCGCCATCATACGGCTTTTCGCTTAAACTAATTTACTGGACTTCCACCTGTTCACCCGGTTTGGTAGTCATCAGTCGGTAAAGCCTGGTGTTTCGGGGGAATTGATCAGTAAAGGGTACTAGGGAACTACCCACCTTAATCAGTCCATTTCCCGCGTCCACATTCGTAATATAGCTGAGCTGAAGGTCGGAAATATTCAAGAGCCTAGCCAACTCCATCCTGTCAGTCGAAGCCTGGTTGAGCATGACAATAAATTCGCTGTTGGCCAGCATGGTGCGGGCTGTATGGCTCTGCAGCAGATCATCGACGTTCTGGGTAATACCCGTGCAAAATGCGCCGTACTTTCGGACGCGCTTCCACAGGGTAAAAAGGAAGTTGGCAGAGTACTCATGTTGAAACAAAAGGTAAATTTCATCAATAATAATGAAGGTGTTTTTTCCCTTGGCCCTGTTCTGCGTAATCCGGTTCAGGATGCTGTCCAGCACCACCAGCATACCTATGGGCAAAAGCTGCTTGCCCAGATCCAGAATATCATAGCAAATCAGGCGGTTGTTCACATCCACATTGGTCGGTTTGGCGAAAGTATTCAGACTGCCGCTGGTAAACAGCTCGATAGCCAAGGCAATTTCCTGGGCTTCCAGCTCGTCCTGTTTTAAAAGCTCCGCATGAAAATCCTGCAAGGTAGGCGTCATTGCCTGAAAATTGCTTTGCAGATATTTCCGGTAGACACTCGCGGTACAGCGGTCGATGAGGGACTTCTGCTTGGCTCCCAGGTTTTGCCCGCCGATCAACTGCTCACATAAGGAAAGGACAAATTCGGATTTCAAGATGACCGGATTAGCCCCGTCCCCATAATCCCTGTTCATGTCCATAGCATTGATATGGTTTTGGGAGGTTGCGGAAATATGGATGATTTCCCCGCCCATGGCTTTGACCATGAGCGAATACTCCCTTTCCGGGTCTATCAGGATAATGTCGTCATCGCTGGATAGGATCTGGTTGACAATCTCCCGCTTAGCAGTAAAACTCTTGCCAGAACCGGAGACACCTACAATAAAGGAATTCCCATTGAGAAGACATTTGCGGTTGGCAATAATGATGTTCTTGGAAATAACATTTTGACCGTAGTAAATGCCGCCGCTGTGGGAAATCTCCTGCGCCCGGAAAGGAATAAACACCGCTGTACTTTCGGTGGTCAGCGTCCGGATAGCTTCTATCTTTCTCAATCCAATAGGCAACGCCGTGTTCAACCCGTCCATCTGCTGAAACGTCAGGGTGGAAAACTGGCAGAGATGCTTCCGTACCATAGTTAAGAGAGTCTCGGTGTCGCCGTCCAACTGCTCCTTGCTGTCCGCAACATGTACCATGGTGAGAACTGCAAACATCATCCGCTGGTCGCGGGTGGTCAGGTCGTCTAGGAATTCTTTGCTCTCTTTGCGCTGCTGCTCCATGTCGTAGGGTACAACGGCGGAAAAGTTATTGTTTTGGTTTTGCCGCCGCTGCCAGTTGGTAATGTTGGTTTCCACCCCGAGCAGTCTGTTTTCCACTTCACGAACCGCTTCATCTGTAGGGATGGGGATAATATCCAAAGAGAGCATCATACTGCGGTTCAAGTCGCAGAGCTCGGACACCATGCTGTCTTTGATGTAGCTAGCGTATTCCCTTAAGAAAAGGACGCGCCCAAACTTGTTTCCCATGCGGAAATGGTCTTTTTCAAATTCAAAAGTATCGGGGCAGATATAGTCCTTGAAGTCGTGTCCTTTTCGCATGGTCTCGGACAGGTCGAATCGGAAATCTGTTTCCTCACCGGGGCGGAAAAAATCATGCAAGATGCGCAGACGGTCAGTCGCGTCCAACTCCACACACTTGGAACCCAGGCGGGAAAAATGGGTGATCAGGTCGGCTCCGATGCGGGAAAAATAGTTCCGCGCTTCCTCGATATTCTTTTTCAGTACCGAAACAGTTACGTACTTATCTTGGACAATATTGCTCACACCAGTGGCCTTGTCCAAAAGCATCCGGTTGTATTCCGCTCGGTATTCGTCCAGCCCGTCCTCCCTAAGCGGAATTAGAATTGAGCTTTCAAAGTCCGTCTTGTTCAAGCGGCGGTTGTTGATGGTGATTTTGGTAGTCGCTCCGCTGTCCAAGGAATTGAGAAGCTCCGAATAGGACAGGAACATCGCTTCCTTATCTTCCTTGGAGGCCACTGCATAATTGATGTCCGTAAAACGAAAGGATTTGGAAAACTTGTTGCCTACCTTAAAAATTCCGTCCGGCCAGATAGCCCTGATTGGGATGGCTTGCTGAACGCCTTTGGGGACAACAAATTTTTCCTTATCCTGCTTTATGATTTTCTTCAGGGTCTTAATCATGGCGTTTCCATTCCTCCTTTTCGTGATTTTCAATCTTCTGCTTCAATGCTTCGTAATACACGTTCGTCGGATAAAAGTTCAGTTTTTTTGGCAGGAGAAACTCCGATTTGAGATACGCCCATAAAAACTGCTCCGCCGTCATGCCGTGGTAGCGGATGAACCCCATGGCCGCGAAGGGGAATGCACCCAGTATGCACACCCAGCTTACAGTTTCCGCGCCTAATAAATTCCGCAGGCCGAAGTAGATGCCGACGGCAACGCCAACAGCCAGGAGGGAAAAAATAAACTGCCGCATAGACAGTCCAAAAAACAAGCTTTCCGTGTAATCCCTGATTTCCCGGTTTATTTTGACTTCCAAATTTTATCGCCTCCAATAAAAAAAGCACTTAATGACAAAGCGCCGTTCGGATTCTTACCTTTCCTTTTGGTTTTTCTTATGCTTTTCTTTCTCTTTTTGGATCTTATATACCAATTCGTCAACTTTACGGTTTTGCTTCATAAAAGCCTCATCCTCTCTAAGGGGAATGCCCTTTTTTATGGTTTCTTCTCCAAGTATGTGGAGTTTTTCCTTTTCTTTTTCCAGCTTATCGTTTAAGTTTTCATTCTTCATGCTGAAACCTCCGATTGTTTCAATTAACGCATTAAACTTCCATTTTATTCCTGAATGTGGGATAATAAGCATAGGAAAGGAGTGACTCTTATGTCAATCGCGGCAATTATATCCCTCTGTCTTACGGCAGGATTGTTTATTATTTCTTTTATATTTAAGGTAGCAGGTAAGCTCCGGCTGACAATTCCTATAGTCTGCTTGCTGCTGTTTGGCACCGTGCTAAACAAGTGGGCAGGAGAACATGAGACTTTAGCGTACACCATTCTTTTCTCACTGCTTGGTCTGACCGTATTAAGCTGGATTGTGTCGCTTATAAAGGCGATACGGTGTAAACGGAACGAGAAATACTTTGAGGATGATGTCGCATGGCAGATCCGGCGGGCAAGGGAGATGGGCGTACCTCTTGACGAAGTTCAGTTTAACGAACAGGGGGATTTGCTTGACCCAAGGACAGGCGTACCTGTCGTTTATGGGGAGGATGTTCAGTTTAAGGATATATGAGGATACCGGATTTTCATTTTCGGTATCTTTTTATAATCCCATCATTTCCCGCACCACACGATCAGCCATTTTCACCGCGCCGACCAGCACCAGCATATTGAAAATGAGTTCCCCGACATAGGACCATACCATAGTCACTGCGCTGGCACCGGTATCCACCACCGGCGGAGAAGCTGCGAAGACGGAAAAGATAATGCAGGCCAGGACAATAACCGCTCCTTCCAGACAGGTGGCAGCATAGCCTTTCAAGAAGGATACGCCGATGCTCTGGCTCGGCTCCCCGGCTAATGAAGCCAACGGCACGGGAGCAATGGCGGTATAAAGATAAATTTTAAAAAACCGGCCGTACACGGTTAGAATCATAATAAAGGACAGCACCGTGATGAATAAACCGCCGAGCAGCGTAACAGCCCATAAAGGAATGCTCTCCCAAAAACTGCAATTCTCGACAGCCTGAACAATCGTATCCGGCAGGACGCTTTGGTTGGCCGTTCCGAAACCGGCACTGCTCATAATAGTGAAAATAATCCCCTGCACGATGCTGAATAGTGACATCATCAAGTCCAGCCCGTAGGTTACAACTGCTTTGGCCAAGGCGAACCGAATAAACAGCTTGAGCGCATGTTCCGGCTTTTTCACTTCAGCTAAGCTTCCGCAGGTTTTGACTACGCCGATTACAAAAAATAGCACCAGCAGTGCCATGCCGACGGCCTGCAATGCACCGTGAATATTGACGATAACAGTCCAAATACCGCCGCCTTTGAATTCCGTCGGTGATTGGATAATGATTTGCAGTATCTCCGCCAGCTTTGCATTCCAGGTTGCTAGGGCGTTATTGAGATTGTCGATGACCCAGTTGCCGCTTCCCAAATAAGCTCACCTCATTTTCAAGACAAAGTCCGCGTATTAAATGCGAGCTTGTCTTTATGATTGTTACCGGCATTGTTCATCCCTGGCAGGCATTTTGTCCCTGATGACGCCATATTTGTCATCAACATAGAATTTATCGACAAACGGGTTGAAGATTGCGTGACACTTGACGCCGTTAAATTCGGCAAGATAATCGTTGTCACCAAGCCTCTTGAGAATGGTAGCTTCACGTAGTTCGCCGTTCAGTGAATGAATATGCATTTTTTCATTGATAGGGAAGTTGTTAAACATTGCGATCAACCTCCTGTAATCAGGATAAGGATCTCTTTGGCAAAGGTAATAATCACACCGCCAGCCAGTGTCAGGAAACCGTTGGCCCGCTGGGACGGGTCGTGGGATTTAAGTGAAAGGCCGATCTGCACGATGCCGAAACCTAAAAGAATCATCCCAATGGCACGAATGAGTCCGAAGATAAAGTCAGACAGGTTGTTAATGACTGTCAGCGGGTCACCCGCTGCGTAAGCAGTTATGGGAACGGCAGCAGTTATCAGCGCTAACAAGCAACTTATCGCAAGCATCTTTTTTGCTCTTTTAGACATTTTCAAAAGTTAACACCTCCAAAAGATTTTTTAGGATTGCAAAAAAACTTCCAGCTCTTCCCCGCTGAGAAGCTCGTAATCTCCTTCTCCGTTTAGGTTTAAGGTTTTCCAGTCCAGGGCGTTTTCTGTTCCTCCATGCCGGTATGGTTCTCCGCCACCGTCCACCGTCAACTTCAAACCGGGATGTTTGAATATATCGTACTTGTTATCCAATACTGCCCGTTCCCCTCGAATAAAGAGCAGGGCAAAACGATTGTCCAGCATCCGCACTTCATCGGGAGTCAGAAGCTCACGCCCGGACAACTGGTAATTGGTTGAATAGCTGCCGTTCCTTCCTCTGCTCTGTCCATAGCTGTTGACGTCAATGGTTTCCTTGCCTAAAAGTTCTGATACATATTTATGGGTAGACTGCTCGTTGCCGCCCAAATACAGGAACTCGTCGCAATTACCGACAATGGACTCCCAGCTGTCTTTGAACAGGGCTTTCAGCTGCGCCAGGTTTTGCAAGATAATGGATACGCTGATCTCCCGGGAACGTACAGTGGAAAGCAGCTTATCGAACTCGTCAGGTAAAGCAACATTGCTGAATTCATCCATGACAAAATGGACATGTACGGGAAGCCGCCCGCCGTACACGCTGTCGGCTAGGAAATAAAGCTGCTGGAACAGCTGGGTATAGAGCATACCGACAATAAAATTAAAGGATGAATCATTATCAGGTATGACGGCAAAAAGCGCTGTTTTGAGCTCTCCCATGGATAGCAGCTCTAATTCGTCTGTGGTGGTGATGCCGGCGATGGAGGCAAGATTGAACTTTTCCAAGCGGACACCCAGACTGATCAAGATGGATTTAGCCGTTTTGCCCGCCGCCAGCTTGAAAATATTGTACTGTTTGACCGCCAAATGCTCCGGCTCACGCATTTCGAGCCGCTCGAACAGCTCGTCCAGCGGGCTTTGGTAAGTTTCATCGTCCTCCCGGACTTCAGCGGCAGCAATTAGCTCCATGACCATCGGAAAATTCTGTTCTTCCGGCGGCGCTTCATACAACAGGTACAGCATTAGGGCTTCCAGGAGTGCGGTTTCGGACCGATCCCAAAATGGGTCGTTGGTATTGGAGCCTTTGGGCGTGGTATTGCGGATTAGATTGGTCACCAGCTTGAGCACATCCTTGTCGTCCTGCAAATAGGCAAAAGGGTTGTAGCAATGGGAAAGGTGCATGTTGATTAGATCCAATACCTTGATTTCATATCCCTTGGCTTTCAGCAGGCTGCCCGAATCCCGTAGAATTTCGCCCTTGGGGTCGAGCACGACAAAAGAAGTATTAGCTTGCATCACGTTGGGCTTGGCATAAAAGCGGGTCTTGCCGGAGCCGGAACCTCCGACCACCAGCACGTTCAAATTTCTTTTGTGCTTCCTGCCGTTCAGTCCGATACTAACGTTCTTGGTCAGAATTTTATTTTGGAACCGGTCCTTATCCCGGTATTTTTTATTAACAACTGTCGCGCCGCCCCAGCGGGCGCTACCGTGTTCCTCCCTGCGCCGGTAATTGCGCTTCGTGGAAATATAAATACCGATGCCGAGAGCATAAGCCGTTATAAACAGCAAGATGCACTTGGGTGTATCTTTCACCCAGACCAGGTCAAAGGGATGGTTCAGCCCCGCTGTGAGTTTGGTAAGAATTTCTGGAAGCCCGCCGGATATAGCCGGAGCAGTCAGCACAGCCGCCCATACTACGGGAATTAAAAAAACCGCAAAGAGTATCAGGTTGCTCCTTGCGGTCTCAACGCGCCTCATCTTGGTTCCTTTGTCTCAGTTTTTTGGCTGGGGCGTCGATGGTTTTAAGCAGCAGTTCGTCCACCGCGTCGGTCGGACGTTCTTCTTTTATCAGGTCGTTCCTAAGTTCATTTAAGGCATTGACCATCACGCCTTGCTCATAAGCATCTATGGTAAGCACCCGTTCTTCGTCTTTCATGACACTTTCCTCCTCTTTTTTTCCTATCCAGCGATGCCTTTTAGATCTTAATCAAGTCTTACCTCTCTTTAGGTTTTGATTTAGGAAATTTAACTTGCCGCCTTTGAGGACCGGCGTTCTGTATTGCAGCCTGTGGCTGTTCTCTGACCGGTCCGCGTTTAAGCCGCTCCGCCTGTTCCTTCTGAGCATTCTTGATTTCCCGCAGTTCTTCGCGGACAGATTTCTTTTGACGCTCAGCACCCTCTGCGGATTTCCCGCTGCGCGCGGAGAAAGGCTCGGACGGACGGGATTTCTCCGTCGTCGCCGTCGTGGGGTTTGGATTGTCAACCGGTTCAACGGTTTTTTTTATTTGAGCGGGCTTTGCCATCCGCTCATTAATAAAATCTTCAGGACTTTTTTCGGCGGGTGTGACTTTGGTGGTTGGCTCTTTCTGCGAATCCCGGGCGGCTTTGGCTTTTTCGATCTCGCTTTTAATGCTTGCAGTATCCACGGTCGCCAGCTTGAAGCGTTCCACAATGCGGTTGATTTTGGAAGCGTCCTCTGCCCGCACCATGATATCGCACATACCATCCAGGTTCTTTTTATCCTGCAGAGCACAGTACAGAACACCGTAGCGCTTGGCTTCCAGACAGAACCTTTTTAAATCCTCGTTTTTGACCGCAAAAACTTTCAGCTCTTTGCCACTCCGCAAAAGCCCCTCCAGGCGGGTTTTACCTTTGGTTTTTTTCTGGTCTTTCAAGACGGCATAAAGGTAAGTAGCAAGGTTTCTCGCCCCCTCACCCGAGATTTTAGCCATTACCTCAATCCCTTTAAGGCTCATATTGACCATTTGGTCGGCCGCATCGGCTCCGCTGTTCATGATCCTTTTCCTCCCTTCTTAGCTCATTTTTCTCATTTCTTATTTGGGTTAGTTTCTCCTTTATTGCTTCAGAACGGGACATAATGCCCTTGCAAAGCTTCACCTCCTTCCGGAGCAGAGACAGTTTCCTGGAAAACCCAGCAATCTGCAGTTTGTATTCGGCAATCTGCACATCGTCTTTACAGCGACGCAGGCGATGGTAAAGAGATTTGCGTTCGGCTGCCAAGCCGGTAATTTCCTGCTCCAGCATAGATTGGTAACTCAAAAGCTGCTTAATGTTTTCAATCCGGTGCTTGCAGAGCAACTTGGTTTGAGCACTCAACTCTTCCAAATGCCGGATATCCTCGCGCAATAAAAAATGCGCCCATTTCTTGGACGCGGTGTTTTTGGGCAGAATGCCCATCTTATAGAGGTAGTGAAAGTATAAGGCATACAAGCCCTTGAGTTTTCTGGTCTTTTTCAGATCAGGACTTCTTCCGGTGATAATGCGTTTTCGTCTGGGCTCCGGCAAAACTTCCTGCCGCTTCGGAGAACGGTTCTGAAGTATCCGCTGTTTTATGGCATCCTCACTATAATCGTCCCCAAGAGTCTTCAGCCGGACAAACCGATCCTTGCCCTGCGGGCGAACAGCAATATATTTGACACCTGTTTTTACTTCATAACCCTGTTTTCGGAGAGTAGCAATAAATTGCGTGAAAGTCATTGATGCGGAAATTGCCTTATCCACATCCTCACGGATCAGTCCCCGCCAGGTGGGCTTGCCTTCCTGCCCGGCTTTCCATTCGGCATAATGTTCCGACCTGTCCCCCTGTTGGTTTTCAATAACGGACAGTGAGTATTCCCTGCACAGCCGGTCGGAAGCCTGGCGCAGTTGAGCGTAAGTAGCTTTGTTGTCGTAATAGCGCTTTCCGTCGGCAAAAGAAACGGAGTTAAGAACAAAATGGTTGTGCAGGTGATGTTTATCCAAATGTGTGGAAACAACAACCTCAAAACGCCCACCCCAAAGTTCCTGAGCTAGCTTTACGCCGATAGCGTGGGCTGTTTCAGGCGTTGCTTCCCCCGGTGCAAAGGATTGGTAGCCATGGAAGGCAAGGATGCCATCCTTTTTCTGAAACTGCAGCTTGGTCTGGGACATTTGCTTATAAGCGGCAGATGGGTCGCAATTGATACCGGTAACATAATACTGCATTTCGGTTTTGTCCTCCCGCGCTGCATATTCCAGTACATTCTGTAAACCCTGCAAATTCCGGCTTGAAAAGTCCAGGTTTTCAGTCTTGCCGGGGTTAGCAGCATAGTTTATTACTCGGTCTAATCGGTCTTTGACATCCCATATCGCTGTGGTAGCCATTATTTACTCCAGCTTTTGCGGTGACGTGACCGCCGCCCGGATATCCAGCACGGCCTGGCGGAGCCGGTTGGCTTCATCCTGGAAAATCGCCCTGTCAATATGTCCCGTGGCATTGGCCTTGGCTGCAATCTGGTTCAGATTATTGCCGATGGCGTGAAGCTCCCTCATCAATGCGTGATAGTCAGCCGGAGGAAGCTCTTTGGGCACAAAGCCTTTTATAAGGGTGCGCAGGTAGGTTTCTCCGGAAAGCCCGGATTTTTTGGCACTGGCTTGTAGTTTTTCCCTTTCTTCCTGGTTCAGCCAGACTTGGACACGGATGTTGCGTCTTCTCATCGTTCCGGCTCCTTTTGCTTGGGATGGGAAAGGTCTTTTTCTTTTTGCATGGCAATCCGTGCAGCTTGGTTTAAGATAACCGTAAGTCGCTCAACATTGATGTAATTTTTCATTTTTTCCTCCCTTTCGTATTATTTACTCTTAATAAAAACACAAAAAGGCGGAGCCAATAGCATCGCCTTATAATAAGCTTTCATATATCATCCAAAGGCCGCGGTACGGGGAGTGTCGCCCACTCTGCGTACTGCGGCCCATTCCCTGCGGGCGCTTTGATGTGCCTTCATTCATGGTTCAGTGCATGGGCACTTGAGAGCGCTCGCTAGACGGAAAAGGAATACCCATGAGCGCTGTATTTTTAAGGGGTTTTAGGGGGGCATCCCCCTAACAAGCGAATTTGGGAGACCAAATTCAGTGCTTGCTAAAACACAAGACAGCGGTCTTATACTGTCAAAAGTTTGATAGCGTAACCACCTGCCGAAAAGAAAAGTCCCAGATCATCATTAACTCCGCAAGAACTAAAATATGATTATAAAGAATAAGAAGGAAACAAAAAAACCTGGTTAACATGTCTGTCAATCAGGTAACTGAGTACATAATGAATTTGTGCTTAGGATACAAGTGATTCAATAATAAGCTTTATGGCGTCAGAAAAACCCTTCTGATAGGAGATCTCAGAATAAATAGACCCTATGCAGCCGGTAGCACGTTCAATATTTTCAATTAAATCTTTCTGTTCCTGGCTGATACCCATTTTAACTAGCTCATCCCAAGCTTTGCCTGCCTCGTCCATATATTTATGGTATTCTGCCTCGTTTTGAATCATTTGATTAATATCTTCTTCATGATTTCTAATAAGGCTTAGAATTGGCATCACAACATTTCTCCTTTAACAGTTTAAAGCGATATACCAAAGTATAGCAAGTCAGACCGCTTGTCTCAATTCTGTGATTTATTTTACCAGTTAAAATTCAATTAAAATACAAAAAAACTCTAAACCTCAATAAGATAGAGTTTCTTTGTATATCTTAGAAATTTATTTCCTCAAAAATTTGATTTATTCTATGGCAAACATCTATAAAACTAATATCTTGTGCATAATCAAAATCTGTTTGATATTTTCTCCAAAAGCCCATTAGTTGTTCACTTGAAACAATGCTTTCCATCACTTTATTATAGTTTGCCAAAATAGAACTGCTTTTTCGTTTGGAAGCAGTTGCTACTAGAGCCGTTTTCAACACCGATTTATCGCATTCATGACCTCTAAGTTGATAAAGGATGTAAATATCATAAAAATCTCTTGGTCTTGTATTTGCAATTCCACGAGTTATTACTGTTTCCAGCTTTTCCGCAAGCACAGTTTCCAAATTGTACGCCATGATTTTGATTGTCCTGTCACCAAAAAGAAGTTTAAAAGAATACTCAATTTCTTTAGGAGTGATTTTGTCTCCGGTTGTAACGTCCACGGAAAGTGGTACAGCCAACGGAGGATAATTGGCTCTTAATGATACTCTGATTCCTGGATAATCGTCACCTTCGCGTATGTCGGATGTATTCAGCACTTCGAAATTGACATCATCATCCAGGGAAATGGTGCATATTCCCTCAAAAATTCCCCTGACAGCATCATGAGTAACGTCAAACCCTTTGATTGTGGTATCTAGATCCATTGTAGCCCTGGTATCCAGTCCGACTATGGCTGAAATCAGAAAGCCGCCTTTTAAAATCAGATTGGGCTGGTACTTGGACACAGAAATGCGTTCAAGCAGTCGTTCCAGCATGTAGTTTTGCATTACAAGCTGGGCAGAAATGTTCTTTTCAGCAGCCATCTTCTTTATATAGGCTTTCAACTGCATTGGATTGTTCGTTTTCACAGCAAAACCTCCATATAGTTCATGATTTTAGGCTTTACCCTTACCTTCTCGGCATAGTCAAAAAGCAGCGGAATATTCTTTCCCGGCATCTTAGCATACTGCTTCATGGCCTGGTTGACAACTTGAATATCACAGGCGTTATTGCCTTTCACAATATCGCAAAGCGTCCGTTCCACATCGTACAGGCGTATGGGATAGCCGCAGGGCGAAACGCCCTTGGTCAACCCGAGTTCGTACAGATCTTTGACGGATTTTTTGATAATTACATTTTCATCTTTCAGGGAGTGCGTATGATACCCGTAGGGAAACGTCATGGTATATTTCTGGGGTGTTCTGTCCGTCAGACCATGAATATACAAGGCCGTTTCATGGGAAAAGACGCCACGGCTGTACTTGTACTGCAAGATATACATTTCATCTTCCCACATTTCCGGCTTGATATAAATCCCCCTGTCAACCTTTGCCAAGGCCCCTATGTCCAGCATTTTCTTCAGATAATGCCTTGAAATATTGGCATCAGTAACCTGTGAGGCAGTAATGATGCCATTGTTTTGTTCGAGAATCTCTTTAATTTTGTCAATATTTTTCATCATGTGCCACCCCTTTTTTGTACATATACACTCTATATTATGTCATATTAGAGTGTATATGTATACATTTACTAAGGGAAGCGATGCAAATTATTATCTTTCAGGCACAGATTTCTTTATGACAATCATTCGCAAATATTCGTTATAATCCTTGCCCCGTTCCGGCGGCTCGTCGAAAACAGTGTATTTATTAGGTAGAATTGTTTGAATAGTTTTTGCAGCCAGCCGTCCGGCTGCGTCATTGTCCAAGTGTAAAGCAATTTCAATGATCTGCGGGAAATCTTTTAAGTATTGCATTAAGGCGGCAGGAGGAGTGCTTTCCGCGATATCTTCTTTTGGTTTGTAAATACCGGCAAGGGAAAGGCAGGAATCCTGTCGCCAGTCCCGGCTGGCAAGAAGCTCCAAAGTACAATAAGACATTAAATCGATGGCACTCTCAAACAGGTGAAGCTTGCCGCTTTTGCTTCTTGCCGGGATGGAAAAGGAATAGTGCTTGTCGCTTCCGTTCGCCTCGCCCATAAATCTTCTGCGGGATGTCCCCCGAAGTGATGCGTACTTGAGGATGCCTTGCCGGTCAAAGCCGACAAAGACAGCGTTATGGTAATTATGGCTTTCAAATAGCCGTTTGGTCTGGACACAGTAGTCGATGATTTCCCTATTGATGCCGCGCCCTGCTAGGTAGTCTATCACCAAGTCATTGTTATCGTTTTTCTCAGGCAGGAGTAGCTTCTTCGGCCCGGCAGATTCCGTTTCCTTAGATGAAACAGATGCTGTCATCGGTGTTTGCCCATCTATTTGTATTACCGCCTCGGGCAGGGACAGTCCCCGTACTTTAATCAGGTAATCCAGAGCTGAACGCCCGCCGATTCCGCGGGACCACCAGCACCATTTGCCGTTGCTGATTTTCAGGCTGTCATGGCTCCGCGTCGTGTAGACGTTACCGGAAAAATGCACCAACTCCTGCGGCTCGTAATACTGCAGATAGGTCAGCAAGTCCATTTGCTTGGCCCGCTCGATCTGCTCTGGTGTTACATACGGCATGTTATTCTCTCACCTTTCGTAGCCCACGGCTTTCTTTTCCGGAACATCAATCTCTTCATCCGTCCCGTCGTCCAGCACTTCGTTTTCCTGTTTATCCATGTTAAGTAGGATATTCAGCTCCGCCAGTCGGGCTGATTTGGTTTGCAACTCCTGTTCTTTTTCAAAAGGGGTCTCAATCTGCTCTTTAGCCGTTTCCACCTGCTGGCGGAGTGTCTTTAATTGTTCTCGGCAGTATTCCAGCTTCTTCGGCATTTCAGCCAAAGCGTTGTTCAGCCTGGTGATGTTGCCGTGGATATCCGCGCCCAGCGTTACGTGATGGCTCTGCGCGCCCCGCAGGGTGATCTGGTACTGCTTGCTGAAGACGTCAAAGGAAAATAGCATCGGGAAACCCAAGTAGCTACCCAACTCCTGTGGTTCCGGCGAGGTCATCAGCTTGCAGGCTTCGAGAATAGCTGTCCCCGCCTCGGCCTTTTCGGCATAGCGAATGCCTTTAATGGTCATACCCGCAAATTTTGCCTCATCCGCGCCGCCTCCGTCAGTAACGGTAATTCTATGCTGCTCGTACAGGGCAATGTCCTTTTCATATCCGGCAATTCGTTCCTCTGTTAATTTGATCTGCTGCGGATATTGTTTTAGCAGCCGGTCTTCCAAAGCGTACCGCTGGCTTAAGTGGTTGGCCTTTAATAATTTTAATTTTGATACCTGGATATCCAGGTCCATCTTTTCTTTTATATGGGGATTGCCCGTCGCCAGCGCCTTGACCTCGGCGTAGGAAAGCGCCGTCTCGTCAATGTCTTCGGCGCTTCGCACAGGGGACTTGCTGGTCATGATCTGGGAAATAAACCGCTGCTTATTTTCAAGTATCTGATAGAGATAGGCATCAAACGTGTTTTCCGTCACATACCGGAAAATATGCACCTCGTCGTTTTTATTGCCCTGCCGCACAATTCGTCCGGAGCGTTGCTCCAGATCCCGTGGCCGCCACGGGCAATCCAGGTCGTGGAGTGCTATCAGCTTATCCTGCACGTTGGTTCCGGCCCCCATCTTAAAAGTAGAGCCGAGCAGAATCCTCACCTGGCCCTTGCGTACCTTGGCAAACAGCTCCTTTTTCTTGGTTTCCGTGTTGGCGTCATGAATAAAAGCGACATCCTCGTCGGGGATACCTTGTAGGGCAAGCTTCTGCCGTACGTCTTCGTACACGTTAAAACTGCCGTCGCCCTTTGGTGTGGACAGGTCGCAGAACACAAGCTGGGTCAGCTGCTTATCGTGGTTTTCCTGCCAGAAGCGGAATACATTTTCCACACAAGCGTTTACCTTACTGTCTTCATGGTCGGGCAAAACTGGATTTGCCAGCCGCTGGTCGAGAGCAAGCTTGCGTCCGTCGTTGGTTATCTTCAGCATGTTATCCTCATTGGGCTCCACCATCCGGTTACGCACTCTTTCGGCTCTCTCGGCCAGCTCGGCCACCATGTCCTGCTGGAATTCACTCGGCTTCACCGCCACATTACTGTAGTTGGCTTTCGGCACGGGAAGATTGAGCATGTCCGCTGTCTTGATATCTGCAACTTCCTTAAACATGTTCATCAGTTCCGGTAGGTTGTAAAAGCGGGCGAACCTTGTTTTGGCCCGGTAGCCGGTTCCTTCCGGCGCAAGCTCGATAGCGGTCACAGTTTCCCCGAATGTGCTTGCCCAGCAGTCGAAATGCTGAAGCCCTTTTTGACGCAGCACTTCATATTGAAGGTACCGCTGCATGGTGTACATCTCGGTGATGGAGTTGCTGATCGGCGTCCCGGTTGCAAATACGATGCCGCGCCCCTCGGTCAGCTCATCAAGGTAACGGCACTTGGCGAACAGGTCGGAAGACTTCTGCGCCTCGGTCTGGGACAGGCCCGCGACGTTGCGCATCTTGGTGTACAGAAACAGGTTCTTGTAAAAGTCCGCCTCATCCACAAACAACCGGTCAACTCCCAATTCCTCAAAGGTAACGACATCATCCTTGCGACTGGTGTCATTGAGCTTATCCAGCTTCAGCTTCAGTGTCTTTCTGGTCTTTTCCAGCTGCTTGATGGCGTAGCGCTCGCCCCGTTCCTCCTTAAGCTCCTGGATGCCGCTGGTAATCTCCATGATCTGTTCCTCCAGCTGCCGCTTTTGGCGTTCCTGGGATATCGGGATTTTCTCAAACTGGCTATGCCCGATAATTACCGCATCGTAGTCGCCGGTGGCTATCCTCGCGCAGAATTTTTTACGGTTCTGGGTTTCAAAATCCTTTTTAGTGGCAACCAAGATGTTGGCTGAAGGATAGAGCTGTAAAAACTCTCCGGCCCACTGCTCCGTCAGGTGGTTGGGCACGACGAACAAGCTTTTATTGCAGAGACCAAGATGCTTACTTTCCATGGCTGCCGCCGTCATCTCATAAGTTTTGCCCGCGCCCACGCAGTGAGCCAGCAGGGTGTTGCCGCCATAGAGAATGTGTGCCACCGCGTCCACCTGATGCTTGCGCAGTCTGATTTCCGGATTCATGCCGGTAAAACGGATATGGCTACCGTCATATTCGCGGGGACGGATAGAGTTAAAACGCTCGTTATAGATCCTGGTCAAAAGTTCTCGGCGCTGGGGGTCTTTCCATATCCAGTTTTGGAATGCTTCCTTGATAGCCTCCTGCTTCTGCTGGGCAATAGCGGTTTCCTTTTTGTTCAGTACCCGTTTCTCGACGCCGTCCTCATAAACATTGTCAAAGATACGCACATCACGCAAATTCAGGGTTTCCTCAATAATCTTATAGGCATTGATGCGCTTTGTACCGTACGTGACGTTGGCTTTAATGTTGTCGCTGCGGTCGTCGTTTTTGCCCTTGATGTTCCAGTTGGCGGTATAGGATGAATAGAAAACGTCGATATACCGCCTGTACATATAGGGAGTTTCCAGAAGTTCAAAGATGAAGTCTTTAACCACCTCGGGCGGCAGCCAAGTCGCACCGAGACGCACGTCAATTTCGGAGGCGTCCAGATCTTTGGGCTGCACGGCTTCCAAGGCAGTGATGTTAACCGTTAATTTCTTCCCCTGTTCAGGCGGCAGGATTTGGGCAAGCGCCTGCACCTGTTTAAGCTTTTCGCGCACATTGCCGGACAGGTATTCGTCCGCTGTAACATAGGGAAAAGAATCCACCTGAAAGAAAGCGCGGGGGATGTTTTCCGGCACCACTTTGCCGAAGTCGCGGAAGATCACCCCCTGAAGGTCTTGGGCAAGCCGTTCTTCCGAAAGCCCGGTCAGACTCTGCATGAAGTCCATATCCACACGGGCTTTTTCCGCAATGGAGATAGCCAGAGCTTCGGCGGCGGTATCCACATGAGAGATGACTGTACGCTGCTTAATGGTGCGCTTGCTGAACATATCCGCCTTGCGTTCCAGCTCGCCGTTTTCATCGAGGATTTCCAGGGAACAGAGCAGGCAGTAGGAACTGTCGTCGGAAAAGGCCATACTGTTGCCCCTGCTGTTCAAAAGCCCGTATTTGACGACAAAATCATCATATAAGTTATTTAACTTGCTCTGCTGTTCCCGAATAATTTCATCGCTGTAATCCCCGGTCTGGTATTCGATTAAATCCCGCACACAATCCCGAATGGCGATCATGCCTTTGATACGGCCCGCCGCCGTAACGGAGGTTCCCACACGGTTCATTTTGCTGTTTTCCCGGTAGTAAATTTCCCCGTCCACCAGGCAATAGCTGAAATTGCGGACATTGGGATCCGCTGGTATGGAGGCGTCTTCGTCGTCGGACAATTCGTCAAGCTCATACTCCGTAATTTCGGCATGGATGTTTTCCAATGCCTCACGTAGAATTACCGCAAGATCGGTGTTCTCATAAGAAAGGCAGGTTGTTTCGCTTTTATTGCCGTACATCCGCTCATCGTAGGCCATCGTGCCCAGCACCATGTCTGGATTGTCGGCAAAGTAGCAGTTGACGGGGATTCCTTCCTCAGTCGTGGAAAGATGCACCCAGTCAGGCTCAATGTCGATTACCCTGTCGCGCTTTTGCAGGAATAGGATATCTGCGGTGACTTCCGTACCGGCATTGGCCAGGAAAGCATTATTAGGCAGCCGGACAGCCCCCAGAAACTCGGCCCGCTGCGCAATGTACTTACGGACTTCGGGGTTTTGCTTGTCCATTGTGCCCTTGGAAGTAATAAAGGCAATAATTCCGCCGGGCCGCACTTTGTCCAGTGTTTTGGCGAAAAAATAGTCGTGGATGTAAAACTTGTGCTTGTCGTACTTTTTGTCCGCCACACCGTAAGAACCGAAAGGCACGTTGCCAACAACCAGGTCGAAAAAACTGTCGGGCAGGTTGGTTTCTTCAAAGCCTTGTACGGCAATACTTGCGTTTTGATACAGCTGCCTGGCAATCCGGCCCGTGATGCCGTCCAGTTCCACGCCGTACAGCTTGGAATTCTGCATACTGTCGGGGACAAGACCGAAAAAGTTGCCGATGCCGCAGGCGGGTTCCAAAATGTTGCCGGTCTTAAAGCCCATGTTCTCCAAGCAGGTATAGATAGCCTTGATGACTGTCGGGGACGTATAGTGGGCATTAAGCGTGGAGGCCCTTGCGGACGTATATTCGTCCTCGGTGAGCAGCTCCTTCAATTCTGCGTATTCCTTGGCCCATTGGCTGTTCTTCTCATCAAACACCTGCGGCAGGCCGCCCCAGCCGACGTGCTTTGAAAGAGTCTCTTGTTCTTCCGGTGTGGCCAGACGGTTTTGTTCTTCCAACCGGTTCAAGAGCCTGATTGCAGCTACATTCCAGCTGTATTTGGCCTTTTGTCCGCCTGCGCCTAAATTATCATTAGTGATACGGAAATTTTGGCGAGGTTGTTTTGATGTTTCCGGCTGGATATTATTAATGACTTTGGATTCTTCAACATCCTGAGTTTGTTGCTGTACGGGTTCTTTCGATTGCTCCAAAATGCCGAGCACAAAAGCAATGCTTTCCCTGCGGAAAATAGGAAAACCCGTACTTTTCTGGAAAGTGATGTCCCGCAGACTAACGGTTCCGTATTCTTGATTGATTGACTCAATTTCAAAGCGCCGGTCCTCAATGATAAGCTCCATGCCCACAGCCATTTCTTTTTCGGCTGGTTGGCCTTCCGTTTCTTCGGCTTGCGCATACGGAGGTTCATCTTCAGATTCCTCATCGCCCTTCTTGCTCTCGATATCGCTGCCGATTGTCTCGACTTGTTCTTCGCTCAATTGCTCAGGTGCTTCTCCTGCAACAAGAAGATGGTCATTGAATGGGTTTTCCCGCAGCATTCGTTCCAAGTCATCCTGAGCCAGCTCTTTACTGAACAGAGGAAAGTTAATGTCTTGCAGCAGCACCTTTCCATCATCGATGGAGAAGATCTTATATTCGTCTGTACCAAGATACACCGTGTCGCCAGGAGAAAAAACATAGCGAGTATCCTCACTTGATAGGCGTTTCTCTTCCTGCAAAGGAGCCGGTTCACGGTTCAGGATTTCCCGGGCGTAAGCCTGCTCGGCAAGCTGACGGCGGCGTTCCTCCACCAGCTGCTTATAAATTGGGAGGTATTCTCTTTCCATATATTTTTTTTCCCTGCTGTTCAAATAGCGGCCAGTGGCAATAAGTTCGCCAAGCCGTTTGGCAACCTGGTTCCAGGACATTCTTAATTCCGGATTTGTTATGAAGCTGCCGTTTTTACTTAAAGAGATCCCTTTACTGTCATGCCACTCGTTCCCTTGGGTACCATTCACAAAGTAATGCGTCCCGCCACCGATTCCATACTCCTGTTTCAGAAAGACAATGGTTTCCTTTTGGCTATGCTGTTCCTGGTAATGCAAATAAACCCTGAATTTGCCGTTTTGGAAACCGGTTCCCCGGCAAAGGGCATGGTCTATTTCTTCCTGGGAAACAGAAAAAGCGAAGGATTTTTCGTCCTCCGCCTGTTCTATAGCTTCAATTTGCTGCTGAGCCGTCGGGAAAATGGTTAGCTGTAAACGATCTCCGCCAGCACTGTTTCCTCCGCTTGGTGTTTCAGGTTGTTCAGGTGTCCTGTCCAGCCCATCGGGTCGGCTGCTTTGTCCGGCAGTGGGCTGCTCTGCAAAAGCTTGGCCGTGATCTGTTCGATTCGCTCCTTCGCCGTCCGGTCGATCTCCGCCAGGTGGCTGTTCAGCCTGCCTGATAGTGTTAGGCTGGCGTACATCCCTTTCTTGTGGTTTTTGAGATATGTCCTGCGCAGCATCCCATACTTGCCGATGTGCGTTTTCTCCTCCAGCAGTGTCAAGTCGGGAATCAGGAAATCGCCCTGCGGCGTGTAAGTCAGTTCCATCTTCGCCACCCCTTTCATTACTGTGCTTTATGGTCTCATTGTCTCCCGCATCCTGAGTATTGACAAATGTACGGCTTTGATTTTTATCTTCTTTTTGCAGCTCCTTGACCGTCACCCCTATTTCCCGCAGGAGCATTTCGGAAATGTCGCTGGCTGCGGCTCCCAAGCAGGAAACGGTGTCCAGGGTATTGAAGTTCAAAACACATTGGAAGTCCTCAAAACCCAAACTTCTATCCGCATCACAGCCGCAGCGGATTAAGAGCATAAAGGCCACGGAACCAATCAGCGCGTCTTTGAAGACGACTTCCACGTTATGATCGTCCAGTTCCTCCAGAAAGCTGTTCTCCCGGCATTCCAGCAGTTCAGAGAGATAGTCGGGAAAATTGTCCTCTACTGCATTACGGGCAGCAGAAATTAAGACGTCCGACAGTTCCTGCTTTTCTTCGAGTTCGCCAAAGGTATTCTCCAGCCTTTCCGTTACGGCCTCAGCATATCCGTCCTTTATCTCCCAAAGAACTACAGGGTGGTTGTAGCGGCTGTTGGTATCCGAAACATCAAACACATGATGCAGGCTTAACCGTCCCCCTATGTCGTCAATAAGAGCAATGCCCTTGGCGCCCTTGTTTACCCACCGCCCCAGTTTTTCGTTCCATACCTCTATAGGGGCACATGCTGTCGCGTCGGGACGCTGGGCGTAAATCAGCAGCTGGTCCTTGAATAGGTATTTATAGTTCCAAGCCGCTGTTTGCAGGAAGTTCGTCCAGTTGGGCGGGGTTTTAACGGCATCTAGAGCTGTCCGCTCCGCAAGCTCCGTGATCAGCTGCAGTTTTGTTACCAACGTTTATCCCTCCTCGCTCCCATACTTATCTCTCCGGCTCACGGCTTTTCTTTTCAGCCTGTTGTACCGCTCTTTCATCGGAAATTTCTTCTTTTTGCAGACTTTTCAGGTGGTGAATTTCATCCAGTGCCCTGTTGCAGAGATCTTCAAGAGCAGTTAGTCGGTCGCTTACGTAATGTCCCCAGTGATAATCCTTTTCTCCCTTTTTGCATCTCCATGTCACAAACTTGTCCGGAGCATTTTCTTTCTGCCCGATAACAAATTCCAGGTTTCCCACACTTAGCCGGTCGGTTATGGCATAGCCTGCGTTTTTTTCTCCCTCCATTCAGGACACCTCCTATCGCACCTGTTCCTGTTTTCTATGTTTAACTCGTCTTTCGGCTTCAATCTCCCGCAGCCGTTCTTTGGCCCAATCGGGCATGCATTCCGGTTTGACGATGCCTAAAATATCCCCGCGGTTCCAGCGTGATTCCTTGCCTGAATAAAGGTTGACGGTATAAACTGCCCGTCCTCTTGCCTTGCCCTGGGCTCCGAAACCGCCCGTAACCAGCACCAGCTGTTTATCGACGGTACGGTATTCCGGGCGCAGACACTCCTGACGGATAATCGCTACTTTGTCCTCTATGCTCTCTCCTGTATCATCCGGAACACAATGCTCCAAAGTAAAAGGCTCCAAAGGAACGGATATCTTTGCCCGTTCTGCTTTGACCGTTTCAATCTGGGCAGTTATGCGGGAGGTAAATTCCGTCATCATCTCCAGATAATCTTTACTTACGACCGCGTTAAAATATTGGCCAACGCCCAATGGGTTATCCCTGGAGCAATTGCACACCATGAAGGGATAGGATTTTTTTTCATCCTGCAGAAAGAGGATTTCCCTGTCGCCCATCGTGATGGCATGTTTTATTTCATAGGTATCCACCATCCACTTTTCATTGTCCAAATTCTTCACACTCCAATCCCATGCCGAATATATAAGGAAGGACTGCCGTCCTTTTTGCTACTTCCTTTATTTCTTTTTTCTCCGGATCTGCCAGCAACCCGCACCTCCGATAATCACCAGACAAAGTACAATTGTCAGTATCGTTTTCAGCTCCATAAATACACCCTCTTCTCTTTCCGTATTTGTTCTATACAAAATCTTCCTTTTCGGTATTTTTTTACCGTTAACAAAAAAGCTCCCTGCATATTTACAGAGAGCCGGTTTACCTGCCGAAAAAAGAAGGGAACTGTTTTTTTCGCTCTTTTCCGGCGTTATCCATAATATTCACAGTTTTATCTTCATCCGGTGCCTTCCTGTTTCCATCATTAGTCCGGCGGATCAGGGTTCGGAAGGTCTTTGCTCTCTTCTGCTCTATCTGTCTCACAAATTTCTCCTTTCCCTAAGCAATACTTAGATATGTTTTCTTAAATACTGAGTTATTTCTTTTTTCGGCTGGTAAATTTCAGGGGGTGAGGTGTGGAGAGGGGGACAAAACAACAGCACTTAGCACAGCTTTTAAAAAAGAAAAGACTACCCCCTTGGCATAGCATACTGAAACTTATGCTCATGATAACTATATAGGCGCTTTTTTCACACGCTATATCTCAACGTTCCTGCTCCCTTTGCCGCTTTTTGTACCAGCTTTCTAAGAGTTGGACAATAAGGTCCTCCTTTTGTTTTTCGGAATAGTTCTTCGGAAAATATTGTTCGATGCGCTCGCGCTTGATATTGAATTTTTCTTTTTGATTCGGTTTTTCCTCGGTGAGAATGGAATAGATAACATCCTCACTCAACCTACCCTCCTGGCTGAACTTTTTAAGCCTCTGGGCCTGGGATAGCGACGGTGTGTTTTCCTCCAGCTTCATCGTTTCCAATAGCTCTGTCTGTTCTTTTTCGGTCAGGTAAGAGATTTCCACGGCAGGGTTAAAGGCAATCTGTTTTTCGTCCACCATCTCCAGGATGGGCGGTATGAGTTCGGTGAGACGGATATAGCGAAATATTTGAGGCCCACTTTCTCCTGACTGTCTCGCTAAATCTTCTCTTGAAGTTGTACGGTTTGACTTTTGTTCAACTTGAACAGAAGTTAAATCCGTTCGTTGTCCCTGCCTGTTCATGGCTTCCAGCTTCATTTTATAGGCGAAGGCTTTCTCGCTTGGCAAAATGCTTTCACGCTGGAGGTTACTATCCACCATGGCGACAATTGATTCATCGTCGTTTAGTTCTCGGACAATGCAGGGCATTGTCTCCTTGCCCGCCAGTTCGCTGGCTTTCTTTCGCCGGTGCCCGGAAACCATTTCGTAGCCGCCGTCCTCTTTGGGTCGAACAAGAGCGGGAACCAAGATACCGTACTGTTTAACGCTGTCCGCCATTTCCAGCATGGCTTCATCCGCTTTGACCTTAAAGGGATGGTTGGGAAAATCGCTGATTTCCGATAGCGGAATATCTAAAACCTTTTCACGCTGTTTTTCCTCGCGGCTGGCATCTGTTTCAAACAGATCATCTACCGAGGTCAGATTCATGTTTCTGACGTTGCTTTTGGCCAATTTCCAGCACCTCCTTTGTGAAGGCTTGATAGGCTTTGGCCGCTATCCCGCGTGGGTCGTGGGCAAAAATGCTTTTTCCCTCCGCACTTGTTTCAGCCGCCCGGATGGATAATGGAATTTCAGTCTTGAATACACACACCTTATCTCCGTAGTCCCGCCGAAGGACAAAAGAAATGTCCTTGGCAAAGGTTGTGCGGTTATCCACCATAGTGAGTAGAATTCCGTCAATAGTTAGTTTTTGATTGATTTGTCTTCTCACCCTGGCAATAGTCTGCATCAGTTGTGTCATTCCTTTGGCAGGCAGGTAGTGCGCCTGAACAGGGATGATCACACTGTCCGCGGCGGCCAGAGCGTTGATGGTCATCATGCCGAGCGAGGGCATGCAATCGATGAGGACATAATCGTATTTCTGTTTAATGGTGTTGATGTAGCTTCGCAGCACCATTTCCCGGCTCATGGTGTTTACCATCGATACCTCAATGGCGGACAGTTCAATGTTACCTGACATAAGGTCAACGCCTTCTTCCTGGCGCAGAATGCCTTCGTCCGGCTCATACCTCTCCTCCGTCATGACTTTTGTAAGGATTGTTGCTAAGGTTACGGGTAAGTTATCCGGCTGTTGGAAACCCAATGAGTCCGTTAGGTTGCCTTGGGCATCTGCATCTACCAGTAATACCTTTTTTCCTTGTCCGGCAAGACCGATTCCAAGGTTCACCGCAGTTGTCGTTTTTCCGACGCCTCCTTTTTGGTTGGCAAGTGCAATTACTTTGGACATATTTTTTCCTCCTTTACATGCAAAAAAGCCGCTTGCTCTTGAATCATTTAAGCAAACGGCCTATTAACTTTATTAATATTCAATTGTTGTTTATATACCCATCTTTGTAGCAAGGTCAAAATGATTCATCAGCGGAGATCAATCAAAATAGTTACTGATCGAATTATAATCCTACTTTCTTTATGTCATGATATAACTCGGAATATTTTTTCGCATTACGTTTATGAATGTGGTTTCTTTCCAGAACTGGCATGGCACGACGCATATCAATTTTAGCTTGCAGGTTTTTGATGTTTTCATCAGATCGACTGTTTGTAAGTATATCTAAAGCACCATCAATTTTTAGAGAGAGCATATAGTACTTCCCATTTGCAACAAGACGCTCAGCACACTTAATAATCAGTCCACCTGAACTGAAAATGACCTGTATAATCCCGGCATTTGTTTTCGCATTTATCACGAAAAAAATGGCAAGGACGACAAAAACTAATAATTCGATTCCAGATCTAATAATTCTTTCATGCGTGATTTTCTTGTTCCACCAACAGTTTTGCTTTTGGCATTCGTATTTCGCGTCCTGCTCTGACAAAGGTTGTGAAAACTCATACCAGTTTCGAACTCCAGGAGGGGTATCACGTCCGGTATTGGCCATCTGCTCCTTACTTTTTTTAGGAGAATTCTTTATGGCTTTGATTGAGAGTTCTTCCAACTCCTGCACTTCAGACCCGGTATACTGATCTATATTAATACACAATACATAGGCATCGAAGTATTTCCTGAGTGCGGAAGCCGAAGACACATTTATGTTCATTCGCCAGTTGAGAATCGTGGCGATTATATCCGTGAAAAAAGGTAATGCAATAAAAAGCATCCCCCAATGGGAGCTATCTGGTAAGAAAATTGCGAACCAAGAGATAATTAAACACATCCAAACGAGGTCGTTTAGTGTTTCAGCGCGGTTATAGTACCTACGCGAAGCATATTGATACCGTAACATACGCTCTTCATTTTGCTTCTTTTCGATTGCGTTTACACTCATTTTCTTCGGCCAACTCCCTATTAAAAGCTTCTAAATCAGCTATCATGATTTGTTTTATGCGGGCATCTTTGTAAAAGCGTAACATAGCTTGCCCATGGCAATTTCGTAACGGCTCTTTGCTTCCACAGGGGCAGGGATGATGTCCACGATACACCTGATTCTTGATGAACTGCATTAGTTTGTATGTTTCAACTTCATCTTTTGCCTCCAGGAAGTCCTGGTAGGTCTGTATGATGCCCCATGAGCCGTGAGCGCGTTCACCAAAGGGAAAGATGCCGAAACGTTCATAATATTCATAAGAAAAGAAGTATACCTCTACAAATTCGGACATCCATGCCATTAGGTCAAACCCGTCAATAAAACGAATACGTATCTTGGAGTCCGTTTCTAAACAGAACTTGCCGTTCGGATAACGATGGTGATAGTCCTGCTTGATCTGCTGGTCCGTGTCAATGACATAAGGTAGCTCATCAGAACCTATTGGAATGATTATTTCCAAAGTATATGTCTTCCGCAGCGTGAAATCATTAAAAGTCCGAAAAACCAAGACTTGACCACGTAAATGAACCGATTGAGAATCAGATTGCACAGCCGTGAGATCAGGATATTCATTCAACAGTTGTGCTATCTGTGGCATAATGGTCTCTACGGTAAAAATCATTAAGCTCTCCACGGTTTGGCTGGGATGATTGGTGAAACAGGCTTGGGTGCAACCTTGTTGTACTTGGTTCCCCAAGTGCTCGCCACCACCTTCAGTCCAAACGCTGTTTCCGCTCTTGCCCGGAAATCCTCGTCGCTCAGCTGTAGAGAGTCGATCAAATCCTCCCTCACTGCCTTTGCCCAGGCGAAGAAATGTGTCGGGATAGAAGCATCCTGGTTCCACTGATCGGCAAGATTGTCTTCGGGGTTTGCTGGGTTTTCGATAGTCCATTTACCGTTTTTTCTGCCAATTACATTTTTACCCTGGTAGCGTTCAGCGAATCTTTCTTCTGTTATGGTTTGATACTGGGCGTATGTAGCAAACTCGCCCAACACATAATTCAAGAGGTCAAAGACGGAAATACTTGCTGAAACAGATGACGAGATGCGAGCAACAATGGTATTGATAATAGCAGAGATCGGCTTAATATCATCACCGTTATCAAACTTGCTGTAGTACATATCCCGATGATACTTTAATATCTGAATTATCCGCTGCATGGTAGAACGTTCGAGTTCTTCCGGGATTTCTTCTACCGAAGCATATAATGAGCGGTTTTCCTCAAACAGCATCTGGCGATACTGCACCCGGCTAGCGGCTTTGAAGGAGGCGTTGATGTCATTAAACCATGCGCGATACCCCTTAGGGTTATTCGTCATCCAGTTATAGATCTTCTCACAGTGTTTCGGGATAGCAATTGCAGTATCGATTAAGCCTGGATTTTTACTTTTCGAGCGCAGGCGAATCTTATTTTCTTCATTTTCATCAGCAGCAGGGACGATATCAATAGAAAAGCCTACGCCACCTACTTCTGCATACTCGATGGTAAAGCACTTATCATAAATACTTAACTTACCACCGTAAAGATCGCTGCCGTTTAAAATGTCTTCAACCACCTTCCACGACTCTGCTGCGGTGAGCTCATTGCGATTTATTCTGAGCTGGCAAACAAAATCCAGGTCATACGAAGCATTAGGATCTTTTGCATTTGGTCGAACGACAGTACCGAGGGCAAACGAGCCCTGCGGGTATATATCCGCTTCAATTCCATTGTTCTCCAGGTATTTTGCAATGCTTGTATACTTAGTTACGGCATTTTTGTACATGGTTGGTGTCATATCTAACTGAGATATGATTTTAAGAATGTCTCGCTGACGGTCATTTATGCTCATCTGCTTTCCTCTCTTTCATTAACCGCAATCGGTTTTTATAAATCATTGGGGTCATAAGGTGTTTTCAAAATTGCGAGAAGTATTAGCACTCAACACCTATGAGTGCTAAACTATTATTACCATATCATGCCAGGCGAGATCAGTCAAGAAATAATTTTAAGATTATGTGATATATTCACATTACTAAATATAATAATCGTATATCCGAGCCTAATTAAGTTGACGATTGTGAAGTTATCGTTTATATTATTAGTAACATCAATAAGGTGGTGCTACTATGTTATCAGAGTTTAAGGTTGGAAATTTCCTCTCATTCGATGAAGTACAGACTATTTCCATGGAAGCAGGAAAAGTACGCAGCAAGATTGATAGATTATATTTAGAGGGTAATTTTAAGCTACTTAAATTTATGGCAATTTACGGGGCTAATGCATCTGGAAAATCGAATTTAGTAAGTGCTTTCGATTTTGCCCAAACTGTTATTGTTAGGGGAGTACCTACAAGTTGTAGCAGTTGCTATTGTCGTTTGAAAGACAACAATAAAAATAAACCCACGCATTTTGAGTTTACTATCAAAATAGGAAATGAGAAGTATATATATGGTTTTGACCTACTATTAAGTTCTTCTAGTTTTGTGAAAGAATACTTGAAGCAAATACGGTATGGTACAACTTATAAAACAGTTTTTTCAAGAGATATTTCTACGGGTAAGTTCGAGGTAAATTCTTTTTTTAAGGATAGTGCTATAAATGAGCGCTTAAAAATATATGCAGAAGACATAAAAGAAGACAGTTCCATACTTTTTTTGCGACTGATGAATCAAAACAAGGATTCACTGTATTCTAGTGACTCAGGCATAAAGATATATAAACTTGTTTATAATTGGTTTAAGTATAAATTAAGCGTAAACTACCCTGACAGACCGATAACTAATTATTCATATTTAATGGATAGTGAGAGTGTTCTACAGATTGGCAAGTTATTATCCTCTTTTGGCACAGGTGTTTCTGAATTTGTCATTGCGGATATTGCGTTAGAAAAAGTGACCGCCAACCTGCCTAAAGATTTAATGCAGGAAATTATTGATGATCTCAATGAGCAAAAAAAACTTTATAAAGAAAAGGATATTCATAGCACCCCTGCAGCCATGCTTCGTTCAGCTGAAGATAAATTGATGTTTATTGTTGAACTTGAAGAAGATAACATAAAGTGCAAAACACTAGAGTTTAAGCACGAAAGAACTAACGCAATTTTTTCCTTGGAAGAGGAATCAGATGGTACAATTCGTTTGCTTGATTTAATAGAGGTACTTCTTACCAAGGATAATGAGCGAATATATATAATTGACGAAATTAACAGACGTTTTCATCCACTACTCACATATAAGTTCATTGAAGAATATCTAAAATTAGCTACGGCACGTAATATACAGTTAATTGTTACTACACATGAATCAAAATTGATGAATTTTGATTTGCTGCGTAAGGATGAGATTGGATTTATAGATAAAGATGAAAACGGAAGATCAACTATTTTTTCTTTAGATACCTTTAGCGAGCGTTTTGATAAAAAAGTATGTAAGGCTTATTTTGAAGGTAATTACGGTGCTATTCCCAGGTTCCATATTGATTAATTATAATGATTTTTCACTTTGTTGCTTAGTACTTAGTAACCCGTAATCTTCATTTATTCTGGCAATTTTGTCTACTATAGCGAACATGGCACCAGTGACATGTTATGGTATGAATCAAAAAATTTATTCAAATATCTTTTTACATAATTAATAATAAAAAACTCTAGACCTGAATCTAGAGATTTTTTTGTCTTCGCAACTATTTTGACTGAACTTTTGACTGAATGCTTAGAAACATTTACGACGTTTTATAGGGTTTTAACTGAATAAAATTTGATATTGTCCAATCCCCGAATTTTAATTAAAGCCCTACAAGTCGCTTATACCAACGGTTTCAGGTTATTAGATTTCATTGCACCAATTTCTAATATGGTGGGTTTGAGAGGACTCGAACCTCCGACCCCTGCGATGTCAACGCAGTACTCTAACCAGCTGAGCTACAAACCCAAAATTGGTGCCGAAGACCGGAATCGAACCGGTACGAGGGGTAAACCTCGCGGGATTTTAAGTCCCGTGCGTCTGCCAGTTCCGCCACTTCGGCGTTTGGAGGCGGCACCCAGATTTGAACTGGGGGATAAAGGTTTTGCAGACCTCTGCCTTACCACTTGGCTATGCCGCCGTAAGTTTACTTTTGGAGCGGGTGACGAGATTCGAACTCGCGACTTTCACCTTGGCAAGGTGACACTCTACCACTGAGTTACACCCGCATGATCATGGTGCCTCAGGACGGAATCGAACCGCCGACACGAGGATTTTCAGTCCTCTGCTCTACCGACTGAGCTACCGAGGCATAATCGATGTTCGAGGTACGATGTCAGATGCCGATTTTAGCGAATCATCATACATTCTACCTAACATCTTTATATCCAAGCCGGAGCCCTCTCCCTTTCGGACCTCGGGCTTCTGGTCTCGGACTTCTGTTATGGCGACCCCGATCGGATTTGAACCGACGATCTCCTGCGTGACAGGCAGGCGCTTTAAACCACTAAGCTACGGGGCCAATTCGATATTCGAGGCACGACGTTCGATATTCGAACCTTCGTATTCCTCTACAGTAAGTTTCCCGATGTTCAGTTCGTACCTTCCGCTCTTCAAGCAATATCTTAATATGCTTTTTCGAACTTCGCGCCTCGAACTTCGAACTTCGAGTTTGGTGGGCGATGACAGGATCGAACTGCCGACATCCTGCTTGTAAGGCAGGCGCTCTCCCAGCTGAGCTAATCACCCAGGCTTGCTGTGACGAATTATAGTATACACAAATATCGATGGTGTGTCAAAGGATTTTTTGCGTAAAAACAAGACATTTTGTGGGACATTTTTTTGTAGATTGTTATTCCGCAGCACGCTAAAAGACCCGGGTAAGACCGGGTCTTCCATTTACCTTGAGACTGTCAGCTGGTCGATACTTTTTCTTCCGCACGAATTTCCTCATAATTAATCGAGCGGGTATGTAGCGTATGCGACCACTCTTTCTTGTTGCGGTGGATGAACCCGGCAATAATGATCGGTATCCAGCTGTACATAAAGATCGGATACAGAATCAAGCCAAAATAGGCCTTTGTTGGCTTTTTGTCCAAGTACAGGGACAATATGGCAAAAACAACAACACTTCCGGAAAGAACCTGCCAGACACCTGCGGGAATATAGTCAATAAACAAATTGACATAATACGGGCGCAGGAAGAATAATACCTGCATCACGATAAACGAAGCCGAAATAATCAGGAAGAACGGCTGAAAGAGATGCATCGCTGCATCAAAATACAGCCACTTTTTCTCGCGGAATCCTTTTAAAAGAAGAATAGGTAAATATCTGCAGGCAACGTCAACCT
Source organism: Dehalobacter sp. TBBPA1 (assembly GCF_040931655.1). Taxonomy (NCBI): domain Bacteria; kingdom Bacillati; phylum Bacillota; class Clostridia; order Eubacteriales; family Desulfitobacteriaceae; genus Dehalobacter; species Dehalobacter sp. TBBPA1. The sequence goes on along the minus strand of NZ_CP162385.1, from coordinate 151,581 downwards.
GTCCCTGAGCCCAGCGTTTTCTCTGATAACAGGACTGTACAAAGCTAAGCGGCTTTTCGTCATAGACGACCGCGTCATGCGCCCAGCTGGTTTTTATCCCATATACCAGGGCTTTCATCGTAAACTCAAGATCTTCAACCAAAGAATGAGCTCCCCAGCCAAATTTCTTAAGTACATCGTAGGAAATACACATCCCTGTGCCAGCCAGGGTATTGGAAACTCCGAAATTAAACCTGGCCAGTTGGACCAGCCTGTTCATCATCCAAAATGCAATTGAAAATGAAGTGGTGACCCAGGTATCATAAGGGTTCTTGGAATCCACATAGCCCTGAATGATTTGATCTCCCTGACAGAGCTTTTTATTCATCTCTCTGAGGAAATTATCCTTGACGAGATTATCGGCATCAAACAAAACAAAAGCATCATACGCATGGTCTAAAGCAAAAATCTTCGCAAATAAGTATTCCAAGGCATAGCCTTTCCCGCGTTTTATCTCATCAAAACGCTTGTACACATAGGCCCCAGCCTTTTTTGCCAGGTAAGCAGTGTTATCCGTGCAATTATCGGCAACAACAAAGATGTCAAAAAGTTCTCTCGGATAATCCAGATTTTTAAGGTTGTTAATCAGCGGCGCGATTACCCTTTCCTCATTATGGGCGGCAACGACAATCGCAAATCTATTTTTGGGTTCAAATTCATCATCTTCAGGTTTCCGACGCATCCCCATAATCGATAAAATAAAATAATACAAAGTCACAAAAATAATGATGACTTGTAGAGAAATCATAATAATGTTAAAAACTTCTTGCATAATATTGGAAAAACTATCCAAAAATCTTACCCCCCCTCAATTTATCAATTTTAGCAGATATTACTGCTGCCTGCAATAAGACTTGTACAATATCTTAAGAATATATTTTATTATTCTTTTAAGGCAACAAAGATACACAAATGTTCATATTTAAACATTTTTCTTGGAAGTCAGTCATTGATAGAACCATTTATTTTTTACGTCTGAATAATTTATAGATGATGATGCCGGCAAAACCAATCATCATCACGATTAACAGCAGGCTGATCTTTAACGCCAAAAAAACGGAAGACCAGTAGGTACCGGCAACCTGTGTCCCACTTACGAAAGGTATCATATTACGGAACAGTGCCCCAATACCCTGCCCGATGATCACCATCAGAATAATTCCGACGGTTATTAACAGTATTCCCAGAAGACCAATTGGACTATCCAAACGTCTTTTATTTAATTTCTGCCTTTTCCACCAATAGTATTCCACTAAAAGTTCACGACGAATACGTTCCCACATTTGTCGTCACCTCAGTATATCCTATGAATAAGACAAAGCCTCAAGTACGAATTCGACGGATTTTTCCATCTGGTCAATTTCGACATATTCTTCGCGCGTATGCGGGTTATGATTCCCAAGGCCCAGTGCCAGACACGGTATGCCGCGGGAATTTAGAATATTGGCATCAAGTCCTCCGCCAGTCGAAGTTAATTCCGTGTGAATGCCGAGTGTCTTCCCTGCCTCCAGTAAATTTTGAACAGCCGGATGTGCAGGATCTATGCTAAACGCTTCATAGGCGAGTTCCTTCGTATAGCTGAAATTTGCCTGGTTCTTGGCTGCAACAGTTTCAAATTTTTCAAGAATTTTATCGGTTTCAATTTCAAGTTTCGCTTGATCATGACTTCGTACCTCTGCCGTGATTTGTACCTTTTCAGCAACCACATTGCGTGCTGTTCCACCGGTAATGATCCCGAAATTACTCGTTGTTTCCTGGTCTATCCTTCCTGATTTCAAGTCTGCAATGGCTTTGGACGCAACAACAATTGCATTCACGCCCGTTTCAGGCGCCAGGCCCGCATGTGCAGCTTTACCCTGAACAACCAGATCAAGCGTGATATGAGAAGGTGCTGCGTGGACTACGGTACCCACAGGGCCGTCACCATCCAAGACATAGCCGAAGTCAGCTTTAAGGGCATAATCAAGATTTTTTATACCATAAAGACCAATTTCTTCCTGGACTGTCAGAACAACTTCAACCGGACTATGCAGGATATGCTTGTCTTCCTGAAGCCTGCTCAGTACTGCGAGTATTACGGCTATTCCAGCTTTATCATCCGCCCCAAGAATGGTTTGTCCATCGCTGTAAATGACCCCTTCCTCAATCCGGGGTGTCATTCCTTCAGTGGATGCTACCGTATCCATATGAGCTGCAAGCATGATCACCGGTGCACCCTCACTGTTGCCCTGCAGTACTGCGATCAGATTGCCCGTATCACTCCCTGTTTTGGCGGCGGAATGGTCCTCATAGACATCAGCACCGAGCTCTTTCAACCTTCGTTTTAGATAGCCTGCGAGTTTCCCTTCTTTTTTGGACGGACTGTCAATGGAAACAAGCTTAAGAAATTCATCCGTTACATTAATTGACATAGTTACCTCCGATCACGCATGCTTTCACTCATAGAATAAACAACCGCTCCGCCTCATTAACCATTAAAATATCATCTGACTTTATCATGAAACAAAAACTATCATCCTATGTGTATGGCTCAAAAATATTTTTAACGGCAGACTAGATGCTAACCCGGTATAGTACTATACCGGGTTGCAAGTCAAACCTATTCCAGTTCGTGAATAAGCAATCCGCTTCTCAGTTTGGGTTCAAACCAGGTAGATTTGGGCGGCATAAGCTTATCTGCATCAGATACCGCAAAAAGTTCATCAATCGATGTCGGATACATCGAAAAAGCAAGTTTCATATCACTGGCCACCCGCTTTTCCAGTTCCTTCAGGCCGCGTATCCCACCGACAAAATCGATTCGTTTATCCGTTCTGACATCTTTGATATCCAGGATCGGTGTTAAGAGATGATTTTGCAGCAGTGAAACGTCCAAGCCTTCCACAGGATCATCGGAAAGGATCTCAGCCCTGGCCTCCAGTTTATACCATGATTCTTCCAAATACATACCAAAGACAGCTTTTTTCTGAGGCTTATAGGGTTCAGCACCCGTTTTGGTTACAATAAATGCTTTTTCTATTTCTTTCAGCAGGGCATCTTTCTGATAACCGTTAAGATCTTTGACTACTCTATTGTAATCCAGGATCATCAGTTGATCGTGCGGGAAAAGGACAGAAAGAAAATAGTTGAATTCTTCCTCTCCGGTAAAACCGGGATGGGCGTCTCTTCTGCGCAAGCCTACTTTCACCGCCGAAGCAGCTCTGTGGTGTCCATCCGCAATATAGATGCTCCGGGTATTTTGAAATCCGAAATAGATCGCAGCCAAATCATGATCCCCATCTATTTTCCAAACGGTATGTCTAATTCCGTCCGGAGCAGTGAAATCATAGAGGGGGCTTTCTTGTTTAATTCGGCTGACAACCTCATTGATTCCCTGTTGAGACCGATAAGCCAAAAAGATCGGGCCGGTCTGAGCCTTGCAAATGTCGACATGATTAATTCTGTCAATTTCCTTATCTTCTCTGGTTTTTTCATGTTTTTTGATAACATTGTTCAGGTAATCATCCATCGCGGCACATCCGACCAGACCCGTCTGGGAACGGCCATCCATCACCAGTTCATACACATAATAGCAGGGGCTATCCTCCCTGACAAAAACGCCATTTTGGATCATTTCCTGCAGACTGTCTCTCGCTCTCTCATAGACCCGGATATCATAAGGACTGACCTCAGGAGCGAACTGGGTCTCTGCCCGGTCAATCTGCAAAAACGACAACGGTTCTTTTCTTACTTCAGCCAATGCTTCTTCGCGGTTATAGACATCATAAGGAAGTGCTGCGACTTTCGCAGCAAGTTCTTCCCTCGGCCGCAGCGCTTTAAACGGTCTGATTGTAGCCAAATCGAACCCTCCCATTACCAATGATATCAATTTTCATTATTTTACAATCCTGACTCTGTAGACTCCTTCAATCGCTTCAATTTTCTGCTTTATTTCCGGTGTGGATGGTATCTCAATATCAACCAAGGTATAGGCATACTGGCCTTTGCTCTTATTAATCATATCAGAGATATTGATATTCTCCTGAGCTAGGGCCGAAGTGAACTGACCAATCATATTCGGGATATTTTTGTGATGAATCGCGAGACGGCCGGCATTATCAGGATAACCGTTGTCACAGTCCGGATAGTTCACGGAATTTCTGATCGTGCCGTTTTCAAGATAATCCATGAGCTGGCTGACAGCCATCACCGCACAATTATCCTCTGATTCACAGGTGGAAGCTCCCAGGTGCGGAATAGCAACGACTTCATTCAGAGGCGCCATTTTAGGAGTAGGAAAGTCGGTAACATATTTGAATACCTTGCCAACTTTTAGTGCTGCAATCATATCTTCTTCATTGACTAAAGAATCGCGCGAGAAATTTAGAATGCGGACGCCGTTTTTCATCATTTTGAAGGCTTCTTCATTCAGCATCCCCTGAGTTGCATCGGACAAGGGTACATGGATGCTGATGAAATCACATTCTTTATAAATCTCCGCCAAGGATTTGCTGGGCTTGATATATTTAGACAAATGCCAGGCCGAGCGGACAGAAATGAACGGATCATACCCGTATACTTCCATGCCAAGTTTCATCGCCGCATTTGCTACGAGAACCCCAATCGCCCCAAGCCCGATTACACCCAGTTTCTTGCCGCTGATTTCAATACCTGCATACTTGGCCTTATTTTTCTCAACAAGTTTAGCAACATCCGGATCATCTTTAACAGAATTCACCCAATTTACGCCGCCGATAATGTCACGGGATGCCAGAAACAGTCCGGTCAGTACCAATTCCTTAACACCGTTGGCATTAGCCCCCGGTGTATTAAAAACAATAATCCCTTTTTCAGAGCATTTATCAAGTGGTATATTATTCACCCCAGCTCCGGCCCGGGCAATTGCCTGCAGAGAATCCGGCAGGTCCAGTTCATGAACACTGGCACTTCTGACCAGAACGGCATCGGCCTCTTCATAGTTATCCGTAATAGCATATTCGTCCGAAAAATTATCCAGCCCGATCTTGGCAATCGGATTTAAGCAATTGATTTTAAACATATAGACACTCCTTTACTCTGATCGAATGAAGATAATCTTCTTTCTTAGATATTTCCTTCTTCAAATTTTTCCATAAATGCGACTAACGCTTTCACACCTTTCATGGGCATCGCATTGTAAATGCTCGCTCTCATTCCACCGACTGAGCGATGACCTTCTAAATTTACCAAGCCGGCCTCTTTGGCTTCTTTGGTAAATTTCTTGTCCAGCTCTTCTAATCCGGTTACAAACGGCACATTCATCAGTGAACGGTCTTTCTTAACGACTGTTCCTTTAAACATTTTGCTGGAATCAAGATAGTCATATAAAATTGCGGCTTTTTCCTCATTGATTTTTTTCATGACTTCGAGTCCACCCAGTTTTTTCAGCCATTTAAATACTTTGCCGCAAATATAAATGCCATAGGCCGGTGGTGTGTTATAAAGTGACTTGTTGTCTGCCTGTGTTTTGTATTTTAACATGGTAGGCGTTCCCGGCAGCACATCATCCGTAATCAGGTCCTCCCGAATAATGACGACGACAACGCCGGCCGGGCCGACATTTTTTTGAGCACCGGCAAAGATCAAACCATATTTGCTTACATCTACAGGTTCAGACAGAAAATCCGACGACATGTCCGCAACCAGGATTTTGTCACCGGTTTCAGGAAGTTCTGTAAACCTCGTTCCATAGATGGTGTTGTTATGGCAAATGTACACATAGTCGGCGTCCTCAGAGATCTTCAGGTCCTTCATATCCGGGATATACGTATAGGTTTTGTCTTCTGAAGACGCAATGACGTTGATTTTACCGTAGATCTTTCCTTCCTGAATCGCTTTCTTAGCCCATTGTCCGGTGTTCAGGTAATCAGCAACCCTGTTCTTCATTAAATTCATCGGGACCATGGCAAACTGTTGTGATGCTCCGCCTTGCAGGAACAGCACCTTATAATTATCCGGAATGTTCAGCAAATCCCTAAGATCCTGCTCCGCATCACCAATAATTTTTTCAAAAGCTTTGGAGCGATGGCTCATTTCCATCACGGACATCCCCGTGACATCATAATCCAGCATTTCCTCGGCAGCTTCTTTGAGAACTTCTTCAGGCAATACTGCCGGTCCAGCAGAAAAATTAAATACTCTTGTCATGTAAATTCCTCCTCCATTATCCTATGTATTCTTTCACTTTTGTATAGCCCTATGAAAAAAGCAAAATCCACCCCCAGTGTTGGGGCGGATATTCCGCGGTGCCACCCAAGTTTTAGCCAGTATTTCTTCATAAAGTGACAACGTCTTTCATCTGCAGAAATATATAAATAAAACCTCTAATCCCAAAATTAGGGACGAGAGGTATTCCCGCGTTGCCACCCATGTTGCCAAATTGGCCAACTTATGTCCGCGTTATCGGGCGGAACCCGTCACAATTCGTCATCGGCCACTCCAGGATGGAATCTCATCGCATGTTGGCTGACTCACACCGACCATCAGCTCTCTGAACAACATTTAAATCAGATTTTCCTCTCATCGTGTTTGAGCATATAGGTTATTTCCAATATACTAATGTATTCAGAATGATTTGTCAAGTGGATAGATGATCTTCATGTGATGGATGATCTTCATTTCTCTCCATCCAATTGTGCGTATCAAACCCCCTCTGCACATAAGAAACAGAGCACCAATTGATGCTCTGTTCTAATTTATTGATTAGCCTTTACCACCAGTAAATCGGGTCTGTTGATAATGCCCTGTTTGTCGTTGGTATTGTATTGTCTTTTGCTGATAAGGAACATTACAACAGGGCATAGTCGGAAAGCAAATTACTGGATAATAACACGTACATGCATACGAATAAAAACCTTTTCCAAAAAGCTGCATTTTTTTGTTACCTCCTCGTATAAATTTTTTTAAACAAAGCAGATTTAGATTTTGTATTCCCATTATATTCCATACTACTTTTTTTGAAATTAGTCCATATATTTTATTAAATTTTTAACCAAACAAAGATCTGACAAATAGTATAAACTGAGGTGATTAACATGTATTCGATTATGCTTTCTTTAAATAAACGTCAGCTTTATGTGTCCAAAGACAGTCAAATTATCAGGAACTATCCGATTGGCATCGGAAAAACAGCGACACCTACTCCAATCGGATCTTATGAAATCATTAGTAAAGTACCAAATCCCGGAGGCGTATTTGGTGTGATGTGGCTTGGACTCAGCATCCCTGGATATGGAATCCATGGTACAAATAATCCTCAGTCAATTGGCAGACAAGTTTCTAAAGGCTGTATCCGCATGCTTAATAAAGATGTCTTAGAGCTCGCTAGAATTATCCCCACTGGCACCTCAGTCACTATCCGTTCTTAATTAAGAATACCCCTATTGTCCACCAATCGCATGGAAACCAAATAAGAAACAGAGCACCAAAATAGATGCTCTGTTCTTAATTACCTGGCAACGTGCTATTTTCCCTTGCAGTATCGTCGCCCCAGGAGGTCTTAACTTCCGTGTTCGGGATGGGAACGGGTGGTACCCCTCCGGTATAGTCACCAGATCTTTTCGAGGCTCGAGGTTCGAAGCTCAAGGTTCGATCTAGTTGGAATCGGCTTACCGATTCCTTCTTTAATCTTTCCCGTGCTTCTAGCTCGTTCTCTCAAAACTGCACAACAAATCAGCTTCATGCATTCAATCATCAATCTAGGAATCTAAAGGTCAAGACCTCGACCTATTAGTACCGGTCCGCTCCACATGTCACCATGCTTCCACTCCCGGCCTATCAACCTGATCATCTTTCAGGGGTCTTACCAGATTAACTCTGTGGGAAATCTCATCTTGAAGCTGGTTTCGCACTTAGATGCTTTCAGCGCTTATCCATTCCGGATATAGCTACCCAGCTATGCCTCTGGCGAGACAACTGGTACACCAGTGATCCGTCCAACCCGGTCCTCTCGTACTAGGGTCAGATCTCCTCAAATTTCCTGCGCCTGCGACGGATAGGGACCGAACTGTCTCACGACGTTCTGAACCCAGCTCACGTACCGCTTTAATGGGCGAACAGCCCAACCCTTGGGACCTACTACAGCCCCAGGATGCGATGAGCCGACATCGAGGTGCCAAACCTCCCCGTCGATGTGAACTCTTGGGGGAGATAAGCCTGTTATCCCCAGGGTAGCTTTTATCCGTTGAGCGATGGCCCTTCCACTCGGAACCACCGGATCACTAAGCCCTACTTTCGTACCAGGTCGACTTGTTTGTCTCTCTGTTAAGCTCCCTTTTGCCTTTACACTCTTCGCGCGATTTCCATCCGCGCTGAGGGAACCTTTGGGCGCCTCCGTTACTCTTTAGGAGGCGACCGCCCCAGTCAAACCGCCCGCCTGACACTGTCCCCAACCCCGATTCAGGGGCCTAGGTTAGAACTTCAGTACAAAAAGAGTGGTATCCCACCGGCGGCTCCACCAATACTGGCGTACTGGCTTCCAAGCCTCCCACCTATCCTGTACATTTTATACCAAAATCCAATGTCAAGCTGCAGTAAAGCTCCATGGGGTCTTTCTGTCCTGTCGCAGGTAACCCGCATCTTCACGGGTATTACAATTTCGCCGAGTCCCTCGTTGAGACAGTGTCCAGATCGTTACGCCTTTCGTGCGGGTCGGAACTTACCCGACAAGGAATTTCGCTACCTTAGGACCGTTATAGTTACGGCCGCCGTTTACTGGGGCTTCAATTCAATGCTTCGATTGCTCTAACATCTCCTCTTAACCTTCCAGCACCGGGCAGGCGTCAGCCCCTATACTTCTCCTTACGGATTTGCAGGGACCTGTGTTTTTGTTAAACAGTCGCCTGGACTATTTCTCTGCGGCTCTGTTGCCAGAGCACCCCTTCTCCCGAAGTTACGGGGTCATTTTGCCGAGTTCCTTAACGAGGGTTTTCTCGCGCGCCTTAGGATTCTCTCCTCATCTACCTGTGTCGGTTTGCGGTACGGGCACCACATTTCTCACTAGAGGCTTTTCTTGACAGTATGAAC
>NZ_CP162385.1:0-137500 GCF_040931655.1 Dehalobacter sp. TBBPA1 | reverse complement strand
TAAAATCTATTCCAGCATACTCTTTAATTGCGTCAAGCATCGGCAAGCGGCGCCAGGGCTTCGCGAAATTAATCTTCTCACCCTGATAAGTAACTTCCTGGGTATGAAGAACTTTCTCCACAATATAAACGATCATATCCTCTGTAAGGTTCATAATGTCTTCATAATTTGCATAAGCCTGATATAGTTCCATCATGGTAAATTCAGGGTTATGCTTAATCGAAATTCCTTCATTCCGGAAATTACGGCCAATTTCAAATACCTTTTCAAAACCGCCCACAATCAGCCTCTTAAGCGGAAGTTCCAGAGCTATCCTCATGTATAACTGCATATCAAGCGCGTTATGATGCGTAATAAAAGGCTTTGCAGTCGCGCCGCCTGCGATCGGAAGCAGTGTAGGCGTCTCAACCTCCAGAAATCCTTTCTCTTCCAGGTATTCACGCATCGTTCTGATAATTTTATTTCTGGTGATAAATGTTTCCTTCACTTCTGCATTCATGATCAAATCAAGATAACGCTGACGGTAACGGATATCGACGTTGGTAAGCCCATGAAACTTTTCCGGCAGTGGTCTCAGCGATTTTGATAGCAATGTAATATCCTCAGCCTTTATTGAAATCTCGCCTCTTTTGGTACGGAAAACGCTGCCGCGGACGCCGATAATATCACCAATATCAAACGTCTTTATCGTGTCAAACATTTCTTCGCCGAACGCATCAACCCGAATATAGATCTGGATTTTCCCCTGAAGGTCTTGAATGTGCACGAAAAGAACTTTCCCTTGATCTCTTTTGGACATGATTCTTCCGGCTGCGCTGACATCCTGCCCTTCCAGCTCATCAAAATTCTCGATAATGCCTTGTGATAAATGGGTTCTCAAGTAATGGTCCGCATAGGGCTCAATACCTTTCGCCCTGAGATTGTCCAGCTTGTCCAAGCGAATACGCATCAGTTCATTAATATCCAGATTTTCCATCGTTTTTTCCCCCAACATCTGTTTCAGTTCAATACTATATTATACCAAACAAGGCTATCCAACTAGTACCTTATCAGCTCTAAAACACATGTAAACCGTTGAGGAAAATTTTCGGATGGCAAGGAAATGAAGGGCAACGCAGTCATACAAAAATTTAACCAGCGGAAACATGTAGATTTAGTGTTCACATAATACCAATACCCTGTAAACACTATCCAGCCCGTAACACCATCACGCGGTATTACGGGCTAAAATTCAGCTTCATTTTGTTGAAATGGACCATTGAACGAACAAATTTTTTAATAGAAAGCAGCAAATAAACTAACGGATATCTACAATTTCATAACGAAGCATTCCTGCCGGAACATTAACCTCAACAACGCTGCCTTTAATTTGTCCAAGAACAGCTTTGCCAACCGGTGATTCATTGGAAATTTTATTGACTGCCGGATCTGCCTCTGCCGAGCCGACGATGGTATACTCTTCTTCGTCCCCGTATTCAACATCTTTTAACAGCACTGTACTTCCTATGGCAACATGGTCTTTTTCATCATTGTCGTCAATGACTCTGGCATTTCTCAGCATTTTCTCGAGAGTAATGATCCTGCCTTCAATAAAAGCCTGTTCATTTTTAGCATCTTCATATTCTGAGTTTTCGGATATATCTCCAAACTCAATGGCTTGTTTAATCCTTTCAGCAACTTCTCTCCTTCTTTGGGTCTTTAGAATCTCCAGTTCTTCTTCCAGTTTCTTCAAACCATCAAGCGTTAAAATGACTTCTTTTTCGGGCATAAAAAATACCCCTCCCTCTTTTTCTTATGAGGTAATTTTTTTGAATCCTTTTATGTGAGACATTATATACACAAGTAAAATAAAATATACGCTGTAAATCTCTTCCTAGCTTTTTAATACTCGTAATTATAAGGAACCTCCATTTTATTGTCAAGCAAATTTACTTAATATTTTGATAGCCGGATTAATGGTCCGGGCATTCCATCGAGTAAATGCCTGAAAACAACGTCTTCATTTCTTGGTAACTTTTGATTTTCATGATCTGGTTCCGGTACTCTGCTGCTTTCCTCATACCCTTGATATACCAGGAAGCGTGTTTGCGGATCTCCTGTACACCGGTTCTTTCGCCTTTATATTCAATAATCTTTTCAAAATGCTGAATAAGTATTCTAAGTTTTTCTCTATTGTCAGGTTCCTGTGGAAGTGTTTCCGTATCGAGATAATATTGGGATCTGCCAATCAGCCACGGATTTCCTAAAGCTCCCCTCGCTATCATGACTCCATCGCATCCGGTAAGCTGAACCATTTTCAGCGCATCTTCCGGAGATAGAATATCCCCATTCCCAATCACAGGTATGCCAATTCTTGCTTTAATTTTACTGATCCATTCCCAGTCAGCCTTGCCGGAATAATATTGTTCTCTGGTCCGGGCATGAACTGTCAGCATGCTGACTCCTGCCTGCTCTAACATTGGCGCCAGTTCAAGCGCAACGATAGTGGAACTATCCCATCCCAGGCGGATTTTAACGGTAACAGGAACCCTCACAGCCTTTACCACTTCGGAGATAATTTCTATCGCTAACGGAATGTTTCGAAGAAGGGATGCTCCTTCACCATTTTTCACAATCTTTGGTGTCGGACATCCCATATTAATGTCTATGATATCAGCTCCATATGTTTCAGCTATTTCAGCTGCTCTGGCCATTGGGACAGGTTCAGATCCAAAAAGCTGAACAATTCGGGGTTCTTCTTCTCCTTTAAGATCAAGCATTTTAAATGTCTTGGCGTTATGATGCAGCAGGGCTTTATCGCTGATCATTTCCGTTATGACGTATTTGCCGCCTGTAAGCCGGATGATTTCCCGAAAGGCCTTATCCGTTATCCCTGCCATCGGGGCCATAAAAACAGGCTTTTCTGACAAATGATACTTCCCTAATTTCATTTTTACCTCAACATATACAATTACCGCAGATTTCTTTCATAAATATACAAAAGTCCTTCCAACGTTAAAAAAGGATCAATAATATCGATCATTTTGGAATCCCCGACAATCAGTTCAGCCAGACCCCCGGTTGCAATGACTTTAATTTTTCCGCCAAGTTCTTTTTTCATCAGCTCGACAATACGGTCAATCTGTCCGCAAAATCCATGATATATTCCCGCTTGCATACCGCTGACTGTATTTTTGCCGATAACGTTTTTGGTCTTAACAATCTCTACTTTAGGCAATTTCGAGGCTTTCTGGTAGAGTGCCTCAGTAGAAATCCCGATTCCAGGCGCAATCGCTCCCCCTAAGTACTCTCCCTTTTCACTGACAGCGCAAAAAGTTGTTGCCGTGCCAAAATCAACAATAATTAACAACCCGCCGTATTTGGCATAGGCAGCTACAGCGTTTACAATCCTATCAGCCCCAAGTTCCCTTGGATTATCAATATTAATGGAAATACCGGTCTTAACGCCTGGACCAACAATAATCGGGGTTACGCTGAAATACTTTTTGATCATCCATTCCAGCGCAGGCGTCACAGGTGGTACAACCGAAGAAATAATAGCCCCGGATATATTGCTGAAAGATAAATCGTGAAAACTGAATAAATTCTTAATTATCGACGCATATTCATCCGATGTATTGTTTTTTTCCGTGGAAATTCTCCAGTAATGAATAAGCTCACGGTCTTGGTAAACACCCAGTACAATATTCGTATTCCCGATATCGATGACCAAAATCATTGTACCCGCCTCCCTTTAGAACCGGATAAGTGCCAGATTATATTTTTTCAGCAGAATGAAGGTGCTTCTGAATAGATGGTTTGAAATCATCAACGACCATTGAAAAATCAATCGCTTCGACCGAATGCGTAAGCCTGCCTACTGAAATAATGTCCACTCCCGTCTCAGCAATTTGACGCACTGTGTCTTCCCTAACTCCTCCGGACGCCTCTACGACAACCCGGTGGTTAATATACTGAACCGCTGTTTTCATATCCTGCAGGGACATATTATCGAGCATAATCACATCAACGCCGCTCAGAACGGCTTCCCGTACCTGTTCCAGCGTTTCACATTCAACCTCTATTTTAACCATATGGCCAACTTTTGTTTTGATTTTTTGAACAGCCTCAGCCAGCTTTCCGATTGCGTCCAGATGATTATCCTTAAGCATAACGGCATCATACAAACCAAAACGGTGGTTCGTTCCTCCGCCGACCCTGACAGCGTATTTCTGCAGGTTTCTCATACCCGGCATCGTTTTGCGCGTATCTGTGACCTTAACGCCTAAATCAGATACAAGTTCGACAAATCTTCTGGTAATACTAGATATTCCTGAAAGATGCTGAATGAAATTAAGTACAGTTCTTTCAGCTTGAAGGATTCCTGCCAGTGAACCATTAATTTTCATGATCAGGGTCCCTGGTCCGATACTGTCTCCGTCTTCAACCTGCATCTGAACGTCTATGTACGGATCTATCTTCTTAAAGGTCATCTCAGCAATAAAAAGGCCGCAGATAATCCCATGTGCTTTGGCATAGATTCTGGCTTCACTCTGATAATCTTCAGGAATGATCAGCGTACTGAGATCTCCGGTACCAATATCTTCTTTTAAAGCACGTTCAATCAACTCTTCATATTGAAACGTAGCGAACATGATAATCCCCCCTCATATAGACAGAATGCTTTTGCCAGTGTTCCTCCGCATTCGGGAAATCCCGTCGGAAATGGCCCCCTCTGCTTTCTTCACGTGCCAAAGCAGCCTTGATAATCACCATTCCAATCGCAAGCATATTGCCAAGCTCGAGTTCCGATACTTCAGAATGGGGGTTAAACCGTTCCATCAATTGATTTAATTCCGCCTGGGCCTGCCGCAAATGTTCTTCATCCCGAATGATTCCGACTTTATCCCATAAAATATTCTGCAGTTCTTCTTTCAGATTAGCCGGGTCTGCAGCGGAATCCCGGACATCACATTCATCGGGGCAGCCTTCATACGGCAAAACATCTTCCGGGTTGGGCATTTCGCCAATCTTCTGATTGATTGTATCAGAAATGGTTGAAGCAAATACTAATCCGTCCAACAAGGAGTTGCTGGCGAGCCTGTTGGCACCATGAACGCCATTACAGGCACATTCACCACAAGCAAAAAGATTTGGCAAATTCGTTTCACCAAATTCATTGATGCGGACTCCGCCCATTAAGTAATGCGCAGCAGGGCCAACCGGTACCGGATCTGTAGAAATATCAACGCCATAATTCAGACAGGTTTTATGGATCCCTGGAAACCTTTGTTCGACTTTGGAGTGTCCCATCGGGCTGAAATCGAGATAGACCTGTCCTGTCTGCATCTGCTTCCATATCTCCCTTGATACAACATCCCTCGGAGCAAGCTCTTTACCGGGAACACCCTCCATAAAACGTTCTCCGCGTGAGTTTACCAGTACAGCTCCCTCTCCTCTGGCTGCCTCCGAAATTAAAAAATTGGGTGCTCCCGGCAGCAGCAGGGCCGTAGGATGGAATTGAATAAATTCCATATCCATAAGTTCGGCTCCTGCCCGATAAGCAGCAGCTATCCCGTCTCCTGTCGCAACCGCAGGATTGGTCGTATGCTTATACATCTGACCTGCACCGCCCGTGGCCAGGATAACGGCTTTCGCCAGCCATATTTCCATTGCCAAGGTAATATTGTTAAGCACCAGAGCTCCGCAGACCTCTGCTTTACTGTTCTTAACAAAATCAATTAAATAATAGTTTTCTTTAACGGTAATCGGGCTGGAATGCACAACTTCTACCAGGGCACGTTCTATTTCTCCGCCGGTGGCATCACCGTGAGCATGCAGTACCCTGCTTTTGCTGTGGGCACCTTCCCGCGTAAAATCCAGTTTATTATTGCTTTCATCAAATTTGGTGCCAAAATCAATCAGCTTACTGACACACTCCGGTCCTTTCTCAGCCAGGATCTTGACTGCTTTCAGGTTGCATAGCCCTGCTCCGGCTTTAATGGTATCGCCATAGTGAAATTCAGGAGAGTCATCCTCATTAAGAGCAACGGCAATACCTCCCTGAGCATGCTCAGTGTTGCTTGCCATCACATCTTTCTTGGTCAGAACGGTTATTTCATATTTGGGACAAAGTTTGATTGCTGCAAACAATCCCGCAATTCCGCTTCCGAGAATAAGCACTTCGGTCTGGAAGATCTCAAGCTTATCCTTGTCCCAGGGAATCAGATAGTCATTCTCATTCATATCTCTTACTCATCCTCAATATCATATGTTCATTATTGGACGGCCAGCATTCTTTCCAGCGCGCAGACCGCCTTCTCTCTGATTTCTTTTGACACAGTAACGACCGGTGCCATGTTTGAAAGGGTATCCTTGACCTTCTGCAAGCTGATCTTTTTCATATTCGGGCAGATCATATGCGCTGAAGCCATATAAAATTGTTTTCCAGGACAGCGTTTAGTAAGTTCATGCAAAATGCCGCATTCCGTTCCAATAATAAATTCGGTGTCCGTCGAATTTTCTGCATACTTAATAATTCCGGCAGTAGAGCCAACATAATCGGCTTCCCGCCAGACTTCCTCGCGGCATTCAGGATGAACCAGAACTTTTGCTCCCTGATGTTCCTCCCGCGCCTTTAAGATATCTTCCCTGGCGAGTCTGTGATGGGTCGGACAAAATCCCGGCCACAGGTTAATCTTTCTGTTCGTTTTGGCTGCAATATATCCACCGAGGTTGCCGTCAGGCACAAACAGGATCTCCTCTTTTCCAAGAGATTGAACAATTTTCTCTGCATTGGATGATGTACAGCAAATATCGCTTTCGGCTTTCACCTCTGCGGATGAATTAACATAACAGACCACCTTTGCACCGGGCGATTTGGTCTTCGCCTCTTTGAGCCGGTTTGCTTCGACCATGTCAGCCATTGGGCAGCCGGCCGAAGGTTCGGGAAGCAGAACAGTCTTTTCCGGGGATAGGATTGCAGCACTTTCTGCCATAAAATGGACCCCGCAGAATACGATGACATCCGCATCTGTCCGGGCAGCCTGCTGGGCGAGCTGAAGTGAATCTCCGACAAAATCCGCAATATCCTGAATGTCCCTCGGCTGGTAATAATGGGCAAGAATTACCGCTTTTCTTTGCTTGCGCAGAGCATTTATATCATTGATCAGCTGATCTTTGCGTTCGTCATTATCCATTATCAGCCGCTCCTTTCGCTCGTAGACCTTTTTCTAATTCTATTCTTCGACATAAAATGTGTCAAGCCTGTACGCCGTGCACTTCAACATCATCGATTCTGACCGGCTGGTTCTTTTCGTCGACAAAAACAATTTTCGGTGTATATCCTTTGCTTTCTTCATCGGAAAACAGCCCATAGGAAATAATAATCACCTGATCCCCGACCTGAACCAGCCTGGCTGCTGCTCCATTTAGACAGATCATTCCGGAATTCTCCTCTCCTGGAATAACATACGTTTCCAGCCTTGCTCCATTATTCAGGTTAACGACCTGAACTTTCTCATTTTCCAGAATATCGGCCTGCTCCATCAGGCTGCGGTCTATCGTTATGCTTCCCACATAATTCAGGTTGGCTTCAGTAACCCTGGCTTTATGGATCTTTGATTTCATCATATTTCTGAACATTTTTTCTCACACCTCCACGACAATATTATCAATCAAGCGCGTTGTGCCAAAACGTACGGCAAGAGCAATCACAACAGGGCAGTCAATACTGTCGACAGCTGCAAGATTGTCCGCTTTTCTTATTTCTACATAATCAATTTTCCCGTTTGATTCACTGCTTATTCTCTGTCTGATCTCTTCTCTGACAACTTCAGCGCAGGTCTCACCTTCAATAATTCGTGCCTCCGCTTCCTGCAATGAACGGAATAACACCGGGGCTTGCCGCCGGTCTTCACTGCTCAAATAAGCGTTTCTGGAACTCTTGGCGAGTCCGTCGCTTTCTCGAACCGTCGGGAAGGCCACGATTTTAACAGGGCTATTTAAATCTTTTGTCATTTGTTTGATGACAGCAACCTGCTGGTAATCTTTTAAGCCAAAATAGGCTTCATCAGGTTGAATAATATTAAAAAATTTCGTCACAACAGTTGCTACTCCCTGAAAGTGTCCCTGACGGCTGGCTCCGCAGAGAACCTCGGTGATCTGGGATACCTGAACTGCCGTAAGGCTTTTTCCGTCCGGATACATTTCCGCGACCGAAGGAGCAAATAACAAGTCTACTCCTGCCTGTTCGGCGAGTCCCGAATCCCTGGCAAGATCACGCGGATATTTCTCATAATCCTCATTCGGACCAAACTGTAAGGGATTCACAAATATACTCATCACAATATAGATTTTTTTGTGATTCGGATCCTGATTTCTGGCTATTTTGACCATGGACAGATGGCCTTCATGCAAGAAGCCCATCGTGGGTACAAGGACAACAGCTTTTCCCAACTGTTTGGCTGATGCTATTTTTTCTCTTGTTTCAGCTATTTTTTCGGCAATGATCATTGCTTCGTTTCCTTTCCTAAGTCATTCAAAAGTTCTTCCAGGTCGTTTAAATCTTCTGGGCGATAGGATGCCCTATCCCATAGTTTTTTTTCTAATCCCAATTCCAAGGCCAGCTTTCCAAGCTCTCTATAGACTGTCCTTATCTCTTCAGGCATGCTATGTAAATGTCTTGCGACGACTTCGGCATCTCCCCTGGCAATTGGCCCTGTAAGCGCCCCAGGAAGCCCCAGTTTGCCAATATTCCGACAGGATCCGGCTAACAGCGGAAGTAAGGCAGCCAGAGCGTCTTTACGCTCTATTCCGGCCTGTTCAAATAGTTTGACTGCCAGCAGGACCAGCGAAACAAGATAATTTGAGACGACAACCGCTCCAGCATGATAAAGGCTTTTTTTAGCCGGATTAATTTTAAGTGGAATCCCGCCTAATAACATAACCAGTTCCTCCCCTTGGCGCTCAACCTCCGGACTGCTGCCTTCTATGCCAAAATAGGTTCCCTTCATGACGGAAACCGTGACATCAATATTTGCAAAGGCCTGCAGTGGATGCAGGGATAGGTAGCCGACAGGCAGTACAGGATCCTGACACATGACCCCCGAAGGCAAAGACCCTGAGCAGTGAATCCAGATTTGACCTGGTTTAATATCCTTCTCCTGAGAAAGTCTGGCCGCTGCGTCTTCAATGTTGCAATCCTGAGTCGTAATAAAAATCAGATCTGACTCCATCACAAGCTGCTTCAATCCAAGCTGCTCTTTTGGCAAGTATCTGCGAAAATGATCATATGACCTTTTGCCGCGGGTATGGACTCCGATACACTCCAGCCCTGCTTTCTCCAACAGAATCGCCAGAGATGTCCCGACCACGCCAGTTCCGATGATTCCAAATTTTATTGTATTTTCTGACAAAAAATACACCTCACATGGTGAAGGTGTATTGTTATAAACGAATTCAACATATACCCTGCCTTCACCGTCCCAGTAGTAATAATCCAAGCGGTTGATGCACGATCCGATCAGTCATAAAAAATAGTAGAACTGCTACGGTACAACTCTATACAGATATCGTCTGCAGCTTACTCTTTAGTATATGATAAAGAAGAGAAATAATAAAGAAAAATCTTAAAGAACCATCCATATTTTATGATTTTTTATAATTTTACTTAAAACGTATTGATCTTATTTTTATCTATATTTTAGTAATTTTTTTAATAAGTCCTTCGCCTTGAACAGTTCCGATTACTCTTCCTGACTGCAGAATATAATCCGGTGATATTTCTCTTAGCGGAGCCAGTACGAACTCTCTTTGTTCCATAAAGGGATGCGGAATTGTCAGTTTTTCAGTCTGAATTACGTAATCCTGATAGGAAAGAATATCGATATCAATGGTGCGCGGCCCCCAATGAGTCAGTCGTTTTCTTCCTAGAGACGTTTCAATTTGCTGGCAGACCTTAAGCAGTTCGTAAGGATCCAGCTCCGTTTCAATGCCAATGGCCATATTCAGGAAAGGTGACTGGTCAACATTGCCCCAGGGCTCAGTCTCATAGAGGCTGGAAATACGCTGAATCATGATCCCTGAAGTATCCATCAGCATATTGAGTGCCCGATCCAAATATTCCTTGCGGTCTCCTTCATTGCTCCCCAAACTTAAAAATGCTCTCATCTTTTTTCTCCCGTATGATTTCTACGGATATATCCTTAAGAATTCCGGAAACCGGGGCATTCGGCTTATGTACCTCTACCCGGACGCCTGAACAGCAAAATCCGGTTGTAATTTCCAAGGCTATTTTTTCGGCAAGCGTTTCGATCAGCTGATAACGCTGATCAAGGACACAATTTTTGATTACTTGATAGACTTCAGCATAATTGACAGTTTCCGCTAGATTGTCCTGCATACTGACCGGTTTTTTCAGGAAGATGTCCACGTCAATCAGAAATCTTTGGCCGAGAACCTGCTCCTCCTCCATCACCCCATGGTAAGCATAAAACTCCATACCACGCAGGTGAATGACATCACTTTCCTTCATAATCTTCTCCTCTTTTTCGACGTATCACCAGGTCAGTGATAAGCGCAGCCTTTTTGTTTTCGGGAACATCATGCACACGCAGAATATCTGCTCCGGCGACAATTCCGAGCGTCCCCAGCGCAATCGTCGGTTCGAGCCTTTGATCAACCGGAAGGTTCAAGGTCCGTCCAATCACAGATTTGCGGGATACTCCCAGAAGAAGAGGACACCCTAGCGATTTAAATTCTTCCATCCGGCTTAAGACTTCCATATTCTGTTCCGGTGTTTTTCCAAACCCGATTCCGGGATCGACAATAATTTGATTCTGCGTCAATCCGCAGTCTAGAGCCATTTCAATGCTACGCTCCAGGAATGACAATATTTCACCCATCATATTCTTATATTCTGTATGATCCTGATTATGCATTATCACGACCGGAGCTTGATATTCTGCAATAATGCCGGCCATTTCAGGATCTTTCTGCAAACCCCAGATATCATTAATGATATGGGCCCCCAACCGCAAAGACTTGGCTGCAACAGCTGCTTTTTGGGTATCAATCGATATTGGAACCGAACAGACCGGGATAAGTGCTTTAAGTACCGGTTCAAGTCTGGACCACTCTTCTTCGGCACTGACGCCGCCATATCCCGGGCGGGTGGACTCCCCGCCAATATCAAGCATATCAGCACCGTCGGCAACCATTTTTTCCGCCTGCTTTAAAGCATTCTCGATGTTGTCAAATTTTCCGCCGTCGGAAAAGGAATCCGGCGTTACGTTTAATATTCCCATGATCAAAGTCTTTTGACCCCAAATGAGACTCTTTCCCCTGCAATCAATGATTCCAGCCGGAGGTTCCTCCAAATAGGTCATCAGCTCGCATAAGGACTGAGCGAGGGATTGGAACTCCGCGGACATCGTCGCCAGTCTGTCCGCAAGTTTGGTTAACTGCTTATAGGTACCTATAAGCAACACATCGCTTTCCGGTGCTCCGTTGTCGAGCAAATCTTTATGGACAGCTGCATCTCCACCGGAGGAGAGCATTTCCTGTTTCAGAACCAAGGCTACCGGAGCCGGTACATTCTCCAGCTTGATCGGTTTGGTCAAAGCCTTGCCGTTCATATATGGAAGACCACCAGGGTCAACGCCAACCTGGCTTAGGGCTCTTTCAGCCTGCAGCAGGCTGTCTATTTTTAGCCATCGCATATTGTACGCCTTCAAATCCTTCACTCCTTTTCCGCCTTAATTAATGAATTCATTTTCTCCAATTCAGGCGCTCACCTGTTATCAGGTTATCCTTTCTTTACCTCCGAAGCGTACTCGAAGGTATAGCTTCCTTTAAAGGATGGAATTGTCACCGTTTCGCGGGTTATTTCAACTTTTCTGCCAAATTGTTTCAAGTCAATCGCGATCATGTTCGTCAAATAGTCGAGTAGATCATCCTGTTTGCCAATAGCCAGGATTTCATACGTGGTTCCGCCAATCCTGCTGATCGGGACTGAATTCACCAGGATTGTCGCTGTCCCGCTGATAACAATCGAAGTCGAAGCAACAATCCGCTGACCATTGATGCTGATCGCTTCTGCTCCTGCCAATCGCAGGACATTCACGATCTCGCGCAGCTCATCCGTACTCAGCGGGATAACTGCATCAGTATCCGGACCGCTGTCTTTGACAATCATCTTAACCCCAGGTCCGGTAACAGCGATGGTTCCGTCAGCGATTTTAAGCTGATCCAGTCTTGCCCTAAGATAGGGATTCTCACTGTTTTGGTTCCTGTATCTTTCCAATTCTGCAGATATTCGATTATATTCTTCCTGCAAAGAATTGTTTTCATCCTGCAAGGTTTTCATCACCGTATCGGTCTGCTCAACTCTTTGCTGCTGAATTTTTTCTGCACTGTCCACTTCTCTTTGCGCCTGAAATTGAAGGGAAATCAAAAAGCCAATCGCTACGGCGGCAATCGTCGCAACCGTTATGACATGTTTGTTTATCAAGTCTAACCCTCCTTGACAGGCTGTGCATACTTATAACTGTACTGATTGGCGGCAGGTACTGTGACAGATTCCTTAGGTATTTCCAGTTTACGGGTTATGCCGTATTGTTGCTGATATTCCCCGAGCATGTCCCATACGTAAAACTGAAGAGCCGATTTTAAGTTATCCTGATTGCCAATCGCCACGATGTTATACGGTGGCATCTGTCTTGTGTTGTTGATCTTAATATAAGAACCGCTGCAGAATATTTCTGTATTAGAAGTAATCCGCTGGTCATTAATCGAAATGGCCTCAGCTCCGCCATTCCACAGTGCATTGACGATTGCCCTCAAGTATTCCTCATGGATATAATAATTCCCAATGTTCCCATTACTTGTGCTTCGCTTCTGATCAGAATCATCCAGAACGATCACAATGCCCGGGCCACTGAGGGACACAAGCCCTGCACTGATCTTCGCCTGCTCCAACTGCTCGGAAGCCAGGGCCGCAGCGCTTTCCCCCGCCTGATACTTCGTCAATTCTTCCAGCAGTTTGTCATTTTCTCCAGCCAATTGTTCATTCTCCATCTCCAGCTGAAGAAGGCTCGGGAGATTTTTCTCCTGCGAAGAAGCATTTTGATCAGCCATATAGGATTTAATAATAATTACAAGAAAAACACCGATCAGCAGCATACCCACACTGATCATCATCCATGCCATTTTCTTTTTATCCTGCATCTGATTCACCCCGGCTTATTCTGACATATAAAACAAAACTTGGTTCAGAAAGTACTTTGAGTTTTTCTGACAGACTGTAAAAAGGACACCCGAATGGGTGTCCTTGTATTTACTCGCTAAGCCACTCTTCACCGGCTTTTGCATAATGAAGAATCTCCGCCGGTTTGAAGTACAAGGAAATTTCCCTCTCGGCACTTTCCACAGAATCTGAGCCATGGATGACGTTTCTGCTGATGTCCATCGCATAAGCGCCTCTGATAGAACCAGGGTTGGCATTGGCAGGATTGGTCGCCCCCATCATTTCTCTAGCTATAGCGACTACATTCTTGCCTTCCCAGACCATCGCCACAACCGGCGAGGACATAATATACTGAACGGTAGGTTCAAAAAAACCTTTACCCTTATGTTCCTTATAGTGTTCTTCCGCCAAGGCTCTGTCTACCTGGATCAACTTTAAGCCAACAAGCTTAAATCCTTTCTTTTCAAACCTGCCAATCACTTCACCCACCAGACCTCTTTGAATGGCGTCCGGCTTAAGCATAAGAAAAGTTCTTTCCACGGGAATCCTCCTTAAATGTC
The DNA here is from genome assembly GCF_040931655.1 of Dehalobacter sp. TBBPA1. NCBI lineage: Bacteria > Bacillati > Bacillota > Clostridia > Eubacteriales > Desulfitobacteriaceae > Dehalobacter > Dehalobacter sp. TBBPA1. Next base: position 123,715 of record NZ_CP162385.1, on the reverse strand, counting down.
TATTATAAGATATTTTGAGCTCATCTGAGCAAGTATCTTGTCAACCTTAAGCATTTTCACTTTCTTCTTTTGGTTCATTATCTTCCGTACTGTTGCCGTTTGCGGACAGAGGCGTGTCATAAGGATCACCTATGCGTGACTCGTCATATTTGGCAATAATATCCTGAAAAGAGTCTGCCTCCAGCGTTTCATTGACCATCAGTGCCTGGGCAATCGCATGCAGAATCTCAATTTTCTCTGAAATGATATCCTGCGCCTTTTGATAAGATTCATCAATGATACGGCGCACCTCATGATCAATCGCCTGGGCTACAGATTCACTGTAATTACGGTCACGCGCAATATCACGTCCCAGGAAAACCTGTTCTTCTTTATGGCCGAAAGTTACCGGTCCGAGCTCTTCCGACATCCCGAGTTCGGTAATCATTTTTCTTACGATGCCTGTCGCACGTTCCAGGTCGTTGGAAGCGCCGGTACTGATCTCATGCAAAACCAGAGCTTCAGCTACTCTGCCACCCAAAAGCATGGTGACCTGGTCAAGCAGCTGGGACTTCGTCATATAGTTGCGGTCCTCTTTCGGCAGCAGCAGCGTATAGCCTCCTGCCCGGCCTCTTGGTATAATCGAAACCTTATGCAGAGGATCCGTATGCGGAAGGTATTCTCCCAGAAGCGCATGGCCGGCTTCATGGTAAGAAACCAGTTTCTTTTCAAAATCACTGATCACCCGGCTTTTCTTTTCCGGACCGGCAATGACTCTTTCAATCGAATCTTCCAACGCCTTCATATCGACTTTCTTCTCATTACGCCGGGCTGAAAGCAAAGCAGCTTCATTGACCAGATTGGCAAGATCAGCCCCTGTAAAGCCGGGGGTTCTGCGCGCTAAAACTTCAAGGTTAACATCTGAAGCTAACGGTTTACCCTTGACATGGACCATCAGAATTTCCTCTCTTCCTTTGATATCCGGGAGAGTGACAACAATCTGTCTGTCAAAACGCCCAGGACGGAGAAGAGCCGGATCCAGGATATCCGAACGGTTGGTCGCAGCAATGACGATGACACCTTCGTTACCGTTAAATCCGTCCATTTCGACCAGAAGCTGATTCAGGGTCTGCTCGCGCTCATCATGGCCGCCGCCCAAGCCGGCACCGCGCTGACGTCCCACAGCATCAATTTCATCGATAAAAACGATACAGGGGGAATTCTTTTTAGCCTGTTCAAAAAGATCCCTCACCCTTGAGGCTCCAACACCAACAAACATTTCCACAAAATCGGAACCACTGATGCTGAAGAACGGAACTCCGGCTTCTCCGGAAACGGCTTTCGCCAGCAAAGTTTTTCCGGTTCCGGGAGGGCCAAAAAGGAGTACCCCTTTCGGAATCTTAGCTCCAATCTCATTGAATTTTTTCGGTGATTTCAGAAATTCTACGATTTCTTCCAATTCTTCCTTAACTTCATCTGCACCTGCAACATCTTTAAACGTATATTTGTGTTCATCTGATACCAACCGTGCCCTGCTTTTGCCAAATTGCATTACCTTGCTTCCGCCGCCTTGGGTTTGCTGCATCATGTAGAAGAACAACCCAAAAATAAACAGGAACATCAGGAGAGTCGGCAGGACAGAAACCCACCACGGTACAGTGGCCGGAGGCTCAAATGTAAGGTTGATATTCTGTTTTTCCATCTCATCCAGAAGGGTTTGATCTCCCGAGGGACCGGCGACTTCGTAGATCTTGCTGTCTTTCATGGTAACGGTATAGACGTAGTATTTATCATTGACCTGAACGGAAACATCACTGACGCCGCCCGAAGCAATAGCTTGCTTAAAAGCATTATATTTTAGACTGGTATCCTTTGCTTCAGGAGGATTTGCCCATTTGATAAGCAAAACTGCAAGAAGAATAATCAACAAATAGATCGCGACATTTTTTAGTATTTTCAATCCGAAGATCCTCCTCTCATTGATGGAAACATATTGTCAATACTTAAAGTACATTATTCGAACGTTTGAAAAACTATGAGATATTATATCATGTGGTTTCCTATTTTACAATCAATCCAAAATAGTAGAAAACCTTATATTTCAGCCACAACCAAATACAGTCTGGAAGATTGCGGACCAGCCGGCAAAAGGCTATCTCCCCTGCATACACCTGGGATCCAGACGACGAGATCGCCAAAAGCAAAAAACAGAATCTTATCACGTTCCCCAGCAGGAATATCTTTGTCCTGAAAAACCTTTTTAATTGCTTTATGCCCTAAATTCTTAAAATAAATACGGTCTCCGGCCTGTCTCGTCCTACATACCAAAGGCTCAGTCTGAACAGACATTTGGACCGGATCAAGTTCGGTACTCCACAAAACATGCTGTTCTTCCGGATAGAAATCAAAAATTCCCACCTGTACTTTTAACTCCGTAATTTTATTCCAAACGTTCAAAGCAAGAGGTAACTTGACAAAAAGCCGGAACTCTTCAATTCTATCTTTCCCGGAAATATACTCTTTTGATTCTCGCTCTACGTTAAAAAAGAAAAGGCCTTGCTTGACAACTTCTACCTTAAAACCTTGAAGATCCTGACGCCATCCGGTCTGTTGCCCCTTTTGCATCCAAAGCTTAACAAATTTAAACGCTGGCCCTCTTGTTTCTCCCGATACCTGCGAAGCCGCTTTCCGGAGCAGGCGAGAAAGGATTGCCTCCGGTTCTTTCCAGGCTTCGTGCGAAAGCAGGACTCTGGTATGATCTGCCCGGAGACAGTACCTGGGCCACAAAGCTTCCGTCTGGGCACAAATATATTCTTCGTCCCAGCGCAGCAGTTCCGCTGTTCGTCCCAAAGCATCCGTAATCCTCTGATTATATTTGCTTTCCAGTCCAGGAATTAGCTCGAGTCTGATCTTATTCCTGTAATAGTCCGTTTCCAGATTGCTCTTGTCAATTGAATAGGGAAGACTTTGAACTTTGCAGTATTCCAGGATTTCTTCTTTTGTTACCGAAAGGAGCGGACGGATGATTTTGTCTTTAACAGGATAAATGCCTGCGAGTCCTGTTGTTCCGCTCCCTCTTAAGAGACGGTAGAGAACAGTTTCCGCCTGATCTCCCAAATGGTGGGCAGTGGCCAGTAAATCACAGCCCCACGCTTCCATGTCTTCCTTCCAGCGGGCATAGCGCCATTCCCTTGATGCTTCCTGAAAACTTTGGCGGCAAGCTGAAGCGTTACGTTTTGCATCAAATTCATGCAAAATAAATCCTGCTTTCCATTCCCCAGCAAGATTCTTAACAAGCTCCGCTTCCTTGTCGGCTTCTCTCCTGACCTTATGATTGACATGCGTAATAACAAAAGAAATATTCTTATCTTGATTTTCGCACGAATAGCGGTAAATGACATGAGCCAGGGCCACCGAGTCCGGTCCTCCCGAAACAGCTACAAGCACCTTGGACTGAGACGGAATTTGTTGCGGCAATACCTCCGAGCTCAAGCTTTCATACATTATTTTCTCCGCAGCCTTCCTAAAATCGTATTAATACTATTCTCTCCAGATTTTGCCGATTTGTCAAAGCATTTAAAACAAATATTTTTATTTTTAATATAAAGGTTAAATCTTAACAACAGCTTAAAACTGGGTTTAATTTCTGGCATCATTTCCGGCCAAGTCCTTCCTCTTGACAACCAGGACAACCCCGTCATCCTCCAGGCAGTCCCCGGACAGTCTTCGTGCTTCTTTGACAATACTGTCGGCCAGATCCTGCGAAGATAAACTTCTGTTGTTCTTCAGATATTCTTTGAGCCAATCGTCCTTTCTTTTAGCTACATCCAAGATTCCGTCTGTTACGATGACAAGCGTCTCGTCTTTAAAAGGAATATCAATCGCCGGGATATCAATATCGTTCAGTATACCAGCCGGCAGACTTGATGTTTTTACTGCATCTACTTTGTTTCTGCTGATGATATAGGTCGGTGCTGCTCCAATTTTAATCAGCTTGGCTTGATCTGCCTCGATATTCAACACGGCCATATCGACGGTGACAAAGCTCTCTTCCGGAGAACGTAAAACCAGGATTGAATTAAGCGCTTTGATGGCACTCTCCGGTTCAAATCCAGTACTCAGAAGCTGTTCCAGTATTGTAAGTGCCGCTGAGCTCATCCTGGCCGCCTCTTCCCCTGCGCCCATACCGTCACAGATAATCAGCGCGTTTTTGGATGAAGATAACGAAACCGAACTAAAGTTATCGCCGCTTATGCCATTACCGGTTTTAATAAAAGAGCCGATACCCAGATCTAAAACCAGTTTATGCTTGCGGGACCAGACCAGTGGTTTTCCGTCTTCGTGATTATGCTGAGAATGAAGCTCCTGGGCGAGGTGCCCGATCACCTGAGATACACTTCTGTACTGGCCGGCTAAGGCTTCTCTGTTTATGGCCAGACGTTTTTGCCAAACCTCTTTGTCTTTTTCCTGCTCCAAAATAAATTGAGCCGCCAGCATGACTTCTTCAAGTTTACTGCATTTTCCCCATTCGACAGGCACTTTCTCCTGATTGATTTGGTCTGAAGCTTCACCGGTTTGGTTTCTTTGAATTCTTTTCTCTTCATAGGCAAACAAGTCATACATAAAATGATAGGTTTGGTGAAAATCCTGCTGCCAGCAATAATTTGAATCTGGGCAATGCCGACATATCTTATCGACCAGGGTATTCATCATTTCCGGTACTTCCGGCTGCAGCCTGGATTCAAGTCCTGCCGCCTGGAAACCATAAGCAAGCTGATCAAATAGATCACCAACAGTTTTGACTTTGCTTACTGTTGTTTCGATTTCTGGCATTACTTTATTCTTCAGAAAAAATTTTTCATGTTTTCCGGGTAATAAGAAAAACATAAGAAGCGCAAGCGCGGACGAATAAAGATGAGAAGTCAAAAATGTCTCATTGACAAAAAAAGAGGCCATCAAAATAGAGGCGCTGTAGGCAGCCGCAACTCCCATCTTGCCAAAACGGGTAAACCCTCCGCACATAAACCCGAGTAAGCTGTAGAGTCCCGCATCAATCAGGTTATCGATTCCAAGATTCCATTTTAACAAAAAGCCTAAAATTGCTCCGACACCTGCAGCTGAACCAGCTCCGTATTTATAGGCCACAAAAAGCAGAAAGAACCCCAGAAATGTGATCTGTAAATTGATTTTCCCAAAAGCGAGCCCTTGTAAGCCGCTTAAGCAGACTGCCAGAACTAAAATCCACACCATACCTTGTTCGCCCTTGAAATTGCCCTTCATAAGGCTTTCCTTATGATGAAACGCAAAGAAAAAAATAATTGAGAAGCCTGCCGCAATAATGCTTTGGACCATTACCAGCAAGATAGACTCCACTCCGAAGCCATTGGTAAACCATGATACGCCTAATCCGGGCAGTAAGGTTCCAAGTGCCGTAAGCCCAGCGAGAAGAAGTATTTTTCCCTTGCTCTCTTTGATCATCTGAACTGCCAGAACACCTAGAACCGCACTCGGCATAACTTCCAGAAACACTGAGAAATCCTGGACAGATACCAAACCGACCGTAATTCCGGTAAGACCCGGCAGAATCCATTTTTTCATATTCATGCCGAGAACTGCAAGATAGGCAATAGCAAATGGATAAATACCCAATAGGTTTGCCCGGGCTGTTAAAAAACCTCCGATAACAATCAGACATTGTATTCCCAGTGAGTCAGAAAATCGGTTAATAATTTTTTCCGCTTTGAGTGTTGCCCATTCAGCCATAATGCCACCTCTTCCACTTAATGGAATTATTATAGCTGATGGCTGCCGCGAAGCTTGTCTAATTCAGGAATCTCCGTTGGCAATCATTTTTCTTGCTTCAGCAAAAAAACTATTGGCATTGTATCATATACGAATATCACCGCCCAATTGACATGATATTACCTGATCAAAAAGCGCTGCCGTTAACAAATTAAAAATAATTCGTTGTGCGGCAGCGCTTATCAAATACACTTATCATTTATAGATTAATTTTCCGACTCTTTGGGAGCTATTAAAATTTCTCCTTTACGAACCAGTCCAAGTTTTTCTCTGGCTAATTGTTCCACATAACTCGGGGTATTTAATTTCTCTATTTCCTCATGCAATTGACCATTTTGAGCAATAATCTGAAGCTTTTTACTCTCGAGCTCTGCTTTTTGCTGCTCAATGGAACGATCCAACTGAAGCAGCTGATAGGACCAGCTTCCGCCTAACATCAAAGCAATCCCCAAAACAATTACGAATATTGGGTTTATCTTTTTTATTCTCTTTTTTGTATGCTTTTTGCTATTTCTCATTTTCCTCATCATCCTCCAGTGGATAATTCAGCCCTAATTCATGATCCTGGATGATTCCGATGATCTGATATCCTTTGGTCTTGGCCCTTGCGAGCATGGTTGAAACAGAACTGCCGCTTATCCCCAAAACCTTGGCGATATCCTCGCTGGAACGCCCGCTTTCTTTAAGCATGACAGCTTGTCTCTCCCGGAAACTCAGTTTTTCCAATCCTCGTATTTCCCAGTGCAAAATCTTCTTTTCCTTATTGTCAATTTACCAACAAAGACAAAAATCCGTCTACATACCAGCTACATATTCCCTACAAATCGACTACAAAAATATTATAAGTATAGTTATTATATAATTAAAGCTAGTCAAAATCAATACTATTTGCTTTTTTTGATCAAAGTATTCCGGCTTATCGCTTCACCGATCCGATACAGAAGCATCCCCAGCCAGCGCAGAATGCCATAGGGAATCCGCATCATTCCGGCAATTCCGATGTAAACACCCCGCAAAAATGCCTGGATAAGCTTTCTAATGAATTGGCTAACGTAACGGATCAAGCGAAATAATACATCAAAAATTTTTTTAACATATCGGCTAAAAATCGCAATATAGAGCAAAAGACCTAACAAACTTCCCAAAAAAAGATAAAAACGAAATTCAAGGTAATTTGCTTTTTGCGCTAAGCAAAAAATAATTCCAAGCGCAGCAATAGAGAAAAGTAAATCCCCCAAAAACGTCTGTATCTTTGTCAGGCCCAAATGCCAGCGTAACATTCGGTAAAAATCAAAACATATCCCAACAAGTAATCCACTTAGGACAATGCTAATCAAAACAGCAAACTCGCTAATCCCGATTTCGCCCCCTTCAAAAGGCTATTTGAAAATTTTTTCCCATACTCCTTTGGAGGATTCTCCAGATCCACTCGCAGCATAAGTCAGCATGTCAATTTGGCCTTCAATCTCCAGTTCTGATTGTTCGAGGTTAAGATTGTTTACACCCAGGTCCCGCCCCTTAATCGTCACCCTACCTTTTGTGGTATCCAGCGTAATCTCTTTGGGGTCGAACGATTTTACCTTTTTTACCCCTGAAACCGTAAGTAGTCTTCTGTCTTTGATAACAATCTTATGCTCAATTTCCTGTTGGCCTGTCATTTCCATCCCCCCCAAAGCCCTTTCTGAATAAATACTTATTCAGAAAGTCGGGGGTTTAGACATCATTATTTTTTTTCATCTTTAATCAACTGATAGAGTGTCTCAGCTTCTTCCGCCTTGACACTTGGTGGCGTCGACAGCACCTTGACCTCAAGGATATGATTCCGCATATCAATGCAAATAATGTCTCCAGGCTTTACTTCTGCCGAAGGTTTGGCAACTCTGCCATTTACACTGACTTTTTCGCCTCCACAGACATCCTTGGCCACAGTTCTCCTTTTGATAAGCCTTGATACCTTAAGATATTTGTCCAGTCTCAAACAAAACAACTCCTTATTTTGAAATGCATCTTAAAAAACCAGGCTCAAAAAGAACCTGGTTTTTCGCAATCAAGCTATGAACTTAAAAAATTCAAGAACTTACTGTACTGACTCTTTTAAAGCTTTTCCTGCCTTAAAGCCAGGTACTTTGCATGCGGGAATGACAATTTCCTCTTTGGTCTGAGGATTTCTACCAACACGCTCTTCTCTTTTCTTAACCTCAAATGTACCAAAACCAACTAATTGGACTTTCTCACCACTTGCCATTGCTTGACTGATTGTGTCAAAGACTGCGGCTACCGCTTTTTCGGCATCCTTCTTGGTGAATTCGGTCTTTTCTGCTACTGCAGCAACGAGTTCCGCTTTATTCAAAAGTCTCCCTCCCAATAATAATAAACTAATAGCCTCTATATTCGCTATGAAACTGCATTCTCCTTCTTGGAAATGCTAAAATAAACCTCAAACCCCAGTTTTTTCTTCACTCTTTACCACTTCCCAGAAAAAATTCATGTTTTCTATGCTCATTCCTCCTCTGTTAGGTCCTTCCAAATCTATTTTTTGCATCATTTTATAAAATCTTTGTTGAAATTTTTTCGTCCCCTGCCGCAGGGCTTCTTCAGCGTTTATTCCGAGAAAGCGCGACAGATTAACAATAGAAAAGAGCAAATCGCCTAGTTCTTCTTCTATTCTTGGACTTTTTCCCACTTCCTTTTCAAGCTCAGCGAGCTCTTCATAGATTTTAGAAAGGGGGCCCCGGTGATCCTCCCAGTCAAAACCGGCTTTAGAAGCCTTTTTTTGAGTCTTTTCAGCGAATTGCAGCGCTGGAAGCCCTCCTGGAATATCAAAGAAATTCCTTTCCGTTTCTTTTTCCGGACTTTGGGATGTCAGCTTTTCCATTTTTTTAATTTCATCCCAGTTTACCAGAACCTCCTGGCTTGATGCTACTTCAACTGACCCAAAAACATGAGGATGCCGGCGTATCAGTTTATCCGAAATGCCCTTTATGACATCGTTCAGGCTGAATCGCCCAGATTCCTCTGCAATGCGGGAATGGAACACGACTTGTAATAATAAGTCTCCCAATTCCTCACATAAATTATTCATATTTTTGGAATCAATTGCATCCAACACTTCATAGGTCTCTTCAATCAGATATTTCTTCAGCGACTCATGGTCCTGCTCCTTATCCCAAGGACACCCCCGAGCAGAACGCAATTCGGCCATAATTGCAGTGAGCCTTTCCAGCGGGTCACTATTTTCCCTGATCATTGTCGCCTTCAGAGTAAAAGAGGTTCCAAGCCTTCGGTAAAGTCCGGCTGTAATCCTGCCTTCCGCGATTGGGAAACCCGGCAAAGCGAGCGTTATTTGCTTCTTACCGGACACCGTCATAACCTTTTCTGCAATTAAATCGAGTCCTGTGTCTAAGTCTAAAAGGATATTTTCCGTTTTTTCCGCTGCTGCGAATATTTCCTGGCACGGAAAACCCTCCCGAATCAAATCTGAAGCTGCCGGATGTTCGGCATTCCACAGGAATATCAGATCTGAACCTTTCAATAATTTATAGGCGGCAAGAGACAAAGAATCAAGTCCTTGGTCTCCGAGGCCCAGAATATTTAATATCGGGTTCACTTGCTTTCCTCCTGTTTGATATTAAGGTTGATAAGGCACTCGTTGCTTGTCCAATAATACTATAAATGGTAGGAAGATCTTTGGCAAGCATCTCGGGACGCCTTGGTACTTACCCCAACTGGACTTTCACCAATTAGGTAATGCGCGCTTATCTGAGCACGCACCATTAAGAAAAGGACTGTCAACATGCTGTTAACAGTCCTTTTTGATTTTTATTCTTTGCATTTAAACATTACTGTTCCATTTGTTTGGCTAAAAAGCCCGCTGCAGTTTCAGCAAGTTTGATTTCCAAATCTCCCATCTTGATGTTCGGTTCTTTGGACATGAGTACGACTACCCCAATGGGATCGCCTTCAGCAATAATCGGTGCAATGACCTGATTTGTTGCTTTGACTTTTTCCTCTCCTTCTGTTTCTTTCAAAACAGAAGATTCTCCCGTATTGTAAATGGTTCTCCTTTCTTCCATGGCCTGCTCGGCTACAGCGCCAAGAGATTTGTTTAGGTAGTCTTTCTTGGAAGCCCCTGACACCGCGATGATGACATCTCTATCTCCGATACAGGCAATATGTCCTGTTGATTCAAATAAAGAATCCGCATATTCTTTGGCGAAGTCTCCCAACTCACCAATTGGCGAATACTTCTTTAGTATCACTTCCCCTTCTCTGTCCACAAAAATCTCCAGTGGATCTCCTTCTCTTATCCGTAAAGTCCGCCGGATTTCCTTGGGAATAACTACTCGGCCAAGATCATCTATTCTTCTGACAATTCCGGTTGCTTTCATTAAGTTCTCCCTCCTTTTTCCAAAGCGACTAATTCAATCTTAGTATATATCTTGAACTGCTTTATTATTCATATTTTTCCATACACGCAAAAAAGAATAATCCGAGATGACCGATCTGTCTTGTACCAAAATATTCTTGGTCTATTGCAGACTCACGAATAAATAAATAGAGGAGTAACAAAAACTGAAGTTTTGTTACTCCTCTTATGGTTTGATCAGATTAAACAATCCTATTGCTTATTTAGCAGTTGTATCTGCCGGTTTTAATTCTTCGGCGTATTCGACTTCAGCTGCTTGTCTGAGTTCCGAATAATAGCTTGATACTTTCAGATTTTTGGCATTTGCCAAAGCAGCTTCCTGAACGCTTGTTTTAACCTTTTCAAAGTCAGGCACAACAGCCTCTTTATGGTCTTCAACCAGAATGACATGGTAGCCATATTTCGTCTTGACCGGTTTTTCCGAGATGGTTCCTACCTCCTGGCTGAAAGCAGCCTCTTCAAATTCAGTCAACATTTCTCCGTGGGAAAAATAATCGAGATTCCCGCCTGAATCCTTACTGCCGGTGTCTGTAGAATATTCCTTGGCCAGTTCGGAAAAATCTTTACCAGCCTTATACTCCTGGATTACTTTATTGGCTTCCGCTTCAGTTGCAACCAAAACGTGGCTGGCCTTGACCTGTTCATCCTGTCCGCCAAAATCCGAGTAATGCGATTCAAAATACTGCTGGACTTCCTGATCCGAAACTGTCACATCTTTACCAACGTAATACGAAAAAGCATAAAAATTGGCCACTTCTTCTTCGGTCATCGCCTGTTCTTTCAGAAAACTTGCATAATCCTGATTGGTCAGCGTACTTTTGAGCTCATCTATTTTCTTTGTAACATCTGGATTGGTTGTATCCCATTTATTCTTCTCAACTTCCTGTCGAATTAATTCTGTCATAATAATATTTTCGAGGACGGAACTCTTGATGCTTTCCAGACTGGCCTTGCCCTCATCCGTGCTAAAGTCCATACCCTGCTTCTCATAATAGGTTTTGCTGGCATTTAACTTTTCTTCATAAGTCGTCATGAGGATACTTTGCTTATTCACTTTAACTGCAAATTCCTGTTTGGCGCAGCCATTGAGCATAAGCAGCGAAGCAAGCAGCATGATGATCATTGTTATTGTTATTTTTTTCATTAATCCCTATCTCCCTTTCGCTCGGATGAAGTCATTATACCAAGTTACGATTTATTAAGCAATTTAAACTGTACTGGATACGGTCCTGGCAGCTGCTGCCGGATGCATCACATATTCCTCTAAAATATCAAATAATTTGAATATGGCTTTAAAGATATCTTCTATACTCGAAACTCTAAGCCGCAGATTCAATTCAAGATTACCTTGTTCCCCAGCTGCAAATGACAACGGGTAAGGAAATTTTGCGGCAATACTCATCAGCTGTTCTCCGGATATTCCGGGATCAGCGGCAAACCGCAGGGAGATATTCTGTTTATGCTGAGCAATCTGTTCGAGACCCAGTTGTTTGGCTTTCATTCTTATCCTGATAATTTTAGCCAGGTTTTCAACTTCATCGGGCGGGTTTCCAAATCTGTCCACCAGTTCATCCAGAAAGTCACTTAAGTGTTCTTCACTAGAAATGCCGAGCATTCTCTGGTAAAGCGTAGCCTTAATCTGCTTATCCACGATATATTCATCAGGAAGGAGCGCCTTGACCTGAATATCTATGACTGGCTCAGCGACTTCTTCCACTGTTTCACCACGTAATTGCTGAACTGCCTCTTTCAGCATCTTGACATAAAGGCTGAAGCCAATGCTTGCAAGATGCCCATGCTGTTCCCCCCCAATAAAATTGCCTGCTCCTCTTATTTCCAAATCACGCATGGCAATCTTGAAACCGGAACCAAATTCAGTGAATTCCCTGATTGTAGTCAGCCTCTTTTCTGCCTCTTCTGTCAGAATTTTTTGCGGTTGGTATAAAAAGTAGGCATACGCTTTCCGGTTTGACCTGCCCACCCTGCCCCTGAGCTGATAAAGCTGGCTCAGGCCAAATTTATCCGCTCCATCGACAATAAGTGTATTGACGTTCGGCATATCCAAACCTGTTTCTATGATGGTAGTGCAAATTAGAATATCTTTCTCTTTTTCCAAAAAGGAAATCATTTCTTTCTCAAGCTGGCTTTCGCTCATCTGCCCATGTACAACCCCACAACGGGCTTCCGGGATAATCAAATTCAGCAGTCTGACCACTCTATCCAGTGTCTCGACCCGGTTATGGACAAAAAACACCTGGCCCCCTCTGTATAATTCCCTGCGTATTGCATCTCTTACCAGATCCGCATTAAATTCGGCAACAAATGTCTGAACAGGGAACCTATCTTCCGGAGGCGTCATGATAACGCTCATATCTCTTAAGCCAACTAGAGACATATGCAGGGTTCTGGGAATGGGCGTAGCTGAAAGGGTTAAAACATCGACATTGGTCTTCAGGGTTTTGATCTTCTCTTTGTGAGCAACACCAAAACGCTGCTCTTCATCGACAACAAGCAGACCCAGGTCCTTGAAGCTAACACCTTCCGATAGGAGACGGTGGGTACCGACCACGATATCAAGCGACCCGTCCTTCAGACTCTGAATGATCTGCTTCTGTTCCTTGGCTGTGCGAAAACGGCTTAGCATTTCGATTTTTACAGGATAATCCATAAAGCGTTCTCTAAACGTATTATAATGCTGCTGGGCGAGGATGGTCGTCGGTACCATGACTGCAACCTGCTTGCCGCTGATTATCGCCTTAAATGCGGCTCTCAGGGCAACTTCAGTTTTACCGTACCCCACATCCCCACAAAGAAGCCGGTCCATCGGCCGGGACTTCATCATATCTTTCTTGACTTCCATAATACTCTGCAACTGGTCTGGTGTTTCTTCATATGGGAAGCGGTCTTCAAACTCTTTCTGCCAATGGCTGTCTTCCGGATAAGCAAATCCCACAGCCCCTTCCCTTTTCGCATAAAGCTCAAGTAAATTGATGGCCATCTCTTTAACAGCACTCTGTGCCCTGGCTTTCGCCTTGTTCCATTCATTGCCGTTCAGTTTGTTCAGCTTGGGCGTGCTTGATTCTTCTGTCCCGAGGTATTTCTGCAGCAGCTGCAGCTGATCAAGCGGCACATACAGCTTATCTTCACCGGCATAACGAATCGCAAAATAATCCTTTTCAATACCATCGACCTCAATGGTTTCAATTCCGGTAAACTTGCCGATTCCATGGTAAAAGTGCACAACGTAATCACCTGGTTTAAGGTCGCTGAAAGAAAGAATATCTGTTTCTTTTGGGCCTTTTTTGGGCTTTGCCTGGTGTTTTCGTTCTCTTCGGTATATTTCCGATTCTGAAAAAATAACCATTTTGCTTACAGGCAGTTCAAAGCCTTGGTTGATCGAAAGCGGATAAATATAAACGCCGCCCTGTATGATTCGATCTTCCATCCTGACCAGACTGGCATTAATGCTTCTGTCCTTTAACCCTTGCCCAAGTCGCTGAGATTGTTCCTCATTCCCTGCAAAAAGTGCAATCACGTATCCGATGGACTTCCACCGCTGAATCTCTTCCACCAGGATTGAAGTCTTACCATACCCGGCTAAAGGGCGGGCAATCATGTTCGTCACTCTTCTAGGGTCAAACCCGGGTATTTCCCGCAATAAATTCGACAGGCCCAGCAAAGGACGCTTTCCGCTAGCGAGCAAATCTTCAAAGCTAATAAATAAATGATCGGGATTAACAAACTCTTCTCCCTTGTCTAGGTTGTCCGTAAATTCAGTAAGACGCTGATTGGACTGAAAATCCAGCTGCTCCTTAAGCCGGAGCGGTTCATCGAGAAATACAAGACAATCCTGATCGAGCCATTCAAAGAAAGGAACATACTCTTCGGACAGCAGACTAAGGTAGGGATAAATGCTTTCATCAAGAATTCCCGTGTTCAGCCGGTTTTCAAGATATTCTACTTTTTTATGAAGTCTCTTAACCGCTTCTACCCGATCCAGCCGCTGTAAACGACCGACGGCTTTGCGGGCCCTGGCTTTGATTTCCCCTTTCAGATCCTGCTGCCTTTTGGTATCAATAACATACTCCTGAACAGGAACAATAAGGACCTCAGAAATACTTTCCAGCGATTTTTGAGTCTCCAAATCAAATACCCGGATAGAATCTACTTCCTCATCAAAAAATTCTATCCTGACAGGATCTCTGTCATGTGGTGCAATATCGAGAATCCCACCGCGCAAAGCAAACTGGCCTCTGCCCTCAATGGTTTCTTCACGTTCATAGCCGGCCTCTACCAATAAGCGCATAAGGTCAGAAACTGCATACTGTTCCCCGACCTTAAAAAGGATACAATGTATCAGCCACTTTTCCGGGCGAATTAGTTTCTTCATGATCGCCTGGACGGGTGCAACGACAATTGTTTCGCTGTCTGTTTCCCGGTTGAATGGGAGCAGGCTGCTCAGGACCCGGATTCTCTCTGCCGTAATTTCGTGACTTCTGCTGAAAACTTCAAACGGAAGCCACTCTGTTGTCGGGAAAAGCATAATATTTTTTCCGGGAAGCCATGCCTCCAGATCTCTTGCCCATTTTTGGGCTTGTTCATCTGTATAGGTGATGATCAGAGCCTGCTGCTTCAGCAAGGAGACCTGGGCTACAAACGCAGCTTTTTCGCTGCCGGTTATTTGGTAAATCATTTGTGGGGACTCTTTTCTGCTTAAGGCAGCGCTTATTTCCCCAATATCCAAACCTTTGTACAAAAAATCATTAATCGTAGGCATGTGCTGCCCTCCTGCAAAAAGTGGCTCATTCCTTATCATATCTCTGGTCAGGATAGAAAATACCTGTTCTCCGAGTATTCGGGTTGAGCAAACCATATTTACTGATAGTACGTCACTCGGCTGATATCCAGTTCCCTCATGCATTTTGAGCAAAGTGTATAGGCAACATTACCTTTAATTTCAACAGAAAAATCCATCCTGAGTGGCCTGGCGTCATCCATCTCCAGTTCACCAACGATGGTATCACAGCAACGGCATATTTTAAGCATATACATAGGATAAAACACCTCCTAAGTAATATGCTTGCCTATCCAATCTAAGGTTATACGCTTCAGCTTCATTTAAAGTGACTGTTTTTCCTGGTTAAATAGATTCATGGCCTCGTCCCCACGGCCCTCTATCCACAATCCTACAGCACGCTGTGCCCTGTCCAGAGTACCATCCAACACTGCTTTTTCCTCTTTGGGAAACGTTGAGAGTACATGATTAACCACATCAAATTCTGTCTTTGGTCTTCCAACGCCGATTTTAAGACGCCAGAAATCCTGTGACCCCAATTCCGCAATTATGGATTTCAGTCCGTTATGTCCCCCGGCACTCCCTTTGGCCCTCAATCGTATCCTGCCGAGGGGGAGATCCATATCATCATGGACCACCAATATATTCTGCGTATTTATTTTATAATAGCTTATCAGTTCCCCAACGGCTAAACCGCTTAGATTCATATAGGTAATTGGCTTCAGAAAGAATATCCGCTCATCTTTGTTTCTCATTTCAACCACTTTGCCGCGAAAATCATTACGGAAAGACAATCCTTCCTGAGCCGCAATTCTGTCCAGTAGCATGAACCCTGCATTATGTTTTGTCTCGCTATATTTAATTCCCGGATTCCCGAGACCGATTACAGCCCTCATAAATTCTCCTTATCGGCATATCGTTTAAGTCCTAAGCATAAATTGAATAGACAGAACAGCATTAATCAAGGATTAATTTTATAAAGATTATTTTTTAGAAAACTTGGCTGGCGCCAAGCTTCGGCGGTAGCCTTAGTTGCACTTAGATCTGTCGGAAAGCTGTTAGCGTTTTCTTGATAGACTTAAAAAAGGAGGGAATCCTATGCTGCCCAGTAAAAAAATTTTATCCCTGCCGATTATTTCTCTAAAAGAAGGCCAACAAATCGGGTTTGTGCGCAATATCGTCATTGACCCGAAAGCCAAAGCTGTTGCCGCATTGATGGTCGACCCCAAGGGGTTCTTCAAAGAACAGCGTATTATTCCTTATAACAGGGTTGTCAGCATTGGTGAAAACGTCATCACCGTCAGCACTGAGAATCAGGCGGAAAAAGCGACAAATTTACCTGATATTTTAGAACTTCTCAAAGAAAAAACGGCGATCATTGGAACAAAAGTCATTACTGCCAGCGGCAAAACCCTCGGTATCATTGAAGAGTTCTATATCGATACCGAAAATGGCATGATATCAAGTCTTGATATCTCCGGAGGTAAAATAGAGGGGCTTTTCAAGGGAAAAGCCAGCCTGAAAGCCGACGATATTCTTACCATCGGTTCCGATGTCGTCGTTGCGGTTAAAGACTGTGAAGAGAGACTTGAACTTTTTACGAAAGGCATCAATGATAATGTCAAATCCATGATCCAGGTTGCTTCCCAAAAGGCAAGTCGAAAAAGTCAGGATCTGAACAGATTCTGGAAAAAGAACAAGGACGCTGAAACAAGCGAAGATTTCCCGGATGATACAGACAAACCAATCCAGCCTGTCTCAGCAGAAATCAGCACGTCTGTTACGGATAATTTCTGCGAGGGGCAGGATGAAGAAGCCACCACCAATGCTGACAAGGGTCCCAAAGACGGCCTTATCTAAGTGCTCCGAAGAACTAACTGAATAATTTACTGACGGATAAATCCTCATGGATTCTAACGATAGCTTCGCCCAATAAAGGAGCAACAGAAAGTACTTTAATCTTATCAATCTTCTTTTCCGGGGTTAAAGGAATGGTATTTGTTACGACAAATTCTTTAATAACGGATTTTTCGAGAATGCCGATAGCAGGGCCAGATAATACCGGGTGCGTACAACAGGCATAGACCTCTTTGGCCCCTTTTTCCATCAGTACAGCTGCAGCCTGAGTAATCGTACCACCGGTATCTGTGATATCGTCAATAAGTACTGCTATTTTTCCCTGCAGGTCACCGATGACATGCATTATTTTTGATACATTCGGTTCAGGCCGACGTTTATCCACAATTGCGAGCGATGCCCCGATTCGTTCCGCAAAATTCCTGGCCCTGCCGACTCCTCCAATATCAGGTGATACAACGCAAATATCTTCGAGTTTCTTCTCCATAAAATATTCCGCGAGGATCGGTACTCCAGGGAGATGATCAACTGGAATGTCGAAAAATCCCTGAATTGCAGGTGCATGAAGATCCATGGCCACCAGACGATCCGCTCCAGCAGTCGTTATGAGATTGGCCATGAGTTTCGCCGTAATCGGTTCTCTGGCCTTTGTCTTCCTTTCCTGTCTGGCATAGCCGTAATAGGGGACCACTGCCGTAATCCGATAGGCTGACGCTCTCCGCAAGGCATCAATAAGGATTAACAGCTCCATAATACTATCGTTGGTTGGCGCGCAGGTCGGCTGAACAACAAACACATCGGCACCCCTTACGCTTTCATCAATTCCGATGTTGATTTCGCCGTCCATAAATGTTTTGACATTGGCAACCCCCATGGAAATGCCAAGATAATCGGCAATCTCCTGCGCGAGTTCCCTATTTGCGTTTCCGCAAAAAATTTTAAGTTCTTTCGTAGCCATAATTTTCCCCCTACTTTTTCTTGGACAAGTGCCAATTTTCAATAATTCGCTGTTGTGATCTTTCGATCGCCAGAGCCTGATCAGGAACATCTTTCGTAATTGTTGACCCGGCGCCGATGACTGCTTCTTTGCCGATAGATACTGGAGCAACAAAGTTTGTATTGCTGCCAACAAAAACACGGTCTTCAATAATGGTCTGATGCTTATTCTCGCCATCATAGTTGCAGGTAATCGTTCCTGCACCTATGTTCACATTTTTGCCCAACCTGGAATCGCCAATATAGCTCAGGTGAGGGACTTTGGTTCCCTCTTCAATGATGCTGTTTTTAATTTCTACGAAATCACCAACTTTAACCTCTTTACCCAAAACCGTTCCGGGTCTCAGGTAAGCATACGGTCCCACAAGGCAATTCTCTCCGATCACCGCGTCTCTCGCAACAGAGTGTTCGATCTGACATCCCTTCTGACAAACACAGTTGATCAGTGTTGTCGAGGGGCCAATGTTCGCGCCTTCTTCAATCCTGGTATTTCCTTTAATCATTGTAAAAGGATTAAGGATGACGTCCTTCCCAAGAACAACTTCCGCATCTATAAAAACCGATGGAGGATTGATGATCGTTACTCCCTCCATCATCCAGTATTTTCTGATTCGATCATACAAGATATCCTCAGCTTCAGCCAGCTGAACCCGATTATTAATGCCTAAAGCTTCTGACGGGTCGTCCGTACAAAAGATCTCAATTTTTTGACCGTACGAAAGTAGGATATCAAAGACATCAGTGAGATAATACTCGCCCTGGGCATTTTTAGGCGTAATCTTCTGAAGCGCAAATTTTAAGGCTGCTCCGTTGAAACAATAGGTGCCTGTATTGATCTCCTTAATCCCTTTTTGCAAAACATCTGCATCTTTTTCTTCGATAATGCCTTGAAAAACATTGTTCTCTTTCAATATCCTTCCATAACCAGAAGGATTCTCCATGACCGCCGTGAGTACTGTAGCTGAAGAGCCCGTCTTTTGGTGAATCTCCATTAATGACTGAAGCGTATGCCCGGCTAAAAGCGGCTGATCCCCGCTTAAGACCAGAATGCTACTGTTTTCATCGATCAATGGCAATACCTGCATCACGGCGTGACCTGTGCCCAATTGTTCTTCCTGAACAACCACCCTGGTTCGTTCCCCAAGGTGTTCCCACAACATTTCGCGGCCATGACCAACAATCGTAATAACATCATTAATTCCCGGTTTTGCAACCTTCTCCAGAACGTGGTCGATCAGCGGACGGCCAGCCAACGTGTGCATCACTTTTGGTAATTCCGATTTCATACGGGTACCTTTTCCCGCAGCCAAAATGACTGCTGTAAAATGAGACATTTCCTTATTTACCCTCCAAAGTGATCAAGTACCTTATCAACCTTAAAATATCCTATGATGGATGAGCAGATACTCGCATAGTTGTACTTCATTATTATAACGAATTATTGCCAAGAATAAAAAGAAATTACAGATATTTTTTTGTATTCCGCCTATATTATTGCAGATTTATTTAATATGATAAAAAAGAGACCTCTCAAATGATGGTCTCTCCTCAGCTGAATCAAATATTATTCAATGCCCTTTCCGTATTCTTCCAGTACCTTAGTCTGGATTTTTTCTCTTGCCGCAGATGAAATCGGGTGGGCAATATCGCGAAAATCGCCTTCCGGGGTCTTTCGACTGGGCATCGCCACAAATAAACCATTCGTCCCTTCAACCACTTTTACATCATGAACAACAAATTCGTTGTCAAATGTAACCGATACGACTGCTTTCATCTTGCCTTCGGCATTTACCTTTCGGACTCTGACGTCAGTAATCTCCATGCTGAGAATCACCACCCTTCTCTTTCGCCTCCAGAAAAATCTTCTTTTTTTATTCTCTATTTGGCAAAAAACTCCTTCTTTTTAACAAAAAAAATTTCCAATTCAAAATATTCTACATCATTTTTGGGTCATTTGCCTTGACAAACGTCCTGCCTTTTGAAGAATCGATTTCCAGCTGCAGAAGAGCAAGGTAGTCTTCGACTAGCCTTGAGTTATTCCAGAGTGTGTCTTCCATCAAAATGCCAAGGCCTACGACTTTGGCATCAAATTCCTGCATAAGGTCGATCAGCCCTTTGGCTGTGCCCCCGGCTTTAATGAAATCATCAATGATCAGTACTTTTTTCCCGGTACCCAAAGCCTTGCGGGTTAAAGACATGGTCTGAATTCTTTTGGAGGAACCGGATATGTAATTGATACTAACCGAAGAACCTTCCGTCACTTTATTGCCATGCTGCACCACAACAGCAGGTACACCCAGCGCATCAGCAGTCATCAGGGCCAGCGGAATCCCTTTTGTTTCAATCGTTATCACGGCTTCAGGACTTCTTTTCCGAAAAACGCTCGCAAAAATAAGCCCTAATTTCCTGGCAATGATAGGATTATAGAGAATATCAGACATATAAAGAAATCCGCCAGGAAGCGTTCTGTCGCCCGCATTTAAGTTTCCGGCAAGAGATGTCAGGAAGTCTTTTGCTTCTTCTCTGCCGATTCCGGGCAAATACTTGACACCTCCGGCCGCCCCTGAGATTGTATCCAAATTTCCCTTGTCCGTGAGCGTTAAACTTTCTTTAATCGCGACCAGGTCTTCACTGATGGTCGATCTCGCAGTATCAAAACGGTCAGCAAAAAAACCTAAAGTCAAAAGCTCATTCGGGTGGGAAATCAGGATTTCTGTTAACGCAATCATTCTTTCAATTCTTTTCATGCAATCATCTCTTTTATTTTATCTCATAAAACACTATGCAGGAACTGTTATTCGCTTTTACGGCTCGATGACATGCCCCTTAAAGCTTCAAACATGACATTCCCGGCATTTTCAATATGCGCCGCTGCAAGCTTTTGCGCTTCTTCCACATCATGCCTTGCCACAGCATCAATGATCGCCCGGTGTTCCTGAATCGTATTTTTAACCCTTCCCGGAACTGCCAAAGATGTTGTCCGGAACCGCTGTGTCTGCTCTTTCAGGTTCGCAAGAATTTGAATCAGCCTTTCATTCCGGCTTGCCTTATACAAAAGAGCGTGGAAGTCTATATCGGACTGGACAATAACATCCAGAGAATCAGGCATTTTTTCATAATATAAAATCCGCTCCATCTCGTCAATTTCTTCTTCTGTAATCTTCTCGGCGGCGAGTCCTGCTGCCAGTCCTTCCAGGGCTGCGCGGATTTCAAATACGTCTTTAACATCCTTATGAGAGACTCCTGCCACATAAGCGCCCCTTCGCGGAACCATGACCACAAAGCCCTCCAGTTCAAGTTTACGGATCGCTTCTCTTACAGGTGTACGGCTTACGCCCATTTCTTCCGCCAGCTGGATTTCCATCAAGCGTTCTCCCGGCTCCAGGACTCCACTGACGATAGCCTCCCGTAGAGCCTCAAGCACAATTTCCCTCAGAGGTTTATAACTGTCAAGTTTTACCGGTACTAAACGTCTTTCCACCAAAAATCACTCCTTTTCTCCAGATTTAATATTTCGAGAACCGATCGTTTTTACTAACCAGGTTTGATGATAACCCTTCTCAGCCAGAACCTTGCGCATCTTTTCTCCCTGACCATGATCCTTTACGACGCCGAACAGTGTAGACCCGCTTCCGGACATCAGAGCTCCAAGGCAGCCTCCTTCCAGCAGCCACCGTTTTAAGACAGAAATCTCAGGGACAAGATCAAAAACAACATTCTCCAGATCATTGGAAAGCATTCTGCCAATCATATCAATCCTGGCAGCACTTAGAACACTCACCCATTTTTTTTGATTGAGCTTCGAAAATTCAGCGCGTTTATCAAACAATCGATATGCATCTGCAGTGCTTACTCCCTGTTCCGGTTTAACCAGGATGATATCCATCTCGGGTGCCCGGGGAAGTTCTTTGAGTTCAGAACCGGTCCCTTCCCCCCATGCTGTTCCTCCAAGCAGACAAAATGCCGTATCCGAACCACACTGTTTAGCCAGTCCCACTAAATGTTCATAAGAGAAAGGATTTGACAGTAGCCTGTTCAGTCCTATAAGAACAGCTGCGGCATCACTGCTTCCCCCGGCAAGCCCCGCCTGCAACGGAATATGCTTTTCGATATTAATCTCAGCTCCGGGAGTTACACCTGATGTCCTGGCCTTATATTCATCCAGAAAAAGCCCGGCAGCCTGATAAGCGAGATTTTTTTCGCCGCTTAATTCGCCGCAAAGGCAAGATATCCCGTCACCTTGAAGTGTGATTTCAACCCGGTCAAATAGAGACACAGATTGGAAGACCGTTTCAAGACTATGATATCCGTCAGTCCTGATATCATTGACAGCCAGCGCGAGGTTTATCTTGGCCGGTGCCAAAACAACCACAGAATTTTCTTTCATATTTACCAAGTTCTTTTACCTTTGATACGATAGAATTATTTTCCTAATATTATAGCGTATTACACCCTCATCCTGCCAGAAAAATATTCTAATCCGCCAAATTTCTTATTTCCGGCAGGATTAAATTGAGGTGGTCATTAATGATTTTTCTTAACGGCTCTGCTTTTTCATAAAAGATCACAACAATATCTCCTTCTCTGGCTTTTGCTAGAGCTTCGCGCAGAGCTTCCTCTTCCTTAAGAATGATCTTCATTGAACTTGCCTTTTTTCCTTCACTTAAAGCTTCTTCATAGATCATATGCGCAATTTCTCCTGATTTTCTGCCTCGCAGATCTGCATCTTCCTTAATATACAGCAGATCAAATCCTGCGGCAGCTTCCCTGGCAAATTGTTTTACTGTGGCGTCGCTTCTGTCACCGGGCAAGCCGATACACCCTACAATCCTCTTGTGCCCAATCATCTGAAGTGTTTGGACAATCTCTTTAATACCGGCAGGGTTATGACCGTAATCCAGAACTACCTTAAAGCCATCCATTTCATAATATTCGAGCCTTCCCTGATTATCTTCAGGATTTTGCCCGAAGCCGCTTACCGCCCTCCTGATTTGCTGAGCATTATATCCCAACGCATAGCAAGCTGCAACAGCTGCCAGGACATTTTGAACATTATGCCTCGCTTTTCCTCCCCAGGTAATCGGGATTTTGTTCAGGTTACAAACAGTTGAGCCGCAGGTCCCCTGATAAATCCATATCTTCTTCTGATCTGCGACCACGGCAACCCCTCCAAACGCCAGGTGTTTACAGATTCTTCTGTTCTGGATTTCGGTACTAAAATAAATAACATGTCCACTGGCTTTTTGGTCCAGGTTCACAACCTGAGGATCATCCGCATTTAGAATGGCAAAACCATGCTTTTGTACTCTTTCAGCAACCAGACTCTTCACCTTGCTCAAATCCTCAATATTGTCAATACCGTATTGACCGAGATGATCCTCAGAAATATTTGTGATAATCGCAACATCCGCATAATCATAACCGAGACCTGCCCGTAAAATCCCCCCTCTGGCTGTTTCCAGGACTGCAACTTGGACATCGGGGTGTCTCAGAACAGTCCGGGCACTGGCAGGTCCGCTGTGATCACCCTTGCTGAGCAGCCTGTCATTAATATAGATTCCTTCCGTGGATGTCATCCCTACCGTTAACTGCTGTTTCCGGAGCATCTTACTTAAAAGACGGACGACAGTTGTCTTGCCATTGGTTCCTGTCACCGAGACAATAGGGATTCTGCCGTTTCCATGCGGAAGGAGCATATTGACAATATCCCTGCCGATATTCCTGCTTTGGCCGGCACTGGGCAGCAAATGCATTCTTAAACCCGGAGCTGCATTGACCTCAATAATTCTGCCATCCTGCTCCCGGTAAGAATGCCTGATATCTCCCAGAATAAAGTCTATCCCGGCAATATCAAGTCCCAGTACGCTTGCTGCGTAAACAGCCAGCTCAGCATTATCCCTGTGCACCAAACCCGTCACGTCCACTGCCGTTGATCCGGTACTGAGGTTCGCACTTTGCCGGAGTACGACTTGTTCTCCAAGATGCGGAACAGATTTCAGCGAAAATCCCTGCCGGCTGAGATCCAAAATAAGAATGGGATCAACCGCAATTTTTGATAAATACTTTTCATGCCCCGTTCCCCTTAGAGGGTTGTTATTTTCCTGTTCGATCAGTTCTTCAATGCTCGATTTGCCGTTTCCGGCAACCATCGGCGGTCTTCTCCTGGCCGCCGCCACCAATTTGCCCCCAACAACAAGAAGCCGGTAGTTGTTTCCTTTGATGTATTCTTCGATAATCACCTTTGTGCTGTAGACCTGCGCCAGGCGGCAGGCTTTAACAATCTCACTTTCCTTCGTTAAATTGAGAGATACTCCTTTCCCTTGATTTCCCAGACATGGCTTTATAACCACACTGCTGGCAAATTGTCGGAACAGCTTCAGAATCTCCTCTTCCGAAGAAGCAATCTTTCCGCGTGGAACTGGTATGGCAGACTCACTGAGTATTAGCCGCGTAAGCTGTTTGTCTGCTGCAATATCTGTTCCGATGCAGCTCGTTCCACTTGTCATCGCCGCCTGTATTCTTTTTTGCAGACGGCCATAGCCAAGCTGATAAAGATTTCCATCCCCAAGCTTATCGTAAGGAATACCTCTCTCAAGGCAAGCCTGAAGAATGGCTTGCGTGGACGGCCCGGGCATATAGGCTGAACGAAGTTTTTTTAATTGAGCAACCAACGGCTCAGCATTCGGCTCTTCCCCATAGCGCAGCTGGTTGAGAAAACCGGCTGCAGCATAAAGTGCCTCAATCGCTGCTTCCTTGCATTCATATTCATAGATCACTTCATATTCTTTCATTTCTTCAACCAGAACACGCGTTTTGCCGTAACGGCTTTTTTCTCCGGCTAAAGTCAGCAATTCTATACTGACATGCTCCAGTACATGTCCAGGCAATGTTCCTTCTTCCAGTCTTTCAACAAACCCTCCGGGTTTTCCACGGGAACAGGTATGGTCGGCAAGTGAAGGTAGCGCCTTTAACAATCTTTGATTGAAATCGCCAAGCTCATGGGTCATTTTCCCCTGCCATTCGGCAATACTGACGATTCCACGGATCACGGGCCTGTAACTGAAAAAGTTTGCACCTTCAATTGCTTTCACCTGATGTATCCTCATGAAGATGTAGCCTCCTATTTCATTTCCTTTTTAGACAGCTCCGAATGATTCATACTGAATCCTTCAGCCTCACTCAGAAAGCTGGTCCGTTCAGTAATATTAAATCTCCAGCCTTCACTCAAAATGTGTACTTTGACCGGGGCAAGGGCCAGAGGCTTTCCATTATTTAAGTCGTCCACATTACTGATTACTGCACATGAAGCATCGGTAATAAGTACCGTTCCGCGCCCGATCACCCGAAAGTTCCCGTCATTTCTGATATGGACAGATGTATCTTCATCAATTCCGATTCCTAAGAAGTACGGATTTAAGGAGACAGCCGTCATTAGCCGTCCAATCCTTCCCCTTTGGGCAAAATGTTGGTCAATAATGATACCCTTCAAAAGTCCTAGTCCGGGGGCCATCTGAATTAAGTCTTCACCAGGCGTATCTCCCTGTCCGCCGATGATCATTGTATCAGACATTACGGATGCTCCGGCACTGGTCCCTCCGATAATAACCCCTTGCTCATACAGATGCTGCAAGGCCATACCCATTGCAGTTCCGCCGATCATCGCTGTGATCCTGAGCTGGTCCCCCCCTGTAAAGAAAATACCGCTGGCTTGAACGATCTTTTCAATATTTTCACCTACATTGGCAGACGCTCTGTCTTGAATGGCAATCACGTCTATATTTGAGCAGCCAAACTTCATAAAAAGGTCTCTATAAATGATCCCCGCCTGCTCCCCGTCCTCTGAAGCTGCAGTAATAACACATATCCTGGATCTTTTTTCTCCTGCCTCGCGGTAATAATATTTTAAAATTTTACAGTCTTTTTCCTTGTCTTCTGCTCCGCCGATAATAAGCAGATTTCCCATAATATGCTCGGTCATAGCATCCCTCCGAGCTTAATTTGTGGAAATCTGCGTAAATTATTCCTAAACTTGTATTTTATTCATGAATTAATGCTCTACTTTGGGGTAACCTCTTCTGAGCTGTCCTCTTGTTTCAATTCCGCCTACACCGTCTACGCCCGTAACTGTATGCCGAATGATATCTTTGAGAGAAACGGTACGGTCAATTGGCGTATAGGCAATGCTCTCCACCAGAAACACAGGGTCTAAGGCATGAATCATCATTCGTCTTGGCGAAGAGGCAAAGTTTGCACCGGCTTCAATGATTGCTTCGAAATTAGACTGGCATCCGCCTGCAAAGATAACCAACTGATCTTTATTCGGCTGAATTCTCCTTGCTTCCGTAACGGACTGCACAAAATGACCCGAGCTCCGGTAGCTGTCCAGACTTTTCAAATTGCTTTTCCCTTTAAGCAAAGAATCATGTCCTGTCAAAACCAGAATATCCGCCGGATAATCTCGCAAAGACCCGGCAATTGCCTTGGGCTGTTCCGCTTCCGATTTGCAAATTCCTTTGGCCTGAAGTCCCAATTGTCTATACGTTTTTAGACAATGATCCAAATATTCCTGATCTCCGTCCAAATGAAGAATTTTGCCCGGTATTTCAAAGTACTCTTCTTCAACCTTGAATTTGCGATCGTAGACAACCTTACGGAATTTTTTATAAACTTCCTGAGAATCGGCCAGCTGATAATGGACAATTTGCTTATCATCCTTGAAAATAAGGTCATCGACATCGGCGTCGGCGATTAATCGGTAATTGAGTCCACCAAGTACTGCCGTTATTTTCTTGCGCCTTTTATTCAGGGCCAGTATTTTTAGAAATAAATCCTGGTTATAAGAAAGGCGGGCCACAATATCTCCTGTCTTAAACATGTCTAACCCTCCTGCTCTTCGCAAACTCCTTTAAAAATCGCTGCATCTATATTTTCTGATTTACTCTATTTTATGACATAAAAAAATACCGGTTCCCAAACCGGTATCCTTAGAATCAATTTCTTTGCGCCTCCCAGACGGCTACAATCTTCTGATAATCAAGTATCCCGACATCTTCAGCCCTGAGCTTCGGGTCTACTCCCGCAGCCTTGAGTATCTCCGCAGTTTGCTCTTTGGGTAAAGAGAGTCCGCTGGAAAGCGTATTCAGCAACATCTTCCTTCGCTGCGCAAAAGCCGCCCGCACAACCTTGAAAAAGACGTCTCTCTTTTCCAATGAGAATCCTGGATATGGCCGGATATCCAGTCTTAGCACCGTCGATGTGACCTTCGGCTGAGGCCAGAAGGCCGAAGGTGGAACATCGAACAGCCTTTTAACCTCGGCTGATAACTGAACGGCAATCGATAATATCCCATAATCCCTTCCCCCGGGCAGGGCACACATTCGGTCGGCAACTTCTTTCTGGACCATTACGGTCATGCCCAGCAGCGATTCCGCCTGGTCAAGGAAATGCATCAGTAGCGGATTTGTGATGTAGTACGGGAGATTGCCAATCAGCCAGCCTTTTTCCTGTCCCCAAAGATTGGCTAGTTTAAGCTTTAGGGCATCCATATGCAGCAGAACAAACGGGTAGGCGTTTAATTCTCTTTGGAGCAACTCAACTTTTTCCTTATCAAGTTCTACCGCCCACAATCTGGGGAATTTTGGGGCAAGCATCCTCGTTAGAGCACCCGGCCCCGGTCCAATCTCAACCAGTGGCAGATCATTTAAGGGCATACCCTCCCGAACGATCCTTTCGATAATGCTGTCATTAACTAAAAAATTTTGACCCAAAGATTTTTTGGCCCGGACCCCATGGCGTACAACTCTGCGGATATAGGACGCCGTATCTTCCCATCCTGCTTTCGTCACTTACTTCCCATTCCCTTCCATCTGCTTTACTGCGGAATAAAATTCGTCTTTAGTTATCCCAAAACGGTTGACGCGAAATAAAAATTGCTTGGCGTTGGTATCCCCAATCCCCAAAATTTTCCCGAGCCGGACCCGTTTTGCAGCCGAACAGCATTGCCCAACCAGGCCGCTTTGCCGCAAATCAGCCATTACTACCGCCTCAGCATTTATCTTCTCAGCAATTTTCACTCCATCGTTGCTGTCCATATTCGAAATCTTTACTTCGAGTATTTTGGAAAACGCTTTCCTGATCTCCTCCGAAGAAACGTTTTCCAGGCCAATATCATGATCTTTCGGATTGCGGGCTACCTCGACGGAAAGATAAACGTGCCTGGCTTTCGGGATCCGTTTATTGATTCGCTCCCGAATCTGTTTTCCAGCAAAATCAGGATCCGTACAGACAATAACGCCGCGTCTCTCTGCCATCTCCGCAATATACTCCAGCTTTTGCTCGGTCAATCCAAACCCCTCCGTCCAGATGACGTCAACTTTGCCCAGGGCGCGTCTGACCGCATGCGCATCGTTTTTCCCTTCAACCACGATCAGCGGTTCATAATCAAGATCCGTATTTGTGTTGAAATTCATTTCATTCTCCTTTAGCTTGCAGCGACAAAAGCTTATCTATTTTCTTATCAATAGCCGCTATTTTTTCCAGGCTGTTTTGATTGCTGCTCCCAATGGCAGATTCAATCTGCAGCACTTTGCGTCTGAGCTCGTTTAAGGCATTTTGAAGCAGTGTATCCGAAGCCAGGATATCTTTCCCCAGTTCTTTCGTTGCTTCACGAAAGCGGTTAAAAAATGTTTCGCTTTGTTTTTCAATGTAAAGGGTCAGCAGCCTTCCAGGAAGCAGGGTGTTGGTCCGGCCGTCCCCTCTGATCTTGTATGTGCCCCCGGCCGTACAGTACGGCTTTTCTTTACCGGAGGGAATCTCAATTCGGTAGATTGGCTTTCTGGCATAGTTTTCTATTATTATAGCGACTTCAACAGGCGGAACACAACTCTCAGCTTTACTTAAAATAAAGAGTCTCTCCTTGTCACCAACAGGACAGCCGATGATTCTACCTTTCTGCATGCTGTTTTTATCTTCAACTTCACCCACGCCAGCTAAAATGGTTCCTCCATTTTCTGAATTCGCAAATGCTACTAAATCTGTGGCTTGAATGCCTTTAACTGTCATCTTGAAATCCGCATCGAAACCTTCCTGTTTGACCAGCAGCTGTTTTGTTTTGCTGGAAATTGTCATATATAGATCTTTTTCCATAAAAACCTCATGATAGGATATTTTCCTATTCTATCATAACCAATCATCAAACAAAAAATCACTTCAAAGGACCGCATCAGGGAGATAGAAAACCAAGGGAGGGACACATCTTTTGTCCCCCCTCCGCGGTATGTCTTAATGTAGTTGTTTTTCTGCTGCGCAGGCCTCACTGTCCGCAATATCCAAAATCCTGCTCAAGATCTCCTCGTATTTTTCTTCGACAGCCTTGAAATTCATATACGGGACATAATATTGCTCCAGAGCATCGTGCTCCTGTTTGGCCTGGTGAATGCAGTCCATTCCGCTGTGCATAAGATGACCAAACAAATCCAGGTCACTGTTCAGTTCCTGTGTCAGTGATGAAGAAAGCTCTGTATGGACATGCCTGTTCAGGTTAACGGACTCTTGATGATTGTTTCGGAAATATTCGCTCGACGTCAGGGCAACC
This sequence comes from Dehalobacter sp. TBBPA1, assembly GCF_040931655.1. Taxonomy (NCBI): domain Bacteria; kingdom Bacillati; phylum Bacillota; class Clostridia; order Eubacteriales; family Desulfitobacteriaceae; genus Dehalobacter; species Dehalobacter sp. TBBPA1. The sequence continues at coordinate 94,267 of NZ_CP162385.1, read as the reverse complement.
TGCAGTTCTTTGATCACAATCGTTCCGATCTTGGAAGGGATCAGCGGTAAGTGATAGATTTCTACATCAAAACCTTTTTCCATGGCCTTGGTGGCAATTTTCTCCATAAGAACGGATCTTCCTGTGCCCATCTCGCCTTCCAGATAAACGATTTGCCGGATTTCCTGAAGAATAGAATCTGTAAAATCAACAAAACCTTCCGGTGTATACGCACAGGAAAACAGATGTCTGGCCACGCCGGTCCTACCGGAGTTTTCCGCCATGTACACACCCTCAAATATTTTCTTTGCCAAACGCGATATTTCCATATTCAATGCGGAAAAATCCATAGACTGCCTGGTTATTGCCATCATATTCTCCGCGACCGCTCTGGCTGCACTTAACAAACGGTAAGCCCTGGCAAACAGACGGCTGACTTCATTCGTTGACGCGATAATATGTTTTACATTGTGCTGTATGGCATCCGTATCCCAGAATTCTCCCAGATTTATGATCTCATCCAGACCTCCAGGATACTTTGGATCCACAATATGCGGTGCAGTTCCATCAACCATCACAATCCCGGCATCCACAACCGCTATTCCGTCGAGGGAATGATGATCGGAAGAGCAGTGGTGGAATTCCACATCATAACCCATTTCTGCCATTCTGTTCCCAATTTTTTTCATCAACGTTGATTTTCCGACGCCAGGTCCCCCTTTGACCACAAAAGTTCGTTTCGTACCTTTTTCCAGCAGAAACGAATAGTACGAAAAAAATCCCTCTGAGGTATTTCCGCCCGGAAATACATGTTTCATGTTTCCTTTCATTTTACCGACACACTCCTCAATGAATAATATGTTCACGCTTCATTTTATTGCCTGTTGCCTTAAAAGGTTCAATTGATGGTTCAGGGCAGTTCAGGAAAAAAATTTTGACAAATCTCATTGATTTATTTCTCTTATTAATAAGGATTGTCGTTTCTTCGACTATTTTCATGCAGATATGCATGTTAATTACCACTAAAATCATTCAGCCGCTTGTTGCATTATTCCAGTTTCCAGCTTATAATCAAAATGTCTTTGGACGTTTGTCTGAGCATGACATTTGTGATCTGCTGAGGGAGGGGAGATTCTCGCATGGATTTGCGCCGGGTATTTGACTGTATGATTTCCGTTTCGGAGTTAGGCCGTGGACAAGCTTCAAAAGTTATTCAGGCCGTTGAAGATGAAGGCAATCCCTATATCATCGTCAAAAATAACAAACCCCAGGCTGTCATCATCTCCATCCATGAATATTCGGAACTAATGCGCATTCGAGATATGGTCGCCTCTGGTCAGAATATCAGTTCTCCGCTCTATTCGCCCCATTTCCAGGATAATTATGCCTCCCTGAAAACAAATAATGTTCTTTCTGACGATGAAATCAATATTTTCCTTGAAAGTGAAGACCCCGAAGGCCTGGATCTTGAAAGCGAATCAAATGACTAAATGACGAACCACTAAATTGATTTCTATATATAAATTGAACAGTTATATAAATTATAACAGTTTGGCAATCATCCAGATATTTTCAAAAAAATAGCTTGGATTTTGCTTGAACTGTTTTCTTTATTCATACTATAATGAATCTTATATCACCGAAAACAACCTATAACATTTGATGATATCTTATAAATACAGATCTAAAATTTGAGAGGATGGGGACAATGAAAAAGCTTCTGACAGGCAACGAAGCGATTGCAAGAGGTGCCTGGGAAGCCGGAGTTGTAGTATGCACGGCTTATCCAGGAACCCCCAGTACGGAAATTACAGAAAACGCAGCAAAATATGATGAGATGTATGCGGAATGGTCCCCGAACGAAAAAGTAGCACTCGAAGTTGGTTTGGGTGCTGCGATTGCCGGTGGAAGAGCGCTTGTCTCCATGAAACATGTCGGGGTAAACGTAGCAGCAGATCCCTTGTTTACACTTTCGTATACCGGTGTTAACGGTGGACTGGTACTTGTATCTGCTGACGATCCGGGCATGCATAGTTCTCAAAATGAACAGGATAACCGTCATTTTGGACGGGCAGCAAAAATTCCGGTACTAGAGCCGGCCAACAGCCAGGAGGCCAAAGATTTTACCAAATTGGCTTTTGACATCAGCGAGATGTTTGATACGCCGGTTATGCTCAGAATGACAACACGGGTGGCACATTCCCAGTCCCTGGTCGAACTTAATGACCGCGAGGAGAAAGGACTCAAGGAATATCAGAAAAATCCTTCCAAATATGTGATGATTCCCGCAAATGCCCGTCACCGCCATGTGGTTGTTGAGGATAGGCTAATAAAACTAAAAGACTACGCTGAAAGTACCGATCTAAACCGCGTTGAATGGAACGATACGAAGATCGGAGTAATTACCAGCGGCGTAACCTACCAGTATGTCAAAGAAGTTTTACCGGAAGTTTCAATCTTAAAACTTGGCATGACCTTCCCGCTGCCCCAAAAAATGATTATGGACTTTGCGGGCAAAGTAGATCAGTTATATATTGTCGAAGAATTGGAACCTTTTATCGAAGAGTATGTAAGATCCTGGGGTCTTGATGTTCATGGCAAGGATACTTTTCCGCTGATCGGAGAATTACTGCCGGAAACGATTGCCGCCAAAATGGTGCAGACGCTTGGGGACTGTTCTCCCCGCGAGACGGCCGAACCAGATCAACTGCAATATGAAGTTCCTCCGCGTCCTCCTGTCCTATGTCCCGGCTGTCCGCACAGAGGTCTTTTCTATGTACTTAATAAGCTTAAAGTCACCGTCGCCGGTGACATCGGTTGTTATACGCTTGGCTGCCTTGCTCCGCTTAAAGCCATTGACACGACCATTTGTATGGGAGCAAGCATCGGTACTGCCATTGGTATGGAGAAAGCCAGAGGTAAGGATTTTGCACGCAGCCTGGTCGCTGTAATTGGAGATTCTACTTTTATTCATTCGGGAATAACTGCACTTGTTGACGTCGTCTACAATAAAGCAACGACAACGACAATTATTCTGGATAACCGCATCACGGCAATGACCGGCCACCAACATAACCCGACGACCGGGTTTACAGTTAAAGGAGAACCTACCAAAGAAATTGATCTCGTCCTTCTGGCCAAGGCCGTCGGCGTAGGAAGAGTACGAGTTGTTGATCCGTTTGAGCTGGAGGAGCTGGAAAAAATCGTCGGAGAAGAACTGGCTGCAGAAGAACCTTCAGTCATAATCACCCAACGGAATTGCGCCCTGATCGATAAAAGCCGGAATAACCCTTATAGCGTATCCCCGGGAGCTTGTACCGGCTGCCTACGCTGCCTTAAGTTAGGCTGTCCCTGTATTGCCAAGGAAGGGAAAAAAGTCAGGATCAACCTTGCCCAGTGTGTAGGCTGCGGGCTTTGTGCCACCGTCTGCCCCAGTGAAGCAATCAGGAAAGAAGGTAGCGCCAATGACTGATATCACGAATATTCTCATTGTTGGAGTAGGGGGACAGGGAACAATCCTTGCAAGCAGAGTACTGGCGGGCGCCGTCCAAATGACCGGCCAGGACGTTAAGGTCTCGGAGATTCACGGGATGGCTCAGCGGGGCGGGAGTGTGGTTACCCAGGTAAGATACGGCAAAGAAGTCGCCTCCCCGATCATTCCTGAAGGTGAAGCGGATATTATACTCGCTTTTGAGAAGCTGGAGGCTCTCCGCTGGCTGCCCTATCTGAAAAAGGATGGCAGCATCTTAATCAATGACCAAAGGATCGATCCTATGCCAGTAGTCGTCGGAACGGCGCAATATCCTTCCGATATCCTGGATATCATAAAAAAAGAATGCAAAGAAGTCCTCATCATTAACGGTCTCGGAAAAGCTATCGAAGCCGGCAACGCCAAAACGGTAAACGTAGCTCTGCTGGGACTGCTGGCCAGATGTCTGAAGATAGACAAGGAAACCTGGCTTGATGTTATCCGGGAAACGGTCCCCACCAAACTGCTTGAGGTCAATCTGAAAGCTTTTGAAGAGGGCTGGAACAGTTTTGACCGCTGAGTTGTATCTCTATACAAAAAATAACCGATAGGATACTGCTAATAGTGTTATGCTATTGGCAGTATTTTTTTAGGCTCTATGTCAAATGTTGGGGTGAACCCCAAAACAAGAGTAACTCTAAACCGATATGATGCTGCTAATGGTTTTTGACTGTTATCAGCATTTTTTGAGCTAAGCTAAGGTTGACGACATGGTTCCATCATATAGAGAATGTGGGATTCTCATACGAAAAAAAGGGGGGCAGCACTACTTTATCGAACATATGTTTGCTTTATTCATTATCCTGTGCTAGAATTAATTGGGGTGATGAGCATGGGTACTCTGGAAAAACTTGCAGTCCTCGCTGATGGAGCCAAGTATGATGTTTCTTGTGCGTCAAGCGGGGTAAATAAGCATAATCAAGGCGGTATCGGCAACTCCAAATCATTCGGCATTTGCCACACCTGGTCTGCCGATGGCCGCTGTGTTTCGCTTTTAAAGATTCTCCTGACCAACTACTGCATCTATAACTGCAATTACTGCGTCAACCGCAATCAGAATGATATCCCGCGAGCCAGTTTCACGCCAAGGGAAGTTGCCGACCTGATGATTCAATTCTACAGGCGAAATTATATTGAAGGTCTTTTTTTGAGCTCGGGGATTGAGCGCAGTCCAAATCATACCATGGAAAGGATTTATCAGGTTCTTGACATTCTGAGGCATGAATATCACTTTTACGGATATATACACGTCAAAGTGATTCCCGGCGCCGATCCGGCGCTGGTCAACAAGACCGGATTACTCGCCGACAGGATGAGCATTAATATTGAACAGCCTACAGAGCAGAGCCTCAAACTCCTGGCGCCGCAAAAGACACTGCCCGTCCTATTTGCGCCGATGAATCAGATTAATAATCAAATGACGCAAAACGCTTCCGAAAGAAAGATCTTCCGACACGTCCAAAAATTTGTTCCGGCAGGACAGTCGACCCAGATGATTGTCGGGGCAAGCAAAGACAGTGACCTTTCCATTATTAAAGCCACAGAAACCCTCTACAACCGTTTTCAGTTGAAAAGAGTCTATTACTCGGCCTATGTTCCCGTTAATGAGGGCCCAAATCTTCCTGCTCTTTCCACTTCTCCGCCTTTGCTTAGAGAACACCGGCTCTATCAGGCGGACTGGCTGCTGAGATTTTACAGCTTTAAAGCGGATGAAATCGTCAATGAACAAAGTCCGTTTTTGGATACCGATTTTGATCCCAAAATTTCCTGGGCGCTTCGAAACATGCAGTTATTTCCTCTAGAAATCAACCAAGCCTCTTATGAAGAACTGCTTCGAATTCCTGGCGTAGGCGTGACTTCCGCCCAGAGAATCATTCTGCAGCGCAGGCTGGGTAATATTTCTTATAATCATCTTAAAAAAATGGGTGTGGTTCTTAAGCGCGCTAAATATTTTATTACGTGTCAGGGCTGTTATTACGGAGGCATCCCTGCAGAAAGTGCCTTGGTGCGCCAGGCCCTGGCACCTGTAGCCAAACCCGTTCAGCTATGTTTGTTCTGATTTATCCTGTAAACATAGATGATCATTTTAGGGTTGACAAGGTTCTAGGAATCTTCCGAAGAATGAGGGACTGTTGAAAATGGATTATTTATATGACGGAAGCTTTGACGGTCTGCTGACTTCAATATATTACAGCTATTATGAACAAAGAGCCCAGGGAATCTATCCTGAGGCTTCGTATCAGTTCAATATGTTCACACCATCTACCGTTATCCAAAGTGATCCTGTGCTTGCTGCCAGGGTTTATGATGCGATAGACAGAAAAATTTCTGTCTACTCCTTAATGCAGATCTATTATGTATACCTCTCGAACAATACCGCTAAAGAAAACCTCATCTTAAAATACCTTCAGCTTGGCTTTCAATTAGGTCCGAAAGTTGACAGCATTCATACTCATCCCGAGGTATTGCCGATCCGGCAAACAGCCAAGAAAGTATCTTTTGAAGCAGAACGCTTTTTGGGGCTACTTCGCTTTACGGATACCCGCAGTTATCTTTATGCGGCCCTGGAGCCGGATCATAATATATTAATTCTTCTGGCCGACCATTTTGCCGACAGGCTAGCAGGCGAACGTTTCATTATTCATGACAAAAAAAGAAGCCTTGCGATCATCTGCAATGAAAAAGACTGGTACCTTTCCGATTTTTCCGAGGAAGCAGCCATTCCTGATTCTGAGACAGAACAATTATACCAGGAGCTCTGGGCTAAATATTTTACCCGTATCAGCATTGAAAACCGCAAAAATAAAAAGCTCCAATCCCATTTTATCCCCCAGCGCTATCGTCATAACCTGGTGGAATTTCGAAAATCGGAGCTGCTTTAATCTCATCCGTCCATCAATTCATTACAATGTTCTTTTAGCCAGCTTTTCCACTTCTTATAGTCCGGCAGAATTTGTTCCACGAATGCCCAAAATTCCTTGGAATGGTTCATGTACTTAAGATGGGCCAATTCATGAATAATCACATAAGCCGCAACCTGGTTCGGTGCCATGATAATGCGCCAATTTAAGTTGATGTATCCTTTGCTTGAACAGCTTCCCCATTTTGTTTTTTGATCCTTAATTCTAAATTTTTGGTAGGCAATATCCAGCTGTCTGGCATAATATTCGACCTGTTCAGGAAGAAGCTTTTGGGCCTGCCGGATATACCATTCTTCCAGTATCTTTTTGGTTGATTGACTTTTCTTCTCTTTTGATAACCCCGGTGGAATGGTTACAACGATCCTGCTTCCAATAAACGATGCTGAGGAGCTTCCGGGTCCGGCCTTTTCCTCGATCAGCAGAGGATAATGTCTGCCCCTGTACAGTAGTTTTTCACCTGAAACATATTCCTTCGCAGCAGTTTCACCTGCTGCTGAATTTTGTTTTTCGATGTGCTTTAATATCAGGTCTTTATTGTTTTCCAGATATCGTCTGGCCTGGGTAAAAGTAATTTCGGCAGGAACAGAAACCTTTAACTTCTGATGTTTGATGGTAACAATCAATCTTTTTGCTTTGCTGCTTTTTCGAAGCTCATATTCAATTTGCCTTTTGCCTATACGAAGGTATTCCATTTTGCCTTCCACTTTACTCCCGAAAATAATGATATTGCCCTGTGCAAAAAATCAAGCAAGACTATTTTACTACGACTAAGGGGAAAAAAGAAACCTTTACGCCAATAAATATTATCTGAATATATCTGTTATTTGTATTTTCCGTTCATAATCCCATCATACGGTCCGATAGGTTGCCTGACTGACTGCCGCTTTCCACCCACTCAGGTATTGCTGACGCTCAGATCCGGTGATGTTCGAATCAGAAATAAAACGCCCTTTACTGAGGCATTTCAGCTCTTCTTTGTCCTTCCAGTATCCGGCTGCCAAACCTGCCAGATATGCTGCTCCCAAAGCCGTAACCTCACAAATTTCTGACCGTTCAACCGGAATACCGCTGAGATCCGCCTGAAACTGCAGCAGGAAATTATTAACGGCTGCACCGCCGTCTACTTTCAAGGCCTTAAGACGAATACCGGTATCCTTAGCCATTAACGCAAGAACATCATTCGTCTGATAAGCAATGCTTTCCAACGCGGCTCTTACAAGGTGGAAGCGGTTTGCTCCCCGGGTAAGTCCGGTCACTATGCCGCGGGCATGCATATCCCAGTATGGTGCGCCGAGTCCGACGAAGGCCGGAACAATATAGACACCGTTCGTATCTTTGACCTGAGTTGCATAATACTCGCTTTCGGCAGAAGTTTTCAGCAATCCAAGTTCATCACGAAGCCACTGAATGACTGCTCCACCAATAAATACACTGCCTTCCAGCGCATATTCCACCCCGTTGTCAATTCCCCAGGCAATTGTTGTCAGCAATTTATTTTGAGACCGGATCATATTTTTACCGGTATTCATTAGGATAAAACAACCCGTACCATAGGTATTTTTGACCATTCCTTCTGTAAAGCAGGCCTGCCCAAAAAGTGCGGCCTGCTGATCACCGGCTATACCAGCTATCGGTATTTCAGCGCCAAATATCGAAGAATCTGTTACCCCGCAGCAGAGGCTGCTCGGACAGACTTCCGGCAGCAGTGATCTGGGGATATTCAGATAAGATAATATTTTGTCATCCCACGCTAGTTCCCTGATATTATAGAGCATGGTCCGGGAGGCATTGCTATAATCCGTGATATGCAGCCGGCCTTTGGTAAGATTCCAGACGAGCCAGCTGTCAATTGTGCCAAAAAGCAAATCCCCTTTTTCAGCCATCGCCTGGCCATCCGGAATATGATCGAGGATCCAGCGGATTTTCGTTCCGGAAAAATAAGCATCCGCAACAAGGCCGGTCGCATCTGAAATATACTCGTTTAAGGTACTGTTCAATATCTGCTCGCAAAGTTCCGTCGTTCTGCGGCATTGCCAGACAATCGCATGATAGACAGGTTTGCCGGTAAAACGGTTCCAAACCACAGTCGTCTCCCTTTGATTTGCTATCCCTAGCCCAACAATATCATCCGGATTTATGTCCGTCTGATCCAGAACCTCTCTGATAGCAGCCAGCTGGGTGTCCCAGATTTCCAAAGGATCATGTTCAACCCACCCCGGGAACGGATAGATCTGAGCAAACTCTTTTTGGGCTTTGCCTACGATCATTCCTTCATGGTTAAAAATGACAGCCCGTGAGCTTGTCGTCCCCTGATCGAGCGCAATAATATATTTTTGGACCATTTATGTTCCTCCATTAACCAGTTCAATGAGCCAAAGCCCGAATACTTTCCGTAAATAATTTTATTATACTATAATTAATGAGAAAACAGGCCAAAATAATTCCAATCAGTACCCGATTAAGCTGAATAGATGAACACGGCCACCGAAATTATCTGAGAAAAGAAGTGATCAGACTATGCAAAACTGGCAGGAAAAAGCAGCTATACTTGTTGATGAGTATGTAGCTCCTCAAGGAGTTCATGGCAAACGCATCCTGGACGCCATTAAAAAAATCCCCAGACATTTGTTTATCCCTGAAGATTTATGGTCCTACAGTTATGATGATGAACCGCTTCCGATCGGAGAGAAGCAGACGATTTCCCAGCCCTTTATTGTCGCTAAAATGACCGAACTATTGGCTTTGGAACCTGGTGACAAAGTCCTTGAAATAGGTACGGGTTCCGGCTATCAGTCTGCTTTGCTGGCCGAGATGGGTATGTCCGTGACAACCATCGAAAGAATTGAAGCGCTCGCCCTTAAAGTTCGAATATTATTTGAACAGCTGAACTATCCGATCTGCAGTATCATTGCTGACGGCCGAAACGGTTATGAACCAAATGCACCATACCGGGGAATCATCGTAACGGCAGCGGCACCGGTCATTGAACCTTGCTGGCTTGAGCAACTCGATGTCGGCGGAAGAATCGTTGTCCCACTTGAAGCCGGCGAAGGGCTAGCCTGTCAGCGTTTGCTGGTCAGACAAAAGACCAGTACAAATCTGGAAGGCTATATTGACAGCTGGGATGACTACTGCCGCTTTGTACCGCTGCTCTCTGGGACAGCAGCGGGGACAAAAGAAGCGCTCCCATGTCCTCACTCGTCTATTTCCCGTACTTAAGCAGCCTCTTCACGGCAAATTCTACCCATTTACTGTCCGGCTGTCCATAATTGCTGTAAGGATGAATGGAAATCCCTCCTCTGGGGCTGAATTCTCCTATAACCTCGATGTATCTGGGTTCAAGCAGCCGGATCAGGTCTTTCATGATGATGTTGACAACATCTTCGTGAAAACCTCCATGGTTGCGGAAACTAAAAAGATATAGCTTCAACGATTTGCTTTCTACCAATTTTTGATCCGGGATATAATTGATAATCATCGTTCCAAAATCCGGTTGGCCGGTAATCGGACACAAGCTGGTAAATTCAGGGCAATTTAAGCGGACAAAATAATTATTATCGGGATACTTGTTTGCAAAACTCTCCAGTATGTCCGAATCATAATCAAAAACATAGCGTGTTTGTCCCGATCCCAGAAGTGACAGGCCCTCAGTTTCCTTGTTTTTCATTTACGGTAACCTCCCAGCGGTTCTTAATCATAAACAGAATGCTTATTCCGAGCACTTGCATCAGACTCTTAACAGCAAACTGCCCCAGTACTGCATTCGGCACAAAATCCCAGGTCAGAATGCCTGAAATAAGCGGGGACAGACCAATTAATATAAAGACTACACTATCGAGAAAACTGCTGACAATCCCGCTCGCAAACACTTTACGCAGGAAAGAGCCTTTAAGCCTCGTATAAATTTCCGTGTCTGCCGATTCCGAGATCAAAAAGGAAATGGCTGAAGCCAAAGTAATGGTCAAAGTATCTCCAAGAAGTTTGGAGGAAACAGCCGATAGGACAAGAGCCGTGGTAATCGCCAGATAAGCAGTTTTTCGCCCGTACTTGCGCTGGATAATGTCCCTAAGTACCAGCGTCACCCCGATCAGCCAGCTTCCGTAAGGAATTAAAAACGGTCCTATCTGCAAAGGTGCCAGCGCTGCAGTAATGATATTCGCAATAATGATGGCAGCTAAATAAAGAATAAGCAACATTATTTTTCTCCTAATAATAAATAATGATCCAAAAGTGTGCCACCCCTTGCCGTCCATGGATGTTAAAATAAAAAGGGCATGTAACTGCCCTAAAACTACCAGACGATAGCTTTCCTAGTTTTGTTTAGAGACAGGATGGATGCCGAACTGTCTTATTAAGTTAAATGGTCTATTCCATATCGGTAAACGGCCAGGATGCGGATAGCTTGCAGCTGTCTCCTCGATAATAAGTAATACCCAGCCCGATTGGCTTATCCTGTGTATTAAACAGTCTTTGCTCAACAACCAAAAGTGGGAGGGCATTGTACAGGGACAGGTATTTTGATATTTTTTCATCAGGCATTTGGGCAGAAATTGTTAATTCTTTCTTAATCGCAAACAGAGAAGTATACCGAGAAACAATTTCCGGGAAAGTACTGTATTTGATTTCTTTTTCAACGATAGGCATTCCCTTGTAGTAAATCAGATATTTTTCATCATACGCGACTGCTTCTCCATTGCTGTAATGGGTCCGTTTAACCATAATTATTTTTTTGCTTTGGGGTATATTCAGACTGTCAATGAGTCTTGGTGTCGGCAGGATAATTTTAACTTCAATCAGCTTGGTTGTATCGATGGTGTTAATCAGATTTGCCATCTCGTTGTAATATAAGATGTATTTCTTGGAATCCGGCTCATTCACAAAGCTACCCTTGCCAGGGATAGAGGTGATATATCCCTCATTCACTAAAATTGCCAGACCCTTGCGGACCGTCATCCGGCTCACGCCATAGGTATCGCATAATGAATTTTCTGAAGGGATCGCATCTCCCGGTTTCAAAACACCCTCTTTAATTTTTTTCTTTATCTCTTCAATAATATGTTGATAGATTGGTAATTCCATCTTCTTACTCCTCGGCAATTATTTAGTTATCATATATTATACATAGGAACAGATTAATAAATCCATCAATATTTTTTAAGCAACTAATTTATTTACTTTCTTTAAAAACCTGTATTCAGCAGATATTCCTGTTGAAAAGCAGGATTTGCCGCCAGGTCAAAATGCGTTATCTTTGCCAATAATATCAAAGTATTTATCCGTATATTTCTGGACAGTAGAAAATTCGATGCTCCGGCTCCTGCCGCATTGCCTATGGACCGGATGGGTACATTCGAAAAATTGGGAAACAAACCTAGTACCTGAGCACTTGGAGCGTCAATATAGTTGCCAAAGGCCCCGGCAATCAGAATTTCCTCGAGATCTTCTCCTTCCAGCCCATATTCTTTCATTAATAGCATGCATCCTGTATAAATGGCGCTTTTGGCAAGCTGTACAGCACGAATATCCTTTTGGCTGATGTAAATTCGGTCGTTATCACCGGACTGTCCCTCATCCATCAGGTAGAAAACGCTGACCCCGTCAAGATTTGCCAGATAATTGGCAAATCTTTGATTTTCCGGCCGACAAACTTTTAAATATTTGTCGGGAGACAGCAATCTGCCTTCTTTACTGATCAGCTCGGCTTTCAGCATTTCTGCAACTGCATCAACAATACCGGAGCCACAAATCCCTTTGGGCTGTTCTCCGCCAATCACTTTTAATTCAATTTTACCTTCCGACAGTTTTACCCGTTCGATGGCTCCGTTTGTTCCACGCATTCCAAAGCGGATCGTTGCTCCTTCGAGGGCCGGTCCGGCAGCAGTTGATGTGGCCAGCCATTTCTTCTCGTTCCCCAATAAAATTTCGCCGTTTGTTCCAAGGTCAATAATCAATCTGTTCCCTTGACGTTCCCCTTCAGGCAAAGCCAGCAGAACAGCCAAAGTGTCCGCTCCGACGAAGCCCCCGATCAAAGGTAAAAAATCAATAATGGCATTGGGATGAATGTTAAGGCTCAACTCCCGTGCTGTTGTCAACACTTCACTTAAAATCGTATTGGTGTAAGGCGTCCTGCCAAGCGATCCAGGATGCAAACCTAAAAAGAGGTGCTGCATGGCACTGTTGCCGCAAATCACCATCGTATAGATATTTTCGGCGCTGATTTGGTTTTGCTGTATCGCTTCCAGAATCAGAGCGTTAATGGTCTCTGCCACTTTACGCTGAAGAATTTTTAGCCCTTCAGGATTCTTCATCGCCGCCATGATACGGGATATAACATCCGCGCCTTCCGTAATCTGACCGTTCAAGGCGGAATATACCCCTACTTTTTTGCCGCTATTAAGGTCATATAAGTAGGCCACAACAGAGGTACTCCCAAGGTCAACGGCAAATCCATAATTGCTGGCTGAGGTGTCGCCCTGCTCAATATCAAGCAGCTGTTCGTCTATTAAGACCAAAGTAATGCCGTCCATTTCCTGTTTCTGCATCAGCTGTGATAATTTTTGCAGAAGGCATAAAGCTGGCGTATTAATCCGGACCGGAACCTTGGCTTGAATATGTTCCCAGTCCCCGTAATAGAACGGTGTTTTTAGAAACTTCTTATCGATAAAAATCTTTTTAACCGGCGGATCGATGTTCAGCTCTGTTTCAATGCGGTCCGTTAAAATCGAGGCTTCATGTTTGTAGTCTCCATATTTAAGATAAACGATCAAGCCGTCGCTTACTGGTTCCTGACACGCCAATACTTCCTGCCGTATGCCGTCCTTTTCTATTTCGACTGTGCATTTTTTACATGTGCCTTTTCCTCCGCATACAAGATCAAGCGGATATCCAAGGCCTGAACATGCAACAGCAACCGTGTCATTCTTCTGGCATAAGATTTCTTTATTCTGGCTTGGAAATAGAACTTTTTTCATCATATTGTTTTCCTTTCTGTTATAATAAAACCTGCCATTTTCAGCGAAGGACAACCGTCTTTTTCCAAGAATCATTCTAACATATCATATTATAAAACGTAACTTTCCTTAATTACAAGTCGGTGGTTGAGGCTATTGTCGAAATAGAAATTATTTTCTAAAAAATCTCTTGTTTTTTGTCTTTTGAATATATTGACTATTGAAAATTTGGGTGATATATTAGAGTAAGCAAAACTCCTGTATATACAATAGTATACATCATTTTGGACACAATTTATCTCTTTTCATTATCTTATCTTATGTTAGATTTTCTCAGAGAATAATTGGAAAAGGGGGATACTCATGGAGAACGCTTTTCGCAAATCAATACAGGACAACAATGAGTTTATTGTAACATGGGAACTCGTACCAGGCCGTGGCTCCAAAGAAGTTTCCCAGGAAAAAGCGCTTCAATTGGCGGAGCAGGCTGCTAAAGGGAAAAAGATCCATGCGGTTAGTCTGACTGACAACCCGGGTGGAAGCGTCGGCATTAATCCTGAGGGCATTGGCAGGGAAATCAAGGGCCTAGGCTTAGATGCAATCATTCACGTTGCCTGCAAAGACAAAAACCGCACGCAACTGGAAAGCCAGCTTTTTTCCCTGGAGCGTTCGGGACTCCATAACTTGTTGGTACTGACCGGCGACCATGATCCGGGTAATTTTTTCGGACGGCCCAAACCGGTTTTTGACCTTGATTCCACTCAGCTCTTGGCCTTTATCGCCAAGATGAATGACGGATTGGAACTCCCCACAGCTAAAGGTATCCATAAACTTCAGCCAACCCATCTTTTTGCGGGTGCTGCTGTTTCACCTTTTAAAGCCACCGAAGCCGAACAGATGCTCCAGTACACCAAGCTCAGAAAGAAGATCGAGAACGGTGCTCAGTTCATTATACCCCAAGTTGGCTACGATGTCAGGAAGTACCACGAACTCTATCAATTTGTGAAGCACAATAACCTGCGCGGATGCTTAATGGGAAATATTTACCTGCTGACTTATGGTGCTGCCAAAGCGATGAGTATGAATAAAGTCCCCGGATGTGTTATTACGGACAAGCTCGTTGCTGAACTGGAACAGGAAAAACAAAGCAGTGACAAGGGTGCCGCCGCCATGCTCGATAGGGCAGCGAAACTCTTTGCTATCCTGAAAGGTATGGGATACAAAGGCGTTCATCTCGGCGGGCATAATACGACGTACGAACAAGTTGAATATATTATTGACCGCGGAAACGAACTGGCCGCCAACTGGCAGGATTATGTCCGGGAGTTTGACTATCCTCAGAAAAACGGTTTCTATGTTTACGCCAAAGATGAAAAGACCGGCCTGAATACTGCTCAAAAATCCAATGACTACAACAATTATGAGAAGAGCTTTGATTTAAATTATAAGATGTCCAGAGTTGTTCACAAAATGATGTTTGAACCCAACAAAGGAATGTTCGGCTTTATGCGTGGATTTTGTCATGCCATAAAAGATTCTGCGTTGGAAAAACCTTTTCACAGCATTGAGCACTTTGCCAAATCCTGCATGTACAATTGCCAGGACTGTGGTGACTGTGCGCTGATTGATGTAGCCTACGTCTGTCCAATGGGCAACTGTCCCAAGAACCAACGGAACGGCCCATGTGAAGGAAGCTACAACGGCTGGTGTGAAGTGTATCCGAACAAGCAGAAGTGCATCTGGGTCAAAGCCTATTACCGCTTAAAAGGCTATTCTGAGGAAGAAAAGCTGAATTCCTATCATGTGAGCCCTTACAATTGGGAAAAACAGCATACTTCAGGCTGGATAAACTTTTTTCAAGGCCAGGACCACTCTGCGGAAAGACTTGGCATTAAACCTATAACAAATTTCGAAGAAAAAGAATAAAGGTCATAAGGTTTAAAGGCCATTCAGTCTTTGTAACCGTCCTTTAAACTTTATGACCTTTTAAATCAGCCTAAATACACTTATAATAGGGGTAGGAGAAATGGAAAAAATGTTTAAAACTCCTTCAGAGATTACTGAGGGATTTGTAGAATATGGAAAGAATAAAACGAATTCTTCTATATTGAAATTGCTGCTGTTGGCAATCCTAGCAGGAGCCTTTATTGCCTTCGCGGCGGAAGGCTCTAATACTGCCATTCACACCATCACTTCTGTTGGCTTAGGCAAAGCACTCGCTGGTGCTTTATTTGCCACAGGACTGATGATGGTGGTTATCACCGGAGCTGAATTATTCACCGGAAACACCCTGATTGTGGTATCTTGTATGGAAAAAGAATCAAGATGGCTAAAGATGCTGCGGAATTGGACGATTGTCTATGTCGGGAACTTTATTGGTTCCATGCTTATCGTCCTGTTTATCCTTTACTCCGGCCAGTTTGACTTTTCCGCAGGTTTGCTCGGAGGGTTTACAATCAAAGTCGCCGCATACAAGACGGGCCTGACTTTCCCGAAAGCTTTCTTCATGGGGATCTTGTGCAACTGGCTAGTTTGTATGGCCGTTTGGATGGCGAATGCAGCCAAGGATATTACCGGTAAACTCCTCGCTATCTTTTTCCCGATCTGGCTGTTTATTACTTCCGGTTTTGAACACTGTGTAGCCAATATGTATTACATTCCTGCCGGCATTCTCGCCAAAGCCAACCCAACCTGGGTGGCCCAGGCTGCAACGCTCGGTGTAACACCTGAAAAACTTGCTCACCTTAACTGGGGAACGTTTGTTGTGAATAACCTTATTCCTGTTACGCTCGGAAATATTGTCGGCGGCAGCCTGTTTGTCGGGATTATTTACTGGATGAGTTTCATGTACAAAAAAAAACCTACTGCTGTTATGGATATAGACCATCTTGTCCAGAAAAAATTTGATAGTGCTTACGTAAAATCTAAATAAAGTTAAGCAAAGATGTCCATAATTAAAAAAAGGGGGAAAACAACCAATGGCTTTCAAAAGTGATATTGAAATTGCCCAGGAATCAACCATGCTGCCTGTATTAGATGTAGCAAAAGAACTCGGAATCCCCGAGGATTATCTGGAATCCTATGGCAAATACAAAGCCAAAGTCGACTACAACTTATTGAATCAAAAAGCGGACACACCGAATGGCAAACTGATTCTGGTTACTGCCATCAACCCGACTCCTGCCGGAGAAGGTAAAACTACGACATCTGTCGGGTTAGGAGATGCTCTCCATTATCTCGGCAAAAAAACTGTTATTGCACTACGCGAACCATCCTTAGGCCCTGTATTTGGTGTCAAAGGTGGCGCCGCTGGCGGCGGTTATGCTCAGGTCGTACCAATGGAAGATATCAACCTTCACTTCACAGGTGATTTTCATGCCATTGGTGCTGCTAACAACCTGATTGCAGCGATGCTCGACAACCATATCCAACAAGGCAACGCGCTGGATATCGATGTTCGCAGAATTACTTGGAAAAGATGCATGGACATGAATGACCGTCAGCTCCGCTCCATTGTCAACGGACTTGGTGGCAAAGCCAATGGTACTCCGAGAGAAGACGGCTTTGACATCACGGTTGCTTCTGAAATCATGGCGATCATGTGCCTGTCCAGCGATATTGACGACTTCAAAGCGAGAGTTGAGAGAATCATTGTCGCCTACAACAGAAGCGGTGAACCCATAACTGCCGGTCAACTGAAATGTCAAGGTGCTGTTGGTGCCCTGATGAAAGATGCTTTAAAACCGAACCTTGTACAAACTCTTGAACATACACCAGCTTTCATCCACGGCGGACCGTTCGCGAACATTGCTCACGGCTGCAATAGTGTTATGGCGACCAAGATGGCTTTAAAACTTGGCGACTATGTTGTAACTGAAGCTGGATTCGGTGCTGACCTCGGCGCTGAGAAATTTATTGATATCAAATGTCGTTTAAGTGGCCTGCGTCCGGAAGCCGTTGTTATCGTTGCAACCGTTCGTGCGCTCAAATCCCATGGCGGCGTAGCTAAAGCTGATCTCAACAAAGAAAACCTGGAGGCCCTCAAAAAAGGCTTGCCGAACCTCTTAAAACACGTTGAAAACGTCACCGTCAACTTTGGTCTGCCTGCCGTTGTTGCGATCAATAAATTCCCGACCGACAGCGAAGCTGAACTGGCAATGATTGAAGACGAGTGCAAGAAACTGGGCGTTAATGTAGCCCTTTCCGAAGTTTGGGAAAAAGGCGGCCATGGCGGCGCGAAACTGGCTGAAGAAGTCCTTCGCATCATTGACAGCCCGAAAAGCTTTAACTTTGCTTATGACATCAACATGGGCCTCAAAGACAAGATTACCGCAATTGCCACCAAGATCTATGGTGCAGACGGTGTTGACTTCATTGGCAGCAGCTCCGCAGATATCGAGAACATCGAAAAGATCGGCTATCGTGATGTTCCGGTCTGTATGGCGAAGACCCAGTATTCCTTGTCTGATGACCAGAAGAAACTGGGACGTCCATCAGGCTTCAGAATCTCGATCCGTGGCGTGAAGATTTCTGCTGGTGCGGGCTTTGCCGTTGCACTTACCGGGGACATCATGACCATGCCCGGCCTGCCGAAAGTACCGTCCGCTGAAAACATTGACGTAGACAGCACCGGTAAGATTTCCGGCTTATTCTAAGATAAAGTTTGATATTGTTTCCAATAAGAATGAGATGGCAGCTTTGTACTACCATCTCATTCTATAAATGCTCTTAATCTTTATTAACTGACGTTGTCTATGTATTACACAGACTAGTTTCTAGAGCAAGATACCAGAATTTAAGCTTTGAGTATTTTGTAGAATACTTGTCTTAAGATAACATAACTATGGGATCGCTATATATTGGTTGCTCATGCAATAATCAGTAGCTAAGAATTTAGAAAAAATGAAGAACAGGAGATGGATATTATGTTGAAAAAGAGCTGTATCGAATTTGTAGATGCTCTGTCTTCCAAAGAGCCGGTTCCTGGCGGCGGCGGTGCTTCTGCATATGTTGGCTCCATCGGCACGGCGCTGGGTGTCATGGTAGGAAGTTTAACTGTCGGCAAGAAGAAATATGCTGATGTTGAAGCCGATGTACTCGTCCTTATGGAAAAAGGCCAGAAGATCATTGAAAAACTGCAGGTTCTGGTCAAGGAAGATGCTGATGCTTTCTATCCGCTTTCCCAGGCTTACGGACTACCCAAAAATACTGAAGAAGAAATCCGGATCAAAGAAGAAACCCTGCAGGCTGCTTTGGTTAAAGCAACACTTGTACCGCTTGATATTGTTAGATGCTGCGCTGACGGCATCAATCTTCAGGAAGAGTTTGCTCAGAAAGGCACCCGTATTGCGATCAGCGACGTCGGTGTCGGCGTAACCTTCCTGAAAGCTGCGCTCGAAGGCGCCAAGCTGAATGTCTTAATCAACACCCAAATCATGAAAGATCAGGTTCTAAAACAGAAAATCGAGACCGAACTGAACGAACTTGTCACCACATATACCGCCAAAGCCGACCACATCTTTGCGGAAGTTCAGAATGCAATTACGGGAGGTAAATAAGCAGCATGACTCAGATTCTTAACGCTAAACCCGTTGTCCAGGCCATGAAAGAAAACCTCCAGCAGGAAGTTGCGGCTTTAAAAGCTGAAGGCATCAACCCGACCTTAGGCATCATTCGCGTTGGCAGCCGTCCGGACGACGTTTACTATGAAAACAGTATTATTAAAAACTGCGATAATCTTGGCATTGCAACCAAGACCTATCCTTTGGACTTAAATATCAGCATGGAAGAATTCACAAAAGTCATGACGGGAGTCAACAATGACAGTACCGTTCATGGCATCATGCTGTTCCGTCCACTACCGAAACAGCTGGACGAAGAAGTCATCAAGCACCTGATCTCGGCAGATAAAGACATTGACTGCATGAATCCACTGAACCTGGCCAAGGTATTTGAAGGCGATATGAGCGGACTCCTGCCCTGCACGCCCGCAGCATGTATGGAAACCTTGAGCCATTACGGCTACAATCTTAGCGGCGCGAATGTAGTGGTCATGGGAAGAAGCCTAGTTGTAGGAAAACCACTGGCCATGATGCTCTTAAAAGAGAATGCGACCGTAACGATGTGCCATTCCAAGACCAAAGACATGGCTGGAATTGCGAAGAAAGCGGACATTATCATTGCTGCAATGGGCAGAGCCAAAATGATCGATGACAAATACGTATCCGAAAACACTGTCGTCATCGACGTTGGCATCAACGATGCCGGTGACGGCAAGATGTGCGGGGATGTCGATTATGATGCAGTCGTGAACAAAGTCAGTGCGATCACCCCTGTACCGGGCGGCGTAGGTTCGATTACCACCGCGATTTTGATGAAAAACTGTCTGCGGGCAGCCAGAAAAAAACACTGGTAAACCTTGTTGACCCAGCAATTTAAATAGTCTATGAAAGATAGAATATGTAGGATACTTTTATTTTTTAAATCTTTTTAGAATATAGGTATACTTTGTCGAAAAAGATATTGACCGTATGTAGAAACAATGTTAAACTCTAAGCGTATACCTGTATATACAAATTTCATAAAGGAGTGAATTTGATAAATGATTATTATTGGTGAAAAAATCAATGGTACAATCCCTATCGTGAAAAAAGCGATTGAAGAGAGAGATGCTAACTTTATCCGCCAGCGTGCGATTGACCAGACCAATGACGGCGCCCACTACCTAGATGTCAGTGCCAGTACATCACCTGATGTTGAAGTGGAAACACTGAAATGGTTAATGGATATTGTTCAGGATGCCGTTGACACTCCGCTCTGTATTGACAGCCCGAATCCGCGTGCAATTGAAGCCGTTTTTAAATATGCCAAGAGACCGGGACTTATCAATTCCGTTTCCATGGAAGGTGACAAATGCGATATCATTTTCCCGTTGATTAAGGGAACGACTTGGGAAGTCATTGCACTGACTTGCGACAATGACGGAATTCCCAAAGACATTGACACCAGAGTCAGAATTGCAAAGCAAATGGTCGAGGAAGCTGCTAAATATGATATTACTCCTGACAGGATGCATGTCGACCCCTTGGTTATTGCTTTGTCTACTGATAACAATTCTATGTACTCCTTTAATGAAAGCATGACAAGAATCAAAGAAATGTACCCGACAATCAAAATCACTTCCGGTTTGAGCAACATCTCTTTCGGAATGCCTTTAAGAAAAGTTGTCAACCAGAACTTCCTGGCCCTGGCTACTTTCTTTGGTATGGATTCCGCGATTATGGATCCCTGCAGCAGAGATATGATTGCAACCCTGCTTGCAACTGAAGCATTAATGGGTAAAGACAAGAACTGCAGAAAGTTCAGCACCGCTTTCAGACAAGGTAAAATTGGTCCTGTGAAATAAAGATAGACGAGAAAAATGAAATGTTGTGACCACTAGAAAGGGCGGTCCCCTTCTGGTGGTCTGCAAAACCTTTTAAAGCCAGGTGAATAAAATGATTAAAAACATATTGGTTGACGCCCATGTTCATTTGGCTTTAGATGGAATAGCTTTTCAAGAGGCACGTCTGCAGCACAAAGATAACCCTAATTCAACTATAATTACCAATTTCCTTAGAAAATATAAAAAAATGGGGATTTGTGCACTGCGCGACGGAGGAGATAACTTAAATGTATCTCTTCTGGCCAGAGAACTGGCCCTTGAAGAAGGAATGATTCTCCGGACCCCTGGTTTTGCGATCTACAAACAAGGATGCTACGGCAGTTTCTTAGGCAAGCCGGTCGCCGATATGGCTGATTTCAAAAATGTTTTTAAAAAGCTGCTTACGTCAAATCCTGATCATCTTAAGATACTACTGACCGGACTTGTAGATTTTAATCAATTCGGGAAAGTTGACGGCTCACATTTCAGTTATGATGAAATGTACTACATGATACAGACGGCAAAGGATCAAGACCTTCCCGTAATGGTCCACACTAATTCGGCAGAAGCAGTTGGTATCGCTGTGAAAGCCGGTGCAAATACAGTTGAGCATGGTTATTTTCTGACAGAAAATGAATTGCAGCTGATGCTGGAACACGATACCATCTGGATTCCTACGTTAGCACCTTTGGGAAACCTGATTACTTCAAAAGACAGCCGCTTTACAGACCAATTGCCGAATATTGCCCGGATTTATGATGCCCAGAAAGCTCAAGTCAAAAAAGCCTTTGAATTGGGCGTAAAAATCGCCGTTGGCAGCGATGCGGGTTCATACGGTGTATCCCATGGAAAAGGTTTTTATGATGAAGTCGATCACATGGTTATGACAGGAATAAGTAAACACGCCGTTTTGGAGCTGGCCACTGCAAACGGAATCGGCGCTTTAAATCTCAACAATAAAGAATTAGATTATATATTCCAAGCAAAAATCGATTGAGTTGAGGAATTATGATGAAGACAGTAGTGATTTGCTGTAAAATGTTGAAAAACGAGCTTTCTGCCATCATCGGAAAACTGGCATACACTATCCTGTCGTCTAGATCTCCTCAGAATATCATAACATCCCGAGATCCTAACCCTACGTGCTAAGTTACTAAGTGAGATCGATAAGCAAGGTCTTGTGAAAAGATTCTTTTAGTGCAATTATCCTTGTATATACAAAAATATACAGGCCTATACAGATAACTTTTTTAATTTTTATTTATATACAAGTATATATAAATTATGCTGTTAAGAATTGAATTATTGCAATTCAGCCCCCCATTTCGTTCATTAACAACGGATCAATATATTCCCAAAAAATTTCGTACTATAATAATCTTAAATATATAATGTCATTTTTATACCATTTTTACTGCCAGAGATAAAGCTTTGATCCTTTAAAAAAGTTTGTGAATTTACTCATAAATGGCCCGATCTGAGTTAAAACCTCAGTACACGACACTTTTTACTTTAAGTATTAGCCATCTGTAGCAGCTAAACGATTTAAAGACAACGTATGGTTATTGAAGGAGGAAACGCAATGGACGAAAAATTACTGGACGAAACAACACTGTCAGTAGATTTAGCTACTCAAGAACTTTACGTCAAGGCCCGAAATGACGGTTCTGAAACACTCTGGGACAGAAAAGCCGCTCTCAAAAACCAATGTGGTTTTGGTGAGCAAGGTGTATGCTGCCGGATTTGTACTATGGGTCCTTGCCGCGTCAGCCCGATTCCAGGAAAAGGCGTTCAAAAAGGTATTTGCGGCGCCACTGCGGATGTTATTGCTTCCAGGCATTATGCCCGAATGGTAGCAGGCGGTTCATCTGCACACTCCGATCACGGCAGACATATTGCCCATGTACTTCATATGGCAAGTCGGGACGGAGATTATCAAATCCGTGACGAGAAAAAACTGCTGAATGTTGCAGCCAGATGGGGTGTGGCTACAGAAGGCAAAGATATCTACCAGGTTGCCCATGACGTTGCTGAAGCAGCTCTGAATGACTTTGGCAAGCCTTTTGGTTCGATGGTTATTCCGCCAAGTATTACTAAACAAAGATTAAAAGTCTGGGAAGATAATGATATCCTCCCCGATGCTATTGACAAAGAAGTTGTATCGATTATGCATGCTACACATATGGGCTGTACCGCTGATGCTGAAAGCATGATCAATCTTTCCATGCGGACATCTTTGACCGACGGTTGGGGCGGTTCCTATATCGGTACCGAATTCAGCGATATTATCTTTGGAACCCCGATGCCGAGAGAAATTGAAGCCAACATGGGTGTTATTGAGAAAAACATGGTGAACATTGTCTTGCATGGTCATGAACCTAGTTTATCGGAAATGATCGTTGTTGCCGCTGATGACCCTGAGCTAAAAGCTCTTGCCAGGGGTGTCGGCGCAGAGGGAATCAACCTGGTCGGCATTTGCTGTACCGGCAATGAAGTCGCGATGCGTCACGGCATTAAAATTGCCGGGAATTTTAATCAGCAGGAGCTCGCGATTGTTACCGGTGCCGTTGAAGCCATGATTGTGGACGTTCAATGTATCTTCCCTGCCCTGGCCAACCTGGCTCAATGTTACCATACCAAATTTATCACCACCTCAAAACTTGCCAAAATTAAAGACGCCGTTCATATTGAATTTGATGAGAACAACGCCTATGAATGCGCAAAAGGAATAATTCGGAAAGCAGTAGAGAACTATACAAACAGAAAGCACGAAAAAGTTTCCATCCCAACACATAAATCAACCGGCATGATCGGTTACAGCAACCAGGCTATTATTGGCCAGTTGGACCGCGTTGTCAATTCTTATACGCATAAGCCAGGCACGTTTGAACCATTGGCGCAATGCTTGGTCTCTGGTGTATTAAGAGGCGCAGCCGGTGTCGTCGGCTGCAACAACCCGAAGGTGAAAGGTGACCACAGCCATATCGAAATTATTAAAAAGATGCTCGCCAATGACGTAATTGTTGTTGTTACCGGCTGTGCGGCTCAGGCTGCTGCCAAAGCTGGTCTCTTAAGCAAAGATGCCGTCAAGTATTGCGGAGTAGGATTACAAAAAGTATGCGAACTGGCCGATATTCCTCCTGTTCTGCATATGGGTTCCTGTGTTGACAACAGCCGTATCCTTGAGCTGGTTGGTGAAGTAGCCAAGATTCTGGGACTCGATATGAGCGAACTGCCGGTTGTCGGCGCAGCTCCGGAATGGATGTCCGAAAAAGCTGTCGCAATCGGTACCTACGTGGTAAGCTCTGGAATCGATACCTTTCTAGGCGTTGTTCCTCCGGTAACCGGAAGCCCGGAAGTTACGGATATCCTGACAAACAGACTGGAAGACTGGGTAGGGGCAAAATTCTACTTTGAAACTGATCCGGCTGTAGCCGCAGAAAAAATGCTGGCCAGAATTGAAGAAAAGAGAGCCAAAGTCGAAGCGCTTAACGTTCAGAGAATGAATGTTACCGACTATGACGACTTAGCTCCTGCCGGCTTTTAAAAAACGCGGCCATGGTCGTTTTTTTGCCAGAAGAATTTCTTCAGGCAACAGATAACAAAAGATAAATGATGCGTCGGGGTGATTTAAATGAAGATAGCAATTACAGGTAAAGGTGGCGTCGGAAAAACAACTTTTGCAGCAATTCTAAGCAGGCTGTATGCAGCGGAAGGCTACCGGGTCCTGGCAGTTGATGCCGATCCTGATGCCAATCTGGCTTTAGCCCTTGGTTTTCCTGACGAGATTATTTCCAAGATCGTGCCGATTGCCGAAATGAAAGAACTAATTGCAGAAAGAACAAGTACCCCGACCGATTCCTTTAGTAAAATGTTCAAATTAAATCCTCAGGTAGATGATATCCCGGACAAATACTGTACCTGCTGCAACGGTGTAAATCTGTTGACGATGGGTACCGTTGAAAGCGGCGGCAGCGGCTGCGTTTGCCCGGAACATGTCCTGTTGAAAAGACTTACTTCTCATTTAGTCCTGCAAAATAAAGATGTTGTCGTTATGGATATGGAAGCCGGGATTGAGCATCTCGGCAGAGGAACAGCCCAGGGTGTGAATACCTTTATCGCGGTCGTTGAGCCCGGAGCTAGGAGTCTCCAGACGTACCACAAGATTAAGAAGTTGGCTTCCGATATTGGCATACCGAAAATTTATGCTGTGGGCAACAAGATCAAAAACGATTTGGATAAAGCGTATATCCTCGAAAATATCGATCCTGAAGCCTGCCTGGGCTTTATCTCTTACAACGTAGACGTTGTCAATTCTGACCGCCCAGATCAGTCTCCCTTCATGAACAGCAAGATTGTTGAGGAAGTCAAAGCAATTAAGCTCTGCTTTGATCTAGAAAAGAGGTAGTTTCGATGGGAAAAACGATTGCGGTAGCAGGTAAAGGCGGAACCGGAAAAACAACCATTACTGGACTTCTGATCGATTACCTTGTAAAAAACAAGCAAGGACCTGTACTTGCTGTCGATGCAGATGCCAATGCTAACTTGAACGAAGTGCTGGGAGAAACAATCGAAGTTACGCTTGGAGAAATCAGAGAAGAAGTCAATTTAAGAGAAACTATGCGTGACGGCTTTCCTGGAGGAATGACCAAGGCCCAGTACCTTCAGTACCAACTGAATACCGGTATCACTGAAGGAAATGGTTATGACCTCCTCGTCATGGGAAGATCCGAAGGCAAAGGCTGCTACTGTTTCGTCAACGGGATTTTGCGGGAACAGCTCGACAAAGTCTCTGATAAGTACAACTATGTCATAATTGACAATGAAGCCGGCATGGAGCACCTCAGCCGCGGAACAGCAAGAAACATTGATATTTTGATTCTCGTCAGTGACTGTTCGCGCCGCGGTGTCCAGGCGGTAGGCCGTATTAACAAGCTGGTCAAAGAACTAGGTTTAAAAGTAGCTCAACAATATTTAATTATCAATAAAGCCCCGGATGGGAAATTAAACGAGGGAATTATTGAAGAAATTTCCTTGCAGGGGTTGGAACTGCTGGGAATCATTGCCCTGGATCCATTGATATATGCGTATGATTCTCAGGGAAAAGCCTTGGTTAATTTGCCTGATGACAGTTTATCAAAACGGGCAATTAAAGATATCTGCCAAATAATTGGTTTATAAGAAGAAGGAGGAGATTCTAGTGGCTTTTAAAACCTCAGTCCAAAAGTATAGTGGAAGCATTTACAACTTGGAATTAGGGACAGGGGAAAACACCTTAGCGCTCGGTGGACAGAATGTGTTTCCGTTTTACAGTTTTGACGGTGATACCGGTAGTGGTACAAAGATCGGTTTAGAAATTCTTGATGTTTACCCGGAAAATTGGGTAAAAGGCCTTAAAGAACTTTATGGTTCGGTTGTTGGAAATACTGTAGAATGGGCCAAATATGTGGAAGAAAAATTTGCACCCGATTTCATTTGCTTACGGTTTGAAGGCGCAGATCCGAACGGCCTAAATAAATCCTTTGAAGAATGTGCCACTCTGGCTAAGGAAGTTGCTAATGCTGTTAAACTGCCTCTTGTTATTGCCGGGACACAAAATTATGAGAAAGACCTTAAATTATTTGAGAAAGTAGCCCAAGAGCTGGAAGGTAAAAATGTCCTTCTGTTATCCGCTGTTGAAGATAACTATAAGAATGTTGCCGCAGCCGGTGTAACAGCTTATAAACATAAAGTAGCGGCTGAGTCCTCGGTTGACATCAACCTGGCTAAGCAATTAAACATTTTAATCAACCAACTGGAAGTCAAAAACGAAAATATCGTAATGAATGTCGGGACCGCACCTGTCGGTTATGGTTTTGAGTATGTCGCTTCAACCATTGACAGAATCAGACTGGCTGCTTTGGGTCAAAATGATAAAACCTTACAGATGCCGATTATTACACCGGTTGCTTTTGATACCTGGGACGTTAAAGAGTCTGCCTCTACAGAGGAAGATTCTCCGGAATGGGGCTGCCAGGAAGAGCGTGGAATTGCCATGGAGGTTTCCACCGCCGCCAGTGTTATCGCCGTCGGTTCCGATGCTGTTGTTCTGCGTCATCCGCGTTCCGCAGAGACGATCCGTGCTTTGGTGAATAACCTGAAATAATTAATATTTGAAGACTTTGATAGTAATTTTGATTCAAGGAGGAAAATGAAAATGGCAATGTCCGGATTGGATATCTATAAACTGACTCCCAAAACCAACTGTAAAGAATGTGGCTTTCCTACCTGTATGGCTTTTGCGATGAAGGTAGCAGCCGGCGGTGTAGAAATAAGCAAGTGTTCGCACATGAGTGATGATGCGATGGCAAAGCTCTCTGAGTCCACGGCTCCCCTGATGAAGATCGTGACTTTCGGCAAAGGAGAAACCGAATGTAAACTTGGCGGTGAAACTGTTCTTTTCCGTCACGAGAAAACCTTTGTCAACCGCAACAGATTTGCTGTACTGCTTTCCGATGCGATGTCCCAGGAACAAATTGATGCGAAAATCGCCAATATGAAAAGCGTCGACTATGTCCGAATCGGCGAAGAAATGAAAGCTGAAATTGCTGCCCTACAGTATGTTGGAAACAAAGACGCTTATCTGGCTTTAATCAACAAAGTCAAAGCTTCCGGTTTAAAAGTAGCCTATATGCTGGTATGCGCCGATGTTTCCGTGCTGAAAGATGCTTTGGAACTGGTCAAAGATGAACTCCCGATCGTATTCGGTGCTAACAGCAACAACTATCAGGAAATGGTTGCTTTGGTCAAGGAGCTCAAACTGCCTCTCGGCTTAAAAGCCCCCTCACTTTCTGAATTGTATGATCTGGTTGAAAATGTCCAGAAACTTGATTACAAAGAATTACTGCTGGATATCGGCAACGCTTCCGCACGTGAAGCTTTTACCAACGCTGTGCAGATCCGCAGAACAGCTTTAAAAGAACAAGACAGAACCTTTGGTTATCCTTCCGTAGTCTTTGTCAACGAGCTGGCCAAAGGCGACAAATTTATGGAAGTTGCTCTGGCCTCCCTGTTCATCATGAAATATGGTTCCCTTATTGTTATGGACGATATGGATTACACCCGCGCTCTCCCGCTCTTCGGTTTAAGACAGAATATCTATACTGACCCGCAGAAACCGATGAGAGTTGAACCGGAATTCTATCCGATCAATAACCCTGGCGACAACTCACCTGTTTTGATTACGGTCGACTTTGCCCTGACTTACTTTGTTGTTTCCGGTGAAGTGGAAAGATCCAAAGTACCGGCCTGGATGGGAATCCCTGATGCCGGCGGTTACTCTGTACTGACAGCATGGGCCGCAGGCAAGTTTAGCGGCTCGGTCATTGCCAAATTCATTAAAGAGTCTGGCATTGAAAGCAAAACGAAATGCAGAAAGCTTATTATCCCTGGAAAAGTTGCCGTTCTGAAAGGTGACATCCAGGACAGTCTTCCTGACTGGGAAGTTATCATTGGTCCTGATGAAGCCATGCATCTTCCTAAATTCTTAAGGACGATGGAAGGCATTAACTGAACTGAAAAAGATACGAATTAACCTGAAGTATTAACTCGAAGTATTCTGTTCTCAATAAAAAATTTCGGAGGTGCTCCTAACATGGATAGATTTTTAGTAATTGGTGAAAGAATCCACTGTATTTCTCCAATCATTCGGCAGGCCATCGCTGACCGTAATCCTGCCCCGATTCTCCAGAGAGCTAAAGAACAGCTTGATGCCGGTGCTGTTTACCTCGACCTGAATATTGGACCTGCCGAAAGAGACGGCGAAGAAGTCATGGCCTGGGCCGTTCAGCTTCTGCAGAATGAATTTGATAATGTTCCGATTTGTTTGGATACAGCCAATAAAAAAGCAATTGAAGCCGGTATCAGAGTCTACAACCGTTCCAAAGGCAAACCGATTATCAATTCTGCCGATGCCGGTCCAAGACTGGGGCTCTTAGAAGTCGCCGCCGCCAACGATGCCATGGCTATTGCCCTGTGTGCTAAAGACGGCATTCCTTCTGACGTTGAAGAACGCATCACCTACTGCACCGAAATGCTGGAAAAAGCAATGATGCTCGGTATCGACCCGATGGATCTCTTATTTGACCCGCTGTTTCTGGTCATCAAGGGCATGCAGGAAAAAGCACCGGAAGTCCTTGAGACCATTCGCCAGATCACGGAAATGGGCCTCAGAACCAATGCTGGATTAAGCAATGTCTCCAATGGTGCTCCAAAACATGTCCGTCCGATCATTGACGCCACCTATTGTGCAATGGCCATGCAATGCGGTCTGACTGCAGCCATTGTAAACCCTTGCGACCACAGGCTTATGGAGACAATCAAAACCTGTGATATGATTAAAGGCAATATGTTATATGCCGATTCCTACCTGGAGCTATGATTGATAGCCTCGTCTTGCAACGGCCTGGGGGAATTCTACGGAAAGGGGAATATACATGAATTTATATAGCACCATATTTGCAGGCGCCAAGCAAGCTCTCGATACTGCTGCCGGATATGTTGAAAAAGCAATCTCCTTAAAAGGAAGAGAGCATAAAGTTGCTTTTCCGGATACCGCTTACTCCCTGTCCCTTATATATGCCATTACCGGCAAAAAAATAGGCACCCTGGGAGAACTTGAAGGTGCTTTAGACCTTGTCAGAAGCCTTATTGTGGAAAAAGAACAGCTTCGAGAAGCAGAGAATGCCGGAATGGCAGCTGCTGTCTCTTCCGAAATTATTGAAGCTTTAAAGTATGTCGTGGACGAAAAGCCCTATGAAGCTCCGTGCATGGGTTTTTTGACGGATGCGATTATCCGCGGTTGGGGTGTTGGTCTCGTAATGGACGATATCCCGGGGCAAGCGGTTATCATTGGTGAGTTTCCGGACCCCGAATCAGCCGCCAAAGTCATCAAAGAATACCAAGCTAAAGGGCTTTTAACCTTCCTTGTCGGTAACGTCATCGATCAGGCCATTGAAGGCGGGGTCAAAGTAGGACTTGAGTTCAGGGTCATGCCTTTAGGTTATAACATGACCTCTGTAATCCACGTCGTTACGGTAACCATCCGCGCTGCTTTAATCTTTGGAGCCTTGACCCCTGGCGACTGGGAAGAATTCAAGCGTTATACCTATAAAAGATTGAAAGCTTTTGTCAATGCAGTAGGACCTTTAAGCAATTACAAAGTTGCTGCAGGCGCAGCTGCGATTAACCTCGGCTTCCCGGTTGTAACCGACCAGGATGTTGCCGAAGTCCCGATGAAGCTTATCACCCAAAAAGATTACGATAAAATGGCTGCAACTTCCCTTGAGATCAGAGGCATTAAGATAAAGATCACAGAAATTCCGATTCCGGTTGCTTTTGCTGCTGCTTTTGAAGGAGAGAGAATCAGAAAAGATGCTATGTTTGTTGAATTCGGCGGCAGCAAAACAGAGTCCTGGGAGCTTGTTACGCAAAGAGAAGCCAGTGAGATTGAGGATCATAAGATTGTGATCATTGGTGACGATATTGACACCGTGCAGCAGGTCCCCGGAAGAATGCCTCTGGCAGTACTCGTCGAAGTAGCCGGCAAGAGCATGCATTCAGATTTTGAGCCAGTTCTGGAAAGAAGAATCCACTATTTTATGAACTATATTGAAGGCATCATGCACGTCGGTCAAAGAGACGCCACCTGGATCCGTATCAGCAAGGATGCTTACGAAAAAGGCTTCAGACTACGCCATTTTGGTGAAGTGCTGTATGCCAAGATGCTGGACGAGTTTGGCGCAGTCGTCGACAAATGTCAGGTCACGATTATTACTGATCCTGACAAAGTCAAAGAAGTGAAAACCCAGCAGGTTGCTCCCAAATATGCAGCAAGAGACGAGCGTATTGCCAGTCTGACTGATGAAAGTGTCGACACTTTTTATACCTGTATTCTTTGCCAGTCCTTTGCCCCTTCCCATGTGTGCATTGTTACACCGGAAAGACTAGGATTATGCGGCGCCGTAAGCTGGCTTGATTCCAAAGCTACTTTTGAGCTCGATCCAACCGGTCCTTGTCAGCCAATTAACAAAGGTCCTGTTGATGATCCTGTCAAAGGTATCTGGCAAGAAGTCAACAAAACCGTGGAACGGCACTCCCAAGGCGCTTTGAGCCAGATTACGCTGTACAGTTTACTGGAAGATCCGATGACTTCCTGCGGCTGCTTTGAATGTATTGCTGGCATTATGCCGGAAGCCAACGGCATTGTCATCGTGAACAGAGAGTTCTCCGGCGTATCTCCGGTGGGCATGACGTTCGGCGAACTGGCTTCCATGACAGGTGGCGGCGTTCAGACTCCTGGATTTATGGGACACGGTAGACAGTTCATCTCCTCCAAGAAATTCATCTCAGCTGAAGGTGGTCCTGGGCGTATTGTCTGGATGCCAAAAGAGCTTAAAGAATTTGTTGCTGACAAACTGAATGCAACCGCCAAAGAGATGTATGGAATAGACAATTTTGTCGATATGATCTGCGATGAAACAATTGCTTCAGAATCTGAAGCAGTCTTAGAGTATTTAAGCGAAAAAGGTCACCCTGCCTTAACAATGGATCCGCTGATGTAATTTTGTACTGTTATAGGACTGTCCTATCAGAAGGGGTGTGGTGCAACATGTTTAAAGTAAAATTTATCCCTGAAAACACCGTTGTGATTGCCAAATTAGGTGAGACACTGTTCGATGTGGCCCGCAAAGCTGGTATCTTCCTTGATGCGCCTTGCAATGGACTCGGATCATGCGGCAAATGCAAGCTAAAGGTTCTTAAAGGCAGTGTAAATTTTCGTAAAAGCCATCACATTACTGAATCTGAACTAGCACAGGGTTTTGTCTTAGCATGTAATTCCAAAATTAATGGCGATATTACTGTTGAAGTGTCGGCTATCCAGACATCCGCACTAAGCGGAATGAAAGTTGAGGACTTGGCTGGAACGAAAGATCAACAGATTATCGACACGGTCATTAACCTGGCTGCCGAGAACCATATTCTATTTAACTCCCCGGTGCAAAAGGCCTATATGGAGTTAGACCTACCAAGCCTTGATGACTGCATCTCTGACTGGGACAGAATTAAAAGACATCTGCTTAAAAATATTTCTTACAGTGAAGCCCTTTGTCGACTACCAATCCTAAAAAAGATCCCTCATGTTCTAAGAGAAAATGATTTTCACGCGACTGTTACGTATTTTGCAGAAAACAGCGAAAGAATCAGGGTTATCAATATTGAACCTGGTGATACTTCCGACAGGCTATATGGAGCAGCTATAGATGTAGGAACTACATCTGTAGCTGCCTTCCTGGTCGATCTTTATAATGGAAAGATTATAGCCAAAGCCTCTGCCGGAAACGCTCAGATTAAATATGGTGCTGATGTAATCAATCGAATTATTCACGCAACCAAGAAAAATGGCTTGCAGGAATTAACTCATGCCATTATCAAAGAAACGATTAATCCCTTGCTTAAGAAAATGAGACAGGAAACTCATATTTCCAAAGACGACATCAGTGTGATGGTTGCCTCCGGGAATACAACCATGATGCACCTTATGCTAGGCGTTTATCCGGACTATTTGCGGAAAGAACCCTATATTCCCGCTTTCCTAAGTTCTGAATACCTTAAAGCTGCCGACCTTGGGTTAGAAGCCTACTCAGAGAGCCTTTTATATATTTTGCCTTCAGTTTCAAGCTATGTCGGCGGGGACATTACTGCTGGCATCCTGGCTTCCGGCCTGTGGTCAGAAGATCAGAATATTCTTTTTATGGACCTGGGTACCAATGGCGAGATTGTCTTTGGCAATAAAGACTTTTTACTCACCTGTGCCTGTTCCGCCGGACCTGCGTTTGAAGGCGGAGAAATAAGTTCCGGGATGCGTGCGGCACCAGGCGCGATTGAAAATGTCAGGATTGACAGAAAAACTTTTGAGCCTACAATAGATACGATTGACAACCAACTTCCACTTGGCTTATGCGGCTCTGGAATCATTGATGCTATTGCCGAAATGTTCCGGGCAGGCATTATTGACAGCCGGGGACGTCTGAACCGAAATCTAAAAACTCGCCGTATCCGTTTTGACGAATATGGAATCGGTGAATACGTGTTCGCTTTCAGAGGAGAATATTATATTCCCAAAGATATTACGATTACGGAAATTGATCTGGAAAATTTCATCCGGGCCAAAGGCGCTGTCTACGCTGCTGTAGCAGTATTATTAAACAGCATGGGTATGGATTATTCCGGAATAGACAAAATATATATTGCCGGCGGAATCGGCACAAATATTAGTATGAACAACTCGATAACCATTGGGCTTTTCCCGGACCTTCCGGTCCAAAAGTTTAAATATCTCGGCAATAGTTCCTTAATGGGCAGTTATCTGACCCTGCGAAGCACTGATGCCAGAAAAAAAGCCGAGGATATTGCCTCTCATATGACTTACCTGGAACTCAGTACCGACAGCTCCTACATGGGAGAATTCATATCCGCCTGTTTCCTTCCCCACACCGAAATAGAAAGATTTCCAACGGTTAAAGATCAGCGCAAAATCATCTGAATGAAATAAAACCATAGAATAACTGTTAAGAAAGGTGATATAGTATGTGTGAATCGAATGCTTATGTTCTGACTCCTGACGGAGAAAAAATGGTTATGGAAAATGTTGCGAACATGAAGGTTGACTCTGGTAAAATCTTTTTAACAGGTTTATTGGGAGACGAAAAAACGATTAACGGTATAATTCAGGAAATTAAACTTTTGGAACATAAAATCCTGATTACCGAAAAAGCGTAAAGGAATAAAGCCGTGTCCGATACACCGATGCATTATGAATTTATCCGCACAAAGCTCATAGACTGTGACCCTGTGGAAATATCCCGGAAATCCGGAACAGCGTATGACAGCCAAAAGCAAGAGTTTTGTGTTTTTCTAATGGGCAGAACTTATTTTGTCTCCTACCCCTCAGGGAAAATCTACGATTCAAACCGCTCCGAAATTACAAACTTTCCGGTTATGACGTTAATCCTGCGTTACCTGGTCCACGCCAAGGGTACACCTCCTACACAAAGGAACATCACCTATCAGGAAGTTTCTGGCGGACAGGTGTACTACCGGAATTTTTACGGCCGTTGTATCATGCGGCTGGCCAGAATGTTTGGTAAGGATTTTTCTGCGCTTGAACGCGCGATGCAAAAGCTGAATGCAGTGAAAACAACGCACGGAGACCTCAGCTACCGTTTTCAGTTTATAAACAACATTTATGTCACCTTTATTCTCTGGAACGGCGACGAGGAATTTGCCACGGGAGCCAATATTCTTTTTGATGCCAATACACTGGATTACTTCAACGCTGAAGATCATGCTGTTGTCTGCGATATTGCGCTAAGCTTTTTGAAGGAGCTCGCGAAGTAAATAGATTATTATAACATGAATCCAAGCAAGCTTAACAAGGACGCTTCATTATATTGAGGCGTTTTTGCAGCTCCAAACAGCAATAAGGGAAACAGTCCCAGTGGACTATTTCCCTTATCTCCTCGCCGCTAACATCCAAAACGCCTTAGTTCTGCTGAACATGGTCGCTTCGGCTTTTACATCAGATATTTACTTTACCCAGCTCTGGCAAATCTTAACGCCTTCGGCTGCATTCGTGGTAAATGCATCTGCACCGATCTGTCTGCAGGCTTCTTCTGTTACAGGGTTTCCGCCAATAATGATTTTGAGGCTGTCACGCACGCCAGCAGCTTTCAATTCATCTACCGTCTTTTTCATCGCTTCCAGGGCCAACGTCAGTACACCGCTCATCCCTACGATATCCGGCTGTACTTCTTTGACTTTTTCAATGAATGCGCTTGGGCCTTGGTCGATCCCCAAATCAAAGACTTCAAATCCGGCTGCTTCAGACATGCTTCTGAAAATGTTCTTGCCGATATCGTGCAAATCACCTTCGACAGTGGCCAGTACGATTTTGCCTACTTTGGCGGATTTGTCACTGCCGATTACCGGTTTCAAGATATCGATAGACTGGGTTAAGAGCTCACCGGCAAAGATCAAATCGCCTACAAAGTACTCGCCGCTTTCAAACAGTTCCCCTACTTTTGCCATTCCCTGCTGGCAGGCACCAACGACGGACTGAGCCTCTTCTTCGGTCGGCTTCGATGCAACAAAGTCATTCAGCATCCCCATCAGTTTATCTTCGTCCAGGTCACCTACGGCATCTGTTAACACTTTCAGATCAATCATTTTATTTCCTCCTTAAAATTAATAACGCAAAGCAATTGTTAAAAGTTCGCATCTGCTTAATGCTAATATCTTGTTTCTACAACTGAAATAATATCCTCAGGTAACTGAGAAATATTGCACTCCTCCTGTCTGGCATGTGTTTTCTTAATCGAAGGCTCCAGTTCCAAAACAAATTTTGCCGCTAGAAGTGTATAACTGTATCTACAAGATAGTGAAAAAAATTATTAGCCCTTTCGAAACTTGAACGAGTCTAATCTGATTTGGCATTTACATTTTTCCTATACACTGTACATTTTACCATTAGACCGGGAGTATTCACAATAGAAAAAATGACCATTTTGACAAGAAACCGCCAAAATTTTCAGAATAATAATACGTCTCTCCGTTTGGTTTGCAGCAGATCACTGAAGATTACTTCCTATCTCACACTGAAACTGATCAATTCTGAACAATCTGCGAGCATTTTCACTGCTCAGACGGGCTGCTTCCCTGACCTCCATTCCCCTGATTGCCGCAATTTTCGCCAATACTTCACATATATAAGCAGGCTCATTTCGTTTACCGCGGTAGGGCTCCGGGGTAAGATACGGACAGTCCGTCTCAATTAAGAACCTGTCTTCCGGCACTTTCTCCGCAACTTCAGGGGCATGGCGGGCATTTTTGAAAGTAAGCGGCCCCGAAAAAGACAAATAAAAACCCATGGCCAAAAGTTCTTTTGCCATTTCCCAGGAACCCGAATAAGAATGAAAAACGCCGCCTGCCTCAGGAGGATGATTTTTTATAATTTGGAGAATATCCCCGTGTGCATCCCGGTTATGGATGATCACCGGCAAACCAACTTCATTGGCCAGTTTTAATTGATGAATAAACCACTTGCGCTGGTCATCCCGGGGAGAAATGTCCCTGAAATAATCCAGGCCAATTTCTCCCCAGGCAACAACTTTCGGGTTCTGCGCCAATCTGAGCAGCGTCTCCCAGGTTTTATCCGTACAAGCTTCAACATCGTGCGGATGAATGCCTACTGCTGCATAAATAAACGGGTATTCTTCAGCCAGCCTCACCGAATTCTGACTTGTCGCTTCGGTAGATCCGACGTTTACAATCGTCGTTACGCCAGCTGCAGTAGCTCGGGCAATGGTCTTACCCCTGTCCGGGCTAAACTGGCTGTCTTCCAGATGCGCATGCGTATCCCAAATCATTTGACCTGAGCCCCTGTCGGAAGATCTTTCTGAACTGTAAGTACTTCCAGCTCTCCGTCCTGCGAAGCTGCCAGAATCATCCCCTGGGACATGATTCCGCGGAGCTTGGCAGGCTTAAGATTCGCAACCAGAATGACCTTTTTACCGACAAGCGCTTCTGGGCTGTAATGCTGGGCAATACCGGATACAATTGTTCTACGCTCCCCACCCATTTCAACTTCCAGTTTTAACAGCTTGTCAGCTTTTTCTACTTTTTCTGCCTGCAGCACTTTAACAACCCTAAAATCCATTTTGGCAAACTCTTCAATGCTGATTTCTTCCTTGAGCGGAACCATCTCCGCCATTTGCTGCAAATTTCCCAGTTGCGAAGGACTGACTTCTAGATTTACTTCTTGTTGATGGCCTGTATTACCCTGCACCTGTGTGACACACCTTTCCATTTCAGAATTGACCTGCTCAAGGTATGCGGAGACATCGATTCTCGGGAAAATGGCTTCTCCCTTTCGGATGGCCGTGCCCGGCTGAATAACATTCCAGCTGTCTGCCTGTTCCCAGTCCTTGAAGAAATCTGTATCTCCCAGGAGGGGTTTGATTTTTCTCGGTACTCCCGGCATAAAGGGAGCACATAAAATGCCAAGGATCCTGATGCACTCCATAAATGTATAAAGCACCGTATCCAGCCTGTCCTGATTATCCTCACTTTTTGCCAGATTCCAGGGAGCTGTCTCATCGACATATTTATTGCACCTGCTGACAAACTGCCAGATAACCTCAAGCGCCGCCGCCGTATCACAGGCCAGCATTTTTTCTTCCGTCCCTTGTTTTACCTTGCTGCTTAAATCTCTGATCTCCCTCTCCAGATCGGTATCTTCTCCGGGTTCCGGGACAATTCCATTCCGGTATTTTACGACCATGGCCAAGGTGCGAGACACAAAATTTCCGAGATCATTCGCCAGATCACTGTTTAATTTTTCGACCAGATCATCCTCAGAGAAAGTACCGTCCATCCCATACTGTAGTTCTCTTAACAGGAAATACCGAATGGGATCAGCGCCATATCTCTGAATCAACTGAAACGAATCCTGAACGTTTCCTCTTGACTTGGATATTTTTCCACCTTCTTTGCTTAAGAACCATCCGTGGCCAAAAACCTTCTCGGGCAAAGGAAGATTAAGCGCCATCAAAATAATTGGCCAGATAATGGTATGGAAACGGACAATATCTTTGCCAACAAGATGAACACTGGCCGGCCAGTAAGTTTTGTATTTTTCGCCGTCGGGATAGCCCAGCGCAGAGATATAGTTAATCAGAGCATCGAGCCAGACATAGACCACATGTTTCGGATCAAAAGGAACCTTGATGCCCCACTGGAAGGTCGTACGCGATACGCAGAGATCATCAAGCCCGCCTTCAATAAACCGGATCATTTCATTTCTTCTCGAAGTAGGCTGAATAAAATCGGGATGGTCCTGAATATATTGCAGCAGTCTGCCACTGTATTTGGACATCCTGAAAAAATAACTTTCTTCTTTCAGAAGTTCCACATTTCTTCCACAATCTGGATTCGGACATTTTCCGTCAACAAGTTTGTTTTCTGTCCAGAAAGTTTCACATGGTGTACAGTACCAACCTTCGTACTCAGATTTGTAAATATCGCCCTTTTCATAGAGCATTGTAAATATTTGCTGTACGACTTTGGCATGCCGCTCTTCTGTTGTCCGGACAAAATCATCATTGGAAATGTCGAGCAGTCTCCAGAATTCCTTAAATTTATCGACGATCCCGTCAACATATGTAAGCGGATCCATCCCGGCATTTTCAGCAGTCCGTACAATTTTTTGCGCATTCTCATCCGTCCCGGTCAAAAAATAGACATCATCGCCCTTCATTCTTCGCAGACGAGCCATCGCATCGGCAGCAATAGTCGTGTACGCAGTCCCGATATGAGGACTGGAATTGGGATAATAAATAGGTGTGGTAATATAATATTTCACAGGAATAGACCTCCTTTTATTTACGGTAGACAATTCGTTATCATCAGTAGTTTCAAGGTTTGCTATGTTTGCATTCTCTTCAATAAATATAGGAAATTTCAGCAAATACTGTCAAGGCCAACGAGACTATTTCGGTAAACTAAATATTATAATTTTGGATATCATGAATACACTATATATTTTTTCTGATAAAAAAGCGTTTTTGAAACTTTTCGCCTATTGACTTTTTCAGACATGATTGGTAACATTAGGATGATATATGTCGAAACTTGTTGAGAAAGGGGATGAAAATTATGAAATCTACAGGAATTGTGAGAAAAGTTGATGAATTGGGTCGGGTCGTATTACCAATCGAACTTCGCAGAACATTAGGAATTGATGAAAGAGACGCTTTGGAAATATATGTTGACGAAGAAAAAATCATACTTAAAAAGTATGAGCCAGCTTGCGTCTTCTGTGGCAATGCTTCCAATGTTCAAGTATTCCGCGGGAAGAATGTCTGTCGTGAATGTGCCGCGGCAATGGGGGAAGCTGCTGCTTCAGAAAATAAAGCCGGTTGAACATCTGGCTTTCCAGACAGGAGGTAAATAGTTACTTCCTGTTTTTTTTGTCCATTTTGTCACTTCTGATCCAGAAAAGCCTTATAAATCATACTTTTACTCATACCATATTTTTTAGCAACCATTTTCATTGCTTCCTTGCGATCTTTGCCGTCTTTTTCAAATTTCCGGAGGTCCTCCATCCAAAGGGAAGGGTCCCCGGGATCAATGTTTTTTTCTGCAGGTGCCAGAATAATACAGCATTCACCTTTTACTGGTGCAAGCCGGAATTCCTGCAGAAGTTCATTTACGAGACCCCTGTGTACCGTTTGGTGCAGTTTAGTCAGCTCCCTGGCAACTGCGGTCTGACGGTCCCCAAGAATCTCCAGAATGTCTTCCAGCGTTGCTTTGATCCGGTGAGGTGCCTCATAGAGAATAATGGTGTAAGGAATCTCGGTCATTTCTCTAAGAATTTTCTTGCGCTCTGTTTTTGTCGAAGGCAAAAATCCCAGAAAAAGAAAATTCTCCGCCGGCATTCCCGACAGAACAAGTGCTGTTAAAGCAGCATTGGCGCCAGGCAAAACGTCAACACAGATTTTTTCTTCCTGACAGCGGGCAATAAGTATATGACCGGGATCAGATATCCCAGGCATTCCCGCATCAGAGACCAACGCACCGCTTTTTCCTTCTTTTAAGAAGCGAACAATCTCCTCGGCACGCGATTTTTCATTATGGTCATGGTAACTTAAAAGGGGGGTCTTAATATGATAATGATCAAGAAGTTTTCTCGAATGCCTCGTATCTTCCGCGGCTATAAAATCGACTGCTTTCAGTGTTTCGAGCACCCGAAGCGTAATATCTCCTAAATTGCCGATTGGGGTGGCACAGACATACAAAGTCCCTATTTGCGGCATGATATCCTCCGGTCGTCAGTCTTTACGAAGAAAAGCATTGCAGAAAAGGCAGCTTCCTTCAACGGGTTCCCCAAAATAAATATGGCAAACATGAAAACCTTCCTGATAGAGCTTTTCGAGATTTTCCTGTGCTTCCTTTTGGATTTTGGCTGCATTTTTCTGTACCCTGACCGTATCTGCCTCTGAGACGGCACAAAGCTGCCTTTTTAGTTTGACGTTTTCTTCTTCCAGATACTCAACATATTGCCTAAGGCTTTTTACTTCACTTAAAAGCGTTGAGATATTTTCTTCAACTTCCGTAATTGCCTGATATAGCTGGCCCAACTCTATTCCTCCGCTTCTTCGGCAACAAGTTTGCGCAATTCTTCTTGGCTCTCCTTATCATATACCTCAGAGAAAATTCGATTCTCTTTGGGTCCCTTATTTAATGTGTTGTGGCATTCATAGCAGCTATTCTCATATTTAAGACAGCACATCAGCCTTCCGCAGATGCCGGAAATTTTTGTCGGGTTAAGCGAAAGATTCTGATCTTTGGCCATCCGGATCGATACCGGTTCGAAATCTCCCAGGAAAGAGCTGCAGCACAGTTCCCTGCCACAGGAACCGAGTCCTCCGAGCATCTTCGCCTCATCCCGCACCCCGATCTGTCGAAGTTCTATGCGGGTACGGAATACGGAGGCCAGATCTTTCACCAGTTCCCTGAAATCCACCCGGCCTTCGGCTGTAAAAGAAAAAATAATCTTATTGCCATCAAAAGTATATTCTACATCAATCAGTTTCATCGGAAGCTGATGGGCATGAATCTTTTTGAGGCATATCTGAAAAGCCTCTTTTTCTTTCTTCTCATTGTTTTGATAGATTTCCTCATCTTCGGGTGTTGCTAAGCGCAGCACCTCTTTGAGCGGCGATACCACTTCCTCTTCGGAAATCTCTTTTAACGAAATGACCGCTTTACCGTATTCCATTCCCCGTACCGTCTCCACAATAACACCGTCGTTCGGCTTTATATCGAGGCTGCCGGGAAGAAAATAATAGATCTTGCCGGCTTTTTTGAAACGAATACCAACAACTTTAGCCAATATCGGTTCCTCCCAATTTCAAATGTTTTAGGGCCAGTACTTCCAGCGCCAGCCTGTGATTAACCTGTCTACGGACGACTTCTGTCATTTGTGTAATTTCTTTGAGAACTTGAGGTGACTGCTGCCCTTTAATCACCATTTCTTTCAGGACAACAGCCAGGACCTGCAGAAGAAGCTGGCCTTCTTCTCTTTCCATCGGAAAAAGCGCAAACATTTTGAGAAAATCTTTTTTATCAATGGCCTCCAGATAGCTTCCTGACAGGCTCTTGATCCGACTTAGACCAACTTCCTGGATTTTCCTTGCCAGATCTGGATCTCCGCCGCTAAGCCGGAAAGCATCCGTCTCCTCCAGCCAATCGCTTTCTGCCGGCGAAGAGAAATAGACTTCCTGAGCGCGGCTCCTTAAGGTATTAATAATTCCCTCGGCATTTCCTGCACTTAAGACAATTAACGTATGATCTGGTGGCTCCTCGGCCAATTTAAGCAGCGCATTCGCAGCAGGGAGTGTAAGCTTGTCTGCCTGGTCAATCAAACATATCCGGAATTTCCCTTCATAGGTCTTACGATATAGTTTCCCCTGAATTTGAATAATCTGTTCGATGCCAATCGATGTCTTTTGCGGTTTGATCATATGAAAATCAGGGTGATTGCCGGATAACATCTTTTTGCAATCCGGACACTCCCTGCAGGGTTTATTTTCTTTTCTACAGTTTAACATGAGAGCAAGATCTCGAACAGCCCTTTCTCTTTCGATCATCCCGCAGCCGTGAAATAAGAGAAAATGGGCCAGTTTTCCTTCAAGTGCTGCTTTTGTTAATAATGTATAATTGATCCCCATGATCGTATCCACCTTAAATATTCACTGCGAGAATTTCTCCGCGTTCCGAACCATCCCATCCCTGCCAATTATACTCCCTGGCCCTGTTCAGATATTCCAGTACATAAGAGGTGATCTCTTCTCCTCCTGCAATAAGCGGGATGCCGGGGGGATAAATCGAAATAGTTTCTCCGGAAATTAAACCAAGGGCATCCTTTAGTTTCACCGGTCTCTTGGCTGCCAGCCATGCTTCCCTCGGTGTCAAATGCATCGGAGGGATAAGCAGAGTGGAGCCTGATCCGGCAGAATTCTGAGATTGATCCGTTCTTCGCTCCTTTTGCTGTCCTGCCAGCCCACGGTACTTGCCCACCAGGTATTCCAGCGCCTTCGTCAAATGACGTACGTCCTCAGGCCTGCTGCCTGCGCCGAGCATAAAAAGAATATTTTCTTTGTCCCATAATTCAGGCTCAATCTGGAATACCTTTCTTAAAAAATCTACAGCTTCAAACGCAGTCAAGCCCAAACCCGAAACATTGATCAGAATTTTGGACCAATCAACATCATAAATGCCATATTTCCCGGAGTCCTTACCTGTAAGTATCCGAAGAGGTCCCTCCAGTTTTTGGTGTAGCAGACATACTTCCACGTAAAGATCCTGCCAGATCTTTGTCTGTGTTAATCCTTCAAGCGCCGTTTCCAGAGAAGCCATCAGAAGATAGCTCGGACTGGAAGTCTGCAGAAATTCCAATGATTTTTTCAGGGCCGTACGGTCAACTCTGCTGCCCTGTACATGGAGCATTCCGGCCTGAGTAAGCGCCGCGAGGGTCTTATGGGAACTATGGAGCACCAGGTCTGCTCCTTCGACTACAGCACCGGCAGGGAACAGCCCTCCCTGCAAATGGGAGCCATGGGCCTGATCCACCAGGATCGGAATAAACGGAGCATTCCCGTCCCTTTGCTTGATGATTGTTTTGAGATCTGTGACTGTTCCGTAATAACTTGGACTCGTCAGATGCAGGGCCCCAATTCCTGCCAGATCGTCGGAATATTCTACCGCATCCATTCCTAGCGCCAAATGAAAATCCGGATGAATAATCGGAGCAATATATTCGGGAACAACTCCCGACAGAATCAAGGCACCAAAAACTGACCGGTGCGCCCTGCGGTCAATTCGGACTTTTCTGTCTGTCAGCCGCATACCGGCCATCAGCGCGGCAAACATAGACTGGTTACCCGCAGTACCTCCGTTAATCAGAAAAAAGGTCTCTTCCGATCCATAAGCTTCCGCAGCTTTTTTCTGTGCTTTAGCGATAATCCCATGTGGATGGTGGAGCATATCCAACCCTGGAAGTTCCGTCAAATCATAATCCGGAAACATTATTCCGGACAGTAGTTCCTTACTGCCTTTATGACCAGGCGTATGAAACGAAACCATACCCTGCCCACAGTAGTCATCAAGTCCTTTTCTCAGTGAATCCACCGGGTTCCTCCCCACAATAGGTATCATTTTATTTTAGCATATTTTCACTTGTATTTCACCTTTGTTTTAGCGATTTGACTGTCCACTTATGTAATCAGCAGACTGTCCATATAGGACTTTCCGTATAAGCAGTAAATTCTCCTGATACGTTGGGGTCCGGACATCGGCTGTCATAATTTGTTCTTCACAAGCTGAGCAAATAAACTTTCCGGCAAGGCGAAACCCGTCATACAGACCATTTAAGGGAGTATTCCGGCACAGTGAACAACGTGGATAAATATTATGCATTGAGACTCATTCCTTTCGGTTAACCAGAATGCTTACTGTTCATAGTATATTCTTCCCTTAAAAAAGAGTTATTAGTACCCTTTTGCCGGATATGGAAACTAAAAAAAAGAGGCTGCTGCGGCAAATGTTCATCATCTGCCTGCAGCAGCTTCCGTTAGTTCTCCATTTTTGCAGTGTTAGTTCCAATCCTGATCATTCAGGCGCTTGTATGATTTGTAGCGTTCTCCGGCAAATTTTTCGGCTCCTTTAAAAAGGTCTTCCGCCGTATCCGGGAAAGTACGAAGCAAGGAGCTGTATCTTACTTCAGACATGATAAAATCTCTGAAGGACGCTGATGGCTCTTTCGAATCGAGGGTAAACGGTTTTTCTCCTTTTTCGAGAAGATCCGGATTGTAACGGTACAGATGCCAATACCCAGCTTCAACAGCTTTCTTGGCCTGTGTGACACTGGTCGCCATACCGGAATGAATGCCATGGTTGATACAGGGTGCATACGCAATAACCAGAGAAGGTCCTTTGTACGCCTCTGCTTCCTGAATGGCCTTTAAGGTCTGAGTCATGCTGGATCCCAGAGCAACCTGGGCAACGTAAACATAGCCGTAGCTCATGGCCATCATGCCGAGATCCTTTTTGCGGATTTTCTTGCCGGCTGCAGCAAATTTAGCAATGGCAGCACGTGGTGTTGCCTTGGAAGCCTGACCGCCTGTATTCGAATAGACTTCTGTGTCGAGAACCAGAATATTGACATCATCGCCCGAAGCCAGGACATGGTCCAGTCCGCCGTAGCCGATATCATAAGCCCAGCCGTCTCCACCGATGATCCACTGTGATTTTTTGACCAAGTGATCTTTCTTCTCCCAAATCTTTTGTAGAAGTTCATTGGACTTCACATCGACGGAAGCAAAAGCGTCAAGCACTTTTTTGGCAGCGGCCTTGGAGGTATCTCCATCATTCATATTCTCTGTCCATTCCTGGAAAGCTGTTTTCA
This sequence comes from Dehalobacter sp. TBBPA1, assembly GCF_040931655.1. NCBI lineage: Bacteria > Bacillati > Bacillota > Clostridia > Eubacteriales > Desulfitobacteriaceae > Dehalobacter > Dehalobacter sp. TBBPA1. The sequence continues at coordinate 49,902 of NZ_CP162385.1, read as the reverse complement.
TTTCCGCAGGAATATCCAGACTGAGGGCCTGCTTCATTTCGTCAGCCAGTCTGCTGCGTATCTGCTGAACGCCAAGATACATACCATACCCGTATTCAGCATTGTCTTCAAACAAGGAGTTGGCCCAGGTAGGTCCTTTACCTTCTTTGTTGGTGGTATATGGAATGGAAGGAGCACTGCCGCCCCAGATTGACGTACAGCCTGTGGCATTTGCAACCATCATCCGATCCCCAAACAGCTGGGTTAAGAGTTTTACATAGGCAGTCTCTCCGCAGCCGGGGCAAGCGCCGCTGAATTCAAGCAGCGGTTTAACAAACTGGCTGTTCTTCACGGAATATTTATTGGCAATTTTGTCTTCTTTACCGCTTAAAGTCACCGCATACTCCCAGAGAGGAGCCTGGACAGCGGTCATCTCTTCGACTTCTCTCATAACTAGCGCTTTTTCTTTCGCAGGACAAATATCCGCGCAGTTGCCACAGCCTGTGCAATCGAGCGGGCTGACCTGCATGCGGTATTGAAGTCCGGCCAGATCTTTGCCGGCAGCCTTGACAGCAGCAAAAGTTTCCGGAGCCTGAGCCGCTTCCTGCTCATCCATCAGGAAAGGTCTGATCGCGCTATGCGGGCATACATAAGAACATTGGTTGCATTGGGTGCAGTTATCTTTGATCCATTCAGGAATCGCAGTACCAATCCCGCGTTTCTCGTAAGCCGAGGTCCCCAGAGGGAATGTTCCGTCCTCACGGCCTAAAAATGCACTTACCGGAAGTTTGTCACCTTCCTGGGCAGCCATAACACGCGCAACATCTTTGATAAAGGCAGGGTCTTTCTCATTTCCGAGGAAAATGCCCTTATTGGCATCGGCCTCAGCCCAGGATGCGGGAACTTCAACTTGCACAAGTGCATTACATCCGGCATCGATCGCCTTATTGTTCATGTCAACGACTTCCTGTCCCTTTTTGCCATAGGCCTTAACAACCGAATCCTTCAGGTACTGAAGCGCATCCTCCAGCGGAATGACTTTGGCCAGCTTGAAGAAGGCCGACTGCATAATCATATTGATCCTGCTGCCGAGTCCAATTTTCCTGGCAATCTTGCCGGCGTCAATAATATAGAACTTGGCATTCTTAGCCGCAATGGCTTTTTTGAGTGCATCAGGAAGCTTTTCGTCCAGTTCCTCCACCGGCCACTGACAGTTTAATACGAACGTACCTCCAGGTTTCAGTCCTTTCAGCAGATGATATTTATCCACATAGGACTGGTTATGACAGGCAATGTAGTTCGCGGTATTGACAAGATAAGGCGCTTTGATCGGGGTTTTGCCAAATCTCAGATGCGATACGGTCGTACCTCCTGATTTCTTGCTGTCATAGGCGAAATAAGCCTGAGCATAGAGTTCCGTGAAATCTCCGATAATCTTGATCGCCTGCTTATTGGCACCGACGGTTCCATCCGCACCAAGTCCCCAGAACTGGCAGCTGATGGTTCCTTCAGGGGTTGTATCAATAAATTGCTTCTCTTCCAAAGAAGTAAACGTAACATCATCAATAATGCCGATCGTGAAACCGTGCTTGGGACTTTCCGCTTTCAGGTTCTCATATACCGCGAGGATCTGAGAAGGCGTGGTATCCTTGGAACCCAGACCATAGCGTCCGCCGACAATTACCGGTTTTTCGGCCTGTTTGGAGAAAACATCTACAACATCAAGGTATAAAGGCTCGCCAAGGGAACCCGGCTCTTTGGTACGTTCCAATACAGCTATTTTCTTGACTGTCTTGGGCAAAGCTGCGATAAAGTGTTCCGCAGAGAAAGGCCGGAACAAACGAACCCTTAATACACCTACTTTTTCACCCCGGGCTGCGAGATAATCAATCGTTTCACTGATTGTATCCCCGACAGAACCCATAACAATAATAACCCGCTCAGCATCTGGCGCTCCATAATACTGAAAGAGCTTATATTCACGTCCCGTAAGACCCTTATATTTTTGCATATATTCTTCGACAATCCCAGGCACCGCCTGATAAAAACTATTACTGGCTTCACGGGCCTGAAAGTAGATATCGGGATTCTGGGCGGTCCCTCTGAGACAGGGATGTTCAGGATTCAAGGCATTGTCTCTGAACTGTTTCAATGCTTCCCAATCAAGCAGCGTTCCAACTTCTTCATACTCCGGCACGTTGATTTTGGAAATCTCATGAGAAGTCCTGAAGCCGTCAAAGAAATGAAGGAACGGCACTCTGGCTTTTATTGCAGAGAGGTGAGCGATGTAAGCAAGATCCATGGCTTCCTGCACACTTCCGGAACTTAACATTGCAAAGCCGGTCATCCGGACAGACATGACATCCTGATGATCGCCAAAGATGGACAAGGCATGTGCTGCAAGTGCTCTGGCACTGACATGAAAGACACCGGGCAGCTGCTCACCGGAGACTTTATACATATTCGGAATCATCAGAAGCAGACCTTGAGAAGCCGTATACGTCGTAGTAAGCGCTCCAGCCTGCAGCGAACCATGAAAAGCACCGGCGGCTCCGGCTTCCGATTGCATCTCAACTACCTTCATCGGTTGGCCAAAAATATTCCTACGGCCATACGCAGCCCATTCATCAACAAGCTCTGCCATGTCGGATGAAGGGGTAATCGGGAAAATAGTAGCTACTTCGGAAAACGCATATGAAGCATGCGCAGCAGCTTCGTTCCCTGACATTGTTTTCATTTTCGACATTTGTTTTCTCCTCCTCAATCTTCTTGTTTGTTTTTCTTTCGTAGAGATAACCCCTATCCGACCAACTAAATAAAAGAAACTAAAAAAATAACATTAACGGATTGAAAATGTTGCTTCGGCCAGTAGTATGCGATTAAGAGTAAACTACCTGGATTAGGCTACAAATACAGGGAACTATTTTTTTACGATAGTCCCCTGCTATTTTAGTATACTTTTTATTTCTTCTATTCGTCAAGCTTAATTTTGCTGCAAAAGGGCTTATTTAAAAAAGAATACTGTATTCAATCAGACAATTTATATTCCTATTAATTGCAGAACAGCAAGCACAATTACCCCAGGAAATCCAAGTATTGCGACAACACTCACGGTAAAAATATTAATCGGGATCTCAAATGAAAAAATGCTTAACAGCAAATCCACGACCCATAAACCAACAATTCCGCCAAGGATGTGAATGAAGAGCTTAATCAGTTTATTGGGTTTTCTTAATGAGGCCACGGTCACCAATATTAATAGGACAATAAACAACCCTAAAAAAACGAACGTCATGATGATGATTCCTCCCGCCGTATATCCTGTTATCAGGCTATGCCGACAGTGGACAAGTTAGAACCAAAATAGCAAAGGGAGTATCCCAAATTCAGATACTCCCACAATGATCAATATAATCTAAAAATACGGACCGACATCTGAATTACAGCTGACGTCTGCCTTCGAGCGCCCGGGCAATGGTGACTTCATCCGCGTATTCTAAATCTCCGCCTACCGGCAGGCCATGCGCGATCTTTGTCACTTTAATCTCGATGGGTTTTAGGAGCTTTGAAATATACAATGAGGTGGCTTCACCTTCAACCGTTGGATTCACTGCCAGTACAACTTCCTGAACCCCTTCCAGCCGGTGGAATAATGGAGATAGATTAAGCTGCTCCGGCCCGATCCCTTCCATTGGCGACAGTACACCGTGTAAGACATGATAAAGCCCTTTATATTCGCCGGTCTTCTCCAGCGCAATCACATCGCGGGGCTGTTCTACGACACAAAGAAGCGTTCTGTCCCTGCGCTCCCCTGAACAAATTTTACATGGATCAATATCGGTATAATTCCCGCAAACCGTGCATTGTTTGATATCCTGCAACGCTTTTGTCACTGCCTGCGTCAGTTCACCGGCTTGTTCCGGATGCCTCAAAAGATAAAAGGCAAGGCGCCCTGCAGTCTTCGGCCCAACTCCAGGCAAGCGAGAAAATGCCGCAATCAAATCGGATACTGGCTGAGGATAATATAGATAATCCATAAAATGTATACTCTCCAGAATTTTTCTAGTCCCTTGTCAACCTTATACTGATTAGATTTAGCGTTAAACGGTATCAATGTTTTAGAATAATCCGGGAATATTGAATCCTCCGGTTGCTTTGGCCATGCCGTTCTCGACCATCGCCTGGGCATTCCTAAGTCCCTGGTTGACTGCAGCTTTAATCATGTCCTCGAGTAGTTCAGCGTCATCCGGATCAATCGCTTCCGGCTTTATCTTGAGTTCCAGAACTTCCATTTTACCGCTGACAACGACTTCCACCATGCCGCCGCCTGAAGATGCCTGAATACTTTGACTTTCCAGTTCTTCCTTCGCTTTCATCATATTCTCTTGCATCTTCTGTGCCTGTTTCAGCATCTGGTTCATATTGCCCATTCCGCCGCCGCCTTGTTTAAATCCCATGAATAACACTCTCCTTATTCGACTATTCTTTTTTTGCTATTGCTTGATTCTTTTTTCTAACATTCGTTTGCCCGCTTATGGCTCGCTTAAAGCTGTCTATCATCTATATTACTTTTCTTTTCGCACCTGCACAAGCTGATCTCCAAATAATTCGCGGGCTTTTTGGACCAAATAGTCGTCTTCAGCTGGTCCCATCCGGTCCGTTACTCTTTTTTTTGACTCTGTAAAATCCGCAGCTTCAGCCGGCAGAGCCTGAACCTCACTTTCAATAAGGTTGTTCAGACTGAGTTTTCTACCAAATGTTTGCAGAAGTACTTCTTCCACAACATTTTTATTTTCTACCTGATTGAATTTGTCCCGGTGGAAAGAATAGCCGTCTTTAAAAACCAAATAGACCTGATCATCTTTTACGGCAAGCGGTTTTCCCTCCAGCAGGAAAGCATGAGTAGATCTTTTTCGTTTCCGGACTTCCTCGAGTATTTCCGGCCATTTATCCTGGACCGTCTGGAAGTTGACACTGCCTTGTTCAGCAGCAGGTAAGGTCTCAGCCATATTCTGGTCCTGTTCGGTGGTTTCAACTGCCTTCGTTGGAGCCTCATCCTTACTTTCAGCCGGATGTTTACTGGCCGTCTGCACAGCCTTTTGCGGCTGTTTAACGTGCGTTTCTTTAGGCCGGTTTTCGGTTGAATCAGTTGAACCCCCCGCTATATCTGCTCCAAAAATGGTCTGCACCAGAATCATTTCCGCTGCCAGACGGGCATTTGTCGCGTAGCGCAATTCCCCTTCACCCTTCAGAAGGACATTGATCCAGCAGAGAAGCCGGTTCAGACCGATTGCCTGACTCTGCGCAACAAGCCGCCGGGTCATCTCAGGTGCCATCAAAGGTTCCTGACCGCCGGCCAAATATAAAAGCGCCTGCCGCAGATAGTCCAACAGTTCGCGGATGATTTGCCGGGGATCCCGACCCAGAGAAATTCCTTCTCCGAGCTTAGCCAGGGTCAAAGCATAATCTTGATTCAGCAGGGAATCCGTCAGATCTGCACTGAAAGTTTCCCCAACCATGCCGATCACCTGATAAACATGCTCCATCCTAATAGGATCATCCTGCAGTAGACACTGGTCCAGGATGCTTAATGCATCGCGCAAACCACCTTCGGCCTTAGCCGCGATAACCCGCAGTGCTTTGGTCTCGATATCCCGCCCTAAAGCCTGACACACCTCCTGCAGTCTCATCGCAATGCCTTCCGCGGAAATGCGGTGGAACTCAAATCTCTGCACTCTGGATAAAATCGTCAGTGGCACTTTATGGGCCTCCGTCGTTGCCAAGACAAAGACAACATTGACCGGTGGCTCCTCCAATGTTTTGAGCAAAGCATTAAAAGCCTCAGGTGTGAGCATATGGACTTCATCGATAATATATACTTTATATTTGCCGCCAGACGACGCCAGCTTTACTTTCTCTCTTAAATCCCGGATTTCATCAATGCCTCTGTTGGAAGCGGCATCGATTTCCAGGACATCCATCGCATTTCCTTGCTCAATATCCAGACACGATGCACACCGGCTGCACGGTTCAGCGCCATCCCGGTCGGAGCAGTTCAGTGCTTTCGCCAAAATCTTCGCTGCCGAAGTCTTTCCTGTACCCCGGGGGCCGCTGAACATATAAGCATGTGCGACCTTATTCTGGTTCAGTGCATTAGTCAAGGTTATTTTGACATGTTCCTGGCCCACCATCTCACTGAACTTTTTGGGCCGCCACTCTCGATAAAGTGCAAGATATGCCATGTTATCACCCGTCACTTCCTAAATTCATAAAGAATACTTGGCCGACGCCAAGCCGTTGGCGGAAGCCTTAGTTGCACTTAGATATATCAAAAAGCAATATACTTTCGGATATACGACCAGAAACTTGAATTTTCTGATACACCAAAAAAGATGGTCTCCAAAAACCACCTTATATGAATAAAGACCGTGCACCTTTGATCGAACCAAAACCTCCGGACGTTAACCCTGCTCAAATGTTCATTCCCGGTCACCTCGCGGCACACAGAACTAACTCCTTAGTGCTGCTTCCGTCAGGATCTGACACGGTTCAAAGCGTTCCGTTGCGCAAGACCAGAAACTCATCACATTCAAACATGGACTGCTCCGACGACCAGATCCTCATCAAAGGAATTAAACCCCGCTATAGCGGATTGCGGGTTACAAGGAACCGCTGACTCCCCGTCTAGCACGGTCAAACTTTATTATACCATGAAAAAGAAAGTAAATAAATAAAAAGCCTTTAAATGTCAAGGCTTCGAATAATGTCAATGGCGGAGAGAGTGGGATTCGAACCCACGACACAGTTCATCACCATGTACCCGCTTTCCAGGCGAGCGCCTTCGACCAACTCAGCCATCTCTCCGGGTCTGAAACAGCAATTATTCATTAATATCAGTTTTTCGCAAAAGATTAACAAAGTCGCAAATGTTATTATACTGGCTCGGACAGCGAACGTCAACTCTAATTCAATATTAATGTTTCTACAGCTTTTACCCGTTCTGCTCATCAGCCAAATTTACTTTCAGTTCTGTCAAATTAGCTAAACTTGCTTCCTGCTTTGTATTGCTTAACGGTTCAACGGCCCCGAAAATGAACATATTCAGGAATTCCAATCCGACCTGTTCAAAAGACATGCCGCTCTTCAGGATAAACTCAGGACTGAGAATCTCTGACATCGCTGTTAACAGTGATGTCTTAAAAATCCCGGAATCTACTCGTAAACGCAGTTTACTGCTGACCAGAAGGTGATCGATCAGCCTGTCAATCTTTTTCTGACGGATCTGGTCAATTTTTTGCCAGAGCATCGGATAATGATGGCTTAAGTCAGCTAAAAACTGAGGATTGATCAGATAAGAAATATTCTGAAGAGCCCCGGCAATGATCGTGTTGATATCTTTTGAATCGGAAAGTCTCAAATTCCTGGCAATAATTTCATCCGTTACCTTATCAATTGTTGCTTCAAACAAGTCTTCTTTGCTGGCAAAATGACGATAGATCGTTCTTTTACTTAATCCGGCCGCTTTGGCCAGTTCTTCCATGGAAAGACGGGAAAAACCCAGAGCATTCTTTATAGTAAGCTGTTCACAGGCCAGAATAATTTTTTCTCTCGTATCCACGATGTTAACTCCTCTTTTTAGGCTATTTTCTTCTTAAACTTCAGAATACTGATCGTAAGAAACAACACTGAAAATAAAATCAGGCAGATGACCTGGCTGACCAGGTAGGAAAAACCAATTCCTTTCAGAACGATTCCTCTGATGATGTCCAGGTAATATGTCAGCGGAATCACATCGCTGAGATAGTAAATGATCCTGGGCATGGCGTCCCGCGGGAAAAGAAAACCCGAAAGCATAATACTCGGAAGCATGATAAAAAAGGACATCTGGAAAGCCTGCATTTGATTTCTGGCAATATTGGATATCATGATACCCAGACCTAAGGACGCTGTGATAAAGAAAAGCGTCAAGCCATACAGTTCCAGCAGACTCCCTTTGATCGGAACTCCAAACACCAGGACCCCGACCAGCAGGGCAACGGTAATCTGGATATAACCCAGAAAGATATAAGGAATAATTTTTCCGATCATTAGCTCATACGACTTGATCGGCGTAACAATAAGCTGCTCGAGCGTTCCCTTTTCCCTCTCCCGGACCAGGGACATCGATGTCATCATCACCATAGAAAGTGTCACAACAATTCCCAGGATCCCGGGCACCATATAATAAGCGGTAATTCCGTCCGGATTATACCAGGCCCGTACTCGGATGTCGTACGGCGGATTAGTCAGATCGATATGCAGTTTCTGAGTGATGACTTCCTGTGATTTCAGCAGGCCGATGGAATTAGCTGTCGCCATGGCCTGGTTCGCTACCATATTGTCGCTCGCATCGACAATCACCTGGACAGGGGCAGATTCGCCTTTTTGCACGTTATTGGCAAAACCTGGCGGAAAAACGATCCCGACCTTCGCGTTACCGCTGTCAATCATATCATTGACTTCCTGAAAGCTATTGGCCGCATAAAGGACGTCATAATATCCGGAAGCACTGAAAGCCTCCAGTAGATCTCTGCTCTCCTCGCTAAGAGACTGATCAAATACTACCGTCGGGATATGTTTGACTTCCGTTTGGATCGCATAACCAAATAGAAGCAGCTGAATCAGAGGAAGCATAAACACCAGTCCCAGTGTCAGTCTGTCTCTGCGGATATGCAGAAACTCCTTATAAAGAACAGCCTGAATTCTTCCCATTCGTATCCTCCTCGTCTATTCGGCGTATCCCGAGGTTCTTTGCTGTTTGGCCAAAGCTACAAAAACATCTTCCAGAGAAGGCATAATAATTTGAGGTTCGCAGGCCAAGTCCTGCTCCAGCTGCGAAACATCATCCTCTCCTGTCAGCAGGACGTGAAGGAGCGCCCCGTGGATCGTACACTCCTTAACATAAGGCAGTTTTTCGATTTCCTTCACGCGTTGCATGCCATCCTTGAGCTTTAGCTCAACCATGCAACCTTGAATTGATTTTTTCTTGAGTTGGTCCGGACTATCCACCGCCATCAGTTTCCCGCCGGATATAAACGCGGCCCGATGACAGCGTTCTGCTTCATCCATAAAATGGGTTGTTACCATGACCGTGGTTCCCTCATTCGTCATTTTTTTGATGATCTGAAAGAACATTCTGCGGCTGGTCGGACTAACTCCGCTGGTCGGCTCATCTAGGAAAAGCAGCGGTGGTTTGGCAATGATAGCGCAACCCAAGGCAAGCCGTTGTTTCCAGCCCCCGCTTAAGTTACCGGCAAGTTCATTTTCCCTTCCTGTCAGATCGGCCATCGCAATCATTTCATCCATTCTCCCGGATAAATTTTTGCGCGGAATTCCATACAGACCTGCATAGAATTTTAAATTCTCTTTCACTGTAAGGTCATCATAGAGGCTAAATTTTTGAGACATATAGCCGATGCTTTGTTTAATTTTTTCAGCTTCCTTTCGGAGATCATAGCCCAGAACTACCGCAGAGCCCCCGGTTGGTTCCAAAATGCCGCAGAGCATTCGGATTGTCGTCGATTTACCCGCGCCATTCGGTCCTAAAAAACCAAAAATCTCCCCTCTTCCGACCCGAAGCGAAACGTTGTCAACTGCGGTAAAGTCACCAAATTTTTTTATCAGGCCTTCGGTAATAATCACATTTTCCATCTATTTTCCTCCTGCCATGATGACAAAGACATCTTCAATGGAAGGGGCCACTTTTTGCAGCTGGCTAAAGGTGCAGCCCTTTGTCGTAAGGGTCTGTTCAATCAAGGCTTCTGCCTCGACGTTCTTGTCCATGATCAAACGGTACTTGTCTCCAAATAGGGAATAATCCAGGATTCCATCTGTTTTCCCGAACAGCCAGGGTTCTTTTGTATCAGCCATAACCTCCCAGACCTGATAAGGGAATTTTTCTTTCAGGCCCACTGGCGTATCCAGCACATGAACGCTTCCTTCATTCATGAACGCTACCCAGGTACAAAGTTCCGCCTCATCCATATATGGGGTAGACACCAGAATGGTCATTCCTTCCCGGTTCAACTGGTATAGAATCTTCCAGAACTCCTTCCGGAATTCCGGATCAACACCATAGGTCGGTTCATCGAGAATCAACAGTTTCGGCCTGGTGACAAGCGCGCAGGTCAGCGCCAGTTTTTGCTTCATTCCGCCGGAAAGTTGATCCGCAAATCTTTTTTTAAACGCAACCAGGTTGGTGATTTCCAGAATCTCTTCCGAACGATGGATAATGACTTCTTTTTTAAGGCTGTACATCTCCCCGAAAAAGAGTAAGTTCTCCATGACCGTAAGGTCGCCATAGAGGCTGAAACGCTGCGGCATATAACCAAAATTTCTGGCACCGGCGTCTTTTCCTTTTTCCCGTTCTCTGTCCGTGAGCCCCAGAACCCTTACTTCACCGGCATCTGGGGTCAACAGCCCGCAGATAACCCGAATGAGCGTCGTTTTACCTGCTCCATCCGGACCAATCAAACCAAAAATTTCTCCCTCGCTGACGTTCAGACTTACATCGTTAACGGCCAGCAGAGATCCAAATTTTTTAGACAGCTGATTTACCTTAATCATTGGCCGTCTCTAGCATTTTGATCACAACATCTGCCGGCATGCCTGGTTTCAATAATCCTTCGGGATTATCCACTGCAATTTTGACTTTGTAGACAATGTTGGCCCTTTCTCTTTTGGTTTGAATCGTTTTGGGCGTAAATTCTCCCTGGCTGGCAATTTCAGCAATCGTGCCTGTAAACACCCTGTCCAGACCACTGATCGTGAAATTCGCTTCCCTTCCCAATTCTAAAAATGGCAGGTCATCTGTCGGTATATATACGTTAATCCAGACCTGGTCCAGATTGACAACCGTGGCCAACGTGGATCCGGCCGTGACATATTCACCAATTTCATAATCTTTGGCTTGAATGGTCCCGTCAATCGGAGATTTTATCTGCAGATCAGCCAGCTGCGCCTCCGTTGCTTTGACGACAGCCTGCATCAGCATTACCTGATCTTGGGCAGCTGTAATTGTATGGTCACTGCTTCCCGACGGCAAAGCATCCAGATTGTTTTGAGCAATTGCTACATTTAGTTTATCCCTTTCCAGCTGGGCTGCCAGATCATTACGCTGTATCTCGGCAATGATATCTGCTTTCTTGACCTTATCCCCGGATTTTACCTGAAAATTCTGAACCTTGCCGGCGATCATCACACGCAAATCCACGGTGGTAGCTTCAATTGTACCGGATGCCTCAACCGTCCCGTCATCAGAAGAATAAAAATATTCCCACCCCAGATAGCCTGAAAGCAATACAGCTGCAGCAATAATGGCTGCCACGATTTTCTTTTTTTTCGCCATTTTCGCGTCCCCTTTTCAAATATGCTTTTCTTTTTCTCTGCCGTTTCAGCAATATCATACAGGATGTGATACAGTTTATCCATTTATATTTTATACGGAAGTCACGAATTTATGACTATAGTGACATTGTAGCATGACAACATTGTTTTGCAAGATAGGAAATCAAACAGAATGAAAAGTTGGCTATATTATTATTTTTTTGGCATACTGAAAATAGTGTTGTATCATTTTTTAGACTGCAAAGGAGGCTAATTCAATGAAAATTGTCCCCGAACCTATTACACATGTATTAAAGAAAAAGCATGCCCTCTGGAGCATTATCGTTCTGGCTCTCTTGTTTTTTAACGGATGCTCTCTCGCCAAACCGGAACCGAAACCGGCCCCTTCTCCCTCCAGCGAGCAGACTGAAAATATTGCCGCGTACATTCCGTTGAGTGTCGGCAATTACTGGTTCTATGAAGGAATCGGTAACGAATATGCTTCGTATACAGAAAAAGTTACGTACCAGCAGCGTAATCAATACCAGGTCATTATTGACAATGGCGGCACTGTCACCGCTAACAGGTATGAAGTTGCAGCAGACCGTATTGTTAATACCTTCAGACAGTCTGAATTCTATGAAGATAAAAACATTTTGAACCAACCGTCAAATATTGAGGCCGTCCTGCTGCAATTACCGCTTGCCGCAGGCAATTCGTGGACCAGTGAAGGAAATTCATATGAGATCATTGACACGGCCGCCACGGTAGAAGTGCCAGCCGGGATTTTTGAAAATTGCCTGACTGTAAAAATCACGTATCCTGAAAGCGGAAATTACAGCTTATATTACTATAAGAAAGACGTCGGTCTGGTCAAATCCGAGTACGTGATGCCGGAAAATGAAAAAGTAATCTCCCAGCTTAAAGAATATAATGTCCAGCACTAGTGCCTTGTCAACCCTAAAATTTATGTAAACCATTGAGGGGAATTTTGTATGGCAAGGAGCTGCAAGACAACGCCGTATACTGAAATTTTACCAGTAGGAATATGTAGATTTAGGATAGGCATGATACTAAATAAAGAGGGTTTGCTCTGAATCAATGTTCAAACAGCAAACCCTCTTTATACTTAAATCGAATGCTTGTTCCTTTTTTTCAGGATAGCCAGACTTAAAATTATAAGCACGAATGCCGCACCGCCAATAAGATAATCTTCTCGACGGTTTATCCATCTATTATTAGAATTCTGACCCGGCGCTTCCTGCCAATTTATGCCCGGTATCTTTTGCTTATAATCCATTCCTTCTGGCATATTTCCCGGTGGCTGCATGCCTTGATCCTGTCTTATATCGGGATGTATTCCCTGCAGCCCTTGCTCTGCCCGTTGTCCCCATTGCGCCTGTTGTCCCTGTCTTGTCAGCGGCGGCTGTAGCCCACCTGCATTTTCACCGGCCGCATCCTCTGTTGTTCCCCATGAAGGTAGTTCCCCGCTTAGCTGTTTGGAGACATTATCAATCCGGTCCCGGATAAATGCAACCAATCCTATCAAATCTCCGCTTCCCGGCATATTCTTTCCAGCCCCAAAGCCGCCTCGGGATGTGGTCTTACTGTCTGTTATAGGTTCCTGAGAAGAGCCTTCGCCGATTGCTTGTTCAAATTGTTCCAGCGTATAGAACTTGGTTGGGTCACTTGCGACATAAGGTCTAATCAGATCAGCGGTTTTCTCGATTTTAGCCGTCATTTTCTCCAAAGCAAAAGGCCCTTGGATAAAAGCTTTCATGTATTGGTGATAGACGTCCTTATACGCCTGTACTTCGAGTAGTTTGCCCAGCAGTGGGCGCTGGTCTAATGACGTTCCGGAAACCGGCTGATCAATAGACAGCGCAGTACCTCCGCCAAATCCACCAAAGGACAAATTATAATCCCAGGGGAGGAAACTGAATACTCCGTTCTCCTCATATAAATAATAATTGTGGGTAAACTGTCCCTGATAGCTGTCCATATTGACAAGTACGGTATTAACTGCAAAATATCGTAGGATCTCGTCAATATTCAGGTACGTTTCTAAATCACCGCCCTCATCTAGTGCTTTGATCATCTTAACTAAAGCCTCATTGCTGCCTTCTTTCAAGGCGGTCACAGCTTGCAGGCCGCTGTAGGATTCAATATTGTCATCACTGTAAACCAAATCGTTTCCTTTACCCCGATCGCCATACGGTTTATAGAGTGTCCCATGGTCCTGGCCAAAGTACCTTTCCGCATATGCTTCTTCAACGCCCTCAACTGCCAGATACAAACCTGCTGGATGATTATTGATATAAAGGTTCGCGTAGCAATAAGCAGGAACAGGAACGTTCATCTCTTTCAGCAGCGAGTAGGATAGGTATTCCCGCATACAGGACGCATCACCCCAGCCATTGTTCAAATTCAGTTTGGTCAGACCCGAAAGGCTTTGCCCTTCAATATAATGATCAAAATCAATTTTAAAGCTGTAGCGGTCGGAATTGCTTTTCAGGACTGAATTAAGGCTGGAATTGCCTTTGGTGCGGATTCCGACACTTTTTGTCTTCAAGCCATCAATCACAACCTGAGCCTCTTTATATTCTTCCTCTGCGGGATTTTGCAGCATGTCCTGATAATCCGCCTCAGGGATTGAAATGCGAATTTCGATGACTTTGTCAGGATCGAAGAAACGTTCCATATAAGCAGAATAAACTGACCCTGCGGAGGAGCTGCCTGTTCCTGTTCTTCCAGTGTTCAAATGGACGGCACTGTCTCCCTGCTTGGAAGACAGTACTGAATAGGCGGTCGTTAAGGTGCATACTGCAAGCAGGGCCGCAACAATCCCTGTAATTTTTTTGTCCATGTTTTAACCCCTCTTTTTCAGGCGTCGGATGCAATGCTGCTTAAAGGATGATTACACTGCAAGCTCTCCGTTATAACTTACCAGGACAACATCGTTTACTCCTTCTATAGCTGCCAAGGTATTGACAAAATCTGTGTTATCAACTCTTAATCGCACTTCAACGGTAAGCTCGATTCCCTGTCCGCCGCGAACTGCTTTTGATTTAATTTTCATTCTTTTGACATGCTCCGCCAGCTTTAACAGCAGCATTCTTTCTGCCTCGCCGTTATTGCAGTTTGCAACCACCATATAAGGAATTTCATTGGTTGTCTTACTTGTAAAAATAATCAGCATGATTCCGACGACAATCGACCCGCTAATGGCCAGCAGATACTGCCCTGCCCCGCTGACGATTCCCGCTGCGATGGCCCAGAAGATAAAGACAATGTCCATTGGATCTTTGATTGCTGATCTGAAACGTACGATACTTAAAGCTCCAACCATGCCGAGAGAAAGAACGATGTTAGACGTGACACCCATGATGATGAGTGTGGTAATCATTGCCATCCCTACAAGAGAAACGTTAAAGTTCCTGGAATACATGACCCCATTGAACGTCTTCTTATACACCGCATAGATAAACAGTCCGAGTAGAAAAGAAATCAGTAACGTAATCGCCACATCAACAATAGAAAAATTTGTGACTGCGTTTTCAAGAAAATTGTTTTTAAAAATATCTGCAAAGGTAAATGTTTGATCTGTAGCCGCCGTTGTAACGGCAGTCGTTGTTGCATCCATAATACTATCCTCCATTAAGATTCTAAATTATTTTGATGTTGAGGTTCAATTTTGCGCATTTAATCCGCATTCTTTGTATTTATTTATCTTTTGCGTTTTTATCCGTATTTCCGGCATAAAACATATTTTGAGATTGCTGCCTTCTGTCTGCTGTCTAATTGAATCAGGTTGGCAATATGACTCGGCAGGTAACAGTCATATTTAATTTCCAGAATCGCTGTATCACTCGCTAAAGCATAGGCCAGTGGGGTGGTAAAATCCAAAAAGCTGGTTGCAGCGAGTCCGGTTTTTACATCACCGTCGATCGTGATTCTTACCCTACCCGGTTCCCATATGTAGGCCTGACGTTGATACTCTACAATTGTCTTTGGCTTAAACAGGCCAGTTCTCATTTTCGTATAAAGATGCCGGCATACAGCTTCCGGACAATTTTTCAAAAATTGATAGTTGCCGTTGATTAAGTCTTGACATTCCTCTTCGGTCAAAATCGCACTCTCTTTAAAGCCTGACCCATCGTTCTTGACTTTTTTCTCAAGCCGGATGATTGCTGTAGAATGATCATATGTTCTGATTCTAAATTTTTCCCGATATTTAGCCCCTATCAACTTCTCCAATAATGCCGTATCATTAATATCATCAAAGTAAAGACTTCTGACGGTATTAAAGCCTTCCGGCCCGGTATGTTTGTCCTTGGGAAGCACCCTATTTAAACGGTTGACCAGTACTGCTCTGTCGAAGTTATTGATGCTCATTTTAATTTCCTGGCGATATTTACTCACATGCTCACCCCCTGTCGCATATTCCAACGATCTTTTGATGATGCTATTTTATCCACTCTATGTGTCATTAATGTGAACGCTGGTTAACAAATTTGTGAAGAATTTAGGTGATGGCTATGTTAAGAAAACGTTGGCTTCCTATATTTGCAGCGGTGATCTTACTTCTTAGTGTTACCGTTTGGGAAAAAGCCAAGACACCGCTGGCTTCCGAATCCACAGAACTGATGCCTGCCGCCAATGATGCCGTTTCTGAAAGTAATTCGTCAGAGACCGCTGCTTCTGAACCTGAGGCTGCTGAATCTACGCAAATTAAACTTACGCTGCTTGGGGATATCATGTGCCATCCAACGCAATACGAGGCAGCCAAGATAAGCGGAGGCTATGATTTTAGACCTTCTTTTGAAGAAATCGGGGAGGATACAAGGCTCGCCGACCTGACTCTTGCCAATCTTGAAACGACCCTGGCCGGGAAGGAAATGACTTATAGCGGTTATCCTTCTTTTAATACCCCGGAACAAGTGGCTGACGCTGTCCGGAAAACACTTGGTGTAGATGTTGTCTCTACCGCTAATAATCACTCTTTAGACCGGAATTTTTCGGGCCTAAGCCGGATGATCGATTTTCTGGATCAATCTGGTCTGAAACATACGGGAACCTATCAGACCGCCGAAGACAGTCAGAAAATTCTGATCCAGGAAATTTCCGGCCTGCGTATCGCTTTCTTAAGCTATACCTATGGCACCAATGGGGTTACCCTTCCTGAAGATAAAGCTTTTGCTGTGAATTATCTGGACCGGGAAAAAATCCTTAGGGATGCTGAGAAGGCGCGCGCTCTGGGAGCAGACTTAGTTATTGCCTCTTTGCACTGGGGAACGGAGTATGCCGTAAAACCCTCCGCTGAACAGATCAATCTGGCCACCTGGATCTTTGAAAATACGGAGGTTGATATCATCGCCGGCAATCATGTCCATGCTGTCCAGCCGATCACCTTTCTCCAAGTAAAAAGCAAGTCCACTGGTAAAGAAAAAGAAGGATTGGTGATCTATGCCCAGGGAAATTTTATTTCCGATCAAAAAACAGATACGGCGAATATGGGCATCATGGTTGATATTTTTCTGGATATCCGTTCTGCTGAAAAACCAGTTATCACACATGTTGCATACTATCCGACCTGGATTGATGAAACTCCAGGAGCCGGTCCGAAGACATATCGCGTCTTAAATGTGACAAAGGCCCTGGCCAATTATCAGTCAGGGCAGGATCCGCTGCTGGACAGTGCAGATTATGCAGAGATGCTGGCATATGTATCTCAAATTAAGCAAACTATCCCTTCTGAAAATAAGATTCGTTTCGCCAACAAATAATGTATACAGTATATTTGTCTGTATACATTATTTATCATTATTATCTCTTTACAGCCTGCTGAATGTTCATTATATTTTTCTTAGGCAAAGGAGCCACAAAAAAAGCCAGCCTGCAGGCCGGTTTTTTGGGGGCTTCTTTTTTTGATGTCTATGGACGGCGGAACAGGAAGCGTGGAGGCGTCTAAATAGCCTTCACGGTGTTGAATACGTCACGGACGATAAAGTAATTCGACTGGACCAATGTCGCGATGCCATGAATGTCAAAAACCTGCTGGCAAGGATGGCAAGGATAAAAAGGAGAGATTGTAATGAATTATGGCGATATTGCCTTTATGCTTTTCAGCACCGCCCTAGTTTTTTTAATGATACCCGGACTCGCTTTTTTTTATGGAGGGCTCGTCAAAAGACGCCATGTCCTGTCGATCATGATGCAAAGCATCGCTGCAATCGGAATTATCTCGATTCTCTGGATTGTTATCGGTTATACCCTGGCTTTTGGGCCGGATATCGGGCATTTGATTGGCGGATTGGACTATGAAGGCTTAAGAGGTGTTGGTCTGAATCCCAAAACAGAAAGTGCAACAATTCCTCATATGTTGTTTATGCTCTATCAAATGATGTTTGCAATCATTACTCCAGCTATTATGACCGGAGCAACAGCGGAGAGACTGCGCTTTCCAGCCTATATCCTTTTAATCTCCCTGTGGAGCCTTTTGATTTATGTGCCTCTTACCCATTGGGTATGGGGCGGAGGCTGGCTGGCTGATCTGGGCGTCTTGGATTTTGCCGGAGGGATTGTTGTCCATATTAGTTCGGGCTTTTCAGCCTTGATTGCCGCTTTGTATATTGGCAAACGCTACCATAAAGACTCAGAACAGGCTATCCCACATAACATTCCATATGTGATTCTTGGCGGAGGTCTCCTGTGGTTTGGCTGGTTCGGGTTTAATGGCGGTAGTGAACTGGCTGCAGACGGTATTGCTGTGCTTGCCTCGACTACTACGCATCTGTCTGCCTGTGCCGGACTACTGGGATGGATAATTATTGAAAAACTGCTTCATGGCAAACCAACCGTACTCGGTGCTGTCTCAGGCATGGTTGCAGGGCTCGGCGCCATCACACCTGCCTGCGCTTACGTGACTCCGCTTGCTGCGGTCTTGATCGGACTGGTTTCTTCAGGTTTGTGCTACTTTGCAGTCGCTTGGCTGAAAGTTAAACTGGGTTACGATGATGCACTTGATGCTTTTGGTATTCATGGTATTGGCGGGACCTGGGGAACCCTGGCTGTCGGCATTTTTTGCACCACGGCTCTAAACCCCAATGGTGCGGATGGACTTTTCTATTCCGGGTCATTTTCCCAGGTTGGGATACAACTTTTGGCCATCCTCGCAACTTATGCTTACTGCGGCGTCATGACCTTCTTGATCCTTAAAGTCATCAGTCTCATTACTCCTCTTGCAGCAACGACTGAAGAACAGGAAACAGGCCTTGATATCAGCCAACATGGCGAAAGCGCCTATCCAGACATTGAAGGAATGACTTCGGATTCCGCCTGGAATATGGTGAATTAATAAATGGCTGTAACGAAATATACCAGATAGAAATTCTTCTATATAAGCCACTAAACCATTAAAAAAGGATTTTCACCGCGTTCACGGTGAAAATCCCTTTTCAATTTTGCCAGGAAAAAGTATACTTGAATTTTTAAATGTAACAATTATTGGGCAAAGGAACGGCTTAAAGATTCGACTTGAACTGCATAAGCCGATTTGTAATGCCCATTATTCTCGTAAAAGGTCAACCTGCCGTTGATCCCCAATCGATATGCCGTGTACGATTCATATTTATTCATATAGACATCCTCTAAATACTTCAGATATCCACCGGCTAAGTAGGTCGCATAATATTTGTCTGCTGACAGGAGTTCCCCGTTCGGATAAGGGATCTCTTTATGATAATATTCGGTGATAGCCATGTAGGCCGTTTTAGCTGTAGCCAATTTCATTTGAGTTGTATTGTAGGATAAGGATCCACCATCCATATTGGTGGCAGGCACATATTTTGATTCTTGGGCAATTAAGGCAAACAGTTCATAAGGTTCCAGCTGAAAGGTCTCTTCAACGCTCGCAATATACGCTAGATATTCTGGGTCGACCTGATAGTCTCTGGCAATTCGTGCTAAATTCTCTTGTCTGTATGTTTGATCTTCTTTTGCACTAACGACGTTACATTCTTCTTGGCTTACTTTTTCCCTGTCTTCGGCAAAGGCGGCTGTCCCGACAAACATCACCTGTGCAGCAATCGTAAATGCTACCAGGAACATAGCCAGAAAACGGCCAATCCTTTTCTGTTGAAACACGGTCTTTCCTCCTTAAGGACTTTTGACAGCTTTTCGCCATCATCTTTTGTTATTTTGTCAGAATAAAATCTTTCTATGCTTGAGATCCTCCCATAATGTTTGTCCTGTATCTCAAGGTGACAAAATTCTACATTTTTTTACTTTAACCGATTTTACCACATTAAATCAAAAAACGCAAAAAAGAGAAACATTAATTTCCTCTTTTACCATTATATATGTGATTATTTTTTGATAATAGCGTCTTTAAAACGCCTCATATCCGTTTAAAGGCCGGTCTGCAGCTCAGGAGGAGTCGGAATCCCTGATCTTCTTTTTTATTTGCAGATACGTCAGCAGTTCTTCCTGATCTTTTTCTTCCCAGAAATCAAAGTCGTCCAATTTCTCTAAAACTTCCCTGAAATGAACGCTTTTATCCGCCAGGGAATAATACTCAGGTTCTGAGCCCGCATCCATCGTTTGTTCTCCTAAAAGGTAGGATACCGATACTCCTAGACCCAGGGCAATATCTGTCAGCCGGTCTAAAGAAGGCCTTCTTCTGTTTTGTTCAATATCACTCAAATAAGAGATGGAGATACCGCTTCTTTCAGAAAGCTTACGAAGTGTGAACTTTTTTTCTTTTCTTTGTTCTTTTATCCTATCCCCGACAGTCAACGCAATTTCCTCCAAATTTTCGATAATAGCGAATTAATACTAGTATAATCGCTGAAAAACGCCAGGTCTACTGAGCTACTATACATTTTTGACGTAAATACGCGCAACGTGGAAGAATATTCTATATTTTCTTGGGATTGGAACCTATTTTTAGCAGACGGCTAAATTTAATCATTGCATAATTACGCTATATGCGTAATTATTAGACAGAGGTGGTGTTATGTCCCTTGGTTCAAAAATTCGGGAGATTCGAAAGAAAAAGCATTTAAAACAAAAGGAACTGGCTAAGATTGCTGGTATTTCCGTTTCTTATCTATGTGAAATCGAAAGAGATAAAACAAATCCATCTATTAAAACACTTTTCCATCTTACTCAAGCCCTTGGAGTCCGTCTGTCGACGCTTCTCGGCGATCAGGAATATTAGGAACAGAATAATATTAGTATTTTTCAAATGAAAAGGATTTTTCTATGGAATGAAGTCCTTTTATTTTTTTGACAAATGCATACAAGAATATTTCAAAAAAACTCCTTGAAATATTCAAACAAAAATGCTAGTATGAATAATTATTGTTTTTCCGATAATCTGTTCAGAGGATAAAAACAACAAGCGGAAATCTTTAATTTACCTGAGTTCTTTAGGTAAAAATGTAGCCCAGTTTATGAAGAAACTGTAGAAGGAGACTGTACATGGATAAAAGTTTTGAATTCGGTAATAAGAGCATCGGGAAGCTATTATGGCAATTTTCCTGGCCGGCGATTGTCGGCATGTTGGTGAATGCCTTATATAATATTGTTGACCGGATTTTTGTGGGCCGCGGCGTTGGCACACTTGCGATTGCTGCAACGACAGTGGCCTTCCCAATTATGCTTCTGTTTATGGCACTCGCGATGCTAGTTGGTATTGGTGCAACAGCATTAATCTCCATCCGGCTCGGAGAACAGAAAAAAGAAGAAGCCGAGAAAATTGTGGGTAATGCACTTACTCTCTTGATTATGTTTCCGCTCCTTTTTATGGCCTTCTATTTCTCATTTGCTGAACAGCTCTTAGTCTTTTTTGGTGCTAATCAGGAAGTATTGCCCAATGCACTTGATTTTACCAATATTATTGTTGCGGGATCCGTTTTTGGCGCAATCGGTTTTGGCATGAATAATTTTATCAGAGCTGAAGGAAACCCTAGGATTGCGATGCTGACGCAAATTCTCGGCGCTGTGATTAACGGGGTGTTGAATTACATTTTTATTTTCCATTTGGGATTAGGTATAGCGGGTTCCGCATTCGCAACGGTCTCGGGCCAATTCATTACGTCGCTTTGGGTATTGGGCTATTTTCTTCTCGGCCACAGCACACTTAAGCTTCGCCTAAAAAATTTAAAACCGGATTTTTCGATCTATCTAGTCATATTGTCCATTGGCTTTGCTCCGTTTGCGATGCAACTTGCCAACAGTTTGCAGAATATGCTTTTGAATAAGAGTGTCATGCTTTATGGCGGCGACCTGGCGCTGTCTGCCGTCGGCGTCATTATGAGTATTTCAACATTGTTCTTTATGCCGATTATCGGTGTCAGCCAGGGTGCTCAGCCTATCATAGGCTTTAACTATGGAGCCAGGCAGTTTGAAAGAGTTAAGGCAGCGTTGAAGAAGGCCATCATCGCGAGCACCGGTATTGCTGTTGTCGGTTATCTGGTCATACATCTCTGGCCCGAACAAATTATTGGCTTGTTCAGTGACAACGATACGGCGCTTACAGTACTGGCAACTCACGTGATACTGGTATTTTTTACCATGTTCCCGCTGATTGGTTTTCAAATTATTTGCTCAAGTTACTTTCAGGCAGTCGGCAAGCCGCTTCAATCATCTGTTCTGAGCCTTTCCCGGCAGGTACTGCTCTATATACCGCTTCTTTTGGTCCTGCCTCATTTTTGGGGAATTGAGGGGGTCTGGCGAGCTGCACCGATTGCGGATATCTTATCCGTTCTGATCACCGCAATGTTGATAACGCTGGAAATAAGACGGCTTAGCAAAAATCAGCCTGCTGTCAGCGTAGGATAGTTCAGGCTGATATAAAACTGATAGATCTAAATAAAGAACAAGGGCTTCACAATTGTGAAGCCCTTGTTCTTATTTGGATGACCGGTTCTCAGAGATCGGGGCACTGAAGGATCATCTTTCAGCAGGGACTCTATTTACATATGATCTCCTGATTACACCAGGAACTTAAGCAAGGCGACCACCACAGCTGCAGTCACTGCTGACATGATGAGCGCGAAAATAAAGGCAACGCGCATAACTTTGTTTTCTTCACCAAGTTTATCAATAGATGCGGCCGCATTTTGGAGCTTTGCCGGGGAAATTACGCTGGCTAGTCCTCCACCAAAGGCTAACCCGGCTGTAACGATGATAATACCCTTAAGTCCCCAGTTAAGATTCGTTGCTGTAGACATGGTATATTTTGCAAACATCGCAATCGTCGAAGCTTCACTTCCGGTAATGAATCCTCCGAATAATCCGATAAAGCTTACAACAGCACCGTAGGCTCCATGAAAAGCCTGTGCGGAATAGTCTGCGAGTACTTTAACCATACTTGGGCACAGTGTTTTCGGCAGTGCGGCATTGAGATTGGAAGCCATATTAAATCCAGACATATTCATGACTTCACCGATCGCAAAGAAGATCGCCGCTGAGAAAACAGGTTTTGGTGCCCTTCGCCACCAAACTTTTATTGAATCTTTAATTTGGGCGGCTTTCGGGCGCATAATCGGAATCGAAATCAAGATGCTGACCAGAATCCAGGTATAGGCATTCCATAAAGCTCTGGTTGCTATCGGCTTGCCATCTGCAGATAAGCCGGGAATACCGAGCGTCAGTGTCCGGTATAAATAATCGAAAGATTCCTTCGGCAGGTTCAGCGCCAGAATCAGAACGATTAAAAGCAGCCAGGGCATAATGGCTTTCCACAAAGGATATTCATTTTCATAGGCAAGTTCTTCTGGCGTCAGCCGGCTTCGATCAATAATTTTTTTACCCGTTAGCTTAAGGTACAGGATCATTACAAGAATGACTGCAAAACCACTTAAGACTCCTGTGAGGACAACCAGATTGTCATAATGATTGGTAAAATAAGCGACAATCGAAATGGTAATGCCCGTAACCAATACTGGGACAATCCCCTCTTTGACGGCTTTCCACTTTCCGACAATCCAAAGCATCGAAAAGCCAATCAGGGTAGATACAACCGGCAAAAACATAAAGAAGATGCTTCCGGCCTGAGAAAGGGTAATTTCATTGCCCTTTCCTAAAAAGCTGTTCGCGATATCCACAAATACCACAATCGGGGCACCGAGTAAGGCATACGTACACAGGGAGTCATATCCGATCGCCGGTAAAGCTATGGCTACATACGTAGAGTATCCCATCGCAATTAAGATAGGCGGCAGAAGAGATACGGGAGTTGCCCCGACGGCAACCATCAGGGTTCCAAATCCAATGTTAATCATCATAATCTGAACGGCTCTGTTTTCACTGGCTAAGGTTTTAATAAATATAATAATTCGTCTTAAGGCTCCTGTCTTTTCCATATAGGCCATTTGCAGCAGCGATGTGGCTACGATCAATGATACCGAAAAAGATTTAATAAGACCGGCCAGTGTCGAGCGTACAATGACTTCTCCCGACGTCTGGAAAAACAAAAACGCCACAAGAGAAACAGCAAGCCAACCCACAATTCCACTGGTATGGGCTGGCTTTTTAAACACAATAAGCATAACAACAATGACTACTATTGGCAGCAGTGCAAGCAGTAGTGGCAACATTCTCTCCCATCCTTCCATTCTACAAGTATATTTTTTTATTACTACCTACTTATAATATATGATTATGTTCAAAAAAAAAAGAACTTTTTTTGCTTTTTACTTTTTGCGTTTTATGTTTCAGACCAACAGAAAGGCCCGCTTTTCACATAAAAAACGAGCCAAAACTGAAGATTTTTTCAGCTAAGGGATCCTGACATATTGCGCAGGGCCCGGAACAATGATCCATCCGTCATAAATGATGCTGATACTGAAATAGTAGTACTCGCCGGAAACTAAATTACCCTGGATATCGCCCTGATAATAAGTGTCAGCATTGATTGTCACCGAGGTCCTGTTCCGGTCGGTAATCCATTCCAGATAACCGTCATTTGGATATTTTGGGTTAGGATTACTCTTTGAAATGACCACTTTGTAGCCTTCAAAATTTGCTGCTTCTGAAGCTGGCCAGCTCAAAATTAAATTACTGCCGCTAGCTGTTGCCGATATGGCAATCGGATCCAAGCTCTGTTGGACACCTTCCTTCTCTGCTAGTGGATCGTATCCATCGGCCGGATACGTGACATGAACGGCATTTCCGGCAAACTTGCCATCGCTGTATAAAGCCGTCACACTAACGTAATACGCCTGTCCGGGAGTCAGATAACTACCAAAGTCTCCGCCGTGATACGCTGTGCTGTTGTCGATTACCCATCGGCTGGTGCTTTGATTGGTAATGTAGGTCAAATAACCGCTACTGGGATAGGCCGGTCTGGAATTATTTTTGGAAATAACGACCTTATAGCCCTGGAAGCTTTCACTGTAAATCGGATTCCATTTGATAATGAGCCGGTTGTTGTCCGTAGAAACGGTCACCTGAGGCGCCTTTGAAGAGGGAGATACAGCCGGTTTGACAGTGGGTTTTGTTTCTGTAGCCGGTGTTTCCTTAGTGGGTTGCGTTGTTTCGGTCGGCGTTGCGATAGCTTCCTCGGCAGGTTCCGGTGAAGAGACAGTCGTACCGACCGGATATGTCAGTTGCAGACTGTCACCCGGAACGGTCTTATCCGAATAAAGCACCGTAATGCTAAAATAGTATTTTTCACCAGGGACAAGTTTCTCGCCAAAGTCTCCGTTTTTATATGCTTCACTGTTATTGATCACCGCACTGGTCGTGGTCCTGTCGGTAATGTAGTATAAATACCCGTCGTCAGGATACTTCGGATTCGGATTGCTCTTTGAAATCACCACTTTATAGCCGGAAAATTTAGGATGATCAACCTGGTCCCAATGTAAGATAAGTTTATCACCGGAAATCTCCCCGTTCACTGCCACAGCAACATATGGAGTTTTATCTTCGCCTATTTTTAATCCGGGCCAGTAAGCATTTTGCGCATAACCATAGGTGACTATACCTAAACAAAAAATGACTGCACATATCGCAATTGCAATATTTCTAGATAAACGAGGTTTCATGGTTTTTTCTCCTTTCATACCACCGTTTGCATCGAGTAACTTACTCTCAATTAAAAATAATGTAAAAATAAGATTAACTACGTGAAATTTAAATTCTACAGTATTAATTTAATTCCTTTTTCTTCCTTAATATTTAGGAATTAAGTCCCATCAAATTAGGAAATATGGATCTGCATAATCCCAAATGATAGTTTGATACAAACGGAGAGGAGTATGTCATTTAATGTCGAATCATTGATTCTAAATACACTTTTTTAATTCTTTCTAAAGGAGAGGAGGGACTATGATGAAAGAGCCAGTTGAGTTGATCCAATCAAATCAAACATTTTTAATTAGACGTACCTTAGAATATGCAAAAATGCATAATTATACAAAATATACCTCTACTCTGGAAGAAGCTTGGCGTACATCAATTGACGGGTTATCCGAAGCTTTAATCTCAGTTCTCAAGTCCTGTGAATCTATACCTGAATTAAATGTGGATGAAGATTATGTAAATGATCCAATTGGTTCTTTTGGGATACTTGAAGCACAGCTTCATCGTAAACGTGGCGTTACCCTAGAAATGTTTTTAGGATTGATGAAATATTATCGTCAATCCTATCTCGATCTGATAATAGAAACTTATAGGAAAAAAAATATAGATTGTGATTACTTCTTATTGTTTATTAATCGGTTTTTTGATCGTGTAGAATTAGCTTTTAGCAGTGAGTGGATCAACGAGAAAAAGGAAGTACTTACGCTAAGTCTTCAAAATACAAATCGTATGATGACGAATGAAAAGAATAAGTATTTAACAATATTTGAAAGCATTCCAACTCCTTCGATCATTTTGGATAGTGATAATATGATTGACAACATGAACAATGCTGCTAAAGAGTTTCTTAAGTCTGCAGGAATTGATGGGACATCTTATTATTCCAGTGAAAAACCTAAAATATATTTTGTACATGCATTACCTTGGCTCGCAGAAGAATTCACTACTTTTATCAGCGGAAATGATATTGAAATATCCATTGAAAAGAATTTGAAGATGCTCGAATTAGGAATTAGGAATCTGGTTATAAACTTTCACCGCATGCTGGACGTAAGTGAAAAATATAAAGGTACAGTGATTATATTTACGGATTTAACATATAGAAAACAAATTGAGGACAGGTTAAAATTTATCAGTTTTCACGATGATCTTACAGGATTATACAACAGAGCATTCTTTAATGAAGAATTGTTAAGACTGTGTTCAGGCAGG
Organism: Dehalobacter sp. TBBPA1; assembly: GCF_040931655.1. Lineage (NCBI taxonomy): Bacteria > Bacillati > Bacillota > Clostridia > Eubacteriales > Desulfitobacteriaceae > Dehalobacter > Dehalobacter sp. TBBPA1. The sequence goes on along the minus strand of NZ_CP162385.1, from coordinate 23,256 downwards.
TCTAATCCAGTAGCTATTATAGAATGTGATGTTGACGGGCTTAAAGTAGTAAACGATACTTTGGGACATCATGCCGGAGATTTGCTTATTACTTTCACTGCTTCAATACTTCGTCGTTCTGTCCGGGAAAACGATGTTGCTGCCCGGGTAGGTGGTGATGAATTTGCAATTGTTTTACCAAATTGTTCACCTGGCTCATTAAAAGAGGTCTGTCAAAGAATCGAATTTGAACTCGAAAAACATAACAAAGAAAACTCTTACTTACCTGTGAGTTTTTCCATTGGTGCTGCATTAGGGAATGCTCATAATGGCAGCTTAGATCACATTTATAGGAATGCTGATAATGAAATGTATAAAAATAAACAAGAAAAGCGGGAGCAATATAAGCTTTGGTTCAACTTGTTATATGCTAAGTATGGGGACAAACTATTTAATAGCTAATTTACTTTGCCGCCAGGCCATGGATGACAGCCCGAGCGCGCCCCGTTTGAATTTCACTTTCTTATTAAAATAAGCTTCATCTTGCGATGAAGCTTTATCTTCAATGGCGGAGAAGGTGGGATTCGCTCCGCTCGCCTTCGGCTCGCTTTCACGCCGGGGCGGGAAAACCCTCCCATAGGTCGGCTTTTCTTTATCCGCCCGTTCGAATCCCACCTTCTTATTAATATAAGCTTCATCTTGCGATGAAGCTTTATCTTCAATGGCGGAGAAGGTGGGATTCGAACCCACGTGCCCTTGCGGACAACCGCATTTCGAGTCAGGGCCGTTACAACCACTTCGATACTCTTCCATATATATTTTACCGCCGAAGCGGAAAAACGCTTTTTAGAAAACTGTTAGCAAAGTGTTAGCATTCGCAAAAATTTTTCACTCATCCGGCGCTAACAAAGCCTGATGGTTACTGGGTTTTCGCCGAGCGGTCGAGCCTTTGACCGATTTGATTTCGAGTCTAACTGCTTAATTGTACTTTAACGGTAGATGGAAGTCAATACATGTAGATAGTATTCTCCGAAAGCCTTGTGAAATCAGGGATTTCGGGAATTTTTTTCGTGTTTGCCAGGAAAATTAGGCATTGCAAAAATCAGCGAAAAAATTGCGTCCAACCCTGTTTTGGATAGAACTCGGATAGAACTCGAAAATTCTATCATTCTTAACCATTAAAACTCACTTCACCACTTGCCGTTGACAAATTTAAGAAAGTGAATGAAGCAAATGAATTTCAATGAATATTGCCGTTCGGTAATTGATCGTTATCCTGAATATGTCACACAAAAGGAAATGTGTGCCATCTTGGGTATTTGCGTATCAACAGCCTACGATTATGTTAGCACATCAGAAGACAGGAGACAACGGATAACAGTTACCGATATCCTGCTGTATCAATACAAAAAGATTAATGAATTAGAAAATGAGTATACCAAAGATTTCGGACAGATTTAACTTCTATTCAAGTTGAACAGAAGTTAAAAGGAACATCATCAAGAGAAACTCTAGCAAAACAATCTGGTGAAAGTGGTCCTCAAATATTCCGGTATATCCGTTTAACTGAGCTTAGCCCCTCCATTCTTGAAATGGTGGACGAAGAAATCCATACGTCACCAAACAAGCCTGACACACCTTGTTTTAGCGGAAGTCGGAAGCTATGGCCTGCCGGAGGATGTCATGAATGACAAGTCCAAATCACAATTTATTTCATTTCTTATAAAGCCTTGTTCTTGTCCTTCTTTTATAATTTCCCTAATTTAAAGAAATTTTGATTAATAAGCTTTGATTTGAATTCTGGAAAATATTTTTTAATGTCATAAAAAAATAAAGGCGTTATTTTAGTTGACTCTATTATTGTTAATAAGAATCCTAAATAGTTTATTTACGGGATTATCAATGGACATTACAATCTGATCACCTAGAACTTGTAGTTGGTTTATTACAGTCATTATTACTATCTCAATAATCTCTTCTTTGCTGTCAAAATAGCGGTTAAAGTACGTTTACTGATATTAAGATGTTCAGCTAGTTCATCGAAACACTTTTAAAGCCCTTATATTGATACAACTCATAAGCTTTAAGTACTATTTTATTACGTGTAATTTTTTTCATTATTATAACCTTACCTCATTAACATTTAGACCATTCGACATGTATTCCAGTAGATACTTTCGCTAATACCTCCAAAATAATGAGTAGAACCCGATTGCATCTTACTGGCTATTAGGCACATGAAACGTGGGCAAATGACGGCTAGGATGAGGCTCGCTCATGGGTAGTATATTTTTAAAAGCAACTGATAGCATTAGCTTTAGGCGATTGAGCTGATTGACTTCACTGGCACCAGGATCATAATCGATCGCAGTAATGTTAGCTTCTGGATAGGTTTTTTTTAATTCCTTTATCATCCCTTTGCCGACAACATGATTGGGAAGGCAACCAAAAGGCTGCACACAAACGATATTGGGGACCCCGCTCTGAATCAAGTCAATCATTTCGGCAGTTAAAAACCATCCTTCCCCGCAGTGGTGTCCCAATGACATAATCTGGCTGGCGAGATTGGCCTTATGGTAGATCGAATCAGGGGCATGAAAGCGCTGACTTTGTTCCAGGAGCACATTCATGCGCTTACGATTATTCTCAAAGTTATGAATAAGAACCTTCCCCCGTAATAAATCACTCGTTTTTCCAGATAAATACTTAGCCTTAAATATATAGTCATAGGCACAAAAAAGGAAGAAATCCATCAGATCCGGCAGCACCACTTCGGCCCCTTCTTTTTCCAGGATTCTTACGATATTGTTGTTGGCAGCAGGATGGTATTTGACCAAAATTTCTCCTACCAGACCCACCCGAGGTTTAATTAATGCTGACAAAGCTAACTGATCAAACTCTTTTACAATTCCCTGCAGGTTGTTTTCAAATGCCTGTTTGTTTCCAGTGACCAGCTGCGCCTTGCAACGTTCCACCCATTTCTGATAGAGTACGTCGGCTGACCCCGGAATTTTTTCGTAGGGCCTTACACGGTGCAAAACGCGCATCAGTAGATCGCCATAAACAAGGGCTTTAATCGCTTTTTTTATGAGATTGGTAGTTATTTTAAAGCCGGGGTTTTTTCTGCGCCATAAAGGTTGGCAGATAAAACTGGGATATTTTCAAAACCAGCCTCTTTAAGTGCTTTTCTGAGAAGACCAATATAGTTGGTGGCTCGACATCCACCACCAGTCTGACTCATGATGACTGAAGTATTGTTGAGATCGTATTTACCTGATTGAAGGGCTTTAAGCAGTTGCCCAATGACAATGATGGCTGGATAGCAGGCATCATTGTTCACATATTTAACGCCCTCATCCACAGCCTTTTTATCCACCGTAGGCAGCAGTTCGACATGGTACCCTTCGTTTTTAAATACTTCTTCTAAAAATTCAAAATGAATCGGGGCCATCTGAGGGAACAGGATGGTATGGGTCTCCTTCATCTTTCTGGTAAACACGGTTCTCTTCTGTACACAAGGCACACTCTCAGTTGCCGTAGGATTTTTCTTTCTTTCCCTGATGACTGCCAGAAGAGAGCGGAGCCTGATTTTGGCTGCGCCAAGATTGCTGCCTTCATCGATTTTAAGGACGGTGTAAACCTTGCCCCGGGCTTTGAGAATTTCTTGCACCTGGTCACAGGTAATGGCGTCCAGGCCACAGCCAAAGGAATTCAACTGAACCAGCTCCAAATTAAATTGGGTGCTCACAAAGCTGGCCGCCGCATAAAGCCGCGAATGATACATCCATTGGTCAATAACGCGTATAGGGCGCGCAACGGTCCCCAGGTGAGCCACTGCATCTTCTGAGAGAACCACCATCCCCAGAGAATTTATCATCTCCGGTATGCCATGATTGATTTCCGGGTCGATGTGGTAAGGACGACCGGCCAGCACAATGCCATGTTTTCCGGTTTCTTTAAGGTAAGCCAGTACTTCTTCGCCTTTTTTCCGAATCTCATCTTTGAAGTGCAGATCTTCCAACCAGGCCCTGTTTACAGCCCGAGCGATTTCTTTTTTCGAAATCCCGTGGTTACTTAATTCTTGATGAAGTCTGATGATTAGCTGCTTCTTATTATCGTAAGGCAGAAAGGGGGCCATCAGCTTCACGTCATTCTCCCCTATGATGTCCATATTATTTTTAATGACTTCGGAATAGGAAATAACCATTGGACAATTAAAATGGTTATCCGCCTCTTTTTGCTCCAAACGCTCATGAATGATGGAAGGATAGAAAATCTGCTTTATCCCCCGCTTAATCAGGGCGGCGATATGCCCATGCACCAATTTGGCAGGAAAACAGGCCGTATCTGAAGGGATGGTCTCAATACCTTGTTCATAAAGCGACCGTGATGAACGGGGGGAAAGTTCCACCCTGAAGCCCAACTCAGTAAAAAAGGTAAACCAAAAAGGATAATTTTCGTACATGTTTAGAACCATTGGAATGCCAACAGCTCCCCTTCTGGCGTCTTTCTCAGGCAAAGGTTCATAAGCAAGAAGTCGTTTATATTTGTAAGCATAGAGATTTGGATAAGAATGCTCTTTACTTTGTTTCGCAAAGGTTTTTTCGCAGCGATTACCGGATACGAATCTGCTGCCATCCTGAAACTTATTAATGGTGAGTAAACAAGTATTGCCACAGCCCCCACAGCGGTTTAAAGCGGTTTGAATAGAAAAATGTTCTAATTGTTCTTTGGATAACAGTGAACTCGCCTGCCCTTTGGGGCTGCGATCCCGGGCAATGAGTGCTGCGCCAAAGGCCCCCATCAACGGTGCAATATTGGGCCGAATCACTTCTTTTTCAATGATAAGCTCCAGACTTCGGAGGACTGCATCGTTTTGAAAGGTCCCGCCCTGAACCACAATCTTTTCACCCAGCTCTTGAGGATTTCTCATCTTCATTACTTTAAACAAGGCATTTTTAATGACCGAGTATGAAAGCCCGGCTGAGATATCGCCGACTGTAGCCCCTTCCGTCTGGGCCTGCTTTACCATAGAATTCATAAAGACGGTACAGCGGGAACCTAAATCCACCGGGGCTGACGCATGGAGTGCCAGCTGGGCGAAGTCTTGCACCGATAGATTTAATGTGTTGGCAAAGCCTTCGATAAAAGAACCACACCCCGACGAACAAGCTTCATTGAGCATAATATTTTCGATGATGCCGCCCCTAATCTTGAGGCATTTCATGTCCTGGCCGCCAATATCCAGGATCAGATCTACACCGGGTGCAAAAAACTGCGCGGCGCTGTGGTGGGCCACCGTTTCCACCTCCCCTATATCAACACGCAGAGCGGCTTTTAAGAGTCCTTCGCCATAGCCTGTTACGGCTGCATTGGCAATTCTTGCGTTGACTGGCAGGCGGCTGTACAGGTCTCTTAGGATATTGATGCCAAAATTCAAGGGATCACCCGTATTATTGCTATAGTAAGAATAGAGGAGGTCTCCATTTTCATCGATCAAGGCTGCTTTGGTCGTGGTTGAACCGGCGTCGATACCCAAAAAGCAGTCTCCTGCAAAGCTGTTTAAGTCTCTCTTGCCGATCTGGTGAAGATCATGCCGCTTGCGGAACTGATCCAGCTCATCCGCATCCTTAAAGAGAGGCTGCAGCCGAGAAATCTCATGGCTAACTTCTACATCAGCTAAGCGTTGTATGAGGCCCGGTAAATGGATAATCTTATCGTTGTCGGATGTTAACGCCGCACCCATTGCCACAAAAAACTGCGCCTGTTCCGGAAAGATGACCTGTTTATCATCAAGCTGCAGGGTGTCTTTAAACCTTGCACGAAGTTCAGATAAGAAGTGCAGTGGACCACCGAGAAAGGCGACATTACCTCTTATTGGTTTTCCGCCGGCCAGCCCACTGATCGTCTGATTGACAACCGCTTGAAACACAGAAGCTGCAATGTCTTCTTTACGTGCACCTTCATTTAAAAGCACTTGAATGTCCGTTTTGGCAAAAACACCGCAACGGGCTGCCACCGGATAGATGCTGGAATAATGCCTGGCCAGTTCGTTTAAGCCAGGGGCATCTGTCCCCAGCAGGGTTGCCATTTGGTCGATAAATGCGCCTGTTCCTCCTGCGCAGATTCCATTCATGCGTTGATCTAACCCGCCACGGAAAAAAGTAAGCTTTGCATCTTCTCCCCCCAGTTCGACGGCAACATCGGTTTGAGGGATAAAGCACTCGATCGCATGATTACATGCAATGACTTCCTGAATATGTTTAACGCCCAACCAGGAGGAGATCGCCAATCCTGCTGAACCGCTTACCCTGGCTGTAAGGGGTCTGCTTCCGACCTCTTCATATGCCTGCTGGAGAAGTTGAGCGGTGTGCTTTCGGTTTTCTACGTGATGCCGGCGATAGTTTTTATAAATTATTCTGCCGTCATCGTCCATAATGACTATTTTAACTGTTGTAGATCCTACATCTAGGCCCATACGTAGTACATTGATCATTCGCATCTCCTCCATTCAATCACTGATTTAATCAATGATTAAATCAGTGATTGATTTAATCATATCCTTATGATAAAATTATGTCAACTCCCATAGGGATTGAAAAAGGAGTAGTAACTCCCTCTACAATTGTTTTAAACGCTGTTTTTAATACGGAGGAACTGAAAGATGAAAAGCCAATTACATATGCTTACAACCAAAGAAAAAATTATTCAGGTTGTCATTGATATGATTGCTCAAGATGGGTTTCAAAACATTACCAACAGAAAAATTGCTGCGAAGGCAGGTGTTAATGCAGCCGCAATTAACTATCATTTTGGTTCCAAGGATGTCTTAATCAACGAAGCCTTAAAGCATGTTATGGATCAGCTTAAAAACATATTTGAATATTTGAAGACGGGGAACGAGGATGAGGAGACGCAGTTGTCCACGTTTATCAACAACTACATCGACATCTTGTTTAAGTATCCGGATATTATCAGGCACATGGCGAGCTATGCCATTCACCACAAACCGCTTGCTGAACATGAGGAGTACTTGGTCTTCATCCAAACCGAAGGATTTGAATTGATTAAAAACACGATTGGGAAAAAAATACCGGAGCTAGACGACAGTGTTCTTTCTCTAAAAACATTGAATTTAATAAGTGGTTTAAACTTTCCTCTCTTAATGGGAGAGCATATTAACCATTATATGGGAGTTGATTTATCCAATAAGGAGATACGACAAATGTACAAGAAACTATTATTAGAGAACGTTTGTCGAAGGGGTTAGCGGGAGAGAAAGGAAAAAAGAAGGTCAAATGCCTCTAAGGCCTGGATATTATATATCCTTTCAACGCGACACACTCAATGTGCCTCGAACACGAGAACAAATCTGTCAGCTGCCTTTGCCAGACGTCGGATACGAGTAATGCTATCTATTTTTTAACGATTTCTATACTTTTTAACGCAAGGTAGGTTTTTGTAGGCACTTCCTGATCTTTGTTTTTATTTACGCCCATTGGATGGGTAATTTGCCCTCCATTCTGGTTAAAAACAGTACGACATCAACTATTGTTTGTCTTTAGCTATGTCTTGTTCACTAAAATATTGGTATTCATAATAAAAAACTTGAACAGTTTCTCCGGATACGGTTACAAGGTTGCCGAATAGGGTGTTCCACATTACTCCAAGGCAAGACCCGGAAAGGATAGTGGTTATGCGTGGTAAACTACCGGCCTTGGACATAAATGATAACCAGAAAATAGAAACAATATATTATCAATCCTATACGGATGATTTCGTTGAAAGCAAAAATCAGTCTTTCCAGCCGCCGGATGATTACGTCTGGATTCGTAGAAATTTGTTGTATCGCCTGGCATCAAAATGCCTCTATCTGCTCGCATTGCTTTTTTCTTTTTTATACTGCCGGTTTGGTTTGCATGCGAAAATTGAAAATCGCTGTCCTGAGACAATGCGCAAAGTCCGGATGCTTTCTTTACGGAAATCACACCCAGCCAGTGGGAGATGCGTTTATTCCAGTTAGAGCGCTCGCTCCAAAACGTAGTTATGTGGTAGTAAGTCCGGCTAATCTGGGAATCCGGGTCCTCGGTCCTCTTCTTCCGATGCTTGGCGCATTACTGATTCCAAACTCAATAAGGGGCTTTGGGAGCGGCAATCGCTGCCAAGCATTTCATAGAGGAACACGGATACGCAAATGGAAGCAGTTCTTCCTTTATCGGGTTTGACGCTGTGGCAGGCTTTGATTACACGCAGAAGGACAGTGTCAGCTGCTCGCTATGCGCCAACCATTACAGCCGAACCGTGTGACAACCTTCAGCTCCGGGGCGTAATGGGTCGCTAGAAACCGCTGCGAGCGCGGCGCGATTGTCGCCGATACCAAGGAAGAACTGGCGTCAAAGGTCAGCGAGGCCGAGCGGACGGCGAACGCAGTCCCTGACATGTTCCGGCTCCGTCAGGAGTTACTGTTTAGGGATTATGCCAACCGTGTCGTTTTCACGAAAAAAAGACGGTAATCGGTCTGCCGCGCGTACTGGAGTTTTAGGACAGTATGCCGTTTTGGACGACGTTCTTCCATGCCCTGGGCTTCAAGACGCAGATTTCGCATCCGAGTTCCCGCGGACTGTTCGAACAGGGACTGCAATTTGTGGCTTCCGACACGATCTGTTCACAAAAATTCTGACTTTCAGGGTAGCATAACGAAAAGCCTGTAACGAGAACGCGTCCCCCCTTTCCACGCTTCCTGTAGCAGGCTTTTTGTGCTTGCCATTCTGCAAAAGTACATCATAAACCAATATTCTTTTGCAGGCTGATAAACGCCTTTTGCTCTTTGACAAAGAAAGCACGCTAACCACAAGAAGTATTAGGGCAAATCGATACTTTCGGTCTATGCCGAGCCGGACGGCGGGTGCACCACGACTTCCCCCAAGGGAACGAGCGATCACCACCCAGGCCGCAAAATGAGCGTGGTAACTTGTGGGGCGATGAGCATAGACTGGGACACTGATACTTCCAGCCACAGTCCGAGCGTTAAAAGCGTCGCAGGCAATGGGGGCGGCCCGTCAGTATAGGGGGAGGTGAAATTCCTATGAGGACGGTTAGCCACCGTCCACCGATAAGCCCATAACGATAAAACTGAAACGGACCATGCAGGTTAGGGGTGCGCCCATTGATGCGAACATATATGTATGCCCAATTTAGGGCGTACCCTTTTGCTGTGCATCTTAAAACAGAATGTAAATGAAAAGGAGGCTGAACTATGGCTAATGTAAAATTGTCACAGGAAAAAGCCTACCGGATCATTCTGAAAGGATATCCCGACGTGCTTGACATCAAACAATGTTTGAAATCCTTGGCATCAGCCTTAAGACAGGCTACGGTCTCATCCAGAAAAAAAAAATTAGAATCCAATATTCCCTTGACTTAAAAAATGGCGTGGCTGATAAAACTGGGAAGACGCTTGCGCATGAAGAGCCTGATGAAGACAATATCGTTCAGGATGATTCCGATACAAACCAATCCGCAAATCCCCTATTTGCGGATTTGCTAAAAGAGACATTATTGTGGGCGAAGATTTTAATTTTGACAAGCCAATCAAGCTCAATACCTGGGCCGGATATGCGGAGAACATCGAGCGCAACCTATATCCAACCTTCAAGGCTCACGGCTGCACGGTCCGGGAGATTACGCCCGATCTGCTTAAAGGACATTACGCTTACCGACTGAAATCCGGCAAGAAGAAGTCCACGGTTGTAAAGGATTACACCATTATCAACCAGGCATTGAATTATGCCGTTAGCAAAAAAATCATCAGTGTGAATCCGAACAGCGCCATCACCCTGCACAAAATTGAAAAATACAATGCTGCTACGCTCAATGCCGAACAAATGTTGTATTACCTTGAATTTATTGTCGGCGATGTTATTGAAATCCCCATATTGCTGGGTGGCTTTTACGGGATGCGGCGCAGTGAGTGCGTTAGAACTAGAGAATGCCAGTTTGATTTCAAGTATAAATTCTTTAGGGTCAATCATACCGTAACCACAGCAAGAATTAACAAAGAAAAAATATACATCCCATTAGACAAGCTCAAAACCGATTTGAGCAACCGTACTTATCCCTTGATTCCTTATGTCGAAGAAAGGATAAAAGCAAAAATAGCGGAGAACAAGGAACTGAGGGAACTTTGCGGCAACTCCTACAGCAAGGAATGGCTTGGGTATCTATGCGTTCATCCTTTGGGAGAAATTATCGACCCAGGATATATTACCAATAGGCACGCTGATTTACTCAAAAAAGCCGGATTGCCCCATGTCAGGTTTCATGACCTTCGGCATTCGTGTGTAGGCTTGATGATGGCTAATGAAGTACCGATGGAGCGGATCAAGGATTGGGTTGGCCATAGTGACATTCGGACTACAGTCAACACTTACGGTCATCTGGAATATCAGTCCAAGAAAAAAACAGCTAAGATCATTCAGAAATCGCTACCGCTTAAAAAGGTAGGAGCTGCTAATCTTTAAGATCAGCAGCCCCATGATGGCGGAGGGTTAGGGATTTGAACCCTAGATACCTTGCGGTATACCGGTTTTCGAGACCGGCTCCTTAAGCCTCTCGGACAACCCTCCGAATTATTAACTATCTAAGCGCCTCGGATAGAACAGCTCAAAAATCTATGTTTATTTGAACTCCAGGGGTAGTAAAAACCGCATAAATACAAGGTTTTCGGCTACATGTCTTCCACGCTACTCACTCGATTCCGAGTGCGGCGCGTTATGACCACTTCGCTACTTCTCCATGATAAATATATTATTTTTAAGATTTATGAGGCTTTGCTTTAGACTCCGGTACGTTTTTCCCGAAAATATTGTTTTAACAGTACCGAGCATTCTTCTTCCAAGACACCTGCCGTGACTTCAACTTTGTGATTCCAACAGTTTCTGTTCAGTACATTCATCACGGACTCAACAGCACCGCCTTTGGCATCCATCGCTCCGTAGACCAGGTGTTTAATCCTAGCTTGAAGAATCGCGCCGGCACACATCGGGCAGGGTTCCAGGGTAACATACAACATCGCATCCGTCAGCCGCCAGTGGCCCATCGCCTCGGCTGCTCGCTGGATGGCAAGGATTTCGGCATGTCCGGTCGGGTCTTGTTTCTGCTCTTTTTCATTGAAGGCGACAGAGAGAATCTGCTGATTCACGACAACGAGCGCACCAACCGGAATCTCATTGCAGTCATACGCCTTTTGGGCTTGGTCAAGCGCAAGTCTCATCCAATCTTCATGTTTCATTTCTCTCAGCCTCGAATACCATCCTGCCAGGTCCGCAGAAAAATCAAAATATGCTGGACAGGAAATACAGATTCAGGATTGACATAGTACGAGTACTTCGAAACGTTTGCAACGGCAAATCTGATAAAAAAAAGGCCTTAAAACCTTTGCAATATAATGGTGGCCCCGGGAGGACTCGAACCCCCGCAAGACAGGGTTTAGGAAACCCCCGCTCTATCCACCTGAGCTACGAGGCCATATGGATTGCATGGCGGAGGGGGTGGGATTCGAACCCACGGCCCCTTTCGGAGTCACCGGTTTTCAAGACCGGCTCCTTAAACCGCTCGGACACCCCTCCAGCAGTAAGACGAAAGATAGTATAACATAAACTTTATAACTAAACAAGAAGCTGTTTGCGCCAATTTTAAATAATGAAGCAACAAATAATATAATAATCTAATTGAATTAATGCTCTCAACATAATCTAAAAAACTTTTATTCTAATCTAACCAATAAATTCCGTGCCCATGTACGGAACCAGTACTTTCGGAATCCTGATTCTGCCGTCTTCTTCCTGGTAGTTCTCCAGAATGGCCGATACGGTCCTGCCGATGGCCAGTCCGCTGCCGTTCAAGGTATGCACAAACTCCGGTTTTTCCTTAGGTCCGCGCCGAAAGCGAATATTCGCTCTTCTGGCCTGAAAATCAATAAAATTGCTGCAGGAAGATATTTCCCTGTACAGATTAAAGCTTGGCAGCCATACTTCAATGTCGTACGTTTTAGCAGAGCTGAATCCAAGATCGCCGGTGGACAAGGCAACAACGCGGTAAGAGAGTTCCAGTTCCTGCAAAATCGCTTCAGCATCCGCGGTCAGCATCTCCAACTCCTGGAAAGAGTTCTCCGGAAAGGAGAATTTTACAAGCTCGACTTTATTAAACTGATGCTGGCGGATCAGCCCGCGAGTATCCCTCCCGGACGCTCCGGCTTCGGCGCGGAAACACGCACTGTAGGCACAAAATTTAATTGGAAGCATATCTGCTTCAAGGATCTCATCTCTGTAAATATTGGTGACCGGTACTTCCGCTGTAGGAATCAGGAAATAATCAGTTTTTTCTACTTTAAAAGCGTCTTCTTCAAATTTGGGCAGCTGGCCGGTGGAAAACATAGATTGCCGGTTGACCATAAACGGCGGAAAGACCTCCGTATAGCCTTTGGCAGCATGCCTGTCCATCATAAAATTGATCAAGGCTCTTTCCAGGCGCGCTCCGAGCCCTTTGTAGAACGTAAATCGAGTCCCGGTTACTTTGCCGGCCCGGGCAAAATCTAAAATATCTAGGTTTTCCCCCAGCTCATAGTGGGCCAGTGGTTGAAATTCAAACTTCCTGGGTTCACCCCATTTGCGGACTTGGATGTTATCATTTTCATCTTTACCAACCGGAACAGATGCATCGGGAATATTCGGGATCAAATAGAGTACTTCCAGCATTTTTTGCTCGATCTCGTTTAAACTGTCATCCAGCGTTTTGATGTTCTGACCAACCTCACGCATTTGAAGGATCAGCTCCTCGGCATCCTGCCCGCTTTTCTTCCGCCGGGCAACTTCTTCAGATACCTTATTGCGTTCCGCTTTCAGATTTTCCGCCTCAAATAAGATTTGCCGTCTTTTTTCCTCTTGGCGCAAAAAATCATCCAGGTTGATATCGGCACAGCGTTTCGCTAACGCTTCTTTGACAATCTCGGGATTGCTGCGCACAAATTTTAGATCGAGCATAACGGGCCCCTCCTATTTTCGATACTGATCAACGATGTTAATGAAATATTCATGAATTCTGGTATCATCGGTAAGCTCGGGATGAAACGCGCTGGCCAGAATATGATCATCCTGGACCAAGACAATCTTGCCAGCATATGCGGCCAGCACATCGACCTCCGGACCTGCTTCCGTCACATACGGCGCGCGGATGAATACGGCTCGCAAATTTCCGCCTTTTAGTCCCTTAACCGGGATATCGGCTTCAAAACTCGCAATCTGCCGGCCAAAAGCATTTCGTTTGACGGATATATCCAGAAGCCCCAAAGAATACTGGTTACTCCGGTCAATTTTTTTACTGAGCAGAATCATACCGGCACACGTCCCAAAAATGGGAAAACCTTCACCAGCCATTTCTACAATTTTATCGCCAAAACCGTCAATTTCAAGCTGCTTACCGATTGCTGTGCTTTCCCCGCCGGGAATAATCAGCCCACTGATTCCTTTTAAATCATCGACACTGCGGACTTCAACTGCTTCAACTCCAAGTTTTTCCAAAGATTTGCAGTGCTCGCGAAAAGCGCCCTGGATAGCCAGGACACCAATCTTCTTTTTCATGCTCACCAGCCCCGATCCTGCATTCTTTCCGCCGGAGCAATCGAGGAAATCTCCAGACCAGGCATTGCTTCACCGATTTCTTCGGAAAGTTTGGCCAGTATGTCCGGATCATTGTGATGAGTGGTTGCGAGAACGATTGCTCTGGCTCTCTTGGCTGGTTCAGAGGATTTAAATATGCCGGAGCCAACAAAAATACCGTCGCAACCCAGCTGCATCATGAGGGCTGCATCAGCCGGTGTTGCAATTCCGCCTGCGGCAAAATTTACAACCGGCAGTTTGCCGTGTTCGGCAACATATAGAACTAAATCGTAAGGTGCAGCCATTTCCTTGGCTGCGGTCATCAGTTCCTCTTTCGGCATGGTGGTCAGACGGCGGATATCGGCCATAACCGTCCGCATATGACGCACTGCCTCAACCACATTGCCTGTTCCGGGTTCACCTTTGGTGCGGATCATCGCAGTACCCTCGCCAATCCGACGCAGGGCTTCACCCAGATTGCGCGCACCGCAGACAAATGGCACTTTAAAATTATGCTTATCAATGTGATAAAGGTCGTCGGCAGGAGTCAGAACTTCGCTCTCATCGATGTAATCCGCGCCAAGTGCTTCTAGGATCCGGGCTTCGACAAAGTGTCCGATTCTTGCTTTAGCCATAACCGGAATGGTTACTGCCTCCATGATTTTTTTAACGATGGTCGGATCGGCCATTCTTGCCACACCGCCTGCCGCCCGGATATCAGAGGGCACTCTTTCCAGGGCCATAACTGCACAGGCCCCGGCTTCCTCCGCTATTTTTGCCTGCTCGGGTGTTGTGACATCCATAATGACGCCGCCTTTTAACATCTCCGCCAAGCCTGTTTTTACTTTCCATGAAGCTACCTTAACCATGAATGATTCCTCCTAATAGATCTGTTAATCGTCCTATTGTTCCCTGTTAACATCATTTTATTAATCGTTTATTCTTCTTCTTTGCTTACAAATTTAGCTACGGCCACGACCTTGCTTTCACCGGTTCTCATGGCAGTGACTCCCTGGGCCGATCTCCCCTGGACGGAGATGCCGCTGACTTCCTGACGGATCACAATGCCTTCATCGGTAATGACCATCAGTTCCTGATCGGCGGTGACGACCTTGACGGCGGCCAGAGGCCCAGTCTTAGAAGTGACTCTGTGCCCGATAATGCCTTTGCCACCGCGTCCCTGGATCCGGAATTCACTGAGTTCGCTTCGTTTAGCAAAGCCATTCTCGGTAACGGTCAGCAATTCCAAATCACTAGTGGTTTTATCCACGACATCCATGGCAATGACATAGTCATCTTTCCTGAGAGAGATTCCTCTTACGCCGCGGGCTGTCCGTCCCATGGCTCTGACATCTTCCTCAGAGAAACGAATCGCCAAACCCAGACGGGTTGCAATCACGACATCATCATCTTGTTTCGTGAGGCGCACGCCGATCAGTTCGTCATTTTCATCCAGCGTCAGCGCAATCAAGCCATCACTTCTTTTTGTGTCGTAATCCTGGAGCGAAGTCTTTTTGACAATTCCGTTTTTCGTTGCTGTCAGCAGGTTGAATTGGTCTTTAAACTCCTTGACAGCAATCGTCGCAGTGACTTTTTCATCCTGCGCAAGACTCAAAAGGTTCACAATCGCAGTCCCTTTAGCGGTCCGGCTTGCCTCAGGTATTTCATGCGCCCGCAGACGGTAAACCTTGCCACGTGAAGTGAAGAAAAGAATATGATGATGTGTAGAGGCAATAAACAGGCTCTCCACAAAATCATTTTCTCCGGTAGACATGCCGTTGACACCACGTCCACCTCTTCTCTGGCTGTGATAGGTGTTTAAGGGCAGTCTTTTGATATACCCTCTGTGTGTGACCGTAATTACGACGTCCTCATCCGCGATCAGATCTTCAATTTCCATCTTCGTCGCATCAAAGGTAATTTCTGAACGTCTCGAGTCCGCAAATTTATCCCTGATTTCCTTCAGTTCAGTTTTAATAATTCCACGAACCATTTTGTCCGAATTCAAAACTGCCGTCAGGTAAGCAATCTCATCCATCAGCCTTTGATACTGGGCATCCAATTTTTCACGTTCCAAACCGGTTAGGCGCTTTAAGCGCATGTCCAGAATAGCCTGAGCCTGTCTGTCGCTGAAATCAAAGCGCAGGATCAGTTTGGCTTTAGCAATGTCATCATCCTTGGAAGAACGAATGATCTCAATGACTTCATCGATATAGTCCAGCGCCTTGCGCAGTCCTTCAACAATATGTGCCTCATCTTCTGCTTTCTTCAGTTCAAACCGGCTGCGCCGGACAATAACTTCCTTTTGGTGTTTGATAAAATATTCCAGAATTTCCTGCAGGTTGAGTACTTTCGGGGTATTGTCAACCAGCGCCAGCATATTGATCCCGAAACTATCTTCCATCTGGGTATGCTTATACAACTGATTCAGAATGACCTGAGGTGTAACATCCCTGCGCAGTTCAATCACAATACGAATCCCTTTCATTGTGGTCTCATCGCGCAAATCGGTAATACCTTCGATTTTCTTTTCCTGAACAAGTTCAGCTATCTTTTCAATCAGCCGGGACTTATTGACCACATACGGAATTTCCGTAACAACGATCTGCATTTTTCCGTTTTTTTCGATTTTTTCGATATTGGCCTTCGCCCGGACCTTGATTGATCCCCTGCCAGTCGTGTACGCGCTGATGATTCCTTCCGTGCCCATGATTTGGGCACCGGTCGGAAAATCAGGTCCTTTAATAAATTTCATCAGATCTCTAATTCCAGGTCGAGGTGCTCCATCTTCGTTATCCTCACTGTCCATCAAATATACGACGCCATCGATGACTTCTCCCAAATTGTGCGGCGGTATATTCGTGGCCATCCCGACAGCAATCCCGGAAGAACCGTTAACCAATAAATTCGGAAATTTCGCCGGCAAAACGTCCGGCTCTTTTTCTCTTTCATCATAGTTCGGACTAAAGTTGACGGTATCCTTATCAATATCAGCCAGCATATACGTAGCCAGCGAAGCCATCTTCATCTCTGTATAACGCATGGCAGCCGCTGAATCGCCATCAATGGAACCAAAGTTGCCATGTCCGTCAATTAAAGGATAACGACTGGAAAAATTCTGCGCCATCCTGACAGACGCATCATAGATCGATGAATCTCCATGTGGGTGATATTTCCCCATGCAATCCCCAACCAGTCTGGCCGATTTACTATACCCTTTATTCGGCGTCATCCCTAATTCATTCATCGCATAAAGAATTCTGCGATGAACCGGTTTCAGTCCGTCGCGTACATCCGGCAAGGCTCGGCTGACAATAACGCTCATGGAATAATCTATAAATGATTTTTTTAATTCATCGGAAATTTCAATGGGCAAAACCTTGCCGCTAAAAAGTTCCATGGACATGGTTCAACGCTCCTTTAAATATCCAGATTTCGTACATCCCTGGCATGTTTTTGAATAAATTCCTTACGGGGCTCCACTTTATCGCCCATCAGCATCGTGAACAATTCATCCGCTTTCATGGCATCTTCCATTTCGACCTGGAACATGGTCCGCGATTCAGGATCCATGGTTGTCTCCCAAAGCTGTTCGGGATTCATTTCACCAAGACCTTTATAGCGTTGGATTTCTGTCTTTTCTCTGCCGACAGTTTCCATAACCTTACTCAATTCTTTATCACTATAAGCATATTGAATTTGTTTACCGTTTTTAATCTTAAAAAGTGGTGGCTGCGCAATATAAACATAATGATTTTCAATCAGCGGTTTCATAAACCTGTAGAAAAATGTCAACAAGAGAATCCGGATATGTGCGCCATCGACATCGGCATCTGTCATAATCACAACTTTATGATAGCGGGCTTTTTCAATATCAAAATCTTCAGATATGCCCGTTCCAAGCGCTGTGATCATTGCTCTTATTTCCATATTTCCCAGAATCCTGTCCAATCGGGCTTTTTCGACGTTTAAAATTTTACCGCGCAACGGCAGAATCGCTTGAAATTTCTGATTCCTGCCTTGTTTGGCTGAGCCGCCGGCGCTGTCTCCTTCGACGATGTACATTTCACAGTACCTTGGATCTTTCCAGGTGCAGTCGGCCAGTTTACCCGGCAAAGAAGTACTTTCCAATGCACTTTTTCTGCGGGTAAGATCTCTGGCCTTACGGGCGGCAAGCCTTGCCCGGGTAGCCTGCAAGCCCTTTTCAACAATCTTTTTGGCAACGGCTGGATTTTCTTCAAAAAAGGTCGTTAAACCTTCGCCAACCACGCTGTCGACAATGGATCTAACTTCACTGTTACCCAGTTTAGTCTTTGTCTGTCCTTCAAACTGAGGTTCCATGATCTTAACCGAAATAATGGCTGTAAGGCCTTCTCTGACATCCTCACCGCTTAAGTTATTCTCATTGCCTTTTAAAATATTGTTTTTACGCGCGTAGTCATTAACAACTCTGGTCAGAGCCGCTTTAAATCCCGCTTCGTGCGTCCCGCCTTCTGTGGTATTGATATTATTAGCATACGAAAATAAGGTTTCGGTATAACTTTCGTTATACTGAAGGGCAATCTCAACCTTTGTATTATCTTTCTCCGTCTCAAATACAATCGCTTTCTGATGAATCGGATCTTTATTTTTATTTAAATATTCTACAAAATCAATCAGCCCATTATTGTGATTATAGACATCTTTGGCCTCGCTCCGCTCGTCAATCAGAGTAATCATGACATTTTTATTCAGAAATGAAAGCTCCTTCAAACGATGCGCCAGAACTTCATAGTCATAAACGATATCTTCGAAGATTTCCGGATCAGGCTGGAAAGTAATCATTGTCCCGGATCTTCCTTGGTACGTACCGATTTGCTTGAGTTCCGTCAGTGTTTTGCCGCGGGAATATTCCTGGCTGTACTTTTTCCCATCTTTTTTGATCTCGACACACAAATTAACGGAAAGCGCATTAACAACGCTCATGCCGACCCCGTGCAGGCCACCAGAAACCTTATAAGCCTCGTTATTAAATTTTCCGCCGGCATGCAATACTGTCAAGGCAACTTCCACTGCCGGCTTTTGCATCTTTTCATGCATATCAACCGGTATGCCGCGGCCATTATCTTGAACAGTAATACTCTCTCCCTGATGAATAATAACTTCTATTTCATCGCAGTAACCAGCCATAGCCTCATCGATGCTATTGTCAACGATCTCATAAACCAGATGGTGCAAACCACGGCTGCTGGTGGAACCGATGTACATACCGGGGCGTTTTCGAACAGCTTCTAATCCTTCGAGTACTTCTATCTGGCCGGCATTATAATCAGATCCGGGATTTATTTGATTTGCTAATTCCGATTCATTTTGCAAAGCTGTTCCCTCCCAAATTTATCCTTTAACCTTAATATTATACTATAAAATCTGCTTTCATTCAAATATGAAGACCTCCCATCTTCCGGAGGTCAATAAAACAACGAATCGTCTTCCTTAAAGAAAACTTGGCTGGCGCCAATCCTTTGGCAGAAGTCCTAGAAGTCTAGATGTATAAAAAAGTACTTACACTTGCTTATACACTAAAGAATACTTCCGCTTTGTGATCTTTTCATTAACGTTGACGAAGAAATCGGAGACAGATAATATTCCGAATCTGTCATCACAAAGGATTTTTCTTTTCCTTTTTCAGTAATATTCTGTACGTTTCCCTTTTTCATCATTTTATTCAACAAACTGCGGGAAATCTGGTTGCTTCCTGCTGTATCCAAATCAAGAACCAGAATGATTTTGTCTTTTCTCACCATAATATTATTACCGATGTGCAGAAACATCAACTATTTCCTCCTTATATTTCCATTAGATACCTGATATACCACTGCGTTCTGATTCGTAATCCTGTCATCTGCACCAGTCATGGTGATGATTGTCTGTTTTTGCAGGGTATTAATATACTCAATCAAATAGTCCCTCCGATATTCATCCAATTCGGAAAGAACATCATCCAGCAGTAAAATCGGATATTCATCTTTTTCATTCCGGATGATTTCCATTTCAGCCAGCTTTAGACTGAGCACCAGAGAACGCTGCTGACCTTGAGATGCAAATATTCTTGTATCATTTCCATTCAGATAAATAATTATTTCGTCGCGGTGGGGTCCGAACAATACAGCTTTTCTCTCAATTTCCTGCATCATTTTTTTCTCAAGTATCTCCGGAAAGCTTTGTAAAGCCTGCTCTAAATCCTTTTTTCCTAAGGCTTGATAAATGATATCGAGATGGTCCTCATCCGAAAAAATGCTTTGAAATATCTTTCTGCAGTGGGTATTCAGTTTATCTGTAAATTCAGATCGATTAATAATAATCTTGGAACCGATCTCACAAATTTGTTCATTCCATGCCTGGAGCTGAATTCTTAACAGATTAATATTCCTTTCGTTTTTCAAAAGAATATTTTTCTGGTGAACAGCCCTTAAATAAGCATTTAGAAGGGCAAAATGCGTAGGTCTAATCTGGGCAATCAGCAGATCAATAAAACGCCTTCTTTCGTTGGGTCCTTTTTTAACAATATTTAAATCATCCGGATAAAAAGAAACCCCATTGACTGTACCAACGTAATCTGAAAGACGTTTACAAGCCAATTGGTTAATCTTCATGACTTTTTTTCCGGTCTCGTAATAACCCTCCAGCATGAAGAGCCTTTCTGAAACAAGAAAAGAACCTGAGAGATAAAAATTTTTCTCCCCCCAGCGTATTAAATCATTTTCTGACTTACAGCGGGCCGATTTACCGCTAATAAGATACCCGATTCCTTCAAGGATGTTCGTTTTTCCCTGACCGTTGGAACCCATTAGCAGGTTGATTCCCGGCTGGAAGTCAATCTTTTGTTCTTGATAATTTCTGAAATTAACCAAATATAAGTCTTTAATATACATGTTTAAAAACGAATCATCATGCTAATTTCTTAGCGGCAGAACTAAACATAAATATTTATCATTACTTTCGGGCCTGAAGATACAGGGGCTAGATGGTCCAGAAACTTCCATAACCACGTTTTCGGTGTCTACAACTTTAAGCAGGTCAATGATATACTTGGCATTAAAAGAAATTGCAACGTCCTCTCCATTCTGTTCCACTTCGAGCTGTTCAAATACTTTACCCATTTCCGAAAAATGATTGATGTTAATATGGGAATTCTCAATATTAAAACGGACCGTATTGGTCTTCAAGTAATTGTCTTTGGATAAAAGAGAGGCTCTTTCTACTGCATCCATCAATTTTCGAGTATATATCAAAAGTTTCGTGTTGCATGTTGCTGGAATAACCTGTTTGTAGCTTGGAAACTGTCCTTCAATCAGACGGGTGACAATTTGAACCTGGCTAAATTTAAAAATAATTCTGGAATTGTTAAAACTGATTAAAATACTGTCATCATCTTCCATTAGCCTATAAATCTCATGCAGCGTCTTGGCTGGAATAATCCCGTTGAACTCTTTTTGATTTCCCTGCAAAACTTCATTGCTGAGTGCTAGTCGGTGCGTATCTGTTCCGACAAGTGTTATATTTTCTTTATTCACCTGAAGTAGCACGCCGGTAAAAACAGGTCTGGTTTCTTCGACTGAACAGGCGAATATGGTCTTACGAATCATACTTTTAAAAAGTAAAGCCGGAAGTTCAATGCTTTCATTGGAAGTAATATCGGAAATCTCAGGATACTCTTCAGGATCATATCCATTCACCGCAAAATCAGAGGAATCGTAAAAGATATTAATATTATTGTCAGTACTTTCAATTCTAATTTCGGTATCCGGAAGCTTCCTGGCAATTTCCGAAAAAAGCCTAGCCGGTAAAACGACTTGTCCTTCTTCCTGAACATTGACTGGGACTTGGCATCGAATACCAATTTCTAGATCAGTGGCTTCAAACCAGAGATTTTGTTTTTCTGCTCTCAGTCTGACTCCTTGAAGTATAGGAAGCGTATTTTTGGAGGACACGGCTCTTTGTACAGTATTGATTCCTAAAATCAAATCTTCCTTTTTGCATAAGACTTTCATCGGATACCTCCTATGTATTCTGACTCTATTTCAAAATTATACCATATTTATTCACTATTCATAATAAGATATTAATTTAGTAGTAACCGTAGTAGTATAGCGGTAATAATTGTGGATAAAAGGATATATAAAGCCAAATATGGTTTTTGTCTGATTGGATAAATATATTGATATCATGTGGAAATGATAGAATGATATCCACAATTATTAATTTAAGGTGTGTTTAAGTAAATAAAATAAATATTCATTAGACTCTAACTTGATTTAATTTTACTGATAATGTCATTGATGCTCTTTTCAACCAGTGGATCATTTTTTTTCAGTTCGCTTATCTTTTCACAGGCATGAATGACTGTTGTATGATCCCGGCCTCCAAATTTGTCACCGATCTGTTCCAAAGAAAGATCCGTCATCTCGCGGCATAGGAACATCGCGATTTGTCTGGGAAAAGCAATGGTTCTTGTTCTTTTCTTCTGTTTGAATTCCTGAATGGACATCTTATAATGTTCAGCAACACTTTTTTGAATCATATCAAGAGAAATCAATTTTTGATTTTTCTGTGGGATCATATCCTTCAATATCTCTTCTGCCAGGGTAACGGTTATCGGTTGGTTAGTGAGCATGCAGTAAGCTGTTATTTTACTTAAGGCACCTTCCAGCTCCCGGATATTGGATTGAATCTCGGAAGCAATAAAAATAATAATTTCATCAGGTACAATAAAATTTTCCAGCTCAGCTTTTTTGCGTAAAATAGCAATTCTTGTTTCGTAATCAGGCGGATTAATATCAGTTGTTAAACCCCATTCAAATCGCGAACGAAGTCTTTCCTCGAGTGTTGGTATTTCTCTCGGGGGACGGTCTGAAGAAATAATGATTTGTTTGTTGGCCTCATAAAGAGTGTTAAACGTATGAAAGAATTCTTCCTGGGTGCCTTCTTTGCCTGCCAGGAACTGAATATCGTCAATTAATAAGATGTCAATTTTCCGGTAAGTGTTCCGGAATTCGACCTGTCTTTCATAACGAATAGAATCAATCATTTCATTCGTGAACTGTTCGCCGGTGACATAGAGAATTTTCATCGAAGGAAAATTCTTGCTGATCACGTGACTGATCGCATGCATTAGATGCGTTTTGCCAAGCCCGCTGCCGCCGTAGACAAATAAAGGGTTATAGGATTTAGCAGGAGATTCCGCAACTGCAAGTGCTGCGGCATGGGCAAAACGATTCCCGTTGCCGATTACAAAAGTATCAAACGTATACTTTGGGTTCAGGGAATGAGACAAAACGCCAAAATTAACACCAGGGGTTTCTATTGGAGGAATATCGGAAGGATCTTGCTCTGCGATAAAGTTTAGAGTAACTGGTGCATTCAGGTAATTTTGAACAGTGGATTTAACGAGCGAGGAATACCTGCTTTCCAGCCAGTCTTTTGCAAACTCATTGGAAACACTGATGGTCAACCGATTGTTGGAGAAATCAACCAGCTTCGTTGAAGACAGCCAAGTTTCAAAACTGGGCTTAGATAATTCATCTTTCAGTTTCTCAAGGATATTTTCCCAGAAAGCGTTTAAATATATAATATTAGGAGACAT